>NZ_CP152036.1:892500-3107500 GCF_040311405.1 Bacillus sp. FSL K6-2865 | reverse complement strand
AGTTGGTAGAGCATCTGACTTTTAATCAGAGGGTCGAAGGTTCGAGTCCTTCATGGCTCACCATGTTTTTCTTGCGGATGTGGCGGAATTGGCAGACGCGCTAGAATCAGGCTCTAGTGTCTTTACAGACGTGGGGGTTCAAGTCCCTTCATCCGCATTGCCAAACGCGGAAGTAGTTCAGTGGTAGAACATCACCTTGCCAAGGTGGGGGTCGCGGGTTCGAATCCCGTCTTCCGCTCCAACTATACTATACCATCCATGCCGGGGTGGTGGAATTGGCAGACACACAGGACTTAAAATCCTGCGGTAGGTGACTACCGTGCCGGTTCAAGTCCGGCCCTCGGCACTTATTGTTGCGCCCGTAGCTCAATTGGATAGAGCGTTTGACTACGGATCAAAAGGTTAGGGGTTCGACTCCTCTCGGGCGCGCCATACATACTTTTGAAAACGGGAAGTAGCTCAGCTTGGTAGAGCACATGGTTTGGGACCATGGGGTCGCAGGTTCGAATCCTGTCTTCCCGACCATTTTGGGGCCTTAGCTCAGCTGGGAGAGCGCCTGCTTTGCACGCAGGAGGTCAGCGGTTCGATCCCGCTAGGCTCCACTTGATTTTGATTGTTTTTTGGCGGTGTAGCTCAGCTGGCTAGAGCGTACGGTTCATACCCGTGAGGTCGGGGGTTCGATCCCCTCCGCCGCTACCATTGGACCTTTAGCTCAGTTGGTTAGAGCAGACGGCTCATAACCGTCCGGTCGTAGGTTCGAGTCCTACAAGGTCCACCACTTATACGGAGGAATACCCAAGTCTGGCTGAAGGGATCGGTCTTGAAAACCGACAGGGGTGTCAAAGCCCGCGGGGGTTCGAATCCCTCTTCCTCCGCCATATCTAATTTAATTATCATCGCGGGGTGGAGCAGTTCGGTAGCTCGTCGGGCTCATAACCCGAAGGTCGCAGGTTCAAATCCTGCCCCCGCAACCAAAAAATGGTCCGGTAGTTCAGTTGGTTAGAATGCCTGCCTGTCACGCAGGAGGTCGCGGGTTCGAGTCCCGTCCGGACCGCCATTTATAAAAAGGCTCGGTAGCTCAGTTGGTAGAGCAACGGACTGAAAATCCGTGTGTCGGCGGTTCGATTCCGTCCCGAGCCACCATTTAATTTAATATTGTTTTGGCGGTTGTGGCGAAGTGGTTAACGCACCAGATTGTGGCTCTGGCACTCGTGGGTTCGATTCCCATCAATCGCCCCAAACAACATGCGGGTGTAGTTTAGTGGTAAAACCTCAGCCTTCCAAGCTGATGTCGTGGGTTCGATTCCCATCACCCGCTCCATTTTTATATTGTCATGGGCCTGTAGCTCAGCTGGTTAGAGCGCACGCCTGATAAGCGTGAGGTCGGTGGTTCGAGTCCACTCAGGCCCACCATGATGATTTTTCCACAGTAGCTCAGTGGTAGAGCTATCGGCTGTTAACCGATCGGTCGCAGGTTCGAATCCTGCCTGTGGAGCCATACGGAGAAGTACTCAAGTGGCTGAAGAGGCGCCCCTGCTAAGGGTGTAGGTCGTGTAAGCGGCGCGAGGGTTCAAATCCCTCCTTCTCCGCCATAAGGCCCGTTGGTCAAGCGGTTAAGACACCGCCCTTTCACGGCGGTAACACGGGTTCGAATCCCGTACGGGTCATTAAAAAAACCTTGCATAGTATGCAAGGTTTTTTTATTATGCATTCATAGCGTAAATGGTAAAAGACAGGTATGTGGCAAAAGCGCTCCATAATAAATAAGGAACCAGAAGCCAGGCTGAAGCTTTACTGTATTTACCGGCAATGAGCAACAGAATGAGTGTTGTCACAGCCACAAGCAGGCAATCGATAGATGCAGCAAGCAAATTTTTCTGTGTGAATTGAAAATAGCTGAACCCTTGATTCACGATATAATTGATGAGAAGCATCACCCAAAAAGCTTTGGATTCTTTACATGAAAACTTTGCGTATATCAAGGCTGCTGTGAGCGAAATAAGCGCAAACAAAACCGCCCATATGATGCCGATCAATGATCTGCTCGGCGTCCAGTCAGGTTTTTGCAGCGCGTCGTACCATTCCCGGTCGATGGGAAAGAGAAACCCCGCTAAAGAAAACAAGACATATGTAATGATAAATACAATAATCGCACCGATATACTTCTTTTTCATTTGTTCCCTCCGTCATTCAATGTCAATACGTTAGTTCTTTTTGGAAATATTAAACCTCTTAAAAGGTTCATGCACCATTAAGTGTATGAGTTTTCAGTGTGGAAATGCAGCAAACCATTTATTTGTATTCAAAAACCCCGGCAGGCCGGGGTTTTAATCAGCATGAAGATCGCCGAATGTCGTCATAATTCCTTCTTCGTCCAGTTCCTGTTCATATTTTTCGTGTGCTTTGCTTGGATACACGGAAATGTTTTTTCCGGTAATATCTGTCGCGATAAAGTTTTCATAATCCTCAGCATAGCCGATGTTTTCTTCCGAGTTCATTGTCATATCCCCATAGCTGAGCGGAGGATCCTCTAAATCCTGAGGCGTTTCTGAGTTTCCGTATTCCTCAACATCCTGATAAGCATCTTCACTATCGTAAGCCGCCCGGATTGATTCATCATCATCAAATTCAAACTGTCCGAACGGTGTTTCCTCTTCAATCGGCCTGTCTTTGGAAACGGCATCCTGCGAGGAATATTCCGCCAATGTCGTAGCCGTCGGCAGAGCTTCGAGTCTGTCATAAGGAATGTCCTTGCCGCTGACTTCACATGTGCCGTATGTGCCGTTTTCAATTTGTTTCAGAGAGTAATCAATGTCGCGAAGGTGCTCCCGTTCATGGTCGAGCAGAGCCAGGTCTTTTTCCCGCTCATATAATTCGGTCGCCTGATCGCCGGGATGATTGTCATAGGAAGACAATTCGCCGGATGACTGATACGGGAATTCATCAGCTAACTGAAATTGATCATTTTCTTTAAAGCGGCTTAAAATATCATGTCTGGCTTCTTCCAATTCTTTTTTTAAGTGTGTGATCTGTTCGTTTGTAAGCACATCAATCCCTCGTTTCTATGTGATGCTTACTGTTAGTATGAACGCTTTTGCGCAGAAAAATGGTGGATAAAAATAGTCATTTTCCCATGAGGAAGTAAAAGGATACAGTGATTGCCGAGAGTGGGGAAAGAAAATTCGAGTTTGTTTCTTTATTCATTTGCGCAAAAAGGTTTATAATAAGAAATGCGGGCATTTTGTCGTGCTCAAATCTGTGTGTTTGACACAAAGTCATCACAGGTGTATTGTATTAAAAGCATTTAACGGATTATGGAGGAATGTCTCATGGTGACAACGGTGCAGCATACGTTCCGAGAGGAAACAGATCATGCGTTACATAAAGCCAAACAAGTCAACCATGCTGTCTTATTGAGCTATTCAAGACGTATTACGTCTTTAGACCCTCTATCATTTTTCAAAGACGGAGCAAAAAAATATAAAGGCAAACGATTTTTTTGGTCAGAACCCGGTAGTGAATTAACAATAGTCGGTCTTGGCACAGAAGCGCTATTCCAATCGAATGAAAAAAATGGAAAGCGTTATCACGACGTTTTTGAACAATGGGAGCGCTTTAAAAAGACGGCTTTTCATATTCATGAAGAAGAAGAGGCGGCGCATACCGCGGTCGGCCCTGTCTTATTCGGCGGTTTTTCATTTAATCCCGCTGAAGAGAGAGGAGACGAATGGAACGGGTTCGAAGAAGGACTGTTCTTTATCCCCTCACTCATGCTGACAAAGACGGCAGATGGTGATTATTTAACCGTCAATCAATGGGCGGCAGACGGTAATCAGGCAGAAGATACGCTGAAACGTCTGAAATCTTTTTCGGAAGCTTTTTCAGTTTCTTCAATCGAGTATGAAGAATATCCTGTTTTAACAAAAGCGGAAGAACTTGATGTGGAAAAATGGCTTGAAGCCATTAAAACAGCAACAAATAATATGAAAGCAAATCAATATGATAAAGTCGTGCTGGCAAGGGAAGTCGTTTTGTCATATGATGGGCCTATTCCGGCGGAGAGCGTTGTCCGCAAGCTTTTGACGGACCAAACGACAAGCTATGTTTTTGCGATTGAGCAGGGAGATAAATGCTTTGTCGGCGCTTCACCGGAACGGCTGATCAAAAAATCCGGCAAAGACGTCATGTCCACCTGTCTGGCAGGTTCAATTAAGCGCGGAGAAAATCAACAAGAAGATGAGCGTCTCGGCAAAGAGCTGCTGCATGACGAAAAAAATCTCGCGGAACATGATTTTGTGGTTCAGATGATACACGATTCTTTCTTGTCGAGCTGCAGCGATGTGAAAAAGCCTGCAGGTCCGCAATTATATAAAACGAAAAGTGTTCAGCATCTATATACACCGATCACAGGCCATCTTAAAACGTCCGCTTCGCTGTTTGATTTAATTGAAAAGCTGCATCCCACACCGGCATTGGGCGGAGCTCCCCAGCAGAAAGCTGTTGAAGTTATCGCTGATATTGAACCGATGACACGTGGATGGTACGCGGCACCGATCGGCTGGATGGACGGCAGGGAAAACGGAGAATTTGTCGTGGCTATCCGATCAGGGCTGATTGAAGGCAAAAGTGCGCGGCTTTTCGCAGGCTGCGGCATTGTTGAAGATTCAGATCCGCAATCAGAATATGAAGAAACACAAATTAAACTAAAGCCGATGATCTCTGCTTTAGGAGGTGAAAGGCTTTGACAAACCCGATTACACATTATATCGGAAGTTTTATTGATGAATTCGCTCTATCGGGTGTCACCGACGCAGTTGTTTGCCCGGGATCGAGGTCAACTCCCTTGGCGGTTTTGGCGGCGGCCCACCCGGATATTCAAGTCCATATACAGATTGATGAACGATCCGCAGGTTTTTTCGCACTCGGTCTTGCAAAAGCCCGCCAGCGTCCGGTCATGCTGATTTGTACGTCAGGAACGGCGGCGGCTAACTTCTATCCGGCCGTGATTGAAGCTCATTATTCAAGAGTGCCTCTTATTGTCCTGACTGCTGACCGGCCTCATGAATTGAGGGAAGTGGGGGCGCCTCAGGCGATTAACCAGCATTTTCTGTTCGGTAACTTTGTTAAGTTTTTCACAGACTCGGCTCTGCCTGAAGAAAATCCTCAAATGCTGAGCTATATCAGAACATTGGCCGGCAGAGCCGTAAGTGAAGCCGGGAAGCGCCCGATGGGGCCAGTCCATATCAATGTGCCGCTCAGAGAGCCTTTGATGCCGGATTTATCAGCCGCACCTTTTGATAGAATGAGAAAGGGGCGGCACGTCTCAGTCACAACAGGGATTCAGTCAGCTGATCAAGATTCTCTCTATCATATTACAGAGCGTCTTGCGGGTACCGAAAGAGGTATGATCGTCTGCGGCGAAATTCACGGTGAAGCAGAAAAGCAGCAAATCATCGCGCTTGCCGAGATGCTTCAGTTCCCGATTTTAGCTGACCCGCTTTCAAACCTCAGAAACGGGGAGCATGATAAGACGCTGATTATTGATGCTTATGACTCGTTTTTAAAAGATGAAGAAATAAAAGAGGCGCTGCGCCCGGACGCTGTGATCCGCTTCGGCCCGATGCCGGTTTCCAAACCGCTCTTTTTATGGCTCAGAGATGATCCTGCCATTGAGCAGTTTATCGTCGATGAAGACGGAGGATGGAGAGATCCCACCCAGGCCGGCGCGCATATGATTCATTGCCATCCGTCTGTGTTTTTGGAAGCGGTCCGTTCAGCTGAAACCGGAAAACGGCCGTCCGGATGGCTTGAGAAATGGCAGTTTGTCAATGAGCGGTTCCGGAGTCATTTACAGGCCGCGAGCATGGATGATTTATCATTTGAAGGAAATGTATATCGACAGCTTCAGCACCTTGTCCCTGAAGGCAGTTCGATTTTTGTCGGCAACAGCATGCCGATTCGCGACGTGGATACGTTCTTTGAAAAACAAGATCGTTCCTTCCGTGTTTATGCCAACCGCGGCGCTAACGGAATTGACGGAGTTGTCTCCTCGGCTATGGGACTGTGTGAAGGTACAAAAGCTCCTGTCACGCTTGTCATTGGAGATTTATCGTTTTACCATGATTTAAACGGGCTGTTAGCGGCTAAAAAACTTGGAATTCCGCTTACGGTTATTTTAATAAACAATGATGGCGGCGGGATTTTCTCGTTTTTGCCGCAGGCATCTGATAAGACTCATTTTGAAGAACTGTTCGGTACGCCGACGGGCCTTGATTTCCGGCATGCCGCCGCACTGTACGGCGGGACGTATACTTGCCCTGAGACATGGGAAGCATTTAAGGATGCGTATCAGCCGCAGGCGGACAAGCCCGGACTTCATATAATCGAGCTGAAAACAGATCGGACATCAAGAGTTCAATTCCATCGCGATCTGCTGCAGGCCGCAGTGCGGGAAGTGAAAAAAGAATGGAAACTGTAACAGTTAAAACGGCCGACGGTGTATGCTATCGTGCTGCTGATAGCGGACACGAATCATCTGAAGCTATTGTTTGTCTGCATGGATTTACGGGCAGCAAAGAATCATGGATGTTTTTACGCGGAATGTTTCCCGGCGAACGAATGGTGATGATTGACTGCCTGGGTCACGGGGAGACAGACGCGCCTGTGCAAGCGGCAAGGTACAGTGCGAGCCGGCAGGTTGCGGACCTTGCCGCCGTTTTTGATCAATTAAAACTTCACAAAGTGAAACTTATTGGTTATTCTATGGGGGGAAGACTTGCGTATTCCTTTGCACAGGCATTTCCGCATCGGTTGTCAGCGCTTGTTTTGGAAAGTACAACCCCGGGCCTCAGCACGCTTCAGGAACGCAAAAAGCGGATTCAGTCAGACCGGAAGCTTGCTGACTTTATATTGCAGGAAGGTATAACATCGTTTGTCGATTATTGGGAGGGCATTCCGTTGTTTGCCACGCAGCTTTCTCTGCCGGACAGCATAAAGGCGTCCATCCGTGCCGGCAGGCTGAAAAATAATCCGTCCGGACTTGCAGGCAGCCTGCTCGGAATGGGGACGGGCTCACAGCCTTCCTGGTGGGAGGCATTACACCGCATCAAAGCGCCCGTTCTGCTCATATGCGGAGAATGGGATGAAAAGTTTTGCGTTATTAATCAAAAGGTGCATAACCTGCTCCCATCAAGTAAAATAGAGGTTGTCAAAAAGGCGGGGCACACGGTACATGTGGAACAGCCGCGAATTTTTGGTAAGATAGTAAGTGAGTTTTTATACGGCTTATAAAGCATAAAGAAAATAGCTTTTCGGCCGGACTCAGGCAAAAATGAAGGAGGTCATATCAATGGCTGCAGAATGGAAAAGTGAACGTCAGTACGATGAAATCCTGTACGAGACGTATAACGGTATTGCAAAAATAACAATTAACCGCCCGGAGGTACATAACGCATTTACTCCTAAGACGGTATCAGAAATGATTGACGCGTTTGCTCGTGCGCGTGATGACTCCAATATTGGTGTCATCGTTCTAGCGGGAGCGGGAGATAAAGCATTCTGTTCAGGCGGAGACCAAAAAGTCCGCGGTCACGGCGGATATGTCGGAGACGATCAGATCCCGCGTCTGAATGTGCTTGATCTTCAGCGTTTGATCCGTGTTATTCCTAAACCGGTCGTAGCGATGGTATCAGGCTATGCCATCGGCGGAGGCCATGTGCTTCATATCGTCTGTGATTTAACGATTGCGGCCGATAACGCGATTTTCGGTCAAACCGGACCGAAAGTGGGAAGCTTTGATGCCGGTTACGGCTCAGGTTACTTGGCGCGTATCGTCGGACATAAGAAAGCCCGTGAAATCTGGTACCTGTGCCGTCAATACAACGCGCAGGAAGCGCTCGACATGGGGCTTGTCAATACGGTTGTCCCATTAGAGAAACTTGAAGAGGAAACAATTAAATGGTGTGAAGAAATGCTTGAGAAAAGCCCTACAGCCCTTCGTTTCCTTAAAGCGGCATTTAACGCAGATACAGACGGCCTCGCCGGAATTCAGCAATTTGCAGGAGATGCAACGCTTCTTTATTACACGACTGACGAAGCGAAAGAAGGCCGCGATTCCTTTAAAGAGAAACGCAGTCCCGATTTCGGTCAATTCCCTCGTTTTCCGTGATCAGATGACACTACGAAACAGCTTGAGCCGCTCTGGTCCAAGCTGTTTTCTTTTCAAAAACAGTACTTTTACCTCGGAGATGATAACATGCTGACAGAACAGCCGAATTGGCTCATTCAAAGGGCTCAGCTGACACCAGAGAGAATCGCTCTCATATTTGAAAACAAACAGATGACATTCAGAGAATTATATCATGCTTCTAAACAAATGGCCGCGCGGCTGTCCAAATACTGCTCGCTTAAAAAAGGAGACCGGGCCGCGATTTTGCTTTCTAACAGACCGGAAATGGTTTATGCCGTTCACGCCTGCTTTTTATTAGGGGCGGAAGCTGTGCTGTTGAATACGAAGCTCTCAAAACAGGAACGGTTGTTTCAGCTCGAAGATTCACAGGCAAAGCTTTTATTGACGGAGGACGGTTTTTGCCGCGAAGATTATGAATCTGCGGTCGCCGCAGCGGACGTGGACGAGCTGCAGGCTGAAGAGGCGGGAGACATTGAACCTGAAGCTTATGTAACGCTTGATGATACGGCGACTCTTATGTATACGTCAGGAACAACGGGAAGGCCGAAGGGGGTGCAGCAGACTTTCGGTAATCATTATTCCAGTGCTGTATCGTCTGCGCTGAATCTGGGGGTCACGGAGCGGGACCGCTGGCTTATTGCGCTGCCGCTGTTTCATATCAGCGGTCTGTCTGCGCTGTTTAAGTCGGTCATTTACGGCATGCCTGTCGTGCTTCATCAAAAATTTTCTGTCACTGATGTGCTGGACAGCATCAGCTCCCATCAGGTCACGATCATTTCAGCGGTGCAGACCATGCTTTCGGGCCTGCTTGCGGAAACTGAACAATGTCCTGAATCACTGCGCTGCATTCTGCTTGGCGGGGGTCCGGCACCGCTGCCGCTCCTTGAAGAATGCCGCAGGAAACAATTTCCGGTATTCCAATCTTACGGCTTGACTGAAACCTGCTCACAGATTGTCACGCTTTCTCCGGAATTCAGCATGGACAAGCTCGGCTCGGCCGGTAAACCGCTGTTTTCATGCGAAATTAGAATTGAAAAAGACGGAAACCCTTGTGCGCCGTTTGAACACGGTGAAATTACGGTGAAAGGCCCGAATGTAATGAAAGGGTATTATCATCGTGACGACGCGAACCAGGCCGCTTTTCATAATGGATGGTTTAAAACGGGCGATCTTGGCTATTTGGATGATGAAGGGTTTTTATACGTGCTGGACAGGCGGTCGGACCTCATTATTTCAGGCGGAGAAAACATCTACCCGGCAGAAGTGGAAGCGGCGCTGCTTGCCCATCCGGCTGTAGCGGAGGCCGGTGTTTCGGGAGCCGAAGATCCGAAATGGGGGAAAGTGCCGCATGCTTTTCTCGTACTGACTTCTTCTGTCAGTTCTGAGGAGCTGACCGCCTTTTGCCGTGAGCGGCTTGCTAAATATAAAATACCGGTTGCTTTTTTCAAGGTTGACGGGCTCCCGCGGAACGCGTCCAATAAACTGATGAGGCATCGGCTGAATGAGCTTCGTAAAGGAGAATTGTCATGATTAAGATTGAAAAAATCACCCTTTATCATGTAAGTATGAGGCTGAAAAAACCGTTTAAAACAAGTATTGAAACGCTGCAGGATCGTAAATTTTTGATCGTGGAAGCGATCGATGAAACCGGGAGAACCGGCTGGGGGGAGGTATCGGCGTTTTCTTCTCCGTGGTATACAGAAGAAACGATTCAGACATGCGCGCATATGCTGAGAGATTTTTTCATCCCAAATGTCGTAGGCCGCGAGTTTTTCCATCCGTCAGAAGTGCCTGACAGTCTCGCGCGTTTCAAAGGAAACCGCATGGCAAAAGCGGGGCTTGAATCAGCCGTGTGGGATCTATATGCCAAGAAAAAGGGGATATCTCTCGCAGAAGCCTTAGGGGGCAAAAGAGATAAAGTGCCCGCCGGCGTGGCGGTGGGTCTGGCTTCGGCTGATGAGATGCTTCGGGAAATTGAGCAATACGTAAAAGAAGGTTATCAACGTATAAAAATAAAAATTCAGCCCGGCCATGACGTTGATCTGGTCAGATCCATCCGCAGCCGTTTTCCGAACGTACCGCTGATGGCGGATGCCAACTCGGCATATGAACTGAAAGACATCAGCAGGCTGAAAGAGTTGGATGAATTCCAGCTCATGATGATAGAACAGCCGCTTCAGGCAGATGATATTGTCGATCACCGCCACCTGCAGAAACATTTAAGAACCGCGGTATGCCTTGATGAAAGCATATGCTCATATGATGACGCAAGGCGGGCGATTGAGCTTGGGAGCTGTAAAATCATTAACATAAAACCGGCGCGTATAGGAGGCCTGACAGAGGCTTTAAAAATACATGACTTATGCAGAGAGCATCACATGCCGGTTTGGTGCGGCGGAATGTTTGAAACCGGCATTTCGAGAGCGCAGACAGTCGCGCTTGCTTCGCTGCCGCAATTTACGATACCGGGTGATATTTCCTCATCAGACCGATACTGGGAGGAGGATATTGTCACTCCCGACATCCGTATCGAAGAAGGGTTCATCTCTGTTCCGGACGGTCCCGGACTGGGTGTCGAAGTCAATCAGGAAATAATGAGAAAATACGTCACCCAAATGGACGTTTTTACGACAAACAACTGATAAAAAGACATTTCAGCGAGTTGAGCTGCCTGTATGCTGCTGTTATATTGAAACTGTTCATCATCACCCCTTCCCCCGTTTGAACCGGCTGTATCAGCCGGTTTTTTTAATGAGCGGACACTTGACAAATGTGAGTGTGTGCGATAATTTTGCACAGAGGAAACTTTTTGTCCTGTATCAATCATTTGTTCTTAAATATAAAGAATTGTCATAAGACTGACATCAACATCACATTTAAAAGAGAACGGGACAAAGGAAAGGGGACGGATATGAAAAAAAGCAGTGTAATGGCGTCTGTGCTGATGGTTTGTTTTGCATTGTCTTCATGCAGCTCTGAATCTTCAGGCGGACAAAAAGGAAAGCTCACGATTACGGCTACCACTTCTCAGGTGGCTGACGCCGCTGAACATATCGGCGGAGACCATGTTGAAGTGACGTCACTGATGGGGCCTGGAGTCGATCCGCATCTTTATAAAGCATCACAAGGAGATACGAAAAAATTAACGGAGGCGGATGTTGTTTTATACAGCGGACTTCACTTAGAGGGGAAAATGGAGCATATGTTAACGAAAATCAGCAGGCAAAAGCCGTCCGCAGCAGTGGTTGAATCAATACCGAAGGAGAAATTGATTCCAGCGGGTGAGAATATGTATGATCCGCATGTATGGTTCAGCATTCCGTTATGGCTGTATGCCGTTGACGAAATCGAAGCGCAATTAAAAAAAGCAAAACCCGAATATGCAGACGACTTTACCAAAAACGCTCAAGAGTATAAAGAGAATTTGAAATCTTTAGATAAAAAATCGAGAGAAAAAATCGGGACAATTCCCGAAAAAAGCCGTGTACTAGTTACGGCACATGATGCCTTTGCGTATTTTGGCAAGGAATACGGATTTGAGGTCAGAGGACTTCAAGGGCTGAGCACGGACTCTGATTACGGACTGAAAGATGTTCAAAAACTTGTCAGTCTGCTTGCGGATAAGGAAATTAAAGCTGTGTTTACGGAAAGCAGCGTATCGAAAAAGTCAATAAACGCGGTTGTTGAGGGCGCCAAAGAAAAAGGTCATGATGTTTCGGTCGGCGGCTGGCTGTATTCAGATGCCATGGGCGAAAAGGGGACAAAAGAGGGCACGTACGCCGGTATGTTCGCCCATAACATAGATACGATTGTCAGCTCATTAAAATAAACAGGAAGGGAGAGAATGACGTGTATCCTGTCAGCATTGAAAATGTGACGGTAGCCTATCACAAAAAACCGGTCCTGCAGAACGTCACCATGCAGGTGCCGGAAGGAAAACTGATCGGGATTATCGGGCCGAACGGAGCCGGAAAATCAACGTTGATAAAAGCTGTTTTAGGATTAACGCCAAGCGCCTCCGGAACGGTCTCTATTTATGGGAAATCATCAGAAAAGGAGCGGAAGAGGATCGGCTATGTTCCGCAGCGCGGTTCTGTGGATTGGGATTTTCCGACAAGCGCTCTGGATGTCGTTTTAATGGGAAGATATGGGCATATCGGCTGGTGCAGGCGTCCGAAAAAACGTGATATTGATTTTGCTGAAACCTGTTTGGATAAGGTCGGTATGCTTGAATATGCCAAAAGGCAGATCAGCCAGCTTTCAGGAGGCCAGCAGCAGCGGGTTTTTCTGGCCCGGGCTTTATGTCAGGATGCGGATATATACTTTATGGATGAACCGTTTGTGGGAGTTGACGCCGCTACGGAGCGGGCGATTATCACGCTGTTGACGGAATTAAAACAAAAAGGAAAAACCGTGCTCGTCGTCCATCATGACCTGCAGACGGCAAAGGAGTATTTTGATTGGATGCTGCTGCTGAACATGAGAAAGATTGCTTTCGGACCGACTGAACACGTGTTTACAATCGAAAATTTACAAAAAACGTACGGAGGAAGGCTGGCATTTTTGAAAGATCACCTCCTGGCCGAAGGGGGAACGGGCTGATGGCGCTGCATCATATATGGCTTCAGCTTCAGGAACCGAATACCCAATGGGTGTTGGCGGGAACTTTGCTTCTCGGCATGGCAAGCGGCGTGTTGGGAAGCTTTGTGCTTCTCAGGAGGCAGAGTCTGATCGGCGACGCCATGGCTCATTCGGCTTTGCCCGGAGTATGTCTTGCGTTTCTCATTGCCGGAGAAAAGACGATGCTGTTCTTCTTGATCGGAGCGGCTGCCGCGGGGCTTGCGGGGACTTGGTGCATCCAGAACATCACGGAGCACTCAAAAACGAAGGAGGATTCTGCGATCGGCATCGTATTGTCCGTGTTTTTCGGGATCGGCATTATTCTTCTGACCTATATTCAAAGACTCGGTTCCGGAAGCCAAAGCGGGCTTGATTCTTTTTTATTCGGTCAGGCGGCGTCACTCGTTAAACAGGACATTGTCATCATCGGAGTCATTTCTGCCGTGCTGCTTTTGTTGTGCGCCGTCTTTTTTAAGGAATTTAAATTGATCACATTTGATATGGCATTTGCGAAAGGGGCGGGACTGCCTGTCAGGTTTCTGAACGGACTGCTGGTTTTTTTAATTGTTTGTGCGGTTGTGATCGGGCTGCAGACGGTCGGTGTCATCTTAATGGCGGCCATGCTTATTACGCCGGCGATCGCCGCAAGGTATTGGACGGAGCGTTTAACGGTCATGATCGTGCTGTCCGGATTAATCGGCGGGTTATCCGGTGTGGCGGGAACACTTTTAAGTACGACGACGGACGGTATGGCGACCGGGCCGTTAATTATTTTAAGCGCGGCTTCCGTTTTTCTGTTTTCTCTATTATTCGCTCCGGGCCGCGGGCTGGTGTCAAAGACGGTTAAACTTTTCCGGCTGAGAAAAAAGACCGCTTTTGAACAAACGCTCTCAGCTATTTACGAGATGAGCGAACAAACGAATGAAACCTCAGTCACCGGGCAGATGTTGAAAAAAGAGTGGGAGCGCCCTATCAGGAAACTGGAGAAAAAGGGATACCTCAAGCACAGCGGAGCCGAACAATGGCGGATGACGGACGCAGGGCTGACGAAGGGATACGAAATTGTCTTATCACAGCGCATGTATGAAGTTTACCTCATGCATGAAACAGAACTGGCCGGTATAGAAACGGCCGCCAGGGACGAGTTTCATCCGGATCTTCTGCCGAAAGAACTGAAAGAAAAGCTTTTGCAGCTTTTACGATTGCACGGGCGAATGCCGAACCAATCACTTCAAAAGGAGAAAGGAGGCGCTTACAATGAGTTATGAAGCGTGGATTATCGCAACGGGAATCTTAGTCGGGGTGAGCTGCGCGTTAATCGGCACTTTTCTTGTGCTGAGAAACATGGCGATGCTTGCTGACGCGATCAGCCACACGGTGCTGCTCGGAATTGTCGGCGCTTTCCTTGTGACGGGAGCCCTTAACGGAATTCCGATGTTTATCGGAGCTGCGGCATCTGGGCTGCTGACGGCTTTTTTCGTACAGTTTCTGCACAGTAAAGGCGTTCAGTCTGACGCGGCTATCGGTGTCGTCTTTACGTCATTGTTTGCGGTCGGCGTCATTCTGCTGTCTGTATACGGCAAACATGTACATCTTGATATAGAACATTCGCTTATGGGAGAAATTGCTTTCGTTCCGTGGAATACAGCTCAGCTGTTCGGCTTCGATATCGGCCCTAAAGCGTTTTGGATGATTTTATCTGTGCTCATCATCAATGTGCTGCTGATTGTCTGCTGCTATAAAGAATTTAAAATCGCCGCCTTTGACCCGGAAATGGCGATAGCCATCGGCATTCCTGTCCTGGTCATTCATTATGTGCAGATGGGTATGCTGTCGCTTACGACGGTTGCTTCTTTTGATTCAGTGGGAGCGGTTTTAGTCGTTGCGATGCTGATTGTACCGCCTGCAGCCGCCTATTTACTGACAAACCGTCTTTCTTCCATGCTTTTCATCAGCGCGGGTATCGGCGGGGTGTCAGCCGTATTGGGATATGGGGCCGCCACATGGCTCAACGTGTCAATTTCAGGTGCGATGGCTGCGATGACCGGCGTGTTTTTTCTGCTGGCCTTTCTGTTTTCCCCGGCTCAGGGGCTGATTTCAAAAAGGCTTGCGGCGCGGAAATGAAAAAGAGCTGTATAAAACAGCTCTTTTCTTTTATAAATCATGCGGTTTAAAGGTTTTGCAATCCGTTTCTTCACTTTTTTCAGCGGTTTCGCCTGTATGGCTGACCACATAAATCGCGTCGGCCGTGCATTTGTTTCCTCTGCCCCAATATGAACAGTTATTGACTTCACACAGAATTTTTTGGTCCATGCTGGCTCCCCTCCAAGATAAAAGGTACGCCATTAGTATGAGCCGCCCTGATTTTTGTTATTCCTCCTGGCGGATATAACGTCTGTCTTTCATAAAGAGCTTCCAGAAGAAATAAAACCCGGGAAACAAAATGATGAAAGCGACGATATACGTCATAAACAGCGCCCTGAAGGTGGCCGGCTCCGTAAATCCTGACATGACCGTAATATCAGGATAAATCATATAAGGAAGATGCGCCCGTCCGTATGCATAGCTTGCCAGAAAGTATTGAAGCGCAATGGCGATCATGGCGATTCTTGGTTTGCCGAGGTTGCGGCCGAAGCGTTTATTCGGCAAAAACAGGGCCGCGCCGGCAATGAAAAACATGATAACAGACAGGATAAGCCATGTCTTGTCTTTCATCATCCCCGTATACAGCCAGCCGGCTTCGTTGCGTAATGTCAGCATAATGAAGAAGGCAAATAGAAGCGAAAGCGGCCCTGTTAGTAAAGAACTCCGTCTGTAGATGCGGTACGCATGCTCCTCTTCCGCAACATTTGAAAAATCGGCCAGAAGCAGTGAAGATAAAAATAAAGTGCTTAAAATGGCAAAGCCGATAAACGCATACGCATTAAGGCTTGTAAAGACATTTGCCAAATTCAGTTGATACACTCCGCCCGTCTTCTCAATAAATCCTCCGTGTGTGACCGGAAGGACCAAAATCAGCACAGCGGGAATAATGAAGCCCGAAATTCCGGAGATATATCTCATGATTTTTCTTTCCTTCGCCGTATTGGAGAAGACGAGAAAGCCGCTGCGGATGGCTAAAAGCAGCAAAATAAGACTCCCCGGGATCAATAAAACGGTTCCCAGCACGAAGGTTGCCCCTGGAAAGAAGCTGAATAGGGCGACAACGATTGCGACGATAAAGACGTTGGTCACTTCCCATGTCGGGGACAAATAACGGTTGGCGATGTTTGTCGCCTTTGTTTGTTCTTTATTTAAATAAATCATCGACCAAAAGCCGGCTCCGAAGTCCATCGTTGCCATGACCGCGTAGATAAACACGAAGCCCCATACGATTGATATCGCAATGAGAGCATCCATGGTAATGTCCATTTTAATTCAGCCCTTTCTATAGTTAGGATTCCGCCGCTTTTACATCCTCCTCAACGGGATGTTTGCGGAAATAATAAAGCAGCACATAAATGACTGCGGCTGCCAAAATGGCGTAAACGACCGTAAACAGGATGAACAGCAAACCGATTGAACCGGTTGTCGTGACGACATCAGACGTTTTCAAGAGATGGTAAATCACCCATGGCTGCCGCCCCGTACAAGCGAATATCCACCCGAATTCAATTCCGATCAGACTGAGCGGTCCTGCGGTTAAAAATAAAATCAAAAGCCAAGTCGGAAAGCTGTCTTTCTTTAAAATTTTTCTCCACACGATGCCGATGATTGAGTACAAAATGAGCAGCATTCCGATGCCGACCATTCCGTTAAACAGTGTATGGATGAATAAAGGCGGCCACTCGTCTTTCGGAAACGCGTTCAATCCTTTGACGACGGTATCAAAGCTGTTTGCGGCCAAAAAGCTTAAAGCCCACGGCACCTCTATCGCCCATTTTACTTTTTCTTCTTTTGCATCAGTAAAACCCCCGATCGCAAGCGGAGCGTGTGATCTAGTTTCAAAGAGCCCTTCTGCGCCCGCAAGCTTCTCAGGCTGGTATTCGTAAAGAAGCTGGGCTGACTCGTGACCGTTTAAAGAGGCAAGAATGGAAAAGATTCCGCCGATCGTTAAGGCGAGCAGCAGCGCTTTTCGGTGAAAGCGGTATACCTGCTCCTGTTTTCTCGTTCTCAGCATTTTATAAGCCGCAACTGACGCAACGATAAATGCCCCGGTCATGAAAGCCGTCAGAACGACATGGCCCGCGGTGGTGAAAAAGCTTGGATTAAAAAACGCTGCCCAAGGTTCGACGTCAGTGATTTTGCCGTTTGAAATTTTAAAGCCGGCCGGCGTTCCTTCAAATGCGTGAACATTTGTGATTAAGACGGCGGATGCCGCGGCGCCGATCAAAACGAAAATAACGGCAATGATACGCATCGCCGGAGTCAGCCGGTCAGCGGCGTAGACATAAATGGACATAAACAGCGCTTCGATAAAGAAAGCATAAATTTCAATCTGAAACGGGAGTGACATCACCCTGCCGATGACTTCCATGAATCCGGGCCACAAAAGGGCAAGCTGTGTACCCGCGATCGTTCCGGTCGGTATCGCCACGCCGAGCAGAACAGCCTGCGCCTTCGTCCACCTTTTCGCCATAATGGCATAATGCGGATCTTTTGTTTTTTGATAAATCAATTCAGCCATTAAAATCATCAGAGGCAAGCCGACACCAAGCGTCGCAAAAATAATATGAAAGCCCATGGTTGTCCCGAACAGGCTTCTGGCTAATACTAAATCATCCACGATCATAAACCGCCTTTCTAAATTACCGTTTTATGTAATGTGGTTATATTATTTGCTGAAGCGATTAGATTATTCTTCCGATTCCATATATGTGCAGGGTTTAGAAACCAAGGGATCAGGGCATATATGATTGACAAGCGGGTATTTAAGGTTTAAAATAAAACGTAATTATTACGATTTGAGAAAGGGAGATCAGCATGAAAAAAGATATTCATCCGGATAACCATCAAGTGATTTTTCAAGATGTGAACAGCGGCTATCGCTTTTTAAGCCATTCTACGAAAACGTCAGAGGAAACGGCAGAGTGGGAAGACGGAAAGACATACCCGCTGATTAAAGTAGAGGTCAGCTCAGATACGCATCCGTTTTATACAGGCCGCCAAAAATTCAACGAAAAAGGCGGGAGAGTCGAACAGTTCAACAAAAAATACAATATGGGGAAATAAGACAAGCCCAATGGGGTTTGTCTTATTTATTGAGCACTTTGTCATCTCGTGCGGGGAGTGACGAAATGACCCGTCTTATGTTATATTGTGAATAAAAAAGCAGAAAGGAAACACCAAGATGAGTCTTCTAAACGATATCATGCAATTTAATGAGCAGTTCACTAAAAACAAAGATTATGAAAAATACCAAACATCTAAATTCCCGGATAAAAAAATGGCGATTTTGTCCTGTATGGACACACGTCTTGTAGAATTGCTTCCGCATGCGATGAACATGCGAAACGGCGATGTGAAAATTATTAAAAGTGCCGGCGCGCTTGTCGCCCACCCGTTCGGAAGTATCATGCGCAGCCTTTTAGTGGCCGTATACGAATTAAACGCCGATGAAGTCTGCGTTATCGGCCACCATGATTGCGGCATGAGCAAAATCAACAGCGAGGATATGCTCGATAAAATTATCGACCGCGGTATTCCGAAAGAGCGGATTGACATGCTGAAGCACTCAGGAGTTGATCTTGATCAATGGCTGAAAAGCTTTGATTCAGTAGAAGCGAGTGTTACAGACAGCGTAAACGTCATTAAACACCATCCGCTATTCCCTGACAATGTGCCGGTGCACGGTCTGGTGATTGATCCTGAAACCGGTAAACTTGATCTGGTGATCGACGGCTACCAGCATATGGACTAATGTTTTTCTTTTTTGTCCGGTACGGGATCAACACCGCCCGGATGAAAAGGGTGGCACTTTAAAATCCGCTTCAGTGTCAGCCATCCGCCTTTTAATGCGCCGTGAGTCTTGACGGCTTCGATTCCGTACTGCGAACACGTCGGATAAAAGCGGCATGACGGCGGCGTCAGCGGAGAGATGAACTTCTGGTATCCGCGGATTAAAGCAATCATTATGGTTTTCATCAAAAAACCACCTTTCTGATGCTAGTATAGAAAAAAAATTTCAGATTGAAAAGCTTCCGCCACAATTCTTATCGGAAAACTGTGTTATAATGGATGCATATTCTGAAAAAAAGGGAGTGCCATTATGCCTTCAGTAGAAAGTTTTGAGCTTGACCATAATGCGGTTGTGGCTCCGTATGTAAGACATTGCGGAGTGCATAAAGTCGGAACAGACGGCGTCGTGAATAAGTTTGACATTCGCTTCTGCCAGCCGAACAAACAGGCGATGAAGCCGGATACGATTCATACGCTTGAGCACTTGCTTGCGTTTACGATTCGCACACATTCTGAGAAATACGATCACTTCGACATCATAGATATCTCACCGATGGGCTGCCAGACAGGCTATTATCTTGTTGTCAGCGGCGAGCCGACAGCGGAAGAAATTGTAGACCTGCTTGACGCTACGCTGAAAGAAGCCATCGATATTACGGAGATTCCGGCGGCCAACGAAAAACAGTGCGGCCAGGCGAAACTTCATGACTTAGAAGGCGCGAAACGCCTGATGCGTTTCTGGCTGTCACAAGATAAAGAAGATTTGCTGAAAGTGTTCGGATAAAAAACAGGCCTTTTTGCTGACATGCAAAAAGGCTTTTTTACATATTTCTAAAAAATGTCACACCTTATGTGTAAGCGTTTGCTAAAATAGAAGCAAACATAAAGGAGTGATGGGATGAAACGGGCTGTATTGGCAGGTATGTGCGGTATGGTATTTCTATTATCTTCCTGCGGGGGCAATTCGGACAAAACCTCCGCGGATGAAGAGCCTAAAGCGCTTGAGGTCAAGCTTACAGGACCGGAAACGACTGCACCGCATGAAAAAGCGGAATACAAGGCGGAAGTTTTTTACGGCGGCAAGCGTGTCACGGATGCGGATGAAGTCATGTTTGAAGTATGGAAAGAAGGAAAAAAAGGCAGCAGCAAAACAAGCAAGGCCAAGGAGGAAAAAGGGGCGTATCACCTGCGGACTGAATTTGATGAAGAGGGTGTGTATACCGTTCAATCCCACGTAACGGCAAAACAGCAGCATAATATGCCGACTGTAAAAGTGCGTGTCGGGGGTGCTGAAGCTGCCGATGATTCCTCCGGCCATGAGGAACAGACGCATCATCATTAAGGATTTTTTTTATCCGTCAAGCCTTTTGATGCGTCCTCCGGCGGGTCAATCGTATGTTTTACATTATAAGCTCTTACAGTCGACCAGATGGATAAAAGCAGCACGGCGAGCACGATAAGAAAGCCGAAGCTCAGAAGAAGCAGCATGAAATCCCTCCTTTTTAACAAATCATAACATATTTTCCATTCGTAAAATCAAGGGCTAAAAATTTATGTTTTAACACACGATATATAGGGTATATCAATAGTAAACCAAAGGAGGAAGATAGGCATGTCAGAAAAACTATTGGATGCAGTCAATAAGCAAGTTGCAAACTGGACGGTCATGTATGTGAAATTACATAACTATCATTGGTACGTCAAAGGGAAGGACTTTTTCACATTGCATGAAAAGTTCGAGGAGCTGTATAACGAAACGGCTACATATATTGATGATCTGGCAGAACGTCTGCTGGCATTAAACGGCAAGCCGATCGGCACAATGACGGAATCATTGAAGACAGCGTCTGTAAAAGAAGCGGAAGGCAATGAGAGCGCAGAACAAATGGTACAGAACATTTATGATGATTTCACTGTCATTGCGGAAGAGCTGAAAAGCGGCATGGATCTCGCAGATGAGGTAGGAGACGAAACGACCGGTGATATGCTGCTTGCCATTCACCAGAATATCGAAAAACATAACTGGATGCTGAAAGCGTATTTAGGATAAATCAACAAGGGAAGACCGGGGCTATAAAGCACTCGGTCTTTTATTTGGCTGCCGAAGAGAGGTGTTGTCCATTTTTCTGAAAAATCCAGTCCGTTCCATTCACTTTTCATAGAATAATGTAAGGCCGTTTCTGTGAAAGGATGTTGGATCAAGTGGGCAAAGACTTTGGCATCTTTTCGTTTTTTGCAGTGATCGTGTCGGCAGCGGGTTTTTTCTTCGGAGGTTTTCAGTATTCGTTTCTGATTTTGCTATCGGTCATGGCGATTGAGTTTATCAGTACAAGCTTAAAAGAATCTCTTTTGCAGCAGCTGAGCGCAAGAAAGCTTTTTGCGCGGCTGGTCAAAAAAATCGTGACCCTGGCATTAGTCTCAGTTTGCCATTTTTTTGACCAGCTGCTTCATACCGAAGGCGCCATCCGTAATTTGGCTATCATGTTTTATATCTTATACGAATCGGTTCAGATCGTGATTACGGCAAGCTCGCTGGGCATACCGGTTCCGCAGGTGCTCGTCGACCTATTGGATACTTTGAAAAATAAATTCAAGCGCAAACCGTAACATTTGCTTCAAAGGAGGCTATACTAGCGGGTATGATGGTTTTCCTCTGAATTTTTGATAAAGGGCTTCCGAACAAACGCAACTGTGGTATGATGTATGGAAGATATGAAGGAACGGATTAGAGGGATAAACATGTACGAGTTTAAAGACTATTATCAGAACACTGTTCAGCTCTCCTTTGAGCACCAGCCTTTTTCAGACAGCCCGAAGCACGTGTGGGTCATATGCCGATATGGAGATAAGTGGCTTTTGACTGAGCACGAAGACCGGGGGTTTGAATTTCCGGGCGGAAAAGTGGAGCCGATGGAATGTGCGGAGGAAGCGGCCCTGCGCGAGGTGAAAGAAGAAACCGGCGCCGCGGTAAGACATCTGAAGTACGTCGGACAGTATAAAGTTCTCGGCAGGGAAAAGGTAATCGTGAAGAATATTTATTTTGCCGATATTGAAAAGCTTGAACAACAGGCTGACTATTTTGAAACAAAGGGGCCGGTGCTGTTCAGCGAACTGCCGGAGAATCTCCCGCGAAATAAAAGATTCAGTTTCATTATGAAAGATTCGGTGCTTCCGATCAGTCTGAAAAAGCTGAAAGAGGACGGCGTATTTCAATCATAAAAACGAAGACCCGGCGTTTACGCACGGGTCTTTTTTAAATTTTTCCTTTCGTCCATTTTCTTTCTAACAGTTCGACTCCCTGATACATCAATGTCGCAAAAATTGCGATGATCAGAAGGCTTAAGAACACAAGAGTGAAATTGAAGACCTGGAATCCGTAAATGATCATGTAGCCCAGACCTTTTTCGGAAACGAGAAACTCGCCGACGATGACACCGACCCAGGATAAACCGACGTTCACTTTAAGCGCGGAAATAATCGCGGGAGCGCATGCCGGCAGAATGACTTCTTTAAACATGATGCTTCTTTTCGCTCCGAAGGTTTTCATCACCTTAATATAGTTTTCATCCACTTCCTGAAAAGCCGTAAAGACGACGATTGTCGTGATAATGACACTGATGACTGCTCCCATGGCGACAATGCTTGTGAAATTCGGTCCGAGTGCCACGATGAGAATCGGTCCGAGTGCGACCTTCGGCATCGCGTTTAAAATGACGAGGTACGGGTCTAAAACCCGGGCGAGCCTGTTTGACCACCATAACAGAGCGGCGAGGCATGTGCCGAGGAGCGTGCCGAGCAAAAAGCCGAGAACGGTTTCTCCTAAGGTTACGCCGATGTGCGCCGCAAGGGATCCGTCCGCAATCTTTTCAACTAAAAGCCTGCAAACGGCGGAGGGTGAGCTGAAGATTAACGGATCGATCCAGCCCGCCCTGCTCGATATTTCCCATCCGGCAAAAAATACGATAAAAATGGCGGCCTGATACGCACGGATCCGGAGCTTTTCTTTTTGGTGTCTTTTCTTAAACTGCTGATGAAGCTGTTCAATCGTGCCGCTGCTGTTTTTCAAGGGAATTCAGCTCCTTCCATATGGTTTGAAACAGCGGCTGAAAGGCCGGATCCTGACGCGCGTCAAACGGATCTAAAGCCGCGAGCTCCTTAGGCACGGTGAATATTTGGTGGATGGTGCCCGGCTGATTCGAAAATAAATAGATCGTATCGCTCATGGCGATGGCTTCACCGATATCGTGGGTGACGAGCACGGCGGTTTTTTGAAAATCCTTTAATGTTCTGAAGACAAGGTTTTCCAAGGAAAGCTTCGTTTGAAAGTCCAGCGCGGAAAACGGTTCATCAAGGAGCAGCAGTCCCGGGTCCGGCGCAAGAGTTCTGGCAAGTGCCGCCCGCTGCCGCATCCCGCCTGACAGCTCTTTCGGGTATTTCTTTTCAACGCCGATTAATCCGAGCTTAGGCAGAAGGCTGAGAACTTCAGCTCTTTTTTCTTCTGTTAATGTTTTTGAAATGTGTAAACCGAGCAGCACATTTTCCTCAATTGATTTCCAAGGAAATAAATAATCCTGCTGAAGCATATAACCGATTTGGTGTTCTTTATGGTTCGGCACACTTCCTTCAATCAGCACCCGGCCTTGCGCAGGAGTAATAAGGCCGGCCAGAATGGACAGGAGTGTTGTTTTTCCGCATCCGCTCGGTCCGAGAAAGGAGATGAAATCCCCTTTTTCAATCTGAAAATGTATATCTTTCACGGCGGTTGTCTTTTCTTTCAGCGAGAAATAAGTATGTGTTACATGATCCACATGTAAAAAAGACATTCATGTTCCTCCTATTGTTCTGAGGTGACTTTTTTGGCGATTTTTGTGTTGACGAGTTTGCTGTACGGAATGTGTTTCGGGAGCTCTCCGGCTTCATCCATAATAGATTGAAGCTGTTCCCATTCATCCTTTTGCAGAACTGGGTCTGCAGAGAATGACTTTTGTTTTTTATATCGCTCTATTGATGTTTCGATAATGGCCGGATCGGTATCGGCAAATTCCTTCTGAATCGTTTTTGCGATGTCTTTGGCCGGATGGCTTTCCACCCATTGCTGGGCGCGATAGATGGCGCGGGTGAATTTTTCCGCCGTCTTTTCATTGGTTTTCAAATAACTTTCTTTTGCCATAAAGGTTGTGTATGGCATTTGGCCGGAAGCTTCTCCGAAGGATGCGACGATATGGCCGATGCCTTCTTTTTCAAATTGGGATGCCGTCGGTTCAAACAGCTGCACATAATCACCCGTTCCGGATGCGAATGCGTTGGAAATATTGGCGAAATCAATGTTTTGAACGAGGTTAATGTCTTTTTTCGGCTCTATGTGATTCTTTTTCAGGACGTACTCACCGGCCATTTGGGGCATGCCGCCTTTTCGCTGGCCGAGAAATGTTTTTCCTTTTAAATCGCTCCATTTGAATGATTTCTCATCCTTCCGCGACACGAGAAATGTGCCGTCCGTCTGTGTCAGCTGCGCGAAGTTGATGACCGGATCTTTTGCTCCCTGCGCCTCCACGTAAATGGATGTTTCAGAACCGACCAGCGCGATATCAGACCCGTTTGACAAAAGCGATGTCATTGTTTTGTCTCCGCCCCATGTTGTTTGAAGTGACACTTGGAGCCCTTCTTTTTTAAAGAAACCTTTTGCTTCAGCGACATACAGAGGCGTATAGAAGATGGAGTGTGTGACTTCCGCCACCTTTACCTTTGTCAGACTTTCTTCCTGTCTGCAAGCCGGAAGAATGAGCAGGAAAAAGGCGCATATGACAAAAACACAGCCCGTTTTGAGCCATTTGTTCACGGTGTAACCTCCTTGTTTTAAGCGTTAAAATAACCTTTTCTGCTTTACATATCGTATGATGGGTATAAAAAATGTGTGAGTGCCCATATTCACGTTGGGAAAGAATAAAAAAACTGATGATATAAGGAGGCCATTGTTTTGCTGGCAGAAAAGAAAAGGTTCCCGTCTCCGAGTCCGCATATCCGCCTCTTTGAGGTATGCTATGAGTCAGAAGGGCTGAAGGTAAAGGGGCTCCTTGCCGAGCCTGCGTCGCCGGGAACATATGACGGTTTTTTATATTTGCGCGGCGGCATAAAAAATGTCGGCATGGTACGCCCCGGAAGAATCGTTCAATTCGCTTCCCAGGGTTTTGTCGTGTTTGCGCCTTATTACAGAGGCAACCAGGGCGGCGAGGGAAATGAAGATTTTGCGGGAGAGGACAGAGAGGACGCGTTCTCCGCTTTCCGCCTGCTTCGGGAGCATCCGAACGTCAGGGAAGGGCGGGTGCATATTTTCGGTTTTTCCCGGGGCGGTATCATGGGGCTTTTGAGCGCGATTGAAATGGGGCGTCAAGCGGCTTCGCTCGTATCATGGGGCGGTGTGAGCGATATGGTGCTTACTTATGAAGAGCGGAAGGATATGCGGCGGATGATGAAGCGGGTGATCGGGGGCACGCCGAAAAAGGTGCCGGATGAATACAGATGGCGTTCGCCGTTTGAAAAAGCAGACCGCATTCAGGCCCCTGTGCTGCTCATCCATGGAGAGAATGATGAGAATGTTTCGATCGAACACGCCCGAATGATCGAGGACAAGCTGAAAGAGGCGGGGAAACCGGTGGAAACTTGGTATTACAGCGGTTTTACGCATTATTTTCCGCCGCAGGAAAACAGACGCATTGTCCGGCGGCTGGCGGAATGGATGAAGACACGGTAAGATGCCTGATTTATGATATGATAATAAAGAATAAGAGAATGAAAGGGGATTTTCATTTTGGGAATGCCTGTTGAATTTAATACCATGATTGTGACAAAAGGCAATGAAAAAAGGATAGAGGAAAATATCTTTTTATTGGAGAAAGAGGGCTACCGCGTCTATCCTCTTGATATTCCGATGGACGTGCGCAAAACGAAAACCGGCGAGAAATCCGGCACCGGCGAGGTCCAAAAGCTCGAATGGGCGAACGGCCGGACAAGCATTACATACAGACTCACGTCGCTCCATTCGACAAACTGAAAAAACAAAAGCCGAGGGCATAAACGCCCTTGGCTTTTTTGATTACACGAGAGGTCCGCCGGCTTTGGCAATCGAGTCCGCATGGGAAAACTTTTTAAAGTTTTCTTTAAACTCATTGGCCAAAAACAGCGCTTTTTCGTTGTATGCTTGTTTATCGCTCCATGTGTTTTCAGGCTGAAGAACTTCATCCGGAACGCCCGGAACATGAACGGGACTGCGCAGGCCGAAAATGCTGTCTGCCGTCATCTCAGTCTGGTTCAGTCTGCCTTCAATAGCGGCCTTGACCATCGCTCTTGTATACGAAAGTTTCATTCGTTCTCCGACTCCGTACCCTCCGCCGGTCCAGCCTGTGTTGACCAGGAAGACTTGAACGCCGTGTTCGTCGATTTTATGCCCGAGCATTTCGGCATATACATGCGCCGGAAGCGGAAGGAACGGTGAACCGAAGCACGTCGAGAAAGTCGTTTGCGGAGATGTCACGCCGCGCTCGGTTCCCGCGAGTTTACTGGTGTACCCGCTTAAGAAGTGATACATCGCCTGTTCCTTCGTCAGTTTGCTGATCGGAGGGAGCACACCGAATGCGTCCGCCGTTAAAAAGACGATCGCCTGCGGATGGCCGGCAATGCTCGGCTGCACGATATTGCCGATCATCTCAATCGGATATGCGGCTCTTGTGTTTTCCGTGTAGAAGGAATTGTCGTAATCCGCTTCACCCGTTTTTTCATCAAGCACGACATTCTCAAGAACAGACCCGAAGCGGATCGCACGAAAAATCTGCGGTTCTTTTTCCTCGCTCAGATTGATACATTTAGCGTAACATCCGCCTTCAATGTTGAAAACGCCGGAATCTGACCAGCCGTGCTCGTCATCGCCGATCAGTTTGCGGTCCGCATCGGCTGAAAGCGTCGTTTTCCCTGTGCCGGAAAGGCCGAAAAACAGGGCGACATCGCCTTTTTCACCGACATTGGCTGAGCAGTGCATCGGCAGTATATCCTGCTGCGGAAGCAGGAAGTTCATAATGGAGAATATTGATTTTTTCATTTCTCCGGCGTATTCGGTGCCGCCGATTAAAATGACGCGCTTTTCGAAAGAGACAATGATAAATGTTTCCGAATGCGTGCCGTCTGTCTCGGGATCTGCTTTAAAATGCGGAGCTGAGAGAATGGTGAAAGGCTGCGCTTGCCTGTCTCTTTCATCCGTCTCCGGTCTGATAAACAGCTGGCGCGCGAATAAATTGTGCCACGCAAATTCATTTACGACCGTAATCGGGAGTCTGTATTTTTCATCCGCTCCTGCGAATCCTTCAAACACAAACAGTTCATCCCGCTGTTTTAAGTAGCTGACGACTTTGGCGTACAGCTTTTCAAATGCCTCTTCAGAAATGGGCTGATTCACCGCGCCCCAATCAATTTGATTTTCTGTGCTTTGTTCACGGACGATAAATTTATCTTTAGGTGACCGGCCTGTATATGCGCCGGTGGTGGCGCGTACGGCGCCCGTTGATGTCAGCGTTCCTTCATTTCGGCTGATCACTTTTTCGGTAAGTTTTGGAGCCGATAAATTATGATGCACATTCGGACTTGCAAGTAATGCTTGAAGATCTGCGGTTAAATCAACTAATTTCATAAAAACCTTCCTTTGCCGGTTTATTTGTATTTCGCTGAATGTGGAATTAGTATAACATATATCTGAAAATAGTCTATACTATTTGCGGTTTTTTGTTTGTGTTTTTCCATTGCTTCCCGAAATAAAGGCGCGTAATCGCTTTAATTCATATTGACACTTTCCGCCCTTTTACGATAAGATATTTCATTGAGCGGATACTCTTATCCCGAGCTGGCGGAGGGACAGGCCCGATGAAGCCCAGCAACCGGTTTCTCTGTAAAAAAGCAGGTGAAAACACTGTGGGAAACCAAGGTGCTAACCTGATGCAAGGTTTAATATTTTCCTTGAGCGATAAGAGTGAAAGGCACACAGACCAAACCCTTTCCTCGAGTGGAAAAGGTTTTTTTATTTCATAAAATATGCCAATTAACATTCTCTGATATAGTATGACATTGTATTAAGAGGGAGCGAGTTCCGTATCATATGAAAAGGTCTTGCAAAAGATCTTTTTTCAGGAGGAAAAGTGAATGAGTAAAAACCGTCGACTATTTACATCTGAATCTGTTACTGAGGGTCATCCGGACAAAATCTGTGACCAAATTTCTGACAGTATCTTAGATGAGATTTTAAAAAATGACCCGAACGCGCGCGTAGCCTGCGAAACATCTGTAACGACAGGACTTGTGCTGGTAAGCGGAGAGATTACTACATCAACATACGTTGACATTCCGAAAACAGTCCGTGAAACGATTAAAGAAATCGGCTACACACGCGCCAAATATGGATTTGATGCGGAGACTTGCGCTGTTTTAACATCAATTGATGAACAGTCTGCGGATATCGCAATGGGTGTCGATCAGGCTCTTGAAGCGCGTGAAGGCACAATGAGCGATGCTGAAATCGAAGCAATCGGAGCGGGAGACCAAGGCCTGATGTTCGGTTATGCGTGTAACGAAACGAAAGAGCTTATGCCGCTTCCGATCTCTTTAGCGCATAAATTAGCCCGCCGTTTGAGCGAAGTCCGCAAAGAAGACATTCTTCCGTACCTTCGCCCTGACGGCAAAACGCAAGTTACCGTTGAATATGATGAAAACAACAAGCCGGTCCGCATCGACGCGATCGTTATTTCAACTCAGCACCACCCGGAAATTACGCTTGAGCAGATTCAGCGCAATCTGAAAGAGCATGTCATTAACCCTGTCGTGCCTGAGGAACTGATCGATGAAGAGACAAAATACTTCATCAATCCTACGGGACGTTTCGTAATCGGCGGACCTCAAGGTGATGCGGGTCTGACCGGCCGTAAAATCATCGTTGACACATACGGCGGATATGCACGCCACGGCGGCGGCGCATTCTCCGGTAAGGATGCGACGAAGGTAGACCGTTCTGCGGCATACGCTGCGAGATACGTAGCGAAAAACATCGTGGCAGCAGGTCTTGCTGATTCTTGTGAAGTGCAGCTTGCATACGCTATCGGCGTGGCACAGCCTGTTTCTATTTCCATCAATACATTTGATACAGGAAAAGCTTCTGAAGAAAAACTGATCGAAGTCGTACGGAATAACTTCGACCTGAGACCTGCCGGCATTATTAAAATGCTTGATCTGCGCCGCCCGATCTATAAGCAGACAGCTGCTTACGGCCACTTCGGACGTCATGATGTGGATCTTCCTTGGGAGCGTACTGACAAGGCGGATGCGCTTCGCAAAGAAGCACTAGGAGAATAATTTTATAGCCGCTTACTTAAGCGGCTTTCCCTTTTTGTAGATGCTGCCATGCTTATTTTTTACATAGCGTGAAACCAATGGCGTAACAAAGCGTCTATAAAAAGGGGGTCCAATTAGAAAATTACACTTATGGAGGCTATACTATGTGTGGATTTGTCGGTGTTTTTAATAAGCATCCATTAACTCAAACCGCAGATCAAGAAGAGCTAATCAAACAAATGAACCAAATGATCGTTCACCGCGGTCCTGACAGCGATGGGTATTATCATGACGAGCACGTCGGATTCGGCTTCAGACGGCTCAGTATTATTGACGTAGAAAACGGCGGACAGCCTTTATCATATGAAGACGAAAAATATTGGATCATTTTTAACGGCGAAATCTATAACTACATTGAATTGAGAGAAGAGCTTGAAGCGAAAGGCTACACTTTCAATACAGATTCCGATACCGAAGTGCTCCTTGCGACATACCGTCATTATAAAGAAGAAGCTGCTTCAAAGCTTCGCGGAATGTTTGCGTTTTTAATCTGGAACAAAGCTGACCGCGTCATGTACGGCGCGAGAGACCCGTTCGGCATTAAACCGCTGTATTACACAACCATCGGGGACAAAGTATATTTTGCATCTGAAAGAAAAAGTTTAATGGCCGCTCAAAACGGCATTGATCTTGATACAGCTTCTTTACAGCAATATATGTCTTTCCAATTCGTTCCTGAACCGAGCACGCTTGACGCTGAAGTGAAAAAAGTCGAGCCGGGCAGCCAGTTTACGATCCGTCCGGAAGGCGACATCGCGTTTAAAACATATTTCAAAGCGAACTTCAAGCCTGTTCAGTCTGATGAAGATAAATTGGTGAAAGAAGTCAGAGACGCAATCTTTGACTCTGTCAAAGTCCACATGAGAAGTGACGTGCCTGTCGGTTCGTTTCTATCCGGCGGTATTGACTCTTCTTTTATCGTCTCAGTTGCGAAAGAATTTCACCCGAGCCTCAAAACATTTTCCGTCGGTTTTGAGCAGCAGGGCTTCAGTGAGGTTGACGTAGCGAAGGAAACGGCTGCCGCGCTCGGAATTGAAAATATCAGCAAAGTCATTTCTCCTGAGGAGTATATGAACGAGCTTCCGAAAATCGTCTGGCACTTTGATGACCCGCTTGCAGATCCGGCGGCGATTCCTTTGTACTTTGTCGCGAAAGAAGCGAAAAAACATGTAACGGTCGCGTTATCCGGGGAAGGCGCGGACGAGCTGTTCGGCGGATACAATATTTACCGCGAACCGCTTTCGCTTAAACCGTTTGAACGCATTCCGTCCGGTCTGAAAAAAATGCTTCTTCATGTGGCGTCCGTCATGCCTGAAGGAATGAGAGGGAAAAGCCTCTTAGTCCGCGGCTGCACACCGCTTGAGGAGCGTTATATCGGTAATGCGAAGATTTTTGAAGAGCCCGTGAAAAAACAGCTGCTCAAACATTACAATCCAGAGCTTTCATACCGTGATGTCACGAAGCCGTACTTTACGGAAAGCCGTTCATACAGCGACATTAATAAAATGCAGTATGTTGACATCCATACGTGGATGCGCGGCGACATCCTGTTAAAGGCTGACAAAATGACGATGGCCAACTCATTGGAACTGCGCGTGCCGTTCCTTGATAAAGTCGTGTTTGACGTGGCTTCTAAAATTCCGGATGAACTGAAAACGAAAAACGGCACGACGAAATACCTTCTGCGCAAAGCTGCTGAAGGGGTAGTGCCTGATCATGTGCTTAACCGCAAAAAACTCGGCTTCCCTGTGCCGATCCGCCACTGGCTGAAAAATGAAATGAACGAATGGGTTCGCAACATCATTCGTGAAAGTGAAACAGATGCTTATATTGAAAAAGATTATGTCCTTCAGCTTCTGGAAGATCATTGTGCCGACAGAGCGGACAACAGCCGCAAAATCTGGACCGTGCTGATCTTCATGATCTGGCACAGCATCAATGTTGAAAAAAGACTGGTGCCGGAAGAGCTGAATCATCAGCCGAAAGAAGTCATTTTCGTTTAATCCAAAAGGCTTTCGATGTTATCGAAAGCCTTTTTTCTATTGTTTTTTTGTAAACCGTCTATTCCGCTCTGTTTTCGGCAAAGTATTACTCAATATTCAGAAAAAGGTTATAATAGGACTAATCGGGTAGATTCCGGAAAGTGTTTTCTGGCTATTTCGTCTCGGTTTGTGTTTCTTTGTCAAAATCAGGGGGAGGGAGAGTTATGCAAAACAAAGAAAAAACGCTTCACCGCGGCTTGGAAGAGCGGCATATCTCGCTTATGTCGTTGGGCGCCGCGATAGGAGTCGGGCTGTTTCTCGGGTCGGCTTCTGCCATAAAGCTTGCCGGGCCGGGGATTTTAGCCGCTTACGCCTGCAGCGGGCTGATTATGTTTTTTATTATGCGGGCATTAGGGGAAATGGCGATTCAAAAGCCTGTAGCCGGCTCATTCAGCCGGTATGCCAGAGATTATCTCGGTCCGCTTGCCGGGTTTTTAACAGGCTGGAATTATTGGTTTTTATGGGTTGTTACCTGCATGGCGGAAATCACCGCGGTCGGCATTTATATGGGCTACTGGTTCCCTGACGTGCCGTCATGGATATGGGCGCTTTGTGCACTCGTCATTATGACGGCTGTCAACTTTCTGGCGGTCAAAGCGTACGGTGAGCTTGAATTCTGGTTTGCGCTCATTAAAGTCTTGGCGATTCTGTCAATGATCGCGATCGGTCTGGTGATGATCGTATTCGGTCTCGGAAACGGAGGCGTTGCGCTCGGAATCAGCAATTTATGGAGCCACGGCGGCTTTTTCCCGAATGGGATTAAAGGGGTGCTGCTATCGCTTCAAATGGTCATGTTTGCCTATCTCGGGATTGAGCTGATCGGTGTCACAGCCGGTGAGGTCAAAAATCCGGAAAAATCACTGGCGCGGGCCATAGATACTGTTTTTTGGCGCATTCTCATTTTTTACGTCGGAGCTTTGTTTGTCATTATGTCAATTTATCCGTGGCAGGAAATCGGTTCAGGCGGAAGCCCGTTTGTTTTGACATTTGAAAAAATCGGAATACCCGCTGCAGCCGGAATCATTAATTTTGTCGTATTGACGGCGGCTCTTTCTTCCTGCAACAGCGGGATCTTCAGCACGGGGCGCATGCTGTTCAATCTGGCGGAACAAAATGAAGCGCCTAAAGCATACGGTACGGTCACAAAAGGCGGTGTGCCGGGAAAAGCGGTATTGGTTTCAGCGGGCGCGTTATGCATCGGCGTTCTGCTGAACTACGTGGTGCCGGCGAAAGTGTTTACGTGGGTGACGAGCATTGCGACGTTCGGGGCGATTTGGACATGGTCGATTATTTTGCTTTCCCAAATGAAATACCGGAAAAGCTTACAGCCGGAACAACGGAAAAAACTGAAATATAAAATGCCTTTATACCCCTTTTCCTCATATATCTCGCTGGCATTTCTCGCTTTTGTCGTTGTGCTGATGGCTTTTAATGCAGAGACCCGGGTGGCCGTCATCATCGGGCCTGTCTGGTTCGGCATATTATTAGCCGCCTATTACGGGAAAGGTTTCCATAAAAGAAAAGACATAGATCTGGAAAACGGACAGACATTCGCCGAAAAAGCGTAAAAAAAAGAGCCCGGGACATGGGCTCTTTTTTTCATAGGATCGGGCCGGCGGGGAAAGAATAAAACAAATTCCTGAACATTTTGCTACTGTTTCCTGACAATCAGCGGAACGCAAATGGTTATTACTTAAATAATATTTTGAAAAATGGTACAGTAGTAAAACAAAGCTGATCTATTTTTATTTCTCTTGCAGTGTTTTATAGTATCGGCCTTTTTCAACATATTCCGTTCTGATTCTTTCCATGTCCCGTATGTCTTCTTCTGTCAGCCGGCGGATAACCTTTGCGGGCCGGCCGAACGCAAGACAGCCGGGAGGAATGGTTTTGCCCGGAGGAACGAGACTTCCGGCGCCGATAAATGCGCCTTCTCCGATTTCCGCCCCGTCAAGAATGACGGAGCCCATACCGATTAAAGCATTCTTTCTGATGATTGCGCTGTGCAGTGTAACCTGATGGCCGATCGTGACGTCATCTTCAATAAGAAGCGGGCGGTTCGGACTTTGATGCAGACAGCTCAAGTCTTGTATGCTGACTCTTTTTCCGATCCTTGTCGGCGCAACATCCCCCCGGATGACGGCTGAGAACCAAATGCTCGATTGTTCTCCGATCACGACGTCGCCCGTTATGACGGCGTTATCCGCAATGAACGCTTCAGGATGTATGTCAGGCGTAAATTGTTTATAAGGGTAGATTATCATGTCTCATCCTTCTTTCTCTAAATTTATGTAAGAGGTGAACTGCATGTGGACTTGGAAAGCAGACAGGCCCGTCGGTACCATTGTCATTATCCACGGGGCGAGCGAATACCACGGGCGCTATAAATGGCTCGTTGAAATGTGGAGATCTTCCGGATATAACGTGGTGATGGGCGATTTGCCCGGTCAGGGAACGTCGACCCGCGCCAGAGGGCATATTCGCTCTTTCCAAGAATACATTGATGAAGTAGATATATGGATTGATAAAGCGAGAACGCTTGAAGCGCCCGTTTTCATTTTGGGCCACAGCATGGGCGGACTGATTGCGATAGAATGGTTTAAGCAGCAGAGAAATCCCCGCATTACGGCACTCATTTTATCATCACCTTGTCTGGGTCTGCAAATAAAAGTCAATAAAGTCCTTGATTTTGCGTCTAAAGGACTGAACGTCCTCGCTCCGTCCCTCAGAGTGGATTCCGGCTTATCACCTGATATGGCAACGAGGAATGCGGATATGATTGAAGCGGATCAAAACGATTCTTTATATGTCACGAAGGTATCCGTAAGATGGTACAGAGAGCTTTTAAAAACCATTGATGCCGCTATGGTGCCGACTGATGCGTTTTTAAAGGTGCCGCTTTTGCTTATGCAGGGCGGTGATGACAAAATCGTCGATAAAATGAAGGTCCGCAAATGGTTTTCCGGTGTGGCTTCCCATAATAAATCGTACCGGGAATGGGAAGGGCTTTATCATGAAATTTTTAATGAACCGGAAAGAGAAACTGTGTTTAAGGCGGCAAAAGCCTTTACAGATCAGTATATTTGAATTCGCTGGGGGTGCATATGTTGACAGTACCGGAACATCCTTTTAACCTTATGGCAAAAGTGTATCGGGAAATTTTTCCGCTCGTTCATCAGGAATTGAACATGTGGCGGGAAAAATCAGATTCCATTAAAAATACCGAACTGCGGCAGCAGGCGGCCGCAAGTATCCGCGATAAATCGTTTCATTGTGAAGGGGGCGGCATTTTAGCCCTGCTTTCGGGAGAGCAGAAACAGAAATGCGTGCAATTTATCATCGCGTATCAGACAATCAGTGATTATCTGGACAATCTGTGCGACCGCAGCACCTCGCTTGATCCTGAGGACTTCCGCATGCTTCATCTTTCCATGCGTGACGCGCTGACGGTCGGTGCCGAGGTGCGGCCGTACTATCAGTACAGAGATGAGCGGGATGATGGCGGTTATCTTCATGAGCTGGTCAGAACATGCCAGCGGGTGCTCGGGTCAATAGAACATTACGGTATCATTAAACCTTATTTGCTTGAGCTGTGTGATTATTATTGCGACCTTCAGGTTCATAAGCATGTCGTTGAGCATGAACGCGTTCCGAGGCTTAAAGCCTGGTTTGAGCAGTACCGGTCACAGCTTCCGGAAATGGAGTGGTTTGAGTTCTCGGCCTGCGCCGGATCGACGTTAGGTATTTTCTGTCTCGTTGCTTACTCATTCCAGCCTGATTTTAACGAACATACCGCTGAGAAAATCCGCAGCAGTTATTTTCCGTACATACAAGGGCTGCATATACTGCTTGATTATTTAATTGACCAGGAAGAGGATCTGCTTGAAGGCGATCTGAATTTCTGTACGTATTATCAGTCTCATGAAGAAATGATGCAGAGACTGCAGCATTTTATTGAAAAAGCGGATGAACATTTGCAAGGCATTCCGCATGAAAATTTTCATCGGCTGATCAACAGGGGGCTGCTCGGCGTCTATTTATCCGATGACAAAGTCGCCGGCCAAAAAGAAATGGGCCGCCTCGCGCGAAAGCTGATCAGGGCAAGCGGAAAAACGTCATTTTTCTTTTATATCAACGGAAGAGCCTACCGCAAATTTCAGAAGATGGCTTGGACGAAAAGTTCGTAATGGGTGAACTGCGCCTCTCGTGTAAATCATGACGGTGCAGTTTTTTATTTATGACGTGAAGTATGAAATGAAACATTGTTTGCGCCTGCAGAATATGATACTTTAATTTTATGAAAAAATTAAAGTATTTAGCGGTCATAGCATTACTTTCCATTTCCGGAGGCTGCTCCGTCATCCATGCTTCCGCCGGCTATCATCCTGTCTTGATAGCGCACAGGGGCTCTTCTGCGATTGAGCCGGAACATACAGCTTTGTCTTATGCGCGTGCCATTAAAGACAAAGCAGATTATATTGAGATAGACTTACGGGAGACAAAGGACGGCCATCTGATTGCAATTCACGATAAAACGGTAGATCGGACAACAGATGGTAAAGGGATGACAGATGATCTGTCTTTGGCTCAGATTAAGAAACTGAATGCGGGAAAAGGAGAAAAGATTTTAACATTAGAAGAAATCATACAGAAATTCGGACAAACTGCCAATTACTATATTGAGACAAGAGAAAGCAACGGCAGCCTGGTGATGGAAAAGAAACTGATTGACATATTACAAAAACATAAGCTGATTTCCAGCCATAAAGCAGTCATTGAGTCTTTTAGCGGGAAGAGCTTAAAGAAAGTTCGATCTATGGATAAAAAAGTTCCTCTTGTTCGATTATTAAAAGATAACGAGGCTGAGGAGATAAATGATAAGCAGCTGCAAACCATCAGAACGTATGCTGATACAGTCGGGCTCAACGCCAAATTGGCAAATGAAGCAGTCGTGAAGCGCATTCATCACAATAAGATGAAAGTGCACGTGTTTTTTGATAAGGAAGACGAGCATACGCTGACGCCTATTATGCTGAAACAAAAAGCAGATGGTGTCTTTACAAACAATCCCGCTTATACACGCGGCGTGCTGCAAAACAGTAAATAAAAAGAGACATGCGCATTTTACGCTGTCTCTTTTTTTAACGGTTTCTTTTTTGCCGCAAGGTGCATTGCGAATTTGCCGATCAGCCCGATGACAAAAAATGCAGCAAACCACCAGTAATAGGTTTTTGCGAACTCAAATCCTAAATGTCTTGATAAAATGATGACGAACATCACATAGGGAACACTTGAAAATATGATGCGAAGAATATTCAAACTGCCGCTCCTTCCAGATGTTACACTTAAAAGATGTATTTTTTTCCATTATTTCATAGTAATTGATTTTTCTTGAAAAGTAAACACAAAAAGAATCGGCCCGCTTATGACAGGCCGATTCTTTATTTGCCGGCAGATTTCTTTTCAATCGCTATAATAAACGGCGGGTCGTTTCGCTGGTTGAGAAAGCCGTAGCTCAGCACGCGCGCTTTTTCCTGATCAAGATTGCTGCAGTACTCCAGTAATGCACTTTTTTCCGTCTTGCCTTCAGGATGCCCGTGGTACACAACGAGAACGATCAGCCCGTTCTCCTTCAGCAGTTCAAGGAGCTGTTCGATCGCGGAAATGGTTGAGCGGCCGTTTGTCGTAATGCTTTTATCGCCGCCGGGCAGATAGCCGAGATTAAACACGGCGCAAGCCACACGACCGTGCGCATCCTCAGGCAGCGATGCCTTTATTTGATCATGGCTCTTATGGTGAAGCGTGACGCGCGGACTGAAGTCGGCACCGAGCCGCTCCTTCGTTTTAGCGAGTGCGTCCGCTTGAATATCAAAGGCATGGACATGTCCTGTCTCACCGACAAGGCCGGCCAGGAAATATGTATCATGTCCGTTGCCCATCGTCGCGTCAACCGTGATATCACCTTCCTGTGCGGCGGACTTCAGCAATTCTTTACTGAAAGGGAGGATGTGCATCAAGGTCATAGGGCGGTCTCCTCCCCGATCTTTCTGAAGAGCTTTCCTTGATAGCTTCCCCGTGTTTCCAGCTCTTTTTGAATGGCGCCAAGTACTTCCCACTTATTGACGCTCCACATCGGTCCGACCATTAATTCGATCGGCCCGTCTCCCGTAATGCGGTGAACGATCATTTCCGGGGGAATGATTTCGAGCTGATCACATACAAGACTTACATATTCTTCTTGAGAAAGGAACTCCAGCTTTCCTTTTTCATATTGCTTCACCATCGGTGTGCCTTTTAATAAGTGAAGCAGGTGAATTTTAATGCCTTGGACATCCAAATCAGCGACGGCTTTGGCCGTCTCCATCATCATGTCCCTGTTTTCAAGCGGAAGCCCGTTAATGATATGGGAACAAACGCGGATGCCGTGTTTTCTCAGTTTATTGACACCCTCAACATAGCAGTCAAAATCATGGGCGCGGTTGATCAGAAGGGCGGTCCGCTCATGCACGGTCTGCAGCCCGAGTTCAACCCACAAATAGGTCCGCTCATTCAGTTCGGCCAAATATTCCACGACATCGTCCGGAAGGCAGTCCGGACGGGTCGCGATCGACATGCCGACAACGCCGTCAAGCTTGAGGACGGATTCGAATTTTTCACGCAGCTCCTCTACCGGGGCATGCGTATTCGTGAACGCTTGGAAATATGCGATATATTTGCCGTCTTTCCACTTTTCGTGCATGCGGTTTTTGATATCGTGAAATTGCGTGAGTAAGTCATCGGCCCGATTGCCGGCAAAATCGCCGGAGCCCGCCGCGCTGCAGAATGTACAGCCTCCGTGTGCAACCGTGCCGTCCCGATTCGGGCAGTCAAAACCGCCGTCAAGCGCGACTTTAAACACTTTATGCCCGAAATGCTCCCGCAGATGATAATTTAATGTATGGTACCGTTTTTCCGTATTTGAATAAGGAAAAGGGTTATTCTCGTTCAATGTTCAAAAAGCCTCCCTCACATCAGATGCATCCTAAAATTGTAGCATGAATGATGGGGGTTCACAATCTGAAAACAGGATGCGGCTTTCTTTTGTTTATTATGACTGCGGGCAGGATTCTCATTCTTTTAGCTTAAACGCGGAAAATTTGGTTCTCTTTCCTGCAACCTTCGGGTGTTATTATTTTTGGTCCGCTCAAACTAAGTTTGATTTCCCATTCACTGAGGAGGGGTTTCGTTGGCAACAAGACAATCAGTAGATGAACATCTCCAAAGAAGCGAACAGGCGTATGAATTTGCGAATGAGCAATTTATGACCGCTTCGAAACAAGAGCATTATAATGATAATGAGTACAGTGAAGCGCAAATGATGCTTGAAAACGCGGTGAATGAATTAAACAAGCTGTCATTATCTGCGAATGATCAGCAAAGAGAGCAGCTTTACCGAATGAGATTGCAGCTGCAGACCTTGCAAAACAATATGATTTTGCAACGTAATTTTGATTACTGACCGCGCCGTTTCAAATGGTTCAGCAAACCTGCCGGAATCCCGGCGGGTTTTTTTGTATTTCTTTTAAAAAAAGAATTGACAATAGGGCGGAGTGTGTTTATTGTATTACGTGTACTACTTGATGTAATACACATAAAACACTCGAAAAATGAAATCGACATATAAATGTTAACCATAGGGAAGGGGAACTTTCATGAAAAACAAAAGATCCGTAAAACAAGATGTGCCTCTTATTATCGCCGCCTCGGTTTTGGCAAGCAGTCTGTTTGTCGTTCTTGTCGTCATCGGTTTTCAATGGCAGAACATTTAAAGAAAGAGAGCAGCTCGTAAAAGAAAGAAGGGAAGTAAATGATTCAAATCGATCCGAGAAGCTCAACTCCGATTTATGAGCAGATCATACAGCAACTGAAAGAGCTTTGTTTAAAAGGGATCATGAAGCCGGGGGATAAACTTCCTTCTGTCAGGGAATTGGCAACGATCATTATCGCCAATCCGAACACAGTCAGCAAAGCGTACAAGGAGCTCGAACGCGATGGTGTCATTGAAACGCTGAGGGGAAGAGGAACGTATATATCGGAGAATGCAAAAACGACATTGGTTGAAGGGAAGATGACGATGATAAAAGAGCAATTGAAACAGCTCATCATCGATGCCCATTACGCGGGAGTTGAGCTGGAGAAGCTGCAGGAATGGATAAAGGAAATCAGCGCTGATGTGAAAGGAGGCAAGGATCATGATTGAATTGCGGAATCTCTCAAAAACGATAGACGGTAAAGAAGTGCTCAAGGATATTTCGCTCACCATCGGAAAAGGGGAAATTTTCGGGCTGCTCGGACGAAACGGATCAGGGAAAACAACACTGCTCCGGCTTATTCAGCAGATTCTGCTGCCGGATCAAGGGACGGTTTTATTTAATCAGGTGGAAATAAAGCGGCATCCGAAAGTAAAACAGAACATCATTTATATGCCTGTTGAAAATCCTTTTTATGACAAGTATACATATAAACAGCTTGTTGCGATTGTAAGCAGAATCTATCCGAATTTTGATGTGACTTACGCCAATGAGCTGATGAACAGGTACGGCATTCCGGAAACGAAGAAATACCGTGAATTATCGACAGGCCTGAAAAAACAGCTTGCGCTCGTCCTTGCCTTTGCTTCACGCCCGGCTCTTATCCTTTTGGATGAACCGACGGACGGAATTGACGCCGTAACGCGTCATGACGTGCTGCAGCTTATGGTGGATGAAGTCGCTGAACGGGAAACGAGTATTCTGATTACCTCACACCGTTTAGAAGATATTGAGCGAATGTGCAACCGGATCGGGTTTTTGGAAGGAAATCAGCTGACGAATGTGATGGACTTGGATGATATGAAGGAAGAGTACATGAAAATCCAAATGGCATTTGAAGAGGACGTCGCCTTGAAGATCAGAGAACAAAACATACCGATTCTCGACCATGCCGGTGTGTTTTATACGGTGCTGATTCAAAAGAACGATGAGAAGAAAAAGAACTTTCTGCAAGAGCTGCGGCCGAAAGTATGGAATGAACTTCCTGTGAACTTAGAAGAGGTCTTCATCGCGAAGTTTGGAGGGAACCGGAGATGGTAGACAGGGGATTGCTGTACAGGGAATGGGTGCAGAATCGAACTGTTCTTGTGATGGTCGGCATTTTTTTAGCGGCGGTCAATCCATTTGAAGTGTTAAATACCTATCTGGTTTATCAAGGCTGTCTGGACACCCACGGAGCATATTGTAAGTTTTATGTGAATTCTTTGGATAGCGGAATGCTGAACTTAAACTGGGCGCCCGCTGTCATTTTGGCGGTTTGCTTATTCGGACTGGAACGTACGAAAGGAACGATTGATGCGCTTTTCAGTCTGCCTTATTCCCGCGCTCAGGTGTTTCACACTAAATTTTGGCTCGGAGCGGCGGTCATTGCCGGCGCTCAGGTGATCGGCTACGGGCTGGCTGAGCTGCTCATTCTTCTGTTAAAGCCTGAGCGCGTATATTTCTTTCACCATTACAGCGTCGGAGAGATTATTGTGAGTGTTTTGGCTTTTACATTGGTTGCGAGCGCGGGCTGCTTAACGGGGAATACGTTCGCCCAGCTGTTAACGGCGTTTACTGTGTCGATATCACCATACTTGATCATTACGTTGCCGTTGTCCAATGTAGAAGTCATCTTCGGAGCCGGCATGTATGAGCTGATGCCGTCAGTCGATGCTTATATCAAAGTATACAATCTTTTTCAATACTTGAATCCGATCATGTACATTGATACAGATTGGGTATCTGCCAGCAAGTATATATTACTCATCCCGGCAGTGATGAGCATTGTATTTTATGCCATCGGGTACTTTTGCTATGTCAGGCAGCCGGTGGAACGGAACGGCCGTTTTTTCCTTTGGAGACAGCTTGACCGGCCCATTCAGATTGTGGTGATCATAATCGCCGTGCTCGGTTTTGGCCTGGCGGGGTACTCGACGGGACATACGATGACAGGATATGTGGCCGGAATGATTGTCGGGGGAGCGGTCGGATTTTTAGTCAGTTATTTTGTGATTTATAAAAAAACAAAGCATGTGTAAGAGAGGAGGACCGGAATGATACCGCGGGGATTGTTGTACACAGAATGGAAAAAAAATCAGTGGTTGTTTTTATGCAGCGGCATTCTTTTAATGGCGGCAAACCCTTTTATGGTTTATAACAACTACTCAACATATCAAGAATGTTTGAATAACCAAGCTCTTCAAGATTGTGAATTCGTTGTCAATTATACGAATGGGTCGCCTCTTTCCTTCAGCTGGATTGTGAGTGTCATCATTGCTGTCTTCTTATTAGGCTTGGAACGGACAAAGGGAACGATGGATGCTTTGTTAAGCATGCCATACAGCAGAGGCCAAATCTTTCAGACGAAATTCTGGCTTGGCGCAGCAGTCATTGTTGTTCCTCAGGCGATAGGCTATGGAGCGGCGTCATTGCTGATATCTTTGCTGAAACCGAGCCATACGTACGATTTTGATCATTTTTCAATCGGAATGATTGTCATCAGTTTTATGGCTTACGCCTTGTTAATGGCATCCGGCGCATTAACGGGACAGATATTCGCCCAGCTGTTAACGGCGTTTACCGTCACGGTTCTGCCCTTTTTACTCATCGGTCTGCCGGCCGCGAATTTGGAGGTCGTTTTCGATATTAGTGTGGGAAGTCAATTTTCTTTTATCAGCAGTTATATCGAATCCCGTCTTTTTATATTTGTAACCCCTATTGGATATGTGTTTAACGACTGGATCAGAGAAAGGGATTTGGTTTTAATCATTCCGATTGTGATGAGCCTTGTCTTTTATCTGATCGGTTACGTCAGCTTTCTGAAACATCCGAATGAACGGAACGGCAGATTCTTTCTTTGGAGTAAGTTGGACCGGCCGGCGCAGATCTTGGTGATTGCCTTTGCCGTTATGGGTTTCGGCGTTTTCGGATACGGGGTCACAGACACGATGTTCGGCTATTTAGCCGGCATTATCTTCGGCGCGGTTATCGGGTTTTTCATCAGTTATTTTACGGTTTACAGGAAGTCAAAGCATATGTAGATCTGTTTGAAAATGAGCAGTTTGGAGGAAGGCAAGGTGCCGATTAGCGGTTTGCTTTATAAAGAATGGAAGCAGCGGCAGACGCTGCTGCTTCTCACAGCGGGGTTCTTATCTATCTTAGGCCCTTTTGCAATTATAAATGAGTATTTTCACTATAAGGATTGTTTGAGTGTGCTTCATCAATATTCAGGTTCAGTTTGTACGTTCAGCATTGATTACAGCAATCGGAATTTGATTGGGCTTCATTTCATTCCTCCGGTTATGATGGGGCTTTTTCTGATAAGAGGAGGCCGGGCTGAAAGGATGTTTACACTGAGCCTTCCGTATTCGAGAAGCCGGATATTTCATACGAAGTTTTTCTTGGGAGCAGCTGTGTTAGCCGGCTCGCAATTTGTTTCTTACGGAGTATCTGACATATTGTTTCTAGCGCTTAAACCTGACGCTGTCCATCATTTTCAATCGTTCAGCGCAGGGATGCTGGTCATCAGCTTGATGATTTATGCATTAGTGGCAGCTGCCGGCACGATAACGGGCAATTTAGCGGCGCAGCTGATCACAGCGTTCACGGTTTCCGTCTTTCCGATCGTGGTTATGACGATTTACCTGTTAAACGCTGAGTTCCTTTTTGGCAGGCAGGCTGTGCCGGATATTGATTTCCCTTGGAGCGGATTTCTGATCTATTTCATGCCTGCCGCTTACATCCATACATCATGGATGTATTACATGAAACACGCATTGTTAATCTCCGCATTAATGGGATTTTGTTTCTATCTATTCGGCTATGTGAATTTCCTTAAAATGCCGAGTGAACGAAGCGGACATTTTATCCTGAGCAAACACATTGAACGCATCATTCAAGTGCTCGTCATGTCGCTCAGTATGCTGGGAAGTGCGGGGGTGTGCGGATATGCTTATAACGGTTCGTATACCGGTTACATATTCGGCATGCTTATCGGCACGGTTATCGGGTTTTTCATCAGTTATTACTTCATCTATAAAAAAACGAAACAGATATAAGGGGGAGTGGTGTACGTGATAGAAGTACAGCATATTGATCATTCATTTAAAATCGGCAGGAAAGGCAGAGAGAGTGAGGTTCCGGTGCTGAAGGATGTCTCTTTGACCGTTGAAAAAGGGGAAATTGCCTGTATCGTCGGGCGGAGCGGTTCCGGAAAATCAACGCTTCTGAATTTAATATCCGGATACATAGCGCCGACGAAGGGCCGTATCGTCATTAACGGCACTGATGTGACGGGCTTCAGTGAAAAAGAGTGGGCGCAGTTCCGCCTCGGGCATTTCGGTTTTATTTTTCAAAGTTTTCAGCTCATTCCGAGTCTGACAACCTATGAAAATGTTGAAATGCCGCTTGCTTTAAAAGGCGTCAAACCGTCTGAACGCAAGCAGAAAGTCGCGGATATGCTGAAACGGGTCGGACTTGAGAATCATGCGAATCATTATCCGAATGAGCTGTCAGGCGGCCAGCAGCAGCGTGTCAGTATCGCAAGAGCCCTGATTTTAAATCCGTCAATTATTTTAGCTGATGAGCCGACGGGAAGCCTTGATTCAGAAACGGAACTTGAGGTGCTTGCATTAATTCAGCAGCTGAACCGGGAGCGCGGGATTACATTTGTCATCATTACGCATGACGATGAAGTCGCTTCGATCGCGCATTCAAAATTCCAGCTGCATGACGGTGTATTAAAAGGGGGCGTTACTGTTGAGATTTAAGGATCAGATTCACTTTATCAGAAGAAATATGAAGAAAAACCGGCTGCGTGTTTTCATGACGGTGCTGGCGACGACAATGGCGTGCGCGTTTTTAGTGGTGCTGGCTTCCGTCGGATTCGGCATCCAAAAAACGATTACAGACATTACGATGAGCCAGCAGATTGTTACGGAAATCAATGTACTCGGCCAAGAGAACGGAAAAGCCGTGAAGAAATCAGACTTGGAAAAGTATAAAAATGTCAAGTCTGTCGTTGAAAGAACACAAGTGTATGAACCGAACAAAGCGTCATTGGGAAACCGAACAAATGAAGATTCAGCCATTGTGCTGACAAACATGAACGATGAAGTCAAAGCCAATATGGAGCTTGATCAGGGAAGAGTCGCCCGTACAGAGAATGAAATCGTGGTCGGCTATGATTTTGCGAAGAACCTATTGACGAAAAAAGAGGCTGACGCTTACGACAAAGAGTTAAATGATCACCAAGGCGACATGTCGGAGGTGAAAAAACCAAAAGGCTATACGAAAGACCTGCTTAATAAAACGATACAGCTGAGCATCTCCAAAACAAACAAAGACGGAGACGTTGAGAAAACGAAAACGTACGACTTTAAAGTAGTCGGAATTACAAAAAAACCGTCCCAAGATTGGATGGAGGATACAAATATTTTTGTGAGTGATCAATTCAAGAAAGACTTCTCAACATTCTTGGATCTGAAGAATGGAAATGCGGAAAAAAGCATCAATGTGTATGCGGACAAATTCGATCATGTCGATCAGCTTACCCATGACCTCACGGATGACGGCTTTTATGTCAGATCTGTCACAACCGAGCTGAAGGGCGTCAACACCTTTTTCCTCGTCTTTAAAATCGGCCTGATCTTTGTCGGCTTTATCGCCGTCGTGATTTCTGCCATCGGTATTTTCAATACGATGACGATGGCGGTGACGGAACGAACGCAGGAAATCGGGATTATGAAAGCGATCGGCGCAAGCCCGTCCATCATTCGCAGAATGTTCCTGATGGAAAGCGCCTATATCGGGATATTAGGTTCTGTCATCGGGATTATCATTTCTTACGGAGTGAGTTTTGCCGTCAATCTGGCTGTGCCGGTTATTTTGAAAGCGGTAGGGGGAAACACCGGAGCCGAAGATCTTCATTATACCTTCTCCTATATCCCGCTCAGCCTCGTTGTGATCGCAGTTGTTATTTGTGCGGGGGTCGCGGTGATTTCCGGTATGAATCCGGCCCGCAAAGCGACAAAAACCAACGTTCTGACCGCATTAAGAAGAGAACTGTAAAGGAAAAAAGCCGGCTGGACATCAGCCGGTTTTTCCTCTATCTATCAGAAAAGGGCGGATACCATGTTTCACATTTTGTTAATAGAAGATGATAACACTTTATTTCACGAGATGAAAGAGAGATTAACGGGCTGGTCATTTGCGGTGCACGGAATAAAAGATTTCAGCCGGGTCATCCGGGAGTTTACCGAAATCAAGCCTGATTTGGTGATCATTGATGTACAGCTGCCGAAATTTGACGGCTTTCATTGGTGCAGAATGATACGCTCCCAATCAAACGTGCCGATTCTCTTTTTGTCCTCGCGCGATCATCCCGCGGATATGGTCATGTCGATGCAGCTCGGGGCAGATGATTTTATTCAGAAGCCTTTTCACTTTGATGTGTTAATCGCGAAAATACAGGCGGTGTTCCGCCGTGTGCATCAATACGGCACAGAACCGGCGCTGATGAAAAGATGGTGCGGGGCGGTCATTGACACAGAAACCAACACGGTCAGCCGTAAAAACGGTTCGGTCGAGCTGACCAAAAACGAAATGCTGATCTTAAAACTGCTGGCTGAGCAGAAAAATAAAATCGTCAGCCGGGAAGAACTCATCAGAAGCCTATGGAATGATGAGCGTTTCGTCAGTGATAATACGCTGACGGTGAATGTCAACCGGCTGCGGAAAAAACTCGATCAATTAGGCATCGGGAAAATGATTGAAACCAAGGTGGGGCAGGGATACATCGCAAAGGAAGAAGACGGTCTTTATGATTAAATCATTTCTGCTCGAAAGAAAGAGCTGGATCGCGATGTTTCTTTTTCAGCAGGCTGTGCTCCTTTTTGCGGCATATATTGATCCGTCTATTCCGTTTTTTTCGGTGCTGTATTTCGTTTACCTGTCGCTTCTTGTGTTTCTTGTATTTCTCTTGTTCCGCTATCGTAAAGAGACCGCCTATTATAAAAGCTTAAGAGAGTGGGACGCCAATTTAGACATGTCTTACCTTAAAGCGCCTGACAGTCCGTTTGAGTCTATCGTTGAAGAAAGCATTGAAGGGCAGACAGAGCAGTTAAGAAAAAGCTCACTTGATCTTCGGGCGGGTTCAGAGCATGAAAAGGACGATCTGATGTCATGGATTCACGAGGTCAAAACACCGCTGACAGCGATGCATCTCATGATTGAGCGCCTTGATGAACAGCCGCTCAAAGCCCCTTTGCTGTATGAATGGCTGCGGATTCACCATCTTCTGGACCAGCAGCTTCATCAGAAACGATTGTCCTTTATTGAAAATGATTTATCATTCCAGCGAATTCAGCTCAGGCCGCTCGTTTTCAAAGAAATTAAAAATCTGCAATCTTGGTGTATACAAAAAGGGATCGGGTTTGACATTCAGCTCGATTCACCGGACGTTCTCAGTGACGGAAAATGGCTTTCCTTCATCATCAGGCAGCTGTTAAGCAATGCCGTCAAATACAGTGAGGCGGATGACATTACCGTAAAAAGCTATGAACAAAACGGGCGGGTGCATGTGGATATCGAAGACCGCGGCATCGGCATCGAGCCCAAAGATCTTCCGCGCATTTTTGAAAAGGGATTTACCTCGACGCGAATGAGACGTGATCACGCGTCAACGGGGATGGGCCTGTATTTGGCTCGAAAAGCCGCGGCTCCGCTTCTTATCCAGATCAGCGTGCGCTCTGAGCCGGAAAGCGGCACGGTTTTTACCTTGGTGTTTCCGAAACAGAACGATGCCGTCAGCATGTTCAGCGTGTGACAAAAGTGTCACATGCTTTTCTCTTTTGTTCGCTTAATCAAACGAAAAAAACGGCTTCTGTTTTTAAAATAAAGATAACCAATGTAAAAGGAGAATCAGAACGTGATGATTTTAGAAGCAGGCAATATCCAAAAAAGCTACGGAAACAAGCTGAATAAACAAGAGGTGCTGAAAGGAATTGATCTTCAGATTCACAAAGGGGAATTCGTCAGCATTATGGGCCCGTCGGGATCAGGGAAAACGACCCTTTTGAATGTGCTTTCCTCCATTGATAAAGTGAGCGCGGGCACCATTAAACTGAATGAGACGGAGATTACATCCATGAAAGAAAAACAGCTTGCCGAATTCAGAAAACGGCATCTCGGCTTTATTTTTCAGGATTATAATTTATTGGACACCCTGACCGTGAAAGAAAACATACTCCTGCCGTTATCCATTACGAAAATGTCTAAGAAAGAGGCGGACCTGCGATTTGCCGAGACGGCAGAGGAGCTTGGGATCTATGATTTGCGACATAAGTATCCGAGTGAAATTTCCGGCGGGCAAAAACAGCGGACGTCTGCCGCAAGAGCTGTTATTCACGAGCCGGGCATTATTTTTGCTGATGAGCCGACCGGAGCGCTCGATTCAAAGGCTGCCATGGATTTACTGAATAAACTCAGCCGCCTGAATCAAAAACGCCGCGCCACCATTGTGATGGTGACGCATGATCCGGTTGCCGCCAGCTATTCCGGACGTGTGGTTTTCATTAAAGACGGCCGTGTGTATACACAGCTGAATAAAGGCGGCCAGGACAGACCGGACTTTTTTCAGGATATTATGAAAACGCAAAGTGTATTGGGCGGGGTTCAGGCATGAGTATTCATCATTTGATCTTCCAGAACCTGAAAAAGAATTTGAAAAACTATTACCTTTACGTTTTTGCGCTGGTGTTCAGCGCCGCCCTTTATTTCGCGTTTGTCACGATGCAATACGATCCGGCGCTTGATGAAATGAAAAGCTCCATAAAAGGAGCGGCGGCAATCCGGGCAGCCTCTGTACTGCTTGTGGCGATCGTGTCGGTATTTCTTTTATACGCCAACACCATTTTTATTAAACGGCGCGGCCGGGAAATCGGCTTATTCCGATTAATCGGCATGACGAAAATGCACATTTTCCGCATACTCAGCACAGAAAATTTCATTTTGTATTTCGGATCGATTTGGATCGGTATTTTTGCCGGCTTTTCTCTCTCGAAATTATGTATGATGATGCTGTTTCATACAGTCGGTGTGAAAGCCTCTGTCTCACTGTTTTTTTCAAGCAAGGCGCTCGTTCAGACGTTAATTGTGTTCGGGGCGATTTACGTGCTGATTATGATGATGAATTACTTATTTATTAAACGGCAAAGCATTTTGTCTTTATTTAAAACCGCGTCATCGTCAGAAAGCGGCATAAGACGGCTTTCTTGGGTGCAGATGTCGATCGGTGTTGTCGGTATTGCGGCCATTATCGCCGGCTATGCCGTGTCCGCGGATTTATTCGGAGGCAGTTTTACGAGCATGAATGAACTGTTTTCGGCCATGGTGTTTATTCTCGGCTCGGTCATTATCGGAACCTATCTGTTTTATAAAGGTTCGGTCAGCTTTCTGGCAAATCTCATCCGGAAATCAAAAGGCGGGTATCTGAATGTCAGTGAAGTGCTGTCTTTGTCATCCATCATGTTCCGGATGAAGTCAAACGCCGTATTGCTGACGATTATTACGACTCTTTCGGCGCTGGCAATCGGTTTGCTGTCTTTAAGCTATATCTCGTACTATTCCGCGGAAAAATCGGCTGAGCAAAATACAGCCGCGGACTTTGCGTTTGATAACCAAAAGGAGACTGACTCATTTACCGCTTTATTGAAGAAAAACGGAATTGAACACAAAGTGAAAACAATCAAGACCATTCAAGCCGGTGTCAATATGAAGAACATCATAAACGGCGACATGAAAAGCTTTCAACAAGACCCGTCCAGCTTGGCGCTGCCGATTATAAGCGAGAAAGACGCGGAAGGGACGGAACTTTCTGACGGAGAAGCCGTGTTTACCGGATATAATGATATGATGAAAAGATTTCTCGACCTGAAAACGTCAGGTTCCATTGATATAAACGGCAAAACGGATAAAATACCGCTGGCGTATAAGGGCTTGAAGAACGACTTCCTCCTGTCATATACATTTACAAGCGGAGGGCTGCCGACCGTTATTGTCACGCAGCAGGTATTCGACCGGATCGAGAAAGATATCGACCCGTCCATCCAGGGAAAATCCAATCGATTTTTCGGCATTACACTCAAACGTGAAGAGGACATCCAAAAAGCTGATGGTCTGTTTCAAGCGCAGCACTATTCAGACGGTGCGCTTTCGCAATTTGAAACGGCTGACACCCAAAAGAAAAACATGGGGCTAATCATGTTTATTGTCGGCTTTTTGGGATTAACCTTTCTGATCACCTCAGGCTGTATCCTTTATTTTAAACAAATGGGCGAGTGTGAGGATGAGAAGGCTGATTACACGATATTGCGGAAGCTCGGCTTCACAACGGGGGATCTGCTGAAAGGCATCCGCCGGAAGCAGGCGTATCATTTCGGCATCCCGCTCGTTCTCGGGCTGTTCCACAGCTATTTTGCCGTTCAGTCAGGATGGTTTTTATTCGGAACGGAAGTGTGGACGCCGATGATCATCGTCATGGCGCTGTATACGCTGCTGTACTCAATCTTCGGCATGCTGTCGGTGCTATACTATAAAAAGGTCATTCAATCCGCCTTGTAAAACAAGTTGAGGAGCCTCCGCATAAGCGGAGGCTTTTTTTTTATGAATAGAAGAAAGCGATTTTTAAAAGAATAGACATACGTCATTTTTTCGCGCGGGGGAGCCTTATGCAGAAGTATTTTCAATTGAAATCTGAAACAGGGGCCTTTCATCTATTTTCCAGGGAACACATTTTCACGCTTTTGGTCATCGGATTGCTTGGGGTGTGCGTGATCATATTCCGGAAACAGCTCAATCACGGCCGGCCGAATCGCGTTTTCCGATATGTGCTGTTCATTCTCCTTGCCGTGTCGCAGATCAGCTATCATATATGGCTGCTTTGTCATCATGCCTGGTCGCTGAAAACAGCTCTGCCGCTGCAGCTGAGCGACCTTTCCGTCTATTTGGCGATGCTGATGGTCATGACAAAAAGCAAAAAACTGTTCGCCTTCCTCTATTTTGCCGGTTTGGGCAGCGCCGTACAGGCGATGGCAACACCTGATTTAGGGGCGTATTCTTTCCCTCATTTTCGGTACATCGTGTTTTTCGTCTCCCACGGCTGTGTTTTTCTTACCTGTCTATTCATGGCCGCTGCAGAAAAGTATAGACCGTCGGTGCGCGGACTGTGGGTATCGGTGCTGATCGTAAATCTGTACGGGGCGTGTGTCTTATTTATTGATCGTGTGCTGAATGCAAATTACTTATATTTAATGAAAAAACCGAAGACCGCTTCGCTTCTGAATGTTTTCGGACCTTGGCCGTGGTATCTTCTATCAATGGAAGCGGCGGTGATATTGAGCTTTTTCATTCTGTATATCCCGTTTTGGCTGCTGAGGAAAAGAGCATGAGGCCGGCCTGTTTTTGTGAATCCAATCATTTGTAATTTTTTCAACATTCCGGCATTATTTTTTTCAGATTCTGATGTTGAAAAAAGACGTCCGCGGCGATAGAATGAATGTGCTATGATAACGTGTTCGATACGGAGCCGCGGCTTGCGGTTTCCGTTTTTTCATGGGGTTTTTTATATAGAGAGGGGGATCGGTATGCCGCGTGCTTTGAAGATATTAATCATCGGAATGTTTATCAATGTGACGGGCGCATCTTTTTTGTGGCCGCTGAATACGATCTATATTCATAATCATTTAGGGAAATCGCTGACTGTTGCGGGGATTGTTCTGATGCTGAATTCCGGGGCCAGTGTGGCGGGGAATTTATGCGGCGGATTTTTGTTTGATAAAATCGGCGGATTCAAATCCATTATGCTGGGCATTATGATCACATTGGCAAGTCTTCTCGGACTCGTTCTGTTTCATCAATGGCCCGTTTATATTTGGCTGCTCATCATTGTCGGCTTCGGTTCCGGTATCGTGTTTCCGGCCAGTTACGCCATGGCGGGAGCGGTATGGAAAGAAGGCGGGCGGAGAGCTTTTAATGCGATTTATGTAGCTCAGAACGCAGGTGTCGCCGTGGGCTCGGCACTCGGCGGGATGGTTGCGGCGTACTCGTTTACGTACGTGTTTTTAGCCAATGCTATGCTGTATGTGCTGTTTTTCCTTATCGTATTTTTCGGGTTTCGAAATATCAAAACCGGAAATGCGAGCCAGGCTTCTGTTCTGGACTACGAGCCTGTCAGCAGCAGAACGAAATTTACGGCGCTTCTCATATTGAGCGGCGGGTATGTTCTCGGGTGGATTGCCTATTCGCAGTGGTCCACAACCGTTGCGTCACATACTCAAAGCATCGGTATGCCGCTTTCATTATACAGTGTGCTCTGGACCGTAAACGGAATATTAATTGTCGCCGGACAGCCTCTCATAGGAGTTGTTCTGAAAAAATGGTCCGGTGCGTTAAAAACGCAGATGGTCATTGGCTTTTGTATTTTTATCGTTTCGTTCGGCGTGCTTCTCAGCGCCAAGCAATTTCCGATGTACCTCACCGCAATGGTGATTTTAACCGTCGGAGAAATGCTTGTCTGGCCTGCCGTGCCTACCATTGCCAATCAGCTTGCGCCTAAGGGGAAAGAAGGGTTTTACCAAGGATTCGTCAACAGTGCGGCGACGGGCGGCAGAATGATCGGGCCGCTCCTTGGCGGCGTGCTGGTTGATCAGTACGGCATGAGCGTGCTGCTGTTGATCCTGATGGTGCTTCTTGTTGTCAGCATCGCAGCGACGGTGCTGTACGACAAACGCTTGAAAACCGTTAATAAACAAAACGTCCAAGTGCGATGACGACATAAAAAAATCCCGCTGTTTCGGCGGGATTTTTTTGTTTATACGACCGGAAGCACGTTGACCGCGTCCTTAACGTTTAAATACGTCTTTAATGAAGAAAAGCTGGCATCAAGCTGATTCATTCTCATGGCGAGGGAAGGCTTGATCCCGGTGATAATCAATTCCGTGCCGATTAATTTAAGCAGGTGGTGCAATTTGAAAATCCGGTCAGCGGTCTGTTCGTTTACCTCGGCCAGACCTGATAAGTCTATAATTAAGTAATCATCTTTAGATGCGGTTAATATGTCCGTCAAAGTTGTCACGATTGAATCAAATCGTTCTTCCGTTAAGTTTCCCACTAACGGCAAAGCGGAGATGCCGTTTCGGATCGGAACAATCGGCGTTGACAGCGTCGTGATTTCTGCGAGGGAATCCTCAAGGAGCTTTTCGTATTCTTTCTGCTCTGTGATGTCTTTTTGAAAACCGACAAAATAGAGCTTGTCTTCAACATACAGAGGATCAATGTTGAGTTCATTCCAAAATGGGGTGCCGTCTTTTTTGACATTTTTCAGCCGTACCGTGATCTTTTCTTTCTGGTTTAAGCTCTTTCTTATTTTCGCGACTTGTTGACGGTCGGTTTCTTTGCTTTGCAGAAATCTGCAGTTCTTACCTAATATCTCTTCGGAAGAGTAGCCTGTCATATCCATAAATCCCTGATTTGTATATATGATGGGATTGTCCTCAAGAGAGGGGTCTGTAATCACCACGCCGATGCGTGCGTGATCAAGCGCCTTTTTGATAAGCTCCAGCTGCTCCAGTTTTCCGAATACATTTGAGTCAGCCATGTAAAACCCCCTTTTGGCCGTAAAGCTGTGCGCTTTTTCAGCCATTGTTTCTCCCCTTTTTAAATGAATCTACAGTAACCGTAGCATAACATATGTTCTGATTCAAGCAGCCGGAGTTTGCAATTTGTCATTCGGGCTTGTCCTCATATACACTGAATATATAAGGGGAAGGCACATCATCGCTAAGTAAGTAACTAGGTCATTGTCACTGGGTGAAAAATGAATCTAATGCATCAAGCTTACCGATCATGTGTTCACATATAATGGAAGAAACAAGCTTTTTACTTTCCTGCTCAATCGCCGGTATGTAGATATCGAAAATCATCGTATTCGTAAGGGGGCTGGATGGCCTGAAGTCGCTTTACTAAATAAGGGCTTTAGGAAGGTGATGAAGATGCTGCATCAGGTAATAATTGCTTGTGTAATTGGAGGCATCATGGGGGTTCTCGGTCATGTGAAAAAGAGAGGCAGGCTGGAGAAACCCAGAATGACAAAGCGGTTTATCTATCTCGGTTTTTTGGAAGATGGTTTTATCGGAATGGCTGCTTCCATCTTACTTGTCTTATCCGCTGACCCCGATTCAGGAATTCAACTCGTCATCTTATCCATAATCGCAGGCTACGGCGGAGAAGCTGTTCTCAGGAGCTTTGATTTTGTCAGAGAACAAAACAGTGATTCGGCCGAAGCAAAACCACACCAGCAAAAAAATCCTCCATCAAAATAATATCCCCGCTCATGACCCGTTCCGGGTACATTCCCATTGTATACAAACCTGCTTGCACTTATGAACAGAATTCTATAAAATACAGGTAAGATTACGGTAGCGATAAGAACAGTGAAGAGGAGCAGTAAGAAGCAGATTTTGCAATCAGAGAGTTGACGGCCGGTGCAAGTCAATCAAGTCTGTTTCCGAACTCGCCTCAGAGTTGCAGCGGCAAAACCGCTGACGCATAACTGCGTTAAAAGTATCAAGTGAGTGCGGCTTAAAACCGCGCTAACGAGGGTGGTACCGCGGGAAATAAAAATCTCTCGTCCCTTTTTGGGATGAGGGAGTTTTTTTTAGTTTTAGAATAATCTGAATATAATCTTTCTCATCCCGTCAATACTTGGACTACATACGCCGTATTCAATCAGAAGGAGGTTTTTACGTTGAGTTTTCAGCACGAAAAAATAGAAAAGAAATGGCAGAATTACTGGTTGGATCATAAAACGTTCGCCGTCAGTGAAGAGAATGACAAGCCGAAGTTTTACGCGCTTGACATGTTCCCGTATCCTTCAGGAGCCGGCCTTCATGTCGGACATCCGGAAGGCTATACGGCAACCGATATCCTTTCGCGCATGAGACGCATGCAAGGATACAATGTGCTTCATCCGATGGGATGGGACGCGTTCGGGCTTCCTGCCGAGCAATACGCGCTTGACACGGGGAATGATCCGGCTGAGTTCACAAAACAAAATATAGATAATTTCCGCCGCCAGATTCAATCGCTCGGATTTTCATATGATTGGGATCGTGAAATCAATACGACTGATCCGGACTATTACAAGTGGACGCAGTGGATCTTCACCAAGCTGTACGAAAAAGGGCTCGCTTACGTAGACGAAGTGCCGGTCAACTGGTGCCCGGCGCTCGGAACGGTGCTTGCGAACGAAGAAGTCATTGACGGCAAAAGCGAGCGGGGCGGCCATCCGGTTGAACGCCGCCCGATGAGACAATGGATGCTGAAAATCACCGCTTATGCGGACAGGCTTCTTGAAGATTTAGAAGACCTTGACTGGCCGGAAAGCATTAAAGACATGCAGCGCAACTGGATCGGACGCTCAGAAGGCGCAAACGTGCATTTCGCAATCGACGGCACTGATGACACGTTTACCGTGTTTACGACAAGACCGGACACGCTGTTCGGCGCGGCTTATGCCGTACTGGCTCCTGAGCATGAGCTTGTTGAGGCCATCACGACGCCTGAACAAAAAGAAGCGGTAGATGCTTATGTTAAAGAAGTTCAGGCGAAAAGTGACCTGGAACGGACGGATCTTGCGAAAACAAAATCGGGCGTCTTCACGGGCGCATATGCCGTAAACCCTGCAAATGGGGAAAAGCTGCCGATCTGGATAGCGGATTATGTCCTCGCCTCTTACGGAACAGGCGCTGTAATGGCCGTGCCGGCGCATGACGAACGTGATTTTGAATTCGCCAAAGTGTTCAGCCTGCCTGTCAAAGAAGTCGTAAAAGGCGGAAACACGGAAGAAGAAGCGTACACGGGGGACGGAGAGCATGTCAATTCCGGCTTTCTGAACGGACTGAATAAAGCGGAAGCGATTGAAAAAATGATCGCCTGGCTTGAAGAAACGAAAAACGGTGAGAAAAAAGTGACATACCGTCTGCGTGATTGGCTGTTCAGCCGCCAGCGCTATTGGGGCGAGCCGATTCCGGTCATTCATTGGGAAGACGGCACGTCAACAGCCGTTCCGGCGGAAGAGCTGCCGCTGATTCTGCCGAAAACCGATGAGATCAAACCGAGCGGAACAGGTGAATCACCGCTTGCCAACATTAAAGAGTGGGTGGAAGTCACTGATCCTGAAACGGGCAAAAAAGGCAGAAGAGAAACGAACACGATGCCGCAATGGGCGGGAAGCTGCTGGTATTTCCTCCGCTTTATCGACCCGAAAAATCCGGATCAGCTCGCTTCACCTGAGAAACTGGATAAATGGCTGCCCGTTGATATTTACATTGGAGGAGCGGAGCATGCCGTGCTTCACCTTCTGTACGCGCGTTTCTGGCATAAATTCCTCTACGATATCGGTGTCGTGCCGACGAAAGAACCGTTCCAAAAGCTGTATAACCAAGGAATGATTCTCGGGGAAAATAATGAAAAAATGAGTAAATCCCGCGGAAACGTCGTCAATCCGGATGAAATTGTGGCGTCTCACGGAGCAGATACGCTCCGCCTGTACGAAATGTTTATGGGGCCGCTTGATGCATCTATCGCCTGGTCTGAATCAGGCCTTGATGGAGCGCGCCGCTTCCTTGACCGCGTATGGCGTTTGTTTATCGAGGAAAACGGCGAGCTGACGGGCAAAGTGACAGAAGGCGCAGGCGAAACTCTTGAGCGCGTCTATCATGAAACGGTCATGAAAGTGACAGAAAACTTCGAAGCCCTTCGTTTTAACACGGGCATTTCTCAGCTGATGGTCTTCATTAATGAAGCTTACAAAGCGAATGAACTGCCGAGAGAATATATCGAAGGTTTTGTGAAGCTGCTTTCTCCTATTGCGCCGCATTTGGCGGAAGAACTGTGGGAAAAACTCGGCCACGAAGGTTCGATTGCATACGAGGCTTGGCCTGCTTATGACGAATCAAAACTGGTGGACGATGAAGTGGAAATCGTCGTCCAGCTGAACGGAAAAGTAAAAGCGAAATTAATGGTTCCGGCTGATGCTGATAAAGCAGCGTTAGAACAGCTCGCACAAGCTGACGAAAAAGTAAAAGAGCAGCTTGAAGGAAAAACGATCCGAAAAATCATTGCCGTACCGGGCAAGCTTGTCAATATCGTGGCAAACTGACCGGGCGAAGCCCCTCTCCTACAGAGAGGGGCTTTTTTATCAGTCTCTATCATAGAAATTGCACCGCGGGCTTTGGTATACTTAACACCATAAAGATGAATGGGAGTGTCACACATTGAAAATAAATGAAATCAGCACAGCCGCACTGGAAGAAAAATTAAAAGCGGGAGAAGAGCTGTATCTGATTGATGTCAGAGAGGACGAAGAAGTTGCCGAAGGAATGATTCCGGAGGCCGTTCACATCCGCATGGGGGACATCCCTGAGAAGATGGATGCGTTAGACAAGGACAAGGAATATGTATTTATCTGCCGTTCCGGAAAAAGAAGCATGAACGTTTGTATGTATTTACATGAGCAGGGCTTCCGTACGGTTAATGTTGAAGGCGGCATGCTGGAGTGGGAAGGCGAAACAAAGCCGAAGAAATAACGCTTTGAAGTGAAAGAAGAAAAGGGACGTGCGTCTTTTTCTTCTTTTTTTATAAAAAAACGGGAGGCGAATCAGGTGAAACCAATGATCCGCGCGATGAAAACAAACGATATCAAACAGGTCCGGCAAGTCGCAGAACGAAGCTGGCATCATACGTATGAAGGGATTATTCCCAGACATATTCAAGATCAGTTTCTCGAATCCGCCTATCAGGATGAGATGATGGAACGCCGGCTCTTGCATTCTCTGTTCTTTGTGGCAGAAGAAGAGGGGCGAGTGCTCGGTTTTGCAAATGCCACCCCGGTTCAAAAAGACGGAAATGCGGAGCTGACCGCCATCTATATTGACCCGGATTGCCAGGGAAGCGGGATAGGCACGGCACTCCTTAAAGAATGCATCAGGCAGTCCGGCGGGGTAAAAAAGCTTTATGTCCATGCAGAAAAAGAGAACCGCATCGCCTTATCCTTTTATCAAGCGAAAGGGTTTCAATGGATATGTGAATTTGAAGAAGACTTTAAAGGACACACTTTACAGACGGTCAAACTGGTACTGAACATATAAAAGCGTCCGGCCGCCCAGGACCGGAACGCGAATGATCAGTGATAAGCCGGAAGCCGGTCTTTGTGCGCTTCAAATAAGTCATCGCACAAAGATATGATGTCATTCATGGAAAGCTCGGCGCTCGTATGCGGATCAAGCATGGCCGCCTGATATACGGCTTCCTTTTTTAATGTAACGGCCGCTTCGATGGTTAAAAGCTGTGTGTTAATGTTTGTTCTGTTGAGCGCCGCGAGCTGCTCGGGAAGTTCGCCCGAATAGCACGGCATAATGTGGTTTTTGACGGCTGTGCAAGGCACTTCAACGACCGCTTTCGCCGGCAGATTCGGTATCAGCCCGGTATTCAGCACATTGCCGCCGAATGTGAACGGTTTGCCCGTCTCCATCGCTTCAATAATTCTCGAACCGTATTCTTTTGAGCGTTCATGCGTCAGGTTTTGGTTGTTGATTATGCCGTCTCTCATCGTTTCCCAATTGTTGATTTGTTCCGCGCATCTCCTCGGATATTCATCAAGCGGAATTTGGAGTTCATCTATCAGCTCCGGATACCGGCTTTTTATAAAATACGGGTGATATTCGGCATTATGCTCAGATGATTCCGTTACGTAGCAGCCGAATTTATCCATCAGCTCAAACCGCACCATGTCCTTATGTTTCGTCTTTTGTTTTTCGCGTGCCCGTCTTTTAATTTCCGGATATAAATCAATTCCGTCTTTTTTAATCTCCAAAAGCCAAGCCATATGGTTGATGCCGGCAATGCGTTCTTCCGTCCCTTCGTGATCCATGCCGAGTGAGTCAAACAGATCTTTGGTACATACCTGGACGCTGTGGCACAGGCCGACCGTTTTGACATTTGTATGTCTGAGCATCGCTCCGGTCAGAGAGGCCATCGGATTTGTATAGTTTAACAGCCACGCATCCGGGCAGACCTCTTCCATGTCTTTTGCGATGTCAAATAAAACGGGGATGGTGCGAAGGGAACGGAAAATGCCGCCTATTCCGACGGTATCGGCAATCGTCTGGCGGAGACCGTACCGCTTCGGGATGTCAAAGTCAATAACCGTCGCGGGTTTATAGCCGCCGACCTGAATGGCGTTTATCACATAGCCGGCGTGTTTCAGCGCCTGTTTTCGGTCATCGTAGGAGATGATGGATATACTCGTATTGTAGCGGTCTCTCATGTTTTCCAGCATGAGCTGGGATTCTTTCAGCCGTACAGCGTCAATATCATAAAGCGCGAATTCAAACCCGTTTAATGCTTCAGTCAGTAAGCAGTCCCCCAGTACATTTTTTGCGAAAATCGTGCTCCCCGCTCCGATAAACGTAATTTTCTTCAACAGAAATTCCTCCCTTTTCTTCTCAGCCTTTGACCGCCCCGGAGGACAGCCCTGAGATAAAATATTTTTGAAGCGCCAAAAACAATACGACCATCGGCAGCATCGCCATAATTGCGGCTGCGGCGACTAAGTGAAGATTGTTCGCGTTTTCGCCGAAGAATCCCGCCATGGCCACGGTCAATGTCTGCACCTTTTGATCTTGTAAAAAGAAAATCGCAAATTGGTAATCGTTCCAGATAAACACGCAGGAAATAATGCAGACCGTTGCGGTAATCGGTTTCAACAAAGGAAACACGATTGTATAAAAAGTCCTGATCAATCCCGCGCCGTCGATCCTGGCGGCTTCCTCAAGCTCTTTCGGAATGGAGGAGCGGATAAACCCTGAATATAAGAAAACGGTCAGCGGCATATATGCAGCCGTATTAATGAGAATGGCTGCGGCATGCGTATTGATCAGCCCCGCATCAGCGACCATCTTGTATAAAGGAACCATGGAAGTCAAAGGCGGGATGATCATGATTGAAATCAAAAGGCCGAAGACGATTTTGTTCAGCTTTGTATTTCTTCTTGCGAGCGGGTATGCGGCAAGCGAACCCATGAAAATTAATAAAGCGGCGGAAACGGCTGTAATGATGATCGTGTTCAGAAAGGATTGTCCGAGAGAGGCACGTTCCCATGCTTCACGAAAATTCTGAAGTGAAAAGGCGGATGGCAGCGACCATTTTGAACTGTAGTCACCTTTTGCTTTTAATGACGTGGTCAGCAAAATATAAAAGGGGACAATATGAACGCACGAGATAACGGCTGCCAACAGCGTAAAAATCCGCATTCGGGCTGTTTTCATGACATTTCCGTCTCCTTTCGCTTGAAATACACGAGAGCCGAAAAGCTGATGACAAGAATCATGACGGACATAAACACGCCTTGGGCGGCGGCATATCCCGCATCCTGCCGTTTAAAATATAAATCATACATAAACGTTGACATCGATTGAGAGGAATTGCCCGGCCCGCCTGCGGTCAGCGCGAAAATGACATCAAACAGCTTCAGCCCGCCGATGATATTGATGACCATGTTGATGGTGACAGCCGGCATCAATAAAGGCAGGGTGATGGTGAAAAACGGCTGAAGACCTCCCGCGCCATCCATTTTTGCGGCTTCGTAATAATCTTTCGGAATGCTTTGCAGCCCCGCCAAATATACAATCATCGCAATGCCTGCGTATTGATACGTGTTAATCATGACGATAATCCACGGGTTTGCCGCAGGGCTTGCCAAGGCGTTGACAGGACCGATTCCCAGTGCGCCAAGCACATCATTCAGCGCACCCCCGTCATATGAGAAAATAAAATACCAAATGTATCCCATAATCAGCGGACTGATAATGACGGGCAAGTAGACGATCGTTCTTGTGAGCGCCTTCATTTTTAAGCTCTGATTCAAAAGCAGCGCATATAAAAGTCCGAGCATATTCTGAAAAAAAGTGCTTCCGATGCCGTAAAGCAAAGTGTTTTTCACAACAAGCCACGTGTCCGGATCTGTAAAAAGCCTTTTATATTGAGTAACCCCCACCCATTGATACGTCTGTGAGAAGCCGTTCCAGTTTGTAAATGTAATAAAAGCGCCTTTGACAAACGGAAAAATCATGAAAATAAAAACCGTGGCAAGAGCGGGGACGTACATCCACCATAGTGACGCCGGTTTTACCGGCTTTTGATGTTGAAATCCTTGGGTTTCTTTTGCAAGATCACTCATTCTTTTTCAGCTCCCCGTGAATCAGATTGAAGCCGGAGCCGCTTATATTCCCTGCCGAGTTTCGCTGAAATTTCAGCGGGGGTTAAGATATCGGCCATCAGCTCCTGCCCGGCTGTTCCCATCACATCCCACATTCCGTTCGGCAAATAAAGGCGGTCAAAATAAGGCTGCACCTTAATATGCTGATAGCGCTTATAGTCATTTGCGTAGAAAATGTCCGTTTGCACATTCACTAATCCGGCCGGAAGCGAGGTCGCTTCGGCAATTGATTTTGCATGCTCGGGTCGGGCCATAAATGCGATAAACTGTTTCGCTTCTTCAAGCCGCGGGGAATCCTTGAATGCCGCCAGCGTGTAACGTTCGCCTCCGATCCAAACCGGCGCGTCTCCCTTGTGGACGGCCGGGGTCGGTATGATGCCGACTTTTACCTTCGGATTGATTTGAGCGACGTCTTGGCCGAGGGTGCCGCCCTGCAGCGTAAAGGCGATTTTGTTTTGCGCCATCAGTTCAATGAGCTGGGACCGTTTTGCCGTCACGGCATCTATATTGAGCAGGTTTTCCTTTTGCATCTCTTTCAGTTTGTCAGATAAATAGGTGAAGTGTGTCCAGCGGAAGGTTCCGTTTAACAGTTGTTTTTTGTAACGGTGTGCGGGATCTGTGATGAGAAGCGGTGCGGCGAATTGATCGTAATATTGGGCAAATGAGCTTTTCTCATAGCCGGCAAACCAGAAGGGGGTGACTGTTCCGCCGCTTTTTTCTTTAATCTGTCTCAGTGCCTTCATAAAATCATCCATTGTTTCCGGCGGTTTGATTCCGTATTTTTCCAACATTGTGCGGTTGTAGGCCAGTCCGTCCTTTGCCTGATTCAGAGGGAAGGCGTATATTCTGCCTTTGGCGTCTTTGAGCATGCTGTTTAAATTCGGATCGAGCCGCTTCGTCCAAGACATGCCGCTGAGGTCGGCGGTATATTCTCCGTAGCGGATTTTGGCCCAGCCGTGTGTGTCGAAAAGATCGGGCATATCACCGGCCGCCATCCTGACCCTCATCATATTTTCGTAGTCATTGCCTGGGAAATGAACGTTTACTTGAATGTCCGGATGTTCTTTTTGGAATGAATCAGCCAACTTTCTGAATACGGCGCGTTCGCTGTCTGAGGATATGGTGGAATAGACTGTCAATGTTTTCTGCTTTTCTCCGGCGCCGCTCTGTTCTGCCGAGCAGCCGGGAAGTATCATGCAAGTAAAAGAAAGAAACAAAGCCAGTAAGCGTATCATCTTTTCCTCCTTTAAATATGATATAAACGCTGCGGGACACGTCACCTCCTTTCTTGTGAGCCGCAGCTTTGTCTGACAATCAATGAAGTGGGGAGCGTCACGGCCAGCGGGACGGTTCTGCCGTTTAAACGGTCGAGAAGCAATTTGACACCCGTCCGGCCCATCTCTTCCGTGTATACTTTTACCGTTGATAACGGCGTGCTGGCGTATTCTGCCTCATCAATTCCGTTGAAGCTGACAACCGCCGTATCGCGCGGGACTTGAAGGCCGGCTTCCTGCAAGGCTTTTAAAGCGCCGACAGCCATCGAATCACTTGCGATAAAAAAGGCATCGGGGAGACTTCCGCCTTTGATGGCTTCATTCATCAGCCGGAACCCTTCGTGCATGCTGTATTCGCCGATCAGTACATGCTCCGGCTCGGCGCCGGCCATTTGTAAGAAAGCGGTCAGACGCTTATCCTCAATCGTTTTATTGCTGTTTACACCGTCTATGACGGTATGCTCCCGCTCCCGGCCGCCGATATAACCGAGCCGCTGGTAACCGAGCGACAGAAGATGTTCTATCGCCTTTTGCGCTGCGGCATAAAAATCCACGCTGACAGAATCGTAGCGGGCGGGATCGGGGGTGCCGTTAACAAACACCGCGTGCCTGAAAGCGGCGCTGATATTCGTAAGCGCCTCGTCTTGCAGGCTGCCGATGACGATGACGCCGTCCAGTTCGTAAAACATATGCTTTTGAAAAGAACCGAGATGGATAGAAGATGTGATAAAAATTTTTTGCCGAAAGCATTCTTCCTCAATGCCTTTTCGGATCGCCGAAAAATAAGGATCCTGCCGTTCTTCTTCCGGTGATAGGCAGCTGACAACGCCGATCAGGGGCGCTGAATCGCTGCGGCTGCGGTTCTTCCGTCTTTTTGCCGACGGCTGATAGCCCAGCTCATCGGCGATCCTCAGAACTTTTTCTCTTGTTTCATCAGTCACAGCCAAAGAGTCATCCTTATTCAAAATTCTCGATACTGTCGCGCTGGATACAGATGCCTGTAAGGCAATATCTTTGAGACGGACCATTTCGCATCTCCTTTTAACTAAATATTTACTAAACAGAAATGACCTGGTTATTGTTAAAATGATATTATCATACGAGAGTAAGCGTTTTCAACAACTATTTTTGGTTACTTTTAGTAAAAATCAGTAAAAAAGAAAATCTGTTTTTCTCTATCATATTTCAATTGAACCGGAATAAATTGATAGAGAAAGGAGAGGGTGATGTGCTGAAGATAGCTGTTTTTGATGAGGAGCATGAAAAGGATCTGCAGACTGAAGTCAATACATTTTTAAAGGGGATTTCTGATGAACAGCTCGTTGATATTAAATATACGGTAGCGGCGGCCTGTGATCCTGAAGGTGAGCAGCTTTATTGTTTTTCCGCTCTCATTTTATACCGAAAATAAAGAAGCCCGGACGAAATGCCGGGCTTCTTTGTGCATTATGCTTTTTTGACGCGGGGACTTCTCGGTTTTTGGTATTTCTCCGCTTGTTTGATTCCTTTTCGCTCGCTCGCTAATGACTTGTACAGAGACACAATCATCAGAAGAATCACGACTGAAAACGGAACCGCGGCAAGAATGGCGGTGTTTTGCAGTGCGGCCAGACCGCCGGAATATAACAAAACCGCTGCCACGGCGGACTGGATGACGCCCCAGATGATTTTCACCCGGTTTGACGGGTCTAAAGAGCCGTAAGACGTTTGCATTCCAAGCACAAATGTCGCTGAATCCGCTGATGTAATAAAGAATACAGCGATCAGAACAAGCGTTAATACGGATGTCACCATTGTCAGCGGATAGTGGCTGAGTGCGCCGAACAGCATCGTATCCGTTGACATTCCCGCGACATTGAATACGCCTTTCTGCTGAAGATCCATCGCGGATACACCGAAGATCGCAAACCATAAGAAAGCCAATATACAAGGTGTCACCAATACCCCGATTAAAAATTCCCGGATCGTCCGGCCCCTTGATACACGGGCGATAAAAATGCCGACAAACGGCGACCAGGATATCCACCAGGCCCAATAGAAAATGGTCCAGCTGTTAATCCATTCGCGTTTTTGGGGATCATTCGGAGACAAGCGAAAGCTCATCTGCACGATATTTTGGATATATTGGCCGATAGAATCGGTAAATGAGTTCATAATCAGCACCGTCGGGCCTGCAATGAGCATAAAGATCATTAAAATAGCCGCGAGCGCCATGTTGGTATTGCTTAAGTATTTAATCCCTTTGCCGATGCCGCTCCACGCAGAAATCAAAAATAACACGGTCACGACAGCGATCAGGATCAGCTGAACGGAAAATGTTTTCGGAATGCCGAATAAATAATGCAGACCGCCGTTGATCTGAGTCGCTCCGAGCCCTAAGCTTGTCGCCACACCGACAACGGTCGCAAACACGGCGATACAGTCAATCGCTTTGCCGATCGGCCCGTTTACTTTATCGCCCAAAAGCGGTGTCAGTGTGCTGCTGATCAAACCGGGCGCGTCTTTTCTGAATTGAAAATATGCGATACATAAAGCGACAACCGCATAGATGGCCCAAGCGTGCAGCCCCCAGTGGAAAAATGTGTACCGGAGCGCATCACGAAATGCTTGGGGCGTTTCTGTTTCACCTGAGGGAGAGCTGATGGCGTAATGGCTGATCGGTTCCGCAGCCCCGTAAAATACCAAACCGATTCCCATGCCTGCGCTGAAAAGCATGGCAAACCATGATAATAAGCCGAATTCCGGTTTTTCCCCGGGTTTTCCGAGTTTTATTGTGCCGATCGGACTTACAATGAGAAAGAGACAGAAACCGACAAATATAGAAACGACCAGCAGATAATACCAGCCGAAAGAATCCGTAATAAATTTTTGTGCCGTATCAGTGACTTGCTGCAGGCTGTCAGGAGAAATGGCCCCCCATAAAACCGCAGCGGCTGTGATGACAATCACAATCCAAAAAACACTGGAGATGTTCTTCTTCAAACGTTCTCACCCTCTGACTATTTTTTTCAATACGCCATTTTGTTTTAGTATGGTCGTACGATTGCAGATCAATCCTTTCTTCCTATTCCCTCAATCAGGTGAAACAAAACGCAGAAAACTCTATCATGTTTTTGGTCAATTATCAACGGGGACGCTCAGGTAAGTGCGCTTTAAACCATTTAGAGCGAGCGTGAGAAACGTCCTGCATTCAAACCGGCGAGATGCCCCGTAACAAAGGCTGAAGTGATATTGTAGCCCCCGGTATAGCCGTGAATATCGAGTATTTCTCCGCAAAAATATAAGCCTTCCATTTTTTTTGACGCCATCTGTTTCGGCTCAATCTCTTTTACGGAAACACCTCCGCCTGTGACAAACGCTTTGTCCAAAGAAAGCGTTCCGTCAGCGGCAACCGTAAATTGTTTGCAGTCTTTGACAAAAGCCCTGAATTGATCCTTCGGCAATTCCGTAAAGCTTGTCTGCGGATCAAGACCGTTCCGTTCCAGAAGAAAAAGCAGGTACCGTTCCTGCATCCACGGCTTCAGCGCATTTTTGAGCGCTTTTTTCGGTGCGTCTTTCAGTTCCTTGTGCATCTTTTGAAATAACTCTTCCTCGTTGATGCCGGGAAACAGATCGATGCGGAGTTTGACCTCTGGCTGCTTTTTCAGTTCTTTGACGACAAACTGGCTGCAGCGGAGAATGGCGGGGCCTGACAAGCCGAAATGGGTAAACAGCATGTCCATCACGTGTGTGACGATTGGTTTGCCTTTTTTATTCAGAACGCTGACGGCCGCGTTTCTAAGAGACAGCCCCTGAAGTGTTTTTTGTTTAATAAACGGTTCTGACGACGTAACCGGCACTTCCGTCGGAAAGAGTTCGGTCACGGTATGACCGGCCGCTTCCGCCCATGCATAGCCGTCTCCGGTGCTGCCGGTATGCGGGACTGATTTTCCGCCGACCGCGATAATAACGGCGTCTGCGTTAATGTGTTCGTCATTGTTTGTCGTAATGCCTGCTGTCCTGCCGTTCTCGTACCGCACTTCTTTGATTTTTTCATTTGTGCGGATGGTGACATTCAGTTGTTTTAATCGGTTCAAAAGCGCATCGACAACGCTTTGCGCTTTGTCCGTCACCGGGAACATGCGCCCGTGGTCTTCTTCTTTCAGCTGAATGCCGAGTTTTTCAAAAAAGGCGATGATATCTTCATTATTAAATTCGGAAAACGCGCTGTATAAAAAGCGGCCGTTGCCGGGGATGTGTTTGATGATTTCTTCAACGGGGAGGCGGTTGGTCACGTTGCAGCGCCCGCCGCCGGAAATCGCCAGCTTCCGTCCCAGCTTGTTTCCTTTATCGATTAATAATACGTCCGCGCCTTCTTCGCCTGCCGCAATCGCAGCCATTAAACCGGACGGGCCGCCGCCGATCACAATCACGTCATAATGTTTCATCTTTCATCAACAACTTTCTTTTTTACGTATAATAGGCGGAAATGTCCGCTTTCTGCTATTATAGCGAAAGAAAGGGAATCCTTAAACGTATTTTGTTTTTTAAAGAGTTTTCCCAAAAAGTTTCCCGCTGTAATTATTACCGTCTAATTGCCCAGTTGTGTTAAAATAGAAAAGTTGAATCTTCGTAGAAAATGGTGATGAGGAAACATGTCAAGCAAATTGTTAAGGGGCACGTTCGTGCTGACGCTCGGCACCTATATATCGCGGATTTTAGGGATGATTTATCTGATCCCGTTCGGAGCGATGGTCGGAGCGACGGGCGGAGCTTTGTTTCAATACGGATATAATCAATATACACTGTTTTTAAACATTGCCACGATGGGATTTCCCGCCGCGGTTTCAAAATTTGTCTCGAAATATAACTCCAAAGGAGACTATGAGACGAGCAGGCGGATGCTGAGAGCGGGAATGTCGGTTATGCTCGTAACCGGGATGATCGCTTTTTCAATTCTTTATATTTCGGCGCCGTTTTTTGCGGAAACATCTCTCGGCGGCACGAGTAACAACGGACTTACGATTGACCACGTCGTTTATGTCATCCGGATGGTGAGTCTGGCACTTTTGGTCGTGCCGATTATGAGTCTTGTGCGCGGTTTTTTCCAAGGTCATCAGATGATGGGGCCGACAGCCGTTTCACAGGTTGTGGAGCAGCTTGCCCGGATCATCTTTTTATTGGGCGCAACGTATTTGATTTTAAGAGTGATCAACGGCGGCCTTGTCATCGCAGTCGGATACGCGACTTTTGCGGCGCTGATCGGATCATTCGGAGGGCTTGTCGTCCTTTATATTTACTGGAATAAGCGGAAGGGCGATCTTCTGGCGATGAAGCCGAATCTCGTCCCGTCTGCGAACTTAAGTTATAAAAAAATGTTCATTGAGCTTTTCAGTTATGCCGCTCCTTACGTATTTGTCGGACTGGCGATTCCTTTGTATTCTTATATCGATACGAATACGTTTAATAAAGCGATGATTGCGGCAGGCCATAAGGATATCAGCCAGGACATGCTTGCGATTGTCACTCTTTATGTGCCGAAGCTTGTCATGATCCCGGTTTCTCTGGCGACCGCTTTCGGTCTGACGCTGATTCCGACGATTACTGAATCGTTTACGAGCAGGAATTATAAGCTTTTGAACCAGCAGATTAACCAGACGATGCAAATCATTCTGTTTTTGGTTATTCCCGCAGTTGTCGGGATGTCCGTGTTATCGGGTCCGGCCTATACGTTCTTCTACGGCTCTGAAAGTCTTCGCCCGGATATCGGACAGGATATATTGTTCTGGTACGCGCCTGTCGCGATTCTGTTTTCTCTGTTTACCGTAAACGCCGCGATCCTGCAAGGGATTAATAAGCAGAAATTTGCTGTCGTGAGCCTTTTCATCGGCGTCATTATAAAAGTGGTGCTGAACGTGCCGCTGATCAAGCTGTTTCAGGGAGACGGGGCCATCTTGGCAACGGCGCTCGGTTATATCGCTTCTCTTCTGTACGGTTTTATTATGATTAAGCGCCATGCGGGCTATTCGTATACGGTACTTATAAAACGGGTCATTTTAATCGCAGTCCTGTCCGTCGTGATGGGAGTCGCGGTCAAGCTGACTCAATGGCTGCTCAGTTTCTTTGTAACATACCAAAGCGGCCAGGTGCATGCGGCGATTGTCGTCTTTGTCTGCGCCGCTGTCGGCGGTGCGGTGTACATGTTTGCCGCGTACCGAATCGGATTTTTACAGAAAATGTTTGGAAACCGTCTGCCCCGTGTTTTGAGGAGAGGCAGGCATTCCGCCCATTGAGAAATAATGAATAGTCCGCTTATCGCGGGCTTTTCTTTTTAAAGGAGAGGATCAGGATGAGACTTGATAAACTGCTTGCCAACAGCGGATTCGGCTCAAGAAAAGATGTGAAAAAAATCGTCAAGGCCGGGGCTGTCATGATTGACGGAGAGCCGGCGAAAGATGTGAAAACCCATGTCGATCCGGAAAAACAGGACATCACGGTATACGGAGAGCCGGCAGACTATCGTGAATTTATTTATGTCATGATGAATAAGCCGCAAGGAGTCCTGTCCGCTACCGAAGACAGTCGCCAGCAAACGGTGGTTGATCTGCTGACGCCTGAAGAACAGCGATTTGAACCGTTTCCGGCAGGACGTCTTGATAAGGATACGGAAGGCTTTTTGCTTCTGACTAATGACGGGCAGCTCACTCATCGCTTGCTTTCTCCGAAAAAGCATGTGCCTAAAACATATGAGGTCCGGTTAACCTCGCCTCTGTCACCGGAAGACATCGTTCATCTGGAAAGAGGCGTCGTCATTGAAGGAGGCTATAAAACGAAGCCGGCAGCCGTTGAAATCATTACAGAAAGCCCGGATGAAACGGTGATTCACTTGACCATTACAGAAGGCAAATATCATCAGGTGAAGCTGATGGCAAAGGCTGTCGGAAATGAAGTGGCTTATTTGAAGCGGCTTTCGATGGGGGCTGTTTCTCTTGACCCGGATCTTAAACCGGGAGAATTCCGCGAGCTGACTGAAGAAGAGCTCGAAACGCTGAGAGGCGCTGAAGTGTAATCGATATCAGAAAAGCCCAAAACAGATTTGTTTTGGGCTTTTTATATAGAGGAACAAAAAACAAGGCAAAGACGCTGCTTTGCCTTGCAGCATGTCAGGCCGAAAAGGGCCTTATGTAATTGTTCGCTTAAGATGTAATTTTCACTTTTTTTCGTGTTGTCTCCCACTTGCCTCGGCTAGGACTATGAACAAGATCATTGTATGCTAACACATTTAAGTCTCGCTGAATGGTTCTAGGTGTAATGCCGAATTCATCAACCAGTTCCTGTGTTGTCACAAGGCCTTTTTCCTGGATGAACATGTAAACTGATTTAATCCGAGTCAGCATACGATTTGTTGAAGGTTTCAAAAAACCACTCCCTATCATAAGATCGGATGGACTTGATATACCACAACTTTCGACTCTAAAACTTCGTACGAATAAGCAACAAAGGATGACATTCTGTTTTTTCTCTTTTAACTGCCTCCATTATACACGATATGGACAACATGAATCTAGGAATAAGCGCAGATAATTTTTTCCAAATGGGTGCCGCCTTGGTGCATTACTATGCCCGGTCCGCTTTTATTATTATGGAAACTGAAACTTTTTTTATACATGTCCGTATGAAAACGGGGGAGTGAGAAGTTTGGGAGAATTATTGAATGCAAACATTGTCTGCGCCGGTTATGCTGACAGGCCGAAGGTGATTTCTGATGTATCTCTGTCAGTCAATGCGGGTGAAATTGCCGGTTTAATCGGAGCGAACGGCGCGGGGAAAAGCACAGTGATAAAGGCGGTTCTCGGGCTGTCCCGGGATATAGAAGGCGGTATTGAGTGGAATGATTCATCTTATGCTTACATACCGGAGCGTCCGAGTTTTTATGATGAACTGACGCTTTGGGAGCACCTCGAGCTGACCGGGTCATTGCGGGGTATAGAAGGGGAAGAATGCCGTGAGCGGGCAGGGCGGCTGCTTGAAGAGTTTTCGCTGACGTCTGTAACACATGATTTGCCTTCCGGTTTTTCAAAAGGGATGCAGCAAAAATTGATGCTCATACAGGCATTTTTGGCGAAGCCGGATATTTACATCATTGATGAGCCTTTTATCGGACTTGATCCGATCTCAACAAAGCTGTTTACCGACATGCTGATTGCTGAGAAAGAAAGGGGCGCGGGGATTTTAATGTGCACTCATGTTCTGGATACAGCGGAAAAAATCTGCGACCGGTTTTATTTGCTGGATCAGGGCGCTCTGCTTCTTCAAGGCACGTTAGAGGAGCTTCAGGAAAAAACGGGGAGCCGTTCACTGCTGGATTGCTTTTATTCAGCGGTTCGGAGCAGTCAGCGATGACCGGGCGGGCTTTGTTTTTTCAAAGGCTGTTTCATTATTGGCGGTATCAATGGAAGGTGTTTCAGACGGTCATTGATTGGACGGTCGCGCTGTATATCGTTCTTCCCGCTGCCGCATTTGCCGTTTATCAATATGCTGAATGGCTGAACGGCAGGGGGCTTCTTAATGGAGCGGCAGGAGTATTAGGATGGGGCTGGCTGTATGTATTCAGTGCCCTGCTGTTGTGCACGGGTTTTATTCATACCTTTTTGCTGGAAGCGGATCACGTATTTTTGGTGCATGCAAAACTTCTGATGCAAAAGCTGAAACGGTACGCGCTTTTGTATTCGATGTTCCTTTCCCTTATCAAATGGGGTGCGCTTGCCGTATTGTTATTTCCCTTATGGCGCCAATACGGTGACTGTACCTTACCGGCATATTCAGGTATGTTTTGCTGTCTGTTCGGCTTCCATACCGCGATATTAGCGGTGCACCGGCACAGAAAAAACAGCAGGCGGACATTCGGGAATCAGGCGGCGGGCTGGCTGAAAGTGATGGTTCTGATGGCGGGTGCGTTTTTTATGATCGTCTTTGCCGCCGAATGGTATTGGCTTTGGCCGGCGGGATGTATATTGTTCATCTGTTCCGCTCTTTTGACTTGGAAAGGGACGGAGACATTATCGGCCTTTGAGGAAGAAGTGCTTGAGGAGAACAGGCGCAAGCTTTCATTCGCGGCCTCTGTTTTGATGCTCAGCCATGATGTGCAGCTCCCGAATGGTAAACATAAAGGGCGGAGCAAGCCGTTTTTATATCCCGGCTCAAAGCACATCTTTACAAAACGGTCGGCGTATACGGCGTGGAAAGAATTATTCTTTAAAGTGCTGATCCGAAACGGCGGGTATCTCCGGCAGCTTTACCTTTTAACCGCGGCTTTTACGGCTCTTATTCTCGTTCTTCCGCTCTTAATGAAGCCGGCAGTCCTCATTTTGTTTGCGATCGTCAGCCGCTATGCCGCGTCACTTTTATTTGACCGGATCACGGATAAACCGGTTTTAAGCGGTATCAAGAGAGACAGTGATGACTATTTCAGGGCGCGAAACAGCGCATTAACCGTCATCCAAGTCATCTGTTCCGCCTGGTGTCTCATTGCCGCGATTCTTTCCGTTCTTTATATGTGAAAATCCCTTTCCGAAAAAGGAAAGGGATTTTTCTTAATGTCCGTTCAAAATAAAAAGCTGAATAAAAAACAGCACGGCGAAGATGATGACTAAAGGATGGATTTCGCGCCATTTTTTCTTAGCTGCTTTAACAAGCGGATATGAAATGAAGCCGAGTGCGATTCCGGTTGAAATACTGGACGTTAAAGGCATCGCCAAAATGACGAGAAAGGCCGGGAACGCTTCATCAAGCTCATTCCAGCGGATATTCGACACAGCACCCATCATCAGGCTGCCGACAATAATCAGAGCCGGTGACGTAATCGCTGACACTTCCGATAAGACGCTGACAAGCGGGCTGAAAAACATGGAAACGGCAAACATAACCGCAATCGTCAGCGCCGTCAGACCCGTTCTTCCGCCGGCCGCCACACCTGCTGAAGATTCAACGAACGCGGTCGTCGGGCTGGTGCCGAAGATGCTTCCCACCGTCGTAGCGGTCGAATCAGCCAAAAGCGCTCTTCTGGCATTCGGCAGCTGATTGTTTTTGATCAGTCCCGCTTGTTCGGCGACACCGATCATGGTGCCGGTCGTGTCAAAAATCGTAACGAGAAGAAAAGAAAACACAACGGCGTACAGACCGTGATGCACGACATCCCCGAGGGCTCCGAACGGATTTGTGATCAAAAGCCCCTCCGGCAGGTGCGGGAAGGACATGAATCCTTTCGCGAAATGGATCTGTCCGGTCAAAAAGGCAATGATAGCGGTCAGCGCCATGCCGATGAACAGAGCCCCGTTAACATTCAGCACCATCAGTACAATACTGATGATAAGTCCGATAAGCGTTAAAATGACGGCGGGCGAATGAAGATCGCCGAGTGCGACCAGATTAGATTTATCAGCCGTGATGATTCCGGATTGGCGTAAGCCGATAAAAGCGATAAATAAGCCGATGCCGGTCGTAATTCCGTATTTTAAATTGTCCGGAATCGCTTCTATAAGTTGTTTTCTTAAAGGCGTTAACGATAAAATAATAAAGATGACTCCCGCAATAAAAACGGCGCTGAAAGCCGTCTGATACGTAATGCCGCTGCCTGTGCCGACAACGTGAAAGGCGAGATACGCGTTTAAGCCCATGCCGGGGGCAATGGCGATCGGAAAATTCGCAGCGAGAGCCATCCATAAAGTTCCGACAATGGAAGCGATAATCGTCGCGGTGAACACCTGGTCAAACGGAATTCCCGCATTGGAAAGGATCACCGGATTGACGACAATGATATACACCATTGTGAAAAAGGTGGTCAATCCCGCGGTAATTTCTCTTTTTATTGTCGTTTGATGCTTGTCGAGATGAAACATAAGTACCTCCAATGACGAACATTTTTTCAAAACATCATCTATATTATTCGTTTTATCGACATTTTGCAAGTCTTTATCAAGAAAGGGGATTTGTGATGAACTGGGAAGTTGAAGTCATCAGAAACAAAGAAGATCTGATCCGTGACACGCAGAAGTTTTTGCAGATCAACAGCGTAATGGACGAATCAACAGCCGGTCCCGGCCGGCCGTTTGGAGAAGGCGTCAATGCCAGCCTGACGTCACTGCTGGAATTCGGTGAAAAAGAAGGCTTCACCGTAAAGAATCTTGATGGCTATGCGGGCCATATTGAATGGGGAACGGGTGACGAAATCGTCGGCGTTCTGTGCCACGTCGATGTCGTTCCGCCCGGAGACGGCTGGACGAGCGATCCGTTTTCAGCCGATATCAGGGACGGCCGGATATATGCCAGAGGCGCCATAGATGATAAAGGGCCGACAATGGCGGCGTTTTATGCGCTGAAAATCGTCAAAGACATGCAGCTCCCTTTATCCAAACGCGTGAGAATCATCATCGGAACGGATGAAGAAAGTGATTGGAGATGCGTGGATCACTACTTCAAACACGAAAAAATGCCTGACATCGGCTTTGCTCCTGACGCGGATTTTCCGATCATTAACGCGGAAAAAGGAATTATAGATGCATCACTGCGCATTGTAAAAAGCGCTTCTGACAAAGACGCAAAAAACGGGCTTCTGTCATTCCGTTCAGGACTGCGCTTGAACATGGTGCCGGATGCGGCTGAAGCGGTTATTGAAGGGGACGGTCTTGATGCCGTGCACGCATATTTCAGCAAATGGCTTGAGCAGTCAAAAACACAGGGTGAAGCAGTTTCGGAAAATGGAAAACTGACGCTTCGGGTATACGGAAAATCATGCCACGCGATGGAACCGGATAATGGTGTCAATGCCGGCTTAAAGCTTGCTGAATGCCTTAACGGAACAGAGCTGGATGAAGCCGGAAAGCACTTTGTCAAAACCGTCAGTGACTATTTTTCAAATGATACACGAGGCAAAAAACTGAAAATTAATTGCAGGGATGACATCAGCGGAGAGCTTACATTGAATGTCGGCACCTTTACATACAGAAAGGGTGAGGAAGGAGAACTCGGCATCAACATCCGTTATCCCGTCACTTCAGACAGCAAAGTCATCCGTGATGCTTTTACGTCTGCTGAAGAATTCCGGCTTGAAGAATTTAAAGACAGCAAACCGCACCACGTTTCTGCCGATCATCCGCTCGTAAAGACGCTTCAAAAGGTTTACGAAGGACAGACGGGAAAGAAAGCGGATCTGATTTCAATCGGCGGAGGAACGTATGCGAGATCCCTTTCGGCGGGCGTCGCGTTCGGGCCGCTGTTCCCCGGCCGGCCTGACAGCGCGCATCAAAAGGATGAGTACATTGAAATCGATGACCTTCTCCGGTCAACCGCTTTATACGCCGAAGCCATTTATGAGCTTGCCAAGTGATAATAAAAAGGGACGCCGAAAGCGGCATCCCTTTTTATCATTCAAATGACCATAAATCCGTTGATAAATAACGTTCTCCCGTATCGGCCGTCATACAGATGACGATCTGTTCGGAAGGGAGGCGTTTTGCGGTTTCAATGGCGGCGAAGCAGGCGGCGCCTGAAGACGGGCCGACGAGTATACCTTCTTCCCGGGCCAGACGGCGTGTTGTCGTATACGCATCTTCATCAGATATTTTCATGATTTCATCGTAAACGTCCTGATTCAGTATGCCGGGAATAAATCCGGGGCTTGTCCCGACAAGCTTATGAGCGCCGGGTTTTCCGCCAGACAGGACGGGAGATCCCGCGGGCTCGGCGACATGAACAATCATATCCGGGAAAAGCTCCCTCAGCGTTTCTCCGGTTCCGGTAATGGTTCCGCCCGTTCCCGCCGTTGCCACAAAAGCACCGAGCGGTCTGTTGAGCTGCTGAACGGCCTGATAGATTTCAATGGCGGTCGTTTTTCGGTGGGCATCTGGATTTGCGCCGTTATCGAATTGCATCGGGATAAAACTTCCCGGAATCTGTTCGGCGAGTTCTTTCGCTTTTTTGATGCTGCCGGGCATTCTTTCCGCCCCCGGTGTTAACACAACCTCCGCGCCGTACGCTTTCAGGAGGTTGATGCGTTCTTTCGTCATCGTGTCAGGCATGACGAGGATTGCCTTGTAGCCGCGCGCCGCCGCGTTCATCGCCAGGCCGATGCCTGTGTTGCCGCTTGTCGGTTCGATGATGACGGAGCCGGGTTTTAAATGCCCGCTGTTTTCCGCTTCAATGATCATATTGTAAGCCGCTCTGTCTTTGACACTGCCGCTCGGGTTAAACGATTCTAATTTTAAATAGACCTGTGCTGCATGTTCTGGCTGAAGACGATTGAGCTTTACGATCGGTGTGCCGCCGATCAGCTCCGCCGTGCTGTTTACGATTTTCAAGGCCGGCTCATTCCTTTCTGTATAAAACGTTCGGTACATAATATCCTATCATAATGAGCGGACAGGGTTCTCCTCTCCGCTTATCCGTTTTATAATAACACCATAACCAAAGAGGGGGAGATCCTCGTATGAGAGCTTCATTGCCGCATTATTTTATCGGCATTCCGATTCCGGCTGACATTGCTGAACCGATTTGGGAAGCAGCCAAAAAGGAGCCGGCGTTATCATTCAAAAAATGGGTGCACCCGCATGACTATCATATTACACTCATTTTTCTCGGAGCCGCGGATGAAGAACGGCTTGCGAAATTATCGTCTCTGCTCGCAGATGCTGCGTCGGCAGCGCAGCCGTTTACCGTACAGTTTCAGCATCTGGATATTTTCGGCGACCGCAGACAGCCGAGAGTGCTTCACCTTGAGCCCGAACGGAATGAACTGCTCTTTGATTTGCGGGAAAAAACAAAACAGGCTGTTTTGAAAGCCGGTTTTCAAGTGGAAAAACGCCCGTATCACCCTCATATGACGATGGCGCGGAAGTGGGCGGGAGACCGGCCGTTTCCTGACGATGTGCCGTTTGAAAGCGGCAGGGTGCAAAGTGCCGTCAGCCGGTTTTCCCTGTTTCAGACCCATCTTGACCGGTCGCCTAAATACGAAGAAATCGCACAGTTTCAATTGACATAAACAAATATTCGGAGTGGAGAAATCACATGGCACAGATCATCAAAATTCACGACTGCATATCCAGATATGAACTTGATCCATATCATTATATGAACCAGTTTATCCGGCTGAAGAAAGAACGCTTTGAGGCGCTTCTTGAAGCGTTTGACCGGATGACGGAAGAAAAAGAAACGGAAACGGCTGCCGGCGGGGAAACCGATCAAGCGCCGGCCAGGAAAAAATTTTCCTTAAAAAAGAGAAAAGAAGAAAATACGGCCGATATAAATGAAAAGAGGCACCAATGGTTTGATGAGCCGGAGGGAGAAGAGGCGCTGTTCGGGAACCTTCCGTCTCAAAAGTCTGAGCTTGCGCCTTTTTTCAAAGATCAGCTGTATGACTTTCAATTAAAATGGGCGAGCTCCACGCTTTCTCAAAAGTCTGAGCTTTCGCAGGCGGTCAAAAGGGACGGGATGTTAAAAATGCTGGCTCAAAAGCTGCCCGATTCCTATTTTGTGATGTATCATCCGGTTCTGCAAATTCAGCAGGCGTCCGTCGAACTGAGCATGATCATCATCTCGCCGCTGGAGATTTTCTGCGCTGCTTTTATGGAAGCGGAAGAGGACAGCGTATATATCGGATCAAAACACCGTTTTTGGGAAGAAAGAGGCTCCGGCAGCACACGCCAAGTATTGAATCCGGCTCTCAGCCTGCAGCGGACGGGCTCGGTCGTTTCGCAAATCGTAAAAGAAAAGCAGGCCGACATTCCCGTGCGGAAGCTTTTACTCAGCAGAACGTCTTATATTGATTACCCGGAGCCGCCGTACGGGCTGGAAATAGCTGATAAACGGACTGCCGCAGGGTGGCTGGAAAAGCAGCAGAAAAATACGGCGCCGATCAAGCACCACCAGCTGAAGGCGGCGAAGGCTCTTTTGTCTTACGGCTTGAGCGATTCAAGCCGGAGACAGGAATGGCTTGATTAAAGCGGACGTTTGCCGGCTGTCTCTTCATCTATGAAGCAGGTGAAAACAAACGATGAGTCAATGGTTTTTTATTATTAATCCGGTCTCAGGAGGCGGGCGGGGCCGGCGTGTCTGGAAATCAGTTCAAAAAGAGCTGACCAGGCGCGGGGTCAGCCACCGCTCTTTTTTGACCGGGCATCCCGGACATGCGGAGGTGCTGGCGAGACAGATTTCAATGATGCAGGATCATAAGCTTAAGCGGCTGTTCGTCATCGGCGGTGACGGGACGATGCATGAAGTCATTAACGGACTGAAAGGAACGGATCAGATTGAGCTGACCTTTGTGCCCGCCGGTTCGTACAATGACTTTTCCAAAGGGCTCGGTATTAAGAAGTCGGCGCTCCTCCAAGAAATCAAAAGTCTGCACCGCCCGCTCACACGGAAATTTTTTGCGGGAAACATCAACTTTTTTCATGACAAAGCGCAATCACTTTATTTTATTAACCACCTGTCTGTCGGCTTCGATGCCTCAGTTTTGAAGGCAGCCGCGAATTTTCCGTTATCGCGCGTTCTTCGGTTTTTGCGTCTCGGCTTTGTGATTTACCCGCTCGCGCATTTACATACGGCCTCGGGGTTTCAGCCGTTCAGATTTGTTTGCACGGCAGACGGCCAGAAGCGTGAATTCCGCAATGTCTGGTTTGTCATTGCGGCTAATCACCCTTATTACGGAGGCGGCATGAAAGCGGCGCCTTCAGCAAATCCCCGTCAAAACCATTTTGATATTGTCATCGCAGAAAACCTGTCCTTTTTCTCACTGTATCGTTTTTTATGGGCGATGAGCTTCGGCCGGCATATCAAAATGGACGGAGTGACGATGATAAAGGGGAAGGAATTCGTTTTTGAAACAGATGGGAAAATTCCGTTTCACGCTGACGGCGAGCTGATCGGAACGACGCCGTTTCGGCTTATGCCGGGCGGTACGCCGTTGAAAATAAAAACATAATAAACAAATGAAACCCGTCAAATGTTTCACGGCAAAGAGCGGTTCGCGGCATAAATCTTCAGAATTCACAGGTGTTCTTGCTAGTTATGCTTGACGAAGTTTGTGCTGTAGCGCTAAAATTTATAGGACGGCTATTGATTAGCATATGAGACTCTCAATAGCTGTCTTTTTTATTCTCATGAAATTGTTTATGACAGGCCGCTCCGCCAATAGAGACAGGCTGGAGGCCTATTCTAAAATATTTTAAGAAATGATGGGTTGAACATTGATATGAACTGGTTGGGACAATTACTAGGTAGCGATTGGGAGATCTTCCCCGCCGGAGGAGCTACAGGAGATGCATATTATGCGAAACATAACGGCCAACAGCTTTTTTTAAAACGTAATAGCTCGCCCTTTTTAGCCGTGTTATCTGCCGAAGGCATTGTTCCGAAGCTGGTTTGGACGAAACGGATGGAAAACGGGGACGTCATTACGGCTCAGCATTGGATGGCGGGCAGGGAGCTGAAGGCAAAGGATATGAGCGGACGCCCGGTGGCTGAGCTGCTCCGCAAAATCCACACATCAAAAGCTTTGCTCGACATGCTGAAAAGATTGGGAAAAGAACCGCTTGATCCGGGCGCCCTTTTGTCGCAGCTGAAGCAGGCCGTCTTTGCCGTGCGGCAATTTTCGCCGCTTATTCAGGAAGGCCTTGCTTATTTGGAAGCTCATGTGGATCAGGTGCAATTCGGTGAAAAAGTCGTTTGCCATTGTGATGTGAATCATAATAACTGGCTTCTGTCTGAAGACAACCAGCTGTATTTAATAGATTGGGACGGCGCCATGATAGCTGATCCGGCCATGGATCTCGGCCCTTTATTGTATCATTACGTCGAAGAGCCAGCGTGGGACAGCTGGCTTGGGATGTACGGCATGAAGCTCACGGAAGGGCTTCGGCTGCGGATGGCGTGGTACATGTTATCGGAGACCATCACCTTCATCGCCTGGCACAAATCAAAAGGAAACGACAAAGCGTATCATGATGCCATGGAAGAGCTTCATGCCCTGATGAAGCGGATTGTCAAGTAGTCAGGAGTACGAATCCATCTGCTCCACCCATTGGGACAAATGGTTTTGGTGCTCCTGAATATGCGTGTCGATGGAATCGGCCGTGATGCCGGACTGGCTGTAGCGGTAGACATCCTCGAGCACGTTTTTTATATTTGAATCAAGCCCGGTGTTGGCCATCAGTGATTTGATGACGCGCTCCAGCTGTTCATACTCGGCAACCGTGCCGCAGCAATCCAATTGATGGTCGGCCAGTATGTCCTTTAATAACCGGACCTGATGTTCGCTTGTTAAGCCCATGATTCATATACACATCCTTTCTGTGTCATACATTGTGCAAAGCGGTGCGGTTTTATGCATCACATGAGTGTTCCGGACCGGGGAGCCTCTTTTTTTATGCAGCCGGCGCCTTTAAAAGGCGCTTGCGGCTCTTTATGTTTCATGGTATGTTGTTACTCGAAATTATAGATAGAGGTGTCAATCATATGAGAATGCGCCATAAACCTTGGGCGAATGATTTTCTGGCAGAAAACGCTGACATCGCCATCAGTGATCCGGCCCAGTATAAAGGGCGGTGGAACACGGTCTTTGGCAATGACAACCCGATCCATATTGAAGTCGGTACCGGAAAAGGGCAGTTCATTTCAGGAATGGCCAAGCAGAATCCGGATATCAACTATATCGGGATTGAGCTGTTTAAAAGCGTCATCGTCACTGCCGTCCAAAAAGTTAAGGACAGCGGGGCTCACAATGTCCGTTTGTTAAATATAGACGCGGAAACACTGAATGACGTATTTGAACGGGGAGAAATCAAGCGCGTATATTTAAACTTTTCTGACCCGTGGCCGAAAAACCGCCACGAAAAGCGCCGTTTAACTTTTAAAACGTTCTTGAAAAAATACGAAGAAGTGATGGGCGAAACAGGTGAGATTCATTTCAAAACCGATAACCGCGGTTTATTCGAATACTCTCTGAAAAGCTTTTCCGAATACGGCCTGCTTCTGACGGAAGTCAGCCTTGATCTGCACAACAGCGATCCGAAGGGCAATATTATGACAGAATACGAAGAAAAATTCTCCGCGCTCGGCCAGCCGATTTATCGGGCCGAAGTTGAATGGAGAACAAAAGACAGACTCTGATGCGGGAGTCTGTTTTTTTATGCCGCCATTTGCTACCATTACATCAGGAGGGATCAAGATGGAGACATTGAATATTGGGAATATTTCATTAACATGGCTGGACGGCGGTGTAACGCATATGGACGGCGGAGCGATGTTCGGCGTTGTTCCGAAACCTTTATGGTCGAGAAAATACCCCGTAAATGACAAAAACCAGATTGAATTAAGAACAGACCCGATTCTGATCAGAAAAAACGGCCTGAATATATTGGTTGACGCGGGTATCGGCCGAGGGAAATTCTCTGATAAACAAAAAAGGAATTACGGCGTAACACAGGAATCCAATCTGAAACAATCTCTTCGTGACCTCGGGCTTTCTTGTGAGGACATTCATATTGCCGCGATGACCCATCTTCATTTTGACCATGCATGCGGCCTGACGGAGTACAGCGGAGAGGAGCTTGTCTCTGTTTTCCCGAATGCCCGCATTATCACTTCTGCAACAGAGTGGCGCGAAATGAGAAATCCTAATATCAGATCGAAAAATACATATTGGAGAGAAAATTGGGAGGCGGTACAAGGTCAGGTCGAAACCTTTGAGAACGAGTATCAGCTGACAGAAGGCATTACGATGCACCACACCGGCGGCCACAGCGACGGCCACAGCGTCATCGTCTTAGAAGACGGAGGGGAGACGGCTGTGCATTTTGCCGACCTGATGCCGACGAATGCGCATAAAAATCCGTTATGGGTGCTGGCCTATGATGATTATCCGATGACCTCTATTCCAGAAAAGCAGAAATGGCAGACGTTCGCGGCAGAAAAAGACGCCTGGCTGATTTTCTATCACGACGCGATTTACAGAGCGGTAAAATGGGGAGAAGACGGCGAAGTGGCTGCCTCTGTCAAACGGGAGAAAAAATAAGCGGATCGATGATTTGCCTGTATGAATTTCGGGAATAAAAGCAAACCTAAGACAAATTGCTTTGAAAGGAAGAGACAGGTGAATCAATTTCAAGTGACGAAAGATGGAGAAATCAAAACAACACTGCGCGGATTAGAAGTGCTTTCTACGCCTTTTTTAAATAAAGGGGTGGCCTTTACACAGGAGGAAAGAAAGGAACTCGGGCTCGAGGGATTTCTTCCGCCGAAAGTATTGACAATCGAAGAGCAGGCGAGGCGGGCCTACGAACAATTCAGTTCGCAGCCTGATGAGCTGAGCAAAAATGTGTACTTGACCGCTCTCCATGACCGGAATGAAACGTTATTTTACAAACTGTTAAATGATCATTTAGGCGAAATGCTGCCGATCGTATATACGCCGACCGTCGGCACCGCGATCCAGCGTTACAGCCATGAGTACAGAAAACCCCGCGGTCTGTATTTGTCAATAGATGATCCTGAGGGAATGCGCGCCGCATTTCAGCAGTTCGGAAAAAATGAAAACATTGATTTAATCGTTGCCACAGATGCCGAGGGCATTCTGGGAATCGGTGACTGGGGCGTCGGCGGCATCGCCATTTCTGTCGGAAAACTCGCGGTGTATACGGCGGCGGCCGGAATTGATCCGTCACGAGTGCTTGCGGTCGTATTGGACGCGGGGACAAATCAGGAAAGCCTCTTAAATGACCCGCTGTATGTCGGAAACCAGCATTCAAGAGTGCGCGGCGAGAAATATGACCGCTTTATTGATGAGTATGTCTCGCTTGCCCGGGAAACATTCCCGAATGCGCTGCTTCATTGGGAGGATTTCGGTACGGCTAACGCCCGCGGCATATTAAAACGGTATAAAGATAAAGTCTGTACGTTTAACGATGACATTCAAGGAACAGGCGCGGTATCGCTTGCGGCTGTTTTAGCGTGTGCAAAAGCATCAAAAGTGCCTTTAAAAGAGCATAAAGTCGTCGTTTTCGGCGCGGGAACGGCCGGTATCGGAATTGCTGAGCAGCTGCGCGAAGCCATGGTGCATGACGGATTAAGCGAAGAAGAATCCTACAGCCATTTTTGGTGTATCGACAGAAACGGATTGTTAACGGATGATATGAAGGACTTGCGTGATTTTCAGGTTCCGTACGCGCGCCCTGCTGATGAAGTGAAAGAGTACGGCCGCAGCGGTGAAGGCGGATCAATTGATCTGGCGGAGACGGTGCGTCAGGCCAAGCCGACGATTCTGATCGGCACATCCACCGTATCAGGCGCATTTACGGAAGAAATCGTCAAAGAAATGGCCTCGCATGTCAAACGGCCCGCTATTTTGCCGATGTCAAACCCGACGACATTATCAGAAGCAAAACCTGAAGATTTGATTAAATGGACGGAAGGCCGCGCGCTTGTCACTACGGGTAGTCCGTTTCCGCCTGTTGCGTATAACGGCGTTACCTACCATATCGGACAGGCGAATAACGCGCTCGTCTTCCCGGGACTCGGACTCGGCACGATTGTGACGAAAGCAAGGATCATTACGGACAATATGTTCGTTGCCTGCGCGAATGCCATCGCCGGTATGGTGGATGTCGGCAAGCCGGGGGCGCCGATGCTTCCGAAAGTGGAGGATCTCAGGACGGTATCGGCAACTGTGGCGGTAGCTGTAGCTAAAGCTGCGATTCAGGACGGTGTAGCGGAAACGGAACCCGAGGATCTGATCCAAGCGGTGCAGGACGCGATGTGGCACCCCGTATATAAACGAATTCGGCCGATGTAACCGAATAAAGCCCAAAACGCTGATGGTTTTGGGCTTTATTTTTTGCTTGTCCGAATTATGAGGCGACAGAATCAACGACATCGACAATCTGGCCTGTTTTTGCATTGACCATAACTTCATATTGCTCCAGTTCGCCGAATGCCGAACGTGTCACGCCGGTCTTGTATACCTGGATGGTTTCTCCGTTTACCTGGTAGGGCTCGGGCTCTGTGTAAATCCATGATCCGTCTATCGGCCCGCGCTGTTTAAAAGCCGCTTTCACGATACGGAGCGCTTTTTCTGAAGAGATATAAGGTTTCATCGCATACTTTTTCACTGCGATGGCAGCGCATAATCCGACTCCTGCACCTAAGAGAAAATGACGTAATTTCAATATGAAGCACCTCCAATTATGTCGTAATTTTTATTATACAGAAGATGCCAGACGGTGTTAAGTAAAGCGGCGGTTTTCCAGCCCATTCAATCTGAGCGCTTGGAAAACGGTTGTTTTTCTAATAAAATAAAAGCATTACATAGAAATGAGGGGAAAATATGAATGAGGAAACGAAAACGCTTTTCCGGACGCTGACGCAGCTTCCCGGCGCACCGGGAAACGAACATCAGGTCCGCTCCTTTATGAAACGGGAGCTTGCGAAATATGCGGATGACATCGTGCAGGACAGACTCGGAAGTGTTTTCGGAGTAAGGCGCGGCGCTGAAGATGCGCCGACCGTTATGGTAGCCGGCCATATGGACGAAGTCGGGTTTATGGTAACGCAGATTACGGATAACGGCATGCTGAGATTTCAGACGCTCGGCGGCTGGTGGAGTCAGGTGCTGCTTGCCCAGCGCGTCGAGGTGCAGACGGATAACGGACCGATTATCGGCGTCATCTCAAGCATCCCGCCCCACATTTTAACGGATGCCCAGCGCGCAAAGCCGATGGAGATCAAAAATATGATGATTGATATCGGTGCCGATGACAGAGAGGACGCGGTCAAAATGGGGATCAGACCGGGACAGCAGGTCGTGCCTGTCTGCCCGTTCACCCCGATGGCCAACGAGAAGAAAATATTGTCCAAAGCGTGGGATAACCGCTACGGCTGCGGGTTAAGCATTGAACTATTAAAAGAGCTGCACGGAAAAGACCTGCCGAACAATCTGTACGCCGGGGCCACCGTTCAGGAGGAAGTCGGCTTGAGAGGGGCGCAGACAGCGGCCAACATGATTCAGCCTGATCTCTTTTTCGCGCTTGATGCCAGCCCGGCAAATGATATGAGCGGCGATAAGGAGCTGTTCGGCCGTCTCGGCGAGGGGGTGCTGCTCCGCATTTTCGACAGAACGACGGTCATGCACCGCGGGATGAGAGAGTTCGTCCTTGATATGGCGGAAACGCACAATATCCCTTATCAATATTTCGCTTCAGGCGGGGGAACGGATGCCGGACGGGTCCACATATCAAACAGCGGGGTTCCGTCTGCCGTCATCGGCATTTGTTCAAGATACATTCATACAAATGCCGCCATCATCCATGTCGATGATTATGCCGCGGCGAAAGAAATGCTCATTAAGCTGGTCATGGCGAGTGACAAACAGACGGTCGAAACGATCAGAGAAAATGTGTGAAAAAATAAGCAGGACCGCATAAAGGCGGCCTGCTTATTCTGTTTCAAATAAATAAGAGAGTGCTTTCATCGCTTGATTGACGGTTTCGACCGTGATATTCGCTTTTCCGGAAAGCTCTTTCAGCGGATGATGAAGTTCTTTCGGGCGGATGAGAATGAGCGGCTTTCCTTTTGCGATGGCATAAGAAGCATCCATCGCGGTATTCCACTGCTTATATTTCTCGCCAAACAGGGCGATCACAAAATCGGCTTTTTCCATCAGCACCTCTGTACGGAAATTGTTGATATCAGAAGCTCTGGCGTCTTTTAAAACAGAATCGGGCTGCACGCCCATAATCTCTTCTCCGATATTGTCTGAGCGTTCATGGTTTTCCATCGGGCCGACAAACGTAATCGGCAGGTCCAGCGCCGTTGCTTTTTGCTTAATCTCATCCCGCCAATTACTGTGGATTTCACCCGCTAAATACACGACAAAATGCATCTTTTGCCCCTCCTTATGTACATATTCAGATTTTCGTACGGCTACAAGCAAAATGGTAAACGAAACTTGCTTGATAATGCAAATGAAATATGATAATGATATTGCATATAGTTGGTCTTGCTGTAAACAGTCTGGTATGATCCAATTGGACAAACATCAGCATATAAAAAACTCATAATCCAGATGGAGGAATGACAATGAAAAAGATTGAAAGCACGGAAGAATTGCAAAAAGCGGTACAAGACGATTGGGCGGTATTTATGTTTTCAGCGGATTGGTGCCCGGACTGCCGCTTTGTGGAGCCGTTTCTCCCTGAGCTGGAAGCGGACTTTCCTGAATTCACTTATTACTACGTAGACCGCGATCAATTTATTGATACATGCGCGGAATGGGAAATTTACGGCATTCCGAGCTTTGTTGTGTTTAACGGAGGAAAAGAAGTGAACCGCTTCGTCAGCAAAGACCGTAAAACAAAAGAAGAAATTGAGCAATTTTTAACCGATTCCCTTGCTAAAGCATAAAGGAGGCCACGGGCTTTGAAAATGACGTCAAGGAAGCTGGCGGATTTATTAAAACAGCGCCTGCAGCACGAGAACCGATCCTTCTTTTTTGACAGAGAAAAAGACACCCTCCGTGTTGAGGATCAAACGACCAAAAAAGGCATCACATTGGAGCTCCCGCCGATCATTGCGAAGTGGGAGACGAAAAAAGAAGAAGCGATCGACGAAATCGTCTACTATGTGTCAGAAGCAATGGAGGCGATGGAAGGCAGCGGACAGGAGATGTCCGGAAAGGAAGCCGGTATCTATCCGGTCATCCGCTCCACATCATTTCCCGATCAAACGAGCGACGGCATTCCCCTCGTGTATGATGACCATACGGCCGAAACGAGAATCTACTACGCGCTTGACCTCGGCAAGACGTACCGCTTAATTGACAGCCGTATGCTCGAGAAAGAAAACTGGACAAAAGAACGGATCAGGGAGACGGCGTCATTCAATCTTCGCTCTCTTCCTTCAGTTGTGAAACAGGATACGGTTGCGGACAATTATTTTTATTTTTTCAGGGCGAATGACGGCTATGACGCCAGCCGGATTCTCAATGATTCGATTCTTCATGAATACAAGCAGGCCGCTGAAGGCGAATTGGCGATTTCCGTCCCGCATCAGGATGTATTAATACTTGCTGACATTCGAAATGAATCGGGTTATGATATTTTAGGGCAAATGTCCATGAGCTTCTTTGCAAGCGGCACGGTGCCGATTACGGCCCTTTCATTTCTGTATAATGAAGGCAGACTGGAACCTGTGTTTATCATGGCGAAAAGCCGGCCGAAAAAGGATTAGAAAGGATTTTTCTTATGAACGCTTTTTACAATAAAGAAGGTGTGGGAGATACGCTTCTGATCTCTCTTAAAGATGCGGCACGCGAAGAAATCGCCTATGAAAGAGAAGGCGATGTCATCAGAATCTTTAACAAAGAAACAAAAGAAACGACGGGTTTTAACATTTTTAATGTGTCTTCTTATCTACAGATTGAGGACAACGGCCCCGTCGCTTTGTCTGAGACATTCGTTCAGGATGTGAATGAAATACTGAACAGAAACGGCGTTTCAGAAACGCTGACGGTTGACCTTTCTCCGAAATTTGTTGTCGGTCACGTTGAATCGAAAGAAAAACATCCGAATGCGGATAAACTGAATATCTGCCAAGTGAATGTGGGAGAGGAAACCCTCCAAATCGTTTGCGGCGCGCCGAACGTGGACAAAGGGCAAAAAGTCGTCGTCGCTAAAGTCGGCGCGGTGATGCCGAGCGGACTTGTGATTAAAGACGCTGAATTAAGAGGCGTTCCGTCAAGCGGCATGATCTGCTCCGCGAAAGAACTCGCTTTGCCGGATGCGCCGGCGGAAAAAGGGATTCTTGTTCTTGAAGACAGCCGCGAGGCCGGCGAAGCATTTCAATTCTAACTCCCATAAATAAGCGCACAGAATCGAATGATGTGAGAGAAAGCCGTTAAGCAGGCCTGCTTAACGGCTTTCTTCAGTTGGGAGCTTAATCTTTTCTGAGCCGCCCGGCAATGGTATACTAAATATCGTCCCAGACTACTAAAAAGGGAGTTAGAGAGTGATTAAACATGAGTTGGCTGAATAAATTTTTTGACTTATTTTTAGGTGAAAAAGAAGAAGAGCATGAACGTGAACCAAACACGCATGCCCAAATCCCGAAACAGCAGATACCGGATCAGCCAGAAGGCAAATTCACGCGCATGGAAGATCCTAAAATATATTACGAATATCCGAAAGGGAATTTCCGCTTCCCCGTCGTTCCGGACGGCTATAAGCGAACGGAGCAAAACCAAAGACAGCGGGAAAGGCACGAACGCCGCCAGCCGTCCCGGGATTATGCCGCCGGGAAGGAGCAAACCGAGCGGAAACAGCATACACATAAAGAGCCTGAAACGGTGAAAAAGCCCTTTAAACCGTCATCCATTCCTTCACCGGTTTACGGCTTTCAATCTCAGCACAGCATAAAAAAAGCGCCTAATTCCGAAAAGCGGCGTGAAGAGAACGTAACATTGCTTTCAGAGGAGCAATTTGTTCCGCCAAAAGCCGGCCAGGAAACAGAAAAAGAGCCCGTCTTCACAACATCCGGCATAACAAAACAGACGAATGACCGGCCAGAACCGTTTGCGAAACAAGAAACGGAAGAAATCCCGGCCGTTAAAAAAGAGGAGCTTCACACCGAGGCTGAGAATGCAAAAGAGCAAGTGTTTGCAGCAGCAGAACCGCAGCAGACTGAAGAGCGGGAGCACACGGAAAGCGCGGAGTCTGCCGGCTTTACAGAAGAACAAGAGCATGAACAAACCCGCCCGCAGCCTATTAAAGAGCCTGAGTATGAAGAATCCCGAACGGCTGAAAACACAGAGGAACAAGCGGCGCCGCAGGAGGAATATCAGGAGCCTGAGCCGGAAAAAGCACCGCCTTTTGAAACCGCAGAAGAAACGGTGTATACATACACAGAACCCGGATACGATGAGGAAGTTCAGCCGCAGTCTGAAGACAAGCCCGAATCAGCTGAAACCGACGCGGAACAGGAAACAGACTCGCAGCCTGAGTACAATGAAGTCACGCGGCATTCAGACCCCGAGCCTGAACCTGCAAGCATCGAGACGGCCGATGCCCCGTCCCGGCCTGCCGAAGAAAAAACGGAGCATCAAGGACAGCCTCAGACTGTGAAAAAAGCGGAGCGGCCGAAAGAGCGCAATGTTCCGTTTAACGTCATGATGCTTAAAAGCGATAAACACAAGCAGGCGAAGACGCCAGAGGGCGGAGCGAGCTATGTCTTTCCGAATCTGTCGCTTCTGGACGTACCGCCGGCGCAAAGACATGACGACCAATCGTGGATTGAAGAACAGCGCGAGCTTTTAAACGTTACACTGAAAAACTTTAATGTGCGCGCCCAAGTCGTTCATGTCACACAAGGCCCGTCCGTCACACGTTTTGAAGTGCATCCTGAGCCCGGAGTGAAAGTAAACAAAATTACAAACTTAGCAGATGATATTAAACTGAGCCTGTCTGCCAAGGATATTCGGATTGAGGCGCCGATCCCCGGTAAAAACACGATCGGCATTGAAGTTCCGAACCGCGTAAGCAAAGTCGTCGATTTAAGGCAGATGATCAGAAGCGCCGCTTTCAGGACGAATCCGTCTCCGCTTACAGCCGCGCTCGGTGTCGATATTTCCGGAAACCCGGTCGTCATTGATTTGAAAAAGATGCCGCACGGGTTGATAGCGGGTGCGACAGGATCGGGAAAAAGCGTCTGCATCAATACCATTTTGGTCAGTCTGCTTTATAAGGCGGATCCGAGTGATGTCAAAATGCTTCTGATCGATCCGAAAATGGTCGAGCTTGCGCCTTATAACCAAATTCCGCATTTGGTCAGTCCCGTCATCACGGACGCAAAAGCCGCGACCGCCGCGTTAAAATGGGTTGTGGAAGAGATGGAACGGCGATATGAACTGTTTGCCCATTCGGGTGTGAGAGATATCGGCCGCTTTAATGAATTAACCGCCGATCATAAGACAGGCGAAAAGCTTCCGTACCTCGTAGTGGTCATTGATGAGCTTGCCGATTTAATGATGGTCGCGCCGAACGATGTGGAAGAAAGCATTGCCAGAATCGCGCAGAAAGCGAGAGCCTGCGGCATTCATCTGCTTGTCGCGACACAGCGTCCGTCTGTCGATGTCATTACCGGTATGATCAAGGCAAACATACCGACGAGGATTGCATTCTCCGTCTCAAGCCAGGTAGATTCCAGAACGATCATCGACATGGCGGGAGCGGAAAAGCTGCTCGGAAAAGGCGACATGCTGTACTGGGAAAACGGTACCGGAAAACCGGTGCGCCTGCAGGGCAACTTTGTATCCGACAGAGAAATTGACCGCGTCGTCTCTCATGTCAGAAAGCAGCTGCCGCCTTCTTATTTGTTTGAACAGGAAGAACTGATCAGGCAGGGAACCGCCCTTAAGGAAGAAGACGAACTGTTTCCTGAGGCGTGCCAATTCGTCGTGGAGCAAAACAGTGCCAGCACCTCAAGCCTTCAAAGAAGGTTCAGAATCGGTTATAACCGCGCCGCGAGGCTGATTGACATGATGGAAGCCGAAGGCATGATCTCAGAAGCGAAGGGCAGCAAACCCCGTGAAGTGCTGATTACGGCCGCTGACATTGCTCAAGAATAAGAATATCGTTCATTTTTCTCACAAACATGGTATGATAGTGGATGGACCATCAAAACTGCATCACTGTCACGCGCTGAAATATCATGCGGCAGGTTTAATCAAAAAGAAAGTTACAGATACTGACGATAACGTAAAAATAAATGGAAGCGCCGCTGTGCGGGCTTTTCGCCCGCGGCGGTCGCAAAATGAAATGAGCGTCATATACTGGGGAACAGATAGACGTTTGTTGGAGGTACGATTATGACTGTTTATCATTTTGTTGGAATAAAAGGGACAGGTATGAGCCCGCTTGCTCAAATCCTGCATGATACAGGGTATCAGGTGCAGGGATCGGATATCGAGAAGCAGATTTTCACTCAGGCTGCCCTTGAAAAAAGAAATATCCCGATCTATCCGTTCAGCGCCGATAACATCAAACCCGGCTTAACGGTAATCGCCGGAAACGCATTCCCTGATTCTCATCCGGAAATCGCAAAGGCGCTCGCTGAAGGGATTCCTGTCACCAGATATCATAAATTTTTAGCTGAATATATGAAAAAATACACAAGTGTCGCGGTAACGGGCGCACACGGCAAGACGTCCACAACGGGCCTCTTGGCACACGTGATGCAGCAGGCGAAGCCGACTTCGTTTCTTATCGGGGACGGAACGGGCAGAGGAAATGAAAGCAGCGAATACTTTGTATTTGAAGCCTGCGAGTACCGCCGTCATTTCTTAAGCTATCAGCCTGATTATGCGATTATGACGAATATTGATTTTGACCACCCTGATTATTTCGCCAACATTGACGATGTGTTTGATGCTTTCCAAAACATGGCGCTTCAAGTTAACAAAGGCATCATTGCCTGCGGTGATGACGAGTACCTGCCGAAAATTCACGCCAATGTGCCTGTCGTGTATTACGGCACGGGAGAAGAAAATGATTTTCAAGCGAGAAACATCGTGAAAAATACGGAAGGCACGACATTTGACGTCTTTGTCCGCAATACGTTTTACGATACGTTCTACATCCCGGCATACGGCCATCACAATGTCCTCAATTCCTTAGCGGTCATTGCGCTCTGCCACTATGAAGAGATAGACGTGAACATGATTAAGCGCGGACTTGAATCATTCGGCGGCGTCAAACGCAGATTCAATGAAAAAGTGATCGGCAGCCAGGTACTGATCGACGACTACGCCCACCATCCGACTGAAATCAAAGTCACGATTGAGGCGGCGCGCCAAAAATATCCCGAACGTGAAATTATCGCGGTATTTCAGCCGCATACGTTTACACGGACGCAATCATTCCTTGATGAATTCGCAGAAAGTTTAAGCGCGGCCGATCGCGTGTATCTGTGTGACATTTTCGGCTCAGCCCGCGAGAACGTCGGCAAGCTCACGATCACGGATCTTCAGGAAAAAATCGATAACGCAGAACTCATTGAAGAAAATGACACATCCGTGTTAAAAGCGCATGAAGGCGCAGTGCTGATCTTCATGGGCGCCGGAGACATTCAAAAATATATGAGAGCCTATGAAAACGTCATAGCGTAACGAAAAAGCAGTGGGGCTCTCACTGCTTTTTTGCGCGTGCTGCAAAGGGATTTACCGAGAAACGGAGAAATAGTATACATACAGATCTTTCATATATGTTTATCATTTTAAGAATTGGGTATATACCACTATATCCTGCATTAAGGAGGTATTAGATGATCATCATTCTTTACTTAAGCGTCGCACTCATTGCCGTTGCATTTCTCATCCTCGTCATCTATCTGTCCAAAACATTAAAGTCCGTGCAGATGACTTTAACAAACGTTGCCTCGACTTTAGACGGCCTTGAAGGGCAGATGAAAGGCATTACCGCAGAGACAACCGAGCTGTTACATAAGACAAACCGTCTCGCGGAAGACATTCAGGAAAAATCAGAGAAATTAAATACGGTTGTCCATGCTGTCCAGGAAGTGGGAACTTCCGTCCAGCAGTTTAATACATCCATAAAGCAGGCAGCAGGTTCCGTTACGGCCTCTGTAAGAGAGAATCAGGATAAGATCAGTCAGGTTGTCACCTGGAGCCAGGCCGCTATGGAAATATGGGACAAGTGGAAGCAAAAGAAAAAAACATCGCTTTAATCATAAGAAAAATCCACTAAGGAGGAATCATAATGAGTAAAGATGGAATCAATAGTAAGGATTTTTTAATCGGAACGCTGATCGGGGGAATTATCGGCGCGACAACGGCGTTGTTTCTGGCGCCTAAATCAGGTAAGGAGCTGCGCGACGATCTCGGCAGTCAGGCTTCTGCGTTAAAGGATAAGACGGACAGAATGACGGCCGACGCGAAAGAAAAAGGCTCTCAATATGTCAGCATCGCCAAAGACAAAACATCTAATATCACCCAGCTGGTAGCTGATCAGTCAGGCCAGATTATGAATAAAGTGAAGGATTTAAAAGACCGTTCTAAGAGCACACTAACCGAGAAAGCCGAAGAGACGAGAAGCGAAATGCAGGACACGGCCCAAAGCATCAAGGCCGAAGCGGAAGACGCCGGGGAAAAAGCCGGTCAGGCAAATCGCTGATCCTCAATAAGGAGAGATAACCGACATGACAAAACAGCTGATATCGTCTGAGGAAGAGTTCAAAAATGCCGCTGAGAAAGAAAACACGCTCGTGTTTTTGAAACACAGCACAACCTGCCCGATCAGCCAAGCCGCGTTTCAGGAGTTTGACGCCTTTGCATCGGCGCATTCGGAAGTGCCTTCTTATTACCTGCAGGTGCAGGACAGCCGGCCGCTTTCAAACTATATCGCCGAGACATACGGCGTGAAACATGAAAGCCCGCAAGTATTCGTCATTGCAAACGGCGAAGTGAAATGGCACGCGTCTCATTCACAAATCACAAAAAACGCAATAGAGCAGCACCTTTCATAATTGCTGGCCGCCGGTTGATACCGGCGGTTTTTTTTTGAAAAAAACTATTGATCATTTCAGCCGGATCATGTAGGATATCAATATATACTGCTTCAACGCATAAAAGCTTAAAAGCGTTTTTGTGATAAAGTCGAATGTGAAAAAATTTATTATTTCATATTCCTATTTTCGCATAACTGTAGTAAGATGCATGTTAACCATTAAAATAAAACATAGCATAGAAGGGATGAAAAAGATGAGCAACAAGGAATTAGAGAGCCTAAGACAGCAGGCAGACGCACTAAACTTAGAAATCCTTAAATTAATCAATGAACGCGGAGCCGTTGTAAAAGAAATCGGTAAAGCAAAGGAAGCACAGGGTGTCAACCGATTTGACCCTGTCAGAGAGCGTACAATGCTTAACCGCATAATTGAAAGCAATGACGGCCCATTTGAAAACTCAACGATCCAGCATATTTTCAAAGAAATTTTCAAAGCCGGACTTGAACTTCAAGAAGAGGATCACAGCAAAGCGTTGCTCGTCTCCCGGAAGAAAAAAGCAGAAGATACGATCGTTGATATTAAAGGTGAAAAAATCGGTGACGGCGATCAGAGATTCATCGTCGGACCTTGTGCCGTCGAAAGCTATGAGCAGGTTGCCGAAGTCGCGGCCGCAGCGAAAAAACAAGGCATTAAAATCCTCCGCGGGGGCGCGTTTAAACCCCGCACAAGTCCGTATGATTTCCAAGGTCTCGGCGTAGAAGGCCTGCAAATTCTTAAACGCGTCGCTGATGAATATGACCTCGCGGTGATCAGTGAAATCGTAACGCCCGCCCACATTGAGCAAGCGATTGATTACATTGACGTCATTCAGATCGGCGCGCGGAACATGCAAAACTTTGAATTGCTGAAAGCCGCCGGTTCCGTTAAAAAGCCGGTATTGTTAAAACGCGGTCTTGCCGCAACAATTTCAGAGTTCATCAATGCAGCTGAATACATCATGTCACAAGGAAACGACCAAATCATTCTTTGTGAGCGCGGTATCAGAACGTACGAAACGGCAACGAGAAACACACTCGACATTTCTGCCGTGCCGATTTTGAAACAGGAAACTCACTTGCCGGTGTTTGTTGACGTCACACATTCAACAGGCCGCCGTGATCTCCTGCTTCCGACAGCAAAAGCGGCGCTTGCGATCGGCGCTGACGGCGTGATGGCCGAGGTTCACCCTGATCCTTCCGTTGCCCTTTCAGACTCTGCGCAGCAGATGGATATACCTGAATTCGAGAAATGGCTGAACGAATTAAAGCCAATGCTGAAAGTAAAAGCATAATACAACGTTTCGCTCTTTAAAGGCCGCCTCGCGCGGCTTTTTTTCGTATCTTCATTTTATTTAATTATAAAATGAAAGTGAACGTTTTCATCACTGGGAAAAACGTGTATAATTTCATGAGAGATATTTAAATTTGATGAATAATGAAAAATAATGTACACTACTGACTTACGCTTACAATCATAAACGACAGAATGCGAAATCGTACGACATTTCTTTACATAAAGTGTTTATGCTATAGATAAGGATAAGTGTATCCAGTAAAAGGAGTGGTTTCAGTGAGCAACATTACGATATACGATGTGGCCAGAGAAGCAAATGTCAGTATGGCGACTGTTTCCCGCGTCGTGAACGGCAACCCGAATGTAAAACCGACGACCAGAAAAAAAGTATTGGAAGCCATTGACCGGCTCGGCTATCGCCCGAATGCGGTGGCAAGAGGGCTTGCAAGCAAAAAAACGACTACGGTCGGCGTCATCATCCCTGATATCTCAAGCATTTTCTACTCTGAACTTGCGCGTGGAATTGAAGATATCGCGACGATGTACAAATATAATATTATTTTAAGCAACTCGGACCAAAATCTTGAGAAAGAACTGCATCTGTTAAATACGATGCTTGGCAAACAAGTGGACGGTATCGTATTTATGGGCGGCAACATTACGGACGAGCATGTCGAAGAATTTAAGCGCTCTCCTGTGCCGATCGTCTTGGCGGCATCAGTGGAAGAACAGGGCGAGACGCCTTCTGTCGCCATTGATTACGAACAGGCGATTTATGATGCCGTTAAGCTTTTCATTGATAAAGGGCATCGCGATATTGCATTCGTCTCCGGACCGATGCAAGAGCCGATCAACCGTTCGAAAAAACTGCAAGGGTACAAACGGGCGCTTGAAGAAGCGGCGATTCCGTTTAACGAGCAATTCGTAGCGGAAGGCGATTACACCTATGATTCCGGTATGGAGGCGCTTCAAAGCTTGATGGGCCTTGACCGGAAACCGACGGCGATTCTTTCTGCGACGGATGAAATGGCCCTCGGCATTATCCATGCGGCCCAAGATCAAGGTCTTTCGATACCTGATGATCTTGATATTATCGGTTTTGACAATACGAGATTGAGCCTGATGGTCCGCCCTCAGCTTTCAACAGTCGTGCAGCCTACGTACGATATCGGCGCCGTGGCGATGAGACTTTTGACAAAACTGATGAACAAAGAGCCGGTTGAAGAGCATATCGTCGAATTGCCTCACCGCATCGAATTAAGACAATCAACCAAGTCATAAAAAAACGGAAAAGCAAGCTTCACTCTGAGGGGTGGAATCTTGCTTTTTTACTTGAGTAAGGAGAAGATATGAAACGTTTTGATTATCTGACGCCCGTTGGCTTTATGTTAGGCTGTATTATTGTCGCAATCGGTATTCTGTCAGGGACGGGACTGGCGGGAATCAGTTCATTTTTAGATCTGACTTCTTTTTTAATCGTCACAGGCGGCCTTGCTGCGGCGATCTTTATCAGCTTTCCGCCGAGGGATTTAAAGAAAACCCCTTCTGTTCTGAAACAGGTATTCTCCCGTCAGGATGACAATGTGAAAGAGCTTGTCAGAGTATTTGTCAGCCTTTCGGAGCAGGCACGCAGGCAGGGGCTTCTGTCTCTGGATGACCAGGCGCGTGAGATCAAGGATCCGTTTTTAAAAAAAGGGCTTTTGCTTGCGATTGACGGCTGGGACGAGGAAACGATCCGGCTGGTAATGGATTCTGAGATCGCCGCGATGGAAGAAAGACACAGAAAAGGAAGACGCGTTTTTGAAAAAGCCGGTGATTTCGCACCCGCCTGGGGAATGATCGGGACGCTCGTCGGACTCGTTCTCATGCTCAAAAACTTAAATGACCCGCATACCCTCGGACCGAACATGGCCGTTGCGCTATTGACGACGCTGTACGGAGCGCTGCTTGCCAACTTGGTGTTTATCCCAATCGCGGCAAAGCTTGAAGAAAAAACGGAAAGTGAAATTTTCATCAAACAGGTCATGATCGAAGGGGTTGTCGGCATCCAATCGGGCAAAAATCCCCGCAACCTCGAAAGTCAGCTCGTCGTCTTCAGCTCAAGAGAAGACTGGCGTAAAGGACAGCCTGCGAACAAGAAAAAGGGCGCTGTCCATGAAGCTTAGAAAAGAGCGTTTTGAAAGAAGAAACAAAGCGGAACATTCCGGCGGTTCACCGAGATGGATGGTGACGTTCGCTGACTTGATCACGCTCATTCTCGTGTTCTTTATATTGCTTTTTTCGATGTCGCAAATAGACGCGGAAAAATTTCAATCTGCCGTTTCATCGATTCATACAAAAGGCAGCGGGGGTGAACCGGCGTCATCAGACAAAGCAAACGAAAATAAAGAACAGGATTTGCTGTTACAAAACGTGAAGACATACATAAAAGCGCATCATTTGAGTTCGAAATTGACGGCGAAGCGCGATGAGCGCGGAGTGGTTCTGGTGCTGCAGGAGGCCGTTCTGTTTCAGACGGGAAAAGCGGATGTGCTGAAAAACGCCGAGCCGGTTCTGCATCAGATCGCGGTGCTTTTAAAAACAATTCCGAATGACATACAGGTAGAAGGCCATACGGACAGCCGCCGGATTTCCACCTATCAATTTCCGTCAAATTGGGAGCTGTCGTCTGCAAGAGCGGCGAGTGTGATCCGGTATTTTACCGCGAATGAAGACTTTTCCGCCAAACGGTTTATCTCTGCCGGGTATGCGGATACGAAACCTGTGAAGGACAACAAAAGTCCCGGACATATGAAAGAAAACCGCCGTGTAGAAATTGTGATCAAAAAAACGACCTCCTCATAAGGTCGTTTTTTATTTAGTCTTATACCGCTGCTCAGACCGGATGGCAAAAAGTGCTTTTTCCACGGTTTGGGCATTTTTTTCTGAAATTTCTTCTTTGCGGGGAATCGGAGGATATAATTGTTCAGGATCACTCCAAAAAGCGGGCAACGTGCAGGGGGAGTGCTTCTGCCATTTATCAATCCATTTCTGCGGTATGCGTTCCCCGGGATCAATCCCTTTCATCTCAAGCCAAATGCGGCTCCATGCTCTCGGGACGACTCTCCAAATATCGTATCCGCCGCCGCCGACCGCGATCCATCTGCCGCTGCAATATTGATGGGCTAATGAATGAGCAAGCCGCGGGATCTCCTGATAAATGGAGATTGTATTGGACAGGTGTGTCAATGGGTCGTAATAATGGGCGTCCGCACCGTTTTGGGTAAGAATCACATCCGGCTTGAAAAAAGCCGCGATTTCTGAGGCGGCCGTATTGTAAGCGTGAAGAAAGGAATCATCCTCTGTGAAAGCGTCCAGCGGAATGTTAAAAGAATAGCCGTAGCCTTGCCCGCTTCCTTTTTCCAGTACCTGTCCCGTCCCGGGAAATAAATAACGCCCAGTCTCGTGAAAAGAAACAGTGCAGACATCAGACCTGTCGTAAAACGTAAATTGAACGCCGTCGCCGTGATGGGCGTCTGTATCAATGTATAACACTTTTGCCCCGTAGTTCTTCTGGATGTATTGGATGGCCACGGCGCTGTCATTATAGATACAAAAGCCTGAGGCCCTGCCGCGGAAGCCGTGGTGAAGGCCGCCTCCTAAATTGCAGGCGTGCCTGGCTTGTCCCGTCATGACATAATCAGCCGCCGTTAAGGTGCCGCCCACCAGAAGTGACGCGGCTTCATGCATGCCGGCAAAAACGGGGGTGTCTTCCGTTCCGAGACCGTAGCTTTCTCCTTCTGCGGCAGGGAGCCGGCCCGCACCCGCTAGTTCCACCGCCTGTATATAATCCTCCGTATGAACGAGAGCCAGCTCTTCTTTAGCGGCCGTGCGCGGTGTGACGATATCTCCTTCGTCAAACGCATCCGCCGCCTGAAGCAGATCGTATGTTAAAAGCACACGACGCTGATTGAACGGATGTTCCTGATGAAATTGATACGTCTGATAAGAAGGCGAGTAAACAAAAACGCTGTCTCTCATGGCTGATCCCTCAAATGTTTCGGCCATAAGACATTGTATCCGGCTTCTTGAACGGCACGGATAAAAGGGAGCGGATTCATCGTCTTCACCCGGAAGACGAGAATGTTCGACCCGGCGGAATCATGAGGATAGACGAGCACACTCAGGATTTGCAGCTGAAGATCACGGCACATGCAGCTGAGATCAGCAAGGCTTTTTGTCATATCCGTCACCAGGATTTCCACCTGTGATCCCGGCTGGGCCGCGCCTGTCAGGCTGACGAAAGTCCGGAGCACGTCGGTTTTCGTTAAAATGCCCGTCAGCTTATGGTTTACCGTAATCGGCAGACAGCCGATGCCGTGCTCATAAAAGGAAGCGGATATTTCTTCCACAAAGTCAAGCGGATGAGCGCAGATGACATTCCGCTTCATAGTGGTCTCCACTTTGTTTGTCAGAAATGCGCCGCGTTCCTTTTGTTCAAAGCTGCCGGGGCCGGCCTGTTTAATGTCTCTATCTGTGACAATACCGATGACGTGCAGCTCGTCGTCGATGACAGGGAGATGGCGGATATGATATATCTTCATTTTACGGACGGCTGTTTCAATGGAGTCGTGTTTTGAGACGGTGATGACGTCCCGTTTCATGATTTGTTCTGCAATCATCTTTTTATCCCCTTTGTATGTCAGTCAATACATAAATCGCTGATAAAAACGAAGCCTGTCGAACTGTTCAATTGACTCCTGACTGACGTGCCTGCCGATGCGGGCCATCAGACAATTGGCCGGATGAGAGCTGATTTCCGGTTCATCCGTTGCGAACCAGACAAGACCCCCGGCATTCATCATCTTTTCCATGATCTTTCTGTATTCCCACACATCTTTTTTCATTCCTTTTAAATCCCAATGCCAGTAATATTCCGTCGTCATGATGATGTACCGTTCCATCTGTTCATCCATCATGCTGACTGTCAGCAAAGTTTTTCCGACAGAACAGCCCCTGTAGCCGGGAGCGACCTCGATCGCCCCGAGTTCAAGGAGGTCTTCCATATTTCCGTCAGACCACCGTTCAAGCGGATCAGGATATAAATACGTCACATAGCCGATAATCGTCTGTCCGTCCCTGGCAATAATGATCCGCCCTTCAGGAAGCCCGGCGATCTCGATTAACGCTTTGTGCTGTTCATGAGGAAGGCGAAAGGCTGTCAGGCCTTCATGAAACTCATACTGTGCTAGGTCCTCTGGAGGAACGGGCCCTTCTACTAAAAGAGGGCCGGCTGCTGTCTGAATTGATGAAGAATGGTACGTTTTATGATGTTTCACTGATTCACCGCCTGTCGGTTCTTAATAAAAACACATCTCTTTTAAGCATAACAAAATATAAAGCGTTTTCAATAGTGTTGTAATTTATATTTTAAAAATTGAGAAAACTGTGAACATCTACTATAATTAGTCTATAGATAAGCAAAGGGGGATGTTGCATGAATTTGAAAGCGCTGCCGGCGGAAAAGGGGAATTATCATCTGCGAAATTATGAGGAAACGTACCGCAGCTTCGATTGGAAAGAGGTCGAAGCGGCATTTTCCTGGCATCAGACGGGGAAGCTGAATGCGGCGTACGAAGCGATTGACCGTCATGCCGAATCATTTCGAAAAAACAAAGTAGCGCTGTATTACAAGGACGCAAACCGGGATGAAAAATACACATTTAAAGAAATGATGGAGGAATCGAACCGGGCGGGAAATGTACTGAGACGGTATGGAAACGTGGAAAAAGGGGACCGCGTTTTTATTTTCATGCCGCGTTCGCCGGAGCTTTACTTTATCATGCTCGGCGCAATTAAAATCGGTGCGATCGCCGGTCCTTTATTTGAAGCGTTTATGGAAGGCGCCGTCAAAGACCGCCTGTTGAACAGCCAGGCAAAGGTTGTCGTGACGACACCTGAACTGGCCGAACGGATTCCGGCGGACAGCCTGCCCGACCTCGAGCATATTTTCATTGTCGGCGGCAGCAAAGAAGCGGGAGATAAAATCATTCATTATGATAAAGCGGCTGAGGGAGAAAGCACGAGACTTGATATCGAATGGATGGACAGAAGAGACGGCTACCTGCTTCACTACACATCAGGATCTACCGGAACGCCTAAAGGTGTGCTCCACGTTCATGAAGCCATGATTCAGCAATACCAGACCGGCAAGTGGGTGCTTGATCTTAAAGAAGACGATATTTACTGGTGCACTGCGGACCCGGGCTGGGTGACCGGGACGGTGTACGGGATATTTGCGCCGTGGCTGAACGGAGCGGCGAATGTGATCGTCGGCGGCAGATTCAGTCCGGAAAACTGGTACGGCACGATTGAGAAGCTCGGTGTCAGCGTCTGGTACAGCGCTCCGACGGCTTTCAGAATGCTTATGGGCGCCGGAGATGAAATGGCATCCAGATTTGACCTTACTTCACTTCGTCACGTCCTGAGTGTCGGAGAACCTTTGAACCCCGAGGTCATCAAGTGGGGACATAAAGTATTCGGCAAGCGCATCCACGACACGTGGTGGATGACAGAAACGGGCGGACAGCTCATCTGCAATTATCCTTGCATGGAGATCAAGCCGGGTTCAATGGGGAAACCGATTCCGGGAGTGGAAGCGGCGATCGTTGACAATCAGGGAAATGAGCTTCCGCCGTACCGAATGGGAAATCTCGCCATTAAAAAGGGCTGGCCGTCGATGATGGATTCCATTTGGAACAACAAAGAGAAATATGATTCTTATTTCATGCCGGGCGGCTGGTATGTTTCCGGAGATTCTGCTTATATGGATGAAGATGGTTATTTCTGGTTCCAAGGCAGAGTCGATGATGTCATCATGACATCCGGCGAGCGCGTCGGCCCGTTTGAAGTCGAAAGCAAACTTGTTGAACATCCGGCGATTGCCGAAGCCGGCGTCATCGGAAAGCCGGACCCTGTCCGGGGAGAAATTATTAAAGCGTTTATCGCGCTCAGAGAAGGGCATGAGCCATCCGATCAGCTGAAGGAGGACATTCGCCTCTTTGTAAAACAGGGGCTTGCCGCGCATGCCGCACCGCGGGAAATTGAATTCAAAGATAAACTTCCGAAAACACGGAGCGGAAAAATCATGAGACGTGTGCTGAAGGCGTGGGAGCTGAATCTGCCGGCAGGCGACCTGTCCACAATGGAAGATTAAAGCCGACGTTGACATCGTATCTTATTTATGTTAAAAATGAGTAAGCTTCATACGAAAAGGTTTTGATTGAGACAAGTAGGGTATCTGATTGTTCAAGAGAGCTGATGGCCGGTGAAAATCAGCACATAAGATATGCCGAATACACTCATGAACCGCTTTTGCGAACAAAGCCATTCCAAGGCTTTCAGTAGTGAAAGAACGGACACGGTCCGTTATCAAAAAGAGTGATAAAAGCTTTTTTATGCTTTTATTAGTAGGGTGGTACCGCGATTATATCGTCCCTTCGTTTTAAACGAAGGGGCGTTTTTTATTTTCATAAACAAAGGAGCAGACAAAATGACTAACTTATTAGAGGATTTATCATTCCGCGGCTTAATCCAGCAAATGACGGATGAAGAAGGACTGAATAAACAGCTGAACGAGGAAAAAATCCGTTTATACTCAGGGTTTGACCCGACGGCTGACAGCCTGCACATCGGACACCTTCTGCCGATATTGACACTGCGCCGTTTCCAGCTTGCAGGCCACCATCCGATTGCGCTTGTAGGCGGCGCGACGGGACTGATCGGCGATCCGAGCGGCAAAAAAGCGGAACGTACGTTAAATACTCAGGATATCGTTGTCGAATGGTCGCAAAAAATTAAAAATCAGCTTTCCCGATTTTTAGATTTCGAGGCCGGAGAAAACCCCGCTGTCATAGCGAACAACTTTGATTGGATCGGAAAGCTGAGCATTATTGAATTTCTCCGTGACGTCGGAAAGAACTTCGGAATTAACTACATGCTTGCGAAAGATACTGTAAGCTCAAGAATTGAAACCGGAATTTCTTACACGGAATTCAGCTACATGATCCTGCAATCCTACGATTTTCTGAATCTGTACAGAGAAAAGAACTGCAAACTCCAAATCGGAGGCAGTGACCAGTGGGGCAACATCACGGCCGGTCTTGAACTGATCAGAAAATCAGAAGAAGAAGGGGCGAAAGCTTTCGGTCTTACCATTCCGCTCGTCACAAAAGCTGACGGCACGAAATTCGGCAAAACGGAAGGCGGCGCCATTTGGCTTGATAAAGAAAAAACATCGCCGTACGAATTCTACCAGTTCTGGATCAATACAGATGACCGTGACGTCGTCAAATACTTAAAATACTTTACTTTCTTATCAAAAGAGGAAATTGAAGCTTATGCTGAAAAAACGGAGACGGCTCCTGAGAAAAGAGAAGCGCAGAAACGTCTCGCTGAAGAGGTGACTGTTCTTGTACACGGCCGCGAAGCGCTTGAGCAGGCCGTTCATATCTCCCAGGCGCTGTTCAGCGGCAATATTAAAGAGCTTTCCGCTCAAGACGTCAAGGTAGGATTTAAAGATGTACCTTCGTTTGAAAAAGACCGCTCTGAAGAACTGTCTTTAGTAGACGTGCTTGTGGAATCTAAATTGTCGCCTTCAAAACGGCAGGCCCGCGAAGACATTCAAAACGGAGCTGTTTACATTAACGGCGAGCGCCAGACGGACATCGGGCATCTTCTGACTGCGGAAGACCGCATTGAAGATCAATTTACCGTACTGCGCCGCGGAAAGAAAAAATACTTCCTGATCACGTACTGAAAATAAAAAGCAGTCCGGCCGCTCAATGCGGCAGGCTGCTTTTTTATGTTTTGTGAATACTGCACGGGGAAATGAGTACAGTACATAGTATAAGCAAAACAGGGAAGGGGTGCTGCGCCGTGAATTTCATGTTTACCATCGCAAAAGAAAGATTGCAGCGGGATCATTGGGAACAGCAGCAAAGCATAAACGCCGAAGCCAAAGCCGAGGAATCAGAGACGGAAGAAGAAAATCCGACATCATAAAGGGAAAGCCTCCATTCTGCGGAATGGAGGCTTTTGATTGTCACCATATCAGCCTGACGGCGGCCATCAGCACGACTCCTGTGATGACCGTGATGGATAAGCTTTTTGTCCGCATCGCGCAAAGCAATGTCGGGATGAGAACGATCATTGCTTTCCAATCAAAGGTCAAAGCGCTGTTTGTTTTCACAATCATGCTTTCCGTTACCAGAGCCGTCAAAATGCAAAGCGGAATAAAGGAGAGCCATTTTAAAGCCAACTCAGGCATCTGAATGTTCCGGACAAATATAAACGGAACAATGCGCGGCACAAGTGTAACAATCATGCAGCCGAGTATAATCCAGATCATTTGTGTGCTGATGCTCATTTGTCCGTCACCACCCCGATCGTTGCCACAATCACGGTTGAGACGATGACCGCGATGTGTGACGGGACGAAATACGATAACAAGACCATAAAAATGATCATATAGAGAATTAAGGAGAGGCTGTGCTTCAGCTTTTCCGAAGCGGACGATTGCAATTGCAGCACAAGCAGCGCCGCAAACATAGCGGGCAAAGCAAAGTCCAGGCCGAGCGCGTAAGGATCAGATATCCATTGTCCGAGAAGCCCGCCCATCACGCAGGAAATAACCCAGCACATGTAAGCGGTTATATTGAGGCCGTTCATCCACTTATCGTATAACCTGCCGTTCTGAGCCGCTTTGTTCACCGCTACTCCGAAAGATTCGTCAGTAAGCAAAGCCCCGAAGCCGATATTTTTCGCCAAAGAGTATTTCGTGAAATACGGCGCGATGGTCAGGCTCAGCAGAAGGTGCCGCAGATTGACGATAAACGTCGTTAAAATAATGGCGGAAATCGGACTCCCGGAAACAAGGAGCGAGCAAATAATAAATTGGGCGGCGCCGGCATAGACACACAAAGATAACAAACAAATTTCAAGAATGCTTAGATGAGAGGCAACGCCAACGATGCCGAAAGCAAAACCGATGCTCATATAGCCCAGCAGCGTAGGCACACAATCCCGCACCCCCTGTAAAAACGTATCGTTCATTTCCCGGGAAACGGCGGTTTTTTGCACTTCTGTGTTAATCATTTTTTATACTCCTTTCATAGAGATTATAATGATAACGACTAATGAAAAAATCAAAGAAAATACGGTTCACATTTATATGAACCGATTTCCGGTGACGACATGAAATAACGAATGGTTTTGTTTCATCAGGCCTTCAACTTTCTCAGCCCCGACTTCTTTCACAAGCTCCGCGAACATCAGATCGTGCCTCATATATTCCATGGCCACGAGAACGAGAGCGGGATCTTCTGATTTAATGGCCCAGGCATTCGTCTGCGGAGAAAAATTGGCGATTAAGACTTCTTTATTATCGCGGGCAGCTATCGTTAATCTTCCGCCCATCCGTTTCTCCGCCACTTCAGGAGACATATTATGATTTGTCGTATTTCCGAGCTTCACTTCCGGAGGGCCGAACACAATCGAAAAGACGGGCAATTGTTCGGCGGCGCGTTTGTTAGCGGCTTCTTGAATAAAGGGAATCTGCTGTTCCCAGACAGACAGCCACAACTCTTCCTCGGCTTTTTCAATCATATCCTTCATCTCATTGATGACATGATCATTCGTGCTGATGCGGCGGATGACATTCATCTCCTGCTCGCTTTCCAGTGCCAATAACTTTTCCTCAAGGTAGCCGAATGAGCTCTCGAAATCGTGCCGGAGCCGGTCGATTAATTCCTTTCCGGCAAGCGGAGCATATGTAACCGGATCAGACGGCACAATATGGACAGCGCCTTTATCAACTAATTTCCCCAATACTTCATAGATCATTGAGCGGGGGACGCCTGACCTTTTGCTGATTTCATATCCGGTAACAGGCGAGTGTTTCAACAAGCCGATATATGCTTTACATTCATATTGAGAAAATCCAAACTTCTGTAATTCTTTCAGAACATCCTCCATAAACATCCTCCGTAGTGGTTATTCATGAAACTACTATAATGTAAGCGGTTATATCTTGTCAATGGGACTTGAGTGCTGAAAGAAAGGTGCGCCTGTTTTGTCGCTTTCCAACTTAGTTTATGGTGAGTTACATGTATGGCTTTTGTGAAAAACGTTGCCGTAGACCCACACGAATGCCGTTTGATACGATAAATTCAAGAAGTTAAAAAGAGGAGGATCACGGTGGAAAACACCTCTAAAATCGCTTTTTTATCGGTTATAAGCAATTCCCTGGTCGTCATGCTCAAAATAGTGGTGGGGATCATAACCGGATCTGTCGCGATACTTTCTGAAGCCATTCATTCTTTTTTAGATTTGATCGCCGCCTTCATTGCCTTTATCTCCGTCAGGATTTCAAAAAAGCCGGCTGATACAGGGCATCCGTACGGTCATGGAAAAGTCGAGAATCTGTCGGGGACTATCGAGACGATTCTGATTTTTGCGGCAGGGATTTGGATGATATATGAATGCGTTCAAAAACTGGTGAACCCGGCGCCGGTTCATCTGCCTGTATTGGGAATTGTTGTGATGCTTGCGGGGGCTCTCATTAATTTGATCGTTTCGAAGTTCGTAAAAAGAGAAGCCGAAAAGGTTAATTCCGTGGCAATGAAATCAAATGCCCTGCATTTACTGACTGACGTGTACACATCATTAGGCGTAGCGGCAAGCCTTTTGGTCGTTACCGTAACGGAGTGGTACATACTTGATCCCATTATAGGTATGGTGCTGGCGGTGTATATCATATATGAAGCGTTTAAGTTAATGAAAGAAGCATTCCCGCCGCTGATTGATACCCGTTTGTCGGAAGAGGAAGAAAAAACAATTTTAAAGATTATTGAAACATTTCAACAGGAATTTATTGAAATTCACGATTTTCGTACAAGACGCTCCGGCCCGCAGGAGTATATTGATTTTCACCTGGTCGTAGCCTCTCACGTGACGATTAAAGACGTGCATGACCTGTGTGACCGCATTGAAAGAGATATTACGAATGAATTCAAACAAGCACAGGTAATGATTCACCCCGAGCCGGAGAGCGAGAGGAAGAAATAAATCGATCTTAAGTTTGCGTTTGTTCCCGGCAAAATGCCTGCAAAAGGCCCGTTCCCACGGGTCTTTTTGTTGTATAAATGACTATTTCTCGCTCATATGAGAGATAAGCTTATACACGTGAGGGGTTCATTTCATACGTTATGTTGTAAAGAAAAAGGGAGGTGAACAGAATTGAACGCTATTTCTGTTAAAGAAATTGAACATGGAGTTGCCGTTGCGGAAAGAGAAGGTTTAGGGGAGTATTTATACCAAGAACCGGTTTCTAAAAAATGTTCGCGCCGTTCCCGCAGCAGAAAACGGACACACCGTTCTCGCAGCAGAAGACGGACGCATCATCGGACACACCGTTCCCGCAGCAGAAGACGGACGCATCACCGGACACACCGTTCCCGCAGCAGAAGACGGACGCATCACCGGACACACCGTTCCCGCAGCAGAAGACGGACGCATCGCCGGACACACCGTTCCCGCAGCAGACGGTCTCATCAAAAACGTAGCCGCAAACGCTGTTTTAAATGCTGACTGCAGACTCTATTACAAGTAACGGGGATCTGCTATAATGGCAAGAGAACTGCATAAAAGATCCAGTATCATCATCTGCGGACACTGAACTGACAACATGGCGCTGTTTGTTCGTGTCCGTTTTTTATGTCAAAAAAGATGCCGGAGAATAAAAAGGAAGGGATGACGCCGAATGAAGCTGAATGAGGATTTTTATAACTCTGAAGGAAAGACAGTCTCTTTGCCAAACATCAGCAGCAAGCTTTTGCATATCACGGACAGCGGGCATATCAGCGTTGACTTTATCAGCATAAGCAGGCTGCGGAAGGCTTCGAAAATCGCGATCTTAGGTGACAGCGTCGCCCGGGGGCTGCGTGCGGAATACGGCTTTGGTGACATTCTCAAAGACCGGACAAACGCTGAAATAACCAATCTGTCTGTCAGCGGCGTTAATATGAGCAACAACGGAAGCGATAACATTTATCAGCAAGCGCTTAAAACAAAGGGACATGATGTCATCATTGTCCAGGGAACAGATGATGATTGGTGCAACCACATTCCCATCGGCACAGATGAAAAGGATATCACCACATTTTACGGAGGCTTCTGCCAAGTGATTCAGCAGCTGCGAAGCGGAAATAAAGGCGCGAGCATCATTGTGGTGACCCCAACGAGACAAGCAAAAATGTCAAAAGGAAAAATCGTCCGCCGTGATACTGATAAAAATAAACTGGGCCTGAAGCTGGCTGACTATGTGAAAGCCCAAAAAGAAGCCTGCACACTCCTCTCTGTACCATATGCCGATCTATTTGATACTGATCTCATCGACCCATATAATCCCGCTTTCCGCAGCATGTGCATGTCAGAAGGTCTTCATCCGAACGAGAAAGGGCATCAAATCATATTTCAGGAAATCTGCCGGAATTATTATTACTATTATGGGTAACACAGCGCTAACAGATTATTTTCGGCTTTGCTTTTCTAAAAGCTCAATTATTCTTTGAGATGCGTGTTTTTGCGCTCTCAAAAGCGAGACGATATTACCGGTAAAACCGATTAAAATGATAAGCAGCAAAATGATCATCCACATAGCGAACCTCCTGTCGGGTTTTAAAACATTCTCTTTTTATTTTACTTATGATGGATGGGCCGGAGAATAGTCTAACTGATGGTGTTTTTTGAGAGCCGGTGAAAAGTCCATAAAAAAAGCACAGACTGAACGGGTCTGTGCTTTTTTTCTCTTATTTCAGCAGGTTCAATGATTCACGATTAAAGGCTTCCAAATCGTCAGGTGTTCTGCTTGTTACGATGTTATGGCTCACGACGACTTCCTCATCTTTATAATGTGCGCCGGCATTGATTAAATCTTTGCGGATGCTGCGGAATCCCGTGATATCTTTTCCTTTAAGAAGGTCGGTATCAATCAGCAGCTGCGGGCCGTGGCAGATCGCGAAAACGGGTTTCTGATTTTCCACGAATGCTTTAGTGAATTCACCCGGGCGGTCATCTCCGCGCAGAAGATCCGGTGAAAAGCCTCCGGGAATCAATAACGCATCGAATTCCTTGGCGTCTGCGTCTGAGATCGCTTGATCGATCTTTACTTTCTCACCGTGCTTGCCCGTCACTTCTTTCCCAGCTTCCAAATCTATTGTCACCACACTGTGGCCCGCTTCTTTAAATGCTTCCGCCGGGCTTGTATATTCAATATCCTCAAATTGATCTGTCATCAGAACTGCGATTTTTTTGCTCATACATCATGCCTCCTGTGAATTTGTATATGACAAGAATATCAGGCAGATTCCCGCCTCACAACGTATTTGCTTATGAAAAAAGACCCCTCTGAAAAAGAGGAGCCAAAAGGTACGGAGGTCTGTTTAAACTTACGTGTTTAACCTGAGATAAGGCAAGAAATCGAACCAATTACTTTTTGCGTCTTTTTTTCTGCTTTTTACACCCGCATTTCCCCGGATCGCCCGGATCAATGACTTCGTGAATTGTTTCTTCCTTATAAACGTGGCGGGGAACATAACGGATATGCTCTCTGTTAATGTGTTTGATGGGATGGACGTAAACCACTTCTTTGTCAGTATACTTGTCAGTCACAATATACTTAGGGTCACAGTAATACACTTTCGATTTTTTACCCATTCATCTCACCTCCCGTACTTTATTAAATGCTGAAAAGGAGGATTTTGCATCGGACAAGTACACCATGGCAAGTCCACAATTTTTCATATACAATTTCGTTTTTCTGGTTTTTCCTGAATCCGCCTCATATTGGAATGGCTAACCCTTTTTGAACGGGGAAATCTATAAAAAAGAATTCAAAAACGATTCTTTTCTCAGGTCAATCGAGATGCATACATCTTTAGGGGGATTTCAGAATGCTCGATGAAAAAACGATTGAAATCATTAAAAGCACAGTGCCGGTCTTAGAAGAGCATGGTGAAGAAATCACAGGCCGATTTTATGACCTGCTGTTTCAGCATCACCCTGAGCTGCTGAATATCTTTAATCAGACGAATCAAAAGAAAAAAACACAGCGTACGGCCTTGTCGAATGCTGTGATTGCAGCCGCAGCCAATATTGACCGGCTGGAAAACATCGTTCCCGTCGTCAAACAAATCAGCCATAAACACCGGAGTATCGGTGTTAAACCCGAGCATTACCCAATCGTTGGAAAGTACTTGTTAATCGCGATAAAGGATGTGCTAAAAGACGGGGCTGCTCCTGAGGTCATTCAGGCATGGGAAAAAGCATACGGCGTCATTGCAGACGCTTTTATCGGAATTGAGAAGGACATGTATGAACAAGCGGAAACGCAAAAAGGCGGCTGGAAAGACTATAAGGCGTTTAAAATTGATAAAAAGGTAAAAGAAAGCAAGGAGATAACGTCGTTTTATTTAAAACCGGAAGACGGACAAGTTCTCCCCGAGTTCAAAGCGGGACAGTATATCAGTGTAAAAGTATACATTCCGGACACGGGTTATACGCATATCCGCCAGTACAGTTTGTCGGATGTATCCGGTAAGGATTATTACAGGATTTCCGTGAAAAAAGACGGAATTGTTTCTTCATATCTGCATGACCAATTACACGAAAAGGATTCAATTGAGATCAGCGCTCCGGCCGGGGATTTCGTATTAGACCCTGATTCCAAAAAGAATCTGGTTCTCATCAGTGCCGGTGTCGGAATTACCCCGATGATCAGCATGTTAAAGACGGTTGCCAAAACCCAGCCGCAGCGAAACGTTCTCTTTATCCATGCGGCAAGGAGCGGAGAGTATCATGCGTTGCGGCATGAAGCTGAAGAAGCCGCGGAACACTCATCCGTTGACACCCTCTTTATTTACAGCGAGCCGTCCGAACAAGACCGTTCAGAAAACATTCGTTTTCGGGAAGGCCGGATTGACAAACAGCTGTTAGAAGAAGTGATGACAGATAAAGATGCTGATTTTTACCTGTGCGGATCACCGTCATTCATTAAAGAAATGAAAAAGCTGATTTCTGAATTCAATACACCGTCGGAATCCATTCACTATGAATTATTTGAACCGCAGCTGAGTATGGTGTGATTGAAGAAGGAAGGCCGATGATTTTAATGTATGAAGCATCCGGACTGGGTGCTTTTTTTATTCTCTTGCAAGGAAGGGTTGCTGAGGAATCACTCTGTAGAGGAAAACCACTTTTTGTCTCAACTCGCTTAATTATCGAATGAAATAAGTGCCGCATGTTAAAAACACATGGCCCGCGAGTTTATTGCTCACTTATCCTGCTGCTCGGATTTTTGGTGTGTGAGAAAAAAACGGTACGGCTGCATAATCCGGAAGAGACGCCGACCTTTTACTTGTAAAAGAAGTTTAAAGACAGGATGAACGCTTATTTGCTAGTTTACGAGCGGCAAAAGCAAAAAGAGGAATCGGTATTTTAAAATTAAAAATAAGAACTGATAGAAATGAAAGTTTCAGGATACAATGGGATTTTTATATTCGGGTTTTGTGATAGCAGTATAGGGAGGGGGTGTATCTATGCTTACTGATATTAAACAAAAGGTTGGGGGATGCTCTTTTATCTGAGAATCGATTTAAGATGAAGCGGGGATGCCGAGGGGATCAGAGGGCGAACGTCAGGCAGAATTACGCCAAGTGGACCGCCGAGAAAAATGGCTCTGGAAATGTGAATCTATTGTTGATTTTCTTGATTGAGCTACTGAAGAAATAGTTGACGAGAAACACAGGACTGTCTTTGTAGTAGACGGGGTGAAATATCGTGAAATCGCTCTGCATTCTGGCGTTTCCCGCGAAACGGTCAGACGCATCAAAGAGAAGATCTTTTGCCAAATATGTAATTTTTATTGTTGAAACAGATAAAATCCGCAGTGTAGACTGGAAGGCAAAATATTTCTGCGTCCCCATCGATTTCAAATAGGGATTACAATAATGTGAAGAGTTATTTATAAACAGAAATTGATAAATAATATAAGATCAGCTGACAAACTTAATGAGGATCAAACTAGTGCTCACTTATTTATAAATTAAACATATTATAATGATATATTAATCATTAAGGGAGATGAGCAGCTGATGGGTTATGATCAGCATAGAAGATGCCCTAAATGTAAACAAAAACTACCGAAACCAAACTGCTGTAACTGCTGTCCCATCTGTTATACAAAAGTTATTGTAGGACAACGAGGATTACGAGGGTTGCGAGGGATTCCAGGGGTTACAGGACCAGCCGGACCAGCCGGACCAGCCGGACCAGCCGGACCAGCCGGAGCGACCGGGGCCACAGGAGCTATCGGTCCAGCCGGAGCCACAGGAGCAACCGGGGTAACTGGAGCGGCGGGAGTCACTGGAGCGACCGGGGTAACTGGAGCGGCGGGAGCCACCGGAGCGACCGGGGTAACTGGAGCGGCGGGAGTCACTGGAGTGACCGGGGCCACAGGAGATATCGGTCCAACCGGACCAGCCGGAGCCACAGGAGTGACCGGGGCCACAGGAGCTATCGGTCCAACCGGAGTCACAGGAGCCACGGGACCAGCCGGAGCCACGGGAGCAGCCGGAGCCACGGGAGCGACCGGGGTAACTGGAGCGGCGGGAGCCACAGGAGTGACCGGGGCCACAGGAGATATCGGTCCAACCGGAGTCACAGGAGCCACGGGACCAGCCGGAGCCACGGGAGCAGCCGGAGCCACGGGAGATATCGGTCCAACCGGAGCCACCGGAGCCACCGGAGCCACAGGAGATATCGGTCCAACCGGAGCCACCGGAGCCACCGGAGCAGCCGGACCAGCCGGAGTCACCGGAGCAGCCGGACCAGCCGGACCAGCCGGAGCCACGGGAGCGACCGGGGTAACTGGAGCGGCGGGAGTCACTGGAGTGACCGGAGCCACAGGAGATATCGGTCCAACCGGAGCAACCGGAGCCACAGGATCTGGGCTATCAGAATATGCTTATGTGTACAATCTAAGTGCAGAAACGGTAGCTATAGAGGCTCCGGTAATTTTTGACTCAACTGGAATCACTACTGCTGGCATTACACATGCCCCTGGAACAGCTCAAATTATAGTAACCACTCCAGGAGATTACGAGGTCACTTTTTCAGTCTCGGGTGTAGAGCCTAACCAATTCACTTTATTTGTAAATGGAGGGCCGGTGACGAACACAGTTTACGGTTCAGGAGCTGGTACTCAACAGAACAATGGTCAGGCCATAATTACTCTAGCAGCAGGTGACATTCTTACTCTTGTAAATCATACTTCTGCAGCAGCAGTTACTCTTCAAACTTTAGCAGGGGGAACGCAAACAAACGTAAACGCTTCTATTGTTCTCAAAAAATTAAATTAGATAAGTGGTTTAAATCTCCATATTAAACAAGAAATGCGAATGACTTAAAAAAGCTTATAGAGCTTAATATACAGCTTTAGAAGGATGAAGAAATTTAAAATATAAGCAAACTCATCTAATTTTTTTATATAAGGTATTATGGTAATAGGTAATAAACAGGCAGGCGCTTTCCCGCAGGGGAGGGTGCTTTAAATTTAAGGACAAAAGCCTCCAACTGTTAAGCGAGTCAACACAGTAGGAGGCTATGGGTGGTACAGCAGCAGTATTCTCTTACAAATCAAATATTCCCAGAAAGTTATGGCAGTATTCGTCTCTCGAGTAATGAAAAAAGTTTTATGTTCTCTGTAAACTGCGTCCGGTAAATCTCGGGATAAACGATTGGCGGTTAACGACTGAGTACGGGGGCAGTTTAGAAAGAATATGATTGGAGGGATTACATAAAATAATTAGTCAAGCCTTAGAGGAATTAGGAAAGAATGGGAGGTGTGCGGCTGAAAGGGTGCCAAATCTCAACCCTGTTATTATCCATAAAAAAGACATGGCAGCGCAACTACAGGAATTCAGTTCGGATTTAGGCTTGTCAGCAGATCTCCATCATTGCCTAGATAAAAAGGTAAAGAACTTATTAACGGCGTATATGGCTCACAAACGGCATATGCAATCCATGACTCCTGACGGCATTTAGGGTTAAAACAAAAGCAAAGCGCGAATCTCTACTAAACAGTTACTTTAGGACTTCTCAAAAAGGAACTCCTATTAAAGGGAGCAGGGTTAATTTTCAAATTGTTTAAATAAAAGTAAAAATATAGTATGATAGACCAGAAAACAAATGAAGGAGGATTTGTATGAGGTTGTTAAAAAACTCAATCTGTTTACTTGTCGCAACTCTATTGATTGCTATTGGATTTTCGCCGCAAACGAAAGCAACACAAGAGCACCCGTTTGGATTAGCAAAACCAGTAACCTTTGAAGAAAAAGAAACTTTAACAGTAGATAAGAATGGAGTGGCTAAGAGCAATAATGATGGCCAGGCTTCCATCATTAAGGAGGCACGACAACTTGCCAAACAGGATAGCCACAATGATAACCTATAAGAACCCCTTAGCCAAAGAAGAAAACAACATTGTTAATGTGCCAGACGTTGAGAAAAAAGAAGAAAAGCGCACACTAAAGCAGCTAGCTTAGTTACGATGTCCTACACAACAATATATGACCCCAACAAAAAATCCACACAACCACAATTAAAATAGCAAGCATAGTTGGCGAAAAGCCTATAGTCATTGAAGCCAGAAACGATTTATATGAAAGTAACACTTATAGCGGAAAATACGGAAGGGTTTTTCTCCATAACAGAGAATTTTTAGGAAAAGACATTAAAGTAGGTAAATCATATTCAAAGTCGTATTATCCTAAAAAGACAAAGTTGATCCAAAGTGGAATTGGAGTTCATTCGATATTCACCATGTGCTTCCGCTAAAGTATGGGGGAAAGAATAATTTTAATAATTTGTACCCTCTCCCTCGTGATATGCACCAAAACCTATTAAATCCTTGGTGGGATAAATATTAATAAGTAAGAGGTGCTTCAATGGCAGTTTTTGTTGAAAAAACGCTCCAAGGTCTAAAAGAATTAATTGATGAAAAAGGCCGCTTAAAAATTTTAGGGAATGAAGGAACTCTTTTAGAAACAGAATGTACTTTCTCTAAAGGTGCAACAGATCTGGAGATTGAGAGTTTTGAGAAGAAAATAAAAGTCTCACTTCCTGAAGATTATAAAAGCTTTTTAAAATTGCATAACGGAGCCAGAATATTTGATTTGTTGATTTACGGTGAGAATGTAGGTGGGGGTTTGCATATTCTTAATTTAGAAGAGATTGAAAAGTATATGCAAAATGGTTTTTTAAAGCCTCAGTTTATTCCCGTCGCACATCTGTTAGACGGATGTTATTTGTTAATTGACAAAACCAAAATGTCCACAGACCCAAACTATTTATGGTTCCACGGATTTGTTGAGTATGAACCCATGAAACTTAATTTTGAGATATTCTTAGATAGGTATATTTTATCTCAGGGATCAAGTTTTTTGGGAATGGAATATTTATACTGCTGAGAATTATTATAGGACTCACCAGGGTGATGAGGATTAACCTTTCCTACAGTTGGGTTGGTTCATTTTTACTATTAGACTTCGATTTGAACTTTTAAAAATAGGTTTAATTTAGGAGACGAACCGATTAATTGGTGTATAGAGGATTTATAAAAAGCGCAGATACTCTGCGCTTTTTTATTTAAGTATTTTCCGAATCATTCGCAGCCCGTTTTTGGAAGAAGGATAACGGAAAGCGAAGTCGAAGCGATTCGTTTGTTTGACGACGCTTTTTTTGTGCGTAAACGTGTTAAAGCTGTCAAATCCGTGATAGCTGCCGATGCCGCTTTCCCCGACGCCGCCGAATGGCAAATACGGCGTCGCAACATGCATTAACGTATCATTGATACAGCCTCCGCCAAACGACAGATTCTCTAAAACAGCGCGCTCAGTTTCTTTGTTTGTGGTGAAGACATACAGAGCGAGCGGCTTTGGGCGTGATTGGACTTTCTCGATGACTTCATCGATATCACCGTATGTAAACAGCGGAAGAATCGGCCCGAAAATCTCCTCCTGCATCACTGGAGAGTCATCCTTCACTTGATCTAGAATCGTCGGCGCTATTTTGTGGTGATCAGGATTAAATTGTCCGCCTGTAAGCGGGACGCCATCATTCAGAAAACTGAGCAGCCGCTGATAGTGGCGTTCACTGACGATTTTGCCGTACTGCGGATTTTGTTCAGGCTGAGGGCCGTAAAATTCGCTGATCGCACGCTTCATTTCTTCTGTGAGCTTCATTTTGATATCTTGGTGGACAAATAAATAATCCGGTGCGATGCAGGTTTGCCCTGCATTTGTAAATTTCCCGAAGACGATGCGTTTGGCGGCAAGCTGTATATCAGCATCCTTATGGACAATGCAGGGACTTTTGCCGCCGAGCTCCAAGGTAACGGGAATTAATTGTTTGGCGGCGGCCTCCATGACGATTTTTCCCACGGCAACGCTTCCTGTGAAGAAAATATAGTCAAAGGGCTGCTGTAATAACACAGTGCTGACGTCGGGCCCGCCCTCCGCCATAGCGACATAGTCACTCGGAAAAACGCTGCTGATGAGTTTGGAAAGAACAGCGGAAACCGCCGGCGTATATTCTGACGGTTTGAGAACGACCGTGTTTCCGGCCGCAATGGCTCCAATCAACGGAGAAAGCGCCAGCTGCAAGGGATAGTTCCAAGGCGCAATCACCAAAACGGTTCCATATGGCTCAGGGATAATTATGCTTTTCGAGCCTAGGTGAGTCAGAGGCGTTTTGACTCGTTTCGGTTTGATCCATTTTCCCAGCCGCTTCATCACAAAACTGATTTCCTCCAGTACAATTCCGATTTCTGTCGTGTACGACTCCTGTTCGGATTTGTGGAGATCCTGATAGAGAGCGGCTGTTATATCGGCTTCTTGTGTTTTGATGGCTTGTTTCAGCTTTTGCAGCATGTTCAGTCTCGATTCTAGCTGTCTCGTATGCCCCGCCGCAAAATAGGCTTTGTGTTTGCTGACGATAGAGGGGATGCTGTTCATTCAGTCGCTCCTTTTTTGTAAGGTATGATGATTCATTATGTAAAAAATCGCTTCTGCTTGTCAAATGGGTTTTTCTAATGTACATGTAGCTGAAAAGCCAGTTGGCACATAAAAAAAGCCCCTGTCCGGGGCTTTTTTTAATAAAGAGAGGGAGCATCTGTCCATTATTCTGACAGCCCAAAAGAAAAACCCCGGAAACATTGTCATCACAACATGTCCGGGGTTTAATCCAATGCTCTTTAAAGAGCGTTTTACTTAACGGGAGTAGAACTCAACGATAAGCGCTTCGTTAATTTCCGGAGCAAGCTCAGAGCGCTCTGGAAGACGAGTGAATGTACCTTCAAGCTTTTCAGCGTCGAAAGTAAGGTACTCAGGAACGAAGTTGTTTACTTCTACAGATTCTTTGATGATAGAAAGGTTTCTTGATTTTTCGCGAACACCGATTGTTTGACCAGGTTTTACTTGGTAAGACGGAATGTCAACGCGGCTTCCGTCAACAAGGATGTGACCGTGGTTAACTAATTGGCGAGCTTGACGGCGAGTGCGTGCAAGACCGAGCTTGTACACAACGTTATCAAGACGTGCATCTAAAAGAATCATGAAGTTTTCGCCGTGTTTACCAGTCATTTTTGCAGCTTTGTCAAACAATGTGCGGAATTGACGTTCGTTTACACCGTACATGTGACGAAGTTTTTGCTTTTCTTGCAATTGCAAACCGTATTCTGATAGTTTTTTACGCTGTCCCGGACCGTGGGGGCCTGGTGCATAAGGGCGTTTTTCTAATTCTTTACCTGTACCGCTAAGAGAGATTCCTAAACGGCGAGACAGTTTCCAAGATGGACCTGTATAGCGAGCCATAATGTGACTCCTCCTTTGGTTTTATTTTGTGGAAAATAAAAACCGTCTGTTCGATCCGACCGTGCACATTTTGTTTTCATGTATCCTCGCTCCAGCAGCAGAGAGTTACACGATACACCTTACAGCTAAGGAACAAAATGCAAACACAGAAGCTGAACAAAAAGGCTGCAATATTTCACACAAAGAACATTATATGATTTTTCCCCGCCGCCGTCAACCATTTCTCCATGAAGAGTGCCGGTTTATGATATAATGTACAAAAATGAGTAGTACATGTTTAGGTGATAAAAATGAAAAAACAAACAATTGATGAAGTGACGGCCTTTCATCAGAAAATGCTTTCTTTTTTCTTAACGAAATCTGAATCCGTCTCATTATCCGACTCGCTGTTATGGCTGGCCTCAGCTCTAGAATCCTGCTTTACATCTCTTTCATTGACCCTTTCACCGGCAGAATCAACACGTTTCACCATAAAAACAGAAGATGAACCGCATTATGCTCCGCTGAAAGAGAGTGACGGCCGTTTTATGATCAGGAATCAGACCTCCGGCAGATCCTTTTATCTGTGCTCGGAAGGCGGGCTGCCGATCCCGGAATCATTGCCTGAGATCGTTACTCAGTTTATCAATCAATCTGTGAGACAAAGCGGGCTGTTTGACAAAACGAAGCATCAGCGGAAAATTCACAGAATGACAGAAATGTTCCATTCGCTTTTGGACCAAAATGAGGTTTTGGAAAAACTGCAGGCAAGTTTGAGTACGGCTTTCCGGTCTTTCCGTTTTTCACTGTTTATCACGCAGGACCAGGATACGGAAAGACAGCTTCCCGCAAAAGAATTACATATGGACGGAAAAGATGCCGATCCGTCTGCCCTGAAGGTTTATTTATCGGGGAGACTGCTCAGAAAAGGCAGGTCATCTGCTTATCTGCCGATCAAAGGCCAGCAGGGGACTTACGGGGTTCTGAAGACGGAGGGGCTGCAGGATGCCGTTCTTTCGTGCAGTACTCTCAGTGAAATGCTGCTGCTTGCGGGCGCAGCGGGAAAAGCATTTGAAAATGCGCAGCTCTATGAGCAATCGAAAAAAAGCATTGCGAATCTGGAGCTCATTAATGAAACATCGCGCCAGCTGAATCAGCGCCTCAGACTCACTGATACGATGCGGGAGCTCGCCGCCATTATGACCCAATCGTTTCATGCGGAAGAAGTGGCTTTTTTTCATATTGATCATTTTGAGACGCAAAATCTGCTTCCGGGACATACCGCTTTTTTTAAGACAGAACGTGCGAACCCCTATATCAGCATTGTGAAAGAAAAGCTGTTCGAGGGAGAAAAGGGCGTGTTTATCGGCAGCGGAAAGACTGTATTCGGCGAAAACGGTTTCGGCTCGCTGATGGCGGTGCCGATGATCGAAAATGACACCGTCTTCGGGTTCGCGATTTTATTGAAAAAGGATTTGTATGCTTTTACGTTTGAAATGTATAAGCTTTTTCAAGCGCTCATTCACCATGCGACATTGGCGGTCACGAACTCCATGCTGCGCGACAGGCTTGAGCATCTTGTTCAGACAGACCAGCTGACGGAGCTGTATTCAAGAACCTATCTGGATGAGAAAATTCAATACAGCATGAAAATTCATAAACGAGGTGTATTCATCCTCGTTGATATCGATAATTTCAAAAATATTAATGATACATACGGTCATCAAACGGGAGATTCGATCCTGATTCAGGTGGCCTCCGTTATGAAGAACCATATTCGTGAGCATGATGTCGCTGCGAGGTGGGGGGGCGAGGAGCTGGCTGTCTATCTGCCGAATATCAACGTGTCATCCGGAGAACGCATCGCTAAAAGGCTGGTTCGCGCCATCCGGGAAAATACCGAGCCGCGCGTGACGATTTCCTGCGGCGTTTCCTGCTGGTCAAAGACCGGCCCGATGCCGTTGAAATTGCTCGTTCAGCAAGCGGATGAGGCGCTTTATATCGCCAAACGGAATGGCAAAAACCGGCTGATCATCCATCAAAACAGCACGACGACATAAAAAAGGAGCCGGCCTGCCGGCCGGGCTCCTTTTTTTATCCTAATCGTTTTTCAAGCGTTTCAACAAACTTTGCTAAATAGGTTTCGTCCGTTTCATCAAAACGGTTTTTCACGGGGCTGTCAATGTCCAGCACACCGATCACTTCACCGTTTACGCGGATCGGGAGAACGATTTCTGACTGGGAAGCCGCGTCACAGGCGATATGTCCCGGGAACGCATTCACATCGGCAATCCGCTGCACCGAGCCATTAGAGTAGGCAGTGCCGCATACGCCTCTGCCGAACGGAATGCGCACACAGGCAGGAAGTCCTTGAAACGGTCCGAGCACGAGCTCGCCCTCTTTAGCGAAGTAAAACCCCGCCCAGTTGACTTCATGTAATGAATGGTATAAAAGCGCTGACGCATTCGCGTAATTTGCGATCGCATCCGTTTCATCTTCTGTCATGGCTTCGAGCTGTTTAAGCAGAAGCTGATAGCTTTTTTCTTTATCTCCGGATTGTTTTTCGACATGAAACATGGAAAACCCTCACTTTTTCTATAATATCAAACAAAGTTCCGGCCGTTCTGCCGGCATTTGTCGAGAAGTTCTTACAGGAACGGCGCCTTTCTGCTTGAATTGTTACACATAAAGGGGTGAGCCGTATGAAAGTAAGCACCAAAGACAAAATTATTAACGCCGCTGTCCAGCTGTTTAACCAAAAAGGTTATTCCGGCACGTCCGTCCGTGAAATCGCAAAGTCAGCTGATGTAAATGTTGCGCACATCTCCTACTATTTTAAAGGGAAAGGCGGTTTAATGGAACATTTAGTTTCCGAGTTTTACGAAGGCTATACTGAAGCGCTGGAAAAAGCCGCCGTCAGTATAAACGGTGAAGACGCGCAGGAACGCATCCTGCGGGTGATTTTCGATATTTTATCCTATCAGCACGATAACCGTCAATTAACGCGGTTTGTGTACCGGGAAGTGACGATTGATTCCGTGCTTATCAGGGAAATTATGTCTACTTACTTAATGAAAGAAAAATATATTTTCCAGCTGGTGATTGAAGAAGGGCAGTCACGCCACAGGCGGCTGACGCTGCCCGTGCCGCATTTTATTCTGCAATTGAAATCCCTCTTGATGATGCCGTATCTTCAGCCTCAATATATTACGGAGGTGCTCTATATGCAGCCTCATGAACCGTACTTTTATAAAAGGTATTTTGAAGAGGTGAAGATCTGGATCGAAAGCGTGTTCCGACGGCCTGATGCGGCGCTTATGAAGTAATGATGCTTTTGTACGTTTCGTAGGAACTGCCGACATCTTCCGCTTGATGGGCGTCCGACCCGAATATGAGCGGGATTTTTTTTTGCTTCGCCGTCTCAGCCATCCAATCCTCCATGTATACTTCCCCGGCAAACTTCTTTCTGAGCCCGGATGTATTCACATCCAGCTCCATTCCATGTTCTTTCACGGCGTCAAGACAGCGGGCCGCAAGCTCTCTTATTTGAGGTGACATGCTGTAAGGGAAAAGGCGCGCGAATTTTTTGACGAGCGTGATATGGCCGACCCGTTTTGGCTTAAAGGGGCCGAGCGGTGTTACAATGGAAGAATACACAGTTTCATAGTATTGTTCATATACGGCTTCAACGCTTCCGAAGCGGTCGGCAAGCTGCTGAAACGCGTGCTCGTCAAAATCGAGGCATATATAAGACGGGCCGGTCTTCAAAAAATGAACGGATAAAATGCCGTCATCCAGTGAGGGGCCGTACGTGTTCAGAAACGCCGCGGTTTCCTCTTCATACCCTGTGATAAAATCGGTTTCTAGCCCAGTCAGAATGCTGATTTGTCCATCGTATTCCTTTTTCAGCTGTGACAGCCGCTCCAAATAAACCTCCATCTGTCTGAGATCCATCGCGCTGTCCTGAAGCGGTACGGGATCTTGAAATGACGGAGGAAGGGGGGCGTGCTCTGTAAATGTGATCGAGTCAAAGCCTCTTTCCAGGGCCTTTTCGACATATTGTTTCAGCGCATCCTTCGAGCCGTGAGGGCAAAAAGGCGTGTGGATATGAGCGTCTCGTTTTTCCATTTGTGTCACTCCATTAAAAAATTGCAGAATCCTGCCGAAATTATGCAAAAAGTTTTTGATTTCTGGTCAAAAAATGTTGGTTACATGGTATCATAATAACAATGAAAACGACAGATTTTCTCAATACATATATTGAAATCTTTCTGAATACATAAAACACCCTGACAGATTAAGAGAACAACAAGGGGGCTCATTATGGAGTTAGTCATCGGATTATTGGTTATACTGCTCGCGCTCTTTGCGGCGGGCTACTTTTTCAGGAAAAAAATTTATACGGAAATTGACCGGCTGGAGTCATGGAAGATTGAAATTTTAAACCGTTCGATAGTGGAAGAAATGTCCAAGATCAAACATCTGAAAATGACCGGAGAGACGGAAGAGTTCTTTGAAAGATGGCGCGAAGAGTGGGATGAAATTGTCACAGCCCATCTGCCGAAAGTAGAAGAGCTCCTTTATGATGCCGAAGAGAACGCCGACAAATACCGGTTCAAAAAAGCGAATCAGGTGCTTGTCCACATCGACGACCTCCTCACTGCAGCCGAATCAAATATAGAAGGCATACTGCGTGAGATCAGCGACCTTGTGACGAGCGAGGAAAAAAGCCGCGGAGAGATTGAACAGGTGCGTGAGCGGTATTCAAAAGCGCGAAAAAATCTTCTGGCGTACAGCCATCTCTACGGAGAGCTATATAACAGCCTGGAGACGGATCTCGACGAAATCTGGAGCGGCATAAAAGAGTTCGAAGAAGAGACGGAAAGCGGCAATTACATCAAAGCGAGAAAAGTGCTGCTTGAACAGGACCGCAGACTGGATCAGCTTCAGACATACATAGATGACGTTCCGAAACTGCTTGCGGACTGTAAACAGACCGTGCCGAACCAAATTGCCAAGCTGAAAGACGGCTACCGGGAAATGACGGAAAAAGGTTACAAATTGGAGCATATTCAAATCGAAAAAGAGCTGGAGACCCTCACAAATCAAGTGAAACGGGCCGAAAACGCGCTTTTGGAAGAATTAGATGTCGACGAAGCGTCCGCCATCCTTCAGCTGATTGATGAAACCATTCAATCGATGTATGAACAGCTGGAAGGCGAAGTGGAAGCCGGACAGTCCGTATTAAGCAAAATGCCTGAGCTGATCATCGCGTATGAGAAGCTCGAGGAAGAAAAAGACCGCACAAAAACCGAAACGGAGCTCGTCAAGGAAAGCTATCAGCTGACGGCGGGAGAAATCGGCAGACAGCATGCCTTCGAAAAACAGCTGGAAACGATCGGCCGGCTCCTTGAGCAGGCGAGAGAAAAGCTTGACGGTGAGCATGTCGCTTACTCGCTGCTGATTGAAGAAGTCGAGGCCATCGAAAAGCAGATGGAAGAGGCTCAGAAAGAACATGCCGAATACCGTGAAAATCTGCAGGCGCTCAGAAAAGAAGAACTGCAGGCGCGGGAAACGCTGATGAATCTTCGGAAAACCATTTCTGACACGGCCCGAATGCTGCAAAAAAGCAACGTGCCGGGAATTCCTGAACAAGTCAAGGACAAGCTCGAGACGGCAAATCATCATATAGAAGAAACCGTCAGCCAATTGGAAGAGCTGCCGCTGAACATGGAGGAAGCCGCCAAACATCTGACCGAAGCCGAAAAGGTGGTTGAGGAAGTCAGCGAAGAGGCGGAAGATCTTGTGATTCAGGTGAAGCTGATTGAGCGGATCATCCAGTACGGCAACCGCTTCCGAAGCCAGAATCATATTTTATCCGAACAGCTGAAAGAAGCGGAACGGCTGTTTTACGCTTACAGCTATAATGAAGCTTATGAGATGGCGGCAGATGCTGTTGAAAAAGCAGCTCCCGGCGCCGTGAAAAAAATTAAAGCTGATCAATCTGCTTCATAGACGCATAAGCAAAAACTGCACCCTGATGGAAATCAGAGGTGCAGTTTTTTAGTTTCTCACGGAATATAAAAAGCGCCTGCGGCTGATCTACATCAAACCGCAGGCGCTGAATGTTACGATTTTGCTTTATTTAATTCGATGGGCGGGCTGGTAAAAAACGTGATAATGCAGCCGATGATCGCTCCGGCAATGCCCGGAAGCACCCAGCCGATTCCCATGCTGTAAAGCGGAAGATTTGCGTTTAAGAATGAATCTAATGATCCGAGCGGAATGCCGGCTGCCTTCAAACCGTCCAGGATACTGAACAGCCCCGTTCCGATCAGGCAGGCGATATAGACTTCGCGTCTTTCCTTAAAGATTTTATCAATAAAGGAAAGGACGATAATGACAATCGCCAGCGGGTAAATGGCTGATAAAATAGGAACTGAAAATGCAATAATTTCAGCAAGTCCGAAATTTGAAATCGCCAGGCTGAAGAGCGTGACAATCGTAACCACCATTTTGTATGATAAAGCGGGAATCAATTTTGAAAAATATTCGCCGCAAGATGTGACAAGCCCGATGCTTGTCGTTAAACACGCAACGGTGATGGCGGCGCCGAGAACGATGTTTCCCAGTGAACCGAACAGGTAATCAGATGAAGCTGATAAAATCTTTGCGCCTTCGCCGAGCGGCCCCACAGCGTCCGTGCTTGTCGCTCCCAAATAGGCCAAAGATAAATAAATGAATGTCAAACCTGCCGCTGCAATCAGACCCGCTTTAATACAAGCGGCGGCGAGCGCTTTACGCTGGGTGACGCCCCTGCTTTTAACAGCGTTGACGACAACGACGCCGAAGACGATTGAGGCGAGCGCATCCATTGTTTTATAGCCTTCCAAAAATCCTTTGAACACCGGCGTTCCGGAATATGCCTGATGTACGGCGCCCAGCCCGCCCATCGGAGTGACAATGGCTTTTACGACGATGATTAAAATAATACCGAATTTAATAGGAGTCAAAATCTTTCCGACTCTGTCCACTATTTTGGAAGGGTTAAGAGCTAAATAATACGTAATAGAAAAAAAGATCAACGTGAAAACAAATAAAGATAATCTTTCCGGAATGCCGCTTAAAAACGGAACTGCACCGATTTCATATGAAACGGTTCCGGTTCTCGGAATCGCGAAAAGCGGCCCGATTGATAAATAAAGCACAACGGTGAAAATAGTCCCAAATACCGGATGAGCTTTATCGGCAAGCCCTTTCGCGTCTTTGCCCGTTAATGCGATGGCGATAATACCCAAAAGCGGCAGACCAACGCCGGTCAGTAAGAAACCGCCCATCGCTTTCCAGACATTATGCCCCGCCGCTTGCCCGAGCTCCGGCGGATATATCATATTTCCTGCCCCGAAAAAAAGTGCGAAAAGCATGAAACCGATAATAACGGTATCTTTGACAGGTAGTGAGTGTTTCATAAAAATCCTCCTAAATACTATGTTGAAATATTCTGTCAATTAATTGTCAGATAATATAACAAAACGAACATTACTTATTATATGGCAATGTACAGAGAAGTCAATACTCGATTTATTGCGAATTTATATTTACTTTTGTTATGGTAGCATAAATATCATACGATGTACCGTTTTCATTAAAGGAGTAAAAAAAATGATATATTTAGACAACAGCTCAACGACCGAGCCGTATGAAGAGGTTTTGGATGTGTACAAACAGACGAGCAGCCGTTATTTCGGCAATCCTTCGTCTCTGCACCAGTTAGGAACTGAGACGGAACAGCTCCTTGAAGCGGCCGCTCAGCAAATAAAAAAAACCTTGCGTTTAAAAAATTATGATATTGTATTTACATCGGGCGCGACTGAAGCGAATAACGCTGCGTTAAAGGGAGCAGCCTGGGCAAACATGAGTAAAGGAAGACATATCATTGCTTCGGCGATTGAGCATCCTTCTGTGACGGAGACACTTGATCAGCTGACAGAGCTGTTCGGCTTTGAAGTCACATATCTTCCGGCCGATCAAAACGGCTTCGTTTCTTTGAAAGACGTCAAATCGGCTATCAGGCCGGATACGATAATCGTCAGCGTCATGCATGTCAATAACGAAGTCGGCTCCATTCAGCCTGTAAAGGAAATCGGCGGGTTTTTGAAGCAGCACCGGAATATTCTGTTTCATGTTGATCATGTGCAGGGCATTCATAAAGTTCCGCTGTCTATAGAAGAAGCGGGCATTGACCTTTGCACCGTTTCAGGGCATAAGTTTCACGGCTTAAAAGGGACCGGAGCGCTTATCGTCAAAAAAGGAACGCGGCTCATTCCGCTTATCACGGGCGGCTCGCAGCAAAAAGGCGTCCGCGCCGGAACGGAACACACGGCAGGCGCCGTTTCCCTTGCGAAAGCGATCAATCTTTCCGCGCGTGACATGAATGAGCGGCTTTCTTCCGTGAAGGCTGCCAAGAATGCGCTCATGGAAAGGCTGAGCGGGACGGACGGGGTCGTCATCAACACCCCCGCTGAAAACAGCGCGCCGCATATCATTAATTTTTCCGTTCCGGGCGTGAAGGCGGAAGTGCTGCTGCACATGCTTGAGGAAAAAGGAATATATGTCTCCACAACCGCGGCATGTTCGGCAAGAGAGCACAAACCGAGCCGTGTTCTTCTGCAAATGAATAAAGGCGAACAGATTGCATCAAGCAGCATAAGAGTCAGCCTGAACTTCAGCCATACAGCTGACATCACGGAGCCGTTTATGGCCGCGCTGGTGCCGGCTGTTCAAAAACTAAAAAAAATGATGAGGTAGCATATGAATTACGATCATATTTTAATCCGTTTTGGTGAAATATCCACAAAAGGAAAAAACAGACGCAGTTTTATTGAAAGATTAAAACAGAATATCCGCCTGGTATTAAAGGATTATAAAAAAGTAAAATACTTTTCAAACCGGGACCGGATGTCGATTACTCTTAATGGAGAAAACCCGGAGGAAATTTGTTCCTTATTAAAGAATATATTCGGCATTCAAAGCTTTAGTCTCGCAATTAAATGCGAAAGCAAGCTGGAAGACATTAAAAAAACGGCTTTAGCCGCGATAGAAGGCGAATATAAACCGGGGAATACGTTTAAGGTCGAGACCAAACGGGCTTACAAACAGTTTGAATTAGATACGAATGCGATGAACGCTGAAATCGGCGGCCATATTTTGAAAAACACGGATGGATTAACCGTCGATGTGAAACATCCCGATATTCCGCTTCGGATTGAAATCAGGGAGGAAGCGACATTCCTGACGATTCGTAACGAAAAAGGCGCCGGAGGCCTTCCTGTCGGTTCCGCGGGTAAAGCGATGCTGATGCTTTCCGGCGGTTTTGACAGTCCGGTCGCCGGTTTTTACGCGATGAAACGGGGATTATCAGTTGAAGCCGTACATTTCTTCAGTCCGCCGTATACGAGTGAACGGGCAAAGCAGAAAGTCATGGATCTCGCGGGATGCCTCGCGAAGTTCGGCGGCAGTATGACACTTCATATCGTGCCGTTTACAAAGACGCAGGAACTCATCCAAAAACAAATCCCGGAGAACTATACGATGACGGCGACGCGGCGTCTTATGCTGCAAATCGCGGATAGAATCAGAGAAGAACGAAAAGCGCTCGCGATCATTACGGGAGAAAGCCTCGGGCAGGTAGCGAGCCAGACGCTTGAAAGCATGTATGCGATCAATGCGGTGACGGCAACGCCGATTTTGCGCCCTTTAATCGGAATGGACAAAACAGAAATCATCGAAAAATCAAAAGAAATCGGCACTTATGAAACGAGCATTCAGCCGTTTGAGGACTGCTGCACCATCTTTACGCCGCCAAGTCCGAAAACACGCCCGAAAAAAGAAAAAATCGAGCACTTCGAAAGCTTCGTTGATTTTGAACCGCTGATTGCAGAGGCGGCCGCCGGCATCGAAACCATCACTGTTTACTCAGAGCAGGAAGCTCACGATAAGTTTGCCGGCCTGTTTTAAAACTGTATACAATTACCAAAGTTTTTTTGAATGAAGACATGTGTTTTATCACATTCTATACTCACAAGGAGGTGATACACATGTCACAACAATCAAACAGCGGAAACAGCAACCAGCTTTTAGTGCCAGGCGCTGCTCAAGCTATCGACCAAATGAAGTATGAAATCGCTTCTGAATTCGGTGTAAACCTTGGACCGGAAACAACTTCTCGCGCCAACGGTTCTGTCGGTGGAGAAATCACAAAACGTCTTGTCTCTTTTGCTCAGCAAAGCATGGGCGGAAGCAGCCAGCAGCAGTTTTAATCACAACTTCACATAATGGCTAAGAGAGCGGGGAATTCCCCGCTCTTTTTTCATGAGTATAGATAGAAGGCGGGAAGCAATTTATGCATATTTTTATTGTAATGGCCTATGTTTATGTATAATGGGGAAAGAAAGTGAGGAGTTGTTCGTGTTAAAACGAGAAGATTTAATCGCCCCAAAGAACTATAACCTTGTAAATGAAATCGAAAAGTTCAGCCGTTCCAAAGAGAAGAACGCGCTTATTTGGGAAGATCAAACAGGCGGCAAGAAAGTCTGGACGTATGAAAAATTGATGGAAGAAACGAATAAAATCGGAGCCCGCCTGAAAGGTCTCGGATTTGAAAAAGGCGATAAGCTGATTGTCATGGTTCCGAGAGTGCTTGAAGCGTATGCCGTTTATTTAGCGATCTTAAAAGCGGGGATGGTCGTCATTCCTTGCTCGGAAATGCTGCGCGCCAAAGACCTTGAATACCGGATCAAACACGCCGAAGTGAAAGGCGCTATCGTTTATCCTTCATTTATAAACGCGTTTGACGAGGTGAATACCGAACAGCTGGTGACATTGTCAATCGGTGAAAATGATGCCGGCTGGAAAAACCTCCTAACGATTGAAGCGGATGGAGACAGTTTTCAAACAGCTGATACAACAAGAGAAGACATGGCGTTTTTGTCCTATACTTCAGGCACGACCGGCCAGCCTAAAGGCGTTGTACATACACACGGCTGGGCCTTTGCCCATTTAAAAACATCAGCCGGTGCATGGCTGGATATTTCTGAAGACGATACAGTGTGGGCCACCGCGGCGCCCGGCTGGCAGAAATGGGTGTGGAGCCCGCTGCTCGCAATTCTGGGAAGCGGCGCGACAGGAGTCATTTATCACGGCAGATTCAACGCCAAGACGTATTTAGAGCTGCTGGAGCGCCATCAAGTAAATGTCTTCTGCTGTACCCCGACGGAATACCGCCTGATGGCAAAAGTGGAGGAGTTAGACAAATATGACCTTTCTGGCCTTCACAGCGCAGTTTCTGCGGGTGAGCCATTAAACCGGGAAGTCATTGACGTATTCCGAAAGCATTTCGGCATTAAAGTGAGAGACGGATACGGCCAAACGGAGAGCACCCTGTTAGTCGGCGTCCTGAAGGATATGGATATTAAGCCGGGAAGCATGGGCAAACCGACCCCTGGAAATCAAGTGGAGATTATAAACGATAAAGGCGAAATATGCGAAACTGGCGAAACGGGCGATATCGCCGTGCATTTGAGCACACCGGCCTTATTCAAGGAATATTATAAAGATCCCGAAAGAACGAAAAAGCAGATTCGCGGAGATTACTTTCTTACAGGAGACCGCGCGAAAAAAGACGAGGACGGCTACTTTTGGTTTGAGAGCCGCAATGATGACATCATCGTCAGCTCCGGATATACAATCGGGCCTTTTGAAGTAGAGGACGCGCTCGTGAAGCATCCGGAAGTGAAAGAATGTGCCGTCGTGGCGAGCCCGGATGAAATCAGAGGTTCAATCGTAAAAGCCTATGTCGTTTTACAAGATGATGAAAAGCGCAGTGATGAACTTGTCAAAGAACTGCAAAACCACGTAAAAACGATTACGGCGCCTTACAAATATCCGAGAGAAATTGAGTTTGTCGAAAGCCTGCCGAAAACGGCGTCCGCAAAAATCAGACGTGTGGAGCTGAGACAGCGTGAAGAACGGCTGAAGGCTGATAAAAAAGCATAATACAGGATAAAGGGTGAGCGGGGATGAAAGCGATTTGGCACGGCGGCACCATCTATACAATGCTGGACAAGAATCATGTCACTGAAGCCATTTATACCGAAGAAGGCGTCGTCAGGCAGACGGGCAGCTTCCGGGAGCTCCAAGGAACATACGGTTCGCCTGATACGGAGGAAATCGATTTACATGGGGCTGTCATGTTCCCGGGGTTTACGGACAGTCATATGCATTTAATCGGACACGGGGAAAAACAGCTTCGCCTCGATTTGTCGCAGCTGACGTCAAAAGAAGCGATACTGCGGGCCGCAAAAGAAGCAGAGCGTGAATTGGAAGATGGCGAATGGCTGATCGGCGAAGGCTGGGATGAAAATCTGTTTGAACAGCCGGATTACGTCACGAAGCATGACCTTGACCCGCTCTTTCCCGACCGCCCCGTCCTGCTGAAGCGGGTATGCCGGCACGCCGCGGCGGTTAATTCGGCCGCATTGCGCGCGGCGGGAATTACAAACGAAACACCTGATCCAAACGGCGGGATTATCGTCCGGGACGGCACCGGTCCGACAGGCCTCCTGCTGGATAAAGCCCAAGAGCTTGTGACACAGGCCCTGCCGCCCGTCTCACTTCACTATGTCAAACGCGCGCTTCAAACGGCGATTACGGACTGCTGGTCAAAAGGCCTGACCGGCGGGCATTCAGAAGATCTGGCATACTACGGAGACGCGTCCGTTCCCGTTGCCGCGTACGAGTCATTAACCGGCAGCGGCCTTTATCCTTTTCGCGCCCATCTGCTCGTACATCACGAAGCCGTCGACAGCTGGAGCGCTCTGGATAAATCGACCGGACCTTATTTGGAATACGGAGCGATGAAAATTTTTGCTGACGGTGCGCTCGGAGGCAGAACCGCTCTATTGAAAAAGCCTTACCATGATGATCCGTCTGTTTCCGGCGTTCAGGTGCATGATGACGAAACCCTTGCCGCTCTTGTTTATAAAGCGAGAGAGAAAGGGATGGAGATCGCCGTGCACGCGATTGGCGACCTTGCATTTGAAAAGGTGCTGGATGTTATCGAAAGATACCCGGCAAAGCCCGGACAGCTAGACAGGCTCATTCATGCGCAAGTATTAGATGACGGATTGATTGAAAGAGCCGCCCGGCTGCCGATCGGACTTGATCTTCAGCCGCATTTTGTGGCCAGTGATTTTCCGTGGGTGATTGACAGGCTCGGAGAAGAGCGGATGAAAACGGCTTTCGCCTGGAAAACACTGCTGTCAAAAGGGCTGCTGTGCGCCGGAGGTTCAGATGCCCCGATTGAGCCGGCCGATCCGCTTCTGGGCATTCAATCGGCTGTGCTCCGTACGAGCAAGCAGCACCCGGAAGGTCCGGCCTATTATGAAAAAGAGTGTCTGACCGTGTACGAAGCCATTCAGCTTTACACGGAGGGAAGCGCGGCCATCATCCATAAAGAACATAGCCGCGGACGGATCGCCCCCGGCTATGATGCCGACTTTACCGTACTCAGCGGTGATCCGTTCAGGACGGACCCGAAAAAGCTTCATGAATTGGAAGCTGTCAAAACCGTCGTCGGCGGCCGTATCGTATATGAAAAAGAGGACAGGCAGTGATGCCCGTCCTCTTTTTTTATGATAAAAATGATCGTTTTACTTTTTCCCAGAAAGAGTTGTCTTTCAGTTTCACCGTTTTTATTTTTTTATCGGATAGTCTAATCTCAACCTTTTTGACATTCCGCGTGCTGAGCGCTTCATTATCAAGCCCGATAATCGGATGCTCATTGCCGTCTTGCACCACCTGCAGTGTCAGCTTCCGGTCTGAGCTTAAAATAAACGGAGATCCGAGTGTACGGTATGTGTTGTTGTTCAACGACGCCAGTTCGGATACCTGCATGCAGGAAATCAAAGGATCAACAACGGCGCCTGAAACAGATTTATTGTAGGCAGTGCTGCCCGTCGGGGTGGAAATGATCATCCCGTCTCCTCTGAACGTCTCAAAATGAAGATCATCAATTAACACATCCATCACAAACGTTTTAATAATGCTGGAACGGATGGAAACCTCGTTTAAACAGTGAAAATGATTGCTGCCGTCCACCGTTACGTGAATGAGCGGGTATTTTCTGACCTCAAGCTGTTCCGCGGTCATGCTGGCCGCCATTTTTTCAGGTTCATCGCTGTGAAAATCACAGTACAAATGGGCTTTCCCTTTTTTAGCGATGCCGACATACAGGCAGTCATCACGGAATCCGGTTTTTCTGACGGCTTGCAGAAATGAGCCGTCGCTGCCGATGCTGGCGATAATTCCGGCATCCTCCGGTTGAGCCGCAACTGTAAAACCGTGCGATTCAGCAAGCTGCTTCAAAGAGCTGACTTGTTCTTTTGTTTCGTTGTTTTGTTTGTGAAAAAAATAAACATTGCGGCGAAGATCGGTCATATCCCCATTCCCCTTTGCTGTCATATTTACGTTTTTCTCCCAGCAGGTATTGTGTTAAAATACCTGTGGCAATAGTGTAACATGTTTCCTGTTTATCCGTTAAGGGAAAGCGCTTCATGAAAAAAATGAATCTTTTTTTACGGGGGAACGTACGAATATTGACAGAAAAGGAGGAGAACAAATGAATGCAAAAAGATGGATTGCGCTCGTCATCGCGCTCGGCATTTTCGGCGTATCAGTCATTGCAAGTGTGACCGTCGGGGTGCTGAAGAATATCGGAGATACAGGGTCTGACTTTGCATCACTGACAGATGACACAGAGGAAGTGACGCTGGATAAGGGCAGCCCCGGCAGTAAAATCGCCGTGCTTGAAGTGGACGGCACGATTGAGGATAACGGCGGGTCCGCTGGCCTGCTCAGCTCAGGCGGGTATGATCACAGATCATTTTTAAAACAGGTTGAGCGTGCGAAAGAAGACAAAAGCGTCAAAGGAATTGTGCTGAAAATCAATTCCCCTGGCGGAGGCGTGTACGAAAGCGCGGAAATACATAAAAAACTGGAAGAACTAAAGAAAGAAACCAAGAAACCGATTTATGTATCCATGGGCTCCATGGCGGCATCGGGAGGCTACTATATTTCAACGGCCGCCGATAAAATCTATGCTTCACCGGAAACGCTCACGGGTTCACTGGGCGTCATCATGGAAAGCGTCAATTATTCCAAGCTCGCCGATGAACTCGGCATCAAGTTTGAAACCATTAAAAGCGGCGCGCATAAAGACATCATGTCCCCGACCCGCGACATGACGAAGGAAGAAAGAAAGATCATGCAGACAATGGTCAACGATTCTTATGAAGGATTTGTCAATGTCATTTCAAAAGGCCGGCACATGTCAAAAGCGGATGTGAAAAAAATTGCCGACGGCCGTGTTTACGACGGCAGACAAGCGAAAAAAATCGGCCTCGTTGATGAGCTCGGTTTTTACGATGATACGATCAGCGCGATGAAAAAGGACCATAAAAATATGAAAAACGCTTCAGTCATCACATACGAGGAAGGATTCGGATTAGGCTCGCTCTTTTCCATGAGCGCAGCGAAAATGTTTAAAAGCGAAATTGATTTTCTGAATATGAAAGAACTCATTTCGCAATCCGGTTCGCCGCGGATGATGTATCTCTATGCAAAGTAGGGGGGAAGAAAGAATGGACGCGACTTACGAAGGCTTTCACGGCAAAGAAGAGGAAGCCGAACAACAGAGGGCGCCCGAGCAGGCATATGCGGGCTTTTGGATCAGGTTTTGGGCGTTTCTTCTTGATTGGCTGGTGGTCTGGGGACTTAACCATCTCATCGTTTCACCGATTTTCACGCTGATGAAGCTCCCGGCAACAAGCGGAATGTTTACAATCTCAGCTTATTCCGTCACAACCCTGATCGTCTACCTCGCCTATTTTGTGTTCATGACGAAATGGTTTCATCAGACACTCGGCAAGATGGTCTTCGGGTTAAAGGTCACTTCTTTGACGCCCGGAAAGCCGCTGACTTGGAGCACCGTCATTTTCAGAGAAGCGGTGGGGCGTTATATCGATAAAATCTGGATTCTCTATATCGTCATTGCGTTTACGCCCAAAAAGCAGGGCATTCATGATCTGATCGCCGACACAACGGTGATTCACGAAGCGCTGTACCGCAAATAAAAGCAGTAAACCCGGAATAAACGTCCGGGTTTATTTTTTTTGGTTTTGGCGATAATGCTGCTAAGGAAGTGAAGCTTATGGGATATGCCGCAGCAGCTGTTATTCTCATTCTCATTTTAGCCTGGCTGCTCATGAGGATGAAAATCCACCTGACTTTCGAATATCTTCACGATAAAGATAACGACAAACTGACGTTTGAAATCTCGGCCTTATACGGGCTGATCCGTATTAAAAAAACGCTGCCCGTCATTAAAGTAAACAGCGAAGACGCGTCAATTGATGTCAAACAGGACACAAAATCAGAAATGAAAGGTCAGAAAAAAGAGAAGAAAAAAATCACATATGAAGATGTCAAACAGAGCATTCACAGAATAGAAATGATTCTGCACCAAGTCTTTCAGATGCGCCAAATCGTCGCTTCATTTCTTGCGGGAGTCCGTGTTACGAAGTTCGAATGGGTGACGGTTATCGGAATAAAGGACGCCGCCGTTACTGGAATCGCCGCCGGCGGATTGTGGGCCGTAAAGGGAGGACTTACGGCGATGCTGTATGATCATCTGCGTTTCATACATAAACCGGTGTGCGAAGTCATTCCGTCTTTTCAAGTGCCTGCATCCAAGACGCATTTGCAGTGTATATTCTTTTTTCGTTTTGGACATCTTATAGGTGCAGCTTTCAAATTGCTCAAATACGGGCGGAACGGACTTTCTATCATACGAAAGAAACAGCCGGTTCCGGTTGCTTCAAAGAATGATTCATCAGTTTAAGGAGGAGCGCATATGGCAGACCATCCCATTCAAGGTTTAATGAAAACCGCTATGGAAAATTTAAAAGAAATGATTGACGTGAATACAATCATCGGCGATCCTGTTGAAACGCCTGACGGCAGCGTAATCTTAACGGTTTCAAAGGTCGGATTCGGATTTGCAGCGGGCGGAAGCGAGTTTGGAGGAAAGCCGGCTGAAAAAAGAACCGAGGACGATGAAAGAAAAGAGCAGAAGCTCCCGTTCGGCGGCGGAAGCGGCGGCGGAGTATCCATTACGCCGATTGCGTTTCTGATTGTCGGAACAAACGGCGTGCGCATGCTTCATTTAGACGAAAACACCCATCTGATTGATAAACTGTTAGACTCCGCGCCTCAAACGATTGAACGCATCCAGCATATGTTTAAAAAGAATGAAAAAGGCCGGAACCAAAAAAGAACGGATATCGATTTATAACAGAAAAGTTAACTGCCGCCCGCAGTTAGCTTTTTTTACGATGCGGCATAACCTTTGCAGTTTGCATAAAACTCGACTATGATAGAGCTATACATAGATAAAGGGAGGAATCAAAATGGCTGAAATTACATTTAAAGGCGGAGCCGTGACGCTGATCGGACAAGAAGTGAAACCGGGTGACCAAGCTCCTGACTTCACGGTTCTGACAAACGGATTAGAAGAGAAGACATTAGCAGATATGAAAGGGAAAGTAACGATCATATCCGTTATTCCTTCCATTGACACAGGCGTATGTGACGCGCAGACACGCCGCTTCAACGAAGAAGCCGCAAAACTCGGTGATGTGAACGTTTATACAATCAGCGCCGACCTTCCGTTTGCACAAGCGCGCTGGTGCGGAGCGAACGGAATTGATAAAGTTGAAACATTATCGGATCATAAAGAGATGTCATTTGGTGAAGCATTCGGTGTTCACATCAAAGAACTTCGTCTTTTGGCACGTTCCGTATTTGTCCTTGATCAGGACGGAAAAGTCGTTTACGCGGAATACGTAAGCGAAGCGACAAACCACCCGAATTATGAAAAGCCTATCGAAGCTGCAAAAGCGTTAATCAAGTAAAGAGAGAAAAAGAGCTCCGGGTGCTGCCGCGGAGCTCTTTTCATGGCAAGGAGGAAACAGCATGCAACACGACCATGTCGGTCAGATTTATGAACTTTTAGATGAAGCCGCCCAAGTGATAGCAGAAGGCCTTCAGATTTCATATATTGAGGGGCTTGCGGAAGCGGGAGAAATGTATTTTCTTGAAAAGGCCGACCAGCTTCCGCTTCAGGAAAAGCAAACCGGCGAGCTTAACAGCCTGCTTGCGAAAGCAGACTTCAGAAAATGGGAGCATGAATGGATCCGCAAGGCGTTCCAGCTCGCCATTTTAAAAGGGCTGAAAGATAAGTCCCATCCGAACAGACAGATGACGCCTGATACGATCGGCATTTTCATCAGTTACCTCGTGAATAAATTTACGGGCGGCCGAAAAGGCCTGACATTGCTGGACCCCGCCTGCGGCACCGGAAATCTTCTGCTGACCGCGGCAAACCAGCTTTCGGACAAAGCGGCAAAAAGCTTCGGCATTGAAATCGACGATGTCCTTCTGAAGATCGCTTATGCTCAGGCGAATCTGCAGGAAAAAGAAATGGAGCTGTTCTGCCAGGACAGTCTTCAGCCGTTATTTATCGAACCGGCCGATGCGGTCATCTGCGATTTGCCGGTCGGCTACTATCCGAATGACGAAGGCGCTGAAGCGTTTGAGCTGAAAGCGGATGAAGGCCACTCTTTTGCTCACCACTTATTTATTGAGCAGAGCGTCAAACATACAAAACCGGGCGGATACTTATTTTTTATGATTCCGAACCATCTGTTTGACAGCGCGCAAAGCGATAAACTGAAGCGGTTTTTTGCGGAAAAAGTGTATATCAACGCCCTTCTTCAGCTGCCGGCTACTATGTTTAAAGACGAAGCGCAGGCAAAGAGCATTTTAATCTTGCAGAAAAAAGGCGAAGACGCAAAGCCGCCGAAACAAGCGCTTTTGGCGAATCTTCCTTCTTTTGCGAACCAGCAGGCGATGCGGGAGATGATGGCAAAATTGGATCAATGGATTCAAAAAGAAAAATAATGGCGAAAAAGCAGTGTGAGATGCAAAATCCCGCGCTGCTTTTTGCTTTTTAAAATGAATGGAAATCAGGACGATAACACAAATTAAGGAAAGAAAATAACATTCCGTAAGACCGTGCCGTCCATTTGGCACAAATGAAATTTATCAGAAAATATCGACTTCATATTGTAAGCGGTACCAATGTGGATGTTGACTTGAAATGCTGAGTTGACAATGTTTAAATGGAAAAGTCAGATATTTTTTGGACTGCAATTATGGTCTGGGAAAAAAGAACGAACAAACGAAGAAGAATTTTGATAGGAGCGTCATTTATGTCTAAAATTATTGCAATTAACGCAGGAAGCTCATCTTTAAAATTTCAGTTATTCGAAATGCCTTCAGAAAAGGTGCTAACAAAAGGTTTAGTAGAACGGATCGGTATCGCCGACAGCGTTTTCACAATCTCTGTTAACGGCGAAAAAAATACAGAAGTGACAGATATTCCGGATCATGCGGTTGCGGTGAAGATGCTGCTTCACAAGCTGACTGAATTCGGTATTATAAAGGATTTAAATGAAATTGACGGAATCGGCCACCGTGTGGTTCACGGCGGAGAAAAATTCAGCGATTCTGTTTTGCTTACGGATGAAACAATCCGTGAGATTGAAGAGATTTCAGAACTAGCGCCGCTTCACAACCCGGCTAACATCGTCGGCATTAAAGCCTTTAAAGAAGTGCTTCCGAATGTGCCTGCGGTTGCAGTGTTTGATACGGCGTTCCACCAAACGATGCCTGAACAATCTTACCTGTACAGCCTACCGTACGAATACTACGAGAAATACGGCATTCGCAAATACGGTTTCCACGGCACATCTCATAAATACGTGACACAGCGCGCAGCTGAGCTTCTCGGCCGCCCGCTTGAAGATTTGCGTCTGATTTCCTGCCACCTCGGTAACGGCGCAAGTATCGCGGCGGTAGAAGGCGGAAAATCCATTGATACGTCAATGGGCTTCACACCGCTTGCGGGTGTTGCGATGGGAACACGTTCAGGAAACATCGACCCTGCATTGATTCCGTACATTATGGAAAAAACGGATCAGACGGCAGATGAAGTATTAAATACGTTAAATAAAAAGAGCGGACTGCTTGGCGTATCCGGTTTCTCCAGCGACCTTCGCGATATCGTAGAAGCTTCAAAAGAAGGAAACGAAAGAGCGGAAACGGCTCTTGAAGTGTTTGCAAGCAGAATCCATAAATACATCGGTTCTTACGCTGCGAGAATGAGCGGCGTTGACGCAATTATTTTCACTGCGGGTATCGGTGAAAACAGCGTTGAAGTCAGAGAACGCGTGCTTCGCGGCTTAGAATTCATGGGTGTATATTGGGATCCTGCGCTGAACAACGTGCGCGGCGAGGAAGCGTTTATCAGCTACCCTCACTCTCCTGTCAAAGTCATGATCATTCCGACTGACGAAGAGGTCATGATCGCACGCGACGTTGTCCGCCTTGCACAGTAATGATCAAAAAAAGCACATCCTTTTAGGGTGTGCTTTTTTATTGAATGCCCCAGGATCAAACGTTACGATATGTTTAATACATAAACGATGAGGTGAAGCAATGAGTGTGCATGAACATAAACAAGAAGCCCCGTCAGCCGTGCGCTGCAAGGTGATCACAGTCAGCGACACGAGAACGAAAGAAACCGACAAAAGCGGGCGCGTCATGATGGACTTCCTCAGGGAAGCGGGATTTGAAACGGTCGCTTATGACATTGTTAAAGATGAAAAAGATGAATTGCAGAAAGCCGTTTTATCCGGCTGTATGGATGAATATACAGATGCGGTGCTGTTAAACGGAGGGACGGGCATTGCCGAAAGGGATGTCACAATTGAAGCGGTCACGCCGCTGTTTTCAAAAGAACTCCCGGGATTCGGCGAGCTGTTCCGCATGCTGAGCTATACGGAGGACATCGGTTCCGCGGCCATTTTGTCCAGAGCGGCAGCGGGTGTGATCCAAAATACCGCAGTCTTCTGCACGCCCGGCTCCTCAGGCGCCGTAAAGCTTGCAATGAGTAAACTGATTATTCCTGAACTGCCCCATGTGCTTCGGGAAATCCGAAAAGATTTATAAATGTATAAAAAGGCTCTGCTCCGCTCAAAAAATTGGGTGGGGTTTTTTTTTATAAAAGGCTTGAAAAAACAGAATTTACTTGTTACAGTGTATACATACAAAATGCATTTTTATTAATTAAAACTAATTTTTATACAAAAGGGAGCTTTTAACATGGCAGAACAAAAAAAGGTTGTATTGGCATACTCAGGAGGTCTTGATACTTCTGTAGCGATAAAATGGCTGCAAGAACAGGGATACGATGTTGTTGCCTGCTGCTTAGACGTAGGTGAAGGAAAGGATTTGGCATTCGTTCAGCAAAAAGCGCTGGAAGTAGGCGCCGTAAATTCCTATGTGATTGATGCGAAAGAAGAATTCGCCCGGGAGTACGCGCTCATTTCTATGCAGGCCCATACAATGTATGAAGGCAAGTATCCGCTCGTATCTGCATTATCTCGTCCGTTAATCGCGAAAAAACTCGTTGAAGTCGCGGAAAAGGAAAACGCGGTGGCCGTAGCGCACGGCTGCACGGGAAAAGGCAACGATCAGGTGCGTTTCGAAGTATCCATTAAATCATTAAATCCTGATCTGGAGGTCATTGCTCCGGTCCGTGAGTGGCAATGGTCGCGTGAAGAAGAAATTGAATATGCCGCAAGCCGCGGCATACCGATTCCGATCAATCTTGACAGCCCGTATTCCATCGACCAGAACCTGTGGGGACGTGCCAACGAATGCGGTATATTAGAAGATCCGTGGGCGGCGCCGCCTGAAGGGGCATATGACCTGACAGCATCTCTTGAAAACACGCCGGACGTTCCGGAAATCATCGAAATCGCATTTGAAGCCGGTGTTCCGGTTTCAATCGACGGCGTAACCTACCCGCTCGCTGATTTAATTCTCAAGCTGAACGAGACTGCCGGAAAACACGGCATCGGCCGGATTGACCATGTGGAAAACCGCCTGGTCGGCATTAAGTCCCGTGAAGTTTATGAGTGCCCGGGCGCCATGACTTTGATTACGGCTCACAAAGAACTTGAGGATCTGACTTTAGTGAAAGAAGTGGCCCATTTCAAACCGGCAATTGAACAAAAACTGTCTGAAATCATCTATAACGGTTTATGGTTCTCGCCGTTAAAAGACGCGCTGCTTGCATTCTTGAAAGAAACCCAAAAACACGTCACCGGCGTCGTGCGCGTCAAGCTGTTTAAAGGCCATGCCATTGTAGAAGGACGTAAGTCGGAATATTCACTCTACGACGAAAAACTTGCGACATATACAAAAGACGATGCTTTTGACCATCACGCGGCAATCGGTTTCATTGAGCTTTGGGGGCTGCCGACAAAAGTAAACAGCATTGTGAAAAAGAAGGAGCAGATTGAAGCATGAAGAAGCTTTGGGGAGGCCGTTTTCAAAAAACACCGGAAAAGTGGGTCGATGAGTTCGGCGCATCCATCACATTCGACCAAAACTTAGTCAAAGAGGATATTACAGGGTCTCTCGCTCATGCGGCAATGCTGAAAAAATGCGGCATTCTGACGGAAGAAGAAGAAGGCGCCATCCGACAGGGGCTGCAGACCCTCCTGCAAAAAGCAGATGAAGGAACGCTTGAATTCTCTGTTGATTATGAAGATATCCATTTGAATATTGAAAAAATGCTGATCGAAGAAATCGGACCGCTAGGCGGCAAGCTCCATACCGGCAGAAGCCGGAATGACCAGGTGGCGACCGACATGCATTTGTATTTGAAAGATCATGTCTCACATATCATCGTGCTGATTGAACAGTTCCAAAAAGCGCTGATCGAAAAAGCGGAGGCCAATGTCGAGACCATTCTGCCGGGGTACACCCATTTACAGCGGGCTCAGCCGATTTCTTTCGCCCACCATCTGCTTGCTTATTTTTGGATGCTTGAACGGGATAAAGAGCGTTTTCGCGATGCTATGAAGCGGATTAACATATCGCCGCTCGGATGCGGGGCGCTTGCCGGAACCACGTTTCCGATAGACCGTAACTATTCGGCGGAGCTGCTCGGTTTTGACTCCATTTATGAGAACAGTCTTGACGGAGTCAGTGACAGAGATTTTATTCTCGAGTTTTTAAGCGGCAGCAGCATGCTGATGATGCACCTTTCGCGTTTATCAGAAGAAATCATTCTATGGTGCTCGCAGGAATTCAGATTCATTGAACTGGATGATACGTATGCGACGGGAAGCAGCATGATGCCGCAGAAGAAAAACCCCGACATGGCGGAGCTGATCCGCGGTAAAACCGGACGCGTATACGGTGATATGATGGGGCTTTTCACGATTATGAAAGGGCTCCCGCTCGCTTACAACAAAGACCTGCAGGAAGATAAAGAAGGCATGTTTGACACGGTGAAAACCGTTGAAGGAAGCCTTCAGATTTTCACGGGCATGATTGAAACGATGAAAGTAAACAAAGACATCATGAAACAAGCGACAAAACAAGATTTTTCAAACGCGACGGAACTTGCCGATTATTTAGCTAAAAAAGGCATGCCGTTCAGAGAAGCGCATGAAGTGGTCGGCAAGCTTGTGTACAGATGCATTGAAAAAGGAATCTATTTAAGTGATATGGCATTTGAAGAATTCCTTCAAGCCAGCAGTCTCTTTGAAGAAGACATCTATACCGTGCTCGATCCGCATCATGCGGTTGAAAAAAGAATGAGCGCCGGCGGAACGGGTTTTCAGCAGGTAGAACAGGCGCTCGTAAAAGCAAAAGCCTGCGCCGGCATTTAATTTGCTGAAATTTCCTTCATATTTTCCCGTCATATCAGACACCCTACATCTATAAAGATGGGAGGTAGAAGGAATGCGCAAAGAACAAGACCGTTACATCTATGATGAAAAAGAAAGTGAAGAAACGGCCAGGCTCATCTCAGAGGCATACGAAAGCGGTTATGTCGGCATGGAGGAAGCCTCTGCTCCTTCAGAAAATTAAGCTGTCTGTAAAGACGGCTTTTTTTTCGTGCGGACGAAGTGCAAAAAAGTGATATTGCCGTTTGTTTATAGTAAAGTAGAGGGAGAAACGTCTTGATTTTATTGAAGCGGCAACGTTGCCTGGGGAGGGTATTCAATGTGCGACATGCTCTAATCACTGCCGGTACAAAGGGATTGGGCCGAAAAGTGACTGAAATGCTTCTGGAAAAAGGCTTTTCTGTCACGGTGAATTACAGACAAGACGAAGAAGCGGTCGCCTGTCTGAAGGCGGATTATTCCGGGTGCCATGACAGATTGCAATTCGTTAAGGGCGATGTAACCCGGAAAGAAGATCTCATGCGGATCGCCGATGCAGCCCTTCGGCGGTTTGGAAGGATTGACATACTGATTAACAATGCCGGGCCGTACATATTTGAGCGCAAAAAGCTTGCCGATTACTCCGATGACGAATGGTATGGCATGCTTGAAGGGAATTTAAGCGCCGTTTTCCATCTGTTTAAAGCGGTTATCCCGGTCATGAGACAGCAGCGGTTCGGCCGGATTATTACATACGGTTTTCAAGGAGCGGACCATGCCCCCGGCTGGCTTCACCGTTCCGCTTTCGGAGCGGCTAAAGTCGGATTGGCTTCGTTAACGAAAACCATTGCGATTGAAGAAGCCGAATCAGGCATTACGGCCAATATGGTCTGCCCGGGTGATATTGTAGGAGATATGAAAGAAGCGTCTATTGAGGAAGCAAGACGGAAAATCGGCAAAGAAAAGACGCCGATCGGCAGGTCCGGAACCGGAGAGGATATTGCGAGAATCATCGCCTTTTTATGTGAAGAAGATTCCGATCTTGTAACCGGAACGGTCATTGAAGCAACAGGCGGGCTGAATGTGATTAACAGGCATCAATCCCTATAAGTTTTTTCGTTTGTCAAAAAGGGAACTTGATAAATATTAATTTTTTATGAGGTGAAAACGATGAAAGTGACTTATCACGGACATTCTGTCATTCAAGTGGAAACGAAAACCCATAACATTATTTTTGATCCGTTTCTGACCGGAAACAGTCTGACAAATTTGAAACCGGAAGAAGTGAAAGCGGATGTCATCCTGCTTACTCACGGACACAATGACCATGTCGGAGATACAGAGCAGATCGCTAAACAAAACGATGCGCTCGTCATTGCGCCGAATGAGCTGGCTGTTTATCTCGGCTTTAAAGGTTTAAAGGTCCACCCGATGCATATCGGCGGGGCGCGCCAATTTGATTTCGGTAAAGTGAAACTGACACAGGCATTCCACGGATCGGCGGTCACTGATGAAGAAAACAAAACCATTACGTACACGGGGATGCCGGCCGGGATTTTATTGACGATTGACGGCAAAACGATTTTCCACGCCGGGGACACGGCGCTGTTCTCAGATATGAAACTGATCGGGGAACTGAATCACATTGACCTGGCGTTTCTGCCGATCGGTGATAACTTTACCATGGGCCCTGAAGATGCGAAACTCGCGGCTGAATGGCTGAGAGCGAAACAGGTCGTTCCCGTTCATTACAATACATTTCCTGTCATTGAACAGGACCCTGACGCTTTCGCCGAAAGTCTGCCCGGAGGCGTCGGCAAAGTCATGGCGGTCGGCGAGACCATTGAGCTTGCCTGACATATGTGTCAAAGACCTTCTGAATCAAGCATTCAGAAGGTCTTTTTGTGATGCCGCCTTTTTTCGGGCGTCTCATTGCGAATGAATCCCCCGTACCCTTATAATAAAAGCAGAAGACTGTCCTTAGAGGTGAAACGCTTGGCAACAAAGCATGAACAAATCCTATCATACATAGATTCGCTTCCTGTCGGTGAAAAAATTTCGGTCAGAAGAATTGCGAAAGAAATGAAAGTCAGTGAAGGAACGGCTTACAGAGCCATTAAGGAAGCCGAAAACAAAGGATTCGTTTCCACTATTGAACGTGTGGGGACCATCCGGATTGAACAGAAGAAAAAAGAAAATATTGAAAAGCTGACATACGCCGAGGTCGTCAATGTGATAGACGGCCAGGTGCTCGGCGGAAAAGCCGGTCTGCATAAAACGTTGAATAAGTTTGTGATCGGCGCGATGGAGCTTGACGCGATGATGCGTTATACGGCGGCGGGGAACCTGTTAATCGTCGGGAACCGAATCAACGCCCACCGCCAGGCGCTTGAAGCGGGCGCGGCTGTTTTGGTAACGGGAGGGTTTAATACCGACGACAGCATTATCGAGCTGGCCGATATGCTTGAGCTTCCGATTCTCTCCACGAGCTACGATACCTTTACGGTAGCCGCGATGATCAACCGGGCGATCTATGATCAGCTCATAAAAAAAGAGATTGTGCTCGTGGAAGACATTTTGACGCCCGCAGATCGGACAGTGACGCTGTCCCCTAAGGATAAGCTGGAGAAATGGTACGAAAAAAACTATGAAACCGGACACGGCCGCTTCCCGGTGATCGATCAGCAGATGAAAATCCACGGAATCCTTACATCGAAAGATATCGCGGGGCATGACCGGTCAGTTCCGATTGAAAAAGTAATGACCAAAAACCCTGTCACGGTGATCGGGAAAACATCTGTCGCCTCAGCGGCTCAAATGATGGTTTGGGAAGGAATTGAAGTGCTTCCGGTGACAGACGGGCATCACAAACTGATCGGAATGATCAGCCGCCAGGATGTCTTAAAAGCGCTTCAAATGGTTCAAAAGCAGCCTCAGGTCGGGGAAAAGCTGGATGATATTGTTTCAAGGGGATTTAAAGAAGACGAAGATGACAAAACGCCGGCCGTTTATCAATATGAAGTCACGCCGCAAATGACCAATCAGCTCGGCACGATTTCTTACGGGGTGTTTACGACGATTTTAACCCAGGCCGCCAGCCGATTTTTACGTTCCCGTAAACGCGGCGAGCTGGTCATTGAAAGCATTACGATTTTCTTCCTGAAGCCCGTACAGATGGAGTCGGTCATTGAAGTGAAACCGCGCATTTTAGAGGCGGGCCGGAAATTCGGGAAAATGGAAGTGGAAGTGTCAAGCCAAAGCGGCATCGTTTCAAAAGCGATGCTCATGGTGCAGCTGATGGAGAGAAGTTAAGGGACGCACCCGGGTCCCTTGGCATTCATTATGCGTGGTCCCTCTCCGCTTCCTTTGCGTGGATGGGTTCATAATGCTTATAGGCTTTATACCCGGCCCATGCGCTGCCTGCTCCGATTAAAATGAAGACGCCGCCGATGACCAGGGTCAGGACGGAGTGAAACAGAATCATTTGGTTTACTCCGTACAAAAGCACCAGCGCGCCTAATGCCATACTTGATTTAGCCGAAAAACATTCCTTCTCCAGCGCCCGTTTCGTCTGGATTCCTTTTACTTTGTAATACACGTAAAAGCAGGCAGAAAGCCCGATGAGAAAAACAAAAACCAGCATAAATGAAATCCTCCATTATATGAGTTTGCAAAACCGTTTATACCGTTGCTGAAAGATTTTCCTTTTCCATGGATAAAGAGTATGATTAAATGAATAAAAACGAAAAGGAGAAAACGATGAAATCCGAACTGATCAGAACCATATCATTATATGACACCATTATCTTACATAGACATGTGAGGCCTGACCCGGACGCCTACGGTTCACAGTGCGGCCTTACGGAAATCCTGCGGGAAACGTATCCCGAAAAAAATATTTTTGCCGTCGGACAGCCTGAGCCGTCCTTGTCTTTTTTATATTCCCTCGATGAGGTGGATGACGAAACCTATAAAGATGCTCTTGTCATCGTGTGCGACACCGCAAACCAAGGCAGGGTCGACGATCAGCGCTACCATTCCGGCGCAAAGCTCATGAAAATAGACCACCATCCAAATGAAGATCCGTATGGCGATCTGTTATGGGTCGATACGAATGCAAGCTCCGTAAGCGAAATGATCTATGAGCTGTACCTGGAAGGAAAGCAGCACGGCTGGAAACTGAATACGAAAGCAGCTGAGCTGATCTACGCGGGTATCGTCGGTGATACGGGGCGCTTCTTATTCCCGAACACCACAAAAAAGACATTAAAATACGCGGGAGAGCTCATTGAGTTCCCATTTTCATCGTCAGAGCTGTTCAATCAATTGTATGAAACAAAATTAAATGTGGTGAAGCTTAACGGCTTTATTTATCAAAATGTGTCACTGTCTGAAAACGGCGTCGCTTCCGTGTTCATTAAAAAAGACATTTTGGAGACATATGGAACCACCGCTTCTGAAGCGTCGCAGCTTGTCGGAACACTCGGAAATATTTCGGGTATCCGCGCTTGGGTGTTTTTCGTAGAAGAAGACGATCAAATCAGAGTCCGGTTCCGTTCAAAAGGTCCGGTCATCAACGGAATTGCCCGGAAATACAATGGCGGCGGACATCCGCTTGCGGCCGGCGCATCCATCTTCAGCTGGGATGAAACCGATCAGATTCTTGCTGATCTGGAAGAGGTATGTAACGAACACAAGTAGAGGGGAGACCCTCTTTCTTAGTGTTCATCTGTCACGGGGATGAACCAGCAGCCGAAATCAGTCAGGTCTTCGTAGACGCGGAGATTACAGATTTGGAGTTCTTTTTTTATGAGGGAAGCGAGTGTGTCTGTTTCTGCATATGCGGAATAGCCTTGTCTGATTCGGGCTGCATGATCTTTTGCCAAGCGTCGTTCACTAAAAACCTCCATTTTCCCTTCCTCCCTTCAGAATCATTGAAAATGTCTCATCTACAGTTTATAAAAAAGCGGAGAAAAAAGCGACAGATCTATGGAAAATTTTTAAAAATGACATAATTACGTCGCAAAAGAAATATGAATTTCGACAGACAATCTCGTATAAATCGTCAGTTCCTTTACTTCAGCTTTAAATTCCTTCTCATTTATGGTGTATATTTTGTTTTCGATCGTCCGTTTTAAAAGCTCCTTTGTTTTATACACGCTTTCAATATCCTTTGTGATGACTTCAGAAATATTATCTTTCACTTGTTCCTCAAATTTCATCTTGTCAGGCTGGGCGATTCTGTATTTTTCCCCATTGATCAGCTTCACATCAACACTTTGGATGAGAAGTCTTTGCTTATTATCCTCATTTAATTTATGAAGATCCTTCTGATAGATGGAGATTTGGTTTTTTAAATCCCGCGCGTGCTCACGCTGCTTTTCAATTAACGTCACTTGTTCTTCCTGAAACGTTCCGTATGTAAACAGAAAGAACACCCAGCTGACGATGGCTCCGCACATCATTCCCGCAAAAAAACGCTGCCATCCCGGTTTTTTATAATACTCGGGAATTCTCATGATGACATATTCTCCTGGGTCAGCCATGAAATGATCAGCCAGCCGGTCTGCGCGCCGCCCATTGCTGAAATAATTAAAAGAAGCTGTTTGAAGATGTCGCGCGTGTTGCCTTCGAACAGCCCCCGCTCGAAACTGTATACCGCGTCAAATGTTCCCCCGATGGCCGCGACAAGCGCCCAGATCTTCAGCCTGTTCGCCAATTTTGTGATCGCCGTCAGCGGAGGCTCGCCTGATAAATAAGCTCCGAGGCCGCCGATCAGCGCGCCGCCGAGCAACACACCGAGGGCGATAAAATAACTGCTGATGAAATTCGCCATAAATCCGGCTTCCTGATCCATATATACACCACCTCACTTTTCTATCATATTGAGCGAAACGGACAAGTATGATGATGAGTCAAAAAAGAACATTTGTTTCTTAAGAAAACCCGTCTTATAATGTAGAAAGGCAAAATGAACGTATGGGAAAGGAGTGGCGGCATTGTCTTTTGTTCACCTGCAAGTACATAGCGGCTACAGTCTGTTAAACAGCGCCGCTTCTGTAAAAGAGCTTGTTACACAAGCGAAGGAACTCGGATATTCATCATTGGCGCTGACGGACGAAAATGTGATGTACGGCGCCATTGAGTTTTATAAAGCATGCAAATCAAACGGAATGAAGCCGATTATCGGTCTGACGGCTTCTATATACACGGACGATACGGAGCTTGAAGCACACCCGCTCATTCTTTTAGCAGAGACAAACACCGGATATCAGAACCTGGTGAAAATCTCAAGTGCGCTGCAATCCATGGCAAAGGGCGGCATGAAGCGAAAATGGATGAAGAGCTATCATGAGGGGCTGATCGCCATTACGCCCGGTGAAAACGGGTACATTGAAAGCCTGCTTCAAGCCGGGAAGTTTGAAGAAGCGGTCCAGGCTGCCGAAGGATTCCGGGAGCTGTTCGGAGACGGCCGTTTTTATTTAGGGTACCAGCCGTTTAAAGGACATGAGACGTTATCCGAAGAGATCCTCCGCCTGTCAGCCGAGACGGAAATCGCTGTCTGCGCTGCGGGGGATGTCCGTTATATCAAGAAAGAAGATCAAGATGCGTACCGCTGTCTGTGCGCTATTAAAGCCGGAGAGAAGTGGGAGGATCAGAGCGGGAATCTGCCGGACTTATACTTGAGGACGCCTGAAGAAATGGCAGAGCTTTACACGCGGCATCCGGAAGCGATTGAAGCAGCCGCGCGTATCGCCCGGCAATGCCGGGTCGATGTCAGCCTCGGACAGACACAGCTTCCGTCTTTTCCGGCGCCGGACGGCAAATCAGCCGATGACTATTTGGCGGAGATCTGTCATGAGGGGCTGCGCCTCCGTTTCGGCACTCCTGATGAGCGCGCTGTCCGCCGGCTTGAATATGAGCTGGACGTCATCAGGCGCATGAAATTCAGTGATTATTTTCTCATCGTATGGGACTTTATGAAGTACGCGCATGAAAAGGGCATTGTGACAGGCCCGGGAAGGGGGTCCGCGGCAGGCTCGCTTGTCGCTTACTCCCTTTTCATTACCGACGTGGATCCGCTTAAACATTCTCTGCTGTTTGAGAGATTTCTTAATCCCGAGCGGATCAGCATGCCGGATATTGATATCGATTTCCCTGACACGAGAAGGGATGAGGTCATTCAGTATGTACAAAATAAGTACGGGGCCATGCACGTCGCCCAGATTATCACCTTCGGGACATTGGCCGCAAAGGCGGCGTTAAGGGATACCGGGAGAGTGTTCGGAATCAGCCCGAAAGAAGCCGACCAGCTTGCCCGCCTGATTCCGTCGAAACCGGGAATGACGCTTGAGGAAGCGAGGCGGCAGTCCGCTCAGCTGAACAGGAGGCTGTCCGAATCCGCCGTTCTTCATAAAGTGTTTCAGATCGCAAGGAAAATTGAAGGTCTTCCGCGGCACACGTCAACACACGCGGCGGGGGTCGTTCTCAGTAAAGAGCCGCTTTCGGAAGTTGTCCCTCTTCAAGAAGGGCATGACGGCGTGTATTTAACGCAGTATGCGATGGATCACTTGGAAGATCTCGGTCTTTTAAAAATGGACTTTTTAGGTTTGCGCAACCTTACGCTTATTGAATCCATTAAAACGATGATTGAAAAAGAGACGAATACGAAAATTGATTTTTCCGAGATTTCTTATCAGGATGAAAAAACGTTCTCGCTATTGTCAAACGGTGATACGACGGGTATTTTCCAGCTGGAATCATCAGGAATGAGAAACGTGCTGAAGCGCCTGAAGCCGTCAAGACTGGAAGACATTGTCGCGGTTAACGCGCTTTACAGGCCGGGACCGATGGAAAATATTCCGTTATTTATCGACCGGAAGCACGGGCGGGCGCGTGTGGAAGTGCCGCACGAGGACGTACGAAATATTCTCAGTGACACTTACGGCGTCATCGTCTATCAAGAGCAGATAATGATGATCGCCTCGCGCATGGCAGGGTTTTCATTAGGTGAAGCGGATCTGCTCAGACGGGCTGTCAGCAAAAAGCAAAAGGACATTCTGGACAGAGAGCGAAGCCATTTTGTTGAAGGGTGCTTAAAAAAGGAGTATTCTGTAGTCACTGCAAACGAGGTCTACGATCTGATTGTAAAATTCGCTAACTACGGATTCAACAGAAGCCATGCTGTCGCATACAGCATGATCGGCTATCAGCTCGCCTATTTAAAAGCGCATTATCCGTTATATTTTATGTGCGGGCTGTTGACGAGCGTCATCGGCAATGAGGACAAAATATCGCAATATCTGCATGAAGCGAAGGGGAGCGGGATTCAAGTCCTTCCGCCGTCAATAAACAAAAGCGGTTTTCCGTTTGCGCCGGAAAACGGAGCCGTCAGATACAGTTTGCGGGCCGTTAAAAACGTAGGCGTCTCGGCAGTGAAAGATATTTATAAAGCAAGAACACATAAACCGTTCGAGGATCTTTTCGATTTCTGCTTTCGCGTACCTGCAAAAAGCGTGAATCGGAAAACCATCGAAGCCCTTATATTTTCTGGCGCCATGGACGAATTCAATCAAAATCGCGCCGCCTTGCTGGCCTCCGTTGATGTGGCTTTAGAGCACGCTGAACTTTTTCGTGCAGACGATGACCAAATGGGATTGTTTTTGGAAGAATCGTTCTCCATTAAGCCAAAATATGTAGAGGCTGAGGAATTTCCGCTCGTGGACAAGCTTCGGTTCGAAAAAGAAGCTCTCGGTGTTTATTTCTCAAGCCATCCTTTATCTGCTTTCAGGGATCTCCTGAAAAAACGGGGGGCGCAAGCGATCACAGCAGCGCGGCAGATGCCGAAGGGGCAGCTGTCAATCGGCGCTTTGCTCGCGGGCATCAAAACGATTCGGACAAAGACAGGTCAGCATATGGCGTTTCTCACATTAAGCGATGAAACGGGAGAAATGGAAGCCGTCGTGTTTCCTGACCAATATAGAAGGCTGTCTCCGCTGTTAGAAGAAGGCGCGCTTTTATTCGCCGCCGGAAAAATGGAAGAGCGTCAGGAGAAGACACAATTCATCATGTCATCCGCCTCTCTTCTTGAGCAGACGGAGGCAGACAGAGCGCCGTCTGTTTACATCAAAATCGAAGGCAGCCGGCACAATCAGGAGTTTTTGGAAAAGATGAAGCGTATTTTACTGGAGCATAAAGGGGAAACCGGCGTTTATCTTTATTATGAAAAAGACAAGCAGACGATCAGGCTGCCGGATACTTTTCATATTCAGGCGGACCATCAGGCGTTATACCGTTTAAAAGAGCTGCTGGGCCGCGAAAACGTCGTGTTAAAATAGTGGTAACAATAATCGTTTTGTTATACAATTGAAACAATTGTGCTATCTTATTTAAAGATTCTGAAATTTTTCACCTCCAGCGATTGTACCAGTCTATGCGGCAGAATATGTAACAAAGTACTTAAAAGGAGTGTTTAGAATGTCATTAAGAGAAGAAGCGTTACATTTACACAAAGTAAATCAAGGAAAGCTGGAATCAAAAGCAAAGGTAGAAGTCAGAAACGCGGACGACTTAAGCCTTGCCTACTCTCCCGGAGTAGCTGAGCCTTGTAAAGAGATTTATGACGATAAAAACAAAGTATATGATTATACAATGAAGGGGAACATGGTAGCAGTCGTAACAGACGGATCAGCCGTTCTCGGTCTCGGTAATATCGGGCCTGAGGCTTCACTTCCGGTCATGGAAGGGAAAGCGGTGCTGTTCAAAAGTTTCGCGGGCGTGGATGCATTCCCGATCGCGCTTGACACAAACGATGTGGACAAAATCATTGACACTGTGAAGCTGCTTGCACCGACATTCGGCGGTGTCAACCTTGAAGATATTGCGGCGCCGAACTGCTTCATTATCGAAGAGCGCCTGAAAAAAGAAACAAACATTCCGGTTTTCCACGATGATCAGCACGGCACTGCCATCGTAACCGTTGCCGGACTTGTAAACGCGCTGAAATTATCAGGAAAATCCATGTCATCCATTAAAGTTGTGGCAAACGGAGCGGGAGCGGCAGGCATCGCGATCATCAAGCTTCTTTACCATTTCGGCGTACGCAACATCGTAATGTGCGACTCTAAAGGGGCGATTTACGAAGGGCGTCCGGCCGGCATGAACGCAGTGAAAAACGAAGTGGCGAAGTTTACAAACCAAGACCGCAACGATGGTTCGCTGCAGGATGTCATTAAAGATGCAGACGTCTTTATCGGCGTATCAGTCGAAGGCGCGCTGACGAAAGAAATGGTGGAAAGCATGGCGAAAGATCCGATTATCTTCGCAATGGCCAACCCGAATCCGGAAATCATGCCTGAAGACGCGCGCGCAGCCGGCGCAAGCGTAATCGGAACAGGCCGTTCTGATTTCCCGAACCAGGTCAACAATGTTCTGGCATTCCCTGGAATTTTCCGCGGGGCGCTTGACGTTCGCGCGACTCACATCAACGAAGAAATGAAAATTGCTGCGGTTGAAGCGATTGCTTCCCTTGTTTCAGAGGAAGAATTAAGCGCTGATTATGTCATCCCGGCTCCATTTGACAAACGTGTGGCTCCTGCCGTTGCGAAAGCTGTTGCGAAAGCAGCGATGGAAACGGGCGTCGCCAGAATTACGGTCGATCCTGAGGAAGTGGCTGAAAAAACAAGACAGCTCACGGTTATCGGCGAATAATAACACAAAAATGAAATGGCAGCGCGTTGGAAAAAAACAACGCGCTGCTGTTCAATATACGGACTGCTGGCATTTTTTTAAGGGCAGGTCTTAAAAAAATTTCAGCAGAATCCTTATTTCTTTTGAAAACGCTGACAGATAAGGCTGAACAACGCTTTTCACGGTATGAAATCCGTCCGTTTCCGTCTGTTTTGCAGCAAAAAATGTCGAATGGAGGATGACACCGTTTGACAAAAAAAGTACAATAGTTTCGGTAAAGTTATTATTAAGTCTATCTAATCGGAAGACATGCAGTGAAGAGAACCCTTCACAAAAGGGAGGTAATCATTTGTTAAAGGATATATTCACAAAAAAGAAAAAATATGCTTCCGTGCCGTCTGAGCAGGCAAAACATGATGTTCCGGAAGGCATTATGACAAAGTGCTCCAAATGTAAAAAAATCATGCTCACAAAAGAGTTAGATAAAAACCTGCGCGTCTGCATGAACTGCGGGCACCATTTCCCGATGAATGCAAAGCAGCGCATTGAAAGCCTCCTGGATGAAGATTCATTCGAAGAATTCAACCAGGGAATGATATCTGAAAACCCGCTCGGTTTCCCGGAATACTTAGAAAAAATCGAAAAAGACCGTGAGAAAACATCGCTGAATGAAGCGGTGGTTACCGGAAAAGGAACCATCAGCGGATTCCCTGCCGTGATCGCGATCATGGATTCAACATTCCGAATGGGCAGCATGGGTTCGGTTGTCGGCGAAAAAATCACGCTTGCAATTGAAAAAGCAAAAGAGGAAAAAGTCCCGTTTATCATCTTTACCGCTTCCGGCGGCGCACGTATGCAGGAGGGGGTCTTAAGTCTTATGCAAATGGCAAAGACAAGCTCTGCATTAAAACTGTTCAGTGAGGAGCAGGGATTGATTATTTCTGTCATGACCCATCCGACGACAGGCGGTGTATCAGCCAGTTTCGCGTCTCTCGGTGATTATAATTTCGCTGAACCGGGCGCCTTGATCGGATTTGCCGGAAGACGTATTATTGAACAGACGATTGGGGAAAAACTGCCGGAAGATTTCCAGACGGCGGAATTTTTATTAAAGCACGGCCAGCTTGATGCGGTGATTCACCGAAACGACATGAAAGACAAACTCGCATTTCTGCTGGACATGCACCAAACAGGAGGTGAGCATGAGTGGCTGCAAGATTAGAATTTGAAAAACCAGTGATTGAACTGCAGACGAAAATCGCCGAACTGAAAAAATTCACCCAAGATTCGGAGATGGATTTAAGCGCTGAAATCGCAAGGCTTGAAGACCGGCTCAGCAAGCTTCAGGATGAGATTTATAAAAACCTGAAGCCGTGGGACAGAGTGCAGATCGCACGCCTTCCCGACCGGCCGACGACGCTTGATTACATTCAATACCTGTTTACCGACTTTTTTGAGTGCCACGGAGACAGAACATACGGAGATGATGCGGCGATTGTCGGCGGAGTCGCCAAATATCACGGCATGCCAGTCACCGTCATCGGACATCAGCGCGGAAAAGACACGAAAGAAAACCTTGTCCGCAATTTCGGGATGCCTCACCCTGAGGGCTACCGCAAAGCGCTTCGTCTCATGAAGCAGGCGGATAAGTTCAACCGCCCGATTATCTGCTTCATCGACACGAAGGGAGCGTACCCGGGTAAAGCGGCGGAGGAGCGGGGACAAAGTGAAGCCATCGCCAAGAACCTGTTCGAGATGGCCGGCCTGACAGTGCCTGTCGTTTGTATCGTCATCGGGGAAGGCGGCAGCGGAGGCGCGCTTGCGTTAGGTGTAGGCAACCGCATGCTGATGCTTGAGAACTCGACGTATTCCGTTATTTCTCCTGAAGGAGCCGCATCCATTTTGTGGAAAGACTCCAGCCTTGCGAAAAAAGCGGCCGAAACCATGAAGATTACTGCGCCCGATTTATTAGAATTAGGAATTATTGATGATATGATTAAAGAAGTGAAGGGCGGAGCTCACCATGATATTAAGCAGCAGGCGGGCTACATTGACGGTATTCTTAAAGAAACGTTAAAATCTCTTCTTCAATTGAACGCCGAAGAATTGATCTCACAGCGCTATGAAAAATATAAAGCAATCGGGAAAGTTTCGGTTGAGGATCAATATATCGGGGTAAACTGAATAGACGTGAAGCCTATGGCTCACGTTTATTTTTTGTGATTTTTGTGATATTCCTTAAATTTTATTTAAAAACAATTTATTTAATTGTATAATAGGTAAGGTTTCATGGGAGCTCAGGCGTCCCTTTTCATTGTTTTAGGGCAATGATCATGATATGTTTAACATATATATGTTGCTGAGGTGAATAGGAAATGAAGCGTATAGGAGTTTTAACGAGCGGCGGGGATTCCCCGGGTATGAACGCTGCGGTGCGCGCGGTTGTGCGGAAAGCTATCTACCACGACGTCGAAGTGTACGGAATTTATAACGGTTATTCAGGATTAATCAGCGGAAAAATAGAGAAACTGGAGCTTGGTTCGGTCGGTGACATCATCCACCGCGGCGGAACAAAGCTGTATACGGCCAGATGTCCTGAATTCAAAACAGTTGAAGGCCGTGAAAAAGGAATCGAAAATTTAAAGAAACTCGGCATTGAAGGTCTTGTCGTCATCGGCGGAGACGGTTCATACATGGGTGCGAAAAAATTAACGGAACACGGGTTTCCGTGTGTAGGTGTACCGGGTACGATAGATAATGACATCCCGGGAACTGATTTTACGATCGGATTTGATACGGCGTTAAACACCGTAATTGATGCGATTGATAAAATCCGTGACACCGCTACGTCTCATGAGCGTACATACGTTATTGAAGTGATGGGGCGCCATGCGGGCGACATTGCTTTATGGGCAGGTCTTGCAGGCGGAGCGGAATCAATTTTAATTCCTGAAGCGGACTACGATATGCAGGAAATTATCGGCCGTTTGAAGAGAGGGCACGACCGCGGCAAAAAACACAGTATCATCATCGTTGCAGAAGGGGTAGGCAGCGGAGTTGAATTCGGAAAACGCATCGAAGAAGAAACGAACCTTGAAACACGGGTATCCGTTTTAGGGCACATCCAGCGCGGCGGATCTCCAAGCGCTTCTGACCGGGTTCTTGCAAGCCGCCTCGGCGCTTACGCGGTTGAGCTTCTGCTTAAAGGAAAAGGCGGACGCTGCGTAGGTATACAAAACAACAAGCTTGTAGACCATGATATTATAGAAATTTTAGAATCAAAACATACTGTTGAACCAAACATGTATCAGCTTTCAAAAGAACTGTCTATTTAAGGCGGAAGAAGCTGAAGATTTCAGAAGGAAGTGAACGAGTTGAAAAAAACAAAAATCGTTTGTACAATCGGTCCGGCCAGTGAAAGTGTAGAAATGCTGACAAAATTGATGGAAGCGGGTATGAACGTTGCTCGTCTGAATTTTTCACACGGTGATTTCGAAGAGCACGGCGCAAGAATCAAAAACATCAGAGAAGCAAGCAAAAAGCTCGGCAAAAACGTGGGGATTCTCCTCGATACGAAAGGTCCGGAAATCCGCACGCACGATATGGAAAACGGCGCGCTTGAGCTTCAGGCGGGAAATGAAATTATCGTTTCTACGAAACAGGTGCTGGGAACGCTTGAAAAATTCTCAGTTTCTTATGAAGGCCTGGCAGACGACGTGTCAGCAGGGTCTATCATCCTGTTGGATGACGGTTTAATCGGATTGGAAGTGCTAGAATCAAATCCGGAAAAACACGAAATCAAAACAAAAATCTTAAACAGCGGCACGCTGAAAAATAAAAAAGGCGTAAACGTTCCCGGCGTCAGCGTCAACCTTCCCGGAATTACTGAAAAAGACGCCAAAGACATCGTATTCGGTATCGAGCAAGGCGTTGATTTCATCGCTGCGTCATTTGTACGCCGTTCTACGGATGTCCTTGAAATCCGCGAACTGCTTGAAGAGCATAACGCGTCTGACATTCAAATCATTCCTAAGATCGAGAACCAGGAAGGCGTGGACAACCTGGACGCGATCCTGGAAGTATCTGACGGCTTAATGGTAGCGCGCGGAGACCTCGGCGTAGAGATTCCGGCCGAAGAAGTGCCGCTCGTGCAAAAAGAAATGATCAAAAAATGCAACGCGCTCGGCAAACCGGTTATTACTGCGACACAAATGCTTGACAGCATGCAGCGCAACCCTCGTCCGACACGCGCTGAAGCAAGTGACGTTGCCAACGCCATTTTCGACGGCACAGACGCTATCATGCTTTCCGGTGAGACGGCTGCGGGACAATATCCTGTCGAGGCGGTTCAAACAATGTTTAACATCGCCACACGCACGGAAGAATCTCTGAACTACAAAGAAATTCTGTCTAAACGCAGAGATCAGGTCGGCATGACGATTACCGATGCGATCGGCCAATCAGTTGCGCACACGGCGATCAATCTGAGTGCGGCAGCTATCGTTACCCCTACAGAAAGTGGCCATACGGCGCGTATGATCGCGAAATACCGTCCGCAGGCTCCGATTGTAGCCGTTACGGTTAATGAGTCTGTATCACGCAAACTCGGTCTTGTATTCGGTGTATTCCCGGCAAGCGGCCAAAACGCGAATTCAACCGATGAAATGCTTGAAGACGCGGTTCAAAAATCACTTGACAGCGGCATCGTGAAACGCGGTGATCTGATTGTCATTACAGCAGGTTCTGTCGGTGAATCAGGCACGACGAATCTGATGAAAGTCCACACTGTCGGCAGCGTTATCGCGAAAGGGCAAGGCATCGGACGCAAATCTGCATTCGGTCCGGTCGTTGTTGCAAAAAATGCGAAAGAAGCTGAACAAAAAATGACAGACGGCGCAGTATTGGTTGCTTCAAGCACTGACCGCGACATGATCGCTTCACTTGAAAAAGCATCAGCGCTCATCACTGAAGAAGGCGGTCTGACAAGCCATGCAGCCGTTGTCGGTTTAAGCTTGGGCATTCCGGTTATCGTCGGTCTGGAGAACGCAACTTCAGTTTTAACAGAAGGACAGGTTATCACAGTTGACGCTGCCCGCGGCGCTGTGTATGAAGGCCGCGCAAGCGTTCTTTAAACAGCTTTAAAAAAGAGAGGGGGGTTCTCCCTTCTCTTTTGTCTTTAGGTTGATTTTCCTATTCCCATGCGGGCGGTGACGCGCTTTTAGAAGGGCAGGAGGGCAGAAAAATGAGAGTGTTATTCTTACTGTTTATCGTGTGTCCGGCAATTGAAATCGGTTTGTTTCTGCTGGCGGGAAAATGGCTCGGTATTTTTCCGACCTTCCTTCTCATCATTTTGACAGGCGTGTTAGGCGCCTTGGTGGCAAAAAGACAGGGAACCGATGTGTATCATCGGGTGATGCGCGACCTGCAGCACGGCAAAATGCCGGGGGAAGCGCTTCTTGACGGAATATGCGTCTTTTTCGGAGGCCTGCTTTTGATGCTTCCGGGTTTTCTGTCCGATATTGCAGGGGCCTGTCTTCTGATTCCGTTCACTCGGAACCGCATGAAGCCGCTTTTGTTCAAATGGCTGAGAGGAATGTCAAAAAACAAGCGGATCATTATCAAATAAAAACGGCAGCCTTCTTACAGGGCTGCTGTTTTTATTTGGACTGAACAGTAATATAGGCCCATATTTCTTTTAAAGCGCCCGTTGTGATAAAGGCCTGAATGAAAACGAGCAGCGCGGGCCCCGCAGCCAGTCCTAAAATTCCGAACAATTTAAAGCCGGCAAACAGAGCGATTAAGGTCGCAAGCGGATCAAGTCCGATTGACTTGCTTAAAATTTTCGGCTCCGTCAGCTGGCGCTGGATAAGAACCACAATATATAAAACACCGAGACCGATCGCTTGAGGAAGCTGACCGGCAATGGCCAAATACATAATCCAGGGAACAAAGACCGACCCGGCGCCGAGATACGGGAGAAGGTCCACCAGGCCGATAAAAAAGGCGATGGTTGCCGCATGCTCAATCCCTAAAAGAAAAAGTCCGATAAAGACAATGATCATCGTGAAAAGTATGAGCACGGCCTGCGCCTTAATGAAACCTGCCATCGCTTTTTTCAGCTCTCCCGATACGGCCTTGGCGTTTGCTGAAACCCGTTCCGGAAGAATGGAATAAAGCAGCGCCTTCAGCTTATGCCAGTCCTTTGTCATAAAAAAAGTCGCCAGCATTGCGAAAATGAAGACGGCAGCTGTATTGGGAAGGAAGGCAATCCATTTCGGCACCAGCTCCAAAAGATGTGAAAGCATCAGCCCCGCATTTTTAGCGGCTGTATCACCGAGGGTCTGAATATGCGTCACGATGGATGCCTGCTGATTGGTTTCCAGTCCGTTAAATAAGACGGTCAGCTCGTGGTACAATGGCTGAATGCGGGAAGTGAACAGCTCTTCGCAATACGTCATAAAGGCGCTGATATGGGGAGGGAGCGTTTTGGCCAGATAGGCGGTTCCTGAAATGATTTCCGCAACGAGAAATGTCGCCGCGCCAAGAAGAATAAGCAAAAAGAAGACCAGGACAATGACTGTATTGACTGACCGGGGCATCCCCGTCAGTTTGTCCAGCCAGTCAACAACGGGAATGATCGCTGATGACAGAATAAGGGCGATCAGAAACGGATAAGTTAACGGAAATGAGGCGTAACCGGCCGCTAAAGCGCCGCCGGCCGCAGCGAGTACAAACAGCGCGCGGAAAAAAACAGTTGCATAGTGCGGATTCACATCGATCCTCCTCTCGGTCGGCACGTCCTATTACATTAGTTTATTCGTCAAAAAAAAGGATATGAATACAGATATGATGAAAGAGGGTGCTTTCAGGATGTTTACACAGGCGAATTTATTTTTACTATTATTGCTGGCCATCGCATTGATAGCCAAAAATCAGTCATTGCTTTTTGCCGTCGGCTTTCTCATTGTGATAAAAGCTGTCGGTCTTGATCAGAAACTATTTCCGGTTATTCAGTCAAAAGGCATCAACTGGGGGGTCACCGTCATTACAATCGCCGTTTTAGTGCCGATTGCCACAGGTGATATCGGTTTTAAACAGCTTGGAGAAGCGATGAAATCATATTATGCGTGGATCGCTCTCGGTGCCGGGATCGCGGTTGCCTTAATCGCCAAAAACGGTCTCACCTTATTGGAAAACGACCCTCATATTACAACGGCGCTGGTCATCGGCACGATACTTGCCGTCGCGCTTTTCGGAGGCGTCGCCGTCGGCCCGTTAATCGGCGCCGGAATCGCCTACTTGGCCATGCAAATCGTTAAAATATTCACTTCGTAAAGTAAAAAAGCGGCGTAAAGCTGCTTTTTTTGTGGAGAAAATTAGAGTTTGCACTTGCGCATTTTGTAGTTCAGACAAATGCCATTTACATTATTCCGATGAATGAAGCGGCTTACCATGTAACAAAGAGCTTCGGGATTGACGGCGCACATGGAGCGAAAACAGCGATTGCAGTAGATTAAAAGCTGATGGGATTTATGGGCCTGATACCAAAGCAAAACTTGAAGTGTTGTTAAAATAAGCGGAGACCCTTTCCTTCAATTTGAAAGTTTGTTAAATTTATAATGAGAATGAAAAAACACAATTCGGTTGGTAGTCCGGATGCATGATTTAAAATGTCAGTAACCTTCCCCTCCTCGGGATGTCCATCATTCTTCAGTAAATTTAGGAGGAGGGAATCGTTATGAAATTAACGGTTTACTACGATGGTCAGTTTTGGGTAGGAGTCATTGAAGTTGTGAATGACGGGAAATTAAGAGCAATTCGTCATTTGTTTGGACAAGAGCCAAAGGATTCAGAAATAATGCATTTTGTTAATAATCAACTTTTACAGACTCTCTCCCACACTGAACAAGAAGGGGTTTGTGTTAAAGCAAAATCTAAGAAATTAAACCCAAAAAGATTGCAACGACAAGCTTCTAAAGAAATGAAAAATATCGGGATATCAACTAAGGCACAAAAAGCGATAAAACAGGAGCTTGAAGCAAGAAAAGAAAAGAAAAAACAACTGAATAGAAAACAAAGAGAAAAGATAAAGGAACAAAAATATTTAATCAGAAAACAAAAAGCAAAAGAAAAGCATAGGGGCAAATAGTTGGAGAACCCGATGAAGCCCTTCGATTGAAAAGTTGAGCGGCATCAGTTAGTTTCTTCGGACTGATTTAGAGAAAAAAAGTATAAGTCAGAGCCCTTCTCGAGATGAGGAGGGTTTTTTCTGCAATTTATTTAAATTCACTTATATCAGTAAATGAGTCAGTTTCAATTGATGAACGGTTTGATGAGGATATTTACAGCCCGAAAACAGCGCAAATGCAGTCAAACGATTCCAGTCCATGTGCGGGGAGCCAACTAAAACCAAGACCTGGATTTCTGAAGCTGATCCGAACATTGATTCAGTCGAGTAAACAAAATAACCCCCTTCTCCGGTAAAGAAGGGGGTTAAATTTGCGGTGAAGTTGTCGCGCCTGTCCTTTTAAAGTCTCCTCCAAAACTCCCCCAAATGAAAACATGAGAATACATGGTTTTACAAAGCGCCTGAAAGCAAACGATTAAATTTATCAACGCCAAGCCTTGATATATAGGGCTTTTAAAACATTTTTAGTTAAAAGTCTACAAATTAATCAGATTATTGTTTATAATAAGAATAGGCTTAAACTTAAATAAGCTTATAAGAATTTGTTATGTTCCTCTATAAGCATATCGGTTATGTAACCGCAACCAGTGAAATGTAAGCATTTTCTTGAAGGGGAAAGGGAGTGTTTGCATGACTCATTTTAAGTAAGCCGTATGTTTTATATACTCTTTAAAGGGGAATTTTGATTGAAAAGGAGAGGTTGAATATGACAGCAACACGCGGTCTTGAAGGGGTTGTAGCAACAACATCATCTGTAAGCTCTATTATCGACGATACCCTTACATATGTAGGGTACGATATTGACGACTTGACAGAGAATGCAAGTTTTGAAGAAATCATTTATTTGCTGTGGCATCTGCGCCTGCCGAATAAAACGGAACTTGCTGAACTGAAAAAACAGCTTGCGAAAGAAGCTGCCGTTCCACAAGAAATCATTGAGCACTTCAAATCCTATCCCCTCAATAACGTACATCCAATGGCTGCGCTCCGGACGGCGATTTCATTACTCGGTCTGACTGACAGTGAAGCCGATGTCATGAATCCGGAAGCGAACTACAGAAAAGCCATCCGTCTGCAGGCGAAAGTGCCGGGCATTGTCGCCGCTTTCTCAAGAATCCGCAAAGGACTTGATCCTGTTGAACCGAAGGAAGAGTACGGAATCGCGGAGAACTTCCTTTACACCTTAAACGGTGAAGAGCCTTCTCCGATCGAAGTGGAAGCGTTTAACAAAGCGCTCATTCTTCATGCGGATCATGAGCTGAACGCATCAACGTTTACGGCGAGAGTATGTGTCGCCACCTTATCTGATATTTACTCAGGCATCACTGCCGCCATCGGCGCTTTAAAAGGGCCGCTTCACGGCGGAGCCAATGAAGCCGTCATGAAAATGCTGACAGAAATCGGCGAAGTGGAAAACGCCGAGCCTTATATCCGCAGCAAAATGGAGAAAAAGGAAAAAGTAATGGGCTTCGGACACCGTGTGTATAAGCATGGAGACCCGCGCGCCAAACACTTAAAAGAAATGAGCAAACGCCTGACGAATCTGACGGGGGAAAGCAAATGGTATGAGATGTCAATCCGTGTCGAAGAAATCGTGACGTCGGAGAAAAAACTCCCGCCTAACGTTGATTTCTATTCCGCATCTGTATACCACAGTCTCGGCATTGATCACGATCTGTTCACGCCGATCTTTGCGGTCAGCAGAATGTCAGGATGGATCGCCCATATTCTTGAACAGTACGATAACAACCGCCTCATCCGCCCGCGCGCTGATTACACGGGTCCGGATAAGCAGACTTTTGTTCCGATTGATGAAAGAGCCTGATCAAACGGGAGGCTGGTGATTTTCATGTCGTTAGCCTCTTGTTAATCAAGCCCGGATTGGTTTACAATTTTGATAGAATCTTGAGAAAAATCATTTTATTTTCTATACAAGAAAAATAAAATGTTTTCTAAATATGAATTACATACTGGGAGGTAATATTGTGTCACAAGGTGAAAAAATTACAGTCTCTAATGGAGTATTAAACGTACCAAATAATCCGATTATCCCGTTTATTGAAGGCGACGGCACAGGCCCTGATATTTGGAACGCCGCTTCTAAAGTATTGGAAGCCGCTGTTGAAAAAGCATATAAAGGCGAGAAAAAAATCACGTGGAAAGAAGTTTATGCCGGTGAAAAGGCTTATAATAAAACAGGTGAGTGGCTTCCTGCCGAAACGCTGGAAGACATCAGAGAGTACTTCATCGCCATCAAAGGTCCTCTGACGACACCGGTCGGCGGCGGTATCCGTTCTCTGAACGTGGCGCTGAGACAGGAGCTTGATTTGTTTACGTGCCTGCGCCCTGTCAGATATTTCACGGGAGTGCCTTCTCCGGTCAAACGACCTGAAGATACGGATATGGTCATTTTCCGCGAGAATACGGAAGATATTTATGCCGGAATTGAGTATGCGAAAGGTTCTGAAGAGGTTGAAAAGCTGATCAGCTTCCTGCAAAATGAAATGGGTGTTAACAAAATCCGTTTCCCTGAAACGTCAGGAATCGGCATCAAACCTGTTTCTGAAGAAGGCACAAGCCGCTTAGTCAGAGCTGCCATTGAGTATGCGATCGAAAACGGCCGTAAGTCTGTCACGCTTGTCCACAAAGGAAACATCATGAAGTTCACTGAAGGGGCATTTAAAAACTGGGGCTACGAGCTTGCCGAAAGAGAATACGGAGATAAAGTATTCACTTGGGCTGAATATGACCGCATTGTCGAAAAAGACGGAAAAGAAGCTGCTGATAAAGCGCAGAGCGACGCGGAAGCGGCAGGAAAAATCATCGTCAAAGACAGCATCGCTGATATTTTCCTTCAGCAGATCTTAACCCGTCCGAGCGAATTCGACGTCGTGGCGACAATGAACTTAAACGGAGACTATATCTCTGATGCGCTTGCCGCTCAGGTAGGCGGAATCGGAATCGCGCCGGGAGCGAACATCAACTATGAAACAGGGCATGCGATTTTCGAAGCGACTCACGGAACGGCTCCAAAGTATGCCGGCCTTGACAAAGTCAACCCGTCATCCGTCATCCTTTCAGGAGTGCTTCTTCTTGAACACCTGAACTGGAATGAGGCTGCTGACTTGATCATTAAATCTATGGAAAAAACGATTGCTTCAAAAGTAGTAACGTACGATTTTGCTAGATTAATGGACGGTGCAACTGAAGTGAAATGTTCAGAGTTTGGTGAAGAGCTAATCAAAAACATGGACTGAACCTAAAGCAGACTTCTAATGAAGCCAAAAAAGGAGAAGAGAATCATGGGAAAAACACGCAGTAAAGTTTCTGTTATCGGAGCAGGATTTACGGGAGCGACAACAGCCTTTCTTACAGCTCAAAAAGAGCTTGCGGACGTTGTGCTCGTTGATATTCCGCAATTAGAAAACCCGACAAAAGGAAAAGCGCTAGACATGCTCGAAGCAAGTCCGGTCCAAGGATTTGACGCGAAAATCACAGGCACGTCCAACTACGAGGACACAGCCGGTTCTGATATCGTCGTCATCACAGCCGGAATTGCGAGAAAACCAGGCATGAGCCGTGATGATCTCGTATCTACAAACGAAAAAATCATGAGAAGCGTCACACGTGAGATCGTGAAATATTCTCCTGACTGCATTATCGTTGTATTGACAAACCCTGTTGATGCGATGACATATGCGGTGTACAAAGAATCAGGCTTCCCGAAAGAACGCGTCATCGGACAATCCGGAGTGCTTGACACTGCACGATTCAGAACATTCGTCGCTGAAGAATTAAACCTGTCTGTAAAAGATGTGACCGGTTTTGTTCTTGGCGGACACGGTGACGACATGGTTCCTCTCGTCCGTTATTCCTATGCGGGCGGCATTCCGCTTGAAACGCTTATCCCGAAAGACCGTCTTGATGCGATTGTAGAACGCACAAGAAAAGGCGGCGGGGAAATCGTCAACCTTCTCGGAAACGGAAGCGCCTACTACGCGCCTGCTGCATCACTGACTGAAATGGTAGAAGCCATTTTGAAAGATCAGCGCCGCGTGCTTCCGACCATCGCTTACTTAGAAGGCGAATACGGTCATGAAGGCATTTACTTAGGCGTACCGACGATTATCGGAGGAAACGGCCTAGAGCAAATCATCGAGCTTGAACTGACAGACTATGAAAAAGCGCAGCTGAGTAAATCAGTTGAATCTGTCAAAAACGTGATGAAAGTATTGTCATAAGAAAAAAGGGAAGGCTTCCGAATCAGAAGCCTTCCTCTTTTTACAATTAATGAAAGCGTTTTCTTTTTCCCTGAGCGATCCTTTCTCTGAAAATGATCAAAAAGGCGAATTGTCTGAACGGGCAGTATTGGATAAAATGAAATCATAAAGTGATATGCAGCACATAAAATAGAGAAAATTGGATGTCGGGGAAAATAGACAGCGGAGGGCGCAGCATGAACAAAAAAATTTTAGTTGTAGATGATGAACAATCTATCGTTACTCTTTTACAGTATAATCTGGAACGGTCCGGCTATGATGTCATTACCGCATCAGACGGTGAAGAGGCTCTGGAGCTGGCAGAGAATGAAAATCCGGATTTAATCGTACTGGATGTCATGCTGCCGAAAGTGGACGGAATCGACGTCTGTAAGCAGCTCAGACAGCAGAAAATGATGGTCCCGATCTTGATGCTGACAGCAAAAGATGAGGAGTTTGATAAAGTGCTGGGACTGGAGCTCGGAGCGGATGATTACATGACAAAGCCGTTCAGTCCGCGGGAAGTCACTGCGCGGGTGAAAGCCATTTTAAGAAGGGCTGACATTTCTTCGCTGTCACAAGGCAGAGAAGAGGAAAAGGACGGGCAGATCCTCATCGGCGAGCTGAAAATTCTTCCGGAGCATTACGAAGCGTACTTCAAGTCAGAACAGCTGGAATTGACGCCTAAAGAATTTGAACTGCTTCTGTATTTGGGAAAACACAAGGGAAGAGTGCTGACGAGAGATCTTCTGCTGAGCGCGGTCTGGAACTATGATTTTGCCGGGGACACCCGGATTGTTGACGTTCATATCAGTCATCTGCGCGACAAAATCGAATCAAATACCAAAAAACCCATCTATATTAAAACAATCAGAGGTTTGGGGTATAAACTGGAGGAGCCAAAAATGAATGAATAAAGTCCGTGTGCGTCTGTTCGCTTTACTCGTTGTATGTATCATATTGGTTTTCAGTGTTCTCGGCCTTTTTTTACAGCAGCTTATTTCTTCATCCGCTGAAGAAAGAACGGCGGATCAGCTGAAAAAGGAATCGGTATACATAGCGGGCCTTCTTGACGCCGGCAGAATCGGCAATAAAAGCAATGAAACGGTAATCCGTGACGCCGGCCGCACCCTCGGTATAAACGTCGCCGTGCTCAACGAGAAGGGTGACGCCGTATATCATTCCGGCAGTCATGCTGATGATTCAGCCGTAAAGGAGTTCATTTCTCACAATAAAAGCGAGGAAGCCGTACAGTCGAAAAGCAAAGTCATCCGCGGCACTGCCGTAAAAAATGACGCCGGGAAAATTGCGGGGTATGTACTCGTTTCCTCTGAGATCAACGGCGGTTCAAGCGTTACCGGAGAAATGTGGGGCATGCTGGCAGCAAGTCTTTGTACCGCTTTTATCATTATCGTTTTCTTTTATACAAACATGACGTCCCGTTACAAAAAATCAATCGACGCCGCGACAAAAGTGGCGACGGAGCTGTCCAAGGGGAATTATGACGCCCGCTCCTACAGCGGTTACGCAAGGCGGTCGGACCGTCTCGGGCGTGCGATGAACAGCCTGGCGGTCGATTTAATGGAAATGACGAGAACGCAGGATATGCAGCGCGATCGTCTGTTAACCGTCATTGAAAATATCGGATCCGGTTTGATTTTAATAGACGGGAGAGGTTTTATCAATCTCGTGAACCGGTCATACACGAAGCAGTTTCATACAAAGCCTGAACGTCTGCTTCGGCGTCTTTACCATGATGCGTTTGAACATGAGGAGATCATTCGGCTTGTCGAAGACATTTTTATGACGGAGACGAAAAAATGCCAGCTGCTCAGACTTCCCATCAACATTGAGCGGCGCTACTTTGAAGTTGACGGCGTTCCGATCATGGGCCCTGACGATGAATGGAAGGGCATCGTCCTCGTCTTTCACGATATGACGGAAATTAAAAAATTGGAGCAGATGAGAAAGGACTTCGTCGCCAATGTCTCCCATGAACTGAAAACACCGATCACCTCGATTAAAGGCTTTACGGAAACACTGTTAGACGGAGCGATGAAAGACGAAAAGGCGCTTTCAGACTTTCTGTCTATCATTCTGAAAGAAAGTGAGCGGCTCCAATCTCTCGTGCAGGATTTACTGGATTTATCCAAGATGGAGCAGCAAAACTTTACGATGCGCGTAGAGTCCTTTGACGCCGCAAAAATTCTGCATGAAATTGAAGCGCTTTTGCGGCATAAGGCTGAGGAAAAAGGCATCAGCTTTCAGCTCGATCTCCCGGAAGAGCCGATTTTTGTGACGGGTGACGCGCACAGGCTGAAGCAGGTGTTTTTGAATCTGGCGAACAATGCCCTGACCTACACGCCTGAAAAAGGGGCGGTGGGGATTTCGGTACATGTGAAAGAAACCGTTGTCGATATCAAAGTGTCCGATACGGGAATCGGCATTCAGAAGGAAGAGATCCCGCGGATATTTGAGAGATTCTACCGCGTGGATAAAGACAGAAGCCGCAACTCGGGAGGAACCGGGCTCGGCCTCGCCATCGTGAAGCACTTAATAGAAGCCCATGAAGGTAAAATCGAGGTCACAAGCGAGCCGGGACAGGGGACTGTATTTACCGTGACGCTGAAGCGGCAGCCGGAAGCGTGATCAGCTTTACAAAGGATTAACAATTTCTTCATGACCTGTTAAACCTATCTTGTTAGGATGTAACAGAACCCCTTCATCCAAGGAGCCAATTTTGACGGCGGGAACGTGTTTTCTTGTTCCCGTCCTTTTTTGCGTTTTCACGGGGTTCGCTCATTTTCCTTTCAAATTGAACTTTGTTAAAATAAGAGAAGCTGTGAGATTAAAAAATAGAGGAATGACGAGCTTTTGCTCTTAGGAGGATATTGAATGACGGAACGAAAAAAATTAGTGCTTGTCGACGGAAACAGTCTGGCGTATCGGGCGTTTTTTGCATTGCCGCTTTTAAGCAATGAAAAAGGCATCCATACAAATGCCGTATACGGGTTTGCGATGATTTTAATGAAAATGCTGGAAGATGAAAAGCCGACCCACATGCTGGTGGCTTTTGATGCGGGAAAAACCACTTTCCGCCACAGCACGTTTAAAGAATATAAAGGCGGAAGACAAAAAACGCCGCCGGAGCTTTCAGAACAGATGTCGTTCATCCGCGAGCTCCTTGATGCCTACAAAATCAGCCGCTACGAGCTTCCTGAATATGAAGCGGACGATATTATCGGCACCCTTGCCGTTTCTGCTGAAAAAGAAGGCTTCGAAGTAAAGGTAGTTTCGGGGGACAAGGACTTAACCCAGCTTGCAACCGGGAAAACGACCGTTGCCATTACGAGAAAAGGCATTACTGACGTGGAAGATTACACGCCGGAGCACGTGCAAGAAAAGTACGGTCTGACCCCTTTGCAAATCATTGATATGAAGGGATTAATGGGGGATTCATCCGATAACATACCGGGCGTCCCCGGCGTCGGAGAAAAAACCGCGATTAAGCTTTTAAAGCAGTTCCATTCGGTTGAGAAACTGCTTGATTCCATTGATGAAGTCAGCGGAAAAAAATTAAAAGAAAAGCTTGAAGAATATAAGGAACAAGCCCTGATGAGCAAAGAGCTGGCGACGATTATGACAAATGCGCCGATTGAAGTCAAGCCCGAAGATTTAGATTACCAAGGGTTTGACCGTGAACAAGTTGTTGCCATTTTTAAAGACCTCGGTTTTAATACGCTTCTTGAGCGGCTCGGTGAAGAAAGCGGCGAAACGGCGGAAGAAAATTTTGAAGACATCAATGTTGAAACGGCAGAAGAAATCACCGAAGATATGCTCGTTTCGCCGTCCGCTTTGGTCGTCGAACAAATCGGTGATAACTATCACGAAGAACCGATCCTCGGCTTTTCCATCGTGAATGAAACAGGTCTTTATTATATTCCGAAAGAAATCGCCATTCAGTCTGAAGCTTTTAAATCTTGGGCTGAAGATGAATCGATGAAAAAGTGGGTGTTCGACAGCAAACGTTCCGTCGTCGCTTTGCGCTGGCAGGGAATTGAGCTGAAGGGAACGGAATTTGACGCGCTTCTTGCTGCCTACATTATAAACCCGGGCAATTCGTACGACGATGTCGCGAGCGTAGCGAAAGAATACGGGCTGAATATCGTTTCAAAAGATGAAGCGGTATACGGAAAAGGCGCAAAGCGCGCCGTTCCGGCTGAAAAAGAGCTTGCCGATCATCTCGCGCGGAAAGCGTCTGCTGTTAACAGCCTCCGTGACAAACTGCTCGACGCTTTGGAAGAAAATAATCAGCTTGAATTATATGAAGATCTCGAACTCCCGCTTGCGCTTATTCTCGGAGAAATGGAATCAATGGGCGTCAAAGTGGATGTTGAAAGACTGAAGCGAATGGGCGAAGAGCTTAAGGCGAAGCTGAAAGAATATGAAGAAAAAATCCATGACATCGCCGGTGAGCCGTTTAACATCAATTCACCAAAACAGCTCGGCGTCATTCTGTTTGAAAAGCTCGGCCTGCCGCCAGTAAAGAAAACAAAAACAGGCTATTCCACTTCAGCTGATGTGCTTGAGAAGCTCGCAGACAAACATGATATCGTCGCGCACATTCTGCAATACAGACAAATCGGCAAACTCCAATCGACTTATATTGAAGGGCTGCTGAAAGTCACGCGCAAGGATTCTCATAAGGTGCATACACGATTCAATCAGGCATTGACTCAAACCGGACGCCTCAGCTCAACGGATCCGAACCTGCAAAATATTCCGATCCGGCTGGAGGAAGGGCGGAAAATCCGCCAGGCTTTCGTACCGTCCGAACCGGACTGGCTTATTTTCGCCGCCGATTATTCACAAATTGAATTAAGGGTGCTTGCGCATATTTCAAAAGATGAAAATCTGATCGAAGCGTTTACGAATGACATGGACATTCACACAAAAACCGCCATGGACGTATTTCATGTCAGTGAAGATGAAGTGACACAAGCGATGCGCCGCCAGGCAAAGGCCGTCAATTTCGGCATTGTTTACGGCATCAGTGATTACGGGCTGTCGCAAAACCTCGGCATCACCCGGAAGGAAGCGGGCGCTTTTATTGACCGCTATTTGGAGAGCTTCCCGGGCGTCAAGGCGTATATGGAAGAGTCGGTGCAGGAAGCGAAGCAAAAAGGATATGTCACGACACTTATGCAGCGCCGCCGCTATATTCCTGAGCTGACCAGCCGCAACTTCAACCTGCGGAGCTTTGCGGAACGGACGGCCATGAATACGCCGATTCAGGGAAGCGCCGCCGATATTATTAAAAAAGCCATGATTGACATGGCAGCTGAGCTGAAAGAAAAAAACCTGAAGGCGCGACTGCTGCTTCAGGTGCACGATGAATTGATTTTTGAAGCGCCTAAGGAAGAAATTGAAATATTAGAGAAGCTGGTTCCTGAAGTGATGGAGCATGCTTTGGCATTAGACGTGCCGCTGAAGGCGGATTATGCTTCAGGGCCGTCTTGGTACGATGCAAAATAAACAGAGAAAAAGGAAGTGATGATTGTGCCGGAATTACCAGAAGTTGAAACGGTCCGGCGCACTCTGACCGGTCTTGTGAAGGGGAAAACGATTGAATCGGCGGATATCAGATGGCCGAATATCATCAAAAAACCCGCCGAGCCGGAGGAATTCGCGCGGCAGATTGCAGGAGAAACAATCCGATCCATCGGAAGAAGGGGAAAGTTTTTGCTTTTCCATCTGGATCATTATGTCATGGTGTCCCACCTGCGGATGGAGGGGAAATACGGTCTTCATCAGGCCGATGAGCCTGACGATAAACATGTGCACGTCGTGTTTCACATGACGGACGGAACACAGCTCCGCTACCGGGATGTCCGGAAATTCGGCACGATGCATTTGTTTGCGCCGGGAGAGGAATTGAATGCATTACCGCTTTCACAGCTCGGGCCCGAACCCGATGATGAAGCATTTACCGCTGCTTATTTAAAAGAGCGGCTTGCAAAAACGAACCGCGCGGTGAAAACCGCCCTGCTCGACCAAAAAGCGGTCGTCGGCCTCGGCAATATTTATGTCGATGAAGCTTTATTCCGGGCGCGTATTCATCCTGAGACAAAAGCGAACAGTCTGTCAGACGGGCAGATAAAAACGCTTCATACAGAAATTAAAGACACCCTTCAGGAAGCGATTGACGCGGGCGGGAGCACCGTCCGGTCTTATATCAATTCTCAAGGGGAAATCGGAATGTTTCAGCTCAAACATTACGTATACGGCAAAAAGGATGAACCGTGCAAAACGTGCGGCACGATGATTTCTAAAATCGTGGTCGGCGGAAGGGGTACGCATTTTTGCGCCCGCTGCCAAAAAAAATCATGAACTGAAGCGGTTCAAGCAGGCGCAGCAGAATGACTTTTTTCTAACACAGTTGATGACCTTTCTCCATATATATATTGTGATTCACCCAATAGGCATATGTCACAATTGCCGATCAAGAGAAAGGGAGAAACGGATATGGAGATTGTTTCTTTGCTGCTTTTGGCTTTTGCTGTCAGCTTGGACAGTTTTTCAGTCGGGTTTACGTATGGTTTGAGAAAAATGAAAATCCCGTTCAAAGCGATTGCCGTGATCGCTTGCTGTTCAGCCTCTGTGATGTTTATATCCATGCTGATCGGCCATTTTCTGACAAAGATTTTTCCCGTATCCGTCACGGAAAAACTGGGCGGACTGATCTTAATCGGAATCGGGGCATGGGTCATCTGGCAATTTTTCAAACCGGCTAAAGAGCCGGATTACTTATTGCATGAAAAAACGTTACTTAATCTTGAAGTGAAATCGCTCGGCATCGTCATTCATATTTTGAAAAAACCGACCAGCGCCGATATTGATCAATCCGGAACCATTAACGGAGTCGAGGCGCTTCTGCTCGGTATCGCCTTATCCATTGACGCGTTTGGCGCCGGGCTGGGAGCGGCCATTCTCGGCTTTTCTCCGGTTATGATGAGCGTGACTGTCGGGCTGATGAGCTCGCTGTTTGTTTCACTCGGCATAAACTCGGGGCATTTGCTTTCAAGATGGAATTGGATAGATAAAATGACATTTTTGCCGGGAGTCCTGCTGATTATCATCGGGATTTGGAAAATGTAAGAAGGAGTGGGCTTTTTGAGCTTGGTCATCGGTTTAACGGGAGGCATCGCAAGCGGCAAAAGCACGGTAGCGCGTATGCTGATCGACAAAAAAATAACAGTCATTGATGCGGATGTCATCGCAAAACAGGCGGTGGAAAAAGGAATGCCGGCTTACGGACAAATTGTGGAAGCATTCGGAAAAGACATCCTGCTGGAAAACGGCGATATTGACAGAAAAAAACTCGGTTCTATCGTTTTCACTGACGAACAAAAACGTCTGAAGCTGAATCAGATCGTTCATCCGGCGGTGCGTGCGGAAATGCTGAAACAGCGGGATGAAGCCGTTGCGCGAAAAGAGCAGTTCGTCGTTTTGGATATACCGCTTTTGTATGAAAGCGGGCTTGATTATCTTGTCGGCAAGGTGCTCGTCGTCACCGTACCGGCAGACATTCAGCTTAAACGGCTGATAGAGCGGAATTCCCTTACAGAAGAAGAAGCGATGAGCCGGATAACGTCGCAAATGCCTTTAGCGGATAAAACAAAAAAAGCTGACGCCGTCATTGATAACAGCGGCAGTCTTGAATATACAAAGCACCAGCTTGAGGAAGTATTGAGCGGCTGGGCATAAACAAACACCGTTCGGAAAGCCGAACGGTGTTTTTCTGGTTAAAAATCAAAATTGTCAGGATCAGGACCGACACGGAGATTTTCGTTCAGATCATCAATCCGCTTCATATCGTCAGCTGACAGTTCGAAATCAAAGACATTTGCATTTTCTTCAATACGGTGTTTTTTCGTTGATTTCGGAATGGTGATGACACCGTTCTGCAAATCCCAGCGCAAAATCACTTGGGCGGCTGATTTGCCGTACTTCTCAGCGATTTCCTGTAAGACGGTGTGATCAAGCAGCTGACCTTGCATCAATGGCGACCACGCTTCAAGCTGAATGCCTTGTTCAGTGCAGAAAGCAAGCAGTTCTTTCTGTGTCAGACGAGGATGGTACTCCACCTGGTTGATCATCGGCTTGATTTCCGTCTCTTTCATGAGATGTTTCAGATGGTGAATTTGGAAATTGCTGACCCCGATCGCCTTAATGCGTCCATCCCGGTAGAGAGTTTCGAGCGCCCGCCACGCATCGATGTACTTTCCTTCGACAGGCCAATGGATCAAATATAAATCCAAATAATCTAAACCGAGTTTTTCTAAGCTTGTGTCAAACGCTTTTAACGTTTCTTCATATCCTAAATCGGCATTCCACACTTTTGACGTGACAAAAATGTCTTCACGTTTTAATCCCGCTTCTTGCAGCCCTTGGCGGATGCCTTCGCCGACACCTTCTTCATTTCCGTAAATCGCGGCGGTATCAACGCTGCGATAGCCGTGCACCAATGCCGTTTTCACCGCGTTGACGAGTTCCGCGCCTTCCTCTACTTTGAAAACTCCGATGCCGAACCAAGGCATCTCTACTCCGTTATGCAATGTTGCTTTTGCTTGTAAATGTGTTGTCATGTATATATTCCTCCTATTAGTTGTCTGTTGAAACAATCAAAATGCGCTGAAGAAAAACTCACCTCCTTTCAAGGGCAGTGCGATCCCGCTTTTCAAGCTTCCTGCTCCATCCGGTTAATACGACCGCGCTGAGCACCATCAGCGCCCCGATCCAAGCGGTATGAATGATTCCGATTGAGTCTGTAATGATTCCGCCGGCAAACGAGCCGATCGCGATTCCGGCATTAAATGCCGCGATATTTAATGCTGATGCTGTATCAACGGCGCTTGGCGCAAAACGTTCACTCAGCATCACGACATATACCTGAAGCCCCGGCACATTCATAAACGCCAACAGCCCCATGAAAATAATGGTGATCAGCCCGGCTGTTTTAAACGGCGCGGTAAAAGTCAGAACAAACAGCACAGCAGCCTGGACAATGAACATATAAAACAAGGCTTTCAGCGGATTTCGGTTTGATAAACGGCCGCCAATCATGTTTCCGATGGCAATCGCAATTCCGTAAATGAGCAGGATGGCCGCGACGGTTTCTTTCTGAAAACCGGTTACCTCCTGAAGAAGCGGAGATAAATACGTAAACACGACAAACGTTCCGCCGTAGCCTAACGCGGTAATGATAAATAAAAGCAATAACCGGCCGTTTGTGACGAGTTTGACCTGCTCGGCAAATGCGGTTTTCGTCCCTTTGCGCAAATGTGACGGAACGAGAAGCGCGTTTGTGAGGAATGCGATGATTCCTACCGCCACAATGACGGCAAATGCGATTCTCCATCCGAATTGCTGGCCGAGATAGGTGCCGAATGGAACGCCGGTCACCGTAGCCACCGTCAGCCCCGTAAACATGATAGAAATCGCGCTTGCTCTTTTATGCTCCGGCACGATATTGGCGGCGATTGTTGCCCCGATTGACATGAAAATGCCGTGGGAAAAAGCCGAAATGACCCGTGCCGCCAGTAAGACGCCGATTGAGGAAGCGCTCGCTGCGAGTGTATTTCCGGCGATAAAAATTAACATCACCCAGAGCAGCAGCGTTTTCCGCGACATGCCGGATGTGAGAGACGTTAAAACCGGCGCGCCGAATGTCACGCCCAGAGCATACATGGAAACGGTAAGTCCCGCCGTGGTCACAGGTATATGCAGATCTTGAGATATAAGCGGCAGCAGCCCGACGCTGATAAATTCGGTTGTGCCGATCGCAAAAGCGCTGACGGCTAATGCCAGCAGCGCTGGTAAATAGCTTTGGCGATGTGAAGACATCTGTTTTCCTCCTTGAACGATAATGTATGGTTGAAATGATGCCGGGTAAACGATATAAGTATAAGAGTACATTCCTTTTCAGCCGGCAAATGTCATTATGATCGATAGAAGTGTCATTGAAAAGAACGTACTTTTAAGTGCCATAGGCACTTTTTAGTTCCTATAGATGAGGAGGAATTACCGTTGCTGAAGAAAAAATACAATATATCCGTAGAGGCGGCGCTTGAAGTGATCGGCGGAAAATGGAAGTGTGTGATCCTCTGCCACCTCATGCGCGGGAAAAAACGGACAAGCGAATTGAAGCGGCTTATGCCGGACATCACCCAGAAGATGCTGACACAGCAATTGCGGGAGCTGGAAGCTGACGGCGTCATCAACCGGATCGTATACAATCAGGTGCCGCCGAAAGTGGAATACGAGCTGAGTGAATACGGGCACAGTCTGGAAAGAATTTTAAACGCGCTGTGCGACTGGGGCGCGATGCATATTGCTAAACGGTACGGCGAGGTGTCTTCCGTTTTAGAGGACAGCATTTTAAATGACAAATTTAAAGAACCGGGACAAATATAAGAAAAAAGCAGGCAGCCTGAGACGCTGATCCTGCTTTTTTTATGGAAGAAAGATCATTTTATATGCAAAAAAACCGATTGAACAACATATTGATCGGTATAAGGGTGGATTTTTATCAAGTTGTACTGGCGGATTTCTTTTAATGTGTTATACTATATATAAATGAAGGTAAATTAGAGTGGCATATTAAAAAGGGGTGACCTGAGCATGAAGGTAAAAGTAGCAATCAACGGGTTTGGAAGAATCGGAAGAATGGTGTTCAGAAAAGCAATGGAAGATGATCAAATTCAAATAACAGCCATTAATGCAAGCTATCCCCCGGAAACGCTTGCTCATTTGATAAAGTATGACACAATTCACGGCAAATATGATCAAGAAGTTGAGACCTCCGACGACAGCCTGATCGTCAACGGAAAACATATTATGCTGTTCAACCGCCGGGACCCGAGAGAGCTTCCGTGGAAAGAATGCGGAATAGACATCGTCGTAGAGGCAACGGGGAAATTTAATTCAAAAGAAAAAGCGATGAGCCATATTGAAGCAGGGGCGAAAAAAGTCATTTTAACGGCTCCGGGCAAAAATGAAGACGTTACCATTGTCATGGGAGTAAATGAAGAGCAGTTCAATCCCGATGAACATGTCATTATTTCAAATGCATCCTGCACGACAAACTGTCTTGCGCCGGTCGTCAAAGTGCTTGATCAGGAATTCGGGATTGAAAGCGGCCTGATGACGACTGTTCACGCTTACACGAATGATCAAAAAAATATCGACAATCCGCATAAAGATCTGCGGAGGGCGAGAGCGTGCGGAGAATCCATCATTCCGACTTCTACAGGCGCCGCCAAAGCGCTGTCGCTCGTGCTGCCTCATTTGAAAGGAAAACTTCACGGTCTCGCTTTGCGTGTTCCCGTTCCGAATGTGTCATTAGTGGACCTTGTCTGCGATCTGAAAACAGATGTGTCGGCCGAGCAAGTGAACGCCGCTTTCCAAAGAGCCGCAAAAACGTCGATGTACGGAATTCTTGATTATTCGGATGAGCCGCTCGTTTCTTCGGATTATAATACGAATTCACACTCTGCGATCATCGACGGTCTGACAACGATGGTGATGGAAGACCGAAAAGTAAAGGTGCTCGCCTGGTATGACAATGAATGGGGATATTCCTGCCGGGTCGTTGATCTTATCCGTCACGTCGCCGCGCGAATGAAACACCCGTCAGCTGTGTAGACTAAAGATCATGGACATTTGTTAGAAAAAAACCCTTAACGGCATATTCGCAAAAAACACACCTTGCAAAATAAACTTAAACACAGTATACTATCTTTCGTGAACTTCTTGCTCGTGACTGCTTCGGAATTACTTAAAGGGTTAGGACCTCTCCGGACTAACTTTCCCCCGTGGTAAATGGCCGGGTCAGTTCTCGGAAATTCACTTTTTTAATTCTTGTTAAGGGGGGTCCATGATTATGGAAACAATGGGGCGTCACGTCATCTCCGAGCTGTGGGGATGCGATTTTGATAAGCTCAATGACATGGATTTTATTGAAAAAACGTTTGTAAATGCTGCTTTGAAATCAGGAGCTGAAGTGCGCGAGGTCGCATTTCACAAATTTGCACCGCAAGGCGTAAGCGGAGTCGTTATTATCTCTGAGTCACATTTAACGATTCACAGTTTTCCTGAACACGGATATGCAAGCATTGATGTTTATACTTGTGGAGACCTGGATCCTAATGTGGCTGCGGATTACATTGCGGACGCATTACATGCAGATACAAGAGAAAACATTGAAATACCGCGAGGAATGGGGCCTGTACAGATTAAACAGGCACAAGCGAAAGTACTGTAATTTTCAAAACGCAAACACAAGGGAGCTAAGCTGAAAAAGCCATTACGCGCTTTGAAGCTGATGCTCCTTTTCTAATGTAAAAAAACAGCATTGCTTTTTCTTTAAGCATTTTTTTTGTAAAATAGAAAAGATAAGGCCGGTCTATCGGCTCTCCCAACAAATAGGCTCATCCTAGAAACGTTGGCGGGCATTTACCGGAAGCTTGCGAACCGCATTACAGCAACGAAACAGATGGGAGCTGATCCAATTTGAAATGTCCTTCATGCCAGCACAACGGTTCCCGCGTACTTGATTCACGGCCTGCGGACGAAGGGAAATCAATCCGCAGAAGGCGGGAATGCGAAGCCTGCCATTACCGCTTCACTACATTTGAGAAGTTTGAAGAGATGCCTCTGATCGTCGTGAAAAAAGAAGGCGTCCGGGAAGAATTCAGCCGTGAAAAAATGCTGCGCGGGTTAATTAAAGCTTGTGAAAAAAGGCCCGTTCCTTTAAAAACATTGGAAGACATGTGCTTTGACATTGAAAAAGAGCTGAGAAACCAAGGTGTATCTGAAGTCAAAAGCGAACTTGTCGGAGAAATGGTAATGGACCGTCTGGCGAAAATCGATGAGGTGTCTTATGTCCGCTTTGCCTCCGTCTACCGGCAGTTTAAGGATATAAACGTGTTTATCGATGAATTGAAAGATTTAATAAAGAAAGAACGCTGAGAGAGCTAAGAGATTGTGTCTGGCTCTTTTCTCATGAGCAAAATTGGCATTTGATAGATCGCAGAAACGGTGTAAAATGAGAGTAGAAACATATCGGAAGGTTTGAGAATCATGGCTGACTATTGGAATGACGTATTACCTGTAGATCCTTATACGGTCAAAAGCCGTTCGCTTCTTCAGGATGTCGACAGACAGGTTTTGACACATCTGTACCAGCCGCTGATCGGTTCTTTTGCATTCTCCCTTTATATGACCTTATGGGGGGAGCTTGAGCAGAACCGCTTGTGGGGAGCGGAATCCACGCACAGGCAGCTGATGGGCATGATGCAGTCAAATTTAAAAAAGATTCATCATGAACAGGGAAAGCTTGAAGGAATCGGGCTGCTGAAAGTGTATATCCGGGAGTCCGAGCAGAAAGAGCGGATGTTTATTTATGAGCTGCTGCCCCCGCTCAGACCGAATGATTTTTTTGAAGACGGCATGCTGAATGTCTTTCTTTATAACAGAGTCGGTAAAACGAAATACCAGCAGCTGAGACAATTTTACACGCACCCTTCCGTCGGCGCGGGCGCAAGGGAAATTACCCGTCCGTTTAATCACGCTTTTGCCTCTTTTCAGCCGAGTGAATGGAAAATGACGCCTGATATGGAAGAGGCGATGAAGCTCCCCGAGGACTATGAGACGGCGTCTGTCGGACAAGCGCCTTCCTATACGGTGACGGAGGAAGTATTTGATTTTGAGCTTTTCATGGCGGGACTGTCAGAAACGATGATACCGCGTAAATCAATCACGCAGGACGTGCGGGAGAGCATTAAAAAGCTTTCATATTTATACGGAATAGATCCTATCTCCATGCAGCACGTCGTCATGACCGCAATTAATGAACAGGATACGATAACGGCCGAAGCGCTGAGGAAAGCGGCCAGCGACTGGTACCAAATTGAAAGAAGCGGTAAGCTTCCGGAACTGATTGATAAAACACAGCCTGTCACCTTGAGAGAAAACCGGACGGAAAAGGACGATTCATTGAACGGCGAACTCATCGCACAGCTTGAGACCATATCACCGAGAAAGCTTCTTCAGGACATTGCGGACGGGACCGAGCCGTCAAAAGCCGACTTGCAGATTATTGCCGATATTATGTTCGAACAAAAGCTTGAGCCTGGCGTCACCAATGTGCTGATTTATTATGTCATGCTGAAAACGGATATGAAGCTGTCCAAAAACTATATCCAAAAAATCGCCGCCCACTGGGCCAGAAAGAAAGTCAAAACGGTACGGGAAGCAATGAAACTCGCAATAGAAGAGCACAGGCAATATCTTGATTGGGCGGACGGCAAAACAAACGGCGCGGCGCGCGGTAAAAAAACCGTCCGGGAAGAAAAGCGCCCTGATTGGATGAAAGAAGAAGAAACCGGGAAGAAACAAGAACAGCCGGCTCTTTCCGCGCAGGATCTTGAAGAACAGAAGAAAAAAATGATGGAAGAAATGAAAAAACTGAAAAAATACTCTGCCTATTGAGACAGAGAAGCGGGGTGATATTGAATGGAACCGATCAGCCGATCCTTAGAAGGCGTGACGAAAAGACCTGACTTTCAAAAACGCCTGGAACGAATGCAGCAGCAAGTCATGGCCGACGAAGACGTCCAGGCTTTTTTGAAGGAACAGAAAGATGTAATCAATCAAAGCATGATTGACAGAGGGTTAAATAAACTGTACGAATTCGTTCAGCAAAGCAAACAGTGCGCCTTCTGTTCGAAAGACAGCCGGACGAACAGCCTGCTTGAAGGCTATCATCCGAAGCTTGTGATCAACGGGCGTTCCATCGATATTGAATATTACGAATGTCCGGAAAAGAGAAAGCTCGACCGCCAGAAAAGGCAAAAGTCCCTGATGAAGAGCATGTATATCCAGCAGGATCTTCTCGGCGCGACGTTTCAGCAGATCGACATTACCGATCCGAGCAGAGTCGGCATTTTCCAGCATGTGACGGATTTTCTGAAGAGCTATAATGAAACGGGGAAAGGCAAAGGGCTGTATCTGTACGGAAAATTCGGAATCGGGAAGACATTTATTTTAGCCGCCATTGCCAATGAGCTGGCGGAAAAAGAGTATTCATCAATGATCGTATATGTTCCCGAATTTGTCAGAGAGCTGAAAAACTCGCTCCAGGATCAGTCGTTGGAGGCGAAACTGAATATGGTGAAAACGACGCCCGTACTGATGCTTGATGACATCGGAGCGGAGTCAATGACAAGCTGGGTCAGAGATGAGGTCATCGGCACCGTGCTTCAGCACAGAATGAGCCAGCAGCTTCCCACTTTCTTCTCGTCTAATTTCTCACCTGACGAGCTGAAGCATCATTTTACGTATTCACAGCGGGGAGAAAAGGAAGAAGTAAAAGCGGCAAGACTGATGGAGCGGATTTTATATTTGGCTTCGCCCGTCCGTCTTGACGGGGAAAACCGCCGCCGTTCATGATGCCGGCGTCCAATGGGAAGGATTTGAGGGAATGAGGAATAAGAAGGCTGTCACTTGGGCTGCGGCTGCGGCGGGAGCGGGCCTTTTGCTGTGGGCAAACCGCAAATATCTGAATCTGTCGCCTAAGGAGATACGGCTGTGGGTGTTATCGTTCGGTGTTTTTGCGCCGCTTGTGTTTATCGGAATTTCCATCGTCAGGCCTTTTGTGCTGTTTCCCGTATCAATCGTTTCCGTCGCCGGAGGATTGGCGTTCGGCCCGTTTTTCGGCACCGTGTATACGCTGGCGGGCTCAATGGGCGCTGCCGCCGCGTCTTTTTTTGCGGCGGGGCTGTTTGCCTTTAATGAGAAAAGCCGTCATGGAAAAATGGAAGCCATTCAAAAGCAGATGAAAACCAATGGCTTCTTTTATATTTTTATCCTGCGTATTCTGCCTGTTAACTTTGATGTGATCAGCTATGCCGCGGGCCTATCGAAAGTCAGGCCGATGACGTATTTTTTGGCGACCGCAGCGGGCATCATTCCGGGGACGATCGTCCTGAATGTGCTCGGCGCGAGCTTTATGTCCGGCAATGTGCTGACCGTACTCGGCGTGATCTGTCTTTACATCGTATTTTTATCGCTTCCCGTTATATTTAAAAAGAAGGTGCGCCATTTGTTCGGCGGTGAAAGCTAACCTTTACGTCTATTTTAAAAACATCCCCCATATACTTGTAACAGATGCCGTAAGGGGGGACAAATATGCTTGAAGTGATCTTTGAAGATGACCACGATACTGCCGCTTTTTTACATCTCATTCAGCAATCGGACGACCGGAGACATTTTATTGTCCGTGAAGGCATAAAAAAAGTCGGAATCGCAAGGTCTGAAACGGCTTTTTGCGTTCAGCGCTTTATTGAGCCGATACTTGTCAGGTTTTTTTTGGAATGCAAAGAAGACGAGCATATGCTTTCGCTTATTGAGGATGCATACTGCTTCACCGATCAGGATGAACAGCAGCAAATCCTTCAGCTTGCACACAGCATTATGGAAGGAGAGCTTGATGATCATCCGTTCGAGCCGAAGAAAGAGCCGCGCACACAGTTTATTTCAGATGCGCTCCGGACGATTTCACTTGATGCGGGTGTTTTTTCCGTGCGTTCGTTTCAGACGTTCCGGCTCGGCAGGTATTATGAGCGGCTCAGAGAATACGCGGAGGCTGCGATAGATGAATATCGGATGGAACAGGAATATCAAAACTTTATCCAGTCTCTGAGAGATTATGTGACATCCAATCCGCCGCGGATGAAGAAAGTCCGCATCGTACATGACCGGGCTTTTACGCTGTGGGAGCTGCGCTATTTGTCAGAACGGGAACAGAAAAAATACATAGACAGACGGTTTGTGCGGGAGCACCCGATGTATATAGATTCCCATCTCCTTGCGCCGCTGATCTCCATTGCGCCTGAGACGGTAGAACTGTATACGGACAAACCGGAGCATATGATGTCCAGAACGATTCAAAACGTGTTTCAGGAGAGGGTGCGCCTTTTTCCGCTGGGCGCGTTTGCAGCCGAGAAGACGGAAGGATAGCCGTACGGACGGCCTTGCGTAAGCGGCAGGGCTGTCTGTGCGAAATCAGACGGAAAACCGAGTTGCATTTTTCTCGCAGACATTTTATAATACATAAAAGATTAATGATTGCTACACGTATTGATAAGGACATGAAGCATTGATACCGGCTTTATAAGAGAGGAGAGCCCAGGCTGAAAGCTTTCCAGCTATGGATCATTGTCTTTACCGCCTTTGAACTTCAGCTGTGAACGCCGGAAGAAGCGCCAGTAATAGCTGACGGGAACTCCCGTTACAGAGTTTAGAGCCGCAGGTGCCGAAACAATCGGCCGCGCGGAAAAAAGGGTGGAACCACGATTCCGTTTATTTAACCTCGTCCCTTTCATAGGGGGCGGGGTTTTTGATTTGCATAAAAAAAGGAGTGACGAAGATGTCAGATATGATCAACATCACATTTCCGGACGGAGCGGTAAAGGAATTTCCGAAAGGAACAACAACAGAAGATATCGCGGCATCCATCAGTCCGGGATTAAAGAAAAAGTCTTTAGCCGGAAAACTGAACGGACAGGAAATTGATTTAAGAACGCCGATTCAAGAGGATGGTGCCGTAGAAATCATAACAGAAGGCACAGAAGAAGGTTTGAACATCATGCGGCACAGCACGGCGCATTTATTGGCCCAGGCGATTAAACGCATTTATAAAGATGTGAAATTCGGAGTCGGCCCCGTCATTGAAAACGGGTTCTATTATGACATTGAAATGGAGCAGGCGCTGACGCCGGATGACCTTCCGAAGATTGAAAAAGAAATGAAACGCATCGTCGGTGAAAATCTGCCGATTATCCGAAAAGAAGTGAGCCGTGATGAAGCAAAAGCCATGTTTGCGGAAATCGGCGATAATCTGAAGCTTGAACTGCTGGATGCCATCCCTGAAGACGAAACGGTCTCCATTTATGAGCAGGGCGAATTTTTTGACCTGTGCCGCGGCGTGCACGTGCCGTCTACAGGCAAAATTAAAGAATTTAAGCTGCTGAGCCTTGCGGGCGCATACTGGCGCGGCGACAGCAAAAACCAAATGCTTCAGCGCATTTACGGCACGGCCTTCTTTAAAAAGGATGACTTGAAAGAGCATTTGCGCATGCTTGAAGAAGCGAAAGAGCGCGACCACCGAAAACTGGGCAAAGAATTAAAATTGTTTGCCAACTCTCAAAAAGTCGGACAAGGTCTGCCGCTCTGGCTGCCGAAAGGCGCGACCATCCGCCGCGTGATCGAGCGCTACATTGTGGATAAAGAGCTGAGCCTCGGTTATGAGCACGTCTATACGCCTGTTCTCGGAAGCAAAGACCTGTACGAAACATCGGGCCATTGGGATCATTATCAGGATACGATGTTCCCGCCGATGGAAATGGACAATGAAACACTCGTGCTCCGTCCGATGAACTGTCCTCACCATATGATGATTTACAAGCAGGACATTCACAGCTACCGCGAGCTTCCGATCCGGATTGCAGAGCTGGGAACGATGCACCGATACGAAATGTCCGGGGCGCTTTCAGGTCTTCAGCGCGTACGCGGCATGACGTTAAATGACGCGCACATTTTCGTCCGCCCTGATCAGATTAAAGAAGAATTCATCCGCACGGTCCGTTTGATTCAAGACGTATACGAAGACTTCGGCCTGAATGATTACACATTCCGCCTGTCTTACCGCGATCCTGAAGACACGGAAAAATATTTTGATGATGATGAGATGTGGAACAAAGCGCAATCCATGCTGAAGGCGGCAATGGATGAGATGGGGCACGACTATTATGAAGCGGAAGGCGAAGCGGCGTTTTACGGCCCTAAACTTGACGTGCAGGTGAAAACGGCGATCGGCAAAGAAGAGACATTGTCAACTGTACAGCTTGACTTCCTTCTTCCGGAACGCTTTGATCTCACTTACGTCGGAGAAGACGGCAAACAGCACCGCCCTGTCGTTATTCACCGCGGCGTCGTGTCAACGATGGAGCGTTTCGTTGCTTTCTTAATCGAAGAGCACAAAGGCGCCCTTCCGACATGGCTTGCGCCGGTGCAATTCCAAGTCATTCCTGTATCACCGTCCGTGCATCTTGACTATGCGAAAAAAGTGCAGGAGCGCCTGCAGCGCGAAGGCCTGCGTGTCGAGCTTGACAGCCGGGACGAAAAAATCGGCTATAAAATCCGTGAAGCGCAAATGCAAAAAATCCCGTACATGCTTGTGGTCGGTGACCAAGAAGCGGAAAACGGCGCGGTAAACGTCCGGAAATACGGCGAGCAGAAATCAGAAACCGTCTCATTGGACGATTTTGTGAAAAAGGCTGTAGCCGAAGCGAAAAAATAACCGGAAATACAAAAACCCCGTTCATTCAGAATGGGGTTTTTTTGCGTATAACATTATCTTTCTTTTTGTTTCTCTATAATCGCAAACAGCTCGTGAAGATCGCTGATCACGTAATCAGGCGCAATGTCCGTATCATTTTTCTTTTGCGTCCGGTTTACCCAGACTGTCGTAATGCCTGCCCGTTTCGCTCCCAATATATCAGTATTGAGGTTATCTCCGACCATAATGGCGTCTTCTTTTTTCAGGTTCAGGAGGCCGAGGCAATGTTCGAATATGGAGGCGTCGGGTTTCCCTTTTCCGAAAGCGCCTGAGATGACGATTTCATTAAAATAAGGCGCGAGCTCAGGAACGCCGGCGAGTTTTTCTTTCTGCAGGCTGGGATCGCCGTTTGTCAGCAGAAGCAATTCATAAACACCTTTCAGCTTATCAAGCACCGCAAACGTTTCATCATACACGTACGGACGCTGTCTGCGTTCCGCCGCGAAAAACTCCGCCAAATATTCGCCGTAAGCCGCATCGTCTATACCGACGCTTTTTAAGCCGTTCGTCCAGGCGTTTCGTCTGTATTCCGGGGCAATCCGATTCAGCTGTTTAAATCCTTCGCTGACCGGCTCGGAAAAATTCGCCCACAATCCTTCAAACGGATTAATGCCGATCATGACCGTATAAGGATAGGTTTCGTATGACATATACAATTCCCGTGCCGCTTTCCGAACCGCATCTTCAAATGTATGCGGGTCAAGGCCATATTTTTTTTCCGCTTGTAAACATGTTTCCCTGAATGTTGTTCTGACGCTTTTTTCATCCCATAACAGTGTATCGTCCAAATCAAAAAATACGGCTTTCATGATCTTCTCCTCTTTGTTATATTCTGAAACTCTCTGCCGCAAGGCTCCCGTTTATTCTACAATAGATATATAGACTGTGAAAGATTTGTTTTCAGATGATTTGAAAAAAACAGGCAGGTTTGTGTCAGATTCTGTCTCAGGCTCAAAAACGTGATAAAATAAAATTTGAAAGAACAGGTGAAAAGTATGCTGCATTTGATCATCATGATGCTGGAAAGAGTCGGAATTATCGTCATATTGGGATTTGTTCTGGCTCATACCAGATTGTTCAGACAGGCGCTCCAGCAGCCTGAGAGCTATAAAGGCAAAGCGGTGCTGATTTCAATTTTCTCGCTGTTCAGTATCATCAGCAACTATACGGGAATAGAAATTCAGCGGAATACAATCATGAATAATGACTGGGTGTTTCAAATTAATCCGTCCGGTTCAATTGCCAATACAAGAATTATGGGCGTTGAAATCGGCGGACTCTTAGGCGGCCCGTATGTGGGGATCGGCGTCGGCATACTGGCCGGCCTGCATCGTTTATCACTCGGCGGCGCGACCGCAGTCAGCTGTGCCGTCTCATCCGTTTTAGCGGGCATTTTGTCCGGCTGGATCGGACGGTATTTCAGAAAACGCTATGCGATGCCGACACCGCGGGTGGCCGCGCTTGTCGGACTCGGAATGGAATCGCTGCAAATGCTGCTCATCCTCTTGATGGCCAAGCCGTTTTCTGATGCTTGGACGCTTGTGAGCATCATCGGCATCCCGATGATATTGGTAAACGGGTCAGGGACTTTTATTTTTCTTTCGATCATTCAGTCGATTATCCGGAAGGAAGAACGGGCGAGAGCCCTTGAAACCCACAGGGTGCTGATGATTGCCGACCAGACGCTTCCGTTTTTCCGCCAGGGGCTGAATGAAAGCTCATGCAAAAGCGTCGCCGCCATCATTCACAGTCAAACAGGAACGGACGCGGTATCGCTTACGGATAACGAAAAGATTTTGGCGCACGTCGGCGCGGGTGCCGACCATCATATTCCGTCTGAAAGCCTGATCACCGGATTGTCAAAACGCGTCATTAAAACGGGTCATATTATGAAAGCGACATCAAAGGAAGAAATTGAATGCACGCACGATCCCTGTCCGCTGCATGCGGCGATCGTATTGCCGCTGACGTCAAACGGCAAAACGATCGGGACGTTGAAGATGTACTTTAAAAGCCCGTCAGGTTTAAGCCGGGTTGAAGAAGAGCTTGCAGAAGGACTCGCCATGCTGTTTTCCACTCAGCTTGAACTCGGCGAGGCGGAACTGCAGAGCAAATTGCTGAAAGACGCAGAAATAAAGGCGCTTCAGGCACAGGTCAATCCGCATTTTCTGTTTAATGCGATCAATACGATTTCTGCTCTTTGCCGTACGGATGTGGAAAAAACCCGAAAGCTTCTGCTGCAGCTCAGCGTCTATTTCCGTTCCAATCTGCAGGGGGCAAGGCAGCTGCTCATCCCGCTTTCTAAAGAACTGAACCATCTGCAGGCGTATTTATCATTGGAGCAGGCCCGTTTTCCCGGGAAATATAAAATCAGTCTTGAAATCGAACGCGGTTTGGAGGACATCGAAATTCCTCCTTTTGTGCTGCAGATTCTCGTCGAAAATGCGCTCCGCCATGCATTTTCAAGAAAGCAGGACAGCTGTGCCGTCAATGTCAGCGTGGTATCCGCCGGTCAGTCGGTTTTAATGCGGGTTGGAGACAACGGGCGGGGAATTGATCCGGAATTGCTGTCCGTGCTCGGAAACCGTCCGCTGCCGTCTAAAGAAGGGACGGGAACCGCGCTTTACAATTTAAATCAGCGGCTGATCGGGCTGTTCGGCCCCAAAGCAGCCCTGCGATTGGAAAGTGAGGCCGGCAAAGGTACGGACGTATCATTTGAGCTGCCTTTGAAACTGATGACTAAAGGAGAAGAACATGCTGAAGGTGTTAATCGTTGATGATGAAATGCTGGCAAGAGATGAATTAGCTTATTTGCTGAAACGGACGAATGAAGTAAGTGACATAAACGAAGCTGAAAATATTGAATCCGCTTTTGACAGTATGATGGATCAAAAACCGGATCTGCTGTTTTTGGACGTTGATTTGTCAGGAGAAAACGGATTTGACATTGCCAAACGGCTGAAAAACATGAAAAATCCGCCGGCCGTCGTTTTTGCGACGGCGTATGACCAATTTGCTTTAAAAGCCTTTGAAGTCGACGCGCTCGATTATTTAACGAAGCCTTTTGATGAAGAAAGAGTGCGCCAGACGATCAGAAAGTTTAAAAGAGTGAAGCGGGACAGGGCAGGAGCCGTCTCAGAGCAGCCGTCCGCAGCCGGAGCGCATAAACTGGCTGTATCAGCCGGTGAATCTATTGTCATTTTAGATACGAAGGACATTATTTTCGCCGGCATGGAGGACGGACACGTTTCCGTTAAAACGTTTGCCGCGTCTTATTCCGTTCATGAAACTTTGGCGGTCATTGAGAAAAAACTGCCTGATACGGGTTTCTTGAGAGTGCACCGCGCGTTCATCGTGAATACGGAGCATATTACGGAAATTCATCCGTGGTTTAATTCGACGTACAATCTTATCTTAAAAGACGGCTCTAAAATTCCCGTCAGCCGTACATACGCCAAGGACTTAAAAAAGCTGCTTCATATTATATGAGGCGGCTTTTGCATTTCAGCAGCCGTTTCTTGCATTTCAGAATGAATATTCAGCCGTTTGTTATGAAAGCGCTTTAAAAGGCGATTTCTCTTTTATAATGAACCTAACAAAGAGAAAGAGGTGAAGAAAATGAGTGCGAAAAAAGTGTACGGATTTCTGACACAAGCATTTATTTTTGCCGTAATTATGCTCATATCTAATGGGATTGCAGCGATTGTCCCCATTCCTATACCCGCTTCCGTAGTAGGTTTGGTGTTATTATTTGTCCTCTTATGCCTGAAAGTGATTAAGCTTGAACAAGTAGAAACGCTGGGAACATCATTAACGTCACTGATCGGATTTTTATTTGTCCCGTCGGGCATCTCCGTGATGAATTCACTTGGCGTCATGCAGCAGTACGGCGTGCAGATCGCACTCGTCATCTTACTCGCTACCATCATTCTGTTAGGGGCGACGGGCCTTTTTTCTCAGCTGATCTTGTCTGTCAGCCAAAAACGTCAGAAGGCAGCCCCTGAAAAACAAACGGTGCGCCGTTCCAATCAGGAAAAAGAACTTGTGCAGCATTAGGAGGGAAATCGGATGAGTCCATATTTCGGTATTGTCGTTTCACTTGCGGCCTTTGGCATCGGCACGTATTTATTTAAAAAAACGAGAGGCTTTTTCCTCTTCACCCCGCTGTTTGTCGCGATGGTGCTTGGAATCCTTTTTCTGAAGCTCGGCGGTTTTTCATATGAAGATTATAAAAGCGGAGGAGACATTATTAAATTCTTCCTGGAGCCCGCGACGATCGCTTTTGCCATCCCTTTATACAAACAGCGTGACAAACTGAAAAAATACTGGTGGCAGATCATGTCTTCTATCATTGTCGGCTCTATCTGCTCAGTCACGATTGTCTATTTGATCGCAAAAGGCATTCATCTTGACGCGGCCGTTATGAAAAGCATGCTTCCGCAGGCGGCGACAACGGCAATTGCCCTTCCGCTGTCAAAAGGAATCGGCGGCATCACCGACATCACCGCTTTCGCCGTTATTTTCAACGCCGTTATCGTCTATGCTCTGGGCGCTCTATTCTTAAAACTGTTTAAAGTAAAGCACCCGATCTCTAAAGGACTGGCTCTCGGCACATCCGGACACGCACTCGGTGTTGCGGTCGGTATTGAGATGGGAGAAGTAGAAGCGGCAATGGCAAGTATCGCGGTTGTCGTCGTAGGAGTGGTGACGGTGCTGGTCATTCCAGTATTCGTTCAGCTCATCGGAGGATAAACCCGGGTCATAGACCCGGGTTTTTTTATTGTGTTGGCACGTCCGCGTGCGGCAAAGAACGAAATTTCACATTTTTCCTTGCGCTCGCCCCGGCATCGTGTTAAAATGAAAAAGTTGATCCGGAGAAGTCATTCTTGACTAATGATCCGGTATTGTGTAGAATAGTTATTGAATTGAATATAAATCACAAGCAGAGGCACCCGCTTCTCACCTGATTGACACATTCATGTAGTTGGCAGGTTGACCGTACATTTTTATTTATGCAGATGTTCGTAGTGTGGGTGTGTTGTCACGCCCGCACTTTTTGTTTGCCTGCAGAATGCAGTCAACAAGCGTTGTGAATCAATTCGAAGAAACTATGGAGGTGGCTCATTATTAGCAAAGATCAATTGGTTAATGAGGGTATCCGTGCACGTGAAGTTCGTCTGATCGGACAAAATGGCGATCAGCTCGGCATCAAGTCCCGTCAGGAAGCACTTGAAATCGCCGGCCGCGCAAATCTTGACCTTGTGTTAGTTGCAGCAAATGCAAAACCGCCTGTCTGCCGCATCATGGACTACGGTAAGTTCAGATTCGAGCAGCAGAAAAAGGACAAAGAAGCACGCAAAAATCAAAAAATCATTAACTTAAAAGAAGTTAGATTAAGTCCGACGATCGATGAGCATGACTTTAACACGAAATTGCGCAATGCGATTAAATTCCTTGAAAAAGGCGATAAAGTGAAAGCTTCTATCCGCTTTAAAGGGCGCGCAATCACTCATAAAGAAATCGGCCAGCGCGTATTGGACCGTTTCTCTGAAGCATGTGCGGAAGTTGCGACAGTCGAAACAAAACCAAAAATGGACGGCCGCAGCATGTTCTTAATGCTCGCGCCGAAAAACGAAAAGCAATAAGGAGGAAATCCCATGCCAAAAATGAAAACTCACCGCGGATCTGCTAAACGTTTTAAAAAGACAGGTTCTGGGAAGTTAAAACGTTCTCATGCATACACAAGTCACTTATTCGCCAACAAATCCCAAAAGCAAAAGCGTAAGCTTCGCAAGGGTGCTATTGTGAGCGCAGGAGACTTCAAACGCATCAAACAACAGCTTGCCAACATCAAGTAATCGGACAAGGAACAATTAGGAGGGAAATCTAATGCCAAGAGTAAAAGGCGGAACTGTTACACGTAAGCGTCGTAAAAAGGTTCTTAAATTAGCAAAAGGTTATTTCGGTTCAAAACATACATTATACAAAGTAGCAAACCAGCAGGTCATGAAATCAGGAAACTATGCATTCCGTGACCGCCGTCAGAAAAAACGTGATTTCCGTAAGCTTTGGATCACTCGTATCAACGCTGCTGCACGTATGAACGGTCTTTCTTACAGCCGTTTAATGCACGGTCTTAAGCTTTCAGGCATCGAAGTAAACCGCAAAATGCTTGCTGATCTTGCTGTAAACGATCTTACTGCTTTCAATCAGCTTGCTGATGCTGCTAAAGCTCAGTTAGACAAGTAAGTTGAAAAAGCCGCTCTCTTTACGGGAGCGGTTTTTTTACGTAAAGGGTGACAATCAATGGCTCTCTTCATTTACGCCGTATTGATAAACGGATACGGCTTTTGGATCATGGGCGCTGATAAAAGAAGAGCAAAGGCGCACAGGTGGAGAATATCAGAGAAACGAATATGGCTCACAGCCGCCATGTTCGGCTCACTCGGCGTATGGATCGGCATGCGCACCTTCAGGCATAAGACGAAACACAAATCCTTTTTATACGGGGTGCCGCTGCTTTTTCTCACTGAAGCCGTCCTTGTGCTGATGTATTTGATGTATAAAACATAAAAAAAGCAGGAGAGCTTATCGCTCGCCTGCTTTTTTCGCTTTTTTGATGGGCTGGTCCCAATCAATCTTGCAATTCGGGTACCGCTCCAATACCTTTTTTTCGACTTCTTCAAAATCACCTGCAGAAAAGCGGTTCAGCTTTTCCGGATTTTCGGTCCATACAAAAATCGTATGAATAAACAGCGGATGATCTTTGGAAGGGATATGCTTTTCTCCTTCAAAGAGCACTCCTTTATAAGTAAGCTGGAGATTTTTTCGCGTGTTTTTCTGTTCGTCAATAAAATAAAAATTCTCTTTTGATTGCGCCAGTCTGAGCCTTCTTTTCGGGTTTGCGTAAAATTTGACGCCCATGTAAATAAAATAAATAAGAAGTGCAAGCAAGACAATCCTCAATACTGTAATGGCCATATGTGTGAAGGCACCTCCTCACCTTTGTCATGATCTGATGTAATACGAAAAACAAAACAAAAGGTTTCATTTTTTTAAAAGAAATAGATAAAAACATTTACCCGTTTTTCAGGCGAATTAATCGTATGCTTCAGCATTGGTTTTGTATAATAAGAAGGGTAGTGAAAAAAAGGAGGTCTATTGATGACAAAATTAGATGAAACGCTCACCATGCTGAAAGCGTTAACGGATGCAAAAGGGATACCGGGAAATGAGAGAGAAGTAAGACAAGTGATGAAATCATACATAGAACCATTTGCCGATGATGTCACAACAGACCGGCTGGGAAGCTTAATCGCCAAAAAAACCGGCAAAGAAAACGGTCCGAAAATCATGATCTCAGGGCATTTAGACGAAGTCGGTTTTATGGTGACACAAATCACTGATAAAGGCTTTCTCCGCTTTCAAACCGTCGGCGGCTGGTGGTCTCAGGTCATGCTGGCCCAGCGCGTCACCGTCGTGACAAAAAAAGGGGACATCACGGGGATCATCGGTTCGAAACCGCCTCACATTCTGCCTCCTGACGCCAGAAAAAAAGCCGCCGATATTAAAGAGATGTTCATCGATATCGGAGCGTCCAGCCGTGAAGAAGCAATGGAATGGGGCGTTCTTCCGGGTGACCAGATTGTGCCGTATTTTGAATTTACAGTGATGAACAATGAAAAACATTTATTGGCGAAGGCATGGGACAACCGTATCGGCTGCGCGATTGCCATCGATGTATTAAAAAATCTGAAAAACAGCGATCATCCGAATGAAGTATATGGGGTTGGAACGGTTCAGGAAGAAGTCGGGCTTCGCGGGGCGAAAACAGCGGCACATACGATTCAGCCTGATATCGCGTTCGGTGTGGATGTCGGAATTGCCGGAGATACACCGGGAATTTCTGAAAAAGAGGCGCAAAGCAAAATCGGCGAAGGGCCGCAAATTATTCTGTATGACGCGTCAATGGTATCTCACAAAGGGCTGCGCGACCTTGTCGTGAACACGGCGGAAGAAGCGGGAATTCCGTATCAATTCGATTCCATTGCCGGAGGGGGCACGGATTCAGGTTCCATTCATTTAACCGCAAACGGAGTGCCGGCGCTGTCCATTACGATTGCGACGCGCTACATTCACACTCATGCCGCTATTTTGCATCGGGATGATTATGAGAATACGGTGAAATTGATCACAGAAGTGATTAAAAAATTAGACCGGGAAACGGTTGACCGTATTACTTATCAATAAAGATACGGAAGAATCTGCTTTTTTAAGCAGATTCTTTTTTTTGTCTGTACAAATATGAGCCCTGCGTCTACAATAAGAGAAGGCATAGAAAAATCTGACAACATGTTTTTGAAAGCGCTTTAAAAAAGGGAGGGTTTACAAATGAAAAACAGATTCAGACGCATGATCCGCTTTTCATGCGCAGCCGTTACAGCCGGTCTGCTGCTGATGTCTTCATCTCCGGCATCTGCCGCGTTTTGGGGGGCATCAAATGAATTGCTTCACGATCCGACAATGGCGAAGGAAGGAAACACGTGGTACGCTTTCGGAACCGGTTTGGAAGGGGAGAGGGGGCTTCGCGTCTTAAAGGCGGGCAGCGGCGGCATATGGACCGTTCAGAAATCAATCTTTACTTCCCCGCTGTCATGGTGGGGCAATTATGTGCCGAATTACGGGCTGAATCAATGGGCCCCCGATGTTCAATATTTTAACGGAAAGTATTGGCTGTATTATGCCGTTTCTTCATTCGGCAAAAATACCTCCGCGATCGGTCTTGCATCATCTACAAGCCTCAGTTCGGGAAACTGGAAGGACGAAGGGCTCGTCATCCGTTCAACAAGCGCCGATAACTACAATGCAATTGATCCGGAGCTGACAATTGATAAAGATGGAAACCCTTGGCTTGCCTTCGGTTCTTTTTGGAGCGGCATTAAGCTGACAAAGCTTGATAAAAATACAATGAAACCGACGGGATCACTTTATTCTATCGCTGCCAGACCGAATAACGGCGGAGCTTTGGAAGCGCCGGCCATCACCTACCAGAACGGCTACTATTACTTAATGGTGTCGTTTGATAAATGCTGTTCAGGCGTGAATAGTACGTACAAAATCGCTTATGGAAGATCCAAAAGCATCACCGGCCCATATCTCGATAAAAGCGGGAAAAGCATGTCAGAAGGCGGAGGGACGATTCTTGACTCCGGCAATGACCGCTGGAAAGGCCCGGGCGGTCAAGACATTGTGAACGGGAATATTTTAGTGCGTCATGCGTATGATGCCGAAAACAGCGGAATTCCGAAGATGCTCATCAATGATATCGATTGGAGTTCAGGCTGGCCTTCCTATTAATTGATCAGCCGGGCATGTGTGTCCGGCTTTTTTACTTGCAATAAAAGATTGACAGTTTGATTCCTCCTTAACTATAATAAAATTGTTCGTACAAATAAAAGGATTAAAGTTTTATAGTTTATATTCGTACGTATATTTTTAAAAATGCAAGCGCTTTATTTTGATAGGAAGGGGAAATGAATGTGCTTCAGAACAAAGAATATGAATTTTGGTTTGTAACGGGAAGCCAGCACTTATACGGAGAGGAAACGCTGCAGCTTGTCGATAAACACGCAAAGGGAATATGTGACGGCCTCAGCGGGGTGTCATCAAAATACAAGATCAGGCATAAACCGGTTGTCACGTCATCTGAAACGATCAGAGAGGTTTTGCGGGAAGCGCAGTATCAAGAAAACTGTGCCGGGGTCGTGACATGGATGCATACATTTTCCCCTGCGAAAATGTGGATTGAAGGTCTTTCCGCTTTTCAAAAGCCGATGCTTCATCTGCATACCCAATATCACCGCGACATCCCGTGGGAAACGATTGATATGGACTTTATGAACAGCAACCAATCCGCTCACGGAGACCGGGAATACGGGTATATCCAGTCAAGAATGGGGCAGACGAGAAAAGTCATCGCAGGCTATTGGGATGATGAGGAAGTCAAACATGACATTTCGCAATGGATGAACACTGCTGCCGCCTGGAATGAAAGCAGGAATATTAAAGTAGCCCGGTTCGGCGACAATATGCGGAATGTGGCGGTTACTGACGGAGACAAAGTCGGCGCCCACATCCAATTCGGCTGGCAGGTTGACGGGTACGGAATCGGCGATCTTACCGAGGTGATGAACAACGTCACCGACGGAGAAATTGAGGCGCTTTATGAGGAATACGACAAATTGTATGTCATCAGCGGCGAAACAAAACGGGATGAAGCAAAAGTTGCTTCCATTAAAGAACAGGCGAAAATTGAACTCGGATTAACGGCCTTTCTCGAACGGGGCGGATATACAGCGTTTTCGACCTCCTTTGAAGTTTTGCACGGAATGAAGCAGCTTCCGGGTCTTGCCGTTCAGCGTCTCATGGAAAAAGGGTACGGATTTGCCGGCGAAGGCGATTGGAAAACGGCTGCCCTTGTGCGAATGATGAAAATAATGGCGGACGGAGAACAAACCTCCTTCATGGAAGATTATACGTACCATTTTGAACCGGGGCGTGCGATGATTCTCGGATCACATATGCTTGAAGTATGTCCTACGATCGCCCTTGATCAGCCGAAAATCGAAGTCCATCCTCTCTCAATCGGAGGGAAGGAAGATCCGGCCCGGTTGGTCTTTAACGGAATCGGCGGCTCAGCCATCATCGCCAGCATCATTGATATCGGCGGGCGATTCCGTCTCATTCTGAATGAAGCGGAAGGCAGGGAGATTGATCATGATATGCCGAATCTTCCTGTGGCGCGGGTGCTATGGAAGCCGGAGCCATCGCTGAAAACAGCTGCGGAAGCATGGATTTTGGCGGGAGGCGCCCATCATACTTGTATGTCCTTCCGGCTTACGGCTGAACAGATGCTTGACTGGGCTGAGATGGCAGGCATAGAAAGCATCTTTATTTCCCGCAATACCGAAATACATGAGCTGAAAAAAGAGTTGAAATGGAATGACGTATTATACCGGCTGGGAGGGAATTGATATGGCGTATACGATTGGTGTTGATTTCGGCACATTGTCCGGCCGGGCGGTGCTTGTCAATGTCCGCACGGGCGAAGAAATCGCGTCTGCGGTAAAAGAATACACTCATGCCGTCATTGACCGCACGCTGCCGAAGACGGGTGAAAAACTCCCTCGGGACTGGGCGCTTCAGCATCCTGCCGATTATATCGAAGTTCTGGAAACGGCAATTCCGAACCTGCTTCAAGAGGCGGGCGCTGATCCAAAAGACGTGATCGGCATAGGAATTGATTTTACCGCCTGCACGATTTTGCCGATAGACGTCGCGGGGCAGCCGCTTTGTATGCTGCCGGAATTTGAACGGGAGCCCCACAGTTATGTGAAGCTGTGGAAGCATCATGCGGCTCAAAAACATGCAGACCGTTTGAACACGATTGCCGAAGACACAAAAGAAACATTCCTTAAAAGATACGGCGGTAAAATTTCTTCTGAATGGATGATCCCGAAAATCATGCAAATCGCGGAAGAAGCGCCGCATATATACAAGGCGGCAGATCGGATTGTGGAAGCGGCAGACTGGATCGTCTATCAATTGTGCGGTTCATTGAAGCGAAGCAACTGCACGGCCGGCTACAAAGCAATCTGGAATGAGGAGACGGGGTATCCGCCGGATCATTTTTTTGAAAAGCTCAACCCGTTAATGAAAACGATTACAAAAGATAAATTAAGCGGCACCATTTATTCAGTCGGGGAAAAGGCAGGAGGTTTGACCGAAAAAATGGCGGAGCTGACCGGGCTTCTGCCGGGGACGGCCGTTGCGGTCGCCAATGTCGACGCCCACGTGTCAGTGCCCGCGGTCGGTATTACAGAGCCGGGGAAAATGCTGATGATTATGGGAACGTCCACCTGCCATGTGCTGCTCGGCGAGGAAGAACATATCGTCCCCGGTATGTGCGGGGTCGTCAATAACGGCATCTTGCCCGGATATGCGGGATATGAAGCGGGGCAGTCCTGTGTCGGCGACCACTTTGAATGGTTCGTCAAAACGTGCGTTCCGAGAGACTATGAGAAGGAAGCTGAGGATAAACACATAGACATTCACGAGCTGCTCAGCAAAAAAGCAGCTGAACTTGTTCCGGGGGAAAGCGGCCTTCTCGCGCTTGACTGGTGGAACGGAAACCGGTCAACCTTGGTGGACGCCGATTTGACGGGCATGATGCTCGGCATGACGCTGCACACGAAGCCGGAAGAAATCTACAGGGCATTGATTGAAGCGACGGCGTTCGGAACGAGGATGATTATCGAAACGTTTCGGGAAAACGGCGTTCCGGTCGAGGAGCTTTACGCAGCCGGAGGAATCGCTGAGAAAAATCCATTTATCATGCAAATTTATGCAGACGTCACAAATATGGACATTCAATTATCCGGTTCTCCGCAGGCGCCGGCACTGGGCTCCGCGATTTTCGGAGCGCTCGCCGCGGGACGGGAAAACGGGGGATACTCCAATATTGCCGAAGCATGTGCGCATATGGGGAAATTAAAAGACGGCTTTTATGCCCCGAACCGGGAAAGAGTTGAGATTTATGACAGCTTATATGCTGAATATAAAGAGCTCGTACACTACTTCGGCAAAGAAAACAATGTCATGAAACGCCTGAAAGCCATTAAAAACCGTGATTTTGCGAAAGGGGGGAGCCGCCATGCTTGAAGCGTTAAAAGAAGAAGTGCTCGCCGCCAATCTGAAGCTTGAGGAACATAACCTTGTCACGTTTACATGGGGGAATGTCAGCGGCATTGACAGAGAGAGCGGGAGAATCGTCATTAAACCGAGCGGTGTCGATTACAGTGAGCTGACCGCTGACAAACTGGTCGTCCTGAATGAGGACGGAGACATTCTCGAAGGCTCGCTGAAACCGTCTTCTGACACGCCGACCCATCTTTATCTGTATAAAGCGTTTCCGGCTATCGGCGGAATCGTTCATACGCACTCCCGCTGGGCGACGAGCTGGGCTCAGTCCGGAAGAGACATACCCGCTCTCGGAACGACTCACGCGGATTACTTTGAAAGCGCTATACCCTGCACGAGGGAAATGTATGAAGAAGAAATTGTGAAAGATTACGAATATCATACAGGCAAAGTCATAGCCGAAACTTTTCAAAACGAACCGTATGAACAAAATCCGGGTGTCCTCGTCCACAGCCACGGCCCGTTCTGCTGGGGAACGGACGCGCTGAATGCCCTGCATAACGCCGTTGTGCTCGAAACGGTAGCGGAAATGGCCTACCATTCGCTTATGCTGAACAAACAGCTCAGTCCGATCGACAGAGTGCTGCATGATAAGCATTTTTACAGAAAACACGGGGCGAATGCTTATTATGGCCAAACTTGACGCAGCCGGGTTTCTGATTGATTTAGACGGAACCGTATTCAGGGGGCGGGAGCTGATTGACGGCGCGAAAGAAGCCGTTCATATCCTTCAGTCACTGGGCAAAGCCGTTGTCTTTTTAAGCAACCGCGGCAATCTATCAAGAGCAATGTGCCGAAAGAAACTGCTGGGTGCCGGTATCCGCACGGATGAACGGAGCATCGTGCTGTCCTCCAGTGTGACGGCATCATTTTTAAAGAAGCATTATCCTTTGTCAAAGGCGTGGGTGTTAGGAGAAAAAGGGCTGACTGATGAACTCGCTTTAGCGGGTGTCGCCCTGGCGCAAAACCCGCAGGCGGCAGACTGGCTTGTCATCTCCCTGCATGAAACCGTCACCTATGAGGATCTGAATCTCGCTTTTAAGGCGGCTTCCTCCGGCGCGCGCATCATCGCCACGAACCGGGACCGCTCCTTTCCGAATGAAGGCGGCCATGCCATGGACGTCGCGGGAATGATCGGGGCCATTGAAGCATCCGCCGGAGCAAAAACGGAGCTTGTCATCGGCAAACCGTCTTGGCTGATGGCTGAGGCGGCATGTGAAGCGCTCGGACTTCCCCCTGAGGAATGCGCCATTATCGGAGACAGCCTCGAATCAGATATCGCAATGGGCAGCCTGTACGGGATGAAAAGCGTATTGGTTCTGACGGGGTCGGCCAAACTTGGGGAGCCCCGTCTATATGAACCTGACGTCGTCCTTGATTCTATTAAAGACCTGACAGAATTAGCGAAGGAGGGAATCCTTTCATGAAACGTTCTCCTGAGGACATTCAATCCGAGTTTAACAAGGAAGGGGCCAGCCGCTCACCGATTCAAATAGAAGATATCGTGATCGGGGCGAATGCAAAAGAAGAGCTTCTCAGATTTCTGCAAAAAAAATGCTGGAATCATCCGGTCATCGTCTGTGACCGGAACACGTACGAGGCGGCGGGGCGTCTGCTTGCGGACGAATTGAGGGCAGGCGGGATCAAAGCGTCAAAAGTCATTATTCCGGAGCATGAAGCCGGGGCCGCCGCGGCTGATGAGAGGACATTGGTCTATACGCTGATCAACCTCGCGGAAGAGACGGATGTCATCATTGCGTCCGGTTCAGGAACGATTCACGACATTACGCGGTTTGCCGCCTGCCAGCGCGGATTGCCGTTTATCTCATTCCCTACCGCTCCGTCAGTCGACGGTTTTACGTCGGCGGGAGCGCCGCTCATATTAAACGGAATCAAAACGACGATTCAAACGAAAGCGCCGATCGCCTTATTTGCGGATACGAATGTATTAAAAGAAGCGCCCCGTTCAATGACAGCCGCGGGCTTCGGAGACATGCTCGGAAAAATAACATCGCTGGCAGATTGGGAGATTTCCCGCAGGCTTGCGGGTGAGCCGTACTCAGAAGCCGGGGCGAAGCTTGTGAAAGACGCGCTTTGGCAGTGCATTGATCACCGCGCTGACATTGCCATGGGAACGGAGGCCGGCATTCAGATACTGATGGAAGCGCTGATCGTTTCGGGTCTTGTCATGCTTGCGCTTGACCACTCCCGCCCCGCCTCAGGAGGAGAACATCACATCTCGCATTGGATTGAGATGGAAATGCTGAAGGCAAAACAGCCTCCGATTCTCCACGGTGCGAAGGTCGGCTGTGCGTGCGCGGTGCTGAGTGATATTTACAAAGAACTGGCTTGTCACGAAAAGCTTGCTGAACTGCCGCCGCACTTTCGCGAGGCGATTCAATCTGCATATGAAGGGCTTCCCGACGGCAAGACAATTGCCGGGTGGCTCGCATCTGCGGGAGGTCCCGCCTGTTTCGATGAGATCGGTGTAAAACAGGACCTTGTCAGCGATGCGCTTAAGCATGCGCACACACTGCGAGACCGTTATACCGGTTTAACCATCATAAATGAAAATGCAGCGCTCTTTGCACATCATTTGCATCAATAGCCGCACGGCCTAAAGTGGAAGGGGTAATGACATGAAAAAAACGACCGCTGTATGTTTGGTGCTGATGATGCTCTTCTTGTTTACCGCCGGCTGTTCACAAGAACGGACTGCCGGCCGGCCGGGAGAAACAGAGCTGACGTTTTGGACATTTAACGGTCTGCACGAACAGTTTTATCAGGAAATGGTCAAAGAATGGAATCAGAAATATCCGGATCGCAAAATCAAGCTGAATACCGTTGTTTATCCTTATGGACAAATGCATGATAATTTATCGGTTTCGCTGATCGCGGGTGAGGGGCTTCCCGATATAGCCGACGTGGAATTAAGCCGGTTCTCGAACTTTCTGAAGGGGAAGGATATCCCGCTTGCCGATCTGACGCCGCTGATTGAAAAAGACCGCGATAAGTTTGTGGAAGCGCGTCTGGCCTTATACAGCAAAAACGGAAAATTGTACGGCCTTGATACACATGTGGGGACGACCGTCATGTTTTACAACATGGATATCATGAAAAAAGCGGGCGTTGATCCCGCCTCCATTAAGACATGGGAAGATTACCGGCGGGCAGGGAAAAAAGTGCGTGAGACCGCTGGGAAACCGATGGGAACGGTTGAAACAAACGACTCCGCCACATTCCTATCCATGATTTCGCAGCAAGGGTCAGGCTACTACAGCAAAAACGGAAAATTGATTCTGAACAGCAAGACGAATACAGACACACTGAATTATGTAAAGGACATGGTAAATGATAAAACCCTTCTGCCGGCTCCCGGCGGCGGCCATCACAGCGAAGAATACTACGGTTTTATGAATCAGGGCGGGGCAGCCTCAGTGCTGATGCCCATTTGGTACATGGGACGGTTTATCGATTATATGCCTGATTTAAAAGGCAAAATGGCGATTTACCCTATGCCGGCCTGGAAAGAAGGCGGTGACAGATCAGCGGGTTTAGGCGGAACAGCCACCGTTGTGCCGAAGCAGGCTGAACATCTGAAGCTCGCGAAAGAATTTCTCGGTTTTGCGAAAGGTTCGAAGGAAGGGAATATAAAGCTTTGGACGGTGCTCGGCTTTGACCCGCTCCGCTGGGACGTGTGGGATTCAAAAGAATTGAAGGAGAAAAACAAGTACACGGATTTCTTCCGGAACGGTACGTCAATTTTTTCCTCGCTCCTTGAAATAAAAGATGAGATCAATCCGATTTATCTGCATGAAGACTTCTCTAAAGCGGCTGATCTCGTTGTCAGACAAGTGCTGTTCGATGCGCTGAAGACGCAGGAAAAAACACCTAAGGAAGCCTTGGACGAGGCGGCAGAGCAATTAGAGAAATAGGAGAAGCCGCCCTATTTAACAGTGAAAGCGGGGGAGCTTTTATGAGACCTGTAAAGACAGAGACAGCGCAAACCGTTTCTGCAGTCCGGAAGAAGCCGCGCCGGCGCAATGTGCTGTATTCAAAAAAAGCGGCGCCTTATCTTTTTACGGCGCCATTTATCATTTCGTTTCTCGTTTTCTTTTTGTATCCGATTATCAGCGTGTTTATCATGAGCTTTCAGCGGATACTGCCGGGAGAAATTACATTTGTCGGGTTTTCCAATTATACCGCTCTTCTTAATCCAACCTTTTATACGGCATTATTTAACACATTGGAATATACCTTCTGGACGCTGATCGTGCTGATTCCGGTGCCGCTTCTTTTGGCGGTGATTCTGAATTCGAAGCTCGTCAGGTTCAGAAATGTGTTTAAATCGGCTCTGTTTGTACCGGCTTTAACATCGACGATCGTAGCGGGGATTATTTTCCGTCTGATGTTCGGAGAAATGAATACGTCGCTTGCAAACGAGCTGATGATGAAGCTTGGCGCATCACCCCAAAACTGGCTCAACAACAAAGGCACCGGCATGTTTTTAATGGTGCTGCTTGCGTCATGGAGGTGGATGGGGATTAACATTCTTTACTTTCTGGCAGGATTGCAAAACGTGCCGAAAGAATTGTATGAAGCGGCTGAAATTGACGGGGCGAGTACGTGGAAAAAGTTCCGGCATATTACCCTTCCATTTTTAAAGCCGGTGTCCGTTTATGTGTTAACGATCAGTATTATCGGCGGTTTCAGAATGTTTGAGGAAAGCTATGTGCTTTGGCAGAATAATTCCCCGGGCAATATCGGCCTCACGCTTGTCGGTTATTTATATCAGCAGGGGCTTGCATACAACGAAATGGGGTACGGGGCCGCAATCGGAATTGTCCTTTTGCTTGTCATCTTACTAGTCAGTCTTGTTTCACTGAAACTGTCCGGTTCGTTTAAAGGGGAGGGATAAAGCGTTGCGTAACAATCACATGTCTTCCGTGTACAGAGTCGCGTTTACCTTGTTTTTTATCATGCTGAGCCTGTTGTATATCTTTCCGATGATCTGCCTATTGCTCGGTTCTTTAAAGCCGTCATCTGAGCTGATGCGTATCGGGCTGAATCTGCGTCTTGATCCGGATGTGATGAGCCTTGATAACTACACCTATTTGTTCAACGGGGGGAGCATTTATTTCAAATGGTTTTTTAACAGCCTGCTGCTCGGCGTTCTCACCACGGTTCTCACGCTGTTTTTTTCCTCTTTGATCGGCTACGGACTCGGTGTCTACGAATTTAAAGGCAGAAATATTATTTTCGTTCTTGTGCTGATCATTATGATGGTGCCTCTTGAAGTGATGATGCTTCCGTTGTTCAAATTGACGGTGGGTCTTCATTTGATCGATTCTTATACGGGAGTGATTCTGCCGTTTATTGTGTCGCCTGTCGCCGTGTTCTTTTTCCGGCAATATGCGCTCGGACTTCCGAAGGATCTGCTTGATTCAGCAAGAATGGACGGCTGCACCGAATTCGGCATTTTTTTCAGAATTATGGCGCCGCTCATGAAACCGGCATTCGGGGCAATGATCATTCTTCAATCTTTAAACAGCTGGAATAACTTTTTATGGCCGCTGATCGTGCTTCGGTCGAAAGAAATGTTTACGCTTCCAATCGGACTTTCAGGGCTGCTGAGTCCGTACGGCAACAACTATGACATGCTGATTTCCGGGTCCGTTTTTGCGATACTGCCGGTGATCATCATATTCTTGTTTTTCCAAAAATACTTCATTTCCGGACTCACAGTAGGCGGAGTGAAGGGATAGAGAGAGGGAGGAAATATAATGAAAAAAGCGGGGATTACAGCAGATAAAGAATATATCATCGGTGAAGTGGACAAACGGATGTACGGATCATTTATAGAACATATGGGCCGGGCGGTGTATGAAGGCATTTATGAGCCCGGACACCCGAAAGCCGACAAGGACGGCTTCAGAACAGACGTGCAGGAGTTAATCAAGGAATTGCAAGTGCCGTTCATCCGCTATCCGGGAGGGAATTTTCTCTCGGGCTACAATTGGGAAGACGGCGTCGGGCCGGTGAAGGGCCGCCCGCGGAGGCTAGATTTGGCATGGCAGACGACAGAAACGAACGAAGTAGGGACGAATGAATTTTTAACGTGGGCGAAAAAAGTGAACGCCGAAGTGAATATGGCGGTCAATCTCGGGACGAGAGGGATCGATGCCGCCCGGAACCTCGTCGAATACTGCAACCATCCTGAAGGGTCATACTGGAGCGACTTACGAAAATCGCACGGATATGAAAAACCTTACGGCATCAAAACATGGTGCTTAGGAAATGAGATGGACGGCCCTTGGCAGATCGGTCATAAAACGGCGCATGAATACGGACGGCTCGCCGCTGAAACGGCAAAGGTGATGAAATGGACGGACCCGACGATCGAGTTGGTGGCTTGCGGAAGCTCAAACAGCGGCATGCCGTCCTTCATCGAGTGGGAGGCCGAGGTGCTTGAGAATACGTATGAGCATGTGGATTACATCTCACTGCATACGTATTACGGCAACCATGAAAATGATCTTGAGAACTATTTGGCGAAGTCGATGGATTTAGACCATTTTATTAAATCCGTCACAGCCGTATGTGATTATATGAAAGCGAAAAAACGCAGCAAAAAAACGATTCACCTTTCTTTAGATGAATGGAATGTGTGGTATCACTCAAATGAAGCGGATAAAAAAGTGGAGCCATGGATTACGGCCCGGCCGATTCTTGAAGACATCTACAATTTTGAAGATGCGCTGTTGATCGGTTCACTGCTGATTACCATGCTGCAGCATGCGGACAGACTAAAGATCGCCTGTCTCGCCCAGCTTGTCAACGTAATTGCGCCTATCATGACCGAAAAGGGCGGAGAAGCATGGAGGCAGCCGATCTTTTACCCTTACATGCACGCCTCTGTCTACGGGAGAGGGACTTCGATGAAGCTGCTAATTACCTCCCCGAAATACGACTCGGCGGATTTTACGGATGTGCCGTATGTTGATGCCGCGGCCGTTTACCATGAAGAGGATGAAGCACTGACCATTTTTGCCGTCAACAAAAGCAAGGAACTGATGGAAACGGAGATCAAACTGAGGGGGTTTGAAGATTACCGCATCATTGAGCATATCGTGCTGGAGCATCAGGATATGAAAGCGACCAATCAAAAAAACAGAAATGAAGTCACGCCTCACTCAAACGGAACGTCTTCAGCAAATGCTGAAGGGATAACGGCTCATTTTAAGCCGCTGTCCTGGAATGTCATCCGTTTATCAGGAAAATAGCGTTCCGAAAAGCCGGGCTTAGTCGCCGGCTTTTTTTTACGCAAAAATCATCTACTGTTATCTGATAATTGTGATAATATTTAGAAAAAGAGAAAAGGGGCTGGGATTAAATGAATGCGATTACAATCGTCATAGCGTCTATATGTATTCTGGCGATCGCCTATCGGCTTTACGGTACCTTTATGATGGTCAAAGTATTAAAAATCAATGATCAGACACCGACTCCGGCCCATGTGCTTGAGGATGGGAAAGATTATGTGCCGACGAATAAGTGGGTGTCATTCGGCCACCACTTCGCGGCAATCGCCGCTGCCGGCCCGCTTGTCGGACCGATTCTGGCAGCTCAGTTCGGCTATCTGCCCGGGCTTTTATGGCTGTTAATCGGGGCGGTGATCGGAGGAGCCGTGCACGATATTGTCGTATTGTTTGCATCAATGCGGAAAAACGGGAAAACGCTTTCTGAAGTCGCCAAAGAAGAGCTTGGCCCGGTGGCGGGCTTTTGCACGGGTCTTTCCATGCTGTTTATCATTACGATCACGATGGCGGGGCTGTCCATGGTTGTGCTGCACGCGCTTGAGAAAAACCCGTGGGGAACGTTTGCGGTGGGGATTACGATTCCGATCGCGATGGGGGTCGGCCTCTACTATAAAAAAACGGGCAATCTCAAACTCGCATCAACTGTCGGGTTTCTTTTGTTAATGGCCGGTGTTGTCATCGGGCCGTGGCTGCAGACAACGGCTCTCGGGGACATGCTGACACTGGATGCGAAAACGCTTGCAGTGGCGCTTCCTGTCTATGCGTTTTTCGCCGCGGCGCTTCCGGTTTGGCTTTTGCTGGCTCCGCGTGACTATTTAAGCAGTTTTATGAAAATCGGGGTTTTTGCCGCTTTGATCGCAGGCGTCTTTTTCGTCAATCCCGCCATTAAATTTCCGGCCGTAACGGAGTTTATTCACGGCGGAGGGCCGGTGATCGCGGGTCCTGTCTGGCCGTTTATTTCAATAACGATTGCCTGCGGCGCCATTTCGGGCTTTCATGCATTTGTCGGTTCCGGCACAACGCCGAAAATGCTGGATAAATGGAGTGATATAAAGCCGGTTGCTTTCGGAGCGATGCTTGTGGAATGTCTCGTCGGAATTATGGCGCTCATTGCAGCTGCCGCTCTTGAGCCCGCCGACTATTTTGCTATTAACAGCACGCCTGAAATATTCCGCACCCTCGGGATGAATGTCGTCCATCTGCCTGAATTGAGTAAAGAAATCGGGCTCAGTCTGGAAGGAAGAACGGGCGGCGCTGTTACGCTTGCCGTCGGAATGACGTATATCTTTACGGAGATTCCGTTTTTCAGTCATTTGGCTTCATACTTTTTTCAATTCGTCATTATGTTTGAAGCGGTGTTTATTTTAACGGCGATTGATGCGGGAACCCGTGTCGCCCGGTACTTGATTCAAGAGTTTTTCGGAGAGGTCTATAAGCCGCTGAAAAAAACAGACTGGCTGCCGGGCTCGATTTTCTCAAGCGCGCTCGCCTGCCTGCTGTGGGGCTATCTTCTGTATTCGGGCGACATCAGCTCCATTTGGGCGCTGTTCGGCGTATCCAATCAGCTTATGGCGTCTGTCGGCTTAATTATCGGTGCGACCGTCGTATTAAAAATAGCGGATAAGCGGCGCTATATGCTGACATGCCTGATTCCTCTCGCTTATTTGTACGTGACCGTCAACTATGCGGGTTATTGGATGGTGCGGTATGTGTATTTGAACCCCGAAGCGGCGGGATACAACGTGCTGAATGGCGTTTTATCCATTATCATGCTCATTCTCGGGCTTGTGATTATCATTGCGGCTGTGAAAAAATGGGCGAATGTATGGCGTGACCCGAGTGCCAGACTGGAAGCTTCAATACCCGGATAAATCCGCGGCCGTCCGAACATTGCAGCATCATAAAAAAGCAGAGAGCCGATCGGTCTCTCTGCTTTCATCTTATGACAAATCCGCCGCTTCCAAAAGGTAATCCGCCAAATGAACCGCGCGGACACGGCCTGTTAATCCTTCGCGTAAAATGCCGAGCTGCATTTGCAGAAGGCATCCGGGATTGGCTGTTACGATGACGGCGGCCTCCGTTTTTCCGGCGGCTTTCATCTTACTGTCTAATATTTTCATAGACATCTCTGACTCTGTTATATTATAAATTCCCGCCGACCCGCAGCAGCTGTCGGCCTTTTCCATTTCTCTGTACTCAGCCCCTTTAATGCTTTTCAAAAGCGTGCGCGGTTCCTCTGACGTATGCATCACATTGCGGAGATGGCAGGAGTCCTGATATGTGACGATATGAGGAGACTGCGCCCGCAGGTTTTTTTGATGGAACTTCAGATCAACCAGTACGGATGAAAAGTCTTTGAGCTTCCGGACGAATTGTCCGGCACGTTCCGCCCATCCAGGTTCATCTTTCAGTAAATGCGGATATTCCTGAAGAAAGGCGCCGCATCCGCCGGCGTTTGTAATGATATAATCAGCGTCAAGCGCCTCAAAAGCCGCGATATTCCGCTTGGCCAGTTCTTTTCCCATCTCTTTTTCTCCGCTGTGCCCGTGAAGCGCGCCGCAGCACGCCTGGCCGTCCGGAACCGCGATTTCACACCCGGCCGCCTGTAAAAGCGCCGTTGTCGCATGATTTGTCGCTAAAAACATCGTATCCATTAAGCAGCCCGAGAAAAAAGCGGCCCGTTTTTGGACGGGACCCGCGGCAGGAAGAAAACGCGGCCTTTCCTTCATGTCTTTCCGTTTCGGGGCGGGCGGGAGCACTTGTTCCATTGTGCGCAGATGTTCAGGCAAAACGCGCAGCATACCGGTTTTTCTGACGGCGGTCTGCAGTCCCGATCTTTGGTATATTCCGAGAAGATTCACGGCTGTCTGCATGCGGTTTTGATGAGGGAAAAGCCCGGTGAAGGCGGCTTTCCGCAAGAGGCGCACGCCCGGCTTATGTTTTTTATTTTGATGAATGATATCCCTCGCTTCTTCAAGCAGCTGTCCGTAATTGACCCCTGCCGGACAAACGGGCTCGCATGCCCGGCATCCGAGACACAGCGAAAGTGAGCGCTCGACATCTTCATCCGGCTCGATCAGTCCGTCAGTGACGGCTTTCATCAGGGCGATCCGGCCGCGCGGCGAATGGGATTCTTGAAATCCCGATTCAATATAGGTCGGACAGGAAGGAAGGCAGAAGCCGCAGCGCATACAGTTCAGCAATTCACCTTCATCCATGCGGGTTTTGAATTCTGTTTGAATTTGTTGCTGCTCTTTAGCCGTTGTCATTTCATCACCACCACGCGTTTCCTTGATGAATTGGCGAATATTTTTCCCGGATTCAGCAGATTTTGGGGATCAAGCGCTTGTTTGATCGCTTTCATGGCGGTGATGCCTTCTGTTTTCAGTTTCATTTCTAAATACGGCGCTTTTACGATGCCGACCCCGTGTTCACCCGTTATCGTCCCGCCCAGCTCAATCGCTTTTTCAAAAATGGCGGCAAAAGCTTTTTCGACACGTTCCATCTCCTCTGTATTTCGGATATCGGTGGTGCACGTCGGATGGAGGTTGCCGTCTCCGGCATGGCCGAATGTGCAGATGGACAGGCCGTATGTTTCTGCAATCTCGTTAATGGCTTTGACCATGCTGGCAATTTGTGATCTCGGCACGGTCGCATCTTCCAGAATCGTTGTCGGTTTCAGCCGGGCAAGGGCTGATAATGCGGACCGTCTGGCCTCTGTAAGCGCGAATGCCTCTTCCTCGGTTTCAGCCGTTTGGACGGATACGGCGGCTCCGTTTTTACAAATCGCTTCGATTTTTTCCATATCTCGTCTGACCGTGTCGATGTCACCGTCCTGTTCGATCAGCAGCACCGCTTTTGCGTCGGTCGGAAGCCCGATCTTGGCGTAATCTTCAATGACCTGCAGTGTCGGCTGATCCAGAAATTCGAGTGTCGCCGGAATGATTTTTTCAGCGATGATGGCAGAAACCGATTCCGCAGCCGCTTCAATATGTTCATAGAGTGCAAGCAGCGTTTTTTTCGTTTCCGGCTTCGGAACCAGCTTTAAAGTCGCTTCCGTCACAACGCCGAGCGTCCCTTCTGATCCGACGAAAAGCCGGGTCAGATCATAACCGGCGACATCCTTTGTCAGCTTTCCTCCTGTGCGGATGATATCGCCTGAAGCCAATACGGCTTCAAGGCCGAGGACATAATCCCGGGTGACGCCGTACTTCAAACCGCGCAGCCCGCCGGAATTTTCATTAATATTCCCGCCGATTGTCGATATTTTCATGCTGCTCGGATCAGGCGGATAAAATAAACCTTTTTGTTCAACCGCACGGATCATATCTTGCGTAATCACGCCCGGCTGGACGGTTGCCGTCAAATTTTCTTCATCGATTTCTAGAATGCGGTTCATATGTTTGAATAAAAGCACAAGCCCGCCTTCAGACGGACATGTGCCGCCGCACAAGTTTGTGCCTGAACCCCTCGGCACGATCGGAATGTCATGCCTGCTGCAAATCGTTAATATACGGGACACGTCATTCGCACTGCGGGGGGCGATTACCGCATCCGGCATGGCTTGCAGCTGAGGAGCCGCATCATAAGAATACACAAGACGGCCCGCCGCCGAATCATCATAATTCTCCTTCCCGACCGTCCGGATGAACGCTTCTTTTGCCTCTCGTGAAATCATGTTCTCCCAACCTCCCTGATAAGAAAAGCGTTTTCATTTAATTGTAAAGAAAAACGATTCCGCACACTATGGAGAAACATATGAAAAATGTTGATATGATTACGTGCTTTTTGTATGTTGATCTAAAAAGCGCAGCGCCAAATAAAAAGCCGTTATGTCTTCAGGGCGGTCCAGCTTCATATTTGTCAGTGATTCCAGTTTGGAAAGACGGTAGCGCAATGTGTTGATATGAATATGCATGTCGTCGGCGGTGCGCTTTAACGATAATTGCCGGTCGAAAAAGGCGCGCAGCGTATCCAGAAGTTCTTCCCGGCCGAGTACATGCTCGAGAACCCGCCGTGAAAATTCCGACCTCGTGCGGGGTGTGATATCGGCAAGACACATATCCAGTTTTAAATCTTCTTCAAAGACGGCCTGCTTGTCACCGATTCCGGCTGAAAGTGCTTTATCTGCCTGTTCGTATGATTCCGTGAGGCGCTCTCCCGGAACGATCCGTCCGATGCCGGCGGTGACAGGCTGCCCAAAAACGGCGCCGATCTTTTTAATGAGCTGTGTTTTGGAACCCGAATTTGCTTCATGATTAATGAGAATGCGTTCATTTCCCCAGCGGACAAACAGGTCTTCAGGGCATTCGTACTGCCAGAGCCGCCCGAGCTCCTCCGCTTTATATTGCTCATAACGGCCTTGAATGAGTATGATCCGGCGGTATGCGTGAAGGTCTGCGCCGATGAGCTTTGCTTTTTCTAAAAAGCCCGGAGACCATTCTTTCAGCTGCAGCCAATCAACCATAAAGGATTCAAGCATTCTCGCTCGCCACTGCGCTTCTTCCATATGGCGCGTTTCTTTAATAAACAGCTCCGTCATTTTTCTGAGCAATTCTCCGAAAGGCAGGATATCGTCAGGGTCTCCTGTCAGGCCGAATACTCCGATCACTTCATGGCCTGAAAAAACGGGGAGGTTCAGTCCTGCTTTTACGCCCTCGAGCCGTTTTTCATCTTCTTTCGTAATGATGACATTCCGTTTTTCGCGCGCGCAGATCAGTGCGCCTTCATGAAACCATCCGGCGCGCGCCTCGTTGGTGCCCGCGATGATCATCCCTTTTGTATCGGCAATAATCACTTCGCGGCTGTACATATGTTTGACTTCGGCAATCAATTTCTTTGCCAGTTCCGGCTGTAACTGCATGGCGATCCCCCTCGCCATTATTATACAAAAAAAACCGGGTGTCCCATCACCCGGTTCATGCTTATTGCGCAGGTTTTAATCCGCCTTCAAGTGTTTTGAGCATTTCATTTTTTTCTGAGTCCGACGCATGCTGCCAAAGAACTTCGAATAAGACGCCGAGGCCCGGAAGCATTTTTTCTTCACCGCTTTGGATGGCGTCAACGATCGTATGCTCCAGCTGATCCTGGTTATTGCCGGTTACATTGGCAATAACGGCGTTGCGTAAATTAAGATCCATTACAACCGCTCCTTTTTCTGAATGTGATACGCATATTCTTACCGCGCACGCGGTTTATTATGTGCTGTTCTTAAGATATAATAACAATATGCATGAAAAAAGGAGAGCACAGACATAAAGTGAAACGAATCGACTCTGCAAAAAACCAAAAAGTGAAGGACTGGAAAAAACTTCACACAAAAAAAGAGAGACTTAAAACGAATACATTTCTGATAGAAGGAGAGCATCTGGCAGAAGAAGCGCTCAAATCAAAGGGAACGGTAAAAGAAATTCTCGTAAACGATGAGAGCGCCATCCCGGCCGATCTGGACATGAGCATTCCGTGCTACGTGCTGAGCGAAGACGCGTTTTCAGCCGTGACGGAAACAGAAACGCCGCAGCGGATCGCCGCGGTCTGCCATATGCCGGATAAGCAGCCTGATCAGCTGAAGCGGCTGCTTCTGATTGATGCCGTGCAGGACCCGGGGAATTTAGGAACAATGATCAGAACGGCAGATGCGGCGGGAATCGACGCCGTTGTCCTTGGTGAGGGAACAGCAGACCCGTACAATGGAAAAACGCTGCGTTCAGCACAAGGTTCTCATTTTCATATTCCCATTTTGAAACGTCCGCTTGATGAGTTTACCGTTGAGCTGAAATCACAAGGCGTCGCGATCTACGGCACGGCGCTTGAAAACGGTGCGGCTTATCAAAGTGTGAAGCCTGAAGAATCGTTCGCGTTAATCGTCGGGAACGAGGGGGCGGGAGTGGACGCCGGCCTTCTGCAAAAAACGGATCTCAACCTGTACGTTCCGCTGTACGGGCAGGCGGAATCGCTGAATGTGGCGGTAGCGGCCGCCATCCTCGTTTATCATCTCAGAGGATAGGTTGCGAAAAGCCTTGGATTTCACTATAATAGATAGCAATAATGTAAAAACCGTGACAGAGGACGTCAATTTTTGCACACACTGCCTTCCAGGGAGAAAATGCCGCTGACTGAAAGCATTTTTATCGCAGCACAAAAATTGATTTTCACCTCTCGAGTTGTCACCGGGACCGCGCCAAACGCGCGTAAAGGTGAACCGGAACGATCGTTTCCGTTATGTCAATGAAGCTGTCGGCAGATGAAGTCTGCCTTAAAAAGGGTGGTACCGCGGCCACAACTCGTCCCTTCTCTCAAGGGGCGGGTTTTTTTGTTTTCTGAAAAAGGCATAGAACGGTTTGGTTTACATAAAAGGAGGATGCATGATGGAAGAGAAGCTTAAACAGCTCGAACTGGAAGCTGCAGAAAAAGTAGAAGCGGCGGGTTCATTAAAAGAAGTTAACGACATTCGGGTGCAATATCTCGGAAAAAAAGGGCCGATTACAGAAGTTCTCCGCGGCATGGGCAAACTGTCCGCCGAAGAGCGCCCGAAAATGGGAGCGCTCGCCAATGAAGTGAGAGAGCGCATTGCAGCAGCCATTACGGCGAAAAATGAACAGCTTGAACAAGAAGAGATGAATAAAAAACTCAGCAGCCAGACGATTGACGTCACATTGCCGGGCAGTCAGGTAAACATCGGCGGACGCCATCCGCTGACGGTCGTTATTGAAGAAATTGAAGATTTATTTATCGGCATGGGATATACCGTCGAAGAAGGCCCTGAAGTGGAAACGGATTATTACAACTTTGAGGCGCTGAACCTGCCGAAGGAACATCCTGCCCGCGACATGCAGGACAGCTTTTACATTACAGAAGAAATGCTGATGAGAACGCAGACGTCACCGGTGCAGACGCGCACGATGGAAAAGCATAAAGGAAAAGGCCCTGTCAAAATCATTTGTCCCGGTAAAGTGTATCGCCGCGACAACGATGACGCGACACATTCCCATCAGTTCATGCAGATCGAGGGTCTCGTCGTCGACCGCAAAATCAGCATGAGCGACCTGAAAGGCACGCTTGAATTGGTCGCCAAAAAAATGTTCGGCCAAGACCGTGAAATCAGGCTCCGTCCGAGCTTTTTCCCATTCACAGAGCCTTCTGTCGAGGTGGATGTGACCTGCTTTAAGTGCGGCGGACAAGGCTGCTCCGTCTGCAAAAAAACAGGCTGGATCGAAATTCTCGGCGCCGGCATGGTTCACCCGAACGTGCTGAAGATGGCTGGATTCAATCCTGAGGAATACCAGGGTTTTGCTTTCGGAATGGGTGTGGAACGTATCGCGATGCTGAAATACGGCATTGAAGATATCCGCCATTTCTATACCAATGATGTCAGATTCATTTCGCAGTTTAAACAGGCGTAAGAGGAGGATACACATGTTTGTTTCTTATAAATGGTTAGAAGATTACGTTGACTTGCAGGGAATCGACCCGGCCGTGCTTGCAGAAAAAATTACGAGAGCCGGTATTGAAGTTGAGGGTATCGAGTATAAAGGGGAGGGCGTAAAAGGCGTTGTCATCGGACACGTGCTTGAGCGCGAACAGCACCCGAATGCCGACAAACTCAACAAATGCCTTGTTGATATCGGTGCGGAGGAACCCGTGCAGATTATCTGCGGCGCCCCGAATGTTGATAAAGGACAGAAGGTTGCCGTTGCAACGGTCGGAGCCGTGCTTCCCGGCAATTTCAAAATTAAAAAAGCCAAGCTGCGCGGCGAAGCGTCTCACGGCATGATCTGTTCCCTTCAGGAGCTCGGCATTGAAAGCAAGCTCGTGGCGAAAGAATATGCGGAAGGCATTTTCGTTTTTCCGAATGATGCTGAAACGGGAGCTGACGCAATGGCGGCCCTTCAGCTTGATGATGCGATTTTAGAATTGGGCTTAACGCCGAACCGCGCCGACGCGATGAACATGCTTGGCGTGGCTTATGAAGTTGCGGCTATCCTCGGCGCAGAGGTAAAGCTTCCGGAGGCTTCATATGAAAAAGCGGCAGAAAAAGCGGCGGATGCTGTTTCCGTTAAGGTTGAAGATACGCAGGCCAATCCGCATTATGCCGCAAAAATCATTAAAAACGTCAAAATCGGCCCGTCACCGCTTTGGATGCAGACGAAGCTGATGAATGCAGGCATCCGCCCGCATAACAACGTCGTGGACATTACAAACTTCGTCCTCCTTGAGTACGGACAGCCGCTTCACGCTTTCGATTACGACCGGTTCGGTTCAAAAGAGGTCGTCGTCAGAAAAGCGGCGGAAAACGAAACCATCGTAACGCTGGATGAACAAGAGCGAAAGCTGTCAAGCAGCCATTTGGTCATCACAAACGGAAAAAAAGCGCAAGCCGTTGCGGGAGTCATGGGCGGAGCTGAGTCTGAAGTCCGTGAAGACACCACTGCGATTTTACTGGAGGCCGCTTATTTCGACGGACAGACCGTCCGCAAAGCGTCGAGAGACCTCGGATTGAGAAGCGAAGCGAGCGCCAGATATGAAAAAGGCATTGATCCGGCCCGCGTTTTGCTGGCGGCTGAACGGGCCTGCAGTCTCATTCAGGCATATGCCGGCGGAGAAGTGCTCTCAGGCACGGTTGAAGAAAACCATCTGAAAATTGAAGCAAACAATATTCACGTGTCTGTTGAAAAAGTGAACGCCGTGCTCGGCATGACAATCGCTAAAGAAGAAATCATCAGCATTTACAAGCGCCTCGGGTTTGCAGTCGGTGAAGCTGAAGACGTTCTCGTCGTAACGGTGCCGTCGCGCCGCGGAGATATTAGAATAGAAGAAGACCTGATTGAAGAAACGGCGAGATTGTACGGGTATGACAATATTCCGTCCACGCTTCCGGAAACGGCCGGCACGACAGGCGGCTTGACACCGTATCAGGCAAAACGCCGGAAAGTGAGACGTTTCCTTGAAGGAGCGGGTCTTTCACAAGCGACCACTTATTCATTAACGAATGATAAAAAAGCGGCCGCTTTTGCGATCGAAAAATCATTCAACACGATGCTTGCTCTGCCGATGAGCGAAGAAAGAAGCATTCTCAGACACAGCCTCGTGCCGAATCTTCTTGAAGCCGTTTCATACAATCTGGCCAGACAGACTGATTCCGTTGCTTTATATGAAACGGGTTCTGTATTTCTGACGAAAGAAGAAAACACAAAACCGGTTGAAAAAGAACGGGTTGCCGGAGCTGTAACCGGATTGTGGCGCAAAAATTTATGGCAGGGTGAGAAAAAGCCGGTTGATTTCTTCGTCGCCAAAGGAATCGTTGAAGGCCTGCTGCATCAATTGAATGTGTCAGACCGGGTTGAATTTGTCCAGTCAGAACGCAAAAACATGCATCCCGGCCGGACGGCAAACATTCTGTTGAACGGTTCGCTTGCCGGATTTATCGGCCAGGTGCATCCGGCAATGGAAAAAGAGCTGGATATCAAAGAAACGTATGTGTTCGAGCTTGATCTGCACGCGCTTCTGACCGAGGAAACAGAACCTGTCGTGTATACGCCGATTCCGAAGTACCCGTCCGTCACGCGCGACATTGCGCTTGTGGCAGATAAAACCGTTACAAGCGGACAGCTTGAAGCCGTGATCAAAGAAGCCGGCGGCGCGCTGCTGAAAGAAGTCACCGTGTTTGATGTGTACGAAGGTGAGCATATGGAAGAAGGCAAAAAATCCGTCGCCTTCTCGCTCCAATATGTTAACCCTGAACAAACATTGACAGAAGAAGAAGTGACAAAAGTTCATGAAAACGTGCTGAAAGCGCTGGAAGAAACGTATCAGGCCGTATTAAGAGGATAAAGAAAAAGCTTGCAGATCACTCTGCAAGCTTTTTTATTATGACCGCTTCCGTTCAACAAGGCGTTTCGCTTTTTGCGTATTGGCAAAATGAAGTTTGGTGAACGTTCTGAGCGCACCTTCTCCCTTATTGATGATCAGCTTGGCGGCAGCTTCATCGACATGCGGCCCCGCGCCTTTCGGAATCGTCATCCCAGCCTCACGGGAAAGCTTATCCATTTCAATTAAGAAAGAATATCGCGCAATGATAGAGGCTGCGGCGACGGAAAGATGTATGCTTTCCGCTTTCGTGCTGAAAAACGTTTTTTCTTTTACGATATCCCGTCCGGAAAGATGCTTAAAATAGATGCCGGGGTCTGCGAATTGGTCAATCAGAATCGCTTCCGGTTTAACGCCGTTCATTTTTTTCAGCAGATTGGAAATCGCCTGATTATGAAGGAGCGCCTTCATTTTTCCTTGGCTCATGCCTTTTTCCTGCATCTGATTGTATTTTTCGTTTTTTAACACAAGCAAGCTGTAAGGGATGGTTTTAATTAACAGTTTGGCGATTTCAATAATCTGCGGATCTTTTAAATCCTTCGAATCCTTCACACCGAGTTCTTTCATTAAAGAGAGCTTTGATTTGTCTGCGTAGGCGCAGGCAACCGTTATCGGCCCGAAGTAATCGCCTGTTCCGACTTCATCAGAGCCGATCACTGACATGGAGGCAATGCCCGCCGGGGGAGCGTAGAGCGGATCGGCCGCTTTTTTGACGGTTTTCTTTGCTTTCGGCGCCTCAGCCGTTCCCCAGCGGGCCGCTTCTGTGCCGGCGTTTTTTCCTTGAAAGAGAACCTTGCCCGAGCGGTAGGCTGTAATGGTACAGCCCGGAGGCTTGGCCTGGAAGACGGCGCCCTGCGGAACGGCGGGAGTAAGGGAGCCGGCATAGGATTGTTTCATTTGTTCCATAGCGGAAGCGGATACTTTTATAACAGAATGGGACACGATATAATCTCCTTTTTTGGCACTTTTCACTGTATATACCAGTGTATCATAACAGCCCGAGGCTCGTCTTTCCATTCAAACGATAATCGTGGTATGATAGGAACTAGGATTCTCGCGGAATGGAGGAGAAACGTTGTCTGACGGCAAAAAAACCAAAACGACAGTAAACATTTACGGCCAGCACTTCACCATTATCGGGGAAGAAAGCAAAGCGCATATGCGCCATGTGGCCGGAGTGGTTGATGATAAAATGAGAGAAATCAACGAGAAAAATCCATATCTTGATATAAATAAGCTCGCTGTATTGACTGCGGTCAATGTCGTGCATGATTATATGAAACTGCAAGAAAAATATGAAATACTGGAGCGGCAGCTTAAAGAAAAGGAATGAACACCATATGATAGATATCATCATCTTAGTTTTGCTCTTAATGGGCACATTGCTTGGATTAAAAAGAGGATTTATCCTCCAATTTATATATTTAACGAGTTTCATCCTCTCGATTGCGTTTGCGGCGCTTTTTTACAAAAATCTGGCCCCGCATCTGAGCTTTATACCCGCGCCTGATTTTTCCGGCGGGCAGGCGGCTCTGTCTTTTATTAAAGGAAACGTAGAGACGGCTTATTACAACGCGATCGCGTTTGTCATTTTGTTTATCATCGCAAAGATTCTGCTCCGGATTATCGGAGCGGCGCTTAATATCATCGCCGGCATTCCGGTCATTAAACAGATCAACAAACTGCTGGGCGGGGTGCTTGGGTTTCTGGAAGTCTATTTATTTGCGTTTATCCTGTTATACGTCGCATCCGTACTGCCGGTAAGCGCGCTTCAGGATATGCTCGCACAATCGACGCTTGCAAATATCATCACACATCATACGCCGTATCTGTCAGGGCTCCTGCAAGAACTGTGGGCCCAGTACGGGGCATAAAAAACTTCTCTTGACCGGAGAAGTTTTTTTCAAGCTCTGCGTCAGTTGTGCCGGAGGAGAAAAATTTGTATGATGAAAAGCAGGAAACGACTGGGGGTTAACAGTATGCATAAAAAAGATATCATCAGGCTGCTTGAAACGATTGCGGTCTATATGGAACTGAAAGGGGACAACCCGTTTAAAATATCAGCCTTCCGAAAAGCGGCAGCGGCGCTTGAGCAGGATGACCGCAGCCTGTCGGAAATCGACGACATGATGTCTTTATCCGGAATCGGAAAAGGCACCTACGGCGTCATTCGTGAATATATGCAGGAAGGTGTGTCCGGCACGCTTCTCCAATTGCAGAAAGAAGTTCCGGAAGGCTTGGTTCCTCTTTTGAAGCTTCCGGGCCTCGGTGGCAAAAAAATCGCCAAGCTGTATCAGGAACTGGGCGTTCATGACGCGGAATCGCTGAAAGAAGCATGCGAGCAGCAAAAAGTACAGGGGCTCGCCGGTTTCGGCAAAAAAACGGAGGAGAAAATCCTCCAGGCTCTCGGAGAAGCCGGAAAACAGCCGGAACGGTTTCCGATCGGCTATGCGCTCAGCATTGCTTCAGTAATTGAAGAACATTTGGCCCGGCTGACGGATATTCAGAAATATTCCCGGGCCGGCAGTCTCAGAAGAGCGCGGGAGACTGTAAAAGATCTGGATTACATTATCGCTACAGATCATCCGGAGGCTGTCAGAGAACAGCTTCTTTCTCTCCCGAACGTAAAAGACGTGATAGCGAGCGGGGATACAAAAGTATCAGTCATCCTGACCTTTGAATATGAGACGAGTGTGGATTTCCGGCTTGTGACAGAGGAACAGTTTGCCACCACACTTCATCATTTTACCGGTTCTAAAGATCACAACATTAAAATGCGCCAGCTGGCGAAAGAGCGCGGCGAACGGATCAGTGAATACGGAGTAGAAACCATAGAAACGGGAGACGTCAAAACATTCCCGAGCGAAGAAGCGTTTTACGCCCACTTCGGTCTGCCGTTTATTCCTCCTGAGCTCAGAGAAAGCGGGCAGGAGGTCGACACGTACCGGGAAGAAACGGATCTTGTGGAGCATAAAGCGATAAAAGGCGATCTCCACATGCACTCAGCCTGGAGTGACGGCGCTTTTTCCATCAGAGAAATGGCAGAAGCGTGTATGGCAAAAGGCTATCAGTACATGGCGATCACCGACCATTCTCAATATTTAAAGGTAGCCAACGGGTTAACGGCCGAACGGCTCAAAAAACAGGCGGAAGAAATTGACGCGTTAAATGCTGAATTTGAAAATTTTCATATTTTTAAAGGCGTAGAGATGGACATTCTCCCCGACGGTTCGCTTGATTATGATGACAGTGTTCTGTCTGAAATGGATCTTGTCATCGCATCTATTCATTCAAGCTTCAGCCAGCCGGAGCATGTCATTATGAAACGGCTTGAACAGGCGCTGACGAATAAGCACGTGGACATTATCGCCCACCCGACGGGACGCCTGATCGGCAGACGGGCCGGCTATGAAGTCGACATCGACATGCTGATTGAACTCGCCGCCAAAACAAATACGGCGCTTGAACTGAATGCAAACCCCGCGCGCCTCGATTTACGGACTGAGCATCTGATCAAAGCAAATGAAAAAGGTGTGACTTTGGTCATTAATACCGATGCCCATAATATCGAGATGCTCGATGATATGAAAACGGGCGTGACCGCTGCGCGCAAAGGGTGGACGGAGACAAAACATGTGTTAAACGCCCGGCCGCTACACGAGGTCAAAGCATTTCTGACGCGCAATGATTAAGTAAGGAGGATCACAAAACCGTGCAGCAAAAAGTGTTATCATCACTTGAATTTCATAAAGTAAAAGAACAGATTACCGCACATGCCGCCTCATCGCTCGGCCGGGAGAAGCTTCTGCAGCTGAAACCTTTGACGGATCTCTCAGACATCCAAAAACAGCTGGATGAAGTCGAAGAAGCATCCGCGGTCATGCGCTTGAGAGGCCATGCTCCGTTCGGCGGCCTGACCGACATAAGATCCGCTTTACGGCGGGCGGAAATCGGCAGTGTGCTGACGCCGGCGGAATTCACCGAATTGTCCGGGCTGCTGTATGCCGTTAAACAAATGAAGCATTTTATCAGCCAAATGACAGAAGACGGCGTCGGCATTCCGCTGATACAGGCCCATGCAGAAGAACTGATTACATTGGGCGATTTGGAAAGGGAGATTAACTCCTGCATTGATGACCATGGTGAAGTGCTTGATCATGCATCCCCCGCTTTAAGGGGAATCCGCACGCAGCTCAGGACACTTGAATCAAGAGTCAGAGACCGGCTTGAATCGATGCTGCGTTCATCTTCCGCTTCTAAAATGCTGTCTGACACCATCGTTACGATTCGGAATGACCGCTTTGTCATCCCGGTCAAACAGGAATACAGATCAAGCTACGGCGGAATTGTCCACGATACATCTTCATCCGGTGCGACACTGTTTATTGAACCGCAGGCGATCGTAGATATGAACAACTCGCTTCAGCAGGCGAAAGTAAAAGAAAAACAGGAAATCGAACGGATTCTCCGGATGCTGACGGAGCATACGGCTGAACACACACAAGAAATCGCTCAAAATGTGGAAGTGCTGCAGACACTGGATTTCATTTTCGCCAAAGCGAGATACGCAAAAGCGATGAAGGCGACAAAACCACTCATGAACGGAGACGGTTTTATCCGGCTGAAAAAAGCGCGCCATCCGCTGCTGCCCCAAGATCAAGTCGTGGCCAACGATATTGAACTGGGCGGAGATTATTCAACGATCGTCATCACGGGACCGAATACGGGCGGTAAAACCGTTACGTTAAAAACACTCGGGCTGCTGACGATAATGGCGCAGGCAGGATTGCACATACCGGCTGATGAGGGATCGGAAGCAGCAGTATTTGACAATGTGTTTGCCGATATCGGCGATGAACAGTCGATCGAACAAAGTCTGAGTACGTTCTCATCCCACATGGTCAATATCGTCAATATTTTAAAAGACGTGTCTGAAAACAGTCTTGTGCTGTTTGATGAACTCGGTGCCGGAACAGATCCGCAGGAAGGAGCGGCGCTTGCCATGAGCATCCTTGACGAAGTTCACCGGACAAACGCCAGAGTGCTTGCGACAACCCATTATCCGGAACTGAAAGCATACGGATATAACAGACAAGGCGTCATGAATGCCAGCGTTGAATTTGACATTGAAACGCTTTCGCCTACCTATAAGCTTCTGATCGGAGTGCCGGGCCGAAGCAACGCATTTGAAATCTCAAGACGCCTTGGGCTTCCGGAGCATATCATCGGCCAGGCGAAGTCAGAAATGACCGCCGAACATAACGAAGTCGATCTGATGATCGCATCCCTTGAAAAAAGCAAAAAAAGAGCGGATGAAGAGCTTTCTGAAACCGAATCAATCAGAAAAGAAGCAGAAAAACTGCACAAAGAGCTTCAGCAGCAAATCATTGAGCTGAACGCCCAAAAAGATAAAATGATGGAAGAAGCCGAGCAGAAAGCTGCGGAAAAACTGGAAGCCGCCGCAAAAGAAGCCGAACAGATCATCCGCGAACTCCGGTCCATCAAGCAAGAACACAGATCCTTTAAGGAACACGAGCTGATTGACGCCAAAAAACGTCTCGGAGACGCGATGCCGGCTTTTGAAAAATCAAAGCAGCCGGAAAGAAAAACAGAGAAAAAACGCGAGCTCAAGCCGGGCGACGAAGTAAAGGTGCTCACATTCGGACAAAAAGGGGCGCTGCTTGAGAAAACCGGCGAGAAAGAATGGAACGTCCAAATCGGCATCCTTAAAATGAAGGTGAAGGAAAAAGATCTTGAGTTTCTCAAATCGGCTCCTGAACCGAAAAAAGAAAAAGCAATCACCGCCGTAAAAGGGAAGGATTATCACGTATCCCTTGAACTTGACCTCAGGGGAGAGCGTTACGAAAACGCCCTCAGCCGCGTCGAAAAATATTTAGATGACGCGGTGCTTGCCGGCCATCCGAGAGTGTCCATCATTCACGGAAAAGGCACGGGCGCCCTCCGAAAAGGGGTGCAGGATCTTCTGAAAAACCACCGCAGCGTGAAAAGCTCGCGGTTCGGGGAAGCGGGAGAAGGAGGATCAGGCGTAACGATTGTCGAACTAAAATAAAAAGGGAGTAAACGTCATGAATGCTTTTTGGGAAAATGAGCTTGTTGAAATCGCGGCTTATTACAGTGTAGCGGTCTTGTGTCTCGTCATTTTTCTGACCGTGTTTGAATTGGTGACATCCTATAAAAACTGGGTGGAAATCCAAAAAGGCAATCTTGCGGTGGCAATGGCGACCGGAGGGAAAATTCTCGGTATCGCAAATGTCTTTCAGCACAGCATCGCCCAGCATAATTCGCTTTTGCAAATGATCGGCTGGGGCGTATACGGATTTATTATGCTTTTAATCAGCTATTTTATCTTTGAATTTCTGACGCCCCGGTTTAAAATTGATAAAGAAATTGAAAAAGATAACAGAGCTGTCGGCTTTATTTCATTTGTCATCTCAGTCGGCCTGTCATTTGTGGTGGCCGCCGGGATTTAAGGGGACGGGGAAAAATGGAGAAGCTTGCGAAAGTGCTGCTGTCGGCAGCGGGAATTTTTCTGTTCATCGGACTTATTTATCTGGTCATGACATCTTAATACTGAAAAAAGGCTGCCGAACTAAAATCGGCGGCCTTTTTTATTGAGAATACCAGTTTATGCAGGCCGTATCAGAGCAAATGACGGCTTCCCAACTCATGGCGCGGATGACAGACGGCATGTCTTGATCTTCCATGAGAAAGAGTGTCGTAAAAGAATCATATAGGCTCATAAAAGCGGCGCGCCGTTTTTCGTCGGCAATGATCATGTCAGCCCGCAGCAGTCCGCATACATCCGAAGCCGCCGTTTGATTGAGTGAAATTATGCCTTTCTCTTCGACCGGCTCATAATAAGTGCAGCGCTTTATGCCTTTTGAACGGAACACATCCAAAAGTCCCGGAATTAAAAATGGTGAAGTGACATCGTCGCTCGGCAAGTACAGATCGGGATGAAGCCGATTAAACAGCCTGGCGGATTCAGGATGTGCATATTCATCCCGAAGTGCCGTGGCAGCAGCCATAAGCGCAAGCGCCGTCTCTTTTTCAGAGCGCAATCCGCAAACGGTCGTGACGGATTGCCAGGAAACGGGTCTGCCCATCGCGATGATCTCCTCATCACTCGGATAAATATGTTCATAAGGCCGTGTGCGCTTTTGCTCTTCCCACCCATCAGGCTTCCGGACAAAGGGATGAAGCAAAAAGGCGGCCGACGTAAACGGCTTCGGCAGCTGGCGCAGGATAGGAACTCCCTCTTCAAAATGCAGCGTTTCCAGCAAGCTCAACACCTCCTGAAACTCGAAATTTCACATGAAACGCTTTCCAATTCCAATCACCCTTCTGCTATAATAATAGCGTATAGGAAAACAGAAGGGAGAGGTATTATGCAGTCTGAAAAGCCATGGCTTTCTCAATATCCCGAAGAGATTCCGCATGAGCTTGAATTTACTGATCAAACCCTGCCATCCAATCTGACAAACTCCGCAGCCCAATTCCCGAACCATACCGCCATTTATTTTCTCGGAAAAAAACTCACATTCCAGGACGTTCTCACAGATTCGTTAAAGCTAGCCGCTTTTTTACGCAAAACAGGCCTGAAAAAAGGTGACAGAGCCGCCATTATGCTGCCCAATTGTCCGCAGGCGGTCATCGCTTTTTACGGTGTATTGTTTGCCGGCGGCATTGTCGTTCAGACCAATCCTCTCTACACGGAACACGAGCTTGAGTATCAGCTGAAAGACAGTGCGCCGCGCGTGATCATCACCCTTGATATGCTGTTTCCGAAAGTGATAAAAATGAAAACGTTATCAATCGTCGAACGCATTATTACAACGAGTATAAAAGATTTTTTGCCGTTTCCGAAAAATATGCTGTATACGCTCACGCAAAAACAACAGGTGCATATTGATTATGACGGCTGCGAACAAATTCACAAATTAGCGGATATTTTAAAAAACGAAAGAGCGGAGGAGGCAGAGTCATTTGATATTGACCCTGCGCATGACATCGCCGTGCTTCAATACACGGGCGGAACAACCGGCTATCCGAAAGGCGTCATGCTCACACATCGGAACATTCAGGCCAATACAGAAATGTGCGCCGCCTGGATGTACAAAATGAAAAAGGGAGCCGAAAAGGTGCTCGGCATCGTGCCTTTTTTTCATGTGTACGGATTGACCGCCGTGCTCAATTTTTCCATTATGCAGGGATGTGAAATGATCCTTCTTCCTAAATTTAATCCTTTGGATACCCTGAAAACAATCGACAGGCTGAAGCCGACGGTTTTTCCCGGGGCGCCGACAATTTACATCGGGCTGTTGCATCACCCGGAGCTGAATAAGTATGATTTGTCCTCCATTGAAAGCTGTCCGAGCGGTTCAGCGGCGCTGCCGGTTGAGGTCAAACAGAAATTTGAAAAAGTGACCGGAGGAAAGCTTGTGGAAGGCTACGGATTATCCGAAGCATCACCGGTTACCCATTCAAACTTCATTTGGGGAAAAAATAAACCCGGCAGCATCGGCTGTCCCTGGCCCAATACCGATGCCGGAATCTATTCAGAAGAAAAAGGCGGGCTTGCGGGACCGTATGAACACGGCGAGCTGATCGTAAAAGGCCCTCAGGTCATGAAGGGATACTGGAATAAGCAGGAGGAGACGGCGCGTGTCATCAGAGACGGCTGGCTGTTTACCGGAGATATGGGATATATGGATGAGGAAGGATTTTTCTACATCGCCGACAGAAAAAAAGACATCATCATTGCCGGCGGATACAACATTTACCCCCGGGAGGTGGAGGAGGCGCTTTATGAGCATGAAGCCGTTCAGGAAATCGTCGTAGCGGGCGTCCCTGATTCCTACAGAGGGGAAACGGTGAAAGCATTTATCGTTTTGAAAAAAGGCGCCGATGCCGATGCCGATGAGCTTGATGCGTTTGCAAGAGAGCGGCTTGCGCCGTACAAAGTCCCGAAGCTTTACGAATTCAGAAAAGAGCTTCCGAAAACGGCCGTCGGAAAAATATTAAGAAGGCGTTTAGTCGAAGAGGAAGATGCTTCCCGTGAAAACAAGGTGCCTTAAAAGAAAAACTTGACAAAATCCGGATTCCTTTTTATCATGAAGTTATGAATGAATAGTCATTCATTTATCGAAGGAAGGAACGATGACATTGAACCAAAAACGGCCAAAGTATATGCAGATTATTGATGCAGCAGTAGAAGTCATAGCGGAAAACGGCTATCACCAATCACAGGTGTCCAAAATCGCCAAGCAGGCCGGCGTTGCGGACGGGACCATCTATTTATATTTCAAAAACAAAGAGGATATACTCATTTCTCTTTTTAAAGAAAAGATGGGCCAGTTCATTGAACGCATGGAAGAAGAAGTGAAAGAAAAAACGACGGCAAAAGAAAAACTCGCTCTCGTTATTAAGCAGCATTTCACACTGCTCGGCAACGACCGCCACCTCGCGATTGTGACCCAGCTTGAGCTCAGACAGTCAAATATCAAGCTGCGCCTGAAAATCAATGATATTTTAAAAGGTTATTTAAACATGCTGGACACCATTTTGACCGAAGGAATCAAGTCGGGGGAATGGAAAGACAATCTCGACGTCCGCCTCGCCCGGCAGATGATATTCGGGACGATAGATGAAACAGTGACAACATGGGTGATGAACGATCAGAAATATGATCTTCCGGATTTGTCAGACAAGGTATTGGAGCTGTTGGTGTCAGGAATTCATCAAAACTAAAGGGGGTTGACGGATGAACAGCCTTTCGATGGCGGTAGAACAATCTGTTGCGGTGATCACCATTAATCATCAGCCGGCCAACGCGCTGTCCGGTGCGGTTTTAGATGAGTTGTCCGGTCTGTTCGACCGATGTGAAACAGATGACAGCGTCAGAAGCATCATCATTCGCGGTGAGGGGAAATTTTTCTCGGCGGGCGCCGATATAAAGGAATTTACGTCGCTTGAAAATCTTGAGCAATCTTCTGCCATGGCGGATAAAGGCCAGCAGCTGATGGAAAGAATTGAAGGGTTTCCGAAGCCCGTTATCGCAGCGATTCACGGCGCTGCGCTCGGAGGCGGTCTTGAGCTAGCCATGGCCTGCCATATCAGAATCGCTACATTAGATGCAAAGCTCGGCCTGCCCGAGCTGAATCTCGGCATTATTCCGGGCTTTGCCGGGACGCAGCGGCTTCCCCGGTACGTCGGTACGGCGAAAGCGCTTGAAATGATCGGCACTTCAGAACCTGTGACCGGAGAAGAAGCGCTCAGCCTCGGGCTTGTCACGATAGGCGCCGAACATGAGGAAGAGCTGCTGAAAAAGGCGAAAACGCTCGCGGGCAAGTTTGCGGAAAAAAGCCCGCAGTCGATGGCTTATCTGCTTGAGCTCCTTTATTCAAACAAGATCTATTCTTATGACGGCGGCTTAAAGCTTGAAGCAAAGCGTTTTGGGGAAGCATTTGCATCAGATGACGCAAAAGAAGGCATTCAGGCATTTCTCGAAAAAAGAAAGCCTCAATTCGGTGGGCGAAGATAAAGGGGATAAGATTATGAATCTATTTGTACTGATGAAACGGACGTTTGACACAGAAGAGAAAATCGTCATTGAAGCAGGAAAGATTCAGGAGGACGGGGCCGAATTTATCATTAATCCATATGATGAATACGCCATTGAAGAAGCCATTCAGCTGAAGGAAGAGCACGGCGGAACCGTTACCGCCGTAACCGTCGGCGGAGAAGATGCGGAGAAAGAACTGAGAACCGCCCTTGCGATGGGCTGTGACCAGGCGGTGTTAATCAATATTGAAGATGATCTGAGCGATCCTGACCAATACTCCATTTCAACTATCTTATATCATTATTTCAAGGACCGGGAATATGATCTGATTCTCGGCGGAAATGTCGCGATTGACGGCGGTTCAGGCCAAGTGGCTCCAAGGCTTGCCGAACTGCTGAACATTCCTTGCGTCACAACGATCACAAAACTGACAATCAGCGGCGATGAAGCTGTGGCAGAGAAAGACAATGAAGGGGATACCGAAACCATTAAAACCTCACTTCCTTTAGTCATCACGGCACAGCAAGGCTTAAACGAGCCGCGCTATCCGTCGCTTCCGGGCATTATGAAGGCGAAGAAAAAACCGCTGGAAGAACTTGAGCTCGATGACCTCGACATTGATGAAGATGATGCCGCACCGAAGCTTAAAACGATCGAACGTTTTCTGCCGCCGCAAAAAGAAGCGGGCAGACTGATCGAAGGAGAAGCCGCTGAGCAGGCGAAAGAGCTTGTGTCACTGCTGAGAAAAGAAGCCAAAGTCGTATAAACCGATATTAAAGAAACTGGGGGATGTCAGAATGGGAAAAAAAGTGATCGTACTCGGAGAAATTCGTGACGGCGCCTTACGGAACGTCACCTTTGAAGCCATAGCCGCAGGCAAAACCATTTCCGGCGGAGGAAATGTCATCGGCGTGCTGATGGGAAAAGGCGCAGCTGATGCAGCACCAGAACTCATTCAGTACGGCGCCGACAAAGTATTTACGGCCGATTCGCCGGGGCTTTCTCAGTATACGGCGGACGGATATGCCGCGGTTCTCGGGGATCTGATCGAAAATGAAAAGCCTGATGCGGTTATTTTCGGCCACACTTCTATGGGAAAAGATTTGTCACCTAAGCTTGCGGCCCGGTTTGAAACGGGGCTGATTTCAGACAGCACGGATGTAAGCGTTACCGGAGACAACAACGTTTTTACAAGACCGATCTATTCCGGCAAAGCCTTTGAACAGGTAATTTCAACCGATCCGTTCATTTTGGCGACGATTCGTCCGAATAATATTCAGGCATTAGAAAAAGACGCGAGCCGGACGGGTGATATCGAAGAGCTTGCGGCGCCTCCGGCAGATTTGCGGACGGTCATTGAAGAAGTAGTCAAAAAAACGGCGGACGGCGTGGATTTATCAGAAGCGAAAATTATCGTAGCAGGCGGCCGCGGTGTAAAAAGCAAAGATGGATTTGAACCGTTAAAAGAACTTGCCGAGGTGCTCGGAGCAGCGGTGGGCGCTTCACGCGGCGCGTGTGACGCGGACTATTGCGATTATTCTCTTCAAATCGGCCAGACGGGAAAAGTCGTCACGCCGGATTTGTATATCGCCTGCGGCATTTCCGGAGCGATTCAGCACTTGGCGGGCATGTCAAACAGTAAGGTCATTGTTGCCATTAACAAAGACCCGGAAGCGGAAATATTTAAAATAGCGGACTACGGAATTGTCGGCGATTTGTTCGAAGTGGTTCCGCTTCTGACCCAAGAATTTAAAAATGCCAATATTCATTCATAATCATAAACCCTCTGGCTTATTTGTCAGAGGGTTTTAATTTGTGTTAATTGGTTCGTACAAATTAAAGGTTGATAAAATAAGAGATTGACATGTACGAACCAATATAATAAGCTTTTGTAAAGCGCTTACAAACTTATCCATTCAGCATACATCCCAGATACATAGATCGGCTGTAGTGCTTTCATTCTTATTAAGGGAAAGGAATGATCAAGTTTGTCTCACAATACGGCAGTCATTCAAACTGATATCACACGGGGAACCATTAATAAAAACATATACGGACATTTCGCGGAACACCTGGGAAGAGGCATATATGAGGGCATCTGGGTCGGAAAAGATTCCGATATTCCGAATACCGGCGGGGTCAGGAAGGATGTCGCCGCCGCCCTCAAACAGCTTCAGATTCCCGTCCTCAGATGGCCGGGCGGATGCTTTGCAGATGAATACCATTGGGCAAACGGCGTAGGGAAACGCAAAACCATGCTGAATACCCATTGGGGCGGGACGATTGATTCCAATGAATTCGGCACGCACGAGTTTATGATGCTTTGTGAACTGCTCGGCTGCGAACCGTACATCGCCGGAAACGTCGGCAGCGGAACGGTTAAAGAAATGGCTGATTGGATTGAATACATGACGTTTGAAGCGGGCACGCCGATGTCCGACTGGAGAAAAGAAAACGGGCGGGAAAAACCGTGGAAGCTGACATATTTCGGAATAGGAAATGAGAACTGGGGCTGCGGCGGAAACATGCATCCTGAGTATTATGCCGACCTTTACAGAAACTTTCAAACCTATGTCCGCAATTACAGCGGTAATGAAATCTATAAAATTGCCGGCGGCGCGAATGTCGATGATTACCGCTGGACTGAAACTTTAATGAAAAAAGCCGCTGATCTCATGGACGGGCTGAGCCTTCATTATTACACAATACCGGGCGATTTCTGGAAGGGGAAAGGATCAGCGACGGAGTTTACGGAAGATGAATGGTTCATCACGATGAAAAAAGCGGCGCATATGGATGAATTGATCACAAGGCACAGCGCCATCATGGATCAGTACGATCCCGAAAAAAGAGTCGGGCTGATCATTGATGAATGGGGCACGTGGCTTGATCCTGAGCCAGGCACGAATCCGGGCTTTCTGTATCAGCAGAATACGATCCGCGACGCCCTTGTCGCAGCCACGCATTTTCACATTTTTCATCAGCACGCAGACCGCGTACAGATGGCCAATATCGCGCAAACCGTCAACGTGCTTCAGGCAATGATCCTGACAGAAGGGAAAGACATGCTGCTGACGCCGACGTATCATGTGTTTGATATGTTTAAGGTGCATCAGGACGCTTCTCTTTTGGCGACAGAAACAAAAGCAGCCGGGTACGAATGGAATGACGGCCGGCTCCCGCAAGTCAGCATTTCAGCGTCCAAACAGCAAAACGGAGACATACATATCAGCCTTTGCAATATCGATCATCTGCACAAAGCTGATGTGAAGATTGAACTGCGGGGCATGAAAAAGACAGGGAAGCCTTCGGGAACGATTCTTCACGCGGAAAAAATGAATGCCCACAATACATTCAGCAGTCCGGAAAACGTCAAACCGAAGCCGTTTTCCGGGTTTGCTCAAAAGGGCGGAAAACTTGAGGCGGAGCTTCCTCCGATGGCGGTTGTACTAATCACGCTGCCTGCGAATCCATCTTAAGTTTTGAACGCCTGCCGCCCGGTTATAATACACTGTATAAAAAAGATTATTTCCGGCGGGTTCGGGAGAAAATAATATAAGCATTAAATTAGCATGAACGAATGGGAGATGCTATACTAAAAATCATCATTTGACAATTGGAGGAATAACAAATGGCTATCGTAAAAGCAACTGATCAATCGTTCTCAGCTGAAACAAGTGAAGGTGTCGTATTGGCTGATTTCTGGGCTCCTTGGTGCGGACCTTGTAAAATGATCGCGCCCGTTCTTGAAGAGCTTGATCAAGAAATGGGAGACAAACTGAAAATCGTCAAAATCGACGTGGATGAAAACCAAGAAACTGCCGGTAAATACGGCGTCATGAGCATCCCGACACTTCTCGTATTGAAAGACGGAGAAGTCGTTGAAACATCTGTCGGTTTCAAACCGAAAGAAGCTCTTGAAGAGCTTGTAAACAAACATCTGTAAGCCGAAAGCTTCCGTTACGGCAGGGCGATTCCTTTGAAAGGGAATCGCCTTTTTTGATCTTCCAAAAGCTGAGAATGGAGAAAAACAAATGTTCGTGATACACTGAATGGACACGAGAAATGAATGTAAGGAAGGGTAACGTATGAATAAACAACTGAAAGAAAAACTGGCCCTCCTTCCCGATCAGCCGGGCTGTTATTTAATGAAAGACCGTCAAAAAACAGTCATCTACGTGGGGAAAGCGAAAGTCTTGAAAAACAGGGTGCGATCTTATTTCACCGGTTCTCACGACGCAAAAACCCAACGGCTTGTGACGGAGATTGAGGACTTTGAATATATCGTGACTTCCTCCAATCTTGAAGCGCTTATTTTGGAAATGAATCTGATTAAAAAATACGATCCGAAATACAATGTCATGCTGAAAGATGATAAAACCTACCCCTTTATTAAAATCACCCATGAACGCCATCCGCGGCTGATTGTCACCCGGAATGTCAAAAAAGACAAAGGACGCTATTTCGGCCCGTATCCGAATGTGCAGGCGGCGCGGGAAACGAAAAAACTGCTGGACCGCCTTTACCCGCTCAGGAAATGCTCAAAGCTTCCGGACCGCGTCTGTCTCTATTATCATCTCGGACAATGCCTTGCCCCATGTGTAAAGGATATATCTGAGGAGACAAACCGCGAGATTGTTGAAGACATTACCCGTTTTTTAAAGGGAGGGCATAACGAAATCAAAAAAGAGCTCGAAGCGAAAATGGCAGAGGCGGCGGAAAAGCTTGAATTTGAACGGGCTAAAGAATTCCGCGACCAGCTTGCTCACATCGAATCGACGATGGAGAAGCAAAAAATGACCATGAATGACCTTCTGGACCGCGATGTGTTTGCATATGCCTACGATAAAGGCTGGATGTGCGTCCAAGTCTTTTTCATACGCCAAGGAAAACTGATCGAACGTGACGTCAGCATGTTTCCGATGTATCAGGAAGCGGATGAAGAATTTCTGACCTTCATCGGCCAGTTCTACTCTAAAAACAATCACTTTCTGCCTAAGGAAATTCTGGTGCCTGACAGCGTTGACAGGGACATGATCACCGAGCTGTTGGAAACCGCCGTGCATCAGCCGAAAAAAGGCCCGAAAAAAGAGCTGCTTTTGCTTGCGCACAAAAATGCGAAAATCGCCCTGCGGGAAAAATTTTCGTTAATCGAGCGGGATGAGGAACGGTCAATCGGTGCAGCCGAACGGCTCGGCGAAGCGCTGAATATTTACACGCCGCATCGGATTGAAGCGTTTGACAACTCCAATATTCAAGGCACAAACCCCGTATCGGCCATGATTGTCTTTATTGACGGAAAACCGAATAAAAAGGAATACCGCAAATATAAAATTAAAACCGTAACAGGGCCTGATGATTACGGCTCAATGAGGGAAGTCGTCAGAAGAAGATACACGAGGGTGCTTCGCGAAAATCTTCCGCTGCCGGATTTAATCATCATTGACGGCGGAAAAGGCCAGATTAACGCGGCGCGCGACGTGCTCGAGAATGAGCTCGGTCTTGATGTCCCGGTAGCGGGATTGGCGAAAGATGATAAACACCGAACATCCAACCTTTTGATCGGCGACCCGCTTGAACCGGTGTTGCTGGAGCGGAACAGCCAAGAGTTTTACCTGCTTCAGCGTATTCAGGACGAAGTTCACCGTTTTGCGATCAGCTTTCACAGACAGATCCGGGGAAAAAGCGCCTTTCAATCCGTTCTGGATGATATCCCCGGAATCGGTGAAAAACGCAAAAAAATGCTCTTAAAACATTTCGGATCTGTCAAAAAGATGAAGGAAGCAAGCCTTGACGATATCAAAAAAGCGGGTGTGCCGGCCGCGGCGGCCCAGCTGCTGTTTGAAAAATTAAAAAAATAGTATTGTGCTTTTCTGAAAAATCTGCTAGAATGTGAACTAATTTCATAAGATCGTGTTATATGGTGAAGATAGAGGTGCGAACTTCATTAGTAAGCCTTTGGAGAATGATGGATTCTGCGAAAAAGGCTGAAAGGGGAGCGTCGCCGAAGTGTATCACATCCCATCGGTGTGATTTGCTGGCCTTGCATTAAATAAATGTAAGGCTGTCAAGAATTCATTTTCTTGGAGGGCTATCTCGTTGTTCATAATCAATCGTAATGATATGAAAAAGCAATGAGAGCTATTCCTCTCATTGCTTTTTTTATTGTGGACAAAACGCTCTTTTCTCCTCACCCGCACGAACCAAAATGTAAAGGGTGGTCTAGTATGGGTCTTATCGTACAAAAATTCGGAGGCACTTCCGTCGGCTCTGCCGAAAAAATTCAAAATGCCGCAAATCGCGCCATTGCTGAAAAGCAAAAAGGCCATGACGTCGTAGTCGTCGTTTCGGCAATGGGAAAATCAACCGACGCGCTCGTTAACCTCGCGGCTGAAATCACATCTGAACCAAGCAGACGCGAGATGGATATGCTTTTGTCTACGGGAGAGCAGGTCACGATTTCGCTTTTGGCCATGGCGCTTCAGGAAAAAGGATATGACGCCGTCTCTTATACGGGCTGGCAGGCGGGTGTCCGCACGGAAGCCGTTCACGGCAATGCGAGAATTACGGATATTGATATCACGGCGATTCGTTCGCAGCTTGCAGAAGGCAGGATTACAGTCGTTGCCGGTTTTCAGGGCGTAACGGAAGACGGAGGCATCACGACGCTCGGACGGGGCGGTTCCGATACGACGGCGGTCGCTCTTGCCGCAGCGCTGGAAGCGGATAAATGCGACATTTATACAGATGTTCCGGGCGTATTTACGACAGATCCGCGGTATGTCCGGTCAGCGAGAAAACTGGCGGGAATTTCTTATGATGAAATGCTGGAGCTTGCAAATCTAGGAGCGGGTGTTCTTCACCCGCGGGCGGTTGAGTTCGCGAAAAACTACCAAGTGCCTTTAGAAGTGCGGTCAAGTACGGAACATGAAGCGGGAACATTAATTGAGGAGGAATCATCAATGGAGCAGAATTTAATCGTCAGAGGAATTGCATTTGAAGACCAGATCACGAGGGTGTCCGTTACGGGCCTTGCAAGCGGATTGACAACACTTTCAACAATCTTCACCGCGCTGGCAAAACGAAACATCAACGTTGACATTATTATTCAGACACAGTCGGACGATGGGGAAGCGGATATTTCTTTCTCAGTGAAAACGGAAGATGCCGCGCAAACGGTCGCCGTGCTTGAAGAATATAAAAACGCGCTTGACTATGAAAAAATTGAAACCGAAAGAAAACTGGCGAAAGTCTCCATTGTCGGGTCGGGCATGGTTTCGAATCCCGGCGTCGCCGCGGACATGTTTGCCGTACTGGCGGAAAAAAATGTACAAGTCAAAATGGTAAGCACATCTGAAATAAAAGTATCAGCGGTTGTCAGCGAAAATGATATGGTGAAAGCGGTCGAAGCGCTTCATGATGCGTTTGAGCTTTCTAAACAGCCGTCTGCCGTATAAACGGGCAGGCAAAAAGGCGGGACTTGGAGTCACCGCCTTTTTTCAATTATACAGGGTCCTTCATATCCCATTTTACAGTCAGGACGACTTTATCCGCTCTCTTTTTTACCTGTTCATAAGATTCTGCAATCTGATCGTTCATCAATTGAATCTGTTCGGCTATAAAACCGGCTTCAAGCTGAAAACAAGGCTCTTTCTGATGTTTGAGCCTGCTGGATACGAGCGGTCCTTCCAGTTCAAATTCCAGTTCTTGTTTTTTCGATCCTGCGTTTGTTAAAGTTCCCCAGCCGGCTTTTTCAAAAAAGGCGGGGATTTCTTCCCACGATTGAAGAGGAAATTTGCGGGCGAGGCGTTTTCCCGCCCAATACATCATCGATGAATGCTCCGGGCCGAGGATATCCGGAAGCACGATTTCCCGGATTAGTTCGTAGCCGTATGCGCTGACGTCGAGTTCAGTTAAAGGTTCTAAAGCTGCTTCATAATTATTCTTCATATTATGTATTCCCCTCTCTCCTTCGTTTATTATAGCTTAAACAGGGGGGAGGATTACAGGATGATCCTATAAAACACGCGAAAAAATGTGAGAAAGATATCGCAGGAAAATAAAATTTTCCCTCCAGATAATCAATTCCGAAAATTATAATTTATGTACACGTTTTCTTGACGCCCTTTTGAGGTAGGAGTAAAATGAAATTGTCAATAAATTTTAATAAAGTGCTTACAATTGAAACGAAGTGGGGGCAGAGATTTTAGTACATTTCGCACTTAAATCAAACAGGGGGTAAAGTAATGTCTGGGAACAGAGAGTTTTATTTTCGAAGATTGCATTCCTTGCTCGGTGTTATTCCGGTCGGCATCTTTTTGATCCAGCATTTAGTCGTCAACCAATTTGCCGCAAGGGGAGCGGATGCGTTTAACAAGGCGGCCGGCTTTATGGACAGTCTGCCGTTCAGGTATGCGTTAGAAATTTTTATTATTTTCTTACCTTTAATTTATCATGCGGTTTACGGTGTGTACATAGCATTTACTGCGAAAAACAACGCTGGCCACTACAGTTATTTCAGAAACTGGATGTTTGTGCTTCAGCGTGTCACTGGTATTCTCACCCTTATTTTCGTCAGCTGGCATGTATGGCAGACGCGGATTGCCGCGCAGATGGGCGCTGAAGTCAACTTCGATATGATGGCGAATATTCTGAGCTCGCCGTTTATGCTCGGTTTTTACATTGTAGGCGTTTTATCGGTCATTTTTCACTTTTCAAACGGCTTATGGTCTTTTGCGGTCACATGGGGGATCACGGTCACGCCGCGTTCTCAAAGAATTTCGACTTACGTGACGCTGATTATATTTTTAGCGCTTTCATACGTAGGTTTAAAAGCGATTTTTGCGTTTGTGTAAGAGAACTAGATTACTAGAGGGAGAGGGGCTATCATGAGTCAATCAAGCATTATCGTAGTCGGCGGGGGTCTTGCCGGCCTCATGGCGACAATTAAAGCAGCGGAATCAGGCACGGCCGTTAAATTGTTTTCCATCGTTCCGGTCAAACGCTCTCACTCGGTCTGCGCGCAGGGCGGGATAAACGGAGCTGTCAACACAAAAGGGGAAGGAGACTCTCCGTTTGAGCATTTTGATGACACGGTATACGGAGGCGACTTTTTGGCAAACCAGCCTCCTGTAAAAGCGATGTGTGAAGCGGCGCCGTCCATTATCCACTTATTGGACCGCATGGGGGTTATGTTTAACAGAACGCCGGAAGGGCTCTTGGACTTCCGCCGTTTCGGGGGTACACAGCATCACAGAACCGCTTACGCGGGAGCGACGACGGGTCAGCAGCTTCTTTACGCACTGGACGAGCAGGTGCGCAGATATGAAGTGGCGGGTCTCGTCACAAAATATGAAGGCTGGGAATTCCTCGGCGCCGTTCTTGACGATGAGCGCACGTGCCGCGGTATCGTAGCCCAAAATCTGACCAATATGCAAATCGAGTCATTCCGTTCTGACGCCGTTATTATGGCGACGGGAGGTCCCGGAATCGTATTCGGCAAATCAACAAACAGCATGATCAACACGGGGTCTGCCGCATCAATCGTTTATCAGCAGGGCGCTTATTATGCAAACGGCGAATTTATCCAAATTCACCCGACAGCAATCCCGGGGGACGATAAACTGCGTCTGATGAGTGAATCGGCGCGCGGCGAGGGCGGAAGAGTCTGGACGTATAAAGACGGAAAACCTTGGTACTTCCTTGAGGAAAAATATCCGGCTTACGGAAACCTCGTGCCGCGGGATATTGCGACACGTGAAATCTTTGACGTGTGCGTGAATCAGAAACTCGGCATCAACGGTGAAAACATGGTGTATCTCGATCTGTCGCACAAAGATCCGAAAGAGCTTGACGTTAAGCTTGGCGGCATTATCGAAATCTATGAAAAATTCATGGGGGATGACCCGCGCAAGCTTCCGATGAAAATTTTCCCTGCCGTTCACTATTCAATGGGCGGACTGTGGGTTGATTATGATCAGATGACAAGCATCCGCGGACTGTTCGCAGCGGGTGAATGTGATTATTCAATGCACGGAGGAAACCGTTTAGGGGCGAACTCTCTGCTTTCCGCCATCTACGGAGGAATGGTGGCCGGACCGAATGCGGTGAAATATGTTTCCGGACTTGAAACTTCAGCGGAAGACCTGTCTTCTTCATTATTTGATTCCTATGTGAAAAAAGAAGAAGAAAAATGGGCCGATATTATGAAGATGGACGGCGACGAAAATGCCTACATGCTTCACCGTGAGCTCGGAGAATGGATGACGGCCAACGTCACGGTGGTCCGCCACAACGACAAGCTTTTGAAAACGGATGACAAAATCCAAGAGCTGATGGAACGCTTTAAGAAAATCAATATCAACGATACGACAAAATGGAGCAACCAAGGGGCGATGTTCACCCGCCAGTTCTCCAATATGCTTCAGCTTGCCAGAGTCATCACGCTCGGCGCATATAACCGAAACGAAAGCCGGGGAGCGCACTATAAACCGGATTTCCCTGAAAGAAATGACGATGAGTGGCTCAAAACGACGATGGCTAAACATGCCGGTCCGTTTGAAGCTCCGGAATTTGAATATCAGGATGTCGATGTATCACTGATTGCGCCCCGTAAACGCGACTACTCGAAGAAGAAGGTGGCGAAATAATCATGAGTGAGAAAAAGATACGGTTTATCATTACACGTCAGGATACGCCCGAAAGCGCGCCATACGATGAAGAATTCGAAATCAATTACCGCCCGAACCTGAACGTGATTTCCGCCCTGATGGAAATCCGCAGAAATCCCGTGAATGCAAAAGGAGAGAAAACCACTCCGGTCGCATGGGACATGAACTGTCTTGAAGAAGTATGCGGCGCCTGCTCCATGGTCATCAACGGGAGACCGCGCCAGTCATGTACGGCGCTGATTGATAAGCTGGAACAGCCGATCCGTCTGAAACCGATGAAAACATTCCCGGTTGTCCGTGACCTTCAGGTTGACCGCAGCAGAATGTTTGATTCACTGAAAAAAGTGAAAGCATGGGTGCCGATTGATGGAACTTATGATTTGGGGCCTGGGCCGAGAATGCCGGAAAAACGCCGCCAGTGGGCATATGAATTGTCTAAATGCATGACATGCGGCGTCTGCCTCGAAGCCTGCCCGAACGTCAACAGCAAGTCGAAATTCATGGGGCCTGCCCCGATGTCGCAAGTGCGTCTGTTTAACGCCCATCCGACGGGCGCGATGAACAAAGCAGAACGTTTAGAAGCGTTAATGACAGACGGCGGCCTCGGAGATTGCGGGAATTCACAAAACTGTGTTCAATCCTGCCCGAAAGGCATTCCGCTTACGACTTCAATCGCTGCTTTGAACAGAGATACCAATTTACAAGCGTTCCGTAATTTCTTCGGAAGCGACAGAGTATAAGAAAGAGAAAAAGAGCCTCTTCCGCGCACGGGAGAGGTTTTTTTATAAGGAGCTGAAGGTGATGAAACAACCGCAATATATTGATATCCCGTTTGAAGAATGGAGACAGTCGTTTTCTTTCTTTACTGAAGTATCGGTTCGTTTTTCAGAAACGGATATGTTCGGCCATATGAATAATGTAACCCCTTTCATATATTTTGAAGAAGCGCGGATCGCTTATTTTAAACAGCGAGGCATAACGGCGCAAAACTCGGAAACGATGACGGTCGTCGCAAGCCAGCAGTGCGACTATATGCGTCAGGTGATGCCGTATGAAAATCTGCGGATTTATGTGAAAGCAAGCGCTGCCGGAAATGCGTCCGTCACCCTTCATTATCTTGGAGAAAATGAGTCGGGTCTGCCGTGCTTTACAGGTTCCGTCGTTATGGTTCAAGTGTCAAAGAAAAGCGGCAAAGCGGTCAGCTGGACGGAGCGGGAGAAAGGCATTCTGCTCGCCTGAACGGATAACTATTTCTCTAAGAGACGTCACCTCCGAAGCGCCCTTTACATATGATATCTTGACTATATAAACCCATTCGTTTCAGATTCGCTCTCACCTTAGCAAGGAGGGTTACAATACTTGAAGGAGAAAGATTTTCAATCAAAGCCGCTGCTGACCAAAAGAGAAAGAGAAGTATTCGAATTGCTCGTTCAAGACAAGACAACAAAGGAAATTGCAAGCGAGCTATTTATCAGTGAAAAAACTGTACGGAATCACATTTCAAATGCCATGCAGAAGTTAGGTGTGAAAGGGCGTTCGCAAGCTGTTGTCGAGCTTCTTAGAATGGGTGAGCTAGAGCTCTGATTCTTGCCGGTTTTCCTTCTTTTCGAGAAGGAGCCGGTTATTTGCGTTGGCGCCCGGGCTGATGGGCATGCGGTGAAAATCCCGGTTTTTCCTTTTTCTCTGTCAGTCTTGCATTTTCTTAAAAAAAGAAGGAAAATAGACACGGAGCGCATAGCCCAGAAAGATCCTTGAGTGAGGGATGGACAAATGACATCAAAATCTGTAGAGCATGTTGCGGATATCGAAAAATCACTCCGCCATATCGCTGCGATCATTAAACAAAAAGGAAGAGAAATCCTTAACCAATATGCAATTACACCGCCGCAATTCGTGGGGCTTCAATGGCTTTATGAATTGGGGGATATGACAATAGGCGAATTATCAGGCAAAATGTATTTGGCTTGCAGCACGACGACGGATCTGATAGACCGCATGGAAAAAAATAAGCTTGTCGAGCGGGTGAAAGACCCGGCCGACAGACGGGTCGTCAGAATTCATCTTCTCGCTGAAGGAGAGCGCATTATCCAAGAAGTGATTTTGAAAAGACAGGCTTATTTGCGGGATATGTTTGCGACATTTTCCGAAGAAGAAACAGCCGCTTTCGAAAAATCATTATTGAAACTGCAGCATGAAATGAAAAGAAAATGAGGCGATTTTGTTGGAACAGCCGATAGGAGTCATTGATTCCGGGGTTGGCGGGTTAACCGTTGCTAAGGAAATCATGAGACAGCTACCGAAGGAAAATATCATCTATGTGGGAGATACAAAACGCTGCCCGTACGGCCCGCGTCCTGAAGAAGAAGTTCTTCAATACACGTGGGAAATGACCGATTACCTGCTGGAAAACCACCATATCAAAATGCTCGTGATCGCCTGCAATACGGCCACGGCCATTGCCTTGGAGGATATTCAGCGCAAAACGGATATTCCGGTTGTCGGCGTCATTCAGCCGGGTGCGAGAACGGCGATAAAGGTCACGAAAAACCAGCATATTGGCGTCATCGGCACGGTCAATACCATTAAAAGCAGAGCGTATGAGCAGGCGCTGCTCGGGTTAAACACAGAACTTCAAGTTGAGAACACGGCTTGTCCGCTGCTCGTGCCGTTTGTGGAAAGCGGACGGTTTCTTCAGGAATCAGCGGAGGAAGCGGTTGAAGCATCGCTTGAGCCTTTAAAAGGTACATCAATTGACACCTTGATTTTAGGATGTACGCATTATCCGATTTTAAAAGATCCGATTCAGAACTATATGGGAGAGCATGTGAAAATCATTTCCTCCGGAGACGAGACGGCGAGAGAAGTGAGCACCATCTTGTCTTATAAAGGTTTGTTAAACCAATCGAAACATGCACCGGAGCATCAATTTCTTACAACGGGAGAGCGGAACGGCTTCGCAAAAATTGCCGAAGACTGGTTCGGCCACGAAATCGGCCATGTCGAGTGCATCTCCCTTCAAGAGCCGGTCAGAAAATAAATCAAAAAACCCGCTGTTTACGGCGGGTTTTTTTGCGCTTCCCGGTCTATTTCCCGGACAGGGCTCGTATACATCATAGTACAAACAGCCTTAGGAGGGAAAAGTATGCTGAAAAAAGGACCTGCAGTCATTGCTGCAACATGTCTTACTTCGGCTTTTGTGTTATCTGGATGCGGTTTGTTTCAATCCGATAAAACAGCCGGGGAAATTGACCCGCCTCAAGACATTTCATATGTAAAGGATGAAGCGGGAATTCAGGCAAAACCAAAGCAGTCAGAGAAAAACGGCACTTCTAAAGCCGACCAGCCGGCCAATACAGTCATGAGAGAGCTGTATCTGATTGATAAAAACGGCTATGTCGCAGCACAGACACTGCCTCTTCCGAACAGTGAGGGAACCGCAAAGCAGGCCCTTGAGTATTTGGTTCAGGGGGGGCCTGTGTCAGAAATCCTGCCGAACGGCTTCAGAGCGGTGCTCCCTGCGGATACGACGGTAAATGTCGATATTAAAAAAGACGGCACTGCCGTCGCTGATTTTTCGAAGGAATTTAAAAACTATAAAAAAGAAGACGAACAAAAAATCCTGCAATCGATTACATGGACGCTTACCCAATTCAGCTCAATAGATAAAGTCAAAATCAGAATCAACGGGCACGAACTGAAAGAAATGCCTGTGGGCGGCACGCCGATTACGGGCGATTTAAGCAGAAAAGACGGGATTAATATTGAAACGGCCGGAGTGAATGATCTGACAGACACCCATCCGCTGACTGTATATTATCTGGCGGAAACAGAGACGAGCGAATACTACGTGCCTGTCACAAAGCGGATTGACAATTCGGAAACAAATGACATCACCGCTGCCGTTGAACAGCTCACCGACGGACCGGGCAAAGCAAGCGGGCTTTTGACGGACTTTAATAACGATGTTAAGCTTCTCAGCAAGCCGAAAGTGAAAGACGGCCAGGTTACACTGGACTTTAACAGCTCTATTTACGGAAGCGCCGACGAAAAAACAAAAATGGTGTCATCGGGCGTACTGGACAGCATCGTTCTCACGTTAACCGAACAGCCGTCGATTAAAAGTGTTTCTATAAAAGTAAACGGAAAATCAGAACTGGTGAATGAAAAAGGAGAATCCCTTTCAAAACCTGTTTCGAGGCCGGCACAAGTGAATACGGGTAGTTTTTAATTTGCGATTTTTGATATACTAGTAAAAAAGAGGTTAGCGTTCCGGCTGCCTCTTTCTTTATTCGCAATCCGGAACAAAAGGTTTATGTACATATAATCGGAGGTAAAATATGAGACACGACGGAAGACAGCACGATGAGTTGCGCCCTATCACATTTGATTTGGATTTTATCACTCACCCGGAAGGCTCTGTTTTAATTACAGCGGGAAATACGAAGGTCATCTGTAATGCATCTGTGGAAGACCGGGTGCCGCCATTTTTACGCGGCGGAGGAAAAGGCTGGATCACAGCGGAATACAGCATGCTTCCCCGCGCGACGAATCAAAGAACGATAAGAGAATCTTCAAAAGGAAAGGTCTCCGGCAGAACGATGGAAATTCAGCGGCTGATCGGGCGCGCGCTCCGGGCCGTCGTTGATTTGGAGAAGCTCGGCGAACGGACGATCTGGATCGACTGTGACGTCATTCAAGCTGACGGCGGAACAAGAACGGCTTCCATTACCGGCGCCTTCTTGGCAATGGCCATTGCGATCGGCAAACTCGTAAAAAGCGGCGTTATCAAAACCTCTCCTGTGACAGATTATCTCGCGGCCATTTCTGTCGGGATGGATAAAGAAGAAGGCCTTCTTTTGGATCTGAATTATGAAGAGGATTCGGCGGCTGAAGTCGACATGAATATCATCATGACGGGAAGCGGACGTTTTGTAGAGCTTCAAGGGACGGGCGAAGAAGCCACATTCTCCCGTGAAGATTTAAACGGACTGTTAAGCCTTGCCGAAAAAGGAATCCAGACGCTTATTCAAAAGCAAAAAGAAGTGCTGGGAGAAACATTGCCTGAACTGAAATAAGAAAGAGAGGCCTGATCACCGTGAAAGAAGCCATTATTGCGACACACAATCAGGGAAAAGTGAAAGAATTCAAGGAAATACTCGAACCGAAAGGCTACAGCGTCTCTTCTTTGGCGGAAATCGGATTTACGGAAGAAATTGAGGAAACCGGACATACCTTTGAAGAAAACGCCATCTTAAAAGCGGAAGCCGTGGCAAAAGCCGTAAACAAAATGGTCATTGCAGACGACTCCGGTTTATCGGTGGACAACCTTGGAGGCAGACCGGGCGTTTATTCAGCCCGTTATGCCGGAGAAGCAAAAGATGATAAGGCGAATATGGACAAGGTGCTGTCAGAATTAAAAGGCATCGAAAAAGAGCAGCGCACGGCCCGTTTCCGCTGCGCCCTTGCCGTCAGCATGCCGGGGCAGGAAACAAAAACGGTCGAAGGTCATGTTGAAGGGTATATTGCGGAAGGACCCGAGGGGGATAACGGGTTCGGCTATGATCCCATTTTTATTGTAAAAGATAAAGATAAAACCATGGCCCAGCTGACAAGCGCTGAGAAAAACAAAATCAGCCACAGGGCTGAGGCGCTCAAGAAACTGTCAAAGCTGCTTGATTCATAAGGGGGAGCGTATGCAATGAAAGTGCTGATAATAAGTGACAGTCACGGCCTTGAAGACGAGCTGGAGACGATTGCAAAGCGGCACGAAGACGAAGCGGATCTGATGATTCATTGCGGTGATTCAGAGCTTGACGCCGCACATCCGGCGCTTACGCCGTTTCACACGGTAAAAGGCAATTGCGACTTTGGCGGCGGGTTTCAGGATGAACTTCTTCTGGACGCAGGTTCAAAGAAAATTCTGGCCGTTCACGGGCATCTTCACGGCATTAAACAGTCACTTTTAACTGTTTTTTACCGGGCGGAAGAGCTTGGGGCGGATATCGTCTGCTTCGGCCATTCACATATTGCCGGGAGTGAAGAGCTTCGGGGCAAGCTTTTGATTAATCCGGGCAGCATCCGTCTTCCGAGAGTCCGCAATGTGAAAAGCTATGCCATTCTTACTCTTACAGAAAGAGAAGGCGCCGTGACATTTTACGACGAAACGGGTCGGGAATTGAAGGACTTTGGGAATACAATCAGTTTTTAACAAGTGATGGGGGAGATTTCGTTCTTCCCCATCAAAAGTTTTTAAAAAAATATTGACTTATGATTTGAACCTGTATATAATTAATCTTGTCGCTGATACATAAAGCAAAAGCTGTCCCAGTAGCTCAGCTGGATAGAGCAACGGCCTTCTAAGCCGTCGGTCGGGAGTTCGAATCTCTCCTGGGACGTACAGAAAAAGAGCTGGTGACATCAGAGTGAAAACTGATGCCGCTGGCCTTTTTTATCGGATGACTATATTGTCAATTCGCTGATATCATGGTAAAATGATCAGCAGAACAATTTGTTTTTCATGTCCCAGTAGCTCAGCCGGATAGAGCAACGGCCTTCTAAGCCGTCGGTCGGGAGTTCGAATCTCTCCTGGGACGCTAAGAAATCGGGTGTAAAGCCCGTCAAATCAACCTCTTATATCGTTTAGTGAAACGGTCAGTATAACGGTCACGTAAGAAATTACACCTGTTATTGGCTTATATCACTTTCGGTATAGGAGGTTTTTTGTTGTGACCAAAAGAAAATGAAAATGAAGCTGACTATGTGCTAAAACGCAAGGTAAATATCATGAAAAAGGCTGAGAAACGTCACAAGCAAAGGCTTCAGGAATACAAGGAACAGAAGATTGGATTTGCCACTGAGGAGAGGAAGTATTTATTAGACTCTTCTACACGCAGCAAGAACTTGAAGATATCTTTGCTGGCTATGACTTGGGAGTTAAGAGGTTACACTTACAGAATCTATATATGGAGCGGATGCGGCAATTATTCGATTTATATAACCTAAAAGGCACAAACTTTGTAGGAGTCTCTTAATTGAGGCTCTTCTTTTTATCGATCAAATCTGATGTCGCAGCTCCGATATTTAAACAATAACTAATAAAACCCGTCTTTTATTCACTTGGTTAAAGAATGAACCTAAACTAAGGAGCAGAGTAGAAAAAAGAGCGATACATATTATTCCTAATTTTTGCATGATTATAGTATAATAGACACAAACAACCTTTTAGGAAAACGGTGATAACAATGAGTGGCAACTTTTCATTTTTTCAAGGGAAATGGGATGTACTTGCTAACTTGGGAGAGACAGCTGAGAGAAATGTATATCATGACCCCCATACAACAGTAATGAAACTGCGATTGTTCGCTGAAACACTAACTAAATTTATTCTTGCCGCTGAAAATATTAAAGAGGCATATGGTACAACGCAAGTGGATCGCATTAACACTTTGCGTCGGGAAAGGTTACTTGAGCCTGAATTAATTGATATATTAGAGGCTCTTCGTCGCAAAGGGAATGTAGCGATGCATGAAGCGGATTATGGAAAAGTAGAAGAAGCAAAGGCTTTGTTGCAATTAACGTTCCGCTTGTCCATTTGGTTCATGGAGGTATATGGTGATTGGGATTTTCAAGCACCAGAGTATACAGAACTTCAAGAACAAGTAGAACAGAGTACAGAAACACTTCAGCGAGAATATGAGGAGAAAGTCAAAAAGCTTGAAGAAGAATTAGAGGCAATTCGTCGACAGGCGGAAGTGGAACAAGAAGAGGTAAAAATCGAGCGTAAAAAAATATCCAAAAACTTTATACGTCGACAGCAATTAACTGAAGCCGAAACGCGTACGATTATTGATGGAAAACTACGTGCTGTTGGATGGGAAGTAGACACAACTGTACTAAATCATCAAAAGAACGGAACGCTGCCAGAGAAAAATCGAAACATGGCAATTGCTGAATGGAAGGTCAATGGCGGCAGGATTGACTATGCGTTGTTTATTGGCTTAAAGCTTGTTGGCTTTATTGAAGCTAAGGCAAAAAAGAAAACGATTCCTGGCGCATTAGAAAGTCAAACAAAAGTGTATGCAAAAAATGTGGTACAAGTCGAAGATGAAGTCATCACACCTACAACAGGTGAATATAAGGTGCCGTTCTTATACGCAACGAACGGCCGACCATACTTGAAACAACTTCAAGAAGAGTCGGGCATCTGGTTTTGGGATTCACGTAAACCGTTAGAACATGCTCGTCCATTAGAAGGCTGGCATTCACCTGACGACTTGCAGCTTCTTCTTAGTCAAGATGATAAGGATGCGAATAAACGGTTAGAAGAAGAGGATATTACGAAGTTTGGTTTGCGTCATTATCAGCAAAGAGCGGTACTTTCCGCTGAAGAGGGATTAAAAGAAGGGCAACGAAGAATGCTTATTGCAATGGCAACTGGAACTGGGAAAACTCGTACAGCTATCGCCCTCATGTATCGCTTAATTAAGTCCAAAAAATGTCGTCGTATTCTTTTCCTTGTAGACCGTAATTCGTTAGGAAAACAGACAGAGGATGCACTTAAGGATACAAAAATTGAAGGCTACTCATTTGCTGATATATACGATGTGAAGTCTTTAGAAGACATGTCTCCAGAAGTTGAAACGAAGGTGCAAATTGCGACGGTGCAGGGAATGGTTAGAAGACTTTTCTATAGCGATAACGAAAAGCTTCCAAGTGTCGGGCAGTATGATTTCATCATTGTAGATGAAGCACATCGTGGCTATACAAGTGACAAAGAAATGTCAGAGGAAGAATTGAAATTCCGTGACCAAAATGATTATATTAGCCAATATCGACGTGTAATTGATTATTTTGATGCGGCATGTTTAGGACTTACTGCAACACCAGCTCTTCATACAACAGAGATTTTTGGTATGCCTATTTTTAAGTATTCTTATAGTGAAGCGGTTCTGGATGGCTACTTAGTTGACCATGAACCACCATATCTGTTTAAGACAGAACTTTCACAAGTCGGCATTACTCTTGAAAAAGACGAAGAAGTTGAAGTGTATGATGTTGATAAAGGCGAGATTCAACTAGAAAAAATGGAAGATACCATTCATTTTGAGGTTGAGCAGTTTAATAAACGGGTAATTACTGAACCTTTTAATCGGGCGGTTCTAAACAAACTGGTTGAATACATTGATCCGACAGGAAAAGAGAAAACTCTTATCTTTGCAGCCACTGACCAACACGCAGATTTGGTTGTTCGATTATTAAAGGAAGCCTTTAAAGAACGTGGCGATGAAATTGAAGATGATGCTATTATGAAAATTACTGGCTATATCTATAAGCCATTAGATGCCATTAAAAGGTTTAAGAACGAGCGGCTGCCAAATGTCGTTGTAACGGTTGATTTACTCACCACAGGCATTGACGTTCCTCCAATAACAAATCTAGTATTCTTACGGCGTATACAGTCTCGTATTCTTTATGACCAAATGCTTGGACGTGCAACCCGTCTTTGTCCCGACATTGGAAAAACACACTTTAACATTTACGATGCAGTGGGCATCTACGATAAATTGCAAAACTATACGGAGATGAAACCTGTTGTAAAGAAACAAAATTACAGTATCGGTGAACTATATGAATCACTTGCCAATGCTACTGCAGAAGATGAAGCTTCGTTTTATCGTGACCAATTGGCAGCGAAAATTCAGCGTCGCAAGCAAAGGCTGAATGAAGAAGGAAAACAAAAGTTTGAAGAATTGTCGAATGGAAAAAATGTGGATGAGTGGGCGAAAGAAATTCAAACGTATACGCCACAAGAAGCAAAACAGCACAACATGTTATTTGAATATATGGAAGCCTATCGGGTAAAAGGCGAGAAACGATATATCTCCAACAAAGAGGATGAAGTAACAGATGTGGTTCGGGGATATGGTGAAGGAAACAAGAGACCAGAAGATTATTTAGAAGGTTTCGTTCGTTTTATCCAAGAAAATATTAATGAAATTCCCGCTCTTCATCTTATTTGCACACGACCGAAAGATTTAACAAGGCAGGATTTACGAGAACTTATTACCATTCTAGAAACGAAAGGCTTTAAGCAATCGCATTTGCAGACAGCTTGGAAGCAGACAAAAAATGAAGACATTGCAGCAGACATTATTAGCTTTATTCGCCAAGCTGCATTAGGTGAAGCGCTAGTTGCCCATGAAGCACGTATTAAACAGGCGATGCAAAAAGTGTATTCACTGCATGATTGGACTCCAAGACAGAAGAAATGGTTAGAGAGAATAGAAAAGCAATTACTTAAAGTGCCTGTATTAGCACCGACTGCAGAAGAGGCATTCTCGGAAGAACCATTTAAAACTCCGGGCGGCTATAAATTGCTGAAGCGGGAGTTCGGTGACTATATTGATACGGTTGTTACCACTATAAATGAGAACCTTTATATTAGTTAATAATGTGCCTCTTCATAGGGGCACTTTTTAAGTTATAATAGATAAGTTACTTTATCCTTGATTTTCACTTTAATGAGGTTTGAATGAGAATCCAACATTAAAATATACTCGGAGTTAGCAGGAGGCTGAAAAATGAACAACCAAGAAATCGTTCAAAAACTATGGAATTTATGTAATGTGTTACGTGATGATGGGATTACCTATCAGCAATATGTAACAGAGTTAACCTACTTATTATTCCTCAAAATGATGAAGGAGCAGGAAACAGAAGGTGTGATTCCAGAAGGGAATCGATGGGATGATTTGTTAGATAAAGAAGGTTTGGAATTAAAGACATTTTATCAGCGATTGTTACTTGAATTAGGAAGCAGTGAAAATGAGCGGCTGCGTCTAATATACAGTGATGCTTCTACAAGTATTGCTGAGCCGAAAAACTTAGAGAAGATTATTAAATCTATTGATGCCCTTGATTGGTACAATGCAAAAGAAGAAGGGCTAGGCAATCTTTATGAGGGTCTATTAGAGAAGAATGCAAGTGAAAAGAAATCAGGAGCGGGGCAATACTTCACACCTCGTGTATTAATTGATGTGATGGTTCAATTAATCGACCCGAAAATCGGTGAGCGATGCGCTGACCCTGCAGCTGGAACATTCGGTTTCATGATTGCTGCAGACCAATATTTAAAGAATCAAACAGATGACTACTTCGATATAGAACCACAAGAAGCTGAGTTCCAAAAGAAAGAAGCCTTTGTAGGTATGGAACTTGTTAAAGATACGCATCGTCTGGCACTCATGAATGCGTTGCTTCATAATATCGAAGGACGTTTGGAACAAGGCGATACTTTATCGGGTAACGGGAAATGGATGAAGAACTTTGATGTTATTTTAACAAACCCGCCGTTCGGTACAAAAAAAGGCGGGGAACGGGTATCCCGTGACGATTTAACGTTTGAAACATCGAACAAACAGTTGAATTTCTTGCAGTTGATTTATAACGCATTAAAAGATGATGGAAATGCAAGAGCAGCGGTTATCTTGCCCGATAATGTCTTGTTTGAAAGCGGGATTGGCTCACAAATTCGTCGTGACTTGATGAACAAATGTAACTTACACACGATTTTACGCTTACCAACAGGAATTTTTTATGCGCAAGGTGTAAAAACGAATGTCTTATTCTTTACAAGGGGAACAACAGACCAAGATAACACGAAGGATGTATGGGTATATGATCTTCGGACAAATATGACTTCATTTGGCAAACGTAATCAGCTAACAATGGCTCATTTTGAAAACTTCATGAAGGCATATGTAGCTGAAGACCGTTCTAAGATAGAAGATGAGCGTTGGAATGTGTTTACACGAGAAGATATCGCAAAAAAAGATGATAGTTTAGATATTGGATTAATTGCAGATGAATCATTATCTTCATACGACAACTTGCCAGACCCAATTGCATCAGCAGAAGAAGCGATTGTGAAACTTCAACAGGCAATGGATTTATTAAATGAAGTAGTTGAGGAGTTACGTGCTGTTGAAGAGGATGAGGTGGTCAAACAGTGAGCAAAAATAAAAAGACCATTGAAGAGCTATTAGAAGAAGCTGTAGTTCCAAAGGAAGAGCAGACTTATGAAGTTCCTGAGAACTGGGTATATTTCAAATTCACTTCCATATTTGATGTACAAGGTGGCACTCAGCCCCCAAAAAGCCAATTTGTTGATGAAGAGAGAGAAGGATACGTTAGGTTAGTTCAAATTAGGGACTTTTCTTCTGATAAATATAAGACATATATTCCGAATACTCAAAAGCTAAGAAAAATGAAAGAAGAAGATATTCTAATAGCAAGATATGGTGCATCAATTGGAAGGATATTAACAGGACTAAGTGGTGCTTATAATGTCGCTTTGGCAAAAGTCGTTTATCCAAAGGGAAAAGTTGATAAGAAATTTTTATTTTGGCTATTGAAATCTGAACACTTTCAAATTCCTTTAATGGGTATATCTCGTTCTGCACAGTCGGGTTTTAATAAAAATGATTTATCTTATTTTAAAATGCCCTTGCCGCCATTAAATGAACAAAAACGGATTGCTGAGAAAGTGGAGCGTCTTTTAAGTAAAATTGAAGAAGCAAAGCAGTTGATTGAGGAAGCGAAGGAAACGTTTGAACTTCGTCGAGCGGCTATTTTGGATAAGGCGTTTCGTGGAGAGTTGACTAGGAAGTGGAGAGAAGAAAATTCATCTATCGAGTCGGCATTAGAAAGGATTGAGTTGATAAAACAAGAAAGGTTTTACATTGCTGAAACTAAGAAAGAAATATCAGAAATAACAGAGATGTTTGATGAACTCAATACAGAAGTATGTATAGATAATAATGAATGGTTGTATTTAAAGGCAAATATGTTTTGTTATAACATAAATTGTGGAGGTACACCTTCAAAAGATATTTCTGAAGAAGGAGAAATTCCATTTTTAAAAGTTTATAACATTGTAAATAATAAAGTTTCCTTTTCGTATAAGCCTCAATATATTCCCAAAGAGGTTCATAAATCAAAGTTAAAGAAATCAATTTTGAAAGCCAATGATGTAATTATGAATATAGTTGGTCCACCATTAAAAAAAATAGCCATAATTCCAGAAGAATATTATGAAATGAACATGAATCAAGCTATTGTCCGTTTTAGACCAATAAAATATGTATTACCAAAATACCTTTATTACTGTCTACAATATGATGAAACGTTAAGAGATGTAATCAATGAAACCAGAGGTGTTGTAGGTCAAAGTAATATATCTGTTTCTCAAAGTAGAAATTTAATTATGCCAATTCCTCCACTTGAAGAACAAGCTGAAATAGTAAATAAATTAGAGGAAATGATTAAAAGAGAAGAAATTGCGTTAAGCCTAGTGTCTGATGAAAAGAATTTAGACGAACTTAAGCAATCTATCCTTTCTAAAGCATTCCGAGGTGAATTAGGAACAAATGACCCAACTGAGGAAAATGCGATTGAATTACTAAAAGAAGTGCTACAAGAGCAAGTGAAATAGTTGTAAGAGGGCATCCAAGTTAGTTGGATGTCTTTTACGGTTGCATACATGCCAAGTTGGGTATTGGTTTGATACAGAACCACTCTCATTCACAAACTGGCAATCGGTAAATTTCAGACACGACCCACATTATCAATATGATTTAGCATGATAAAGTAATAAGAATTGCAGTGAAACCCTATTCAAGTTCGATAATGGTATCGATAGCAGAGGTGGAGACTTATAAGTGATATCAAAGAAAAGATACCGCTGCCTCAAGGTGGAATCAATTATGGACAACAAAGAATTTGGATACGTTAGAGTAAGCAGCAAAGACCAAAATGAAGCACGACAACTGAATAGTGTGTATGCTCCTGGAATTGATGAGCGTGATATTCATATCGATAAGCAAAGCGGGAAAGACTTCAATAGACCTTAATACCAAGCTTTGAAATTGTGTTTGCGTAAAGGAGATACGTTATACATACATCCATCCATCCATTAGATAGGCTAGGTCGTAACAAAGAGATGATTTTAAACGAGTGGAAAGATATCACACAGAACATCAAAGCACATATTGTTGTAGTTAATATGCCATTGTTGGATACACGGAAATACAATGACTCCATCGGTTCTTTCGTGGCTGACTTGGTGTTACAGGTATTATCGTGGGTTGCATCAGCATCGCAATAGGGACAGCATTCTTTGTTATCTCTCATGAAACCACTTCTTTAAATAAATATCTATACCTTTTAACATAGCAGATTTAAGTACAACTGTATTACCTCTTCAATAGGGTTTTTTTCTACTATATGAATGCTTGAACTGTACAGTATAAGCAAATATAATAGAAATTAAGTCAATCGGTCAAAGTTCGGAAAGTGACCGTTATACATGAACGTAACGATAGCGATATGTAAAGGGTGAAGGCCGGATAGAGCAACGGCCTTCTAAGCCGTCGGTCGGGAGTTCGAATCTCTCCTGGGACGTATAAAAACCTCAAGCCCTGAGGGACTGACCCCCGTTTTTGAGACAGGGATCAAAACACCTTTAAGCAGCCAGCTGTCGGTATGTGACCGGCGGCTGGTTGTTTAGTTTCGTTTGAATACGAATGTTGTTATAATAGTGTATATAGGTTTCGACAGTTTGTTCTACGATGGTCGTCGTAGTGCTTTCCAACCTGTCGAGGTAGAACGTTTCAGACTTTAGTGAGGAATGAAACGATTCGATGGAGGCATTATCAGCGGGCGTCCCTTTGCGGGACATGCTCATGGTAATGCCTTTTGTTTTAACAGCTTTCTGATACTCATAAGATGTATAAACAGAACCTTGGTCACTATGTAACACACAGTTCTCTGGCAGTGCGGGCAGCTGATCAAGTGTGTGTAAGACAAAGTCTGTGTCCTGTCTATCGCCAATCGTAAAAGCAATCACTTCTCCATTGTATAAATCCAATATACTGGAAAGATACAATTGTTTCTGCCCATAAGGCAAATATGTGATATCCGTTACTAGCTTTTCCAGAGGGCGATCAGACTGAAAGTTCCGATCTAATATATTCTCGGCCACGGCATATGGCTGCCCATTCTTCTTGCGCTTTTTCACCTTAACCCGGCATTGCCACTGATTTTTCTGCATAATGCGCTGAACCGTTTTATGATTAATACGCATTCCCTTTTTTAATATGGCTGTGATTTTCCGATAGCCATATCGATACTTGTGTTCTCGGCACAACGTGCCGATTTGTTTTTCTAAATGGTATTTAGGGTTATCTTTCATCAGATTCTTCTTCCAACGATAATAAGATGCTCGTGAGATACCTAAATGAATACAGATATCCTGTATGGTCATTGTGCCGCGCAATGCTTCTACAAGCTCGACTGGCGTTTCGCTATCAGCTTCCTTTCCAATTCGTTGTACTTTTTTAACACTTCATTCTGTTGTCTCAGATAACGATTTTCTGCCTGCAGTTTCTCTAATTCGGAAGAATACTCTGGACCTTTTCCATAAGAATATTGCTTTCCGACAGGTTGTTCGAATCGATGTGTGTCCCCAGCTTTATACCACCTGACCCATGTCTGCACCTGCGTCTTATTCTTTATATTCAATTCCTGCATGATCTCCTTCACAGGCACGCCCGCCAATCTCATTTCTACAGCCTTCTGTTTGACTTCAACCGGATAACTCACTCTTGTCCCCATAGAAAAAACACCTCCAAGTCTAATTTCGGATAACAATCATCCGTATTCAAACTTGAAGGTGTTTTTATTTGTCTCATATTATGGGGTCAGTCCCATGGGCTTGAGGTTTTTTTGTATTTTATTGTACGAAACAAAAGTTCCGTATTTGATGAAAATTGTAAAGTAATTTTAATATAAATGAAACTTAATGTAATATTTACCGTAATAAATATATGTATAAAGATACTTAAGGCGCCCTTGAGTGATAAATTATCTAATTTCTATCATACATTTTGTCAATGAATGATAGAAAGACAGCAGGAGGAATTAGCTTTGAAGTACGCATTTGCATATAAAAATCACAAAATAGAAACGATCTTTTGCGGAAAAGACGAGCTGTTTGAGGAACTGAAGCAATTTTTAATCACTCAATGCGGTTTAATCATTGTTGAGGTTTCAAGGGCTGATTACTATACGGAGCAGGAAATGAATCAATGGAATGACCGTTATACTTTGTGAATATGAAAAGAAACCGGCCGTGGGAGGCCGGTTTTAGTATCATCTGAATCCGCTCGGAGCGCTGAAGCCCCCGGCATGGCCGCTGAAACCGCCCCCGAGCGCGCCGGGATGCGCCCCGGCGCCGAGGCTTCCGCCGACGTCACTGAAGGATTGGCCGTAGTACCCGGTTGTATAAGGGTATGGGACGAATTGCTGCCCGGCGAATGACAGCGTGCTTTGCGGGGTCTGCTGTCCGTATCCGGATGACGGGAATCCCTGCTGAAAAGAAGGGCCGCCTTGATATGGTGCTGTATGCATCGGGGCCGGAGGATAATAAGACTGCGGCGGTAAGACCGGTAAAGGCGGAAATCCAGGAGGCAGGCCTTGCATGCCTGATAACATCTTATTCATGACATCACTCATTTCTTACGAGATAAGAACAGTGTATGCGTATGTCTGTATAAAGAGCCTGTTCAATCGAACGGAATATCTGACAAGCATGCCGGAAGGACAGAGAAAAATCGTGTAATAAAATGTGACATATTCGTATATGAACGGAAAAATTTCATGTAATCTTGAGAGATTAATAAAAAAATGATAAAAACTTTTAATATTTACAGATCCCTTTGTACCAGTAATGAAAGCGTATACAAAGTAGATTGATTAATCTAAATTGTCTAATAATTATAAAAATGCTGTTGACACTGCCTGCAAACGGGCGTAATATGAGTTCAAACAAAAATAAATAAATGATTCACACTAAAAAGAAAAATCATAAAACACTGAAAAAACAAACAAATGAAGGTTCTTTTTCAATAAAAGAGCTGCCATAATAAAAAGCGCAGAAGAGGATAAGTAGCTTTGCTGAAGTTTTTCACAGAGAGCCGGTAACGCTGAGAGCCGGTAAAACAAATCAAAGTGAACTCCCCTCAGAGTGCCGGTCTGAAATGTAAAGAGTAGGACTCGGCCGAGTGAACACAATGTTTACTCGTTATCAAAACGGATAATCATTATCCATGAGACGGTCTGCATATGACCGTAAACAAGGGTGGTACCGCGGAAAGCAAAGCCTTTTCGCCCCTTTTGGCTATCGCATGAAATGCTTGGCTGAATGTGGGTGGGAAGGCTTTTTTATTTGCGTCAGCCGGCGCTGCGTTTTATGAATTGGATTTTAGAAGGGAACATTGAAAAGGAGGAACTGAAAATGGGCACAAATGTACAGGCGGATTCTTTGTCTGCCGAATGTACAAAAACAATGAACGGGGCTCTGATGCTGATTGAATCATTAAAGAAAGAAAATGTCGAGATGATCTTCGGCTATCCGGGGGGAGCCGTCCTTCCGATTTACGATAAACTGTATCAATCAGGATTGGTTCACATCCTGCCCCGCCACGAGCAAGGCGCGATTCATGCGGCAGAAGGGTATGCGAGAGTCTCCGGAAAGCCGGGGGTTGTGATTGCTACCTCAGGACCCGGAGCGACAAATTTAGTTACCGGTCTTGCGGATGCGATGATAGATTCATTGCCGCTCGTAGTGTTTACCGGTCAGGTGGCCACTTCGGTCATCGGCAGCGACGCTTTCCAGGAAGCCGACATTTTAGGAATTACGATGCCGATTACGAAACACAGCTACCAAGTCCGCCGTCCGGAAGATCTCCCCCGTGTGATTAAAGAGGCGTTCCATATCGCCACGACGGGAAGACCGGGTCCGGTATTAATTGATATACCGAAGGATGTCGCAGCATTTGAAGGAGAGTTCAGATATGATCACGAGATCAGCCTTCCGGGTTATCAGCCTGTAAAAGAGCCTAACTATCTGCAGATCCGAAAGCTCGTGGAAGCTGTCAGCAGTGCGAAAAAGCCGGTTATTTTAGCCGGAGCGGGTGTTTTGCATGGTAAAGCTTCAGAAGATTTAAAAAATTATGCCGAACAGCAGCAAATTCCGGTAGCGCACACGCTCCTCGGTCTGGGCGGTTTCCCGGCAGACCATCCTCTTTTTCTGGGAATGGCTGGGATGCACGGCACATACACAGCGAATATGGCGCTTTACCACTGTGACTTGTTGATCAGCATCGGAGCGCGGTTCGATGATCGCGTGACCGGAAATCTGAAGCATTTTGCAAAATCGGCCAAAGTGGCGCATATCGATATTGATCCTGCTGAAATCGGAAAAATTATCGAAACGCAGATTCCGGTGGTCGGCGACAGTAAAATCGTCCTTCAGGAATTATTGAAGCAAAACGGAAAACAGGGACAGACAGAGGAATGGAAACAGCAGCTTTCAGAATGGAAAGAAGAATATCCGCTTTGGTATACAGACAACAGAGAAGAGGGCTTGAAACCCCAAAAGCTGATTGAGTATATTCACCAATTCACAAACGGTGAGGCGATTGTGGCGACGGATGTCGGCCAGCACCAGATGTGGGCGGCTCAGTTTTATCCTTTCCGAAAGGCTGATAAGTGGGTAACCTCGGGGGGGCTCGGCACAATGGGCTTCGGCCTTCCGGCGGCTATCGGAGCTCAGCTGGCCGATCGTAACGCCACGGTCGTTGCCATCCTCGGAGACGGCGGTTTTCAGATGACCCTTCAGGAATTAGATGTCATCCGGCAGCTGAATCTTCCTGTCAAAGTGGTTATCTTGAACAACGAATGTCTGGGCATGGTCAGACAGTGGCAGGAAATCTTCTATGAAGAGCGCTATTCTGAATCCAAATTCTCGGCGCAGCCTGACTTTGTCAAATTGTCAGAAGCCTACGGCATTAAAGGCGTCCGGATTTCATCGGAGGAAGAGGCGGAAGAAGAGCTTAAAAAGGCGCTTTCATCAAAAGAACCGGCCGTTATTGACGTCCGGGTCGCCAAAAGCGAGAAAGTATTCCCGATGATTGCGCCGGGTAAAGGACTTCATGAAATGGTGGGGGTGAAACCTTGAAACGCATAATCACATTAACGGTGGTCAACCGCTCGGGAGTATTAAACCGGATCACCGGCCTGTTTACAAAAAGACACTATAATATCGAAAGCATCACTGTAGGCCACACGGAAACAAGCGGTGTTTCAAGGATTACATTTGTCGTCCATGTGGAAGGCGAAAATGACGTAGAGCAGCTGACAAAGCAGCTTAACAAACAAATTGACGTCCTGAAAGTGACGGATATTACAAACCAATCGATTGTACAGCGTGAGCTGGCATTAATCAAAGTTGTTTCCGCACCGTCGGCCAGAACGGAAATCAATGGAATCATTGAGCCGTTCAGAGCTTCCGTCGTTGATGTCTCAAGAGACAGCATCGTCGTTCAGGTTACCGGCGAATCTAATAAAATCGAAGCGCTCATAGAGCTGCTCAAACCTTACGGCATTAAAGAAATCGCGAGAACGGGCACAACGGCTTTTGCGAGGGGAACCCAGCAGAAGGCGTCATCCAATAAAACAATTTCAATTGTATAACACAAAAAAGGGAGAGATTAAAATGGTAAAAGTATATTATAACGGTGATATCAAAGAGAACGTATTGGCAGGTAAAAAAGTAGCGATTATCGGTTACGGTTCACAAGGTCACGCACATGCGCTGAACTTAAAAGAAAGCGGAATTGATGTCATTGTCGGCGTCAGACAAGGAAAATCATTTACACAGGCTCAAGAAGACGGTCATAAAGTCTTTTCGGTAAGAGAAGCGGCTGCCCAGGCAGATATCATTATGGTTCTTCTTCCGGATGAACAGCAGCAAAAAGTATATGAAGCTGAAATCAAAGATGAATTGACGGCGGGCAAGTCATTGGTATTCGCACACGGATTTAACGTCCATTTCCATCAGATCGTGCCTCCTGCTGATGTGGATGTATTCCTTGTCGCCCCTAAAGGACCGGGACACCTTGTCAGAAGAACATATGAACAAGGCGCGGGCGTACCGGCATTGTTTGCCATCTACCAGGATGTATCAGGCGAAGCGAAAGATACGGCTCTTGCTTATGCAAAAGGAATCGGCGGAGCGCGTGCGGGCGTTCTTGAAACAACATTTAAGGAAGAAACGGAAACGGATTTGTTCGGTGAGCAGGCTGTTCTGTGCGGAGGTTTAACGGCACTTGTCAAAGCGGGTTTTGAAACGCTGACAGAAGCCGGATACCAGCCTGAACTCGCATACTTCGAGTGTCTGCACGAACTGAAGCTGATCGTAGACTTGATGTATGAAGAAGGCTTGGCGGGCATGAGATACTCTATCTCTGATACGGCTCAATGGGGAGATTTTGTCTCAGGGCCGCGCGTAGTCGATGCGAAGGTAAAAGAATCGATGAAACAAGTATTAACGGATATTCAAAACGGTACATTCGCGAAAGAATGGATCGTGGAAAACCAAGTGAACCGTCCTCGCTTCAATGCGATCAATGCAAGTGAAAACGAGCATCAGATTGAAAAGGTCGGCAGACAGCTTCGTGAAATGATGCCGTTTGTCAAACAAGGCAAAAAGAAGGAAGCGGTGGTCTCCGTTGCGCAAAATTAATGTTTTCGACACGACCCTTCGTGACGGTGAACAATCCCCCGGGGTCAACCTCAATTCCCGGGAGAAACTGGCGATAGCCAAGCAGCTTGAAAGACTCGGGGTGGACATTATTGAAGCGGGATTTCCCGCTTCATCCCGAGGTGATTTTTTAGCTGTGCAGGAAATCGCAAGAACGATTAAAAATTGTTCGGTAACAGGGCTTGCCCGATCTGTCAAAGGTGACATCGACGCAGCCTGGGAAGCGCTGAAAGACGGGGCCAGCCCGCGGATTCACATCTTTATCGCCACCTCTGACATTCATCTGAAGCATAAGCTGAAAATGACGCGGGAAGAGGTTAAGGAAAAAGCGGTTGAAATGGTGAAGTATGCAAAAGAACGCTTTCCGATCGTTCAATGGTCAGCAGAAGACGCATGCCGCACCGAACTTCCGTTTCTGGCTGAAATCGTTGAAGAAGTGATTGATGCCGGCGCGAGCGTCATCAACCTGCCGGACACTGTAGGTTACCTGACGCCGGCTGAATACGGAAACATCTTTAAATATATGAAGGAACACGTTCCGAATATCAACCGGGTAAAGCTCTCAGCCCATTGCCACGATGATCTCGGAATGGCGGTTGCCAACTCGCTTTCGGCAATTGAGAACGGCGCTGATCAAATTGAATGCGCCATTAACGGCATAGGAGAAAGAGCCGGGAACGCCGCGCTAGAGGAAATCGCCGTTGCGCTTCATGTCAGAAATGACGCGCATCAAGCCGATTCACCCCTCAATCTTCATGAATTGAAGCGGACGAGTGATCTTGTCAGCAAACTGACGGGCATGGCCGTTCCCCGCAATAAAGCAATCGTCGGAGATAACGCTTTCGCACATGAGTCCGGCATTCACCAAGACGGTTTCCTGAAAGAAAAATCAACATATGAAATCATTTCACCGGAACTTGTCGGCGTGACTGCTGATGCGCTCGTACTCGGAAAGCATTCCGGACGCCATGCGTTCAAAGACCGCCTGAATGCGCTTGGATTCCAGTTTGATAGTGAGGAAATCAATAAATTTTTTACGATGTTTAAAGAACTGACCGAAAAGAAAAAAGAAATCACCGATGATGACTTGATTTCTCTTATTTTAGAAGAAAAAGTGACAGACAAAAAAATCGGCTATGAATTTTTGTCTCTGCAAGTGCATTACGGGACGTCTCAGGTGCCGACTGCAACAGTCTCTTTAAAAAATCAGGAAAACGAACAGCTGATTCAAGAGGCGGCAACGGGGGCGGGCAGTGTAGAAGCCGTTTATAATACGCTCGGGCGCTGCATCGATAAAAATATTGAACTGACAGACTACCGCATCCAATCCAACCGGAAAGGCGAAGACGCGCTGGCTCAAGTTTTTGTCAGAGTGACCGTGAACGGAAAAGAAACATCAGGGCGGGGAATCGCGCAGGATGTTCTGGAAGCTTCTGCTAAAGCTTATCTGAACGCCGTGAACCGGCAGCTGGTGCTGGATTGCAATTTAGACGGATTAAAGAGACAGACTGCGGTCGGCTCGTAATAGAAAGGAGAACGTTTGATTTGAAAAAACGTATTGCTTTGCTGCCCGGTGACGGAATCGGACCGGAAGTGGCGGAATCAGCGGCAGATGTATTGAAAAGCGTTGCCGAACAATTCGGACATGAATTTGAATTTGAAAACGGGCTGATCGGGGGAGCGGCTATTGACGCCCATCAAAACCCCCTTCCTGAGGAGACGGTGGCTCTTTGTGAAAGATCCGACGCCATCCTGCTCGGGGCAGTCGGCGGGCCGAAATGGGACCAAAATCCTCCGGAGCTCAGACCGGAAAAAGGCCTGCTCGGCATCAGAAAAAAACTCGGCCTGTTTGCCAATCTGCGTCCCGTGACCGTATTTGAAAGCCTGTCTGAGGCGTCTCCGCTGAAAAAAGAATATATCAGCGGCGTCGACTTTGTAATCGTCAGGGAACTGACGGGCGGCCTCTACTTCGGAGAACCGAGCAGACAGTATGTCAATGAAACGGGAGAAAAGGAAGCGGTCGATACCCTTTTTTATAAGAAAGAAGAAATCGCACGCGTTGTCAGAGAAGCTTTTAAGATGGCTGCCGGCAGAAAAGGAAAAGTGACGTCCGTTGATAAGGCGAATGTGCTTTCATCAAGCAGGCTTTGGCGGGAAACAGCGGATGAAATCGCAAAAGAATTTCCTGATGTGACGCTTGAACATATGCTTGTCGATAATGCCGCGATGCAGCTCATCTACGCTCCGAGCCAGTTTGACGTCGTCGTAACTGAGAATATGTTCGGCGATATTTTAAGCGATGAAGCCTCCATGCTGACAGGCTCGCTCGGCATGCTGCCGTCAGCCAGCTTATCAAGTTCAGGTCTTCACTTGTTTGAACCCGTGCATGGATCTGCGCCTGACATCGCCGGTAAAGGGATGGCCAATCCGTTTGCGGCGATTTTATCAGCGGCGATGCTTTTGAGAACATCTTTCGGGCTTGAAAACGAAGCGCAGGCGGTGGAAAAAGCGGTCGCAAAGGTGCTTGCAGACGGCAGCCGTACACGTGATATCGCCCGGGACGGCCAATATGCCGGAACGCATGACATTACTGAAAAAGTAAAAGCCGCATTAGCCGGCTCGAATACAAAATCTATAGTGTGACGCTTTAAAGAAAGCGGTCTTAGTTCATAGGTAGAGGGAGGAAACAAAGATGATGCCTCGAACAATCATCGAAAAGATTTGGGATCGGCATGTTGTAAAAAGCGGTGAAGGAAAACCCGACCTTCTCTATATTGATCTGCACCTCATTCATGAGGTGACGTCTCCTCAGGCGTTCGAAGGGTTAAGGCAGAAGGGAAGAAAGGTCAGACGGCCGCAGAATACATTCGCAACGATGGACCACAATATTCCGACCGTCAACCGTTTTGACATTAAAGATGAAGTCGCAAAGCGCCAAGTAACCGCGCTTGAACGGAATTGCGAGGAGTTTGGCGTCCGTCTTGCGGATCTTCACAGCGCAGACCAGGGAATCGTTCACGTAGTCGGACCTGAGCTTGGTCTGACACTACCGGGGAAAACGATCGTTTGCGGAGACAGCCATACATCGACTCACGGCGCATTCGGGGCGCTTGCCTTCGGTATAGGCACAAGTGAGGTGGAACATGTTCTTTCCACTCAGACATTGTGGCAGCAGCGGCCGAAAACGCTTGAAATCCGCGTTGACGGAACGCTCCAAAAAGGAGTGACCGCGAAGGATGTCATCTTGTCGGTCATCGGAAAATACGGGGTGAAATTCGGTACCGGATATGTCATTGAATACACCGGGGAAGTATTCAGAAACATGTCTATGGACGAACGCATGACGGTCTGCAATATGTCAATAGAAGCGGGAGCACGGGCGGGACTGATCGCTCCGGATGACACGACGATTGAATATTGTAAAAACCGTAAATACGCGCCAAAAGGCGAGGAATTTGAAAAAGCCGCCGCAGAATGGAAAGCGTTAAAAACCGATCCGGGCGCCGTATACGATCATTCCATCGTGTTAGACGGCAGCGAGATTTCTCCAATGGTAACATGGGGCGTCAATCCCGGCATGGTTCTTCCGGTCGATGCCCAAATACCGGAGCCGGAAACGATTGATTCTGAAGACGGTAAAAAAGAAGCCATCCGCGCGTACGAATACATGGGAATCTCACCGAATCAAAAAATTGAAGATATTAAAGTCGAGCATGTGTTTATTGGCTCCTGTACAAATTCGCGGATGACCGATCTTCGCCAGGCTGCGGATATGATCAAAGGCCGAAAAGTCGCCGACAGCGTCAGAGCGATTGTGGTGCCGGGTTCTCAAAGCGTGAAACAGCAGGCCGAAGAAGAAGGGCTGCACCGCGTGTTTCTCGAGGCCGGCTTTGAATGGAGAGAATCAGGCTGCAGCATGTGCCTCAGTATGAACAATGATGTCGTGCCTGAAGGGGAACGATGCGCTTCCACTTCCAACCGCAACTTCGAAGGCAGACAGGGAAAAGGCGCGAGAACACACCTTGTCAGTCCGGCGATGGCGGCAATGGCGGCCATTCACGGGCATTTCGTCGATGTAAGAAAGTTTTATCAAGAAAAAACAGTTGTGTAAGGAGTGCGCGAAAAGATGGAACCTTTAAAAACGCATACGGGAAAAGCGGCCGTCTTAAACCGGATCAACGTCGATACGGACCAGATTATTCCGAAACAGTTTTTGAAAAGAATTGAAAGAACAGGATACGGCAGATTCGCGTTTTTTGATTGGAGATACCTTGAGAACGGTGAGCCTGATCCTGAATTTGAATTAAATCGCAAAGTCTATGAAGGCGCGTCCATATTAATTGCCGGAGAGAATTTCGGCTGCGGATCATCCCGTGAGCACGCTCCTTGGGCGCTGGATGATTACGGCTTCAAAATCATCATTGCTCCGTCATTTGCCGATATTTTTCATCAAAACTGTTTTAAAAACGGTATGCTTCCCATCCGTATGCCGTATGATCAGTGGAAAAAACTCGCCGGTCAATATGAAAATCAGTCTCTTAACATGACGGTTGACTTGGAAAACCAGCTCATTCACGACAGTGAAGGAAAAGAGATTTCATTTGAAGTCGATCCTCACTGGAAGGAAATGCTGATAAACGGCTATGATGAAATTTCATTAACGCTTCTGCTGGAGGACGACATTCAGCAGTTTGAATCGAAAAGAAGTTCTTGGCTTCAAGCCTGAAAAAAGCCGACCGGATCTGTCCGGCGGCTTTTTTTACCGTGCGCACCATCCTTTCTTGTGTTTCCTGACGCGTGTTGATACACTTGAAAAAAATAGCGCCTGAAAGGAAATAAAGTATGACGCATGACAAGAAAAAAGCTGATATCATTCCTTTCCCCCGTCTGAAAGAACGCTTGGTTGATAAAGGGATGGCCGCCATGAAGGATAAACAGTATCAGGAGGCCCTCGAACTGTTCTCAGAGGCGGTAAGCCACGGCGATACCGAGTCCGACGTACATTTAGGCATGGCGATTTGTTTTCTGGAACTCGGGGAATTGGAAGAAGCAAAACAAGTTTGCGAGAAAATGCTGAATGAAGGGTACGGCCATTATTTCACCGTACTGCAAGTGTACATGACCATTTTAATTCAGCTGAAACAATATGAAGAAGTCAAAAGCACAATTGAAGCTGTGCTGGAAGAAAACCAGCTGCCCGCAGAAAGTGCGGAGCAATTCTACCGGCTGCTCGAATTCAGCCGCAAAATGACCGATCCCGACCAGCAGGATGAAGCGTGGGAGGAGGAATACGAGGACATTCTTGATGCGGAAAAAGTGCTGAACAGCCCCGCTGAACAAATGAATCTGATTCATTCTCTCAAAGACCGCAATATTGCAAAATACACGGGTCTCTTAAAAACGATTCTTCAAGATCCGGGCGCTCATCCTCTTATCAAGACGATGATTTTGACGCTGATGGCGGACCATGACTACAGCAAGCCGGTCCATATTACAAAATTCGGCGATTCAATGACCGCGGTTCCGAGTGAAACGGTTCAGCCTGATGCGGCTCCGATTTTGCATCGCGTTCTCCGGGTGCTTGATGAAACGCTCGGCAATGAAAACCCTACATTATACGCTGCCGTCGAAGAGCTGTGGAGAAGGCATCTGTACGTTCTGCACCCTTTTATGCCGAAGTTTTTGAACGCAGATTTATGGGCGGCGGCGCTTCATAAGGTCGGTTACGAGATGCACGGCATTGACATTGAGCAGGAGGAACTTCATATGATGTACGAGTTTGACAGCCGCGAACTCGAAGAAGCCTGCACGATGATTAAGGATATTGAAGAAATTTCTTATTTGTAAATCACACCATATAGTTGAAAGCGGTAGGCGTTATGTTATAATATAGTGGTTGTATTTATGTATAGCGGTTTAACTGAAATGAGAATTACGGTTGGACAGGCTGCCAGTTCATTACATAATGATTCTGATTCAAAGCGGTTTTTTCTTTGACAAAGCCGCGGATTGCTTTAGAATGGAAGACCGACACAACCTGAATAGATTTTTGGAGGGAAACACATGTCTGTAAAATGGGAAAAACAAGAAGGCAACGAAGGCGTATTAACGGTTGAAGTTGATGCGGATACGTTCAAAACAGCTCTTGATGATGCATTTAAAAAAGTAGTAAAACAGGTTTCTATTCCTGGATTCCGCAAAGGGAAAGTTCCCCGTGGTTTATTCGAACAGCGTTTCGGCGTTGAAGCTCTTTACCAGGATGCTTTAGATATTTTACTTCCTGTAGAATACCCTAAAGCGGTTGAAGAAGCCGGCATTGAGCCTGTAGACCGCCCTGAAATCGATGTTGAAAAAATCGAAAAAGGCGAAAGCTTGATTTTCACTGCAAAAGTGACTGTAAAACCGGAAGTGAAACTTGGCGATTACAAAGGCTTAGGAATCGAAAAAGATGACACTGCCGTTACTGACGAAGATGTACAAAACGAACTTAAAGCTCTTCAAGAGCGTCAGGCTGAGCTTGTCGTGAAAGAAGAAGGCGCTGTTGAAAACGGCGATACAGTCGTTCTTGACTTCGAAGGTTTCGTTGACGGCGAAGCGTTTGAAGGCGGAAAAGCTGAGAACTACTCACTTGAAGTAGGATCAGGTTCATTCATCCCGGGCTTCGAAGAGCAGTTAACAGGCCTTGAAGCAGGCGCTGAAAAGGATGTTGAAGTAACATTCCCTGAAGAGTACCACGCTGAAGAGCTTGCCGGAAAACCAGCTGTTTTCAAAGTGAAAATTCATGAAATCAAAGCGAAAGAGCTTCCTGAGCTTAACGACGAATTCGCAAAAGACATTGACGAAGAAGTTGAAACGCTTGCTGAATTAACTGAGAAAACAAAAAAACGCCTTGAAGAAGCAAAAGAAAACGAAGCTGACGCTAAATTGCGTGAAGAGCTTGTTCTGAAAGCATCTGAAAACGCTGAAGCTGATGTTCCTCAAGCGATGATCGACACTGAGCTTGACCGCATGCTGAAAGAATTCGAACAGCGTCTGCAAATGCAAGGCATGAACCTTGAGCTTTACACTCAATTCTCAGGCCAAGACGAAAACGCGTTAAAAGAGCAAATGAAAGAAGATGCCGCAAAACGCGTAAAATCAAACCTGACTCTTGAAGCGATCGCTCAAGCAGAAAACCTTGAAGTAACGGACGAAGAAGTTGAAGCTGAGCTGACTAAAATGGCTGAAGCTTACAACATGCCGGTTGAAAACATTAAGCAGGCAATCGGTTCAACTGACGCGATGAAAGAAGATTTAAAAGTTCGAAAAGCAATTGATTTTCTTGTAGAAAACCGTTAATATGGTTCATAATAATAGACATAATAAAACAGGGCGCGATTAATTCGTGCCTTGTTTTGTACAATTATGATATAACTCTTTTTCTTGGGGCAAGATAGTCATTGCCGGGCTGTTTTTCGTCATACATATAGAATGTGCAAGTGCGAAACACATTGTTACCGTCTTACTGGAAAGTATGGTAAAATGCAATACATACTCGATCGTAGCAAGAACCGTTTTCTTTTGCCCTTCAGGTAAAAGAAAAAGTGAGACAAGATTAAGGGGTGAAAGAATGTTTAAATTCAACGAGGAAAAAGGACAATTGAAATGCTCGTTCTGCGGAAAAACGCAAGATCAGGTTCGTAAGCTGGTTGCAGGACCGGGCGTATATATATGCGATGAATGTATTGAGCTCTGTACAGAAATCGTAGAGGAAGAGCTTGGTACGGAAGAAGAAGTCGAATTTAAAGACGTTCCGAAGCCGCAGGAAATCCGTGAGATTCTGAATGAATATGTCATCGGACAGGATCAGGCGAAGAAATCACTTGCGGTTGCGGTATACAACCATTACAAACGCATCAACTCCAACAGTAAAGTGGATGATGTCGAGCTTTCTAAAAGTAATATTTCTTTAATCGGACCGACTGGAAGCGGGAAAACACTTCTTGCCCAGACGCTTGCGCGTATTCTGAACGTGCCGTTTGCGATCGCGGACGCTACATCTCTGACTGAAGCCGGATATGTCGGTGAGGACGTAGAAAACATCCTCCTCAAGCTGATTCAGGCAGCAGACTATGATGTGGAAAAAGCAGAAAAAGGTATTATTTATATCGATGAAATCGATAAAGTAGCGCGAAAATCTGAAAACCCGTCCATTACACGTGACGTATCAGGCGAAGGCGTTCAGCAGGCGCTGCTGAAAATTCTTGAAGGAACGGTTGCAAGCGTGCCGCCTCAAGGAGGACGCAAACATCCTCATCAGGAATTCATCCAGATCGATACGACGAACATCCTGTTCATTTGCGGCGGTGCATTTGACGGCATCGAACAAATCATCAAACGCCGTCTCGGACAAAAAGTCATCGGCTTCGGCTCTGATAATAAAGCGGCAGACCTGGAAAAAGAAGAACTGCTTTCTAAAGTTCTTCCGGAAGACTTGCTCCGTTTCGGTCTGATTCCTGAATTCATCGGCCGTCTTCCTGTCATTGCAAGCCTTGAGCAGCTTGACGAAACGGCACTGGTTGAAATTCTGACTAAACCGAAAAACGCACTCGTCAAACAATACAAGAAAATGTTAGAACTTGATGATGTCGAGCTTGAATTTGAAGACGAGGCATTATCTGAAATTGCGAAAAAAGCGATCGAGCGTAAAACAGGCGCACGCGGCCTGCGTTCTATCATTGAAGGCATCATGCTTGACGTCATGTTTGATCTGCCGTCCCGCGATGATATTGAAAAATGTGTCATTACCGGAGCGACAGTCGCAGACGGTGAAGCACCGCGTCTTGTATTAAAAGACGGCACAGTTGTCGGCCAAGATAAAACATCAGCATAACATGACAAAACCTCCTGACCCGAATTGATCAGGAGGTTTTTTTCTTGTCCTGACCCTTCTGAAAATGTTTATTCCGGGCTTTGCTGGGAGATACTAGCGGACAGAGGAATGAATTGGATACATAAATCGTTTTTTCAGGAGGGACCAGCATGAGTTGGACAGGGATCGCATTATTTGTACAGCTGTTTTTCGGGATAGTCATCGGATTATATTTTTGGAATCTGCTCAAAAACCAGCGTACACAAAAAGTGACGATAGATAAAGAATCAAAAAAAGAAATGGAACAGCTGCGCAAAATGCGCGCCATCAGTTTATCAGAACCTTTATCAGAAAAGGTGCGGCCGAAAAGCTTTCAGGACATTGTCGGCCAGGAAGACGGAATTAAAGCGTTAAAAGCAGCGCTTTGCGGACCGAACCCGCAGCACGTCATTATTTACGGTCCTCCGGGAGTCGGAAAAACGGCTGCGGCGCGGCTGGTATTGGAAGAAGCGAAAAAACATAAACAGTCACCGTTTCAAAAGCAGGCTGTTTTTGTTGAACTTGATGCGACGACCGCGCGGTTTGATGAACGGGGGATTGCCGATCCGCTTATCGGTTCAGTGCATGATCCGATTTATCAGGGAGCGGGAGCGATGGGCCAGGCAGGCATTCCGCAGCCGAAACAGGGGGCTGTGACCCATGCTCACGGCGGGGTATTGTTTATTGATGAAATCGGCGAGCTTCATCCGATTCAGATGAATAAAATGCTGAAGGTGCTTGAAGATCGAAAAGTATTTTTAGACAGTGCGTATTACAGTGAAGAAAATACGCAAATACCGAATCACATTCATGATATTTTTCAAAATGGGCTTCCGGCAGATTTCCGTTTGATCGGAGCGACAACGAGAATGCCGAATGAAATTCCGCCGGCCATCCGTTCGCGCTGTCTTGAAGTATTTTTCCGCGAGCTGGAAAAGGATGAACTTAAAATCGTTGCGAAAAAAGCAGCCGACAAAATTCAGAAAGAGATTTCTGACGAAGCTCTCAGTGTGCTGACCACATATACGAGAAACGGACGTGAAGCCGTCAATATGATCCAGATCGCCGCCGGCATGGCGGTGACTGAGGACAGAAAAGAAATTACGACAGAAGATATAGAATGGGTTGTTCATTCCAGTCAGCTTACACCTAAAAATGAGCAGAAAATCGCCGATGAACCGCAAGTCGGCATCGTGAACGGACTTGCCGTCTACGGGCCGAACAGCGGCGCATTGCTGGAAATCGAAGTGAATGTCACACCTGCGCAGGACAAAGGAAGCCTGAATATCACGGGAATTGCAGAGGAAGAAAGCATCGGCAGCCAATCGAAGTCGATCCGCCGCAAAAGCATGGCGAAGGGATCTGTGGAAAATGTTCTGACGGTTCTGCGCACAATGGGCATCAAACCTTCAGACTATGACATTCACGTCAATTTTCCGGGCGGAGGCCCGATTGACGGACCTTCAGCAGGTATCGCGATGGCCGCGGGGATTTTTTCCGCGATTCACCGCATCCCGATCGACCATACGGTGGCGATGACGGGAGAAATCAGCCTGACGGGGCTTGTCAAACCGATCGGCGGCGTCATTCCGAAAATTAAAGCCGCAAAACAGGCCGGAGCAAAAACGGTCATTATCCCATATGAAAATCAGCAGTCCATTCTGAAACGAATAGACGGAATCACCATTAAAGCGGTAAAAACGTTCCAGGAAGTGCTTGACGTCATATTGGTTGACCCTCCTTCAGAACAAAAACCGTTTGATATCCAAATGAATAAAGAATCCGTATAAACCCCATTTTTATAATGGGGTTTTTTTATGGAGGACATCTTTTCCTTTTTCAGAACAGAAAGAAAGGGTATACTACGAAGAGACTGTTTTATATACAGGGCAGGCGGATAAGCCGATTAAAGCCCGATCCCGGAATTGTACAACGATGAAAAAGTTGTATTATAATGGTTCATACTAAAGTCACGGAGGTGTCAGTCACATGGCAGAAGATACAAAACGCAGCATCCCGCTCCTCCCTTTAAGAGGCTTATTGGTATACCCGACAATGGTTTTACATTTAGATGTAGGCCGTGACAAGTCGGTTCAGGCTCTTGAACAGGCAATGATGCATGATCATATGATTTTTTTAGCCACTCAGCAGGATATTTCGATAGACGAACCGGGTGAAGAGGATATTTTCGCCGTCGGCACTTATACAAAAATTAAACAGATGCTGAAGCTGCCCAACGGTACGATCAGAGTGCTTGTAGAAGGAATTCAGCGGGCGCAGATCCTTGAATACACCGAGCTCGAAGATTATACTTCGGTCGATATACAGCTGATGCATGAAGATGATTCAAAAGACGTGGAAGACGAAGCGCTTATGCGGACGCTGCTGGACCATTTTGACCAGTACATAAAAATTTCTAAAAAAATCTCCGCAGAAACGTATGCGGCTGTGACTGATATTGAAGAACCCGGCAGAATGGCGGATATCGTTGCTTCTCATCTCCCGCTGAAATTAAAGGACAAGCAGGACATTTTAGAAACGGCGGATATTAAAGAACGTCTGAATAAGGTCATCCGTTTCATTCATAATGAAAAAGAAGTGCTGGAGATTGAGAAAAAAATCGGTCAGCGCGTCAAACGTTCGATGGAACGCACTCAAAAGGAATACTACTTGCGTGAACAGATGAAAGCCATTCAGAAGGAGCTTGGCGACAAAGAAGGAAAAACCGGCGAAGTTCAGTCGCTCACGGAAAAGATAGAAGAAGCAGGCATGCCTGAGCGTGTCAAAGAAACGGCGCTTAAGGAATTAAGCCGTTACGAAAAAGTGCCGTCAAGCTCAGCGGAAAGCTCTGTTATCCGCAACTATATTGACTGGCTCATCGCCCTTCCGTGGTCGGATGAAACAGAAGATAAACTTGATATTAAAAAAGCCGGGGAAATCTTAGATAAAGAGCACCACGGCTTAGACAAAGTGAAAGAGCGGATTTTGGAGTATTTGGCCGTGAAACAGCTGACGAAAACGCTGAAAGGGCCGATTCTTTGTCTGGCCGGACCTCCGGGAGTCGGTAAAACATCTCTTGCAAAATCAATCAGTACGAGCATGGGACGCCGTTTTGTGAGAATTTCACTGGGCGGAGTGCGCGATGAATCTGAAATCCGCGGGCACCGGCGTACATACGTCGGTGCGATGCCGGGCCGGATTATACAGGGAATGAAAAAAGCCGGCAAACAAAATCCGGTCTTTCTCCTGGATGAGATCGATAAAATGTCGTCCGATTTCAGAGGCGATCCGTCTTCGGCGATGCTTGAGGTGCTGGATCCGGAACAAAACAGCACATTCAGCGACCACTATATTGAAGAGACGTTCGATTTATCGAAAGTGCTGTTTATCGCGACTGCGAATAACCTTGCTTCCATCCCGGGCCCTCTCAGAGACAGAATGGAGATTATCAGCCTGTCAGGCTACACTGAAAACGAAAAGGTGGAGATCGTGAAAGACCACCTGCTTCCGAAACAAATTAAAGAGCACGGGCTCACAAAGAGCAACCTGCAGATTCGGGATCAGGCGATTACGGACATCATCCGCTACTACACGAGGGAAGCCGGCGTGAGAACGCTTGAACGCCAGATTGCCGCCATTTGCCGAAAGGCTGCAAAAGCCATTGTGTCTGAGGAGAGAAAACGCATTACCGTTACAGAGAAAAATCTGGCCGACTATCTCGGAAAACGGATATTCAGATACGGACAGGCGGAAACCGAAGATCAAATCGGGGTTGTCACGGGGCTCGCGTATACGACGGTCGGCGGAGATACGCTGTCAATCGAAGTGTCATTGTCACCGGGAAAAGGAAAGCTGATTCTGACCGGGAAGCTTGGAGATGTCATGCGGGAATCAGCGCAGGCCGCTTTCAGTTATGTCCGCTCGAAAGCGGAACAGTTCGGAATCGACCCGAAATTCCATGAGAAGTATGACATTCATATCCATGTCCCTGAAGGAGCGGTGCCGAAAGACGGCCCTTCTGCCGGAATTACGATGGCCACGGCGCTCGTTTCAGCATTAACCGACCGTGCGGTAAAACGCGAAGTCGGTATGACGGGAGAAATCACGCTGCGGGGCCGCGTGCTTCCGATCGGCGGACTGAAAGAAAAGGCGCTCGGCGCGCACAGAGCGGGCCTGACCACTATTATTGCGCCTAAAGATAACGAAAAAGATATAGAGGATATTCCAGAAAGCGTCAGAGAAGGACTGAAGTTTATATTCGTTTCTCACCTGGATGACGTTTTGGAACATGCCTTAGTAGGAGAGAAGAAATGAAAGTCACAAAGTCAGAAATCGTGATCAGCGCGGTCAAACCCGAACAGTACCCTGATGGGGGGCTTCCGGAAATCGCGCTGGCGGGAAGATCAAATGTAGGAAAATCATCTTTTATCAATTCATTAATCAATCGGAAAAACTTGGCCAGAACGTCATCAAAACCGGGGAAAACACAGACCCTAAACTTTTACATCATCAATGATGAATTGCATTTTGTCGACGTTCCCGGGTACGGATTTGCGAAAGTTTCCAAAAGCGAGCGGGAAGCATGGGGGAGAATGATTGAAACCTATATGACGACCCGCGAAGAGCTGAAAGCCTGCGTGCAGATTGTCGACCTCAGGCACGCGCCGTCTGCTGAAGACGTGAACATGTACGAATTCCTGAAGTATTACGGCATTCCCGTCATCGTTATCGCGACAAAAGCGGATAAGATTCCAAAAGGAAAATGGGACAAGCACTTAAAGGTTGTCAAACAGACGCTTGATATGGATCCTGAAGATGAGCTGATTTTATTTTCCTCTGAAACGAAAAAAGGCAAAGATGAAGCATGGGGAGCCATTAAAAAAATGATCAGCCGGTAATGAAAAACCCAAAACGCAGTGCGTTTTGGGTTTTATCGTATAGTTTTGTTCCGCTTGATAAACAATAATAAAAGGCTGATTCCGATGAAAACATACGGCCAGTATGTTTTGAAGTGTTCCGTCGGAATATGGACGGACTCCAGCCACGCCGTAATTTGTTTAAAGAAGTATAAAAAGAGGGAAAAACCAATCATGGCAACCGCTTCGTATACATATTCTTTTCTGGCTGCCGCAAATAAGGAGAATCCGAAGACGAAGAGAATCATTTCAAAATCTCCCGGCCACCATGAGAGCTCAGGTTTGGCGAAAAAGTGTAAACCTATGCCGAAAAGAAGCATGCCGATCAGGACGTGAGGCCCGGCCGCTTCCTTTTTGCCCTGATACAAGAGCACGGCGCCCAAAAGCATAAGGAGCACCGGCCATTCTCCCTGATTCTCAAACAGGTGAACCTGTCCGCTCTGAAGCCATGCGAATAATGAAGCGGCAAGCAGAAGTCCCGGTAATAAAATTGATGTTTTTTTCATCCTGTCACCTACCCGCAGTAAAGGATTTTTAGTATGATGATTACAGTGGAAACGAGCTTTTTATACTATAGCATAACATTTTTGAAATCTGTTCACATTTTCCCGAAGAAACTATGTTATAATTATTATAAATAATAAATTCTATGTTAGAATGATTATAAATAAATTGCGATGTACGGGGGTGCATGAAAGCGATGCATATTCTTGTTGTGGGAGTAGATTATAAATCCGCCCCTATTGAAATACGCGAAAAAATAAGTTTTCAGCCGGATGAGCTTGCAGAAGCGATGCTTCGTTTAAAAGAAGAAAAAAGCGTTCTTGAAAACATTATCGTGTCAACCTGCAACCGCACCGAAATATATGCGGTGGTCGACCAGCTTCATACCGGCCGTTATTATATAAAAACATTTTTATCCGAATGGTTCTCGCTGCCGAAAGAAGAGCTGTCTCCGTTTCTGAAATTTTATGAGAGCGACGCGGCGATCGAGCATTTATTCCGTGTGGTGTGCGGCTTGGATTCCATGGTCATCGGAGAAACGCAAATACTCGGCCAGGTCCGCTCAAGCTTTAAAACGGCGCAGGCAGAAAAGACGATCGGCACCATTTTCAATGAGCTGTTTAAACAGGCGGTGACCGTCGGCAAACGCACGCATGCTGAAACCGATATCGGCGCCAATGCCGTTTCCGTCAGTTACGCCGCCGTTGAACTCGCGAAAAAAATCTTCGGCTCATTGTCAAATAAGCACATTTTGATTCTCGGTGCGGGAAAAATGGGCGAGCTCGCCGCAGAAAACCTGCACGGTCAGGGCATCGGCAAAGTAACGGTCATCAACAGAACGTTTTTGAAGGCAAAAGCGCTCGCTGACCGTTTCTCCGGAGAAGCGCGCAGCTTAAACCAGCTTGAACATGCACTTGCTGAAGCTGATATTTTAATCAGTTCGACAGGCGCAAGTGATTTCGTCGTGTCTAAAGAAATGATGGAGAGAGCGGGCAGACAGCGGAAAGGCCGCCCGTTATTTATGGTGGATATCGCTGTGCCGCGAGACCTCGATCCGGCGCTGAACGATCTTGAAGGTGTTTTTCTGTATGATATTGATGACCTTGAAGGAATCGTTGAAGCCAACTTACAAGAACGCCGTGAAACCGCTGAAAAAGTCGAGCTGTTTATTGAAGCGGCAATTGTTGAGTTTAAGCAGTGGCTTAATACGCTCGGCGTCGTGCCGGTCATTTCGGCGCTGCGTGAAAAGGCGCTGTCCATCCAGTCCGATACGATGCAGAGCATTGAGCGCAAGCTGCCTCATCTTACGGTAAGAGAGAAAAAACTTCTCAGCAAACATACGAAAAGCATCATTAACCAAATGCTGCGCGACCCGATTCTGAAGGCGAAAGAGCTTGCGGCCGAAGCGGATTCAGATGAAAAGCTGAAGCTGTTTATGCAGATTTTCGATATTGAGGAAGAGGCCGGCCGCCAGCTGGACAAAAGTCTGGATAACCGTCAGACGGTTCATTCGTTTCAAAAGGCAGAAGCAAAAACGGGCTTACGTCCGCTTGTAAGTGAGTGAGGGCTGTATGATTGATACAGCAATGGCAAGACTTAATGAAGCGACAATTGTTATTTATGCAGTAAGCGTCCTTTTTTACTTTATAGATTTTCTTCAACACAACCGGAAGGCTGGGAAAATGGCCTTCTGGTTGCTTTCTATTGTCTGGACTCTGCAAACCGTCTATCTTTCTTATTTCATGTGGCAGACGGGCAGATTTCCGGTCTTGAATATTACAGAGGCCCTTTACTTTTATGCGTGGGTGCTTGTCACGCTCTCACTTGTGGTCACGCAGATTCTGCGTGTTGATTTTATCGTGTTTTTCACGAATGTCATCGGTTTCTCGATGATTGCGATCCATACGTTTTCACCGACGGATCAGCATTCGGCCGCTTTTTCCGGCCAGCTGGTCTCAGAGCTTTTGGTCATTCATATTACAATGGCGATTCTGTCTTACGGCGCTTTTTCCCTTTCTTTTGTCTTTTCGCTTCTTTATCAGTTTCAATATTCTTTATTAAAGAAGAAAAAGTGGGGAAAATGGCTGTTGAGAATTGAAGATTTGTCAAAACTTGATTATATGGCTTACGTTTTAAATGTCATCGGGGTTCCGATGCTGCTGTTGAGCCTGATATTAGGCGTGATCTGGGCGTATGTGTCGCTGGAAACGCTGTACTGGTTTGATTCAAAAGTGCTCGGTTCGTTTATTGTGCTGCTTTTATACAGCTACTACTTATATATCAGAATGATTAAGGAACTGCAGGGAAAAGTGGCGGCGTTATGGAATTCAGCATGTTTTCTCGTGCTGATGATTAATTACTTCCTGCTCGGAAGCCTGTCGCAATTCCATTGGTTCAGTTAACGCACGCGCCCAAACAGATTCGGGAGGAAAGAAAATGAGAACGATTAAGGTAGGTTCCAGACGGAGCAAACTGGCTATGACCCAGACAAAATGGGTGATTAACAAATTGAAGGAATTGAACCCTTCCTATAACTTTGAAATCCGGGAGATTGTCACAAAAGGTGACCGCATCCTTGATGTTACACTGTCAAAAGTGGGCGGCAAAGGTTTGTTTGTCAAAGAGATTGAACAGGCGCTGCTGCATCAGGAGATTGATATGGCGGTTCACAGCATGAAAGACATGCCCGCCGTTTTGCCTGAGGGTCTTGTCATAGGATGCATACCGAAACGTGAGGATCCGCGTGATGCGCTGATTTCAAAGGGGCATCAAAAGCTGGACGACATAAAAGAAGGAGGCATCATCGGCACCAGCAGTTTAAGAAGAAGCGCCCAGATTCTTGCTGAACGCCCTGATCTTACAATTAAGTGGATCAGAGGCAATATCGATACGAGACTTCAAAAGCTTGAAACGGAAGATTACGATGCTATTATTTTAGCGGCTGCGGGACTTTCGAGAATGGGCTGGAAAGATGATGTCGTATCTGAATTTCTCGAACCGGACCGCTGTCTGCCTGCGGTCGGCCAAGGCGCTCTTGCCATTGAATGCAGAGAGTCGGATGAGGAGCTTTTGAAGCTGTTTGCGCAATTTACCGATGAGTATACGCAGCGCACGGTGGCAGCCGAACGGGCTTTCTTACACGCGATGGAAGGCGGCTGCCAAGTGCCGATAGCCGGGTATGCGTACGTCAATGACCGGGATGAGGTTGAATTGGTCGGTCTTGTCGCGTCTCCGGACGGAAAGACGATTTATAAAGAAACAGCGGCGGGACATGATCCGGAAGAAATTGGAAAACGCTGTGCGGCGATGATGTCTGAAAAAGGAGCCAAAGCACTAATCGACAGCGTGAAACAGGAGCTCGATCAGGATGGCAAATGACCTTCCTTTACAAGGAAAGACCGTGCTTGTCACCCGGAACAAAAGACAGGCCGCACCGTTCCGAAAAAAAGTGGAGGCGCTCGGCGGAACGGCTGTTTCCGCTTCGCTGATCGCTTTTCAGGAAGCGCTCCCGGATGAATGTGCGGACAGTCTGCGGGAAGACCTTTCTGAGCCGGGATGGCTTGTGTTTACAAGCGTAAACGGTGTCCAGTTCTTTTTTTCCTATCTTGATCGTCACGGTCTTGCGCTTTCGGGACGGAAAAAAATCGCAGCCGTCGGTGAAAAGACTGCGCGCGCCCTGAAAGAGCGGGGAGCCCGGACGGATGCGATGCCTGACGAGTATGTGGCGGAATGTCTGGCTGATACTTTAAAACGGCACGCATCAGCTGCCGAACCCATTTCAGTGATAAAGGGCAATTTATCACGCGATGTCATAAAAGCGGAGCTTGAGCCGCTTGGCTATCAAATAAGGGAATGGGTGTTATACAATACCATTCAGGATGAAAAAGGCATGGACGAGCTGAGACGGGCTGCATCCCGCTCTCATTTTGATTTTATTACGTTTACCAGCTCATCGGCGGTGCATACGTTTATGCACGCGGTCGGAGACGGAGAAAAAGCGTGGGAAAACAGCGGTGCGAGCTATATCAGCATCGGCCCTTTGACAGAGAAAGCGCTCTTGGAATACGGGATCTCATCCCATGTGCCTGACACTTATACGATTGAAGGCATGCTGGACGTCATGTGCAGTATGTCGGGAAAGGATTGATAATGATGAATCAAACATTTAACAGACACCGCCGTTTGCGCGCGAACGCTGCGATGAGAGATTTAGTAAAAGAAACACGTCTTCACCCCTCAGATTTTATTTACCCGTTATTTGTCGTTGAAGGGCTCGAAGGAAAAAAAGAAGTTCCTTCCATGCCGGGGGTTTATCATGTATCACTTGATTTGTTAAAGGATGAAATGGCTGAGCTGATATCGCTCGGCATTAAGTCGGTCATCGTTTTCGGCGTGCCGGAAGAAAAAGACGCCTGCGGAACCCAGGCTTTTCACGATCACGGCATTGTGCAGAAAGGGATTGCTGAAATTAAAAAGCATTATCCTGAAATGATCGTAATCGCTGATACGTGTCTCTGTGAATACACGGATCACGGCCATTGCGGCGTCGTGAAAGACGGAGAAATCCTCAATGACGAGTCGCTTGAACTGCTGGCTCAGACAGCCGTCAGCCAGGCCAAAGCCGGCGCTGACATCATCGCTCCTTCAAATATGATGGACGGTTTTGTCACAGTGATCAGGGAAGCGCTCGACAAAGAAGGATTCACGAATATTCCGATCATGTCTTATGCCGTGAAATATTCAAGTGAATTTTACGGTCCGTTCCGCGACGCGGCTGACAGCACGCCGCAGTTCGGAGACCGAAAAACATATCAGATGGATCCGGCCAACCGCTTGGAAGCGCTCCGTGAGGCTGAATCAGACGCGGCAGAAGGCGCTGACTTTTTAATCGTCAAACCGTCTATGTCATACTTAGATATTATGCGTGATGTGAAAAACCGCCATCACCTGCCGCTGGTCGCATATAATGTGAGCGGGGAGTATTCCATGGTGAAAGCGGCAGCCCAAAACGGCTGGATTAAAGAAAGAGAAATGGTGCTGGAAATTTTAACGAGCATGAAACGTGCAGGAGCCGATCTGATTATGACGTATCATGCAAAAGACGCAGCAAAATGGCTTGCTGAGTAACGATTTCATTTGACGGGAGCTGAGGCAGATGAGAAGCTATGAAAAATCAAAAGCCGCTTTTAAAGAAGCGCAGAAACTGATGCCGGGCGGAGTGAATAGCCCGGTGCGCGCGTTTAAATCAGTTGATATGGATCCGATCTTTATGCAGCGCGGAAAAGGATCGAAAATATTTGATGTTGACGGCAATGAATATATCGACTACGTCCTGAGCTGGGGGCCGCTGATTTTGGGTCACACGAACGACCGGGTCGTTGAAAGCCTGAAAAAAGTAGCCGAGAACGGGACAAGTTTCGGGGCATCTACTGAAGTGGAAAACGAACTGGCCAAATTGGTCATTGACCGTGTGCCGTCTGTTGAAATCGTGCGGATGGTCAGCTCCGGCACAGAGGCGACAATGAGCGCCCTGCGTCTTGCAAGAGGATATACCGGCCGCAACAAAATTTTGAAATTCGAAGGCTGTTACCACGGCCATGGTGATTCGCTGCTGATCAAAGCGGGATCCGGAGTGGCGACACTCGGCCTTCCGGACAGCCCGGGCGTGCCGGAAGGAATAGCAATGAATACGATTACCGTTCCATACAACGACTTGGAAAGCGTTGCACTCGCATTCCGGGAGTACGGTGAAGATATTGCCGGGGTCATTGTTGAACCGGTAGCAGGCAATATGGGCGTTGTTCCGCCGCAGGAAGGCTTTTTACAAGGACTTCGCGACATGACGGAACAGTATGGCGCGCTGCTCATTTTTGATGAGGTCATGACCGGTTTTCGCGTGGATTATAACTGTGCGCAAGGGTATTTCGGCGTGACGCCTGACTTAACGTGTCTCGGCAAAGTCATAGGCGGCGGTCTTCCTGTCGGTGCGTATGGCGGAAAAGCTGACATTATGGAACGAATCGCGCCGAGCGGTCCGATCTATCAGGCTGGAACATTGTCAGGAAATCCGCTTGCCATGACAGCGGGACTTGAGACGTTACAGCAGCTCACACCTGAATCTTACCAAGAATTTGTGAAAAAAGGCGATATGCTTGAAGAAGGCATTTCAAAAGCAGCTGCAGCACATGGCATTCCGCACACGTTTAACCGGGCGGGTTCAATGATCGGCTTCTTTTTCACCAATGAGCCTGTCATTAACTATGAAGCAGCCAAATCTTCTGATTTAAAGCTGTTCGCCAAGTATTATAAAGGGATGGCCGACGCAGGCGTATTTCTGCCGCCGTCTCAATTTGAAGGATTGTTTCTCTCCACTGCGCATACAATGGAGGATATTGAAAATACCATTCAAGCCGCTGAGAAAGTGTTCCAGGCGATCAGCCGCTGATACCGAAAAGCCGATGCAAGCAAGACTTGTATCGGCTTTTTTCAATGCCTCCATTATCATATTTTTCCGGATTGCGGCATACACCTTTAGTGACATCTAATTGTATGGATTAGATGAAAGGAGGATATGAACTTGCCGCATAATCACCGATTGCAATTTTCTGTTGAAGAATCAATCTGTTTCCAAAAAGGACAGGAAGTTTCTGAATTACTTTCGATTTCATTAGACCCTGACATCAGGGTGCAGGAAGTAAATGATTATGTCTCAATTAAAGGATCATTAGAACTTACTGGCGAGTACAACATAGATCACAGCAGTCATTTTGAAGAGCTTGATAGGGAGCTGAGGCATGTAGAGGAAGTGAGGGCGAGGGAGGATGGCACGGCCGAGCTCATTCATTGTTTCCCGGTGGACATCACGATTCCGAAAAATAAAGTGAGCCACCTCAATGATGTTTTCGTATTTATCGATGCCTTTGATTATCAGCTGACGGATTCAAGGATCTTAACCATTCAGGCTGATTTGGCAATTGAAGGGCTGCTTGAGGAATCCGAGCCAAAAGAGCCGGAGATCCCTTTGTACGTGGCGCCTGAATTTGCCAGAGAAGAAATGGTCAATCTTGCCGGACATCATTCGGAGGACGAAAACGAACCAGAATTAATGATACGCCATGAGCCTGAATTACCTTTGACTGTATCAAAAGAAGCAGCACAAGAAACCGAGAAGAACGAGGAAGAAACCCCGCCTTTACTCAGGCAGGAGGAAGAAGAGCAGGAAGCAGCCCCGATTCTGAGGGAGCGGGAAGAAGAAGAGCAGGAAGCAGCCCCGATTCTGAGAGAGCAGGAAGAAGAAGAGCAGGAAGCAGCCCCGATTCTGAGAGAGCATAAAGAAGAAGAGGAAGAAACTGCCCCGATTTTGAGGGAGCAGGAAGAAGAAGAGCAGGAAGCAGCCCCGATTTTGAGGGAGCGGGAAGAAGAAGAGGAGCAGGAAGCAGCCCCGATTTTGAGGGAGCGGGAAGAAGAAGAGCAGGAGACTGCCCCGATTCTGAGGGAGCAGGTAGAGGTGCCGAAACCTGCTTCCTTTACTGAGCCTCCTCCTCCCGTTTCCTTCCAACACGAAGAAGAGCCGGAAGAAGCTGAGGAGCCTGCAATCATGTCGGCTGTGAGGAATGAACCTGTATTTGAGGATGATTCAGCAGAAGTGCAGGAAGAGCCAAAAGATGATACCGAACCGGTTTTCCCTGCGTTCACTCTGACTCCGCATTCAGAAAAGCCAAAAATTGCGGAACAGCCCTTCCTTCAAAAAGAAGAGCAGCCAGAGGCCGAGCCGCTTCTCCGTCAGAGTGATCATGAGACGGCAGAAGATGAAGATGAGCCTGCGGTTTTTCAAGAAGAGCAGGCGCCCGTTTATCGCGAGTTCGTTCCGGAACGGCAGGAAGAGGAGTTTTACAGCGCTCCTAAGCTGCTTGAAGAAGAGGCTCAGGATGAAGTAGGGTTCGAAATTGAGGTAAGGAAGATGGCGCCGCCGGAGGAGGAAACCGGGAAGCCTCTCGATTTGTCTTTTCAGTTTTCCAAACTGCCGCCTGAGGAGCCGGCGCAAGCTGAACCGCCTGAGCCGCTTAAGTCTGAAAGAAAGAATGAAGAAGCGGCACCGGGAACCGAGCAGAAGGAAAATGACAACTCTCATTACTTGACAAAATTATTTACAAGGGAAGAAGAAAAGTTTTCAAGAATGAAAATTTGTATCGTACAGCAGCAAGATACTATCGACCGGGTGTGTGAACGATATGACATAACATCCCAGCAGCTCATCAGAACGAATGCTTTATCGTTTGATGACGAGCTTGAAGAAGGTCAGCTTCTGTATATACCTGAATATAATAACAGCCATGCGTAAGCACAAAGAGGCCGTAAAAATGTGGTGAATGGAATGGAAGCAGTCCAATCAGTGCTTCAGGAATACGGGCTGGCGGCTGAGTATATTGAGCCTGTCAGCCCGCATGTTTGGAAGGTCTACTCAAACTACGGCATTTTTGCTTTGAAACAGCTCAAGCCGGCCCGCAGCAGTGAATTTACGGATCTTATGATTGAGATTGAGGAGAAAGGCTACAGATCATTTGTGCCGATCTGCCGCACGTATGCCGGCGATTTTTTTGCGGGAACACAGACGGAGAATTCTTATTATTTAATGCCTTGGCTTCAGTACGATCAGGAAGAGGAACGGGACCAAAAACATGTTTACCTTTTTAAAGAGGTCGCGAAGCTCCACTCCGCGACTGTGCGGGACATCCAAATCCGGACTGAAGATATCAGCGGCTTTTATGAAGCAACGAAAAGAGATTGGGAAAATGATAAGCTTGTCTATGAACATTTCGCAGACCGGGCGGAAAAAGAGTGGTATCTTTCACCTTTTGAACTGCAGGCTGTTACGTATCTTACAGAAACGGTTTCCGCCGTCAATTTCGCTCTGGAACGTCTGGAAGAATGGTTTGACGCGGCAAAGGATCATGACAAGACGAGAGCGGTGATCAACCACGGCAGCTTATCGAGCCGCCACTTTCTGTATAATGATGCGGGATCGGGCTTTTTCACGAATTTCGAGAAAGCTGCGCTGGGCCCTCCGCAAAACGACCTGCTCGGCTTTTACTCCAGAATGTTCAGAAGCTATCCGAAAGCATGCCCGGAGTGTCTGGACTGGTTTTATACGTATCACAAATCATTCCCGCTCCGTGAAGCGGAAATCAGCCTGTTTCTCAGCTATATGGCTTATCCGTCCGCCATGTACAAAGTGCTGAAACGGTATCAGACCGGCCAAAGGGGCTCTGAAAAAGAAGAGTGCACGCAATTATTAAGAGCGTTTTGGCAGATGAAAAATGTTGAGCCTTTTCTCATGAAGGTTCATCAGATTGAGCGGGAGAAAAAAATAAAAGCGGAAAACGAGTCCTCTTCATAACGGGACTCGTTTTTTTATATCCATTCCAAATGCAGGGCGCACGCTAAAAACAGCAGGATGGCAAGCAGCAGGACATCAAAAGTCGTCGGAAAGAAAATCGTCCTGATCCCCTGAAAGATCGTAATCGGGATAATGACTTGCACGGATACAAGGCGGACCTGTCTGGCCCACTGGGGGAGCGAATAAGAATTGAATTTTTTTCTCACGGGCAATTCCTCCTCACATTCGCCTTTCTATGTATCGTATGTAAGGGAAAGGGCGGGGTGCATGCCCATTTATGTATGACGGCAGCGGTTTTTGGAAAAGATGATTGACGAATCAAAAACACTTTTACTATAATAAAGAACATAATAAATAAGATCATGAGCTGATATAAATACACCTGCTTTGAACGGGAAGAGTACAAGAAAGACGCATGAAGAGAGAGAAGCTACTGTGCTGAAAGGCTTCTTATGCCGTCTCATTGGAAGGTCGCCCGGGAGCATAATTTCTTGAACATACAGTAGAGAAATTCGGGCCGCACCCGTTATCCGTTTAAGTGCATGAACAAATCTGTTCATGAAAAAAGGTGGTACCGCGAAAGAGCTTTTCGTCCTTTATCAGGATGAAGGCTCTTTTTTAGTTGCTCAGCCATTTCTAAACATGCTGGAGGGTTATCATGGATACAAACGAACAAACAATGCCGACAAAATATGATCCGTCTGCGATTGAAAAAGGCCGCTATGATTTTTGGCTGAAAGGAAAATATTTTGAAGCGGGCGGCGATCAAACGAAACAGCCGTATTCTGTCGTCATTCCGCCGCCGAACGTGACGGGCAGGCTGCACCTCGGACATGCGTGGGATACGACGCTGCAAGATATCGTTACGCGTATGAAACGCATGCAGGGCTATGACGTGCTCTGGCTTCCGGGCATGGATCACGCCGGCATCGCCACTCAGGCAAAAGTCGAAGCGAAACTCCGCGAACAGGGCACAAGCCGTTATGATCTCGGCCGTGAAAAGTTTTTAGAAGAAACGTGGAAGTGGAAGGAAGAGTATGCTGATTTCATCCGCAGCCAATGGGCCAAGATGGGACTCGGACTCGATTATTCGCGCGAACGTTTCACTCTTGATGAAGGGCTGAACAAAGCAGTGCGGGAAGTATTCGTCAAGCTGTACAAAAAAGGCTTGATTTACAGAGGCGAATATATCATCAACTGGGACCCTGCCACAAAAACGGCTTTATCCGATATTGAAGTAATTTACAAAGACGTACAGGGCGCGTTTTATCATTTGCGCTATCCGTTAGCAGACGGTTCAGGCTCAATTGAAATCGCGACCACCCGTCCGGAAACGATGCTTGGCGACACGGCTGTCGCGGTTCATCCTGAAGATGAGCGCTACAAGCACTTAATCGGCAAAACGGTGATTCTGCCGATTACAAACCGCGAAATTCCGATCGTCGGCGATGATTATGTTGATATGGAATTCGGATCAGGCGCCGTTAAAATCACGCCTGCCCATGACCCGAATGACTTTGAACTCGGAAACCGCCACAATTTAGAGCGGATTCTCGTCATGAATGAAGACGGAACAATGAATGAAAAAGCGCTGCAATATAACGGCATGGACCGGTTTGAATGCCGCAAAAAACTCGTCAAAGATCTTCAGGAATCCGGTGTTCTCTTTAAAATCGAAGACCATATGCATTCTGTCGGACATAGTGAGAGAAGCGGCGCCGTTGTTGAGCCGTACCTGTCCACACAATGGTTTGTCAAAATGCAGCCGCTGGCCGATGCTGCGGTTGACCTTCAGTCAAAAGAAGAGAAAGTTCACTTCGTTCCTGACCGGTTCGAGAAAACGTACCTGCACTGGATGGAAAATATCCGTGATTGGTGTATTTCCCGTCAGCTGTGGTGGGGCCACCGCATCCCGGCTTGGTATCATAAAGAAACAAAAGAAGTGTACGTCGGCCTTGAGGCGCCTGAGGACAGTGAAAATTGGGAACAGGATTCAGACGTGCTTGATACATGGTTCAGCTCCGCGCTTTGGCCGTTTTCTACAATGGGCTGGCCTGATGAAAACGCTGAAGACTTTAAGCGGTATTACTCAACCGATGTTCTTGTAACGGGATATGACATCATTTTCTTCTGGGTATCCCGGATGATTTTCCAAGGTCTTGAGTTTACCGGCGAGCGTCCGTTCAAAGACGTGCTGATTCACGGCTTAATCCGTGACGAGCAGGGCAGAAAAATGAGTAAATCCCTTGGGAACGGCGTGGACCCGATGGATGTCATCGACAAGTACGGAGCGGATTCCCTGCGCTATTTCCTGGCAACCGGAAGTTCACCGGGACAGGATCTCCGTTTCAGCTATGAAAAAGTGGAATCCACATGGAATTTCGCAAATAAAATTTGGAACGCCTCCCGTTTTGCATTAATGAACATGGACGGCATGACGTATGACGAGCTTGATCTGTCCGGTGAAAAATCAGTTGCTGATAAGTGGATCCTCACAAGACTGAATGAAACGATAGAAGACGTAACCCAGCTTGCGGATCGTTATGAATTCGGCGAAGTCGGACGCCACCTGTACAACTTTATCTGGGACGATGTGTGCGACTGGTATATCGAAATGGCAAAGCTTCCGCTGTACGGGGAAGATGAAGCGGCGAAGAAAACAACCCGTTCTGTTCTGGCATACGTGCTTGACCAGACGATGCGTCTTCTTCACCCGTTTATGCCATTCTTAACGGAAGAAATCTGGCAGCACCTTCCTCATGAAGGCGAGTCAATCACGATCAGCTCTTGGCCGGTTCCGGTGCCGGAACATACGGATAAAGAGGCAGCGGCGGATATGAAACTGCTCGTTGAATTAATCCGTTCTGTCCGCAATATCCGGAGCGAAGTCAACACGCCGATGAGCAAGCAGGTTGAGCTTTACATTAAAACAGCTACCGAAGACATTGCCGGCCGCCTTGAGAAGAACCGTTCTTACGTTGAACGCTTTACGAATCCGAGCACGCTGAAAATCGGGACGGATATCACTGCGGCAGACAAAGCGATGACAGCGGTCGTCACCGGAGCGGAAGTCATTCTGCCGCTTGAAGGGCTGATAAACATTGATGAGGAGATCGCCCGTCTGCAAAAAGAATTCGACAAGCTGACAAAAGAGGTCGAACGCGTTCAGAAAAAACTCGGCAACGAAGGATTCATTAAAAAAGCTCCTGAGCATGTCATTGAAGAAGAACGCGGAAAAGAGAAAGACTACACGGCAAAACGCGAAGCTGTCCGGCAGCGGATTGCAGAGCTGAAAGGCTGATAAAACAGCGGGGCGGTTTCCTAAGAAACCGCCTTGTCGTATAAAAGAGGGGATTTCATTGTTTAATACGTACAAAGAAGCGATCAGCTGGATTCACGGCAGACTCAAGTTCGGCGTTAAGCCGGGCCTTCTCCGTATGGAAAAGCTGATGGAAAAACTGGAACACCCGGAAAAGAACATTCGCGCCATTCATGTGGCGGGCACAAACGGCAAAGGATCGACCGTCGCTTTTATCCGTTCCGTGCTTCAAGAAGCCGGTTATACGGTCGGCACGTTCACATCGCCTTACATTATTACGTTTAATGAGCGTATCAGCGTCAACGGCACGCCGATTTCTGATGAGGAATGGAGAACGCTCGTTAATGACATAAAACCGATAGTCGATGAGCTTGATAAGACCGATGCCGGAACGGTGACAGAATTTGAAATCATTACAGCGTGTGCATTTTTATATTTTGCGAAGCGGGCTGATATCGATTTTGTCATTTTTGAAGCGGGGCTCGGCGGCACATTTGATTCAACCAATATTGTGAATCCGCTCCTGTCGGTCATTACAAGTATCGGACATGACCATATGGCGATTTTAGGAAATACCATCGAGGAGATCGCCGGGCAGAAAGCCGGTATCATTAAAAATTCCATTCCGGTCATTACGGGCGTCAATCAGCCGGAAGCACTCGGCGTCATTGAAGCGGAAGCCGAAAAAAAGCAGGCTCCGTATCAGTCACTATATAAAACGTGCAGACTGTTTAATGAAGCGGCGCTTCCGTCCGGTGAAAGCTTTTCGCTGGAAACGGAAACGAAATGCTATGAAAACATTCAAACGTCGCTGATCGGCATTCACCAAAGGCAGAATGCGGCATTGGCGATATTGGCCGCTGAATGGCTGAATCGCCTGGAAGCCGCAGCCATTTCTGAAGAAGCGATGCGAAACGGCCTGAAAAAAGCATCGTGGCCGGGCCGGTTTGAACGTCTTCAAAGCCGCCCTTTAGTGTTTGCGGACGGCGCGCATAACGAAGAGGGCGTTGAAACGCTGACAGAAACGATCCGGCAGCGCTTTGCCGGTAAAAACGTCCATGTCGTATTCAGCGCATTAAAAGACAAACCGTATCAGGAAATGATTAAAAAGCTTGAAGCCGAAGCAGACTCCATTCACTTTGTATCATTTGACTTTCCGCGTGCTTCAAGCGCCGAAGCCCTTTATAACGCAAGCAGTCTAGCGGATAAGAGCTTCGATGAGAACCCGGACAGTGTGAAAGAATGGATAGAACAAAAAGACGGGGCGGATGATGTCATCATCATTACCGGCTCCTTATATTTTATTTCAGAAATGAGAAAGCGGCTTATCTGACAGCCCCTCGGATGCCCGGCAGACCATTTTACGGTTTTGCCGGGTGTTTTTATGCTGAAAATATATTTTCAGCCATTTCAGTCATGGTGTTTTTCTTTGCTATAATCTGAGCCAGATTGATAGTAAAGGTGTGGTCTGAGTGCTTTTGATTCTGTTTTTTCTCGGCTTGATTTTCGGTTCTTTTTTTTATACAGCAGCGTGCCGTATCCCGCTGCGAATTTCGGTTATTTCGCCGCGTTCAGCCTGTTCGTTTTGCCGGTTGCCGCTCTCTTGGGGGGAGCTTGTGCCCGTCGTTTCCTATATTCTGCAAAGAGGCAGATGCAGAAACTGCCGTGCGAAGCTGTCGGTTATGTATCCGGCGGCGGAATGCTGGACGGCGTGTTTATTCACGGCTGCAGGCATTCATTTCGGTTTCTCAAAAGAACTGTTAGTCGCGCTGTTATTTCTGTCTCTGCTCATGATTGTTACTATGACGGATCTGCAATATATGCTGATTCCTGACAAGGTTCTGCTGTTTTTTCTTCCGCTTTTCATCGCCGGCCGTATGTTTTCTCCGCTGGATTCATGGTATGCAGGGTTTGCCGGAGCCGTTTGCGGATTTTTTCTGCTTGTTTTTATCATGTTTGTCAGTAAAGGAGGCATCGGCGCAGGTGATGTGAAACTGTTTGGGGTGATCGGCCTGACGCTCGGCGTGAAGCTCGTGCTCATTGCATTCTTTCTTTCCGTTATGATCGGAGCCGTATACGGTATGTGCGCCGCAGCCCGGGGCAGGCTTGGTAAAAAGCAGCCATTTCCGTTTGCGCCGGCCATCTCAGCCGGGAGCGCTTTGAGTTATTTATACGGTGAAGAGCTGTTTTCGTTTTACATCAAGCTCGCTTCAGGCGGGGCTTGAAAAATTTGGCGAACGTTTTTTGGACAAGACGACAAAAGTCTTGTTCTTTTTTTTTTCGCCTATGCTAAAGTGTGAACCATGATCAGTTCAAGGTACGGCCAAGACGAATGCAAGGGGGAAGAGACGTTGAAAAAAAGGAAGAGCAAAAAGCACAGCAACGCAAAAAACAATGCCCTTAAAGTAACCATTAACGGACAAGAAGAAACGATGTATGGACAAGAAGATGTGAAAGCAGGCGGGGAGAAAACCGTCACATTTTCAAATTGGGAAGAAACAAAAAAGGCGGAGCAGGAGACCGCCGCATCCCATGAAGATCCGAAAGAAGAAGATTTCAATTGGGATCATGAGAAGAATTCTGAGGTATTTGAAGATGACCCGAAAGTCGTTCCGCCATACCAGAAGAAAAAAAACGGCCCTCATTTTCCGAAAAAAAAGCAGCCGTCTTCTCCAGTTAAAAAAGCGGTCACGACAATTGCCGTTGCGGCTGTTTTAGGCACCGGGCTCGGCCTTGTCGCCTTAAATATGTCGGGAAGTAAAGAAGCCTCCGCTCCGGCATCAGCTGACAAAGGTTCACAAGGGCAGACGGCGAAAGCGGGAGATGTTTCTAAAGACAAATCTGAAACAGCCGGCACAGGAGATGCGGAATCTTCAGAGGGAAACTATAAAACATATGCGGTGCAGGCCGGAAAATTTTCATCAGAAAAAGGAGCGCAAACCCTTGTTGACCAGCTGACTGAAAAAGGATACTCGGCCGTCTCTCTGGCTAAAGAAGACGGATACACATACGTGATCGCCGGGCTTGCAGCGGAAAAAAGCCTATCACAGCAATTGGGTCAGACACTGATAGACCATGATTTTGAGGCTTGGGGCGGAAAAGAGCTCAGCTTTGCGGTCGATTCAGGACTGGAAGACTCTTTTAAACAAGCATCTGAGCTCTCCGCCAAAGCGATTACCGGCAAAGATCTTTCAAAAACGGAAGTGGCTGAAGCGGCAAAAGCGGCAGACGGTGCAGACGCCGCTGACAAAAAGCAGAAAGAGGCCGTGCTTCAAGCGCTGAAAGAACTGGAAACGCCGGGTTCGGAATCCGGCTGGAAAGCCCAAAAAGAGCTTTTAAGTGTTGTAAAATAGTATCTCATTTCCCGTCATCCGGCGGGATTTTTTATTTTGTCATCAAAAAGTTATTTTTCTGAAATTGTGGTTGCCCGTTTGATTTGGTAGGATAGACAAGTATCTTTTTTTCTTAAGCAAACCCTGAAAGGATGACAATCATGACAAAACGCTTAATACTCGCATCACAATCTCCGCGAAGAAAAGAACTCCTTAATCTTCTTCAGATTCCTTACAGCATTATTGCAAGCCGCACAGAAGAAAAATTAAATCGAAACCTTTCGCCGGAAGAAAACGTCCAATGTTTGGCCGAGCAAAAAGCCGGAGCTGTATTGGCCGAAAATCCCGATGCAGTCGTTATCGGGGCTGACACGATGGTGTGCATAGACGGCGAATGCCTCGGCAAACCGCGTGACAGGGAAGAAGCGGCACACATGCTGCGGAGGCTTTCCGGCCGAAGCCATCAAGTCATTACGGCGGTCAGCATTCAGACGCATGACCGGAAAGAAACGTTCTGTGACACGACGGAAGTGACGTTTTGGCCGCTCAGTGAAGACAACATACAGCTCTACATTGAAACAAAAGAACCGATGGATAAAGCAGGTGCATACGGCATCCAAGGAAAAGGCGCGCTTTTAGTGAAAAAAATAGACGGTGATTTTTATTCTGTCGTCGGGCTTCCTGTCGCTAAAACAATGAGAGCCTTGAAAGAATTTAATATAAAAGCTTGATGTTCAAACCGGGAAGGGGAACAAGGAGGGGTTGATCATCCGTGATCTGCCGTTAAAATTAAGAGATTTCCCCGAAAAAGAAAAACCGAGAGAGCGGCTTCTGCACTTCGGAGCCGAACATCTCTCTAACAATGAATTGCTCGCCATCCTGCTGCGGACGGGAACGAAACATGAGTCCGTCATGAACCTCGCTCACCGGCTGCTGCGGACGTTTGACGGGCTGCGACTGTTAAAAGGCGCCTCTGCCCAGGAGCTTTCCAGCATTCCGGGAATCGGCACGGTGAAAGCCGTTCAGATTCTTGCCGCAATTGAGCTGGGGAGCCGCATTCATAAGACATCCGCCGGGGAGCATTGCGTCATCCGCTCTCCGGAAGACGGGGCGAAGTATGTGATGGAGGATATGCGCTTTTTATCCCAGGAGCATTTTGTCTGTTTATATTTAAATACCAAAAATCAAGTCATTCATAAACGCACCGTTTTTATCGGAAGTCTGAATTCATCTATTGTCCACCCGCGGGAGGTGTTTAAAGAAGCTTTCAAACGATCCGCCGCGTCCTTCATTTGCGTTCACAATCATCCTTCAGGAGATCCTACACCGAGCAGGGAAGATATAGAGGTAACCAGGCGGCTTTTTGAGTGCGGAAATTTAATCGGCATCGAGCTGCTGGATCATTTGGTCATTGGTGACAAAAAATTTGTGAGTTTAAAGGAAAAAGGATATTTGTAACACTTTTTTTTTCGTTGATTTAAGATATAATAGATTTTATGAGTTTTTCCCTTTAGGGTATTTTTGCTTTAAGAAAGGAAGATACATACATATGTTCGGAATTGGTACAAGAGACCTTGGTATAGATTTGGGAACCGCGAATACGCTTGTGTTTGTTAAGGGTAAAGGAATCGTAGTGAGAGAGCCGTCTGTCGTTGCTCTGCAAACGGATACGAAGTCAATCGTTGCGGTCGGTAACGATGCGAAAAACATGATCGGAAGAACTCCGGGCAACGTGGTTGCGCTCCGTCCGATGAAAGACGGCGTTATCGCTGACTATGAAACAACTGCGACAATGATGAAATACTACATTAATCAGGCTGTGAAAAATAAAGGATTGTTTGCGAGAAAGCCTTACGTTATGGTGTGTGTGCCGTCAGGTATTACGGCCGTTGAAGAACGGGCGGTCATCGACGCGACAAGACAAGCGGGCGCACGTGACGCTTATCCGATTGAAGAACCGTTTGCAGCAGCAATCGGCGCGAATCTTCCGGTATGGGAGCCGACGGGCAGCATGGTCGTTGATATCGGCGGCGGAACAACTGAAGTGGCGATCATTTCTTTAGGCGGCATTGTCACGTCTCAGTCAATCCGCGTAGCCGGTGACGAAATGGACGACTCAATCATCAGCTATATCAGAAAAACATATAATCTGATGATCGGTGACCGTACGGCGGAAGCTATTAAAATGGAAATCGGTTCAGCAGAAACCGGTGAAGAAAATGCGTCAATGGAAATCCGCGGCCGCGATCTTCTGACAGGTCTGCCGAAAACGATCGAAATCACGGGAACGGAAATTGCAAATGCACTGCGTGATACAGTTCTCTCAATCGTTGACGCGGTGAAGAGCACGCTTGAAAAAACACCGCCTGAGCTGGCCGCTGATATTATGGACAGAGGTATTGTATTAACAGGGGGAGGCGCCCTGCTCCGCAATCTCGACAAAGTCATCAGCGACGAAACGAAAATGCCTGTTCTTATCGCTGAAGATCCGCTGGATTGTGTTGCGATCGGCACTGGAAAAGCACTGGAGCACATCCATCTTTTCAAAGGAAAAACAAGATAATCAGGAGTTAAATAGAAGAGGTGTATCACGATGCCGAACAAACGGTTAATGCTATTACTTCTGTGTATTATCATATTGGTGGCTATGATTGGATTCTCGCTGAAGAACGGCCGTAATACCACCTGGCCTGAAAAGCTGATCGGTGATACGACGGGAGTATTTCAAAACATTTTTCACACGCCTGCCGAATATTTTGCAGGGTTCTTCGGGGACATAAAAGACCTGAAAAACACGTACAAGGAAAACGAACGCTTAAGACAAAAGCTGGACGGACAGACACAATATGAAGCGAAGCTCCAAGAACTCAAAGATGAAAACAAGAAGCTGCGTGATGAACTCGGACATGTCAAATCAATTTCCGACTATGATCCGATTTTAGCGACCGTTATCGCCAGAAACCCTGATCAATGGTACAAGCAGATCATGATCAATAAGGGAACGAAGCAGAAAGTGGCCAAAGACATGGCTGTCACGAACGAAAAGGGTGCGCTGGTCGGGAAGATCAAAAGCAGCGGACTCAACAGTTTCACATCCGCCGTTCAGCTGCTGAGCGATGTTGACCGCAATAACAGAGTGGCCACCAAAATCTCCGGCAAAAAGGGAAGCAAAGGCTACGGTTTAATTGAAGGGTATGATAAAAAGAAACAGACTCTGAAAATGACCATCCTTGAGCCGGATGAAAAACGTGAAGTGAAAAAAGGCGACCTCGTGGAGACATCCGGAACGGGCGGTGTATTTCCTCAAGGGCTGACGGTCGGGGAAGTGACCGATGTAGAATCAGATGCTTACGGCCTGACGAAAATCGCTTACGTGAAACCGGCTGCCGACCTGTACGATCTTGACCATGTCATCGTCGTGAACCGAAGCGTAGCAACAGGGGAGGAAGGATCGTGAAACGTTTCCTTCTCCCTTTGATTATGATTTTGGTCTTTTGTGCGGAAAGCATCTATACGGATCTGGTGCGTTTTCCTTTCGTTTCCGTCGAGCAGCAGGTCGTTCCGCATTTTCTTTTGCTTGCGCTGATTTTTATGTCCGCTTATATCAACCAAAAGCATGCGGTGATCTACGGTTTGATTTTCGGATTTCTTTATGACATCAATTATACGGGTGTTTTAGGCGTTTATATGTTTGGTTTTGCCGGTTTATGCTATCTGGCGGCCAAAGCGTTTAAAGTGCTGCAGACAAACGCCCTGATGGTCATTCTGGTTGCAGTGCTGAGCGTATGTGTGCTTGAATTTTACGTCTACGGCATTCAGACGTTAATCCGCAGCGGCACTATGACGTTTAACGATTTTGTCATTCAGCGGTTCTTGCCGACCGCTTTGCTGAATATTGCGGGAGCCGTTATATTAGTCCTGCCCTTCAGGCTGTTTTATATAAGTCTGAAGAAAGAATTAAGAGATGAGTAAAAAGGATTTTATCTTTTTTTGACGAAAAGAGTATGTTGTTGAGGTGAACATTGATGAAGACCAAAAAGCAGCAATATGTAACAATAAAAGGAACAAAAAACGGCTTAACATTGCATCTGGATGATGCGTGTTCTTTTGATGAGCTTCTCGATGGTCTTCAAAACATGCTGTCGATTGAACAATATACTGATGGCAAAGGCCAAAAAATCAGTGTTCATATTAAACTCGGGCATCGGTATCTGTATCAGGAACAGGCAGAGCAGCTGACTGATCTGATCGCGTCAAAGAAAGATTTAGTCGTGCATTCAATTGACAGTGAAGTCATTGCCAAAGAAGAAGCGCAGCGGATGAAAGAGGAGCAGGAAATTGTTTCTGTTTCCAAAATCGTCCGTTCGGGCCAGGTGCTTCACGTGACGGGAGATTTGCTTTTAATCGGAGATGTGAATCCCGGCGGTACGATCAGAGCCGGAGGAAATATATTTGTTCTCGGTTCATTAAAAGGGATTGCCCACGCGGGTTATAACGGAAATAACCGGGCTGTGATCGCCGCATCAGAAATGATGCCGACACAATTGAGGATCAATCACGTGTTAAATCGCTCCCCAGACCACATTCAAAAAGGGAACGACATGGAATGTGCTTATTTAGATACTGACGGAAATATGGTCATTGAACGCCTTCAGCAATTGGCTCATTTAAGACCTGATCTAACAAGGCTTGAGGGAGGAATGTGAAATTGGGTGAGGCTATCGTAATAACTTCGGGAAAAGGCGGAGTAGGTAAAACAACAACATCTGCAAACCTCGGTACCGCCTTAGCCATTTTAGGGAAGCGCGTCTGTTTGGTAGACACAGATATCGGACTGCGCAACCTTGATGTCGTAATGGGTCTTGAAAACAGAATTATTTACGACTTAGTAGATGTAATTGAAGGCAGATGCAAGACGCATCAGGCGCTTGTCAAAGACAAACGTTTTGATGATCTGCTTCATTTAATGCCGGCTGCCCAGACAAGCGACAAGACGGCTGTTGTCCCTGAGCAGATCAAATCGCTTGTGCAGGAGCTTAAGCAGGAATTTGATTATGTCATTATTGATTGTCCGGCCGGAATTGAACAAGGCTATAAAAATGCCGTCTCCGGAGCTGATAAGGCGATTGTTGTGACGACGCCGGAAATATCAGCGGTGCGGGACGCTGACCGCATTATCGGACTTTTGGAGCAGGAAGATATCGAACCGCCGCGCCTTATCGTGAACCGCATCAGAAATCACCTGATGAAAAACGGTGACACGATGGATGTGGATGAAGTTGTTCATCATCTCTCTATTGATCTCCTCGGAATCGTTGCTGACGATGATGAAGTGATCAGGGCTTCAAATATCGGCGAACCGATTGCCATGAATTCCAAAAACCGCGCCAGCATTGCGTACCGCAATATCGCCCGGCGCATTTTAGGAGAATCCGTTCCTTTGCAGGTGCTTGAAGAGCAGCAAAAAGGGATGATGGCGAAAATCAAGTCATTTTTCGGCGTGCGTTCATAATATATACCAGAATACAAAGATCTGATGAAGCCCAGCTTATCAGGTCTTTTTTGTTTTTCAAGAGCGCATATTTGCAATGGACAAGACATAGGATGTACAAACCCAACGATTGCAAAGGATGATGGCGATGAGTCACAGAGCTGATGAAATTAGAAAAAGACTGGCCAAAAGAAGAAAACAGCGGCCTGAATCAAAACGGACTTTCGTTCAAAACGCCCAAACGCAGAATTTTCCCGCGTGGCAGACGGTCAAGGAGCAGGAAAAGCACAAGCTTCTACCGGACTACGAATATCAAACGGAACACCCGCCCGAATTTAACGGACGGCACCCATTGATCAGCGCTCATTCTATTATTTTAAAATGCCTGCTGGCCGCCTGTCTCGTACTGATCTCTGCTATTGCCTATAAAACTGACAAACAGCCGCTGAGTCAGATCAAACCGGCGATCGCACAAACCTTTCAAAAAGAATTTCAGTTTGCTGCCGTAAGCAATTGGTTCGTATCTTCCTTCGGAAACCCGCTCGCTTTTCTTACCCCGGGAACGAAAAAGAAGGACGGTCAGGTGGCGGTCAGTCAGGATATGGCCGTTCCTGCCGCGGGGAAAATCCAGCAGGACTTTCAAAATAACGGAGAAGGCGTCGTCGTCGAAACCGCCAGCGAAGCCATTGACAGCGTAAAAGAAGGCTACATTATGGAAGTGAGCAAAGATAAAAAAACAGGACTGACGGTGAAGGTGCAGCACGCCGACAATACCAGCAGCATTTACGGCCGGCTAAAAGATGTTAATGTTTCATTGTACGACTTTGTCGATAAAGGGAAAAAGATCGGTTCGATCAAGCTTAACGATAAAAGTAAAGGCCAGTACTATTTCGCGATCCAGGATGGCGATAAATTCATAGATCCGATCCAGGTGATCACATTTGATGAATAAATGGCTCATCCTCCTTTTTAAAATTCATGTCCATCCTTTTCTTTGGATTATCATGGGGCTTGGTCTTATGACGGGGCACATCAAAGCGCTGCTGTGTCTTTTGCTGGTCGTATCCGTTCATGAGCTGGGGCATGCTGCTCTGGCTGTGTTTTTTTCGTGGCGCATTAAACGCATCTTTCTGCTCCCTTTCGGCGGGACGGTTGAGGTGGAGGAGCACGGAAACCGGCCGCTTAAAGAGGAATTTGCGGTCATCCTAGCGGGCCCGCTTCAGCATGTGTGGCTTCAGGCGGCAGCCTGGCTCTTTTTCATGTCAGGCTTTGCAAGTGAGCAGACATTTGAGATGTTTACCTTTTATAATCTCTCCATTCTTTTCATCAATCTTTTGCCGATCTGGCCGCTTGACGGCGGAAAGTTCGTGTTTTTATACTTCTCTAAACAAATGGCTTTTCAAAAAGCGCATCTCCTCAGCCTGCAGACATCAGCCGTTTCCGCGCTTTTGCTCTGCTGCTGGATTGTGCTGGCCGTCCCCCTTCAGGTCAGCGCATGGGTGCTGTTCGTCTTTCTCGCCGCTTCTTTATGGGATGAATACCGGAAGCGGCATTATATTCAGCTGAGGTTTCTTTTGGAGAGATACTACGGCAAAAACCGCGATGTCGCCATGCTACATCCTTTGACGGTCGCGGCCGATGCCAAAGTAAAGCATGTCATGGCCGAATTCAAACGGGGATGCAAGCACCCCATTATCGTTGAAAAAGCCGGAGAAAAGCTCAGCCAGCTCGATGAAAATGAAGTGCTTCATGCGTATTTTGCCGATAAACGGACAGATTCCTCTATGGAAGACCTGCTGCTGCCTTACTAGAAATAGATTGACATATCCTTTTGGTTCTGATATATTTTTTAATGTTATGGATGTAGCACCAATGCTACAACCGCTCGGGACAGGTGATAAGAGCTTTAAAGCCCCCTGTTGCTGGCGAGTCTTAGTCTAATAGGAGGTGCAGAGAATGTACGCAATCATTAAAACAGGCGGAAAACAAATCAAAGTTGAAGAAGGTCAAACTGTTTACATCGAAAAACTTGCTGCTGAAGCAGGTGAAACAGTGACGTTTGAAGACGTATTGTTTGTTGGCGGAGACAGCGTGAAAGTCGGCAACCCAACAGTTGCAGGCGCGACAGTTACAGCTAAAGTTGAAAAACAAGGCCGTGCGAAAAAAATCACTGTTTTCCGTTACAAGCCAAAGAAAAATGTTCATAAAAAACAAGGTCATCGTCAGCCTTATACTAAATTGACAATCGAAAAAATCAACGCGTAAGCATGATTGAGGCAACAATTCGAAGATCCCGGAATGACGGGGGCATATTGTCCTTTGAAATGACGGGACATGCCGATTTTGCTGAACATGGACGAGATCTCGTATGCGCCGGGGTCACGGCTGTCGTTTTCGGAGCGGTCAATGCGGTTATCGCGCTGGCTCCTCTCGAACCGATTCTTGATATAGGCGAGGACGGGGGTTATTTCTACTTTGAATTCCCTGAAGCCGCTGATCAGGAAGCTTTGGAAAAAGCGCAGTTGCTGATTGAAGGCATGATTGTTTCTCTTGAAACGATCGAGCGGGATTACAGTGAACACTTACGGTTGACTGCAAACCAAATATAGGAGGTGAGTTACATGCTTAGATTAGATCTTCAGTTTTTCGCTTCTAAAAAAGGTGTAGGTTCTACAAAGAACGGACGTGACTCTGAATCTAAACGTTTAGGCGCTAAACGTGCAGACGGTCAATTCGTAACAGGCGGATCTATCCTTTACCGTCAACGCGGAACGAAAATCTACCCAGGTGAAAACGTGGGCCGCGGAGGAGATGACACTCTTTTTGCTAAAATCGACGGAACTGTTAAATTCGAACGTTTCGGCCGTGACCGCAAAAAAGTGAGCGTATATCCTGTAGCTCAATAATGACACAAAAAACTCCGGTCGTTGACTGGAGTTTTTTTTGCAGTAAGCGGAGTAACATCAAGAATGAAAAGCAGAGGATGCGTGAGTGAACCCCGCCTTGAATGAGGACATCAGCTTCCCATACCCACTGGATATGTTCCCCAAGCAGTGATACCAAAAATGTTTCTGCCTGGCATCCGCATTGTATGCGATCCGAAAAAGGAACATGATGAACCAGGAAAAACAAGTGTTTTTTTAACAAAGCCTTCTCTGTTATAATTCATAGTACACACTTATCAAGACTCCTAAAAAGAAATTAAACGATTGGGAGTGCGAAAATGAAGGATGTATCGAAGAAACAAGAAGAACCTGTAAGCGATGCGGCTCTGATCAATGAGCTGATCCACTTAATGGGCCATTTCCGTCATGATTGGATGAATAAGCTGCAGCTGATAAAAGGAAACTTAAGTTTGCAGAAGTATGACAGGGTCGTTGAAATTATTGACGAAATGGTCATAGATGCAAAGCACGAATCAAAGCTCTCAAACCTGAAAACCCCGCACTTGGCGTTTGACTTTCTTACATTTAATTGGAAGTCCCGTTATATGAGGCTCGAATACGAAGTGCTCGGAGAAATTAAAGATTTATCGGCATATGATCAAAAGCTGTCGAACCTGATGAGAAAACTGTTTCATCTGTTCGGTCTGGCGGTAAACAATGAAAGTGAAAATCATCTGACCGTATCGCTGCAGACGGATCACCCTGACAGACAGCTTATTGTATATCTCGATTTTCATGGAACGATTGCAAATGCAGATGTGTTTGATGAATTTCGCAAATCCCGGCATGAGGACTTTGATGTCATGCAATTTGAGCTGACCGGCCATGAATGTGTGGCCGAAATTGGAATGAACTAGCGGTTTTTTACGGTTTAGAACGGAGGATATTATGTTTGTAGATCAGGTGAAAGTATATGTAAAAGGCGGCGACGGCGGTAACGGAATGGTTGCGTTCCGCCGTGAAAAATATGTGCCGAAAGGCGGGCCTGCCGGCGGTGACGGAGGTAATGGAGGCGACGTCGTTTTTGAGGTTGATGAAGGACTGCGCACGCTCATGGACTTCCGGTACCAGCGGCATTTCAAAGCGATACGCGGCGAGCACGGCATGTCTAAAAACCAGCACGGCAGAAATGCGGACGATATGGTTGTTAAAGTTCCGCCCGGCACAGTCGTAACGGATGACGATACAAAACAGGTCATTGCCGATCTGACAGAGCACGGGCAGCGCGCCGTCATCGCAAAAGGCGGACGCGGCGGACGCGGAAATACCCGCTTTGCGACACCGGCCAACCCGGCACCGCAGCTGTCAGAGCACGGAGAGCCCGGAAAAGAGCGCTATATCGTGCTTGAACTGAAAGTGCTTGCAGACGTAGGCCTCGTCGGCTTCCCGAGCGTCGGAAAATCTACGCTTCTGTCTGTCGTTTCATCGGCAAAGCCGAAAATCGCCGATTATCATTTTACAACGCTTGTTCCGAATCTGGGCATGGTGGAAACGGATGACGGAAGAAGCTTCGTCATGGCGGATCTGCCCGGCCTGATTGAAGGAGCGCACGAAGGAGTCGGCTTAGGCCACCAATTTCTCCGCCATATCGAACGGACGCGCGTCATCGTTCACGTCATTGACATGTCAGCGATGGAAGGCCGTGATCCGTATGAGGATTATGTCACCATTAATCAGGAGCTCAGTGAATATAATCTGCGGCTGACGGAGCGTCCGCAAATTATCGTTGCGAATAAAATGGACATGCCCGAAGCGGCTGAAAATCTTAAAGCGTTTAAAGAAAAGCTTCAGGATGATCACCCTGTCTTTCCGATCAGCGCTGTGACGAGAGAAGGGCTCCGCGATCTTCTGTTTGAAGTCGCCAACCAGCTGGAAACAACGCCTGAATTCCCGCTGTATGATGAAGAAGAACTGGCGGAAAACCGCGTAATGTACACGATGGAAGATGAAGAAATTCCATTTAACATTACCCGTGATCCGGACGGCGCGTTTGTGCTTTCAGGTGACAGCCTGGAACGTCTCTTTAAAATGACTGATTTCTCCCGTGACGAATCCGTCAAGCGTTTTGCAAGACAGATGCGCGGTATGGGCGTTGATGAAGCGCTCAGAGAACGCGGTGCTAAAGACGGCGATATCATCCGACTTCTGGAATTTGAATTTGAATTTATTGATTAAAAAAACGGAGAGCTTGCAATGCAGGCTCTCTGATGTAAAAGGGAGGGGTGCAGGTGAAAGAAGAGACATTTTATTTAGTGCGTGAAGACGTTCTGCCTGATGCGATGCGGAAAACCCTTGAAGTCAAAAAGCTGCTCGACAGAAAAAAGGCTGAATCGGTTGCAGATGCCGTGCAGAAAGTTGATTTAAGCAGAAGCGCTTTTTACAAATACCGAGACGCGGTTTTCCCTTTTTACACGATGGTTAAAGAACAAATAATCACACTTTTCTTTCATTTGGAGGATCGGTCAGGCGCGTTATCCCAGCTATTGCAGGCGGTGGCTGACTCAGGAAGCAACGTGCTTTCCATTCACCAGACGATTCCGCTTCAGGGCAGGGCGAATGTCACGCTCTCAATCAGTACGTCCGCAATGGAAGAAAACATTCATACGTTAATGAATAAACTGAGAAAATTTGATTTTATAGAAAAAGTTGAGATCTTAGGGTCAGGCGCGTAAGGAGAGAAGAGACATGAAAGTCGGTTATTTAGGGCCAGAAGCCACATTTACACATCTAGCAGTCAGTTCCTGCTTTCAAAACAGCGTGACACAAGCACCTTATCAAACAATACCGGCATGCATGGATGCGGCGGTTGCGGGAGAAGTTGATCTTGCATTTGTTCCTTTGGAAAACGCGCTGGAAGGCTCGGTTAACTTAACGATTGACTATTTGATTCATGAGCAGCCTCTTGCGATCGTGGGGGAAATGACGCTGCCGATTCACCAGCATCTGCTCGTTCACCCTTCGAGAGAAAATGAGTGGAAAAAGCTTGAGAAAATTTATTCTCATTCCCATGCGATTGCGCAATGCCACAAATTTCTTCACCGGCATTTTTCGTCCGTTCCTTATGAGTATGCGAAGTCAACAGGTGCGGCTGCCAAGTATGTCAGTGAGCATTCGGACCTTCCGATCGGCGTGATTGCAAATGAAATGGCCGCCGCTACATACGGATTGAGCATCGTGAAGCGGGATATTCAGGATTATCAGGACAACCACACGAGATTTGTCATTCTTTCGCCTGAAAAAGACGTCTCATTCGAAGTGAATGCGAAACTGTCTTCACGGCCGAAAACGACGATGATGGTAACGCTTCCCCAAGATGACCAATCAGGTGCGCTGCACAGGGTGCTGTCCGCTTTTTCATGGAGAAACCTGAATTTATCAAAGATCGAATCGCGCCCGACAAAAACGGGTCTCGGCAACTATTTCTTTATTATTGATATTGAACAGGCGATGGATCAGGTTCTCATTCCCGGTGCCGTTCAAGAGATGGAAGCCCTCGGCTGCCGGGTCAAGCTTCTGGGAACATATCAATCCTACTCGATATAAAAAAAGCCCTTCAGGGGGCTTTTTTTTTAATCTTTTATTAAAATACCCGCGTCGTCCAGCGCTTGGCAGACTTGGTCAATCCGCTCTTTTGTCGGGGCGCTTAACGTATGAAGGTGCACGCCTTCGGTCAGCTGTGAAAGGTAAGCGGCATTTGTCGAGTTAATGTGCTCCATGAATTGTTTGACTTCTTTCCGTGTACTGACTCTTATGGCGGCGGTTAAATCGCCGTATACGGGGTGTTCAATAATGACGTCCTTTATGGTGACGCCTTCATCGACAATGAGTTCAAGCTCTTCTTCCGTCCGCTCCGGTCCGTGCAGACAGGCGACAATCCGTTCGGCATTTTTTTCGCCGCCGGCATTCATGCTGATGTATAAGTAGCCTTGGCTCGTCGCGATAATCGGCTCGTTTTTTGCTTTCAAAAGCGATATGTCCTGCACGATCACCTGTCTTGAGACATTTGCTTTTTTGGCCAATTCGCCTCCTGTTAATGGCGAGCCGGCTTCTTTCAGCCAATGAAGCAGCATGTCGCGTCTTTTCTCCCCAGTAAGCTTCGTTCCTTCTGTCAAATTGCTGATTCTCCTTTCTTTTGCTCCCATAGCGCCGTAAATGTATGTATCAGCATATCGAGCTGTTCACATGTTGTTTCGTTTCCGAATGAGATCCGGAAAAACTGCCGCGCTTCCCGTTCGGTTTTTCCCAGCGCCTTCATAGCTGAAGAAGGGCCGTGGCTGCCGGCGGAACATGCGCTCCCGGTTGAGATGCAAATATCGTTACGATTACATTCTAACATAATATATTGTCCTTCAAAGGAGTGAAAAAAACACCCGACAATGTGGGGCAGGCATTCACCGCCGATTTCTTCCTCTGAAAATGAAATGGGGAGGCCTTGACGCCGAATTTGGTCATACAAATAATTCCTCAGCCTGTCAGCATGCTCACGGTGTTCCTCCATATGTTTTACTGCATACTCCGCAGCAGCGGTAAAAGCGCCGATGGCCGGCACATTCACCGTACCGGGCCTGAACCCGTTTTCATGCACGGTATGCGGATAAACCGGGTTCCAGCTGACACCGGGCCGAATGTAAACAGCCCCGGTGCCTTTCGGGCCGTATACTTTATGACCGGAGACGGAAAGGGCGTCGATTCCCTCCTGATCCGCATCAATCGGCAGTTTGCCGAAACTTTGAACACAATCGCAATGCAGCAAAATGTTTCTCTGGTGAAGAAAAGCGGCCAGACGATTCACAGGCTGGATGAGGCCGGTTTCTGAATTGGCGTGCTGTATGGAAACGAGCCCCGTGTCAGGACGGATATGAGCCGCCAGTATGTCCTCGGTTATAAGGCCGTTTTCGTCGGGATATATGATGGTGACATCAATTCCACGGTCAGCTAAAAACGCCGCGGCATTATGGATCGAATGGTGTTCCATTGCGGTCGTAATAAAATGTTTTTTGTGATCGGGCAGGCCGTGCAGCAATGATTGGACGGCCAGGATGTTCGCTTCCGTTCCGCCGCTTGTAAAGTAAATGCCGTCTGCCGCTCCGCCGATCAATTTGCCTGCAGAATGTCTGCAATATTCCAGCACGTCCACCGCTCTTCCTCCGGCGTCATGAAGGCTGCTTGCATTGCCGTATACCTCTGTGCTGAGATGCTGAAAGACTTTCGCGGCTTCTTTGCTTAAAGGCGCTCCCGCCGCGTAATCAAGATAAATCATACAGCCCGTCTCCTATCCGTTTATGTTAAAAAAAGCTTGAGTTTATTTTATCGTTGTGTAAATATAGGTGTCAAGACAGGTGTAAACATAACAGGAGGGTGATGTATGTCTGAAAAAACAATTATCGTCATTGGTTCGGGGACGGCGGCCCTTGCCTGTGCTTCCTCATTTCCTCCGTCATACCAAGTGACCGTCATCACAAAAAGAAACGTAACGAACAGCAATTCGCATTATGCTCAAGGCGGGATTGCTGTTTCATACGCAAAAGATGACTCGATAGAATCCCATGTGAACGATACACTGTATGCGGGATGCGGACACAATGACGTGACAGCCGTGCGGCATTTGCTGCAAAGCGGGCAGAGCATGATAAACAGGCTGATAGAAGGCCATTTCCCTTTTGATACGAAGTCGGACGGAACGTTTTGTCTCGGCAGGGAAGGCGCTCATTCCAAAAGGAGAATTCTGCACGCCGGGGGAGATGCGACCGGACGGATGTTGGTTGAGTTTCTGGTTCAGCAGCTGAGGGACGGCATACGGATCATTGAACACGAGACGGTTGTTGATCTGCTGATTGAACACGGACGATGCGCAGGTGTTGCCGTAAAGGATGCTTCAGGGACTGTTTCTTACAGAAGAGCGGATTGTGTAGTGCTTGCATCAGGCGGCTGCGGCAGTCTGTACCAATATCACACAAATGATTCCGCCATAACGGGAGACGGCATCGCTCTTGCCTTCCGCGCGGGAGCTGAGATCACGGATATGGAGTTCACCCAGTTCCACCCGACCCTCCTTGTGAAAAACGGGACTGTGTACGGCCTGATTTCTGAAGCAGTGAGAGGAGAAGGCGGATATTTAGCGGATCGCTTCGGGCGCAGGATCATGGCTGGCAGACACGCGCTTGAAGATTTGGCGCCCCGGGATGTGGTTTCACGGGCGATTTATGAAGAAACGATGAAAGAAAATCCTGTTTTTATAAATTGCAGCCGAATAGCCGATTTTAAGAAACGTTTTCCGACCATAACAGGTATTTGTCAAACAGCCGGTGTTGATCTTGAAAGCGGGATTCCCGTAGCACCCGGAATGCATTTTTTAATGGGCGGAGTAAAAGCCGATACCTGGGGGAAAACGTCCGTGCCTGATTTGTACGCCATAGGCGAGACCTCCTGCACAGGATTGCACGGGGCGAACCGCCTTGCGAGCAACTCACTGCTGGAAGCGCTGGCAAGCGGGAAACGATGTGCTGAACATATCATTCAAACGCCGTTAAACGGAAGATATAAAAAAACCCCGAAGAAATCTGACGTCATCTTACAAGTGCCGGACACAACGCTTCATGTGCTCCAAGCCAAAATGACAACCGGAGCGGGCATCGTCAGGGAAAAAGAAAACCTGCAGGCGCTGGCATCCTGGCTTAACAACGTATCTGTGCGTCATATAAATGTGAAGGATATCACAATAGAACAAGCCGAGCTATCCTGCCTATGGAAGACTGCGCAACTTGTTGTGACCTCAGCCCTTATTCGGGAAGAAAGCAGGGGCGCTCATTTTCGCGCTGATTTTCCCGGGACGGAGAAAGAGTGGCACGGAAAACAAATCATTCATTCAACATCTGGAACAGCTATCAGAAAAAACGAAAGGATTGGGGAACTATGGACATTCTGCAGCTGAAACAAATGCTGACTCATTTTTTTCAGGAAGATATCGGAACGGGTGATGCGACGTCACAAGCGATTTTTTCAGATCAGCAATGTAAAGCGCGAATCATCGCAAAAACAGACGGCGTGTTTGCCGGAGAAGCCGTTATCTTTGAAGGGTGGAAGCTTTTACACGATGATATCCGCATCCGCTCCCTGAAAAAAGACGGAGAACGGATGAAAAAAGGAGACGTGCTCGCTGAAATGGAAGGCCAGGCGGCGGCTCTTCTTACGGGGGAGCGGGTCATTCTGAATCTCATACAAAGAATGTCAGGCATTGCGACAATGACGGATGAGGCCAAAAGGCGTCTTGATGATCCGTCCATCAAGCTTTGTGATACGAGAAAAACGACACCCGGGCTCAGAATGCTGGAAAAATACGCCGTTCGGGTCGGAGGCGGCTTTAATCATCGCTTCGGCTTATATGACGGCATCATGATAAAAGATAATCATATTGCCGCCTGCGGATCGATAAGGGCGGCCGTGGAGCGGGCAAGAAAAACGGCGGGGCAGATGCTTGCGGTGGAAGTCGAAATCGAATCCGAACAGCAGCTGCTCGAGGCAATAGAAGCGGGTGCAGACGTTATTATGTTTGACAACTGTCCGCCTGAGTCCGTCCGGCGTTTTGCAGGCATGACACCGGGCCATATCAAAACGGAAGCATCCGGAGGCATAACGCTCGGCACATTGCCCGCTTATAAAGGAACGGGCGTCCAATATATTTCACTCGGATTTCTGACTCATTCAGTAAAAAGCGCCGACATCAGCATGGATGTTGAGGCTGCGGAACAGGGGGATTTTTAAGATGTCTATTTTTGACGTGCTAACTGCATCAGCCGAAATGATGCCGAGCCATTATAAAGACATGAGCACAGGAGAAATGGAAAAGCGGGTCGCCGCCATTAAACGGGCTTTCGGAAAGCGCCTGTTCATTCCGGGACATCACTATCAAAAAGACGAAGTAATACAATTCGCCGATACGGCAGGTGACTCCCTGCAGCTTGCTCAAGTGGCAGAAAAAAATAAAGAGGCGGAATATATTGTGTTTTGCGGCGTGCATTTTATGGCGGAAACCGCTGATATGCTGACTGATGATAACCAAACCGTCATTTTGCCCGACATGCGCGCCGGATGCTCAATGGCTGATATGGCAGATATTCAGCAGACGGACAAAGCATGGCAAGAGCTTCAAGAACTGTACGGTAACACCATCATTCCGTTAACATATGTTAACTCGACGGCGGAAATTAAAGCATTCGTCGGACGGCACGGGGGAGCGACCGTCACCTCTTCAAATGCCCGGAGTGTGCTGAAATGGGCTTTTAAACAAAAAGAGAGGATTTTATTTTTGCCGGATCAGCATTTAGGCAGAAATACGGCCTATGACCTCGGCATTCCGCTGACAGAAATGGCTGTATGGGACCCGGTGCAGAACCGATTGCTTACTGACCATCCGGAAAACATTAAGGTTATCCTTTGGAAAGGGCATTGCTCCGTACACGAAAAGTTTACAGCGAAAAATATTTCTCAGCTGCGGCAGCGGGATTCCGGCATCCGCATTATCGTTCATCCGGAATGTTCGCGGGAAGTGGTCTCGCTCAGTGACGACAGCGGGTCTACCAAATACATTATTGATACGATCGAACAGGCTGAACCGGGAAGCAAATGGGCGATCGGCACGGAAATGAATCTTGTTCAGCGCCTCATTCAATCGCATCCGGATAAACAGATTGAATCATTGAATCCCGATATGTGTCCGTGTCTGACAATGAACAGAATCGACCTGCCGCATTTATTGTGGTCGCTTGAGCAGCTTGAAAAAGGCGAGCCGAAGGGTGTCATTAAAGTTCCGGAAGCGGTTCGGACAGAAGCGCTTCGTGCTTTGAACAGAATGCTGAGTCATACGTAATTATAAAAAATTTCCCTCCTTCCCAAAATTTTTTATCATCATGCCCAGTCCATCGGCATATAGTGTGAAGAAACGTATTGTAATGACAAATGTACCGTTCACGTTTTGTGCATAGGAGGGGAAAACGTTGAAAATTCATATCGTTCAAAAAGGCGATTCGCTCTGGAAAATAGCTGAAAAATACGGAGTTGATCTTGAAGAGTTAAAAAAACTGAATCATCAGCTTAGCAATCCAGACTTAATTATGCCTGGAATGAAGATAAAGGTGCCTTCAGAAGCCGTTCCGGTCAGAAAAGAACCTAAGGCCGGCTTCGGAACGTCTGCGCATAAGCATGAGCATCCATATGCCAAAGAAAAACCGAAATCAGTTGTGGACATTGAAGACACCATACCGGAAGAACCAAAGCCGTCAATTCCGTATGTGCCGCCAATCCCTGAAAAGCATGAAAATGTGCTGCCGGAAGCTGATATGAACCAATATTACCCGTCCAATCAGCTGTTTCAGCCGTGGTCGCCTCCTAAGCCGGAGGAACCGGTGACACATTTTGTCGAGCCGAAAGAAAAAGAGCATGACAATAACATTCCACAACAGGAGGAAATGATCAACATGGAAAACGCGAATTACCCGAATATGCCAAAGGCGCCTGAAGCCGGAAAGATGGAAGAAGAAAACGCCGCTTATCATCTGCCGAACATGCCAAACATTCCGAATGTCCCGTTTCCGAATATGCCGGCCGTTGAACCGTCTTTTATGCATTATCCGATGCCGTGCATGCCTTGTCCTTGTCCGGTTCCGGTGACACCGATGCTGCCGGGTTCGGGACTATGCCATCCGTGCTTCCCGGTAGGCGGAGGTTTCGGCGGTTTTGGAGGAGGTTTTGGAGGCTTTCCGGTCATGCCGATGCCGTTACCGTACGGATTCCATCATCCGGGATTTGGGCCGCATGCGGGTTACGGTGAATATGAAAACCAGGCCCATGAAAATGCAGAGCATTATGATGGTTCTGCATCTGGTTTCGGCGGTGCTCCGTACGGTCAAATGCCGTATTACGGCGGATATTCGTCACATTACGCAAACGCGCCTCATCATGATGGAAAATATAAGGATGATGATTGCGGCTGCCATGATTCACATCATCACCACCACCATCACCACGGTTCACATCACCATCACGCAAATATGCCTGTGCAGCCGTATCCGAATATGGGTGCAAACGCCGGATATTTTATGCCTTACGGCGGAGCAAATCCTAATGCCGCGCCGAATCAGCCGAGTCCAAATCAAGTATTCGGACGGCCGGAGGAAGAAGAAGATTAATGTTTCGGGACGATGTATGTCGTTCCTTTTTTTATGTCCAACTGAGGAATGGACATAACTGACAAGCTTAAACCCGCCGCCCGCCGCGCATCCTAAACATGAGCGGAAAACGCTCAAAACAGCGATGAATCCACGGGGGGTTTTTCCATTGGGTAAAAAACTGATGACGATCGCGGGCGTTTTAGCCGTGACGGCAAGCTTAACGGCATGCGGAGCAAATAATGCCATGAATGACGGACGCTACAACCAGTCAACACGTCCGGTCGGATATTATTCGAATGATAATGGTAACGGCAGAGGCCAGTATGGAATGGATCATCAAGGACCCGTTTCTGAAATGATGGAAAACCGAAACGGCCGTCATAATACGACAAACGTGTCCGATCAGTACGCGCCTAATGACGGGGTTCCGTTAACGACGGACGGCACATATAACGGCCGAAATGTCAATACGCCGCCGGCAGCAATGTCTTATAATGGGTATGACAACGCCCAAAACATCAGGTTGGCGGCAAAAGTTGCAAACCGCGTGAAAAAAGTAAAAGGCGTACAGGATAGTCAGGTCATCGTGACTGACACGAGAGTCGTCATTGCCGTCAGAACAAATCATCCTTTTACGAAGAATGATGATAAACATGTCAAACATGCGGCCAAAAAATTCGCGGACGGCCGTACAATTCAAGTGTTTACCGACAACGCTACTTTTACAAAGCTGCAAGACATGAACAGAAACAGCCGTTAAACGGGACTGCCGGATGATTTCATCCGGCAGTATTTTTATGGATAAAGCTTCATCATTTCTTTACATATTCTTAAAACGCTCTTTATATTGCGGTGTTAACATAAAAGTAATAAAACGTAACGGAGGGGCCGGAATGAAAAAAACGGAGCATGACAAAAGCCGCGGAGCAAAAACTGTGTATCTGACCGTAAGGGGATACCGGCTCAAACTGACGCCCGAACAAATGAAACTGATTTCAGCCGGCCGGGCATAATCATCGCAGCAGCCCTCATTTAGAGAGCTGCTTTTTTTCGGCTGAAACAGACAAATGAAAGAAAACGATTAAGCACCGGAATCTTTGGTCAAACTAGCATCAAGAGTTTGATTGAATAAAGAGGTGTTATTGGTGAAACGAATTTGCGGTGCTCGTCTATTGTTTATGCTTGTCTTATCGGCTGCAGTCCTGATTTGCGGAGGAAAAGGCGCATACGGGGCTGAGGTCGAGCATTACGGGCCGCTTCGGGTGCACGTCCAGCTGGAAAAGGTCTATCTGGACGGTGATGTCGGCATCGAACATACGGATGAAACCGTTTTGGCGATGGAGGATTTTTGGGCCTCATATGCCGGCTGGACGCTCGTTGAGCAGAAAAAAGGCTTCGTCCTTTTCCGTAAGCATGTTGATGACATTTCTCCGCTCAGTAAGGTTAACGGTTATATCGGCGTCACGGACGGAGGCGTCATCTCCACTTTTCACGGCCGTCCCGGATCGCTGGCCGAGCCGATTCAGTCTTTCTTCCAGATTGATATAGAAAGGCTGGAAAGCCGATTGCAAAAGCACTTGGAACACGGCATACCGTACAGGACAAAAGCGGAGTTTGAGAGCGTGATCGATCATATTAAGACTTACAGCGGCTGACTTTGACGCAAGACATGTGACACATGTCTTTTTTTTCTGAATGGAAGGTGTCAGAGCGAACATACGTTAACTTTTCTATAAGACTTTGGCTGTTTTTGTGTTACAATGATAAGCAGTCAAAGAGGTGAATAGGTGTGATTGAATTCGTGAAGGGGACGATTGATTATGTATCTCCCCAATACATCGTGATTGAAAACGGCGGAATCGGCTATCAGGTCTTCACTCCGAATCCGTTTATTTATAAGGTAAGCAATCAAGAGACCATTTTTACGTATCATCATATAAAAGAAGATGCCTTTTCTTTGTACGGTTTTTCAACCCGGGAAGAAAAAGCGCTTTTTACAAAGCTGCTGAACGTCACCGGCATCGGGCCGAAAGGGGCGCTCGCCATCCTCGGTTCCGGTGATCCCGGAGCCGTCATCGAAGCGATCGAACAGGAAGATGAAGCCTTTTTGGTGAAATTTCCGGGTGTGGGCAAAAAAACGGCGCGGCAGATTATTCTTGATTTGAAAGGCAAACTGGCCGACGTCGTGCCTGAAATGATTGACAACCTGTTCAATCATGAAGCGCGCATTGAAAAACAAGAGGCTGAAACGGCGCTTGACGAGGCGCTTGAAGCGCTCCGGGTTCTCGGCTACGCCGAAAAAGAAATTAAAAAAGTGCTTCCACACTTAAAAGAGGAAACGGCGCTTTCAACAGATCAATATGTGAAAAAAGCATTGCAAAAATTATTAAAGTAAGGTGATGTTCATGGATGAACGGCTCGTTTCAAGTGAAGCAGACAGCCATGAATCAATAATCGAGCAAAGCCTCAGGCCGCAGAATCTCGCCCAGTATATCGGCCAAAAGAAGGTGAAAGAAAATCTGCGCGTGTTTATCGATGCGGCGAAAATGAGGCAGGAAACGCTGGACCACGTTCTTTTATACGGGCCTCCGGGTCTCGGGAAAACAACGCTTGCGTCTATCGTGGCCAATGAGATGGGTGTGGAGATGCGGACGACGTCAGGTCCCGCCATCGAAAGACCGGGAGATTTGGCAGCCATTTTGACGGCGCTCGAACCAGGGGATGTGCTGTTTATAGACGAAATTCACAGGCTGAACCGCTCAATTGAGGAAGTGCTGTACCCGGCGATGGAGGATTTCTGCCTTGATATCGTCATTGGAAAAGGCCCGTCCGCCCGCTCCGTCCGTCTCGACCTTCCCCCTTTTACGCTTGTAGGAGCGACGACAAGGGTCGGATTATTGACCGCACCGCTCAGAGACCGGTTCGGGGTGCTGTCGCGCCTTGAATACTATACGCAGGAAGAGCTGACAGATATCGTGTCAAGAACTGCTGACGTTTTTGAAGTGGATATCGAAAAAGCACCGGCTCTGGAAATCGCCAGACGGTCAAGGGGAACGCCGCGGGTTGCAAACCGGCTTCTCAGAAGGGTGAGAGATTTTGCCCAGGTGCTCGGCGACAGCCGCATCACGGAAGAAATCGCTCACGATGCGCTCGAACGTCTTCAAGTCGATGCGCTCGGCCTTGACCATATCGACCATAAGCTGCTGATGGGCATGATCGAAAAATTCAGCGGCGGTCCCGTTGGCCTTGATACGATTTCCGCGACAATCGGCGAAGAACCGCATACAATAGAGGATGTGTACGAACCGTATCTGCTGCAGATCGGATTTCTTCAGAGGACGCCGAGGGGACGGGTCGTGACTCCGGCTGTGTATGAACATTTTCGATTGGAGGCGCCCGCCCGTGACTGACTTTCCGAAGGTTCTCATGGTTTTCGGTGCCGTTTTGCTTATTGCCGGCGCAGTCTGGCACTTTGTCGGAAGGCTGCCCGGAGATATTTTCGTTAAGAAGGGAAATGTTACATTTTTCTTTCCCGTTGTCACTTGTATTGTGATCAGTGTGATACTATCCATTCTGCTTAATTTTTTCGGCAGAATGAAATAACAATAGACAGAATTAAGGTGAAATGATGAAAGTCGATTTATTTGATTTTGAACTGCCTGAACGCCTCATAGCCCAAGTGCCGCTGAAAGAGCGTGACGCATCGCGGCTGATGGTGCTCGACAAACAGACGGGCGGGCTGACGGACAGTTCATTTAAAGAGATTGTAAGCTTTTTTAATGAAGGGGATTGCCTCGTCTTGAACAATACCCGTGTGCTGCCTGCAAGATTATTCGGCACAAAAGAAGATACGGGAGCGAAAGTGGAGCTTCTGTTATTAAAACAGGAAGAAAATGATACATGGGAAACGCTCGTAAAGCCGGCGAAACGTGTAAAAAAAGGAACGGTCCTGACATTTGGCGACGGCCGGCTGACAGCGGTCTGCACGGAGGAGCTTGATCACGGAGGCAGAAAAATAGAATTCCGGTATGACGGGATTTTTTACGAAGTGCTTGAATCACTCGGTGAAATGCCGCTGCCTCCTTATATTAAAGAGCAGCTTGATGATAAAGAACGGTATCAGACCGTCTTTTCAAAAGAAATCGGATCTGCCGCAGCTCCGACGGCCGGACTTCATTTTACGGAAGAGATTCTGGACGAGCTGAAGCAAAAAGGTGTGCGGATTGAATTTATCACACTTCATGTGGGACTCGGCACATTCCGCCCGGTCAGTGCGGATGATGTGGAAGAGCATAACATGCACGCGGAATTTTATGAAATGACGGAAGAAACCGCCGCCTCTTTAAACGAGGTCAGAAAGGCGGGAGGGCGCATTGTGTCGGTCGGGACGACATCCACGCGCACCCTGGAAACCATTGCCGGCGAGCATGACGGCGTATTTACCGCTTCAAGCGGCTGGACGTCCATCTTCATTTATCCGGGATATGAATTTAAGGCGATTGACGGCATGATCACCAATTTTCATCTGCCGAAATCTTCCCTTATCATGCTCGTTTCTGCGCTTGCCGGCAGAGAGCATGTTCTTTCCGCCTACCGTCATGCGGTAGAAGAGGAATATCGTTTCTTCAGCTTTGGCGACGCCATGCTGATTATCTAATTTGAATGACAGGAGGCCTCATACAAAGTGGCTGAACAACCGATACGTTATGAATTTATAAAGGAATGCAAACAAACGGGAGCGCGCCTGGGCAGAGTCCATACGCCCCACGGCTCCTTTGAGACGCCTGTATTTATGCCGGTCGGCACGCTTGCTACGGTAAAGACGATGTCTCCGGACGAGCTGAAATCTATGGATGCGGGCATTATTTTAAGCAATACGTACCATTTATGGCTCCGCCCGGGACACGACATTGTAAAAGAAGCGGGCGGGCTTCATAAGTTTATGAACTGGGACCGCGCGATTTTAACGGATTCCGGCGGTTTTCAGGTCTTTTCATTGAGCAAGTTTCGTAATATAGAAGAAGAAGGCGTTCATTTCCGCAATCACTTAAACGGAGACAAGCTGTTTTTATCTCCGGAAAAAGCGATGGAAATTCAAAACGCCCTCGGCTCTGATATCATGATGGCGTTTGATGAGTGTCCGCCGTATCCGGCAGAGTATGATTACATGAAACGCTCTGTGGAACGGACCAGCCGCTGGGCGGAACGCTGCCTGGAGGCGCACGGGCGCTCAGATGAGCAGGGGCTGTTCGGAATCGTACAGGGCGGAGAATACGAAGACCTGCGGACACAAAGTGCAAAAGACTTGGTTTCGCTTGATTTTCCGGGTTATGCCATAGGCGGGTTATCTGTCGGCGAGCCGAAGCACGTCATGAACCGAGTGCTTGAGTTTACAACTCCGCTTTTACCGAAGGACAAGCCGAGATATTTAATGGGTGTGGGTTCACCGGATGCCTTAATTGACGGCGCCATCCGCGGCGTGGATATGTTTGACTGCGTACTGCCGACCCGGATTGCCCGAAACGGCACGGTGTTTACGAATGAAGGGCGTCTGAATATGAAAAACGCCAAATATGAGCGTGATTTCCGTCCGATTGACGAAGAGTGCAGCTGCCATACATGCAAAAATTACTCCCGCGCTTACATCAGACATTTGATCCGCTGTAATGAAACGTTTGGAATTCGATTAACAACTTACCATAACCTTCATTTTCTGTTACACTTAATGGAGCAGGTCAGACAAGCCATCCGGGAGGATCGTCTTGGTGATTTCCGAGAAGAGTTCTTTGAGCGTTACGGCTATAATAAGCCAAATGCGAAAAGCTTCTAAATAAAACCATTCTTGAAAGGAGGGAAACAGATGGGTACTTTAGGCACAATCGTTCCTATTATTTTAATGTTTGCAGTGCTTTATTTCCTGCTCATCCGTCCGCAGCAAAAGCAGCAGAAGGCCGTACGCCAGATGCAGGAAGAGCTGAAAAAAGGGGATTCAGTGGTGACAATCGGAGGATTGCACGGCACTGTTGATTCAATTGATGAAAGCAAGGTCGTCATTAAAACAGGTGATAACACCCGTTTAACATTTGACCGCCGCGCAATCAGAGAAGCTTCCGCTGAATAACAGCGAAGCTCATACATACAAAAAAAGAGCGGAGAATCCGCTCTTTTTTTATTACGCTGATCTGCTTCCTTTCAAATTCACTCCGAAAATGCCGCCCAGCATGCTGACTCCCAAAAAGCCGAGATGAAACAAAAGCTGACCGGATGTAAACGTTTTTCCGAACCCTAAATATTGAAACAGCAAGATGATTAATGAAAAACAGACGGCGGTTAACGCTCCGATCATCCAGCCTTTTTCCTTCGCTTTGCCGCCCGATATAAAACCGCCCGCAAATAAAGAAAGAAAGGAAAGCGCGGTGATCAGCCAGCTGAAAGATGACTCTTCCATTGAGGTAACCGTCAGTAAAAGCGAAATCGCCAAACTCGTAAGAAGCATCACCGCAAAAATAGCCACTAAGCCGTACAAGACGCCTCTTCCCACTTGTTTCGTTTCTTCCATTTTTATCTCCTCTCCGCTCTGCGGCCTGATATATGACAAGCCGGAGCCCGTCTTTTTCTAAATGTATTCTCTTAATGTTCGAATTAGACGTAAATGCATGATGTTCAGCCCGTTTCTTACATAATTCAGAGCCGATGGCAAATGCTATGACCGTTGGAGGTGCGATATGGAAGATATTTTCATTATTACGTTTCGTACGATTGTGCTTTATTTTATCATTCTTGTGATTTTCAGACTGATGGGAAAACGGGAAATCGGAGAACTGAGCATTTTAGACCTTGTCGTCTCCATTATGATTGCCGAGATTGCCGTATTGGCAATTGAAAATGTAAAAGATAAGCTTTTGCATACGATTGTGCCGATTGTCGTTTTAATGATTATTCAAGTAAGCCTTGCTTTTATTTCGCTCAAAAGCCAAAAAATACGGCAGCTGCTTGACGGAAAACCCACCATTATTATCAAACAGGGAAAAATTGATGAACGGGCGATGAGATCGCAGCGCTACAATTTTGACGATCTTCTTATGCAGCTGAGGGAGAATAACATCGATAGAATCTCTGACGTGTCATACGCCATTCTGGAGTCTTCAGGCAAACTGTCGATCGTCAAAAAGAAAAACAATAAGGATAAGCAGATGGAAACATCGCTTATCGTTGACGGGGTCATTCAGAACGAGCATCTGGACAGAATCGGGAAAGATAAACACTGGCTCGAAAAAAATTTAGCAAAAAGAGGATATCGCGATCTTTCGGTTATATCATTCTGCACGTTTACGGACGGCGCTTTTTTTATTGATCTTAAAGATGAAAAAGGGGAGCCATGAATCGGTTTCACCGCGTCACGAACTTGCCGATGAGCGGAATCCGGATCAGCTCTTCCCTTTTAATCAGCCTGAATAACAGAAGAAGCGCAATGTACAAAATCGCGGTCATTGCAATCCAGCCTGTGAGATTAACAGCCTCTGACCCTGAAAAATGAACGGCGTGCTTGATGATGCGGCTGACATAGCCGCAAATGAATATGACGGCAAAACAGAGCACGTATTCTTTTATTTTAATGCTGATCGGAAGCACCTTGCTTACGGTGGCCGCATGCAGCAGGGTGACAAGAACCATCCCCGTTACAATCGCAAGTGCGGCGCCCATGATGCCCAAGGAAGGCCTGGTCGCCAAAACAAAAATTAGGCCAGTTTTGACAGCGGCGCCGATAAAACTGTTCATCATGGCGGCCCCGGCTAAATTGAGAGCCTGCAGCACCGCCTGAAGGGGCCCCTGAAAATAGTAAAGCAGAAAAAACGGCGCCATCACTTTAACAAATACCGCCGCATTAGTTGATCCGTACATGACGGACATCAGTTCATCAGCGAAAGAGAATAAAATAACCACCGAAATGCCTCCGCTTAAAAGACACAGCCGCATCGCCTGTTCCAGACGGTATTCGACAACTTGCAGCTTTTTTTGCTCCATTCCTTCACTGATCGCAGGAACAAGCGCCGTTGACAGAGAATAGGTTATAAAGCTGGGCAGCGTCAAAACCGTCATGGCAAATCCGGTCAGCTCCCCGTACTGGCTGGTGGCGGCAGCGGTGGCCACTCCTGCAATCGCAAGGCTTTGCGCGACGACAATAGGTTCAAAAAACCAAGATAAATTTCCGATGAAGCGGCTTCCGGTTGTTGGGAGCGACACGCTCATCAGCTGGCGGAAGGTTTCTTTTCCATTTGCGATTGACTTGAAAAATTGTTTTCTGATTCTGATTGTTTTATTTGCTTTAAAACAAATGAATAAATAAATAAGAGAGGCAAGCTCCCCGATGACAGACGAAATCATGGCTCCTGCTGCGGCATATTCAATCCCGTACGGCAGAAACACCGTCGTGCAGACTGCGACAAGTGAAATCCGCACGATCTGCTCAAGCACTTGGGAAAACGCCAGCGGGTTCATATTCTGCCTTCCCTGAAAGTAACCGCGCAGCACGCTGGAGATCGCGATAATCGGCACGACGGGCGTAATCGCCAGAAGCGGGTAAACCGTGCGCTGATCCGTCAGCATCGTTTCGGACATAATCGGCGCAAAGCATAAAAACAGCGGCGTGAAGATGAGACTTAATATCCCGGTGACGGTAAGCGACATCACTAAAATATGTTTCATTTTCTGCCGGTCTCCCCGCGCGCTTGCTTCAGCGACAAGTTTGCTGATGGCAACGGGGAGGCCGAATTGAGTCAAAGTGGTGGCCAAGAAAAATGTCGGGGCAGCCATCATGTATAAACCGACCCCTTCTTCACCGATAAACCGGGCGATAACCACCCGGTTGACAAAGCCGAGCATTCTCGTAATCATCCCGGCTGCGATGAGAATAAGAGTGCCCCTTAAAAAAGTCTGTTTTGCCATTTTATAAACCCCTGCCTTCTCAAACTACCTGGAATCATATACAATAAAGATATGCGCCGATGTCGTCCGAGCATGACAAGTCTTCGAGAAAAATGGAAAAAGGAGCGAGCGCCCAGTGGAGAAACATCCCGCCGAAATGTACAAAGATCATTTGCGGCCTTTCTTGTACAGTAAACTTGAAGAGTTCAAAATCCTCGGATACGATGATGTTGAGCACGAGAGTTTATGGTCATACTTAATACATAAAAAGTGGAAACAGAAAAAGGAACTGCCGCTGCATGAATTGGCCGGTCATATTTTATCAGTAAAAATTGGCGATTTTATGAACTATGCAACCGTTGAAGCTTTTAAGTCGTCTAATTGGCTGGAAAGCGATGAGGGTCAGCAAGCTTTGGATGAACTGCTGAGATAATGATTTGACGGCATAGGTTTAAGGAGGAAATACATAATGAAAAAAGGACGCTTGATTGCGTTTTTCCTGATCGTATTATTGATCGGCACAGGGCTGGGGTATTTTACAAAACCGGCTGCCAATAATATTACGTTAGGATTGGATTTACGCGGCGGGTTTGAAGTTCTGTACGATGTGCAGCCCGTCAAAAAAGGCGATAAAATCACAAAAGACGTGCTCGTCAGCACGGTGCAGGCGCTGAACCGCCGGGCTAACGTTCTCGGCGTAAGCGAGCCGAATATTCAGATTGAAGGAAATAACCGCATCCGCGTACAGCTGGCGGGCGTCACGAATCAGAACAGGGCGCGCGAAATTCTGTCAACGGAAGCGCAGCTCTCGTTCAGGGATACGAATGATAAAGAGCTGTTAAACGGCTCTGATCTCGTGGAAAACGGCGCGAAGCAAACCTTTGATCCGACGACGAACGAACCGATTGTCAGCGTTAAGCTGAAGGATGCGGATAAGTTCGGAGAAGTGACGAAAAAAGTCAAGAAAATGGCGCCTAATAATCAGCTTGTGATCTGGCTTGATTACCAAAAAGGCGATTCATTTAAAAAAGAAGTCGGCAAAAAACATCCGAAATATGTATCCGCTCCGAATGTGAGCCAGGAATTAAACACGAAGGATGTCACGATTGAAGGTCAGTTCACCGTTCAAAAAGCGAAGGACTTGGCCAATATTTTAAACGCGGGCGCGCTGCCTGTGAAACTGACCGAAAAATACTCTACTTCAGTAGGGGCGCAATTCGGACAGCAGGCTTTGCATGATACGGTAGAGGCCGGCATCATCGGTATTGCAATTGTTTTCTTATTTATGCTGCTTTATTACAGACTGCCTGGACTCATAGCGGTAATTACGCTTTCTGTATACGTATATATTACGCTTCAAGTGTTTGACTGGATGCAGGCGGTGCTGACGCTTCCGGGTATTGCGGCGCTCATTTTGGGTGTCGGGATGGCGGTTGACGCCAACATCATCACCTATGAACGGATAAAAGAAGAACTGAAACTCGGCAAATCCGTCCGCTCAGCTTTCCGTTCAGGGAACAGACGGTCATTCGCGACGATTTTCGATGCGAACATTACAACGATCATCGCAGCGGTCGTGCTCTTTATTTTCGGGGCAAGCTCTGTAAAAGGGTTTGCGACGATGCTGATTCTGTCAATTCTGACAAGCTTTATTACAGCTGTCTTCCTTTCAAGATTCCTGCTCTCCCTTCTCGTGGAAAGCAGATGGCTTGACCGGAAAAAAGGCTGGTTCGGCGTCAAGAAAAAACACATTATGGACATTCAAAAAACGGATGAAAATACTGAACCGCATACGGCATTCCAAAAATGGGATTTCACGAGCAAGCGAAAATATTTCTTTATTTTCTCAAGCGCTGTAACCATTGCGGGAATTATCATCTTACTGGTCTTTAAGCTCAACCTGGGAATCGATTTTGCAAGCGGTGCGCGGATTGACGTGCAGAGCAATCATGCATTGACGGCGCAGCAGGTTGAAAAAGATTTTGACTCTCTCGGCATGGATCCGGAAAACATCGTGCTCTCGGGTAAAGAGAACCATGTTGCCGCGGCCCGGTTTGTCGGAGAGCCATCTAAAGAAAAAATCGCTGAAATCAAAACGTACTTTAAGGACAAATACGGATCTGAACCGAACGTCAGCACGGTATCGCCGACAGTCGGAAAAGAACTGGCCCGTAATGCTTTATATGCTGTCGCCATTGCATCAATCGGCATCATTATTTACGTGTCAATCCGTTTCGAGTACAGAATGGCAATCGCCGCAATTGTATCCCTGCTGTATGACGCTTTCTTTATCGTCGCGTTTTTCAGCATTACAAGGCTGGAGGTCGATGTCACCTTTATCGCCGCTATTCTCACCATTATCGGTTACTCGATAAATGATACGATCGTTACATTTGACCGGATACGTGAGCAGATGAAAAAACGTAAGCCGAAGTCATTTGCCGATCTGGAACATATCGTGAATCTGAGCTTGCAGCAAACCTTTACACGTTCGATCAATACGGTCTTGACCGTTGTGATTGTTGTCGTCGTGCTGCTCATTTTGGGCTCATCGTCAATTACAAACTTCTCCGTCGCTTTATTGGTCGGTTTATTGACGGGCGTTTATTCCTCTCTTTACATCGCCGCGCAGCTGTGGCTTGTATGGAAAGGTAAAGAATTTAAAGGGAAAAAATCAATCGAAGAGTAAAGTGGGAACAGGCTGTCTTGCAGAAGGCAGCCTGTTTTTTTAGGCCGCATTGAACTTAAAACCTGCATTTGCTATAATGACATACGCTTACATAATCAATCATCATTGTAAAAACATGTAGGAGGGTTCTTATGAACGTTCGTGAGTCGGAGCTTCCGGGCATCGGCCAGAAAGTAGAAGTCATTACGAAAAATCACGATAAAATCAGTATTATTCTTCATGATGACGGCAGAAAAGAGCTCTATTACTTCGATGAGAATGATCATGACGAATGCCTGGCATCCGTTGAATTTAACGACGAAGAGGCGAGGCAGATTTCCGCTATTTTAGGCGGGATGACGTATAAGCCGAAAGCGCTGGAATCTGTGGAAGTTGCGCTTGATGACCTCGTCATTGAGTGGTTTAAAGCCGAATCTCATGCACCGGCTGTCAGCCGTACAATCGGAGATTTGGAGATCAAGAAACATTACAACGTCCAGATTATTGCGATCGTAAAGAAAAACCGGCAAAAACAGCTGAGCCCCGGCATTGATACCGTAATTGAAGAAGGGGACACCCTCGTCATATCGGGAGAAAGGAGCGGACTGAAAAAGCTGGTCCGCGAGCAGTTAACGGCCCGGATTTCCTGAGACCGGGGTTTACTCCCGGGAAAATGGGGGAAAAGATAAGAATGAACAATTGGGGGCAGACGCATGAATAAACAATGGACTATTATATTCGCTTTACTATTTACTTTGATTGTCGCCATCTTTGCTGTCATTAACGTGCGGGCGGTTGAGGTTGATTATCTGTTCGGAACCGCTGAATGGCCGCTGATTTTAGTCATTTTAGGCTCTGTGTTAATGGGAGCGCTGATCGTGTTTTCAGCCGGTATCTTTCAAGTGATGAAGCTGAAGCGCGAAATTAAAATGCTGCGGAAAGAAAACAGATCCGAGGCTGAATTGACGGCTGATTCGGACGGCCAAAAAACAGCCGCGCCGCCGGAAGAAATGCTTGAAGAGAAAAAAGGATCAGAATAACATTTGAAACCCCTCAGTCCGCTCTAGTATAATAGGGTGGTTGAGGGGTGAATTTATGTTAGCGTCAAAAATGCGCTGGGAAATCCAGCAGCCGGATCAGGAAAAAGTCAAATCACTCACAGAACAATTGGACATAACACCTCTTGTGGCATCACTGCTTGTAAAAAGAGGTTTTGATACTGCCGAAAGCGCAAGGCTGTTTTTACATACAAAGGATGCAGACTTTTATGACCCGTATGAATTAAAGGGAATGCGGGAAGCAGTTGATCGGATAAAACTGGCGGTTTCTCAAGGGGAACCGATTATGATTTACGGAGATTACGATGCAGACGGCGTTACAAGCACGTCGGTGATGCTGACGGCACTCAGACAGCTGTCGGCGGACGTTGACTTTTATATTCCCGACCGTTTCACAGAAGGCTACGGCCCGAATGAACAAGCTTTCCGCTCCATAAAAGAGCGGGGATTTTCGCTGATCATTACAGTGGATACGGGAATCGCCGCCGTCCATGAAGCTGAAGTCGCAAAAGAGCTGGGCTTAGACGTCATTATTACCGACCACCATGAGCCGGGACCCGAGCTTCCTGACGTATTTGCGATCATCCACCCGAAGCAGCCGGGATGCGGCTATCCGTTTAAAGAATTGGCCGGCGTCGGTGTGGCGTTTAAGCTTGCCCACGCGCTTACGGGTTCTTTGCCGGAAGCTATGCTGGACTTGGCGGCAATCGGTACGGTTGCAGATCTGGTGCCTCTTCATGATGAAAACAGATTAATTGCGTCACTCGGAATCGAAAGGCTTAGGACGACAAATCGGCCGGGCCTCAAAGCTCTGATTAAGCTTTCCGGCGGAGATATCGGACAAGCTGATGAGGAAACGATCGGATTTCAGGTCGCGCCGAGGCTCAATGCCGTCGGAAGAATAGAACAGGCCGATCCCGCCGTCCATCTGCTGATGACCGAAGATCAGTTTGAAGCGGAGGAACTGGCTTCGGATATTGACCGGCTGAATAAAGAGCGGCAGAAAATGGTGAAAACCATGACCGAAGAGGCTGTTGAAATGGTTCAGCAGCAAGGCGGAAACCCGTCTGCCATTGTAGTGGCAAAAGCCGGCTGGAATCCGGGAGTCGTCGGTATTGTCGCATCGAAGCTGGCTGAACGTTTTTACCGTCCCGCTGTTGTGCTTGGGATAGATGAGGAGCAGGGAATCGCTAAAGGGTCGGCGCGAAGCATCAGAGGCTTCAACCTGTTTACGAGCCTTTCACAGTGCAGAGACATTCTTCCTCATTTCGGCGGGCATCCGATGGCGGCAGGAATGACGTTGAAGGCTGAAGATGTGGCGGAATTAAGGGACAGGCTGAATCAAATGGCTGAAGAAACCCTTACGGAAGAGGATTTTATTCCCGTTCAGGAGGTTGATCTTGTCTGCGGCGTTGAAGACATAACCGTTGAAAGCATTACAGAATTGAATATGCTGTCGCCGTTCGGCATGCTTAACCCTAAACCGCATGTGATGGTGAAAAATGCCGTACTTGATGATGTGCGCCTGATCGGAGCGAATAAAAACCACGTGAAAATGACGGTGAAAAGTGATTCCGCCGTCCTTGACTGCGTCGGCTTTAACAAAGGAGAGCTTGAAGCCGGAATTGTCCCCGGATCAACGATTTCCATTGTCGGCGAGATGTCCATTAATGAATGGAACAACAGAAAGAAGCCCCAGCTGATGATTAAAGACGCTGCGGTGCCGGAATGGCAGCTTTTTGATATCAGGGGCAAGCGGACGTGGGAAGACACGGTCACCGCGCTGCCGAAGGAAAAACGGGTGCTCATCAGCTTTAACGAAAAAACCGCTCAGAAGCTCCGTGCAAAAGAGCTGTCGGGCGAGCTGGCCGGGATCACATCGGAATCCGAGGCGGAAGCTCTCCAGCTTGACGGAAAATATGCCGTTTTTCTGGATGTGCCGCCGTCAGCGGATCGCCTGCAGCATTTGCTTGACGGAAAGAAGCCGGAACGGATTTATTTTGTTTTTATCAATCATGAAGAACATTTCCTGTCCTCATTTCCATCGCGGAATGATTTCAAGTGGTTTTACGCATTTCTCTTGAAAAGGGGCGCTTTTGACTTCGGCAAGCATGGTTCAGAGCTTGCGAGACACAGAGGATGGTCAATTGACACAATCAATTTCATGACAAAGGTGTTTTTTGATCTCGGTTTTGTTAAAATAGAAGATGGTGTGCTGTCTGTCGTGAGCGGCGCGAAAAAACGCGACCTGGCAGATTCGCAAACCTATCAGGTAAAACAGCAGCTGATGGAATTAGACCAGAAGCTCAATTATTCCGCAGCCCATGAGCTGAAGGAATGGCTGAATAAGCTGATGAACCAAGGTTCAGAAGCTTATGAAAGTACGAGGAGGACATAGAACAGATGGATCTTAAAAAATACGTAACAATTGTGCCCGATTACCCGAAAGAAGGCGTACAATTTAAAGATATTACGACATTGATGGACAAAGGCGACGTATATCGTTACGCCACTGACCAAATTGTTGAATATGCAAAAGAAAAAGAAATTGATTTAGTTGTCGGGCCTGAAGCGCGCGGCTTTATTATCGGCTGTCCGGTTGCATACGCTCTCGGAGTGGGCTTTGCGCCGGTTCGGAAAGAAGGAAAACTTCCGCGTGAGGTCATTAAAGTCGATTACGGTTTGGAGTACGGAAAAGACGTACTGACGATTCATAAAGATGCGATTCTGCCGGGACAGCGCGTGCTGATTACTGATGACTTGCTTGCAACAGGCGGCACGATCGAAGCAACGATTAAGCTAGTCGAAGAACTGGGCGGCGTCGTAGCCGGTATTGCGTTCTTAATCGAGCTTTCTTACCTTGACGGCAGAGACAAGCTTGACGATTACGATATTTTAACATTAATGAAATATTAACCGCATATGGAAAAAAGCACTCGTGTCAGGGTGCTTTTTTCCTATTATTTCATCATCCTGACAGATTCTTTAGGTGTTTTGAACTTCTGCCCTTTACATCTCTCGTTTTTTTCTTGATAATAAACTAATACAGTTTACATTTAAAAAAGGTGATTCCATGGCGAACGAACAAGTATTGACTGCCGAGCAAGTAATAGATAAAGCGCGCACTTATCTGCCGGAGGAGCAGATTGCGTTTGTTGAGAAAGCTTACCTGTATGCGCAAAACGCGCATCGCGAACAGTACCGCAAATCAGGTGAGCCGTACATCATTCATCCGATTCAGGTGGCGGGGATCCTCGTCGATCTGGAAATGGACCCTTCCACGATTGCGGGCGGATTTCTGCATGACGTGGTAGAGGACACGGATGTCACCCTCGACGACCTGAAGGAAGCATTTTCTGAAGAAGTGGCGATGCTTGTCGACGGCGTGACGAAGCTCGGTAAAATTAAGTATAAATCTCAAGAGGAGCAGCAGGCGGAAAACCATCGAAAAATGTTTGTCGCTATGGCTCAGGATATCAGAGTCATATTGATCAAGCTGGCGGATCGCCTTCACAATATGCGGACGTTAAAGCATCTTCCGCAGGAAAAGCAGCGGAGAATTTCAAATGAGACGCTGGAAATTTTCGCTCCGCTGGCCCATCGGCTCGGGATTTCTAAAATCAAATGGGAGCTGGAAGACACCGCTCTCCGTTATTTGAATCCTCAGCAATATTACAGAATCGTCAACCTCATGAAGAAAAAGCGCGCGGAACGCGAACTTTATGTCGAAGAGGTTGTCAATGAAGTGAAAAAACGGGTCGAAGAAGTAAATATCAAAGCGGACTTCTCAGGACGTCCGAAGCACATCTACAGCATTTACCGCAAGATGGCGCTGCAAAATAAACAGTTCAATGAAATATATGATCTGCTCGCCGTCCGTATTCTTGTCGGAAGCATTAAAGACTGCTACGCCGTACTCGGCATTATTCATACGTGCTGGAAGCCGATGCCGGGCAGATTCAAAGATTATATTGCAATGCCTAAGCCGAATATGTATCAGTCACTGCATACGACCGTAATCGGGCCTAAAGGCGATCCGCTGGAAGTGCAGATCAGAACATTTGAGATGCATGAGATCGCTGAATACGGGGTGGCCGCACACTGGGCATATAAAGAAGGCAAGGCTGCAAACGAAGAAGCGACATTTGAGAAAAAACTGTCCTGGTTCCGTGAAATTCTGGAATTCCAAAACGAGTCTACCGATGCGGAAGAATTTATGGAATCGCTGAAAATCGATCTGTTTTCTGACATGGTATACGTATTTACGCCAAAAGGCGATGTCATTGAACTGCCGTCAGGCTCTGTGCCGATTGATTTTTCCTACAGGATCCACTCGGAGATCGGCAACAAAACAATCGGGGCGAAAGTGAACGGAAAAATGGTGACGCTTGACCATAAGCTCCGGACGGGCGACATCGTCGAGATTCTGACGTCCAAGCATTCATACGGTCCGAGTCAAGACTGGGTTAAACTGGCGCAGACGTCTCAGGCGAAACACAAAATCCGCCAATTCTTTAAGAAACAGCGCCGTGAAGAAAACGTCGAAAAAGGCCGTGAGCTTGTCGAGAAAGAAATTAAAAATCTTGATTTTGAAGTGAAAGATGTTTTAACACTCGAAAATCTTCAAAAAGTTGCCGACAAGTTCAATTTCTCAAATGAAGAGGATATGTACGCGGCGGTCGGGTATAACGGCATTACCGCTCTTCAGGTGGCCAACAGGCTCACCGAAAAAGAACGGAAGCTGCGTGACCAGGAAGAGCAGGAAAAAATCGTTCAGGAAGTCACTTCCGAGCCGAAACATTATCCGCAAGGGAGAAAACGGGAAGCGGGTGTGCGCGTAAAAGGCATTGACAACCTTCTCGTCCGCTTGTCGAAATGCTGCAACCCGGTACCTGGCGACCATATTGTCGGTTTTATTACAAAAGGGCGCGGTGTATCCGTTCACCGGGATGACTGTCCGAACGTCAAAACGAATGAAGCGCAGGAACGTCTGATCCCCGTTGAATGGGAGCATGAATCACAGGTTCAAAGACGCAAAGAATATAACGTTGAGATTGAGATTTTGGGGTATGACCGTCTCGGGCTTTTAAATGAGGTGCTCCAAGCCGTAAATGAAACGAAAACCAACATCTCCTCTGTCTCCGGCAAATCCGACCGCAATAAAGTCGCTACGATTCATATGGCGATTTTTATTCAAAACATCAATCATCTGCACAAAGTGGTCGAGCGGATTAAGCAGATCAGAGACATCTATTCAGTCCGCCGGGTAATGAACTAAAAGGAGCTTGCTATGAAATTAGTTGTTCAGCGTGTAACAGAAGCAAGTGTGACGGTTGACGGCGCTGTTGCCGGCCGGATCGGACCCGGCATTATGGCGCTTGTCGGCATCACTCATGAAGATACAGAAGAAGATGCCGCTTACTTGGCGGATAAAATCGTGAATCTCCGGATTTTTGATGATGAAAGCGGCAAGATGAATTTATCGCTTTTGGATACGGGCGGGGAGATTTTATCCGTTTCCCAGTTTACGCTTTACGGCGAAACGAAGAAAGGGAGACGCCCGAATTTTATGAATGCGGCTAAACCGGATCAGGCTGTGCTCCTTTATGAAAAGTGGAACGAACTCCTTCGGGAAAAGGGAGTCAAAGTGGAAACCGGAATATTCGGAGCCATGATGGATGTTCAGCTGACGAATTCCGGGCCGATTACATTGATTATGGATTCTAAACAATAAAAAAGCTGCCGTTCGGCAGCTTTTTTTTATGATTGAAAATAATGTTCCAATCCGCTTTCAATTCCGTCTGTCACTTTTTCCTGATAAGAGCCGCTATGTATGATTGTTTCTTCTTGCGGTTGACTGAGATAGCCGAGCTCATACAGCATGGCAGGCCGTTTATTTTCCCTCAGGACGTAATAATCGCCAAACAGAACGCCGCGATCCGGGATAGAGGAACGCTTCACTACTTCAGAATGGACGTCTGAGGCAAGCTGGCGATCCTTAGACGGACTGTAATAATAAGCTGTGCTTCCCCGTGTTGACGTATCGGCATAGCTGTCATAGTGAATGCTGATAAAGGCATCCGCATTCCGGTAATGAGAGGTTGAAACCCTGGCCTGCAGGCTGATAAAAGTATCATCCTGTCTGGTGATATACACGTTTGCACCGGCCGCCCGCAATTTTTGGGCCAGCAGCTTAGCGGTTTTAATGGTTACGTTTTTTTCAAACTTTCCGGAGTAGCCGATCGTTCCGCTGTCTTTTCCTCCGTGTCCGGGATCAACGACGATCGTCTTGTTTTTAAGTGAGCCGCTGCCGCCTGACGTGTCGGGAGAAGGTGCTTCACCTGTTTCCTCACCGCTTTTTGACGTTTGTACGACCCAGTTTGCCACATATGCGGTTTGTCCGTTTTCAAGCCGGACTTCATACCATTTGCCGCTTGAGCCGACAATCGGGTAGGCTGCGCCTTTATCTGCTCTTTTTACGATAGAAGCGGAAGTTGAGGCCGAGCTCCTTAAGTTGGTGCCGCCGTAAACAATATACGCTTTTTTCGAGGAGCCTGAGCCCGCAGAACCGTCTCCCGAGCCGGATGCGCTGTCCGATGAGTCAGAATCCTTTATGATGTAGTGGCTTGCTGCCCAGCCTTTTTGCCCGTTTGCTTCAATTTTCAGCCAGCCGTGGTCTTCACTTAAGATGGAAACCTTTGTTCCGCGTGATAATTTAGTCATAATCGCTGAATCATGTGATGCTGCACTTCTGACATTCAATGAAGAAACGCCGACAGTCCCGTTTTTTGACCCGCTTCGGGCCAAAGTTGCTTTCGTATCCGATCCGCCGCTGTCCGCGGTGACGTATTCGGAAGCAACCCATCCGGTTGTGCCTTGATAAGAAATGTTCACCCATCCGCTGTTCTTGTCCAGCACGGATGCATGTGCGCCTTGCGGAAGTTTGCCGATGACTTCATATGATGTCCCCGGGCCTTTTCTGATGCGGAGGTCAGGATCGGTGGAAGTGACCGTTGCGCTTGTTGCGGATGAATGGTCTGCTCCCCCGGCTGTTTTTGATATCAGCCAGGAAACGACCCATCCGGTTTTACCGGGGCTCAGCTGAAGCTGCACCCAGTCTCCCTCTTCTTTAGCGATCGGGTATCTTTCCCCTTTTTTTACTTCAGCCTTAATTCCATAGCTCAGGCCGGGACCGCCTCTGACATTGATCTTGTCTGTCGCGATGACCGCTTCTCCCTCTGCGGCGATTGCGGTGTGGAATGACGGAAGAAGCGCTGTGATGATGACGCCGCATAAAATAAGAGCAAGAGTTCTCTTCTTCATGGCTGTCCTCCTTTCTGAACTAACTAAAATACATTCTTGTATAATATCGTATTTTCCTTGCTGAATGTTAAATAAAAATAAAATGGTTTGTTTATACTAGTCATAAATACAGCGAAAAGGTGTGCAAATCATGAAATATCAACCAAAAATGGGACGCGCGCTGCACGATGCGGAAGGAAATCTGCACTTCAGTGATCAGAGCGATAGAGAAAAGGCGGGTTTTCTTGAAGAGACGGCGACGGAGTTCGGTCTCTTATCGAAAGAAGCGGTCGCAAGGAAAAACAGACGGAATAAAACTTGACAGGGGAGTGCAATCCCATTATTATAATAGAAATTGATGTACATAAGTCATGATAACGATTTTGAACCGATAATGGAGAAGAGTAGGTCAGAATGCATGGAGAAGAGAGGAACCGCCCCGGGCTGAAAGCGGATCCGCACTGCATCTTTCTCGAAACAACACTCCGGAGGTTCCCTGCTGAACGCTTTTGCAAGTCATTAGGCAGCGGACGTGAACCTGCGTTAAAGGTCAGAGCGGGGATGCTTCGGCATTCCAACTAGGGTGGCACCACGGGTATAACTCTCGTCCCTACTATACATGTATAGTAGGAGCGGGAGTTTTTTTATTTGAAGAAAGACATTAAGGAGGCCTGTAACATGGCATATCACATTCCAAGAGGCACACAGGACATACTGCCGGGTGAATCAGACAGATGGCAGTTCGTCGAACAAATTATGAGGGAGACGTGCCGCACTTATCAATATAAAGAAATCCGCACGCCGATCTTCGAACATACGGAATTGTTCGCAAGAGGCGTCGGTGAGTCTACAGATATCGTGCAGAAAGAAATGTACACGTTTGAAGACCGTAAAGGGAGAAGCCTGACGCTTCGGCCGGAAGGAACAGCCGCCGCAGTCCGCGCGTTCAATGAAAATAAATTATTTGCGAACCCGGTGCAGCCGACGAAGCTTTATTATGTCGGACCGATGTTCCGTTACGAACGTCCGCAGACGGGGCGTTTCCGCCAATTCTATCAATTCGGAATTGAAGCGATCGGCTCCAAAGATCCGGCCGTGGATGCAGAAGTCATTGCGCTTGCGATGAGTATTTACCGTAAAGCCGGTTTGAAACATGTCAAGCTTGTGCTGAACAGCCTTGGTGACCAGGACAGCCGCAAATCCTACCGGGAAGCGCTCGTCAAACATTTTGAACCGCGCATCGGAGAGTTTTGCTCAGACTGCCAGTCGCGTCTGCACACAAACCCGCTCAGAATTCTTGACTGCAAGAAAGACAGAGAGCATGAACTGATGAAAACGGCTCCGTCCATTCTTGATTACTTAAATGAAGAATCAGCCGCTTATTTTGAGAAAGTAAAACAATACTTAAACGATCTCGGCATCCCGTTCGAAATAGATCCGAACCTTGTCAGAGGGCTTGATTATTATAACCATACCGCTTTTGAAATTATGAGCAATGCCGAAGGATTCGGAGCGATTACAACCCTTGCCGGCGGGGGCCGCTATGACGGGCTTGTTGAACAGATCGGCGGACCTGAAGCGCCGGGTATCGGATTTGCGATGAGCATCGAACGTCTGCTGGCAGCCATTGACGCTGAGAAAACAGAGCTTCCCGTCAATCAGGGGATTGACTGCTACATCGTGACGCTCGGAGAAAAAGCGAAGGATTATTCCGTTTCCCTCGTGTACAAACTGAGAGAAGCGGGCATCTCAAGTGAAATCGATTATGAAAATAAAAAGATGAAGGGCCAATTTAAAACAGCTGACCGTCTCGGCGCACGTTTTATTGCGATTTTAGGGGAAGATGAGCTTGCCCAAAATAAAATCAATGTAAAAGATGCGGAAACAGGAGAGCAGCGTGAAGTGGTGTTAGACGAGCTGATACAAGTGTTAAAGGCAGATCAAAAGCAGTGAAGGAGAGGAACGCTATGTTTGGAAGAACATATTATTGTGGCGAGATAACTGAAAAAGCGATTGGCGAAACCGTCAAACTGAAAGGGTGGGTGCAGAAGCGGCGCGATCTCGGCGGCTTGATTTTCATTGATTTGCGCGACCGCTCGGGTATTGTGCAAGTTGTGTTCAACCCTGACGTATCGAAGGAAGCCCTTGCCGCAGCGGAAGCAATCAGAAACGAATATGTGCTTGATATCGAAGGCACGGTTTCTGCCCGTGAAGAAGGCACGGTGAATCCCAACCTGAAAACCGGTAAAATTGAAATCAAAGCTGAAGCGGTGACGGTGCTCAGTACGGCGAAAACGCCTCCGTTTCCGATCAGTGACCAGGCGGCTGACGTTTCTGAAGACGTCCGGTTAAAACACCGCTATTTGGATTTGCGCCGCCCGGCGATGTTTCAAACATTGCAAATGCGCCACCAAGTCACAAAATCCATCCGCCATTTCTTGGATGAAAACGGATTTCTTGATATTGAAACACCGATTTTAACAAAAAGCTCTCCCGAAGGCGCCCGTGATTACTTAGTGCCGAGCCGGGTGCATGAAGGAGAATTTTACGCCCTTCCGCAATCGCCGCAGATTTTTAAACAGCTTCTGATGGTGTCGGGCTTTGAACGGTATTATCAAGTGGCCCGCTGCTTCCGCGATGAAGACTTGCGTGCCGACCGCCAGCCGGAATTTACGCAGATTGATATCGAAATGTCCTTTATGAGTCAAGAGGACATCATGGCTCTGGCGGAAGAGATGATGGCGAAAGTCATGCTTGAAACAAAAGGTGTTGAAGTACCGCTTCCGCTTCCGCGAATGACATATGAAGAAGCGATGAACAGCTACGGTTCCGACAAGCCTGACACCCGCTTCGGCATGCTGCTGACGGACGTGTCAGACATAGTGAAAGATACTGAATTTAAGGTGTTCTCATCAGCCGTGGCAAACGGCGGCGTTGTAAAAGCGATCAATGTCAAAGGCGCTGCCGGCGACTATTCCAGAAAAGATATCGATGCGCTCGGCGTTTTTGCCGGAAATTACGGCGCGAAAGGTCTCGCCTGGGTGAAAGTTGAAGCCGACGGCGTAAAAGGCCCGATTGCGAAATTCTTTGATGAAGAGAAGCAGGCAAAACTGGCTGAAGCGCTTGATGCTTCTGAAGGCGATCTGCTCCTGTTCGGCGCTGATAAGTTTGAGGTTGTGGCCCAATCCCTCGGCGCGCTTCGCTTAAAGCTCGGCAAAGAACGCGGCCTGATTGACGAAAGCCTCTTCAACTTCCTGTGGGTTGTGGACTGGCCGTTACTGGAGCATGACGAGGAGGAAGGCCGTTTCTATGCGGCTCACCATCCGTTTACAATGCCTGTCCGTGAAGATCTTGACCTGATTGAAACGGCGCCTGAAGATATGAAAGCGCAGGCTTACGACCTTGTCTTAAACGGCTATGAACTCGGCGGAGGCTCAATCCGTATTTTTGAAAAAGACGTTCAGGAAAAAATGTTCGGGCTTCTCGGCTTTACAAAAGAAGAAGCGGAGGAGGAGTTCGGATACCTTCTTGAAGCCTTTGAATACGGCGCCCCTCCGCACGGCGGAATCGCGCTCGGCTTAGACCGGTTGGTTATGCTTCTTGCAGGCCGCACAAACTTAAGAGATACGATCGCTTTCCCGAAAACGGCAAGCGCAAGCTGCCTTCTTACGGAAGCGCCCGGCGAAGTGAGCGACGCCCAGCTTGAAGAACTTCACCTTTCTGTCAAAAGAAAAGTGAAACAGTAAAGATCAGCAGTTTGTTTCTTGAAAATTAAAATCTGCTGTGATATGATTTTGACAAGTTAAATAAAGTCCTGATGTGTTAGTTGTACACCTAGTTTTGACCGAACATTTTTTTGATTTGGGAGCCCGCATTTTTAAATGGCGTACATGCCTCTTTTCATTCGTTAAGAGGACTTACAAGATTTAAAAAAGGGCACCCACCTGCTGAGAGCGGGTTCAAAACGAAGGAAAGCTGCAACGGCACAATTGGGACTTTATTTTTTGTGCGCTAAAACCAGCGGCTTTTTGACAAGCCGAGTTTATAAAACCAGAATGTGGAGTGAGGTTCTTGTTACATCAGTTTTCCAGAAATGAGCTAGCGATTGGAAAAGAAGGGCTGGACACGTTAAAAAACAGCACGGTGGCCGTTCTCGGCGTCGGCGGAGTCGGTTCATTCGCAGCCGAAGCATTGGCGAGGTCCGGAGTGGGGCGGATCGTGCTTGTCGATAAAGATGATGTTGACATTACAAACGTAAACCGCCAGCTGCATGCGCTCTTGTCGACGGTGGGACAGCCGAAAACAGACTTGATGAAAGCGCGGATCGCGGATATTAATCCGGATTGTGACGTCGTCGCCTTAAAAATGTTTTATACGGAAGAGACGTATGAGCAGTTCTTTGAGTATCCGCTCGATTACGTCATTGACGCGTCGGATACAATTCATTATAAAATTCATCTGATGAAAGAATGTCTGAAACGGAATGTTCCGCTGATTTCAAGCATGGGAGCGGCGAATAAAACAGACCCGACACGCTTTCAGATTGCTGATATTTCAAAAACCCATACCGATCCGATTGCCAAAGTTGTCCGCACAAGGCTTCGTAAAGAGGGCATTAAAAAAGGCGTACAGGTCATTTTTTCTGATGAAAGCCCGATCGTCATCCGTGAAGACGTCAGAAAAGAAGTCGGGAATGATGAAGCGAAAATCCGCAAAGCGCAAATGCCGCCGTCTTCCAACGCCTGGGTTCCGTCAGTGGCCGGTCTGATTATGGGCGGACATGTTGTCATGGAGCTCTTAAAGGACATCGACATTAAACGGGTTAAAGATAAATAAAAAGAAAAACAGCCTTCTTCAGGAAAGGCTGTTTTTTTATTTGAATTCGCCGTTTACACGAAAGATCTTGGCCGGTATCAAAAAAGACAAGAACACATAGGGTGTCCTTGTCCGGTTATTTTTTCTGCTTCATCAGTTTTTCATACACTTGCTTTATGGCGGCTTCAAATTTCCCCGTTTGTTTCGGTTTATAGTATTGCTTGTTTTTTAACGGATCGGGCAAATATTGCTGTTCGACCCATCCGTTCTCGAAATCGTGAGGATATTGATAGCCGATCCCGCGTCCGAGCTCTTGGGCCCCTTTATAGTGGGCGTCTTTTAAATGTTTCGGCACATCGCCGATTTTACCCGTCCTGATGTCTTTGAGCGCCTCATCAACGGCTGAGATGGCGGAGTTTGATTTTGGCGAGAGGCATAATTCGATTACCGCATTGGCCAGCGGAATTCTCGCTTCCGGAAAGCCGATCCGTTCTGCGGTCTGAATCGCGCTCAGCACCCGGGGGCCTGCCTGCGGGCTTGCGAGGCCGATATCTTCATAGGCGATCACGAGAAGCCTTCTTGATATGCTTTCAAGGTCTCCTGCTTCGATCAGACGGGCCAGATAATGAAGGGCGGCGTTTGCGTCCGAGCCTCGGATTGATTTTTGGAAGGCGGATAAGACGTCATAATGCGCATCGCCGTTTTTATCATGAGTATAGCTTTTTTTCTGCAGACATTCTTCCGCCGTCTCCCGTGTAATCCGGATCGTGCCGTCGCTTGATTCCTTTGTGGAGAGCACGGCAAGCTCCAGTGCGTTCAAAGCGGAGCGGACGTCTCCTCCGCACCCTTGTGCGAAATGATCCATCGCGTCGTCGTCCACCGAAACGCTGTAGGAACCGAGTCCCCGGTGTTCATCTGTGAGCGCTCTTTTCAATGCCTGCTTGATCAGATCGGGTGTTAACGGTTCGAGCTCAAATATCTGGGTCCGGCTTCTGATGGCCGGGTTAATGGCATGATAGGGGTTGGCGGTCGTTGCGCCGATTAAAATAATCATGCCGTTTTCTAAATAGGGCAGCAGAAAATCCTGCTTTCCCTTATCAAGCCTGTGCACTTCGTCAAGGATTAAAATGACCTGGCCTGACATTTTCGCTTCCTGTACGACAATCTCCATGTCTTTTTTATTATGAATGACGGCATTCAATTTCCTGAATGCGATGCTTGTCGATCCTGCGATCGCTGTGGCGATGGACGTTTTTCCGATGCCCGGCGGTCCGTACAGGATCATGGATGATAAGTGCTTTGCACGCACCATTCTGCCGATGATTTTATCTTCTTTGACCAAATGTTCCTGGCCGATAATGTCTTCGATATTGGCAGGCCGCATCCGATACGCCAGTGGTTTCATGAACATCTCTCCTTACATATACAGGGTAACGGAAAACGGACGATTAGAAAAGCGAATTGCGGCGGGCCCCGTGTTTCAATGAAAATTAGGATAAGTTATGTTATAATAACAGTTGGTCTATAAGATACTAAACAGATTATTCATATCCATTTACTTGTATAAATTAACAATTAGAATTGACTGGGGTGTTCATATTGAAAATATCAACAAAGGGAAGATACGGGCTCACCATTATGATTGAATTGGCGAAAAAGCACGGAGACGGTCCGACGTCGCTCAAAAGCATCGCCCAAACAAACAGCCTTTCTGAGCATTACTTGGAACAGCTTGTATCACCGCTCAGAAACGCGGGACTCGTAAAAAGCATCAGAGGCGCTTACGGGGGGTACGTGCTCGGGGGCCAGCCTGAAGAGATAACGGCCGGAGATATTATCAGAGTGCTGGAAGGGCCGATCAGCCCGGTAGAAGTGCTTGAGGATGAAGAGCCTGCCAAGCGGGAGTTATGGATCCGCATCCGCGACGCTGTAAAAGACGTGCTGGACAGCACGACGTTAGAAGACCTTGCGAGCTACACGGACGGCGAGCAGGAAGCTTATATGTTCTATATTTAAACCAGAGGTGTACAGACAATGGAACGGATTTATTTAGATCATGCCGCGACTTCCCCGATGGATGAGCGTGTGCTCGAAGAAATGAAGCCCCATTTCTTCGGCAGTTTCGGCAACCCGTCAAGCATTCATTCATTCGGGAGAGAATCCCGGAAATGGGTCGATGAAGCGAGAGCGGACATCGCGCGCGAAATCAGTGCGAAAGAACAGGAAATTATTTTCACAAGCGGCGGCACGGAGGCTGATAATTTAGCGATTTTCGGAGCGGCTGCCGCCCGGAAGAATGAAGGAAAGCATATCATTACGACTGCTGTTGAGCATCATGCTGTATTGCACGCCTGCGAAAAGCTGGAAGAAGACGGCTTTGAGGTGACATACCTCATCCCCGGCCCTTCAGGACGGATCAGTGCAAATCAGGTGAAAGAAGCGCTCCGTGATGATACAATCCTTGTTACCGTCATGTATGGCAATAACGAAGTCGGTACCATTCAGCCGATTGACGAAATCGGAGAGCTGTTAAGCGGGCATCAGGCCTATTTTCACACAGATGCCGTCCAGGCATTCGGTTATATGCCGATTGACGTGAAAAAAAGCAGAATTGACATGCTGTCTGTTTCCGGTCACAAGCTTAACGGGCCTAAAGGGACAGGCTTTTTATATGTAAATCAAGAGGTGAAGCTGTCACCGATTCTTCTCGGGGGAGAGCAGGAACGAAAGCGCCGCGCGGGGACGGAAAATGTACCGGGCATCGCCGGCTTAAAAGAAGCGGTCGTCCTTTCAAACCGTGAGAGGGAAGAGAAAACAGCGAAGTATAAGGAGTTTAAGAACATTATCATGAGCACGCTGGAAAAATCCGGCGTCACAGCGGAGGTGAACGGAGATGCCGAGAAATGCCTGCCTCATATTTTAAACCTTTACTTTCCCGGCGTGCCGGTGGAAGCGCTACTGGTCAATCTTGACATGGAAGGCATTGCCGTCTCCAGCGGATCTGCTTGTACGGCAGGATCCGTTCTTCCGTCCCATGTGCTTACGGCCATGTTCGGAAGTGAGAGCGGCAGGCTGACTTCGTCAATCCGCCTCAGCTTCGGCCTCGGCAATACGGCGGAACAAATCGAAACAGCCGCCGAAAAGCTTGCCGCCGTCGTTAAACGGCTTGCTTAAAACGGCGGACTTACGTTTTTAATGGAGTGAATGCAAATGGAAAAACGGCCGGAGGATACAAGAGTCGTAGTCGGCATGTCCGGCGGCGTGGACTCTTCCGTGGCGGCCCTTCTGCTGAAGGAGCAGGGCTACGATGTAATCGGAATCTTTATGAAAAACTGGGATGATACGGACGAAAATGGTTTTTGCACGGCGACGGAAGATTATGAAGACGTCATCCGGGTCTGCAACCAAATCGGAATTCCGTATTATGCCGTCAATTTTGAGAAGCAATATTGGGAAAAGGTATTTCAATATTTCCTTGATGAATATAAAGCCGGAAGAACCCCCAATCCGGATGTCATGTGCAATAAAGAAATTAAGTTTAAGGCTTTCTTGGATCATGCTCTGTCACTCGGCGCGGATTATCTTGCGACGGGCCATTACGCCCGCGTGGACAGAAGCGCAGGTACAGTGCGCATGCTCCGCGGTCTGGATGAAAACAAGGACCAGACTTATTTTCTGAATCAGCTCAATCAGGAACAGCTCAGCAAAGTCATGTTCCCGATCGGTGATCTGCAAAAAAGCCGCGTGCGGGAAATCGCCAAAGAAGCGGAACTTGCGACAGCTGCGAAAAAAGACAGCACGGGAATCTGCTTTATCGGCGAACGCAACTTCAAAACGTTTCTCAGCCAATATCTCCCCGCTCAGCCGGGCGATATGATGACAATGGACGGAGAAGTAAAAGGGCGTCATGACGGTCTGATGTATTATACAATCGGACAGCGCCACGGTCTTGGAATCGGCGGAAGCGGCGAGCCGTGGTTCGCCGTCGGTAAAGATCTTGAAAAAAACATTCTGTATGTTGATCAAGGATTCCATAATCCGCTTCTGTATTCTGATAAGATCACGGCGACAAATGTCAGCTGGACGCTTTCCGGTCTGATGGACGGCGGCGAAATGACATGCACGGCGAAATTCCGCTACCGTCAGGAAGATCACAAAGTAACGGTGAAAATGACGGGTGATGATGAAGCGGAAGTCATTTTTGACGGGCAGGTACGCGCCGTTACGCCGGGACAAGCCGTCGTTTTTTATGACGGAGAAGAGTGCCTCGGCGGCGGAACGATAGATGACGTTTATAAAGACGGAACAAAACTGTGGTACGTATAACACATGTAAAAAACCTCAACTCGCATGTTGGGGTTTTTTAGCGAAAGGAAGTTAAAAATGGATTATAATAAAATCGGGATTGACGCCATGCAGGAGGGCGATTTTGAAAAAGCGGCAGAGGCTTTTACGAAAGCGATTGAGGAAAACGGCCAAGATCCGGTGCCGTATATCAACTTCGCAAATCTGCTTTCTTCTGTGAACGAACTCGAACGGGCGCTTGCATTCTATAACAGAGCGCTTGAATTGGACAATTCGGCGGCAGCCGCTTATTACGGTGCGGGAAACGTATATGTGATGAAAGAATCGTTTTCCGAAGCGAAGGATATGTTTGAAAAAGCGCTTCGCTCCGGAATGGAAAACGGAGATTTGTTTTATATGCTGGGGACCGTTCTCGTTAAATTAGAGCGGCCGAAGCTTGCACTGCCATATTTGCAGCGTGCCGTTGAATTAAACGAAAATGACACGGAAGCACGCTTCCAGTTCGGAATGTGCCTCGCAAATGAAGAAATGCTGGATGAAGCTCTGGCGCAGTTTGAGACGGTGATCGAGCAGGACCCAAGCCACGCGGACGCATTTTATAATGCCGGAGTCGCTTACGCGTACAAAGAAAATCGTGAAAAGGCGCTTGAGATGCTGGAAGGCGCAATCGGCATACAGCCTGATCATATGCTTGCGCTTCATGCGAAACAGCTTATCACCCAGTCATAACAAAAGGAGGGAAGGCTCGTGGATCAGCTGAACATCGAAGAACAGCCGTATGTAAAAGGCGTCATTCATACGGTCATTTATCATAATGACACCAACCTGTATACAGTGCTGAAAGTCAAGGTTGCAGAAACGTCTGAGGCGATCGAAGACAAGGTCGTATCCGTAACGGGCTACTTCCCTCTGCTGCAAGAAGATGAGACCTACACGTTTTACGGAAAAACCGCCACGCATCCTAAGTTCGGTCTGCAATTTCAGGCTGAACACTTTAAAAAAGAAATTCCGACCACAAAAGAAGGGATCATTCACTATTTATCAAGTGATCTGTTTGAAGGAATCGGAAAAAAAACGGCGGAAGAAATCGTCAAAAAGCTCGGAGACGGCGCGCTCAATAAAATTCTGACGGATGCATCGGTGCTTTACGATGTGCCGAAAATGTCAAAAAAGAAAGCGGATAAGCTTGCCGGAGAGCTGCAGCGGCATCAGGGGCTTGAGCAGATTATGATCTCTCTGAACCAATACGGTTTCGGGCCCCAGCTATCCATGAAAATATATCAGGCCTACGAAACGGAAACACTGGAGAAAATTCAGGAAAATCCTTATCAGCTTGTAAAAGACGTTGAAGGCATCGGCTTTGTGAAAGCTGACGAGCTGGGCGGAAAAATGGGTCTGTCAGGAAACCACCCGGAGCGGATCAAAGCGGCTATCTTATATACAATTGAATCAACCTGTCTTTCAGAGGGCCATACGTACATAGAAACAAAGCAGCTGATAATCAATACGCAAACGCTCCTGAATCAGTCAGCTGAAGGCGGCCGCGTCACGGAAATGGATGCGGCTGACGGCATCATCGCCCTCGGGGAGAGTAAGGATATCGTCATAGAAGGAGAACGCTGCTATTTTCCGTCCTTGTTTTACGCCGAACAAAATGTCGCAAAACGCGTGCTCGACATTGCGGCTCAAACGGAGTATGCCGATCAATTTCCTGAATCGGAATTTCTGCTTGCACTCGGTGAACTGGAAGAACGGATGAATGTTCAATACGCGCCAAGCCAAAAGGATGCCATTCAAAAAGCGCTGTCTTCACCGATGCTTTTACTGACCGGAGGACCTGGGACGGGGAAAACGACCGTTATTAAAGGAATCGTGGAATTATACAGTGAACTGCACGGAGTATCGCTTGACCCCGGTGATTATAAAAAAGACGAGACGTTCCCGGTGCTGCTTGCCGCGCCGACGGGAAGAGCCGCAAAACGGATGAGCGAATCTACGGGTCTGCCGGCTGTTACGATACACAGGCTGCTCGGCTGGAATGGCGCTGAAGGCTTTACCTACAATGAAGATCAGCCGATAGAAGGGAAACTGATCATTATAGACGAAGCGAGTATGCTCGATATCTGGCTCGCCAGCCATTTGTTTAAGGCGCTTCCTAAGCACATTCAGCTCATTGTCGTCGGTGATGAAGACCAGCTTCCTTCAGTAGGACCGGGACAGGTGCTCAGAGACCTTTTGGCTTCTGAGGTGCTGCCGACCGTGCGCCTGACAGATATTTACCGTCAGGCTGAAGGATCATCCATTGTGGAACTTGCGCATGATATGAAAAAAGGACTGCTTCCAAAGGGGCTGACCGCGCCGACAAAGGACCGCTCATTTATCCGCTGTAATTCTTCACAGATTAAAGAAGTCGTGGATCAGGTCGTTTCGAACGCGTTAAAAAAGGGGTATACCTCCAGGGATATTCAAGTGCTGGCCCCGATGTACAGGGGAAAAGCGGGAATTAACGAGCTGAATATGCTTCTTCAAGACATCATGAATCCGCCGAAAGAAAAAAGGCGGGAGCTGAAATTCGGTGATGTCGTCTACAGGACGGGCGATAAAATATTACAGCTTGTCAACCAGCCGGAAAACAATGTGTTTAACGGCGATATCGGCGAAATCGTATCCATTTTTTATGCCAAAGAAAATACGGAAAAAGAAGACATGGTCGTCGTCTCGTTTGACGGCAATGAAATCACCTTTACGAAAAAGGATTTCAGCCAGTTTACCCACGCGTACTGCTGTTCCATTCATAAGTCGCAGGGGAGCGAATTCCCGATTGTCGTCCTGCCTGTCGTCAAAGGCTACTATCGAATGCTCAGGAGAAATCTGCTTTATACCGCCATAACAAGGGCGAAAAAATTTCTGATTCTTTGCGGAGAAGAAGAAGCGCTTGAATGGGGCGTCAAAAACAATGATGCAACCGTCAGACAGACGTCGCTTAGAAACAGGCTCACAGAGCAGACTGAAGAGATGGATGCAGAACTGGCCGCCCTGCAAAAAGAGCTGCCGTTCAGTGTATATGATGCGAACATCGGAATGGAAGGCATCACGCCGTTTGACTTTATGGAAGAAAAAGCGTAAATAAAACCCGGAGTATAAACATGCGCCGGGTTTTCGCCTGTGGAAGTCATTTCAAAGTATGCTGCCCGGCTTCTTGGCAAAACCTATACGTGTTCAACAAAAGGTGGTTGATCACATTTTGAGAACATGCCATGCAGCTGAAGGACGAACAGTATATGACGAAAACACCGGGCGCAGTCTCGGGATGATATCGGATGTATGTTTCTCTCTGGACGGCCGGTTTCTCGGTTTCGTGCTGGAGCAGAAACGCCTGTTTCACAACCGCCATCTTTTTTTAGAGGCAAGTGATATAAAAGAGATGGATCAAGAAGCCGTAGCTGCCGGTCATGCTTATTTGCAGCCTTTGCCGAAGAGCTGTTTCACCTTTGAACAGATTAAAATGCAGCCGGTGAAATCGCCTGATGGTGAAATGTTCGGTTTGCTGGAAGATGTATACTTTTGTTTGGACAGGGGCATAATCGTAGCATATGAACTCTCGGACGGCTTCTTTTCAGATCTGGCTGGCAGACGCCAAGTGCGCCGCGCCGCCGATACGCTTATTGAAGCGGGGAAAGAAGGCATCGTCCTGAACGGATAAGAGGTGTAGTCTGTGCTTGTATGTCCGAACTGCAAAAGTAAAGATATCGGCAAAATCGGCGTAAACCAATACTATTGCTGGGGCTGCTTCATTGAGCTGACGGTGGTCAAAGGCAAAATTGCGACACATCAAGTAGAGGAAGACGGCACATTAAGCAGTCTTGATGATTTGTTTTCTGAAGACGAACGCAGTATCAATTTTTAAAGTTGAAAGGAGATACGCGCGATGGGCAGAACAATGACCTCTCTGTTGGCTTTAGGAGCTGGAGCCGTTATGTATCGTATGGCTTCTCAATCCGATATGCTGAATAAAAAAGGTATGAAACGGATGAGAAGACGAGTCATGAAAATGTTTTAAGCAGAAAAAAGGATACTTCTCCGGAAGTATCCTTTTTACGTTTGTCTCGCTTCCAGCCGTCTGGCTGCGAGAGACAGGCTGTAATTGACCGCGAAATACATCAGGGCCGCCAGCAGAAAGATCGGGAAAAAATACCCTCCGTCAGCGCTTTGTCCGTTTAAGATCTGCGCGTTATGAATCAGTTCGGGCAGAGCGATGACGACCGCAAGTGACGTATCCTTTAATAAAGAAATAAACTGGCTCACAATCGGAGGAACCATACGCCTGAGCGCCTGCGGCATGACGACGAGAAAAAGAGTCTGCGTGTACGTCAGTCCTGAAGAACGCGCCGCTTCAATCTGTCCTTTGTCAACGGATTGCAAACCGCTTCTGATGATTTCTGACAGCATGGCCGATTCAAAAATCGTCAGCGCCGTAATGGCGGCCGCGGTAATTTCCAGTTTGATCCCGATTTCCGGAAGGGCAAAAAACGTAAAGAAAATGATTAATAACAGCGGCAGGTTGCGGATGGTTTCCACAATGGCCGCTATAATGCCCGAGACGATAGGAATTTTCGCATAGCGCAAAGTGCCGGCGGCAAGCCCGAAAATAAAACTCAGGACAATGGAGATCAGCGCAACATAAAGTGTGACCAAAAAGCCATCCCATAAAAACAGCAGATGGTCAGGTGTATAGGCGCCGCTAAAATCCATGTTTTCCACTCTCCTTCTCTAATAACTCTTTCCGAGATGTCTTTCCAAATAGTGAACCCCGATGCTGAGCGGGATCGTTACTATCAAATAAAAAAGCGCGACGAAAATATAGACATCAAACACGACAAGAGTGCTTGAGGAAACGAGATCCGCCTGATACATCAAATCGAGTCCCGCCACCACTCCGAGTATTGATGAGTTTTTGACAAGGTTGAGAAATTGGTTTCCGAGCGGCGGAATCACGATTTTTACGGCCTGAGGAAGAATGATATATCTCATCGCCTGACTGTATGTGAAGCCTGACGATCTGGCCGCTTCCATCTGCCCTTTTGAGACAGTCTGAATTCCGGCTCTGATGGCTTCTGCGATAAAGGCGGACGTGTATATCGTCAGCGCAATCGTTCCCGCCTGAAAGCCGTCCAGTCTCAGCCCGGCGTTCGGAAGTCCGAAATAAAAAACGAATGTGATGAGGAGAAGCGGGATGTTCCGGATAAATTCCACATACGCAGTGCCGATCCATTGAAGAGGTTTGAAAGCCGTGATTCTCATGACTGCGATCAGAACGCCCAGCGCAAAGCTGCCTGCCAGCGCGATAAAGCTCGCAAGCAATGTGTGCAGGAAACCGTCCATATACATATCGAAGTTTTCCGTTAAAATTGAAAAGTTCATCTATGTCACTCCTTATAAAACGGGGATGAGCATGCCTGCTCATCCCGCGGTCCTTTCTATTTTGCCGGTTCTTCTTTAATCCATTTTTTATAGATTTTTTCGTACCTGCCGTCGGCTTTCATTTTTTTCAAAGAGGCGTTGATTTCCTTGATGAGTCCGGATTGGCCTTTTTTGACGGCGATTCCGTAAGGTTCATCGGTGAAGGTTTCGCCTGTCAGCTGATATTGTTTATTTTCATCTGCCATGCCGTATAAAATCGCATTATCGGTTGTGAGCGCATCTCCCTGTCCCGCTTTAAGCGCAGTGAACGCTTCGGCGTAATTTTCAAATTCCAGCACTGAGGCGTCAGGCGCTTTTTCTCTGATGTTTTGTGAGGAAGTAGAGCCTTTTACCGCCAATACTTTTGAGCCTTTTCCCAGGTCTTTGGTGCTTTTGATGCTGCTTCCTTTTTTGACGAGCAGGGATTGCCCGGCTTCAAAATAAACATCTGAGAAATCAACTTCTTTTTTCCGCTCATCCGTTATCGTCATCGTGGCGGTGATGGCGTCGATATCGCCGTTTTGCAGCATCGGAATTCTCGTTTTTGACGTTACTTCTTTAAATTCCGCTTTCTTCTCATCCCCCAGAATATCTTTTGCGAGCTGTTTTGAGATATCAATATCGAAGCCTTCAATATCACCGGAGCTTGGGTTTTTCAGCCCGAATAACCTCGTGTCGGTTTTGACGCCGAAGATGATTTTGTCTCTGTCTTTAATAGAGGCTAACGTGTCTTTTCCCGTTCCTTTTGAATCTCCGGACGTTTCTTTCCCTCCGCAGGCGGCCAGCATAAAGACGGCCAGCAGTGATATCAATCCGAATGACAGCCATTTTGTTACGCGTGACATAAGCGCTCCTCCGTTTCTTTTCAGTGATTTAAAATACGGCTTAAGAATAAACGCGCCCTCTCTTCACGGGGGCTTTCGTAAAATTCAGCCGGTGCAGCTTCTTCTAAGATGGCTCCGCCGTCGATAAACACGATGCGGTCCGCCACTTCTTTTGCGAATCCCATTTCATGTGTGACGACTGCCATGGTCATGCCTTCCTTTGCGAGTGTTTTCATGACATCCAGCACTTCCCCGATCATTTCCGGATCAAGCGCAGATGTGGGTTCATCAAACAGCATAATTTCGGGCTTCATCGCAAGCCCCCTGGCGATGGCGACACGCTGCTGCTGGCCGCCGGAAAGCTGTGAAGGATAAGCGTCCGCTTTTTCCGGTATACCGACTTTTTTCAAATAGTATAAGGCCGTTTCTTTTGCTTCTTCTTTTGATTGCTTTAGCACTTTGATCGGTGCGAGCATGATGTTTTGCAGAACGGTTTTGTGCGGGTACAGATGAAAATGCTGAAACACCATGCCGATATTGCGGCGGACCTTATTTATATCCGTTTTCTTGTCATGGATGGAGACGCCGTTTACCGTTAAGGCGCCTCCATCAACTGTTTCCAGCTGATTAATGCAGCGGAGAAGCGTGCTTTTTCCCGATCCTGAAGGTCCGATGATAACGACGACTTCCCCTTTTTTAATGTGCAGATTAATGTTTTTCAGCACGTGGAAATGTCCGTAGTGCTTATTTACATCCTGAAATGAAATCATGGCCATCCTCCTTAAAAAACATGAGTCATATTGACTGGACAGTTTTAAAACCCTTTAACACATTACGATAGTTATGCAGATTTTTATGAATATTATTTAGATTATTTTGTAATTTCTGATAATTGTTTCCGTCAAGAGGTCTGCGTCATAAGGCGGAGTTTATGAAACGGGAATAATTCCGGCTTTCTGTCAAAAGATAAAGCAAGAGGTGAAACGTCATGCTTCAAAAACCGCTGCAGCTCTTAATGTGGACGGCTGTATGTCTGCTCGTTTTGTTAACAGTGTATGTCTTTTGCATGCTCGATATGTTATGGTCTCCCATTTGGCTTGTTATAAAATCTCTCTTTATTCCTATATTCATCGCAGTATTTATTGCTTATCTTTTACTTCCGATTACTGAATGGCTTCATAGAAAAGGGATGCCTAGAACTTTAAGCCTGCTTCTGATTTATTGCCTGTTTTTCGGCGGAATCGGCTGGGGGGTTTATAAAGGGGTTCCTGTTTTAATTGAACAGCTGCAGGATCTGTCTGAGAGCATTCCCGGTCTTGCCAAAAACTACAACAGCATGCTGAAGCATCTGCATAATCACACGGATCATTGGCCTGACGGCATGCACCATCGAATGGACAAAATGATTCAGCAGACAGAAACGTTTCTTGCCGGCACGATTGAAAGCACGATCAGAAGCATCCGTTTCGTGCTTGATTATATCCTGATCGCGGCGACGATTCCTTTTCTCGTGTTCTATATGGTGAAGGATATAGACGTCATGAAAAAGACAGTCTGGTATTTGACGCCGAAGTCCTGGAGAAAAAGGGGGAGTGAATTTCTGCGGGATGTGGACGACTCTCTCGGTGATTACATCCGCGGTCAGCTTCTCGTTTGTTTTTTGCTCGGGCTAATAGCCGGCGTTTCATTTTGGCTGTTCGGGCTTCCTTACCCGCTGATTTTGGGCCTTGCCATCGGGATTACGAATGTCATCCCGTATTTCGGTCCGTTTATCGGCGCTGTACCGGCGCTGCTCCTTGCGCTGGCGATTTCTGCTAAAGCTGTGATCATCGTAATCGTCACGATTTTTATTCTTCAATTTATAGAAGGAAACATTTTGAGCCCGCTTATTGTCGGGCGCAGTCTCAGAATGCATCCCGTCGTGATCATGCTGGCGCTCCTTGCCGGAGGAGAGCTCGCGGGCATTCCCGGCATGATTCTCGCTGTTCCGGCGGCAGCCGTTTTAAAAGTGACGGCCATACACTTTTTGCGGATCAGGACGGAACATTGACATTCGGGTTCTGCTTGTCTATAATTTCGAGTAGAATACATACGAATCTCGAGTGACGGATATGAGTACGCCGAAGCCCTGTTTAAGAGAGAAGCTCCGATACGCTGAAAGGAGCTTCAGCAGAAGATCGGCCGAAGCTAATCCTGAGTGCAGTTAAAGGCTGCCGCAGTCCTGCGTTACGGGATGAAAGGTGACAGGCCTTTTTCGGCCTGTAATCAGGGTGGTACCGCGAGACAGCTCTCGTCCCTGTGTGAACGCATGGTTTGCATAGGGAGAGAGCTTTTTTGCTGTCGCAAAAGAGAATTTCGGGTAGTGATAAGGAGGAATATAGATGAAACACTTAACTTCTGCTGAAGTGCGTCAAATGTTTTTAGATTTCTTTAAAGAAAAAGGCCATGCCGTTGAACCGAGCGCCTCATTGGTTCCGCATGAAGATCCGTCTTTATTATGGATCAACAGCGGCGTTGCGACGCTGAAAAAATACTTTGACGGCCGCGTTGTGCCGGAGAATCCGAGAATTGTAAACGCGCAAAAATCAATTCGAACAAATGATATTGAAAATGTGGGGAAAACGGCGCGCCACCACACGTTCTTTGAGATGCTCGGAAACTTTTCCATCGGTGATTATTTTAAAGAAGAAGCGATCACGTGGGCATGGGAGTTTTTAACGAGCGAAAAGTGGATCGGCTTTGATCCGGAGCTGCTGTCTGTAACGGTTCACCCTGAGGATGAAGAAGCTTATACGCTATGGGCGGAAAAAATCGGCGTTCCGGAAGAAAGAATCATCCGTCTGGAAGGGAACTTCTGGGATATCGGCGAAGGCCCGAGCGGACCGAATACGGAAATTTTCTATGACCGCGGCGAGAAATACGGCAATGACCCGTCAGATTCTGAATTGTATCCGGGCGGCGAAAATGATCGTTATCTTGAAGTATGGAACCTGGTATTCTCAGAGTTCAACCACAACCCGGACGGCACGTACACACCGCTTCCGAAGAAAAACATTGATACGGGCATGGGGCTTGAACGGATGGTCTCCGTGATTCAGGATGTCCCGACAAACTTTGACACTGATTTGTTTATGCCGATTATTGAAGCAACAGAGCGCATTTCCGGAGATGCTTACGGAAAGGACGCAGTGAAGGATACGGCCTTTAAAGTGATCGCCGATCATATCAGAACGGTCGCATTTGCGGTAAGCGACGGAGCTCTGCCGTCAAATGAAGGGCGCGGGTATGTACTGAGACGCCTTTTGCGCCGGGCAGTGCGATACGCGAAAACCATCGGTATCAGCCGTCCGTTTATGTACGAACTGGTGCCGACTGTTGCAGGAATTATGGACGCTTTCTATCCGGAGGTGAAAGAAAAGCAAGAGTTTATCGCCAAAGTCATCAAAACGGAGGAAGAGCGCTTCCACGAAACATTAAACGAAGGTCTGGCCATTTTATCCGACGTGATAAAGAAAGAGAAGGAAAAAGGCAGCGGCATCATCTCCGGAAAAGACGTATTCAAACTGTACGATACGTACGGATTCCCGGTTGAATTGACGGAGGAATACGCGGAAGATGAGCAAATGACGGTTGACCATAAAGGCTTTGAAGCCGAAATGGAAAAACAGCGTGAACGGGCGAGAAATGCGCGCCAAGATGTAGGAAGCATGCAGGTTCAGGGCGGCGCATTGCGCGACATTACCGCAGAAAGCACATTTGTCGGCTACAGTGCCGTAAAAGCTGAAGCGAAGGTGATCGAGCTTCTTCATGACGGGCAATTAATCAGTGAGGCGCATGAAGGGGATACCGTCCAAATCCTTCTTGACAAAACGCCTTTCTATGCTGAAAGCGGCGGACAGATCGGTGACAGAGGAGTGCTGAGAAGCGAGCAGGCTGTCGTAACCATTAAAGACGTGAAAAAAGCTCCGAACGGTCAGCATGTACACGAAGGCACGGTGGCTAGCGGCACGATTCAAAAAGGCGCAAGCGTGACGGCTGAAGTTGAAGATCAAATGAGAAGCGGCGTGGTGAAAAACCATACGGCTACCCACCTTCTGCACCAGGCGCTGAAAGACGTTCTCGGCACACATGTCAACCAAGCGGGTTCACTCGTTACCGAAAACCGTCTGCGTTTTGACTTCTCTCATTTCGGTCAAGTGACGAAAGAAGAACTTGAACGCATTGAAGGAATCGTCAACGAAAAAATCTGGGAGAGCATTCCGGTAGCGATTGATTTGAAACCGATCAATGAAGCGAAAGAAATGGGCGCGATGGCCCTGTTCGGCGAGAAATACGGCGATATCGTCCGCGTCGTACAAGTCGGAGATTACAGCCTTGAGCTTTGCGGCGGATGCCATGTTACGAATACGGCTGAAATCGGCCTGTTTAAAATCGTATCCGAATCAGGGATCGGCGCAGGGACGCGAAGAATTGAAGCCGTAACAGGAAAAGGCGCTTATCAGGAAATGAACAGCCAGCTCAGCCTTCTGCAGCACGCTGCGGACGAGCTGAAATCAAACGTAAAAGACGTACCGAAGCGAATTCAGTCTCTTCAAGCGGAGCTGAAGGAAGCGCAAAGAGAAAATGAATCATTGCTCAGCAAACTTGGCAATGTGGAAGCCGGAGCCATTCTGTCTAAAGTAAAAGACATCGGCGGCGTAAAAGTGCTGGCTGAAAAAGTAAATGCGAAAGACATGAACCACCTTCGCACTATGGTGGATGATCTGAAAGCGAAGCTCGGTTCTGCGGTCATCATTCTCGGCGCCGTGCAAAATGAGAAAGTCAACCTTTCAGCAGGCGTGACGAAAGACCTGATCGAAAAAGGCCTTCATGCCGGCAAAATGGTCAAACAAGCGGCTGAAGTCTGCGGAGGCGGAGGCGGAGGCCGTCCGGACATGGCGCAGGCCGGCGGAAAGCAGCCTGAAAAATTGGAAGAGGCGCTCGCATCTGCGGAAGATTGGATAAAATCCGTTTTATAATCCTTTCAACTAGTGTAGAATGATGATAAGATGAGGACCTCAGGCTGAACTTTGCCTGCGAATTTGGGAAAGAGGTGCAAAACGGTGAGCTCGTTTGATAAAACGATGAAATTTAATTTCTCCGATGATTCTGCTGAAACAAACGTCGAAGAAGTGCTGATTACGGTATATGATGCGCTTCAGGAAAAGGGGTACAATCCTATCAACCAGATTGTCGGATACTTGCTGTCTGGAGATCCTGCATACATTCCTAGGCATCGCGACGCCCGGAACTTAATTCGCAAACTGGAACGTGACGAATTAATCGAGGAATTGGTAAAATCCTATCTAGAACAGCATAAAGAGGCGTAAATACATTCATGAGAATATTGGGACTTGATCTTGGAACGAAAACACTCGGCGTAGCTTTAAGCGATGAAATGGGCTGGACCGCTCAAGGCATTGAGACGATAAAAATAAACGAGGCTGAAGGAGATTACGGTCTGGACCGTTTATCCGAGCTGATGAAAGACTATAATGTAGAGAAGATCGTGCTCGGTTTTCCGAAAAACATGAACGGGACGATCGGTCCGAGAGGCGAAGCCAGCCAAACATTTGCGAAACTGCTTGAAACAGCGTACAATGTCCCTGTTGTGCTGTGGGACGAGCGTCTGACGACGATGGCGGCTGAAAAAATGCTGATCGCGGCTGACGTCAGCAGGCAAAAACGAAAAAAAGTCATTGATAAAATGGCGGCTGTCATGATCCTTCAAGGATATCTGGACAGTTTAAACTAAGAGGTGAAAAAAATGGAACACGGCGAAAAACACATTACAATTGTCGATGATCAAGGCAACGAACAGCTTTGCGAAGTGCTGTTCACATTTGAAAACGACACATTCAACAAATCTTACGTACTTTATTATCCGATTGATGCTCAAGACGATGATGAAATCGAAATTCACGCTTCAAGCTTCGAACCGAACGAAAACGGTGAAGACGGCGAATTGATGCCGATTGAAACCGATGAAGAGTGGGAAATGATCGAAGAAACGCTGAACACGTTTTTAGCGGAAGAAGACGAAGAATAAAATGAACGGAAAAAGCCGGAGCGCATATGCGCTTCGGCTTTTTTTTGTAATAAATTGCCGAATGCACATGAATCATGTAGTATAAGAGCTGTTGGGAGGAAAATACTTGTATGAATATCAATCAGACTAAACATTCATTTCCGCGTAAAAACAAAAAAACGACGATAATACTGTCCTCCGTGATCGCTCTGCTTATCATCATTTGCGGTGCTTTTTTCTATGGAAAATCTCTGCTGTCTCCGGTTGACAAAGGCAGCAAAACGGCAGTCAATATTAATATTCCGAGCGGTTCTTCCGTTTCGGCAATCGCTGAAATTCTTGAGGATCAGCATGTCATCAAAAGCAAAAAAGCATTTCAGCTGTATGTGAAGTATAAAGGCGCTTCCGGGTTTCAGGCGGGATTTTACCACCTGAATAAAGGAATGGATGCGGATGCGATTATCAAAAAACTGACCGCGGGATCAACGGGATATGCTTTTCAGATCTCCGTTCCTGAAGGAAAACAGCTTACGCAGATTGCAGAGGCGATCGCAAAAGAAACATCATATTCTAAAGAAGAGATCATGGCGAAACTGGATGACAAAACATTCATCGGCAAACTGAAGAAACAGTTTCCTGATACGATAACGGACGCGCTTTCAAACAAGAAGCTCAAGCATCCGCTAGAAGGCTATCTGTATCCGGCCACATATCCGTTTAATGATCCGGATGCATCGCTTGACACGATTTTGACGGCAATGGTTCAGGAAACAAACGCCCGTATCGAAACGTATAAATCTGAACTGGAAAAAAAGAAACTTTCCGTTCATAACGCGCTGACAATGGCATCGCTAATTGAAGAAGAAGCCACCGCCAAAGCTGACCGTCACAAAATCGCCAGCGTTTTTTACAACAGGCTCGAAGAAAAAATGCCGCTGCAGACTGACCCGACGGTATTATATGCGGCCGGTAAGCATAAAAGCCGGGTCTACTACAAAGACCTGAAAATTGATTCTCCGTTTAATACGTATAAACATAAGGGGCTGCCGCCGGGACCGATTGCAAATGCCGGTGATTCATCATGGGAAGCGGCTCTCCGCCCTGACAAAACGGATTATCTCTATTTCCTTGCAAAATCAAACGGCGAGGTCGTTTTCACCAAAACATTAAAAGACCATAATAAAGCGAAGGAAAAGTATATTTCCAAAAAAGACAGCGAATAAAAGGAGGGCAAAAGCTCTCCTTTTATTCCATTCTGAAAGGTTTTATGATAAAATATATCGGGTTGTTTACTTATGGATAAAGAAGTGTCTTAAGAGAGTGTCCCCGCGGATTCGTCAGGGGCACTCCTTTTTAGAACGGAGGCTGTTTGCCGTGAATGATCGGTATGAACAAATAAACGAGTATATAAACGCGATGCTGAAGCCTCGGCCTGATAAAGTGAAAAAGCTTGAAGCCTATGCAAAAGAGCACCATGTTCCGATTATGGAAGAAGCGGGCATTGAAGTGCTGCTTCAAATGCTGTCGATTCAACAGGCGAAAAACATTTTGGAAATCGGCGCGGCAATCGGATATTCCGCCATACGGATGGCGCTTGAGCTTCCGGGTGCGAATATTTACACGATTGAACGGGACGACAAACGCTATGAAGAAGCTGTGAACAATATAAAAGACTTCGAAATGGAAAACCGGATTCACGTAATGCACGGGGATGCGCTGGAACTTTCTGAGTCTGTCCGTGTCACGGCTCCTTATGATGCCATTTTTATCGACGCGGCCAAAGGCCAGTACACGAACTTTTTTGAGCTCTATGAACCGATGCTTGCGCCGGATGGAGTCATTTTTACGGACAATGTTCTGTTTAAAGGACTGGTGGCACAAAATCACTCGGACATTGAGCCGAAAAGAAGACGGAAGCTTGTTGAAAAAATTGATCAATATAACCAATGGCTGATGGGCCGGCCTGACTATCAAACGGTCATACTGCCGGTCGGAGACGGCATCGCCATCAGTAAAAAGAAGAGGTGAAGGATCATGAAAAAACCTGAACTTTTGGTGACTCCGACTTCTGTACAGGATATTCTTCCGCTCATTCAAGCGGGCGCAACGGCCCTGTTAGTCGGAGAACAGAGATACGGCCTGAGACTGGCCGGTGAATTTTCAAGAGAAGATATAAAAGAAGCCGTAAAGACAGCTCATCAGGAAGGCGCGAAAGTGTACGCCGCCGTCAATGCTATTTTTCACAACGAAAAAGTGGACGAGCTGAACGGCTATCTTGCCTTTTTGCAGGAGGCCGGCGTTGATGCGGCTGTTTTCGGTGATCCGGCCGTTTTAATGGCGGCGCGTGAAGCGGCTCCCGAGCTTAAACTGCACTGGAGCACGGAAACAACGGGAACCAACTACTACTCCTGCAATTACTGGGGACGCAAAGGCGCACGGCGGGCAGTGCTGGCTAAGGAATTAAATATGGACAGCATCATTGACATAAAAGAAAACGCCGAAGTGGAAATTGAAATTCAAATCCACGGCATGACGTGCATGTTCCAATCGAAGCGTTCTTTAGTGGGCCATTACTTTGAATACCAGGGTAAAGTCATGGACATCGAACAGAAGAAAAAAGAAGCGGGGATGTTTCTGCATGACAAAGAACGGGGCAATAAATATCCGATTTTTGAAGATGAAAACGGCACGCACATCATGAGCCCGAACGATGTGTGCATGATTGATGAATTAGAGGACCTGATGGACGCCGGCATCGATTCTTTCAAAATCGACGGAGTTTTGAAGTCTCCTGAATACTTAACTGAAGTGACCCGCATGTACAGAGAAGCAATCGATCTGTGCTTCGAAAGCCGGGAGACATACGAAGAGAAAAAAGAGAGCTGGATAGAGCGGATTGAAAGCATTCAGCCTGTGAACAGAAGCATCGACACAGGATTCTTCTTTAAAGAAACGGTCTATTAAAAAGGAGGGTGCAACGGATGACAGCCGTAAATCAAACCATTTCCAAAGTCGTAAACGGAAAACGCGTCATTACGAAAAAACCTGAACTCCTTGCTCCGGCAGGAAACCTTGAAAAATTAAAAATTGCCGTTCATTACGGAGCGGACGCGGTTTTTATCGGAGGACAGGAATACGGACTCCGCTCAAATGCGGATAACTTCTCAATAGAAGAAATCGCAGAGGGCGTAGAATTTGCCAAAAAATACGGGGCAAAAATATATGTGACAACAAACATTTTCGCCCATAATGAAAATATGGACGGTCTGGAAGAATACTTAAAAGCGTTGGGAGACGCAAAAGTTGCCGGAATTATCGTCGCTGATCCGCTGATTATTGAAACATGCCGGAGAGTGGCCCCGGACGTAGAAATTCACCTCAGTACACAGCAGTCCCTTTCCAACTGGAAAGCGGTGCAGTTCTGGAAAGAAGAAGGGCTTGACCGCGTGGTGCTTGCCCGTGAAACGAGCGGACTGGAAATTAAAGAAATGAAGGAAAAGGTGGATATTGAAATTGAAACCTTTATCCACGGTGCCATGTGTATCGCTTATTCAGGCCGATGCGTGCTGAGCAATCACATGACGGCCCGGGATTCCAACCGCGGCGGCTGCTGTCAGTCCTGCCGCTGGGATTATGACCTGTATCAGACAGACGGTGCAAACGCGGTCGCGCTCTATGACGAAGAAGACGCTCCGTTTGCGATGAGCCCGAAAGATTTAAAATTGATTGAATCCATTCCGCAAATGATCGAGATGGGCATCGACAGCCTGAAAATTGAAGGCCGGATGAAATCGATTCATTACGTTGCGACGGTTGTCAGCGTGTATCGCAAAGTCATCGACGCATACTGCGCTGATCCTGAAAACTTTGTCATTCAAAAAGAATGGCTGGATGAGCTGGACAAATGTGCAAACCGGGATACCGCGCCTGCTTTCTTTGAAGGCACGCCCGGGTATGAAGAGCAGATGTTCGGCGAACACGGAAAGAAAACAACATTTGATTTTGCCGGTCTCGTGCTCGCGTATAACGAGGAAACTCAAATGGTGACGCTCCAGCAGCGCAATTTCTTTAAACAAGGTGACGAAGTGGAATTTTTCGGTCCTGAAATCGACAATTTCACATTCACAGTCGGCACTATTTGGGACGAAGACGGAAACGAGCTTGATGCTGCCCGCCATCCCCTGCAAATCGTTACATTTAAAGTAGACAAAAAGATTTATCCGAGCAACATGATGAGAAAGGGGAAGTAATCACCAATGGGTAAGAGTCCTGTAGTTATAGGCATCGCAGGAGGTTCCGGATCAGGAAAAACAAGCGTCACCCGTTCCATCTATGAACAGTTTAAAGGACACTCGATTTTAATGATCCAGCAAGACCTTTATTATAAAGACCAAAGCCATCTTCCGTTTGAAGAAAGGCTGAACACAAACTATGATCACCCGCTCGCATTTGATAATGACTATTTAATCGAGCATATTCAAGAGCTTTTGAATTACCGGCCGATAGAAAAGCCGATTTATGATTATAAACTGCATACGCGTTCTGAGGAAACCATTCCGGTTGAGCCGAAGGATGTCATTATTCTGGAAGGCATTCTCGTTCTCGAAGATAAAAGACTTCGCGACCTCATGGATATGAAACTTTATGTCGACACGGACGCGGATCTCCGTATCATCAGACGGATTATGAGAGATATTAACGAAAGAGGCCGTTCAATCGATTCTGTCATTGAGCAGTATGTGTCCGTCGTCAGACCGATGCACAATCAGTTTGTTGAACCGACGAAACGCTACGCGGACATCATTATTCCGGAAGGCGGACAAAACCACGTCGCAATTGATCTGATGGTCACGAAGATTCAAACGATCCTTGAACAAAATGCAATTTTGTAATACCATAGCATAGACATAAATAACTCAGACCATATTATGTATAGGCTGGAAGGGAATGAGACAGTTCCCTTCTTTCCCTGTTTATAAACCGAAACATTTGCAGAAAACACACATTCAGTTTAAGATAAACAGTACCTATATGGGAGAGAAGAACGAGGACTGCCCTGTGTTCTCATTCTTGATTTTTTCGTTTATGCTCTCATACATAATCACACGTTATTGTTGAGGGACAACCACCAAGGAGTGAAGGAACATGGCACAAGAAAAAGTTTTTCCGATGACTCACGAAGGAAAACAAAAACTAGAACAAGAATTAGAGCAATTGAAAACGGTTAAACGTAAAGAAGTAGTAGAACGAATTAAAATCGCAAGAAGCTTCGGAGATCTGTCAGAGAACTCTGAGTATGATTCTGCAAAAGAAGAACAGGCATTTGTGGAAGGGCGCATCACGACGCTTGAAAACATGATCCGCAATGCGAAAATCATCGAGGACGACGGCGGTTCAAATGTAGTCGGTTTGGGAAAAACCGTATCATTCATCGAATTGCCGGACGGTGAAGAAGAATCTTACACGATTGTCGGAAGCGCTGAAGCCGATCCGTTTGAAGGGAAAATTTCAAACGACTCGCCAATCGCCAAAAGCCTGCTCGGCAGAAAAGTGGACGAAGAAGTGACAGTTCAGACGCCGGGCGGAGAAATGCTCGTGAAAATTGTGAAAATTTCATAAGATCCGTTTAACAATGAAACACCTCGTCCAAAATGTGGATGAGGTGTTTTTTATGATCGTATCAAAAAGGCTGAAAACGGCCGTGATTTGTTTTCTGCTTGTGTTTTTCTTTCTGCTTGCGAGGCTGGCTGAAATTCAGTTGTTTTTTACAGAATCTTTTTCAAAATCCAATATTAATCTGATTCAGGAAAGCGTCAAGCAGCGGACGGAAGAAGTCCTTATTTCAGATGGACGCGGCTCTTTTCTTGATCGGAACGGCAAAGAACTGACCGGAAAAAAGCAGCCTGCCGTCATACTGTTTCCCTTTCTCGTGACGCAGGATTGGCCGGTTGACCGGGTATCAGACATTCTCGGAATGAAACAGGGGGAGCTCAGGCAGCTGCTCACGGAAGCGAAAAAACCGGTGGTCCTGAACAGCAGAAAAATAAAACATTTGACGAAACAATCCGTGTCAAATATCAATTCTTTGAAATATCCCGGCATTTACGGCGTATATATGAAAGACAGCAAAGAAACAAACATAGCCGCTCATCTGTTGGGCGCGACAAACCAGGACCCTGAGCTTTTGAAAAAGAAATACCCCGGCAGGAAGGAACTGCCGATCACGGCAAAGATCGGGACAAGCGGGATGGAGCGGACGTTTGATGAGTTTTTACTGGCGGATCAGGACACAAAACTTTTGTATCATGTCGACGGAAGGGGAAACCCTTTATTCGGAATGGACGTCAAATATACGGCTGAAGCAAACGCGTTTTATCCGCTGCAAGTCAAAACCTCCATCGACCGTAATATTCAAAAAGCAATGGAAGATGTATTGAAAGACCGCGGGTTAAAAAAGGGGGGAGCCGTCCTTTTAGACATTGAAAAAAGCAGTGTGCTCGGAATGGTATCAAAGCCTGACGCCGACATGTCAAAGCAGCAGACACTGCAAAATTACATGCTGACGCCGACTTATCCGGGATCAGTATTTAAAACGGTGATCGCCGCAGCCGCAATAGAACAAAACGAAGTGAAGCCGGGCACATCCTTTAACTGCAATCTCAACCTGTACGGAGAGCCGGGGGATGACAAAGGCACGCTCAGTTTTGGAGAAAGCTTTGCCCAAAGCTGCAATTATACGTTTACAAGCCTTGCGGAAAAATTGATCAAAAAAGATGATTCCGTTATTGAAAACATGGCGGAAAAACTTGGTCTCACCCAGCGGGCGGGCTGGGAAGGCAAGCTGTACCGGGAAGACGGATTCAGGCAGCTGTATAATGAAAAAAGCGGGGTCATTTGGGGAGATGACAAAGACAAAACCGTAAAAAAAGCCGTCGCACAGACGGCGATCGGGCAAAAAAACGTGAAAGTCACGCCTCTTGAAGTCGCCAATATGATGGCGGCGATCGCGCGCGGCGGTGAAAAAAAACAAGTCAAAATCGCGGACAAAATTGAATACAAAAACAAAACGACGATGGCGTTATTCAAAGATCAGCCGTTAAAAGGGGAAAACATCGACAAATATACGGCGCAGCAGCTTCAAAAAATTCTCAGAGAAGTCGTCACCTCACCGAAAGGAACCGGCCGAAGGTTTCAGGATCTGCCGTATGAGATAGCAGGCAAATCGGGAACGGCCCAGACGGGAATGTTTACAAAAGAAAAACAGACGCTTTACCACAAATGGTTTGCGGGATACTTTCCCGCGGACAAGCCGAAATATGCTCTCGTGGTGCTGCACATGGACACGCCGGGGGATAAGGCTCTGACAAATACAGTGTTTTATGATATTGTTAAAAAGGTACATGAAAATGAAATAAATCAGACATAGAACAACCGCTCAGCCCATGTTAAAATATATGCTGAGCAAGAGGGATAAAGGAGTGCAGAATGATTGAGCAATAAACAATCTCGTTTTGAAAACCGTGATAAGCGCAGAAAAGCAAATATGGTGCTTAACATTTTAATTGCTATCGTATCTATTCTTATTGTCGTCGTTGCCGTCAGCCTCTTCATTAACAGTCCGTCGAGCGACGTGAGCGAAAAAGCGGACACGAGCCAGAAGCAGGAAACACCTGCATCAGGCAAGACGAAGCAGACATCCGATGAAGACATAAAAGACAGCAAAAAAGATACGGCATCAGACGATGACAAAAAAGATAAACAGGATAAGGACACATCTGATTCATCTTCAGACTCTGACAGCAAAAAAGACGATGATTCATCGAAAAGTGATGACAGCAGCAAAAAAGACTCTGATTCAAGCGATCCTTTTAAAGGCGCAAAAATAACAGAGGGCGGCTCATCAAGCGATGTCGAGAAAACAATTGTTAACCCAAAATGGAAAGCGGTCGGCACAAAGCAGACGGGAGAACATACGGCGACGTATGACTCAAGCTCTGAAGACTGGTCCGAAATGCTTGACGCCATCTCTTACGCAACAGGCGTGTCAAAAGATCATATGACAGTGCTGTGGCTCGGAAACAATGGAAGCCCGCAAGATGCGAAGGGGAAAGTTTTAGACAAAACGAACGGCAAAAAGTATCAGGTCACCATCACTTGGAAAGACAAAAAAGGCTGGAAGCCGACAAAAGTAGAAACCTTAAAATAACCGCAAAAAAGCAGCTGATTATTCAGCTGCTTTTTTCTGTCATACGTCAGCTGAAAAATGCACCGACGCGCTGTAAAGGATTCTGCCGTCAACGGCCGTCACCTGATGGGATACGGAACGGACGCGAAGCATAATCGCCTGGTTGTTTTCAATCTGAACGTTTATTTTCTTTTCAAGCTCCTGCAAAGATGCCGCTTCGAAAAATTCTACTTTATCTTTGATTAAATCCAATTGAAAATTCATCAGTACAGATCCTCCTGATTTTTCTTCTGAGTCAATGAAAGTATAAGCCTTTCTGCCGTAATTGCGCAATAATCCCAAAGTATTTTAGTACACTTCCATTCTTTTTTGTGATAGGATAGGAACTGTTCCACGATTAATCCATACTATACTCATAGGAATTATAAAATATGGAGAGTGAAAAATATGGGCCGTGAATTTATTCCTTTATTTGAAGATTGGGCAGCGACTTATGATGCCACAGTGCACGGGGCTGACAAACAATATGCCGCTGTTTTTAAAGGATATGACAACATTCTTGACAGCATTGTCGCACTTTCAGGTTCAAACGTTTTAGAGTTCGGACCGGGAACGGGGAATTTAACGGCGAAATTAGCCGCTGCGAACAAAAAGGTGTTTGGTGTAGAACCGTCTCCGTCAATGAGAAAACTGGCGGCTGACAAGCTTTCTGACAAAGCCGTGTTCAGTGACGGAGATTTTCTGGAGTTTCCCGCTCCGCCTTTTCAAATAGATACCATCGTCAGCTCGTACGCCTTTCATCATTTAACCGATGAAGAAAAGCGAACGGCTGTAAAGCAGTATGGCGCAATCCTTCAGAAGCATGATAAAATAGTGTTTGCCGATACCGTCTTTAAAGATCATGAAGCTTATGATGAAGCCATTAAAAAAGCAATCCGAAACGGCTATCATCAATTAGCGGATGATTTAAAGACGGAACATTATCCGACACTCGGGACAATGAAAAACATCTTTTCAGAAGAGGGATTTGCCGCGCGGTTTACGCAGCAAAATGACTTTGTCTGGATAATGGAGGCGATTAAACGGTAAATCGAAGGGATTGTGTATAAATGAAACTGGCAGTCATCGGAGCAATGGAAGAGGAAGTTACGATTTTAAGAAGCAAACTGAAAGACGCAAAACAAGAGATGATCGCTCACTGTGAGTTTACAACTGGCAGCTATGAAGGCGTCGAAGTCATCTTGCTGAAATCAGGTATCGGGAAAGTCAACGCGGCGATCAGCACGACGCTTCTGCTTGACCGTTTCAAACCTGATTATGTGATTAACACAGGCTCAGCGGGCGGTTTTCATCATACATTGAATGTAGGCGACGTCGTCATCTCAACAGATGTCCGCCATCATGACGTGGATGTGACGGCGTTTGACTATGAATACGGACAGGTGCCGGGTCTTCCGGCAGCATACAAAGCTGATGAAAAGCTGATCAGCATTACTGAGGAAGCGGTTTCTGAACTGAACGGCATTCAAGTCGCCAAAGGCACAATCGCAACGGGAGATTCTTTTATGAACGATCCGAAGCGGGTTGAAGACGTACGCGCCAAATTTGCGGATTTGTACGCGGTTGAAATGGAAGCTGCGGCTGTCGCACAGGTGTGCCACCAGTTCAAAACGCCTTTTGTTGTCATCAGAGCTTTATCTGATATTGCCGGAAAAGAATCTGACGTTTCATTTGATAAATTTTTAGAACAGGCTGCCGTTCATTCAACTGAGCTTGTCCTGAATGTCATCAAACGAATTCACTAAGCGGGGGATTCTCGTTCTCCTCCGCTTTTCCAGGAGGAGGACATATATTGAACGTGATAACAGATATTACAGAACTGATCGGAAATACACCGCTGCTCCGTCTCAAGCATTTTGATCTACCGGAGGGAACAGCGGTTTATGCTAAGCTTGAGATGATGAATCCGGGCGGAAGCATTAAAGACAGGCTGGGCGGGATGCTCATTGAAGATGCGCTTCGCACGGGAAAGGTGAAACCGGGCGGCGTTATCATTGAGGCGACTGCCGGAAACACCGGGATCGGACTCGCTCTGTGCGCCAGAAAGCATCAGCTTCGCGCCGTTTTTTGCGTCCCGGAGCATTTCAGCAGAGAAAAGCAGCAAATTATGAAAGCTCTCGGAGCGGACATCGTGCATACGCCGAGAGAAGAAGGCATGCAGGGAGCCATCCGAAAAGCGCTTGAACTGGAGAGAGAGATTAATAATTCTTATGCCGTTCTGCAATTTAAAAACCGAGTAAATCCATTGACTTACTACAAAACGATCGGACCTGAAATATGGAACGCGCTCGGCGGGGATATCCACGCTTTTGTCGCAGGAGCGGGTTCCGGCGGCACCTTTGCCGGTACGGCAGCTTATTTAAAGGAGAAAAATCCTGCCGTCAAAACGGTGATCGTTGAACCGGAAGGCTCGATCCTGAACGGAGGAGAGCCGTATGCCCATAAAACGGAAGGCATCGGCATGGAGTTTATCCCGGATTATATGGACGAGAACCATTTTGACGCCATTTACACGGTGGAGGACGATACGGCGTTTTCGCTTGTCAGAGAAGCGGCCGAGAAAGAAGGCCTCTTAATTGGAAGCTCTTCAGGGGCGGCTCTTTATGCAGCGCTTGAAGAAGCGAAAAAAGCGCCCGCCGGATCAAATATCGTCACCATTTTCCCTGACGGCAGCGATCGATATATAAGCAAAAACATTTTTCAAGGAGGTCAGTAAGATGAAGAAAAAAACGCTGATGGTGCACGGAGGAATTACGGGAGATGAAAAAACAGGAGCGGTTTCCGTACCGATTTATCAAGTAAGCACGTACCAACAGCCGAAAGCGGGCGAGCACACGGGTTATGAATATTCAAGAACGGCCAATCCGACGCGGACGGCGCTTGAAAGCTTAATTGCAGAGCTTGAAGGCGGCGCGGCGGGATATGCGTTCGGCTCAGGCATGGCTGCGATTACTGCCGTCATGATGCTGTTTGACAGCGGCGATCATGTTATTTTGACGGATGATGTATACGGCGGCACTTACCGGGTGATGACAGGCGTGCTGAACCGCTTCGGCATTGAAGCGGACTTTGTCGATACGAGCAGTGAAGAAAAAGTCAAAAAGGCCATTCGCCCGAATACGAAAGCCATTTATATCGAAACACCGACAAACCCGCTATTGAAAGTGACTGACCTCAAACTGATGTCTGACATCGCAAAAGAAGCGGGCGTATTGCTTATCGTCGATAATACGTTTTACACGCCGTATTTCCAGCAGCCGCTCAGCTTCGGCGCTGACATCGTGCTGCACAGCGCGACAAAATATCTCGGCGGCCACAGCGATGTCGTCGGCGGCTTAGTCGTCACGGCTGATAAAGAACTGGGCGAAAAGCTTCATTATGTGCAAAACTCAACAGGCGGCGTTTTAGGACCGCAGGATTCATGGCTTTTGATGAGAGGCATTAAAACACTGGGACTCAGAATGGATGCCATCAATCACAGCGCCGGAAAAATCGCCGAGCTGCTTGAAGCACATGATGCCGTTCAGACGCTTTACTATCCGGGATCAGCGAAACACCCGGGCCATGAGCTGACAAAAGCGCAAAGCTCCGGTTTCGGCGGAATGATTTCCTTTGATGTCGGCAGCAGCGAACGCGTCGACGCGTTTTTAGAAAAATTGAACCTGTTTACGATCGCGGAAAGTTTAGGAGCGGTTGAAAGCTTAATCTCCGTGCCGTCCAGAATGACGCACGCTTCGATCCCGCGCGACCGCCGGCTTGCGCTTGGCATTACCGACGGGCTCGTGCGGATCTCAGTCGGTATTGAGGATACTGAGGATTTAACGGCGGATGTGAAACAGGCGCTTGATTCACTTTTATAAAGAATGGATAGATTTACATTCTCTGTCGGCTGTCAGCTTGTATTATAATGTTGGTAGACTATAAAACTGGCAGGTGACCTTATATGGAGAAGAAAAGACTGAAATCATTAATAGAAGATTTTAAGCATTACGCATTTATTCTGCTTGCAGTCAGCACCTTCATTTATATCGGCACGGTTCTTCCCGGACAAGGGCTGACTGCGGGCCAGAAAATGCTGATGTTTGTAACGGATTGTGTATTTTTAGCGGGCGCTTATTTCTGCGTTGACCGTTCACTTATTTATAAAAAGAGGCTGGAAGAGGCCGAAGAATAAAAAAAAGCCATTGTCTTTTGACAATGGCTTTTTCGTTTCTTATTCAGACGGGGTTTCGCGTAATTCTTTTCCCATTCCTTTTAAAAACTGCAGCCCGAAGCCGAGCGCGCGGTTAATATCAGGATCACCGACGGCTTTCATCAGTTCAAACATACTGACTTTCCTGTCCTCTTTTAAAAATCTTTGCGCCTGATCCGTCCCGGCCATGGCGCTTTCTAAAAGTCTGCCCATAAATTCGGGATCAGCTTTTGACAGCGCGCCTCCCGCGGCCATCATCGTATTCAGGAGATTGGTGACAGGTTCCCGGGAAATCTGTCCGAGTGCGATTTTGGCAATCTCCTCTTTTGCCTGGAGCATATAGCCGGCGGCATCAAAAATGCCCAAGCCATTCAGCTCTGCCATGATGGACATCGTTTTCGCGACGGCTTCTTCATTTTCTGCGAGAAGCGTCTTCAGTTCTTCCAGTTTTTCAGCTTTCAGCTGTTCCTCTGTTTTCGTTTCTTTTTGAATTTCAGTAATTGGGCTTGCCATAATGTTTCCTCCTTTCCTTAATCAGTTAAGTGCACATAGCCCGGACGGTTCCATTTTCGCTGAGCTTCCACACCGTTTTGCGGATGACGTTTTTTGTTCCGCGGATTCGTTTTCGGAAGCGGCGGAGTATCACAGGAACCAAGCACTTCCATGCGGACTTTTGTCTGCTTATAGGCAGGTGTATGTGTCCGTGAATCATACGCAGGCCCGGTCAGGAAATTAATCGCAGAATCTTTATCTGTAGAGTTCATCGGCAGATAAAGCTCATTTGCGCGGACTCGGTCTGTCACAAGCGCGTTCAATTTAACCGCCCCAAAAGGAGAGACGAGCCGGATCATTGTTCCGTCGCAAATTCCGCGTTCAGCCGCGAGCTCCGGCGATACTTCAACAAATACATCCGGAACTTTAGACTGAATGCCTTTTGACTTGTTTGTCATGTTTCCTTCGTGGAAATGTTCAAGCATCCGTCCGTTGTTAATATGCAGGTCATATTCTTCAGGGAATACAGCAGGCTCCACCCAATCGCTCAGCGCAAAACGGGCTTTTTTGTCCGGGAAGTTAAAGCCGTCTTCATAAAGAAGCGGAGTGCTTTCTCCCGTAAAGCTTCCCCACAAGAAGCTGTTCCAGCCGCTAAGAACGTCGTAGCTTGCTTTTCCGAACAGCGGAGAAAGGCTCGCCATTTCTGAGAAAATGTCGCTAGGATGCGTGTAATTCCAATCAGCGCCTAAACGATTGGCGACTTCCTGAATAATCCACCAGTCGGGTTTTGCATCGCCGAGTGTCGGAAGCGCCTGATACAATCTTTGCACACGCCGCTCTGTGTTTGTAAATGTTCCGTCTTTTTCAAGAGATGGAACCGCAGGCAGGATGACATCCGCGTATTGCGCCGTTCTTGAAAGGAAAATATCCTGCACAACAAAGAAATCAAGGCTGGATAAAATGTTATGAACATGGTTGGCGTTTGAATCGACGAGCGCCATATCTTCACCGACGAGATACATGGCTTTCATGTTTCCTTCTTCAATCGCATGGAGCATTTCGATATTATCAAGACCCGGCTTGCCGTCAATTTCAACACCGTAAGCTTTTTCGAATTTAGCGCGTGCCGCATCATCGGTAATATGCTGATACCCCGGAAGCCAGCCTGGAAGAGTTCCCATATCGCAAGCGCCTTGAACGTTGTTATGTCCCCGCAGCGGATAGGCTCCGGCGCCCGGACGGCGGTAGTTTCCTGTGGCAAGCAGCAGGTTGGAAATCGCCGCTGATGTATCAGAGCCGCCTGTATTCTGGGTAACGCCCATGCCCCAAAGAACACAAGTGCCGTCTGCATCACGAATCATTTCGGCAATGCGGATGATCGTATCCTGAGAAAGTCCGGTGATGCGCTCCGCATATTCCAATGTGTATTTTTCCAGCGTTTCTTTATAATCATCAAAGTAGTTGACATTTTCATCAATAAACGCTTGATCGTGCCAGCCTTGGTCAATCATATATTTCGTTACTGCCATGAGCCAGACCTGGTCAGTCCCTTGTTTTGGGCTGATAAAGAGGTCGGACCGTTCAGCCATTTCATTTCTGCGCAGATCGGCAACAATCAGTTTTTGGCCGTGCAGTTTATGGGCGCGTTTCACGCGTGTGGCCAGAACCGGATGTCCTTCCGCCGGATTGGCGCCGACGATGAGCACGAGGCCCGCTTTTGCGATATCTTTAATTGTGCCAGCGTCTCCGCCCATACCGACGGTGCGGAATAAGCCGTCCGTTGCCGGTGACTGGCAGTAGCGTGAGCAGTTATCCACGTTGTTGGTTTCAAATACTTGGCGTGCCAATTTTTGAATGACGTAGTTGTCTTCATTCGTAATTTTAGAAGAAGAAATAAAACCGACAGAACCATTTCCATGTTCGGTCTTGATCGAACCGAGTCTTGAAGCGACAAGATCAAGAGCTTCTTCCCATGACGATTCAACAAATGCGCCGTTTTTCCGGATAAGCGGTTTTGTAATCCGTTCTTCCGAATTCACGAAGTCCCAGCCGAATTTCCCTTTCACACAAGTGGAAATCGCATTAACCGGAGCATCGGAAACAGGCTGAATTTTAAGGATGTCACGGCCTTTTGTCCATACTTCAAAAGAGCATCCGACGCCGCAGAACGTGCAGACTGTTTTTGTTTTTTTCGTCCGTTTATCGCGCATAGCCGCTTCCACTTCAGACACGGCGAAGATGCTTGTATAGTCGGGTTCAACATTTTTCACTAAATCAATCATCGGTTCCATGACATCTTCTTTTATTCCTGTCATAAATCCGGCTTGGCCGAGCATTGATTTTTCCATCAGTGCGTTACAAGGACAGACAGTGACACACTGGCCGCAGCTGACGCAGGAAGATTCATTAATGGCGACGCCTTCATCCCAAATGACCCGCGGGCGGTCGCGCTCCCAATCAATTGAAAGGGTCTCATTCACCTGAAGGTTTTGACACACTTCCACACATTGGCCGCAGGCGATGCATTGGTTCGGATCATAGCGGTAAAACGGGTGAGACATATCAACCGCGCACTTTGAATCATCTTTCGGCGTATACGGATATTTCTGATGCTCAATTCCCATCATTTCCGCTGTATTATGCAGTGTGCAGTTGCCGTTGTTGTTATCGCATACCGTACAGTAAAGCAGGTGATTCTCGAGCAGGCGGTCCATGGCCTCTGTCTGAGCCTCTTTTACCCTTCCCGACGTAAGCGAGATGGACATCCCGTTTTCTGCAGCCGTGGAACAAGAGCGCTGCAATTTCCCGTTTACTTCAACAATACAGGTGTCACATGTTTGAATCGGATCCACTTCCGGTACATGGCATATTTGCGGAATCTCAATTCCGTTTTGGTTTAAAATATCTAAAATCTTAGACCCCTCTGGTGCTTCATACTCCGTGCCGTCAATTTTGACACGGATAGACTGAACGTCTGTCACTTCCAATTCCCCTCCATCTTTTAAACTCGAAAAAAGCCATGCACATAGATACCGGCCTCCTGTCCGGAGAACGGTATAAATACGCATGGCGGAATAGTTCACTAGCAAGTCTTACTAACAGACCAATCCTATTTGTATAAAACGATAGACTCATAACACGTTTCCTATTACAAATCCATCTTCACTGCTTTTATTATAAGGTGATATTTATTATAATACAATACGAAAGGAAAACTTTAACCAAGTGAAATGTCACAAAGGGGAACCGGGAATGTCTTTCATAGGCTAAAATCGGAGGGGTCAATATGTCTAAAAAAATTCATGAATTTAACGATATTATCCGGAAATTGCGCAAAGAATTATTTGGAAAGGGGCCTGAACGAATTCACACCGTTTTTGTGGATAACATGGCGGTATCTACGCTTTACGGAAATCTAAGCGCAAGTGAGCAGTTTATCGCACGCACGCCTGAAGGAAGAGAAATGGTTCATGCGGCGCGAACCAGCTTAATTCAGGAGCTGTATTCAAAACAAACGCCTGACGGAATGGAAGAGCTCATCGGAGCAAAGCTTGTACATCTGTTTTCAGATATTAAAATAGAGGAAAATATTGCTGTATCGGTGTTTGTCTTTGACCGCTCAATTGAAGAGCATAAAGAAGAAATCAAAAGCTGACAATATTCAATTGACACGAAATTGTCACATTTGATATGATATGAACTGCCAGCAGTGGCCTAAGGACGATTTTTTATGGAATGTGTGCATGATCTGTACATATTCTATACCGCATATTTTCATTCTGCTTGATATTGTTGTATGGGTATGCATACAAGTTAGGCAGCATTCAAACCCCGTTTTTTCAGACGGGTTAGTTGAATGCTGCCTTTTTTGTTAGGCGTCTTTGGAAACTGCGGGCTGAAATGATAAATGGAGGGGTTATTATGGCTTTTCGTAAACCGGACGAAATAGCGGAGCTTGCGGTCGAATCAGGGGTAAAAAAGGTGCATTCACCGCTTTCAGCACTGATTGTATTAGGATTTTTGGGAGGAGCGTTTATCGCACTCGGTTATTTGCTTGATATCCGTGTCATCGGCGACCTTCCGAAAGAATGGGGAAGCCTGTCGAGTTTAATCGGGGCGTCCGTGTTTCCCATCGGATTGGTGCTCGTCGTTCTTGCCGGAGCGGAGCTGATTACGGGAAATATGATGTCGGTATCCATGGCGCTGTTTTCCAGAAGAATATCCGCCGGTGCATTGGTGAAAAATTGGGTGATCGTGACGTTGATGAATCTTGTCGGCGCACTGTTTGTCGCTTACTTTTTCGGACATGTTGTCGGATTAACCGAAACAGGACCTTACTTGGAAAAAACAATTGCGGTCGCACAAGGCAAATTGGATATGCCGTTTGGAAAAGTCATTGTTTCGGCGATCGGCTGTAACTGGCTTGTCTGTTTGGCCGTCTGGCTTTCTTTCGGCGCAGAAGACGGAGCCGGAAAAATCGCGGGTATATGGTTTCCGATTATGGCGTTTGTCGCAATTGGTTTTCAGCACGTTGTAGCCAATATGTTTATCATCCCGGCTGCGATTTTTGCAGGTTCATTTTCGTGGGGTGATCTGATTGGCAATCTCATTCCGGCCTTTATCGGGAATGTCATCGGCGGGGCAGTGTTTGTCGGCCTCATTTATTTTATTGCATATTCAAAAAAAGATCAGAAAAAGCAAGGGATGAAAAGAGTTTCCTGAGGTAAGAAAGATGCCGGAAAACACGGACAATTGAAGCGGAATGCCAGCACATTTTCCGTCCAAATCTTGAAAAAAATGTTTACAAAATGGAAGCTGATGGATATACTTACAAAGTAAGAAAAAAGCAAAGGGAGGTTGAATCACATGACGACGTTAAACGGCAATCAAAATCTACAATTGAACCGATTCAGCCTGTGGAAGAGTTCGTGTCCTTCCTTAACCTCTGCCCGTCAAGCACGTTAATTTCGGAGTATCAGGACATTCGCAGCTCCCCGCAGGGAAAGAAGCACGTCTTCTTTTGTCTGCGGATTTAGTCTGCCCGCAGCGCATATGAACTTTGCTGCGGGTTATTTTCGCTTGTGCGGATATTGAAAGGGGGTGAGCGATAATGACCATTAATCTTTTCTTTTTAACACTGACCATTTCAAAGCGTTTTAAAAGTGCGGAAGAGTATGAACGAGAACAGCAGGTCGAAGAGTTTTATAATGAAGCGAAAGAACGCCAGCTGAAACACTTTTATATGAACTAACGGACACGAAGGGCCAAAACGGAGGAGAAGGAGGAGATTATCATGTTCAGAATTGAACTGCTGAATCATTACACAATGGAGAAGGACCAGGTTTAGCGAGGATGTTGCTGTCACGTCGCAGACGGCCTGCATACCATGGTAAAGAAAGAAAAATTGGTAAGCGGGTGATAGCATGCAAGGCGGTCAGAACAGAATTCCATCCATCGGGCACGGGTATGCGTCAATGCCCCATTCATTTAAGCACGGCTACGGCAACCCGTATCGCCGGCAGAGAATGGCGGCGCTTTCCCGGCAGACAAGATATATAGCACCGTATTATTGGTACTAGAGCAGGCGGAAAACCTACGTTTTCCGTCTTTTTTTTATGAAAACAAATATAAATTTCAAATAAATCGAAACGTTCATGAAGAGAAGTGCGTCTAGTTAGTACCTCATACTAATACGAGGTAATATTATTTCTGAATAATAAATCACAGGAATGGAAAAGCGGGTGTTATACAATGTTGCAACATACATCTTCAGCATTAAAACGAATGCGCGCGAAATACTTTGCTGCATCAGAACCGGCAGAGTCAGTCATTCAGCAAATCTTGATGGACATACAGGAATACGACCGCATTTTGGAAATCGGGACCGGAAACGGCTCAATGTTTAAACAAATCATCGGACAGCTTGAAAAGGGCAGTCTTAAAAGCATAGAAACATCGAAACGTAAAATACGGAAAACACAGCGCGCAAACCGTTCGGTTATAAAAGCCGGGCTCGGAAACATTCAGCAGGGGAGGCCGGAAAGCATACCCTTCCGCGACCGCAGTTTTCATAAAGTTTTCTCATTACATACTGCTGAAACAGTCAGCGATTACCGGACGGCATGTAAAGAAGTGTACCGCGTTCTTCAAATTGACGGGTGTTTCTATATGGTTTTGAAACCTTCGCGGATGAGTGAAAAGGATGTGATTGAGGTGCTCTATGATCAGCATTTCAGAGACATTTCAGTTGTCAGCAGAGATTCATTCCATTTTATTACTGCCATTAAATAGAATATTTCTTGGGAAATAAAAAGAGCTGCTTAAGTCACTGCAGCTCTTTTTGTGGAATTGGGTATATTTCCTTATTTTTGGTTATTTCACATATATTTTATATTAAAAAAAGTTTTTTTCTTATACAATGGTAATCAGATGACCGTACATTTTAAATATTTTGAACAAACGGAATGAATATTCATTCCGCATTTAGAAAGGGGGATGAAATGACAGCTTCAAACAAGGTTGAACTCATTATGAAAGCGTCGCTTACTTTGTTTACAGATAGAGGATTTGACGCCACGACGATTCCGATGATTGCCGCTCAGGCCGATGTCGGAACCGGCACAATTTACCGTTACTTTGACAGTAAAGAGACACTTGTGAACGTACTGTATCAGGAAAGTGCGCAGCGTTTTATGAAAAAAGTCAAAACGGACTTTCAGGGGATATCTGTAAGAGAAGGGTTTCATCACCTGTTTTATTGTCTGATTGATTTTACGAAGGAAAGTGAGTATGCATTGTTTTTTCTTGAAACGAATAAGGACGCCTACTTTCTGAATGAAACGAGCCGTAAGCTTCTTGATGAAATAACACAGATGCTTGACGTCTTTTTTCAGCGCGGCAAGTCTGAAGGCGTGCTCCGCAATCTGCCGTCCAATGTGCTGATGGCGCTGCTGCTCGGGGCATATCTCAAACTCTATCAGCTTGTCCGGACGGGAAGCGTCGAAATAACAAAACCGTTTCTGAAAGAATTGGAACAATGTTCTTGGGATGCCATCAGAACTCATTAATTATTCGCCGAAGGAAGGAAGATCGATATGAAACAGCTAAGCGCTATACCGCAGCCGAAAACATACGGACCTCTGAAAAATCTCCCTCACTTGGAAAAAGAAAAACTGTCACAATCGCTTTGGAAAATTGCCGAAGAATACGGCCCGATCTTTCGTTTTGAATTTCCGAGCTCTGTCGGGGTCTTCGTATCAGGCCGCGAGCTCGCGGCAGAAGTCTGTGATGAAAAGCGATTTGACAAAAATCTCAGCAAAGCCCTGCTGAAGGTCCGTGAGTTTGGCGGTGACGGACTATTTACGAGCTGGACTCACGAAAAGAATTGGCAGAAAGCGCATCGGATTTTATTGCCGAGCTTCAGCCAGAAGGCGATGAAAGGCTATCATTCAATGATGCTGGATATTGCCATGCAGCTCGTGCAGAAGTGGAGCAGATTAAATCCGAATGAAGAAATTGACGTTGCCGAAGATATGACGCGCCTGACGCTGGATACAATCGGCCTGTGCGGATTTCATTACCGCTTTAACAGCTTTTACCGCGACACACAGCATCCTTTTATCACAAGTATGCTTCGTGCGCTGCAGGAGGCAATGCGCCAATCACAAAGACACAGCCTGCAGGACAAGCTGATGATCAAAACGAGACATCAGTTCCAGCAGGATATTGAAGAGATGAATTCGCTTGTAGACCGGATCATCGCTGAGCGGAGGGAAAATCCGGATGAGAATCTGTCTGACCTTTTAGCATTGATGCTTGAAGCGAAAGACCCTGTAACAGGGGAAAGGCTGGATGATGAAAATATCCGTTATCAAATCATTACCTTTTTGATCGCTGGGCATGAAACCACAAGCGGGCTGCTTTCTTTTGCGATATACTGCCTGCTGAAAAATAAAGATAAATTGAAAAAAGCCGTTCAGGAAGCCGAGCGGGTGCTGACGGGAGAGACCCCTGAATATAAGCAGATTCAGCAGCTGACATATATCCGCATGGTGCTAAACGAGACTTTGCGGCTGTATCCGACTGCCCCGGCATTTTCTCTGTACGCGAAAGAAGATACGGTTCTCGGCGGGAAATATCCGATTGAGAAGGGACAGCCGGTGACGATTCTGACTCCGCAGCTGCACCGGGATAAAAGCGCGTGGGGAGAAGATGCCGAGTCATTCCGCCCGGAAAGGTTCAGTGATCCCGCGGCAATTCCGGCTGATGCATATAAGCCATTCGGAAACGGACAGCGCGCATGCATCGGGATGCAGTTTGCCCTGCAGGAAGCGACAATGGTGCTCGGCCTTGTCCTGAAACACTTTGAACTGATTGATCATAATGATTATGAGCTTACGATTAAAGAAGCTCTAACCATTAAGCCCGGTGATTTTAAAATCCGTGTGAAAAACAAGGACGTGTCCAATCATCAGCCCGTACAAAGCCAAAAAGCTGAAGGAAGCGGTCACAAAGAAGAAACGAAAGAAATCCCGTCCCACGGAACGCCGCTTCTCATTCTTTACGGATCAAATTTAGGGACTGCGGAAGGAATCGCGGAAGAGCTGGCTGATATCGGAAGAAGCAAAGGATTTTCAACTGAAACCGGCCCGCTCGATGATTATGCCGGGAAACTGCCTGTAAAAGGCGCGGTCGTTATTGTTACGGCTTCTTATAACGGGGCGCCGCCTGATAATGCGGCGGGTTTTGTGAAATGGATGGAAACCCTTGAAGATCAGGAATTAAAGGGTGTTTCTTACGCCGTCTTCGGCTGCGGAGACCGCAACTGGGCCGCCACTTACCAAAGGATCCCCCGCCTGATAGACAAAGTGCTTGAAGAAAAAGGGGCAAAACGGCTGACCTCTATCGGGGAGGGCGACAATGCCGATGATTTTGAGTACAGTCAGGAAGTCTGGGAAGACTCATTCTGGAAGGACATCATGAAGGCTTTTCATATAGAGGCCGCTCCAAAACAGACAAACAAATCACAGTTATCAATCGAATACGTAAGTGAAGCAGCCGAGACGCCGATTGCCAAAACGTACAAAGCATTTGCGGCGGAGGTCATTACGAACAAAGAGCTTCATACCGAAAGCAGCAAGCGCTCAGTCCGGCATATTGAGCTGCGTCTCCCCGAAACAGAAACGTATCAGGAAGGAGATCATCTCGGGGTGCTTCCGCAAAACAGCGGGGAACTGATCAGCCGTGTCATTCGCCGATTCGGTCTTGATCCGAACCAGCACTTTAAGATCAAGGGCCGGCAGCTGCCTCATCTGCCGATGGACCGGCCGGTTAATGCGCCGGAGCTTTTGGCGTCCTATGTAGAGCTGCAGGAGCCGGCAACGAGAGCCCAGCTTCGCGAACTTGCCGCACATACCGTGTGCCCGCCGCACCAAAAAGAATTGGAGCATCTTTATTCTGATGATGCGGCATATAAAGAAAACGTGCTGAAAAAACGAATGACCATGCTGGACCTGCTGGAAGATTATCCTGCATGTGAACTGCCGTTTGAGCGCTTTTTAGAACTTCTGCCGTCCTTAAAGGCGCGCTATTATTCAATCTCAAGCTCACCGAAGGCAGCCAGCGGGGAGCTCAGTATCACAGTCGGCGTTGTGACGGCTCCGGCATGGAGCGGCCGTGGGGAATACCGGGGCGTGGCTTCGAACTATTTAGCCGGATTACAAAAAGGCGATTCTGCCGTCTGTTTCATCCGCTCGCCGCAGTCGGGTTTCGCATTGCCTGAAAATCCCAAAACGCCTCTCATTATGGTCGGAGCAGGCACAGGAATTGCGCCGTTCAGGGGATTTATCCAGGCGCGGGCTGCCGAAAAAATGTCCGGTAACAGCCTGGGTGAAGCTCATTTATACTTCGGCTGCAGGCATCCTGAAGAAGACGATCTGTACAAAGATGAATTCGACCATGCGGAGAAAAACGGCCTTGTCACCGTGCATCGGGCGTATTCCAGGTTAGATCAGGACTGTAAAGTATATGTACAGGATGTCCTGCTTCGCGAGGCTGCACAAATTATTGCCCTTCTTGACCAAGGCGGCCATCTCTATATATGCGGTGACGGAAGCAAAATGGCTCCGGCTGTCGAAAATGTACTGCTTCAGGCGTATGAAAAGGTGCATAACACCGATTCAAAAGTTTCCTTGGAGTGGCTTGAACAGCTGCAGGCGGAAGGAAGATATGCGAAAGATGTTTGGGCAGGTATGTAACAGAAGAGTGAGACAACTGAAGAATGTTTTTTAATTGAAGAAAGCCGGCACGATATTTGAAATCTACTGAATCAAAAGGAATAGTTATAGGGAGTATCGTGCCGGCCTTATCTTTAGTATCGGACAAAAGGCACAAATCTTTAATGTTTTTATTGATTTACATGCAGGCGGCTATGTCCCTTTTTTCTGAATTCCGCCAGAAATAAAACCGGATAAGACAGCAATAGCAAAACCGAAATAAATGAAATGATACCGATCCAATGAAAATGCGTCCAAAAGAAACCGCCGCAAGACCCTGCCACGCTTGAACCGATATAGTATGCAAGCAGATATAATGAAGAGGCTTGCGCACGATGATCACCGGCTGCGCGGCCGACCCAGGCGCTTGCGATCGAATGCGCGCCGAAAAAGCCGAAGGTAAAGACGGCAATCCCCGCGATTTTAAGCGCAAGCTGGGGCAAAAGTGTCACCGCTGCGCCGGCAAGCATAACAAAAATCGCAATCTTAATCATTTTTCCGCTTCCGAAAAGATCTGCTTTTTTCCCCATATAGACCGAGCTGAACGTTCCCGCGAGATAGACAATAAAAATAAAACCGATCACAGTCTGCGACAAATGATAAGGAGCCGCCATTAAATGAAAGCCGATATAATTATATAATGTCACAAAACTCCCCATTAATATAAATCCCAGAGATATTAACAAAAGCAGCCGTTTGCGGTGCAGGACCGCTCCGTATTCCTTACATGCCGCTTTTACGCCCGCATGCCGCTGAGATGAATGGCGCGGAGCCGGAAGAAAACGCCAAAACAAATAGCTTAATACAATAGAAAGAATGCCGATGATGGCAAGCGCCGGCCGCCAGCCGAATACATCGGTCAGAAGCCCCGTTAACAGCCTGCCGCTCATTCCCCCGATGCTTGTGCCGCTGATATACAAGCCCATCATTTTCCCGAGGCCCTTCGGATCAAACTCCTCGCCTACATATGTCATAGCGACAGCCGGAACGCCTGCCAGGAAAATACCGAGCAGCGCCCTCATCGCCAAAAGCGCGGGAAAAGCCGGACTGAACGCTGTTAATAGACCTAAAACAGAAGTAGCTGTTAACGACAGCACCATTAATTTTTTTCTGCCGAATCCGTCAGACAACGAAGCGGCGGCCAATAATGAAAATGCCAAAACGGCTGTTGAGATGGATAAAGTTAAGCTGGCAGCCGCAGCGGAAATATGAAACTCTTCCGAAAACAAAGGCAGAAGCGGCTGTGTCGTGTAAAGCGTGGCGAAGGTCACAAAGCCGCTGATAAACAGAGCCAAGCTGGCCTTTCTGTAAGCCTTTGTATGAGGCTGAATAAACGTCATGAATGTCCCTCTTTTCTCACTGTTGGTTATATATGTATCGTACGCTTTTCATTTCAATGTGTCTAATTTATAATAACTATAGAATTAATGCGTGTAGGTTATGAAGAAAGGGGAGAAGGAGAAAATGGAGCTTCATCAAATTGACAACTTCATTGCGGCGGCAGCTCATCAGCATTTCACAAATGCGGCAAAAGAAAGAATGATTTCTCAGCCGGCATTAAGCCGATCGATTATCAGGCTCGAAGAAGAATTAGGCGCGCCGTTATTTTACAGAGAGACAAAAGCCGTCCGGCTGACAAGACACGGAGAGCAGTTCTTAATAAAAGCAAAACAAGCGAGAAGAGCTTTAAATGAAGGCGTTGAACAAGTGAAAAAGAATATGAGCCTGGAGCACGGCGAAATATCTGTATCATTTCTTCATACACTCGGGCTGCGCTTAATGCCTCAGCTGATTGCCGAATTTAAAAAGCTATACCCAAACGTGACCTTCCGGCTTTATCAAGGCGCAAATGAAACGCTTCGCAAAATGGTGGAAACGGGAGATGCGGATATCTGTCTCAGCTCTCCGCCGCTTCCCAGCGAGCTTTTACAATGGACAGTGCTGGAGAAAGAGCCTCTTTATGCGGTGCTACCTGAGAACCACCCGCTTGCAGGAAATAAAAGCATTCAAATGAAAGAGATGCAGGACGAGGATTTTGTGGGTTTTAAACCGGGATACGGGCTGAGGTATATGTTTGATCTGATGTGCCGGGATTTGAATATACACCCGCATCTCGCATTTGAAGGAGAGGAAGTGTCAACCATATTAGGACTGACCGCCGCGGGTCTGGGGGCTGCAGTGCTGCCGAAAACCGCGGAGCATTCATACTTTCCGGTCGTTTTTCTTCCGGTTGCAGATTACCAATGCGAACGCACCATAGCGTTAGCCCAGCTGAAAAACCATGCTCTCTCTCCCGCTGCTGAGCGTTTTAAACAGTTTGCACTTGAGTATTACAAAGCACGCAACTGAGCGGTCATTTTATTAAAATCGAAGTTGAAAATAAAGCAGAAAGAAATACAGAAAACGGAGGAAAACCATGGCGAAAAAAACAGTGAAAACAAATGCTGTCCGTATCATTGAGCAGCAAAACATTCCCTATGAGCTATTAGGTTACAAAACAGAAGGGGGACAGCCCGCAGACGGTCTTTCCGTTTCACAAAAAATCGGATACGCTGCCGAATATGTTTATAAAACCTTAGTGGCATCTGCAGGAACTGATCGTTATTACGTCTTTGTCGTTCCCGTTGCAAAAGAACTGAATCTGAAAAAAGCTGCGAAGGCGGCAGGTGAGAAGAAAATAGAAATGATTGCCACGAAGGACCTTTTGGGAGTAACCGGCTATATGCGCGGCGGCTGCTCTCCGATCGGCATGAAAAAAAGGTTTCCGACTTTTATTGATAGATCCGCTGAAACACTGGAGTTTATGATTGTCAGTGCGGGGAAAATCGGAATGCAGCTGAAAGCAGCGCCTCAAGATTTGGCCAAAGCAAGCGGGGCGGTATTTACAGACATTGTATAAATGTCCGATGAATCTAATGGAACACGTGTCAAGGGAGAATGATAATGAAAAAAAGATATGAAAACTTGAATGGCGTGAAGAATGAACATGGATTCAGGGACATGTGGAAATGGATGAAAGAACGAAGAGAAAAAAGTAAAGACTTAAGCGAGAACATTCCGAAAGCGGTCACAAGGGATGTCCGTGATGTTGCCGTCAATCGGACGGAAACCGCCATAACATGGATCGGCCATTCTTCATTTCTGATCCAAATACAGGGGTTTAACATAATGACCGACCCTGTATGGGCGCGGAGGATGGGTTTTCAAAAACGGCTGACAGAGCCGGGATATGAATTGAGCGAACTGCCTGACATTGATGCCGTGCTCATCTCACATGGGCATTATGACCATCTTGATTTTCCGAGTATAAAAAAACTGAGAGGAAACCCGGATTTTTACGTGCCTGCGGGACTGAAAAAGCTGTTCAACAAAAAAGACCGCAAAAAGGTCCATGAAATGAATTGGTGGGATCGTTTTGAGATGCGGGGGGTGAACATATCATTTGTTCCGGCCCAGCACTGGACACGGAGAACGCTTTGGGATACCGATACCTCTCATTGGGGAGGCTGGGTCATAGAAAGCAAAAACGGCGAGTCCATCTATTTTGCAGGAGATACAGGCTATTTTGAAGGCTTTAAAGAAATCGGAGAGAGGTTTCGTATTAAGGCGGCTCTGATGCCGATCGGAGCATACGAACCGGAATGGTTTATGCAAGTGTCACATATCAATCCGGAAGACGCCGTGAAAGCGTTTTTGGAGCTGAAGGCTGACAGCTTCATTCCCATGCATTACGGGGCATTCCGGCTTGCTGATGATACAGGCCCGGAAGCACTAAGCAGACTGCACGGCGAGTGGTATCGGCTTGCATTACCTCCTGAAAACCTGAAAGTATTAGCGCTTGGCGAAACATTTTGGCTGTAACAGCAGGTTTTCGCTGCCGACACCAATCGTTTAAAAACGGTTGGTGTTTTGTTGTCAACCAAAGGTGAACAGCTTTAGTATAAAACATGATTTTTCCGGAATCTGCGGTAAAAAACAAAACTTTTTACTCTTTTGTTTCATTATAAAATGAAAACGGTTTCGTATGTGTAGTATATTTAACCTATCACAATTGCTCCAGCAGAAACGGACAGGAAGGATAGAAAAACAGATGAAATACATGAATTCAAGGCAGAAAAAGATTTTGTATCTGTTGTTATCTGAACCTGATGACTACTTAGTTGTGCAAGATTTCGCAGACAGGGTCCGCTGTTCTGAAAAAACGATCAGGAATGATTTGAAAACGATTGAAGATTTCCTGAATGAACATGCTCAAGCTCAGCTGATCCGCAAACCGGGATTAGGCGTCTATTTACATATATCTGAACAGGAAAGGTCACGGTTAAGCCGGCAAATTTATAATGAGCACTTTACGTGCAGGCACAAGACCGATGAAGAAAGAATACTTCACATCGCTTATGATTTATTAATGAATTCAAAGCCCGTTTCCGCAAAAGAAATTGCCGCACAGCATTTTGTAAACAGAGCTTCCATTAAAAAGGATGTAAGTGCGGTTGAAGAGTGGCTGAAGCGATTTGATCTCATACTGGTTTCTAAACAGCGGCTCGGCTTAAAGATTGAAGGGGACGAAAAAAACAAAAGAAAAGCATTGGCGCGAATTTCAGATTTGATTGATAATACGGAGTTTACAAGCCAATTTATAAAAAGTAAGTTTTTAAGTCATGAAGCGGACTTTGTGAGAAAAGAAATCAAGTTATTACAAAAAAACCATTCTATCTATTTTACGGATGAAACATTTGAAAGTTTGCTGCTGCATACATTGCTGACTATCCGCCGTATCAAAATGAAACAGCCGGTCGCCATTTCTGCAAGACAGCTGGACGCGGTAAAAAAGAAGAAAGAATATGAATGGACACTGGCTTGTTTAAAACGGCTTGAGCCGGTATTTGCCATACGGTTTCCTGAGGAAGAAGCCGTCTATTTAACTTTACATATAATAGGCGGGAAAGTCCGCTATCCATCGCAGCAAGAAAAGAAGCTTGATCTTGAAGATTCTGAGCTTTCCAAAGTCGTCAGGCATTTGATCAATCGTGTTTCAGAACTGCAAATGCTGGATTTTCATAAAGACCGGGAACTGATCAACGGATTGAACATTCATCTCGATCCGGTGTTGAAGCGGCTGAGCTATGATCTCTCTGTTTCAAACCCCATGCTTCACGACATCAAAAAAATGTACCCTTATTTGTTTCATCTTATCATTGACGTTTTAGAAGACATCAATCAAACATTTGATCTTTATATTCCTGAAGAAGAGGCGGCCTATTTGACGCTGCATTTTCAGGCAGCGATCGAACGGCTGCGCCGAAGCAGTCATAACCCTAAAAGGACGATCATCGTCTGCCATATGGGCATTGGCATGTCACAATTGCTGCGGACTAAAATTGAACGCAAATTTCATCACATTACGGTAAAAGACTGTATCGCAAAAGCGGAGCTGACAGAGTATATCAAAAAGCATAAAGATATAGATTTCGTCATTTCTACGATAGGGCTTGGAAATGTAACGATCCCTCATATTGTCGTATCACCGCTTTTGGAGTCTGCTGATGAAAAGAAGCTCAGCGCATTTATGCAACAGCTTGATACATCACACCGCCGGGAGCAAAAAACGTTTAAAATGCTGAACGACACGACTCCGTTTCTCGTTTTTTTACAGCAAGAGACAGAGCACCGTTATCAGGTCATTGAAAAGCTGGCGCAGGCTTTGTATGAAAAAGGTTATGTAGAAAAAGAGTATGGCATTCATGCAGTAATGAGAGAAAAAATGTCGGCGACAAATATCGGGGCGGGTATTGCCATCCCTCACGCGAACTCTAAATATATCAAACAATCAGCCATTGCAATCGCCACCTTAAAAGAGCCGATTGAATGGGGGACAGAAAAGGTGTCGCTCGTTTTTATGCTTGCCGTCAAACACGAAGATCAAAACAAGGTAAAGCAATTATTCAGTGAGCTTTCCTATCTTAGCGAGCAGCCGGCATTTATTCAAAAACTGACGGAAGAAAAAAATGTGATGACGTTTTTATCGTATTTAAACTATTAAAAGCAGGGAATGGCTCCCTGCTTTTTTTCTGTTTATAGGGAAAAATGCCGTTATTTCCGGAACTTATGGTAAAAAAACGCGCTTATCACAGGCTGATTTCAGTATAAAGTTGAGACAAGATCTTGAAATTCAGACTGCAAAGGAGGATTTATATGAAACTGTTAGCGATTACATCATGTCCGAACGGCATTGCCCATACGTATATGGCTGCTGAAAATTTACAAAAAGCAGCCGGCAGATTAGGCGTTGAGATCAAAGTGGAAACCCAGGGCGGAATCGGGGTGGAAAATAGGCTGACCGAAGAGGAAATCGGGGAAGCAGACGCAATCATTATCGCGGCGGACCGCTCGGTGAACAAAGACCGATTCGCGGGAAAAAAGCTGCTGGCTGTCGGGGTTCAGGAAGGCATCCGCAAACCGGAAGAATTAATTCAAAAAGCGCTTAGCGGTGAAGTGCCGGTCTATCAATCTGCTTCAAAAGCTGAATCCGCAAGTCAGCAGGGCAAAAAACAAAACCCGATTTACCGTCATTTAATGAACGGCGTTTCTTTTATGGTTCCTTTCATTGTCGTCGGCGGATTATTAATAGCGGTTGCATTGACGCTTGGAGGAGAAAAAACACCAAAGGGGTTAGTCATTCCGGACGAGTCTTTTTGGAAAACGATTGAACAGATCGGCAGTGCTTCTTTTTCATTCATGATCCCGATTTTAGCCGGGTACATCGCGTTCAGCATCGCTGATAAGCCGGGTCTTGTCCCCGGAATGATCGGCGGATATATTGCGGCAGCCGGCAGCTTTTACGACAGTGCAAGCGGCGCAGGATTTCTTGGAGGAATCATTGCGGGATTTTTGGCGGGATATGCGGCGCTTGGAATCAAAAAATGTAAAGTTCCTAAAGCAATTCAGCCGATTATGCCGATTATTATTATTCCGGTGTTTGCCTCACTGATCGTCGGTTTGGCGTTTGTCTTTCTGATCGGCGCCCCCGTCGCTCATATTTTCGCATCATTAACGGTTTGGCTTGCGGGAATGAAAGGTTCGAGCTCAATTCTCCTGGCATTGATTTTAGGAGCGATGATCTCCTTTGATATGGGAGGACCCGTAAACAAGGTGGCCTTTCTTTTCGGATCGGCAATGATCGGAGAAGGAAATTATGAAATTATGGGCCCGATTGCCGTTTCCATTTGTATACCGCCGATAGGGCTTGGGATTGCAACGTTTTTAGGAAAAAGAAAATTCGCCGCCGCAGAAAGAGAAATGGGAAAAGCATCATTTACGATGGGCCTTTTCGGTATCACGGAAGGAGCCATTCCATTTGCGGCCCAAGACCCCCTTCGTGTGATCCCGAGTATTATGGCGGGTTCTATGACCGGCTCGGTGATAGCGATGATCGGCCATGTGGGGGACAGAGTGGCACACGGCGGCCCCATCGTTGCTGTACTTGGAGCAGTAGATCATGTACTGATGTTTTTTATCGCTGTAACAGCAGGCTCTCTTGTCACCGCTCTGTTGGTTAATGTACTGAAGAAAGATATGGCGAAATCCCCCGCGCCCGGCGAGGTGCTGCCGTCTGCCGAACCAAATGAAGCTGCAGCGGCAAAAGAAAGAAAGGAACCATCTCAGGCTGACAGCCGAAAAGCCGGGATGACCGAAATCAAAAAACTGACTGACATTATCAGTACGGACTTGATTGAACCGCATTTATCCGGCGAAACGAGGGATGACATTATCGATGAAATGATCGAGAAAATGTCCCGTAAAGGTATGCTGCTGTCTGACAGCGGATTTAAGCAGGCCATTTTGAGCCGGGAACAGCAGGGAACCACGGCGATAGGTATGAATATCGCCATTCCGCACGGAAAGTCTGAAACCGTCAAAACGCCGGGTGTCGCATTCGGAATAAGGCGTTCGGGTGTTGACTGGAACAGCCTTGATGGTTCTGATGCAAAACTGATTTTTATGATTGCCGTACCGAAGGAAAGCGGCGGAAATCAGCATCTGAAAATATTGCAGATGTTATCCCGAAAACTGATGGATGACAGCTATCGGGAAAGGCTGCTCTCCGTTCGGACAAAAGAAGAGGCGTATGAGCTTTTGGAAGAAATCGAATAAAGCGGGGGATGATCATGTCTACTGAACCGATATTTTTCAATCCGGTTTTCAAAGAAAGGATTTGGGGAGGCGCCGCCCTGCGTGATTTTCACTATAATATTCCGTCCGAGCGGACAGGGGAGTGCTGGGCCTTCGCCGCTCATCAAAATGGACAGAGCACAGTTCGAAACGGCATGTATAAAGGATGTACGCTCGGTAAATTGTGGGAGCATCACAGAGATTTATTCGGAAACCTTGAAGGAGATCGTTTTCCTCTTCTTACAAAAATTTTGGATGCGGACCAAGACCTGTCCGTTCAGGTGCATCCGAATGATGACTTTGCCAAAATGCATGAAAACGGGGAACTTGGAAAAACCGAATGCTGGTATATCATTGATTGTGGAAAAGATGCGGAGATCATTTTCGGCCACAACGCAACAACAAAAGAAGAACTGATATCCATGATTGAGCGCGGAGAATGGGACGGGCTCCTGAACAGAGTTAAGGTAAAGCCGGGAGATTTCTTCTTTGTCCCAAGCGGCACTGTTCACGCGATTGGAAAGAGCACACTTATTTTAGAGACGCAGCAAAATTCAGATACGACTTACAGATTGTATGACTACGGAAGAAAAGATGCGGACGGCAGGATGCGCGAGCTCCATTTGGAAAAAAGTATAGAAGTGATAGACATTCCATCTGTCCGTGAACGGCCGACCGTTCAATATAAACAAACAGATGATCTGCTGGCAGCTGTTTTAATAGAATGTCCTTATTTTTCAGTCGAAAAGTGGGATGTAAAAGGTGAAGCAAATCTATTCCAGCATCATCCCTTCCTTCTTGTCAGCGTGATCGAAGGAGACGGAATAATGATTGCAGGCGGTCATGAATATCCCTTTAGAAAAGGAGATCATATTCTCCTGCCTTCCGGTTTGGGAGAATATAAACTGGCAGGCCATGCAAATTGTATTGTGTCTCATCTGTGATCTTCAAAACCCTTCTCTAGCATCAGAGAAGGGTTTTACAAAAAGGGCGAAATCTCCAGTGTATCAGTGTTTTCGTTCCTGAATTTATTCTCTCAATTTGTATATCTCCCGAGCCATTGATTCAAGTATGTACATAGCGGGGATTTGGGTGGTGATATTCGCATTTTCAACCCATTCTTCCGTCACGTAATATGAAATATTCACATCGGCCATTTTGGCAATGGTTGAATGTTTATGATTTGTAATACTGATGACCCGGCTGCCTTCTTGTTTCAGCTGATTCAGATGAGTCACCGTAGAATCTCCTTCACCTGAAACCGATAATGCGATCGTGATGCTGTTATGACGGAAATGGGAATGGGCCGGAAAGTAAGGATCTTTAATATACATTGAAAGTTTCCCTAAGCACGAAAAATATCTGGCTCCGTATTCGGCGAGAATTCCTGAACTTCCCACTCCGATAAAAATAACGCTTTCTGCATCGGCCGCAAGGGCTGCTGCTTCCTTCAGCTTTTCTTCCATCCCTCCGCTTACTGTTCTTTCAAAAAACTCGGCAACGGAATGATGGGGACTCTTTAAAATCGTTTTTTTATTTGCCTCCGTATACATTTTCAGCTTCACCTTAAACTCCGAAAACCCTTCACAGTTTATTTTTTTGCAGAAACGTAAAATAGAAGCCGTAGATACATGGGTTTCATTTGCCAATTCACGGATTCGCATATAGACGACTTTCTCGCTGTTTTGGGAGATGTAGTTGTATAAAGAAGTTTCAAGCTCGTTAAATGAAGCAATCATTTCGTGTGTGAACATGCAGGGGGATTCTCCTTTTTATGAGAATGGTGAATGTACATCTAATCGTAACATAACATTTTTAAAAGAAACATAGTGTTATATTTATGTGACAAATCACTTTTTGTGTCATTCAAAACAAGACGTCAGCCAATGATTTACGGCGCAAAACAACTGCGGATATAATTCGTTCATACGCTTTATGCATGATCTCTTCAAGGGTCTCTGACAAAAGCGGCCGAAAAAAGGAGGACAATATGAGTATCAAACTGATAGCGGTTGATATGGACGGAACGTTTTTGAATGATGAAATGGCCTATAACAAAGAGCGTTTTATGAATCAGTATCGTGAATTAAAATCGCGGGGAATTAAATTTGCCGTAGCAAGCGGAAACCAATATGCGCAGCTTACATCCTTCTTTCCGGAAATCAAAAGTGAAATCGCTTTCGTTTCTGAGAATGGCGCTTTCGTCGTGAATGCCGGAGAAGAATTATTCGCGGGTAACATGTCTGAAGACACTATAAAAGCAGTGATCCGTGCTTTAGAGCAGTATGAGGTGAAAAACGTCATTGTCTGCGGAAAAAAAAGCGCGTATATTCATGAAAATGCCGGTGAAGATGAATATCTGCATGCCAGTAAGTATTATTATGTGTTAAAAAGGGTGCCGCATTTTGAAAACATCGATGATGACATTTTAAAATTTTCCATCAGCTTTCCCGCCGAACATTGTTCCGCACTTCTGAGCTATTTGAAAAACGCAATCGGGTCTTTCGTTACGCCTGTATCAAGCGGGCACGGTGACATAGATCTGATCATACCGGGGCTTCATAAAGCAAGCGGGATTAAGCTTCTCCAGAAACAATGGGGGATAAATGATGAAGAATGCGCGGCCTTCGGAGACAGCGGCAATGATCTGGAGATGGTGTCCGCCGTGAAATACGGGGTCGCCATGGATAATGCGCATGAAAGCATTAAACAGGCTGCGGCGCATATCACGCAATTAAACAATGAAGAAGGGGTCTTAAATGCGATTGATTCCATTCTAAAATGTGAGAAACCCTTTGTCTGAAAAAGACGTTTTAACTGCGGAGGTGCTGAACGATGATTAAATTAGTGATTACGGATTTAGACGGTACATTTTTAAATAATCAAGGCGATTTTGACAGAACGTTATTTGAAAAGACAAAACGAGTAATGGAGGAACAGCATGTCGCTTTCGCCCTCTGCACCGGGAAGCAGTGTGAAAGAGTGGAAGCTTTATTCGGAGAAGATGCGAAAGATTTTTGGATTTTAGGAGACAGTGCCACACGTATAAAAAAGAACGGCAAGTTCGTATATGAATCTTTGATCAGCAATGAAGCGGGACTGTCAATTATAGGCGCTTTAGAAAAAATCAGCTGCGGGCATAGCATTATCGCATGCACAAAAAATGGCGCGATCGTAAAAGAAAATCTGTCTGAAAGTGAAATGAAATATGTAAATGCCTCTTATGCACATGTAACGAAAATAACTGATTTTACTGAGATAAAAGATGATTTTATCAAGATTACGGTTCATGATCCCGACGCCAACTGTCCGGAAACGAGAGAAAAGCTGCATGAATTTTTTCACCAATTATATATCGTAGCATCAGAGGATACCTGGATGGACATAGCAAATATCGGAATACATAAAGGAACAACAGTACAAGAACTGCAGCGATTATTAGGGGTTTCGGCTGATGAAACAATGGCGTTCGGAGACGGCCGCAATGACAAAGAATTGATGGAAGCGGCATCCTACAGCTTTGCGGTTAAGAACGCCATTGACGAAATAAAAGATGCGGCGCACTTTGTCATCAAATCAAATGAGGAAAGCAGCGTCATGCACACGATTTTGAGAATATTAGCGCTGCAAAAACAATGATGGGCTAAAATCAATGCGGCAGGACTTACTAGGGATAGAAAAAGCGGTCTATCCACAGACGTTAATTCACTCCTGATTTTTCTAAAATATGTTAAAAATGAATAAATATCTATATTTGACTCGATTATATTGGTATAATATGTATAAAATGGATGAAGCGGTGTAATATCAAGATGAAAAAAATCACTTCATATCAGACAAAAAGTAGGAACTTCCTCGTTTTTAAATAAATTGGGAGGTGTTTGTATTAGCCCGCTGTTGAGCCCCGCGTATATCATTCTTATTTTTCTTCCGGCAGCATCTTTTCTGTTAGGGATTTTAGGATATTTCATCTTTAAAAAAGTATGGATGATGGTTGTTATTGTCTTCATTTTGTCCTTGATATTCATGTTTATTGTAATAGGTGCTGAACCGACATTTTTCATTTGGGTGGCTATGATGACGGGGAGCTGTTTTGTCTCCGGTTCAATCACTAAGACGATATGGGCTTTCGCAAAGAGAAAATATTAGACAGAAGAATCCTGTTTGAACAGATATCCTTTTTTTGTCGATTAAGGAAAAAGAAGTATAAAGTTATCCGTTATGTTCTTATATTTTGTCTGTTGTTGTCAGATCGGGCTTTCTGTTAAAAATGTCTGTCTATCGTTTTGTTCTTTTTTAACTAAACGGAGCACTATAATTGAACTGTAGATACATAGAAAAACAAAAAAGGATAAGGAGGATTTTTATGTTTCAAACCTTAGACCATTTTTTGAAATCTTGGGAATTCGAAGCCGATGCGACACAAAAACTGCTGAATCATCTGACTGATGAATCACTTAAACAAGAAATCACTTCACAACATTGGACTTTAGGCCGTATTGCTTGGCATACTGTCGCTGCCATTCACATCATTACCTCAAACACAGATTTAACGTTTCACGCTCCGGCCGAAGATTATCCTGTCCCTGCATCGGCGCGGTTTATTGCTGAGAGTTATCATCAAGCCAGTAATGCATTTGTGCAGGCCTTAAAAACGCAATGGACTGACGATACACTTCAAGAGTGTGTCAACTTTATTGGTCAGCAATTGCCAAATGGTTCACTTTTGATGTTTTTAATTCAACATCAAAACCATCATCGAGGACAAATGACTGTCCTTATGAGACAAGCAGGTTTACCTGTTCCGGGTATTTATGGTCCGGCAAAAGAGGAATGGATTAAATTCGGTTTGGAAGCTCCGAAATAGGATATTGTTGTAAGGGCTCGAATGAATAGATGAACCAATCGATGTTGGTATCTTTTTTGTTTTTTAGAGTTATTAAACCGGTATCCATGACATGCAGACGAATCAACAGTTCAAAAGATGTAAAGTAAATAAATCAGAAAGGTGATTATGATGATAACTAAAATGACTCGATTCAATATGAAAGACTTCAATAAACCAAACGAACCTTTCGTTGTTTCAGGGAGAATCATCCCTTCATTTGAAAACAATGGTTGGACATATACAGAGGAGAAATTTGCTGAACCTTATGTCAAAAAATATGACGATGAAGACATTGATGCCAGTTATATTGAAGAAGAGGATAAAGTTGTCTTTTTTTATTACGCAGAGAACGACTGTGTCGGCCGGAGCAAGCTTCGTTCTAATTGGAATGGATACGCATTGATTGAAGACATTGCCGTTGCAGAAGATTATAGAAAAAATGGTGTCGGGACGGCTTTATTGCATAAAGCGGTTGAGTGGGCAAAGGAGAATCATTTATGCGGTCTTATGCTTGAAACACAAGATATTAATGTTTCAGCTTGTCATTTTTATGCCAAAAATAACTTTGTCATAGGAGCGGTCGATACAATGCTTTATTCCAATTTTTCAACAGCAAATGAAATTGCGGTTTTTTGGTACTGTAAATTTTAGATGTTTCGTCATTTAGCGGGTGTGTGTCGCGAAGTATTCAAAACATCTGCTTGAGGATTTATAATAAGGTATATCAATCAATGCAGGGGGAGTTATGGATGAAGTGCAAAATCCTTTGTTGACCCTGCACTGGGGAAAAATGTCTTGTTTATGATGGGCGTCCTTTGCGGAGGCCTGATATTCGGCACTGCTGCAGGATTTGTGTCTATGGTTCCTTATATGATGAAAGATGTTCACCATTAAGTACTGCGGCAATTGGAAGCGGGATTATGTTTCCCGGAACGATGAGCGTCATCATCTTCGGTTACATTGGAGGATGGCTTGTTGATCGGAAAGGTTCTTTATATGTGCTGACCATTGGGATTGCATTGATGTTTTCCAGCTTTTTAATCGCTGCCTTTTTTATAGATGCGACACCATGGCTCATGTCCGTTATCATCGTTTTTGTTTTTGGGGGGCTCTCCTTCACAAAAACGGTTATATCTACAATGGTATCTGGCAGTTTGAAACAAAAGGAAGCCGGCGCCGGAATGAGTCTGCTTAATTTTACCAGCTTTCTATCAGAGGGAACGGGTATTTCGATTGCAGGCGGTTTATTATCGATCCGCTTGCTGGATCAAAGACTGCTGCCTGTTAACGCTGATCATTCCGCTTATTTGTACGGTAATATGCTCATTCTTTTTGCAGGAATCATCGTTATGAGCTGGTTGGTAACCGTGAATGTCTATAAACGTTCGCAAAGAAATGACTAAAAAGGGAAAAGGATCAAACTTGATAAAAGTTTTGATCCTTTTTTTGAGGAGCTTCCTTATTCCGAAACCTTTTGTCGATCAATGAAAGGGGAGTTAAAGTGAATTACATTTATAAGAAAAAGGAAAAGAAAAATGGAAATTGTATCATTTCAATCAGAGATAAATGGGAGAATGCACTTATTGAGTTTGAACAAAAAAATAATCAAATTGAGATCATGATCAATTATCGTAACGAGAAAACAACCAAGTTTTCACTGCCAATCGAGACTTTTGAGAAAGTGTATGAGGATATTAAAATAGGCCGGAGAGAAAGTTAATCATTCTGTTTGAAAATGACCATGAAGTTCGTAAGCAGTAAAGTTTTAACACGCATCTGGATTCCCTTGGCAAAGAGTAAAGGTTTTTGGGTAGTTGTGTTAAAATTGTAAGAACCTTGTGCGACGGACAGGGAGTTACGTTGCTTCATAAGGAGGGGGAACTATGAAAAAAAATATTCACATACTGGGAGCCTCCGGAGTCGGAACTTCAACATTGGGTGTTGCATTATCAAAGCATTTGCCTCATACACATCTTGATACTGATGATTACTATTGGACAGACAAATTCACTAAGAAAAGAGAAATTCCTGAAAGAAGAAAGTTGCTTGAAAAAGACTTGACAATAAATGAGAAATGGATTCTTTCTGGCGCAGTGTGCGGCTGGGGTGATGATCTAAAAAGTTACTTTGACCTTGTCATCTTCTTATGGATTCCGCAAGATATACGGCTTGAGAGATTAAGGCATAGGGAATTTCAGCGTTATGGAAACGAAGTGTTAGCCGGCGGCAGTAAATATGAACAATCAAAAACATTTTTAGAGTGGGCTTCTTTATATGATCATGCCGGAATGGAAGTTAGAAGCAAAGCTTTACACGAACATTGGATGGCAGATTTATCTTGTCCATTGTTAAAAATTGAAGGAGATTACTCAGTCAATGAAAGAGTTGATCGTGTCTTGGATTATCTGAATTCAAACTAACGGATGGAGATAACTGCAAAATCCAAAAGTCAAAGACGGTTCCGGCCATTTTAACGGAGCTGTTTTTTTATACCGCTTTCAGTTTCTCTGTTGTGAAGTGATTTATTTTCGGCAGTATCCCACAATAGAGAAGTGATTTGTTCTTCGTGAGGAAGTTTTTGGTTAAGTTGCAAGAAACGGAACTCCAATGAATAGATACACCCTGAAACCTGTCCAGCCAGCGTTTAAGCTGGTTACCATTGAGTGAAAAGCAATTGCCGCCGGCAAAGACAATACCTGGAATGAAAAGTATTGCAGGGAAAGCTAATTTGGTCATTTACCGTGAAAATACGGAAGGCTTTTACGCTGGCCGAAATATGTATGGCAGGTAACCCCGGAAGTGGCTGTATTGACTGGAGTTTTCACTAAAAAGGCTATTACACGTATTGCGCATGCAGCCTTTCAAAGTGCGATGGAACGCCGTAAGAAGGTTACATGGCTCGGGACTCTTTTTGAATACGTGCCGAGAAGTGGCGAACAATACCCTGAAGTGGATGATTATCATATCGATGCAATGACGGTACATTTAGTTCGTCGGCAGCTTGGGGCTTGCACTGTCAATTAATACAAATGGGAAAGCAGGCAAGGCCCAGGCTGCTCACGGTTCGGCACCTGACATTGCAGTGAAAATATTGCGAATCCTATCGGTATTATACTTTCAACTGCTATGTTGTTTGAATGGCTCAGTACACAGTATCGTGATAAAAAGCTGAAAGAAGCAGCGGAATTAATAGAAAACTCACTTCGGGAAACCGTGAAGGCAGGAATCAAAATGGGAGATCTTGGCGGTCAATCATCAACGTCCGACTTTGCAGAAGCAATTGCAGAAAGGATCGGACGTTAAGGCGGAAAATAAGAGGTGAGAAGCAGATCATCAAAACGCAATAGGACACCTCAATTTAGATTTTCAGTAAGAACGGCTCTGCTCATTAAAAAACTCAATTCGTAGATTAGTGGCATCAATAATGCTGCAGATCGGGTTAGTAACTTAAAGAGGAAGGGATGAGACCCCTTCCTTAAAACCTTCAATTCCTCTAATTTCATTGTAAGATATATTACTTTTTTGAAATGGGTATCCAAATTTCACTTTTAAAAGATGGCGATGTTACATCTTTATGCTCATTCCACAGGATTTCTGGGCCTTCAATTTGTTCATAATGTGACGATGGAAACCATTCGGAATAAATCCGCCCCCATACTTCCTGCAGTGCATCCGGAAATGATCCGGCTGCTTCGAATACAGCCCACGTTGAGGCAGGGACTTCAAGCTGTGATAGATGATTTGGGCAATGTTTCGTTGTGGCTGCGCCAATATAGTGATCAAGCTCTCCGTTTTCCTCTGTCCGGCCGTCAGAAAAGTTCGTGGATGCACTAATGAGTCCTACAGGCGCTGCATTAGAAAGCTCTTTTAGTTGTTTGATTGCTGCTTCATCTAAACTTTCCCACATCGATGCAATGTCAGGATTCACGCCTTTGAACAAAATAGGGACTCTTTTTTTAATGCCGACGATGCGAAATGCCTCTTTTTCTTCAATGCGATAGTTCATTTCATTTCCTCCTTTGATTGATAACTGGAAGGTCATTCGCGGATAAGCTTTAAGTGAATGGCCATTATGTTTAGCTTCTGATGGTCTTATGCCATGCAGATTTTGAAATGCTCGTGCAAAAGAATCTGGTGAGTGATAACCGTATTTTATTGCAAGATCAATCACCTTTACGCTGCTGTCTTTAAGTTCAAAAGCTGCAAGAGTAAGACGTCGTCGACGAATATATTCCGATAATGAAATACCTGTAAGGAAGGAAAACATCCTTTTAAAATGATATTCAGAGCAGAAAGCAAGCCTTGCTGCTTCTTTGAAATCAATATCGTTCGTGAGGTTTTCTTCAATATACGTTAATGCGCTGTTCATCCTTTTAAGCGAATCCATTTATTTGACCTCCTTTCACAAAAGAATAACAGGAGCGAAATGTATCTACCCGACATTTCGTGCACAGTTTTGCAGGATAACTTATATGTAATAAATTAAGTGATTCACCTGTATTTGTACAGATAAAGAAAACACCTCATAACTGCTTTGGGTTGCATAAGATGAAAGAAAGTTATCATTGTTTTATATTGAAAAGAAAATAAAAAAAGCCGGGATGTCAGATCCGGCTTTTCGCTCATTTCCCCTTCGACTTCTTCCGCTTCTCTTTCTCCGCCCGGTAAAACTCATGGAACATTTTCATCAATGCGCGTTTTTCAATCCGCGACACATAACTCCTTGAAATGCCGAGCTTATCGAGATGGTATTTATAGACTGAAAGAGCAACTTAAAACTTTATTAAAATAAGAGAAGACCCTCTATAGGGGCCTTAACACTAATAAATTTGACATTTTTTATTTGCGTGCCCATTCAATCCACAAAGGTTCTAAGCTGTTTTTTAGGTCTATGAATATCCATGGGTAGAGGGAGAAAAAAATAAGAATAATAACAAAAATATAAGAAGAAAGTTCATTAAACAACACTTTTCTTCTGTTGAAAGACTTGTGTTTATAAATTGGTATTGCATTCTTGCCTGTTGTATAGAATACAAAAAGAGTAAGAATCAGCATCCCTACGCTTCTAAAAATGAAAAAATAAAAAGTAGTAGTATTCCATATACTGAATGTGTATTTAAATAAGTCTATAAGCCAAATTTTAAAGGAGGTGCCTCCTTCAAAATTTACTTTTATATGATCAGCAACTATTTGTAATTCCTGTGGTACTGAAAAAAACAGCAGACTTAGAAGAATGCAACATAAAATTATTTGCTGGATAAAATTGATGAAGAATTTACTTTTGTAATACAAGTTTGATGTAAGCTTTATGGCAATTGAAAAACGAATACACTTAATAAACCGGATTATAAAGACAGCCAACAGAATTGCAACAAACCAATAATAGTAACTAGTATAAAATGCACCAAAGATAATGATAGCTATATAAAAAAGAACAATCATAAAATAGTTATCTGAGCCGGGCTCCCTTTTTGCATTGGTGACTTTATCTATTTGATTTTGACTAGGCATGAAAATGTTTATTATATTGATTTTCTTTTTTCCAATATGCACAGAGTTGTTATTGCCTCGTTGAATTATTTTAGTAGGAGTTTTTTTGGTAGCGGCAAACCCTATAATTATTGTTATGATGTTAACAATGATGCAATAATACTTAGACCGGTATTTGTAAGATCAATCAATAGTTAAACTCCTTCTGTTCTAAAAACGAATTATCAAACATTAATCAATATTCCTCTGCTATTTTTAGAACCTTGAATGCCAAGGACACTCAGTGTTATGTTCGAAAATTTCAAAACTATAGTCAAAAAACTTAATGTTGTTCTTCAAGCTTGTCCATTAAGTCTGTAAATGAATCACAAACATAGCTAATGGAACTTCCCTTATCTTCATTAGCGATCTCATGATCCCAAAAAACAATTACGGGTTCTTGAGAAGACATTCTATAATCAAAACAAAAGAGGTTTCCCCCTGCATCTGTAGCAAAAGGTATGATCTTATCAACTAACCGATCTTTAACATTATCAAGTGTACTAAGGAGATCAATTGGTCGAGTTGGATCTCCTATACTCAGTAAATTGTTTATTGATTCTCGAGAATTTTGGAATGAAACAACCTTTTTATCTATAGGAGAGCATCCATTATGGTCTTTAATGAACTCTCTGTAAACTGTCGGGAACTTGATTTTTAATTTTTCTTCTACCTCTTCGATCTGACTGTTTGTCGCCTCTTTAAAAGTGCTTCGTTTTCTCCATTTAATACTTTGCATTGATTAACCTCCTATTTCTCATCTTTTCCCCAAATTTTATATCCGCCAGTGTGACCAGTTTTAGCATGAATGACTCGATCTACTAGCTCCATTTTTCTAGGAGTTTGATGGTGGTGCCATGTGTATTTCTCTGGTGTTATTCCATCTTGAAGATCAAGTAAATCATCTTCGTTCAAATCAAGCTTCTTAATCAATGATGGATCTTCTTCAGTCTGCTTATATAATTGTTTATTTAATTTGTCAAAATGCTGGTCTCTACTTTTTTTAAAGTCGGCTTTATCAAGTGTGAGTGTATGTTTTGATTCGAATATTGGAAATCCGTCTTTATCATAGGGAACTTTTGTTACTGGATGGACATCATTTTTCAAATGACCCATTCTTAAGTTAATGGTCGTTGTTTTGCCCGCACTGTTTTCGTACGTGTATGGTGCAGCTTTAACAAATTGATCATGTTTGGATTGTATTGCTTTTTTTAATATAGACGTATTCTTTACATTATGGGTATTCTCAATATCTTGTGCTATACCTACAAGTGCTAGATCATCTTTATTTCTAGATAAAGAATTTATGTAGTTTTTCCCTACGGTAATCCCTTTGTTTACATGTCTAGTAGCTGCTTTTTCTCCAGCTTCAATCACTTTATCTACTTTGGCAGCACCGGCTTTACCAAGTTTGCTTGTTACTTTCACAGCAGAGCCAACGCCTTTTAGTCCAACAAGGCTCCCGACCACATAGGTAATATAATGAGATCGTGAGTATGCATCTCCGTTAACCATTTTATCATTCCATGAATCCGCTATGTTTGTCCATATGATTTTTGCATAGGAAGGTGTCTTCAATACAGCTGAAATTGTTTTGGCTAATTTTTGTTCCTCGGAGAGCTGGGAAAACTCCCAAGTCCCGACAGCTAAATCTTTAACGCCAGTCACAGTATCCTTAGCGACATCGTAGAGACCGACTCCAACTCCTTTCAGGACTTCCCATGTGGTTTCACCAACTTCTTCGAGCTGTTTTGCTTGTTCAAGCTGCATCACATATTGCTGTTGGGAAGGTTCAAGGTTCTCGTAACCGATCTTCTTCGCAATCTCTAAGTATTCATCCGGATCAGTTACTCCATCAGCGAGTTTTTTCTTCAAATCCTTAATTTCACGTTCTTTCGCTTCTTCCTTTTTAATCGTTAAATAAGCATCCGATTGTCTCGCAATCTCGCCTTTTTTCTTATGTATGTCACTTTCTCTGTACGCTTTGGCGTTGTAGTGAAGCGGCGTGGCGCCTTTTCCTTTGCCTGTGGCGTTTTGGAGCTGCTGAAAGTCGGCCTGAATGAACTGTTCGTTCGCTTCGGTTTCTGCGTATTCTTTCGTTAGATCGTGATCAAGTTTGCCGAGTTTATGTATCGTGTCGCTTCTTTTTTTATCAGCTGACTCAAGCTTTTGATCGACATCCTCTGTAGAAAAGACATCAAGATGAACGATATCGCTTATCTCGTTAAGAATATCCCTCATTTCATTGCGCTGCTCCTGCATGATAGCAGTTGGTGAAAAATGGAATATATGGTTAGGCATTGGTGCGTTATCTCTAAGCTTTATTTTGGCTGCATGTGGGTCTGATTCTGCTTCTACAGACAAAACAGATTCAGATAAAGCTAAAACAACAGAGCAAGCAGCAGTTTAGCGGAAGGTGGAGAAAAATCAGTTGACTTACTTGAATACTAAATAGGTGTAAAAAGCGTTTATTAATACGAAGGATTGAAAAAGAAGAACACGCAGCAGACTCACGTGCTCTTGTTTGGGGCAAGTGTTGACAACCCCATTACTGGTTTAATTAAATGAAGGGGTATAAAACCTGTATCAATGGTGTTACTCGATATCTGCGACACAGGTTTTATATGCAGGTAACTAATATTCTGATATATGTAACATTGCATTTTTTATTATGCAATAGTTCACTCTATTTCTGCTTTCAATTTTTCGAACCACTCTAAATTAACCAAGTGATGTGAACGGGAATTTTCATTCATGCGGCGAAAGTAATTGATTGTGCCGGGAATTTCTTGAGTGATGGACAGGTATTCATCAAGGAGCTCGATTCGAGTTTTAGTCTGATCGATTTGTGATTGGATCAGATTCACTAATTTATTTTTGTCGAATTCATCGGCAAAGAGTAACGCCCCATAAAATTGCAGGTTCACATATTCCGATTTGGTGCCGTATTTGATCATTAATTTTTCGAATTCTGCCCTTCCCGATTCTGTGACGTTAAAGTTACGGATTTCACGCGCGCTGGTTGAGGGTTTCTGCTGAATCTGTTCAATCAAACACTTTTCTTCAAGTTGCTGCAGATTGTAATAAAATGAACCTTTCGTGAAGTTAACGATGTACTTGTAATGACGTTTTTCCATTAAGGCCAGAAGTTCATAGCCGTGAGCTCCGGGGTTTTGGATGAGCAAGCCAAGGATAAGTAAGGGAATCATGGTTTCATCACCTTCGCCATCCGCGCCTCAAATTCCGCGTACGTGATTTTACCCGAAGCCAAATCCATACTATGAAGGTAAATCTGTTCTGTTTTAGAATAGTCACCATTCACTTTCAGTGATTGCTCCTCTCCCGAAATGGGTTTCAGGATATGGTGCTTTTTCGAAAAAGCCTCGAAATAGCGGTAACCGAATTTGCGTTGTGAAGCTGCGTCTAAATGAATGCCATCAGGATTCGCAGTCAAACCTGCTGCAGTAACAAAATAACAATTCTGTTGTTCATCAGCAAAACGAAGCAATTGTTCATTAACCTGTCGAAATTCAGTCGCGTGCTGTCCAAAACCAGTCTTCCCAAGAAAGTCACCAAGCCCTCCAATAATCAACGGTACCTCAACTAATTCCAACTCGTTTCTTAGCGTCCCGATGATAAGAATTAATTTCTCGTAATAAGTTTCATGCAGCGAACGATAACTGTCACTCTCACCTTGATGCCAAAGAATTCCGCAAATTTGACTGGATCGGAGGGCGAAGCGGGCTTCGGACAAAGCATGCTGAAAAAGGATGCCTTCCGGATGCCAGTCATTCAATGAACTGCCGCCTTCCGCACAAGGGATCAAGCCAATTTCTTCATCGGGATGAGCTTTCGACCATGCATCTGCAAAAGATGCCGCCAGGCCAACGCCGGAAACCGGACGATCGTAATTAATCGGCTCTGTCATCATCTGCCATTGTCCATTGCGCAGCATTTTAATTTTTTCATTATAGATAGGGTCTACTTCATTCAAAAATCCACGGCCCGCCATATTCGACTGCCCTAACATTAAAAAAGACTTTATCATCTAATTTTTCACTTCTTTACATCAATATTTTAGTCTAATTAGACTATAGTCAATTCAGATTGTCTTGTAAAGTTTTAACTAGGTTTTATTTTTATTATTAGTATGTATGAAAAGCGCTCCTGTGGCAGCTACACTCGACCTGCCTATACATAAAAACTTAGGGTATGCCTGGATAGTTCCTTATAAGGAAAGGCTCAATTCCAGCTTGGCTACAAAGGGTACATACAGCTTGCCTTGCGAACAGGCCAATATAAGTCCATCAATTTCATACCGATTCATGAAAGCGAATTGCAGAAGTGGAATCCGCTGACTGAGGAGATCGAGATTGATTTTGAAAAACGAGAATCAGATGCGGTAATTGGTTATGCAGCTTATTTTGAATTGATAAATGGCTTCCGAAAAACTGTGTACTGGACAAAGGCACAAGTAGAAAAGCACAAAAAGAAATTCAGTAAGTCTGATGTTGGATGGAAAAATGACTGGGATGCGATGGCTCTTAAGCCTGTATGAAAAGCAGTTTTGAGCAAGTGGGGATTCTTTCTAAAAAGCAGTTATTAATGAAGCAGACAGTTCAGAAATTATCGATTCCGAGCCTTCTAACAAAGACGAACCGGAAAAACGAAGCCTGATATTGAAAACTATGTAAAGGGTGTAAAAGGTGCCTTGAATCATCTGATATACAAAGATGATAGTCAGGTTGTGGATCTGAAAGTAAGCAAGTTTTATAGCGCAGAGCTGAGAGTGGAGATCAAGATAAAAGAGATTTCTGCCTAAAAATAAAAAACACCGAAACGCTTAGCCTCAGTGTTCTTGATATGAACTGGTCCTTCTATCATAACACAGGGGGGCGCTTTGAGTGTACAATCCAAGAGAAATTCAAAAAAGACTTCACTATTCAGCAGAAAATTGACCCAGAAAAGTTCAGATCATTGTTTTAGATGAGAATCAAGGAACTGCCCATGTTTTAGATGCTCCGTGAAACAGTGATTCAAACTGTAAAGGGTAGCTTTGCGCGGGTTGATCATGAGATAGGGTTTAAAATGCATGATAGTTTATTAAAAAGGCACTTTAAAGTGGTTTTGTAGTAAAATAAACAAAAACGCTGGAGGATAGTATGTTTTTAAAGGAATCAGGTGTTGCTTTCTATTTAAGGGTTTTGTCACCTTTAAATGAGTTTATTGAATATTTGGATGATGTTGAAGACAGATTTGAAAAATCAAAAATGCGGTATGAAAATGAAGCAAAAGAATTGAGCCCAGAAATTGAAGAAGATTATTGGGATTATTATATTGATGAATATCATGACTTCAATAGCACATATCCTTCAATTGTGAGAAGTAGTGTATTCACGAGTATATATAGCTTTATAGAGTACCACCTTATAAGCAGATGTTTAGATAAAGCAATTTTAGACAAAGTTAAGTATGATAGAGGGATTTTTAAAGCCAAAAGTTATTTTAAATTAAGATATAAAAGTAATGAGAAATTTAATGAGTCAGAAATATTCTCGAACAATGTTTGGAATAAAATAGTTGATTATTCTAAGATTAGAAATTGTTATATTCACAATTCAGGAATAATAACAATGATACCAGATGAAACAAAGCAAAAAGAATTAATTCAAATTATTGGAAAAAACAATTATATTGAAATTGATGACCGTGACAGAATACATATACTAAATAGGGAATTTTGCAAAGAATTTCACGAAGTTGTTTACAAATTTATTTGCGATTTGAATGATTTATTATTAAATTTAAAAGATTAAGCCCAAGACGGAGAGCCTGTGGACACTGAACTTATAGTATTATTTACGCTGTTTGTTTAGTGTCGTTTTTATTTGGAAAAGGAGGACCTATTCATGAATCGAAAAGGCATTTAAAATCTAATCAATAGCTATCACTGGATGGTGAAAGATGTTCATCGATTGCAAAGGGTACTTTATGGTTCAACAATTCCTATGAAAAATTAGGGTGTTGCTCAATATGGATTAGAAGCAGCTATGCCAAAAGGAAGTCTTGGGAAGAGTCAGGCTGAGTTGCGACAAATGGATATGAGAGAAGAGCGTCTTTTCAAACGTCTTAAATACTATGAGGAACGAGTATATGCAGTTGAGTTAGGCGCCGGAAAAACCAAAGGAGAGCAACACAAAGTTATTTATGATTGCATGAGGGAGGGGGTGAGTTACCGTGCTATTGGCCTTCACCTTGGCATTTCAAGGGAAACTGTACGCAAAATGAAAGATGAGTTCATCATCCATTTATACCCAGGTTGCTACTTTGAGCGTTTGTTGAATCTGAAAAAACCTGTAGCGTCAAATGCGAATCATTCGCGTTAGAAATAACCTTTCTCCTAACGGAGAAAGGCATGAGCGATTGCAATCAAAATAGCGACTGCAAACTCTCGGGAAATTTTGATGTGGATTTCCATAACCACACCCCCCTCTAGGCGAGTAAGGATTTCGACTTGGTCGGATTAACCGTGAGAGCCGCGCCCACCTAGCTTACTAAAGCTTGAAATAATTTTAATATAAAAAAGGATCTGTGTAATGCATAATCGTTCGACAAATTCTGCACAATGTTCTTTGTCATAATCTCTTGCCGATATTAAGGTAGGAGGTGAAAGCATGACAAGAACAATTAATGTTAATCAACAACATTTGTTAGAATAGTTAGCATGCGGATCGGTAAACCGTCAATGTACAATAGAAGCTCTTATTGATATTCTCATCGGCAAAAAGGTATTTACAGAAGAATTCGTTAAATACCAAATGCACCATTTAGAACATTCAGCTGATGAGCATTCTGCGGAGCTTTTAGGTATCAGTAAGGAAGATTACATCAAGAGCAGAAAATAAAGCATCCTGTAGGGTGCTTTTTTGTCGACAAATTTTGCAAATGGTTCCATTATTATTGTTTTTCGTCGATAATAAGATGGGAGATGAGTAAAATGGAACAAATATTTGAGTCTTTTCTTGAAAGTGTACCTTATACATATTTCACTCATTTGAAGGCTTTTAAAGATTATCTGAGACATTTAAAGGTCACTGATGATACAATTATAGATTTTCTCCAAGGTGTTAGAACAGAAAGGATAATTGATTCTTTAAAATTCAATATTGAAAATCGATCACAGAGCAAGAAAAAAATTTTAAAAAAAGAAACTGCTTATATGTATAGTGTTGTTATAAAAAAATTTTTTATGTATCTCCAATCTGAACATTGTATCAAGAACCTCGACTTTGAAAGAGAGTTAAATTTATCAGCTAGCAATCATTCATCATATAGATATAAAATGAATGAATTTATCTCAAACAACTCTATATTAAAAGACAGTAGCGGTTTTAATACATTACTTGAAGAAGAGGTTAATGATCTCATTAAGCAATGTGATGAAACATTAAATTCAGATGATATATATATAAATGCCTTTGAAGAGAAAAGATATTTTAATAAATTTAGATCAGCAATAATCATTAAATTGATAATATTAACTGGGGTACGCTATGAAATAATTTGCAACTTGAAAAAAAATAATCTAGACCTTAAATATAACAATTTAAAGATAAATGATTATTCTGTGCCTTTACCTAATAATTTCAGAGATCAATTTGAAAAATATTTAAAATTAGCAAATGAACTTACTTTTAAAAAAGATAACGATTTTTTACTTATTGAATTTGAGGGAGAGCAATTAAAAAAGATTACAGCTGATACGGCTAACTTCTTAAAGAATAGTATAGATAGAAGTGATTTAAATGGTCTAATAAAATACTCCGTGGTAAATATGTTGAAACATGAAATGAATGAACACGTAATAAGGAAGTTAACCGGAATTGGAACTAAATTTTATGAGCAGTGCCTCGAAGAAGTTGTTGATCTAAATAAGGACAATAGACACTTAAACTCTATTTTTATGTCAATGGCTTCTTTTAGTACTTTATAAACTAGATACCTCAAAGGGTATCTTTTTTTGTACTTTTTAATACTCAGAATATGCAATTTAGTCAACGTAATGAATTGAGTTGTTTTAGAAATTAGCTTCCAAAACAACTCAATTCAAAGGAGGCAGCGGTGGATGTAGATGGCAGAAAAGAACATTCAAGCGCATAAAGACTACCTTAAAGGTATGAAATGCAAGGACCTTGCCGAGAAGTACGGAGTGTCAGTGAACACCATTAAATCGTGGAAACAACTGACACACTTGAAAATAACATCGAACAAGAAGTCGCATACAGATGCGACTTCTATCAATTTCTAATTAATAGAAAGTAACCTTAAGAAAAAAATTAAGGACTTGCAGCCCTATAGCCGTATAAACAAATTTAATCGCTCATAATATGTCATCAAACTTAGCATACTCAATATGGATTCCAATTTAGGAGTTTAAGAGCCATTGATGTGCTCATAAATATCTTTCACACCTACCGGACAGTGGGCGAGTAAAATACGTCACTATGCATATGCTGTATTTTTTCCCAGTTGGCGGGATTGGCTGTATCAAAAGAGCGGTGCTCCAGAATGGCTTGATATAGGGCGGTTTTTTGTTCCAAATGGGCAATGTGCTGTTTGGCTTCTTCGAGCTGGGCGAGCGCATCTTCTGCATATAGAAAGCAGGGACTGAGGTATGCCTGTGAAGGATTTTCTGAGGAGCTTTTTAGAGCGTCCCGCGTTGAATCGTTTGAGAGAGGACCAAGTTAAGGACTTATAAGTCAAATCATTTGATACCAAAATGCAGTAACGAATGAGAAAAATGATTTTCATAACTGTCACATCTCTTTTTCTATATTCTGACTTTATTGATTCTGAGTCACCGGTGGATATTATGCCGGCTGAAGTGATTTCCGTTTCATCTATTGAAATAAGGCATAATGGAAATGACAAATTAATAATACCTGCTGATTTGATTATTATTCCTAAACGGTGGCGCTCTGGAGAAGATGAAGGACTGAAAATGGGTGGGAATTTGATGGTTGTCTCCTTAAAGGGCGGGCAATCATTTTTTATTCTCGATAAAATTTATGATAATAATCCTGAAAAAATAAATAATTGTAAAGACCTAATCTATGCTATAGAATAACTATAATATTTTGAAAATTTCATCCGAGGTGGGTTATGAAAACTATTGGTCTTATTGGCGGAATGAGTTGGGAATCTTCAGCTGAGTATTATCGAATTATCAATGAAGAAATAAAAAAGAAGTTAGGAGGGCTTCACTCGGCAAAATGCCTTTTATACAGTGTTGATTTTAAGGAAATTGAACATTATCAATCCATAGGAGCTTGGGATAAAGCAGGTGAAGCTTTAGGTCAAGTTGCAAGATCATTAGAAAAAGCAGGTGCAGATTTTATTGTAATATGTACAAATACTATGCATAAAGTTCTTGGATATATCCAAGAAATGATCACTATACCTATTTTGCATATTGCCGATGCAACTGCAGAACAAATTATTAGACAAGACATTCGCTCAGTAGGATTGCTAGGTACTAAATATACGATGGAACAAGATTTTTATAAATCACGTATTGCGTCTCATGATATTAATGTCATTGTTCCTGATGATGATGAAAGAGAATTGATAAATAATATTATTTATCAAGAACTGTGTCTGGGTGAAATTAAACAGTCTTCCAAAAACATTTATAAGAAGATCATAAATAATTTGGTGGATAGAGGAGCAGAAGGAATCATTCTTGGATGCACTGAAATTGGACTATTAGTAAAGGTAGAGGATTCAGAGGTGCCATTATTTGATACGACTTTAATCCATGCTCAAAAAGCAGTAAATAAATCCCTTTCGATTTCTTCTTAGAATGATTATTTCTTATATTTTAAAACCGCTCTTTAGGAGCGGTTTTTATTATGGTTCATTCAATCAATAAATGGAGGAACGTTATAGGAGTGATCTTATCATGCCCCTTTCCTCAGAAATTGAATTGATGATATTGAAGATGACAGCGAAGTTATAGAGCCCTCCAAACCTACAAAATTGATTTTGAAAATGGCCGTATGACAAATGAATTCATCACAGGCCTTGACGCGATTAAACAGTTTGTATATTTATCCCTTCATACTGAGCGCTACGCATATTCTGTTTATAGTCATGATTGAAAAAGATAAAATAGGAAAAGCCGGGATGTCAGATCCGGCTTTTCGCTCACTTTCCCTTCTTCTTCCGCTTCTCCTTCTCCGCCCGATAAAACTCATGAAACATCTTCATCAATGCGCGTTTTTCAATCCGCGACACATAACTCCTTGAAATGCCGAGCTCCTTTGCGATCTCGCGCTGCGTTTTTTCTTTTTTTAAATCAAGCCCGAAGCGGCCGACGATGACTTCTTTTTCGCGGTCGTCTAAAATATCGATATATTTTTTGACCTTTTCAAGTTCCATGTTGAGCTGAATGGTGTCGATCACATCTTCGCTTTCCGACTTGAGGACATCGATCAGGCTTATTTCATTCCCTTCTTTATCCTGGCCGATCGGATCATGAAGGGAGACGTCTTTTTTCGTTTTTTTCAATGCGCGCAGATGCATTAAAATCTCATTTTCGATACATCGTGCGGCATATGTGGCAAGCTTCGTGCCTTTTCCGGCTGAGTAGCTTTCAATTCCTTTAATCAGCCCGATTGTACCGATGGAGATCAGATCTTCTGCGTCCTCTCCCGTGTTTTCGAATTTTTTCACAATATGGGCGACTAAACGGAGATTATGTTCGATCAGCATGTTGCGGGCGTGTTCATCTCCTTCAGCCATAAGGTCTAAGTATTTTTTCTCCTCATTATTTGAGAGCGGTTGTGGAAAGGCATTATTTTTCACGTATGATACTAAAAACACAAGTTCTTTCACAATAAACCCGAGCGCTGCAAAAACACCTGTCACCGTCCTCACCTCCACAAAGTTATGTAGGCAAAAGCCTATATGTAACTGTATGTGGCAGTCAGGCTGTTTGTGTCTGTACAGGGAAATTAATCAAAGGCAGGTTTTATTTCTTACAGCCTCTTGATTTTTGCTGATTGAGCCTGTATATTGTTAAAAAAAGTAAGGGTGAAAAGAATATAACGAAAAGCGCTGAAGAGACGAGTAGACAGATATCATTCATGACAGAGAGCTCCGGGAGCTGTGAAGGAGTATGAATGGATGTGTTGAAACAAACCTCTTAGCTTCGCATCGGAATCATGAAACACGAGGATGATGCGGCGGATACTCCTGTTACCGAGTAAGCTTTGTACCCGGCTTAGGCCGGCACCAAACCGAATTGAGGTGGCATAGCGGGCTGTTTCCCGTCCTCAAGACTTTATTGTCTTGAGGGCGTTTTTTATTTTTAAGGGAGGGATAAGATGAAAAACCTGAAGTCTTGGCGGTACCCGATGCTTCTGTTAACCGGAATCGGGATAGCAAATATTGGTGAATGGATCTATTTTTTGTCTCTTAATCTTATTGTCTTAAAAGAAACGGGGTCTGCTTTTGCGGTTTCCATCCTTTATTTAATCAGGCCTGCGGCTGTTTTGATGACAAATGGGTGGGCGGGCAGCATCATCGACCGGTGTAACAAACGAAATATGATGATGTCGCTTGATTTCATCAGGGCTGCATTCATTGCCGTTCTGCCGCTGATGTTTACTGTACGGTCTTTATTTTCCATTTATTGTATCGTGTTTTTGATTCAAATGGCCAATGCGATGTTTCGTCCGTGTTCCATGGCGTATGTGACGATGCTTATTCCGGCTGAAAGGAGAAAACGATTCAATTCACTAAGGGCTTTGTCGGAATCAGGGGCTTTTCTCCTCGGGCCGGCTGCGGCCGGGCTGCTTTTTATCGCCGGCACGCCGATTTTTGCGATTTGGGTGAATGCGGCGGCTTTAGTGCTGTCCGGTTTCATTACGATGATGCTGCCGAACCTTGAAAATGAGCCCCACGTACATTCTCCCGCACAGAAGCTTTCTTTGGCAGTGTACAAAGAAGATTGGAAGCTCGTCTATCGCTTCAGCCGCACGGCGCGAAACGTCATGATCATTTATTTTTTATTCAGTCTGGTCATGACCGTTATGCCATCCGCGCTTGATTCGCTTGAAGCCGCTTTTGCAAAAGAGGTTCTTCAGCTGACTGATGCCGATTACGGTTTTCTCGTCAGTGTCTCAGGGGCAGGCATTATTGCGGGGGCGCTTGTCAATGTGTTCTTTAATAAAAAAATGCCGGCTTCTTTATTGATGGGAATGGGCTCTTTATTCACAGCGGCCGGATATATGATTTATGCGTTTTCTGACGTTTTTTGGACGGCTGCTTTCGGATTTTTCCTTCTCGCTTTTTTTCTGGCGTTTGCCAATACAGGCTTTCTGACGTTTTATCAAAAGAATGTTCCGGTGGACATCATGGGGAGAGTGGGGAGCTTTTATTCATTAGTCGAAGCCGTCTTCATTATAGTGGTAACGGCGGTTTTCGGAGCGGCGGCTGTCAGTTCTTCCGTCCGCGGCATCGTCATCGCAGGGGCTGCTGTTATGCTGGCGTTGGCAGCCGTTTTATGGTCGTTCTTATTTGCGGCCTCAAAAAGGAGGACTCCCGATGTATTTCAAGCGGATCAATGTAAACAAACATAAAGAGACGGCCGTTTCATTTCGTGAGGATTCGTTTTTCGTCAGCTTTGGCACGGCGGATCATTTTAATAAGGATGGAATATCTCAGGTGGCTGTCATCCCAAATCAAATACTCACCCGACAATTTTAAGCTGCTTCTTCATAACGGGCAGCCGATCGGACAGCTTGAAGCTTCCATCAAATTTTACCGCAGCCAAAAAACCGGTTATATGCACCTTTACTATATGACTGAGCAGCAGAGGGGAAGGGGGTGCGGAACAAAACTGTATCAATACGCGAATCAGTTTTTCAGAGCGAACGGTGTTTCGGAATATCACCTGAGAGTTTCGCCGGGCAATGAAGCGGCTCTGTCATTTTACAGAAAGAAAAACATGGAAGTGATCGGTTCAGAATGTAACGGAAAAGTTCTCAGAATGAGAGGAGCCGTACCGCCGGAATAGGGAGCGGTACGCGCTTCATTTTTTCGTTGTTTTTAAAAGGCCGGGAAACTTCTTATAAATGACCGCCATTAAGACGAGCATATACATTCCGTAAATCCCGAAAGACAGCAGTTTGTTGCTTGTAAATGAAGCGCCTGCGACCGTCACGATCACAATGTTCGGAATTTTGCCGAGCACCGACGCAGAAAAAAAGATTGGCCATCGGATGTTACTCAGCCCGCAGACGGTATTCATGGCAAGCGACGGTATAATCGGAATCAGCCGCCCGAAAAGCACCGCCGTAAACGCGTGCTGATGAAATGAATCTTCATATTGGGCCGCTGCCGGGTAAGCCAGCAGCTTTTTTCTGGCCCAGTCTCTGAATCCGTACCGGACGAGAAAAAACAATGCCATTGTTCCGAGCATCGCGCCTGACAATGTAATCCACACCCCGTTTACAATCCCGAAAACCGCTCCGTTTAAGGCCGCGATAATGGCGAATGGAACAATCGGAAAAAATACGTCAGCTGCGACCAGAAGGATACTCATAAGCACGGCGTACATGCCGCCCGCGCGAATCATGCTGAGCCAGACGTCTTTTTGCAAAAAGCCGATCATCACGACAGCAATGATGACGGCAAGACTGAATCCCTTTTTTATCATCTGCACGTTCACCTCTTGTCAATTAGTATACAGCACAAATCTATCTCCTTCTATTAAAATAAGCTGTCCGATAAGCGTATTTGATTTATCAGCATTTGCCGTTTGATGAGAAACGGCTGGCACCCGGGTTTGGACAAAAACAAGCGGGAAGCGGGTGATGTGCATCATTTGATGCAGAGAATGATTTTTATAAAAGGGGACACGTTAACAGTAGTGTTTACTGGAGGTGTAAACGTTGAGATGCTTTCATCTGATCATCATGATATGCGTCCTCACGAGTCTCACTGCCGTGTCCGCCGATGCGAAATCTTTAAAAAGAAGTGACATGGAGAAGACGGGAAACGTGTACTGGGATATAAGGTCTGAAAAAAAGAAACTATCTTTAACCTTCGATGACGGCCCCCATCCTGTCTATACGGAGGCTGTGTTAGACGTGCTGAAACAGCACAATGTTAAAGCAACCTTTTTTTGTGTCGGGAGCCGTATAGACAAATACCCCATAACGGCAAAACGCATCGTTGAAGAAGGGCATGAAATCGGCAACCATACGATGAACCATGTTTATTTTCACCGACTGAAACGCAAAGACATTTTACAAGAGCTTCACAGCTCCGCGCATCATATCACATCGCTGCAGCCGGAAGGGGACAAGTTATTCCGCCCGCCGGGAGGGTCGCTGAATCATACGGCTTTCAAAAGCATCTTAAAAGAGGGCTATCATATCATCATGTGGTCATGGAACCAAGATCCGAGGGACTGGAAAAGGCCAGGGAAAGGAAAAATCGTCAGGCACGTTGTTTCACATGCCAGAGATGGAGATATCGTTCTTCTGCATGACGGCGGAGGAAACCGGCGCCAGACGGTTGAGGCTTTGAAAGAAATCATTCCCAAGCTGAAAAAGCAGGGCTACACGTTTGTTAAGGTTTCGGATTTGATCGGACAGGATTCCGGCCCTTTTCATATCCAGTAAAGAGAGCGCCGCGTTGAAAGCCGCCAAAGAGATGTGTACCATAGGAGGTAAGGTTTGGGGGGAGAGAAAATGAAGTTTGCTGTTCTTTTTATTACGATAATCTGTCTGTTATCAGGATGCGCCGCGGGCAAAGAAAAAAGTGTTGTCGCGTTCGGCGACAGCAATACGCGCGGTTCCAACTGGGATTATCGTGATTATCCGAAGGCGCAGCAGTGGGTAAACATTTTAAAAACAGCGGAACGCGGCCGTCTTACGGTTATAAATGCGGGAATAGGCGGCCAGACGACTGAGGATGCGCGCCTGCGCTTTCAAAGCGACGTGCTGGACCGTAAGCCCCAATATTTATTTATCATGTTCGGAACAAATGATGCGGGCATTTTGACGGGCGATCAGCCGCGGGTATCAAAGAAACGGTTTAAAGAAAACCTGACTTATTTCATAAACGAAAGCAGAAATCACGGCATAAAGCCGATTTTAATGACGTGCATCCCGGTTATAGAAGGAAACGGAACGCATCATCTCTATTACTATTCGAGATATAAAGCCTCAGCCTTTAAAGAAAAAGGCGGCGCGAGAAAATGGCATAATTCCTATAACGGCGTTACGAGGCAGGTTGCAGCTGAGTTGAAAGTGCCGCTGGTGGATAACTGGAAACACTTTATACGCGCGGACGGCGGCAAAGATACAGACCGGGCGCTGATCCAATCCGGACTGATAGATCCCTCCGGAAATCATATGACGCCAAAAGGCGCCAGAATCTTAATTGAAGGCATAAAAAATGGGCGGGTTTTGGAACGCTGACGCCGTCAGCTGCCTAAACCGTTTTGCTTCTGCTTCATAGCCTGTAGAAAAACATCTCTTTGGAGGCGATTGCTATGAACCGCGGTTTCCCTCCGCAATATCCTGTATGCCCGCCTCCTCGGGTGAATGCGGGGTACTGGTACGCATTTTTTGTTGTGCTGCTCGTCGTCATTCTCGTCCTGGGCGGTCTGTATTGGTTCAATATATAGCAGCCGTCCTCTTAAACACCTCTATTTTAGGGGTGTTTTTTGTTGAAAGTGGTAGTAATGCGCATAACCGAAGTGATATAATATCAGTCATCTGAGTAAAAAAAGGAAATTCGCCCGGGAACTTTTTTCTGTTTAAGAAGAAACGGAAATAATGTGTCCGAGCGATCTTCTTTTGATTTCGTTTTCAATTAACTCGATAAATTCACGGCTCAAATTCATTTCATTGGCTTTGAAATAAGATTCTATTAGTAATTCATCAGAAAGCTTTCTCATGCCGGGGACCCAATTAATGGGAGTGGCACCTCCTTACAATTGTAATCAATCATCAGACGCAAGCATATGATGGAAGGTTGCGTTTCAATCATGGTGAGGTTATCTTTAATCTACCATGAAATACAAATAAGAACAATCGTTCTGTTATCCACACTCGTAAGTGGATAACTTGTTAGTATCTTGTTTATAATCTGGATAAATCCGGATGTAATAAGAGTGGATAATGTGTGTAATTTTATCCACAACTGGTGAAGAAACCCAATTTTTGTCGAAATTTTTTTACTGAGTCCGACTTTGTTTTTAAATCTGACAGGTTTCGACATATAGATGATAGAAAGAAAAGGAAGGGTGCGGGTTTTGTTAAAAAAGTTTTTTTTACCTGACGAATTTGTGAAAAATATATTTCATATCACACCGGAAAAGCTCAAAGAACGCAATGTGAAAGGGATTATTACAGACCTTGACAACACGCTTGTGGAGTGGGACAGACCGAGTGCGACACCTCGATTAATCGAGTGGTTTGAAGAAATGAAGGAGCACGGCATTAAAGTCACGATCGTCTCCAATAATAATGAACGAAGAGTGAAATTATTCTCGGAGCCGCTTGGCATACCGTTTATTTATAAGGCAAGAAAGCCGATGGGGCGCGCCTTTAAAAGAGCCGTCAGCAGCATGGATCTGAAAAAAGAAGACTGTGTGGTCATCGGCGATCAGCTGCTTACTGATGTTCTCGGCGGAAACAGAAACGGGTATCATACGATCCTCGTCGTGCCTGTCGCTTCCTCTGACGGAGTCATGACGCGCTTTAACCGCCGGATTGAACGGAGAATATTGAGTTCTTTGAAACGTAAAGGCCATATTCAGTGGGAGGATTAGAAATGGAAAAGGTTGTTTGCATCGGCTGCGGAGTAACGATCCAGACCGAGGATAAACAAGGTCTCGGATACGCGCCAAAGGCATCTCTCACAAAGGAGAATGTCATCTGCCAGCGCTGCTTCAGACTGAAAAATTACAATGAAATTCAAGATGTTTCATTAACGGATGATGACTTTTTAAATATCTTGCACACAATCGGCGATACTGACTCTCTTATTGTCAAAGTCGTTGATATTTTTGATTTTAACGGAAGCTGGATAAACGGGCTGAACCGCTTTGTCGGCGGTAATCCGATCATTCTTGTCGGTAATAAGGCCGATATCCTGCCGAAATCCGTAAAACGGGAACGGCTCGTTCAATGGATGAAACGCGAAGCGAAAGAATACGGCTTAAAACCCCTTGATGTCTTTTTAATCAGCGCTTCCCGCGGACAAGGGATGAAAGAAGTCATTGACGCCATTGAACATTACCGCGAAGGGCGCGATGTGTATGTGGTGGGCTGTACCAATGTCGGCAAATCCACATTTATCAACCGGATTATTAAAGAGGTCTCAGGGGAAGAGAATATTATTACCACCTCTCAATTTCCGGGCACGACGCTTGACGCGATTGAAATCCCGCTCGATGACGGATCTGCGCTTTATGATACGCCGGGAATCATTAACCATCACCAGATGGCGCATTACGTGGACAAGCGTGACTTAAAGGTGCTGACACCGAAAAAAGAACTGAAGCCGCGCACTTTTCAACTGAATGAAAAACAAACGCTTTATTTCGGCGGGCTTGCCCGGTTTGACTATGTATCAGGCGATAAAACGGCGTTTGTCTGCTATATGCCGAATGAATTGATGATTCACAGAACAAAGCTTGAAAATGCTGATGCCTTATACGAAAAGCATGCGGGAGAACTGCTTACCCCGCCCGGAAAAGATCATTTGGATGAATTTCCGGAGCTTACACCCCATACGTTTTCGATTAAAGAAGGAAAGACGGATATCGTTTTTTCCGGTCTCGGCTGGGTCACGGTGCAGCAAGCAGATAAAAAAATAACGGCATACGCTCCGAAAGGCGTACACGTATTTGTCCGCCGTTCATTAATATAGAGAGAAGGGGAGAGGGAGCATGAAACAATTGTACGGAGTAATCGGAAATCCGATCGGGCATTCAATGTCACCCGATATTCATAACGCGGCTTTGCTAGATAAGAACATCAACGGGCAGTATTTTGCGTTTCAGGTGGAACCTCATCATCTCAAGGACGCCGTTAACGGAATCAAGGCGCTTGGCATCTGCGGAGTGAACGTCACAGTCCCGCATAAAGTCGCGATCATGGAGCATCTGGATGAAATACATGAAAGCGCGAAAGTACTCGGGGCCGTAAATACCGTCAAAAGAGAGGGAGACAGGCTCATCGGGTATAATACTGACGGAGATGGGTTTTATAAATCCTTAGTCAAAGTATTGGACAAACCGATATCAGAGCTCTCCATCCTTATGATTGGGGCGGGAGGAGCGGCAAGAGCGATTTTTACGACGATCGTCCGCGGAGAGCCGAAACAATTTGACGTTTGCAACCGCACGCCGGAAAAAGCAGAAAATCTGATTGTGGCTGCTCCCTCTTTTCAGCAGAAACGCGCCCTTACTTTAAAAGAAGCTGAAAATCAGCTTGAACAATATGACGTCATTATTCATACAACATCTGTCGGCATGTATCCGAAAACGGATGCCGTGCCGCTCTCATTGGAACGGGCCAAAACGGGCGCCATCGTTTGTGATATCGTATACAACCCGATTCAAACGGCGTTCTTAAAAGAAGCTGAAAAAAGAGGTTTAACAACCCTTGACGGTGTCGGCATGTTTGTGGAACAAGCCGCACTGTCTTTCAAGCTGTGGACGGAACAAGAGCCTGACAGCGGCTTAATGAGAGCAATTGTTGAAGGAAAACTAGGAGGAACACAATGTTAACAGGAAAACAAAAACGGTTTTTGCGTTCAAAAGCGCATCATTTAACGCCTATTTTTCAAGTGGGAAAAGGCGGAGTCAACGAAAACATGGTGAAACAGATTGCCGAGGCTTTAGAAGCAAGAGAGCTAATTAAAGTCAGCGTGCTTCAAAACTGCGAAGACGATAAAAATGATGTCGCAGAAGCCCTTGTGAAAGGCAGCCGCTCACAATTGGTGCAGACGATCGGAAATACGATCGTATTGTATAAGGAATCAAAGGAAAATAAACAAATCGAGCTTCCGTAAGGTGGTTGACATGAAGAAAATCGGAATATTCGGGGGCACATTTGACCCTCCGCACAACGGACATCTTCTGATGGCTAATGAAGTCCTTCATCAGGCGGAGCTCGATGAGATTTGGTTTATGCCCAATAAAATCCCTCCGCATAAGCAGAATGAAGACTTTACAGACAGCCGGCACCGGGTGGAGATGCTGAAGCTTGCCATCAGCTCTAATTCCGGCTTTAAGCTTGAGCTTGCGGAAATGGACCGGAAAGGCCCTTCTTATACCTATGATACCGTCCGTTTACTGAAGGAGCGGCACCCGAACGACAAGCTTTTCTTTATTATCGGAGCGGATATGATTGAATATCTGCCGAAATGGTACAAACTGGACGAACTTCTCACGCTCATTCAATTTATCGGAGTACGGCGCCCGGGGTATCATATTGAGACCCCGTACCCGCTGCTTTTTGCCGACGTTCCGGAATTTGACGTTTCGTCAACGATGCTGAGAGAACGTCTCAAAGCAAAAAAGCCGACGCAATACTTAATGCCGGATAAAGTGAGGCAGTATATAGAGGAGAATGATTTATATGAATCGTGAGGAAGCACTTGCCTGCGTCAAAGAGCAGCTGACCGAGCATCGCTACATCCACACAATCGGCGTGACAGATACGGCGGTTATTCTCGCAGGCCGGTTCGGAGCAGACCCGAAAAAAGCGGAAATGGCGGCTATTTTTCATGATTATGCGAAATTCCGGCCGAAAGAAGAAATGAAGCAGATCATCGTGCGGGAAAAAATGCCGGCTGAGCTCTTGGATTACAATGCCGAGCTGTGGCATGCCCCTGTGGGAGCGTATTTGGCTGAGAAAGAAGCGGGGATCACTGATCCTGAGATCTTGGATGCAATCCGCTATCACACGTCAGGGCGTCCCGGAATGACCCTTTTAGACAAAGTCATTTACGTTGCGGATTACATTGAACCCGGACGCCATTTCCCCGGAGTGGAAGAGGTGCGCCGTCTGGCGGAAACAGATCTGAACGAAGCGCTCATACAAGCAATGAAAAATACAATGATATTTCTGATGAAAAAAAACCAGCCGGTCTTTCCGGAGACGTTTGCAACCTATAATTGGCTGGTGTCTCAAAATTGACAGGAGGAATTTAAAGAATGAATCAAGCTTCCGTATTAAAAATCGCGGCAAAAGCATGCGACGATAAACGTGCAGAAGATATTTTAGCGCTGGACATGGAAGGAATCTCACTTATAGCGGATTACTTTTTAATCTGCCACGGGAATTCTGATAAGCAGGTTCAGGCAATTGCGCGTGAAATTAAAGATCAGGCAGAAGAAAACGGCATTGATGTCAAAAAGATGGAAGGGTTTGATGAGGCCCGCTGGATTTTAGTTGATCTCGGCGACGTCATTGTCCACGTTTTCCATAAAGATGAAAGAAGTTACTACAATCTTGAAAAGCTATGGGGCGACGCGCCGCTCGCAGAGCTTGAACTCGGCTTGAACTCATGATTTACCAAGGCTTCGCCGGCGTATATGACGAGTTAATGTCACATGCGCCGTATGATGAATGGGCGGGCTGGATCGAAGCGTCTCTTCCGGAAAAGGGAAGGGTGCTTGATCTTGCCTGCGGAACCGGAGAAATATCCATCAGGCTTGCTGAAAAAGGCTGCGAAGTCACGGGGATTGATTTGAGTGAAGATATGCTGAGCTGTGCCCAGCAGAAAAAAACGGGAAAGCCGATTCTTTTTCTCCAACAGGATATGAGAGAGCTTTCCGGTTTTGAAGAACAGTTTGATGCCGTTGTCATCTGCTGTGATTCCCTAAATTACTTAAAAACGAAAAATGATGTCTTAAGCACCTTCAAAAGTGTTTTTCAAGTTTTGAAGGAGGGCGGCCTGCTTCTGTTTGACGTCCATTCCCCATTTAAAATGACGGAGCTTTTTCCGGACAGCACCCATGCGGATCAGGATGAGCAGATCAGCTATATCTGGCAAAGCTTTGCCGGCGATGAAGAGCTTTCTGTCATCCATGATATGTCCTTTTTTGTATGGAACGGACAATCTTATGACCGTTATGACGAGACGCATGAGCAAAAAACATTTTACATTGAAGAATATGAACAAATGCTTGCAGAGACCGGATTTGAACTGAAGAAAGTGACGGCCGATTTTACAGACCGGCCTCCTTCAACAGAGTCTGAACGTCTTTTCTTTACGGCAGGCAAACCAAAAACCATCGTTTAAACGGAACGATGGTTTTTAAAATGCATTTTTTGCGATTGGCGCGATAAAGCACTTTATGGCATACTCAGTTACACGTGAAATTGCTTCTTCACTAACGATATATCTTCATCGTATTTGTTATGTGTACGCTGAAAGACACGGTTGAACATATCCTGAACACCGCTTTCGAGAGCCTTCAGTCCTTCTCCGGTGACGCCGCCTTTTACGCATACTTTTTCCTGCAAGGCGGGAAGTGTGTAATGCCCTGTTTCCAGAAGCTTTCCGAGACCGACAAGCATTTCCGTCGACATAATCACGGCTTCTTCTTTGGTGATGTCCGTTTCTTCCACTGCCGCGTCAATAAAGCGTTGAACGAGATAACTCATAAAAGCGGGCCCGCAGCTGACAATGTCTGACGCCGCTCTTGTAATGCCGCTGCTGATTTCTACAGGTTTTGAAATATGAGTGAACAGCGTTTGAATATCCGCTTTTGCAGCCTCGCTGCAGCTTTTGCCGAACGTAACAAGCGAGACGCCGGCCAAGGCGCGGTTCGTAATGCTCGGAATGACGCGGGCCGTCTGACACGGAACCGTATGTTCAATCTGATCCGTCTGAACGGGGCTGGTAATGGAGATTAAAATGTGATCTTTCCGTAAATGCGGTGTGAGTTTTTTCAGCAAAGGATATATATCCAGCGGTTTTACACAAATGAATATTATTTCATTATCCTGTACGAGCTTTTCCTGATCCTCGGTGACATGGATGCCGCTGAAACGTTCTTTTAGTTTTAATGCTTTTTCGATTGTTCTGTTTGTGATGGTGATATGTGAGGGATCGGCAGCGTTTGATTCGATAAACGATTCAATCAGGATCGTTCCCATGTTTCCGGTGCCGATAAAGCCTATTTTCAATGAATTCCCCTCCTTTTTCCCTTAATCCTCTAAACCTTATGCGGGGAGGCAATGCAATATGACGAAAGCGATGATGACGGAGCGGCTGCGGCGGAACCTGAAAATTCTGGGCGCTTGTCTTGTAGCAGGGGCGGTTTTTATCTGCATTTGGCTGTTTCGTTCTGAAAAGGAAGAGCCGGTCAAACAGCAGTCCGTGCTCGGCCAAACAGCCTCAGCATCCGTCGCGGACAAAAAAGACACCGCAGACGACAAGATTATGATTGATGTGAAAGGCGCGGTCCGAAATCCCGGCGTGTATGAAATGAAAGCGGGAGACAGAGTGACGCAAGCCATTGAAAAAGCCGGCGGCCTGAAGAAAAAGGCGGATGAATTGAATGTTAATTTAGCAGAGCAGCTGCAGGACGGGACGATTGTTTATATTCCGAGTGAAGGCGAAGAGGAGAATCGCCCGAAAACAGCGGCGGGTGAAAAGGAGAATGCAGCTGTCAATATCAATACGGCATCTCTGGACGAACTTCAGGCGATTTCCGGGGTGGGGCAGAAAAAAGCGGAAGCGATTATCGCTTACCGAGAAGAAAAAGGACGGTTTCAGACTGCTGAAGATTTGATGAATGTATCAGGCTTTGGAGAGAAGTCATTTGAGCGGATAAAAACTTCCATTACGGTAAAGTGAATTGACGGTTCTGCTTAAATCTATGTAAACTTAGAAAAGCAACAAGACTTTTTGGAGGGAACACTTGTGGAACGAATCTCATGGAATCAATATTTTATGGCGCAAAGCCATTTGCTGGCGCTGAGAAGCACATGTCCGAGACTGTCAGTCGGGGCAACCATAGTCAGAGATAAGCGTATGATTGCCGGCGGATACAACGGCTCAATCGCCGGCGGCGTCCATTGCGCTGATGAAGGATGCCTTTTAATAGATAATCATTGCCAGCGGACCATACATGCAGAGATGAATGCGATTCTGCAATGTTCTAAGTTCGGTGTTCCGACGGAAGGCGCCGAAATTTATGTGACGCATTATCCTTGTATTCAATGCTGCAAATCAATTATCCAGGCAGGCATCAAAACGGTCTATTATGCCGAAGATTACAAAACACAGCCTTATGCAAAAGAGCTGTTCAGCCAAGCCGGAGTCAAGGTGGAGCAGGTCGAACTTGATGAGATGATCATCGATCTGAAAAACCGTGAAAAATTGTCTTTTGTAGCAGGTCTGATTCAGCAATTATCTGATGCGGGGGTTAAGGCAGATGAACTGAAAAAAATTCATGAACAGGCCAATGAGCTGTTTACCAGTTACGTATAAATGAAATATAAATACCTTCTTCTGCCTCTGGCGGCGGTTTCTGCAACTGCGGGAATTGCCGCCGCTCATGTCTTCTGGGTTCTGCTCCTTTTTCTTCTGTATCTTCTCTTTATTATTGTAAAAACAAAGCAGTATGCTCCGGTTATCGTCTGCCTCGTTTCTTTTTGTCTTTATTTCTTTCTTTATACGGTTTGTGACGCTGCGAATGTAACGCGCTATCAGGCCGGCAGTTATACTGAACAGGCCGTCATCACTAATATTCCGAAGGTTGACGGAGCGAAAATGTCAGCTGTTATCCGTACACATGACAAGGAAAAATGGGCGGCTTCGTACAAAATCCGTTCTCTTGAGGAAAAAAGACTCATTGAACAGCTTGAACCGGGGATGCGCTGCACGTTTACAGGCTCTCTGGAACAGCCTGCACATGCGACGGTTCCCGGAGGTTTTGATTATAAGGAATATCTTTACTCTCAGCAGATTCACTGGTTATTTTCCGTGACTTCCATTGAGCAGTGTGAAAAATCCAAACAGCCGCTGTTTAAACTGCTGAACATCAGAAAAAATTTGATTTCGATCATTCGGAATCACGTGCCTGAATCTTCCGCCGGAATTGTTGAAGCGCTGACCTTAGGTGAAAGATTTTCTATAGAGGACGATATACTGAGTGCGTATCAAAATTTGGGAGTCGTTCATTTAATGGCGATTTCCGGAATGCATGTCGGTCTTATTACGGCGGGATTATTTTATGCTCTGATCAGAATCGGGCTGACAAGAGAAAAGGCGGGAATTTTGCTGCTGCTGTTTTTGCCGGTGTATACGCTGCTGAGCGGTGCCGCCCCATCCGTATTGCGCGCATCCCTCATGCTGGGGTTTTATATCGCCGGAACTCTTGTTAAACGCGGCATTCATTCCTCTGCTGCATTGTCCCTGTCTTATCTGCTGCTTCTGCTGTTTAATCCTTACTTCCTTTGGCAGGCGGGCTTCCAGCTTTCCTTTGCGGTAAGCGCCTCTTTAATTCTGTCATCCTCCATTTTAAAGAAAGCAGGGGAAAGCAGACTTGCCGGGCTTGCGATGGCTTCATTCATTGCGGAGCTCAGCTCACTTCCGTTTCTTCTCTATCATTTTCAGCAGATTTCACTTGTCAGTTTTCCGATGAATATGGTGATGGTGCCTTTTTATACGTTATTTGTCATTCCGGTTTCTGTCATCGGTTTCCTTCTTCTTTTACTCTCAAGGCAGATGGGAGAATGTTTGTTTGGTATGTTTGACCTTGTGATGAAGCCTGTGCATGATTTCATTACATATGCGGCATCCGTTGATTTATTTACTATGATTGTGTCAAAGCCTGACTTTCTTTCCCTTCTTCTGCTTGCGGTTTCCGTTTTTACGCTTTTTGCGGCTTTGGAAAAGGGAGGTTTTTTAAAACTCAGGAAATCGGCTCTTTTTTTCTGCGCGGTTTTGGCTTATTTAATATGCCGTCCGTATTTCAGTCCATGGGGAGAAGCGGATATGCTTGATATCGGGCAGGGAGACTCACTGTTTATAAGCGCGCCGCACCGCAAAGGGACCGTAATGGTTGATACAGGGGGAGTGATTGCTTATCCCGGAGAATCATGGAAAGAAAAACGCCACCCGTATTCTATCGGCGAGAAGGTTTTGATTCCGTTTTTAAACGGAAAAGGGGTGAAAAAGCTGGATGCACTGATTTTAACCCATGCGGATCAAGATCACATCGGGGAAGCCGGAGTGTTAATCAAAAATCATAGAGTCAAACGGTTAATTGTCCCCGTAGGATTCGTAAAAGAACCGAAAGATCAGAACATATTAAATATGGCGAAAGAAAACAACATTCCCGTTGCCGAAGCAAAGCGGGGCGACACCATTACAGCCGGAGATCTTCAGTTTCAGGTGCTGTCTCCGGAGTCGTCTGACGGAAGGAGTAAAAATGATTCGTCACTGGTGCTTTGGACGGTTTTTGGCGGAGTGAGCTGGCTTTTGACGGGAGATTTAGAATCGGACGGCGAAACGGAAGTCCTGAAAACGTATCCGAATCTGAAGGCTGATATATTGAAGGCGGGTCATCACGGCAGCAAAAGCTCAACGAGTGAAGCCTTTTTGAAGCAGCTTCAGCCGGAAGCAGCGCTGATTTCAGCAGGAAAAGAGAATCGATACCATCATCCGCATGAAGAAGTGCTGGATCGTTTGAAGGCGTACTCTGTCAATGTGCTTCGCACCGATATCAGCGGAACGATTCAATACAGATTTAAAAAAGGCGCCGGAACGTTTTCCGTCTTCCCTCCATATGATATAGAAGAAACCAGGGCGCAAGAAGTAAAAAAGACTGCCGATTGACAGCAGCCCGGAATGCGGCTAAGAGCCGATAAGATGGATGGCTGTTGCCATCACGAACAAAAAGGCGAAAAATCCGAAGGACACGACAAAACCGACAGCTGAGTCAACAGCATCATTTCGTTTGCTTTGAACGTTTTTTTCAAAATCATTCAATTTCATCCCTCCTGACTTCCCTAAGTATACTGGAATTGTTTTGAAAAATCTAGAAGTGATGGTAACGTTTTCTGTTCTTGTGATTATCGCCTTTTTACAAGCAGACCCGGGAGCTTGTGAATCAGGCGTTTATTATAAATGAGGAAGCTGTCCTTAAAGCTTCCTCTTTACTATTTGCCAAACTCAATTTAGGATAGAAGGGGATCAAGAAAGAGAGGAAGTCATACGATCATGGTATTTGATGTTTGGAAAGCCCTGAAAAAAGGGGATGTCCGCTCCGTTTATTGCTTATACGGAAAAGAAACGTATCTGCTCCAAGAAACTGTCAGCCGGATTAGACAAGCTGTCGTTGATGAGGAGACTAAGGATTTTAACCTGTCTGTTTTTGATCTTGAAGAGGATCCGCTTGACCAGGCCGTAACCGATGCGGAAACGTTTCCGTTTATGGGAGAGAAGCGGCTGGTCATCGTAAAAAATCCGTCTTTTTTAACAGGGGAAAAAAAGAAAGAAAAAATAGAGCATAATACAGCCGCTCTGGAGACTTATCTGAAGGAGCCTGCACCTTACACGGTCTTTGTGATTGTGGCTCCGTATGAGAAACTGGACGAACGGAAAAAGCTGACGAAAGCGCTGAAGCAAAAAGCCCTTATGATTGAAGCTAAGGAGCTGAATGCAAAGGAGACAACTGATTTTACGATTAATCTGGCGAAATCCGAAAATAAAATGATCGATACAGAAGCTGCCGAGCATTTGGTTCTGCTTGCAAACGGCCATCTGTCATCCATATATCAGGAAATACAAAAACTCTCTGCCTACACCGGTGACAGACATGAGATCACACTTGAAGATGTCCGGGAGCTCGTCGCAAGAAGTTTGGAGCAGAATATTTTTGAGCTGATCAACAAAATCGTGAACCGAAAACGGACGGAAAGTCTTCAAATATTTTATGATCTTTTAAAACAAAACGAAGAACCGATCAAAATTATGGCGCTGATCGCCAACCAATTCCGTCTGATTATGCAGACAAAGTATTTTGCGGGACAAGGATACGGCCAAAAGCAAATCGCTTCCAACTTAAAGGTGCACCCCTTCCGGGTAAAACTGGCGATGGATCAGGCGACGCTTTTTTCTGAAGAAGAGCTGCGGCGTATTATAGAAAGACTCGCAGTGATGGATTATGAAATGAAAACGGGGAAAAAGGACAAGCAGCTCTTGCTGGAGCTCTTTCTCCTTGAGCTTCTCCGGACTGAATGAAAAAAACGATCCCCTTTAAAGGGATCGTTTTTGTATTATGCAGAAAGTCCGTTCACTTGTTTCGCAAGTCTAGATTTGTATCGAGCTGCGGCATTTTTGTGTACAAGACCTGTTTTCACTGCTTTATCAATGCGTTTCGCTGCTTCAGAAAGAGCAGTTTTCGCTTTATCCGCTTCGTTGTTAGCAACAGAAGCTTCAACTTGTTTGATTGCAGTACGCATAGCAGATTTGATTGTCGCGTTATGAGCGCGGCGTTCGTTGTTTGTTTTTGTACGTTTAATCGCTGATTTAATGTTTGGCATGTGTTTCACCTCCTAAGATACAACCTGTAGCACAGTGTCTTAAGGTTAAATCTTCTTCACAATAGAACAAATTGTATTCTATCAAACAGAACTTTAGATTGCAATATAAATGTAAAGTATTTTTCGTTGATGGGTAAATTCGCATGATTCGTTTTGTAAATGGCCACACTATGTACCACGATGATTGAAGGAGGTCTTCCCTGTGAAAAACAACGAACTGGATGTCAATCAATTTCTGATACGGACGGATTTAGCGGTAGAAACGAAACAGGCGGTAAAAGACGGACAAGCCGGTCAGAAAAAAGAAATAAACGGGTTTATTGAAAAAGAACGCGACAAGGGCGGCATTAAAGTCAGAACCGTCGATATTACCAAAGAAGGCGCCGAGCTATCGGGGAAAAAGCAGGGACGCTATGTCACGATCGAGGCTCAAGGGGTTCGGGAACACGACTCTGACATGCAGGAAAAAGTAACGGAAGTGTTTGCCGAGGAATTTTCCGCCTATCTGTCGGCATTAAAGATTCCAAAGGATGCAAGCTGTTTGATCGTCGGTCTGGGCAACTGGAATGTGACGCCGGATGCGCTCGGCCCTCTCGTGACCGAAAACCTTCTTGTGACAAGGCATCTGTTCAGGCTTCAGCCGGAAAACGTGCAAGAAGGGTACAGGCCGGTCAGCGCGCTTGCTCCCGGTGTGATGGGATTAACGGGAATTGAAACGAGCGATATTATTCAAGGTGTGATCAAAGAATCAAAGCCGGATTTTGTGATCGCGGTAGACGCTCTTGCGGCCAGAGCCGTTGAAAGGGTGAACACGACCATCCAATTTTCTGATACGGGCATTCACCCGGGATCAGGCGTCGGCAATAAGAGAAAAGAATTAAGCAAGGAAACGCTCGGCATTCCCGTCATCGCAATCGGGGTACCGACTGTCGTTGATGCGGTTACGATCGCAAGCGATACGGTGGATTATATATTAAAACATTTCGGAAGAGAGATGAAAGATGACAGCCCGTCAAGATCTCTGGTGCCCGCCGGAATGAACTTCGGCAAAAAGAAGGTGCTGACAGACGAAGACCTTCCCGGAGAAAAAGAACGCCAATCCTTTCTCGGTATTGTCGGCACGCTGGACGAAAACGAAAAACGCCAGCTGATTCACGAAGTGCTTTCTCCGCTCGGCCATAATCTGATGGTCACGCCGAAGGAGATTGACACCTTTATTGATGATATGGCGAACGTACTTGCAAACGGGTTAAACACCGCCCTTCATGAAAAAGTGTCACAAGATAACAAAGGTTCTTATAATCATTAAAATGGTTCTACCTCCTCTAGCTTGTTCATAGAGTAATTACTAGACAAGCGCTGGAGGGATTCAAATCATGAGAAAAAAACGCAGAAACCGTCAAATTGTCGTTGCAGTAAACGGTGGAAATGCGCTCAAGGGCATGTTTTTGTTTATGACAAGCCTTATCGTTATTTTCGTATTATCGGGTGTGCTCACATCGCTTCGCCCTGAACTGAGGCTTTCTTCGGATTCTCTTCACGGAATTGCCGGAGAACTTCCGGGTGACGCGTTTGCACACCTCCTCGGCATGGAAAATCATTATTTCGCCTCAGAGCTTCCTGAAAAAGACTCTTTTCAGCTGTCCCGGCTGTCCTTAAAACTGGCGACAAGCATTAATATGGAAGACCCGCGGAGTTTCTTGGGACGTGAGCTGCCGGGATTTGCCCAATATGATACGGAGATCCTTCTGGCGGGGCAGGGGACGGATTATACGAATATGCCGGCTGAATCTCCGCCGCCGTCAAAGGTGATGGAAAAAGAAAAAGAAGTGAACCTGGCAGAAATTGAAAACAAAACGAAAAAAGAAGAAACGGCGCCGCCGAAACATTCAACAGGCAGCAAAAAAGTCGTTTTTATTTACCACACTCATAATACCGAATCCTATCTTCCTCTGTTAAAGGGGGAAACAAATCCGGATAACGCCCGCCATTCGAAGGCCAATGTCACGCTTGTCGGAGATATGTTCGGAAAAGCGCTTGAAGCGCAAGGTGTAGGAGCGACCGTAGATAAAACCGACATTCAGGCCCGCCTGAACAAAGACGGTTTAAATTATGCGCGAAGCTACGACGAATCAAGGCCGGTCGTAAAAAGCGCGCTCGCCAAAAATAAAAACCTGCAATATACCATAGACATTCACCGGGATTCCCGCCGCAAGAAAAATACGACAGCCGACATCAAAGGAAAAAGCTATGCCAGAGTCGCCATCGTCGTCGGCAAAAAAAGCGCTAATTTTGAAGAAAACTATAAACTCGCAAGTGAACTTCATAAGCTGATGGAGAAAAAATACCCCGGCTTAAGCGTCGGTGTTTTATCAAAAGGCTCTCCGGGAGATAATGGAGTATACAACCAAGATTTAAACGACCGGTCGCTTCTGCTGGAATTCGGGGGCGTGGATAACAATCTTGAAGAACTGAGGCGCGCATCAGATGCCGTGGCCGATGTGTTCAGCGAACTGTACTGGGATGCAGAAAAGGTCAGCTCGCAATCAGGAGAGAAGAAAAAACAATAGAAATCAGGTGATTCGAATGATCCGTTTTACCGGCAAATGCCTGCTGATCGCCATTGTCATGTTTTTCGGCGTATTGTTCGGCATGCAGCAGGCAAACAGCGGAATGCTTGATATGAAAGGATACAAAGACCCTTCCTTAAAAGGAGCATTCACGCTCGGCGGCGGAGAAGGACAGGAAAAAGAAGCTTCCATTTTGGGGCAAACCGTTACGGCGAAAGATCTGGAAGAAAAACAAAAACAGCTGGAACAGGCGGAAACCTTCAACCTGTTTTCAAAAGTCGGAGAAACCCTTTCAAATACCGTGACGGACTCGGCGCAGGCGATGTATGAGTGGGTTTCGAAACTGAACCGTTAGCATTGATGAAGAGAAAAGCGGATGATTCCTTAAAGGAAGCTTTTCTCTTTCTTGTTTTAATTGAATGTTTACAATCCTATTGATATAATCTAAGCTAGTGTATTTTGCGTTTAATAGTAGGAGTGATAGATTGTGACAGATAAAGAAAAGCGTTTAGAGAGGCAGTCAAGAATCCGGAATTTCTCCATCATCGCCCACATAGACCACGGCAAATCGACCTTGGCGGATCGGATTTTAGAAAAAACATCGGCGATCACCCAGCGGGAAATGAAAGAACAATTGCTTGATTCAATGGACCTTGAACGCGAACGGGGAATTACCATCAAATTAAATTCCGTTCAGCTGAAATACAAAGCAAAAGACGGAGAAGAATATATATTTCATCTCATCGACACGCCCGGACACGTCGACTTTACATATGAAGTATCGCGAAGCCTGGCTGCCTGTGAAGGCGCGATTCTCGTTGTTGATGCGGCTCAGGGAATAGAAGCGCAGACATTGGCGAACGTCTATCTGGCGCTTGATAATGATCTTGAGATTCTTCCTGTCATTAATAAAATCGATCTCCCGAGCGCAGAGCCAGAACGTGTGCGTCAAGAGGTTGAGGACGTTATCGGCCTTGACGCTTCAGACGCCGTCCTCGCTTCAGCGAAAGCGGGCATCGGCATCGAAGACATTTTAGAACAGATCGTAGAAAAAGTGCCGGCTCCCGCGGGAGATCCGGAAGCTCCGCTGAAAGCGCTCATCTTTGACTCGCTTTATGACGCGTACCGCGGAGTCGTCGCGTATATCAGAGTCGTAGAAGGAACGGTCAAACCGGGCCAGAAAATTAAAATGATGGCAACCGGAAAAGAGTTTGAAGTGACAGAAGTCGGTGTGTTCACGCCGAAAGCAACTCCGACAGATGAACTGACTGTCGGCGATGTAGGCTTTTTAACTGCTGCGATCAAAAATGTCGGTGACACACGCGTCGGTGACACGATAACAAGCGCGGCCAATCAGGCTGCCGAAGCATTGCCTGGGTATCGCAAGCTGAACCCGATGGTGTATTGCGGTTTGTATCCGATCGATACGGCCAAATACAATGATTTAAGGGAAGCTCTTGAGAAGCTTGAACTGAATGACTCATCGCTTCAATATGAAGCAGAGACATCCCAAGCGCTCGGATTCGGTTTCCGCTGCGGATTTTTAGGTATGCTTCACATGGAAATCATTCAGGAGCGGATTGAGCGTGAGTTTAAAATCGACCTGATCACAACGGCACCGAGTGTTATCTATGATGTGTATATGACAGACGGCGAAAAGGTTGTTGTTGACAACCCGTCCAACATGCCTGACCCACAAAAGATCGAAAGAATCGAGGAGCCGTATGTAAAAGCGACAATGATGGTGCCGAACGATTATGTCGGTGCGGTGATGGAGCTTTGCCAAGGAAAACGCGGCAATTTTATCGACATGCAATATTTAGACGCAAATCGTGTCAGCATTGTCTATGACATGCCATTAGCGGAAATCGTATATGAATTTTTTGATCAGCTGAAATCAAGCACGAAAGGGTACGCGTCCTTTGATTACGAACTGATCGGCTACAAACCGTCTAAACTTGTCAAGATGGACATTATGCTGAACGGAGAAAAAATCGACGCCCTTTCATTTATCGTGCATCGCGATTACGCGTACGAACGCGGAAAAGTAATTGTAGAAAAACTGAAAGAGCTCATTCCGCGCCAGCACTTTGAAGTACCGATTCAAGCGGCGATCGGCCAGAAAATCGTGGCCCGCTCTACCATTAAAGCGATGCGTAAAAACGTATTGGCTAAATGTTACGGCGGAGACATCTCGCGGAAACGGAAGCTTCTTGAAAAACAAAAAGAAGGAAAACGCCGGATGAAGCAGGTCGGCTCAGTAGAAGTGCCGCAGGAAGCGTTTATGGCCGTTCTTAAAATGGATGACAGCCCGAAAAAATAACGGAAGCCGCCGCAGTCCCGCGCTGCGGCTTCTTTCTGTAAAGAAGAAGGTGTTTCAAAATGAAATCAGCTTATATTCATATTCCGTTTTGTGAGCATATCTGCCACTATTGCGATTTCAATAAATATTTTATTCAGAGCCAGCCTGTCGATGAGTACTTAAACTCACTCGAAAAGGAAATGATAAATACAATAGAACGGACGGGACGCCCTGATCTCCGCACGATTTTTATCGGGGGAGGCACGCCGACATCGCTCTCACCCGTCCAGCTGGAAAAATTGATGGATTCCATTCACCGCGTGCTGAAGCCTTCTGACGGACTCATAGAATTTGCCGCGGAAGCGAATCCGGATGATTTGTCCCCGGAAAAATTAAAAATCATGAAAAATGCCGGTATCAACCGGCTGAGCTTCGGTGTTCAAACCTTTGAAGATGAGCTTTTACAAAAAATCGGCAGAGTGCATAAACAAAAGGACGTATTCACTTCATTTGAACGTGCGAGGGCTCTCGGCTTCGACAACATCAGTCTCGATTTAATGTTCGGCCTGCCGGGTCAGACGCTGGCCGATCTTGACAATTCCGTCAAAACGGCTTTGTCTCTTGATGCGGAGCACTATTCCGTTTACTCGCTGATCGTAGAGCCGAAAACGGTGTTTTATAATTTAATGCAAAAAGGCCGCCTGCATCTCCCGGCGCAAGAACAAGAGGCCGAGATGTATGAAACGGTCATGAGGCAGATGAGTGAAGCGGGCATCCGTCAATACGAGATCAGTAACTTTGCAAAGCCCGGATACGAGTCCCAGCATAATCTGACGTATTGGAGCAATGAAGAGTATTTCGGTTTTGGCGCAGGCGCTCACGGATATATCAGCGGCACGCGCACCGTCAACGCCGGGCCTGTGAAACATTACATGCAGCTCATCGAAGAAAAGGGGCTGCCTTACCGTGACACGCACGAGGTGACACGTGAGGAGCAGATTGAAGAAGAAATGTTCCTCGGTCTCAGAAAAATGTCCGGCGTACAAAAGCAAGCTTTTCTCGATAAATTCGGACGCTCGGTCGACGAACTGTTTCCCGATGTTCTCAAAGATTTAACCGAAAAAGGCCTGATCTGTGACACGGAAGAATCGGTTGCATTAACGCATGAGGGCAAATTATTAGGAAATGAGGTTTTTGGCGCTTTTTTGGGTGAGTTATAATTGACATTTTTCTTTTGGTTTGTTACTTTTGATATAGAATTAGCACTCGCTGACCTTGAGTGCTAACAGGGGTGATGATGATGTTAACAAATCGTCAGCTGTTGATCCTGCAAGTGATTATTAATGATTTTATACAATCAGCGCAGCCTGTAGGATCAAGAACTCTTTCAAAAAAAGACGAGATTACATTCAGCTCTGCAACGATCAGAAACGAGATGGCTGACTTGGAGGAATTGGGCTTTATTGAAAAAACCCATTCATCCTCAGGACGGATTCCGTCGGAAAAAGGGTACAGGTATTATGTCGATCATTTGCTGTCACCCGTCAAGCTGACAAAAACCGATCTGGATTTAATTCACTCGATATTTAAAGAAAAAATCTTCGAGCTGGAAAAAACAGTCCAAAAATCAGCGCAAATCCTGTCCGACCTGACAAACTACACATCGATTGTCCTCGGGCCGACGCTGAGCGAGAACTATCTTAAACAGATTCAAATCGTTCCGATCCAGCCGGATAAGGCGGTCGCCATCCTCGTCACGAACACGGGGCATGTCGAAAACCGCACCATCAATTTCCCGGCTAAAGTGGATTTGGCCGATATTGAAAAACTGGTCAATATACTAAACGATCGATTAGCGGGCGTGCCGATGGACGAACTGAATGAGCGCATTTTCAAAGAGGTTGTCACATATTTAAGGCAGCATATCGCCAACTATGACAGCATACTTGAATCGCTCCGCTCCACATTCCATCCGGCGGCCCACGTTGAGAAATTGTTTTTCGGCGGAAAGATCAACATGCTGAATCAGCCGGAGTTCCATGATATTGAAAGGGTCCGCTCGCTCTTATCTTTAATTGAAAAAGAGCAGGATGTTCTGAAGCTGTTTCAGTCATCAAAAGCCGGGATTTCAATCAAAATCGGGAAAGAAAACGACTACGAAGAAATGGAAAACTGCAGTTTAATCACGGCCACCTATACAGTTGATACGAAACAGATCGGATCAATCGCCATTATCGGGCCGACGCGCATGAATTATTCAAGAGTCGTCAGCCTGCTGCAGCACGTGACTTCGGACTTGTCAAAAGCATTCACAAGTTTGTATGATGAATAAGGGAATTTTGGCAATCATTTTCAGTCATCTTTTTACAGCATTTGAGGGAGGTGAACACAATGTCAGAAGAAAAACAAACCGCAGAACAGGTTGAAGCAGCAGAACAAGAAGAAGTGACAGAACAGGCAGAACAAGCCGCTTCACAAGAGCAGCATGAAGAAACGGCAGGTCAGGAAGAAGCCCTTCAGCACCAAATTGATGAATTGCAGGGTTTGCTTGATGAAAAAGAAAACAAGCTTTTGCGTGTTCAAGCAGACTTTGAAAACTATAAACGACGCAGCCGCCTTGAAATGGAAGCTGCTCAGAAATACCGTTCTCAAAACGTCGTAACGGAAATCCTTCCGGCGCTCGACAACTTTGAACGGGCGTTACAGGTAGAAGCTGAAAGCGAGCAGACAAAAAGCTTGCTGCAAGGTATGGAAATGGTCCGCCGCCAGCTGATGGACGCACTTGAAAAAGAAGGCGTTCAAGCCATCGAAGCTGTCGGCCAGGAATTTGATCCGAACCTTCACCAAGCCGTCATGCAGGTGGAAGATGAAAACTTCGGCAGCAATATTGTTATCGAAGAACTGCAAAAAGGCTACAAACTGAAGGATCGCGTCATTCGTCCTTCAATGGTAAAAGTGAATCAATAACTACATAGCAGGAGGTAATTCAAAGTGAGTAAAGTAATCGGAATTGACTTGGGTACGACAAACTCATGTGTGGCAGTGCTTGAAGGCGGAGAGCCTACAGTTATCGCCAACGCTGAAGGAAACCGTACGACTCCGTCAGTCGTTGCATTTAAAAACGGCGAGCGCCAAGTAGGGGAAGTGGCAAAACGCCAATCCATCACAAACCCTAACACAATCATGTCTGTCAAACGCCATATGGGTACTGACTATAAAGTGGAAATCGAAGGAAAAGACTACACGCCTCAAGAAGTGTCAGCTATTATCCTTCAGCATCTGAAAGCATATGCTGAAAGCTACCTCGGCGAAACAGTTTCAAAAGCCGTTATCACGGTTCCTGCATACTTCAACGATGCGGAGCGCCAAGCGACAAAAGATGCCGGTAAAATCGCCGGTCTTGAAGTAGAACGTATTATCAACGAGCCGACTGCAGCAGCGCTTGCATACGGACTTGATAAAACGGACGAAGACCAAACGATTCTTGTTTACGACCTTGGCGGCGGTACGTTTGACGTATCTGTTCTTGAACTTGGCGACGGCGTGTTTGAAGTCCGTTCAACTGCCGGTGACAACCGTCTTGGCGGGGACGACTTTGACCAAGTCATCATCGATCATCTCGTAGCAGAATTCAAAAAAGAAAACGGCATTGATCTTTCAAAAGACAAAATGGCGCTTCAGCGTTTGAAAGATGCGGCTGAGAAAGCGAAAAAAGATCTTTCCGGCGTTTCATCTACACAAATTTCTTTACCATTTATCACAGCGGGAGAAGCAGGCCCTCTTCACCTTGAGCTGACACTGACCCGCGCTAAATTCGAAGAGCTTTCCGCTCACCTTGTTGAGCGCACAATGGCTCCTGTCCGTCAGGCTCTTCAAGATGCGGATCTTTCTGCGAGCGAAATCGACAAAGTTATCCTTGTCGGCGGATCAACACGTATTCCAGCCGTACAGGAAGCAATCAAAAAAGAAACGGGTAAAGAAGCGCATAAAGGCGTAAACCCTGATGAAGTTGTAGCACTGGGTGCAGCGATTCAAGGCGGCGTCATCACGGGAGACGTAAAAGACGTTGTTCTTCTTGACGTTACACCGCTTTCTCTCGGTATTGAAACAATGGGCGGCGTGTTCACGAAACTGATCGACCGCAACACGACAATTCCGACGAGCAAGTCTCAAGTATTCTCAACTGCAGCTGACAACCAAACGGCTGTTGACATTCACGTGCTTCAAGGTGAGCGCCCGATGTCTGCCGACAACAAAACGCTCGGCCGCTTCCAGCTTACTGATATCCCGCCTGCACCGCGCGGCGTACCGCAAATCGAAGTTTCTTTCGATATTGACAAAAACGGTATCGTAAACGTAAGAGCGAAAGACTTAGGCACAGGAAAAGAACAAAACATTACAATCAAATCTTCTTCAGGTCTTTCTGATGATGAGATCGAACGCATGGTAAAAGAAGCGGAAGAAAACGCTGACGCTGATGCGAAGAGAAAAGAAGAAATCGAAGTCCGCAACGAAGCTGACCAGCTTGTGTTCCAAACGGAAAAAACATTAAAAGATCTGGAAGGCAAAGTGGACGAAGAGCAAGTGAAAAAAGCAAACGACGCGAAAGACGCGCTGAAAGCCGCTATCGAGAAAAACGAAATTGAAGACATCAAAGCGAAAAAAGATGAGCTTCAAACAATCGTTCAAGAGCTTTCTATGAAGCTTTACGAAGAAGCGGCGAAAGCGCAGCAGGCTGAAGGCGGAGCAAACGCTGAAGGCAAAAAAGCGGATGACAACGTTGTCGATGCGGAATACGAAGAAGTAAAAGACGACGAAACGAAAAAATAAGTTCTTTCCCGCACAGACTATAGGCGGAAGAACACACAGCATATTCTGATTCAACAGACAGAAAGTCAAAGTCAGGCATCTCTTGGCTTTGACTTTTTTTCTTGCCCGGGATAAAAGGAATTGAAAAAACATAATTCAAAATGATACAATCTAATTTATGTGAGAAATTCGGGAGAGTGAAGCGAGATGAGTAAGCGTGATTACTATGAAGTGCTTGGGGTAAGTAAGAGCGCTTCAAAGGATGAAATCAAAAAAGCCTATCGGAAGCTTTCAAAAAAATATCATCCTGATATCAATAAAGAATCCGGAGCAGATGAAAAATTCAAAGAGGTAAAAGAAGCGTACGAAGCGCTCTCAGACGACCAAAAACGCGCTCAATATGACCAATTCGGCCATACAGACCCTAACCAGGGATTCGGCGGCGGTTTCGGAGGCGGCGGAGACTTCGGCGGCTTCGGTTTCGATGACATCTTCTCAAGCATCTTCGGAGGCGGCACGAGACGCCGTGACCCGAATGCGCCGCGGCAAGGCGCGGATCTGCAGTATACAATGACCCTGTCATTTGAAGACGCGGCTTTCGGAAAAGAAACGATCATTGAAATTCCGCGCGAAGAGAATTGCGAAACATGTAAAGGGTCTGGCGCGAAGCCGGGAACAAAGCCGGATACGTGCTCGCACTGCGGAGGTTCTGGCCAGCTGAACGTCGAACAGAACACGCCGTTTGGCAAAGTGGTTAACCGAAGAGTCTGCCACCACTGTGAAGGAACAGGAAAAATCATCAAAAACAAGTGTTCTGACTGCGGCGGCACGGGCAAAGTGAAAAAACGGAAAAAAATCAATGTCACCATTCCTGCCGGTGTGGATGACGGACAGCAGCTGCGCGTTCCGGGCCAAGGTGAACCGGGCGTAAACGGAGGGCCTGCGGGAGATCTGTTTGTCGTATTCCATGTGCGCGCCCACGAGTTCTTTGAGCGCGACGGAGACGATATTTATTGCGAAATGCCGTTAACGTTTGCCCAAGCGGCACTCGGAGACGAAGTGGAAGTGCCGACGCTTCACGGAAAAGTGAAATTGAAAATACCTGCCGGCACACAAACAGGCACGAAATTCAGATTAAGAGGCAAAGGCGTTCAGAACGTCCGGGGCTACGGACAAGGCGACCAGCACATTGTCGTCCGCGTCGTCACACCGACGAATCTGACAGACAAACAAAAAGACATCATCCGCGAGTTCGCTGAAGTCAGCGGAAACCTGCCGGATGAACAAGAAATGAGTTTCTTTGACAAAGTAAAACGCGCATTTAAAGGCGAGTAATGATTGGATAGGAGTTGGTAGTTTTGAAATGGTCCGAAATCAGCATTCACACAACACATGAAGCGGTCGAACCCATCTCAAATATTTTGCATGAAGCTGGTGCGAGCGGGGTTGTCATCGAAGATCCGCTTGATTTAATGAAAGAGCGTGAGAATGTTTACGGGGAAATCTACCAGCTCGACCCCAATGATTACCCCGATGAGGGTGTCATTGTCAAAGCGTATCTGCCGATCAACAGTTTCCTCGGCGAAACGGTGGACGGCATTAAAGAGACGATTAATAATCTGCTTTTGTACGACATTGATTTGGGCAGAAACACAATCACCATTTCTGAAGTTAATGAAGAAGAATGGGCGACAGCTTGGAAAAAGTATTATCATCCTGTGAAAATTTCTGAAAAGTTCACGATCGTTCCCACTTGGGAAACGTACACACCTGTTCATACAGATGAACTGATTATCGAAATGGATCCGGGTATGGCATTCGGTACGGGAACGCATCCGACAACCGTTCTGTGCATTCAGGCGCTTGAGCGTATCGTTCAAAAAGGCGACCGTGTCATTGATGTCGGCACCGGTTCAGGAATTTTAAGCATCGCGGCCGCCATGCTTGAGGCCGAATCGGTTCATGCGTATGACCTTGATCCGGTCGCTGTTGAAAGCGCGCGTCTGAATGTAAAATTGAACAAAGTGAGTGATACGGCCGAAGTGAAGCAGAACAATTTGTTAGACGGCATCACGGGCGAACATGATGTCATTGTCGCAAATATTTTGGCGGAAGTGATTCTCCGCTTTACATCACAGGCGTACGACCTGCTCAAAGACGGAGGCCATTTTATTACTTCAGGCATTATCGGCCAGAAAAAACAGGAAGTAAAAGAAGCGTTGGAAAAAGCCGGCTTTACCATCATAGAAATTCTGTCTATGGAAGATTGGGTCAGCATCATCGCGAAAAAATAACAGTTAGTAGGTGTCACAGCGTATGCAACGATATTTTATCGAGCTCACGAAGCAGGAGATGGACGAAACTCCCGATTTTCAAATCACGGGGGAAGACGTCCACCATATAGCGAACGTCATGAGAATGAGTGCGGGCGGCCGGATTATCTGCTGTTCGAAAGACGGCCATGAAGCGTTATGCCTGCTTAAAGAGGTTTCTAAAGATCATATATCATGCAGCATTGCTGAGTGGACGGGTGAAAACCGTGAACTGCCGCTGAAGATCAGGATCGCAAGCGGCCTCCCGAAAGGCGATAAGCTTGAATGGATTATCCAAAAAGGGACCGAGCTGGGGGCTAGTATGTTCATCCCCTTTCAGGGCGCCAGATCCGTCGTTAAGCTAGACGACAAAAAGGCAAAGAAAAAGCGGGAGAGATGGGCGAAAATCGCGAAGGAAGCGGCGGAGCAATCGTACCGCAATGAAATTCCCGAAGTGAAAACCGTTCATACGTTCCGGCAGCTGCTTGAAATGGCGGAGAATGTCGATAAATGTGTCGTTGCATACGAGGAGTCATCAAAGCAGGGAGAAACGGGCGCTTTCGCTGCGGAGCTCAAAAGCCTTCCGCAAGGTTCGTCTCTTTTAATCGTATTCGGCCCTGAAGGCGGTCTGACTGAGTCTGAAGTTCATCAGCTTTCAGAAAAAGGCGCCGTCTTATGCGGCCTCGGACCGAGAATTTTACGGACTGAAACTGCGCCTCTTTACGCGTTAAGCGCAGTTTCCTATCATACAGAGTTATTAAGAGGTGATCAGTAATGGCAACTGTTGCTTTTCATACCCTTGGCTGCAAGGTCAACCATTATGAAACAGAAGCAATCTGGCAGCTGTTTAAAGATGCGGGTTATGAACGAAAAGAATTCGAACAGACAGCAGATGTATATGTCATTAATACATGTACGGTAACAAACACGGGAGATAAAAAAAGCCGTCAAGTCATCAGACGGGCGATCCGCCAAAATCCTGACGGCGTCATCTGCGTAACAGGGTGCTATGCGCAAACCTCTCCGGCGGAAATTATGGCCATCCCGGGTGTTGACATCGTCGTCGGCACGCAGGATCGTGAAAAAATGCTCGGTTACATTGAGCAGTACAGGGAAGAGCGCCAGCCGATCAACGGCGTCGGCAATATTATGAAAGCACGCGTGTTTGAAGAGCTGGATGTTCCCGCTTTTACTGACCGTACAAGAGCGTCGTTAAAAATCCAAGAGGGCTGCAACAACTTCTGTACGTTCTGCATTATCCCTTGGGCGCGCGGCCTGCTTCGTTCCCGCGATCCGGAAGAAGTCATTAAACAGGCGCAGCAGCTGGTGGATGCCGGCTATAAAGAAATCGTCCTGACGGGGATTCATACGGGCGGCTACGGCGAAGATATGAAAGATTATAATTTCGCCAAGCTTCTCCGCGAGCTTGATACACGTGTAGAAGGACTGAAGCGGATCAGAATTTCATCTATTGAAGCAAGCCAAATCACTGATGAAGTGATTGAAGTGCTGGATGCGTCTGATAAAATCGTCCGTCACCTTCATATCCCGATTCAGTCAGGATCAAACACCGTTCTGAAACGGATGAGACGCAAATATACGATGGAATTTTTCGCGGACCGTTTAAATAAGCTGAAAGAAGCGCTGCCGGGTCTTGCCGTCACATCTGATGTCATCGTCGGTTTCCCGGGAGAAACGGAAGAAGAATTTATGGAAACATACCGGTTCATTAAAGAACATAAGTTTTCAGAGCTTCACGTATTCCCTTACAGCAAACGCACCGGAACACCTGCGGCCAGAATGGAAGACCAGGTTGACGAGAACGTGAAAAACGAACGGGTGCATAAGCTGATCGCGCTGTCTGACCAGCTTGCAAAAGAATACGCCTCCGATTATGAAGGAGAGGTTCTGGAAATCATTCCGGAAGAGGCGTTTAAAGAGTCTGATGAAGACGGCATGTTCGTCGGCTATACGGACAATTACATGAAAGTCGTCTTCAAAGGCACGGAAGATGTAATCGGCAAACTTGTCAAAGTCAAAATTCAAAAAGCGGGCTATCCGTATAATGAAGGGCAATTCGTCCGCGTCGTTGAGGATGAAATGACCCGGAACATGCGCATGTCTTCATAACAGATAAAAAAACCGGTGCCTTCCCGCATCGGTTTTTTTACGGTTTCGGAGGAATCAGCCTGTCAATCAGCCGGTAAAACAAATGTGTGAACGGCAGAAACAATAAGGCGGTGACTACGTTAAATAACAGGCTGAAATGCGCAATCATCTGCGCGGGATCATCAGACAGGCGCTCCGTAAAACCTGCTGATGCGGACAGGAAGGGAAATACGAGCAGCACGCCGAGAATATTAAACACAACGTGAGCACCGGCGGTCTGTCTGGCGGCATAACCGCCTGAAACAGCAGCCATGACGGCCGTGACGCATGTCCCGATATTAGATCCCAGAACGACGCTGACCGCTTGTTCAATGCCGATCACCCCTTCGTTCATAAAACTCATCAAAATGCCGATGCAGACGGAGCTTGAATGAATGATTGCCGTCAATATCATGCCGATAAAAAGAGCGGACCAGCTCGAATCATTCACATGCCGCAAAACCTCCGCCCCCGCCTTCATTTCTGTCAGCGGAACGGCGAGCCGGCTGAAGCATGTGATGCAAAAAAAGATGATGCCGAGACCGAGGAAGCTTATGCCGATCTGCCTGAACGGATATTTACGGAGGAGGATAAACACAAGGCCTCCGATAAAAAGCACCCAAATGAGCACATCCATCTTTATGGCTAAAAACTCCGTCGTAAACGTGGAGCCGACATTCGTACCGAGAATCATCGGAATGGTCCGTTTAAAAGATAAAGCGCCTGCGCTGACAAAGCCGATGACAATGACCATGAAGGCTGAGCTGCTCTGAAGAAAACCGGTGAACACGATGCTTATGAGAAAAGCTTTCAAAGGGTGGTCGGTAAATAAGAGCAGGCTTTTCTCAATTTTTGAATACGTTAATGCGATCAGCCCCTGCCTGAGCAGGCTCATTCCGAGTAAAAAAACCAGGATAAGTGCGGTAAAGAGAATCAGTATCATCAAACGAAACACCCCTTTCCATCATTATATAGACAAGCAGCCTTATTCATGACGGAAAAGTGAGCTCGCTTAGTTGACCTGACTGATGGCTTATATTATAATGTCAAAGTACATGTTTATATATGTATCTTTTTAAAGGTAGTCGATTGGTGTATTCGGAGGGAGGGAAAGAGAATGTCAAAAACGGTCGTTAGAAAAAACGAATCGCTTGAAGATGCTCTTCGTCGCTTCAAACGCAGTGTATCAAAGACAGGTACTTTGCAAGAAGCAAGAAAGCGCGAATTTTATGAAAAACCTAGCGTAAAGCGCAAGAAAAAGTCAGAAGCTGCTAGAAAACGCAAATTCTAAAAGAGGGTGGATTTATGAGTCTTCTTGAGCGACTTAACCAAGATATGAAGCTGTATATGAAAAGCCGTGAGAAAGACAAACTGACTGTCGTTCGAATGGTGAAAGCTTCACTTCAAAACGAAGCAATTAAGCTTAAGAAAGACAGTTTGACCGAGGATGAGGAACTTACTGTCCTATCTCGTGAACTTAAGCAACGTAAAGACTCCCTCCATGAATTTTCAAACGCTAATCGTTTAGATTTAGTAGATAAAGTTCAAAAAGAGCTGGACATTTTAGAAGTTTATTTACCGAAGCAGCTTTCTGAAGAAGAGCTGCAGACAATCGTAAATGAAACCATCGCTGAAGTCGGTGCGAGCTCCAAAGCGGACATGGGCAAAGTGATGAGTGCTATTATGCCTAAAGTAAAAGGTAAAGCTGACGGCAGCGTAATTAACAGACTCGTCAGCAGTCAATTATCTTAATTGACAAGAAAAAAGACATCTTTCCTTGAGAGATGTCTTTTTTTATACATAAAAAAATGAAACTAAAGTACATTTGTTACGTATATAAAGAAGAACGAAACGGGAAGGAGGGTATATTTGCCTTGTTCCGAAAAAAAACCGGAATTGCTGTTGCTCTATTGGGCTTATTTGTATTATCTTTATTAGGGGTTCAATTGAACGCGAAAGCTGATCACCCATCGGTTTATGTCATCCCGGTTGAGAAAAATGTCGAACAGGGGCTCGCCTCGTTTTTATCGCGTTCTTTCAAAGAAGCGAAAGAGTCCGGCGCGTCACAAATTATTCTTGACATCAATACACCGGGAGGCGCCGTTCAATCAGCCTTGAATATTGCGGATATCATCGGCCGCGCGGATGTGCCTGTTACCGCTTACGTTAATAAACGGGCGCTTTCTGCCGGAGCGTATATAGCGCTCCAGGCAGATGAAATCTATATGGCGCCGGGCGGAAAAATGGGTGCCGCAGCCATCATCGACGGAAAGGGAAACGCGGCAGACAAAAAGGCCCAATCACTGTGGCATGCAGAAATGGAGGACGCAGCGGTTAAAAACAACCGAAATCCGAAATACGCCCTGGCCATGGCAGATCCCGCCATTAATGCAAAGGAAGCGGGCGCCCCAAAGGGAAAACTGCTGACACTGACAGCTGAAAAAGCCAAGGAAGTCGGATATTCGGAGGGCACGGTTTCAGACCTTGATGCTTTATATACAAAGCTCGGTTTTGACAAAGCGGATGTTCACCATGCAGAAGAAGGTTTCGTCGGCAAACTGGGCAGATGGCTGACAAATCCGTTTGTTGTCCCCGTCTTATTAACGCTTGCTTTGCTTGGTTTGACCATTGAATTGTTCTCGCCGGGCCTCGGGATACCGGGTGCCGTCGGACTGACAGCCATGCTGCTGTTTTTCACCGGGCATATCGCTGCCGGATTCGCCGGCTATGACAGCGTATTCTTATTTTGCGCGGGCTTGGTTTTTATCCTTTTAGAGATATTTCTGCCCGGAGGCATAATCGGTCTTATCGGTATTGCAGGCGTCATCGCGAGCCTCTTTCTCGCTGCGGGCAGCTTTACCGTAATGGCGGTTTCTCTCTTGATCGCCATTGCTGTGTCTATTACAGCCTTTATCATATTAACAAGGGTGTTGGGGAAACGAATGAAATTCTTTAAAAAATTAATATTAACTGATTCAACAAGCACGGAGAGCGGTTATGTTTCAAATCAGAACCGGACGGAGCTGTTGGGAAAAGTCGGCGTTACCGCTACAGCCCTCAGACCGTCAGGCACCGTCATTATTGATGATGAACGTCTGGATGTCGTCTCGGAAGGATCATTCACTGAAAAAGACAGACAGGTGAAAGTAGTGAAAGCGGAAGGCTCACGCATTGTCGTGAGAGAAATATAGATGATAACCTTGAGGAGGAATTAGATGGAACTGTCAAGTTTGGCGATTTTAGCATTAGTTGCTGCTGCCATTATTGTGTTAGCCATATTCTTCACCTTTGTACCGGTGATGCTATGGATTTCGGCGCTTGCGGCAGGAGTCAGAATCAGCATTTTCACTTTGGTCGGGATGAGGCTGCGGCGCGTCATACCAAGCCGCGTTGTCAATCCGTTAATTAAAGCGCACAAAGCCGGCCTGTCCGCAACAACAAACCAGCTCGAAAGCCATTATCTGGCCGGAGGTAATGTCGACAGGGTGGTCAATGCCCTGATTGCGGCACAGCGCGCCAATATTGAGCTGTCATTTGAACGCTGCGCAGCCATTGACCTGGCCGGGCGTGACGTATTGGAAGCCGTACAGATGAGCGTCAATCCGAAGGTCATTGAAACACCGTTTATCGCGGGTGTCGCCATGGACGGAATTGAAGTAAAAGCAAAAGCCAGAATCACGGTAAGAGCCAATATTGAGCGCCTTGTCGGAGGAGCGGGAGAAGAGACGGTTGTCGCCCGTGTCGGAGAAGGGATTGTCTCGACAATCGGTTCTTCACACAATCATAAAAAAGTGCTTGAAAACCCTGATATGATTTCGCAGACTGTACTTGGCAAAGGGCTGGATTCAGGCACCGCATTTGAAATTCTTTCGATTGACATCGCCGACGTGGATATCGGCAAAAACATCGGAGCGATTCTTCAGACGGATCAGGCAGAAGCAGACAAAAACATTGCGCAGGCCAAAGCCGAAGAGCGCCGTGCCATGGCGGTCGCCCAAGAGCAGGAAATGCGCGCTCGCGTAGAAGAAATGCGTGCGAAAGTCGTGGAAGCAGAAGCCGAAGTGCCGCTTGCGATGGCAGAAGCGTTGCGTGAAGGAAACATCGGCGTCATGGACTATATGAACATAAAAAATATCGACGCGGATACGGACATGAGGGATTCTATCGGCAAGCTGACGAATGACCAGCAAGATGAAGACCAACAATAACCTCTCTATTAAGGAGGGAGCCGCTATATGCACGAGATTCTGACAAATCCGCTCGTCATTGCCGCCGTCATCGGCATTATATCGGCAATATTCGGCAAGAAAAACAAAGATGAAAAACGTCCGCCGGGTACACGTCCCGGAAATCAGGCAAAAAAGCAGGATCAAAAACAGCCGCAGAAAGAGCATAAGCCAAAAGCGGAAGAATTGCCTGCCGTTTCAGAAGAGAACCCTTTTGAGCAAAAAAGAAGGGAAGCTGAAAAGCGCCTAGCGGAGACGGAGCAGATGTTTAACGGGCTTGAACATAAGCTGACATCCGCACGCGCACGAAACGCGTCTCTGAAGAAATCAGCCCTCAAAATAAATAAAGAAACTGCGGTCCAAGGCATTATATTCAGTGAGGTTTTGGGTCCGCCCCGTGCAAAAAAACCGCACCGGACCATGCGGAACATCGGTAAAAAATAAAGTGTTAGAACCCCTTTTCAAATCATACATATGAGATGAAAGGGGGTTCTTTTTTTATGGGGCAAAGAAAGAATCGTGTAAAGGCATGGCTGACAAGAGCATTGGAAATTCCCCCGGACGTTATGATGGATCTGCCTCGTATTACGATGGTCGGCAGACTTCATATCTACATAGAGAATCACAGAGGCCTCCTGCTGTTCAGTGAAGAAGAAGTCAGGCTGATGCTCAAGCAGGGGCAGTGTATCATATCTGGAAAAAACTTGGTCATTAAGGCAATCCTTCCTGAGGAAATCCTTTTGGAAGGCACGATAGATCACGTACGATATGTCGATTCATAAAGCCGGGGGGAAATAATGTGAAAAACAAATGGCTGTCATTTTTTTCGGGTAAAGTCCAAGTGGAAGTCAAAGGAAAAGGGATTGAACGGCTGCTGAATGAATGCACGAGAAACGGAATCGCCATCTTTGCGGTGAAAAAAAAGCAAGACTGTGTTCTGCTGATGATTCAGCTTCAAGATGTACATGCTTTCAGAAGAGTCATCAGAAAACATGAATGCAAAGCAAGCTTTACAAAAAGAAAGGGTCTTCCCTTTCTGCTTCTCAAATCAAAATTAAACCTGGGCTTCACTGCGGGATTTGTGATATTTTTTGTTATATTGTTTCTTTTGTCAAACATGATTTGGGACATTGATATTAAAGGGGCTGAGCCAGAGACCGAGCATCAGATGGTAAAGCATCTTGAAGAAATCGGTGTGAAAAAAGGCCGTTTGCAATTTTTAATGATGACGCCGGAAAAAATTCAAAAATCATTAACAAACGGCATCGATAATATTACGTGGGTCGGTGTGGAATTGAACGGGACAGCCCTTCATATGAAAGTGGTCGAAAAAAACGAACCGACAAAAGAAAAGTACGTAAGCCCCCGCCATATCGTTGCCAAAAAGAAGGCGGTCATCAAAAGGATGTTCGTGCAAAAGGGGCAGCCGATGGCTTTTGTGAACGATCATGTTGACAAAGGACAGCTCCTCGTCTCAGGACTGATCGGAAATGAAGACCGGAAAGTCGCCTCAAAAGCGGAAATTTACGGAGAAACATGGTACAAGTCAGAAGTAACCGTGCCCCTTGAAACATCATTTACGCTATATACGGGTAAAGTAAGGACGAAGCACAAGCTGTCTTTCGGATCATGGGGCGTGCCTTTTTGGGGCTTTGAATTTAATGAGAAGCCGCTGAAACATCCGAAAACAGAGGAAGAAAAGCATCCGTTTCAATTTCTGGGGATGAAGCTTCCGGTTTCTTACGTTCAAGAACAGACAAGAGAAAGTGAAACATCCGTGCGGACTTATACGAAAGGCGAAGCGGTTCAGGCCGGTATCAAAATGGGAAGACAAGATGTAGAAAAGCGATTAAACGGCAGCGGAGAGGTGGAAAGTGAAAAAGTTTTGCACCAATCCGTTGAGAATGGTAAAGTAAAGTTGATTATTCTCTACCAAGTTATAGAAGATATCGTTCAAACCACACCTATTGTTCAGGGAGACTAAAGAATGGCAGAACATTTACTTGCGATTAATCACAAACTGAAAAGCCCGGACGAAGCACTTTCTTTGTTCGGCAGCCAAGATGCCTTTTTACATTTAATGGAGAAGGATCTGGGCATTAGCCTCATCACACGCGGTGAAACCATTTACGTTTCCGGGAATGATGAAACATTTGAGATCGCTGACAGATTATTGGGCTCGCTCCTTACTTTAATTCGCAAGGGGATCGAGATTTCGGAACGTGATGTGCTGTATGCCGTGAAAATGGCAAAAAAAGATGAACTGGACTATTTTGAAAGCATGTATGAAGAGGAAATAACGAAAACGGCAAAAGGCAAACCGATCCGTGTCAAAACCATCGGCCAAAGAGAATATGTGGCGGCGATGAAGAAAAACGACATGGTGTTCGGCATCGGGCCGGCGGGAACCGGCAAAACTTATTTGGCGGTCGTAAAAGCGGTGCATGCTTTAAAAAACGGCCACATTAAAAAAATCATTTTAACAAGACCCGCTGTGGAAGCCGGCGAGAGCCTCGGTTTTCTGCCCGGAGATTTAAAGGAAAAAGTAGATCCTTATCTGCGCCCGCTGTATGATGCGCTCCATGATGTGCTCGGAAGCGACCATACGGAGCGTCTTATGGAAAGAGGGGTTATCGAAATCGCCCCGCTTGCCTATATGAGAGGGCGGACGCTTGACGACGCGTATGTGATTCTTGATGAAGCCCAGAATACCACTCCCGCTCAAATGAAAATGTTTTTGACGAGATTGGGTTTTGGCTCTAAAATGATCATTACGGGCGACGTAAGCCAAATTGACCTGCCGAAAGGCGTCACATCGGGACTTGCAGTAGCGAAGGACATGCTGAAGGACGTAAACGGCATCTCCGTGATTGAACTTGACCAGACAGATGTGGTCAGGCATCCGCTTGTTGCAAAAATTATTGAAGCTTATGATAAGCAAAAGTAATGCAAAAATGACCCGATCTCCCGTTATCGGGTCATTTTTATATGATGTGTTCCTGATGTTTCAGGGAGGAGGTTCTTGTTTTGAAAAAGAAGGGAAAGGGCAAAAGCGCCCGGGAACGGTTCCGCAGTTTCAGACATGCCCGCTCAGCCCATGTGCTGCTGTACCTGCTGCTTTCAGCGATCATGTTTGGTTTGCTCTTTATTCATGTAAAACCTGAATCACTTAATTTGGATTTGTTTGCAGTCAGTGATAAAACGATTTACGCGCCCGCCACAGTGGAAGATCAGCAGGCGACGGAATCGAAAAAACAGGCGGCCGAAGATGCGGTGGAAGATCAATACACTCTGAAAAAAGGCTATACCGACAACCGGCTTGACCTGATCACTTCCATTTTTGACAGTATCGGCGAAGTGAAAAAAGATGCGGAAAAAGACAAAAAGTCACCTTCGGAAAAATCACTGGTCAAATCGGTGAAAAACAAGCTGACACAGGATGTCAATGAATCCGTCTCGGAAGATGCCATTAAATCGCTTCTCCATGCAAACAATGAAGATTTCTCATTTGTGAGGGATTCCGTCATTACCGCGGTGAATACGGTGATGAGCAGTGAAATTCCTTCTGAAAAGCTTGCTGAAGCGAAGGATAAGGTCGCAAAAGAGCTGAAAAGCGCTTCTGTGCCGTCAAAATATTTAGCGGCTGCGACTGAAATCGGAAAATACGCGGTCATCCCGAATTACGTTTTTGATCCGAAAGCGACCGATGAAAAACGCCAGGAAGCGTCAGACAGCGTCCAGCCGGTACAGATCAAACAGGGACAGGTTCTCGTGGAAGAGAATGATCTGATTGACCGGGAAGTATACAGGAAGCTTGAACTGACGGGTCTTTTGAATAATTCCAACCTGTTAAAACCGATCAGCGGTCTCCTTCTGATGATCGGCCTGTTTATTGCCACGCTTGTCTACTATTTTGAGAAACAGCAGCAGGAGCTTAAGCTGAAAAATAAATCTCTTTTGCTGTTTTCTATCATTACAACGCTTATTCTCGTCATTATGGAAGTCGTCAGTCTCTTTCAGAAGATTGAATACACCAATATCGGCTATCTTGTGCCGATCGCCGCCGGCGCGATTTTAATCAGGCTGCTGCTCAATGAAAGGCTCGCCATTTTAGGAAGCATCATTCTGGCGATCTGCGGCAGTATGATGTTTAATCAGGGTGTGACGGGAACATTTAATTACGTCATCGGCATTTACTATTTAATCAGCAGCATTTCAGGCATTCTGTTTTTGGGAAAACATAATGCGAGATCAAAAATATTGCAGACGGGACTGTTCGTCTCATTTATTAATATGATTATCGTGCTGTCGCTTTTATTAATACAAAATACGGCGCTGTCACCGGTTGAAATCGGAACGCTGATGCTGATGGGGGTCGTCTCGGGACTTGCTTCATCCGTTTTGATTATCGGTCTGATGCCGTTTTTTGAGACGGGATTCGGCATTCTTTCAACAATGAGGCTGATTGAACTGTCTAATCCGAATCATCCCCTGCTTCGAAAGATTTTAACGGAAACACCCGGTACATATCATCACAGCGTCATGGTGGCAAATCTGTCGGAAGCGGCTTGTGAAGCCGTAGGGGCAAACGGTCTTTTAGCACGGGTCGGAGCGTATTATCACGATCTCGGCAAAACGAAACGTCCGCAATATTTTATTGAAAATCAGATGAATATGGATAATCCGCATGACAAGCTGTCTCCGCAGCTCAGCAAAAATATCATTATCGCACATACGACAGACGGTGCGAATATGCTCAGAAGCTATAAGTTTCCGAAAGAGCTTGTGGATATCGCGGAGCAGCATCACGGAACGTCCCTTTTAAAATTCTTTTATTATAAAGCGAAAGAAAAGGGCGACCAGATTACAGAGAAAGAGTTCCGCTACCCGGGGCCGAAGCCGCAATCGAAAGAAGCGGCTATTATCTCAGTGGCCGACAGCGTTGAAGCCGCTGTCCGTTCCATGCATAATCCCAATCCCGAGCGGATCGAAAAACTGGTGCGGGGAATTATATCCGATAAGCTTCAGGACGGACAATTCTCAGAATGTGATCTCACGTTCCGAGAACTGGATACGATCGCAAAAACACTATGTGCGACTTTAAAAGGAATTTTCCACTCCCGGATTGAATATCCGGAGGCTACGAAGAAGGTGAAATAAATGAGTTTACTCATAGATATTGTTGATGAAACGAACAGCGTCTCAGCTGATGCGCTCCAAGAAGTGGAGAAGCTGCTCCAATTCGCGGCGGAAAAAGAAGGCGTTCAGGACCAGGCTGAAGTATCGGTCACGATTGTGACAAATGAGGAAATCAGAGAAATCAACAGAGACTACCGGGGAAAAGACACTCCGACTGACGTCATTTCGTTTGCGCTTGAAGAAGAAGGCGAAGACGAGGTTGAAATCGTAGGCGCCGACATGCCGCCTGTTTTAGGAGATATTATCATCAGCGCTGACAGAACGAAAGAGCAGGCGGAAGAGTACGGCCATTCGTTTATGAGAGAGCTCGGTTTTCTGGCCGTGCACGGCTTTTTGCATTTGCTTGGCTATGATCACATGACAAAAGAAGAAGAGGAAGAAATGTTTTCAAAGCAAAAGGATTTGCTGGATGAGTATGGACTCACGAGATCATAAAAACGAGTGGAGCAGGTTCCTGAAGAGCTTTGTCCATGCATGGAGGGGAATCTGGAAAACGGCGCGGTCAGAGCGGAATTTTCAATTTCATATTACCGCGGCCTGCGCCGTTATCGTTTGCGGTTTTCTCACCGGGCTGAGCACAGCCGAATGGGCCGTTGTTTTGATGCTGATCGGAGGAATGCTTGCTTTGGAGCTTTTAAATACGGCGATAGAGCATGTTGTGGATTTAGTTACCGATCAGTATCACCCGCTCGCAAAAGCGGCAAAGGACGCGGCCGCCGGAGCCGTTTGCGTCTTTGCCGTGATATCGTGTATCATTGGTTTACTCATCTTCTTGCCGAAGATATGTTAGCAGAAGATTCTTACAATTATTTTACATTGCCAAAAATGGGCGTGAAAAACCAATCATAATTATGTAAAATAAAAGTGACAGCGGTATCATACAGGATAAAGGTAAGAGAGGAATTAAGTACACATGAACAGACAAGAATTGATTGCAGAAGCATTAAAAGCGCGGGACACAGCGTATGTGCCGTATTCAAATTTCAGAGTGGGAGCCGCTCTTCTTACCAAAGACGGAAAAGTGTACAGAGGCTGCAACATCGAAAATGCGGCATACAGCATGTGCAACTGTGCTGAACGCACGGCGATATTCAAAGCTGTTTCCGAGGGGGATACGGAATTTGCGATGCTCGCCGTGGCTGCGGATACTCCGGGACCGGTTTCGCCGTGCGGAGCCTGCAGACAAGTAATTTCCGAGCTGTGCTCAAAGGATATGCTTGTTATTCTGACCAACTTACAAGGACAAATAAAAGAAATGACTGCGGAAGAATTATTGCCGGGCGCATTTTCATCGGAGGATTTACATGACGAACGAAAGCTTTAAATCAGGATTTGTATCTATCATCGGAAGGCCGAATGTAGGAAAGTCTACCTTTTTAAACAGGGTCATCGGTCAAAAGATCGCCATCATGAGCGACAAACCCCAGACGACAAGAAATAAAGTCCAAGGGGTGCTGACAACCGGCACGTCGCAGACCATTTTTATTGATACACCGGGCATTCACAAACCAAAGCACAAGCTTGGCGACTTTATGATGAAAGTGGCGCAGAATACACTGAAAGAAGTTGACTTGGTGTTATTTATGATTAACGCCGAAGAAGGGTACGGAAAAGGCGACGAGTTTATCATTGAAAAGCTCGGACAGACGTCTACACCGGTCTTTCTGATCGTAAACAAAATTGATAAGATCCACCCTGACCAGCTGCTTCTTTTAATTGATGAGTACCGTACGCGCTATCCGTTTAAGGAAATCGTGCCGATCTCAGCTTTGGAAGGGAACAACGTCGAAACCCTTCTCGCGCAGATTGAAGCGTATTTACCGGAAGGGCCTCAGTTCTATCCGAGCGATCAGGTGACTGACCATCCCGAGCGGTTCATTATTTCTGAACTGATCAGAGAAAAGGTGCTCCATCTGACAAGGGAAGAAGTGCCGCACAGCATCGCTGTCGCTATCGAGTCCATTAAAGGGCAGGAAAACGGCTCCGTCCATGTCGCCGCCACCATTGTGGTCGAGCGGGATTCTCAAAAAGGCATCGTCATCGGTAAAAAAGGAGCGCTTCTGAAAGAAGTCGGCAAAAGAGCGCGGGCTGATATTGAAGCTCTTTTGGGCTCACGCGTTTACCTGGAATTATGGGTGAAGGTGCAGAAGGACTGGCGGAATAAAATGTCTCAGCTGCGTGATTTCGGCTTCAAAGAGGATGAATATTAATTCATCTAAGGCGCATGCCTGAGGTGTGAGATTACCTCACAGAAGCAGGGATTCATTAGCAAAATTTGTTTAACATGAAAAGGAGGACATCAGGTCAAGATAAGGGTAAGAATTTGGATTGGCAAGCTAGTTTAATGATGAAAGGTGGGTTTTTTGTGTTGAATTTTACCTGGAACGTATTTTCTCAAACAGGAAGTGTTGATACGTACCTTCTTTTTAAAGAACTGGAAAAAGAGAACCTGGAAAGACCCGAAGAACCGGAAGATGAGCTAGCCCGAATTGATTTTCCAATTTTGTAAACCTCTTGGCCCCTCCCATTGTTGGAAGGTGCGGAAATGCTGACTAAATGTGAAGGAATCGTGCTCCGTACGAATGACTACGGGGAGACGAATAAAATCGTGACATTGCTGACGAGGGAACACGGCAAAATCGGCGTCATGGCAAGGGGCGCCAGGAAGTCAGCCAGCCGGCTGTCAGCAGTCAGCCAGCCGTTTTTGTACGGGTCATTTTTAATGCAAAGAACATCAGGACTCGGCACGCTCCAGCAGGGTGAAATGATTCTCAGCATGAGAACGATCAGAGAAGATTTATTTTTGACGGCGTATGCCGCTTTTATCGCTGAACTCACTGACAAAGGAACGGAAGAGAAGAAACCGAACCCCTATTTATTCGAATTGATTCTCGAATCCTTTAAGAGGCTGAATGACGGGACTGACCCGGACGTGATCACCTTCATCGTGCAGATGAAAATGCTCGGCGTCATGGGGCTGTATCCGGAGCTGAATCATTGTGTCCACTGCAAAAGCGGGGAAGGGACGTTTCATTTTTCGATAAGAGATAACGGGTTTATCTGCCACCGCTGCTTTGAAAAGGATCCGTACAGAGTTCCGATTTCGCCGCAAACGGCAAGGCTGCTAAGGCTTTTTTATTACTTTGATATCGGAAGGCTCGGCAGCGTCTCGTTAAAACAGGAAACCAAAAATGAAATTAAACGGGTCATTGATCTGTATTACGAAGAATATTCAGGACTTTATTTAAAGTCAAAACGGTTTTTAGATCAGATGGAAAGCATGAAGAACCTTTTGGATGAAAACAAAAGTTGACATTCTGCCCATCTTTTTATATGATCATTTATTATAAAATATGTTGCAGTGACAGAAAGAAGTACTTGCGTCCAACTCATACAAGCGACCTTAGGGCAGTGTAAGCTAAGGATGAGCGCGCAACGAAAGGCATTCTCGAGCAACCCTTTAAAAAGAGGCTGAGTGATTCACATCCTCAGCAACTAGGGTGGAACCGCGGGAGAACTCTCGTCCCTATGTTTGCGGCCGGCAAGCATAGAGACGGGAGTTTTTTGGTTGCCGCCGCACTTGTAAAAGAATGGAGAAAGTGGAGGTGCTTGAAATGAACATTCAAGATATGATTTTAACCTTGCAGAAGCACTGGTCGAATGAAGGCTGTGTGCTCATGCAGTCGTACGATGTGGAGAAAGGCGCAGGCACAATGAGCCCGTATACATTTTTACGAAGCATCGGGCCGGAACCGTGGAGAGTGGCTTACGTTGAGCCGTCCAGACGGCCTGCGGACGGACGGTACGGTGAAAACCCGAACAGGCTCTATCAGCATCACCAATTCCAAGTCATTATCAAGCCGTCGCCTGATAACATTCAAGAGCTTTACCTTGATTCATTGCGTGCGCTCGGCATTGACCCGCTTGAACATGATATCCGTTTCGTAGAAGACAACTGGGAAAACCCGTCTTTAGGCTGTGCAGGTCTCGGCTGGGAAGTATGGCTTGACGGGATGGAAATTACTCAGTTTACATACTTCCAGCAGGTGGGCGGAATTGAATGTAAACCGGTATCCGTTGAGATCACGTATGGCATTGAACGTCTCGCGTCATATATTCAGGATAAAGAAAACGTCTTTGATCTTGAATGGACGTCAGGATTTACTGTGAAAGATTTATTTATGATGGCTGAATATGAGCATTCCGTTTATACTTTTGAAACATCTGACGTGGATATGCTTTTCCATTTGTTCAGCACCTATGAAAAAGAAGCGATCAGACAAATGGATAACGGGCTCGTGCATCCGGCCTATGATTATGTGCTGAAATGCTCTCACACATTTAATCTGCTCGATGCAAAAGGCGCGATCTCGGTGACGGAGCGGACGGGTTATATCGGCCGTGTCCGCAACTTAGCGAGAAAAGTGGCAAAAACGTATTATGAAGAACGGGAAAAATTAGGGTTCCCAATGCTTAAAGAGGAGGGCTCTTCCCATGAGTAAACAAGACTTGCTTTTAGAGATCGGACTCGAGGAAATGCCGGCGCGGTTTTTACATGACAGCATGGTGCAGCTCGGTGAAAAGCTGACCGGCTGGCTGGCTGAAAAAAATATCGCCCATGGCGAAGTGAAACTTTTTAATACGCCGAGACGTCTGGCAGTATATATAAAAGACGTAGCAGAAAAACAGGCTGATATTCAGGAAGAAGCAAAAGGCCCTGCGAAAAAAATTGCTCTGGATGCTGACGGAAACTGGACAAAAGCCGCTATCGGATTTTCAAAAGGCCAAGGCGCCGGAGTGGATGATCTGTATATAAAAGATGTAAACGGCACGGAATATGTCTTCGTTCAAAAATTCCAGGCGGGACAAGAGACGAAGACACTTTTACCGCAGCTGGAAAATTTGATTGCCGGAATGCATTTTCCGAAAAACATGCGCTGGGGCACGCAGGATCTGCGCTATATCCGTCCGATCAAATGGATTATCGCTCTCTTTGGAAAAGACGTCATTTCGTTTGAAATCACAAATGTCGAGACGGGCCGGAACACACAGGGACACCGCTTTCTCGGCCAAGAAGTATCTGTTGATGCGCCGTCATCATATGAAAAGCTGCTGAAAGAACAAAGCGTCATTGCTGACCCGAAAGAACGCAAACAAATGATCCAAAGCCAGCTGGACGCGCTTGCAGCCGAGAAGAAATGGAACATTCCGATCGATGAGGACCTGCTGAACGAAGTCAACCATCTGGTGGAATACCCGACGGCGCTTTACGGATCTTTTGAATCCGAGTTTCTTTCTATTCCTGAAGAAGTGCTTGTAACAACAATGAAAGAGCATCAGCGCTACTTCCCGGTAAAAGATGAAAACGGGAATCTGCTTCCTCATTTTATTACGGTAAGAAACGGGAACAGCCATGCAATTGAAAATGTTGCCCGCGGAAACGAGAAAGTGCTGAGAGCAAGGCTTTCAGATGCTGCGTTCTTCTACAAAGAAGACCAAAAGCTCAACATTGATGAAAACGTGAAGAAACTGGAAAATATCGTTTTCCATGAAGAGCTCGGCTCCCTTGGAGATAAAGTAAGAAGAGTGGCCGCCATTGCGGGCAAACTTGCCGTCCGCCTGAAAGCGGATGAACAGACGCAAAACCTTGTGAAGCGCGCCGCAGAGATTTCTAAATTTGACCTGGTTACACATATGATCTATGAGTTCCCTGAGCTTCAGGGCGTGATGGGAGAAAAATATGCGCGCATGCTCGGTGAAGATGAAGCCGTCGCTGCCGCTGTCAATGAGCACTATATGCCGAGAGCGGCCGGGGGAGAAGTGCCTTCAACCTTCACCGGCGCGGTTGTAGCGTTAGCTGATAAACTGGACACGATTGCTTCCTTCTTCAGCATTGACGTGATTCCGACAGGTTCTCAGGACCCGTACGGATTGCGTCGTCAGGCAAGCGGCATCGTTTCCATTCTGATCGACCGCAACTGGGGCATTTCTTTTAAAGAGCTGCTGTCATTGACAGAAACGGAAAAAGAAAATGAGCTCCTCGATTTCTTTACACAGCGTCTGAAATACGTCTTAAACGCTGAAGACATCCGTCATGACGTTATCGAAGCCGTTCTGGACAGCACAGAGCTTGAGCCGTATGCAGCCGTTCATAAAGCAAGAGTGCTTGAGAAGCACCTCGGCACACCCGGATTTAAAGAAACGGCTGAATCACTCGGCCGGGTCATCTCCATCAGCAAAAAAGGCGAGAGCCGCGATATCAATCCGGATCTGTTTGAAAATGAACAGGAGAAAAAGCTGTTTGACGCTTATCAAAAAACAAAAGACAGTGTCGCGGAAAGCTTTGCCTCCAAAAACTATGAACAGGCGCTTGCCGTGCTCAGCGGATTAAAGGAGCCGATTGAAGACTACTTTAATCACACGATGGTAAATGCGGACGATGAAGCATTAAAAACCAACCGTTTAGCGCAAATGACCGCTCTTGCAGATGTGATCAAGTCTTTTGCTAATATGAATCATCTTATTGTAAAATAAAGAAAAAGACGGTTGCTGTGTGATCGGCAATCGTCTTTTCCCCTTTTACATAAACATCACAGAATGAAAACATAGATAAAGAAACCCTTCCATAAAGGTGGTGAGTACGATCGAATTAAATAAACGGCAAGAACAAATTTTACAGATTGTAAAGGAAAACGGCCCGATTACCGGAGAGCATATCGCAGAACAGCTCAATTTAACGAGGGCCACGCTGCGGCCGGACTTGGCCATACTCACCATGTCAGGCTTCTTAGAGGCCCGTCCGCGGGTCGGTTATTTTTATACGGGGAAAACGGGAAATCAGCTGCTTGCGGATAAACTGAAAAAGCTGCAAGTGAAAGATTTTCAATCGATCCCTGTTGTCATCAATGAGAATGTCTCGGTATACGATGCCATCTGCACAATGTTTTTAGAAGATGTCGGCACGTTATTTGTCGTAGATCGTGATGCTGTCTTAGTCGGTGTGCTGTCACGCAAAGATTTGCTGCGGGCGAGCATCGGCCAGCAGGAACTTGTCTCAATACCGGTTCATATTATCATGACAAGAATGCCGAATATCGCCGTCTGCCGGCGTGACGATTATGTGATGGACATCGCCAAGTATTTAATTGAAAAACAGATCGATGCCCTGCCCGTTATTAAAGATACGGATAAAGGCTTTGAGGTCATCGGCCGGTTTACCAAAACGAATATGACTAGGATACTTGTCAGTTTATCAGAAAATGAAATCATATAAGCTTGAAAACTAACGGGGGGATAACATGGACAATCGCATCATTTATGTAGTATCAGACTCAGTCGGAGAAACCGCCGAACTCGTTGTAAAAGCCTCGCTCAGCCAGTTTAACGGCTCAGCAGATGATACGCATATCAGAAGAATACCTTATGTGGAAGATATCGGCACCATTAATGAAGTCGTGTCTCTCGCCAAAGCGGACGGCGGCATTATTTGTTTTACGCTCGTTGTTCCTGAAATGCGCAAATACCTGGTTGAACAAGCGGAAAAAGCGAATGTGCTGTATTACGATATTATCGGTCCGCTCATCGATAAAATGGAATCGGCTTACGGTCTGACCGCTAAATATGAACCGGGCCGCGTCCGCCAGCTTGATGAAGATTATTTCAAAAAGGTCGAGGCGATCGAGTTTGCCGTCAAATATGACGATGGCAGAGATCCAAGAGGCATTTTAAAAGCCGATATCATCCTGCTCGGAGTATCCAGAACGTCTAAAACCCCATTATCACAATATCTTGCCCATAAGCGTCTGAAAGTGGCCAATGTGCCGATCGTTCCTGAGGTCGATCCGCCGGAAGAACTGTTCAGCGTTGATCCGAAAAAATGCATCGGCTTAAAAATCAGCCCTGATAAACTGAACCATATACGAAAAGAACGGTTAAAATCTCTCGGCTTAAATGACAAAGCCATTTACGCCAATATCAACAGAATTAAAGAAGAGCTGGAGTATTTTGAGAAAATCGTGGACCGGATCGGCTGCCAAGTCGTTGACGTTTCGAATAAAGCGGTCGAGGAAACAGCGAACATCATTCATCACCTCAAAACAAAGGGCCGATAACTCAGGACGCTTTATCCTGGGTTTTTGGGTATGCAAATAGGGAATAAACAAAAAGGATGGCATCTTCGCGAAGTTTGTATTATAATAAAAAATTGTGATAAAATGTTTATTTTTAGGTTTAAGCTTCGTGTGATACGAATAAACTATTATGGGTAAGATGTCAAGAATAACTCCCGGAAATTTTTCGACAAAGCTCAAAATAGATCCGCAGTCATGGAGCATATGCGATTTCGCTTGTTTTTATGCAGGAGATTGATGGAGGGATGGAGAATTAGTCTTCTAAATGAAAAAGAAAAGACGATTTTTGTCGATGCAGACGCATGCCCCGTAAAAGAGGAAATAATGCTCATTGCATCGCAATACAGCGTTCGGGTTATTTTCGTCGCATCATTTGAACACTACCAGCTTTCCAGAAGCAAAGACGAGAACTGGGTATACGTTGATCCTCATAAAGAAGCGGCAGACTTATATATCGCAAACCATGTGAGATCGGGAGACGTCGTAGTCACGCAGGATATCGGTTTAGCCTCTCTTTTGCTGAACAGAAATATTGCCGTCTTATCGGAAAGGGGCCGTTCTTATACTGAAGACACGATTGACTTCGCTCTGATGAGCCGTCATATGTCAGGCAAAATGAGAAGAAGCGGCATTCATTCCAAAGGACCTAAAAAATTAAATAAAGAAGATCGGAATCGATTTGTTACCCTGCTTAAAAAAATCCTGTCGAATGATGAAGGGATTTCAAATCAAAACATCGAATAATGTACGACGGAGTGTTATAAGATGGGAAACCGCATACCAGATGAAGTAGTTAATCAGGTGCAGCAGTCAGCAGACATTGTTGAAGTCATAGGTGATTATGTCCAATTGAAAAAGCAAGGCCGCAACTACTTTGGGCTCTGTCCGTTTCACGGGGAAAACACGCCCTCGTTTTCCGTCTCCAGCGATAAGCAGATCTTTCATTGCTTCGGATGCGGTGCGGGCGGGAACGTTTTCTCTTTCTTACGGCAGATGGAAGGTTATTCATTTACGGAAGCTGTTTCTCACCTTGCGGATAAATATCAGATTGATTTCCCTGATGATATAACGATTCACTCTGCATCCAGGCCGGAATCTTCCGGAGAGCAGAAGATGGCGGAAGCCCACGAGCTTCTGAAGAAATTTTACCATCATTTGCTAATAAATACAAAGGAAGGCCAGGAAGCGTTAGATTACCTTTTATCAAGGGGTTTTACGAAAGAGCTCATAGATGAGTTTGAAATCGGCTACGCGCTGGATTCCTGGGATTTCATGACGAAATTCTTGAAAAAGCGCGGTTTTGAGGAAGAACTGATGGAAAAAGCGGGTCTGCTGATCAGAAGGGAAGACGGCAGCGGGTATTTTGACCGTTTCAGAAACAGAATTATGTTTCCCATTCATGATCACCACGGAGCCGTGGCGGCTTTTTCAGGAAGGGCGCTCGGAAGCCAGCAGCCGAAATATATGAACAGCCCGGAAACGCCGCTGTTTCATAAATCTAAGCTGCTGTATAACTTTCATAAGGCGCGCCTGCCGATCAGGAAAGAGGAGAGAGCCGTTCTGTTTGAAGGCTTCGCTGACGTCATATCCGCCGTCAGCTCAGGCGTAAAAGAAAGTATCGCCACAATGGGGACGTCGCTCACCGAAGAACATGTGAAAATCCTCAGAAGAAATGTTCAGGAGGTCATTCTCTGCTACGATTCGGATAAAGCCGGGTACGAAGCTACGCTGAAAGCGGCCGGCCTGCTCCAGAAAGCCGATTGTAAGGTAAGAGTAAGCATGCTGCCTGACGGACTTGATCCTGATGATTATATCAGAACCCGGGGCGGAGAAAAATTTCGGACCGATATCATTGATGCAAGCGTTACGGTCATGGCTTTTAAAATGCAGTATTTCCGCAAAGGGAAAAACTTATCTGACGAAGGAGACCGGCTCGCTTACATGAAAGAAGTGCTGAAAGAAATCAGCGCTCTTTCCGGGTCGCTTGAGCAGGAAATGTATGTGAAGCAGCTCGCCTCAGAGTTTTCTCTTTCGGTAGAATCTTTGACGGAACAGCTTTCCATCTACGCCAGACAAAACGCCCCCGGCGACAAAAACGCCGAACCGCAGACAAGACGGGCCCGGGTGACGACAAAAGCGAAACGGCGCCGTCTCCGTCCCGCCTATGAGAACGCGGAAAGACTTCTGCTCGCTCATATGCTGAGAGACCGAAACGTCATAAAGAAAGTGATTGAGCGTGTCGGCTTTGAATTTAACATTGACGGACATCGTGCGCTGGCAGCATACCTGTACGCTGTTTATGAAGAGGGCGCTGACATGACGCCGCAGCATCTTATGGCGAGAATGCAGGATGAGGAAATCAGCCAGCTGCTTTCAGATATAGGGATGCTCCAAGTAAACGAGGAGCTCTCAGAGGCCGAGTTATCCGATTACGTAAAAAAAGTGTTGGATCACCGAAAATGGTCAATGATAAAGGAAAAAGAAGCAGAAAGAGCGGATGCGGAGAGGCAGAAAGACTTCGTGAAAGCTGCGTCTCTGGCTCAAGAAATTGTTGCATTGAACCGATCATTAAAGTAACACCAAAAAGAGGCTTGCGTTCTGATTGGCAATGATTCCTTGCGGAGGAGCAAATAGATCGCTTAACCTCATCATGAATTGTCATTTATTATCCGCAGCCCTGCATGCTGAAAAAGAGAGAAGGCTTCCGGGTCGGATAAGAAACATACCGCTTTTAGAATTCGTTGCAAGCTTTGGAAGGAGGGATCCATAATGGCTGATAAACAAACCCACGAAACAGAAACAGAACTTACATTAGACCAGGTAAAAGAACAGCTTACTGAAACTGGAAAAAAACGTGGCGTTTTAACATATGAAGAAATTGCTGAACGCATGTCCAGCTTTGAAATTGAATCAGACCAAATGGATGAGTATTATGAATTTTTAGGAGAACAAGGTGTTGAATTAATTAGTGAAAATGAAGAAACGGAAGATCCTAATATTCAACAGCTTGCCAAAGCCGAAGAAGAATTTGACCTTAATGACCTCAGCGTACCGCCTGGCGTAAAGATCAATGATCCAGTCCGCATGTACCTTAAGGAAATCGGACGGGTAAATCTTCTTTCTGCTAAAGAAGAAATCACCTACGCTCAAAAAATTGAAGAGGGTGACGAGGAATCTAAACGCAGACTGGCTGAAGCAAACCTTCGTTTAGTTGTCAGCATTGCTAAACGGTATGTCGGCCGCGGCATGCTTTTCTTAGACTTGATCCAAGAAGGAAACATGGGTCTCATGAAAGCCGTCGAGAAGTTTGACTACCGTAAAGGATATAAATTCAGTACGTATGCGACTTGGTGGATCAGACAGGCGATTACACGCGCCATCGCTGACCAGGCGAGAACAATCCGTATCCCGGTTCACATGGTGGAAACCATCAACAAATTAATCCGGGTGCAGCGTCAGCTTCTTCAGGATCTTGGCAGAGAGCCGACACCGGAAGAGATTGCTGAAGACATGGATCTTACACCTGAAAAAGTCCGTGAAATATTAAAAATTGCTCAAGAGCCTGTTTCTTTAGAAACGCCGATCGGTGAAGAAGACGACTCACATCTCGGTGATTTCATCGAAGACCAGGAAGCGACATCTCCGTCGGATCATGCGGCATATGAGCTTTTAAAAGAACAGCTGGAAGATGTGCTGGATACGTTGACAGATCGTGAAGAAAACGTGCTGCGTCTCCGTTTCGGTCTGGATGACGGACGCACAAGAACTTTGGAAGAAGTAGGCAAAGTGTTTGGAGTAACGAGAGAGCGTATTCGCCAAATTGAAGCAAAAGCGCTTCGCAAATTGAGACATCCGAGCAGAAGCAAACGTCTGAAGGATTTTCTCGAATAGAATGGAACGGGTCTTTTTGATCCGTTCTTTTTTATGTATAAGATATATGGATAATATACCTTTATTTTACTGGATAAGCATATGTTTTGCAAATGAGTTTGGAAAAAATGCGGCATGTCCTGAAAGGGGGAAAATGAGATAAGTTTATTTATATTCTTTATTGTAAGCGTATACAATTCATTATACAATAGAATAAAGATAATTTTGTGATAAACAAAACAGTTATTTTTGCTTTTTGTATAAATTGTGAAATCAAAGAAATTGCTGAACAAGACCATTTACTTTTTGTAAAAATAAGTTAGAATTAGAAGTGTTTACATAGGGGGAGAATGAAAAAGGGGGATGGAGATATGAAGTGGAATCCGCTGATTCCTTTTTTGCTCATTGCAGTGCTGGGAATAGGGCTGACTTTCTTTTTAGCTGTAAAAGGCAATGGAGATGCGCATCAGATCGCAAGCGGCGGTGAAAGTAAAAATGCCGAGAAGGAAACTGCAAACGCTTCACCTGAAGAGATTTATAAAGCGAACTGCATCACCTGTCACGGGGAAAACTATGAAGGTGTATCAGGGCCGAACTTAAAAGGTGTCGGCAAAAGAAAAGATGTCGCTGAGATTAAAACAAAAATTGAAAAAGGCGGCAACGGGATGCCCGCAGGCCTTGTGCCGGCCGAAAAGCTGGATGACATGGCAAAATGGGTTTCTGACATTAAATAAAGCTTTACCGGTCCCTATATAAAAGACATATGAAAAACTCTATCCGCCGCTTGGATTCCGGGCGGTTTTTTTATATGATAGTAAAGGAAAAAGAACCTGAGAAAAGTTGTGATATTGTGAATGAAATGAAGTTATCTAAAAGATTGCAGTCTGTGGCGGAATATATCCCTCCGGGTGCCCTGGTTGCTGATATCGGGTCGGACCACGCGTATCTTCCTTGCTATGCCGTTTTGAATCATTTGGCAAGCCGGGCAATCGCCGGTGAAATTACAGACGGACCGTTTCTATCCGCCAAACAGCAGGTGGAAAAACTTGACTTAAGCACTCTTATCTCCGTAAGGAAAGGTGACGGGCTGAGCGTCCTTGAAAAAGGAGAAGCCGGCGCCATTACAATCGCTGGCATGGGCGGAGCGCTGATCGCTCATATTTTGGAGTCCGGAAAAACGAAATTGACGGGGCGTGAACGGCTGATTCTGCAGCCGAATATTCATGCCGTTCATATAAGAGAGTGGCTGTATCAGGAAGGCTATGAACTGATTGATGAAGTGATTCTCGAAGAAGACGGAAAGTGTTATGAAATCCTCGTTGCGGAAACTGGCGACCGTGATGCGCCGTATCGGGACGTGCCGATGGCTGCCGGAATGCTTGCGGGTCCGTTTTTATTAAAAGAGAGGAATGAAGTGTTTCTTCGGAAATGGAGCCAGGAACTTAAGCATACTGAACAAATTTATGAACAGATCAGCCGCAGCGCAAAGCATGAAAGTCATGAAAAATTAGCTGAATTGAAAGAGCGGATTTCTCTGCTGAAGGAGGTAATCGGACATGCCTAAACATGTGAACGGACAGGAAATCATCCAGCTGTTTGAACAATTTTCACCGAAGGCTTTTGCGGTGGAAGGAGATAAAATCGGCCTGCAGATCGGTACATTGAATAAGCCGGTGAAAAATGTCATGGTGACACTGGATGTTCTGGAACAAACGGTAGATGAAGCCATTGAGAAAAAAGTTGACTTAATTATCGCCCACCATCCGCCGATTTTTCGGCCGCTTAAACAGATCACCACTGATCAGCCTGGCGGAAGACTGATTGAGAAATGTATAAAGCATGATATTGCCGTATATGCGGCTCATACGAATCTTGATGTGGCGGACGGCGGTGTGAATGATCTGCTTGCCGAAGCTCTCGGCCTGACAGACACAGAAGTGCTCGTCCCGACATATTCGGACCCGATGAAAAAGCTTGCCGTCTATGTTCCGAAAGACTATGAAGAAGCTGTAAGAACCGCACTTGGCAACGCCGGAGCGGGACATATCGGTAATTACAGCCATTGCGCGTTCTCCTCTGAGGGAATCGGCAGCTTTAAGCCGCTGGACGGGGCAGAACCGTTTATCGGACAGACGGGAGAGCTGGAACTCGTCCATGAAGTGAGACTTGAGACCGTTTTTCCGGCAAGTATGGAGAAAACCGTCGTAAAAGCGCTGAAAAAAAGCCATCCGTATGAAGAGGTGGCATATGATATTTATCCAGTGGAGCAGTCTCCGCTTGAAAAAGGGCTCGGCCGCATCGGAAAACTTCAGCAAGACATGACGCTTGAAGAGTTTGCGCTGTTTGTGAAAGAAAAGTTTGACGTTAACGGAGTCCGGATGGTCGGAGAGCGAAACAGCAAGGTGAAAAAAGTCGCGGTTCTTGGCGGTGACGGAAATAAATATATTTATCAGGCAAAGCGGAAAGGTGCAGATGTTTACGTGACGGGCGATCTTTATTTCCATGTAGCGCATGATGCGATGATGATGGGGTTAAACGTCGTGGACCCGGGGCATTATGCTGAAAAGATCATGAGAAAAGGCACGGCTGAGAAGCTTACGGCAATGGCCGGGGAGAAAAACTATGATGTGCGCATTTTCGCTTCTGAAACAGATACAAACCCATTTACTTTCTTATAAAAAAACTGAGGCCCCGGGCCTCAGTTTTTTATTTTTACTTTCGGAAGGATTTTTTTAAGCGGCACACTGTGTTCAAGCTGCCATGTCGATTCATCGTTGTGGTCAAACTGCTCTAAAAAGCGGATGACTTCCTTTGTAATCGGTGTCGGTGTTGATGCGCCTGCGGTAACGGCGACGGTATTGACGTCTTTCAGCCATTCGAGCTTCAGTTCACTGATGTCTCCGATTCGGTAGGCTTTTGTTCCGGCGATTTCTTCTGACACTTGCGCCAGTCTGTTGGAGTTATTGCTTTTCGGGTCACCGACAACAATGGTTAAGTCCGCTTTTTTTGCCTGCTCTGATACAGCTTCTTGACGAACCTGTGTGGCCAGGCAGATTTCCTGATGGTATTCCACGTACGGGTACTTTTCTTTGACTGATTCCATAATATCGTGGACGTCCCACTGGGACATTGTCGTTTGGTTTGTAACGATTAATTTCTCAGCCTGAATATCGAGATTTCTCACGTCTTCCTCTGTTTCAACGAGATGAACGATTTCAGGAGCGACGCCGACGGCTCCTTCAGGCTCGGGGTGGCCTTTTTTACCGATGTATATGACGTGATAACCTTCAGCTTTTACTTTTCGGATTAAGTCATGTGTTTTCGTGACGTCCGGGCATGTGGCGTCAATCGTAACAAGCCCTTTTTCCTCAGCGGCTTTTCTTACTTCCGGAGATACCCCGTGAGCCGTGAAAATAACGGTTCCTTTTTCCACCTGCTTTAAAATCTCCAGACGGTTTGTGCCGTCAAGCGTGTAAATGCCGTCTTCCTCAAACGCATCTGTGACATGCTTATTATGAACAATCATTCCCAGTATATATATAGGTCTTGGCAGTGTTTTATCGAGTGACGCGTTTTTGGCTATGACCATGGCATCAACAACGCCGTAACAGTAGCCGCGCGGCGATATTTTGATAACGTCCAATGTAGATGTCCTCCTATCAAAAGTGAGTGTAGAGGCAATATAAAAAGCCGTAGTTAAACGGCTCAAATCTTGCATTCTTCTGATCTCATTATAGCTAATCTTTCGTGAGATATCAAAGAATGTTAAATATATAATTTCGGCTTTGATCTGCCCGATGTTCTTTTTGGACGCGGCTGTTCCGCTGAGTCCGCCTGTGCGGCGTCTTTTTCTTTTGAAGCGGATGCTTTTTCAGACGTCTTCTTTGATGTTTTGGATGAGGCGTCTGATTTGTTTTCATCTTCTGTTTCATCTGTTTTTTCAGCTTCATCCTTTTTGTCCTGTTCGTCTGTTTCTTTCGTCTCGTCAGATTCATTCTCGTCATCACTGCTGCTTAATTGGCTGTAAAGCTTCATCATTGCGGGCAGACTCCGTACTAAAGGACCGTACTGCTGGATCATCGGCGTAACCTGCTGCGCCACGCCGAGCACCTTCTGAACGTTGCCGAGCATGCTCGACAGGGATGCCGGACTTGCCAGGTTCTGTATTCCCTGCAGTCCTGCACCTGCTCCTCCGCTGGCCGCCGCCGGTGCCGACGCGGCAGCGCTTCCTCCTCCTGAACCGGGTAAAAAACGGGAAAGCATCCCTTTTAAGCCCCCTCCGCCGCCCGTGCCTGCGTTTCTCAGGCCCGCTCCGGCAATCTGCTGCTGAGGGAAAAGCTGCCGGCCCTGCTGCATCAGCTGCCGGCCCGGCAATGACGGTCTTCCTCCCATCATCATACGCGGATTCATAAACGGCCGGCCCTGCTGCGCCATATTTCTCATCGGCTGCTGTGGAAACATACTTGTACCTCCTTTCTGTCTCTCTGCTATTACAATATGCATCGGAGGGGGCATTTGCTTTTCTGTCTCGAAAACAGGATTCCCCCAAGACATGGTGTTTTTAAGTGAAATCGGTTATAATGTGATGATGGACACAGAATGTGCCGCTTTAAGGAGCTGGGAAAAATGAAAGAAACTAAATTTGATGGATACAACTTAAAACCGTTTATTATAGATGCAGTTCACCGCCTTGGTTTTTATGAACCGACAGATATTCAAAAGCGTCTGATACCTGCCGTACTGAAAAACGAAAGCGTGATCGGGCAGTCCCAGACGGGGACGGGGAAAACCCACGCCTATTTATTGCCAATTTTGAATCGGATTGATCCGGGTTCTGATACGGTACAGGCTGTTATCACGGCGCCGACGAGAGAGCTTGCCAATCAGATTCATCAGGAAGCGCTCAAAATCACACAGGGTGCGGAAGATGAGCCGATCCGGACAAAATGCTTCATCGGCGGGACGGACAAGCAAAAATCAATTGATAAGCTGAAAACACAGCCTCATCTCGTCGTCGGAACGCCGGGCCGGATCGCGGATCTGATTAAGGCGCAGGCATTGAACGTCTATAAAGCGCAGTCTCTCGTCATTGACGAAGCTGATCTGATGCTTGACATGGGCTTTTTAGAAGACGTTGATTACATCGGATCGCGTATGCCGGAAGAACTTCAGATGCTTGTGTTCTCAGCTACGATTCCGGAAAAGCTGAAGCCGTTTTTGAAAAAGTATATGGAAAATCCGAAGTACGCGCATGTTGAGCCGAAAAGAATCACAGCCGAAAAGATTGAACATGTGTTGATTCCTTCTAAACAGCGTGATAAAGACAAACTGCTTTTTGATATGATGTCTCATCTGAACCCTTATCTGGGCATTGTGTTTGCAAATACGAAAAACACGGCTGACCATATTGCGAAATACCTGACTGAAAAAGGAATGAGGGTCGGTCTTCTGCACGGGGGATTAACGCCGCGTGAGCGTAAGAAGGTAATGAAGCAGATTAATGATCTGGAATTCACTTATGTCATTGCGACAGACCTTGCGGCAAGAGGAATTGACATTAAAGGCGTAAGCCACGTCATCAACTATGAGCTTCCGGATGATCTGGATTTTTATGTTCACCGTGTCGGAAGAACTGCACGCGCAGGTTCATCAGGCCAAGCACTGACCATTTATGAGCTTTCTGACGAAGATGCGCTCGTAAGACTCGAAAAGATGGGCATTGTATTTGACTATGCGGAGCTTGTAAACGGCGAATGGAAGAAAGGCGATGACCGCCACCGCCGCAAAAAACGCAAAAAATCGGAGAATGAGGCCGACCAAATGGCGAAGAGCCTCGTGAAAAAACCGAAAAAAGTGAAGCCGGGCTATAAAAAGAAAATGGGCTACGAAATGGAAAAGATAAAAAGAAAGCAGAGAAGAAACAAATCTAACAAAGGAAAGTAGGGGAATCGGGTTGCTGAAAATAGGTTCACACGTCTCAATGAGCGGAAAACATATGCTCCTTGCCGCAAGCAAGGAAGCCGTTTCGTACGGGGCGAACACATTTATGATCTATACGGGCGCTCCCCAAAACACGCGCCGCAAAAAAATTGAGGACTTGAATATTGAAGCGGGCCGCGTCCATATGAAGGAAAACGGCATCGACGAGATTGTCGTGCATGCGCCGTACATCATTAACATCGGAAATACGACAAATCCGGCAACATTTGAGCTGGGCGTTGATTTTCTGCGTTCTGAAATTGAAAGAACGGCAGCGATCGGCGCGAGACAGATCGTGCTTCATCCAGGGGCGCATGTCGGAGCCGGGGCTGAGACGGGCATCAAAAAAATCATTGAAGGTTTAAACGAAGTGATTGTTCCCGGGCAAAACGTGCAGATTGCGCTGGAGACAATGGCGGGCAAAGGATCAGAATGCGGAAGAAGCTTTGAAGAGCTGGCCGAGATCATTGCGGGAGTCACGCATAATGAACATCTATCCGTCTGCTTTGACACTTGCCACACCCATGACGCCGGGTATGATGTCGCTAATGATTTTGACGGTGTTCTTAACGAGTTTGATAAAATCGTCGGCATCGATCGGATAAAAGTCCTTCATGTTAACGACAGTAAAAATATTAAAGGCGCCCGGAAAGACCGCCATGAAAATATCGGGTTCGGAGAGATCGGTTTTGACGCTCTGCAGTACATCGTTCATCACGAGCAGCTTGCCGATATCCCGAAAATCCTCGAAACACCGTATGTAGGCGAAGACAAGAAAAATAAGAAGCCGCCGTACCGTTTTGAAATCGAAATGCTGAAAGAAAAGCAGTTTGATAAGGAGCTTCTTGAAAAAATATCAGCTCAATAAGAAAGGAGGGGCGGGTGTCCCTCCTTTTTTACCCTGAGAATTGATTGAAAAGTTCGTCAACTTTTCGCGCCGTTTCTTTTGAAGTTATCGTTTCCACTTTTTTCAGCAGGCGCAGCCGCTCCTGTTCATCAAAAATATTGATGTTTTTTCCGTGCATCAGAGCCGCTACCTCAGCCGCTTGACTTCTTGTAATGCTGATCCCGTATTGCTTGGAATATTTCAGCAGATCGTCCGCAGTGACTTGATTGAGTCGCTGCAAAATAATTCTTTGTATTAAAATCATCGATACTTTCACCTCTTTAGACATAATGTATTGAGCAGATCATTAAAATGTTACAGCTTTTAATGGTAAAATAAAGTTGCTTACTGTTTAAAATAGTTATTATAGGAAAGGAGATTTTATGACCCCAAATAAACAGCATAAAAGAGAATCATTTTTACACTTTATCTTCAGGGTCATTATGATTCTGATCGGGGCGGGTTCAGCCGCCGTAAGTATTGAATTGTTTCTGGTCCCTAATAATTTTATCGACGGAGGCATTATCGGTGTTTCATTAATTTTAGACCACCTCTTTATGTCCAATCCCCTCCTCAATTTTGCCTTATTCGTTGTGTTACTCAACATTCCATTTATGATTTTCGGATATAAATATATCGGAAAAACATTTCTCATCTCTACTGTTATCGGAATCGTCGGTTTAGCGCTGATTGAATCCTCATTGCACCATGTGGAGGCCATTACGACCCAGCCTATTTTGGCGACGGTATTCGGGGGGCTTTTGCTCGGTTTCGGGGTAGGCCTTGTCATCCGAAACGGAGGCTCGATGGACGGTACTGAAATCCTCGGTATCCTTCTCACGAAAAAGCTGCCCTTTTCAGTCGGGGAATTCGTTATGCTCATCAATGTGTTTATTTTCATTTGGGCCGGTTTTGTGTTCGGTCCGGAGCAGGCAATGTATTCTTTCATGACTTATTATATTGCCATGAAAACGATTGACGCCGTCATCCAGGGGCTTGATGAAACAAAAGCGGTCATTATTGTTGCAGAGCAATATGCTGAGATCTCAGATGCTATATTGCACCGGCTTGGACGGGGAACCACTAAGCTTCAGGGAAAAGGCGGATATACGGATGAAACCAAAGAAGTCATTTACGCGGTCGTGACAAGGCTTGAAGTGACTAAATTGAAATCCATTGTGTTTGAAATTGATAAAAACGCCTTTATTACGATCATGAATACCCATGAAACGAGGGGCGGTAAGTTCAAAACCGCGATTCACTAGGCTTTCATTTACTTTTCATCATTTTATAGGTATAATTTGATACATCATAAGAAAATGGCCTGCTGTTCAGACAGCTGCCATTTTCTTTTTGGAGCGATACCGTGTTGTAAAGGGGAGGTCCTCATGAACGTACAAGAAGCGTTGAACCTGCTGAAAGAAAAAGGGTATAAATATACGAGTAAGCGAGAAGACATGCTGCAGCTTTTTGCTGATTCTGATAAATATCTGACCGCCAAAAACGTGCTTGCCGCATTAAATGACGACTATCCGGGTCTGAGCTTTGATACCATATACAGAAATCTTTCGTTATATGAAGAACTCGGCATTTTGGAAACGACGGAGCTTTCCGGAGAAAAACTGTTCCGTTTTACATGCTCTTATACCCATCATCATCACCATTTTATCTGTTTAACCTGCGGGAAAACGAAGGAAATTGAGTCCTGTCCGATGGATAAGCTGCACGATGATTTGGAAGGGTATGAAATCAGCGGCCATAAGTTTGAAATTTACGGCACCTGTCCGGCGTGCCGATAAAAAACCTCCTGCTTATACAGGAGGTTTTTTCAGCTTTTGACATGCTGAAAGCTATGTTTGTTTTTATTAATCCAGGCGACGGCTTCAAGCCAATTCTGCACCCTGATAATATTGGAATCGATGGGGAGCTGATTATATGGGGAGTTAAAAAGGATAACCGGAATGCCTGCTTCTTTTGCGATCATTGTCGCATTGCCGTGGTGATCTTCGAAAAATAAATCAATGCCGTGTTTTTTGACGGCTTCCACTTTGTGATGGCCTCCGACAAGCTCAATGTGATCGTAATGAATGTCCCGGTTTGCAAACCAGTCCAGCGTAACATCTTCTAAGTGGCCGCGTCTTGCCGTAATGTAGATCAGACGGTGCTCTTCTTTCAGTCCGTCCAGTGCCTGCTTGGCAAATTGCGCGAGCTTCGCTTCTTTATATATGGCTGCTTCATGAACGTTCATCCATTCCCAAAATTCCTCGTCTGTAATGTTCAAAAGCTTCGTCAGATCATAATCAGTCATATCATCCAAGGTAATGGAAAGATGAAATGAGCGGTTTAAATAAGGGACAAATGTATCCTGTGCCGTAACTGTGCCGTCAATATCTATACCTAACCGTAACATGTCCACACTCCTATAAATTCATCCCTTCAAGTGTAACATAAACAATTAACAATACCAGAAAAGTTTAGCAAACATGAATCCGTAAAAAACGCGGAAACTAAAAAAGCTCCTTTCATAAAAGAAAAAGGGGGAATTGAAGGTGGCATACGATTACGAAAATCGAAAAGGCAACGACTACTACGTGGATCATGGATCGGAAGGAACCGATATCACGCGTGATGTTTATTCAGAAGAAACAGCGGCCGAAATCTCAGAGCCATATCGTGCTTCTGACCGGGCAGCAGACCGTGATGATAATCGGGACGGAGTAAGTGAAGGCAGGGGGATAGGGTATGCAGCATTGGCTATTTCTATCATTTCCCTGTTTGTGCTCCCTGTTTTATTAGGGGCATGCGGCATTATCGTCGGCTATATCGCCAGAAGAAGAGGAGCAGGCGCTTTAGGCGGATGGGCGATGGGAATCGGTATTGTTTCCCTTGTGCTCGGCATCTTCATTACACCGTTTTTTTAACACAACGCAAAAAAAAGCTTGGCGGAATATCCGTCAAGCTTTTTTTGTTTCTTGTTCTGCTTTTGCTTTTTCCGCTTCAAGCTTTGCGTAGTGTTCTTCTGCCAGCTTATCGATTTCTTTTTTCAGCTCTTCGACCATGGTTTCTTCAGGGACTTTGCGGACAATTTGGCCTTTGCGGAAAAGAAGTCCTTCGCCGCGCGCGCCGGCAATCCCGATATCAGCTTCTCTTGCTTCGCCCGGTCCGTTAACGGCACATCCGAGAACGGCTACTTTAATCGGCGCTTTGACTTTAGAAATGTATTCTTCCACTTCATTTGCGATGCTGATGAGATCAATTTCGATCCGTCCGCATGTCGGGCATGAAATAAGCGTAGCCGCGTTTGAAGCAAGACCGAATGATTTCAGCAGTTCTCTGGCTACTTTTACTTCTTCAACCGGGTCGGCGCTCAGAGAGATCCGGAGCGTGTTTCCGATTCCTTTGCTTAAAATCGCTCCGAGTCCGGCCGCGCTTTTTACCGTTCCGGCAAACAGCGTGCCCGATTCTGTAATTCCGAGGTGGAGCGGATAATCAAATGCTTTTGATGCTTTTTCGTATGCTTCTATGGCTAGATTGACGTCAGACGCTTTCATGCTGACGATGATGTCGTGAAAGTCAAGGTCTTCCAGGATTTTGATATGATGAAGCGCACTCTCAACCATTCCGTCAGCAGTCGGATAGCCGTATTTTTCTAAAATGCGTTTTTCCAAAGAACCCGCGTTTACGCCGATCCGGATCGGAATTCCTTTTTCTTTCGCTGCTTTTACGACGGCTTCCACTTTTTCGCGGCGGCCGATGTTTCCCGGGTTGATTCTGATTTTGTCGGCCCCGCCCTCAATTGCTTTTAATGCAAGCTTGTAGTCAAAATGAATATCGACAACGAGAGGGATGGAAATTTGTTTTTTGATGTCGGCAATCGCGTTAGCGGCGCGTTCGTCCGGACATGCCACCCGGACAATTTGGCAGCCGGCTTCGGCTAAACGGTTGATTTCCGCAACTGTTGCTTCTACGTCGTGTGTTTTGGTCGTCGTCATACTCTGAATGACGACTTCGTTATTTCCGCCTATTGTTAAAGGTCCCACTTTGACGGGACGCGTTTTTGTACGATGTGTGATTTCACTCACTTGTCAATCGCTCCTTAATTGTAGTTACCGCTTTTGCAGGCTGAGCCTTTTACATGTCAGGCAACTTCTATTTACATGTTATATTGTAACAGTGTATTTGCCGAACTGACAAGAAATTAACGTTTAATTGCGGTAGACGGGGAATTTATAAGCGGTGCCTGCCTGAATGGCGTTTGCTTTTACATTCGGATTCAGCGCTTCAAAATCTTGTACAATATCATCAGGCGCTTTATGTGCGCCGACTATCGACATCACCGTATCGCCTTTTTTGACCGTAACCGTTCTGTATGAAGTTTCCTGTTGGGCTGGCTGCGCCGCCGCTGCGTATGCTGGAAGGTCTTGAGAAGGGATCGTGCCGATTTTAAGATCGTAAAAGATAATGAATATCACAAATAAACTGCCGAATACAAAAGTAAGCCGCTTCATTCCAACCGCCTCCCGCATACATTTTTACTTCATTGTATGCTTGTCCCATTTTGTTCATGACAAAAAAGAAGACCGCCGGGGGCAGTCTTTGTTACACAGCTGTTTTTCTTGGCGGTATCTCTTTTAAGACGAGGAAAAGGATGATAAAGTTTACAAACCAATTCACTAAAAATTCACTCGGCACCGTAATAACAAGCGCGCGCATGATCGTAAAGAATATGGTCGAAAGTGTAATGGAATAAGCCGAAAGCTTCCAGAGCTGCTGGTAATTCAATGTCTTTCTTTGCGCATTTTTCAATATGAGGCCGATGACGGCGAGAAATGATACTTCAATGAATTTTCCGGCCGCTGTCATGATGAACAGCAAAACGGACAGGACGGTGACGATCATCGTTTTATTTTGGTTTAATGCTGATATGATTTCTTTTTTTGTGATATCAGCAGGCATCAGCGAATAATTCATTTCTGTCGCCTGTCCGTCTACAGCAAGCACCATTTTATTTTTCAAAATGCCGATCGCATTTTGTTTCGCCGCTATTTGTTTAGCGCCGTAAGCATCTGTCGGATCAAACACGATAACGAACCCGTTCGCTTCCGTTTCCTTAGAGGCGGACGCTTTCGTCTGCAATTCTCCGTTTGAAATGCTGAAATCAGGGAAATCTTTCTTTAACACGGTTTTGAAACCGTTCATTGAGTTTACGGTGCCGGAGCAAAGGTAATAAGCGCTTGGCAGCGTAAAAAGGACAGACAGCAAAAATACATAAAGGATCGCTTTTCCTATCCCCTGAAACCGTGTTTTTGCAATATCTGCCGGAGAGTATGTACTTTTCAATAAAGCCGTAAATATGTTCAACATCTTCACTTCCTAGCCTAAACTGGTATATGTTGCTTATTGTATCGTTCACAGGGGATGAACACAAGTGAGAGTATTTAAAGCGGTGATAAGGAATCATACATAATAAGATAAAGCGGGAAGCGGTGATCGCCCGCAAAACAAAGGAGGGTGTTTTTGTCATGAGTGTTTTGTATTGGCTGATGATCATTGCGGTCTTCGTCATTGCTTTTATCGGGCTTGTATATCCGGTGATTCCAAGCGTTATTTTTATTGTGGCCGGTTTTCTTCTCTACGGATTTTTGTTTTCCTTCAGTCCTTATTCTTACCTGTTTTGGCTCATTGAGGCGGTATTTGCGGCCGTTTTATTCGCAGCTGACTATGTGTCAAATTTACTTGGCGTTAAAAGGTACGGAGGAAGCAGGGCGGCAATCTGGGGAAGCACGATCGGATTATTGATCGGGCCCTTCGTTATTCCCGTGGCAGGCATTATATTAGGCCCGTTTATCGGTGCTCTCTGCGCTGAGGTGTTTGTTCATCAAAAGGATATCAAGTCCGCGGCAAAAGTGGGGCTCGGCTCGTTAATCGGCTTTTTAACAAGCGTGGCGGCAAAAGGCGTCATTCAGCTCTTTATGATCGGGTATTTCTTATGGACGGTGCTTTAGAAAGGTTTAATTTCGGCCGTGAACGGATAAAGTGTAATATGTCTGCTGGAATCGCCGGATTGTGAGCTTTTTCATTGATTACCACGCTTTCTTTTGTTACATTGAGATTAGAAAAGTTCGCGTTAAGCGGCATTTCAGTACATATATTTAAAGGAGGAAAAAATTATGGCTTACAAACTTCCAGAATTGCCTTACGCTTATGATGCTTTAGAACCTCATATCGATAAGGAAACGATGACGATTCACCATACGAAGCACCATAACACATACGTGACAAACCTCAACAAAGCGATCGAAGGATCTGCGCTTGCAGAGAAATCTGTAGATGAGCTTGTTGCTGATTTGAACGCAGTGCCGGAGGACATCCGCACGGCAGTCCGCAACAATGGCGGCGGACATGCAAACCACTCTTTATTCTGGACTCTTTTATCTCCGAACGGCGGAGGCGAACCGACTGGTGAGCTTGCTGAAGAGATCAAAAGCACGTTCGGAAGCTTCGATCAATTTAAAGAAAAATTCGCCGCAGCAGCTGCAGGCCGTTTCGGTTCAGGCTGGGCTTGGCTCGTTGTAAACAACGGCAAACTTGAAATTACAAGCACGCCAAACCAAGATTCACCGCTTTCAGAAGGTAAAACACCTGTTCTCGGTCTTGATGTTTGGGAGCACGCGTACTACCTGAACTACCAAAACCGCCGTCCTGATTACATTTCAGCTTTCTGGAATGTTGTGAACTGGGATGAAGTTGCCCGTCTTTACAGCGAAGCAAAATAATTGAGTTGAATGATCACAAGGTCTCCCGCGGGAGGCCTTGTTTTTTTATTGACTTTGATTCCTTTTACATATCTCAGTTTGAGTGAGACAAACTAATGTGTAGTAAAGGGGAGTCAATGATGAGCAAAATAAAAAAAATTATCGGCGACATCGAAATAAATAAAGGGCTGCTGCTGTTATTGACGATTGGCGGCCTTTACTCATTGGGCATCGCGCTGTCAAATACATTTGTCAACGTGTATTTGTGGAAGCAGTCGGGAAAATTTATTGATTTGGCCATATACAATTTGTCGGTCGTAACGATGCAGCCGGTTACCTTTCTGCTGGCGGGCCGGCTGGCTAAAAAAATTGACAGGGTGTTTATTCTAAGGTTCGGCGTTATCTTTTTGGCCGCTTTTTATTTAAGTGTGCTGCTTGCCGGAGAAACTGCGGCTTCCCGTCTCGTTTTGATAGGGGCCGTGCTCGGAGTTGGATACGGCTTTTACTGGCTGGCTTTTAATGTGCTGACTTTCGAAATCACGGAACCGGAAACGAGAGATTTTTTTAACGGGTTTTTAGGCATTTTGTCTTCATCGGCGGGCATGATCGGTCCGATTGTGGCCGGATATGTCATTTCAAGACTTGAAAACAATACGGGTTATACAATCATTTTCAGCCTGTCGCTCGGCTTATTTGCCCTTGCCGTGGTCATGAGCTTTTTTCTGAAGCGGAGGGAGTCGAAAGGCCGGTTTATGCTGAAAAAAGTTTTTGATGAGCGCCACACGAATCAGAATTGGCGCCGGATTACCAACGCGCACTTTTTTCAAGGCTTGAGAGAAGGGATTTTTGTTTTTTTAATCAGCGTATTTGTATTCATTGCGACAAACAGTGAGCTGGCGCTCGGAACATTCGGTCTCGTCAATTCCGCGGTTTCTTTTTTTGCCTATTATTTTGCATCAAGGCTCATCAAAAAAAGAGCGCGGAAAAAGGCGATTCTTATCGGCGGATTGATCTTGTACGGCGCCCTGTTTCTCATCATTTTTAAAATGAGCTTCACGACGCTCCTTTTGTACGGAGTGTTTATTGCGATCGGCTATCCAGTTCTGCTCGTGCCGTATGTCTCGCTTACATATGATGTGATAGGCCGGGCGCGGCTTGCCAGAAAAGCCAGAATTGAATACATTGTGCTCAGGGAGTTATTTTTAAATGCGGGCCGGATCGTTTCCATCCTTTGTTTCCTTGTAATCGTTACATTGTTCAAGGAAAAAGTGGGAATACCGGCGGCGCTCGTGCTGCTCGGAGCCGGCCATCCGCTGATTTATTACTTTATAAAAGACATCAAACTGGATACGGAAACTTCTGATGAAACAGTAGAAGAAGACCGACAAAAACAGGCGGCGGAACCGAATTTTATAAAAGGAGAAAGATAAAAGGGTTATCTGTAGAAAAATATCGAAAAAACCTTTAGAATGAAAAATGGCACCTGAACAGAAGGTGTCATTTCTTTCTGTAAATAAGAAAAGGTGATGTCATGAGGAGAAATAAAAAGAAAATAGCTGTAAACAAAGAAAAGAAAAAATCACTGCCGATCCGGCTTAATTTTTTGTTTTTGGCCGCGTTTCTTATTTTCACTTGGATTATCGTCGAGCTTGGCATCAAGCAGATCGTTCAGGGTGATGATTATAAAAACGCCGCTAATAAGCAGGAGGAGTCTGATGTCAGCACGGCGGTTCCGAGAGGGAAAATATACGACCGGAACCTAAATCCCATCGTAACGAATAAAGCATTAAATGCGATTACATATACACGTTCAGCCTCAACCACCCAGGCGCAGCGTTTAAAAATCGCAAAAAAACTGTCGGGTATGATTAAGGTAAGCACCAAAAAGGTGACTGAGCGGGATAAAAAAGACTATTGGATGTTAACGAGGCCTGATGAAGCGAAAAAACTGATTACGGCCGAAGAAAAGCAAAAAGCTGAAGACAAAAAACTGTCTGACGATGATTTATATCAGCTTCAGCTGAAACGCATCACAGACAAACAGCTGAATGAGCTCACTTCAAAAGACATGCAGATCCTTGCGATCAAAAGGCAGATGGATTCAGGCTACTCACTGACGCCTCAATACATCAAAAATGAAGGGGTGTCGGCAAAAGAAATGGCCGTCGTCAGCGAACATTTAGATGAACTGCCGGGAGTTGACGTGACGTCTGACTGGGAACGGTCTTATCCAAATAAAGGGTTGTTAAAATCAGTTCTCGGCAGTGTCTCGAGCTCCAATGAGGGACTCCCTTCAAATCTTCTTGAGCATTATTTGTCACTCGGCTACAGCAGGAATGACAGAGTAGGAAAAAGTTATTTAGAGTATCAATATGAAAATCTGCTGCAGGGCCAAAAAGAGAAAGTGAGAAATGTGACAGATTCCTCTGGAAACGTAACAGATACAGAAACGGTTTCAAAAGGTAAAGCCGGGGATGATTTAGTGCTCACTATAGATACCGAATTGCAAAAAGACGTTGAAAAAATTATTGAGAAAAATTTAAGGGCTGCAAAGGCAAGACCGAGTACACAGTTGCTTGACAGAGCATTTGTCGTAATGATGGATCCCCGTAATGGAGAAGTGCTTACAATGGCGGGTAAACAGATTAAACAAGCAGGCGGCAAATATAAAATTGATGATTATGCACTAGGAACAATGACTTCCTCTTATAACATGGGCTCAGCTGTAAAAGGGGCAACATTGTTAACAGGTTATCAAACAGGTGCTATTAAAATCGGAAATATATTTACGGATGAAGTTTTAAATATTAAAGGCTCCCCTCCTAAAAAATCGGTAAGTGTAATGGGGCCGATAAATGATTTAACTGCACTTGAGCGTTCATCTAACGTTTATATGTTCAAAACTGCGATTGCAATTGGTAAGGGTAAATATATATCAGGACATTCACTTCCGCTTGATTACAGCGCATTTGATAAATTTCGTTATTACTTCAGTGAATTCGGTTTAGGGGTAAAAACAGGAATTGATCTGCCTAACGAAGCTACAGGATATGTGGGAACTAAAAGACAGTCAGGTTTCTTGCTTGATTTTGCGATCGGCCAATATGACACATACACTCCGCTTCAAATGGCTCAGTATGTATCGACCATTGCTAATGGCGGCTATCGTATGAAGCCCCAAGTCGTGAAAGAAGTAAGAAAACCTTCAAAAAAAGGTATCGGGGCCGTCGTTGAATCTGTTAATCCGGAAGTGATGAACCGTCTTGATATGACGGAAAGTGAAATTAAACGTGTTCAGCAAGGTTTTAAACTTGTTATGAATGGAGCTCAAGGGACTGCGAGAGCAAATTTTGCTAATAAAAGTTATCACCCTGCCGGTAAAACTGGAACAGCACAAGCTTTCTATGATGGGCCTATAAAATCAAGAACTGGTGCTTCTACTTATAACACAACTTTGGTGGCTTATGCTCCTGCAGATCATCCTGAAGTTGCTATTTCGGTAGTGGTTCCATGGGCTTATGAAAATTACAATGACAGGTATTCAATAACTAATGACATCGGGGAAGCAGCTCTGGACAAATACTTTGAGCTGAAAAAGAAACAAGAAGATAATAATACGAAGCAGAAAAACGAAGATAAAATTCAGGAAGACGCTGAAAACGGCAATACAAATCACTAACAGAAAAACGCTCACAACTTGTGAGCGTTTTTTTTATACAAAAAAACATCCGGATTTACAAAACCTTAACACTTGATTTATACGCATTTTACAAGAACCCTTTACTCTAGACCTGTAGGACAAATTACACATTAAATGCAGGGGGAATTCAGGAAATGAAAAAAAACAAATGGATGCTTATGCTTCTGATGGCTGCTGTTATGATTGTTGCTGCAGCATGCGGAAATGCAAAGGAAAGCGGCAAGACAGACAGTCAATCTGCAAGTGAGGATAAAAAAGCATCAGGTTCTTTAACCATTTCTGGTTCATCAGCCATGCAGCCGTTAGTACTGGCAGCGGCGGAAAAGTTTATGGAAAAACATCCGGATGCTGATGTGCAGGTGCAAGCGGGGGGTTCAGGAACAGGTCTTTCGCAAGTGTCTGAAGGGGCAGTGCAAATCGGCAACTCAGATGTCTTTGCTGAAGAAAAAGAAGGCATTGATGCGAAAGCCCTAAAAGACCACCGAGTAGCGGTAGTGGCGATGGCGGCTGCGGTCAACCCCGGTGCGGGCGTAAAGGATATAACCAAAAAACAGCTGACAGACGTCTTTACAGGAAAAATTAAAAACTGGAAAGATCTTGGCGGTAAAGATCAAAAAATTACACTCGTGAACCGTCCTGATTCATCAGGAACACGCGCTACGTTCGTCAAATACGCGCTTGACGGAGCAGATCCTGCTGAGGGCATTACAGAGGATTCCTCCAATACAGTCAAAAAAATCATTGCGGAAACGCCGGGAGCAATCGGTTATCTGGCATTCTCTTATATAAACGATGACAAAGTAACGCCTTTATCGATCGGAGGCATCAAACCGGAAGAGAAAAACGTCGTCACAGGCGAGTATCCGATTTGGGCTTACGAGCACTCTTATACGAAAGGTGAAGCGTCAGGCCTTACAAAAACGTTTCTTGACTATATGAACAGCGATGAAGTACAGAAAAGTATCGTAAAAGATCAAGGTTACATTCCGATCTCTGATATGAAAGTCACACGTGACGCAAACGGCAAGCAAAGCTGAGGGGAGGGCGGGCTCCCCGCCTCTTCTTCCTTATAGGAGTGTAAACAAATGATAAATCACAGAGAAAAAGAGTCTGTAAGCGAACGCTTAATAAGCTCAAAACAAAACAGGCAAATGGATGAAGTCCGCGGAAGGGTGATTGTGTCTGTGTGTGCCGCGATTATCATTGCGGCATCAGCGGCGATCACAATTTTTCTCGGCATAAAGGGGCTGCAATCTTTTTTTGTAAATGGTGTAAGCCCGATTGAGTTCTTAACAAGTCTGAATTGGAATCCAACCCAGGCAAAACCTGAGTTCGGCGCGCTGCCTTTTATTTTCGGATCATTTGCGGTCACGGTTCTGTCCGCTCTGATCGCAGCGCCCCTCGGTATTGCGGGTGCCGTGTTTATGACGGAAATTGCGCCGACTTGGGGAAAAAAGGTGCTGCAGCCGGTAATTGAGCTGCTTGTCGGCATTCCGTCCGTCGTTTATGGATTCATAGGTCTTACAGTATTGGTTCCGTTTATCGGCTCTTTTAAATCAAGCGGAACGGGTCACAGCCTTCTGGCGGGGACGATCGTACTCTCGGTAATGATTCTGCCGACTGTTACATCGATTTCCGCTGATGCGCTTGCGTCACTTCCGAAACACCTTCGCGACGGTTCATATGCGCTTGGTGCGACGAGGTGGCAGACAATCAGAAAGGTGCTTATCCCGGCGGCGTTTCCGACATTGCTGACCGCTGTCGTGCTCGGGATGGCAAGAGCGTTCGGAGAAGCACTCGCCGTACAGATGGTTATCGGAAATACAAAGCTTCTGCCGGAAAGCCTGCTTGATACGGCGGGAACATTAACGACGATTATTACGTTAAACATGGGCCATACCACATACGGCAGTATTGAAAATAATACGTTATGGTCTATGGGGCTTGTTCTACTCATCATGTCGTTTCTGTTTATATTGCTCATACGCTACTTGTCGTCTAGGAGGAAAGTGTAATGAACCGGAAAATAACGGATAAATTGGCCACCGGTGTATTCGGGTTATGCGCCGCTGTAATTGCGGCGATTTTGGCAGGATTGTTTTTGTACATTCTTATTCACGGCGTCTCTGAAATCTCCTTGCATTTTCTTACGTCAAAATCGAGCGCCATTGCGTCAGGCGGCGGAATACGGGATCAGCTTTTTAACTCCTTTTACATTCTGTTTATCACCATGCTGATCACGATACCGCTTGGAGTGGGGGGCGGCGTCTTTATGGCTGAATATGCGCCCCAAAATAAAATCACTGATTTTATCAGAACGTGTATTGAGGTGCTGTCTTCGCTTCCGTCCATTGTCATCGGGATGTTCGGCATGCTGATGTTTGTAAACCTGACCGGATGGGGTTACACGATTATCGGGGGCGCGCTCGCATTAACGGTCTTTAACCTTCCCGTTATGGTCCGGGTGACGGAAGGCGCGCTCACTGCAGTTCCTAAGGAGCTGAAAGAAGCTTCTCTCGCTTTAGGCGTATCGAGATGGCATACCGTCAAAACGGTGCTGATTCCGAGTGCGATTCCTTCGATTTTAACCGGAGCCATTCTCGCATCAGGAAGAGTATTCGGAGAAGCGGCCGCATTGTTATTTACAGCGGGACTGACAACGCCGCGGCTGAATTTTACGGATTTGAACCCGTTTTCTGAATCATCTCCTTTCAACATTTTCAGGCCGGCTGAGACGCTGGCGGTTCATATATGGAGTGTCAATACGCAGGGAATCATCCCTGACGCCGAAGCGATTGCAAACGGCGGCTCGGCGGTGCTGGTGATTTCGGTGCTCTTGTTTAACCTTTGTGCAAGATGGCTCGGATCTGTCATTTATAAAAAGCTTACGGCAAATTAATCGGAAAGAGGCGAAAACATGATTGATCACATCATCAGGGAACAAGCGGAACAGACAAAGCGTTCGCCGGAGTCTTCAATTTTGGAAGTGAAGCATTTATCAATTTATTACGGTGACAAACAAGCGGTTAAAGATGTAAACATGGATATTGAAAAACATGCGGTGACGGCTCTGATCGGTCCCTCCGGCTGCGGGAAATCAACATTTTTGAGACAGATTAACAGAATGAACGATGCCATTCCTTTTGCAAGAAGCGAGGGAGAGATCCTTTATGAAGGGCTGAATATTTTGGGGGAAGCGATTAATGTCGTGTCTCTCAGACGGGAGATCGGTATGGTGTTTCAAAAACCGAATCCGTTCCCGAAATCCATTTACAATAACATCACACATGCGCTGAAGTATGCGGGGGAACGCAGGAAAGCCGTTTTGGATGATGCGGTCGAGGAAAGCTTAACGAAGGCGGCGCTTTGGGATGAAGTCAAAGACCGGCTTCATTCATCGGCTCTTTCGTTATCAGGCGGCCAGCAGCAGCGTCTTTGTATCGCCCGTACGCTTGCGATGAAACCTGCCGTGCTACTTTTAGATGAACCGGCCTCAGCTCTGGACCCTATTTCAAACGCCAGAATCGAGACGCTTTTGACAGAACTGAAAAAAGATTATTCGATTATTATCGTTACGCATAACATGCAGCAGGCACTTAGGGTGTCTGACCGAACGGCTTTCTTTTTAAACGGGGAAGTGGTGGAATACGGGCAGACAGAACAAATTTTCACGAGTCCTAAAGTGCAAAAGACAGATGACTACATTAACGGAAAGTTCGGATAGGGGGAAGGACTGTGAGCCTTGTGAAGGAAGCGGTGCACACACAGAATTTATTTGATATTCACGGCATGAACGTATGGTACGGAGCCCATCAGGCTTTAAAGGACATTACGATCGGTTTTGAGGAGCGGAAGGTAACTGCGATCATCGGTCCGTCCGGCTGCGGGAAATCCACTTTTATTAAAACATTAAACTTAATGCTGCAAATGGCCCCGAATGTCAAAGTGACAGGCGACATGATCTATAACGGGCGCAATCTGCTGAAAGAAAAGACGGATGCGGCAGAATTAAGAAAACAGATCGGTATGGTGTTTCAAAAAGGCAATCCGTTTCCCCAGTCAATATTTGAGAATGTCGTGTATGGTCCGAGAATTCACGGCGAAAAAAATAAAAAGAAACTGCTTGAAATCGCCGAGGAATCTTTAAAGGCAGCTGCGCTCTGGGATGAAGTGAAAGATCGCCTTCACCAGCAGGCGCTTTCACTGTCAGGCGGTCAGCAGCAGCGGCTGTGCATCGCAAGGGCGCTCGCCACAAAACCGGACGTCCTTCTGATGGATGAACCGACGTCCGCTCTTGATCCCGTGTCCACGCGGAAAATAGAAGAGCTGATTTTGACATTGAAAGAAAAGTATACAATCGTCATTGTGACGCACAACATGCAGCAGGCTGCGAGGGTCTCTGATCAAACCGCGTTTTTCTATATGGGCGAACTGGTAGAGTGGGGCGATACGGGCAAAATATTTTCTCAGCCGGATCATCAAAAAACACATGATTATATCACCGGAAAATTCGGATGAAAAAAACGGACCCGGCCATTGACCGGGTCCGTTTTATACTCCCTATTAAAAAAGCCTGCCGGCCGTATCCATCTGAATGGACGATGCCTGCAAGCTTTTTTAGCGGGTTAATGTTTTGACGATTTTTTTAAAGCTCATATCTGAGTCGACTTTGAAATGGCCGGCGCGGATTTCTTTATGGTAGCCTGCGTCAATGACGTAATCATTAAAGTCCTTCGCTGAAGGAATAATCCCTTCTTTTTCAAGAATGGATGACACATCAGCAGTGCTCATTCCGTCTTTAATCGTCAGTTTGTATGTTACTTTTTTCTTTTTGGCGTCTGTGTTTTGGTCGTTGTTTAACGATTTTTCTTTAGAATCAAGCAGTTTTTGATAGTCATCCCGGTTGACGGAGACTTTTTGCTGATCGTCGAGGTAGCTGTTTACTTCTTTTTCTGTCAATGCTGTTTTTTCGGTTTTAACGGCGGCTGCCTGGTCATGGTCAGTCAAATAGAAGACAGCGGCGAGAACGGCCGTCGCTAAAATCATGCCTGCTGCAAAAGCCTGAATGCCCCGTTTTGTCATACGAGCACCTTCTCATTATCTTTAATAATGGTATTGACGTCCTCGACAGACACGTGCTCCGCTTTTGCGATGGCTTCCGCAGACATTCCGTTGTTATATTTTGAAATGATTTGTTTGGCGATTTTTTGGTTAATGCCGCTGCTTTTGGCTTTGCGGATCACGAGGTTGGTTTCCAGCAATTCTTCTTCAAGCACCGTCATTTTCTTTTTCAACTTGTAAATTTCCTGCATGGCGGAAAGCTGAAGCGTTTCAAGCTCCTGTTCCACGTCTTTCATCGGATCTCTTTGAGAATATGAGAATGCAATAAGCGCTATACTGACGATAAACAACGCAATAATAGCAATTTCCACGTTTCATCACCTTCTATTATTAATTTGCCCTTCTTTTTTATACCATAAAACGCCGCCATTCTAAAGGAAATAGAGAAAAAAACGGAATTTTGTCGGGAAATCTTTTTTATTCGGGGAGCAAACGGTTATTTCTCTATAGATTTCGCATCAGAAAGTCCTTTTTTGTCCTGTTTCGTCATATTTTCCCTTCACCTGGCGCAAGCTCATTCAGAGGATCAGAAGCATAAACTGATGTTTTCTGCACTTAAACAACATTTCATGTAAATCACTCTAGCATTCCGTCCATTATAGTGGTATTATATATAAGTCTGAATAAGTAAATGATATTTAGTTTGGAGGGAAAATAATGCGCGTTAATATTACTTTGGCTTGCACTGAATGTGGTGAGCGTAACTATATTTCTAAAAAGAACAAACGCAACAATCCGGACCGCGTTGAATTTAAAAAATATTGCCCACGTGATAAAAAATCTACGTTACACCGTGAAACAAAATAAGCTGTTTAAAACAGCGGAAAAAGCTGGAGCTTTCAATAAAGTTCTGGCTTTTTTGTCTTTCAGGGAGGTTTGAGAAACGTGAAAGCACAAATCAGAACCGCTATCAAAGCAAAGCTTTCTGACATGACAGAAAGTGAATGGGAGAAAAAATGCCGCAGCATGCGTGAAACGCTGTTTTCTTTAAAAGAATGGAAACAGGCCCGCGTGATCGCCGTTACCATCTCGACACGCCTGGAAATTCCGACACGGCCGATTATTGAACAGGCCTGGAAAGAGAAAAAACAAGTCTGTATCCCAAAATGCTTTCCGCAGACGGGAGCGATGGAGTTCCGTACATTTTCTGCGTATGATCAGCTGGAAACCGTATATGCGGGCCTCAGTGAACCGATCGAGAGCCAGACGGAAAAAGCCGCCCCAAATGACATTGACCTTGTGATTGTGCCCGGCGTGGCTTTTGACCGGGAAGGCTTCAGAATCGGATACGGCGGAGGATATTATGATCGGTACCTCTCCGGTTATAAAGGCCGTACCGTGTCGCTTCTCTTTGACTGCCAGCTGACAGACCGCATTCCCCGCATGCCCCACGATATTCCGGTCGATATGATCGTGACTGAATCTGAAACCATCGCTTAATCGCATAAAAACTTCTTGCACCGGAATAATTCTCGCTGTTTGACAAACGATAGGGGCAGGAGGGATAAGATGAAAAAATTGTTGATCTACTCATTATGCGCCGTATCTGTTTTAGCCGTTTACCAAAACCGCTACCGTCTGATGAACAGCGTGCTCAGCCAGCCGGGGATTAGACGGTCATTCATTCATTTCTTTTTAAAAATACCGTTTATCAGAAACAAATTCATTCAGCAGGCATTTTAAACAAATCCCGTTTTTCAGCGGGATTTTTTGCATAAGAAAACCTGCCGGTAAAAAACGGCAGGTTTTCTCGTATTGTCAGCTTTTTTTCAGGAAACCGAGCAGAATTGAGATCATAGGAGAAATGTACAGGAAAAAGGTAAACGGCAGGTAGTCGATGACGGAAACCCCTAGTGCGCTTGCCATAAAAGCGCCGCTTACTCCCCAGGGAATCAGCGGGTTGATCAATGTTCCGCCGTCCTCAAGCGACCGCGCAAGGTGAATCCGCTTAATGCTGAGCTTGTCATATAAAGGTTTATAAGATTGACCCGGAATTAAGATCGACAAATACTGCTCACCTGTCGCAAGGTTTACGCCTATACTTGAGAAGACGGTCGCCATGACAAGACGTCCTTTCGTATGCACGCCTTTTATCAATCCTTGAAGCAGCGCCGCGATAAGGCCCGTTTTTTCCATCAGGCCGCCGAGCGCAAAGGCGATCATGATCAGAGAGACTGATCCCATCATCGATTGGAGCCCGCCTCTGTTGATAATGCTGGCCACAGCCTGGTCGCCGGTTTTAAACGCCGTCCCGCTTTGCAGGGCGGATATAAATCCTTGAATGCTGCTGTCAGGAATAAAAACAGCAGTCAGAAGCCCTGCGGAAATAATACCGGCGGTAAGCACCGGAATCACGGAAATCCGTCTCACAGCTAAAATGATCACCAACAGAGGTGAAAGAAGCGACCAAGGCGTAATGTGCACGGCCTCTTTCATTCCGGAAATGACCGCCTCAATATTTTGCGTTGAAGCGGCATTTATTGAAACCGATGAACCGAGAATATAAAAAAGAACAATCGTGATCAGCAGTGCCGGAACGGTAGTGCCCATCATATGGCGAATATGCTTAAAAATCGGAATTTCGCCGATTCCGGCGGCAAAATTCGTCGTGTCGGACATCGGTGACATTTTATCACCGAAACAAGCCCCGCAAATGACTGCTCCCGCCGTCCATTCGAGCGGAACTCCCGCCGCGCTTGCTACCCCTAACAGCGCGACGCCGATTGTACTGACAGTTGTCAGACTTGAGCCGACAAGCGTGCTGATAATCATGCAGGAAAATAATGCGGTCAAAAGCAGCTGACTCGGCTGTATAATTGACAAAGCGTAAACGGTGACGGTGGGAATGGCGCCGCTGTACATCCAGGCGCCGATCAGCATACCGATCAAAGCCAGTACGATAATCGGCTGCACACCGTTTTTCAATCCGCTGACAATTCCTTTTTCAAGACTGTCCCACGAGAAACCGAGCCACAAACCTGCCAGAGACAGAATAATGACGCAAAAGAACAGCGGCATATGCGGCTCTGTATGAAAGAAAAACAGGCAGGACATAATGACTGCTAACATCAAGACAAATAAACTGATGGCTGAGATGAACGTCAGCCTTTTTTCTTGTTTCAAAACAACACCCCATCAAACTTTAATCCTTTTGTGCTTTTGGGCACGAAAGTATTGTAACAGAAAAACGCTTAAATGAGTGTTTTTTTACAATTGTGAATATACAATTTATGAAAATAATACAAGGATATTTTCTCCAATCGTTTTTTGCTTGACGCCCGGATCAGTGATGAAATACGCTTATACTAAGAAGAATAGAAATGGTGAAGCAGATGAATTCATTTTATGACGTGCAGCAGCTGTTTAAGTCATTCGGACATATCGTTTATTTCGGTGACAGACAAGCCGAAATAGACTTTATGAAAGATGAATTAAAGGAAATGTACTTGTCAAACGTGATTGAAAGAGAATTATGGCAAAAAGCCGCCGGTGTTCTTCAGAGAGAATCGGAGCGGATCAAAGGCAGATAACAAAGCAGGATTTTAATAAGAAAAGGAGATTATTATGGAAGATACATGGTTTGCGGGGATTGATCTTGGCGGGACAACCATCAAGCTGGCCTTCATCAACATGTACGGTGAAATTCAGCATAAATGGGAAGTTCCGACCGATAAATCAGGAAACACAATTACGGTCACGATCGCCAAAGCGCTTGATCAGAAGCTGGAAGAACTGAACAAGCCGAAACGGATCGTAAAATGGATCGGAATGGGAGCGCCCGGACCCGTGGAAATGGCGACGGGAGTGGTCTATGAGACGACAAATATGGGGTGGAAAAACTATCCGCTGAAAGACCATCTCGAGGCGGAAACGGGTATTCCGGCCGTCATTGAAAACGATGCCAATATCGCGGCGCTCGGAGAAATGTGGAAGGGTGCAGGTGACGGGGCCAAAGATGTCATTTTAGTGACGCTCGGAACCGGAGTCGGCGGAGGCATCATCGTCAACGGAGAAATCGTTCACGGTAAAAACGGGGCCGGCGGAGAAATCGGTCATATTTGCAGTATTCCGGAAGGAGGAGCTCCGTGCAACTGCGGAAAATCCGGCTGCATCGAAACGATTGCGTCCGCAACCGGCATCGTCCGCATCGCGAAAGAAAAGCTTGCGGCGGTTTCCGACTCTTCGCTCTTACAAGTGGATGATCTGACGGCACGTGACGTGTTCGAAGCGGCTAAACAGCAGGATAAGACAGCGCTTGAAGTCGTCGATTATGTCGCAAAACATTTAGGCCTCGTGCTCGGAAATCTGGCAAGCGCCATGAATCCGACGAAAATCGTGCTCGGCGGAGGCGTGTCTAAAGCGGGTGAAATCCTGCGGTCAAAAGTGGAAGAGACTTTCAAAATCACCGCATTCCCGCGTTCTGCGGAAGCGGCGGATATTTCGATTGCGGCACTTGGAAATGACGCCGGAGTCATCGGCGGGGCGTGGATTGCCAAAAATGAATGGCTCAAACATCAAAACTGCTGAAGAAAGTCTGCCTGCCCATATCGCGGGCGGCTTTCTTTTTTTATCTCCCCTGTCATATAGTTTTTAAAAAAGGGGGATGAACATGGCGGGAATTCGTGTCAAACCTGAATTGAAACAGCATATGAAAGATATTGCAAAGGTGCTTTCAATTGATGAAAAACTGTTGAAAGCCGCTGATAAAACGGCGGAAAACGATGAATTATTTTGCCCCGGCTTTGCCGTGAGCGGGCAGTCAGAGGGTCCGCCGCTTGAGACGCTGAGCGGGCTTTCGCGATACATCCGGCACTGTGAAAGGACTCTTTCCACTGATCAATGGGTGAAGGAAGAAAAGGTGTACGGGTCCCAATCGGTTTATGAAGAAATTGAGAAAATAACGGATGTCTTTCCGTTTGTCACGTGCCGTAAAATCGGCAGTTCCGTATTGGGAAAGCCGCTTTATGAGCTGAAAATAGGTGCGGATACGGCCGAAAGAAAAGTCCATGTAAACGCCTCATTTCATGCCAATGAATGGATCACCACCTCGGTCGCGCTTAAATGGTGTAAAGAATATTGCGCGGGATTATGCGAAAATAAAACCGTTTTCGGGCACTCTGCGCTTGATATATTCAGCCTGACATCATTGTCATTCGTTCCGCTCGTAAATCCCGACGGTGTTGATCTCGTACTTTACGGATGTGAAGATTTATCAGAAAAAAATGAATTTCTTAATCGATTAAATGAACACCGCCCGGATTTCCGCGAATGGAAGGCGAATATAAACGGTGTGGATTTAAATAAACATTTCCCATCCAATTGGGATATTGAACAGAGGCGCAAACCGAAAGCCCCTTCACACCGTGATTTTCCGGGGACGGCGCCGCTCACTGAACCGGAGGCGCAGGCGATGCACCGGCTGATAACGGAACAGCCGCCTGACCGGCTGATCGCTCTTCATACGCAGGGAGAAGAGATTTATTGGGGGTACGAAGGATGTGAACCGGAGCAATCATCCCGGATGATTCGGGAGTTTGAAGCGATAAGCGGAAACCGCTATCAAGGCGTTAAAACCATTGACAGCCATGCCGGTTTTAGGGATTGGTTTATACAGCAGTATGGAAAAGAGGGCTATACCATTGAGCTCGGGAAGGGAAAAAACCCTTTGCCTTTTCATCAGTTTGCTGATATTTATCAAGCGACGGAAGGTATTTTGTGGAGGTCGCTTGTTTTTTGAGACATCTGTGAAATTTCTCATTTGTTTACATAAACAAATATGGGACAATAGAAAAGAATGGAGGGAAGGCTGGTGAGATACTTGGTTTGTGTTCTGCTGTCCGCATTCGTTCTGTGTTTAGCGTCCTGTGAACCATCTCATCAGCAGCAAGACACAGGCGTTTCGGCAAAATCGGCAGAACAGAAAATCGTTCCGCTCAGTAAAAAGGAAGCGGAGAAAACGGAAGGATGGCTGGATAACAGAACGATTCTGTATACAGCACATCATCAGCTGATGAAATATGATCTTTTCAGCGGAAAATCCGAACGGCTCTATGAAACAAAGGGCCATATTGTCAATGTAAAGATCAGCCGGAAAAAACAGCTGATTCTCGTACAGGTGACAAGCAGCGGTCAGACTGAGCTTGTGCTTATGAACAAGCAGGGGAAAAGACTTTATCACAAAGCCTTTAACTCTTATGAGCTTGAGACGGCTTGGAATCCGTATGACCCGTATCAAATGATGATTACCGTTTTTACTGAAACATGGGACTTCACTGCCTATACGGCCGATATGAACAACGGCATTTTAAAAAAGAGTCCCGTTCAGGCCCCTTTTGTCCATTGGACCTCCACTGATGAATTCCAATATATCAAGCAAGGAAAAACGGAGGAAGAGGGTCCTTTATATTCTTATGACTTGCAGACGAAAAAAGAAAAAAGAGTGCTTCATCACGTCATCTGGGCCGATTCCCGCCCGGGCATGACGATTGCCGTCAGACAAACGGATCAATCGGACGGAGACGGCGAGTTCCTTTTCCAAAAGCCGGCATCCGTGACGCACCGCTTTCCTCTCCAAGAAAAGTATGAGAGCTTTGCGCCGATGGAATATGATTACGATCAGACACACAAGCGGTTTTACATATTTAAGCCTGAAGGCCGCTCTTACAATCTGATCAGCTTTGACTTAGGAGATGAACGGGAGCGGACGGTGCTCAAAAACACGGAAATGGAGCCGATTCAGATCTCTCCGAACGGGGAATACGCTTTATACGGCTTTACGTATGACCGTCTGATTTCACTGAAAACAGGCATGACAGAACCAATCATAACAAATGAAAAAGGAGTTTGAATCAAATGGCAATTGCAGATGTGACAATCATTCCGATCGGAACAAAAACACCGAGCGTCAGTGAGTATGTAGCGGATGTGCAAAACATTTTGGAGGGTTACAAAGCTGCCGGCAAAATCAAATTTCAGCTCACGCCGATGAACACTTTGATTGAAGGTGAGCTGAGCGACTTATTCGCAGTCATTCAGGACATTCACGAAGCCCCGTTCCAAAAAGGGCTGCACAGAGTGGCGACAAATATCCGCATTGATGACAGACGTGATAAAGAAACGACGCTGGAGAGCAAAATCAAAAGTGTCAGCAAACATTTGCAGCAATAAAAAATAAGCCTGTATCCAATGGATACAGGCTTTTAATGTGCAGTCGGATAGCCGCTGGTTACAACGGTCATTACGGTAAACCAGCCAAACACGCCCAGCGTGGCGGCGGCTAACAAAAATCCCAGGATATTTCTCTGTCTGACAGCCCGCAGGACTCCTAATACAGCTAATAATGCGACAAGGCCGAAGATTACAACAAGTAACATCATGCTCCTCCTTTGTCATTGGAACCTGAAAATCTTTCCATTTCATTTTAACCGTTTTCATTTTGTTTGTCGATAGCGTTTTCCCGGCCGCATTCATTGAATCTTCCGCAGAAAACCTTCATAATAAGGGCATATACATAAAGAGGTGATGAAAGTGAAATGGAGACGAATGCCGGCCGGTCCGATTCAGGCAAACGCGTATTTTCTTGTCAGTGAGGATCAGTCCTGTCTTATTTTTGATCCGGGCGGAGAAGCGGACAAAATCAACAATTACATAAAAGAAAACAATCTGAAGCCGCTGGCCATCTTACTGACGCACGCCCATTTTGACCATATCGGCGCGCTTGACGAAGTAAGAGACAGATGGGATGTTCCCGTATATCTTCACAAAAATGAAGAAAAGTGGCTGGAGGACTCTTCCTTAAACGGATCAGGCATATTGCGGGGCATCGCCGTAACGGCACGGCCCGCCGAACGGCTGATTGAAGGCGACGGCATATTGGACATCGGGCCTTTCCATTTGGAGACATTGTTTACGCCGGGACATTCACCGGGAAGCGTTTCTTATTATGTGAAGGACGCGGATCTGGTGATTTCAGGTGATGTGCTCTTTCAGGGAGGCATCGGCCGAACTGATTTACACGGCGGAAGTCAGGACGTATTGCTTGATTCCATTCATCAAAAACTGCTCACGCTTCCCGGACATACACTTGTGTTAAGCGGGCACGGGCCGGAAACGGATATTCAGACAGAGCAGGAGCGAAACCCGTTTATCAATGGTTTTTCACTGTAAATGAAAAAAGACAGACCATAATCGGTCTGTCTTTTTCTGTCAGTGGGTTCCGCCGCCCGGTGTCATAATAAAAATAGAGTAATATGTAAATCCGGCGAAAAATACGGTTAAGTAAGCTCCGAAAATATAAATATACATCCGCTCAGTCAGATTCAAATAAGAAAGAAATACGAAAAAGATCGTCTGTCCAAAAAACAAAAGTGAAGCGTCTTTCATGCCCCCTAAAAAAAACATGACTGCAAATATCCCCGTCCAAAATCCTAACACCCGGAACATGCGATTCATTCCTTATCCCCTCCCGAGAGTCTATCTGAAGTTTATTATAATAGATCGGCACTCAAAATGTAAACATTTTCATGATTATATTTATTGTGGAATTTATGTCTTTCCCTGTGTTTTATATCTTATGCCGCTCTCTGAAAAAGATCCGAAAAATCTTTTTGAAATATGTTTAATGAAAAAAAGTTCAGGGTACTTATGTTAACAAAGAGACGGATTATCCGAGGGAGGAATTTTTAAAAATGAAAGAAGTTATTTTTTATTCATACCCGAGCTGCACATCATGCCGAAAAACGAAACATTGGTTAAAAGCCCACAATGTTGACTTTCAAGAGCGCCATCTATTCAGGGAGACACCGACAATTGATGAATTGAAGCAGATCTTATCATTAACGACTGAAGGAATTGATGAAATATTGGCGACGAGAAGTCAAACATTTAAAAATCTCAACCTGAACATTGAAGAAATGACTGTAAATGAAGTGCTGAAGCTTTTGACTGAGAAGCCGAAACTGCTGCGGCGTCCGATTCTGATCGATCGCAATAAACTCGTTATCGGATACAATCCGGGAGAACTGATGAAGCTGACGAAGAAAAAAACGGTACATCAATCTGTATCATAAGAGAAAAACGAAGATCCGCTGATCAAAATTTATCAGCTAATCTTCGTTTTTTGCGGTTGCGGGACTGGGCTAGCTGGATTCGAACCAACGATCACGGAGTCAAAGTCCATTGCCTTACCGCTTGGCTATAGCCCATCGGATGTAATTACAGTATGTGCGTCCGGCGCCGATTTATACATACAAAGGAATTTGAATGGAGGAGACCCGTGAAACATTTGAGTGAAGCATTATCTCGAACCTTAATTGAAGAATCAGGTGAAATCACACGCCAGTGGCTGCTCATACCAAAATCGGGGCGGCCTACAGATGATCAGAAAGCGGAAATGCAGCACCGTCTGTTAATTGAAATCGTTGCCGGCATTTTATCGGAAAAAGACGGCGGGGAAGAGGAGCTGACGAAATGGGCGCTTCAGTTCGCAAGGGACCGGGCCGTCCATGAAGTACCGGTCTATGAAAGCGTCACGAGCTTTAAAGAATTCCGAAGATTGGTCTGGAACCGCATACAGACGTGCTGTGAAACAATGTCTGAGAAGCCTGGGGCGAATGCGGTATTCCATTGGGGAGAGAAGCTGAACAAAGCAATTGACCATATGATTGAAGTATTTACAGAGGAATATTATAAAGTGACGGTTACACAATTAAACGCCCAAAAAGAAATGATTAACGAACTAAGTGCGCCGATTATGCCGATTGCCGACGGTATTGGAATTTTGCCGCTCGTCGGCGAAATTGACACCTACCGGGCAAAAATGATTTTGGAATCGGTGCTTGACCAATGTTCTTCACTCCGTCTTTCTTATTTATTTTTAGATATATCAGGTGTGCCGATTGTGGATACGATGGTCGCTTATCAGATTTTTAAAGTGATTGACAGCACAAAACTTCTTGGCATAGAAACGACAATCTCAGGCATCAGGCCGGAAATCGCGCAGACCGTCGTGAAGCTCGGCATCGATTTTTCTCAGGTGAAAACGGAGCAGAGTCTGGCGAAAGCGCTGGAAAAAAACGGATTTATCGTAAAAGAATCATTAAGATGATAAAAAGCTGAATGGCCGGGAGGGATGTCTCCCTCAGCTATTCAGCTTTTTCAGCTTCAATCGTAATGATATGATGGCTGTCGATTTCTTTTACCGTAAATGTGTAGCCTTCAAAATCAATGGTGCTCCCGGGCTTCGCGTCAATATGCTGAGTAAGAAACCAGCCCCCGAGTGTATCGACTTGATCAGCCGTAATCTCTGTTCCGAGTACATCATTGACGTCACTGATCAGCAATTTGGCGTTCAGGAGATAGCGGTTCTTCCCAAGCTTTTGAACGGAAGGTGTTTCATCCGTATCAAATTCGTCGCGGATTTCGCCGACGATCTCTTCAATGATGTCTTCCGCCGTTACTAATCCCGCGGTTCCGCCGTACTCATCAATGAGAATGGCCATATGGGCGTGTTCCCGCTGCATTTTAACGAATAATTGATAAATCGGAATCGTCTCAATCACATGGATCGCCGGCTGGATGTAAGGGCTGAGTTCGTGTTTTGTAAACGCCGCTCCTTCTGACAGGAATCTGAATAAAACTTCTTTTATATTGATGATGCCGACTACATGATCTTTATCTCCTTTTACTACGGGATACCGGGTATATTTATTTGTTTTGATAATGTCCCGGAGCATATGTCCCGATCCGCTGTCTAACGGCAGGCTCACCATTTCATTCCGGGGCACCATAATTTCTTTGGCAGTGCGCTTATCAAATGTAAAAATGTTATTTACGTAATGCAGCTCGCTTTTTTTAATCATGCCGCTTCGATAGCTTTCGGCAAGGAGCACCCGCAATTCCTCTTCCGTATAAGCCATTTCATGTTCGGAAGCAGGCTTCAAGCCGAACATGGCTGTAATCAGGCGGGCGGAATGATTGAGCAGCCAGATGAACGGAAACATTAACTTATAAAACAAAATCATCGGTCTGGCAGACAAAAGTGTAATCCGCTCGGCTTTTTGGATAGCAAAACTTTTCGGGGCGAGTTCGCCGATAACGACATTCACATATGTAACCAGCAGAAAGGCGATGATCAATGACAGGACTTGGGCAACCGCTTCGTGAACTCCGGTCTTTAAAAATAACGGCTGAAGCATCGCTTTGACTGTCGGTTCACCCAGCCAGCCGATTCCCAAAGCGGTGACGGTGATGCCCAATTGGCATGCCGATAAATATTCATCGAGGTGTGTAATGACATGCTTGGCTGCTTTTGCTCCTTTTACATCTTCCTCAATGAGCTGATTAATGCGGGAGCGCCTTGCTTTAACGATTGAAAACTCTATGGCGACAAAACATGCCGTTAATAAAATAAATAGTACGATGGCAGATAGTTTGATGATATACAATGTAACGCCTTCCGCGAAGGAAGGCTTGCACCTCCCTTTTTTCGGAATAATACCACTGTAGAAAGCTGCTCAAACATCGAACCTGGTTTAGCCTTCTTCATTTACGGTAATAAAACAAGAAAGCGATACTGGAGGATGACAAGAGATGAAGGTACATTCGGGTGCGGACTGGCTGTGGTACCAGCTCGGTCCGCATGAAAAGACAGAAGCGAAAAAAATGATCCATCACAATCACTGGCCGCAATGCGAAAAGTGGTTTGAACATGAAAATCATATAAACTTTCTGCGCTCAGATACAAATGATCAGAATAATGAAGCGGTTTTCGGTTCTTTAATCTATCATCAAGGATTAGATGATGAAAAAAACCATACCGTATTTCACTTTTATATTACGAGAGACTTCTTTTTTACAATTAATTTTGATTTTTCGCTGTTGCGCGGTGTAAAAGAAAAGCATGCCACACAGCAGATTCAAACCTGTGAAAATCCGATTGAAGGCTTTTTTGTTCTGCTGGGAGAGCTGATGAATTCCTATCTGATCGGACTGGATGAATTTGAAGTCAAGCAGCGGACGCTGAAATGGCAGATTCATGATGACAACAGCAAAGGAATCTTGGAAAATGTGCATAAACTGCGCCATGAGCTGTTCATTTGGAAAGGCCTTACACTGGGGGCTCAAAAAGTGGAAATGGCTTTAAAAGAAGCTTTTCTCCCGAAAAATGACAGGCAGAAAGATTACCTCAGAGCTCATCAAAAGATGGAAAGAGGAATTACATATATCAATGAGTTTGATCAGGAACTGAGCAATCTGCTGCACGCCGAGGAAGTCATTACCTCCCAAAGAGGAAATGAAATTGTGAAAGCCTTGACGATCTTTACAACTCTCTTTACACCGATGACGGCGCTTGGAGCTCTCTGGGGGATGAACTTTGATAACATGCCGGAGCTTCATTGGAAATATGCGTATATCTGTTCCATCGTGCTCATTATTGTATCAACCCTGCTGATTTATATTTATCTGCGGCAGAAAGGCTGGACAGGGGACATTTTGAGGGAGCATCAAAAAAAATATTTGCGGAAAGAAAAGAAACGCTAAGAAGAGCAGGCATACGCCTGCTTTTTTTGATGGCAGAAAATGGCCGAATGGTTCCGGATTTCATTCGGTAAATCAATGTCAGGGGGCTTATTTTTTATTTTTTTACGTTTTACACACTGTAAAACGCATAATCTCTCCTTTGCCGGCTTTTGTGTATCTGATTTACAATACGTGCGGAAGGAGGGAAGTCTTGTGAAAAATATAGAAACATACAGCAGGAACATCATAAACGAGGCCTATATGGCAAGGGCTTCAGATATACACATTGTGCCGAGAGAAAAGGATGCTTTCATTCATTTTCGCATCGGCCATGCTCTTGTGAAAAAAAGAGTCTTAAAAAAAGAGGAATGCGTAAGGCTTATTTCTCATTTTAAGTTTTTATCGGCCATGGATATAGGAGAAAGACGTAAGCCGCAAAACGGGTCATTGTCTCTGCCGCTTCCCACGGAAACCGTTCATTTGAGAATGTCAACCTTGCCGACAATGAATGATGAAAGTCTTGTCATCAGGCTTTTGCCTAAGCGGCAGATTCCCCCTCTGGATAAACTGTCCTTATTTCGGGGGGCGGGCGCCGCACTATTGTCCTTTCTGAAGCATTCGCACGGCCTGCTTCTGTTTACCGGCCCCACCGGATCTGGAAAAACGACCACTCTTTACTCGCTTGTCAACTATGCAAAAAGGCATTTCAACCGGCGTATTGTCACGCTTGAAGACCCCGTAGAAACAAGAGATGAGGATGTGTTGCAAGTTCAGGTGAATGAAAAAGCCGGAGTCACATATTCCGCCGGTTTAAAAGCGATTTTAAGACATGATCCCGATATGATCATTTTAGGGGAAATCAGAGATGCCGAGACGGCTGAAATCGCAGTCCGCGCGGCCATGACGGGACACCTCGTTCTTTCAAGCCTGCATACAAGAGATGCTAAGGGCGCCATATACAGGCTGCTGGAGTTCGGCGTGAACATGACAGAAATTGAACAAACCGTCATTGCTATTGCCGCTCAGCGTCTGGTTGATTTAACATGTCCGTTCTGCAAAGAGGAAAACTGTTCCGTGTACTGCCGGATGTACAGGCAGACACGCCGTGCGGGCATTTATGAACTGCTCTACGGGAAAAACCTCACCCAATGCTTTCAGGAAGCAAAGGGAGAGCACGCCAATTTTCAATATCAGACGCTCCGCAGGCTGATCAGAAAAGGAATCGCGCTCGGCTATGTCACGACCGACAATTACGATCGGTGGGTGTATCATGAAGCGGATTAAACGAACATGGCCGTTGAAGGATCAAGCGGCTTTTTTGAAAAGGCTCGGTGAAATGACGGAAAAAGGATACAGCCTGATTGAAGGGCTCAGACTGCTGCAACTCCAGCTGCATAAACGTCAGCTTGCAGAGCTGAAGGAAGGAATCCGCCGGCTGAGAGAAGGTGATGCGTTTTACCAAGTGCTTGAGGCACTGTCTTTCCACAAAGAAGCCGTCTCTATCTGCTATTTCGCGGAGAAACACGGAGAATTGCCGGGGGCGATGAAACAAAGCGGCGAATTATTACAGAGAAAGCTCATGCAGACGAATCAAATCAAAAAAATGCTCCGGTATCCGATGTTTTTAATTTTTTCCGTCTGTGTCATGTTTTATATCCTGCAAAGTTTAATCATTCCGCAGTTTTCTGGGATTTATCAATCAATGAATATGAATACATCCGGTGCAACTGCTTTCATCTTTGTGTTTTTTCGGCATTTTCATGAAGCCTGCGCACTGGCGCTGTCCGCCGCTTTCTGCTTGTTTTTGTACGTTTGGTTCTTATGTAAGAAAAAATCCCCGCAAGATAAAATGCTGATTGTTGTGAAAATACCCCTATTAGGAAAAGCGGCCGTTCTTTTTAACAGCTACTTTTTCTCTTTACAGCTCAGCAGTCTTCTGAAATCCGGCCTTTCTATCTATGACAGCTTAACAGCTTTTAAAGAACAATCTTTTCTGCCTTTTTATCGTGAAGAAGCAGAGATGCTCATAACACGTCTGAAAGCCGGAGAAACCATAGAATCCGCTCTTTCCGGGCATCCGTGTTATGAAAAAGATCTTGCGGCTGCAGTCAGCCACGGACAGGCAAACGGCCGGCTTCACCGCGAACTTTATACGTACAGCCAGTTTATGATGGAGCGTCTTGAACAAAACGCGGCGAAGTATACCGGCATTCTCCAGCCTGTCATTTACGGTGTTGTGGCCGGTATGATTTTAATTGTCTACATGTCAATGCTGATGCCGATGTACCAGATGATGAACCAAATGTAAGGGAGTGCTTCGTCTGAAAAATCAAGATGGATTTACTTTAATTGAAATGCTGATCGTTTTATTTATCGTTTCCATTCTGCTTTTAATCACCATTCCTAACGTTACAAAACATAATCAAAGCATTCAGCATAAAGGCTGTGAAGGACTGCAGAATATGGTGAAAGCCCAAGTGACGGCGTACGAAATCGACCATGAAGGTAAAATGCCGGATATGAACGATTTACAATCAGAAGGGTATATCAAAAAGAATACAGCCTGCCCGAATGGTAAACAGATCTTAATTAGTGGCGGAGAAGTTACAGTTGAACAATAACAGGCGGACAGAAAATGGGTTCACCCTTCTTGAAAGCCTGATTGTGTTAAGCCTGGCGTCCGTCCTGCTGACGGTTTTGTTCACGACGGTTCCGCCGGCCTGCACCCACCTTGCCGTGCGGCAAAAAACAGAACAGCTCCAAAAAGATATTCAGCTTGCTCAGGAAACGGCTATCGCAGAACATAAAAGAACAAAAATCACTTTTCTTCCAAAAGAGCATAAATACAAACTGCAGTCAGGCGGAAGGATTGTCGAGCGTTCTTTTGATTCGCTTCACATTACACTTGTGACTTTACCGGAGAGCCTTGAATTTAACGAAAAAGGCCATCCGAATTCGGGAGGAAAGATTCAATTGAAGAGCGCCGGGTTCACCTATGAGATCACAGTTTACTTAGGGAGCGGAAATGTCCATGCTAAACGGAAATAAGGGGTTCTCTACTATTGAAACACTATCAGCAATGGCCATTTGGCTGTTCCTTATGACGTCTATCATTCCGGTCTGGACGGGCATGCTGACAGATGGTCCGAAAATAGAAGATCGCTATGAAGCGTACCAGCTTCTTCAGAAACATATCAGCACTTATATGATGACCGGAAAAAAGCCGCCGTCTCCCGGTGTGAAGTGGAAGGAGGATGGTGAGTATTACAAAGTGTGTACGGCTGACCGCGGCGAAAAAGAAATGTGCCTCAGCATTCTCAAAACAGACTGGTTTTACGCTTCTTAATGTTTTGTTCTCCTTGGCAGTCTGTCTTTTCCTATCAGGCACCTTGGGCCCGATTTTACATCTGTTTTTATCAAACCGGACCGATAACGGCGGATTAGACAGCCGGGAGCATCAAATTGCCGTTCAGCAGATCATGAACGAATGTAAACAGGCTGAGACTGTGAAGCCGGCGGACGGCGGACGGGCGTTAGCATGCCGGAAAACAGGAGACGAAGAAGTGCGTTTTGAAATTTATCATAAGATGATAAGGAAAAGAGTAAACGGAAAAGGCCACGTGCCGATCCTGCAAAACGCGGCATCATTAACGGCTGATGTGAAAAACGGCCTGCTCTTATTAGAGATCTCAAGCGTTACAGGTAAAAAGAATCAGGCGGTCATTCCGGTTTACAGCTCTTTTAAAGGTGATTAAATGTACAAATCTGACGGTTTTATATATCCCGCGGTTCTGTTTGTTTCTGCCGCAGTTTTACTTGTCATCAGCTATACTTCCTCTGATTTCATCACCCGAAAAACATTTGCAAAAGAGGCCGGGGAGTACTGGATCGGAGAGAACCTGCTCCAAAACGGCGCGCTGCTGTCAAGCCGCCATATGACACAGGGACAAAAGGTCCAAACTGGTACACAGCGTTTTCCGTATGGCACCGTTTCTTTTCACATCACGGGGAGTGATCGCCGGGAAACGGTTCAGGTTACAATTCAGGCGGAAACCACGACAGGTACGAGACGGGAGGCTCACCTTTTGTTCGATCAGAAGAAGAAACAGCTGATTCAATGGACGGAAGTATAAAAAAGAGGCGGCGGGACAACACTTCATAGTAAAGACAGCACTATGAGGTGAGAGCCGTGAAAACAAATGATTATGTAAAATATATGACTGAGCAATTCGTTAAATATTTCGATACGCCGAAACAGGAACGGAGAGAGCGAAAAGAAGTGCGGAAAGAAAAGAAAGTGCCGGCTTCTCAGCACTGGTTCGGAATATTGCCGTATAGTTTTAAGCTGTGGATGCAGCGGAAAAAATAAAGTGAATCACACGAAAGGTCCTCCTGATACAGGAGGGCCTTATTGGTATTCCTCAATGACGGCAATTTTATTTACCTTTTGGCTGTAGGGATTAAAAGAAATCGTAACAAACACACCAAATTCTTTTGCGCCATCCCGCAATGTCAAGTGGTATTGCTTGACTGCTTCGTCCGTTCTTTTCCGATCCCACACCTTTTGAATAAATAACGTTTGGGCGAGCGGATATCTTTTTTTAGCTTCCTTTTCTGCTAACTTTTCCCATTTTGATTTATGGTGAACAGCATAATAAGGCACCGTTTCCGCCTGAGCTGTTCCTGAAACCCCGAAAACAAGAAGAGAAAGGCAAATCAGACTTTGTTTGATCATCATTCTTCGTCCTTTCGCTGTATATACTTGCCATTTTGTTCTAGGCACCTCGTTATTTTCTCACGTTTTATTAGAAAAAATTCCAAAAAGGTGTGTAATTTGAAGCAAAACGCTGTTTTTAAAAGATACCATTCTCAAAAACGAACAATTTGACCGATTTTGACATTTTTCAAGACGATAATCCTTGATTATACTTTGTTCATACGGTTCTTTAAAGAGAACGGTTGTCATATTTATTAACAGTTTTACAGGGGGTAAGGCATGTTCCGATTGTTGCGAATGGAAAAAAAGGGCAAGGTGAGATGGCGGATGATGCTATTGTTACGGCTTTCGTTCATTTTTTGCCTGTCCGTGACGATATGTGCTCAGTTCACAGGTGATACAAGTTCCTCCTTCAATGATGTGAAAAGCTTCAGTCTCCCGGTTCAAACGTGCGGAGATTTTCAATATACGGATGACGATTGCCGTTATGACGAACGCTGGGATCAAAGTGATTTACATATAACAAATCAAACTGATACGTCAGGCACCGTGTGTGCGCCGCTTCAGCTCTATGCCGAGCTGGAGAATAAGGGAAAAGAGCGGACTGTTTCTGACTGGAAATGGGAGCTCCATAAAATTGCTTCTCAGCAGCAGCCTTTACGAAACGGCAATGTTGTGGATAAAGGGCTTATTACTGATAAAAAAAGCAAAACGATTTATAAAATTGAGTCAAAGCGGTCTTTGAAGCCGGGCATATACGCATTCAAGGTTTACAAGCCTGAAGGGTATCCGGCGGACGAAGAAAAATTTGAGTGGTCAAAACCGATGAAACTCGTCAAATGCCGGGAACAGGCGACCGTTTCCGATCTAAAGAAAACGGAGAAAGAGCCGGCTGAGCCGGTAAAAGAAAGCGGGGAAGAACATGAAAAAAACGCTGAAACTGATCAGTAATATTTTGTATGCCGTCATCTTCAGCTTGATTATTGTGCTGACGTTAACGGTGATTTCGACCCGGGCTTCCGGGGGGGAGCCGGCCATCTTCGGCTATACGCTGAAATCCGTGCTGTCGGGTTCAATGGACCCGGAATTTAAGACGGGTTCGCTCATAGCGGTAAAGAAAATTTCTGACGTGAATGACTTAGAAAAAGGGGATGTGATCACCTTTACGCAAGATGACGGAACAGCCGTCACACACAGAATAATCGGGATCACAAAAAAGGACGGGAACCTGCTGTTTGAGACAAAAGGGGACCATAATGCCGCCCCGGATGCCGCACCCGTTCAAGCTGAAAAAGTGGCGGCCCAGTATACGGGATATCAGCTTCCGTATGCCGGATATGTCATCCATTTGGCCAGCCAGCCGATCGGAACGGCGATTCTGTTAATCGTTCCCGGCGTCATGCTTTTGATTTACTCAATAACAGTCATTGTCAGCGCCCTCCGCGATATTGAGCGGAAAACGAAAGCGCTGGAAGAACATGCGAAAAAGGGAACCATCTCCACATGAATACGGTTGCAACCTGGCGACAGGATTTGATAACAAAAATAAAAAGTAAGGGGAGAGTACAAACATGGGTATGAAAAAGAAATTAAGCTTGGGCGTTGCCTCAGCCGCACTCGGTTTAGCATTAGTAGGAGGAGGCACATGGGCCGCATTTAATGATGTGAAGTCGACAGACGCTACATTTGCGTCAGGAACACTTGATTTATCGGCTAAAGAACAATCAGCCAATGTCAATTTGTCAAACTTAAAACCAGGTGATAAATTGACGAAAGATTTTGAATTCAGAAACAACGGTTCACTTGCCATTAAAGAAGTGCTGATGGCTTTGAATTTTACTGACTTTAAAGGAGCAAAGAAAGGAAATGAATCTGCGGAGGATTTCCTCAGCCAGTTTGAAATTACGGTTCTGACAGTCGGTAAAGAAGGGGGCAACGGCTATCCTAAAAATATCATTTTGAAGGCGGCCAGCCTGAAAGACTTATACTTAATGTCAACAAAACAGGATAAAGCAGCTGCCGAAGCGATCAGCAAGCACATTGATCCGAAATTCCTGAGTGAGAGCGGAAAAGTCAATGTAGCAACCATTAACGGCAAAACAGCTCCTGAGTACGACGGAGTTCCGAAAACGCCTGCTGATTATGACCAGGTGAGAATGGAAATCCAATTTAAAAATGACACCGCAAAAACTGCGGACGGATTAAGTGTGCAAAACAAGTTCCAAGGCAATGCGATTTCTCTTCAATTCTCTTTTGAAGCAACGCAATGGAACGGCTTGACCATTACGAAAGATCATACGGATAAAGACGGTTACGTCAAGGAAAATGAAAAGGCTCACAGTGAGGATAAAAACTAATCCGAAAGTCGGACAGTTAAAAGAGGAGTTGTGCACATATGGCGGCACTACTCCTCTTTTTGCGCTTTTCTCCATTTTTGATAATCTAAAAATTCACGAAATTGTTTTTTTGATACCCCGGATGTCATCGCATCGCGAACTAATTTCTCCCATTCACTATCTAATTGACCATCGTATTCGGTTTCATGTTTTTCATCAAGTAAAGTATGAACCGAGACGTCCAGAACAGCGGAGACTTTTTCGAGAAATTGAATGGAGGGGTTCGTCTGTAAATTTCGTTCTATTGAGCTTAAATAAGACTTCGCTACCCCAGCTTTTTCAGCTAGTTCTGATAGTGAGTAGCCTTTTTCTTTTCGGTATTGTTTAATACGCTGGCCAATCAATGTCATCACCTTCCTTGTGATATTATAGCACATTCAGAAAGGATTTACGGTATGACTTCTGGCTGCCTGGATATGTTGAGAAGACTTTTTATGCGAAAGCAGGTATTTGCGTATTTCTTCTAGGCTGATATTTGCTTTTTGGGCTTCTAATATCAGCTCAACCCATTCCTTATCTAATTGCGAAAATTCCATTTTTGCATTTTTCATGCATTTTCTCCTCCTAAAATACTTGTTTATGTATTTCAGCCAATCCGCCCATGACCTTATCTTTACATGTCTGGAAGTGATTCATCGCATGCGAAACGCCAGAAATTTTTTCTATATACTTTTATTATAATATAGAATTTCCAGAAAAAACGGGAAAGGTGTCGAATGGATAACGCTTATCCAGAAAAATTACTTTGCAGGAAAAATAAACCGCCGTTTTCAATCTGAATGTGAATGTTCGGCTGATATAAGGCTTTCAGCGCTTGTTTTTCCAAATGGTATTCCTCAGGTTTTTCCTCTGTCTGCTCATAAAACTGATCGAGCAGCCTGAGGTCCTTTTTCCATCTGGCGATCGCGCTGTCAGCCCAGTCTGACGGCTCTTTGGCGGCAGCGTCTTTTAAGTAATGCTCCATTCTTTTAATTCCGCTTTCCGGCTTAATCATCGGCGATATGGTAAAGCAATAGTCTGATATTTGCGAGGTCAGCGGAAGCGGTGCAAGCTTCTGCTGAAACCCTTCTATAATTGTTCCAGATACAAGATGCAGGCCTAAAGACAAAAGTCTGTCTTTTTTCATGTCGGATTGGTATGAAATCACTACATTTAATCCAAGCCAGGGCTGAAGCGGCACTCTGGCTCCGGCTGATACAATTTTCTCATATATTCTTGTAAATCTCCCATTTTGTTTAACTGCTTGAAAGATTTGAAAGAGGCGCGGGGCTCCAAAGTAAATAAATTCGCCGTCCATATCCTCCGGAGCCGTTTCTTTATCAGTGATGAACGTGATCTTCATCGGGTTCGGTTCGCCGCCCGTTTTTTCACGCCAATGCCAATAAAACGGGCGGTTCATAATTTGTTTGTCCATCTCGACCGTCAACTGAACCGTCATAAAACCCGGCCCGTGTTCTGTAATCGGACAGTGGTTCGCTTCAAAAAAGCGCAGTAAAAATTCGTGAACCTCCTGCTGTCTCATGTCGCGCTTCCTCCTTTTAGATTAAGATCCTTTTTTTCTGGCGGGCTTTTCCGTACCGTACGACAGAAAAGAGGTGAGATTGTCCATTTTGATTCTCATTTCTTCCTCTGTCAGCGAATGGCATAAAATATCATGCAAATGGTCTTCAAAATTGCTCACTTTGATTTTTGTTAAGATGTCATCTAATTCTCCGACGACATTTTCAAATAATTGAATTTTGTCATACAGAAGTTTTAAGATATGCTCTTCCACCGTATGTTTTGTCGCCATATTGTAGATATGGACATCTCTTTCCTGACCGAGTCTGTGAATCCTTCCGATTCTTTGTTCAAGCCGCATCGGGTTCCACGGGAGGTCATAATTGATAATATGGTTGCAGAATTGCAGGTTGATCCCTTCGCCTCCGGCTTCTGTAGCGATCAGCACCTGCACTTTGCCGCGGAAGAGATCCTTCATCCAGTCTTTTTTTCCGCGTTTAAATCCGCCTCTGAACGGAACGGAGCTTATGCCGTTCTGCTGAAGGAACCATTGCAGGTAAATCTGTGTCGCCCTGTATTCAGTAAAAATAATGACTTTGTCATTAATCTTTTGGATCAAGTCAACAACTTGAATCGCTTTTGAGTTTTGCGTGACTTGATTGATGCGGTCCATTAAATTAGCGATCGTCTGATCATCGAATGCGGGCGCTTGTTTGTCTTTTTGGTCAAGCATTTTTTTGAGCGTCATATACACGGCTTCCCTGCTTGAACAGCATTCTCTTTGCAGCGTCATAATGGAAAATGCGCTGGCGGGCTTTTCCGTGCCGTTTTTCAGTGCGGCGATGTCATCGTAAAGCGCCTGTTCCGTCGGTGAAAAGGTGATCGGCACTGTTTCCACGTGGCGCTTCGTCCATGTAAGGCCGGTGTCGCTCCGCGTGTTGCGGATCATCACCTTATTGACGAGTTCTTTCAAATGCTCATGAGCGTCAATCCCGTCCTTCTGATTGAAGGTTTCTTGAAATCCGCTTTCGTTTCCTAAATGGCCGGGCTTTAACAGTGACACTAAATTGAAGATTTCTTCGATCCGGTTTTGAATCGGCGTTGCCGTCAAAAGCAGGCAGTATTTCTTCACAAGACTTCTCGCAAATTCATAATTTTTCGTTTTGCTGTTTTTGAGCTTGTGCGCCTCGTCAATAATGACGAGATCATACGGAATAGAAAGGACAATGTCTTTGTGAGGCGAGCGTTTGGCCGTATCAATAGAAGAAACGACGATATCGCACTGTTCCCACACATAGCTTTTCTTCTGTTCAACAGCGGGTATTAAAAACTTCTCCTGAAGCTCTTTCACCCACTGGGAAACGAGTGATGCCGGCACAAGAATCAGGATTTTTTTGGCCAGCCCGCGAATCATATATTCTTTTAAAATCAGGCCCGCTTCCACCGTTTTTCCGAGCCCCACTTCATCAGCCAAAATCGCCTTGCCGTTCATTTTTTCAACGACTTTCTGCGCGACCTCAAGCTGATGGGGAAGCGGAGTGAAATCGGGCAGGTATAAAGGAGCCCTCAACCCTTCAAATTCAGGAATGGCAAGGGTCTGCTGGACTTCAGCCGACAGTTTGTACATCTCCCAATTTGACCAGGGACCGTCCGTTTTCAGCCGCTCAGAAAACTCTCCCGGCCAGTTTGCATCAAATATGATCTCTGCTGTCATATGTAACAAAACCGCCTTTCTTTTAAAAAACTGATTTATCATAATTTTTGTTGCCGGACGTAAATGAGGGTGGTAGGATATAAGTAATGATTTCACTAAAAGATATTGCTTTAGTATGTCCATAAAATTGGTAAATATGAGCGAATGACAGCAAGGGGAGAGACTCGGACGAAAGATGGGCGTCCGGGCGCCGAAGGAGCAAACTGCGGAGTGAATCTCTCAGGCAAAAGAACTCTTGCTCGACGCAACTCTGGAGAGTGTCTGCACTTAGAAGAAGCAGGCCACCAAAGGGGACGTCTTTATGATATGTTCATAAAGTAAACTTTCAGGTGCCGGGACAGAGAAACCTTCATTTTCATGAGGTGTTTCTCTGTCCTTTTTTATATGTTTTTACAATGCGCCAATGACTGAAGGGGGAAGATGATGCTGAAACGAACACCGCTTTATGACGTGTATAAAGAATACGGCGGAAAAACGATTGATTTTGGAGGATGGGAGCTGCCGGTTCAATTTTCTTCTATTAAAGAGGAGCATGAAGCCGTCCGCACAAAAGCGGGCCTGTTTGATGTGTCCCATATGGGGGAAGTTGAAGTATCCGGTAAAGACGCCCTGTCTTTTCTGCAAAAAATGATGACAAATGACGTTGCCGATTTAAAGCCGGGAAACGCGCTCTATACCGCCATGTGTTATCCTGACGGCGGTACGGTCGATGACTTGCTGATCTATCAGAAAAGCGAGAGCTGCTATCTGCTCGTGATTAACGCGTCTAATATTGAAAAAGACATCGCTTGGCTGACGGAACATACGGAAGGCGATGTCACGCTGACGAATCAGTCTGACGGGATTTCACTGCTTGCCGTTCAGGGGCCGAATGCTCAGTCGGTTCTTACGAAGCTGACTGAATGTGATTTGTCCTCCTTAAAGCCGTTTACGTTTATTGATGGGGCGGACGTTGCCGGACGACAAGTCCTGCTTTCGAGAACAGGCTATACCGGTGAAGACGGGTTTGAGTTATATTGCCGCAATGAAGATACGGTTCATCTATTTAAGGAGATACTTGCAGCGGGAGAGCATGAAGGCCTCGTTCCGTGCGGCCTCGGCGCCCGTGATACGCTGAGATTTGAAGCGAAGCTTGCTTTATACGGTCAGGAATTGACGAAAGATATTACACCGATTGAAGCCGGAATCGGATTTGCCGTGAAACACAAGAAAGATTCGGATTTTTTCGGGAAGTCTGTATTGCGCGAACAGAAAGAAAAAGGAGCCCCGCGAAAGCTGGTCGGACTTGAGATGATTGAAAAAGGGATTCCGAGACACGGGTACGCCGTGAAAAAAGACGGTGTTCCGATCGGTGAAGTCACGACAGGCACGCAATCTCCGACTTTAAAGAAAAATATCGGCCTTGCCTTAATCAAAACGGAATTCAGTGAAGTCGGAACGGAAGTAGAAGTGGAAATCCGTAAAAAAACGGTAAAAGCGAAGATTGTCCGCACACCGTTTTATAAACGTCCAAAACAGAGCTGAAAAAAGGAGAGTCATATGAAGCATCGATATTTGCCCGCGACAGAACAGGATAAAAAAGAAATGCTGAAAGCCATCGGCGCAGAAACAATTGATGAACTGTTTGCCGATATTCCGGAAGATGTGAGGTTTCAAAAAGACTACCAAATTAAAAAAGCAAAGTCAGAAACTGAGCTGACGATAGAGCTGACAAAGCTTGCGGCGAAAAATAAAGACGCTGTTACATATGCATCTTTTCTGGGTGCAGGAGTGTACGATCACTACCAGCCGGTTATCGTCGATCATGTGATATCCCGATCAGAGTTTTACACGGCATATACGCCTTATCAGCCTGAAATCTCACAAGGAGAGCTGCAGGCGATTTTTGAATTTCAAACGATGATCTGTGAATTAACGGGAATGGATATCGCAAACTCCTCTATGTACGACGGGGGAACGGCGCTGGCGGAAGCGGCGATGCTTGCATCGGGACATACGAAAAAGAAAAAAATCGTCATTTCCGCAGCCGTACATCCGGAATCGCGGGATGTTTTGAAAACATACGCAAAGGGCCAATATATTGAGGTTGTAGAGGTGCCCGCGAAAAACGGCGTCACAGATCTTGAAGCATTGGAACATGCCGTTTGTGATGAAACGGCCGCCGTCATCGTCCAGTATCCGAACTTCTTCGGACAAATCGAGCCGTTAAAGGACATTGAGCCGCTCGCACATAAAGGAAACAGCCAGCTGATTGTTTCTTCAAACCCGCTCGCGCTCGGTATTTTGACACCGCCCGGGGCATACGGAGCTGATATCGTTGTCGGGGACGCGCAGCCTTTCGGCATACCTGCGGCGTTCGGCGGCCCGCACTGCGGCTATTTTGCAGTAACGAAAAAACTGATGAGAAAGGTGCCGGGCCGGCTTGTCGGCCAAACGGAAGATGAAAACGGGCGAAGAGGTTTTGTTCTCACCCTTCAGGCGCGTGAGCAGCATATCAGAAGAGACAAAGCCACGTCTAACATTTGTTCAAATCAGGCGCTGAATGCTTTAGCAGCTTCAGTCGCGATGACGGCGCTCGGAAAAAACGGCGTCAAAGACATGGCCCGCCAAAATATATTGAAAGCTGATTACGCGAGACGCCAAGCGGAAAAAGCCGGCTTGCACGTAGCATTTGACGGCCCGATATTTAATGAATTTGCCGTCAGGCTGAATCTTCCCGTCAAGGAAGCAAACCGGCGGCTCCTGCAAGACGGCATAATCGGCGGATATGACTTAGGCCTTGCGTATCCGGAACTGAATCAGCATATGCTCATTGCCGTCACAGAGCTGAGAACAAAAGAAGAGATCGATTCGCTTATTGCGGGATTGGGGGATCAACATGAATAATCAAGATCAGGCGCTTATTTTTGAAATGTCCCGCGAAGGGCGTATCGGTTACAGCCTTCCGGAGCTTGATGTGCCGGAAACAGAGCTTGAAAGCCTTCTTCCCGGTGACTATATCCGCGATGAAGACGCAAAGCTGCCGGAAGTATCAGAGCTCGATATTATGCGGCATTATACCGCTCTTTCTAAGAGGAACCACGGAGTTGATTCAGGCTTTTATCCGCTCGGCTCCTGTACGATGAAATACAATCCGAAATTAAATGAAAAAATTGCCCGGATCGCAGGTTTTTCCGCTATTCATCCGCTTCAGGACGAGGACACGGTTCAGGGGGCGCTTGAGCTTTTATACGATTTAAGCGGACACTTGGAGGAGATTACGGGCATGGATGAGGTGACGCTGCAGCCTGCGGCGGGCGCTCACGGCGAATGGACCGGCCTGATGATGATCCGCGCCTATCACGAAGCGCGGGGAGACTTCGGACGGACGAAGGTGATTGTCCCTGATTCAGCCCACGGTACGAATCCGGCATCCGCCACGGTCGCCGGTTTTGAAACGATTACCGTCAAGTCAAATGAGCACGGACTGGTTGACATTGAAGATTTGAAAAGAGCGGTAAACGAAGAAACAGCGGCGCTGATGCTGACGAATCCGAACACCCTCGGGTTATTTGAGGAAAACATTACGGAAATGGCTGAAATCGTCCATCAGGCCGGCGGAAAGCTTTATTATGACGGAGCGAATTTAAATGCCGTTTTAAGTAAAGCTAGACCGGGAGATATGGGATTTGACGTCGTTCACCTTAATCTGCATAAAACATTTACCGGGCCGCACGGCGGGGGAGGACCGGGCTCAGGTCCGGTCGGAGTGAAAAAAGAATTCATTCCGTATCTGCCGAAACCCGTTCTCACGAAAAAAGAGGGCCGTTTGACTTTTGACTATGACCGGCCGCAGTCGATCGGGCGTGTAAAACCTTATTACGGCAACTTCGGCATTAATGTCAGAGCCTACACGTATATCCGTTCCATGGGGCCTGACGGCTTAAAAGCTGTGACCGAAAACGCGGTTTTAAATGCAAATTATATGATGAGAAGACTCGCGCCTTATTATGATCTTCCGTATGACCGTCATTGCAAGCATGAATTTGTGTTATCGGGAAGAAGGCAGAAAAAGCTCGGCGTACGAACGCTTGATATTGCCAAACGGCTTTTGGATTTCGGCTATCATCCGCCGACTGTGTATTTTCCTCTCAATGTTGAAGAAAGCATCATGATCGAACCGACGGAAACGGAATCAAAGGAAACGCTAGATGCGTTTATAGATGCCATGATTCAAATTGCGCGGGAAGCGGAGGAATCGCCTGAAATCGTTCAGGAAGCGCCGCATACAACAGTTGTCAAAAGAATGGATGAAACCAAGGCGGCAAGAAAGCCCGTTTTAAAATACGAACGTACACTTGACGGCAGCCGCTGACACGGTGTAAAAAAAGAGCTGTCCGTTTTATACGGAAGCTCTTTTTTTATGATTAGTTTTTTGCTTTAATTTTTCCGCCCCATTTTTTAAATCCGCCTTTCAGGTTGTAAATATCTTTGCAGCCGTGTTTGCGGAGCGTCTGTGCCGCGCGTCCGCTGCGGACATTGTTTTGGCAGTACAGATAAACGGGTTTATCAGGACGGATTTCACTTTTGCGCTGTTTCAGCTGTGACAGCGGAATGTTGCGCGCGCCGAGAATATGGCCGCCTTCAAATTCATTCGGTTCACGGACGTCAATCAGCTGCGCTTTTCTGTAGCCCGCGCGGAATTCCTCTTCCGTAAGTGTTTTCATTAAACGCTGCTGGTAAAAATACGACACGATCATATAAACGATAAACGCCGCAACAATAATTAAAGCAATCATATTAGACAATGCGATTCTACTCCTTTAACTTATAAAATCAAAACCCTGCTTCCTGAAAACAAGGCTTACCGGACGTTTTGGGACAAATACTATTATAGTAAAGCATGAAGCGATTGTCATCCTTAATGAAACGAAATATTTTTCATTTTCAAGGCAGTTTGTTAAACTGATTTTATTAAAACGATAAAGAAGGGTTCAGTGTATGGAAAAAGAAACATGGCGGTTTATTGACTCAGGGAATGAAAGCCCGGCATTTAACATGGCGCTGGATGAAGCGCTTTTATATTGGCACAGCCAAAAAAAAATTCCTCCGGTGATCCGTTTTTACGGCTGGAATCCGGCAACTTTGTCTGTCGGGTATTTTCAAAATATTAAGAAGGAAATTAACTTTGACGCAGTACATAAACACGGCCTCGGGTTTGTCAGAAGACCGACAGGCGGACGGGGTGTTCTGCATGATAAAGAATTGACATACAGCGTAATCGTTTCAGAGGATCACCCGGAAATGCCGGCCACGGTGACAGAGGCGTACCGGGTGATTTCAGAAGGTATTCTGCAGGGATTCAGAAACCTTGGACTTGATGCCTGCTTTGCGATTCCGCGAACGGAGAAAGAAAAAGAAAGCTTGAAAAATCCGCGCTCGTCCGTCTGCTTTGATGCGCCTTCGTGGTATGAACTGGTCGTCGAAGGACGGAAAGTTGCCGGAAGCGCACAGACACGCCAAAAAGGCGTCATTCTTCAGCACGGTTCCATCCTGCTTGACATTGATGAGGATAAGCTGTTTGATCTGTTTTTATATCCGAGCGACAGAGTCCGTGAGCGCATGCAGCGGAATTTCAAAAACAAGGCGGTAGCCATCAACGCCTTAGCGCCGAAACGGGTAACGATGGATGAGGCCAGAATCGCTTTTAAAGCCGGTTTTGAGGAAGGGCTGAACATTCATCTTGAGCCTTACACACTCACGTCTGAAGAGCTTGCATTTGTCAATGAGCTGGCTGAGACGAAATACGCGTCTGATGAATGGAATTATAAGCGCTGATAAGGCTTGACAGACCGGAAGCATCCTTGTTTTTTCATGACCGTTAGTGTAAACTTGTAATGGTTTATAAAGTTAAGGTGCTTTTTGGGAGGGTTACTTATGACAACACCAAGTATGGAAGATTATATTGAACAGATTTATATGCTGATAGAAGAAAAAGGATATGCACGGGTTTCTGATATCGCGGAAGCTTTGGCAGTCCACCCCTCCTCTGTAACGAAAATGGTTCAAAAACTAGATAAAGACGAGTATTTGATTTATGAAAAATATCGCGGGCTCGTATTGACGTCAAAAGGCAAAAAGATCGGCAAACGGCTCGTATACAGACACGAATTGCTTGAGCAGTTTTTAAGAATCATTGGTGTTGATGAAGAGAAGATTTACAATGATGTTGAAGGAATCGAACATCATCTGAGCTGGAACAGCATTGACCGCATCGGCGACCTCGTTCAGTATTTTGAAGATGACGAAAGCCGGAAAAAAGAATTGAAATCCGTACAGAAAAAAACCGAAAATCCCGGTGAATAAAGGGCAGCCCGAAATGGGGCGCCCTTTTTTTAATGTCTTCATTCTTTGGTCTATTTCGCCCAGCCGTTTCTTAAAATAATAATACACCTTGAGATGGAAGGGAGAGGGCGCGCTATGCAGATTGACGGCGTATTTTCGGGCGGGGGGATAAAAGGGGTGGCGCTTGCCGGCGCTTATGAAGCGCTGGAAGAAAAGGGCTTTCGCTTTGAAAGGCTCGCCGGAACAAGCGCCGGCGCAATTATTGCCGCATTTATCGCTGCGGGCTATACGAGCAGAGAGGTTCATTCCATCATAGATGAGGTGGACGGAAGGCAATTGCTTGATCAGAGATACTCATTCCTCCCGCTGAAAATCCTGCGGTGGGTGTCGATATATTGGCGCCTCGGACTATACAGAGGCGATATGCTGGAAAAATGGATTGCGGATAAATTAAAAGCGAAGGGCATCATCGCGTTCGGCGATTTGAAAAAAGGCTCGCTCCGTCTCATCGCTTCAGATCTGACGAACGGAACGATGATCGTGCTTCCTGACGATCTTCCCCGCTACGGATTAAATCCGGAGATGTTCCCGGTTGCCAGAGCCGTCAGAATGAGCTGCAGCATTCCTTATTTTTTTGAACCGATAAAACTGAAGACAGAAAAAGGCACCTCAACGGTTGTTGACGGCGGCGTGTTAAGCAATTTCCCGATTTGGCTGTATTCAAAAGAACGCAAACGGCCGGTCGTCGGAATTTCGCTTTCGCCCAACGAAAAAGAGCGCCCGAAAAAAACAATCCGCAACGCTTTTGAGCTGTTCGGGGCTTTGTTTGAAACGATGAAAGACGCTCATGATGCCAGGCATATCGCGACAAAGTACGAACAAAATATTATTTTTATTCCGGTGGAACATGTGATGGCGACGGAGTTTCATCTCACACCGCAAAAAAAACTAGCTCTCATTGAGCTAGGAAAAAGCAGAACAGAGCAATTTTTGAAGCAATGGAGTTATTAAAAAAGCGCTCTGTTTTTCTTTTTATTCTTTTTGCCTTCTATGACGGTAAGCTGGGTCTGGCTTTTTTTCTTAAGAATCATCGGCTTCGGTCTGCTGCTGCTCGGCACGCTCCGCAAATGGCTGACCCGGCCTCTGTGTCCGGCGCGGTGCTTCGCTTTTTGCTCCTTCATTCGGAGCCGCGATTGTCTGGCCGCTTTTCTGAAAGCGGTTCCGTCACGGCCGGTGCGGCGGTTCAGGACCGTCCTCACGATAAAATAAATAATGATGCCTGCGATAATAACGGTGATCGCTCTTGAAATCATCTGCCCGGGGTTGGTTACCGCCGCATAAATGAAACCGAATGCGCCAAGCGCTATCAATACAGCAAAAAAAGGTTGTACACGATGATTCATAACTGCCCACCTCCAAAATAATAACGGTAACGGTTCAGATTACGTTGTGAGACGGTTTTTCGCTCTGTTCTGAAATGTCTTCCAGTCTGAGAAGCTCGTTAAAGCTTTCTATGGCAACCTCGACCTGGTCATCCGCCGGTTCCTTTGTCGTTAAAAGCTGCAGCCACAGGCCGGGATAACCGAGCACTTTCAAAACGGGGATATTCCGCACTCTGTTCGTCAGCTGGAGCACTTCAAAGGAGATGCCGAGAACGACCGGTATAAGCGCAATCCTGTCTAAAATCCGCACCCAAAGCGGATCTGTCGGAACGAGTAAATAGATGAACATGCCGACAATGATCGTAAATAAAATAAAGCTTGAACCGCAACGGTAATGAAGCCGTGACTGCTTCTGAACATTTTCTATTGTAATTGGCAAATTCTGTTCATAACAGTTTATGACCTTATGTTCGGCTCCATGATATTGAAACACTCTTTTAATTAACGGCGTCATTGATAAAAAATAAATGTAGCCGAGAAGCAGAATAAGCTTAAACAGACTTTCGATTCCGATCTGCGCGGCGTCTGAGGAAAATACGGGCCTTACAAGCTCCGCTAAGAAGACCGGGACGAGCGTAAAAACGAATTTGCTGAACAAAAACGACAGAACGCCGATCACCGCCAGGCTGAAAAACATCGATAAGCCCGAACCTTTCTTATCTTCCTGCTCCAGCTTGGCGTCATCTTGAGGATCAAGCCCGTAACGTTCGCTGGAAAAGTTTAAATGCTTTGTGCCGTTGGCGCTCGCCTCAATGATGGCGACAATTCCCCGCAAAAAAGGAATCTTTTTTAAAGCCGAAAGCTTTGCGTTCGGCACTCTCGGAAGCTTGAAAAAATCAATGCTTCCGTCATTCCTGTGGATGGCGGTAACATAATTTTTTCTGCCGCCGAACATGACCCCTTCAACGACAGCCTGCCCGCCGTAAGCAGGGGGCGTTTTTTGTTTGGACATTGTTTATCAACCTGCCTGTTTTTTTAGGATTTACTAACCATTTCCTTTCACTCTATTGTACAGGAAACCGCGGTAAACCTCTAGTTAGACAGCCGGAAAATCAATGCTTTTTCTACATGCAGTATACCCCGTTTCTTTAGATTTTACTCATTGAATGAAAATATGGCGCAGTTTTTTATGACTTTTCAATTTTGGGGCAGTCTATGACTGGAGGTGCCATGATGACAAGCGAAAAACATTCAGAACAGGAAGAAAAAAAGAAGCAGGATGATGATCAGCAGCCTGTTTCATTTACCGGCAGAATTTGCGGTATCGGATTTGCCGGCGGTGTATTTTGGAGTTTGATCGGCTATCTCGGGTATGTCTTTCATTTTTCAGAGATCAGCCCCAACATGATTCTTCAGCCGTTTATGATCGGAGAATGGAAAAAACAATGGCTCGGCACGATGGTCAGCATCGTTGTCATCGGATTCATTTCAATTGCCGGGGCGTTTATTTATTTCGTCTGCCTGAAGCGTTTTAAAACCATGTGGCCGGGGATGGTGTACGGCGTCATTTTATGGTGTGCGGTTTTTTTCTTATTCAATCCGATTTTCGAAGATGTGAAATCCGTCACTGAATTGAAATCAGATACAATCGTGACGACGCTTTGCCTTTACATTCTGTACGGTTTGTTTGTCGGCTACTCAATTTCCTTCAACTACAATGAACTTACGTCAGACAAGCTTGCAAGGGCGCTCGGCAACAAGTGAATAAGTGTATAATCCCTGTCCGGTATGGTAAAATGTTCACGAGAAGTGAACATTTTTTATGCTGAAAACCGGGCGGGGATGCTCCCGCGTTGTCAGGCGGCAGTCAAGAATCGGCGAGGAGGAGAAAGGGAATGAAACTTGAGAAATTGCGAAATCTTTTCGGTCAGCTGGATATAGACGGAATGTTGGTGACAAGCTCCGCCAATCTGCAGTATATGACGGGATTTACGGGTTCGTCAGGCCTTGCGGTCATATCGAAAGAACGTGCGGCATTTATCACGGATTTCCGTTACACCGAGCAGGCGAAGACGCAAGTGAAGGGTTTTGACATTATCGAGCACGGCGGAAGCTTAATCCAAACGGCTGCGGATACGATTCTTGAGTACGGCATTAAAAAACTCGGCTTCGAGCAAAACAGCATGACGTACGGAACATATGCATCCTACCAAGCTGTGCTGCAGGAAGCGGAGATGGTTCCCGTCGCGGATTCCGTTGAAAAGTTGCGCTTGATTAAGTCAAGTGAAGAGATTAAGATATTAGAGGAAGCTGCGAAGATTGCGGATGATGCGTTTGAACATATTCTGACGTTTATCAAACCGGGCATCTCAGAGATTTCAGTTGCAAACGAGCTTGAATTTTATATGAGACGTCAAGGAGCAGACGGCTCTTCCTTTGATATGATCGTCGCCTCGGGAGTCAGATCCAGCCTTCCCCACGGAGTGGCAAGCGGCAAATTGATTGAAAAGGGAGACTTGGTCACGCTCGATTTCGGCGCTTATTATAAAGGCTATTGTTCTGATATCACACGCACCGTCGCGGTCGGAGAGCCAAGTGATAAACTGAAAGAGATTTATCAGGTCGTATACGATGCCCAAGCGCTTGGTGTCCTGCATATTAAACCCGGCATGACGGGAAAAGAAGCGGACGCCCTGACGAGGGATCACATCACTGCAAAAGGCTACGGACAGTATTTCGGCCATTCGACAGGACACGGGTTCGGAATGGAAGTCCATGAATCACCGGGGCTGTCTTTCAGGTCATCGGCCATTCTTGAGCCGGGCATGGCGGTAACGGTTGAGCCGGGCATATACATACCGGAAGTTGGGGGCGCAAGAATCGAAGATGATATCATCATCACTGACGACGGCAACCGGACAATTACGCATTCCCCTAAAGAATTAATTATTTTGTGATCGGAATATAGGAGGACATCAAACATGATTTCAGTTAACGATTTTCGTACAGGACTAACGATTGAAGTAGACGGCGGCATTTGGCGCGTCGTTGACTTCCAGCACGTAAAGCCAGGAAAAGGAGCGGCATTTGTCCGTTCTAAATTGCGTAACCTCCGCACGGGCGCTATTCAGGAGAAAACATTCCGTGCAGGTGAAAAAGTCGCGAAAGCTCAAATCGAAACAAAAACGATGCAGTATCTTTATGCCAACGGCGATCAGCACGTGTTCATGGATACAAGCTCATATGAACAGCTTGAATTGAACGAAAACCAAATCGAAGAAGAATTGAAATATCTTCTGGAAAATATGTCTGTGCACATCATGATGTATCAGTCTGAAACGCTCGGTATTGAACTGCCGAACACAGTTGAACTGAAAGTTGTTGAAACAGAGCCGGGAATTAAAGGCGACACGGCGTCAGGCGGCACAAAACCTGCCAAAACGGAAACAGGTCTTGTCGTAAACGTACCGTTTTTCGTGAACGAAGGCGATACGCTGGTTGTAAATACATCAGACGGCTCTTACGTGTCAAGAGCGTAGTTAAAGAAATTCGGAGTCTGCTCCTTTTACGGGGCAGGCTTTTTTTGCGTTCTGCCTCAGAATCTTTCTTCTATATGAAAATAGTGAGACTACTTCTGTCAGCTAGAGCATATAGTGTAACAAAATGCTTGAAGTTGGGGGATTGCAATGAAATTTTTGTTTGGTTCAATCAATTCTACTGTTTTAACGATGGCCGGTTTACGAGTTTTGTCCTCGCTCATTGAATTATCGGCCGCTATTATCATGCTTTTGACAAACGACATCAGAAAAGCGGTTGTAGTGAATAGTATTTTGGCAATCGTCGGCCCGCTGATCTTTATCATCACAATGACGATCGGCATTTATCAGATTGCCGGACAGCTCTCATATGCAAAATTAATATTGATTTTTGCGGGAGTGGTGCTGATTTTGGCCGGTGTGCATAAATAGAGGGCCGGGGTGTCATAAAGTCTGTCCCGGATCATACATTTTAAAGAAGCCAATCGGTAAAAAAGGAGGAGACTCTATTGAATGAGATTACAGAGGTTCTCCCTGAATTATTGAGAGATGCCATCTCCGCTGTGCCCGAAGAAGCGAGACGGGATACAGAAGAAATCAGAATCCGCGTCGACAGGCCGGTTGAACTGATCCAAAAAGGACAACCTTTGTATTTGTCATATGTCTGTACAGCCGGCGACGCACAGCTGATCCTCAGCCGGCTCAGCAATTACAGTATGTACACGCTGGAAGAAGAGCTGAAAAAAGGATATATCACAATCAGAGGAGGCCACCGCGTGGGGCTGGCCGGAAGAGTCATCGTCGAAAACGGAGCCGTCAAAGGACTCCGGGATATTACTTCTTTTAATATCCGAATCGCCCGGGAGAAGCTGGGAATCGCAGAACCGCTCATTCCTTTCTTATGGAAAGAAAACTGGCTGAATACGCTGATCATCGGTCCTCCGCAAACGGGGAAAACGACCTTGCTTCGTGATTTGGCCCGGCTTTCCAGCACCGGATCAAAACGCATTCCCGCAAAAAAGACAGGTATCGTAGATGAACGTTCGGAAATTGCCGGCTGCCTGCGGGGCATTCCCCAGCACAGTTTCGGCCGCAGAATCGATGTCCTTGATGCCTGTCCGAAGGCGGAAGGGCTGATGATGATGATTCGCTCTATGAGTCCTGATGTCATAATTGTGGATGAAATCGGGAGAATGGAAGACTCACAAGCGCTGCTGGAGGCGCTCCATGCGGGCGTATCCGTTATCGTATCTGCGCACGGGTGGAATATGAAAGACTTGGTAAAGAGGCCGTCGCTGAAAATGCTTTGGGAGGAAAACGTGTTTGACCGGTATGTTGAACTGTCAAGGCGCCGCGGTCCGGGAACGATCAGCAGGATGTACGGAAAGGACGGGGAACCTGTTCCGCATGCTGAAAGCGTGATGACATGCTGAAGCTTTTGGGTGCCGTGTTTATTCTGACAGCGACGACTTGGACCGGATTTGAGATCGCCAAAATGTATATAGAAAGGCCGAGGCAGATCCGTCAGCTGCGCGCGGCGCTCCAATCGCTTGAAGCGGAAATCATGTTCGGGCATACACCGCTGCATACCGCCTCGGGACAAATTGCCGCACAGCTTTCCAAACCTGTATCGTTATTGTTTCAAGCTTTCAGCAGAAGGCTTGAGCAGGGAAGCGATTCCGCCAAAACGGCTTGGGAACAGAGCTTGAAACATAATTGGTCTTCCATGGCGATGAAAAAAAGCGAATATGATGTGCTGAAGCAATTCGGAGAGACGCTCGGGCTCCATGACCGTGTTTCTCAGCAGAAACATATCAAGCTTGCGCTTACACATTTGGAAGCGGCGGAAGCGGATGCCGGACGGGCGCAGGCGAAAAATGAAAAAATGGTGAAAAGCTTAGGATTTTTAGCCGGACTGTTACTCATTCTTCTATTGATGTAAACATGAGGGGAGCAAACATAAAATGGGAGTCGACGTAAATGTCATTTTTCAAATCGCCGGAGTCGGTATCGTGGTTGCGTTTCTGCACACCATACTTGACCAAATGGGAAAAAAAGAATACGCCCAGTGGGTGACGCTGCTTGGCTTTATCTATATTTTATTTATGGTGGCGACGATTGTCGATGACCTGTTCAAAAAGATCAAAGCTGTGTTTCTATTCCAAGGATAGGGGGGCTTACAGATTGAGATTGTTCAAATTGTAGGTTTAGGCCTGATCGCCACATTTCTCTCCCTGATCGTAAAAGAACAGAAACCGACTTTCGCGTTTATGATTGTCGTCTTCAGCGGCTGCGTGATCTTTCTTTATCTCATCGACCAGATTTACGACATTATCAGAATGATAGAAAAAATAGCCGTCAATGCAAATGTCAATATGGTCTATGTGGAAACCATTTTAAAAATTATCGGCATCGCCTACATCGCTGAATTCGGAGCGCAGCTTACAAAGGATGCGGGCCAGGGAGCGATCGCTTCGAAAATAGAGCTGGCCGGAAAAATTTTGATACTGGTAATGGCCGTGCCGATACTCACCGTCATTATTGAAACGATTCTCGGACTTATTCCTTCTTGATCATAAATAAAATGGAAAGGGGGGCACAAAAAATGAAGCGCTTTCGGTGGGCGGGAGCTTTTTTGTTCATCCTCTTATTTTTTCAGACTGAATGTGTACAAGCTGCCGGAACAGACGGTGCGTCGCAGGAAACCGCAGTTCACCAAGAATCCGCTGATGAAGTGGCGAAAAAGCAGGCCGAAGCGCTGAAAACAGAAGGCATCGGAAAGTTTTGGGACGACATCATGACAGAATACGGCGGTCTTCTGCCTGAAAGCCAAAAGGGAAGCATCATCGACTTTATTAACGGAGAAAAAAAGTTCTCGCCGGAGGCATGGCTGAAGGCTTTATTTTCATACTTGTTTCATGAAGTGCTCGCAAACGGAAAGCTTCTGGGAACTTTGATTCTTCTCACCATTTTTTGTGTCATTCTGCAGCTCCTGCAAAATGCGTTCCAGCAGAGCACCGTCAGCAAAGTGGCTTATGCAATCGTCTACATGGTGCTGATTATTCTCGCTTTAAACAGCTTTCATGTTGCCGTCAATTATGCCAGTGAAGCGATCCAGACGATGACAAGCTTCATTCTCGCGCTCATCCCGCTTTTACTCGCGCTTTTGGCGTCTTCCGGGGGAGCCGTCTCCGCAGCTTTTTTTCACCCCGTTATTTTATTTCTGATGAATACGAGCGGCCTTCTCATTCAAAACATCGTCATGCCGCTTATCTTCCTGTCAGCGATTTTAAGCATCGTCAGCACGATGACGGATCAATATAAAGTCACGCAGCTTGCCAATCTGCTCAGAAATATCGCAATCGGCGCGCTTGCCGTATTTCTCACCGTGTTTCTCGGCGTCATCTCCGTACAGGGGGCTTCGGCTGCCGTGACGGACGGGATTACGCTCAGGACTGCAAAATTTATAACAGGCAATTTTATTCCCGTGCTCGGCCGGATGTTTACGGATGCGACGGATACGGTCATCAGCGCCTCGCTCCTATTAAAAAACACCGTGGGAATCCTCGGAGTCGGAATTTTGATCTGCATCTCCGCGTTTCCGGCGATCAAAGTGCTCTCGCTCGCTTTTATTTATAAGCTCGCGGCCGCTATTCTGCAGCCGCTCGGAGGCGGGCCCGTCATTACGTGCCTCGGCGTCATCAGCAGAAGCGTACTGTATATTTTCGCGGCGCTCGCCATCGTCTCTCTCATGTTTTTCCTCAGCATCACAGTCATTATTACAGCAGGCAACCTCACCATGATGATGAAATAAAGGAGGCCCATTGGATATGAGCTTTTTAACAGAATGGCTGACAAGCATTATTTTATTTATCTTATTCGCCATCGTCATCGACATGCTGCTGCCCAGCTCCAGTATGCAAAAATACGCAAAGATGGTTGTCAGCCTGCTGTTAATCATTGTCATGCTCAACCCGATATTCAAACTTTTCAAAACAGACCCGGAAATCATCTTCGATTATTTGACAAAACAAGAGCAATCTCAATCCGCTGATATAAAAAATCAAATTAAATCAGAAAAAAAAGAAATACAAGCATCAAACCGCGCATATGTTTTAGAAGAAATGGCTGTCCAACTAAAAAAGAAAGCGGAGGAGATGTTCAGTCATGACGAATACAAAATAGACGACATCCGCCTTACAGCGGAAGAACAGGTTCGTTCAGAAGAAGATGTAAAAACGATCAGCGTGTATATGGCCCCATCTTCTGAAAAAACCGTGCAAACCGTCGCACCGATCGACATCCGCACAGACCGCAAATACGAACCGGAAGGCGCAGCCGACAAAAAAGAGGCCGCAGACATCAAAGAAAAACTTGCGGATATATGGGAAATCGGCAGTGAGAAAATTACGGTTTATATGGAAGGCGGGGAGAAAAACGGCCATGAATAAAAACGGACTATGGACCATACTCAAAAAACAGCTGATGATCGGACAGGCGAAAGACGGAGAAAAACCAAAACTGACAAAATATCATTACTTTCTGTTCGTGTTTGTGCTCGGGGTATCTTTTATGCTGGTCAGCCAGCTGTTCTCTTCACCGGAGAAAACCGAGAAGGACCAAACGGCGCAGACCGTCATGTCCGGCCGAACGGAAGACAAAAGCGGGCAAAAAAGCGCACCCGTTTTTAAGGCATCGAAAGACGGCAGCGCAAAAACCACAATCGATGATTACGAAAGAGACTATGAAAACCAGCTGAAAGAAATCCTTGAAACGATTATCGGCGTGGAGGATGTCTCAATTGTCGTAAACGTAGACGCAACATCTCTGAAAGTGTTTGAGAAAAATAAAACGAAAAAAGACACCACCACTGAAGAAACCGATAAAGAAGGCGGCAAAAGAAGCGTAACCGATCAAACCTCTGAAGAACAAATTGTCATGATTCGAAACGGGGACCAGGAAACCCCGGTCGTCGTCCAGACGAAAAAGCCCGATATCCGCGGTGTACTCGTTGTCGCTCAGGGAGTGGACAACGTTCAAATAAAAAAAACCATCATTGATGCCGTCACAAGGGTGCTCGATGTTCCGAGCTATCGTGTAGCGGTTGCCCCTAAAAAAATCAAGGAGGATTCATAAATCATGCTGAAAAAACAAACGGTTTGGCTTTTAACAATGCTCAGTCTCGTCGTGGTATTAAGTGTTTATTATATTATGTCGCCGGAAAGCAAAAATGCCGTGCAGATGAAAAGCGAAAAAAGCAGCGGAGAAGTCGCCACTGAAAAAACGCCGGCTCCTGAAACGAAAGATAAGAGCGGAAGCGGCACGGAAAAAGAAGACGGCACAAAAGGAACGAAAGATTCTAAAGGCACAAAAGAGGATAAAGAAACATCAGCCGAAGCATCGGACAAAGACGGATCGGTCGCCACAGAAACAGCTGATGAAAACTTATTTACCGCATACCGCATGGAACTTGAAGACGCGAGAAGCAAAGAAAGGGAACAGTTAAACAGCATTGTTTCAAGCGATGATGCGACCGCAAAGGAAAAAAGCGAAGCCTACGATAAAATGACGGCGCTGAGCAATGCTGAAGGGACGGAAAAACAGCTGGAAACGCTGATTAAAACACAAGGCTACAAAGATGCGCTCGTGGATGCTGAAGGAGACAAAATCAACATTACCGTCATGTCTGACAAACATTCAAACGCAAAAGCTTCCGCTATCATTGACCTGGTGGAAAAAGAAATCAAGACGATGAAAGACGTCGCCGTCACGTTTGAACCGACAAAATAAGAGACCTGAACCGCCCGCACCCGCTGCGGGCTTTTCTGATGTCATTTTAGATCAGTGTTGAATTTACACAAGCGCTCCTGTAAGATAAACATAGTATGTACTTTTAGTAGCAACCCATAAATTTCTATTTTTTATACATAGGAGTGGAAACTGATGTTAAAAATCAACGAAATTCATGAACTGATAAAAAGAATCGATGAATCTTCCATCGACGAATTTGTTTACGAAATTGAAGGCGTAAGCCTCAAACTGAAAAAAAATGAAGCGCCGGCAGTGAATGTAACGGGACAAGCCCAAGCCGTTCCCGCCGCTTACGCACCTGCTCCGCAGGCTGCAAAACCGGAAGCGAGTGAAGCCGCTCCTGCTCAGGAAGCGCCGAAACAAGACGAAAACCTGCACAAAATTACGTCTCCGATGGTCGGAACGTTTTATGCTTCTTCATCGCCGGAAGCCGGCCCTTACGTAAACCAAGGTTCAAAAGTGAGCGAAAATACAGTTGTTTGTATCGTAGAAGCAATGAAACTCTTTAACGAGATTGAAGCCGAAGTAAAAGGAGAAATCGTTGAAGTGTTAGTTGAAAACGGCCAGCTGGTCGAATACGGACAACCTCTATTTCTTGTAAAAGCTGAGTAAGGAGACCTGCTATTATGATTAAAAAGCTATTGATCGCCAACCGAGGAGAAATCGCCGTCAGAATCATCCGGGCCTGCAAAGAGCTGGGCATTGAAACTGTAGCCGTTTATTCTGAGGCAGATAAAGACGCCCTGCATGTCCAAATGGCCGATGAGGCTTTTTGTATCGGGCCGAAAACATCAAAAGAAAGCTATTTAAATGTAACGAACATCGTCAGCGTCGCAAAGCTGACCGGCACGGATGCGATTCATCCGGGATACGGGTTTTTAGCTGAAAACGCCGACTTTGCCGAGCTGTGCGAGGAATTAAACGTAACGTTTGTCGGCCCTACGGCTGACGCCATTTCAAAAATGGGAACAAAAGATATCGCACGCGACACGATGCAGCTGGCGGGCGTGCCGATTGTGCCCGGTTCAAAAGGAATCATAAAAAATACGGAAGAAGCGGTTTCGCTTGCAGGTGAAATTGGGTATCCTGTCATTATAAAAGCCACTGCGGGCGGAGGCGGAAAAGGCATCCGGGTCGCACGCACAGAAGAAGAACTGATCAAAGGCATTGAGATTACCCAGCAGGAAGCCGCTACGGCATTCGGAAATCCGGGTGTGTACATCGAGAAGTACATAGAAGATTTCCGCCATGTTGAAATTCAGGTGCTTGCGGATAATTACGGAAACACAATCCATCTCGGAGAGCGTGACTGTTCTATCCAAAGACGTCTGCAAAAACTTCTTGAAGAGTCACCGTCACCTGCGCTTGATTCTGAAATCAGGGAGCAGATGGGTGAAGCAGCGGTAAAAGCAGCGAAGGCCGTCGGTTACACGGGAGCCGGCACAGTAGAATTCATCTATGACTACAGAGAACAGCGCTACTACTTCATGGAAATGAACACGCGTATTCAAGTAGAGCACCCTGTCACAGAAATGGTGACGGGAACGGATCTGATCAAAGAACAGATTAAAGTGGCATCCGGACAGGAGCTCTCGCTCAGACAGGAAGACGTTGAATTTAACGGCTGGGCGATTGAATGCCGCATCAACGCTGAAAATCCTGCGAAAAACTTCATGCCTTCACCCGGTAAAATTAACATGTACCTGCCGCCGGGCGGACTCGGCGTACGCGTGGATTCAGCCGCATATCCCGGCTACTCGATCCCGCCGTACTATGACAGTATGATTGCTAAAGTCATCACATACGGAACAACGCGTGATGAGGCAGTCGCACGGATGAAACGCGCGCTGAGCGAATTCGTGATTGAAGGTATTGAAACGACGATTCCGTTCCATTTGAAACTGCTTGAACACGAAACATTTGTCAGCGGAGAGTTTAATACAAAGTTTTTAGAAACATATGATGTAATGGGCTCATAATTTTTGCGGGAGGTGAATTGAATGGAAGACAACAGTGTGCTTAAAATGGATCATGATGAGGCTCATTTAGGCAAGGTTGAAATTGCTCCTGAGGTCATTGAAGTCATTGCCGGCATCGCCGCTTCCGAAGTTGAAGGAGTTGCTGAAATGCGCGGCAATTTCGCCACGGGCGTCGTAGAACGCTTCGGCAAAATCAATCACGGCAAAGGCGTAAAGGTCGATTTAGCCGATGACGGGATTACCATCGACGTCTATTGCGTCGTTCAATTCGGGATCTCGATCCCGAAAGTGGCGGCAAGCGTTCAGGAGAATATCCGCCAAACCTTATTAAACATGACGTCTCTGACCATTAATGAAATCAATATTCATATCGTCGGCATTCAATTTGACACGAAAGCCCAAGAAGTCGAAATCGACGAAGAAATGTAATGAGCGTATAAAAACCAAGGGGATGGGCAGCCCTTTGGTTTTTTATACGTTTCCCGTCATTTCAGGCATGAAGAAAGCCGGCTTACAAACGGCAGCCGAGTTTCTTCATGCTGTGAAATCCGAATGAAATTAATACGGTTTGTGAAAATATTCGGCATTAGGGTGAAAAAACCTAAATTTCGACATGCGATTGAGAAAAAAATATGTTATGATCTCTTTAAGCTTAACGACAAGCGGATAAAGCGGATCTGAAGGAGAAAGAAAATGAAAAGAAGAACAGCTAGAGAAAAAGCTTTGCAGGCACTTTTTCAGATTGATGTCAGCGATATTGCACCGAACGATGCCATTGAGCACGCGCTTGATGGTGAAAAAACAGATGCCTTCTTTGAACAGCTGGTGTACGGAGTGATCGAACATCAGGTTCAGCTTGATGAAATGATTTCCGGCCATCTCGTCAATTGGAAGCTTGACCGGATTGCAAACGTAGACCGCGCGATCCTGCGTCTGGCGGTGTATGAAATGGTTTATTCTGACGACATTCCTGCTAACGTGTCATTAAACGAAGCAATCGAGCTGGCAAAACGGTTCGGCGACGATAAAGCTGCAAAATTCGTAAACGGGGTTCTTTCTAACATTAAAACTGATATCGAATCATAGGAGGAAAGAAAATGACTGCAACAATCATCGACGGAAAAGAAACGGCTAAAGAAAAACGCGAACAATTGGCAAAAGAAGTAGAAGAGCTGAAAGCACAAGGCGTAGTGCCTGGATTGGCGGTCATTTTAATCGGAGACGATCCCGCTTCTGTTTCATATGTGACAGGCAAGAAAAAAGCCGCTGAAACAATGGGAATGAAATTTAAGCTTGACCGCTTTGACTCAAGCTTAACCGAGGCGGAGCTTTTAACAGTGATTGATCAGTATAATCAAAATCCGGAATTCCACGGCATTCTCGTCCAGCTGCCGCTCCCGGATCATATTTCTGAAAAAGCCGTAATCGAGCGGATCTCCCCTGATAAGGATGTTGACGGTTTCCACCCTCTCAACGTCGGGAAAATGCTGCTTGGCGAAGATACATTTCTTCCATGCACGCCGCACGGAATTGTCGAGTTATTGAAAAAGACGAACGTAGATCTTTCCGGCAAAGAAGTTGTTGTAGTCGGACGAAGCAATATTGTCGGTAAACCGGTCGGCCAGCTGCTGCTGAACGAAAACGCGACCGTCACATATTGCCATTCCCGCACGAAAAATATGTCTGAGCATACGAAAAAAGCAGATATTCTTGTGGTAGCGGTCGGTAAAGCGAACTTCATCAAAGCTGATCAAATCAAAGAGGGCGCCATTGTCATTGATGTCGGCGTCAACCGTCTCGAAAGCGGAAAACTCTGCGGAGACGTTCAGTTTGATGAAGCGAAAGAAAAAGCATCTTTCATTACGCCGGTGCCGGGCGGAGTAGGTCCGATGACCATCACAATGCTTGCGCATAATACTGTTAAATCTGCCAGACGTACGTTATCATAGATAACCGGAGACAGTCACAAAAATTGTGACAATGAGCACGATACCCGCTTCTTAAGGCTCCTTTCAGCCAGAGCGGGTTTTCTTAGTTTAGGGCAAAAAGCCTTTATGAAAGGAGTGCAGGATGTGAGTGAAGCGGCATATGTCACGGTTTCCGCGCTGACCAAATACATTAAACGAAAATTCGATGTGGACCCTCATCTTGAAGACATTTGGATTAAGGGTGAGCTCTCCAATGTTAAAATTCATACGAGAGGCCACATCTATTTTACATTAAAAGATGAGCATGCCCGCATGCAGGCCGTCATGTTTCAGAGGCAAAGTTCGAGGCTTGCGTTTAAGCCAGAAGACGGAATGAAGGTCATCGTAAGAGGCGGCATCTCCGTCTATGAACCGAGCGGAAGCTATCAGCTGTACGCGAAAGAAATGCAGCCGGACGGTGTGGGGGCGCTCTACTTAGCATATGAAGAATTAAAGAAAAAACTTGCCGGCGAAGGGTTGTTTGATGACCGGCATAAGCAGGCCATCCCCGCTTTTCCGGCCACGATCGGGGTCGTCACGTCACCGACGGGAGCAGCCGTCAGAGACGTCATTACCACACTCAAAAGAAGATACCCCCTTGTGAAAGTCATTGTGCTTCCCGCGCTCGTTCAAGGTGAAAATGCCAGCAGATCGATTGTGAAGCGCATTGAAGAAGCCAATGCACAAAAAATGTGTGACGTCCTGATCGTCGGAAGGGGAGGGGGCTCGATCGAAGAATTGTGGGCATTTAACGAAGAAATCGTGGCCCGGGCGATTTTTGCTTCCGCCATTCCGATTATATCAGCCGTCGGACATGAAACAGATTTTACAATCAGTGATTTCGTCGCGGATATCCGGGCGGCAACCCCGACAGGAGCGGCAGAAATTGCCGTTCCCCACACGACGGACTTAATGGAACGGACAAAAACGGCGGAAGTCCGCCTGACAAGAGCGATGCAGCAGCATATCAGCAAGAAAAAAGAACAGGTTCAATCGCTCCAGTCATCCTACGCGTTCCGTTTTCCGAAACGATTGTATACCCAAAAAGAACAGCAGTTTGACCTTTTGTATCAGCAGTTCCAATCACAGCTCACAGGGCTTACGGACAGGAAACAAAGGCAGCTTGAGCGGAATACGTACAGATTAACGGCGCTCCACCCTGAAACCCAGCTGAAACAGGCGAAAAAACGGTACGAGGAGCGCTCAAATCAGCTCGCCCGAAGCATGAATGTCCAGCTGAAGCAGCTTCATTCGCAGTTTCAGACGGTTCTTGGTAAACTGAATGCATTAAGTCCACTTCAGGTGATGGAGAGAGGATACAGCCTGGCCTATAAAGACAAAGAGCTGATCAAAAGCGTTGATCAAGTGGAACAAAATGATACGCTTGAAGTAAAGATGACAGACGGCGTTCTGACGTGTGAAGTATTGCAAAAGAGAGGCGAACGATAATGACAGAAACCAAAAAAAGTGAAGAGCTGACATTTGAAGAGGCGATGAAAGGCCTTGAAGGCATTGTGGCAAAGCTTGAAGAAGGGGACGTGCCGCTGGAGCAGGCGATTAATTATTTTCAGGAAGGGATGGCCCTTTCAAAAATGTGCCATGAAAAGCTTCAGCATGTCGAAAAGCAAATGGACTTTATTTTAAAAGATAACGGCGAACTTGCACCTTTCAGCGTTCAGGAGGAAGACGAAGGTGACAAATAAACTGGACGCATTTTTAGCATCGCGCAAACAACTGATTGAACAGCAGCTTTCTTTGTATACAGAACGGCTTGCGATGCCGGAAACCCTCAAAAAATCTATGCTGTATTCTTTGGAAGCGGGCGGAAAGAGGCTGCGCCCCCTCGTCGTCTTAGCCGTTCTGAATGCTTACGGAAAAGATGAAAAAGACGGGATTCCGGTCGGATGCGCTGTCGAAATGATTCATACGTATTCTTTAATCCATGATGATCTGCCTTGCATGGACGATGATGATCTGCGCCGGGGAAAGCCCACAAACCATAAAGTCTTCGGAGAAGCGGCAGCCGTATTGGCCGGAGACGGGCTTCTGACAGAAAGCTTTAAATTGATCACATCTCATGTGTCTGAGGCGGTTTCAGCAGAAAAACGGCTCCGTCTCGTCGATGAGCTGATCAGCGCGGCGGGAACGGAAGGAATGGTCGGCGGACAGGCTGCCGACATGGAAGCGGAGCAAAAGCGGATAACGCTTGAGGAGCTGGAATCCATCCACGAGCGGAAAACGGCCAAGCTCCTCGGTTTTTCCGTGACGGCGGGCGCCATTTTGGCAGATGCGCCGGAGGATGAAGTCGAAAAGCTCCGTTTGTTCAGCAGCCATATCGGCATCGGATTTCAAATCAGAGACGACATCCTTGATATTGAAGGGCATGAGGAGAGGATCGGCAAACCGGTCGGCTCAGATACGTCGAATGAAAAATCAACGTATCCGTCGCTTTTAACGCTTGAAGGTGCGAAAGAAAAGCTTGCGTATCATATCAGCGAGGCGAAACAGATCATCAGCGGCCTTTCTCTTCAGAAAGAATTGCTGCATGACCTCTGTGATTTAATCGCGGCGAGAGATCATTAAAAACGGTCCTGATTTGAAGGGGCTGCCGCTCCTATGGTAAAATGTAAGCAGTTTCGATGAAAATACAAAGGGAGTCTTTTTCTTTTTTCAAAAAGACACTGTTTAATTTGCAGAAATTCATTCTGAAAGTGAGTTGATCCGCTTTGGATCTTTTATCAATACAGGACCCGTCATTTCTTAAAAAGATGTCAATTGAACAGCTGGAAGAGCTGAGTGAGGAGATCCGCAATTTCCTCATCACATCGCTGTCTGCCTCTGGCGGCCATATCGGGCCGAACCTCGGGGTTGTCGAGCTGACAATTGCGCTTCACAAAGAATTTGACAGTCCGAAAGATAAATTTTTATGGGATGTCGGACATCAGTCCTATGTTCATAAACTGTTAACCGGGCGCGGCAAGGAGTTTGAAACCTTGCGCCAATATAAAGGGCTTTGCGGTTTCCCGAAACGCAGCGAAAGCGAACATGACGTATGGGAAACAGGCCACAGCTCAACCTCGCTCTCAGGCGCGATGGGAATGGCTGCCGCCCGTGATATTAAAGGATCGAAAGAATATATCATCCCGATTATCGGAGACGGCGCTTTAACCGGAGGAATGGCGCTTGAAGCGCTGAACCATATCGGTGATGAGAAGAAAGACATGATCGTCATCCTGAATGATAATGAGATGAGCATTGCGCCGAATGTCGGGGCGATTCATTCTATGCTGGGACGGCTTCGCACGGCCGGCAAATATCAATGGGTAAAAGACGAGCTTGAATATTTATTTAAGCGCATCCCGGCCGTCGGCGGAAAATTGGCCGCCACAGCTGAACGGATAAAAGACAGTTTGAAATATATGCTTGTGTCAGGCATGTTTTTTGAAGAGCTGGGCTTTACGTATTTAGGCCCGGTTGACGGTCATTCCTACCACGAACTGTTTGAAAACCTGCAATACGCCAAAAAAACGAAAGGCCCTGTCCTTTTACATGTCATTACGAAAAAGGGCAAAGGCTATAAACCGGCTGAGACCGACACAATCGGCACATGGCACGGAACGGGTCCTTATAAAATCAATACGGGTGATTTCGTCAAGCCGAAAGCCGCGGCGCCTTCATGGAGCGGACTTGTCAGCGGCACCGTGCAGGAGCTGGCGCGCGAGGATGACAGAATTGTCGCCATTACACCGGCCATGCCGGTCGGCTCTAAACTGGAAGGGTTTGCGAAAGAATTCCCTGAACGCATGTTTGATGTCGGAATCGCAGAACAGCATGCGGCGACGATGGCGGCTGGAATGGCGCTCCAAGGCATGAAGCCGTTTCTTGCGATTTATTCGACCTTTTTGCAGCGGGCGTACGATCAGGTCGTCCATGACATCTGCCGTCAAAACGCGAATGTATTTATCGGCATTGACCGCGCCGGTTTGGTCGGCGCCGACGGGGAGACGCATCAAGGCGTCTTTGACATCGCCTTTTTGCGGCATATACCAAACCTCGTTTTAATGATGCCGAAGGATGAAAATGAAGGCCGCCATATGGTCAATACAGCCCTTAATTATGAGGAGGGTCCGATCGCGATGCGCTTCCCGCGCGGAAACGGGCTCGGCGTAAAGATGGATAAAGAGCTGAAAACCATTCAGATCGGAACATGGGAAGTGCTCCGTCCCGGAAAAGACGCGGTCATTTTAACATTCGGTACGACCATTGAAATGGCGCTGGAAGCGGCTGAAGAACTGCAAAAAGAAGGCCTGTCCGTGCGTGTCGTGAATGCGCGGTTTATAAAACCGATTGATAAACAAATGATGAAGGCCATTCTTAATGAAGGTCTGCCGATTTTAACGATAGAAGAAGCCGTGCTTGAAGGCGGATTCGGCAGCACGATTCTTGAATACGCTCATGACCTCGGCATGTATCATACACCGATTGACAGAATGGGCATCCCAGACCGGTTTATTGAGCACGGCAGCGTAACCGCCCTGCTTGAAGAAATCGGTCTCACGAAGGCTGAGGTTATGAACCGGATCAAACTGCTGATGCCGCCGAAGACACATAAAGGAATTGGATCATGACAGCAAAAAAAGAACGATTAGATGTACTTCTTGTAGAAAAAGGCCTTGCGGAAACGCGGGAAAAAGCGAAACGCGCCATTATGGCGGGCATCGTATACTCAAATGAAAACCGATTGGACAAACCGGGTGAAAAAATCGCCCGGGATCTTCCGTTAACGGTAAAAGGAAACCCTCTTAAATACGTCAGCAGAGGCGGATTAAAGCTTGAAAAAGCCCTGGAAGTGTTTCCCGTCTCGGTAAAAGGCAAAACGATGATTGACATCGGCTCGTCTACAGGGGGATTCACGGATTGCGCCCTCCAAAACGGAGCCGAGCGGTCCTACGCAGTGGATGTCGGCTATAATCAGCTTGCCTGGAAGCTCAGACAGGACGAGAGGGTCGTCGTCATGGAACGGACGAATTTCCGCTATTCCGAGCCTTCCGATTTCACAGAGGGTTTGCCGGAATTTGCGACAATCGATGTTTCTTTCATCTCACTCCGCCTCATTCTCCCGGTTTTAAAAACGCTGCTTGTACCGGGGAGCGATTGTATCGCACTGGTAAAGCCGCAATTTGAAGCCGGACGGGAATCCGTCGGAAAAAAAGGCATTGTCAGAGATCCCGGCGTTCATACTGACGTTCTCCGCCGCATGAATCAATTTGCCGCTTCTGAAGGATATACAGTGAAAGGACTGTCCTTCTCACCGATTACAGGGGGAGACGGTAATATTGAGTTTCTGCTTCATTTGGAATGGGGCGGAGAAGACGGAAACGGCGCTGAACTGCCGGAAGAAGACATTCTCCGTACCGTCCGCGAAGCACATGAGACATTAAAAGCCAAAAAGACAGATGTACCGGAATAATAGGGGGCTATTATTCCTTTTTTCTGCCATCATGTACTTTTTATCAAGAAGCGGTTAACATAATGACAAGAACAGCTTGAAAACAGAGGTGCTTACATGACAAAAGGCCAAAGGCATATAAAAATCAGAGAGCTTATTACAAGCCATGAGATTGAAACGCAGGATGACTTAGTTGACATGCTGAGAGAAGAAGGATATAAGGTAACTCAGGCGACTGTCTCCAGAGACATTAAAGAGCTGCATCTCGTTAAGGTGCCGACAAACAACGGCTCCTACAAATACAGCCTGCCGGCGGATCAGCGGTTCAATCCGCTGTCAAAACTGAAGCGTTCATTAATGGATGCGTTCGTAAAAATTGACTCAGCAAGCCATATGATCGTATTAAAAACGATGCCGGGGAATGCTCAGGCAATCGGCGCTCTGATGGATAATCTCGAATGGGAAGAAATCATGGGCACGATTTGCGGAGATGACACGATCTTAATCATCTGCAGGACGCCTGAAGATACGGAGGGCGTTCAAAGCCGTCTTTTGGAGCTGCTGTAGCGTAATTATCAGATAAAAGGTGGAATGCTGTTTGTTAGCTGAACTATCAATAAAAAACTTTGCCATTATAGAGGAACTGACGATTTCGTTTGAACGGGGGCTCACCGTCCTGACGGGAGAAACAGGGGCCGGCAAGTCAATTATTATAGACGCCGTTTCCCTATTAGTCGGCGGCCGCGGCTCGTCTGAATTTGTCCGTTACGGTGAAACAAAGGCCGAGCTTGAAGGACTGTTTCTTTTGGACAGCGGTCATCCCGTTTTTGAAGTATGCCGTGAGCAGGGAATAGACGCATCTGACGACATGATTGTCATGAGAAGGGACATTAATGCCGGAGGAAAAAGCGTCTGCCGTGTCAACGGAAAATTAGTGACGATTGCGGCTTTGAGGGAAATCGGCAGACTTTTATTAGATATTCACGGACAGCATGATAACCAGCTGTTAATGGAGGACGATAAACACTTAGAGCTGTTGGACAGGTTTGCGGGCGCTGAGGCCGAATCCGCGCTTCAGGCTTACCATGAAGGCTATGAGCGTTATATGAAGCTGCTCAAAAAAGTGAAGAAGCTGTCAGAAAGCGAGCAGGAAATGGCGCATCGGTTAGACCTGATTCAATTTCAGCTTGAAGAAATCGAGTCGGCGAAGCTTGAATTGAATGAAGACGAGCTTCTTCAGGAAGAACGGAAGCAGATATCCAATTTTGAAAAAATTTATGAATCATTGCAAAACGCCTATAATGCGCTCCGCAGCGAGCAGGGGGGGCTTGACTGGGTCGGAATGGCCTCTGCCCAGCTTGAAGATATTTCGGATATCAATGAACCGCTGCAAAAGCTGTCAGAAAGTGTGTCAAGTTCCTATTATCTGCTGGAGGATGCAACCTTTCAGATGCGCAATCTGTTAGATGATCTGGAATATGACCCGGAACGGCTGAATTTTATTGAAACCCGTTTAAATGAGATCAAACAGCTGAAGCGCAAATACGGAGCGACGGTAGAAGACATTTTGGAATACGGCTCTAAAATAGAAGAGGAAATCGATCAAATCGAGAACCGCGACAGCCACCTTGAAGCGCTGAAGAAGGAATTGGAGTCGGTCGGCAAAGATGTGGCCGTAGAAGCCGCCAATTTATCAAAAATCAGAAAAGCTTGGGCTAAGAAACTGGCGGAAGCGATTCATCAGGAATTAAAAAGTCTGTATATGGGCAAATCAACGTTTGATACGGAATTTCTCGTGAAAACCGATCCGTCAGCCAGTGAAGCACCGGTTGTTAACGGGCAGCCCGTGCAGCTTACCCAAAAGGGGATTGACCTTGTGAAGTTTTTAATTTCAACAAACACCGGTGAGCCTTTAAAACCGCTGTCAAAGGTCGCTTCCGGAGGCGAGCTTTCAAGGGTGATGCTGGCGATGAAGAGTATTTTTTCTTCCCAGCAGGATGTCACCTCCATCATCTTTGACGAAGTGGACACCGGTGTAAGCGGGCGGGTTGCCCAAGCCATCGCGGAAAAAATCCATAAAGTATCGACCGGTTCACAGGTGCTCTGCATTACACACCTGCCGCAGGTTGCCGCTATGGCGGATACGCACCTTCTGATCGCAAAAGAATTCAAAGACGGCCGGACGACAACGCATGTCACGCCGCTTTCTAAACAGGACAAGGTAGCGGAAATCGGCCGCATGATTGCGGGCGTCGAAGTGACCGATCTGACAAAACGGCATGCACAAGAGCTTTTAAAACAGGCCGGACAGGTAAAAACGACAGGATAAGCTGCTGATACAGGCAGCTTATTTTTTTGTTCCATTTCTCTAACAGTGTATCCAATGTTTTTCTTCGTATGCCGGTTATAAATCAAGCGCAGGAAGGCAAAAGTATAGATGTAGCAGAAAAAGAAAGTGGTGTGGGATAGGAGCGAGGAGAGTGAAGGAATGAATGCACGATAACATGAGGAAAGCAATAGGTGTAATTCTCCTTGTTTCTTTACTAAGTGTAGGCTTTTTTAAGCCATTTAAAGAATATTTACTGATACCGTCAGAAATGAGCGTCTTTGAAAACCAGACACAGGCCGTTCCGGTTAATGCATCAATAAGCGCTGAAAAGGGCGAATTATCAGAAGCCTTTACGCTGAAAGAAGAGCACGGCCATGCAAACATAACAGGGCAAACACAAGGCCGGTCAGAAGTAGTATATGATCTTGCCGGATTTCCCATTAAAAAAACGAAAGTGCGTGTCCTTCCAGAATTGAAGGTCATTCCGGGCGGACAGTCCATCGGTGTAAAACTGCATTCAGTCGGTGTTTTGGTGGTCGGTTTTCACCAAGTGATGACAAAGGATGGGAAAAAGTCTCCGGGAGAACAAGCGGGAATTGAATCTGGCGACATCATTATTAAAATGAACGGACATAAAATTGAAAAAATGAGCGATATCGCCCCGTTTATTCAAAAAGCGGGCAAAACCGGTGAATCTTTGGATTTATTGGTGAAACGCGATAAGCAAAAAATCAAAACAAAGCTGATTCCGACAAAGGACGAAGCCGAGGGGAAATATCGAATCGGCCTTTATATCCGCGATTCGGCAGCCGGCATCGGCACCATGACATTTTTTGAACCGAAAACAAAAAAATACGGCGCATTGGGCCACGTCATCTCTGATATGGATACAAAAAAACCGATTGTTGTAGAAGACGGAGAAATCGTCCGTTCAACTGTAACATCGATTGAAAAAGGAAAAGGCGGCAATCCCGGCGAAAAACTGGCAAGGTTTTCGTCAGAACGGAAAACGATCGGCGATATTAACCGCAACAGCCCGTTCGGCATCTTCGGGACACTGCATCAGCCGATTAAAAACAACATTTCCGACAAAGCGCTTCCGATTGCTTTGTCAAATGAAGTGAAAAAAGGACCTGCGCAAATGCTGACGGTTATCGAAAACGATAAAGTAGAGAAATTTGATATTGAAATCGTCAGCACCACGCCGCAAAAATTCCCGGCGACAAAGGGAATGGTGTTGAAAGTGACAGATCCGAAACTGCTGAAAAGAACCGGCGGAATCGTTCAGGGGATGAGCGGAAGCCCGATCATCCAGAACGGAAAGGTCGTCGGAGCCGTAACCCACGTATTTGTCAATGATCCGACAAGCGGCTACGGCGTTCATATCGAATGGATGCTGTCTGAAGCGGGTGTTGATGTTTACGGGAAAGACAAAGCAAGCTGACTGCCGGATGATCCGGCAGTTTTTTTATGTGATGCGTTCTTCACTTCTTTCCTGGATTCATGTAAAATAAGACATGAAGATTTTTCGACAAATTCACGTTTCCTGATTTGTCAAACTTAATTTTTAGTCGAAAAACCTAGAAAATGCTAGAAAAACAAAGATATACCACTATTATTGGTAAATATGGATTTTTTAAAAGGGGAAGTAGTGGTTTTGTCGAATGTAACATGTAGCAGTCAAATGGGTTGCGTCCTGTTAATACATTGGGGGAGGAAGAAACGTGGAGAAAATTAAAGTTTGTGTTGCTGATGATAATCGAGAGCTTGTAAGCCTGTTGAGTGAATATATAGAGGGACAGGATGATATGGAAGTGATCGGCGTTGCTTATAACGGACAGGAATGTCTTTCTTTGTTTAAAGATAAGAATCCAGATGTGCTCGTTTTAGACATTATCATGCCGCATCTGGACGGACTTGCGGTTTTGGAGCGTCTGCGGGAATCAGAGCTCGAGAAGCAGCCGAACGTCATCATGCTGACGGCATTCGGTCAGGAAGACGTTACGAAAAAAGCCGTCGATTTAGGCGCGTCCTATTTCATCCTGAAGCCGTTTGATATGGAAAACCTTGTCGGCCATATCCGCCAGGTAAGCGGAAATGTCAGCAGTGTCACACACCGTGCGCCGTCTGCGCAAAGCAGCATTATCCGCAGCCAGCCTGAGCCGAAGCGGAAAAATCTCGATGCCAGCATTACAAGCATTATCCATGAGATCGGTGTGCCTGCCCATATCAAAGGCTATCTTTATTTGCGTGAAGCCATTTCCATGGTGTATAACGATATTGAACTCCTCGGCAGCATCACAAAAGTCCTTTATCCCGACATCGCCAAAAAATTCAACACGACCGCAAGCCGTGTAGAACGGGCCATCCGCCACGCCATTGAAGTCGCATGGAGCAGGGGAAATATTGATTCCATTTCTTCACTGTTCGGATATACGGTAAGCATGACAAAAGCAAAGCCAACCAATTCAGAGTTCATCGCGATGGTTGCTGACAAGCTGAGATTGGAGCATAAAGCTTCGTAACGCAAGCTTTTGGCTAGATGTCTTTTTCGCGCCTTCTATTCCGTGCATGAACGCGGAAGAGAAGGCGTTTTGAAATTTTGCTGACGAAAACAATGGAAATCACTCACGCCGGTACTTGTTCTATACATAAATGCGGGATCTATGCCGTCTACACGTATAATACCGGAGCTGATATTTTAATGATTTTGCCGTCTCTGAAATAAAAGCGGGGGACGCGGCGGCTTAACACAGATAAGACTTCGTAGCTGATCGTACCGAGCATTTCGGCAATTTCATCAACGGAAATCTCGGCTCCTTGTTGTTTACCGTAGATGACGACTTCTTCTCCTTGTTTGCCCTCATTCTCACCTAAACTGACCATGATCATATCCATTGTCACTCTCCCCGCCACCGGCACCCGTCTGCCGCGGTGAAGAATAAACCCGCGGTTGGACAGGGCGCGGGAGTAACCGTCAGCATAGCCGATTGGAATCGTCGCGATGATTTCACCAGGTTCGGCGATATATGTGGCGCCATAACTGACGGTCCGGGGATCTGTCACCATGGCTTTCACATAAGCGATACGCGCCTTTAAACTTAGTGCGGGTGTGAGATCCACGAGGTTCAGTTCCTTTATCGAGGCGGACGGATATAAACCATATAACCCAATGCCTAAACGGATCATGTCGGCGCTGAATTCCGGGAATGCGATAGCGGCGGCTGTATTGCACATATGCACGGTAGGCAGCGTAATGTCTTGATTTTTTAAAAAGCGGAGAAAGCTGATAAACTTTTCGTGCTGCAGCATCGTCAGCTCAGTGTCCGGTTCATCCGCTGTTGAAAAATGTGTAAAGATGCCATCCCATGACAGATATGTACTCGACTTGAGCGCTTTCACCACTGCTAAAAGATCTTCTTCCGTACGCACACCCAGCCGGCCCATTCCCGTATCCACATTGATATGAATGGACAGCCGTTTCGAATCTGCTTCTTTTTCCAATATCCGATTCGCTTTTTTGATCCAGCTGACTTGAAACGCTGATAATGTTATGTTCCAAACGGCAGATTTTTTCACACAGCTGAGAGCTGTGAAGCCGAGCACAAGAATAGGTGCCGTAATTCCCGCTCTCCGTAACACAATTCCCTCTTCGACACTTGCGACAGCGAGCTCGCTCGCCCCGCTTTCCAGTGCCTGCCGCGCTACTTCCACAGACCCGTGGCCATAAGCGTTCGCTTTTACGACGGCCATAATTTTAGACGTATTCGGAATATGGCGGCGGATCGCCCGTACATTCTTTTTTATCGCATCAAGGTCAACTTCAATCCAAACTTCCCGGCAAAGTTTTTTCATCACGATTCCTTCTTTCCTTAATGAGTTTCAGTACTCATGCTTTCAATCTGCATTCTATTCACCTTGAACTGAAATCATTCAAAACAAGGGAAGGTGATCGCTGATGTTTAAAAATCAAGGTTTCAGGAAATCAGTACGCCTGCTTTATTTATGCTGAAAGGGCTGCTTGGCAGCCCTTAAATTGACTTTACAATATTCTGATCTGAAAATTGATGTTCAAACATTTTGGACTGGCTTACAGCATTGTTTTGAATGACAATGCCGATATTTCCCCCTCCGGCACCGAAAACGGTTTTTGATGCAGTCAGCGGACTGATGGATATGGCGCCGCCAACATTGACAACTCCGTTTCCTGATACGTTGTTTATCGTAATCGGGCAACCGCTCATTCTATTTTTTCTCCTTTCTCTCACAGTCTACTAACTATATGTACGCTGTGATATGGAATAAGATTAAACAAAACGGCAAAAAGAATCCGGCTGCTGCCAGCCGGAAAGGGAGGGAAATACGGATGTCATAATGTTTTCGTTACATTTTGATCAGAGTATTGTGAGCTTGAAGATTGAGATGTGCTGGATTGATTCATTTGCAGGACCATCCCCGTATTTCCCCCACCTGAGCCGTAGACGGTTTTTGATACGGTTAAAGGACTTATCGAAAACGCACCGCCGACATTGACAACCCCGTTTCCGGAAAGACTATTAATCGTAATAGGAAAACCACCCATCATATACGGTCTCCTTTCTATTAATCTATTTACTATATGTACGCTGTGTGTTAGAAATAGGAGTAAACAAAGCGGTAAAAACTTGTGAATCAAAAAAACTGCCGGACATCCGGCAGTTTTTTAGTCTACTTTTCAAACGGCACCCAGCCGCCTGTATTCTGAATCATTTCCCATAACGGTTCAGGAAGTCGGTATTTCTCAATTTCAGATGCTTGAATGGCTTTTTCGATTTCCTGTTCGCGGCCTTCTTTGACCAGCACCGCCCATTCGGGGTTAATCAAAATGACACGTCCCAGAGCCACCAGCGGAATTCCGCTTTCTAATACAGCAAGCGCTTCGTCCGCGGTATAGATGGAACCGACGGCCATCAGCGGCACTTTATGGCCGACGCGTTCGTTTAATAAATCCATCCGCGTCCGTGAAGTATCCGCCCCGCGGCGGGCTTTGGAATTGACATCCATCAGTGAAATATGCAGATAATCCAAGTTCTCTTCTGCAAGCGCGTCGGCGAGCATGAATGTTTCTTTCATTGTAAGCCCCGGTGTTTCCGGCTCTTCCGGTGACAGGCGGTAGCCGAGAACGAATGGATTTTCAGCGTGTGTATCAATTGCCTGTTTGACAGCGTCAACGACTGCAAGCGGGAACGCAAGGCGCTTTTCATCGCTTCCGCCCCAGCGGTCTGTGCGCCGGTTTGTTTTCGGTGAATAAAATTGGTGAATCAGGTACCCGTTTGCCCCGTGAATTTCAACACCGTCAAAGCCGGCTTCAATCGCTCTGCATGTCGCTTCGCCGAATGCTTTCACGATGTGCTCAATTTCTTGTTCGGTGAGAGCCCGGGACGTTTGTCTCCCGTCTTCTTCTGAGCCGCTCGGGCTGACGACGTCGTTGTTTGGCACGAGTTCAGGAGGGCATTCCAATCCTCCGTGGTGAATCTGCACAACGGCTTTCGCTCCTTGAGACTGGATCGCCTGAGCGAGTTTTTTCAAGCCGGGAATGTGAGAATCATCATAGATGCCGGGCTGGCCTGGAAACGCTTTGCCGTCCGGCGTTACGTTTGCACATGCCGTAATGACCATGCCCATTTCTTTTGAACGGGGAGTAATGTAGTTTAATTCACGGTCGGAAATCGTTCCGTCATCATTTGATGAATAGTGTGTCATCGGTGCGACTGAAATACGGTTTGGTATAGTGACGCCGCTTTCGAACGTAAAAGGTTCAAACAGCGGTTTATAAGTTTGCTTCATCATTTCGCCTTCTTCCTTAGGAGTTTAACTCGTCCGTATTCTAGCTTATGTTTTAATTGTGTGCAATTATTTTGCTTGTTCTTCTTCCTGAGGTTATGACCGGCTGAACCATTTAAACGAATGAAACGGTTTTCTCCGTTCCTTTTCAGGATCTTTATATCCTCCTGAAATTTGATGGCCGATCGAGCTGAATATGACAGCGGCGGCGAAGAGGAGAATGATTTTTTTCATATACATATCTTCTTTCTTATCTTTTACAAGGTTATTTATAAGCATACGCTTGTGCGAAAAAACCGTCAATTTGTTTATTCTTTTTTCCACTTTCCTGCGGCGAATATCGTTCCGATCTGAATCACAACACTTAACAGAGCGCACACTGCCACAACTGTGTTGCTGTCCATAGAAGACACCCTCCTTTTTGTTAGGTTGATGTATCATATGACAGCTGTCTCTGTTTTGACAAAACCGTAATGCGGTGTTTCATATTTTTCAACACAAAAAGGGCGCTTTTTTAAGCGCCTTTACTTTTTTTTCAGCCGGTTCAAAGCGATTTGAACGGCGATGGCGTCATCCAGGTAGCCGATCGGAAACATGTAATCCGGAATGACGTCGGTCGCTAAAATATAATACAGCAGCGCGCTCCCGAGAATCGCGCGGTCTTCAGCCGGTGTTGATTCATCCATATACTGATGATGCATGTTTTTCAAATGATCAATAAAAGGGCCGACGCTTTCTTCATTGTCCATTTTCTTTTGAAACTCATCGCAAATCAGGCGATGGCCCTGCTGGGTTTTGGCATATTGTTCATATCTGGTCAGTTCGCGCTCAATTTGCTCCCGGGAAAAAGGCTGATCAAACATCTCGGCCATATTCAGCATATCCTGAATCGCGTGCATCGGGTCTTGCGGCGCAGCTTCTTTTTCATGGCCGATGTCTATGCCTGACGCCTCAAGCAATTCCTCCAGCGGGGTGCGGAGATGTTTTGAAAATTCCTGAAGATGCTTTAAATTGGCCTTCTGCTTGCCGTTTATAATCCGGGAGATGGTGGCCGTATCAATGTTTGTTAAGGCGCCGAGTTTTCTCATGGAGAGCGAGTGCTTATCAAGCAGTGATTTTAAAAGGGGCCCCAGTGTCGTATTTTTATTTTCTGTCAAGGGTGTCACCTCGTTTCCGCCGGAATGATGATCATTAATCAATAATTTTTGCAGAAAAGGTACCTTTTCTGTGCTGCTGAATAGGATAGTGTAGATTCAACGGCACAACATGTTGAAAAGACATCAAAGAATGGAGAGAAACGAACATGGCTTGGTTATTGATTTTAGGTTTGGCAGTGTCCTCGAGCATTGATAATTTAGGAGTGGGGATGTCATACGGCATCAGAAAAATCAAAATATCGCATGCGTCAAATATGATGATCGCTTTTATCTGTTTTGTATTCAGTTATATCGGAATTTATTTCGGCAAATGGATTTCAGCCGTTTTACCGGGCTTTCTTCCTGTATTGCTGGCGGCGTTTATTTTATCTGTCATCGGTATCCGCATCATTCTGCTGGCTGTGCCGAGAAAAACAGCGCGTGTTGGCGCGTCAGGAAAAAAAGGCCGTTTTGCCGGTCTGCTGCAAAATCCGGAGGCAGCGGATGCCGACGGTTCGGGAGAAATCGGTATATTGGAATCCATGGTTCTCGGGGTGGCCGTATCCGCAAATGCGCTGACCAACGGATTAAGCGCGGGGTTGATCGGGCTTTCTCCCGCTGCCATTTCCATTACTGCGGCGGTCGGAAGCTTTTTGACCATATGGATCGGCTGCTCGCTTGGAAAAAAAGCCGCGTCATTGCGCATCGGTTCTTTTCACGTCGGACAGTTCAGCACGGTGCTGAGCGGAGTGATTATTCTCATCATTGCCGCCAATACGCTGCTCTTTTAAGTTGTCCCGTTCATTTTATGAAAAGCTCAAAATAAATATGAATGTTTCTATTCGGGAGAGCGCATGACGCGGCTCTCTTTTTTTGCCGATCTGATATTTTTTCAAAATGAACAGAAAGTCGTCCGTTTCCGTTAAATTCTGCATATTCGGCCTTCAGACAGAACTTTTTTCATAGACTGATTAGCTTGTTTTCTTTCTAAGTTCAGGTAAACAGCAGGTCAGATAGCCTTCATTCCAAATATGGAAAAGCGCTGGAGGAATGGAGGCTCCCTTTACAAATCGGTCATTCTGTTCAAAGATAAAGCCGAATGAGAAAACGTGAGGTGATCTGTGTGAAGTCTGTCATACTTCTGATCTTCACCGCATGGCTGTTATCAGGCTGCGAGTATACCGCGGAGGCTGATGCGGCGCCGTCATTTACACAGGAAGGAACATTTATAAAAGCGGCCGGAAACGATACGATCGCGGTCGAAATTGACGGAGAAAGGCAAGAGGTGAAGGTGCCTTTCGCTAAGCGGTTTGAATGTCAGTCTCTGCCTGAACATACGGCGGTGCAAATCACCTATAAAAAAGAGAGCAACGGACAATTACGGCTTGAGGAACTGAAAAAAGAAACAGATATGTGAAAACGGGGAGGAAAAAACGTGGGTTTACTGACAAAAAGCGCTGCTGCCTTCGGTGCCGCTCTTCTTCTGCTTGCGCCGTCTGCTTATGCAGCTGAACCTTTGCAAGGGAAAACCATTTATATCGATGCCGGACATGGCGGAGAAGACAGCGGGGCCGGCGGAAATGGACTGCTTGAGAAAAACATCAATTTAGCGGTGTCAAACAAGGTGATCGCCAAATTGGAGACAGAAGGCGCAAAACCTGTTGCTTCAAGGACTGACGATACTTTTTTACGTTTGGACGAGCGGGTGGCGAAAGCAAGCGCCAGCCAATCCGATTTATTCGTCAGCCTCCATACGAATTCAGCCGTCTCAACGGCATCGGGCACGGAAACGTATTTTAATTCGACATATGAAGGAGCAGACAGCGAAAGGCTTGCTTCCGACATCCAGCAGCAGCTTGTCACGTCTTTAGGGATGAAGGACAGAGGCGTAAAAGAAGCTCCTTTTTATGTTATTACATATTCAAAGATGCCGAGTGTGCTGGCTGAATTAGGTTTTATCACAAATCCTCAAGATGCGGACAAGCTGAAAAGCGATAACGGACAAGAGCACGCCGCGGACGCCGTTGTAAACGGAATCGAAACCTATTACAGCGGACGGTAATTATAAAATATGTGTAAATAGCACCCTCCTTATGTGCATAACGATTATAATAGAGAAAACCGATGACAAACACCTGAGGTGACACATATGACGAATATTTTTGCCCACCGGGGGGCGTCGGGCGACTGCCCTGAAAATACGATGCCCGCATTCAAAAAAGCGATTGAGGACGGGGCTGACGGAATCGAACTTGATGTACAGATGACAAAAGACGGCCGGATCGTGGTCATTCACGATGAAACCCTCGACCGCACGACGTCTTTGAAAGGATTTGTGAAAGATACGGCGTATGACAAAATCAGAACCGCCGATGCCGCCGGAAAATGGAAAGATGCTTTTAAAGGTGTCAGAATTCCGCTTTTGTCAGATGTGCTGCGTTTTGCGGAACGTGCTGATTTTCTGATAAACATTGAGCTGAAAAACAGTGTATTCCGTTACGAAGGAATGGAAGAAGAAGTGATTAAAAAAGTCAGATATTACGGACTGGAAAAGCGCGTTATTTTTTCTTCATTTAATCATGAGAGTCTCGCGGTTTGCCACGCCTTGGCGCCTGAAATTGAACGGGCGGTGCTGACAATGGATGTGCTGTACCGGCCTGAACGGTATCTTGCCGCCATTCCCGCTTCAGGTTATCATCCGAAGCTCGGTACGCCGGCGGTGAGCGCTGAAGTGATCAAACATCTTGCAAAACACCAAGCGGCGCTCCGTCCGTTCACCGTCAATCGTCCTGAGGATATGAAGCAGCTGATGAAAGCGGGAGCAGACGCAATTTTTACCGATTATCCAAAGCTGGCCGTTTCTATAAAAAAAGAATGCCGCAGCTGAGAAGACTGTTCAGACAGTCTTCTTTTTTTATGGGCTGGAAAAAGGCGGTGCACTCATAACTCGGTCAGCCGGTTCATATATTGTAACAGGGCGTTTTGTGTAAGCGTTATCTTTTATCTTATTGAAAGTGAGGCAAAATTGTGGGAAAAACGGTTATCGTCAGTGCGGCAAGAACGCCGTTCGGAAAATTTGGCGGCGCATTAAAAGAGGTAAAGGCAGCCGAGCTTGGCGGCATTGCCATAAAAGAAGCAATCAAGCGCGCCGCTATCAGTGAAAGCGAAGCGGAAGGAGCGGTGATGGGAATGGTCGTCCAGGCGGGTGCCGGGCAGATTCCGGCACGGCAGGCTGCAAGGTATGCCGGGCTTCCGTGGTCCGTTCCGGCTGAAACCATTAATAAGGTCTGTGCATCGGGGCTCAGGGCCGTTACCATCTGTGATCAAATGATCCGGGCGAAAGATGCGGACGTGCTGATTGCAGGCGGAATGGAAAGCATGAGCAACATTCCGTACGCCATTCCGGCCGGCCGCTGGGGTGTGAGGATGGGGGACGGGGTGTTTCAGGATTTAATGGTTCATGACGGGCTGACCTGTGCGTTCGACCAGGTGCATATGGCTGTCCACGGAAGCACTGCGGCCAAAAAGTACGGCATTTCCCGGGATGAACAGGATCATTACGCTCTTTTGAGTCAGAAACGCGCGGCTGAGGCGGCCGAGGCGGGCAAATTGCGTGAAGAAATTGTCCCCGTCACCTGGACCGGCAAAAAGGGCAAACAGCATACCGTTGAAGCGGATGAGGGGCTGCGCCCTGATACGAGCCTTGAGCAGCTTGCAGCGCTCAAGCCAATTTTTACAGCCGACGGAACGGTTACAGCCGGAAACGCTCCCGGTGTAAATGACGGGGCCGGAGCATTTGTGCTGATGTCAGAGGAAAAAGCCGCGAAGCAGCATGTCAGGCCGCTCGCAGCGATACTTGGCTTTGCGTCAGTCGGATTGGAAGCGTGCGAGCTGGCAAGCGCGCCGGGAGAGGCCATCAGCCGGCTCTTGACAAAAACCGGACTGTCCGTTGACGATATTGATTTGTTTGAAGTAAATGAAGCATTTGCGTCCGTCGTGCTCGTGAGTGAAAAAATAGCCGGGTTCAGCCGGGAAAAAGTGAATGTAAACGGAGGGGCGATTGCGTTCGGCCACCCGATCGGCGCAAGCGGAGCGAGAATCATCATGAGTTTAATATACGAATTAAAGCGTCGCGGAGGAGGTTTAGGCATAGCTGCTATATGCAGCGGAGCGGCTCAAGGAGATGCCGTTTTGCTTGAGGTGTACTGATTAAAGGAGGGAGCGCCGGATGAAGATGAAAACAATCATGGTCGCAGGTGCCGGTCAGATGGGAGCAGGCATCGCGCAGACGGCTGCAGAAGCCGGGTTTGCCGTCAAGTTATACGATTGGGAGCCGGAAACGGTAACAAAAGGTCTTCACCGCATAAAGACAAACCTGGAGAAAGAGCAGGCAAAAGGACGGAAGACACAGCAGGAGACAGATGCCGTTTTCAGCCGTATTTCCCCGGCAGAGCTCACAGAAGCGGGAGATGCTGATTTTGTAATTGAAGCCATTGCCGAAAACAAAAAAGCAAAAGCAGAATTGTTTGACACACTAGATAAAATCTGTCCCCCTCATGCCGTATTGGCAAGCAATACGTCTTCTCTTCCCATTACGGAGCTTGCCGCGGCCACAAAAAGGCCTGAAAAAGTAATCGGCATGCATTTTATGAATCCGGTTCCTGTCATGGAGCTTGTCGAAGTCATCAGAGGACTCGCCACATCGGAAGAAACGGCGGAAACAGTAAAGAAGCTTGCTGTCCGGATGAATAAAACCCCTGTCGAAGTCAATGACTTCCCGGGCTTTATATCTAATCGCATATTAATGCCGATGATTAACGAAGCCGTTTATTGCCTTTACGAAGGAGCAGCTTCAAAGGAAGCGATTGATGAGGTGATGAAGCTCGGCATGCGGCATCCGATGGGGCCTTTAACATTAGCTGACTTCATCGGGCTGGATACGTGCCTTTCCATTATGGAGGTTCTCTATGCGGGGCTCGGAGATTCGAAATACCGCCCATGCCCTCTGCTCAGAAAATATGTCAGCGCCGGCTGGCTCGGCAAAAAAAGCGGGCGCGGTTTTTATGAGTACGGCAGATGACGTAAAGATCATGAGGGGAGACGGCAGCCATGCATTTTACAGAAGAGCACATCATGATGAGAAAAATGGTGCGTGATTTTGCCCGCAAGGAAATCGCGCCGGTGGTTGAGCTCATGGAATCAACAGATGAATTTCCGGAGCGGCTGATTAAAAAAATGGGCGAAGCGGGATTGATGGGCATTCCCGTCCCGGAAGCTTACGGCGGGGCGGGTGCTGATACAACATCTTACATTTTAGCGATTCATGAAATATCAAAAGTCAGCGCGGCCGTCGGCGTCATTTTGTCCGTCCACACATCGGTAGGGACAATCCCGATTTTGCATTTTGGGACAGAAGTCCAAAAACAAACGTATATTCCGAAGCTGGCAGCGGGCGAATATATTGGGGCTTTTGCGCTTACTGAACCTCAATCCGGATCTGATGCGGGCAGCCTGAAAACAACAGCCGTGCGAAAAGGCGGTTCATATATTCTGAACGGTTCAAAAATCTTTATTACAAACGGCGGAGCGGCAGATCTGTATCTGACATTCGCCATAACCGATCCGGGTAAAGGGAGAAAGGGAATTTCAGCGTTTATCGTTGAAAAAAACACACCCGGTTTTTCTGTCGGAAAAAAAGAAAAAAAGCTCGGACTGTTAGGTTCCAATACTGTCGAATTGCAGTTTGACCAAGCGGAAATTCCGGTTGAAAACCGGCTCGGCGAAGAGGGTGAAGGCTTTTCAATCGCCATGAAAAACCTTGACGTCGGACGGATCGGCATAGCGGCTCAGGCGCTCGGGATTATCGAAGCGGCGCTCGGCTGCTCGGTGGAGTACGCCAAAACCCGCAGCCAGTTCGGCAGACCCATCGCTTCGAATCAGGCCGTTTCATTTAAATTATCTGACATGGCGACGAATGCGGAAGCTGCCAAATTATTGGTCTATCATGCTGCTGATCTGTATCAGCGAGGGCTTCCGTGCGGAAAAGAAGCATCTATGGCGAAGCAATTCGCGTCCGATGCGGCGATGAAAGCGGCGGTGGAGGCTGTGCAGATTCACGGCGGCTACGGCTATATGAAAGAGTATCCCGCGGAGCGTTTATTTCGGGATGCGAAAGTCACGCAAATCTATGAAGGAACCAATGAGATTCAAAGGCTGATTATTTCTAAGTATCTTCTTCAATAAAAAGTGGGCAAAGGAGCGAAACCATGGAATCTTATTCTCCCGGTTTAGATGGCGTCATTGCGGTGGAAACGGGGATTTCTTTCCTGGATACACAGCAGGGCAGTATTTTAATCAAAGGCCACGATCTGATTGAGCTTTCTAAAACGGCCGGCTATATGGACATTGTTCATCTCTTATTGGAAGACAGACTTCCTGATGCGAAAGAGAAGGCGGCGCTTGAAGAAGACGTTCGGCGCAGCGGGCACCTTCCCGAGGAAATCTTGCACATATGCCGTCTGCTGCCTGAACATACTCACCCGATGGACGGACTGAGGACGGGTTTGTCCGCGCTTGGAGGCTTTGACAAGGACATCGATGACCGTTCATCTTCCGTAAATCAGCACCGCGTACGCGGACTGATAGGCAAAATGCCGAATCTGACGGTCAACAGCTATCGAGTCATCAACGGGCTGGAGCCTTTGGCGCCGGTCGGAACCTTATCATACAGCGCAAACTTTTTATATATGATTACCGGAAAAACACCGTCATCTTTGGAAGAAGAAATCTTCGACCGGTCGCTTCTTTTATACAGTGAGCATGAATTGCCGAACTCAACGTTTACGGCCCGTGTCATCGCTTCGACGCAATCGGATATTTACGGTGCGCTGACCGGAGCCGTCGCCTCGCTTAAGGGAAATCTTCACGGCGGAGCGAACGAAGCGGTTATGTACATGCTTGAGGAAGCGAAGGATACAGACGGGTTTATACAATTATTAACTCAAAAACTCGCAAACAAAGAAAAAATCATGGGCTTCGGCCACCGTGTCTACATGAAAAAAATGGACCCGAGGGCGCTCATGATGAAAGAAGCGTTAAAAAAGCTGTCTGATCTTTCAGGTGATTTCCGTCTTTATCATATGTGTGAAGCCGGCGAAACCGTCATGCGGGAGAAAAAAGGCCTTTATCCGAATTTAGATTACTACGCAGCGCCGGTCTATTACATGCTCGGCATCCCAATATCGCTGTACACGCCTATATTCTTCAGTGCACGGACGGTCGGATTGTGTGCCCACGTCATTGAACAGCACAGCCGAAACCGGCTTTTCCGCCCGCGTGTCCGCTATACCGGAGCGCGCCTGTAAACAGATGAGAAAGGAAGATGAAAACATGACAGAACCCCGCCGAATGGACGCTGTAATCGAAGAGATTTCTGACTACGTGCTCCATCAGGAGATTGACAGTTCAGAAGCTTTTACTACGGCAGGACATGTGCTTCTTGATACGATAGGCTGCGGGATTTTGGCGCTCAGTTATCCCGAATGTACAAAGCTGCTCGGCCCGATTGTCCCGGGAACCTCCGTCCCCAACGGCAGCAGAGTCCCGGGCACGCCTTTTGTTTTAGACCCGGTCACGGCTGCTTTTAATATCGGCTGTATCAACAGGTGGCTCGATTATAATGATACGTGGCTTGCGGCGGAATGGGGTCATCCGTCTGACAATCTCGGAGGCATATTGGCTTGTGCGGATTATATATCCAGAGTGCGGATTTCAGAAGGGAAAGAACCGCTTACCGTGCGCGATGTGCTTTGCGCAATGATCAAAGCGCACGAAATTCAAGGAATTCTCGCTTTGGAAAACAGCTTAAACAGAGTGGGGCTTGACCATGTGCTGTTTGTGAAAGTGGCGACTGCGGCTGTTTGCGCGCAAATGCTGGGCGGCTCAAAAGAGGAAATCAATAACGCCGTATCTCATGCCTGGATTGATAATTCAAGCCTCAGAACGTACCGTCATGCGCCGAATACCGGATCACGCAAATCATGGGCGGCCGGCGACGCGACGAGCAGAGGGGTATATTTGGCCCTTATGGCACACAAAGGTGAAATGGGGTACCCGACGGCTCTGACCGCATCTGGGTGGGGATTTCAAGACGTATTATTTAACCGGCAGGAAATAAAGCTTGCCCGCCCGCTTGGGTCCTATGTGATGGAGAATGTTTTGTTTAAAGTATCCTACCCGGCTGAATTTCACGCCCAGACAGCGGCGGAATGCGCGGTCCGGCTTCATCCGGAGGTGAAAGACCGCATCGAAGACATTGATAGGATCACGATTATGACCCATGAGTCGGCAATCCGGATTATCGATAAAAAAGGGCCGCTTCACAATCCGGCTGACCGGGATCACTGCCTCCAGTACATTACGGCAATCGGGCTGCTTTTCGGAGATATCACGGCGGATCATTATGAAGAGGAAACGGCGTCTGACCCGCGAATTGATACATTGCGGAGTAAAATGGAGGTGACGGAACACAAAGCGTACTCAAAAGATTACTTAGACCCGAATAAGCGATCCATATCAAATGCCGTACAGGTGCATTTTACAGACGGCACGGCTACGGGACGGATTGAATGTGAATACCCGCTCGGGCACCGGTTCCGCAGAAAAGAAGCCGTTCCGAAGATTCTTGCCAAGTTTTCAGCAAACATCAGCACTCATTTTTCATTGAAGCAGCAGCGTAAAATCGAAGAGGCCTGCGAACACAGCGGCCGAATGCAGAAGCTCAGCGTCAGTGAATTTATGGACTTATTTCTCGTATAAAATAGGAGGGTGACAAACATGACGTGGATCGTCAGCAAGCAGTCGTCTCAAGAGGAGCTTGCAGAGCGGTTCCGTACGCTGATGGCAGCGCCGGATCTATTGCAGATCCCCGGCGCTCACGATGCGATGGCCGCTCTTATCGCCAAGAAAACGGGGTTTTCGGCTCTTTATTTATCAGGTGCGGCTTACACGGCGAGCAGAGGGCTGCCCGATTTAGGGATCATCACGTCGGCGGAAATGGCTGAACGGGTTAAAGATTTGGTCCGCTCGTCTGATCTGCCCGTCCTTGTCGATATTGACACGGGTTTCGGAGGAGTGCTGAATGCCGCCCGGACGGCGAAAGAAATGTATGAAGCGCGCGCGGCCGCCGTCCAGATGGAGGATCAGCGCCTGCCGAAAAAATGCGGACATCTGAATGGGAAGCAGCTCGTGCCGATTGAAGAAATGGCGCAAAAAATCCAAGCGGTCAAGCGGGCCGCGCCGACTCTTCTTGTTGTTGCGAGAACAGACGCCAGACAGCAGGAAGGATTGGAGGGGGCATTAAAAAGGGCGTCCGCTTATATAAAAGCGGGTGCTGACGCTGTTTTTCCGGAAGCGCTCCAATCCGAAAGTGAATTCAGAGCGTTTTCCAAACAAATCAGTGTGCCGATTCTCGCAAACATGACTGAATTCGGAAAAACGCCGTATTACAGTGCTGATGAATTTTCCGATATGGGCTGTCAGATAGTCATTTACCCGGTCACGTCACTCAGAACGGCGGCCAAGGCTTTTGAGCGCATTTTCCGCCTTCTGAAAGAAGAAGGCTCGCAAAAAGAGGGGCTTTCGGATATGCAGACGAGAAAAGAACTATATGAAACGATCGCTTACGATGACTATGAAGAACTGGATCAATCCATTGCCAAAACGATACTGCCGGACGACTGAAAAAGCCCTTTTTTTGCAAGGGCTTTTTTTACAGCTTTTTTTTCCTGAACCGCGGGCTGACTTGATTGCGTTTTCGATCTCTGTACAGAATAAACCCGGCCAGAACATAAAGGCCGAACAAAAAAAACGCCAATCCGGCCGCCCCCTGAAGAAAAAGGGACGGAAACGGGGAAAACGCATGCCCGAATAATGCATCTCTCATCAGCTTAATGCCGAGCGCCGCGACAGCGCCGGGGAGGACCAGAATCAAAAGCGCAACAAGCCGGCTCATATTCAGAAAACCCCTTTACGATTTGTTTTCCTTTATTGTCCAATCGAAAAAATATTTTGTCAAGAGATCAAAACGTGGTAACATAGGGGTTGTGCAAATTATTGCAACGGGAAATACAGGTGTGCAAATTTTTTCATATAAAGGGGTATCGGGATGCAGAAGGTGCTGATTATAGGTGCTGGTAAAGGAGGCACGGCGCTCCTACAGATTTTGATGAAAACAAAGCTGATCCGGATTATTGCGGTGGTTGATCAAGATCCGGAGGCGCAAGGGCTGCAAGAAGCCCGGAGATATGGAATTGCAACCTCATCAGATTGGAAACCCTACATAACTGAAGATATAGATATTATCATCCATACAACAGGCGATAAAGCGGTCATGGATGAGCTGCTCCATGAGAAAAAAGAACAAACCATCGTCATGCCGGGAAAATTGGCGTACATGGTGTTTCAGCTGATGGAGGAAAAACAGCAGCTTATCCAAATGCTGAAGTCGCAGACGTATAAGCATGACCGGATTTTTAATTCAACGCACGACGGCATGATTTTTATAGACGTCAACGAAACGATCATTTTATTTAATCAGATGGCAGAAAAAATGGTCGGCCAAAAACGGGAGGATGTCATTGGCCGCCAAATTAAAGATGTAGTGCCGAACACAAAGCTGCCGCGAATTCTGGAAACGAGAGAGCCGGAATATAACCAGAAGCAGCTTCTCGGAAAGCACCTGCAGATTGTCACGACAAGACTGCCGATCATTGATGAAGGCGGAAAACTTCTCGGCGCGTTATGCGTGTTTAAAGACATCACCGACGCAGTTGAACTGGCGGAAGAGGTCACGAACTTAAAACAAATCCGCACCATGCTTGAAGCGATTATACAATCGTCAGACGAGGCCATTTCTGTCGTTGATGAAAACGGCATCGGAATGTTAATCAACAAAGCGTATACAAAAATGACCGGGCTGTCAGAAAGCGAAGTCATCGGAAAACCCGCTTCCACCGATATCTCAGAAGGGGAGAGCATGCACCTGAAAGTATTGGGGACAAGGCGGCCCGTGCGGGGTGTGAGAATGAAGGTCGGCCCCAATAAAAAGGATGTTATCGTAAATGTTGCCCCCGTTATTGTGGACGGTATTTTAAAAGGCAGCGTCGGCGTCATCCACGACGTGTCAGAAATTAAAACGCTGACTGCTGAGCTGAATCGGGCGCGCCAGATCATCCGCACGCTTGAAGCGAAATACACGTTTGACGACATTATCGGCACGAGTGAACAAATGCTGGTCGCCCTTGAACAGGCGAAGCTCGGGGCGAAAACGCCGGCGACGATTCTGCTGCGGGGAGAATCCGGCACAGGAAAAGAACTTTTCGCCCACGCCATCCATAATGAAAGCGACCGAAAATACAATAAGTTCATTCGGGTCAATTGTGCGGCCCTGTCTGAATCACTGCTAGAATCCGAGCTTTTCGGCTATGAGGAAGGCGCGTTTACGGGCGCGAGGCGCGGGGGCAAAAAAGGACTTTTTGAGGAAGCGAATAACGGCAGCATTTTCTTAGATGAAATCGGAGAGCTGACCCAAAGCACCCAGGCAAAGCTGCTCAGAGTTCTGCAGGAAAAAGAAATTATCAGAGTCGGCGGCGCTAAAGCGATTTCTGTCAATGTCAGAATTATCGCAGCGACAAACGTCAACATCGAAAAGGCCATGGCGGAAGGCGCGTTCCGTGAAGACCTGTATTACCGGATTAACCGCTATCCGATCTCAATCCCGCCGCTTCGGCAGCGCAAAGAAGATATTGAAGCGCTGAGCATTCGGCTCATTGAAAAAATCAATCAGGATTACGGCCGCAATGTAAAGGGGCTCACGCCGAACGCGCTGCGAGCTTTATCAGCCTACAGCTGGCCGGGAAACGTCCGGGAGCTTGAAAATGTTCTCGGACGGGCAATGATATTTTTAGAGCCGCACATGGAACGGATCGAACAGCAGCACCTGCCTGTTTTTGAATCAGAGCTGAATGAAAAAAACGGCACCCAAAGTGATTTTCCGGATGTGGAAGGGGAAAAGCTGTCTCAGGCTGTTGAAAAATTTGAAGCGCACGTCATTCAAAAAACGCTTGAAAAGCATAAATTCAACCGAACCAAAACGGCAAAAGCGCTTGGTGTCAGTATTCGGAATCTGTACTACAAAATGGATAAGTACGGCCTTGCAAATGACGGCATGCAATAAATTGCAGAGAAAGCGCAAACAGCTGCATGTTTTCTTGAAGAAAGCCGGAATAAACCCTCCCGCATATTTGGCACGGAACTTGCATTGTTAAAAGCGGATTCGCACAAGGAAGGTGGTAAAAAATGAAGCTGAGAGACCTAGTTGAAAAAGCCGCGGCAAAAAACGCAAAAACCATTGCAGTGGCCCACGCAGCAGATAAAGAAGTGATCCAGGCCGTCAAAATGGCGGCAGAACACTTGTCGGCACGATTTTTACTGACGGGTGACAGCGGAAAGCTGAAAGAGCTTCTGGCAAATGAGCCGAAGTTCAATGCTGAAATCATCCACGCCGATTCACCCGAAGAATCTGCGGCAAAAGCAGTGCGCGCAGTGCGTGAACAAGAGGCGGACGTTTTAATGAAAGGGAATCTCCCGAGCTCTACTCTTCTGAAATCGGTTTTAAACCGCCATGAAGGGCTTCGTTCAAAAAGGGTGTTATCACATGTAGCTGTTTTTGAGGTGCCGGACTATGACCGGCTGATGTATGTGACTGATTCAGCGCTGAACATTGCCCCGTCTCTTGAAGAGCTCGGGCATATTCTGCAAAATGCGGTTCATGTCGCACATTCAGTAGGGAATCCTATGCCGAAAGCCGCAGTCCTTGCCGCTATTGAAACGGTTAATCCGAAAATGGAGGCAACGCTGAACGCGGCTGCGATCGTCCAGATGTGCAATAGAGGACAGATTACCGGCTGCATTGCGGACGGACCGCTTGCTTTGGATAATGCCGTATCCCAAGCGGCTACGCTGCAAAAAGGAATTTCCGGAAGCGTAGCGGGCCAGGCGGATATTCTCTTGGTTCCTTCAATCGAGGCCGGAAATATGCTTTATAAGTCAATGATTTATTTTGCGAAAGCAAGTGTTGCTGCCGTCATCGCCGGTGCAAAAGCGCCGATCGCATTAACGAGCAGAGCGGATACCGCAGAAAATAAACTGTATTCAATTGCGCTTGCGATTTGCGCATCACAAGAACAGTAGGAGGAACGAACCAATGGAAATTTTTAAATATATGGAGACTTATGATTACGAACAATTGGTATTTTGCCAAGATGAACAATCCGGATTAAAAGCGATCATCGCGATTCATGATACGACGCTCGGCCCCGCACTCGGCGGAACAAGAATGTGGACATATGACAGTGAAGAAGCGGCGATTGAAGATGCACTAAGACTTGCAAAAGGCATGACTTATAAAAATGCGGCTGCCGGTTTAAACTTAGGCGGCGGGAAAACCGTTATTATCGGAGACCCGCGCAAAGATAAAAATGAAGAAATGTTCCGCGCGTTCGGCCGGTACATCCAAGGCTTAAACGGAAGGTATATTACGGCGGAAGACGTCGGCACGACCGTTGAAGATATGGACATCATTCATGATGAAACAGACTATGTAACCGGAATTTCTCCGGCATTCGGTTCATCAGGAAATCCGTCTCCCGTTACGGCGTACGGCGTCTACAAAGGGATGAAAGCCGCAGCGAAAGCGGCGTTTGGCACTGATTCACTGGAAGGTAAAACAATTGCCGTGCAAGGCGTGGGAAATGTGGCTTACAATCTATGCCGCCACCTTCACGAAGAAGGCGCTTCTTTAATCGTAACGGATATCAATAAAGAATCTGTTAAACGTGCCGTTGAGGATTTCGGCGCCCGCGCAGTTGATCCCGGCGACATTTACTCACAGGCGTGCGATATTTATGCCCCATGTGCTCTCGGCGCCGTCATTAACGATGACACGATTAAACAGCTGAAGGCGAAAGTCATTGCGGGAGCGGCCAATAACCAGCTGAAAGAAACACGTCACGGCGATACCATTCATGAAATGGGAATCGTGTACGCTCCGGATTATGTCATCAATGCAGGCGGCGTCATCAATGTGGCCGATGAGCTTTACGGCTACAATGCTGAGCGGGCTTTGAAAAAAGTTGAAGGCATCTATGCAAACATTGAGCGGGTGCTCGATATTTCCGCGCGTGACGGCATTCCGACATACTTAGCGGCCGACCGTCTGGCTGAGGAACGAATTGAGCGCATGCGCCGTTCAAGAAGCCAGTTTCTGCAAAACGGCCAAAGTATATTAAGCAGACGATAGGAATTTGATCTGGAGGTATGAAAATGTTCGAAAAGGAAAAACGCATTCTCATTCTGAATCCAGGCTCAACATCAACGAAAATCGGTGTCTTTCACAATGAACGCTGTATCTTTGAAAAGACGCTGCGGCATCCCGAAGAAGAGCTGAAAACATTTAACAGCATCATCGACCAATACGAATTTCGAAAAATAAGCATTCTTGAGTCTTTGCACGAACAGGGCATCAACATTTCAAAGTTCGATGCCGTTTGTGCCAGGGGCGGCCTGCTCAGACCGATTGAGGGCGGCACATATGAAGTGAATGACGCCATGATCACTGATTTGAAAAACGGCTACAACGGCCAGCATGCTTCTAATCTGGGCGGAATTATTGCCAGGGAAATAGCTGACGGATTAAATATCCCCGCGTATATCGTCGATCCGGTCGTGGTGGATGAGATGACTCCGCTCGCTAAAGTATCAGGAATGCCTGAGATCAAGCGGAAAAGCATTTTCCATGCTTTGAACCAAAAAGCTGTTGCCCGTCAGGCGGCGGCGTCCCTGGGCAAACGGTATGAACAGATGAAGATGATCGTCACTCATATGGGCGGCGGCACCACAGTCGGTGTCCATGATTGCGGACGGGTGACGGATGTCAACAACGGGCTTCACGGAGAAGGACCCTTCAGCCCGGAGCGCGCGGGAACTGTTCCGGCGGGTGATTTGGTAGAAATGTGTTTTTCCGGCAAGTATTCAAAAGCCGATATGATGAAAAAACTTGTCGGCACGGGCGGACTCTCCGGCTACCTGGGGACAACGGACGCGGTGAAGGTGGAAAAACGCATTCAGGCCGGAGATGAGCATGCGCGTCTCATTTATGACGCCATGGCTTATCAAGTAGCAAAAGAAATCGGGGCGGCAAGCGCCGTTTTAAAAGGAAAAGTAGACATTATCGTCCTGACGGGCGGATTGGCGTACGGGAAAAGTTTCGTATCCGCCATCAGATCGTACATAGATTGGATTTCGGATGTACTGGTGTACCCGGGAGAAAATGAACTGCAATCTCTCGCGCAAGGCGCGCTTCGGGTTTTAGCCGGTGAGGAGCAGTCAAAGCAATATCAGATCGGCGAAGGAGTGAAAACAAATGGCGACTGAGTATGATGTGGTCATTCTGGGCGGCGGCACGGGCGGTTATGTAGCCGCCATCAGAGCGGCCCAGCTCGGCTTAAAAACGGCCGTTGTAGAAAAAGAAAAGCTCGGCGGAACATGCCTGCATAAAGGATGTATCCCGAGTAAAGCGCTGTTAAGAAGCGCGGAAGTGTACCGAACCGCAAAGGAAGCGGCAGCATTCGGCATTGAAACGGAAGGTGTCTCCCTCCGCTTTGACAGCGTGCAAAAACGAAAGCAGGGAATCGTTGACCGGCTGGCCGGCGGTGTCGCCCACTTGATGAAAAAGGGGAAGATTGATGTATTCAACGGGTACGGACGTATGCTCGGCCCTTCCATCTTCTCACCTCTTCCCGGTACGGTTTCCGTCGAATACGCAAATGGTGAAGAAAACGACATGCTGATACCGAAACAATTGATTATCGCAACCGGTTCAAGGCCGAAAATGCTGCCGGGTTTAGAAGCAGACGGTACATATATTCTGACATCAGATGAAGCGTTAGAGCTTGAACGTCTGCCCCAATCCATGATGATCGTCGGCGGCGGTGTCATCGGAATTGAATGGGCATCCATGCTGAACGATTTCGGCGTCAATATCACTGTGATTGAATATGCGGATCGCATTTTGCCGACGGAAGACCGTGATATTTCAAGCGAGATGGAAAAACTGTTAACGAAAAAAGGAATTAAGATCGTGACGGGTGCGAAAGTGCTTCCGGATACATTGGAAAAAGCGGACGGCGTTTCAATTGCCGCTGAAATGAATGGAAAAAAAGAAACGTATCACGCGGAACAAATGCTTGTTTCCATCGGCCGCCAGCCGAACATTGAAGGGATCGGACTTGAAAACACGGATATTGAAGCGGAAAACGGTTCTATCATCGTGAACGAAGCCGGGCAGACGAAGGAATCGCACATTTATGCGATCGGTGATGTTGTCGGCGGGCTGCAGCTTGCGCATGTGGCCTCCCGTGAGGGCATCATTGCCGTTGAGCATATGGCGGGTCTTAATCCGGCTCCGCTTGATGCCGCTCTTGTGCCGAAATGTATTTATTCAAATCCGGAAGCGGCGAGCGTCGGTCTGACAGAAGAGGAAGCTCTTCGAAAAGGGCATGAACTGAAGATCGGGAAGTTTCCGTTCATGGCGATCGGAAAGGCTCTTGTATACGGAGAAAGCGACGGCTTTGTCAAAATCGTCGCTGATCGGAATACAGATGATATTCTCGGTGTTCATATGATCGGTCCGCACGTCACCGATATGATCTCTGAAGCGGGGCTTGCCAAGGTGCTCGACGCGACGCCTTGGGAAATCGGCCAGTCCATACATCCGCATCCGTCGCTGTCAGAAGCGATTGGAGAAGCTGCGTTAGCCGCAGACGGAAACGCGATTCATTTTTAAAAGGAAAGAAGGAGGGGTTTGAATGACTACAAACCGCCATCAAGCATTAGGGCTCTCTGACGAAGAAGCCGTTGAAATGTATAGAACCATGCTGTTAGCCAGAAAAATCGACGAAAGAATGTGGCTCTTAAACCGCTCGGGCAAAATTCCGTTCGTTGTTTCATGTCAAGGACAGGAAGCGGCGCAAGTAGGCGCGGCCTATGCCTTAAACCGTGATACCGACTATGTGCTTCCGTACTACAGAGATATAGGGGTTGTGCTTGCATTCGGTATGACTGCAAAGGATTTGATGATGTCGGGTTTTGCGAAAGCAGCTGACCCGAACTCAGGCGGAAGGCAGATGCCGGGCCACTTCGGGCAAAAGGAAAACAGAATCGTAACGGGCTCATCCCCTGTTACGACGCAGGTGCCTCACGCAGTCGGAATCGCGCTTGCGGGACGCATGGATAAAAAGGATATCGTCTCTTTCGTTACCTTTGGAGAAGGATCTTCCAACCAGGGGGATTTTCACGAAGGGGCAAACTTTGCCGCCGTGTATAAACTGCCGGTCATTTTCATGTGTGAAAACAATAAGTATGCCATTTCTGTCCCGTATGACAGACAGGTGGCGTGCGAGAAAATATCCGACCGGGCGGCAGGCTACGGCATGCCGGGAGTCACTGTTGACGGAAACGACCTGCTGGAAGTTTACCGGGCCGTAAAAGAAGCGCGCGAACGGGCGTCTAAAGGCGACGGCCCTACATTAATAGAAACGGTTTCCTACCGTTTGACGCCGCATTCCAGTGATGACGACGACAGCAGCTACAGAGAACGCGAAGAAGTAGAAGAAGCAAAGAAACAAGATCCGCTTCTTTTATACAAAGCATACTTGCAAGAAGCCGGGCTTCTAGGTGAAGAAGAAGAAAAGACCATGCTGGATGACATCATGGCTATCGTAAACGAAGCGACAGACGAAGCGGAGAAAGCGCCATACGCATCTCCTGAATCAACGCTTGATCACGTTTATGCGAAGTAGGGAGGAATACTTATGTCTGTAATGTCTTATATTGACAGTATTAATGCAGCAATGAAAGAAGAAATGGAAAGAGATCCGCGCGTGTTTGTTCTCGGGGAAGACGTCGGGAGAAAAGGCGGCGTGTTTAAAGCCACGGCGGGTCTCTATGAACAGTTCGGAGAAGAGCGGGTGATGGATACGCCGCTTGCTGAATCAGCGATTGCCGGTGTCGGCATCGGCGCCGCGATGTACGGCATGCGCCCGATTGCCGAGATGCAGTTTGCCGATTTCATTCTGCCTGCGGTCAACCAAATCATTTCAGAAGCGGCAAAAATACGCTACCGTTCAAACAATGATTGGAGCTGTCCGATGGTCATCAGAGCGCCTTACGGCGGCGGTGTGCACGGCGCGTTGTATCATTCCCAATCTGTGGAGGCCATTTTTGCCAACCAGCCGGGCCTTAAAATTGTCATGCCTTCAACTCCTTATGACGCAAAAGGGCTGTTGAAAGCTGCAGTCCGTGACGAAGATCCGGTGCTGTTTTTCGAACATAAGAGAGCGTACCGTCTGATTAAAGGCGAAGTCCCTGCGGATGATTACGTCCTTCCGATCGGAAAGGCGGATGTAAAACGCGAAGGCAGCGACATTACTGTTATTACGTACGGATTATGCGTCCATTTTGCTCTGCAGGCTGCCGAGCGCCTTGAAAAAGATGGAATTTCCGCACACGTATTAGACTTGCGTACGGTTTATCCGTTAGATAAAGAAGCCATCATTGAAGCCGCGTCTAAAACGGGAAAAGTATTGCTGATCACAGAAGATACGAAAGAAGGCGGTATTATGAGCGAGGTCGCCGCCATTATTTCTGAAAACTGCTTATTTGATTTAGACGCGCCGATCAAGCGGCTTGCAGGTCCTGACGTTCCGGCAATGCCTTATGCGCCGACAATGGAAAAATACTTCATGATGAATCCTGACAAAGCAGAAGCCGCGATGAGAGAATTAGCGGAGTTTTAAAGACGTAAGGAGGTTTTTGACATGGCGATTGAACAAATGGCTATGCCTCAGCTCGGAGAGAGCGTGACGGAAGGGACGATCAGCAAGTGGCTGGTATCCCCCGGTGATCAAGTGAATAAATATGACCCCATCGCGGAGGTCATGACGGATAAAGTGAACGCGGAGGTGCCGTCTTCTTTTACCGGTACGATTACAGAACTTGTAGGAGAAGAAGGCCAGACTCTTGCAGTCGGCGAGATCATCTGCAAAATTGAAACAGAAGAAACGGAAACGGAAGAGGCGCCGAAGCGGGAAGAAGAGCAGAATAGCCCTTCAGACACTGATGCAAACCGTCAAGGTAAAGATCAGTCAAATAAAGCGCGTTATTCGCCGGCCGTGCTCAGATTAGCGGGAGAACACGGCATTCAGCTTGAAAAAGTTGAAGGAACGGGTGCAGGCGGAAGAATTACGCGAAAAGATATTCAAAAGATCATTGATTCGGGAATGAAGCAGAAGTCGGAAGCACCGGCGCCGGCTGCCGTTCAAACAACGCAACAAGCGCCGAAACAACAGCAAAAACAAGCACCGGCACCCGCTCTGTCAGCCGGTGATATTGAAATTCCGGTTACAGGCGTCAGAAAAGCCATCGCCGCCAATATGCATAAAAGCAAAACAGAAATTCCGCATGCCTGGACGATGATGGAAGTCGACGTCACGAACATGACGGCGTACAGAAACAGCATTAAAGACTCATTTAAACAAAAAGAAGGCTTCAATTTAACGTTTTTCGCTTTCTTTGTAAAAGCGGCGGCGCAGGCTCTCAAAGAGTTCCCGCAGATGAACAGCATGTGGGCGGGAGACAAAATCGTCCAAAAGAAAGACATCAACATCTCCATTGCCGTTGCCACGGAAGATTCGCTGTTTGTTCCGGTTATTAAGCATGCTGATGAAAAAACGATTAAAGGCATAGCCAGAGAAATAACAGACCTTGCGAAAAAAGTGAGAAACGGAAAACTTACCGCGGAAGATATGCAGGGCGGCACATTTACCGTCAATAACACGGGATCTTTCGGCTCAGTTCAATCTATGGGCATTATCAACCATCCGCAGGCGGCGATTCTTCAGGTAGAATCTATCGTCAAACGTCCGGTTGTCATGAATAACGGGATGATCGCCGTTCGTGATATGGTTAATCTTTGCCTGTCTTTAGATCACAGAGTGCTCGACGGGCTAGTGTGCGGCCGATTCCTCGGACGCGTCAAAGAGATCTTAGAAAACATTGATGAACATACTTCCGTCTATTAAAAAAAGCTCCTTTTGCCTGGGCGGCAAAAGGAGCTTTTTTATTTTCATTGTGAATCCTCGGGAACAATCATAGTGAGATGATGTTTTTTCACTTCGATCGTACAAGGTGTTGTTCCGTATACCTCACCATCTGTATCCGCGTCCATCTCACGTCCGGTTTCGATTTCAATTCTGGAGGCCTGAATATAGGACAGCTCCCCTTCGAAATCATCAAACGAACCCTGCTCCATCGTCATCAGCTCCCGCAGCGCAGCAAGGCTTGTGTTGCGGCAGATTAACACATCGGCTAAGCCGTCCTGGAGGCTGGCATCAGGCAGGGGAACTCTGTTTGTCCCGATATAATGCCCGTTCATGACAAGCACCATTACGGCTTCGTCTTCTTTCACCTCGCCGTCAATCGTCAATTTGACAGGAAACGGGTTCGCGCTTGTCATCGTCCGCAAGGCGCTCGTGAAGTAGCTGATTTTACCAAGCCATGCTTTTTCAGTTTCATTAATATGGCTTGATGCTTCGGTGATCAGTCCGATGCCCCAGAAGTTCAGAAAATAGCCGTCATCCGTTTTACAGACGTCAATCATCCGTTTATGTCCGGCCGCGAGCGCTTCAGCGGCCTTTTGAAGGTTTTGCGGGATGCCGAGCGCCCGTGAGAAATCGTTGCACGTTCCTCCCGGCAAAATGCCGACAGCGGGTCTGTGATCAAGCTTGCTGATGCTGTTGATGCATTGATGCACAGTGCCGTCTCCGCCTAAAATATATAAATGGTCAACTGAACTGTCGAGATTTTCACAATACTGACGGGCATCATCCTGATGTTTGGTCGGTTTAATCAAAAGTTCATCAGCTGACTGGGCCAAAATGGGGACGACCGTGCCGAGCGTTTTATCAATCTGTTTTTGACCGGCGTTTCCGTTATAAATTAAAACTGCTTTCCGTTGGCTCATATGACTGCTCCTTTATTTCAGACAATCTCCTTAACAAGTTTCCCGTTTTTAAAGGGTCATAAACTTACATCGGGAACATAAAAGGGACAAAAAACAATTGGATATGAGCGGTGTCATTTGCCGATAGGGAGGTTCCTTGCTATCATAAGAAGAGATGATCAAAAAGGAGATGTCCCAGTTGAATATGGATTTTAATTTATTTATGAATGATGTCGTGCGTCAAGCCCGCCAGGAAATCACGGCCGCCGGGTATACAGAGCTGAAAACCCCTGAGGAAGTGGACGATGCGCTTTCGAAAAAAGGAACGACACTCGTCATGGTCAACTCTGTGTGCGGATGCGCAGGCGGTATTGCACGGCCTGCCGCGTACCATTCCGTACATTACGATAAACGCCCGGATCAGCTTGTGACGGTATTTGCCGGACAGGATAAAGAAGCGACAGCCAAAGCGAGAGAATACTTTGAAGGCTATCCGCCGTCCTCTCCGTCATTTGCCATTTTAAAAGACGGGAAAATCATGAAAATGGTGGAACGCCATGAAATTGAAGGCCATGAGCCGATGGCCGTCGTCACAAAACTGCAGGAAGCATTTGAAGAATATTGTGAAGAAGTATAAGTGAAAGAAAAACCCCGGAGCCAAGCGCTTGCGGGGTTTTTTTATATGGAATCTGTATAAATATAAATATATATACATCGGCGTTCAGCTGTCACTAATCTGAAAAACAATGACTATAATAAACACAGAAAGGAAAATATATTTTTCGAAAATAGTATTGCATCACAATTAAAAAGTGTTTAAAATACAAGTTAACGAATAAATATTCAAATTTAAGAGATCAGTAGATATGGGGGAAATGAATCATGAAGAAATGGCTGTTGGTATTAGCTGCCGCATGTATCACCTTTGCGCTGTCCGCCTGCGGATCAGGCAATTCAGGCTCAGAGGGCGGAAAGAACAAGCTGATTATGGGTACATCGGCTGACTATAAACCATTTGAATATAAAGACGGCGATCAGATCACCGGGTTTGACGTTGATCTGGCAAAAGCTCTAGGCAAAAAGACCGGCTATGACGTTGAGGTGCAGGACATGGACTTCAACAGCCTGATTACAGCCTTGAAGTCCAAGCAGGTAGATATGATTTTATCTGGAATGACACCTACGCCGGAACGGAAAAAGCAAGTTGATTTTTCTGATATTTATTATACTGCTAACAATATGATCGTTACGAAAAAGGGAAGCAGCATGAAATCCCTGAATGATCTGAAAGGCAAAACCGTCGGTGTTCAGCTCGGCTCCATTCAAGAGGAAAAAGGCAAGAAGCTCGCTTCGAAATACGGTTTTCAGCTCGAAGACCGCAACCGGATCTCAGACTTAACCGAAGAGATCAAATCCGGGCGTTTTGATGCCGCGATTATCGAAGACATCGTAGCACAAGGCTATTTCAGTTCAAATCAAGATCTGCAGGGCTTTGCGTCAGCAGATGCGAAATCAGACGAATCGGGCTCCGCGATTGCGTTCCGCAAAGACAGTGATCTGACAGCGAAGTTCAACAAAGCGCTGAAAGAAATGGAGAAAAACGGAGAAATCGAAAAACTGAAGAAAAAATGGTTCACCAACGAGAAATAAAAGAAAGCTCAACTTTTCGTTGAGCTTTTTATCTTGAATAAAGACAAAGGAGATCACACGTATGAATTTGGATTTCTCAGCAACAATCCCCCAAATTCCTTTTATATTGGAAGGCCTTGCGGTCACATTGAAAATTGTGCTCGTTTCGGCGGTCATCGGTCTTGTATTAGGCATCGTGCTCAGCTTATTTAAAATCAGCACGATCAGTCCGCTGAAATGGATTGCGGATTTTTATACTTCGATATTCCGCGGCACACCGCTCGTGCTGCAGCTGATGATCATCTATTTTGGTATGCCGCAGCTCCTCGGCTTTCAGATCGATCAATTTTGGGCGGCGGTCACCGCATTATCGCTCAATTCAGCCGCTTACGTCTCTGAAATTATCAGAGCGGGAATCAACGCAATTGACAAAGGACAAAAAGAGGCTGCCGTCGCTCTCGGCGTGCCGTACGGAAAAATGATGAAAGATCTGCTGCTGCCGCAGGCGTTTAAAAACATTTCTCCGGCTATTATTAACGAATTAATCACCTTAACGAAAGAATCGGCGATCGTCACAGTTATCGGTCTTGGCGACATTATGAGACGGGCCTACCAGTCCGGCGCCGCAACATACAACTATTTAGAACCTCTTATTGTGGCGGGCTTAATCTATTACGTGCTCGTTTTGATCTTAGCATTCATCGGAAAAGGCGTAGAAAGGAAGCTGAAAGCCAATGATTAAGGTCGACAACCTGTCAAAATCATTCGGGAAACATGAAGTACTGAAAAACATTTCAACACAGATCGAAGAAGGGGAAGTCGTCGCTGTCATCGGCCCTTCCGGTTCCGGCAAATCAACGTTTCTGCGCTGCTTAAATCTGCTGGAAACCCCGAGCGGCGGAACGATTGCCATTAAAGAAAATGAAATTACCGCAGCTAAAACGAATAAACTGAAAGTGCGGGAAAATATCGGCATGGTATTTCAGCATTTTCATTTGTTTCCTCATAAAACGGTGCTTGAAAATATCACATACGCGCCGGTCAGCGTGAAGAAAGAGTCTAAAAACGAGGCGGAGGAAAAGGCGTGCGCCCTCCTTGAAAAAGTCGGACTGCTTGACAAACGGAACGACTATCCGAACCGTTTGTCAGGCGGACAGAAGCAGCGGGTCGCCATCGCGCGGGCGCTTGCCATGAATCCTGACATCATGCTGTTTGATGAACCGACCTCGGCTCTTGACCCGGAAATGGTGAAAGAAGTTCTTGAGGTGATGAAAGAGCTCGCGCAGACGGGCATGACGATGGTGATCGTAACGCACGAAATGGGATTTGCCAAAGAAGTGGCAGACCGCGTATTATTCATGGATGAAGGGACGATCGTGGAAGACGGGCAGCCGGAAGAATTTTTTCTTTCTCCGAAGTCAAAAAGAGCACAGGACTTTTTAGAAAAAATATTATAAAATATATCTGTAAGAAAAGAAGAAGAATGCTCTTCTTCTTTTTTTTGAGAAACAAACAAACAGAATGGAGCAAGCAATGTTTAAAATCGGTTACCGCACACTAAAGACCGCACTTGGAACGGCGCTGGCCATTTATTTAGCCCAGCTGTTGCATCTGCAAAACTTCGCATCCGCAGGAATCATCACCATATTGTGCATCCAGATTACGCAAAAGCGGTCGCTTCAGGCCTCGTGGGCCCGATTTGCCGCCTGTTTATTGGCGATCGTCTTCTCATATGTCTTTTTCGGGCTGATCGGCTATTATCCGTTTGCGATCGGAATATTGCTGGTGCTGTTCATTCCGACTACAGTCGTTTTAAAAATAAACGAAGGGATCGTCACCAGCTCAGTAATCATTCTTCATTTATACATGTCCGGCGGCATTACGATGGCGTTTATCTGGAATGAGTTCCAGCTGATCACCGTAGGTATCGGCGTCGCGCTGTTAATGAATCTGTATATGCCGAGCCTCGACAGAAAACTCGCGGCGTACCGGAAAAAAATTGAGGACAACTTTTCCGTCATCTTCGCCGAAATCGAACGGTATTTGTTAACTGGTGAGCAAGATTGGTCGGGGAAGGAAATACCGGAGACGCATCAGATGATTCAAGAGGCGAAAAACCTCGCCTATCGGGACGTTCAGAATCATATTTTGCGCCATGAAAATCTTTACTATCATTATTTTAAGATGAGACAGAAACAATTTGAAATCATTGAACGGCTACTGCCGAAGATTACCTCTATTTCAATAACGGTGGAGCAGGGCAAAATAATCGCCCATTTCATCCATGAATTAAGGGAAGCCATTCACCCCGGCAATACCGCTCATAAATTTTTAAAAAGACTTGCAGAAATGAGAACGGAATTTGAAGAAATGCCGCTCCCGGCAACGCGCGAGGAGTTTGAAGCGCGGGCGGCTTTGTTCCACCTCCTCGGTGAGATGGAACAATATCTCGTGATTAAAAGTTATTTCAAAGGCATCAAGCTGTAAAAAACATATGGATCAATCGCATGAGTCCTCCTTTCATTGGTCATTCTAATGAAAAAAGGAGGGGAGCCCATGCGATTTTTTTTATTGTCAGCCGCCCTGCTGCTGTCACCGCTTTGGCCGCTTGGCGCGAACCCTTTGCCGGGTGACCCTTATATTATCGTCAATAAAGCCACAAATGCGCTTGCTATTGTGAAGGATAACCGAATAGAAGGCATTTATCAGGTGGCGACGGGAAAAACGGATGATTTGACGCCTGAAGGAGAATTTACGGTAACGGTCAAAGCCGTCAATCCGTATTACCGGAAGAAAAATGTAGAGGGAGGCGCGCCGGAAAACCCGCTCGGCGTCCGCTGGATCGGTTTTGACGCGAAAGGCACCGACGGCAGGATATACGGCATTCACGGAACAAACAGAGAAGAGCTGATCGGGGGGTTTGTTTCAAACGGCTGCATCCGTATGAAAAACCGGGATGTCATCCGTATTTTCCGGATTATCCCTCCCGGAACGAAAGTATTGATTACAAAAGAAAACCGCTCATTCGAGGACATTGCAATAGAGCGGAAAGCCCTCATAAAAAAGCAGGAAACCCCCTTGCAATGAGGCGCCTGCTTTTTTAACGCAAATACATCATAATGCCTGAGAGGAGGGTTGAAAGTATAAATACGCCCAAAATGACGATAACGGCGCTTTTCATAAATTTTTGAGACATTGTTTCACTCCTTAAGATTACTGTCTATCATTTTAACGTGTTTTGCTTGTATGAACAAGCCATATCCTATGGCGGAAAGCAGGTGGCCGCGCTATGAAAAAACTTGATCATGTCGGCATTGCCGTCAGCTCTATTGAAGCTGCGAGAGGATTTTACGAACGGATGCTCGGGCTTACGTATATGGGAGACGAGCTGGTAAGCGGCCAAAATGTGAGAGTTGCTTTTTTAGAGGCGGGAGGCACAAAGCTTGAGCTGATTGAGCCGCTGTCGGACGCGTCTCCCGTCAGCTCTTTTTTACAGAAAAGAGGCGAAGGGCTGCATCATTTGGCATTCCGCTGCGCCGATATGAAGGAAACGATCAAGGAGCTTGAAGCATGCCGCATGACTTTGATCCATCATGAACCGCAAAACGGAGCGGGCGGGAAGAAGATCGCATTTCTCTCTCCAAAAGAGGCGAACGGGGTCCTGATTGAGCTTTGTGAAACAATTGAAAAAGGAGAAACTCAAGATGAGCATGAGTGATCATATCAGACACTTAAATGAAAGACGTTCCTTTTTAACAAACGGCGGCGGAGCGGAAAAAAATGAAAAACAGCACAAAAAAGGCAAGCTGACGGCAAGAGAAAGAATTGACTATTTATTGGATGAAGACAGTTTTTCAGAGCTGCAGCCGTTTGCCAAAAGCCGCATGCCCGGGTGCCAGAATGCTCCGGGAGACGGCGTTGTTACCGGATACGGCACAATTGACGGACGGCCCGTGTATTTGTTTGCCCATGACTTTACCGTACTCGGCGGGACGCTCGGCGAGACACATGCGGAAAAAATCGCGGCGGTAATGGATCTGGCGGCGAAAAATAAAACTCCGATCATCGGGCTGAACGACTCAGGTGGTGCGAGAATTCAAGAGGGTGTGGTATCATTAAATGGATACGGTCATATCTTTAGGCGCAACGTCCTTTACTCGGGAGTGATTCCGCAAATTTCTGTCATCCTTGGGCCGTGTGCCGGCGGTGCTGTTTATTCACCCGCATTGACGGATTTTGTGATTATGGCGGAACATACGTCGCACATGTTTATTACAGGCCCGAAAGTCATTGAACAGGTGACGGGTGAACAGATTGACGCGGAAAGTTTAGGCGGTGCGGGAATACATAATGTGATAAGCGGAAATGCCCACTATTCCGCACGAACGGAAAAAGAGGCTCTTTCCGCTGTGAAAACCCTGCTTTCTTATCTCCCGCACGGCGGACAGACGGCATTGCCCGTTAAAAAGGAAGACGCCAGACCGTTATTAAACACCCTCGTTCCCGCGGACAGTTCGAAACCTTACGATGTGTTACAGGTAATAAAAGAGCTGGCGGATGACGGAACGTTTTTTGACATTCAGCCGTATTTTGGCAAAAACATTGCTGTCGGTTTTCTGAAACTCGGACGGCGTACAGTCGGTGTTGTCGCAAACCAGCCGAAACACTTGGCGGGGAGCCTCACGATTGATGCCGCTGACAAAGCGTCGAGATTCATCCGTTTTTGTGACGCGTTTCATATTCCGCTATTGACGATCGCTGATGTTCCTGGGTTTCTTCCGGGCCTTCAGCAGGAACATGCGGGAATCATCCGTCACGGAGCAAAATTGCTGTATGCTTTTGCCGAAGCGACGGTGCCGAAAGTGACGCTCATCATCAGAAAAGCTTACGGAGGCGCCTATGTCGCCATGAATTCGAAAGGGCTCGGGGCAGATCTTGTATTCGCCTGGCCCAATGCGGAAATCGCCGTGATGGGAGCGGAAGGCGCGGCGTCGATTTTATACAGCAGAGACATACAGGCTTCTGACGCCCCGGAGAAAACGAAGCGCGAAAAAAAAGCCATATACGAAAAGGAAAACGCCGGTCCGTATAAAGCGGCGGCCTGCGGAATGGTGGATGATATCATCCGGCCGGAAGACTCGAGGAAAAAATTGATTCAGGCATTTGACATGCTTGCGCATAAGGAAGAGGAAAGACCGAAAAAAAAGCACGGTAATATACCGCTTTAAACGGAGGGAACTGAAAATGGTAAACGAAAAACGTCTGCTTGAAGAATTTCTTGAACTCGTTCAAATTGATTCAGAGACAAAACATGAAGCGGAAATCAGCAAGGTGCTCAAACAAAAATTCACTGATTTAGGATTGAGCGTAAAAGAAGATGATACAAAAGAAGTGACGGGGCATGGAGCCGGCAACTTAATCTGTACGTTAAAGGGCACAAAAGATGCGGATACGATTTATTTCACATCGCATATGGACACGGTTGTCCCGGGCAAAGGCGTTAAGCCGATTGTGGAAGACGGCTATGTAAAATCCGACGGCACGACGATTCTCGGCGCTGATGATAAGACGGGTCTTGCCGCAATGTTTGAAGCCATTAAAGTGCTGAAAGAACAAAACATCGAGCACGGCACCATTGAATTCATTATCACGGCCGGAGAAGAATCGGGATTAGTCGGGGCAAAAGCAATGGATCGTTCAGACATTACCGCGAAATACGGTTTTGCGCTTGATTCAGACGGAAAAGTCGGCAACATTATTGTAGCCGCGCCGACACAAGCGAAAGTGAGAGCAACCATTTTCGGGAAAACGGCTCATGCGGGGGTAGAACCGGAAAAAGGCATCTCCGCGATTACAATCGCATCAAAAGCTATCTCTAAAATGCCGCTCGGCCGTATTGATAAAGAAACAACGGCTAATATCGGACGTTTCGAAGGCGGCACGCAAACCAATATCGTCTGCGACCAGGTTGATATTCTGGCTGAAGCGCGTTCATTAGTGCCTGAAAAAATGGAAGCGCAAGTGCAGAAAATGAAAGAAGCTTTCGAATCTGCTGCAGCTGAGATGGGAGGCCGCGCGGAAGTGGACATCGCGGTTATGTATCCGGGTTTCAAATATCAGGACGGCGATCAGGTTGTGGAAGTCGCGAAAAAAGCGGCGGCAAAAATCGGCCGGCCGAGCGAACTTCAGACAAGCGGCGGCGGAAGTGACGCAAACGTCATTGCCGGCCACGGCATTCCGACAGTCAACCTGTCAGTAGGCTATGAACAAATCCATACGAAAAATGAAAAAATGCCGATTGAAGAGCTCGTCAAAACGGCGGAAATGGTCGTTGCCATTATCGAAACAGCGGCCAACTAAAAACGAAGCACCCAGTTGATTGGGTGCTTTTTTCATTCTTCATGATAATTGGTTTAAAGCCTTGCAGATACAAGAAAAAAACCCTGCCGGATAGTTCGGGCAGGGTTTCAGTATTATGATTTGGCGGGCTCCGCCTGAGCCGCAGCTTGTTTCTTTTTATGATGCGTCTGCTGTAAAAGTACATTCTGCACTGTCAAAAACAGTCCGCTTGTAAACCAGTAAAGCGGCAGCGCAGCCGGTACGTTAAGTGAAAAAACGGTCATCATGACAGGGAAAATAAAGACCATGATTTTTGCTGACTGCATCGCGGCCGGATTTTGAGCAGCCGGTGAATATTTCTCGTTTAATTTTTGGGAAATATAAGCCTGTAAGAAATACATGGCCCCCGCGCACAGTGATACAAGAATATCAGAATGCCCTAAGCTGAACCACAGAAATGAGTGTGAAGCGATTTCCGGCGTTGAGCGGATGGCGTAATAAAAACCGATCAAAATCGGGAATTGCACCAGCATCGGAAGACATCCCATTGCCATCGGATTCAGATTGTGCTCACGGTAAAGCTTCATCATTTCCATTTGCAGTTCTTTTTGTTTCTCCGCATCTTTCGTTTGTTTCATTTTAGCCTGAATGCTGTCGACCTGCGGTTTGATCACAGCCATTTTTTCCTGGAACACCCGCTGTTTCTTAAATTGGTTCACAAACAAAGGCAATACAACGATCCGGACGATAATCGTCACCAGAATAATCGACAATCCGTACTCACCGTGGAACAGGCCCGCCACACCTTTTAAAAGTGCCGAAAACGGCTCGATCAGGTAATCGTGGAAAAAACCGATATTCCCGAGGCCTCCCGTCTGAGTCTGAGATGTCGCCGCAAAAGCCGAGCGGCCTGTGCACAGTACGATAAAAAACAATCCGAATGCGATCCATTTTTGATATGTTTTAGACAATTATGTCTCCTCCTTTTTATCTTCACTTGCCGTTATAAAAGGAGGAAGCTGACATCTTCATCATCATTCGCCGGTGAATTCATGCGGATGACTTTACGTATCCAAGTTGTAATGCGATGATATATAATAATAAGAAAGTCTGTTCGGTTCAGCTGAACGACTGCTTGATGTTCATCTATTCGTTTCGTTCTCCAATGCTCGCCTGCGCGGCGCTCACGCAAAAGAAAAGCGATGCCGATCGCGGTCAGAGCGGGAAGAATAATTGTGAAAAAATCGACTAAAAATAAAAAGTCATTCATTGACTCAAGAATCATTTTATCACATCCATTCAGCTCTTATTTTACTACATATATATAAGGTTGTCTATGAAAGGAAAGGAGGCGCCGGGAGTGGCCGGAAAAGGGAGAATTATATTTCATATCGATATGAACAGTTTTTATGCCTCCGTAGAAATGGCGTATGATCCGTCTTTAAGAGGAAAACCTATCGCCGTTGCCGGAAACGTGAAGGAACGGAAAGGAATCATCGTCACCTGCAGCTATGAAGCGAGAGCGCGGGGCGTAAAGACCACCATGCCGGTGTGGCGGGCAAAACGCCTCTGTCCGGAACTCATCGTCGTGCCTCCGAATTTTGACCGCTACCGGAGTTCGTCAAAAGAAATGTTCAGCATTCTGAGGGAGTATACGGATTTAGTCGAGCCTGTTTCTATTGATGAAGGATACATGGATATTACGGACACACCGCACAGCCACAGGGCGTATGAGACAGCCGAAGACATTCAGGCGAGACTGCAAAAAGAGCTTCTGCTTCCGTCAAGCATCGGCATCGCCCCGAATAAATTTCTCGCTAAAATGGCTTCTGACATGAAAAAACCGCTCGGCATCACCATTTTAAGAAAAAGAGAGCTGCCGGACGTATTATGGCCTCTTTCGATTGAAGAGATGCACGGTATAGGAACGAAAACTGCGGAAAAAATAAAAACGCTCGGCATCAAAACGATCGGTGATTTGGCAAAAGGAGATGAACATGCGCTGAAAACGCTTCTCGGCATAAACGGCCCGAGGCTGAAGGATAAAGCGAACGGCATCCATCCTGCAGAAGTCAATCCCGAGCGGATTTATGAATTTAAAAGCGTCGGCAACTCATCCACCCTGTCGCATGATTCGGCTGACTGGGATGAATTAACGGGCGTGTTTGACCGGCTCGCGCTGTCTGTGAGCGAACGGCTCCAGCGTAAGGAGGTCATGGCCTGCCGGCTGTTCATCATGATTCGGTATGCGGATTGGAAAACGGTCACAAGAAGCATGACCCTCAGCAATCCGGCTGATCAGAAAAAAGACATTATGGAAGCGGCGATGGAACTGTTTGACAAGCACTGGAACCAAAATCCGGTAAGGCTTCTCGGCATCACCGGAACGGAACTGGTTGAAAAACAGCAGGCATATAAACAGCTTGATCTGTTTTCATTCAAGGAGGACGCAAAGGATGAGCCGATTTTTCAGATGATGAACGAGCTGAATGAAAAGTACGGCCAAAACCTGATCAGAAAAGGCGCCGTTATAAAAAAAGAAGAAAGCAAAACAAGGGGAACGAGCTTTAACAGAGACTTTTTTCAGGATGAAAAGAAAAGGTGAATAACTTGAAAAAAGGGGTTATGTATGATAATTTCTTTAGTATAAATATCATTTTATTTTAATTTAAATTTTAAAATGGTTAAACGTTTGAAGAAGGGACGTTAGAATATGTCAAAACAACAAATCGGAGTTATCGGTCTTGCGGTAATGGGTAAAAATCTGGCTCTTAACATCGAAAGCCGGGGATTCTCTGTGTCTGTATACAACAGATCAAGCAGCAAAACGGAAGAGTTCTTAGAAGAGGCAAAAGGCAAAAATGTTGTCGGTACATACAGCATTGAGGAGTTTGTCCAGTCTCTTGAAACACCCCGTAAAATTTTATTAATGGTTAAAGCGGGAACTGCAACGGATGCGACGATTCAATCTCTTCTTCCTCATCTGGAAAAAGACGATATTTTGATTGACGGCGGAAATACATACTATAAAGATACACAGCGCCGGAACAAAGAGCTTGCCGAAAGCGGCATTCACTTTATCGGAACGGGTGTATCAGGCGGTGAAGAGGGAGCGCTGAAAGGGCCTTCTATTATGCCGGGCGGCCAAAAGGAAGCGCACGAACTCGTGAAACCGATTCTAGAAGCCATTTCTGCTAAAGTGGACGGAGAAGCTTGTACGACATACATCGGCCCGGACGGAGCGGGGCACTATGTAAAAATGGTGCACAACGGTATCGAATACGGTGACATGCAGCTGATCTCTGAGTCATATTTCATTTTGAAACAGGTGCTCGGACTGTCTGCCGAAGAGCTTCACGAAGTATTCGCTGAGTGGAACAAAGGAGAGCTTGACAGCTATCTGATCGAAATCACGGCTGACATTTTCACTAAAAAAGATGAAGAAACGGGCAAACCGCTTGTTGACGTGATCCTTGATAAAGCAGGCCAAAAAGGAACGGGTAAATGGACAAGCCAAAGCGCTCTTGACTTAGGCGTGCCGCTTCCGATTATCACTGAATCTGTTTTTGCGCGTTTCATTTCCGCAATGAAAGAAGAGCGTGTGAAAGCAAGCAGCCTTCTGTCCGGACCAGACGTTAAGCCGGTCACTGAAAATAAAGAAGAACTGATTGAAGCGGTCAGAAAAGCGCTCTTCATGAGTAAAATCTGTTCTTACGCACAAGGCTTCGCCCAAATGAAAGCCGCGTCTGAAGAATATAACTGGGATCTGAAATACGGTGAAATCGCGATGATTTTCCGCGGCGGCTGTATCATCCGCGCGGCGTTCCTGCAAAAGATCAAAGACGCATATGACCGTGAACCGGAGCTTGACAACCTGCTGTTAGACAGCTACTTCAAAAACATTGCAGAAAGCTACCAAGGCGCCCTTCGCCAAGTGATTTCACTTGCCGTAGCCCAAGGCGTGCCGGTACCTTCGTTCTCAAGCGCACTTGCGTATTACGACAGCTACCGTACGGCAGTGCTTCCTGCAAACTTGATTCAAGCGCAGCGTGATTACTTCGGCGCGCATACGTATGAACGCACAGATAAAGAAGGCATTTTCCATACTGAATGGATGAAGTAATGAAGAAGCCCCCGCAGTTATTGCGGGGGCTTTTCTGATATCAAAAACCGCGGACCGTCATGAACGGCGCCGCGGTTTTTGATGTTTTCTTATATATTCCACCAGTGGAGACCGTCTTTTTCAAGAAGATCGTCCGAAGCTTTCGGTCCCATTGACCCGGCTTCATAATTCGGAGAAAGGGTTTTGTCGGCTGCCCACGTTTCGGAAATCACATCGACGAAATTCCATGAAAGCGCCACTTCGTCCCAATGGGCAAAGTTTGTCGCATCACCGAGCAGACAGTCATGGATTAATTTTTCATAGGCTTCCGGTGTGTTCATTTCGTCACTGCAGTTGCTGCAGTAATCCAGCTTAATCGGCTGAGCATGAGCGGCTCCGCCTAATTTTTTAGCATTCAGATATAGTGTAATGCCTTCATCCGGCTGAATATGGATGACAAGCAGGTTCGGATTTACATTCGTTTCATTGCCGTAATAAAGGTTCATCGGAATGTCTTTAAATTGAACGACGATTTTCGTTGATTTTTCTTTCATCCGTTTCCCTGTGCGGATATAAAACGGAACGCCGGCCCAGCGGAAGTTATCGATCAACAGCTTTCCGGACACGAACGTTTCCGTATTGGAATCCGGTGCTACATTATGCTCATCTGTATAGCTCGGTACAGAGTTTCCGTCAATCGTTCCCGCTTGGTATTGTCCGCGGACGAAGTAGTCGCTCACTTCGTTTGGGGCGACAGGGCGGAGAGCTCTCAGCACCTTCACTTTTTCGCTGCGGATTTCTTCCGTGTTCAGTTTAATCGGCGGTTCCATCGCCAAGAGAGCGACCATTTGTAAAATATGGTTTTGAACCATATCACGGAGTGCGCCTGATTTCTCATAATATCTCGCACGATCCTCAACGCCAAGATCCTCACTTGACGTAATCTGGATGTTTGAGATGTAGCGGTTATTCCACAGCGGCTCAAACAGCGCATTCGCAAACCGGATGACTTCGATATTTTGAACCATTTGTTTGCCTAAGTAATGGTCGATCCGGTAAATTTGATCTTCCGTGAAAGCTTCGCGTATTTCTTTGTTAAGCTCTTTCGCACTCGGCAGGTCATGGCCGAACGGTTTTTCAATGACGAGACGGGACCAGCCATTTGTCGCTGTGACACCTTCGTTTTTAAGTGATTTTGCGATCGTGCCGAAAAACTCAGGAGCCATCGCCAAGTAAAACATTCTGTTGTTCGGGATTTCATATGTATGTTCAAGCTGATCAAGCAGGACATTCAGCTCCTGATAGGAACCCGGATTCGTTACATCAAACGGATGGTAATAAAAATGAGATGTGAAATCGTCTATGTCTTTTTGCCCGGCAGAAGAAACAGACGTTTTAACGGTTTCCCGGAGGTCCTCGTTTGACCAAGGTCTTCTTCCAACACCTACAACTGCAAACTCTTCACCAATTTGACCATTTTTATATAAACGGTGAATGGATGGGTAAAGTTTTCGTTTTGCCAAATCCCCTGTGGCACCAAATATTACAATTACTGCTTTTGGTTTGTCGTTTGTTTTCACTTAGAGTACCTCACTTTATCTGAAGCATGGTTTAAAACCCCGCATATTTCCTTCATTTTAAATCTAAAATTCGTTGAAAGCAAACATTTCAGCCTGTTTTTTGCGGTTTGCGGAAAAAAATTAATCAGGCCGGAGAAGGCCCGGGTGAATTCACATTTTCAGCCTGATCCTGTATCCTTAGTAGTACAAAGATCTAGGAGGAAGCATTGTGGAATTATTATTTTTAGGGACGGGGGCCGGCATGCCGGCAAAGACGAGAAATGTAACGTCCGTCGCGCTGAAGCTTCTTGAAGAAAGGCGTTCCGTATGGCTGTTTGATTGCGGAGAAGCCACTCAGCATCAGATATTACATACAACAATCAAACCGAGGAAAATTGAGAAGATTTTCATCACCCACCTTCACGGCGACCATGTTTACGGGCTTCCGGGTCTGTTGGGGAGCCGTTCATTTCAGGGCGGTGAAGAAGAGCTGACGATTTACGGGCCAAAAGGCATTAAAGCCTTTATCGAAACAAGCCTGAACGTGACGGCGACTCATCTGACGTATCCTCTTACCGTACATGAAATCGAAGAGGGGACGGTTTTTGAAGATGAGCAATTCATTGTTACCGCAGCATCCGTCATTCACGGCGTGGAAGCGTTCGGCTACCGGGTTCAGGAAAAGGATATTCCCGGCGCATTGCAGGCCGGCAGATTGAAAGAAATGAATATCCCGCCCGGACCCGTCTATCAGAAACTCAAAAACGGCGAAACGGTCACACTTGACGATGGCAGAATCATTAACGGGCGGGATTTTCTGGAACCCCCGAAAAAAGGAAGAATCGTCGCTTTTTCCGGGGATACGAGGGTATCAGAGCGGGTAACGGAGCTGGCGCGCAATGCGGATGTGCTTGTTCATGAAGCAACATTTGCAAAGGAAGATGCAAAGCTCGCACATAATTATTATCACGCGACGACAGAACAGGCTGCGCAAACGGCAAAAAAAGCAGGCGCCAAACGGCTGATCTTAACTCATATCAGCGCAAGGTATCAGGGTGAATCGCCGATAGAGCGTCTCGAACATGAGGCGAAAGCGGTATTTGAAAACAGTAAGATCGCATTTGACTTCATGGAGGTCACTGTGGAGCGGTCTTAAAAAATGGACGCTTGACATTTTTTTCTGATGAGATATAATAAAACGTAATAATTACGATTTGAAGGGGTGAAAATGATGCGTGTGAATGTTACATTGGCCTGTACAGAGACAGGGGACAGAAATTATATTACGACGAAGAACAAACGGACGAATCCGGACCGGTTAGAAATGAAAAAGTATTCACCCCGGTTGAAAAAGTATACGTTGCATCGTGAGACAAAATAGATCACGATAACAAAAGCCATTGTACCGTTGCACAATGGCTTTTGTTTTATCAGTTTACCGCCTGATAGGCAGGAGCATTCATTTGCTGGCGCACCGCGCACCAAACATCATAAATGGCAAGGTGGACGATGTGCGGTTCATCGTGGTGAATGGCATGAGAACTGTTTTTGGCCTGAATCCATCCGCTTTGATAAGAGACATCAAGCATGCTTCTGTGCAGTTTCACCCATTGTTCATGAGCGTGCTTTAAACGCTCATCCCGCTCTCCCGATGATAAAATCAACAGCGGCATATCGCCGAAATGAATCTGCTGATGCTTGATCTGACGAAGGCTCGTCAAAAATTCCGCGTGTGATCCTTCTAATATGAACTGTTTCAAATAGGCGGCTTTCATTTCTTCGGGAAGAAGCGGAAGCACTTTCGTCTCCTGATCCTCAGAAACCGGATCAAGCATCACCATCCCGAGAATATCCCGGCGGTTCCGGCTCGCCCAAAGTCTGCTGATAATCGCGCCGTATGAATGCGAGACGACAAGATAAGGAGGCTTAACGCCGGCCTTCAGAAGAAGAGCGTTTAATTCCTGTACCATGTGGTCCGCCGTTCTCTTGTTTCGGCTTTGTCCGCTTTTGCCGATTCCGGCTCTGTCATATGTGAAAACCCCAAATTCTTCATCTATGTCAGCGAGTAATGATGTCCATGTTTCAGAAGAAGTGCCGTAGCCGGCTTCAAAGACGATCGTCACTTCGCCGGCGCCTTTACGGTGTTTCGTATAAAACGGACACCCGTCAATCAGATATGTCCTTTCCATCCATGCTGCTTTCATTGGAGTCATCCCCTCTAATTGGTTCTATAGGGAAGACGGAGAAGCTTCGGCAATCGTTTCTCAAAAAATAAAAAAAGAGACAGCCGGATCGAAAAACTCCGGCTGTCACTTCATCACCATGCTCTGTCGTATTGAACCGGTGACGGTATTTCAGTATTCAGCTGCTTCGCTGCACTCCTTGCAAAGTGCGGATCGCGCAGAAGTTCTCTTGCGACAAAAATAAGGTCAGCGCGGTTGTTTTGCAGAATTTCTTCCGCCATTGTTCCCGTCGTTATCAAACCGACGGCGCCTGTTGCGATTTCGGCCTGTTCACGGATTTTCTCTGCGAAGCTCACTTGGTAGCCTGGGAAGACATTAATATCAGCTTGAACGAGTGCGCCTGAGCTGCAATCAATGAGGTCGACTCCCTGTTCTTTCATCCACTTCGCAAAACCGATATGATCCGCAATGTCCAGCCCTTTGTCTGTATAATCCGATGCAGAAATACGGACAAATAACGGGCCGTCCCAGACTTCCTTGACAGCTTCAATGGTCTCGCCTAAGAAGCGGTAGCGATTTTCATGTGAGCCTCCGTATTCGTCTGTACGGTGATTGGACAGAGGGGACAAAAATTCGTGCATTAAGTAGCCGTGTGCCGCATGAAGTTCAATAATGTCAAAGCCGGCTTCTTTCGCGCGCGCCGCTGCCTGTTTGAATTCCTGAATGGTTTCTTTAATTTGTTCTGTCGTCATTTCAGCCGGTGTTTTGGACTGCTCATCGAACGGAATGGCTGACGGAGCGTAAATGTCTCCCTCAAGCTCAGCTTTACGTCCGGCGTGCGCAAGCTGAATGCCGATTTTAGATCCTTGCGCTTTCACTTGTTCCGTCAGTTTGGCAAAACCTTCGATATGATCATCGCTCCAAATGCCCAAATCCTGATCGGAAATGCGCCCTTGAGGATTAACGGCTGTCGCTTCCACGATAATCAGGCCGACCTGTCCGATTGCACGCGATATGTAGTGCGCCATATGAAAAGGCTGCAGTTTTCCGTCCTTCTCATGTGAGGAATACATGCACATCGGTGCCATAACAATACGGTTTTTGATCGTTACATCTTTAACGGTCCATGGTGTGAATAATTTTCTGGCCATTTATTTCGCCTCCCGGAATGTTTTTAGACATTGATTATAACAACTCATGATCATTCAGTCATATAAACTGCTCACAACTGAACACATCGTTCTTATTGTTCTGGACGGGCATTTTTTTATACACAGCGTGGCCGTATCTTCATAACAGGCATTTACAGCCGATCATATAGCAAATATAGATGAGAAACGCACCGATGACTGCGTGGCCTCCTTTGAACCAGTTTGTCAGGATGAAAATACTGCTGATGAAGATCACTGCGCCGAAGGCACCGAATATTCCGTTTTTTTGAGCTGGTTCTGAAATCGTCGGGGCTCATATTTTTCAGCTGCAAGTGAATATTCAGTAACGTCATGGGCGCAGCCTGTATTAAAGTGGCTTTCTTATGTGCCGGTCTGCATTCTTACAGCAAACGCTTTTGATCAATTGGCCGGGTTTGATCGTGCTTATCCCGACCATCGTGATCGCCTTGAAAACAAAAAGTCTGACCGTGACGGTGGTGAGCGGGGTTATTTCGGTGTCGGGCTTTCGTTTGTATATAAAAAGGGCATCAACGGCACATGCTGTTGATGCTTTTTTTGAAATGCTAGGGTTTGGAGAGCACTTCAATTCCGACGTTGACCATTTTGTCCAGTCCCATAAAAGACAGGCAGATTTTGGCGCGTCTTTTTCTTTTATCGATCTTTTTAATAATGCCTTCCATTCCTTTAAGAGGCCCTGAGGCAACGGTTACTTTTGAATTTTCAATATAGACTTTTGAATAATCTACAGTGTCTCCTTCTCCGATCAGCCGGATGATAGGGAGGATTTCTTCATCCTTAATTGTCGTGAAATAGGTTTTACGCTCTTTGGAATAATATGCGCCGTTATTCACGATTCTGCATGAAATGGGGAGTTCTTTGATTTTATGAAATGTCCGCTCTGTCATCTTCGTTTTAAACAGCACATATCCCGGAAACATCTTTTTGAGTGCCTCGTATTTGATTCCGGCTTTTCGTTCTGTGACTTTTTTCTTGGGTATGATTGAGTAGAGAGCCTGCTCATCAAACTGCAGACGCAGAAATTTTTGAACTGTTTCTTCTTTTCCGGACTCTACAAAAAGTGCGTACCATTTCATGACTGGGTCCTCCTTAGAATAATAAGAAATTATTATACAAAGAAAGTATTTAATGGATACTATTTAAAATGATTAAAAATTTTTCTAATTCGTCTTTTTTTTACATAATATACGAAAATGAAAAATAAGTATAGACCCAATTGACAGGGAAGCGATGAAATTTTCTTTGACATGAAAAGGGTTCAGGGAATTATCTGACATTTATCCCGAAACAATTATGCCGACTGTCCACCGAATATAAAACTGTGGAATAAATGTCAGAAAATAACGAAATAATACCTTGACATTATTATCTATAAATTGATATTATTCTCTTTAAATAGCAACTATTTGTTAAATTTATTAAATTGATGTAAAGCACCTATTAAATTTCAATCGCTGTTTCGGCACGTTGAAGAGGAAATAGGGATTATAAAAATGATTGTAGTGTATATATCTACATATACATGATAAGGGAGAAGTGTGCCGTCATGGCTGTTTTCGGGCATATTGGCACTGCAGCTTGTCATGCGAAACATTCAGTAAACAAGCAAGATGTCTTTATATAAATTATGTTAGAAAAGGAAAACACAATGCGTTTGCGATTTTTAAACCTGTGCTGAATCGCAAACGCGTTTGTGTTTTTATTTTTATGCCGGTGTTTACACCAGTCAATATATGAAATAAGAGACGTTTTTGTATGGAGATCCACATGTGATGTACAAAATTGGCGATGCGGAAAGGATGAGGATAAGATGCTTACGTTTGTGTTCCCGGGGCAGGGTTCTCAATTTAAAGGAATGGGAGCCGGACTGTTTGATGAATTTCAAGATCTGACACGTCAGGCTGATGACATATTAGGCTACTCTATAGAAGAATTGTGTCTGGAGGATCCGAATCACCAGCTGGGGAAAACGCAATTTACCCAGCCGGCGTTATATACGGTGAGTGCACTCAGTTATTTAAAGAAAATGAAAGAGTCCGGCAGAGAGCCTGATTACGCCGCAGGGCACAGTTTAGGAGAATATAATGCGTTATTTGCGGCCGGCTGCTTTGATTTTGAGACCGGTTTGCAGCTTGTAAAAAAAAGAGGGGAGCTCATGAGCAAGGCAGCTCCCGGAGGCATGGCAGCGGTTTTGGGGTTTACGGCTGAACAAGTAAAAGAGGTTCTATCCGATTATCATCTGACCGGCATTGATATCGCTAATCACAATTCACCTTCGCAAATTGTGATCGCCGGAACGAAACAAGACATTGAAAAAGCGGGCCCCGTCTTTGAAAAAGCCGGCGTGAGAATGTACCTTCCTTTAAATGTGAGCGGCGCCTTCCATTCCCGCTATATGAAAGATGCTGAAAAAGAGTTCGCGGATTATTTAGAAGAAACGGCGTTTTTGCCTCTTCGTTTTCCGGTGATCTCAAATCTTCATGCCGCACCCTATAAGAATGATGAAATCAAAACAAATCTGACTTTGCAAATGACCAATCAGGTAAAGTGGACGGACACGATACGCCGTCTGATGGGACTTGAAAATAATGAAATTGCAGAAGTCGGGCCCGGGGAAGTGCTGACAAAACTGACGCGTCAGATTAAAAAAGATGCCGTCCCATTACCTATGCCGAAAGAAGAGTCTGATACTGCTGATGTTAAAGTATCGGCAGCTGATCCGCAAAAAACGGCGGGAATGAGATTAGGGAACGAAGATTTTAAAAAAGATTATAACATCCAATATGCTTACATGACGGGCTCCATGTACAGGGGAATTGCTTCGGAACAGATGGTCATTAAAGCGGCAAAAGCGGGAATGCTGGGCTTTTTCGGAACGGGCGGATTGAGTATCGAACGGATCAGACAGGCCATCGGAACCATCCGGTCTGCACTGCGGCAAGGGGAAACATTCGGAATGAATCTTCTTCATCATATGATGTCACCTGACAAGGAAGTCAGAATGATAGATTTATATTTGAAAAACGGCATTCATCTTATTGAAGCATCGGCATTTATGGGCATAACCCCCGCTCTTGTTATATACAGGGCAAGGGGACTAAGCAGGAATCATGACGGGTCGGTGTCAGTTCAAAACAGAATCATCGCGAAAGTATCCCGGCCTGAAGTCGCTGAGGCCTTTCTGAATCCGGCTCCGGCTCATGTGCTGGAAAGACTTGTGTCTGACAATCGGCTGACAGCCGGGGAAGCGGCGCTTGCAAAAGAAATTCCGATGGCTGATGACATTTGCGTTGAAGCGGATTCAGGAGGGCATACCGACCAAGGGATTCCGTATACATTAATGCCTGCCATGATCAGACTCAGAGACCGCATGATGGAGAAGCACGGTTATACGAAAAAAGTAAGAATCGGCGCAGCGGGCGGCATCGGCACTCCGGAAGCGGCTGCTGCCGCGTTTCTGCTCGGCGCCGAATTTATCGGAACCGGTTCTATTAATCAATGCACGGTCGAAGCCGGGACAAGTGATTCAGTGAAAGATCTGCTTCAGGAAGCGAACGTGCAGGATACGTCATACGCTCCCGCAGGAGATATGTTTGAAGCGGGAGCAAGGGTGCAGGTGCTGAAAAAAGGCCTGTTTTTCCCGGCAAGAGCCAATAAACTCTTTGACTTGTACAGACAATACAATTCTTTAGATGAAATAGATGAAAAAACGAAAATATTAATTGAAGAAAAGTATTTCCAGTGCGGTTTTGAAGAAGTGTATGAGCAGTTGAAACGTGATAAATCTCCTGAGCAGATCGCCAAAGCCGAACAGAATCCGAAACACAAAATGGCGATGGTATTTAAATGGTATTTTTCTCATACGACAAGGCTCGCTCTGGAAGGAAAAAGCGAAAGTAAAATAGATTACCAAATTCATTGCGGCCCTGCGCTCGGCGCGTTTAATCAATGGGTGAAAGGAACCCCGCTTGAAAATTGGAGAAACAGGCATGTCGATCTGATCGGCAAACAGCTCATGGAAGAAACAGCCGGCCTTCTTGCGCAAAGGCTGGTATCGATTACAGGCTGAGTATGACCAGCCATTACATTTTTTCTGCGGAGGACAGACCATGCTGATTGAAAATCATGAATTAACGATGAGCCATGTCGGGTTAGGGAATTTGAATGAGTACGCACTGCTGCTGTTATTCGGCAACGCACACAGTCACCATTTAACGGACGGAACGGGATTCCGGCCTGATCAGATGGCCGATCACCAAGGGCTGATTTTGTATCCGGCTTATTTTATGACACATCTCAAAGTTCCTTCAGATCAGCCTCTTGATCAGTACCGATTATGGGACGAGGTTTCCGTCGGAGTCGATATCTCCCGGTTTGGAGAAACCATATTAGAATCTGATTATTTGTTCGGGCCGAAAGGAGCGGTCAGCTCTGATAAAAGCGAGTGGGACCGGGGACGGTTTCCTTCTATGAAAGCCAATAGTTTAATTGTCGTCGACGTCACACAAACAGAAGGTTCGACGCGCAAAGTCTCAGCGCCTAAGGCTGAATGCATTGCGGAACTTTCTAAGCTAGCCAAGCCGCCTTACGCGCTGATGCGGTCAAAGAAAATCAGAACGGACGCCTTCGGTATGAAGCCGGGCAATCTCAAAACAGCAGACCCCGTTTCATATCGGGTTCCTATTGATCAGGATGCTGCGCCCGGGCATGCCATGGTGTTTGCGAAATTCAGCAAGATAATGGATACGGCGGAATTTGAATGGATGACGCGCCGGTCGAAGCCGGGTTTTCCGGTTTCAATCGCGCGGCATTTATTTTTGCTTGAAAGAGAGACGTATTATTACGGAAATTGTTTTGCAGATGAAGAGCTTGATATTTATATGACGGGACACATTGAAGAATGCGATCCCGACTTTCACGGTGAGTCCCTCGGTATGATCTCAGTGGCGAAAATCAGCTATCAGATTGAAGTCTATATGAAAAGAAATCATACATTGCTGGCCATTTCCAAGGTGGACAAGCTGCTGGCGGTGCCGACCTCTTCACAAGATCATATTCCGGATTATAAGCGGGTCATCAGAAGTTTATAAAATGAAGAATGGAGCTGAAAGCAAATGGAACAAACCAAGGAAATGAAGCAGATCATCGCTCAAATCATTCAGGACATTCAAGAACAGCAGTCATATCGGGCCGTCGAAGCGGGAGATGATGTGAGAGTCATAGAGGATCTGGGCTTCTCATCACTGGATATCGCTCAATTAGTCGCACAGATGGAGATGGAAACCGGAGTAGATCCTTTTTCCCAAGGAGAAACAATTTCAAGCATTACAACCGTCGGCAGCATTTGTGATATTTATCAAAAATATATGGACAGTGCTCAATCATGAAAACAGAAAGCGGGGGAGATATCAGCTGGGTGACTGATAAGCTTAGGGAAACGCAAGACAGTGAGTTTCTCATTTTTAAAGGGCAGACTTTTACGTATGATGATTTGCTGGCACGAATTAGCTTTTTTCAGAAAGAACTTGAACAAAACGGAATACGTGAAGGAGAATGTGTGGCGCTTATCGGGGATTATTCCCCGAACGCTATTTTTTTGCTGATGGCGCTTTTGTTAAACCGAAATATCGTTGTCCCTCTAAGCAATGAATCAAGGGAAAAGCATCTCGATATGTTTGAAGACGCGAAAGTGAATCAAATCATTGAAATAAATGAAAATGACAGCTGGACGCTTCGCGGAGGTTCTGAAAGCGCCTCTCACCCTCTGCTTGATGACCTGCGCGAGAGAGGGGAGTCAGGCATTATTATTTTCACATCGGGAACTTCCGGCAAAAGCAAAGCATCCGTGTTAAGCGCCGGCCGGCTGCTTGAAAAATATAAAACGGCGAAGAGAAAACCGCTGCGTACGCTCATTTTTCTGAAATTGGATCATATCGGCGGCATTAATACGCTGTTTGCGATTCTGTTTAACGGGGGGACCATCGTCACATCAGACAGCAGAACGCCGGAGTCCGTTTATCAGGCGGTCGACAAGCATGCTGTCCAAGTGCTCCCCGCCACCCCGACCTTTTTAAACATGCTGCTGATGTCCAAGGCGGATGCCGGCTATAACCTCTCTTCACTCCGGCTGATCACTTACGGCACAGAACCGATGCCCCAATCAACGCTGCGCGGCATTCACCGGCTGTTTCCGGATGTACGGCTGAAACAAACATATGGATTAACTGAACTGGGTATATTCTCAACGAAATCAAAAGACAGCCAATCCACTTGGATGAAAGTGGGCGGTGCCGGAACAGAGACCAAAATTACCGGAGGCACGCTTTGGGTCCGTTCTGAGTCGGCGATGCTCGGCTATTTAAACGCACCGTCACCTTTCGATGAAGACGGCTGGTATGACACCGGTGACCAGGTGGAAACAGACGGCGAATATATAAGAATCCTTGGAAGAAAGAGTGAAATCATTAATGTGGGCGGAGAGAAAGTGTTTCCGGCAGAGGTGGAAAGCGTCTTTCTGGAGATACCGAATGTCCGGGATGTTCTCATAACGGGAAGAAAAAATCCGATTACGGGCGAGATTGTCGCAGCAGAGGCCGTGCTTGAAAAAGAGGAAGATATCAAATCTTTCAGAAAGCGGGCCGTAGCTCATTGCAAACAGAAGCTGCAGCCATATAAGATACCGCAGATCATCTCTGTTACAGATCGGAAACTGTCTAATGACCGATTTAAAAAAATAAGAAACGTGTAAAACAGGAGGCAAATATGAATAACGGAAAAGTAGCGGTCGTCAGCGGAGGAAGCCGGGGGCTGGGAAAAGCGATTGTACAGACGCTTTTGGATGAGGATTACAAAGTAGCCGCTTTCAGCCGCAGTGAATCTGATTTTATTAACACATTGAGAGAGAGTGAAAAGTACCGCGGCCGCTTTTATTGGGAAGCGGCGGATGCGGCGGATGATGCCGCCATGAAACAGTTTGTTCTTCAAGTATACCGCAAGTTTTCCAGAATAGACGGCTTGGTCAATAACGCCGGTTTGAACCTTGATCAGCTGCTGCCCCTGACCAATGATGAAGACATTGACCGCATCCTCAATCTGAATATCGGCTCAGTCATCAAGCTGACCCGAAACGTATCCCGTGTCATGCTGAAACAAAATTCCGGATCAATCGTTAACATAAGCTCCATTATCGGCTCAAGAGGATTTAAAGGCACTTCAGTTTACAGCGCATCCAAAGCGGCTCTTGACGGCTTGACGCGAAGCCTGGCCAGGGAGCTCGGGTCTAAAGGAATCCGTGTCAATTCACTTGCGCCCGGTTTTGTGGACACCGATATGACGAAAAATATGCCGGAAAAACAAAAATCGCAGATTATCAGAAGGACGCCGATGGGGCGTTTAGGCGAAACAGACGATATGACCGGACTCGTTCGTTTCCTGCTTTCTCCTGAATCGTCCTTTATGACCGGACAGACAATGGCAATAGACGGCGGATTAACTTGTTAAAGCACAGAAAAATTCTTTTGTACAAGGGATGGTATCCTCATGAAATGTATTAACGAATTTTTAAGAACGGTAATAGCGGAAAAGCTGGGTGCCGAGGTGACCGAAGCGGAAGATAAAACCGCTTTTTTTACTCTTGGCGTGACGTCTCTCATCAGTGAAGAAATCATGACCATATTGCATAAAGAATTTACCGGCCTTTCTGAAACGCTGCTGTTTGAATATCCGAACATTGAGAAATTGAGTGAGTTTTTAAGTGCGCAGAAACGAAATCCCGAAAGCGTTCTTGAATTCAAAGAAACGGAGCCTGATACGGGAAGCCCGCAGGAAGAAGAATTGCTTCCCGTACAGGCGGCTGAAAAGGTGCCTGAACCGGCAACGGACGGGAGCTCTGATATTGCGGTTATCGGAATGAGCGGGATGTTTCCGAAAGCGGAAAACCAGCATGATTTTTGGAACAATTTAATGGAAAATAAAGATTGTGTCTCTGAAATCCCAGAGGACAGATGGGACAGCTCTTATTACTCGGAAGAGAAAACGGCAGAATACGCGTCATACAGTAAATGGGGAGGTTTTATTGATCATCCGGATCAATTTGACCCGCTGTTTTTTTCTGTTTCCCCGTGGGAAGCTGATTTAATGGACCCCCAGCAAAAATTGTATGTCACGTGCTGCTGGGAAGCGATGGAGGATGCCGGTTACGGGAACCCGGCGGCCAGGCCGACGGATCAAATCGGTGTATTCGCCGGAGTGACCTGGAATGAATATTCATTAATTGCACACGAAGAAGGTTTCCTCAAAGATCAGTACAAAGGCCCCGGCTCCTTATATTGGAGCATTCCGAACCGGGTTTCTTATTTCCTTGATCTCCATGGCCCGAGCATCGCTGTTGATACGGCGTGTTCTTCATCGCTTGTCGCCGTCCATCAGGCTTGTCAGGCCATTATGTCGGGCGACTGTGAAATGGCGCTTGCCGGAGGCGTCAACCTCAGCTTACATCCGCAAAAATACATGTTTTTAAGCCAATCACATTTTCTGTCTTCTGAAGGAAAATGCCGCAGTTTCGGTGAAGGCGGAGACGGTTACGTGCCCGGCGAAGGCGCGGGAGCCGTTTTGTTAAAACCATTGAAAAAAGCGATTGCGGACAAAGACCACATCTACGGTGTCATTAAGGGGTCAGCCACTAATCACGGCGGCAAAACGACCGGGTATACGGTGCCGAATCCGGAAGCGCACCGGGACCTGATTTTATCCGCTCTAAACAGAGCCGCGGTAAGTCCGGCGGATATCAGCTACATTGAAGCTCACGGAACCGGCACGGCGCTCGGCGATCCGATTGAGATACGCGGCCTGTCTATGGCATTTGATAAACAGACCGATGAGAAAAACTACTGCGGAATCGGCTCGGTGAAATCCAATATCGGACATTTGGAAGCGGCTGCAGGGATCGCCGGTTTAATCAAGGTGCTTTTAAGCATGAAACATGAAACGCTTCCCGCCAGTCTGCACTCCGAGGAACTGAACCGCAAGATTTCTTTTTCTGATTCGCCATTTTATGTCGTCCGAAACAACCGGCCGTGGCCGGCTGAAGGAGATAAACCGAGAATCGCCGCAATCAGTTCATTCGGCGCAGGAGGCTCTAATGCCCATCTGATCGTAGGTGCTTATCAGCCAGAACGGCAAGCGGATGGGAATACTGAGCAAAAACCGCATGCCGTCGTATTAAGCGCACATTCCGAACAGCAGCTGAAAGAATATGCCGGGAAATTAAGCTCTTTTCTTGACCGATTGGAAAACCTGCCTTCTGCCGGCGGATACAGTCTGGAAAATATCGCTGCCACCTTATTGTCAGGCAGAGAGCCTTTCTCCTTCCGGCTTGCTGTCATTGCATCATCCCTTTCTGAGCTGAAACGGCGATTGGACGGATTTGTAAGCGGTCACAGCGACGGCAGGTATATGTACTTCGGAAAAGCGTCACCCGGGCGTCCGGACGTTTCAGGCCAATCCGTTTCAGATCCTGAGAAATTTGCCGCGCTGTGGGTGAAAGGCCTTCAAGGTTGCAAAAAGCCGGAAACGCCGTATCAGAAAGTTCCGCTTCCTACGTATCCGTTTTTAAAGGAAACGTCCTGGCTGACCGATCAAAAAAAGCGGTATACAAAAAAGCCCCAAAATATCAAAAGGCGTGAAGCGCTGCATCCTCTGCTTGATGAGAATATTTCATCCGCCCGGAAAGGGACGTTTCAAAAGATATTTTCCAAGGATGAATATTTCTTTAAAGATCATTTAGTGAACGAAAAATATGTGCTTCCCGGAGTCTGTCATCTGGAAATGGCGGCATACGGCGCGGGATTGTGGGGAGAACGCCCGGTCGTCTCTCTTCAAAGTGTGTGGTACATGGAGCCGATTGTGACAGGGACAGACCCAACATCCGTCATGATAGAGTTTGAAGCAGAAAAAGAGCGTATAAGCTATGTCATTAAAGAAAAAGGAGCGGACGGCACCCTCTTTTCGCAAGGAGAAGTGATTTGTAAAGAAAAAGGAGCATCTTTTGAGGCCCCGGTCTTTCAGCTCCCGGCGCCATTTGCGCAGAGAACGGAGCCGAAAGATATCTATCACTCGTTCTCTGAGGCGGGAATCGTGCAAAAGGACAGTTTTCAGGTCATCCGCGAATTCTCTTATACAGAAAGGAAAGCACTGGCCAAATTAATGCTCCCGTCACACTTGGAAGCCGATTTTAAACAGTACATCCTACATCCGTCCTTAATGGATGGCGCTGTTCAAACTGCAATGGCGCATGTGCTGCAATTTCAAAAAGAGCCTGCGCTTATCGTACCGTTTTCCTTCGGAGAAATACAGCTGCTTGAACCGTTAGCGAAAACCGTATTTGTGCATGCGGAGGTAAAAGCGGCCTCCGTTCACCAATTTGATCTGCATATTTGTGATGAGCGCGGCGTGCTGTTGGCGGCAGTGAAAGATTTTATCATAAAAGAGGTGCAGGAAAGCGCCGGGTTTAACCAAAAAGCCGGCGTCACGCCGAAGACAAGCCGTGAAACGGAATTGCTTATGACACCGGTTTGGAACACCGTCACCATTCCGGAAACCGGCATGTCTTTCATGCGTGAAGAAAAAATAATCGTCATCGGGGCCGGGCCGGATTTTCAGCAGGCTTTGAAAGAGATGTATTCCGATGTCCGTTTTCCGGACATCACTTCTTTGGACAGCGCGGAACAAATGGCTGAAACACTGAAAGCGCAAGGTTCTTTTCAACACATGATATGGGCGGCGCCGGATCATCCCATTCCATCCGTTTATGATGCGGATATGGCCGACGGACAGGAGCACGGGGTCATGCAGCTTTTCCGGCTGGTAAAAGCGCTTCTGCTTCTGAATTTTGACACGGAACAACTATCATTGACAATCTGCACGTTTCAAGCACAGCCGATTCATGAACATGATGAGGTCAATCCGAGTCATGCAAGCATACACGGATTAGCGGGGTCGCTCGCAAAAGAATACAGCAATTGGAGCATCCGGCTTCTTGATTTGGAATCTCAAAGGGGAGACCGGCATCTTCCCGATGTCTTCTCTTTACCGGCGGATCCCGAGGGAAATCCGTGGGTCTTTCGTGCAGGTCAGTGGCACCGCCAGCAATTGGCCGTCTGCCGGCCTCATGCAGATGAGCCTTCATTATACCGGCACGGCGGGGTTTATGTGATTATCGGCGGAGCAGGCGGAATAGGAGAAGTATGGACTGAATATATGATTCAGACCTATCAGGCGAAAATTGTCTGGATCGGGAGGCGGAAAAAAGATACACAGATTGAAAGAAAGCTGAAAAGACTTGCGGCTTTAGGCCCCGCACCGCAATATTTCAGCGCGGATGCTGCCGATTATGACTCTCTCAAACGGGCGTATGACACCATTGTAAAGGAAAATGGAAAGGTCCGCGGAATCATCCATTCCGCCATCGTGTTATCAGACCGAAGTTTTGCCAATATGGAAGAGGATCAGTTCCGCGCTTCACTTTCTGCAAAAACTGATGTGAGCTTGCAGATTGCCCGGGTAGCTGAAGGGGAACCCCTGGATTTCTTGCTGTTTTTCTCTTCGATGATGTCGTTTCAAAAAGCGCCGGGACAGAGCAATTATGCCGCCGGGTGCACGTTTAAAGACGCTTTTGCTAAGCGGATCTCACAGAAAGCGCCGTATGCCGTAAAAGTTGTCAATTGGGGCTTTTGGGGAAGTGTCGGCGTTGTCGCTTCAGAACAATACCGGAAACGGATGGAGCGGGACGGAATCGCTTCTATTGAGGCGCCCGAAGCGATGAAAACGCTGGAAACCCTGCTTTCCGGACCTCATGACCAGCTGGCGCTGATCAAAACGACAGATCCGGTTTTTATGAAAGACGATCTGAAAGAACAAGTAACGGTTTATCCGGAAAAGATTCCTTCCGCACTCGGACAATTAACGGTTAACATCACGCAGAATGACGAAGCTGAGCGGTTAAAAGCATCAAGTGTCATGAGCTGCATGAGAGAGATGGAGTCCCTTATTGAAAAAATGCTTGTATCAACCCTTTATGAGATGGGAGCCGGGCTTGGTCAGGCTTTGCCGTTATTTCAATCGGCTGCCGGCATAACGGAACAATACAGCAGATGGCTGAAAGAGAGCTTTGTCCTCCTGAATAAATTAGCGCTTACTCCGGAAAAAACGGATCTAGGGCAGGTGTGGGAGGAATGGGAGCGGAAAAAAGAGACTTGGCTGCGCCAGAAAGACATGAGGGCGCATGTCAGATTGGCAGAAGAGACATTGCGTGTGCTTCCAGACATTTTAACCGGAAAGCTTCCGGCAACGGAAGTGATGTTCCCTGACTCCTCCTTCCGTCTTGTGGAAGGCATTTACCGCAATAATATCATTTCTGATTTTTTCAATGACAAGCTTGCTGACACATTGATTGCAGTTTTGAAGGAACGTCTGGAAAAAGACCCGCAGGCGAAAATCCGCATTTTAGAAATCGGAGCCGGAACGGGCGGGACGAGCGCTGCGGTCATGAGAAAATTGAAACCGTATGAAGCGCATATTGCCGAATATTGTTTCACGGATATTTCTAAAGCATTTCTTTTACATGCAGAAGACATATTCGGTCCGGAATATCCTTATGTCACTTATAAAATATTCAACGCTGAGCAGCCGGTATCAACAGAAGCGCCGGACATCGGCACGTATGACGCAGTGATCGCGACCAATGTGCTTCATGCGACAAAAAATATCCGCTCTACGCTGCGCCATGCGAAAGCAATGCTGCAAAAAAACGGCCAGCTGTTTATAAATGAGATCAACAGCCGCACCATATTCAACCATGTGACGTTTGGCCTTCTTGAAGGCTGGTGGCTGTATGAGGATCATGATTTACGGATTCCGGGCTGTCCGGGGGTTGATCCGGCCGGCTGGGCGGAAGCGCTTTCGCTTGAAGGATTCGTCCATCCCCTGTTTCCGGCTGAAACCGCACACGACTTAGGCCAGCAGATTATAGCGGCTGAAAGTGACGGAACGGTCAGGCTTGCTCTCACACAGGCGTCAGAAGAGAAGCCGGAGCGCCGTCCGTATGACGCAGAAGGTCTTTCGGATGATACTTTGCATGTCAGCCTGAGAGAAAAAAGCGTTGAACTGATGAAGAAGGTCATCGGTGAAGCGCTTATAGTGCCGGCGCATCGTCTTTTATCCCATGAACCTTTAACCGCATACGGATTGGATTCCATACTGGTCGTCAGACTGACCAACGCGTTAAAAGACGTCTTCGGTTCTGTCAGCAGCACTTTATTTTTTGAATATCAAACCATTGATGAGCTTGCTGATTACTTTCTGTCTTCCCGTAAAGAAGCGCTCGAGCGGCAATTCGGGAATGGACGGCCTCATCCCGAAAACGCCGGACGGGTGCAGGCTCCCGCAGAAAGCGCCGCGCCGATTCCAAACGTAAGGGAACGGGGCATCACATATCTGACGGAATTAATAGGAAAAACGCTGAAGATTCCGAGCGGGAGAATGGATCCGTCGGTTTCCTTAACCGCATACGGTTTGGATTCTATTCTGGTCGTCAGGCTCACAAATGCCTTTCGTAACGTGTTTGACCAAATGACCAGCACCCTCTTTTTTGAATATCAGACGATAGAAGAAATCGCGGATTACCTGCTTCTTTCTCAGCGGGGAGCATTTATGAAAGCGATGGGTGTGCGTGAGGCACAGCTGTCTGATCACATAGATAACCTGAATGTAAAACAAAACAAGATTCCTCAAAACGAGGAAGGCGAAAGGACGAACGGAGATCCCTATATCCAGGATATCGCTGTCATCGGTCTGTCAGGCCGGTATCCGGGCGCCGATCACGTTGATGAGCTGTGGGAAAATGTAAAAGCCGGCAGGCATTCTATTACTGAAGTGCCGAAAGATCGCTGGGACTGGAAAACGTTTTATAACGAGGAACGCGGAAAATGGGGGTCCATTTATTCAAAATGGGGCGGTTTTCTCGATGACATTGATACATTTGATCCGCTGTTTTTCCGTATATCTCCCGCGGAAGCTGAAAGGATGGATCCGCAGGAAAGGTTGTTTCTGCAGACTGCTTATTCAAGCATTGAAGATGCGGGGTACACCCCGGCCACGCTTTGTGACAGCCGGAAAATCGGAGTCTTTGTCGGTGTGATGAACAGCAATTACCCGACTGTTCCCAGCGACTGGTCTATCGCAAACAGAGTATCGTTTTTGTTCAATTTCCAAGGGCCGAGTATGGCTGTGGATACAGCCTGCTCTTCTTCTTTAACAGCTGTCCATCTCGCCGCAGAAAGCCTGCGGAGCGGAATGAGTGAAACAGCGATTGCCGGCGGAGTCAATCTTATCGTTGATCCGGCCCACTATGAGCGGCTGTCCGCTTTTTCAATGCTGTCTCCCGGTGATAAATGCAAATCTTTCGGAGACAGTGCGGACGGTTTTGTTGACGGTGAAGGAGTAGGGGCGATTGTGTTAAAGCCGCTTGCTCAAGCGGAGAAAGACGGCGATCATATTTACGGCGTTATCAAAGGAAGCATGCTGAACGCAGCAGGCAGGACAAACGCTTATATGGTGCCAAATCCGAAAGCGCAGTTTGATCTGATCGCAGACACGTTGAAACGGACAGACATTCACCCGAGAACGGTCAGTTACTTGGAAGCCCACGGAACGGGCACTGCGCTCGGTGATCCGATTGAAATCGACGGGTTAACGAAAGCTTTTCGCCTGACAACAGAAGACCGGCAGTTTTGTTCCATCGGTTCCATTAAATCAAATATCGGACATTTAGAAAGCGCTGCCGGGATTGCGGGGATCACCAAACTGCTTCTGCAATTGAAACATAAGAGGATTGCCCCTTCATTGCATGCCGCGGAATTGAATCCGAATATTGAGTTTGAGCACACTCCGTTTTTCGTACAGCAAAAAGAAACGGAATGGAAACGACCTGTCTTGAATATCACGGGTAAAATGAAGGAATATCCGAGAATTGCCGGCATTTCCTCGTTTGGAGCAGGAGGTTCAAACGCACATGTCATCATTCAGGAATATGTGCCGTCTGACAGCCTGAAACCAATGGAAAACGCGTCTGTTTCTCCGCAAAAACCGGCTGTTATCATTTTATCAGCGCGAAATGAGCAGCAATTATCAGAGCGCGCCCGCCAGCTTCTGGATGATGTCATAAGAAAAAAACGTTCTGACGGGGATTTGGCCAAGATCGCTTACACGCTTCAGGCGGGAAGAGAACCGATGGCTGAGCGGCTTGCATTTACGGCCGAGTCGATAGAAGAACTGAAAATGAAGCTTATGAGTTTCTCAAACGATCATAATATCGAACATGCTCATATCTGGCGGGGCAGGACAGCCAAACATCATTCATTGGCGGCTTCGCTCACTTCTGATGAAGATATGGCGCTTACCATAAATGCCTGGCTGAGAAAAGGGAAATACGGAAAGCTGCTTGACCTTTGGGTTAAAGGACTTGACGTCGATTGGTCAGCTCTTTATCAGTGCAACCCGGGCCGCATCAGTCTCCCGGCCTACCCTTTTGCCAAAGACCGATATTGGGTCACAAAAGCTGATGTGTCACTTGACAAAACAGGCTCAGCGAAAAGTGAGAAAGCAGCCAGACTTCACCCGCTGCTCCACGCGAATACATCGACCTTTACCGCCCAGCGTTTTACTTCTGTTTTTTCAGGACATGAACCGTTTTTTGCCGATCACATCGTCAATGGAAAACCGGTGCTTCCGGGCGCGGCTGCTTTAGAAATGGCCCGGGCCGCCGTTACATTTGCCGCCGAAGACTTGCCGGGCGGGAAAACGGGTGTAAGGCTCAAACAGATCGTTTGGCTCCGTCCGGTGACGGCGCTTTCTGAAGGAGTGACGCTTCATGTAAAGCTTCAGCCGGAAGAAAACGGAGACATCGCTTTTGAAGCGTATGCCGAAGGAGAAGAGCCGCTTGTCTTTTTCCAGGGAAAGGCCGTGCTCGAAGAGACGGAGCGTGCTCCTGTTCTCGATGTAGAAGCGGTTCAGGCGCGCTGCGGCGGCCGTCACTTGTCAAAGGCTGAGTGCTATGAAGCGTTCGACAGCCTCGGCATCACCTACGGACCGTCTCATCAGGCGCTTGACGCCGTCTATGCCGGAAGCGGAGAAGTGCTCGCAAAGCTCACTCTTCCGCCGTCCGCCCGCGAAGAAAAGGAGCCGTTCATCCTGCATCCGAGCATGCTGGACGCCGCCCTTCAGGCTTCTATCGGTCTCGTGCTCTCAGACGGTTCCGCGTCCGGACGGCCGTTTCTGCCGTTTGCCCTCCAGGATATGCAGGTGTTTTCTGCGTGCCGGGAGACGATGTGGGCGGTGCTTTCCTCAGCGGACGGCGCCTATCATATTGAGCTGTGTGATGAAAACGGTGCGGTATGTGTCCGATTGACGGGGCTCACCGCCCGTTTTCTGGAAGAGGAAACGGAGGAAAAACCGCTCTTGCTTCAGCCAAAGTGGCAGGAATCACCGCCGGATGAAGGCAGCGGACAAGAAGAGTCTTTCAGATACGTGACACTGTATGGCGGAATGAACGCTGAGGACATAAGCGGCGCCGTATGTGCGGCTGACGGCGAAGGTCCGATTGAAGACCGTTATGACGCCTGCGCGGCGGAGCTGTCAGCGATCGTCACGCGTCTTATCAAAGAAAAACAGAAGAAAAAAACGCTGATCCAGCTTCTTGTCCCCGACAGGGGGGAAGACAATGTATTGGCGGGGCTGGCCGCTTTTCTGAAAACGGCTCACCTTGAACATCCGAAGCTGTACGGCCAAGTCATCCAAGCCGATCCGGACGAGTCAGCCTCGGCGCTTCTTGCCAAGCTGAAAGAAAACCGGGCGCATCCTGAACAAGCGGAAATCCGTTATGAAGCCGGCAAACGTCTCGTCAGAAACTGGCGTCATCTGCCGGCGCCTCAAAGCGGCGCCGTTCCGTGGAAAGACGAAGGGGTCTACCTCCTCACCGGGGGAGCGGGCGGCATCGGCCTGATTTTCGCTGAAGAAATAGCCTCCCGCGTCAAAAACGCCGTCCTCGTATTAACGGGAAGGGCGGAAGCGCTTGATGAAGACCGCTCCGCCCGCTTACGGCGCTTGGAAGCGTCGGGTGCCCGCGTATTGTATCAACCGGTTGACGTGACAGACAGGGCGGCGGTCATCGCCCTCGTCCGCGGCATACAGGAGGTGCACGGAACACTCGACGGGATCATTCACGGCGCAGGCGTGATCGCTGACAACTACATTCTGAACCAGACAGAAAACGAACGGAAGACCGTCATGGCGCCGAAGGTGAAAGGGCTTATCAATCTTGATGAAGCAGCGAAAGATGTGCGGCTGGACTTTTTCATCCTGTTTTCTTCCTTGGCGGGAGGTATGGGAAATCCGGGGCAGGCCGGTTATGCGGCAGCCAACGCATTTATGGACGTTTATGCAGCCCGCCGGAACCGTCTCGTGCGGGACAACAGGCGGAGCGGGCAGACTCTGTCTGTCAACTGGCCGCTTTGGGAAGAAGGCGGTATGCGTGTGGACAAAGAGACCGAACGGCTGATGTACGAACAGACCGGAATGAGAGCCATGCGATCGGCGTCAGGCATCCAAGCGCTTTACGCCGCTTTTGCCTCCGGAGAACACCAGGTCATGGTGGCAGAAGGCGACGAAAAACGGATTCGAAAAAACCTGATGCCTGAAACGCCGGAACCGTCCAATCGCATTCATGTGTCAAGGAAGACGCCCGTCCATATGCCGAATAAAGTACAAGCGGAACTCAAACATATGATATCAGGCATTCTGAAGGTGAAAGAAGACGAGATAGATGCTGAATCAGAGATGAGAGATTATGGCTTTGATTCGGTTTCATTCACGCAGTTTGCAAATGAACTAAATAAAACGTATGGGCTTGAACTGACACCGGCCGTATTTTTTGAATACCCGACAGTCTTTCGTTTTGCCCAATACTTGCTGACGGAACATCCGGATACATTCGGCTCACAGGCAGAAACGGAGAAACCGGTTGTGCGTAAAAAAATGAAGACGGAGCCATTCTTGATTCCGTCCCGTCTTCCTAAAACAAAAACCGCAGCTGCACCTGAGCCCGTGGCGATAATCGGAATCAGCTGTGCATTTCCAATGGCTGAAAATCCGGAAATGTTTTGGGAGAATTTAGCCGGAGAAAAGGACTGCATTTCTGAAATACCGCCGGAGCGCTGGGACTGGAGACAGTATTACGGAGATCCGCAGAAAGATAAAAATGCGAGCAATGTAAAGTGGGGCGGCTTCATTGATGAAACCGCTCAATTTGACCCTTTATTTTTCGGTATTTCTCCGCATGAAGCCGAAATGATGGATCCTCAGCAAAGACTTTTAATGATGCATGTATGGAAAGCGATTGAAGATGCAGGCTGCTCTGCCAAAAGCCTGTCAGGAACAAATACAGGCATTTTTGCAGGCACGACAAACAGCGGTTACGCTCAGGAAGCTTCAAAGTTCCATATAGAGATTGAGGGTTCTTCCGCCGCCGGTACGGTTCCGTCAATCGGTCCGAACCGTATGAGCTATTTTCTGAATATACATGGGCCGAGCGAACCGATTGAAACCGCCTGTTCAAGCTCATTGGTCGCTGTTCACCGTGCGGTCAGGGCAATTCAGGCCGGAGACTGCGGCATCGCGATTGCAGGAGGCGTCAATGCTATTGTATCGCCGGATATGCATATCAGCTTTAATAAAGCGGGAATGCTCAGTGAAGACGGGCGATGCAAAACATTTTCCGATCAAGCGGACGGGTATGTCAGAGCTGAAGGTGCGGGCATGATTGTTTTGAAAACATTATCCGATGCGGAACGTGACGGCGACCGTATTTATGCCGTTATTCGCGGAACGGCGGAAAATCATGGCGGACGGGCGGCTTCCCTTACATCGCCGAATCCGAAAGCACAGACAGAAGTCATGATAAAAGCTTATCAGCAAGCGAACATCGACCCCCGTACAGTGAGTTATATTGAAGCCCACGGCACGGGAACGGCGCTCGGAGATCCGATAGAAATCAACGGACTCAAAGCGGCTTTTGCAGCGCTTTATCAGAAAGCCGGAGTAACAGCGCCCGATCAGCCTCATTGCGCCATCGGTTCCGTCAAAACGAATATCGGCCACACAGAGCTTGCCGCCGGCATGGCCGGGCTTTTAAAAATTATTTTGCAGATGCAGCACAAAACGCTTGTGAAAAGTCTGCATTGTGAAACCGTTAATCCGTATATCAGCCTCGACGGCAGCCCGTTTTATTTCGTCCGCGACACTCAGCCGTGGAAAGCGGCGACTGATGATAGCGGAAATGAACTGCCGCGGAGAGCGGGTGTCAGCTCGTTCGGATTTGGCGGTGTCAATGCTCACGTCGTGCTCGAAGAATATGTTTCTCCTGTTGAAGAGAAGCAATGGACGGTCGGTGAACTTCAGCCGTCCTTATTCATTCTCTCGGCAAAGACGGCGGAACAGCTGAAGGAACGTGCGGAACAGCTGTGCAGATATTTGGAAAAGACACATTCAGCTGACGGAGCTCTTGCGGGTATCGCTTATACGCTTCAGCTTGGCCGGGATGAAATGGAAGAGCGCCTTGCCGTTATCGCTGAAACAAAAGAAGAGCTTACGAACGCGCTGAATGATTTCCTCAGCGGCAAGGAGACGGGGCAGAATTTCTTTACAGGCCGGAACAAAGCGATGAAACAGCTGTTTACAGAGATGACGGACAACGCAGAAATGAGCGGGACCGTAGATCAATGGATTGAAGCAGGAAAGTATACAATGCTTGCAAAATTATGGGTGCAAGGTTTACATGTCGACTGGAATAAATTATATCCGGACGAAAGGCCAAAAAAAGTCAGCCTGCCCGTCTATCCTTTTGCGAAAACACATTGCTGGATACCGCACAGTGCGCAGCATATAAGGCACCGGGAGACTTATGAGACTGATACGTCCCCGCTTGAGACTTATGAGCGCCTGCTTGATGAATTGGAGAAAAACGAAATAAGCATAGAAGCCGCTGTAAAAAGAACGATCGGTTTTTACAGGGATTAGCGTAATGGAGGAAACCATATGAAAGAGTTTCTGCACCGGGTTTTTTCTGACGTCAAAAATAAAAAAATGACAAAACAGGATGCGATCGGCATTTTGCGCGATTATGATATGCGGATGGGACTTCGCCAAGCGGCTTCCCTTCATCCGCTTGCTCAGCAGCATATTTCCGATGAAACGGGACAGGGATTCTCGGCAGCTTTCAGCGGCCGGGAATTTTTTCTCGCTGATGTTTCTTTACAGCGTAAAAAGCTTATGCCCGGAGAACTTCTTTTGGAAATGGCGAGAGCTGCGGCTGTTTTGACAGTAAAGGAGACTGAGGCTGTCCGGCTGACACATATCGTGTGGTCAAAGCCCATTCTGACTGAGGCTGAGCCGTTCCATATCGAAATCAGGCTGATACCCGCAGAGGGTGAAGCCAAAAGGTTTGAGATTTACAATCCATTTTCTGCCGATTTCAGTCATCATGATGTGTACAGCCAAGGGATGATTCAGCCAGTTGATGCTGCGCCTGGCATGCTGGATATCAGCCGCTTGAAGGAAAACAGCGGTTCCCTGATGGATCAGCAGCAAATTGAAGCCATCACTCAGAACGATACCGTTCAATACAGTGAGCACATGAAAGGAATTGAGCGTATTTACGCCTCAGCAGGACGGATGCTGGCAGACATATCAATTCCATTGACAAACCAAAAAGAATCCGCCCGATTCGGCCTCCCTCCCTGTGTGATGCAAAGTGTGACAGAGGCATGCGCGCTGCTTGGCGGCAAAGAATATAAAACGCTCGCCCCGGTTTCATTGGACGAGCTTTTGTTTTATGAATCTTGTCCTGACAAGGTATGGGCCGAGATACAAGAGAAGGCGGGGAGCTTTTATATTGATTTATGTGACGAAGAAGGGAAAATATGGGCTTCCCTGTCGGGGTTGAAGCTGCAGCCTGTCATCAAGACGGGCGCTCCCGGAAAAACCAATGCCGAACACCGCAGTGAACGTTTGTATGAACAAACGCTTCTTCAGCTCAAAACGCTGTTTGCCCTGACTACAAAAATTGCTGTTTCCAACATAGACACTGAAGAGCCGCTGGAAACCTACGGAATCGACTCAGTCACTGTGACGAAATTGAACCGCGAATTGTCTCTGCTTTTCGGTGACCTTTCCAAAACGGTTTTTTACGAATATAAGACACTGGGATCTCTGGCAGCTCACTTTGTCACGGATTATCCAAAAGAATGCCGAAAATGGACAAATGATGATGACCACCGTTCAGGCATATCAGAACAGGTTTTGGCAAATGAAGATTTTCCGGTGCTTCCGTCGTTTATCAAGCGAAAGAAACGGCCTGCTTTTTCCAATGAGAACCAGACAAAAGAAGGGATTGCGATTATCGGAGTCAGCGGCCGTTATCCGCAAGCTGAAACACTTGAAGAGTACTGGGATAACTTAGCGGCCGGAAAAGACTGTGTGACGGAAATTCCCGAAGAGCGCTGGGAAAAGGACAAATACTACAACCCTGATCCTGAAACGGCCGTGAAAGAAGGGAAAAGTTACAGTAAGCGGGGCGGATTTCTGAAAGATGCCGCTTTCTTTGATCCGCTGTTTTTTCAAATTTCACCCCGTGATGCTTTGAATATGGACCCGCAGGAGCGTCTCTTTATTGAAATGTGCTGGCAGGTGCTGGAGGATGCCGGTTATACGAAGGAACAGCTTGAGAATCTGTATAACGGCCGGGTCGGCGTTTTTGCGGGCATTACGAAAAACGGGTACGGAATGTACTGGAAAAACGGCGGCGCCCTGCAGCCGAAAACGTCGTTCAGTTCAGCGGCCAACAGAGTTTCCTATTTTCTTAATCTGAAAGGGCCGAGCATGCCGGTCGACACGATGTGCTCATCTTCGCTGACTGCAATTCACGAAGCGTGTGAAAACATCCTTCGCGGCGAATGCGACATGGCGATTGCCGGCGGTGTGAATGTGTATACGCATCCTTCGGCTTATGCGGAGCTCAGCGCCTATCGAATGCTTTCAAAAGACGGAACGTGCAAAAGTTTCGGTGAAGGCGGGGACGGATTTGTTCCCGGGGAAGGCGTCGGGGCCGTGCTGTTAAAGCCGCTGTCAAAAGCGATGGCTGATAAGGACCATATTTACGGGGTGATTCGCGGCACTCATATCAATCACGGCGGCAGAACAAACGGGTATACAGTGCCGAGTCCGAGCGCCCAGGCTGACGTGATTTCCGGCGCGCTTGAAAAATCAGGAATACATCCGCGGATGATCAGCTGTATCGAAGCCCACGGCACGGGCACTGAACTCGGAGATCCGATCGAAATAGACGGTTTGACCCGCGCATTTCAAACGAAAACGTCAGATAAAGGCTTTTGCGCCATCAGCTCAGTTAAATCCAATATCGGGCATTTGGAAGCCGCGGCAGGCATTGCCGGTGTAACGAAACTGCTGCTTCAGTTTCAAAAACGACAGCTGGCTCCCTCTTTACATTGCCGAAAATTGAATCCGAATATTGCATTCGACCGGACGCCGTTTGTGGTGCAGCATGAATTGGCAGACTGGAAACGGCCGGTCATTGAGGAAAGCGGAGCGCAAAAAGAGATTCCGAGAATCGCGGGAATCTCTTCTTTTGGCGCGGGCGGGGCAAATGCCCACATATTGATAGAAGAATATATTGAACCTGATAGGGAGATTTATGAGCCATTCACAGATGAAGATCCCGCAGTCATTTTATTATCCGCCAAACAGGAGGCCAGCCTGAAGCAGCGGGCGCAGCAGCTTCTTCAAGCGATCAGAAAAAATGACGTCACAGACCGCAGCCTCCGGGATGCGGCTTACACCCTTCAAACCGGAAGAGAAGCGATGGAAGAACGTGCTGCGTTTATCGTGACGTCGACAGAGCAGTTAGCGGAAAAACTGCAGCGTTTTATTGACGGCGGGACAGACGGCTGCTTCAGGGGAAAAAGCAAACAGTATAAAGACATTCTAGCCGTTTTTAAGGATGAAGATATGCAGGAAGCCGTCCGTAAATGGATGAAAAGAAAAAAATTCGCGAAGCTTCTGGAACTTTGGGTAAAAGGGCTGAAGATTGAATGGTCAGAGCTTTATAACGGCAGCCTGCCGCATCGCATCAGCCTTCCCGGTTATCCATTTATAAAGGATCGGTATTGGCCGGACGATGCAGCGCCGGACAATGTTCGTGATGCTGAATCACATTCTGAAACATTTCGTGAAATCCGCTTTTTACAGAAAAGCTGGGCAGAAAGCAGCCGTGTTCCGGCTAAGGAAGTGCGGGGCGTCATCGGAATAGCTGCTGATCACCAGACAGGAAATTTAGCCGTTGAGCTGTCCCGTTATTTCCCCGAGTCTGAAATCATTGACGCTGCATCACCGGAAATATCCGGGGACGCGGCCCGATTTGGCGGTCTGATTGATGTGACCGGATGCGGGACGGAAATCAATCATGATGACGGCTGGATTCATCGTCTGCAGTCTCTCATTGACAACAGAAACCGCGGCCGAAAGCTTCAGCTGCTTTGTGTGACAAAGGGGCTTGAACCCTTTGCAAATGAAACGATAAATCTCTCAGGTGCAAAAAAGGCCGGATTGTACCGGATGCTCCAAAGTGAGTATAAGGATATCCGCTCGCGGCATATGGATGCAGAACGGACTGCCGAAGATCCTGAGCTGGCAAACCAGATCGCAGAGGAGTTTTTTCGCGATTCTGAAGACATCGAAGTGTGTTACCGAAACGGTGTGCGCTATCACGCGCGGTTAAAGGAAACAAACAGCTTAGCTGAAAAAGAATTTTCATTTCCGAAAGGCCATGTGCTCTGGATCACCGGAGGGACCCGGGGGCTCGGATATTTATTCGCCCGGCATTTTGCCGAACGATACGGAGTCACGAAACTCGTGCTTACCGGAAAAGAAACAATGCCTCCGAAAGCGGAGTGGGATGATCATGTCAAACGGAATTCCCCGTTTTCCGATAAAGTGAGAAGAATCAGAGAGCTCGAACAAAAAGGTGTCCGAACGGAAGTGCTGTCTGTATCATCCGGCCCTGAATATGAGCAGGCCGTCAGCCGGGTGAAAGAGAAGATGGGGCCGATAGGAGGCGTGATACACGCAGCGGGAGCCGTAGATCTCGATCATCCGGCCTTTATCCGCAAAACAAGCGAACAGATGATGCCCGTGCTTGAGCCTAAAACAGACGGACTGGACCTTTTGTATCAAGCGCTGCACAAGGAGCCTCTCCGGTTTTTTGCGCTGTTTTCTTCAGTGTCCGGCGTGATGCCGGAATTAGGAGCGGGACAAAGCGATTATGCCATGGCTAACGCCTATATGGATTATTTTGCGGCCGCAAAAGGTTTTCCGGTGCTGAGCATCCAGTGGCCGAGCTGGAAAGAAACGGGTATGGGCGAATCAAAAAGCCGGGCCTATCAGAAAAGCGGTTTAAAGAGCATCACTGACAGAGAAGGGCTGAGCCTGTTTGATGCCATCATGGCAGGCGATTGCGGATCTGTTATTATGCCGGCCGTCATTCACCCGGAAAAATGGGAGCCTGACCGTCTGCTGCTTTCATCCGGCCTTACTGAAACAAAGCAGCAGGAACAGGCCGATACAGAAAGCGTTGAGGAGTGGCTGACGGGCATTTGCTGCCGGGAATTAAGACTGGAGCCGTCAAGATTTGAATCTGATACACCGTTTCAAGATTACGGAGCCGATTCCATTATGCTTGCTCAAGTGTCCAGAGCGATCGGAAAGAGGATCAAAGCTGACCTTGACCCGGCGGTGCTGTATGAATACCCTACGGTTGCTGCGCTGGCCGGATGGCTTGAAACAGCATATCCGGAAATCAAAGCTGCCGTTTCAAAACCGGTTCAGCCTGAAATCCCGGACGTTCCCAAACAAACAGCAGCCGCTGTTATTCAGCCTTCTGGTGCTAGAGCGGCGCAGGACATTGCTGTGATCGGAATGTCCTGCCGTTTTCCGGGAGCTGAATCAATCGAAGCTTATTGGAAGCTGCTGTCTGAAGGAACGTCAGCCATTCAAAGGGTGCCGAAAGAGCGCTGGAAAACGGAGAAGGCGGATTATGCGGGCCTTTTACAAAATGTAACGCATTTTGACCCGGGGTTTTTCCTTATTCCCGAAGAAGACATCAAGGCAATGGATATCCAGTCCTTTCTTATATTAGAAGAGGCGCTTCATCTGTTCAGAGACAGCGGGTACTCGTTACAAGAAATGAAAGGCAGGTCAGCCGGTGTCTATTTAGGAGGACGCGGCGGCAGTATGCCTGATGAAAACCGTCTGAAGCATGCAAAAAATCCGATAGTCGCAGCCGGTCCGAATTACTTAGCGGCCAATCTTTCTCAGTTTTTTGATTTGAAGGGGCCGAGTCTCGTTTTGGATACGGCCTGTTCTTCAGCGCTTGTCGGGATGAATATGGCGATACAGGCGCTCTCTTGCGGTGAAATCGACTCAGCGGTGGTCGGGGGAGTCAGTCTGCTGGAATCCGGTCAAACCCACCGGATGTTCGAACTTCGCAAACTGCTAAGCGAAGAGCCTGCGTTTCATATTTTTGACCGCCGCACCGGCGGCATCGTATTGGGAGAAGGCGTCGGAATGGTGTATTTAAAAACAGCTGCCCAGGCTGTAAAAGACGGGGACCGGATTCATGCGGTCATTAAAGGCATTTCCGTAAACAATGACGGCAGAACCGCGGGGCCTGCCACACCGAATATACAGGCGCAGAAAGAAGTGATGGCCAAGGCGCTTGCCAAAAGCGGCAGAAAAGCGGAGGATATCAGCTACATTGAAGCAAACGGTTCAGGCTCTGAGGTAACCGACCTTTTGGAACTGAGGGCGATTGAAGCGGTGTACCGTATGCAAAACAGCGCGCCTTGCGAATTGGGGTCGATGAAGCCGAATATCGGACACCCGTTATGCGCTGAAGGGATTGCCGGATTCATTAAAACAGTGCTTATGCTCTCGCGCCGAATGCGTGTGCCTTTCCTTTCGGGCAAAGAGCCGATGACGCATTACGATCTGTCCGCCTCGCCGTTTTATTTTTCGCACGCTCTGCGTGAATGGACGGATTCACCGCGGATTGCCGCCGTCAGCAGTTTCGCTGACGGAGGGACAAATGCCCATGTCATAGTGGAAGCCTGGGAGCAAGAGGCGTATACCCCGGTTAGAAAGCCTTTGCCGAGACAGGAATTAAAACGCCGGCCAATTCGTTCGGACAAAGCCGAAAGCCTGCATGAAAACGCACATAAGTCCCGTCCGAATACGTTTTGGAAACAAATGAAGACTTACTGATTGCGCTGAAAATTGAACGTCGATATGGAGGAAGTTCATATGCAAGAGCAGCTTCTTATTAACAATCAGCATCCCGTTCTGAAACATCATAAAGCCTATGGAAAGGAACTGCTGCCGGGTCTGGCTTATATTGACCTGATCTATCAGACTTTCAGAGAAAACGGCTTTTTTCATGCCGGCCTTGAACTCAGGCACTTATCGATTTTTCACCCTTTAGCTCCTGAACAGGGAGAAACAATCCTGCTTTCCGTTGACTGTACAGAGAACGGCGAAGAGCAGTGGAAGGTAGAGGTGAAAGGGCAAAAACAAGGTGACGAAGCAGCAGAGACAAAGGTATATGCCGCGGCGCAAATGCATTCCGTCAATCCCGCCGGCTTCCAAGAGAGCGTCCGGATGGATGCCGTAAAACAAACGGCGGCAGAAATACCGCTTGAGGACATTTACGCGGAATGCAGGGATCAAGAACTGGTTCATTCAGGAATGATGAAAGGCTGCGGAAGCGTCTACCAAACTGAAAAAGAGATTTATATTGATCTGTCGGTACAAAAGGATCAGCTGGAACATGCAGAAGAGGCGATGTTTCATCCCGCATTGATAGATGCGAGCAGCATCGGCTCCAATGTATATCTCGCTCCTTTGACGAGGGAGGAGGGGCAATTATTTCTGCCGCTGTTTTATGAATCGTTTTATTGCACCGAATTGCTGCAGACAACATGTATCACCAAGATAAAAAAAGAATCCGTCACCCGTAAGAAAGATCTCGTTTACGTGACAATGGAGTTTTTCAATGAGGAAGGCAGAAAAGTCGGCGAACTGAAAAACTTCGCCAATAAACTGGTGAGGGACCCGGAACTGATCAATCAGAAACGGCTAAAGAAAGAACCTGACGGGCGGAATGCCGTCCCGGCTCCGCAAGCGGAACCGGCGCCTTCTGAGCCCCGCCGTACGGAGGCTTCCGCCGGCCTTACTGAACAGTGCATCCTTTATTTAAAAAAATTGCTTGCCGCCCGATTGAACAAACCTGTGAAAGAGATTGACACGGATATCGGCTACTATGAAATGGGGCTGGATTCTCCGGGGCTGTTGGACATGGTAAAGGAAATTGAACGAAAAATCGGAACGCAGCTTCTGCCGACACTGTTATTTGAATACACGACAATCGCGGAATTGGCGGGATATTTGTGCGAACATTACGGAGCCGGTTTCGGCCATGCTCAAAGCGGGCATTCAAGTGCTGAGCCTTTGCACCGGGAAAAAAAGAGGACGACCCAAATCCGCGTGAAAAAATCGGCGTCAGCCGGAACGCACAATGGAGATATTGCGATCGTCGGGATGGCGGGCCGGTACCCCGGCGCCAAAAATCTTCGTGAATTTTGGGCAAATTTAAAAAATGGAGAAAACAGCGTAACGGAAGTGCCCCGTTCCCGCTGGGATACGAGGACATATGAGCATTTGCGATCGCCGTCCGGCAAGCCGATTTCCAAATGGGGCGGTTTTATAGACGATCCGGATTGTTTTGATGCGAAATTTTTTCGGATTTCTCCGCGGGAGGCAGAAGCTAAAGATCCGCAAGAACGATTGTTTTTAGAAACATGCTGGGAAACGATTGAGGATGCGGGCTACACCCCGGAAACAATCGTTCAGCCGAAAGGGCCGAATAAGAGAATGAACGTCGGTGTGTTTGCCGGGGTGATGCATATGGATTATTCTCTCGCCGGCGCTGAAGCTGCGGCCAAAGGGCTGGTCTTTCCTTATCCCTTGAACTATGCGCCGATCGCAAACCGGGTTTCATATTTTTGCAATTTTCACGGGCCGAGCATGGCGGTTGACACGGTGTGTTCGTCATCTTTGACGGCCGTCCATATGGCGGCGGAAAGTCTGAGACGCGGTGAATGTGAAGCAGCTCTTGCCGGAGGCGTCAATTTATCATTGCACCCGACAAAATATATCACATACGGCTTGATGGATATGCATTCGAGTGACGGGCTGTGCCGCACGTTCGGCGAAGGAGGCACAGGCTATGTCTCAGCTGACGGCATCGGAGCCGTGCTGCTGAAGCCGCTCCACAAAGCCGAAGAAGATAAGGATCATATTTATGCGGTGATAAAAGGCAGCGCCGTCAATCACGTGGGGACCGTCAGCGGGATTACCGTGCCGAGCCCCGTGGCGCAGGGGGATATGATAGCTGAATGTCTTGAAAAGACGGGGATCGATCCCCGGACGATTTCTTATGTGGAAGCGCACGGAACCGGAACTTCTTTAGGAGATCCGATTGAAATACAAGGTCTTGTTAAAGCTTACCGCACGTTTACGGAGGATCGGCAATTTTGTGCGATCGGTTCCGTTAAATCGAATATCGGACATGCGGAATCAGCTGCCGGGATCAGCGGGCTTCATAAAACGGTTTTGCAGCTGTTTCACAAAACGCTTGTCCCTTCTTTGCACTCAGAGACGATTAATCCGTATCTCCGTTTAGAGGACTCGCCATTTTACGTGCAGCAAAAAACCGAGTCATGGAAAAGACCGGCGTATACAGAGAACGGCCGTGAACATGCCTGCCCGAGACGCGCAGGCATCAGTTCATTCGGGGCGACGGGTTCAAACGTTCATCTCATTTTAGAAGAGTACAGGCTTAAAAACCCCGGTATTACGGAGGACCAAGAGAGATTGTATATCGTGCCTCTGTCAGCGAAAAATCCGGAGCGGCTGAAGGAATACGCTGCCCGCCTGCTGATGTTTCTCAAAGATAAAGCGCTTGGAGGAAGCGGGCCGCTTCATGACAAAAGAGATACAATGCAAAATCAGCTGGAAAATGCGTTGCGAGGTGTTCTGGCCGAAGTTCTGCATGTTGCGGCCGGTTCGGTAGATGATGAACAGGATTGGAAGGAATTCGGCTTGGATGTCATGCAGCTGACACAGTTTTCTGAGCTGATGACGGATCAATACGGGCTGGCAATAGACATGACTGATCTCATACAGCATACTTCCGTCCGGACTTTAGCAGAATGTCTTACAAACGATGAGAAACATAAGAATATTCTTTCCGGTCTTTTCGGCCAGTCGGGCTTAGATAAGCAGCCTGATGAATCTTTTTCCTTGCGGTCACTGGCGTATACGCTGCAAACGGGACGGCTGGCAATGGAAGAACGGCTTGTTTTTTTAGTGAACGATCAAGCAGACCTGATCAGGAAATTAACTGAATTTACAGAACGAAAACAGCAGATTGACGGCTGCTTTCAAGGGCGGTCTGATAGCGGAACGGAAATCAGGGGTTTCCTGAATGATGATCAGGATACGGAGGAGCTGATCCGAAAATGGATGGACAGCGGCACTTACAAAAAACTTGCGGAGCTGTGGTCAAAAGGATTTGAGATAGACTGGACGCGGCTGTATCGGGAGGAGAAACCGCGCAGGATGAGTCTGCCGACGTACCCTTTTGCAAAGGAACGATATTGGATACCGGAGCCCGATCATCCCGTCACTTCCGTAAATACAGAAAGCAGGCTTCACCCGCTGCTTCACCGCAATACATCAGATTTGCTAGAACAAAAATTCAGTACGATACTGAACGGAGATGAATTCTTCTTAGCCGATCATATCGTCCGAAACAAGCGTGTTCTCCCCGGGGCGGCTTATCTTGAAATGGCGAGAGCCGCAGCTGAACTGGCTGCCGCGCCGTTAGCCGCTGGATACACGGCTAAAACCGGCATTTCGCTGCGGTATATCAGCTGGATACGCCAGGCCGTTCATAAAAAAGAGCCGCTGCGTATGACGACAGGGCTTTCTTTGGAGGATAACGGCAATGTTTCATTTCAAGTGTACAGCAATGAAAATGATTCAGACATTTATTGTGAAGGCAGTGCTGTGATTGAGCCGCTGTCTGAGGCGCCGGTTTTGCATATTGAACAGCTGAAAGCGCGATGCCGCAAAAAAGTGCTGTCAAAAGAAGACTGCTATGCGGCGTTTGCAAAGGCGGAAATTGTATACGGACCTTCACATCAAGGAATTGATCACATTTATTGCGGGGAAAAAGAAGCCTTGGCTAAATTGGTGCTTCCTGCTTCCGTTTCTGATGAAGCCGAACAGTTTGTGCTCCATCCGAGTCTGATTGATTCCGCTTTTCAGGCGGCCATCGGCGTTATGAATGAAAATCAAGCGGGTTATCCGGAGCAGCCGTTAATGCCTTTTGAATTGCATGAACTGACCGTTTTTCATCCGTGCAGTCCAAACATGTGGGCGGCCGTATTTGTGACGCATGAAACACCGGCCGTGCGAAGAATGGACATTGATATATGTGATGAACGCGGCAATGTGTGTGTAAGGATAAAAGGATTTTCTGCCCGGATGGCCGAAAGTGCGCCGGCCGTAACCGATAATAAGCAATACGATCTGCCGGGTAACCTTACCGGAGCCGTCAAATTGATGCAGGTATGGGACACGGAACCGATAGACAACCAAACCGGCTTCCCCATTTCTGAAGCAAAAGCTGTCATCATAGGCGGTACAGACGGGCAGGCGGACGCGGTTTTACGATTGTTTCCTAAAGCTGTGCGATTTGATAGCAGCCAAAGTGCTTCCGTTGAAGTGATATCTGATCGGCTCCGCCGTCTCGGTAAGATTCAGCATATGATCTGGTTTGCCCCTCAGCCGGATGATTCTGACAGCCATGATCAAAAAAGCGGGGCGCTGCAAATTTTCAGAGCGGCCAAAGCTCTTATCGGTCTCGGGTATGGAAAAGAGCAGCTAGGGATGACGGTGATTACGCACCAAGCACAGCCTATCACTCAATATGATGAGGTGCGTCCCGCTCATTCCAGTGTGCACGGTTTTGTCGGGTCTCTCGCTAAAGAACATCCGAGCTGGCACATCCGTCTGGCCGATCTTGAAGACGGGGGGGATTTCCCCGCAGAAGACATATTCAGCCTGCCCCGCGACCGTACGGGTAAAGCATGGGTGCGCAGACATCAGGAATGGTACCGGCCTCAATTGCTTCCGGTCCAAAGCGGGCCGTCTGAAAGTGTTCCTTACCGCTATGGAGGCGTATATGTCATCATCGGCGGTGCGGGAGGCATCGGCGAGGTTTGGACAGATTATATGGTGACGACGTATAAAGCCCGAGTCGTCTGGATCGGGAGGCGGCCGCTGGACAGCCGGATACGCCAAAAAATAGACCGGTACTGGTCATCAGGCCCGGCTCCCGAATATATAGCCGCAGATGCTTCTGATTTTCCATCGCTTCAGCGCGCCTATGAACAGATTAAAAACACATACGGCACCATCAGCGGCGTCGTTCATTCAGCGATGGTATTTGCGAATGAAAGCGTAAAAGATATGGAAGAATCACAGTTTCACGCCGGCCTTGCGGCGAAAGTGGATATTTCCGTCAACATTGCCGAAGTATTTGCGAAAGAGTCTTTGGACTTTATTCTCTTTTTCTCTTCGGTTATTTCATATATTAAGAATCCGAATCAAAGTCATTATGCGGCGGGGTGCGCATTTAAAGACGCATTTGCCCATGAGCTTTCCGGACGGCTGTCATGCCGGGTCAAAGTGATGAACTGGGGTTATTGGGAGCGGGCTGACAATCACATTTCTGAAGAGTTTGACAGACTGAGTGCAATCGGTCTCGGGCTGATCAGCCGGGCGGAAGGGATGCAGGCGCTGGAAACTCTGCTGACGCAGCCGATCTCCCGCATGGGGCTGATGAAGCTGACCAAGCCGATTCCGATCGAGGGAATGAACCCTCATGAATTTGTGACTATCTGATTGCCTGTCAAAATGACGGAGCAAATTTAATTTTCTTAGGAGGATAAGGTTTTGGGTAAGGGAGACAAACAAAAAGACCGTACACAGTTATCCTTAAGAACAGAAATAAGCAATCAAATGAAAGAATTGAATCGGCTTTTGCTGCAAGTGCTGCGGATGACGCTGCGTTCAATGGGTCTGACCGGCGAAGCGCCGGCGGCTTCCTGTCTGCCTTTATATGAGCGCTGGCTGGAAGAAAGCATCCGTCTTTTAGACAGCGATTTTAAAAGCGGTAAAACGGCCGCGGTTTGGGAAGAGTGGCATAAGAAGAAAAACGAATGGCTGAAAGATTCGGATATGAAAGCGCAGGTTCTGCTGGCGGATACCGTCATTCAAGCTTTGCCTGACATTTTAACAGGCAAAATAAAAGCCACTGACGTGATGTTTCCCGATTCTTCAATGAAGCTTGTTGAAGGAATCTATAAGCATAACATTCTCGCTGATTATTACAACGATGTGCTGGCAAATGAAGCGTGTATGTATGTGGAAAATGTAATGAAAAACAATCCTGATGCAAACATCCGTCTGCTGGAGATCGGAGCGGGCACCGGCGGAACGAGCAGTACACTGTTTAAAAAGCTCCGCCCCTATCAAAACCATATTCAGGAATACTGTTATACCGACTTGTCAAAAGCTTTTTTAATGCATGCCGAAAAGGAATACGGCGCGGACAATCCGTATTTGACGTATCAGCTGTTTAATGTGGAGCAGCCTGCGGCGGGCCAGGGATTACATCTGAGAACCTACGATATCGCTATCGCTGCAAACGTGCTGCATGCCACCAAAAATATCCGGAAAACCTTACGGACGGCAAAAGCCGTATTGAAAAAGGACGGTTTGCTGCTTGTTAATGAACTGGGCGGGCATACGCCGTTTACACATGTTACATTCGGCTTATTAGAGGGCTGGTGGCTGTACGAAGACGAGGCGCTGCGGATTCCGGGGTGCCCCGGTCTTTATCCGGAAACATGGAAATCCGTTTTAATAGCTGAAGGTTTCCATTCCATTCAATTTCCGGCTGAAAACGAACGTCTGCACACCCAGCAGATTATCACGGCGAAAAGCAACGGAGTCATCAGGCAGAGCAGGGAAGCTTACACCGCGCAAAAGCGCCAATCAAACGTACCGCAAACATCCTCTGATCGTCAGCTCCCCATCAAACAAGCGGGAGAGGGGCTTTCGGAAAAGACAGCGGCTTTTCTGATAAGGGCTGCGGCAAAAGTATTAAAAATGCCGGCAGAAGAGATAAATCCGCTGGCTCCTCTGGATGAATACGGCATTGACTCTATTCTGATCGTTCAGCTGACGAATGAGCTGCGGGATCTCGTCCCTGATATCAGCAGCACGCTGTTTTTTGAATACCGGACGATAGAAGAGCTTGCCGCATTCTTGGCTGAAACGAAGGAGCGCGAACTGCATGCGCGATTTTCTGAAGAAGTCCGTCATACTGAAGCGGCATCATCCGGCTCTTTGCTTGAAAAAAGCACAGAGTATTTGAAAAAGATCGTCAGCGCCATCTTAAAGATGCCGATTGAGGACGTTCAAGCCCATACGCCCCTTGAAGAATACGGAATCGATTCCATCTTAATCGTACAGCTGACCAACCGCGTGCGGGAAGACATACCTGATATCAGCAGCACATTGTTCTTCGAGTATCCGACAATCGGCGGATTAGCGGAATATCTCGTCAGCTCAAGACAGGAAGATATGGCTGGGATTTTCAAGACAAATAAAGAAGCCGAAAAGGCGCCGCACACTTTACAGAAAAAGCAAAGCCGTAAAAAAAGCGCCGGATTGACGAAGCGCCAAGCGGCATCTTTTTCTGAAAAAGCGCCGCCCGCTTCCGAACCGCCGTCAAAACACCTTGAAGTGGCAATTGTCGGTCTTGCCGGACGGTATCCCGGGGCTGAAAATGTTAATGAGTTCTGGGAACGGTTAAAGACCGGTGAACACGGAATCACCGAAATTCCGAAAGACCGCTGGGATTGGCGGGACTACTATGATGAGACAAAAGGTAAGGAAGGCCGGATGTATACAAAGTGGGGCGGCTTTTTAACAGATATTGATAAATTTGATCCGCTGTTTTTTAAAATCTCCCCGAAAGAAGCGGAGCGCATGGACCCGCAGGAGAGACTGTTTCTGGAAACCGCTTATGCGGCCCTGGAGGATGCCGGATATACCCCTGATTCACTATGCGCCGGTAAAAAGGTTGGTGTCTTTGCGGGTGTTATGAACGGCAACTATCCGACAGGGGCCCACTACCACTTTATCCCGAACCGCGTATCCTATGTGTTTGATTTTCACGGTCCGAGCATCGCGGTCGATACCGCATGCTCCTCATCCTTAACCGCCATTCATCTCGCCGCAGAAAGCATCAGAACAGGTGCATCTGAATGCGCGATTGCCGGCGGCGTAAACCTGATTACAGATCCGGTTCATTATATCGGACTTTCTTCTATGAGAATGCTGTCACCGTCAAACGCGTGCAAAGCGTTCGGTGATAAGGCTGACGGGTTTGTTGACGGAGAGGGCGTCGGCTGTATCGTGTTAAAGCCGTTGAAAAAGGCTGTTGAAGATCATGATCATATATACGGTGTCATTAAAGGAAGCGCTCTGAACGCCGGCGGCAAAACGAACGGGTTCACCGTTCCGAATCCGAAAGCACAAGGAGAAGTGATCGCAGACGCGATGGAGCGGGCAGGGATTGACCCGAGAGCAATCAGCTATCTGGAAGCCCACGGCACCGGCACTTCCTTGGGAGATCCGATTGAAATCGCAGGGTTAACCAAGGCTTTCCGCCGCTATACGGATGCAAAGCAATTTTGTTCCATCGGTTCTGTTAAATCCAATATCGGACACCTGGAAAGTGCGGCGGGCATTGCTGCGGTCACCAAAATTCTTCTTCAGATGAAACACGGATATCTGGTGCCGTCGCTGCATTCAAAGCAGCTGAACCCGGAAATTGATTTTGAAACTTCTCCTTTTATCGTGCAGCAGGAAACAGCGGAATGGAGACGGCCGGTCATAGAATCTGAAGGAGTAACACGAGAATATCCGAGAATGGCGGGTACATCTTCTTTCGGAGCGGGCGGTGCAAATGCCCACCTGCTGATAGAAGAGTATGAACCGGCTGAAATGACTTCGGCAGACACCGGCCGTCCGGCGCTTTTTGTTTTATCGGCAAAAGATAAAGACCGCTTGCGCGAGCGGGCTCTGTTGCTGTCGGATGCCGCCGGACACGGAACAATTACAGATGCGAATCTGCTTGACGCGGCATTTACCCTTCAAGTCGGCAGGGTCCCGATGGAAGAACGGCTGGCGATGACAGCGGACTCTGTTTCTGAATTGGAACAGAAGCTGATTGCTTTTCTGAATAATGCTGGTTCCGTAAGCGGGGTGTTTACGGGCCGGAGTGATAGTGCTGTCACGGAGACGGAAGGCACTATCAGTGATTGGATGGAAAAACGTCAATTTGACAGTCTTTTGAATGCCTGGGTTCACGGGACGCCCGTCGATTGGGCATCTTTATATAAAGGCGCGCTGCCGCATCGTATCAGTCTGCCGTCTTATCCATTTGCAAAAGAAAGCTACTGGATGAAGCGGGAAGAACCACAAACAGGAACAACTGAATATGTGCATCCTTTCCTGCATGAAAATACGTCAACCTTGGCGGAGCAAAGCTATCATACATCTTTTACAGGCCGGGAACACGTTTTCCAGGATGTGAGCGGGGAGCGGGTTCTGTCGGCAGCCGTTTATTTAGAAATGGCGCTTGCGGCTTTTCATCATGCGGCAGACAGCTCTGAAGAAAAAGAGATATGGATCCGAACGGCGGCATGGACTGACCCGATTACCGGCGGACATCACGGTGCGGGCGTCAATCTCTCCCTTCTGTCTGAAGACGAGGAAGGCATCCATTATGAAATATACAGTGACGAAGAGAAGCTGCATCATTATGGAATCATCGGACAAGGGAACATACAGCCATCCCGCGTGCTTGATATTGCCTCCTTACAAAAAGACTGCCGCCCGCTGTCATTCGATTATGAAACACCAGGCACATCAGGTGTAACGATCAGTAAGGAGTTCCGCACCGTTGAAAAGCTTTATGCGGGAGAAAGTGCGGTTTGGGCGAAGCTTGCTCTCACAGATGAAAGCGGCCGTAATCCGGGATATCATCTGCCGCCGGAATTTCTGGACGCAGCTTTTCATGTCCTGGCAAAAACGGAGCCGTCAGTCCATATCGTGCCTGAAGCGGTTGAAGAACTGCGCGTCATGCGTCCGTGCTCATCCGGCATGTGGATGTATATTAATAAAAAGAATCAAACCGGCTGTGACATTCAATTTTGTGACGAAACCGGCACTGTCTGCGCAGAAATCAAAGGGATAAGAATGAGACAGCCGTCTCAGCAGGATCACGGGCAAGAGGAACAATCCGAGATGATGATATTTGAAGAAATGTGGAAGCCGCAGCCTCTGAAGAAATCCATTCATGAAGAGCTGAAAACGGTTATCTGTTTTCTTACGGGAGAAGCTGCCAGAAAGCATGCTTATCAGTCTTTACAATCCCTTTATCCGGGAGCCGGCGTGTTTTTTATTTCACAGGGTGAGGAAACTCAAAAGCTTTCAAACACGCATTATCAAATTAAAATCACTGACGGACAAGCATATCAAGAAACGTTTCGGCATATTGAAACGGCTGCAGGCAAAGCGGATGCCGTTTTATATGGATGGCCGCTTGAAGATGAAAAGGCCGTGAAAGACTATTCCATTCTGTATCATGTGATCCGCGCAGCTGCTTCTTTGCGTTCTAAACCGAGGCGGATCCTTCTTTCCGCTCAGTGCGGGAGCGATACCGATATCAGTTACGCCGAGTCATGGATCGGGCTGGAACGGTCGCTGAAACTGATCTTGCCGGAGACGGATACGGCCGCGGTTTATTTTGGACAAAAAGGACCGTTTGAAAAGCTGATCCATAACGTATGTGAAGAACTTCACAGCGAGTCGTTCCGCAGTGTCATGTACAGTGGGGAAATCCGCCACGTCATGGAAATGAAGCAGACGGATATCGCCCCTGTTGAGAAGCGTGTGATAAAGAGCGGAAAAACGTACTTGATTACCGGCGGATGCGGGGGATTAGGCTTGTTATTTGCCGGATATTTTGCTGAAAAAGGACCGGTTACGCTCATTTTGACGGGGAGATCAGAGGCAGACGGCCCGGTGCTGAACAAGATAAAGAGATTGGAAGAATCAGGCGCCAAGGTGTTTTACGTGCAGGCGGATGCCGCAGATCAGGCCCAGATGGAGAAAGGTTTGCAAGAAGTGAAAGAGAAAGGATGCGGGCCGATTCACGGTGTCATTCACGCTGCAGGTCTTCAAGGCACTGAAAGCATTCTGGAGAAAGATCTGCAAACCTTTCAGCAAGTCTTATCGCCAAAAGCGGACGGCACCGCGGTGTTAGATCAGGTTCTGTCACGGGAGCCGCTTGACTTCTTCTGTTGTTTCTCTTCTTCTTCAGCGATTTTAGGAGACTTCGGTTCTTGTGACTACGCGATGGGGAACCGCTTCCAAATGGCTTTTGTCCGTCACCGGGATAAACTTGTGAGCCTCGGACTCAGAAGCGGCAAGTCACTTGCAATCAATTGGCCGCTTTGGAAAGAAGGGGGGATGCATGTCGGCACGGCGGAAAGCACCGATATGTATTTAAAATCAAGCGGACAGCGTTATTTATACACTGAGGAAGGACTCGAAGCTTTTGAAACATTGTTAGTCCAGCCGTCCAGCCAGTATCTCGTCCTGGCCGGTTTTCCGTCGAGGGCCAAACGCTTCCTGCAGATAGATCAAGGCGAACGGCCGATTTCGGGTTCTGTAAACAGGAACGTCCCGTTTTCAGGAAGGCGGAGTGAAATGAAAGGCTTTACACTGGAAGAATGCGTAAGCTGGGATGTGAAAGAACTGGCGGCGGGGCTTTTGAAAATAGACAAGAACAGACTGACGGACGCTGACAATCTGGCTGATTTCGGCTTTGATTCTATCAGTTTGGCGGAATTCGCCTCTTCTTTGTCCGCCCATTACGGAATTGAAGTGACACCGGCCCTGTTTTTCGGACATTCTACACTGGAGAAGGTCGTCCGCTATTTTCTGACGGAACACCAGTCCGTCATGGGGCATGTCTATGAAGAAAAGAAACCTGAATCCGCAGATCAATCTGTCTTTGAAAAGGCAGGAACGGAAAAGCGAAAGAAGCAGAGGGGAAGAAATAAGCTGAACGCCGGAACCGAGGGCAGTCAGGCAGCTGATTCCATTGCCATTATCGGCATGAGCGGCCGATTTCCTCAGGCGCGCACGGCGGACGAGCTGTGGGATATTCTGTTTCAGGAAAAGGACGTTGTCGCACCGGTCGCAAAAAAAGGCTTCACAAGTTCAAAGTGGAAACTCGGCGCTGTACCGGGGGCGGCCGAATTCGACCCTTTATTTTTTGAAATATCGCCGAGGGAAGCTGAAACGATGGATCCGAAACAGCGGCTGCTTCTTCAGGAAGCGTGGAGGGCCCTTGAGGACGCCGGCTACGGCGCCAGTCACATCAAGCAGCAGACGATCGGTATGTTTGTGGGGGCGGAAGAAGGAGATTATCACCTTTTAACACGGGACAAAGGCAATGTCACGTCTCATCATAACGGTATTTTGGCGGCGCGGCTGGCTTATCACTTGAATTTATCCGGTCCTGTGATGGCGATAAATACAGCATGTTCTTCGGGGCTCGTTTCTGTCCATCAGGCGGTATTAAGCCTGCAGAATAAAGAGTGCACAACAGCTGTTGCGGCCGGGGTGAATATCATGAATACCCCGGACTTTTTTGAAACGATAGATAAAGCCGGAATGCTGTCGGAAAACGGGAAATGCTTCGCGTTTGATAAAAGGGCTGACGGCATGGTTCCGGGGGAAGCGGCCGCGGCGGTTGTTCTGAAGCCGCTGAGAGAGGCGGAAAAAGATGGTGATCCGATTTACGGGGTGATTCGGGCGAGCGGCATCAATTATGATGGGAAAACAAACGGAATTACCGCTCCGAGCGGCGTCGCGCAGACCCGGCTGCTTACTTCCGTTTATGACCGGGGCCGTATCAACCCTGAAGATATCGAATATATCGTCACACACGGCACAGGTACAAAACTCGGTGATCCGGTGGAAATTAACGCGCTTTATGACGCATTTTCTGCCTATACAAACGAAGAAGCTTTTTGCGCGCTCACATCAATTAAAACCAATATCGGCCACACGTTTGCCGCGTCAGGCATTGTCAGTTTGATCAGTCTTTTACAGGCGTTCTCCCGTGAAATGATTCCCGCCAGTCTGCATTGCAGCGGGGAAAACCGCTATATCAACTGGGAGAAGAGTCCTTTTTATGTGAATAAAACGGGTAAACCGTGGCCTTCTCTGCCGGGTAAAAACCGAATGGGGGCAGTCAGCGCATTCGGGATGAGCGGAACAAACGCCCATGTCGTTATGGAAAGCTATAAGCGCAGCGTTTCACCTCATCGTGATGCCCCTGCATATTTACTTACTTTGTCTGCAAAAACAGAGGAGGCCCTTCAGGAAAAAATCGAAGATATGATCACTTGGGCGGAAAATGGCGGACTGAAAGAAAATGATCTGGCCCAGCTCAGCTATACGTTGTTAAAAGGAAGGCATCACTTTAACCATCGCGCCGCCATCGTGGTGCAAGATGCTGATGACGCAGTGTATGTATGGAAGCAGGCAAAGCTTAATGAACATCATCCTTATGTGTTTTCGGGAAAAGTACCGCAGCACTTTGCAGGGCGTCAGCATATTCAGGAGCACATAATAGAAGTGCTCGGCAAGTGCAGCGCCTCATATTCTGACCATAGAAAATATCAGGAGCTGTTATGCGTGCTGGCAGATTTTTATTGTCAAGGTTATGAAATCGAAGGGGACTTGCTTTATGGCGGACCTTTGCCGCGAATCGGCAATCTGCCGGGCTACCCATTTGCCAGGCAGACGTATTGGGCGTCCGATCGTCTACAGAGAGAGATTGGAAGCCGGAATTCAGCTGAACGTGAAAAGGTTCACCCGCTGCTCCATGCGAATACATCGACCTTTACCGCCCAGCGCTTTACTTCTGTTTTTTCAGGACACGAACCGTTTTTTGCCGATCACATCGTCAATGGAAAACCGGTGCTTCCGGGCGCGGCTGCTTTAGAAATGACCCGGGCCGCCGTTACACTTGCCGCCGAAGACTTGCCCGGCGGGAAAACGGGTGTCCGGCTCAAACAGATCGTTTGGCTCCGTCCGGTGACGGCGCTTTCTGAAGGAGTGACGCTTCATGTAAAGCTTCAGCCGGAAGAAAACGGAGACATCGCTTTTGAAGCGTATGCCGAAGGAGAAGAGCCGCTTGTCTTTTTCCAGGGAAAGGCCGTGCTCGAAGAGACGGAGCGTGCTCCGGTACTCGATGTGGAAGCGGTTCAGGCGCGCTGCGGCGGCCGTCACTTGTCAAAGGCTGAGTGCTATGAAGCGTTCGACAGCCTCGGCATCACCTACGGACCGTCGCATCAGGCGCTTGACGCCGTCTATGCCGGAAGCGGAGAAGTGCTCGCAAAGCTCACTCTTCCGCCGTCCGCCCGCGAGGAAAAGGATCCGTTCATCCTGCATCCGAGCATGCTGGACGCCGCCCTTCAGGCTTCTATCGGTCTCGTGCTCTCAGACGGTTCCGCGTCCGGACGGCCGTTTCTGCCGTTTGCCCTCCAGGATATGCAGGTGTTTTCTGCGTGCCGGGAGACGATGTGGGCGGTGCTTTCCTCAGCGGCCGGCGCCTATCATATTGAGCTGTGTGATGAAAACGGCGCGGTATGTGTCCGATTGACGGGGCTCACCGCCCGTTTTCTGGAAGAGGAAACGGAGGAAAAACCGCTCTTGCTTCAGCCAAAGTGGCAGGAATCACCGCCGGATGAAGGCGGCGGACAAGAAGAGTCTTTCAGATACGTGACGCTGTATGGCGGAATGAACGCTGAGGACATAAGCGGCGCCGTATGTGCGGCTGACGGCGAAGGTACGATTGAAGACCGTTATGACGCCTGCGCGGCGGAGCTGTCAGCGATCGTCACGCGTCTTATCAAAGAAAAACAGAAGAAAAAAACGCTGATCCAGCTTCTTGTCCCCGACAGGGGGGAAGACAATGTATTGGCGGGGCTGGCCGCTTTTCTGAAAACGGCTCACCTTGAACATCCGAAGCTGTACGGCCAAGTCATCCAAGCCGATCCGGACGAGTCAGCCTCGGCGCTTCTTGCCAAGCTGAAAGAAAACCGGGCGCATCCTGAACAAGCGGAAATCCGTTATGAAGACGGCAAACGTCTCGTCAGAAACTTGCGTCCTCTGCCGGCGCCTCAAAAGGGCGCCGTTCCGTGGAAAGACGAAGGGGTCTACCTCCTCACAGGGGGAGCGGGCGGCATCGGACTGATTTTCGCTGAAGAAATAGCCTCCCGCGTCAAAAACGCCGTCCTCGTATTAACGGGAAGGGCGGAAGCGCTTGATGAAGACCGCTCCGCCCGCTTACGGCGCTTGGAAGCGTCGGGTGCCCGCGTATTGTATCAACCGGTTGACGTGACAGACAGGGCGGCGGTCATCGCCCTCGTCCGCGGCATACAGGAGGAGCACGGAACACTCGACGGGATCATTCACGGCGCCGGCGTAATCGCTGACAATTACATTCTGAACCAGACAGAAAACGAACGGAAGACCGTCATGGCGCCGAAAGTGAAAGGGCTTATCAATCTTGATGAAGCAGCGAAAGATGCGCGGCTGGACTTTTTCATTCTGTTTTCTTCCTTGGCGGGAGGCATGGGAAATCCGGGGCAGGCCGGTTATGCGGCAGCCAACGCATTTATGGATGTTTATGCAGCCCGCCGGAACCGTCTCGTGCGGGACAACAAGCGGAGCGGGCAGACCCTGTCTGTCAACTGGCCGCTTTGGGAAGAAGGCGGTATGCGCGTGGACAAAGAGACCGAACGGCTGATGTATGAACAGACCGGAATGAAAGCCATGCGATCGGCCTCAGGCATCCAAGCGCTGTACGCCGCTTTTGCCTCCGGAGAACACCAGGTCATGGTGGCAGAAGGCGACGAAAAACGGATTCGCAGCCATATTTTCGATCTGGGCGAAGAACAAAGCGCCGCCGGAAAAGCTCCGGCAGTGGCAGATGCAAGAGATCTGAAAGATCAGGTTCAAGAGAAACTAAAGCGGCATGTATCAGATCTTTTAAAGGTAAGCATGAAAGATATCGAGGCTGACAGCGAACTGACGGAATACGGATTTGATTCGATCATTTTCACTGAATTTACAAATCTATTAAATCGGTCTTATCAGCTTGAGCTCAGCCCGACTATCTTCTTTGAATTTCCGACATTGCGCAAACTGAGCGGCCATTTGATATCTGAATGGAAAGAAGCATTCAGCGGCTTAGAAAGAGAGCGTTTAAAAACCGCTCCAAAAGCCGGAATAAGAAAAGCTGAAGCTCCGGCGGCCGTTCATGTCAAGCGGGAAACGCCCGTATCCGTAAAAGGAAAATCAGAAGAAAAAACCGAACCGATAGCCATTATCGGAATCAGCGGTATTTTTCCGCAAGCGAAAGACATAGATGAATTCTGGACACGTTTACAAAAAGGAGAGCATTGCATCACAGAAATTCCACGAGATCGCTGGGATTGGCGCGAATATTACGGCGATCCGGCAGCGGATGCAAATAAAACGTCAATTAAATGGGGCGGTTTCATAGATGGAATCGCCGGGTTTGACCCGCTGTTTTTCGGGATATCTCCGAAAGAAGCTGAAATGATGGATCCTCAGCAGCGTCTATTAATGATGTATGTGTGGAAAGCCATTGAAGACGCGGGGTACTCAGCAAAACGGATTGCCGGAACAAAAACCGGCATTTTCACCGGCACACTGGGAAGCGGATATCAAACTTTAATCAATAAGGCGGGTCTTCCTGTCGAGGGGTATACGATGACCGGAATCGTGCCGTCCGTCGGGCCGAACCGGATGAGTTATTTTCTTGATATCCACGGGCCGAGCGAGCCGGTAGAAACCGCTTGTTCAAGCTCTTTAGTCGCCATTCACCGCGCGGTAAAAGCCATTGAAACGGGAGATTGTGATATGGCGGTCGCAGGGGGCGTCAACACGATCGTCACGCCTGAAGGGCATATCGGTTTTCAAAAAGCAGGCATGCTCAGTGAAGACGGGCGCTGCAAAACATTTTCCGATCAGGCTGACGGTTATGTCAGAGGAGAGGGTGCCGGCATGATTGTCTTGAAAAAGCTTTCAGAGGCAGAGCATGACAGGGATCACATCTACGGCCTCATCCGCGGTACAGCGGAAAATCACGGCGGACGCTCAGCGTCACTTACCGCGCCGAATCCGCAGGCTCAGACGGATGTGCTGAAAAGCGCTTATCAAAAAGCCGGTATTCACCCTTCAACGATCACTTATATAGAAGCGCACGGAACCGGAACGGCACTCGGAGATCCGATTGAGATCAATGCATTGAAAAAAGCTTTCCAAACAGACGGGGCGCCGGGCGGATATTGCGGGATAGGCTCAGTGAAGACAAATATCGGACATTTGGAGCTCGCAGCAGGTATTGCGGGCGTTATCAAAGTATTGATGCAGCTGAAACATCGGACGCTCGCCAAAAGTCTGCATTGCGAGAACATCAATCCCCATATCAAATTGAAGGACAGCCCGTTTTACATTGTGACAGAAACAAAGGAGTGGGAAGCGCTGCGTGATGAAAACGGCCGGGTCCTGCCCCGCCGGGCGGGTGTAAGCTCATTCGGTTTCGGAGGTGTCAATGCGCATATCGTTATTGAAGAATACATGGGCAGAAGTGAGACGGAACAGCAGGAAACCCGTGAGAAAGCGTCATCTCTTTTTGTTTTGTCGGCTAAAAATGAAGAACGGCTGAAAGAAAGAGCGCGTCTCCTTCGCGACTTTATCAAAAACGGATCATCCCGCCATATCGATTTTGCAGATGCCGCATACACACTGCAGACCGGACGGGATGCGATGGAAGCGAGGCTGGGAATCATTGCAGGCTCCGCAGAGGAACTGACTGAAAAACTGAACGCGTTTCTGATGGGAAAAAACAGCGAAGATATCATCAGCGGCCGTAAAAAACGCGAGAATAACACGATCTCCATGTTCTCAGACGATAAAGACGCTGCTGACCTCGTCAGCGCCTGGCTTGAGAAAAAGAAATACAGGAAAGTGCTGCGGCTCTGGGCAAACGGATTTGACACGGATTGGGAGCAGCTGTATACGGACAGTAAGCCGCGCCGCATCAGCCTGCCCTCCTATCCGTTCAGAGCCGACCGCTATTGGGTGCCGAAACGGGAGCAGCTGCCGCTTTCGAATCAAAAAACAGTATTATTGCAGAAAACATGGGAGCCTTGCGAGGCAGTGTCTTCATCCGAGCCGTTCAACAACAAAATAGCGCTCATCGTCTCTGAAGATACAAAAGACCTTGCCGCCGAGGTGAAAAAACAGCTGAATGATGCTGACATTGTGCAGGAAAATCAGCTCATCTCTTTCTTACAGGGTCCGAACGCGGCCATCTATTCCGGGTTTATTGACTTCACCGGCTGCGGCTCCCGACAAAAGCGGCAGGACATCAGCTGGGTGGCATCGTTGCAGCAGTTGATTGAATACGGCCGCGGACAAGAAAACATGAAAATGCTTTATCTTACAAAAGGGCTTGAAGCCTTCAAAAATAAGGCTGCCGTTATGCATGGTATTGAAAAAGCGGGGCTTTATCGCATGCTGCGGCATGAATACAGCCATATTCTCACCTGTCACGCCGATATTGATCCTGAAGGGCCGCTGGAGCAGACAGCCGCTTTTATTAAACAAGAAATTCAATCAGACTTAACGGAGTCTGCTGTTTGCTATAGGGACGGCATGCGCTTCAGCTATGTTCTTCGGCAGACTGATCAGATTGAACCAGAAGCCGTGCAAACAGACCGGACTGCGTTTCCAAAAGACGCCGTCCTGGTGATAACCGGAGGAACGCGCGGACTCGGCGCTTTATGCGCCAAGCATTTCGTTTCCGCATACGGTGTGAAGAAACTGCTTCTGACAGGCAGAAAGGAGCTGCCGCCGAAAACCGAGTGGGATCTTGAGCAAACAGACCCTGTCGTTTCGGAAAAAATACAGCTTATCCGGCAGCTGGAATCACAAGGCGTAAAAGTGTGCGTCTCAGCAGTTGATCTGACGGATAAGCAGGCCGTCGGACGGCTTATAAAAGAGGTAACCTCAACGCTCGGACCTGTCGGAGGCATTCTGCATTGCGCGGGAATTGCGGACCGTGAAAACCCTGCTTTTATCCGCAAATCCAAAGACAGTATTGCGCGGGTGCTCGCCCCGAAAGCAGACGGCCTTCACAGTCTGTATGAGAGTGTAAAGGATGGTGCGCCGGCATTTTTCGTCCTGTTTTCATCTGTCTCGGCAGCCGTCCCGATTCTTGCGACGGGTCAGAGCGATTATGCGATGGCTAATTCTTACATGGACTATTTTGCAGAAAACAATGAGAGCGGTATCATTAGCATACAATGGCCGGCATGGGATGAGACGGGCATGAGCAGGGATACAAAAAGCGGGATGTATCAGCAAACGGGATTGCTGCGGCACTCTGACGCGGAAGGTCTCAAGATGCTTGATTACATTTTAAGAGAAAGACCCGGAGCTGTCGTGCTGCCGGCACAAGTGAAACATGATTGGGACATCAAAGCGCTGGAAAACGCCAAGCCAGCCGCCAATAAAGGAATGAAAGCAGCTTCCAAACCCCCTGAAACCAAAAAACGGGAACATAACCGGATTGATATTCAATCTTGGCTGAGGTCGCTTTTGGCAAAAGAGCTGAGTATCGATGAAACGCATATGGATATCGATGTGCCTTTTCAGGAATACGGAATGGATTCTATCTTTCTGGCGCAAGTGCTGACAAAGATCGATCAAAAACTGCCGTCCGTTTCAATTGATCCGACTGTCCTTCTGGAACACCCTACCATAGAACAGCTCGCGGATTATTTAGCCGCACATTGTCCGGAAGCTTTTTCGGCAGATGCAGCAGTTCCCGCGGAGAAGGTCCCTTTGCAGAAGACGCTGAAACGGAGCAAAAAAACGGCAGATAACCCCGGGAAACGGGGAAAGGTTGCGATCATCGGCATGGCCTGCCATTTTCCGAAAGCGGGGGATATAAGAGAATTTTGGAAGAATCTCCGCAGCGGAACGGATGCCGTCACTGAAGTTCCGCCGGACAGATGGAACGCCGGGGAACACTATCAGCCGGGTGAATATCAAGAAGGAAAAAGCATCAGTAAATGGGGCGGTTTTATTCACGATATTGATCAATTTGATCCGGAGTATTTCAATATTTCAGAAACGCTGGCACCGATGATAGACCCGCTGCAAAGGCAGTGGCTCGAAGTGAGCGCGGAAGCTTTGGCCGATGCCGGTTATCAAAAAGAGGATCTCTGGGGCCGCCGTATCGGCGTTTTTGCCGGTGCAAGGGCAGGTGCGTTCCATCAGAAATTTCAATATTTGCAAAAAGACGCGATTATTGGCGCGGGGCAAAATTTTATTACCGCACACATGGCGCACATTTATAACTTTACAGGGCCCAACCTGGTCGTGGATACGGCCTGCTCCAGTTCGCTTACGGCAATTCATTTGGCCGTGCAGGCTATTCAAAATGGAGAAGCGGAAGCGGCCTTTGCGGGCGGGGTTGACATTTTGCTTGATGAAAAACCTTTTCTCACAATGAGCGCGGCGAGAATCTTATCGCCAAATGGCCGTTCAAAATCTTTCGATGCCGATGCGGACGGAACAGGAATCGGAGAGGGCTGCGGAGTGCTGATGCTGAAGCCGCTTGAAAAAGCGATAGAAGACGAAGATAAAATATACGGCGTTATTGACGGCTCTGCGATTAATAATGACGGCAGCACAATGGGCGTGACGACGCCGAATCCCCGGGCGCAGCAGGACTTGATTGAGCAGGCGGTTCAATCAGCGGAAATCGAGCCGGACACCATGACATACGTAGAGACGCACGGAACCGGTACATTGATTGGCGACCCGATTGAATTAAAGGGATTAACCAATGTCTTGTCTGCTTATTCCGATGAAAAACAATTTTGCGGTGTAGGAAGCGTCAAAAGCAATATCGGCCACTTGCTGAGTGCGGCGGGCGCGGCGGGAATCATCAAAGTTTTGCTGGCGATTGCCAATGAAGAACTGCCGCCGACTTTGCATTGCCATAAACCGAACCCCCGCTTCCAATTTAAAGATTCTCCGCTTTATCCTGTGCTTGAGCTGAAGCGGTGGAACGGAAAAAAAGAGATACTCAGGGCCGGGGTCAGCGCGTTCGGTTTGGGCGGGAATAACGCCCATATCATTGTCAGCAACGAAGGAATTCCGAAAGAGCGAAAAGCGGCCATGGAACCGAAAGGCGGCCAGACAGTATACCGAAAACAACGGTATTGGCCTGAAAAAGCACAGTTGTCCGAAGCGGAAGAAAATGAGGCGGGCACAGAAGCAATGTTTGAAATAAGCGAGGTGTGATAGATTGGCAGTTGCCACCGATCAAGTCAAAACGTTCCTGCAGAAAATCAGCCATACGAATTATATCGTCCGGGATCATCGCGTTCATCAAATCCGCGTCCTCCCGGGCGTGACTTTAATAGATATGCTGTATCGGCTCGCCGCCGGGTATCTCGGTGAAAGGCCTATAGAATTAAGACAGATTATTTTTAAGCAGCCTGTTGTAACATCTGAAGAGTTTGATAAACACCTGTATGTGACCTTTACGCCGGCGCGTAACAGCTGGAAAGTTGAGATTACTAGCGAAAAAGCAAAAAACGGCACACCGCTTGGCGGAAACCGGGATGAGAATATGGAATGCCAGCTTTATTTGCAAGAAGACACGCCGCGGGCAAAAGAACTGAATATTGAAGCGTTCATGAAAAACGCAAGCCGAAAATGGGACATGCATGACATTTACGGAATTGCAAGAAGAAGCCATATTGAGCATGGCGAGTTTATGAAAAATGAAGGGGCCGTTTATCAGCTTCAGGATAAAGAAGAATTAATGGAGCTCACTCTAAGTGATTTGGCTGAAGGATTCCGGGAGAAATTTAAGGCGCATCCGGCTTTTTTAGATGCGTCCACCCTTGCCGGCTCTTCCTTTGCATTGTCGGCCCAAAAGCAGAATGACACACCTTATATTCCTTTTATGATCAATCGTTTTTGCATGTATCAGCCGTTTCCGAAAACGATTTACACTTATTCTGCGAAAAACAGCCGCACTGAAAGCGGCGCATCAGATAGCGAACCTGATGTTTATTCGGCCGACTTCACGATTTACGACAGGGCAGGGAACGTATTGGCCGAATGTGAGAAACTGACAGTAAAAAGGGTCAGACAAGCGAATATGATTACCCATCTGATAGACAAAGAGAAGCCGCCTCAGCAGAACAGAAGCGGCCGTGGTGAGTCGGAAAATTCTGTGGCCGCAGAAGACGTGTCTGAACAGCAAACGCCGGAACAAAACATGGTGACTTACATAAAGTCGGAAATCGCCAGGTTGGTCAATCTTCCGGCACAGGATATTGATGTGCGGAAAGGCTTTTATGATATGGGGCTTGACTCGGCGCATTTGCTCAAGCTTGTAAAGATATTAGAGCAGACTTTTCAGCAGCAGTTTTATCCGACACTGCTTTTTGAATATTCATCTGTCCGCCGCCTTGCGGATTACCTTATCAATGAAGCGGGCTGTGTGCTGAAAGATTCGGCCGAAGAACGGCATACATCAGACGTTGACATTGCTGATGAGGTTCTGTTTTTTGAACCCGCCTGGAAAGATCATCCGCTGGAAACGGCGGTGCAGAACGGGCAAAAACACACCCGTCATCTCATTATCGCTGCCGATGCAGGACCCCGTCTCACCGGTGAACTCGGCACATATTGCCCGGAAGCGGAAGTGATAGAACTGAAAAGGGAGCATGAGGTTGCAGATGAGCAGTTTGGAGCAGATGCTGAGCGCATATTTCGTATGCTCAAACGGGAACTGACAGACCATCCGAAAGAACATACATTGATTCAGCTTGTATGCGCCGTTGAGAATGGAGCGGCATTGTCTTCCGCTCTCGGGGCTATGCTGAAAACGGCACATCTGGAAAATCCGGCTCTTCGCACTCAGGTGATCACCTTCTGTGACAAGAATGAGAGATTGCCAAGTGATACGGCGGCAATGATAAGAACAGAAGCAGACTGCTCTCATGCAGGCTGCACAGATATTCGGTATAAAGACAATATGCGGCAGATCAGATTGTTCGAACGTATTGAGAAACTGGACGGGCAGACACAGTCTCCTTGGAAACAAAACGGCGTATATGTCATTACAGGAGGTCTCGGCGGTCTTGGATTTCTGCTTGCCCGTCACCTTGCAGAAAAAGAAAAGGTGAAGCTCGCACTCATCGGCCGTTCGCCGGAACAGTCTGAGAAGATCAGCGGACTGAAAGCATTGGGCGCAGAAGTTCTTTACGTTCAAGCGGACATCGGCAGCAAAGCCGAAACAGAGCGGGCATTTGCTCAGATTACAGAAACTTTTGGCCGGCTGACGGGCATTTTTCATTGCGCCGGTGTTTTAAAAGATCAATTTATCATCCAAAAAGACAGTTCTGACTTGAAGCGGGTGTTCCTGCCGAAAATCAGCGGCCTGATTCATGCGGACGAAGCTTCACGGAATGAACCGCTTGAATTTTTCGCCGTTTTTTCCTCATTCTCGGCGTTGGCCGGAAATGCCGGCCAGACAGATTATGCCGCAGCGAACGCTTTTATGGATGAATATATGAAATATCGCGATTGCAGAGCGGAAAAAGGCGAACGGACCGGGGCTTCTATGACGATCAACTGGCCGCTTTGGGAAGATGGCGGCATGCAGGTTGACAGCTTGATGAAAGAGATCATGAATGATGCAACGGGCACCAGCCCGCTTCCGGCCGGGGAAGGGATGGCTTCACTTGAATATATGCTGCGTCTCGGCAAGCTGCAATCTGTTATTTTATACGGGAAGGAGCCGGCTGTAACTGAAAGCATGGCCCGATTGGTTCCGATGGCAGACAAGAACCGCTCTTCATTATCCCATGCAGCTGTAAAGAGAAGGAGCCAAAAACAAGAGAGACATACAGAAGAGCACGATATTGCGGTAATCGGATTGGCGGGAAGATACCCGCAGGCGGGAAGCATTGATGAATTTTACCAAAATCTGCGCTCAGGGAAAGATTGCATCACAACAATGCCGAAAGACAGATGGAAAGGTTATCCTTTCTCATATGAAGCAGATCAGTTCTACCGTTACGGAGGATTTTTAGATCGCATAGACAGCTTTGATCCGCTGTTTTTCAATCTGACTCCGCGCCAGGCTGAAATGATGGACCCGCAAGCACGGCTGTTTTTAGAGACGGCTTGGGAAGCTTGTGAAGATGCCGGTTTTTATCAGGACAGAACGGCGCGCGGGCCATCTTCGCAAAAGAGAAAACGCGTCGGGGTATTCGCAGGTGTGTTTTGGAGCCATTATGAGCTGTTCGGGGCTGAAATCACACAGCGGGGCACACCGCTGTCTATGGGCGTGACGCCTGCCTCTGTTCCGAATATCGTGTCTCACTGCCTGAACTTTACGGGACCGTCAATGGCTGTTGATACGATGTGCTCTTCTTCGCTCACATCCATACATTTGGCATGTGAAAGCATTAAAAGAGGGGAGTGCGAATTCGCCCTTGCCGGCGGTGTGAATGCGGTCACACACCCGCATAAATATGCGTTTTTGGCGAATGCCGGATTTCTGTCTTCAGAAGGCGTCTGCAAAAGCTTCGCCGACGGCGGTGACGGTTATGTGCCGGGAGAAGGTGTCGGCGCGGTGTTACTGACAACCGTTCAAGAAGCGGAAAGAATGGGCTGTCCGATATATGGCGTCATAAAAGGCTCCGCTTTAAACCATGTCGGAAAAACATCCGGTTTGACCGTGCCTGATCCGGCATCACAGGCGGAAGTCATTACAGATTCTTTTCAGAGTGCCGGCATTGATCCGGAGACACTGAGCTATATTGAAGCCCACGGAACAGGCACGTCTCTGGGTGATCCGATTGAAATTGAAGGGCTGAGCCGCGCTTTCCGCAAATGGACAAACAAGAAGCGGTTTTGCGCCATCGGCTCTGCCAAATCAAATATCGGCCATTTAGAAGGAGCAGCCGGGATCGCCGGATTAACAAAGGTGCTTTTGCAGCTGAAGCATGGAGAAATCTTTCCGTCATTGCACGCGGACACGCTGAATCCCCATATTCCGTTTCCGGACACGCCGTTTTATGTGGCGGACCGGCTGGAAGAATGGGAACGGCCGTCACATCCTGACCAGCCGAGAAGAGCGGGTTTAAGTTCTTTTGGCGCCAGCGGGAGCAATGCCCATTTTGTCATAGAAGAATATCTGCCGCCGCAGGCTGAAAAGAAATCGGTAAATATACGGGAAGACGAGCCGGTTCTGTTTCTGCTTTCGGCAAAAAATGAAGAACGCCTATTAGAATATGTCAAACGGTATGACCGCTTTTTACGGGAAAAAGAAGTCAACCTTAAAGACCTGGCCTACACGCTTCAAGCTGGCAGAGAAGCGATGCCTGAACGGCTGGCATTGATCGTTACATCCGTTTGCGTCCTGCAAGCGAAACTGAAGGATGTGCTTGAACGGAAAACAGAAATTGAAGGATGTTTCCGCGGACGTGCTCAAGATGATATTTCATCAAGTGGAATGGCCGAGCTGTTGAAAAACAAGCAATATTCCAGATTGCTCACTGAGTGGGCAAAAGGAGCCGCCGTTGACTGGAGCCTGTTATACGAAGGAGAGAAGCCGAAACGGGTCAGCCTTCCTGTATATCCGTTCGCGAAGGAGCGGTATTGGGTGCCTGTGCCTGCGGATATCCGGAAACAGACAGACGAACCGGCGGCGGAAAACCAAAAGATCATTCTTCAAAAAGACTGGAAGCAGCAAGATCCGGCGGAGTCTGAAGCATTATCAGGAACAGTAATGATACTTGCAACTGATAAGACGAGCCGATTGGCCGATGCTCTTTTTAAAGGAAACGGCCATATTGAAACGATCTGCTTCATCCATCAGGCAAAAGACGGCGCTGATTATTACGCCGCCGCATCGGGGCGAAACCTTTACGGCAGAGTGCGGGAGTCTCTTCAAAACAAACAGATACTCGGGGTCGTCGACATAACCGCATATGACGCGGAATATGAACGGCAGGAAGAGATAGAACACGGAAAGCTTGCCTTTTTACAGCAGGCTCTGGAATCACTCCGTCATAGCGGCGCTGTGTTCAGCCAAGTGACACACCGCCTCCAGCCTTTCAAGGAAAGTAAACCTCTGATGCAAGGGGCGAAAACGGCGGGGCTGTACCGGATGCTGGGCGCTGAGTATGCCAACATTCATTCTTTTACGATAGATAGCGATTGTGAGATTGAGCATACAGAAGAATTAAGCAGACAGATTGAGACTGAATTTTTACAGCCGCGGGCCAAAAGCGTCAGTGAATGCTGCTACAGGCTGAATCGCCGTTATGTGCCGTTTCTGAAGCAGGGTATGAATGTTTCGGCGGCGCCTGAGCTTTCCTATTCGTCTGATGATGTGCTGTTAATAACGGGCGGATCGCGCGGGATCGGCGCAATTGCGGCGGAGCATGCCGTTTCACGCGGCTGCAGGAAACTGGTCATCATGGGGCGGGAGCCGCTTCCCGATTCCTCAGAGTGGGCAGACATGAAAAAGGACGGCATTCTCCCGGAAAAAGCCGAGCGGATGCAGAGGTTAGCCGAGCGGGGCGCGGAGATCCGTTATTACAGCGTTTCTCTTACGGATCAAAAGGGGATCCGGAAAATGACGGACAGCATCCGCGGCACGATGGGGCCGATTACCGGCGTTTTTCATTGCGCGGGCGCAATGGGAGAACACCCCGCTTTTTATAACAAAACTGAAACTGAAATAGAAAGCGTTTGCAAGCCGAAAGTAACAGGGCTTCGCGGTCTCTATGAAGCTGTTCAGAATGAGCCGCTGTCGTTTTTTATTTTGTTCTCATCCGTTTCGGGCCTGATCCCTTCGCTTGCTGCGGGGCAAAGTGACTACGCGATGGCTAATTCATTTATGGACTCTTTTGCAAATCATCAAGCAGGTAAAGGAAACGTGTTTGTTAAAGCCGTTCAATGGCCCGTCTGGAAAGAAACCGGCATGGCTGAAGGCCTGCCGGAAACACCTGCTTATCAAAAATCAGGACTTTCCAGGCTGTCTGCCGAAGACGGACTGAAGTTTTTAGATTACATCATCTTAAACGGACAAAGCTGCGGAATTCCTTGTGTTCCCGAAGACAGTGAGGCTGATTTTGGTGATCTTCTGAAGGTGAAGAAATCTGAAGCTCCCGTGAAAAAAAGCACTGCCGGTGACCAAAAGGTGAAGGATATGATTCGCCAATGGGTGCGCATCGTTTTCAGCGAAGAACTGAAAATGACGGATGAGCAGATAAAAGATGATATGCCGTTTGATGAATACGGGATTGACTCAATACTCTTTGCGGAATTGGTTCAATCATTGCAAAAACGGATCAGCATAAAGTTAACACCGTCCTTAATGCTTCAATATCAAACGATTACAGAAATGGTTGACTATTTCGCAGCGCATCATGGAGCCGATTTTGTGACAAAAGAAAATGGTTTCGTTCAAGACAGGGACGTAGAGCCTGATTTAACCGCCGCCGCTGAAGAGAGAACATCCACGAAGCCGAAAGCGGATACCAAAGACGATATTGCCGTCGTCGGCATGTCCTGCCGTTTTCCGGGGGCGGGCGGAACGGATGCTTTTTGGGAGCTGCTGATGAAAGGAAACACCGCCATTCGGCCTGTCCCCGCATCGCGCTGGCTTGCAACAGCAAATGCAAAGGATTATGCGGGGTGGATTGATGATATCGACATGTTTGATGCGGGATTTTTCGGCATCTCTGAAAAAGACGCGGCAATTATGGACCCGCAGGCGCGGATCATATTAGAAGAAGCGGTTCATTCCGTTTATGATGCCGGGTACGGCCAAAAGGATTTATCGGGCCGGAAAGTCGGCGTGTACATCGGCGGCAGGGCGCAGCCTTCAGCCGGTATGGAACATATCCTGCAGGCGCCTAACCCGATTTTGGGGGCGGGGCAAAACTATTTAGCGGCCAACATTTCACGATTTTTGAATGTCACAGGGCCGAGCCTTGTCGTGGATACAGCATGTTCCTCAGGGCTGATCGGGCTGTCCTTTGCAAAAGACGCCCTTTTGGCCGGAAGGATTGACGCGGCCTTAGTCGGTTCGGTGAGTCTGCTCTTATCTCCGTCCGCGCACCGGTTATTCGGAGCACGCCATATTTTAAATGAGAACGGCGTGTTTCATATATTCGACCGTGAATCAGCGGGAGAAGTGCTCGGAGAAGGAGCGGGGGCGGTTTTTATTAAACGATTGAGCGATGCGGTGCGGGACGGAGACCGTATTTACGGCGTCATAAAAGCCGTCTCGGTAAACAATGACGGCCGGACGCTCGGTCCCGGTTCACCGAATATAAGAGCGCAGAGAGACGCCATTCAAACTGCGCTTGACATGGCGGAAAAGTCGCCCGAAGACATTGGATATATAGAAGTGAACGGAGGCGGTTCCCCAATCGTTGATTCGGTGGAAATCAAGGCGCTCTCAGATGTCTATCAGCTGAACCGGAAAACGCTTCTGCCCTGCCGGATCGGATCGGTGAAACCGAATGTGGGGCATTTGCTTCTGTCTTCAGGTCTTGCGGGCTTCATCCGATGTGTGCTGAGCGTCTATCATAAGCGGATTCCGCCTTTCTTATCAGCGCGTGAGCCATTTGAACATTATGACTTTGAAGCGTCGCGTATTCATTTTAATCGTGAACCCGTTGATTGGCATTCAGAGAAGAAACCCCGCGTCGCAGCTCAGAGTTCATTTCCTGACGGCGGGACAAATGCTCATATCCTCGTTGAAGAATACAGAGGTGAAAGGCAGCGGGAACATCACCGGGCGCCTCAGCCGCCGGAATTCAGAAAAAAACACTACCCGCTTTTGGGCGGCTGGAACAGCACGGAGAATGAAGCGGAAAAAACAAGTAATGAAAAAACAGACATTGCGGATCTTTTAAAGAAATATGAGAAAAAAGCAGAGACAAGCACTGCACCTGCAGACTCGTTTTGGCAGGTGACAACGTGACGTTTTTAAAAGGGGACTAACCATGAAAAAAACAGTGAATCTGCGCCTGACGGCAGAACATCCCATTATGAAACACCATCTTGTTCACGGAGAATCTGTCATGCCCGGTCTGGCCTATATTGATATGCTGTATCAGCTGGCAAAGCAAAGCCTTGATCTTTCATTCCGTTCCATCTGTCTGAAACGGGTGACCATTTATCATCCTTTATCAGTGAAACGGTCAGAGCGGCTTGATGTGAGTGTCATATTCAGTAAAGAAAAGGAGTTCTGGACTGCCTCGATTTGCGGGGCGGATTCCGGGACGGTTTTCTTATCAGCGGAGGTGCATGAAGGGGTTTTCTCATCAGATAAGCGCCTTGACGCGGAAGAGAAAAAACAAGTTGCGCTTCCATCAGTCTCCTTGCATACGGTTTACGAAGACGCGAGAAGCCGCGGACTGTCGCATGACGGGCTGATGAAGCCGGAGGGAGAGATCTATGCAAATGAAGAGGAATGTTTCCTTGATATTCGGCAGTCTGATTCATGCCAGGAAAATCTCCCCGGCGCTCTCTTTCATCCCGCGCTGATGGACGGTGCCGCCATGGCCTCCGGCGTATTGCAGACAGCTGCAGGCGCCGGTTTGTTTTTACCGATTTATTATGATTCGTTTATTGCCGCTGAAACCGTTACGGAGCGCTGTTACGCGGTGATTTCGAAAAAATTCGGCACGCCTTCTGAAATGGTGAAAATGGATATTGACTTTTACAACCCCAGCGGTGCGCATATTGCTTCACTGCTCGGCCTGACAGCCAAAAAGGTGCGGACAGACCGGCAGCTGATACCAGGCGTTCAGCAGATGGAGGAAACCTTATACCGCATTTTTTCAACATACGTAGGCCGTCCTGTCACAAGAAATGATGCGCACACCGTATTTTTTGAATTAGGCCTTGAATCGTCACAGCTTCTGGCCATTATTAAAGACATCGAAGGGGCGTTTGATCTGCGGCTGAATCCGACTCTTTTATTTGAGTGCAGCAGCATATCCGAACTGCTTGAAGACATAAAAACAAAAGGAACAGAAGAATCTTCCGGCCTTGTCGCGGATGCAGCACCGGTCTCTGAAACGCAATCAGTCAGTCAGACATTTACTTTCTATGAACATGAAGCATTCCTTCAGGATCATCTGGTTTTCGGCAAACCGGCACTGATGGGTGTAGTGTATCCGTGTCTGGTGCTTGAAGCATCCGGAGCGTCTCATTCCGGCACGTATCCCGCCGAGCTGAAAGATATCCGCTTTACGGGCGGGCCCGTCACGCTGGAGCCGGGAGAGGCCGCACAGATTGACATTTCATTTGCGGCAGAAAAGAGTGCCGAACGCTTTACCGCAAGCTGCACTGTCTCCGGTAAAGAAAGCCGGAAGACGTGTGCCGAAGGAGAAATAAGCAGATATACAGAGGCACCCGTAAAAAAATCGTATGACGTTGAACAAATGAAGGCGCATGCACAAAAGGTGGCGCCGGATGTTATTTCCCGTCTGTACGATTCGGTTGCCGACTTCACGATAGGCCCGATGCTGAAAACGGTAACGGCGGGATACAAAATGAGTGAGAGCTCCTTTTTATTGCAGCTGGACTTATCAGGAAAAAAAGAAAAAGGCGATCTGCGTCACTTTGCATTTGACCCGCTTATATTGAATTCTTGTTATATGTCGCTCGGTGAAGAAGAATTGCAGCTGAAAAAGCGGATTCACGTCCCGCTCATGATTGAGAGGCTGACGCTTTACGGACCTGTCATGTCTGATACCGCCTATGTGGTGAATACAATCAAACATAAAAAAGACGGGTTTCTCTCATTTGATGCCGCAGTCCTCAGTCATACCGGGGAACAGCTGGCGGAATTGAAAAACGCGTCTGTGAAAGAAGTGCTTCAGCCAAATCGGCTTGAAAATGCGTCTTTTGCCCCGTCCGGGAATCAAAGCCGTCAGAAAACGAAAGGAAAACCGCTGGATATTGCCATTGTCGGGATTTCCGGCAAGTATCCGCAGGCCGATGATATCAATGCGTTTTGGGAAAATCTCAAACAAGGAAAGGATTGTATTACCGAAATTCCGAAAGACCGCTGGAAATGGGAACATTACTTTTCCGAGGACCGGACGGCGCCGGGAGCGATCTACAGCAAATGGGGCGGATTCATTGACGGGATCGCCGATTTTGATCCTGAGTTCTTTAAGATTTCCCCCCGTGAAGCGGAACACCTTGATCCTCAGGAACGGCTGTTTTTAATGCATGCGTGGATGGCCATGGAGGATGCGGGATATACGAGGACATCACCTGAACTGGGCCGTCAGGTAGGTGTGTATGCCGGTGTCATGTATCAGGAATACCCGCTATTCGCCGCTGAAGCGGGAGTGAAAGGACGGCATATCGGGCTCCCCGGTGGGATTTCATCCATTGCTAACCGTGTCTCCTATTTTTGTGATTTTCAAGGGCCGAGCATTTCGGTCGATACGATGTGTTCGGGTTCGCTGACTTCATTGTACATGGCGTGCCGGGATCTGCGGGATCATCGGATTCGCGCGGCGCTTGCCGGCGGAGTGAATCTCACCGTTCATCCTAACAAGTACTTCATGCTGAGCCAGGGGCAGTTCATCTCATCTAAAGGACACTGCGGGAGTTTCGGCGCCGGGGGTGACGGCTATATTCCGGCAGAAGGGGTCGGGGTGCTGCTTCTTAAACGTTTAGAAGACGCCGTACAAGACGGAGATCGGATTTACGGCGTCATTAAGGGAGCTGCCATTAATCACGGCGGAAGAGCGAGCGGTTACACCGTACCGAACCCCAAGGCGCAAAGCGAAGTCATTTCTCAAGCTTTACAGGAGGCGGGGGTTTCTCCGGGCCAGATCAGCTATGTGGAAGCGCACGGGACAGGGACGAAATTAGGCGATCCGATTGAAATCCGGGCTTTAACCGATGCATTCGGTGATGTTCCTGAAACATGTCTCATCGGGTCTGTCAAATCAAATATCGGACATGGGGAATCGGCAGCAGGCATCGCCGCTGTCACAAAAGTGCTGCTGCAGATGAAGCACAAACAAATCGCCCCATCTTTGCATGCAGATGTTTTAAATCCGAATATCCAATTTGACGAAGGACCGTTTTCCGTCTGCCGGGAATTAACAGATTGGAAACGGATTGCCGCAGACGGAGCAGAACAGCCGCTCAGGGCGGGGATCAGCAGCTTTGGTGCGGGCGGTTCTAACGCGCATATCATTATTGAAGAATATGAGGCTCCTGTCAAACAAGCAATCAGCAGCCAAGAGCCGGCTGTCATTCTGCTGTCTGCGAAAAATGGGGAGCGTCTGACAGAATACGCGGAGCGCCTTCTTGCTTTTCTTCAAAAGAAGCATACGGATAAGCCGGACTTATTTGATGTCGCATACACTTTACAAGCGGGGCGGGAAGCGATGGATGAGCGGCTGGCTTTCATTGCGGACTCTCTTAAGGAGCTGGAGGACAAGCTCAGATCGTACTTGGAAAATGAAAACGCACCGCATCTTTACAGGGGGCGGGCGAAGCGAAATCATGAGACAGTGGCTGTGTTTGAATCTGATGAAGATTTGCAGGAAGCCATGGTTAAATGGCTGAAAAAGAGAAAGTACGGTCATTTGCTGAACATGTGGGTGCAGGGAGTCGATGTGGACTGGAACTTGTTATATTCGGGACAAAAACCCCGGAGAATCAGTCTTCCCGCCTATCCGTTTGCAAAGGTCAGATGCTGGATTCAAGATGAAGCAGAGGCGGTTTCAAAAAGGGATGGCGGCAAAACGGTGATCCATCCGCTGCTTCATGAAAACACATCCGATCTGTGGGAGCTGAAATTCACATCCGTTTTTACCGGACGGGAATTCTTTTTCACTGACCACACAGTCAATGGGGAGAAGGTGCTCCCGGGAGCCGCCGTGATCGAAATGGCCAGGGCGGCCGTTGAGCGTGCCGCATACGCTGTGCCGGACGGACGTAAAGGAATGTATTTGAAAGATCTCATATGGATGAGGCCTGTCGTTCATAAGGGGACGGATGTAGAAGTCCATATCAGCCTTATCCTTAAGGGAAATGAAGACATTGAATTTACGATTTACAGCCTATCGGAAGAACCCGGGGGAGAACGGATTATATACAGTAAAGGCACCGCGGTATCAGGAGAGATAGCAGCGGTTCCGTCAGTTCACTTAGAGGGCTGGCTGTCCGGCTGCAGCCAATCGGTTATGACGTCTGATGAGGTTTATCAGGCTTTCCGGCATGCGGGTATGATATACGGGCCGAGCCATCAAGGAATTGATCAGCTGATGATCGGAGAGAGGGGAGCTGCAGCCCGGCTGTCGCTGCCGGAATCGGCAGACAGTACCGCCGATCAGTTTGTCATCCATCCGAGTCTTTTAGATGCCGCGTTTCAGGCGTCACTGGGTGCCGGTTCAGATACTGCCGGAGACACTCCGATGCTGCCGTTTTCCCTGCGGCAGGCAGAAATATTTCAGCCGACTCAGAAAACGATGTGGGCGCTTGTCCGCAAACAGAGCGATCGGTCAGATAACGGAGCGCTGACGCTGGATATTGATTTATGTGATGAAAACGGCGCTGTTTGTATGAGATTAACAGGCTTCTCCTGCCGGGCTGTCCAGCAGACAAACCAAACCGAAAGCAAACGGCAGGAAGTTCAGACGGCGATGCTTGCCCCTGTTTGGGACAAAACTTTCTTTTCTCTGGAAGAAAATCGAGCGGTTGAGGAACAATTGCTGATCATCGGAAAGCCGGGAAATACCATAAAGGCTGCGGCAAAAATGTGGCCCCGCGCCCATCTGGCGGAGACGCCGGATCATTCAAGCGAGCAAACATTACGTGAATTGACAGCCGGGTATCAGGATATCCGCCATTTCTTATGGATTGCGCCGGATCGTTTCGCACCCGCATCCGTCAGTCAGGAAATGCTTGATGAGCAGGAGAATGGGGTGATTCAATGTTTCCGTTTCATCAAAGCGCTGCTGTCACTCGGGTATGGAAACCGAAACATCAGCTTTACGGCGGTGACCCGGCAGACACAGTCCGTGTATCCGGGTGATCTGCCGCAGCCTGAGCATGCAGGCGTACACGGTTTGATCGGTTCATTGGCAAAAGAATATCCGAACTGGGACATCAGGCTGATTGATGCAGAAGAAGGCAGTGATTCGTCTGAGATGAAAAACATCTGGCGCCTTCCTCCAGATCCGGACGGAAATGCTGCCGCGTACCGTAACGGAGCTTGGCACAAGCAAAAAACAGTCCGGGTGCTGACAAGTTCCGCTCCGCGTATGTCGTACAGAGAAGGCGGCGTTTATGCTGTCATCGGCGGAGCGGGCGGCATCGGAGAAGCATGGAGCAAATACATGATCACCCGTTACAAGGCACGGATGATATGGATCGGCAGGCGGCCGAAGGATCAGGAGATTCAGAGCAAAATAGACAGGCTGGCGCTATCAGGCCCCGCGCCGCATTATATACAGGCTGATGCTCAAGATGCCGCAGCGCTTAAAGCGGCCGTCCGTTCCGTAAGAGAGCAATACGGCAATATAACGGGAGTCATCCATTCCGCGATAACGCTTGCCGACAAAAGTATGGCGAATATGGATGAAGCTTCTTTCAGAAACGCTTATTCAGCTAAGGTGAATACGAGCGTCCGAATGATCGAAGCTTTTAAGGAAGAACCGTTTGATTTTGTGCTGTTTTTCTCATCCGTTAATTCTTTCACAAAAAATGCCGGGCAAAGCAACTATGCGGCAGGGTGTACATTTCAAGACGCCTTTGCCCGCCATATCGCTTCCTTGCTTGATTGTGAAGTGAAAGTCATGAATTGGGGATATTGGGGCAGTCTGGGTGTTGTATCAGACCCGTCTTACAGAAAACGGATGGAGGCGTCAGGGATCGGTTCTATTGAACCCGATGAAGCAATGGAGGCGCTGGAAGTCTTACTATCAGAACCGTTCAGCCAAGCGGCATTCATCAAAGCTGCTCCGCACGGCTTAGCCGCGCTGACGGATCAAGATGCAATATCGGTTGTATCCGGCCCGAAGCCTTCATTTATGGAAAGCGTCAAGCGGCAAAATCCGGATCGGAATGAACGGCTTGAGACTTTAAAACGAGAAATGGAGTTGCGCATATGAACAGCCTTCTTTGCAAACTGCTCTTTTACCAATTACAGTCAATCGGTTTTTTCAGCGAGCCTGTCACTACACCTGCAGCATCCATGCGGAGCGCCGGCGTGATCGGCACATACGGCAGATGGCTGGAAGAAAGCCTGAATCTATTAAAAGAAAACGGATATATCGCGTATGACGGATACACGGTCACTCTTCTCACGGATCAGCGCCCGGACGGCCGCACAGTCTGGAATGAGTGGAATGCCCATAAACGCCTGCTTCCCAATGGGGAGCTTGCGCAAGCTGAATTGGCCGAGGCGACGATAAAAGCGATGCCTTCCATTTTAAAAGGAGAACGTCCGGCTACGGATATCGTATTTCCCGATTCATCAATGCGGCTCGTTGAAGGTGTTTATAAGCATAATCCTGTCGCGGATTATTTTAATGAAGTGTTAGCAGATTCCGCGGCCGCTTACCTGAAAGCCTATCTTACAGAACACCCCGATGCCCGTATCAGGCTGATAGAAGTAGGGGCCGGGACGGGCGGAACGAGCGCCATGCTGTTTACAAAACTGAAACCATTTGCAAAACAGATTGCGGAATATTGTTATACGGACGTTTCTAAAGCTTTTTTAATGCATGCCGAACAGGAATACGGACCTGATGTGCCGTATTTGACAACAGCCTTGTTTAATGCAGAGGAGCCTTGCGAATCACAAAATATCAAAACGGGTGTTTACGATATTGTCATCGCCGCCAATGTGCTTCACGCCACAAAAAATATCGGTTTGACACTGCGCCGTCTGAAAGCGCTCCTGAAATACAACGGGATGATTTTGATAAACGAAATCAGCGATCGTTCTGTTTTTACCCATTTAACCTTCGGGCTGCTTGACGGCTGGTGGTCCTATGAGGATGCTGAGCTTCGGATTCCGGGAAGTCCCGGCCTATATCCAAAATCGTGGGAGCGTGTGCTGCATTCGGAAGGATACAGAGCGGTTTGTTTCCCTGCTGAAACGGCTCATGATTTAGGCCAGCAGATTATCGCAGCTGAGAGTGACGGACTCGTTCGGATGCAAGGGATCAGAGACGGCAGAAAGCCATACGCCGCCCCGGCCGAAGTTTTCCGAAAGCCCGCGCAGCCTGTTTCCCGCAGCCGCGCGCCAGAGGTGCATCAAGCTGTTAAGGCTGATGGGGAATCGGTCGCTTCCCATGTCCGCTCTGTCATCAAAACAAGTATTGCCGATGTATTAAAAATGAAAGAAGAGGATATTCAGGAAGAACTGAACTTCTCTGAATACGGCATTGATTCCATTCTGGCCGTCAATGTGATTAACGAGATTAATAAGCGATTGAATCTTACACTGCAGACAACGATTTTATTTGATTACTATCATGTGAAACTGCTGACCGGTTATATCTCGGAAGAATACGAAACCATCATAGCCTCGTCTCTGAAGACCGATAGAGCGAAAATCCGCCCGGCGCTTCAGGAAGAACGGCCTGCTGAAAAACCTCTGCAGACGGAAAGAAAGGAAAACGGTTATCAGAAACCGAAACAAGAACGTATGCCGCCTTCTTTCGCAAAGTCCGATGACTCGGGAATGTTCCGGGTTGTGATTGACCGTCCGGGCGGCATTGAAGATCTGACGATTGCCCGCAGTGAGGTGCCCGAGACAAAAGATGACGAAGTTCAAATAGCCGTCCGCGCCTTTTCTTTAAACTTCGGAGACTTGCTTTGTGTCAGAGGGCTGTACCCGACGATGCCGCCTTATCCGTTCACTCCGGGATTTGAAGCAAGCGGCGTCGTGATCAAGGCAGGGAGGCATGTAACATCCGTCATTCCAGGTGATGAAGTGATTGTCGGCATGGGAGAGGAATTTGGATCTCAGGCGAATCTCATCACATGTAAAGAACATCAAGTCTATCATAAACCGGCCCGGCTGACCTTTGAAGAAGCATGCGCTCTTCCCACCGTGGCGGTGACCATGATAGACGCCTTCCGGAAAGCCGGACTTAAAAAAGGCGAAAAAATATTAATTCAGACCGCGACGGGAGGAACGGGGCTGATCGCGGTGCAAATGGCCCGGCATATCGGCGCGGAAATATATGCCACGGCCGGATCACAGAAAAAAATTGAGTATTTGCATTCGCTCGGGGTCCGCAATACCATCTGCTATTTAGAAGAAGATTTTGAAACGGAAATCATGCGAATGACCGGCGGCCGTGGGGTGGATGTTGTCATTAATACCCTGGCCGGTGATGCCTTGCAAAAAGGAATGAATTGCCTGGCGCCGGGCGGAAGATATATCGAAATTGCCATGACTGCGCTGAAATCCGCTAAATCAGTCGACTTGTCCGTCCTTCATAACAATCAATCGTTTCACAGCGTGGATTTGCGGAAGCTGTCCCTTCAAAATCCGGACCAGGTCAAGGACTATCAATTGGAACTGCAGCGGCTGGCGGAAGAGGGAGTCATTCAGCCTGTCATCTCAAAAATCTTTTCCTTTGAAGACATAAAAGAAGCGTATCACTGTCTGGATGACCGCGGAAATATCGGGAAAATCGTCATCAGCGTTTCTGAGCCGTATCAAATGACGTACCGCCCCGAACAAAAGGATCCGGCCGATACAGTAAAATCAGCAGCTGTGTTACCTGAAAAAGAACCGATCGCGATTATCGGGATGAGCGGGCGGTTTGCTGAATCGGAGAATCTCCATGAGTTTTGGGAACACTTAGCCGCCGGACGGGATCTGATTAAAAAAGCAGACAGATGGGATATCTCTGACAGCCAATGCCAGTATGGCAGTTTTATAGAGGACATTGAATGTTTTGACCCCGTTTTCTTTCATATATCGGGACGTGAAGCGACCTATATGGACCCTCAGCAGCGGCTGTTTTTGGAAGAATCATGGAAAGCGCTTGAAGATGCGGGATATGCGGGAGACTCGGTAAGAGGCCGGGAATGCGGCGTGTATGCCGGCTCCTGCGGCGGAGATTACCAGGCCATTTTTAAACAGCAGGGGCCCGCGCAGGCGTTTTGGGGCAATCACAATTCCGTCACTCCGGCAAGGATCGCCTATCATCTTAATTTACAAGGGCCGGCGATCACTGTTGATACAGCATGTTCCAGTTCGCTGACAGCCATTCATTTGGCATGTCAGGGGCTCTGGACGAAAGAAACGGAAATGGCGGTGGCGGGCGGGGTTTTCATTCAATCCACTCCCGCTTTTTATCAATCGTCAAATAAGGCGAATATGCTGTCACCGACCGGACGCTGCCATACGTTTGATCAAAGCGCGGACGGGTTCGTGCCGGGTGAAGGCGTGGGAGCGGTGGTGCTGAAACGTCTTAGCGACGCCGTTAGTGACGGAGATCATGTGTACGGCGTCATAAAAGGATCTGCAATGAATCAGGACGGCGCTACAAACGGAATCACCGCTCCAAGCGCGCTTTCTCAAGAACGATTGGAACGTCATGTCTATGATACTTTTCACATTGATCCGGAAACCATTCAAATGGTGGAAGCTCACGGAACGGGCACTGCACTGGGCGACCCGATCGAATTCGGCGCCTTAACGCGCGCTTTCCGCCGCTATACGGATAAAAAAGGATATTGCGCCATCGGCTCTGTGAAAACCAATCTCGGACATGCCGCTGCGGCCGCGGGGATGGCCGGACTGTTTAAAATCCTGCTGTCGCTGAAGCATCGGCAGATTCCGGCTTCCCTGCATTTTCATCAAGCCAATCAGCATATTCAATTTGCGGACAGCCCGTTTTTTGTGAATGAAAAGCTGATACCGTGGGAACGGAATCCGGATGCACCGCGCAGAGCCGCCATCAGTTCATTCGGATTCAGCGGAACAAATGCCCATCTTGTGATTGAAGAGGCGCCGCAAACCGTGCGCCGGTCGCCGGCAAAACCGGTCTGCTTCATTCCTTTATCTGCGCGGACGGAGCGTCAGCTGGAAATTCAGGCAGAACGCCTGCTGGATTCACTCAGCAAGAACAAAGACAGCGATCTGGGAAATATAAGTTATACGCTCCTGCTCGGCAGAAAGCATTTACATCACCGGTTTGCCTGTATCGTAAGCAGTGCGGACGAACTGAAGCGGGTATTATCGGAGTGGCTTGTAAAAAGAGAGCTTCCGGGTGTGTTTATGTCCAATTTGAAGGATCAGAAGCCGGCAGAAGAAGCCGGAATGAAAACATTCGGAATGGAATGCATTGAACAGTGCCGCTCGGCAGCTTCGCCCGCACAGTACAGAGAAAACCTGGCACATATCGCTGACCTTTTTTGCAGAGGGTATGATCTTCCTTTTACACGGCTTTTTGACGGAGGACAATATTATAAAACGCCGCTGCCGGCCTACCCGTTTTTAAAAGAAAGGTATTGGGCGGCTGATGTAAACAGTTCTTTACCAGGCCAAGCCATGAAAAAGTCTGAAACGCAAACCGTTCTCCCGTCTTCGCCGCAGCCTGAACATGAAGGGCTGATTTCTCTGAGTCCTTTAACTGAGATCGAAATGACAGCGTTTGAACCGGAGACATTGCAAAAGCCAATCGTGTTACAGCCTTTGGATTGTACTGTTTCTGTCCAGCAGCCGGAAAAAGCCGTTTCCGAAGACAATAGAACATTGCTTGAAGAATTGAGGACAAGCCTGGCAGATATTTTATTTTTGTCACCGGAAGATATTGATGCTGATGAGCCTTTCATCGATATGGGTCTTGACTCCATTATCGGGGTTGAATGGATACAAACAGTAAATAAAACGTACCACACTGAGATTACTGCCAATAAGGTGTATGAACACCCGACGCTTGAAGAGCTTGCGGAATATATAGCGGGACAAATAAAGAAACCCGAGTATGCTGAAGCGGAGGAAACCGCGGTACGTCCGGAAATCCCGGAAGCAGAAACTCCCCTTGCCGGCATCTCTGACGGCACTTTGCGCAAAGAGCTCAAAGAAAGCCTTGCGGAGATCCTATTTCTGAAGCCGGAAGATATTGATGAGCATGAGGCATTCATTGAGATGGGGCTGGATTCTATTATCGGTGTGGAATGGGTTCAGTCCATTAATAAAACCTATCAAGCGTCTATTACGGCAAATCTGGTCTATGAATACCCGACAATCGCAACATTAGCCGGGTATCTGACCGGTTCTGTCCAAAAAGACACCGAGGAAGTACATGGGGAACATACGAAACAAAACGATATATCAGAAGAGACAGATGATCAAGAACCGCCCGAGCTGATCTGTCTTAACCCGGGGGGAAAGGGAAGACCGATTTTCTGGTTTCATTCCGCGCTGGGGGCAGTGGAGCTGTACCAGCCTGTTGCCGAACGGACCGGGCGTCCTTTTTACGGAATTCAGGCAAGAGGGTGGATGACAGACCGGGAACCGATCCGCGGCATTAAAAACATGGCGGAATATTACGTTAAGCTCATACGTACCGTGCAGCCCCGGGGTCCTTACGATGTAGGCGGCTATTCATTAGGGGGCATGCTCGCTTATGAAGTCACCCGGCAATTGCAGCTGGCTGGAGAAACCGTTGAGTCAATCGTCATGCTCGACTCCTTTGACGCGGCGGGTGCGCGGGAAATAAACATTCCTGATGAATTATTTGATAAAAATATGATGCTGCAGACGGTGAACATGGCTTTATTTGCACCGATCTATCAACATCCGGAACGCATTTCTGAAACGTTGATTCATCGTGATGAACTGAATGCCGATCTTCATGAAGACATATTTTTAGAGCAATTAATCGCAAAAGCCAAACAGCGGGGATTAACGAAGACGGACGCGTTGGTGAAAAATCTGATCAGGCAGAATATAAACGTTCAGGACGCTTACGAAATCACTGATTACGAACTCCTGCCGCTTCCGGATCCGAACGGGGTGACATGCTATTATTTCCGAAATAAAAACGGTATTTTCTTGGGTGAGCTTGATCCGTATTTTACAATCAGGGCTGATATTTTATCCGCTGATTTCGTCAACTATTGGAGCCAGTGGGAAGAGCATATGACAAACATCGCCATCATGGATGTGGCGGTATCCAATCATATGACGTTATTGGCTGAAGACAGCGCAGCCGAAACGATTTCTGAATTTTGCGGCGTTTTATATTCGGCAGACGGAATGACAGAATACAGCTTTCTGCAGCTGCAGGAAAAGATACTGAATGTGCATGGTGAGATGCTGAAGCAGCCCGCCAAAACAAGACCGTAATTTCACATATCCGCCCGCCGGGTTTACTCGTAAGCTTTGGCGGGTCATTTCAAATCTTGATCACATCTTGGAGGAATGAAAATGACCAGTTTAACAAAAATCAGACAGCAGCAGCCGTACAAGTGGTACCAAACGATGAGAGAAACCTCTCCCGTTCATTACAATGAAAAGGAAGATTGCTGGGAAATCTTCACCTATGATGAAGTGAAGCGGGTGATTTCTGACTACAGTCATTTTTCTTCCGATCATAAATACTTAAGTGCGGACAAACAGGAAAAAATGATCCGGCATATTAACAAAGACAGCCTTTTGAAAATGGACCCGCCCGAACACACCGTCTTCAGAAAATTGGTCAATCAGCCGTTCATGCCGAAATCGGTTGAGTCTCTTACACCGCGTATAGCCGCTATCGCTGATGACCTGCTTCAGGCCGTCCGTTCAAAAGGCAGGATGGACATTATTGAAGATTACGCATTTCCGCTTCCGATTATCGTGATCGCAGAGCTTTTAGGATTCCCTCCGAAAGACAGAGATATCTTTAAAAGCTGGGTCGACCAAAGCCAGAATGTAAAAGATGAAAAGAAAATGAATGAAGTGCAAAAGCAGATGATCGGATATTTCATGCAGTTTATTTTACAGCGGAGAAAACAGCCGCAAAATGATTTAATCAGCCATTTAATTTCAGCTGATTTAGACGGAGAGCCGCTGTCAGACAAGCAATTAATCGGTTTTTGCGGCTTGTTGATCGTCGCGGGGCACGTAACGACGGAAAATGTGATCGGAAATTCATTTCTCAGTCTCAAGGAGTTCCCGCACATTCTGCCCCGGCTGCTTGAAAACAAGGCGCTCCTTCCTGACTTTATTGAGGAAGTCATCCGCCTCAGACCTTCCATTCAGCGGGTAACCCGCTATACCGCGGTTGAGAGCGAGATTGGCGGAAAAACGATTCCGGCCGGAGAAAAAGTGTATGCGTGGATTGGATCGGCGAACAGAGATGAAAAGAAGTTTGAAAATGCCGATCAGATTGACTTGGGACGAAAGCCGAATCAGCATCTGTCATTCGGTCAGGGCAGCCATTATTGTTTAGGAGCGCCGCTGGCCCGGCTTGAAGCGAAAATCGCGCTTTCCCACTTTTTTGAACAGATGTCCGCATGGCGTTTTACTGAGGATCAAGAGCCTAATCTGGTTCCGAGCCCTGTATTTCACGGCGTTGACAGGCTGCTTGTTGAGTTTTGAACGGAAAAATAAAAGAGGCTTCCACAGGAAGCCTCTTTACTCTGGGGGCTTGGAGAAATGAATGTAGGAATTGAAGCAATGAACGTGTTTGGCGGAACCGCGTATGTAGACGTCATGGAGCTTGCGGAACATCGGAACTTGGATAAAAAAAGGTTTGAGAACCTGCTGATGAAAGAAAAAGTGGTGGCGCTTCCGTTTGAAGATCCGATTACGTTCGCCGTAAATGCCGCAAAACCGATTATCGACTCTCTGTCAGAAGAGGAACGGAATCAGATTGAAATGGTCATCACCTGTACGGAATCCGGGATTGATTTTGGCAAATCCATCAGTACATACGTCCATGATTATTTGCAGCTGAAGCGGAATTGCCGGTTATTTGAGGTGAAACAGGCTTGCTATTCTTTAACGGCCGGGTTTCAAATGGGCGTGAATTTCATCTTATCGCAAACATCGCCGGGATCGAAAGCGCTCATCATCGGAACGGATATTTCCCGCTTTTTAGTGGCTGAAGGCGGTGACGCGTTGACGGAGGAATGGTCCTATGCCGAACCGAGTGCGGGGGCGGGAGCTGTGGCGCTTTTAGTCAGCAGCACCCCTCATGTCTTTTTGCTTGATCAAGGCGCAAGCGGGTATTACGGGTATGAAGTCATGGATACGTGCCGCCCGATTCCGGATAGTGAAGCGGGGGATGCTGATCTGTCGCTCATGTCTTATTTGGACTGCTGTGAAAAATCATTTCAGGAATACCGAAAGCGTGTGAGCGGGGCGGATTATAAGAATACATTTCAATACCTTTCTTTTCATACTCCGTTTGGCGGAATGGTAAAAGGAGCGCATCGGACGATGATGAGAAAATTGGCAAAGGCTAAGCCGCAAGACATTGAGGCGGATTTTCAGCAACGCGTGCTGCCTGGGATTCAATACTGTCAGCGCGTCGGCAACATCATGGGGGCCACCGTATTTTTATCTCTTGCCAGCACGATTGATAACGGCTCTTTTGAAACGCCGAAACGAGTCGGCTGTTTTTCATACGGTTCGGGCTGCTGCTCTGAATTTTACAGCGGTGTCGTTATGCCGCAAAGCCGGACGCGGCAGAATCAATTTCAGATCAGCCGGCATTTGGATGAACGCGTCCGTTTATCGATGGCTGATTACGACCGGCTGCTCCAAGACAGCGGCATCGTAAAATTCGGCACAAGAAATGCCGCGCCCGCAGCAGACATCCCGAATGCGCATCAAGGAAAAACGCGATTGGTGCTGACTGAAATAAAAGAGTTTCACAGAAAGTATGAATGGACGACTTAATATCAGAAACACTCAGAGCCGGAAAGGCCTGAGTATTTTTAAAGAAACGGAGAATAAACATGAATCCAATGATTGATGTACAGGAAACAGAACCGGGCATTGTGCAGGTCACAATGCAGGATACGGCAGGGAAAAACGGGCTGTCAGAAGAGTTTGTCAGAGAGCTGCACCGGGTATTCCAAGACATCAATGCCCATCCGTCCTATAAAACCGTCCTTCTGACGGGTTACGGAAATTATTTCTGCACGGGAGGAACGCAGGAGGGGCTTTTGACCATTCAGAGCGGAAAGCTCCAATTTACAGATTTAAAGCTTCACAGTCTTTTATTGGATTGCAGGATTCCCGTGATTTCTGCCATGCAGGGGCATGCGATCGGAGCCGGCTTTACGATCGGTCTGAGCTCGGATTTCGTGATTTTAAGCAGAGAGAGTTTTTATTCTTGTAATTATATGAAGTACGGATTTACACCGGGAATGGGCGCGACGTATATTGTGCCTGAAAAACTGGGAATTGTCCTCGGGGAAGAAATGCTGTTTACGGCCGCGAATTTCAGCGGCGCCGCTCTGGAAAAACGGGGAGTTCCGTTTGAAGTGCTGCCGAAAAAAGACGTCCTTCAAAGAGGCCGCGAATTAGCCCGGCTGCTGGCGGATAAACCGAGAGCCTCACTGGTTGCGCTGAAAACCAATGTGACGGCACGGATCAAAAGAGAGCTGACAAAAGCGGTTGAGGAAGAGGTGAACATGCACGAAGCCACATTCCATCTTCCTGAAGTAAAAGAGAGAATCAGCCGCTTATACGGCAGTTAAACAGAATGAAAAAAGCATGGGAAGCCCCATGCTTTATCACTGGTCCGTCTTTTGCAGAACGGAGCCTGCGAATTGTTCTTTAATTTCGGCGCTCCGTGCTGCGGTTTCTGCGATGCAGTGCATGATGGCTTCTTCAAAGCGGCGCTCTTCTAATGCGCGAAGGCCTGCTTCAGTCGTGCCGCCCGGGCTTGTGATTTCCTTGCGCAGGCGTTCAGGCCGTTTGCTGCTTGTTCTGAGCATTTCCGTCGCCCCGGCCATGGTTTGTAAAATCAGCTCTTTTGCCGTTTCTTCCGGCAGGCCGGCTTGAAGGGCGGCCTTTTCCATTGCTTCGACATACCGGTACACATAGGCGGGACCGCTTCCGGCAATGGCTGTGACGGCGTCAAGGTGTTTTTCTTCAAAGCGCGTCGCTTCTCCGATTGTTTCCAGAAGCTCTTTTGCCGTCCGGATTTCAGCTTCACTCGCCTCGGAGCTTGCGGAAAAACCGGTCGCCGATTGCTGAATGGCCGCGGATGTATTCGGCATCGCCCGGATGATGGTGAGCTTTCTGCCGAAATATTGCTGAATCGTGTGAATCGTCAGCCCTGCGATGACAGAAATCACAAGCTGATCTTTCACGTATTCGCGAATGTTCTCAATGCTTTCTGCCGCATCTTTCGGTTTAAAGGCGAGAACGAGAATGTCGGTATTGCTGAAAAACTCTTCTTTATCCCGGCACGGTTTTACTCCGTACGTTTTTTGGAGCTCTTCAAGCCGGCTGTCATTTGACCGGTTTGTCATATATATATGTCCGGGGGCTGTCATTCCGCTTTGCAGCAGTCCGTTCACCATTGCTTCCGCCATTGCTCCGGCCCCGATAAAACCGATTTTCTTCATATAAATCCTCCTTCTTCTCAAAACACAAAAAAACCTTCCCGTCAAAAAGGACGAAAAGGTTTCGCGGTACCACCTTACATTAGCACGAATCAGCCGTGCTCAGCTCAAATCCCGTAACGAGGGGATACGTTTAGGTTTTCCTAACCGCTCTGAGGGCAGGTTCTGTAAACAAGAGGGCCGCAATGTCTTTCAGCCGGGGACATTGCTCTCTGCTGCCGTTGTTTATATACTAGTTCCTCGTCATCGCGTTCCGTGTTTTCTAGTTTGTTGTTCATTATGCTATGCGCAAGAGCGGGATGTCAATCTTTTTTTCCGATATGCGGCAATAATGACACAGTGAAAAGAAAACGCTAAAATATGATTATTCAGGAATGAAAAGAACGAAGGAGCGTAAACATGGCAGCGAGAAAGATCATTCCGATACGTGTGCCGACTCCGTTTGCAGTCGGCGACGTTATCGTTTATTTAGTAAAAGATGAAGCCTTAACCCTTATTGACTGCGGCCCGAATACAAAGGAAGCGGCTGAATCGCTCTCATTTCAGCTTAAGGAACACGGCGTTTCTGCGGCAGATATAGAACAGGTGGTGCTCACTCATCATCACGCAGATCATTCAGGTCTGCTGCACCTTTTTTCCGATGATGCGGAAGTAATAGGGCATCCGCTGAATGACAGGTACATTACTCAGGATCAGTCGTATATCGCCCGGCAGGAGGACTTTTTTCTGTCGCTTATGACTGAAATGGACGTTCCCCTGACGCCTGAAGACATACATAAAACAGTTAAGCTGTCATACTTATTTTCTGCAAACCGTCCGTTAACGAAAACAGTGAGGGAAGGCGGAAAAATTGACGGGCTTAACGGCTGGACGGTGCTCGAAATCCCGGGTCATGCCGCTTCTCACATTGCGCTCTACCATGAAAAAAGCGGTGAAATGTTCAGCGGCGATCTGCTTTTATCCAACAGCTCCACCAATCCGATTCTGGAAGCTCCGGAAAAGGGGGGCGTGCGCGCGGCCCCGATGCTCGACTACTTGAACTCAATGAAGCGGCTTTATGACGTAAACCCGTCCTTTTTATATCCGGGACACGGCGATCTGCTGACAGACGTAAAGCCTGCTTTTGACAGGCGGCTTGAAAAACAGAGAAGTCGGTCGGAATATGTGCTGCGCCTGTTGTCAGAGGAAACGCTGACGGCTTTCCAGGTATGCCGGCGGCTGTTTCCGGCTGTGTATGAAAATGAATTGTTTTTAACGATGTCAGAAACGATCGGCCATCTTGACGTGCTGGCCGCCGAAGGGAAGGCTGTATCCTTTCAGTCGGGGAACACTCTGAAGTTTAAAGCTGTGAAGGGGTGAAGGAAATGGGCAGATTAACGGATAAGCGGATTTGGATCACCGGAGCATCCGGCGGACTCGGAGAACGGCTTGCATATTCCTGCGCGGCAGAAGGGGCTCATGTTTTTTTATCCGCCAGGCGGGAGGACCGCTTGCAGGAAGTGAAAAAGACGATTACCGCGCGCGGCGGACAGTGTGATGTCGTTCCGTTTGACGTCCGGCATGCAGAAGAGGCTGAAAACGTAAGGCGTTTGATCGGTCATGTTGACGTATTAATCAACAACGCCGGCTTCGGCATTTTTGAAACGGCCGCTGATTCATCTTTGGATGATATGAAGGCAATGTTTGAAGTCAACGTCTTCGGATTAATCGCCTGTACGAAGGCCTGTCTTCCTGTGATGCTTCATGCGAAAAGCGGCCATATTATCAATATCGCCTCACAGGCCGGCAAATTGGCGACGCCGAAATCAAGCCTTTATTCCGCAACGAAGCACGCCGTGTTAGGGTATTCCAATGCGCTGCGGCTTGAGCTGGACGGTACGGGTGTAGCTGTGACAACGGTTAATCCCGGTCCGATCAAAACAGACTTCTTTACAATTGCAGATAAAGAGGGCGGTTATGTGAAAAGCGTCGGCAGATGGATGCTTGATGCCGACCATGTGGCAGAGCGTATTACATCCGTGATTCTGACGGATAAACGGGAAATGAATCTTCCGCGATGGATGAGCCTCGGGACGAAGCTGTATCAGCTTTTCCCATCGTTTACAGAAAAACTGGCAGGCCGCGCATTAAAGAAAAAGTAACAAGGGGGAAAAGGAATGTCCGACCGGGATATACACAAGGCATTGATGGCAGAGCCTCTAGTCAGGCAAATGGCGGAGGCGCGTGAAGTATTTTGGATCAATCCGCATAAAACCGATGATCCAGTAAAGCATGGCGCTGAATGGAAAAAGGAGATTGCCGAAGCGGAAGAAAGGCTGCGCCGGTTTGCGCCTTATATCGCGTCGGCTTTTCCGGAGACGGAAGCGGAGGGAGGCCTCATTGAATCTCCGCTTGTCTTGATTAATGAAATGAAGAAGCATCTGGAACACAGCGCCGCTCAGGCTTTCCCCGGGCGTCTGCTTTTGAAATGCGACGACGAACTTCCGATTTCCGGTTCCATTAAAGCGCGCGGCGGGATTTACGAAGTGCTGAAGCATGCCGAAGATCTCGCGGTAAAAGCGGGAATGCTCTCAGCAGACGACGATTACAGCATATTGACTGAAGAACGGTTTACCGCTTTTTTCTCAAAATACTCTATAGCCGTCGGCTCTACGGGCAATTTAGGTCTGAGTATCGGCATAATCGGCGCGAAGCTCGGCTTTTGTGTGACCGTTCATATGTCCAGTGACGCAAAGCAGTGGAAAAAGGAGCTGCTCCGGGAAAAGGGGGTTCGCGTCATCGAATATGAAGCAGACTACAGTCTGGCTGTCAAAGAGGGGCGCATGCAGGCGAAGCAGGACCCTTATTGTTATTTTATTGATGATGAGCATTCCCGGGATCTGTTTTTGGGGTATGCCGTTGCGGGAAGCCGTGTGAAAAAGCAGCTCGATCAAATGAACATAAAGCCTGATGCAGATGAACCGCTTTTCGTTTATTTGCCGTGCGGGGTCGGAGGAGGCCCGGGCGGCGTCGCGCTTGCGCTAAAGCTGATCTATGGCGAGCATGTCCATATTTTTTTCGGTGAGCCGACGCATTCACCGTGTATGCTGTTAGGACTGTTTTCCGGCTTGCATGACGGAATCAGCGTGCAGGATATCGGTCTTGATAATCAAACGGCCGCCGACGGACTCGCGGTGGGAAGGCCGTCCGGACTGGCCGGCCCTCTGATGGAGCCTATAATCAGCGGCTGTTATACCGCCGATGACGGCACGCTTTTTTCGCTGCTTTATCAATTAAGGGCGGCCGAGAATAAGAGCCTTGAACCCTCTGCACTCGCCGGACTGGCCGGGGCCGTCAAGGTCGTTCAGACCGAAGCCGGAAACCGTTATATAAAAGAGCGGGGGCTTGAGATGGAAAATGCCGTGCACCTTGTGTGGAGCACCGGCGGAAGCATGGTTCCGGAGGAGGAAATGGAAGAGTACAGCCGGATCGGTTCCTCATTTTTGAAAAAAATGGGCAGACAGTGAAGCGGTTTTCCGTTACAATCTTTGTAAGCGTTTGTTTTTTTATCGGAAAGCCATACAGAGAGATTGGTGTGAATTGTGAAAAGTAAAGAATTGAACTTACATACATTGTATACGCAGCACAGCCGCGAGTCGTGGGCCGGATTCGGCGGCCATCTTTCCATTGCCGTTTCAGAGGAAGAAGCCAAGGCGGTAGAGGGGCTGAATGACTACCTGTCGGTGGAAGAAGTAGAAACGATCTACATTCCGCTTGTGCGCCTTCTCCATCTTCATGTCACGTCTGCCGCAAGACGGAATCAGCATGTCAATGTGTTTCTGAAGCATCCGCATTCAGCGAAAATCCCGTTTATCATCGGAATCGCGGGCAGCGTCGCCGTCGGCAAAAGCACGACGGCGAGAATTTTGCAAAAGCTTCTTTCCCGTCTTCCGGACAGGCCGAAGGTGAGCCTGGTGACAACCGATGGTTTCTTGTATCCGACGGAGGAATTAAAAAGGAAAAACCTTCTGTCCAGAAAGGGATTCCCGGAAAGCTACGACGTGAAAGCGCTGCTTGAGTTTCTGAACGATATAAAGTCGGGGAAAGAGAGAGTGGAGGCGCCCGTATATTCCCATCTTACGTATGACAGGGAAGAGGGCGCCGTCGAGGTTGTCGAAGGTGCGGATATCGTTATTATCGAAGGAATCAATGTCCTGCAGTCGCCGACCTTAGAGGACGACAGGGAAGATCCGCGGATTTTTGTATCGGATTTCTTTGATTTTTCGATCTATGTGGATGCCGAAGAAAGCCGGATTTTCACGTGGTATTTGGAGCGTTTCCGCCTCTTAAGAGAAACCGCTTTTCAGGATCCGGCTTCTTATTTTCATAAATTTAAGGATTTGTCTGATGCAGAAGCGGATACCATGGCCGCCTCCATTTGGGAGAGCGTCAACCGTCCGAATCTGTATGAAAATATCCTGCCGACAAAATTCAGATCGGATTTGATTTTGAGAAAAGGTGATGGCCATAAAGTTGAAGAGGTGCTGGTAAGGCGGGTGTGATGTGAGGAGGAAGCGAATATTATGATACATCATATTGAGTTGTATGTATCTGACTTGAAAGCCTCCGCCCGGTTTTGGGGATGGTTTTTAGGTGAGCTCGGTTATAGGGAATTTCAAAATTGGGACTCCGGCATCAGCTGGAAAAACGCAGGATTTTATGTTGTGCTTGTACAGACAGAGGAGCGTTTTTTAACACCGGAGTATCACAGATGCCGGGTCGGGCTGAACCATCTGGCTTTTCATGCTGCATCAAGAGAGCAGGTTGACGAGATGACAGAAAAGCTGCTTGCCAGAGGATGCCCCGTGCTTTACAGGGACCGCCATCCATATGCAGGCGGAAGCACGCATTACGCCGTATACACGGAGGACCCGGATCGGATAAAAGTGGAGCTCGTTGCTCCTGCTTCTGAATGAACTATAACTTTTCGTTTTTTTCTTCGCGCAGCGCGTCGAGTTTCTTTTCGATTCTGTCCAATTGTATGCGGCGCTTGTTCAAGCTTCTGAATACGTATATCACGGCAAACAGGAAAAATGCGGCTGCAGTAAATGAAATCAATTGAAAAATGACATCACCGATGTTCATCTTTTTTACCTCCGTGTGCGGCGGGCTTCTTCAGCCCGCCGTTTTTTCATTTTGACCGATATGAAGACATGGGGGATGAATCATTTCTCTCCTAGCTTTGTTTTTTTCTGAGAATGAATAGTTTCTGCATATGGCTTATGACCACTTTTGCGGCCGCATATCCCGGAATGGCCAGAAGCATCCCGGCAATTCCTGAGAATTTGCCGGCGGCAAGCAGAAGAAAAATAATGGTCAGCGGGTGAATGTCCAGCTTCCGTCCCATAATTTGCGGGGAAATCAGCTGGCTTTCAAGCTGCTGTACAATGACGACGACCGTAATCACCAGCACCGCCTCGGTCGGTGAATCGAACAATCCGACAATGACTCCGGGAAATGTGCCGATCCAAGGCCCGATAAACGGAATCAGGTTTGTCACCATGGCGAACGCGCCCAGAACGAGCGGATAATCGAGCCCGATTATAAAATAGCCGATTGTGACGAGTACGCCGACACAAAAACTGACGAGCAGCTGTCCTTGTATGTATGAACTGAGAGCTTCATCCATGTCCTGAAGGATTTGTTTTCCTTCTTTTTTATGTTTTTCCGGAAGAAGCCGCAGCAGTCGCCGGGGGGCTTTGTTTCCTTCTTTTAACATGTAATACAGCGCAAACGGAATAATGGCTGCGGTGATGGCGGCATTGGCAGCCGTACCGGCCAGGCTGCTGAGAGAATCAGCGATTGAACCGGAATAATTTGCGGCTTTGTCCGCTAATTTTTTAAAGGAATCCCCATGCTGAAGCCGGGAAAACCATTTGCTGTCCTGAAGATGCCCGATCCAATTTTCAGCTTTTGCGGAAAGCTCCGGAATATGATCTGTGAAGGCTGTAAACTGTTTTTGAACGGCAGGGCCCGCCGTATAAAGGAAGAGGACAAAAAGGCCGGCTGTTCCCGCATAAATCGCTAAAATCGCGATTCCTTCGGGCAGCTTTAATTTTGCATGCAGCACTCTGACGAGCGGGCGGCACAAATAGTAAAGGACGCCCGATAATACAATGGGCGGAAACAAGGTTTTAACCGTAATCACAACAGGCTGGAACAAAAAGTCTATTAATGTTCCGAGATAAATGATGAGAAATAACAGAAGAACGGCATAGCCGATCCTGAAATAAGGCCCGACAGGCATATCCTGCACCACGCAATCTTTAAGGGTTTACTCTCGGACATTTCCCTTATCGCCCGGTGCATAAACGTCCGTGTCAGGAAAACTGCCCCTGATTGGTGACGTAATCGTAGATAATATCTTCTACATGGGCATGGAGATCCTCATCGGGTTCTTCATTCCTTCTTTCTTCTAAAGCTTTTTTTAAACTCTGTTTTTCATAGGGGCTCAGCGGATCTGTCGACACATTCCGTCCATACTGGCGGAGGGCTTGTCCCAGCATTTTTTCTATAAATTGATCCATCATATATTCTCCTATTCTTGTCATTCATCTTTATTCTACTAAATATCATGTGATCCTCCCACTCTTCTATCATATTTTCTGTCAGGGCCGGGTTAGGATTTTTATTCCAATTCAGCTGAGAGAATACGATGAAACGGCAGCGTTAACGCATCTTCATCGTTTATGATTTTTAAACGCTTTTCGTCATGCCTCACTTGTTTTACCCAGCCCCAAAAGCGGCGGGGGCCGTGTGCGGAAGCGTAGGTGACCGAAATGGCCCTGTCTTCTTCAATCGACGCCGCAATGATGCGGTTCATGTCGTTCAGTTGCTCTTCGCTCAGTTCCGGAGGCCGGAATTCCCGTTCTTTTCGTTTTTTCGCAAGCAGCTGCTCCCGATGTTCGGGCAGCATCATCCGGCTTGATTCCCACATGACATTATACCCGGGTGTTAATTTGTTCGGATTCATGTATATCACCTCAAATTATTTGTAATGCCCGCCGATTTTTTCAGCCCGGTGAAAGGCTTGGCCGGCCTCTGTCAGTGAAGCGGCATGGAGGAGTGACGCAGGGCCGTACCGCTCATGAATATCATCCAATACTTTGCCGAGACTGATCTTTTTTTCCTGGGCATCGAACAGGCTCAGCTGAACATAATCACAAGGCTCCAGCTGGGAAAGGGAGATGCCGGCGCTGCGGACGGGCTCACCGTTCCAATGCTCTTTGAAGAGCTTGACCGCCGCTTTAAAAATATCCATTCCGAAATTAGTCGGAGAGACCAGCTTTCTCTGTCTGTGAAAACCTGAAGGGAATTCAAAATCAGCGCCTCTGATGCTGACCGAAACCGTATGGCCGATGTATTGTTTGAAACGGGCGCGGCGGGCCACTTCTTCGCTTAACTCCAGCAGCACGACTTTGATATCCTCAAAGCGGCTGTAGTCTCTCGGGAGGGTCATGTTATGGCCGATCGCTTTTTGCCGGCTGTGCGTGTTGACGGTGACCGGAGAGGGATCGATGCCGCGGGCTGTCCGCTGAAGCAATTCGCCGTTAATGCCCCAGCGTTTTTTCAGCAATTCGGCGGGGTGCCCGGCAAGCCCGCCGATTGTGCTGATGCCCATCCGTCTTAAATGATGCTCCATCCGTTTTCCGATGCCGAATAATTTTCCGACCGGCAGCGGCCACAGATCCTGCCTGATATTTGACATATCCAATCTGTGGATGCCGGATGCGTTTTTTTTGGCAAAATGGTCGCAAGCCATTTTCGCGAGCGCCTTATTCGGCCCGATGCCGACACGGGCATAAATGCCGAATTCACGCATAATCGCTTGCTGAATGCTTTTGGCAATTGTAAAAGGATCACCGAACAGCCGCCTGCTTCCGGTCACGTCGAGAAACTGCTCATCGATGGAGTAGGGTTCTACAAGATCGGTATACCGTTCAAACAGTTCGGTAATCATGACGGATACATCAATATACCGCTGCATCCGCGGACGGACAATAACGGCATCGGGACATTTGGCCTGCGCTTCCCACAGCCGTTCGGCATTTTTTACGCCGTATCGTTTGGCGAGCGGACAAGCCGCAAGCACGACGCCGCTGCGTCTTTCGGGATCTCCCGAGACAATCACGGGCCGGCTTTTGAGATGAGGCGCTTCCGCTTTTTCCACAGACGCATAAAACGATTGCATATCTACAAGAAGAATATCAGCCATAAAAAAACCTCCGGGAACATTTGTTCTGTTTTTCATTGTACCCGAACAATGATCACGTTTATACTGGTAAATCATTCCCTGGCTGGAAGACGTGCTGATTCGTTCGCTTGAAAAGAAATCATTTACAATTGCAAACAACCCACATATAATTTTTTATATTCCAATGAGAAGAGCTGACATTCATTTTGCCGGACGAAAAGGAGAGTCAATCGATAATGGATATTCGAACAATTACCTCTGAAGACTATGAAATGGTTACGTCTGTTTTGAATGAATGGTGGGGCGGCAGGCAGATGAAAGACAAACTGCCGCGCTTGTTTTTTGAACATTTTCAGGACACAAGCTTTATCACGTACGGGCCGGAGGGAATGACCGGTTTTTTAATCGGTTTTCAGTCACAATCAGACCCTGAGACAGCCTACATTCATTTTTCCGGTGTGCATCCGGATTTCAGAAAAATGCAAATTGGAAAACAGCTCTACGATCGATTTATGGAGACGGTGAAAAAAAGGGGCTGCACAAAAGTCAATTGCGTGACGGCGCCTGTCAATAAAGTATCAATCGCTTATCATACAAAATTAGGCTTTGAAGCTGAAAAAGGAACCAAAACCGTAAACGGAATCCCTGTTTTTGCGAATTATGACGGTCCGGGAGAAGACCGGATTCTGTTTGTGAAATATATGTAGAGGGGGATGAATATGGGTTTTTTAGCTGACACGCCCAAACCGCCTTATTATGCGGTCATTTTTTCATCAATAAAGGGAAAATATGATGAGGAATATGAACATACGGCAGAGCGCATGATGAATTTGGCAGGCGGACAGCCGGGCTTTTTAGGCACGGAAAGCGTTCGGGAGGAAAACGGCTGCGGCATCACGGTTTCCTACTGGGACAGCCTGGAGGCGATTAAAAGGTGGAAAGATCATACTGACCACCAGGCGGCAAAACAAAAAGGAAAAACCGCCTGGTATGAAGCGTACGCGGTCCGCATTACGAAGACGGAGTCACAGCGGATGTTTGCGTCAAAAGGGGCGGAAGATTGATTACATTTTTACAGCATACACAAGAACAGACCGCGCGGGAAATTGCGGCGGTTCAGCGCTGCTCTTATCAAAAAGAAGCAGAGCTGATCGGCTTTTTCGGCATCCCCGCCTTGCATGAAACACCCGATGATATACAGCGGTCACGGGAGACGTTTGCCGGTTTCAAGGAAAAAGATCAGCTTGCAGGCGTCATTTCGTATGAAAAAAAGGGATATGACCTTGTCATATGCAGGCTGACGGTGCACCCGTCCGGCTTTCGAAAAGGAATCGGACGGGCGCTTATTCAATTTGTGATAGACGAGAACCGGGACGCCCAAAAAATAGAGGCGGCTACCGCCAGCCAAAACGTTCCGGCAGTCTCTCTCTATTTAAAAACCGGGTTCACAGAAGCCGGACAGATAGAGACGCCGGAAGGGCTGACCCTCTCGTTTTTTCATCTTTATCCGAAGAGGAAAGCGGAAGTTGTTCCGTACAAGCCGGAATGGAAAGGAATGTTTGAAAGAGAGAAGGCGGACTTGATCCGAATCTTCGGCCCAGCACTTCATTCTGTCAGCCACATCGGCAGTACCTCCATCCCGGGGATGACCGCCAAACCCGTCATCGATATACTGGCGGAGGTTAAAGATATTTCGGACGCTGACCGATTCAGTCCGCAGCTGGAAGCACTCGGCTATGAGGCGAAAGGGGAAAACGGGATAGAGGGCCGGCGTTTCTTTCAAAAAGGCGGCAACAGGCGCACACACCACGTTCACATATACGAAACAGGGCATCCGGACGTGAAGCGTCATCTGCTGTTCCGGGATTACCTCACCGCAAAGCCTGAAAAAGCGGCTCAATACATGGAACTGAAACGGCACCTCGCTAAGACGTACCCATACGATATGGCAAAGTATAGTGAAGGGAAAAATGACTGGATCAAGGCGGCTGAACAAGAGGCAAAGGTCTGGGAGAGCGGGCTGCTGTAAAGAAAGCAGAAACAATGCATACAGCGGCTCGGTATGCTACAATGGCGAAAATGAAAAACGGAGGATCATCTATGCAAATACATGTGACGGATGCGGCGAAACACACACTTCAGCAGGCAATGGACGCCAACCCGGGGAAAAAAGCGCAGCTCCGCTATGACGCAGAAGGCTGCGGGTGCGCGGTGAGCGGCGTGCCGACCATCTGGCTGGCGGACGAATTAACGGGACAATGCGAAGCCATTGAAACCAACGGACTTCCGCTTTACATCCAGACCTCACAAAAAGTGTTTTTTGACGAGGAAATGACAATCGATTACAATGAAAAGGCAAAAACGCTCGTCTTAAAAAGCCCGGCAGAGATGCTGAGCCCGAGAATGAGCATATTAGTAAAGCAGGGAGAAACGGAAAGTGAATCAAAAGCTGAAAGCCATTAAACAGACGGCACAGCATAAAACGTGGGTATCCTTTCTGAACAACAACCACCCGTACAGTCTGCTGCACTGGTCCATCGGAGGCGCTGAATCCGTTCAGAAGGATGTCTGGCTGCTTCAGGATGAGATGACCTTCAAAGCGCAGGAGTTTACGACAATCGACCTCGCCATTGACTGGATCGGAGAAAATATGGACGGGATTACCGACGTTTTATGACGTGAAAGCGAAAGAACCAGCATACGTTCTTTCGCTTTTTTACGTTTGCGTCATGGTATCTAAAAAGGTTTGAACGGCTTTACGGTAGCTCTCCGGATTTTTGGTGTACGACATGGCATGCCCGCCCGATTCGGCCAGATAGAGCATCTTAGGGCCGTGTTTTCTGCGGTGCAGCAATTCGGAACAAGCGGAGGGTATATAATCATCTTCCTTACTGTGAATAAACAGCACGGGCTGCCGGATTCGGCTGATAACCGATAAAGGCGATACATCACGGATACGGTATCCTTCTCTCATCCGCAAAAAGAAATCAGCCAAAGGCAGAAGCGGCCACGGAGGCAGCCGGAACTCCCGCTTCAGCCTGTAGGCGAGCTGATCGCGAAAGCTTGCGAACGGACAGTCCGCAATATAAAAATCAGCGCCGTTTTCATCCTGATGCCCGCCAGCGTATAATAAGGCCGTCACCGCTCCCATCGATTCCCCGTGGATGCCGATTTGACCGCCGTCTCCGGTTTTGTGTCTCACCCAATTCACGGCTTCTTCCAAATCATCTTTTTCAAAATAGCCGTAGCTCGTCGTTCTGCCGCCGCTTTTTCCGTGCCCGCGGTGGTCATATACGAGCACATTCCATCCTAAATCTAAAAATAAATCCATGTATTTCAATGAATTGAACGAATTTACGGTAACGCCGTGACAAATAATCATGGTGTTTGCCGTATGATGCGGGGCGACGTAAAAGCCTTTGATCTCATACCCGTGGCGTGACAGGATGACAGCCTCTTCTTTTTCCATGGCCTGAAAGGAATCAAATCTATCATGCCCGTCCGCCGTTTCTTTTTTCATGATATCTTCATCCGTCTTTTTCTTCATAAACATAATCAGATTCGTAAAAGCGAATCCGGCAGCCAAAAAGACTGCGCAAGCCGAACCGAACACCGCCAGCCGTTTTTTCACACAGGCACCCTCCTTTCATATGAAAAATCCTTCCTCCGGCTTTTCAGGACCGTGAACGTTGCCGGCCTCCGGCGCTCCGTGGTACACTTGCTTCACCATATTCAGATACGGGGGGCGTAATGATGAAAAAGCAGCTGCCTAAAGAAAAACACAGCTTAAAAGACGATCTGGAGGAAGATCTGAAGGCCAGGCTTTTGCAAATGAAAAGTGAGCTGAAGGAAGAAGACGAGAAAAAACAGGCGCAGCAAAAGGCGGAACAAATCAGAAAACGAAAAGAAAAAGAAAAACATAAAAGCTTTGAAGAGCTGCTGAATGAAAGCAGTCTCGATTGGCACAAATATAAATAAACCGGCATCTGAAAAGGTGCCGGTTTTATGATTTAAGAACGATGGGCTTCGTATACGTCCGGTTTTGTATGGTATTGCAGGGCTTTGATTTCCTGGCTGCTTAAACGCCGGGCCTCTGCAGCCGAACAGTTTTCTCTCAGCTGCTCAAGTGAGCTGGCTCCGGTGATGACAGAAGCGACGGCCTGCTGTGACAGTAAGTATTGAAGAGAAAGCTCCGTCATGCTCAAGTCAGGTGCGGCAGCGCTGATCGCTTTTTTGGTTTCTGCCAGTTCTGCAAAAGAATATGTTAAATAGCCGTTCTCTTTTACGCTTGCGGCCGCTTGATCAAGCGGTTTTTCCGTAAGAAGCCCTTTAGCGACAGGCCCTCTTGCGACTACGCTGATTCCGTTCTCCTCTAAAAGGGGAAGCCACTCCTCGGGACGCCGGTCCAGCAGGCTGTATTGCATCATAACGCTGGTGATATTTGATTTTTTCACATATTCTTTAATAACATTCGGACGAATCGAGGAAATGCCGTAATACCGGATGACACCTTCCTGTTTTAAGTCCTCAAATGCTTCGATCGTTTCGTCAATATGATCTTCCATCGTGCCGCCATGCAGCTGATAAAGGTCGATATAGTCCGTTTTCAGCCGGCGCAGGCTGTTTTTAACCGCTTCTTTTATGTATCCTTTGGAAGCGTCCCAATGCCAACCGTCTTTATCATCATTCCAGCGGTTTCCGGCTTTCGTAGCTAAAATGATGTCGTGTCTGCGGTTTTTGACGGCCTCCCCGACAATTTCCTCATTTCTGCCGAAATCATAAAGATCAGCGGTATCTAAATAATTGATTCCAAGCTCGATCGCTTCATCCAAAATAGACAGCGCTTTAGCTTTATCCGTGCCCAGCGACATACAGCCGAGCCCGATTTCGCTTATTTCTAAATCAGAATGTCCCAGTGTGCGTTTTCTCATCGTTTCGCTCCTTTTTATAGTCTTTTATTGACCGTAATATAAAGGCGCGAAGTTTTCAACTGTTAAGGCCCGGTGATCCAATCTCCGACATAGCGGAATGTCCGTCCGTATTCTTTCAGTTTAGCCCGCACTTCCCACGCCTTTCCGACCAATACGATACTCTTATCCTTCCGGTACACCTTCAATCGAAAAGCACCTCCCTCTCATGCATGTATGATAAAATATATGAGGCATAATAGAGAGACAGAACGGGAGATGACATGATGAAACATTTAGAAGAAAAAACACTTGCGAAAAAAAAGCTGTATGACGGGAAAGTCATAGATCTTTACTTAGAGGATGTAGAGCTCCCGAACGGAAAAACAAGCAAGCGGGAAATCGTCAAACATCCGGGAGCGGTGGCCGTACTTGCGGTGACCGAGGAAGGAAAAATTATTTTGGTGAACCAGTTCAGAAAGCCGCTGGAACGGACAATCGTTGAAATTCCGGCCGGGAAGCTTGAAAAGGGGGAAGAGCCGGAACATACGGCGTTAAGAGAGCTCGAGGAAGAAACGGGATATACGGCGGAAACCTTGACGAAAATCACCGCTTTTTATACATCACCCGGGTTTGCTGATGAAATCGTGCATCTCTTTCTTGCGGAAGGGCTTTCGCTGCTGGAAGAAAAACGAGAGCTGGATGAGGATGAATTTGTCGAAGTCATGCAGGTCACGCTTGAAGAGGCCGTGAAGCTGATTGAATCCCGCAGGGTGTATGACGCAAAAACGGCGTACGCGATTCAGTATCTCCAGCTGAAAGAAGCGCTGAAGGAAAAATGATGAAAACCATCTATGCGGATCTGCATATTCATATCGGCCGCACCTATACGGGAAAACCGGTCAAAATCACCGGGGCCAAAACGTTGACGCTGCACCGGATTTTAGAAGAAGCCAGTGAGGGGAAGGGAATTGAACTATTGGGCATCATCGACTGCCATTCCCCGGAAGTCATAGAAGAAATCGAGCGCGGAATTGATGAAGGCAGATACCGTGAGCTGAAAGAAGGCGGCATCCGGTATCGGAATACGACGCTTCTGTTGGGCAGTGAGCTTGAAATCTATGATCACACATGCCGCGGGCCGATTCACGTTCTCGTCTTTATGCCGTCTCTTGCCGAAATGAAGATGTTTTCTGAGTGGCTTGCAAAAAGGCTTAAAAATATCCATCTCAGTTCCCAGCGCATTTATGAAACCGGTTTGAATCTTCAAAGGAAAACAAAGGAATTGGGCGGGCTGTTTATTCCCGCCCATATGTTCACCCCGCATAAAAGCCTGTACGGAAAAGGAGTCATATCTTCTTTGACAGAAGTTTTCGACCCGGCGCTCATTGACGCGGCGGAACTCGGATTAAGCTGTGACACCGACATGGCTTCGCGGGTAACAGAACTTGATCCGTATACATTTTTAACAAATTCTGATGCGCATTCCTTAGGAAAAATCGGCAGAGAATATAATGAAATGCTTCTTAAAGAAGCGAATTTCACGGAATTTTCGCTGGCTTTAAAAGGGAAGGACGGAAGAAAAATCACGGCGAATTACGGGCTGAACCCGAAGCTCGGGAAGTATTACCGGACGGCTTGCGACCGCTGCGGCAGCCCGGTTGAAAAAGGAGCTTCCGCATGTCCGGAGTGCGGGGGGAAAACAATGACAAAAGGGGTCAGTGAACGGCTGGAGGAACTGAGCGGACCGAAAAAAAGCCGCATGCCGCGGCCGCCGTATATTCATCAAATCCCGCTGCAGTTCATTCCCGGGGTCGGGCCGAAAACGTTAGAAAAACTGAAGCGGGCCTTCGGGACGGAGATGGCGATTCTTCATCAGGCGCAAGAAGAGGAATTGGCGCGTGTCGTCCAGCCTAAAATAGCGGCTGTCATTCATAAAGCGCGCACCGGGCAGCTCGTCCTTGAGGCCGGGGGCGGAGGGACGTACGGCAGAATCAAGCCGTAAAAGCCGGTTTTTAACGGAGCTCCTCCTGCACCTTCTTTTTCGTGCGGACAAACGCAATCAATTCGATGATTTCATCCTGATTCAGCGGCTGTCCGTCAACGGTCAGTGTGCCGCGGCCTTGTGCGGCGTTTGTTAATTCGATGGTCTGGGCAAACGGCTCCGCCTTTTTTTCAGTGCGCCCGAGTAAATCGTCGCACGTCGTGTCAAACAGATCGGCAAGCGTGCCCAGCGCCTCGAATGACGGACGCCGGTATCCTGATTCATACCCGGCGTACGTGCTTTTGGCGATGCCGAGACGGTCAGCCGTATATTGAAGAGACCAATTTTTCTTTTTTCTCAGTTCAGTTAAACGATCTAAATTCATATTCAAAACCGCTCCTTTTCACTTGAGCAAATTATATCATATCGATATGCAAAAGTGTACGCGAATTGAATAATAATCACTTGATTAATTTCATTCGTCTGTCTATAATTTGATTAAAAGTATGCGAAAAGCGAATGCTTAACACATCTTGAGAAATGGATGAAGAGGTGCAGGGTATGAAAAAATTATTGCTGTTAACAACCGGAGGAACAATCGCCTCAGTCGAAGGAGAAAACGGGCTTGCACCCGGGGTGAAAGCAGACGAATTGTTAACCTACGTATCAAAACTTGATAACGATTACACGATGGAAACCCATTCGTTAATGAACATCGACAGCACAAATATGCAGCCTGAATACTGGGCCGAAATCGCAAATGCTGTCAAAGAAAAATATGACGCATATGACGGGTTCGTCATTACGCACGGGACAGACACAATGGCTTATACATCAGCGGCACTGTCTTATATGCTTCAGCATGCTGATAAACCGATCGTCATTACGGGTTCGCAAATCCCGATTACATTTCAAAAAACCGATGCCAAAAAAAATATCACGGACGCGATCCGCTTCGCATGTGAAGGGGTGGGCGGCGTATACGTCGTATTTGACGGCAGAGTCATTCAAGGCACACGCGCCATTAAATTAAGAACGAAAAGCTATGATGCATTTGAGAGCATTAACTATCCGTATATCGCGTTTATTACCGAAAACGGAATTGAATACAACAAACAAGTGCACATGCCAAAAGACGATGCTTTTACGGTCAATACTTCACTTTGCACGGACGTGTGCCTGCTCAAGCTACACCCGGGGCTGAAACCGGAAATGTTTGACGCATTAAAGGGCATGTACAAAGGAATCGTCATTGAAAGCTACGGCAGCGGCGGCGTGCCGTTTGAAGGAAGAGACATTCTCGCCAAAGTCAATGAAATGATTGAAAGCGGCATTGTCGTCGTCATTACGACACAATGTCTTGAAGAAGGAGAGGACATGAGCGTCTATGAAGTCGGCCGAAGAGTCAATCAAGATCTCATTATCCGCTCCAGAAATATGAACACGGAAGCCATCGTGCCGAAATTAATGTGGGCGCTCGGCCAGTCTCACAACTTGGCTGAAGTCAAAAACATTATGGAGACACCGATCGCAGACGACGTTGTACTGTAAAAACATGACTACCACAAAGAGAAAGTAGGGTTTTAGCATGACAAACGCGCAAAAAGAATATCGTCAGGAAAAAGATTTCCTCGGAGAAAAACAAATTGAAGCTGATGTGTATTACGGAATACAAACGCTGCGCGCGAAAGAAAACTTTCCGATTACCGGATACCGCATCCATGAAGAAATGATTAATGCGCTCGCCATCGTCAAAAAAGCGGCGGCGCTTGCCAACATGGATGTAAAACGGCTGTATGAAGGAATCGGAAATGCGATTGTACAGGCCGCAGATGAAATACTTGAGGGAAAATGGCATGACCAATTTATCGTCGATCCGATCCAAGGGGGAGCCGGAACGTCCATGAACATGAATGCCAACGAAGTAATCGGCAACAGGGCTCTTGAAATCATGGGGCATAAAAAAGGTGAATACATTCACCTCAGCCCGAACACACACGTCAACATGTCACAATCGACGAACGACGTGTTCCCGACGGCAATCCATATTTCAACCTTGAAACTTTTGGATAAGCTCCTTGATACGATGGCGCATATGCTCAGTGTCTTTAAAGATAAAGCGAAACAATTTGATTCTGTCATTAAAATGGGGCGCACACACCTTCAGGACGCTGTGCCGATCCGTCTCGGACAGGAATTTGAAGCATACAGCCGCGTGCTTGAGCGTGACATAAAGCGAATTAAACAATCCCGCCAGCATCTGTATGAAGTAAACATGGGGGCAACGGCCGTAGGTACGGGACTTAACGCCGATCCGCGCTACATAGAACAGGTTGTGAAGCACCTGGCTGACATCAGCGGACTGCCGCTTGTCGGCGCCGGCCATTTGGTTGACGCCACACAAAACACTGATGCGTATACGGAAGTTTCAGCCGCGTTGAAAGTATGCATGATGAACATGTCTAAAATCGCCAACGATCTGCGCTTAATGGCTTCAGGTCCGCGCGCGGGACTTGCGGAAATTTCATTGCCCGCCCGTCAGCCGGGATCATCTATTATGCCTGGGAAAGTCAACCCTGTAATGGCAGAGCTGATCAACCAAATCGCCTTCCAGGTCATCGGGAATGACAATACGATCTGCCTCGCTTCAGAAGCGGGCCAGCTGGAGCTTAACGTAATGGAGCCGGTACTCGTATTTAACCTGCTTCAATCCATCAGCATCATGAATAACGGGTTCCGTTCATTTACCGATCATTGTCTGGCGGGAATTGAAGCCAACGAAAAACGTCTGAAGCAATACGTGGAAAAAAGCGTCGGCGTCATTACAGCGGTCAATCCGCACCTTGGGTATGAAGCGGCTGCGCGAATTGCCCGTGAAGCAATCATGACGGGGCAATCTGTAAGAGATCTTTGCCTTCAAAATGATGTACTGACAGAAGAAGAATTGGATATCATTTTGAATCCGTATGAAATGACAAAACCGGGGATTGCCGGAAAAGATCTATTAGAAAAATAAATTTTAAAGCAACAACAGCCGCCTTTTCACGTTTTTTAGTGAATAGGCGGTTGCCATACAAAGGGATGAGGCAGTATAGTATAATTTGTTATATCATTTGATGAAAGCGTTTTAGCTTTTTTCTTCTAGGGGGATTTTCTTGTGAAAGAGGTCAGATTGCCAAATTTATTGGAAATTATTATCTTATTATTCGGGTTTTTAGCACTTGTCTTATCGTTCACAGTGTTTTTAGACCTGCCGATCCAGCTAGCTCTATTAATATCCTGGTTTTTCGCTATTATTCTCGGAGTCAGGCTGGGATATTCATATAAAGACTTGCAGGCTTCGATTGTCACCGGGATATCAAACGGTCTTGAAGCGGTATTGATTCTCGTTTCGGTCGGTGCGCTCATCGGGACATGGATTGCCGGCGGCGTTGTGCCGACGTTAATTTATTATGGTTTAGAGTTTATTAATCCTCATATTTTCCTTCTGGCTACACTGGTTATTTGTTCCGTTATGTCCGTTGCGACCGGAACGTCGTGGGGAACCGTGGGAACCGCAGGGATCGCCATGATTGCCATCGGAGAGGGAATGGGTATACCGCTTCCGATCGTAGCGGGAGCCGTTTTGTCCGGGGCTTACTTCGGAGACAAGCTTTCGCCGCTGTCTGACAGTACGGTGCTTGCCTCCACGCTTTCTAAGGTGGATGTGCTGTCACACGTCAGAGCGATGATGTATCTGTCAATTCCGTCCTATATTATTACGGCCATTCTGTTTACCGTAACGGGATTTATATACGGCGGAAAAAATATTGATCTCGACAAAGTGGAATTTTTAAAATCTTCATTGCAGAAAACATTTGACATTCATATATGGATGCTCATTCCGGCTGTTGTCGTCGTTGTCCTTCTGATTTTGAAAAAGCCGTCTATGCCCGTTATTATCATCGGTGCTTTGCTTGGCGCAATCTGGGCTTCCGTCTTTCAGGGAATGAATTTTGCCAGTGCCATCGCGACTGCTTATAATGGTTTTTCTATTAAAACGGACGTCGAATTTTTAAACGGCCTGTTAAACCGCGGAGGCATTACCGGTATGCTGGATACGTTAGTCGTTATCCTGTTCGGTCTCGGTTTTGGAGGAATTCTCGAGAAGCTCGGCGTATTAAAAGTGATTGTCTCAACTTTTGAGAAAAAGCTGACCACACCGGGAAATGTGACGCTTTCGACATTGATCGTCGCCCTTTTAGGAAACATTTTCGGCTGTGCGATGTACGTGTCATTGATCCTGACGCCGAAAATCATGGAGAACAGTTATGATAAACTGAAACTTGACAGAAGAGTTTTATCCCGGAACGCAGAGGTGGGCGGCACGCTTACTTCAGGGATGGTGCCGTGGTCTGATAACGGCATCTATATGGCCGGCATTCTCGGCGTATCCACATTTTCTTATCTGCCGTTCATGTGGCTCAGTTTTGTATCTATCGGACTGGCAATATTGTACGGGTACACGGGGAAATTCATTTGGTACACGAAAGAAAAATCCTTGCAATCTCAAAAATTGGGTTAGGAGGTTCATTTCATGATTACAAAGCATATGATTCGGACGTTAATGATTGAAACGCCGACTGTTCCCGGAAATCTCGGAAAAGTGGCAACCGCCATCGGAGTGATGGGCGGAGATATCGGGGAAGTTGAAACCGTTAAAGTCGGCCCGAACTACACAATGCGCAACATCACGGTGCAGGCCGAAAATGAAGAGCAGCTGCAGGAAATCATTCAAGCCATTGAAGCTCTCGGTGAAGGCATCCGGCTTCATACAGTCTCAGATGAAGTGCTCTCTGCTCATGAAGGCGGCAAAATTCAGATGAAAAGCAAAATGCCGATCCGGACATTGGCTGAGCTTGGCCGTGTTTATACGCCGGGTGTCGCCGATGTGTGCCGACTGATTGAAAACGAGCCTGAAAAAGCGTCCATCTATACGACAATCAGCAATTCTGTCGCCATTGTCACCGACGGAACGGCGATTCTCGGCCTCGGCAATATCGGCTCTGTCGCCGGAATGCCCGTAATGGAAGGGAAAGCCGCGCTTTTTGACCAGCTGGCGGGTATCAGCGGAATTCCGATTTTGCTCGATACCTCTGATCCGGAAGAAATCATTCGCACGGTAAAACATATTTCTCCGGGGTTCAGCGGAATTCTGCTTGAAGATATCGGTTCGCCCCACTGCTTTGACATTGAAGACCGCCTGAAAGAAGAACTGGACATTCCGGTTATGCACGATGACCAGCACGGCACGGCGGTCGTCACGCTCGCCGCCGCCATTTCCGCTTGTAAAAGCGCCGGTCTTGATTTAAAAGAAGCGAAGGTCGGTCAGATCGGTCTCGGCGCGGCAGGCGTCGCCATCTGCCGCATGTTTATGGCATACGGAGTCAAAGCGGTCTGCGGAACGGACAAGTCAGAAGACGCAATGAACCGCCTCGCTCAGTACGGAGGTCAGCCGCTTGGAAGCATCAAAGAATTAATGGACACGTGTGACATTGTGATCAGCACCACAGGAGTTCCGGGTCTCATTAAAAAAGAGGATGTCAGAAAAGGACACGTCATTCTGGCTTTATCTAATCCGAAACCGGAGATTGAACCGGAAGAGGCATTACAAGCCGGAGCCGCTTATGCAGCTGACGGCCGTTCGGTCAATAATGTTCTCGGCTTCCCGGGGATTTTCCGCGGCGCGCTGAACGCCAAAAGCAAGAAAATCGACCATGAAATGCTTGTGGCGGCCGCAGAAGCCATCGCCTCTTGCACGAAACACGGCGATCTCGTGCCTCAGCCTTTGGATGCGGACGTGCATCAAGCCGTATCAGCAGCCGTAGAACGGGCTGCGGCAGGAAAATAAACAACTCTTACAGTACCGGACATGTGCCGGTGCTGTTTTTTTATCATGAATAGGAAGCGGAATTCTTAGGCAGGCTAACAGATAGCAAAAGACGGAATAAAGAGGTGTCGATGTGGATTATTTTCCGCTGATCCATACAAATATTTGGGATGCTGTGATCGGCGTGCCGGTCGTCTTATGCGTCACACAGCTGATCAAAGTGTTCTGCCGGGTTCCGGGCATATTCGTTCCCACGATTGCCCTTGCTGCCGGAAATGTTGTGTCTATCGTTTTCGGTCATCATGAACACGTGTATGCGGGGATTTTCATGGGGTTTTTTTACGGATACGCCGCAATGGGGAGCTATTCATCTGCCAAAACGTCTCTGCGCGCTTACCGGTCGAAACATGAGCCGTATTCATGAACACATCTGGATTTTTTTGTTATGATAAAGAAAAGGGAAAAAGGAGCGATTGGCACATGGCGAAGAGCAAAACGAAAAAAATGCGGGAGCATCTCAAAAGAAACGGAATGCGTGACGCAGTCCTGTCAAGGGGGACGGCGCCGTCTTTCAGCACCCATGAAAGAGTGACGAAAACCAAAAAAGACAGGCTTGAAAGAATAAAGCATAAAAAAAGGAACCCCTATGATCACCGGAGTGATGACGGGGTTCTTTTTTTATGCCCGAATCTCGCGCCTTTCTATGATTTCTCTGTCATGTTTTCTCTTTTCTTTCATACAATCTACTAAATCAAGTCAATAGATTAGCGGGAGGAAAGCGGTATGAGAAAACAATCGTACAAAGAACTGTTTTTTCGCCATGTAAAGGATCATCTGTCACTTTATATATTTGTGTTCGTCTTGTTTTTGATGGGAGTCATTTTCGGGGCGATCATCGTCAACAGCATGACCATCACGCAGAAAGAAGATTTGTATTACTATTTAAGCAAGTTTTTCGGACAGCTGTCTGACGGAAAACATGCCGGCGCTTCAGAAATGTTTTGGCAGGCCGTCTTTCATGATGTAAAATATTTGGGGCTGATGTGGATCCTCGGTATTTCCGTGATCGGTCTTCCGGTTATTTTCATTATGGTGTTTTTAAAAGGAATCGTCGTCGGCTTCACGGTCGGTTTTTTAGTGAATCAAATGGGGATGAACGGGTTTTTCCTGTCATTTATTTCGGTTCTGCCGCAAAACGTCGTTCTCATTCCGGCGTATCTTATCATGGGGACATGCTCTATCGCTTTTTCACTGAAACTGATCCGGCAGCTGTTTGTCAAACGCAGCCTTCATGACGCGCCGATCCAATGGTTCGGACGCTACGCCTTCGTGCTGATTCTCATCGTTTTCTTCTCGGTCATCGCTTCGCTGCTCGAGGCGTACGTGTCTCCGCTGTTTATGGAAAAGCTGTCATCACGCATATTTTAGAATGATTATCACAAAATAATACTTTTATTTATCAGTTTATAATAATTATAGTTGGAACTCTGCGCGTATTTTGTTATAATGAGTCATGGAATGCGGCGTAGGAGGGAAAGACATGGAAAACCGTATTGATCGAATTAAAAAGCAGCTGCACTCGTCAAGCTACAAGCTTACGCCACAGCGGGAAGCAACGGTAAGAGTGCTGCTTGAAAACGAAGAAGACCATTTAAGCGCAGAAGATGTATACCTCCTCGTAAAAGAGAAATCTCCTGAAATTGGTCTCGCTACAGTATACCGTACATTAGAATTATTAACAGAATTAAAAGTCGTTGATAAAATTAACTTCGGGGACGGCGTATCCCGCTACGACCTTCGCAAAGAAGGCGCGGCTCACTTTCATCACCATTTGGTGTGCATGGAGTGCGGAGCCGTCGATGAAATTGAAGAAGATCTGCTTGAAGACGTTGAAGAAGTGATTGAACGTGATTGGAAATTTAAAATTAAAGATCATAGATTGACTTTTCACGGAATCTGCCACCGCTGCCGCGGGGATGAAACAGAGTAAAAGCCTACGAACCTTTTCTGCCAGGAAAGGGTTTTTTGCTGTTTTTATGTATAAAAGCCTTTGAAATTGGCATAAGGTGTACTAACAGCCGCCAAAAGAAAGGGTCGATCGAAAGATGGGCAGATTCTTAAAAACAGCCGCGGATACGATCAAAGTGTTTATTCTGTTCACAGGTTTTACCGCGCTGTTCTATTATGCTATGATATGGGTGAATTCAGAGTATGAAAACTATCATCGGTACGATAAACCGGAAGGCTCCGCCGTCAAAGTGGCCAAAACGGAACATGAGGAGAAAGACGGCTGGTTCGGCCGATTGATCTTTTTTTACCAAAACGGGGAGTAGATCAAGAGTGAAGGATCAAATTAAGGATTTCATCCATTATGTGAGGGTTGAAAGAGGGCTGTCCCAAAATACGATGATGTCCTATGAGCGTGATCTGAAAAGTTATTCTCTCTTCTTAACTGAAAGCCTTCAGATCACTTCATGGAATGATGTGACCCGTCTTCATATTATTCAATATTTAAAGCATATAAAGGACTCCGGGAAATCCGGCAAGACGTCTGCGAGGCATTTAGCGTCGATCCGGTCTTTTCATCAATTTCTGTTAAGGGAAAAAGCCGCGGATAAAGATCCTTCGGTACATATTGAAACACAAAAAACAGAGCGGACGCTTCCGAAAGTATTGGCGCTTCACGAAGTTGAGCGGTTATTGGACACGCCTAAGCTTGACAGTCCGTTCGGCCTCAGGGATAAAGCCATGCTTGAACTGCTGTACGCAACCGGCATCAGGGTCAGCGAGATGATCGAGCTGAAATTATCCGACGTCCATTTGACGATGGGATTCGTCCGCTGCTTCGGAAAAGGGCGGAAAGAGCGGATTGTGCCGATCGGTGAAGCCGCCTCCCATGCGATCGAAGCATATATCGAAAAAGCTAGAGGGAAATTATTAAAGAAAAACGTAACCGAAGCGCTTTTTCTGAATCATCACGGCAGGCAGATCAGCCGTCAGGGATTCTGGAAAAACCTGAAAAAAATCGCACTTGAAGCGGGGATTAAAAAAGAGCTGACACCGCACACGCTCCGGCACTCCTTTGCAACGCACCTGCTCGAAAACGGGGCGGATCTGCGCGCCGTGCAGGAGATGCTCGGACATGCCGATATTTCCACGACGCAAATTTATACGCATGTGACGAAAACAAGGCTGAAGGACGTGTACAAACAGTATCATCCGCGCGCTTAGGAGCCGCTGCCAGAGGGGCCGCGGCTTTTTTTGCCATTGGCGGAATACAGAGAAGGTTCTAATTATTTGAATCGGCATTGTCAACAAGAATGTAAACGGTTTATACTTGAGTTGTCTGACCTCTGTAAGCTACAATGGACAGATGGAAGAAAAGGAGGTTTTTATGATGTCTGAATACAAATATAACCGGGTATTTTTGATCGTAATGGATTCTGTCGGAATCGGTGAAGCGCCGGACGCCGCCGATTTTAATGATATAGGCGCAAATACGCTCGGACACATCGCAGAGCACATGAACGGCTTACATATGCCCCATATGGCGCAGCTCGGTCTCGGACTGATCGGAGACATTAAGGGCGTGGAAAAAACGGAGCACCCTCTTGCGTACTACGGAAAAATGCAGGAGGCGTCAAACGGGAAAGATACGATGACGGGGCACTGGGAGATTATGGGCCTCTACATTGAAAAACCGTTTAAAGTGTTCCCGGAAGGATTTCCGGATGAACTTCTTCAGGAACTTGAGCGGCGTTCAGGACGGAAAATCATCGGAAATAAGCCGGCTTCAGGCACGGCGATTCTGGACGAGCTCGGAAAAGAACATATGGAAACGGGTGCGCTGATCGTTTATACATCAGCAGATTCCGTACTGCAGATTGCGGCTCACGAAGATGTCGTTCCGCTGGACGAACTGTACAGCATCTGTGAAACGGCCAGAGAACTGACGCTTGATCCGAAGTACATGGTCGGCCGGATTATCGCAAGACCGTTCGTCGGAGAACCGGGCAGCTTCAAACGCACGCCGAACCGTCATGATTATGCGCTCAAACCGTTCGGCCGCACCGTAATGAACGGAATGAAAGACAGCGGATTAGACGTCATTTCCATCGGCAAAATTTCTGATATTTATGACGGAGAAGGCATTACATCTTCCCGCCGCACGGTATCTAATATGGACGGCATGGACAAAGTGATTGAAACGCTCGGTGAAGAGTTTACGGGCCTGAGCTTTGCCAATCTCGTTGATTTTGACGCGCTGTACGGACACCGCCGCGATCCGGAAGGGTACGGAAAAGCGCTCGAGGAATTCGACGCAAGGCTTCCGGAAGTGTTTGAGAAAATGAAAGAAGACGATCTGCTTATCATCACTGCGGATCACGGCAATGATCCTGTCCATCACGGCACGGATCACACGCGGGAGTATGTGCCGCTTCTTGTGTACAGCAAAAAGCACAAACACACTGAACAGCTGCCGCTTGCGGATACATTTGCCGATATCGGCGCAACCATTGCGGATAATTTCAAAACGGAAAAGCCGGAATACGGAAAAAGCTTTTTATCAAGATTACAGTAGGGGGGACTTTTTTTGAAACAAAAGATCGAACGTGCTGCTGCATTTATTAAAGAACACGTGAAAGAAACACCAAAGATCGGTCTGATTTTAGGGTCAGGGCTCGGCGTATTGGCCGATGAAATTGAAGGAGCTGTCAAGCTTACATATGAAACGATCCCTGATTTTCCGGTCTCAACGGTAGAAGGCCATGCCGGCCAGCTTGTGATGGGAACGCTTGAAGGTGTGCAGGTCATCGCGATGCAGGGCCGCTTTCATTACTATGAAGGCTACTCAATGGATCAGGTCACATTTCCCGTCCGCGTGATGAAGGCGCTCGGCGTTGAATCTCTCGTCGTGACGAACGCAGCCGGCGGTATCAACACTGAATTCCGGGCCGGCGATCTGATGATTATTACAGACCACATCAACTTTACGGGCACCAACCCGTTAATCGGGCCGAACGAAGCTGAATTCGGACCGAGATTCCCGGACATGTCAGAAGCCTATGACAAAGAGCTGTCAGGCTTGGCTGAAAAAACGGCCGATGAGCTGGGCATTCCTGTCCAAAAAGGGGTGTATACAGCTGTTACGGGGCCGTCTTACGAAACGCCTGCTGAGGTTCGGTTTTTAAGAACGATGGGTTCTGACGCTGTCGGCATGTCGACCGTGCCGGAAGTCATCGTCGCCAACCACGCGGGGATGCGCGTGCTCGGCATCTCATGCATTTCCAACGCGGCGGCAGGTATTCTTGACCAGCCGTTATCCCATGAAGAAGTAATGGAAATGACGGAAAAAGTAAAAGGCGGTTTTTTGAAGCTTGTAAAAGCCGTAGTCGCACGATCTCAAAAATAAGTCAGCATCAGTCAGCTGTTTCTTCGGAAGCAGCTGTTTTTTTTGTGCCCTCAACACGAAACATTTTCCAGATGAGGCGTATAAAACCACCGGATTTGGAAAAAATAAAAAGGATTATGAAATGGAGGGCTTTGGAGATGAAACGTCTTATATCCACTTTGTTGATTGGCATTTTATTAACGGCATCAGCACCGTCCGCTTTTGCAAAGCCGGACGGAAAACATACATCGGAGCTCGCTCATGAAGCCAAAAGCGCCGTGCTGATTGAACGCGATACGGGAAGCATTCTTTATAACAAGAACAGCCGGGAGCGTCTGGCGCCGGCAAGCATGACAAAAATTATGACCATGCTTTTAATCATGGAAGCGCTTGACAAAGGGAAAATAAAGATGAGCGATAAAGTCAGGACGAGTGAACATGCCGCGTCCATGGGCGGATCACAGATTTTCCTTGAACCCGGAGAAGAAATGACGGTAAAAGAAATGCTCAAAGGAATTGCGATAGCTTCCGGAAATGACGCATCCGTCGCAATGGCGGAGTATATTGCCGGTTCAGAAGAGGATTTCGTCAGCCGGATGAACAAAAAAGCAAAAGAATTGGGATTGAAAGATACCTCCTTCAAAAACCCGACGGGACTGCCTGAAAAAGACCATTACAGCTCTGCTTATGACATGGCGAAAATGGCGAAGGAATTATTAAAGTATGATAAAATCACTCAATTTACGGGAACGTATGAGGATTATTTAAGAGAAAATACAGACAAAAAGTTCTGGCTCGTCAATACAAACCGGCTGATCAAATTTTATCCGGGTGTAGACGGCGTGAAGACGGGCTTTACAGGCGAAGCGAAGTATTGTTTAACCGCCACCGCTAAAAAAGGAAATATGAGGGTCATTGCTGTTGTTTTCGGAGCCAGCACTCCGAAAGAAAGAAATGCCCAAGTGACCAAAATGCTTGATTACGCCTTCAGCCAGTTCAAAACACACCCGCTGTACAAACGGGATCAAATCGTCGGAACGGTAAAAGTGAAAAAAGGAAAACAGAAACTGATCAAGCTGACCACATCTGAGCCGATTTCTCTTCTGGCAAAAAAGGGAGAGAACATGGACAAAGTAAAAAAAGAAGTGAAAATCAACGGCAATGTAACGGCTCCGGTTAAAAAAGGAGAGGTGCTCGGCAGCCTCGTTCTGAAAAAAGACGGAAAGGTGCTCGTTGAAAGCCCGGTCACGGCAAAAGACGACATGGAAAAAGCGGGTTTTCTCACTTTTCTGAAGCGGACGATGGGAGATTGGACTAAATTTAAATAATCGTGGCGAACGGGCACTAGTTTTGTCATAGTGAAGGAATTGCTTTCCCGAAAATCGAAACACTCATTATCCGATCATATCAAGGAGGAATGAGCATGAGCCTTGGAATTGACTTTCATGTCAAAGAATCCGTGCTTTGTATTCGATTAACAGGTGAACTCGACCATCATACGGCAGAATCATTAAAACAAAAGGTTACTGAATCGCTGGAGGCTGACGGCATCCGTCACATTGTGCTGAACCTTGAAGATCTTACCTTCATGGACAGCTCCGGCCTCGGTGTGATTTTAGGGCGTTATAAACAAATTAAACAGCTCGGCGGAGAAATGGTCGTGTGCGCGATTTCACCAGCAGTGAGACGTCTGTTTGACATGTCCGGCCTGTTTAAAATCATCAGGTTCGAACAATCAGAACAAAAAGCGCTTTTAACGTTGGGGGTGGCATCATGAAAAACGAGATGCATCTTGAATTTTCAGCCCTCAGTCAGAACGAATCGTTTGCGCGCGTAACAGTTGCTTCTTTTATCGCACAGCTCGACCCGACGATGGATGAGCTGACGGAAATCAAGACCGTCGTATCAGAAGCGGTAACAAACGCGATCATCCACGGCTATGAAGAAAACTGCGACGGAAAGGTGTACATCTCCGTTACGCTGGAGGATCATGTCGTCTATCTGACCATACGTGACGAAGGCCTCGGGATCACGGATCTTGAGGAAGCGCGCCAGCCGCTCTTTACGACAAAACCCGAGCTTGAGCGCTCCGGAATGGGCTTTACCATTATGGAGAACTTCATGGATGATGTCACGATTGATTCCTCGCCGGAGATGGGAACGACGATACGCTTAACAAAACACCTATCAAAAAGCAAAGCGCTTTGTAATTAAGGAGATTTGTTATGGATGTGGAGGTTAAGAAAAACAGCAAAAACGCGCAGCTCAAGGACCATGAAGTCAAAGAATTAATCAAAAAGAGCCAAGAGGGCGACCAGCAGGCAAGAGACCTCCTCATAGAAAAAAACATGCGTCTTGTGTGGTCCGTCGTTCAAAGGTTCTTAAACAGAGGGTATGAGCCGGATGATCTGTTTCAGATCGGCTGTATCGGATTGTTAAAATCCGTTGATAAATTCGATTTGTCCTATGATGTCCGTTTTTCAACTTATGCCGTGCCGATGATTATCGGAGAAATCCAGCGCTTCATCCGCGATGACGGAACCGTCAAAGTTTCAAGATCTTTAAAAGAGCTCGGCAATAAAATACGCCGGGCGAAAGATGAACTGTCAAAAACATACGGAAGAGTGCCGACCGTCCAGGAAATCGCGGACCATTTAGAAATTGACGCGGAGGATGTGGTGCTTGCGCAGGAAGCGGTGCGGGCGCCTTCATCCATTCATGAGACCGTGTATGAAAATGACGGAGACCCGATCACCCTGCTTGATCAGATCGCCGATCATTCAGAAGAGAAGTGGTTTGACAAAATCGCCCTCAAGGAAGCGATCAGTGATTTGGAAGAACGGGAAAAACTCATTGTCTATCTGAGATATTATAAAGATCAGACACAGTCGGAAGTAGCCGAACGGCTCGGGATTTCCCAAGTCCAGGTATCGAGGCTGGAGAAAAAAATATTAAAGCAGATTAAAGTGCAGATGGATCATACGGAAAGCTGACCTTTTACGGGCCGGCTTTTTTTATTTGTGCATCGGTGGTAATTTATGGTCTTTTGCCGCTGATGAATGAGAACAAAAGTGAACCGCATACTACATATATAACCACCCGAAAGATGGTGATGCAAGATGGAAAGACGAATATTTCTCAGACTTCGCCACCGCGTGAAGGCTCATACCGGAGATATCATCACAATCGGCGACGCCGCGCAGATTGCGGGACAGCAAAAGCTGAAAAAAAAACTGTCGGCACTGCCGCTGTATAAGGTCACGAAAAAAGATAAAAATATCGTCGTGCTGGACATCATAAAAGTGCTGAAAACCATTCATACCGCTTTTCCCGCTCTTGATGTACAGACCGTCGGCGGCGCTGAAACGATAGTGGAAATCCATTACCAAAAAAAGCAGCTGTCAGCCGTTTTGTTCGTCGGTGTCTGGCTCCTGCTTTTTATCGGTTCATGTCTTGCCATTATGAATTTTCATGAAGATGTCAGTATGAGAGAAGTTCATATCGCCTTATATGAAATCATAACGGGCGAACGGAATGAATATCCGTATCTGCTTCAGATTCCATACAGCATCGGCCTCGGTCTCGGTATGATCGTCTTTTTTAATCACATCTTCAAAAAACGCCTGAATGAAGAGCCAAGCCCGCTGGAAGTAGAGATGTTTAATTATCAGCTTGATCTCGATCATTATGTCGCAATGCACGAAAATGAAGAGACGATGAAAGATCTGCATGATCGTTAGCATTCTTTTCGTTATGTTTGTCGGGCTTGGCGGAGGGCTGACCGTGGGTGCGGGCTTTGTGGCTTTTTTAACCGTTATGGGAATCGTCCCCCGCCTTATGCAGCTGACAAAAACAATGCGCTTTGTACAGGCTTACGAAGGAGCTGTTATTTCAGGAGCTGTGTTCGGCGGCTGGGAAACCTTAAATATGAATCATTTTTTTTTATCTGAATGGCTGGCCGTTCCGGTCGGGCTTTTGGCCGGCATGTTTGTCGGCATGCTGGCCGCCGCGCTTACAGAAGTGCTGAATGTGCTTCCCATTCTTGCCAAACGGATCGGCTTCGGCAGCAAAATCATCATATTGCTGATGGCCATTGTGTTCGGCAAAATAGCCGGCTCTTTATTTCATTGGCTGTATTTTATCCATCATTCATAAGGAGGAACCGACATGACAAACTTAAAAGAAAATTACAAAACAAAAGTGAAAGACTATCAGCCGAAACCGCCATATGTTTGGAATTGCGTCAAAGCCTTTCTAATCGGCGGTTTGATCTGTCTGATCGGGCAGGCTCTTCAAGACTTTTACATCCACTTTTTTAATTTTAATGAAAAAACAGCAGGCAACCCGACGGCCGCCACTCTTATTTTAATTTCCGCCCTTTTGACCGGATTCGGCATTTATGACAGACTCGGGCAGTTTGCCGGAGCGGGTTCAGCCGTGCCGGTGACGGGTTTTGCAAACAGTATGACAAGCGCCGCTCTCGAACACAGAAGTGAAGGACTTGTACTCGGAGTAGCGACAAACATGTTTAAATTGGCGGGAAACGTCATTGTATTCGGCGTGGTGGCAGCCTATATCGTAGGCCTGATACGGTTTGCTTGTGAAAAACTGTTTTCGTAGGAGGAGAAAAAATGAAATTGACCGGAAAGCAAACCTGGGTGTTTGAAAACCCGTTATTTGTAAATGCGGCGGGGACGGCAGCCGGACCGAAAGAAAAAGACGGCCCGCTCGGTTCGCTGTTTGATAAGACATACGATGAAATGCATTGCAATCAGAAAAACTGGGAAATGGCGGAACGTCAGTTAATGGAAGATGCCATCAACTCCGCTTTGCAAAAACAGAATTTGAAAAAGAGCGATATTGATTTGTTACTCGCGGGGGATCTTTTAAATCAAAATGTGACCGCCAACTACGTCGCCAGACATCTGAAAATTCCGTTCCTCTGTCTGTTCGGCGCCTGTTCGACATCAATGGAAACGATTGCCGTCGCATCCGCGCTCATTGACGGCGGTTTTGCGAACCGGGCGATCGCAGCCACGAGCAGCCATAACGCGACGGCAGAACGGCAATTCCGCAATCCGACGGAGTACGGCGGGCAAAAACCGGATACCGCCACTTCAACGGTCACGGGGGGCGGGGCGGTCATCATCAGTCAAAACCCTTCTGATATCAAGATTACAAGCGCAACAGTGGGAAAAGTAAGCGACCTCGGAATAACAGATCCGTTCGATATGGGATCCGCCATGGCGCCCGCTGCCGCCGACACAATCAAACAGCACCTGCAGGACTTAAACCGCACGGCGGATGATTATGATCTGATTTTAACGGGAGACCTTTCAGGCGTCGGCTCGCCGATCGTAAAAGATTTGCTCAAAGAAGAAGGCTATCCCGTGGGAACGAAACACGATGACTGCGGTCTTCTCATCTATACGCCGGACCAGCAGGTGTTTGCGGGCGGAAGCGGCTGCGCCTGCTCCGCGCTTGTTACGTACACACATATTTTTAACCAATTAAAAGCGGGGACTCTAAACAGGGTACTCGTTGTCGCGACAGGAGCGCTTTTGAGTCCGACAATGATCCAGCAGAAGGAAACCATTCCGACCATCGCGCACGGTGTGGTATTTGAGCGGGCGGGAGGTGCATCATAAATGGAATATCTGTTGGCTTTTGTTTGCGGGGGAATCATATGCATTATCGGTCAGCTGCTGCTTGACATTTTTAAACTGACACCCGCCCATGTGATGACAACTTTTGTCGTCATCGGCGCCTTGTTAGATGGGTTCGGAATTTATGACAAATTTATCGAATTCGCGGGCGCGGGCGCAACGGTTCCCATCGTCAGCTTCGGTCACAGCTTATTGCACGGCGCCATGCATCAAGCTCACGAGCATGGATTTATCGGGATCGCCATGGGGATTTTTGAACTTACTTCCGCCGGTATATCTTCAGCGATTTTATTCGCATTTCTTGTAGCCGTTATTTTTAAACCGAAAGGATAATGCCTGATGACGAAACGGAAGGTCATTCTTGTGACAGACGGGGACGTGTACGCCGCCAAAACAATTGAATATGCCGCGGAAAAAGCAGGCGGACGGTGTATTTCCCAATCAAAAGGCAATCCGTCAACGAGAAGCGGCCCCGAACTTGTTCAGCTGATTAAAGCCGCGCCGAATGACCCGGTGTTTGTCATGTTTGACGATTCAGGCCTGCAAGGGGAAGGGCCGGGCGAAACGGCGCTGAAATATGTCGCCTCACATCAGGACATTGAAGTGCTGGGGGTGATTGCGGTCGCTTCTAAGACCCATCAGGCTGAATGGACGAAAGTCGATGTCTCCATTGACCGTGATGGAGAAGTGACGGAGTTTGGCGTCGATAAAACCGGAATGAGAGAAATGGACGAGCACAGAATGAACGGAGATACGGTGTATTGTCTGGATAAATTGGACGTTCCCCTCATTGTGGGCATCGGCGACATTGGAAAGATGGGGAGAAAAGATGACATATCCAAAGGCTCGCCGATCACGATGAAGGCGGTCGAATTCATTTTAGAAAGGAGCGAAAGCCATGCCGGAAAAACCGGAAAACATGATCAAGGTGTACCGGGATCCTAGAAAAAATGAACAATTTTTTAAAGACCGCGTCGGTATGGGAACGAGCTATGATGTCGGCGTCCGCAAAGTTCGAGTATTAGACCGGGAAGTCCAGATTTACTTTGTCAACGGATTAACCGATACTTTGTTTATCATTCATTTAATGGAACAGCTCGTCGACGTCAATAATTATGACGAGAATGCGGATGAAGCGATTGACGTTGTTGAAAACAGGCTTGTCAATCAGCAGGTCCAAAAAGTCAAAACGCTCGACGAAGCAACGGATCAAGTGCTTTCCGGACTTGTGGCGGTTATCGTTGAAGACGCGGGCTTCGCCTTTATCGTTGACGTCAGAAGTTATCCCGGACGCACACCTGAAGAACCGGATACGGAAAAGGTCGTCCGCGGGGCAAGAGACGGTTTTATCGAAAATATCGTCATTAATACAGCATTGATCAGAAGACGAATCAGGGACGAAAGGCTCCGCGTCAAAATTACGAAAGTCGGCGAGCGCTCTAAGACCGATCTTGCGATTGTGTATATAGAGGACATCGCGGACCCGGACCTTGTCAGCATCGTCGAAAACGAAGTGAATGCGATTGACATTGACGGACTGACGATGGCTGATAAAACGGTGGAGGAATTCATCGTCAAACAAGGCTACAATCCGTTTCCGATGGTCAGATACACGGAGCGGCCGGATGTGGCCGCCAATCACATTTTGGAAGGGCACGTCATCATCGTCGTCGATACGTCACCGAGCGTGATCATAACGCCGACAACAATATTTCACCATGTTCAGCATGCGGAAGAATACAGGCAGGCGCCTTCAGTGGGCACATTTTTAAGATGGATCAGGTTTTTCGGTATTATCGCTTCAACCGTTCTGCTTCCGATTTGGTTCCTCTTTGTTCTCGAACCGTCTCTTCTGCCTGAAAGATTGGATTTTATCGGTTTAAATAAAAATACGCACATCCCGATCATTCTGCAAATCTTTTTGGCCGATTTGGGGATTGAGTTTCTCAGGATGGCCGCGATCCATACGCCGACCGCTTTATCCACCGCCATGGGTCTGATTGCGGCGGTGCTGATCGGTCAAATCGCCATAGCGGTGGGGCTGTTTTCAGCAGAAGTGATTCTGTACGTATCGATCGCCGCCATCGGATCATTTACCACGCCGAGCTATGAGCTCAGCCTCGCCAATAAAATGATACGCCTCATCTTAATGGTGCTCGTGGCCATTTTCCAAGTAAAAGGCTTTGTGATAGGCTTTACATTGCTGCTGATCATAATGGCGAATATCCGCTCGTTTCACACGCCGTATTTATGGCCGTTTTTACCGTTTAACGGCAAGGCGCTGTGGCAGGTGCTCGTCCGGACGACAGTGCCGGGAGCGAAAGTCAGACCGAGCATTGTTCACCCGAAAGACCGTCAAAGACAGCCAAGCGGTTCATAATCGCATTGAAACCGACAGAAGATTATGATATTGTATGTCTTAACTTATACGGGACTTGTATAAGGACAGCTCAAAAGAAGCTGTCCTTTTCACCCATATGCGGATCAGAAAGAGGGAATGAGCATTGTTCTTACATGGCACAAGCAGACAAAACAAACTAGGTCATTTGGAAATCGGAGGTGTGGACGCGCTGTATTTAGCGGAGCATTACGGCACGCCTCTTTATGTTTACGATGTGGCTTTAATACGTGAGCGCGCTAAAAGCTTTAAACAGGCATTCATTGACGCGGATTTAAAGGCGCAGGTCGCGTACGCGAGCAAGGCGTTTTCTTCCGTTGCGATGATACAGCTCGCTGAGCAGGAGGGGCTCTCATTGGACGTTGTATCCGGCGGAGAGCTGTTTACGGCGGTTGCGGCTGGTTTTCCGGCTGACAGGATTCATTTTCACGGCAATAACAAAAGCGAAGAAGAGTTGAAAATGGCGCTCGATCATCAAATCGGCTGCATTGTCGTTGATAATTTTTATGAAATATCCTTACTCGCGGAACTGTGCCGCAAATCAGGGCGCACAATGGATGTGCTTCTGCGGATCACTCCGGGGGTAGAGGCGCATACGCATGATTATATTACGACGGGACAGGAAGATTCCAAATTCGGTTTTGATCTGCATAACGGGCAAATAGAAAAGGCGATTGAACAAGTATTACAGTCAGACCATATCCGCCTTCTCGGCGTTCACTGCCACATCGGATCGCAAATTTTTGATACGGCGGGCTTTGTGCTGGCCGCAGAAAAAATCTTCACAAAACTGAATGAATGGAGAGAATCATTCGGCTTTGTCTCTGAAGTGCTGAATTTAGGGGGCGGCTTTGGCATCCGCTACACGGAGGAGGATGAACCCCTTCATCCCGCCGTTTATGTGGAAAAAATTATCGAAGCGGTAAAAGAAAACGCAGCGCTGCACGCTTTTGACATTCCGGAGATCTGGATTGAACCGGGACGCTCGCTCGTCGGAGACGCCGGAACGACGCTTTATACCATCGGTTCGCAAAAAGAAGTGCCCGGCACCCGTAAATATGCAGCGGTTGACGGGGGCATGAGCGATAATATCCGTCCTGCCCTGTATCAGGCGAAATATGAAGCCGTATCGGCAAACAGAATCGGAGAACACCACGATAAAACGGTATCCATCGCGGGTAAGTGCTGTGAAAGCGGTGATATGCTCATTTGGGATATAGATCTTCCGGAAGTGAAAGAAGGCGATCTTCTCGCCGTTTTCTGCACGGGAGCATACGGATACAGCATGGCTAACAACTACAACCGCATTCCGCGTCCCGCCGTCGTTTTTGTGGAAGACGGCGAAGCGCATCTTGTCATTAAAAGGGAAACTTATGAAGACATTGTAAAACTGGATCTGCCGTTTAAGACGGGGGTCAAACAATAAATAAAAAAGAGACCGGAACAATGGCGTCCGGTCTCTTTTTGCATTCAGCTGTTAGAACTTGATCCGCTGTCTCCTGTAAATACAGACACGATCGCATTCCAAATCGAAGCGAAGAAATCAATGACTTTTTGAACAAAGCTTTTGCCTTCATCGGATTGAATGAACTTCGTGATTTTGTCTTTTGCCTTGTCAAGCTGGCTGCCGACTTGGCCCCAATCAATCTTGGCATTTTTCATTTTATTAAACAATGAAACGAGCTGGTCTTTTTGAGCGTCAGTCAGTGTAATGTTGAGGTTTGAAGCCGCATCATCGACCTTTTTCTCGATTCCTTCTTTTGTATCGGGCACACCGTTTTTCGCGAAATCATCTTTAATGTTTGCGATGAGCGCGGAGGCGTTTTTATCCCCGATTTTATCCCCGAGATTTGAAGTGGTGACAAGCTCTTGGTTGGCGACCTGTTTTACATCTTCTGAAATCGCTTTGTCTGATGAGACTTCATATGCCTTGATGATTCCCGTTAATGCTGCGGTGCCTGATACCTCAAACGGCGCCGTCACGTATACTTTCGCATCTTTCACTCCTGCTGTCATCAGGGCGTTTAAGTACATTTCATCCGTGATGGAATCGATATTATGGGTCTTAACGTCAAGCCCGGACCCTTTCTTTGCCACCGTGATGGATGATGAAGAGATGGCTCTTGTGCCGATTTGGGCATTCGATATATATTTTCCCAGATATTCATGTTCTTCTTTATTCGTAACCGTCACTTTTGTCGCGTTATCAGGGACATTTAATTCGTCAAGCACTTTCTGACGGTTTTCGTTTGACAGATCCGCCCCCAGTGTGACGATGACATCTCCGACTGCGGCATCGGCCAGGCTGATTTTCGGTATTGTGCACAATACAACGGCCGCCGCCAGCAATCCAATCCACATTTTTTTCAAAGCGGTTAACCTCCTTCTTTTCACAAAAGCCGTTTTGAAGCGGTTTGTGAGGGCCTGCGTGAAGCAGTTCCGATACATAGACGGCTGTGAAGCTGTTCTGGTTTCATTTTCTTTCTGTGGAAGCGGGGAGATTCGTTTTCCGGCTGAAGGTATGGTATAATAGCCGCGAAAAGAAGAGCAGAGGCCTCTTCCTTCAAAAGAATATCAAAAAGAAAGCCGGCTTACAATTGAAATTCATATTGAAGAAGGCTTTGACAAAAAACAATACGGAAGTAGGAATGAGAATGAAAACTGGTTACATCGAAATGGAAAACGGCAGCAGAATTGAATTTGAACTTTATCCGAATGAAGCGCCTAATACAGTCGCTAACTTTGAAAACCTGGCGAATACGGGCTTTTATGACGGCGTTATTTTCCACCGCGTGATTCCGGGCTTTGTCAGCCAAGGCGGAGATCCGACTGGGACAGGCATGGGCGGAAGCGGAAAAACGATCAAATGTGAAACAGAAGGCAATCCGCATAAGCACGAAGCCGGTTCTTTATCAATGGCGCATGCCGGTAAAGACACGGGTTCAAGCCAATTCTTCATCGTACATGAGCCGCAGCCGCATTTAAACGGCGTTCATACTGTATTCGGAAAAGTGACAAGCGGTTTAGAGCATGCGAAAAACATGTCTAACGGAGACAAAATGAAAGAAATCCGTGTAGAAGGATAATGACGGAAAACCCGCCTTTTTCAGGCGGGTTTTTTTATGTATATGAAAATTCTCATGTGTAAATCATGAAAAAATACATATATGAACATCAGTGATCATTCTGGTATAGTGAAAAAGACCGATTACAACAATGAAAAGAGGTAGAAACGTTGGTTCAATTGGCAACCGTTTTATTTGTCATTATCATTCTCGCACTTATGATTTGGTTCAGGGTGAAAAAGGGAAACAGGCCGATTAAAGGCGGCGGCTTCGGCATCATTCTCCCGCTTTTGATTATCGCCGTCATTTTTACATTCAGCATCAGCCAGCTCATGAATATCCCGGGAAAGCCGTTTCATTTTCCCGCTCTTTGGGAGCTCGCCATCGCCGGACTGTTAGGCGCGGCATTCGGCGTCATCATGCTGTCGCAAACCGCCTATGAAATCCGGGAAGACGGCTTTGTCTACTCCAAGCGGAATAAAAACTTTAAATATGTCATTATCGCGATTATTGCGATCCGTATCGTGCTCAGCCAATATTTCAAAAACATTGACGCGGCGGAATTCGCCGTTTTAACGATGGAACTTGCTTTTGTGTATTTGTGCATTTGGCGGATCGGAAGCTTCGTGAAATACCGTAAAATCAGCAAATCCGGCTTATAAAATGAAAAAAATGGATGAGGTGCGGGGCTTATTTGCCCTCTGTGCAGGGATTCATGGTAAAATAAAAACGACCATGGCTAATGGGAGGAAATCACTTGAAATCAGAAAAAGAAAAAACTTCTAAAAAAAGCGCCGTACTTGATTGGGCGAAAGCCATTATCATCGCTGTCGTTCTGGCACTGCTCATCCGAAACTTTTTATTTGCCCCTTATCTCGTTGATGGAAGATCAATGGATCCGACGCTGCATGACCGCGAGAGAATCTTTGTCAATATGACGGTCAAATACATAAGCGACTTCAAACGCGGCCAGATCGTCGTTCTGAACGGAGAAAACGAGCACTATGTCAAACGGATTATCGGACTTCCCGGCGACACGGTGCAAATGAAAAACGATCAGCTGTACATCAACGGCAAAAAAGTGTCCGAACCGTATTTAGCGGCAAACAAGCACAAGGCGAAGCAAGACGGCTATGACCGGCTGACAGAAGACTTCGGCCCGGTGAAGGTGCCGGACGACAAATATTTCGTCATGGGTGATAACCGCAGAGAATCTATGGACAGCCGCAACGGCCTCGGTCTTTTTACGAAAAAACAAATAGCGGGCACATCAAAATTCGTCTTCTTCCCGTTTAACGAAATTCGCAAGACGAAATAAACCGTACAGGCAGTTTTCTTCATGAGGAAAACTGCTTTTTTTATATAAATTTATCTTTCCACCCTCAAAAACAGAACATAAATTCGTATATCTATTTAATAGATAGAAAGTTTTACAGATACATGAAACATCTTCCCTTTATGAAACGTTATATGAATAACTCACGCAGGGAAGAACGGTTTTCTATTCATGAAAAAAAGGAATATGACATAGTAATGAATAGATTGATACGGGCTGGAGGTAGAAAAATGGGAAGAATTAAAACAAAAGCAGCCATTTTACTTGTACTGCTGCTGTTATTAGCGGGCGGTTATATGGTCATAAACGATATTGAACTGAAAGACGTGCCGACTGCAATCGGACAAACCCTGTCCCAGGAAAAAGAAGAATATACAGTCAAAACATATAAAATTACGAAAATCGAAGGAACTGAGTACCACGGTACGGCAGAAAACGGCACAAAAATTATTTTTAACGGCGACAAGCTGAAGCAGGATCTCTCCGATGTGAAAAAGGGAGATAAGATTAAAGCGTATTTCAGCAAATCAAACCGGATTGACGGCTTATTGAAGGTCGTCAAAGTGAACGAATAAATAAAGGCGCCTTTTATGAGAAAAGGGCGCTTTTTATTTTTCTGAATAATTAGGTGCAAATTCATTGCGCCTGCCGCAAAGGATGTTATAATAGCGGATAAGGACAAAAAAATATTGATTGTATCCTTCGGGGCTGGGTGAAAATCCCGACCGGCGGTAATAAGGCGTTTTGCGCTTTACAGCCCGTGACCCGTATGCATCTGTATACGGTGGATTCAGTGAAAAGCTGAAGCCGACAGTGAAAGTCTGGATGGGAGAAGGATGAGAGAAGCTATGCAAAAAATAAACTTACTGTATAGTCTTATTTCCTATGGATTAAAACTGGCAAAGCCCCGAACTGTGTAAACATTCGGGGCTTTTTTGACGCCAAATTGCGTGGAAGAAGGGAGGGATAACGATGGAAGAATATTATATGAATACGGCAATAGAACTTGCCAGACGCGGTGAAGGACAGACACAGTCCAATCCTCTTGTCGGCGCTGTCGTCGTCAAAAACGGACAGATCGTCGGAATGGGCGCCCATTTGCAATACGGAGAAGCCCATGCAGAAGTGCACGCGATCAATATGGCAGGCAGTCACGCAAAAGGCGCAGATATGTATGTGACGCTGGAGCCTTGCAGCCATTACGGAAAAACACCGCCATGCGCCGAACTGATAATAAAGTCGGGGATAAAAAGGGTGTTTATCGCTGTGAAAGATCCGAATCCGCTTGTAGCCGGAAAAGGCATCGGAATGCTGGAAGCAGCGGGCATCGAAGTGAACACCGGACTTCTCAGGCAGCAGGCAGAAGAGCTGAATAAAATGTTTCTTCACTTCATGCGGACCGGACTTCCGTATGTCACCTTGAAAGCGGCCGCGAGCCTTGACGGGAAAACAGCGACTGAAACCGGTGACAGCAAATGGATTACATCAGAGGCGGCAAGGCTTGATGCCCAGCAATACAGGAAATCGCATCAAAGCATTCTTGTCGGAGCAGGCACAGTCAAAGCCGATAATCCGAGCCTGACCTGCAGGCTTCCTGATGCGGTGAAGCAGCCGGTCAGAGTGATTCTCGATACAAAGCTGACCATTCCTGAAACGGCAAATGTGCTCACTGACGGCGCTGCGCCGACATGGATATTTACGGCCAAAGGTGCAGACGTGCAAAAGAAAGACCGGCTGACCGCCCTCGGAATAAAAGTTATTCCGCTGGAAACAGACCGCATTCACGTCCCTGAGGTGCTCGGTATTCTCGCTGAAAACGGCATAATGTCCGTTTATGTGGAAGGCGGAGCATCCGTACACGGAAGTTTTGTCAAGGAAGGCTGTTTCCAAGAGCTTCATTTCTATTTCGCCCCTAAATTAATCGGAGGAACGCTTGCTCCCAGCTTGATCTCCGGTGAAGGTTTTCAATCAATGAAAGATGTCCCCCATTTACAATTCACACAAATCACCCAAATCGGGCCGGATATAAAACTGACGGCCATACCTAAAGATGGAAAGGATGGTGACGATGTTTACAGGAATCGTTGAAGAAACAGGCACGATCCAAGCAATCAAAAAGACAGGCCTTTCCATGGCATTAACCATCGCCGCTTCAAAAGTGACAAGTGACGTGAAGCTTGGCGACAGCATTGCGGTAAACGGCATCTGCCTGACCGTAACCGGATTTTCTGACAATCAATTTACGGTTGATGTCATGCCGGAAACAGTGAAAGCCACTTCGCTGAACGGCTTGTCAAAAGGCAGTAAAGTAAACCTGGAAAGAGCGATGTCCGCCAACGGACGGTTCGGCGGCCACTTTGTATCAGGGCACGTGGACGGAACGGCGGAAATTACGCGGATCGAGAAAAAAAGCAACGCGGTCTATTACGATTTAAAACTTTCGCCGGAATTGACAAAAACGCTCGTATTGAAAGGTTCAATTACGGTAGACGGCGTGAGCCTGACGATTTTTGGTTTATCAGACGAAAGCGTGACGGTATCCATCATTCCGCATACCATCTCAGAAACGATTTTTCAGACGAAAACAGTCGGATCGATCGTAAATATTGAGTGTGACATGATCGGCAAATACTTATACCGCTTTTTGCACAAAACAGAACAAACGAAAAGCAATCAAACTATCACGGAAGCCTTTTTAAGCGAGAACGGCTTTTAGAAAGGAAGATCGATATGTTTCATCCGATAGAAGAGGCGTTAGAGGCGCTGAAAAAAGGTGAAGTCATCATTGTTGTCGATGATGAAGACAGAGAAAACGAAGGAGATTTCGTAGCGCTGGCTGAGCATGCCACGCCGGAAGTGGTGAATTTTATGGCGACCCATGGGAGAGGCCTGATCTGCACGCCGCTGTCTGAAGACATCGCCGGCCGGCTGGATCTTCACCCGATGGTCGATCATAATACGGACTCACATGAGACCGCGTTTACGGTCAGTATTGACCACAGGCTGACAAAAACGGGCATCAGCGCGCAGGAACGATCCTTTACCATTCAGGCGCTGTTGAACGAAGAATCTGTGTCTGACGATTTTCAGCGTCCGGGCCACATTTTCCCCTTAATCGCAAAAAAAGGAGGCGTCCTGAAGCGGGCCGGCCATACGGAAGCAGCCGTTGACCTTGCAAAAGCCTGCGGATCTCAGGGAGCGGGCGTCATTTGTGAAATTATGAATGAAGACGGCACTATGGCCAGAGTGCCGGAGTTAGCCGAAATCGCCGAACGCCACCAGCTGAAAATGATTACGATAAAAGACTTAATAGAGTACCGTTACAACATTACGACCCTTGTGAACAGAGAAGTTGATATTACGCTGCCGACTGACTTCGGCACGTTTAGAGTTTACGGATATACAAACGAGGTTGACGGAAAAGAACATCTCGCCTTTGTCATGGGGGATGTCCCGTTTAACAGCGAACCCGTTCTTGTCAGAGTGCACTCAGAATGCCTGACGGGCGATGTGTTTGCATCCCATCGCTGTGATTGCGGACCTCAGCTTCATGCCGCGCTTGCGCAAATTGCTGAAGAAGGCCGCGGCGTTCTATTGTATTTGCGCCAGGAAGGCAGAGGGATCGGTTTAATCAATAAGCTGAAGGCGTACCGATTGCAGGAACAAGGGTATGACACGGTTGAAGCGAACGAAGCGCTCGGCTTTCTGCCTGATCTGCGCAACTACGGCATCGGCGCCCAGATTCTCCGCGACTTAGGGGTTCAGCATATGAAACTTTTAACCAATAACCCCCGGAAAATCGCCGGCCTCGAAGGATACGGTCTCAGCATTTCAGAACGGGTGCCGCTTCAAATGGAAGCGAGTGAGCATAACAAGCAATATTTACAGACCAAAATGAAAAAACTTGGACATCTGCTTCATTTCTAAAAACAAATCTCACAAAAAAGGATGGATAACATATGAATATCATACAAGGAAACCTAGTAGGAACAGGACTTAAAATCGGAATCGTCGTCGGCAGATTTAATGAATTTATTACGAGCAAGCTGTTAAGCGGAGCGGAAGACACGTTGCTTCGCCACGGTGTAGAATCAAACGACATTGACGTCGCTTGGGTGCCGGGAGCGTTTGAAATCCCGTTTGCGGCAAAGAAAATGGCGGAAACGAAAAAATACGATGCCGTCATTACGCTCGGCACGGTTATCAGAGGAGCGACAACGCATTATGACTATGTGTGCAATGAATCGGCAAAAGGCATTGCCCAGGCGGGAACGGCGACGGGCGTCCCGGTTATCTTCGGCATCGTGACGACTGAAACCATTGAGCAGGCCATCGAACGAGCCGGAACAAAAGCCGGAAATAAGGGAGCGGATTGCGCAGTATCTGCCATTGAAATGGCAAATTTAAACCGTTCATTTGAATAATTTGTTGAAAAGCGTTTAAAACAGCGGCGAAAATGATATAATGTGAGGAAACGGATCGCCTTTATGTATCCGTTTGATAGGACATGAATGGACATTTTGGATATAGAGGGGTTTTTATGTTAATTCGTTATAAAAAATCGTTTGAAAAGATTGCGATGGGTCTTCTGTCATTTATGCCGAATGAAAAAGATCTCAAGCAGCTTCAGCAGACAATAAAGGACTATGAAACGGATACTGGCCGCCAGCTCTTTCTTTGGAAAGAGGATGAAGATATCGTCGGAGCGATCGGAGTCGAAAAAAAGGACTCAGAAGTTGAAATCCGGCATATCAGCGTGAATCCTTCTCACCGCCATCAAGGAATCGGAAAGCAAATGATGGACGCCTTAAAACGTCTGTTCAAAACGGAGGCACTCGTTCCGAATGAATTAACGCAAAGCTTTTTTGAACGCTGTCAACATCAAAAAGATCAGGATATCTCATATAATAACTGACAAATGCTCCCGGAATCTTCACGGTTTCGGGAGCTGTTTTGATATAGAAAAAGCAGGGCTGACCGTCAGCCTCTGCTTTTTTTTCTTCTCTCAAATTCCCGTTCGCGTTCCTTAATGACAGCCGTCCTGTCCCGCAGGCGGTGTTTATGAATAAGAAAGGTATCTGATACGCCGTCTTGCCCCCATGTATAGCCCTTTCGGCGGCATTCGGCAAGACATGCTTCTTTCAGGGCTTCATCTGTAATCGGCAGCATAACACTTCTGTAAGGCAGGCCCGCTTCTATATCGTCTGACAGCGTTTCTATCAGCTCAATCAGCTTCGGATGGCTGAGACCGAGAGAACAGACCGCCTGCTTTTCAGACCGGAGAATACGTAAGCTGTTGGCAATCAGCCGTTTCGCCCCGGCTTCATTTCCCCTGCGCTGGTGATACAGAGCGACGGCAAGCTGAATCAGGCCGACCCAATGAACGCTCCGCTTTTCAGCCGGGCTTTCTTTCCAATATTCCTCTAACAGTTCATGACACTCAAAATAATCTCTTGATGCGTGAAATTCGGCCAAAAAGCCGATATAAGCTTTAGGATACAAGCCGCTTCCTCCTTTTATGCTAAAACCAGTGTACCACAGCGCTATGAAAAGGAAAAAAGAGCGGCTTGGTGTCTGAAGCCTGAGGAACTAGCAGATGTAAGATGCTCCTACGACAACGAGCAAAATAAACAGAACGACAATTAATGCAAAACCTCCGCCGAAACAAGCTCCGCTCATGTGAAATCAGCCTCCCTTTGTTTCAAGTTTACACGGCTATCATATGTGCATCCGCCTTTAAAGGTATAGGCGTATATCTTCTTTTTCAGTATTTTCTAAATAACGGATGACGTGTATAAAAGTATTGGACGAGAGCATTTCGGTGGATTATACTAAAGGGTAGCCAGTTTTTCCGGCAATGAGAGTGATATTGAAAATGGTGAGATAATGGTAGAATATCAAGTGAAAATTGATACGTTTGAAGGCCCATTGGACCTGCTGCTTCATCTGATTAACCGTCTTGAAATCGACATATACGACATACCCGTGGCAACCATTACTGAACAATATTTATTATATGTACATACAATGCAAGAGCTTGAACTTGATGTCGCCAGTGAATATCTGGTCATGGCGGCGACGCTTCTCAGCATTAAAAGCAGAATGCTGCTTCCGAAACAAGAGGAAGAGCTGTTTGAAGACGAAATGCTTGAAGAAGAAGACCCTCGGGACGAGCTGATTGAAAAGCTGATTGAGTATAGAAAGTATAAAACCGCTGCGAAGGATTTAAAAGAGCGGGAAGAAGAAAGACAAAAGTCATTTACAAAGCCGCCGAGTGATTTAAGTGAGTATGCAAAAGAAATCAAACAGACGGAGCAGAAACTGTCGGTGACCGTTTATGACATGATCGGCGCGTTTCAAAAGGTGCTTCAGCGTAAAAAAATCACGCGGCCGAAAGAAACGACCATTACAAGGCAGGAAATACCGATTGAAGACAGAATGAACGAAATCGTAAAAAGCTTAAAAACGGCGGGGAGAAGAATAAACTTCACGGAGCTTTTTCCTTCTCGGCAAAAGGACCATCTCGTCGTGACGTTTTTAGCAGTCCTGGAACTGATGAAAAATCAGCAGATTATCATTGAACAGGAAGAAAACTTTTCAGATATATACATTACGGGGAGTGAATCCATTCATGGCGCTTGATATCGTGAATTGGAAAGCGATTGTGGAAGCCCTGCTATATGCGGCGGGTGATGAAGGGCTGACCAAAAAGCAATTGGTGACGGTGCTTGAAATAGAAGAAGCGGAACTGGCCGGAATCATGGAAGAAGTGGCCGCTCAGTACGAGGAAGACGACAGAGGCATCGAGCTTACCGAATATGCGGATACGTATATGCTTGGAACGAAAAAAGAATTCGTGCCTTATTTGAAAAAACTAATCGAAGTGCCGTCAAAAGGGCTGTCACAGGCTTCTTTGGAAGTACTGGCGATCGTTTCGTACAAGCAGCCGATCACACGGGCGGAAATTGAAGATATCCGGGGCGTGAAGTCTGAGCGGATTCTGCACAGCCTCGTGTCAAAAGCGCTGCTGTGTGAGGTGGGCCGCGCCGACGGTCCCGGCCGGGCGATTTTATACGGCACGACACCGGTATTTCTTGAACAATTCGGCTTAAAAACATTGGAGGAGCTCCCGCCGCTTCCTGAAAATGCGGAGGAAGACGTTCTCCAGGAGGAAGCCGATTTATTCTTTGAAAACTTCAACCAAACTTTTGAGGATATTAAATAATAATCGTTTTTCATCATACGATAGTAGGGAAAGGCCATTGATGAATGACGCAAATGACGACGTACAAGAGAGGAAGGAAACGGACGGAAATGGGAAATTCGATTGTGAGGGCCCATACTGAAGAAACTGGTGAATTTTTAGCCGAGGTTGTCACGATGGTCAGCAGCTATTTAAATCATACAACTTTGCCGGAGATGCGGGCTCAAGGAGAGGCGGATGAGGCATACTGCCGCGACGTGCTCAGTGTGCTGAGGAGGATGACCGTCTTTTGCGAAGGCGCCCAGGAAGCCTGCAGGCGGCTTTTAATGCAGGAGCCGTTTCATGAGGCGAGAGCGGAAAAAACACTGTATAAAGTATATCATCAGTGCGTGGAAGAGTTTTTCATGCCGAAAAAGGATACATGGTACGAAAACAGCCGCGCCGCTTATACAGGCCAAAGCGCGATTGAATTCTACCAGCAAGTGCCGGACTCGCTGCGGAGCCTTCTGCTTTCGCTCAGCAGTGAATTTCTGCGGATGCGGGAAGAATTGGCGCAATATGAAGCATCAGGCTCAAATATGGCATCAGTCAGATAAAAACTCTTCCTTTTGGGAGAGTTTTTTTATGTGAAAGTGATGCAATTGGTATTCATAAGTCATGGACATGCGCATAAACTTGTACAAACCCACAACAAGGACGTGAGCATTCATGCGCTTTCTCAAAAAAGCTGCCGTATTTCTTTTGAATTTTGTTATTCTTTTTTCCATTACAGACGGCAATACGGCACATGCCCAAATACATGTCAGCGCAAAAAGCGCGATTATAATCGACGGAGCATCTGGCAGGGTGTTATTCGCCAAGGATGAACATCATAAGCGGCGGATTGCAAGCATTACGAAAATCATGACGGCGGTGCTGGCGATTGAATCAGGGAAGATGGAAGAGACCGTGACGGTTTCCCCGAATGCCGTAAAAACGGAAGGCTCAGCCATTTATCTTCAGCCGGGACAAAAAGTAAAGCTGAAAGATCTCGTATACGGGCTTATGCTGAGATCAGGAAATGACGCCGCTGCGGCAATAGCGGAATATGTCGGCGGAAGCCTTGACGGTTTTGTATTTATGATGAACAAAAAAGCCGAGCAAATCGGGATGGAAAATACAAAATTTCAAAATCCGCACGGGCTGGACGACCATGAAAATTTATATTCAACGGCGTATGACATGGCGCTTTTGACTAAATACGCGATGAAAATCAAGGAATACCGGACCGTTTCAGGCACAAAAGTGTATAAGGCGGAAACGATGGACCGGGTATGGAAAAATAAAAACAAGCTTCTGACCGGGCTCTACCGTTACAGCACAGGCGGAAAAACGGGTTACACAAAAATCGCGAAACGGACGCTCGTCTCGACGGCCTCAAAAGACGGTACGGATCTCATCGCGGTCACCATAAATGATCCGGATGATTGGGATGATCATATGAATATGTTTAATTATGTCTTTGATCACTATAAAACCTATGTCGTCGCCAAAAAAGGCGGCATCCCGAAGCTGAAAAAGACGTTTTACGGAAAGCGCGCTTTTATTGCCCGGGATGTCAAATATTTGTTAAAAGAGGATGAAATCGACGATGTAAAAATCCGCACAACCTTAATAAAACCGAAAAAAGCCTGGAAAAAGGACGCCTCTCTCATTCCTGATGTCGTCGGCCGGATGACTGTTATGCATGATGGGAAAGTGATCGCCAAGATCCCCGTCTATTATGAAAATGAGCGCCATAAAAAACCGAAAAAGCATTTCATTGAGACGTTTACGAGCCTGTTTATGAGCGCGGCGGGCGGTTCGTCATGGTCAATTTAATCTGGGTATGTCTGACGGTAATCGGACTTGTCTTTGCGATGTTTAACGGTACCTTGCAGGATGTGAATGAAGCCGTTTTTAAAGGAGCGAAAGAAGCGGTTACGATCTCGTTCGGATTAATGAGCGTTCTCGTGTTCTGGCTCGGCCTGATGAAAATAGCCGAGCAGTCCGGCCTTTTGGATATATTCAGCAGAATGTGCCGCCCGTTTATTTCTAAGCTGTTTCCCGATATTCCCCCTGATCATCCGGCGATGGGATACATCTTATCAAATCTCATGGCAAACTTTTTCGGACTGGGAAATGCGGCGACACCGCTCGGCATTAAAGCCATGGAGCAGATGAAAAAGCTGAATGGAGGTAAGTCTGAGGCCAGCCGTTCCATGATTACCTTTTTGGCGGTAAATACTTCGAGTATTACATTGATACCGACAACCGTCATTGCCGTGCGCATGGCTTACTCGGCGAAATCACCGACCGATATCGTCGGGCCGACCATCTTAGCGACTTTAATTTCGGGAATCGGCGCGATTTTCATTGACCGCTACTTCTGGTACCGCCGCAAAAGAAAAGGGAGGTAAGCGAATGGAAATGGTGAATTGGGTGTCTTTAGCCATGATTCCGATTATTATCGCCGGTATATTGATATACGGCACGATCAAAAAAGTGCCGACGTATGAATCATTCGTTGAAGGCGGAAAAGAAGGAATTGAGATTGCGTTTTCCATCATTCCGTATTTGGTCGGGATGCTGGTGGCGATTACCGTATTCCGGGCCTCGGGCGCGCTGGATTTTGTCATGGGGCTGTGCAAGCCTTTCTTTACAGCGCTCGGCATTCCCGCAGAAGTCGTGCCGCTTGCTCTGATCCGCCCGATTTCGGGGACGGCGGCGCTCGGCATGACGACAGATCTGATCGCCGTGTACGGGCCTGATTCATTTATCGGCAGGCTGGCCTCGGTCATGCAGGGATCGACTGACACGACGCTGTATGTCCTGACGGTGTATTTCGGGGCGGTCGGCATCAAAAAAATGGGGGATGCTTTAAAGGTTGGTCTTCTTGCTGATTTGATCGGGGTGGTTGCATCAATCATCATAGTTACGTTATTATTTGGAAGCGCCTGAAATCAGGCGCTTTTTATATATCAGAATAACTCTCCTTGAAAAAGCTTGTTTGTTCAAGGGGAAAAAAGTAAGATTATACTTGAGGTGAACGACATGGAAAGACTGCAAAAAGTTATTGCTCATGCCGGCGTGGCATCACGCAGAAAGGCGGAAGAGCTGATAAAAGAAGGAAAAGTAAAGGTGAATGGAAAAGTAATAACAGAGCTCGGCGTAAAAGTGACCGGTTCTGATCAGATTGAAGTAAACGGATTAAAGGTGGAGCGGGAAGAACCCGTGTACTTTCTGCTTTATAAACCGAGAGGAGTGATCTCAGCAGCTGATGACGACAAAGGGCGGAAAGTGGTGACCGACTTTTTCAAAGAAGTGCCGCAGCGCATTTATCCGATCGGCAGGCTTGATTATGATACGAGCGGACTTTTATTGCTGACAAATGACGGCGAGTTTGCCAACAAACTCATGCATCCGAAATACGAAATTGATAAGACGTACGTCGCCAAAGTGAAGGGGATTCCTTCCAAGGAACTTCTGAGAAAGCTTGAGCGCGGCATTCAGCTTGAAGAAGGCAAGACGGCGCCGGCCAGAGCGAAATTGCTTTCCCTGGACAAAAGAAAGCAGACGAGCATCATTCAGCTGACGATTCATGAAGGACGGAACAGACAGGTCCGCCGCATGTTCGAGGCGATCGGTCATGACGTGCTGAAACTAAAACGTGAAGAATACGCATTTTTAGATTTAAGAGGCCTGCGCACAGGAGACGCAAGAGAATTGTCGCCGCATGAGGTGAAAAGGCTGCGGGCTTTAGCTGAACACGGTAAAAACGCTTTCTAATTTTCACATAACCTTCAAAAATTACAAAACGTGTTGATGATATAATTGAATGGATTTGCAGGCAGGGGAGGGGAGCAGTGTACAATGAACAAAAAACGGCGGCGTTTATTCATTCGGACCGGCATCCTTCTCATCTTACTCTGCGCGCTCGGATATACCATCTATAATGCCGTATACACAAACGGTGAGCGTATATCTGAGGGGTCCAAAGCCCCGAATTTCGCGCTGAAAGATACAGAGGGCAGACTCATAGAACTGAGTCAGTTAAAAGGAAAAGGTGTTTTTCTGAATTTCTGGGGAACGTGGTGTGAGCCGTGCAAGCAGGAATTTCCCTACATGGAGAATCAATACAAGCATTTTAAAGACCTCGGTGTCGAGGTGGTTGCGGTAAATGTCGGCGAATCAAAAATTGCAGTACATAATTTTATGAAAACATACGGCGTCAATTTCCCGGTTGCGCTCGATACTGACCGGCAAGTGCTGGACGCGTACGGCGTATCACCTATTCCGACGACATTTTTGATCAATCCCGACGGAAAAGTCGTGAAAGTGGTGACCGGCACGATGACAGAACGCATGGTTCATGACTATATGAATTTAATTAAGCCGGAGGCGTCTTCATGAAAAAGGTCAAATGTGAATGCGGGCACGTGAATCCAGCCGGGACGGTTTTGTGCGAGTCGTGCGGGAAGCCGCTTGATGATCAAAAATCGCCGCTTGCCGATATGCGGTACGACGGCAGCGCAAGGCGTTCGCAAACATATAATAAAACAATCGTAGATAAGGTATGGAACTTCTTTTCTTCCGTAAAAGTCGGAATATGGCTGATCGTCATTACTCTGGCGGCGTCTGCTTTCGGCACGGTTTTTCCGCAGGAAGCTTATCTGCCGCCGGGCGCCCAGCCGGATACATATTATGAACAGCAGTACGGCATAATCGGCCAAATGTATTATCTGTTGGGATTTCATCACCTGTACGGCTCATGGTGGTATATGCTCCTGATCGCATCCATTGGCATATCACTGGTCATCTGCAGCCTGGACCGGGTGATTCCTTTGTACAGGGCGCTGAAAAATCAAGGAGTTCGGCGGAATCCGGTCTTTTTGAAGAGGCAGCGTCTATACAGCCGGACAGAAACCGAGCTGAGCGGGGATGCGGCTGATAGCCTCAGAACACGATTGAAAAAAAAGCATTATAGAGTGCGAGAACAAGAGGGCAGCATTCTGGCGGAAAAAGGCCGTTTTTCAAGGTGGGGGCCCTACGTCAATCATATCGGCCTGATCATTTTTCTGATCGGAGCCATGCTGAGATTTGTACCCGGTATGTATGTCGATGAAACGCTCTGGGTCCGTGAAGGCGAAACCGCCCAGATCCCAGGTACTGACGGCAAATATTACTTAAAAAACAACCGGTTCACGATGCAGACATATAACAAAGACACTGAGAAAAAAGTATTCGCCGACGCCATTGACAGAGCCGGAAACGGCAAAGTCGCCAAATCCTTCACAACGGACGCGGTTTTGTATAAGAGGGAAGGCGACATTGTATTCGGTGAAAAGCCGAAGCTTAAAAGAGTCAAAGAAAACAATATCCGCGTCAATGAACCGCTGCGCTTTGACTCCTATTCTGTATATCAGGTGGACTATAAAGAAAACCAGCTCGATCAGATGGTATTTCAGCTGATCGACCAAAAAACAAAACAGTCATTCGGCAAACTGAAGATCAATCTTCTTGATCCCGACACGGACTATGATCTTGGTAACGGTTACAAAGTGCAGATCGCCAGTTATCTTCCTGATTTTTATTTTAACAAGGACGGAGAACCGAGCACGAAAACGAAGGTTCCTAACAATCCGGCTTTTGTCTTTAAAATCACGGCTCCTGACAAGCCGAAAGAGGAGAAAAGTTTTGTTGCGATTCAGCAGACTGTTGAAGGTTCCGAAAGTAACAAGTACAAATTAAAATTCGACCATGTGGAAACGAAAAACATTACAGGACTCACCGTCAGAAAAGATTTAACCTTATGGGTGCTTGCCGTCGGCGGCGCGATCTTTATGATCGGCGTCATTCAAGGAATGTACTGGCAGCACAGAAGGATCTGGATCAAAACAGGTGATCATGAAGTGCTTGTGGCGGGACATACGAACAAAAACTGGTTCGGTCTGAAAAAAGATATCGAATTTGTTCTTAGCGGGACCGGGATTCAAGAGCCGGCCGATCAAAAAGAATTGGCCAAAAATCAGGCCTAGTGAAAAAGGAGTGGTGTCATGGCGGAGCTGAGCGCAAATTTTCTTTATGCTGCCTTTTTGATTTATTTAATTGCCGTCCCGGTTTTCGGCGGCGCCATCCGGGGAACAAAAGGTGCTAAGGACGGTAAGGGCCGCTGGTCGGCTATCGGAATCACGTTAACCATTTTCGGATTTCTTTGTCATCTCGGCTACTTCATTGCGAGATGGTCGGCAAGCGGACATGCGCCTGTCAGCAATATGTTTGAATTTACGACGTCATTCGGCATGATGCTTGTTCTCGCTTTTATTATTATTTACTTTATTTACAGACTGCCTTCATTAGGCATGTTCACATTGTCTATCGCGCTTTTGCTTATCGCATATGCAAGCATGTTTCCGACAGACATTACGCCGCTTATTCCGTCACTGCAGAGCAATTGGCTGTACATTCACGTCACGACGGCGGCGCTCGGGCAGGCGATTCTTGCGATCAGTTTTGTAGCCGGCGTCATTTTCCTGTTAAAGCATGTCGATCAATCCAGACCGGGCAAAAAAACGTTCTGGCTTGAAGTCATCATGTTTATACTCGTGACGACCGTGGCATTTATCGCCGTCACGTCGGCATTCCGGCTGGCGGACTACAAAGCTGAATTTAATTGGGTGGATAAAAAAGAAGCCAAAAGCGTCATGATATATGATATGCCTGCGCTTGTCGGCCCGCATGAGGGAGAACTGCTTACGGAAGGCGCAATGAAGCCGCTTATTGAGCTTCCGGCCATTTTTTCAGGCAGAAAGGTCAATACGGTGATCTGGTCGTTTGGCGCAGGTCTCGTTTTATACGGTGCGCTCAGGCTGATATTCAGAAAGAGAATCAGCGCTCTTATCAGCCCGCTCGTCAAAAATGTGAATCTGGACTTGGTCGATGAAGTCGGCTATCGCGCTGTTTCCATCGGTTTTCCGGTATTTACACTCGGCGCGCTTGTGTTTGCGATGATTTGGGCGCAGCTTGCATGGACGCGTTTTTGGGGCTGGGACCCGAAGGAAGTATGGGCGCTGATCACCTTTTTATTTTACGCAGCGTATTTGCACTTGCGGCTGTCAAGAGGCTGGCATGGCGAAAAGTCCGCGTGGCTTGCCGTCATCGGCTTCGCCATTATTATGTTTAACTTAATTTTTGTGAATCTCGTGCTTGCCGGACTTCATTCGTACGCATAGATGCAAAAAGCCGATACAGTTCTCAAGCTGCTGCACAGTTTGTTAAAATGAAAGTAACAGAAGGAAAGCAGGGGGAAAACGATGGATCAAACAAATGAAACTAAAATATTAGTAGTAGATGATGAAGCCAGAATTCGACGCCTTTTAAGAATGTACCTTGAACGGGAAAACTATGTGATTGAAGAAGCGGAAAACGGCGACGAGGCCATTAAAATGGGGCTGGCATCAGATTATGATCTGGTGCTCTTGGATTTAATGATGCCGGGAACGGACGGAATCGAAGTATGCCGGCAGCTCAGAGAAAAAAAAGCGACGCCGATTATCATGCTGACGGCAAAAGGGGAAGAAGCCAACCGCGTCCAGGGGTTTGAAGCGGGTACGGACGATTATATCGTCAAGCCTTTCAGCCCGAGAGAAGTGGTGCTTCGGGTAAAGGCGCTTTTAAGAAGGGCTTCCCAAACATCTTATCTGACAGCAAATACCCCGACAAAAAATGTGCTCGTCTTTTCGCATCTATCCATTGATCACGATGCTCACAGGGTGACTGCGGACGGCACGGAGGTGAGCCTGACGCCGAAGGAATATGAACTGCTGTACTTTCTGGCGAAAACACCGGACAAAGTGTACGACAGGGAAAAGCTTTTAAAAGAAGTGTGGCAGTATGAATTTTTCGGAGACCTCAGAACGGTGGACACCCATGTCAAACGGCTCCGTGAAAAATTAAATAAAGTGTCCCCGGGAGCGGCGAAAAAAATCGTCACCGTATGGGGAGTCGGATACAAATTTGAGGTAGGCGCTGAATGAAGTTTTGGAAAAGCGTAGTAGGTAAGCTTTGGTTTACCATTCTTTCACTCGTGTTAATTGTTTTATTTATTTTAACGGTGCTGCTTCTGGAATTTATAGAAAATTACCACGTTGAAGAAGCGGAAAAAGATTTAACGCAGCTTGCCGACAAAATTGCGGTCATAATAGAAAATCATGAAGACCAGCCGCTTGCCAGATCCATCACGTGGGAACTGGCGGACAATTTAACGAGCATCGCGATCATTCAGGATGATAAGCATGTCTGGTATTCGCCCAATGACGATAATCATTTATCCTCTATTACATTAGAGCAGATCAAACATGACCGGGATCTGCACAAGGCGCTGACAGACCGCAAAAAAGTAAGCAAACGCGCGGTCCCCAACAATGCCGGTTCGGATAACGAACGGCTGATCGTCGGAGTGCCGTATGAAAAAGACGGCAAAAAAGGCATGGTCTTTTTATCCCAATCGCTGCTTGCCGTCAAAGATACGACGAAACATACGACACGCTATATTTTTCTTGCGGCGGGCATTGCCATCGTCTTGACAACGTTTTTCGCGTTCTTTTTATCCAGCAGGGTGACATATCCCCTTCGGAAAATGCGGGAAGGCGCCCAAGACTTGGCGAAAGGAAAGTTTGATACAAAAATTCCGATTCTGACCCAAGATGAAATCGGGGAACTGGCCATTGCCTTTAATCAGATGGGACGGCAGCTCAATTTCCATATTAACGCGCTGAATCAGGAAAAAGAACAGCTGTCCAATATTTTAAGCAGTATGGCAGACGGGGTCATCACCATTAATATCGACGGCACCATTTTGGTGACCAACCCGCCGGCCGAACGTTTTCTGCAGGCATGGTATTATGAGCAGAACATGAACATTAAAGAAGGAGACAACCTTCCCCCTGAAGCAAAAGAGCTATTTCAAAATGCAGTGAACACGGAAAAAGAGCAAATGATTGAAATGACGCTTCAAGGAAGGTCATGGGTTTTATTGATGTCGCCTCTTTATGCGGAATCACACGTCCGCGGCGCCGTGGCCGTGCTCCGTGATATGACCGAAGAGCGCAGGCTGGATAAATTGCGTGAAGACTTCATTGCCAATGTCAGTCATGAGCTCAGAACCCCGATTTCTATGCTGCAGGGATACAGCGAAGCAATAGTGGACGACATTGCAAGCACCGAAGAGGAGAAAAAAGAAATCGCACAGATCATTTATGATGAATCTCTTCGCATGGGCCGGCTCGTCAATGATTTGCTGGATTTGGCCAGAATGGAATCCGGACATACGGGCCTGCACTATGAAACGGTAAACCTGCATGAATTTCTGGAGAAGATCTCCCGCAAATTTTCCGGGGTAGCGAAGGAAAAAGGCGTTTCGCTCACAGAGGACATCTCAGTGTCTCAGCCGGAGTGTGTCTTTGATGAAGACAAAATGGAACAGGTGTTTACCAACCTTATAGATAATGCGCTGCGCCATACGGAGTCAGGCGGAAGCGTTCATATCGCGGCTCAGACCGTAAAAGACGGACTGAAGATCGATATCAAAGATTCCGGCTCTGGTATACCGGAAGAGGACCTGCCTTTTATTTTTGAACGTTTTTATAAAGCGGACAAAGCAAGAACAAGAGGCAGGGCGGGAACCGGACTCGGGCTCGCCATCGTAAAAAATATCGTGGAAGCCCACGGCGGCTCAATTGCGGTTCACAGCAGCATCGACAAAGGGACGACGTTTACATTTTATATTCCGACAAAAGTGCAGGATGACGTCTGAAATTGACGAACAATCTTGTTCCATACGAAACACCCGCATGTTCTGCGGGTGTTTTTTATTTGTTTCTCCTTTAAAAATTTAAGAATATGTTAATATAAATTCCCTTCCAAATTCCAGTTTCTCGTAATATAGTTGTAATGTAACTTTTCAACGCATTTTTACGACAAAAAAGTGAACGGAGGGGTTTCCCATGGAAGAAACCTTTCAGATATTATATGATGCATACCATCAAGATTTATATCAATTTTTATATTATATGGTAAAAGATAAGTCGCAGGCTGAAGATTTGACGCAGGAAGTGTATATCCGCGTCTTGAATTCCTATCATACATTTGAAGGAAGAAGCAGTGAAAAAACATGGCTGTTGTCCATCGCACGCCATGTGGCGATTGACTGGTTCCGCAAGCAGCAGACGATCAGACAGCGTATTATGGGTACGTTTGATTGGGATACACAAGATGTCAGAGATCAGCATTTGCTTCCGGACGAACTCGCCGTACAGCATGAAAACGTCCGGGAAATTTATACCGCGCTTGATCATTGCACTATTGATCAAAGAGCTGTTATTATCTTGAGATTTATTCAGGGATATTCCATTCAGGAAACAGCCGCCGCTCTCCGCTTCTCGGAAAGCAAAGTCAAAACGACCCAACACAGAGGGCTCAAAATACTTCGGAAACAGATGGAGCTTTTGAGGGAGGAGCTAATGGATGATGAAGTCATATTGGAACGAAGAAAGAGTAGAGGAGTTGTTAAGACAACTTCCGGCGGTTAGAGATCATCGTTCACCCGAGGCCATTTACCGGAATATTGAAACGGGTAAACCGTACAGGAAAAAACCGGCCCGAAGCTGGATCGGCCCCGCCGCAGCCGGCGTCTGCGCATTGTGCATCGCTCTGATTATATCTCCTCACCTGATGACAAACAAATCTTTCGGTGATCTTACCGCTGACAGCCGCCAGACTGAAAAAGCCAGTCAGTCAGCTTCTGTCAAGCCGCCGGATCAGAAGACGTTCGTCGTCTCAAACCAAAACAAAAACAATTACATTACTTTGGCATTTGCCGATTCAGAAACATCCGCCGTCATACCGGTCAGTTTTGAAAAAAAGAAGCCGGATGAATCGGTATCAGAGGCTTTATCCGAAGCAGAAAACCTAGAAGTGCCCGAATCCTTCCTGTCTGTGCCGAACCTTTTGGAAGGTGTGCAGGTAACGGCGGATAAGAAGGATTTGCTTGTGCAGGTAAACGGACGGCTTTCTATCGAATCAGCTGCCGATGCTGACTTATTGAAAAAGATGCTGAAAGAGACTTTGACATGGAGTCCTTACGAGCGGATTAAATTGAAAAAGGTTCAAAACGGAGCCGGACAGGATTTTTATAAATCTTACGGCATATCCGCTGAGATGTCCGTACATAAACAGACAAACCGGGCGTATTTTTCTTACAGCGACAGTCTGGGACAAGAGTATCTCATCCCGTCTGAACAAACCTATTATTCAGTATATCAGGCTATTGACGGGATGAAGACAACAGACGGAGGCTCACAGACTGCGAGCATTATAGAAGCTGATGCGATTGCATCGGTATCGGAAAGGGAAGACGGCGAGCAGCTGCGGATTCAATTGTCCGAAAAACATAAGGTTGAAGATTCGCTGGAAGGGATTTTAATGATCGAAGGGCTTCTGTTAACTGCGAAGGAATTCGGTTATTCTGAGGTGCTGTTCACACATGCGCATACAAAGAAAATCGGTAATTATGATGTGACAAAACCTATCGCTGTGCCTGCCGCGCCTAATCCGCTTCCAAGCCATTAAACGTAAAAAAACCCAAAACATATGAATGTTTTGGGTTTTTTGTTGGTTACGGAAGATCAATCAGTTTAACGGAAACAATATCCTGAATTGAAGTCAGCTCATTGACGACTTTATCATCTAAATGTTTATCAAAAGAAAGCATCATAATGGCTTCTCCGCCTTTTTCTTTACGGCCTACCTGCATGGTAGCGATATTGATATCGTTATCGCCGAGGATGCGTCCTACGCGTCCGATTACACCAGTCGTATCCTGGTGCTGGATATAAACGAGGTGGCCGGCAGGATTTAAGTCAATATTAAAGCCGTTCAGTTCAACGATTCGTTCACCGAAGTGAGGGATATACGTAGCCGTTAACGTAAATGTGCTCCGGTCTCCGGTTACTTTTACGCTGATGCAGTTATCATATCCTGATTCATTGGAGGAAATCTTCTCGCTGAAGCTGATTCCGCGTTCTTTTGCTACACCGCCGGCGTTCACTTCATTGACCGTTGAGTCTACACGCGGTTTTAAGAAACCGGATAGCAGGCTTTTTGTAATAAATGATGTTTCAAGTTTGGCGATGGTGCCTTCATATTGAATCGCAACATCTTTGACGGGTTCCTTCATACATTGTGACACGAGACTTCCGATTTTATCGGCAATTTGGTGATAAGGCTGGATTTTTTTGAATTCATCTTTCGTCATCGCAGGCAGGTTGATCGCTGACATGACAGGCAGACCTTTTGCAAACTGCAGCACTTCTTCAGAAACCTGTGCAGCGACATTCAGCTGTGCTTCTTTCGTTGAAGCGCCTAAGTGAGGTGTGGCGATCACCAGCGGATGGTCGGGAAGCTTTGATTCAACTGGCGGTTCCACTTCAAACACGTCAAGGGCAGCGCCTGCGACATGGCCGCTTTCCAGCGCTTCCAAAAGCGCCGCTTCATCAATAATGCCGCCTCTTGCGCAGTTGATAAGACGGACGCCTTTTTTCGTTTTGGCAATGGTTTCTCTGTTAAGCAGTCCTTTTGTTTCCTTTGTTAAAGGCGTGTGGACGGTAATGATATCCGCGCTTTCAAGCACTTCTTCGAATGTCCGGCTGTTTACGCCGATTTTGCCGGCTCTCTCTTCGGTTAAGAAAGGATCGAATACATGAACCGTCATACCGAACGCTCTGGCGCGCTGGGCAATCTCGCTTCCGATCCGGCCCAGACCGACAATGCCTAAAGTCTTTCCGTAGAGCTCCGCCCCGACAAAAGCCGTCCGGTTCCATTCTCTTGATTTTACTGAGATATTGGCTTGCGGAATGTGTCTCATTAATGAAGAAATCATCGCGAATGTATGCTCTGCCGTTGAAATGGTGTTTCCATTCGGCGCGTTTATCACGATAACCCCATGTTTTGTAGCCTCATCAATGTCGATGTTGTCTACGCCGACACCGGCTCTGCCGACGATTTTTAAAGAGGTCATTTTTTTAAACAATTCTTCGGTTACTTTCGTGGCACTGCGGACTAACAGGGCATCAAAGGTATGTAATTCATCTTCTGCATCCGCGACGTTTTTTTGAACAATTTCTATAAAGTCTGATTCCATCAGCGGCTTTAAGCCGTCATTGCTCATCTTATCTGAGACCAAAACTCGAAACATTGTTAGATTTCCTCCTAGTTTAGCTGACTAAATATCTGATAATTTATCATATTCTCAATAGAGTGTCAATGTGTATTGACGCAGTAAAGGAGAAAAGGAAACCGCTGAATCAGCTTAAATTGGGCTTCCCCAATATTTTATTTAAATTTGAGCAGTTCTCTATACAATTGCAATTTGATCATATATAATGTGAATAAATTCATAAGATCAATCTTCGGGGCAGGGTGAAATTCCCTACCGGCGGTGATGAGCATCATGCTCTAAGCCCGCGAGCTGCTTCGGCGGCAGGATCCGGTGAGATTCCGGAGCCGACAGTATAGTCTGGATGGGAGAAGATGGAGGTTCAGCAGACGTTTTGATGCTTATATCAAACGTTTCTTTGCCAAGCCTTAGTAAGCTCCCGCTTTTTAACAAAAGCGGTTTTTTTATTGGGGCGCAAAAGAACCTTTCCTCTTTTCGAGAGATTTGATCGAAAAGGAGAGAGCATTGTGAAAGTAAAAAAATTAGTTGTCATCAGTATGCTTAGCAGTATTGCTTTTGTGCTTATGCTGTTAAATTTCCCGTTTCCGGGGCTGCCGGATTACTTGAAAATTGATTTCAGTGACGTTCCTGCAATTATCGCCATTTTGGTTTACGGGCCTGCGGCGGGGATTGCGGTTGAAGCGATTAAAAATATTCTGCAGTATATCATTCAAGGAAGCATGGCCGGCGTGCCTGTCGGGCAGGCAGCCAATTTTATCGCAGGAACGCTGTTTATTCTGCCGACGGCGTTTATGTTTAAAAAGCTCAATTCGGCAAAAGGGCTTGCAGTGAGCCTGCTGGCCGGAACCGCGGCGATGACCGTGCTGATGAGTATTTTGAACTATATTCTTATCCTGCCCGCGTATACTTGGTTTTTACATTCACCGGCACTGTCAAACAGCCAGTTAAAAACGGCGGTTGTGGCAGGAATTCTGCCGTTTAACATTGTAAAAGGCGTTATCATCACCATTGTCTTTACGTTCATCTTTACGAAGCTGAAACCTTGGATTGAACAAAAACGCAGCATCCAGACACAATAACCACTCCAAAGCGCCCGCTCTGTAAAACACAGACCGGGCGCTTTTTTGATTGTTTGATCACGCAAAAAAAATAAGACTCCGGCCGATAACAGCCGGAGTCTTATTCAGGACGAAAAAGCTCCTCTCACGGGGAGGGCTTTTTTATTCGTATTTCAGCGGGTCGCCTTCGAACGGTTCATCCGCAACTTTGATTGAATCAGTAGGGCATCCTTCAAATGCGTCAATCATATCTTCTTCCAGAACTTCCGGAACTTCGACGACGCCTTTATTTTCGTCAAGCGTAACGAACGCAATGCCTTCATCATCATAATCATAAATGTCTGGTGCCGCAGCTCCGCAGGCGCCGCATGCAATACACGTATCTTTATCTACAATTGTGTACTTTGCCATGAATAAAACCTCCCAGATTGTTCGTGTTGGAACAAATGGTTTACCTTATATATTTTTAAATATAACACCTATTCCTCTTACTTATTGTAATGATGTTAGTGTCAAATTTCAACAGAAAAATGATTGAGAATGCTTATCACATAAGGGATTCTCTTTAGCACTTCCCCCTAAAAGATGACTTTAAACGTCAAATTTATATGAAAATCTGTTAAAATAAAAAGAACCAAAAAACGAAACTTGTCACAGAAGAAATGTAGGTGTGTTTAGATTGGCGATAAACTACTTTGATACCGTGGTTCTCGACTGTCTGGACAAAATAGACGGCGAACGGACTCCGAGTGCTGTGTTTCATTTATTAAAAGGAAAAAAGTCGTCTCAAACCATTCAGGATGCCGGCTTATTTCAGATCGCTAAATATTTCGGCATGGCTTCACATTGTGAACGCGGCGATATTGCGGCTTCTTTGCATAGACTCACCGAGAACTCATACATTACAGCCGGAAAAGAAGAGGGAACGTGGAAAGTGACTGCGCGCGGCGTTCAAAAGCTTGAACGGGCGTTTGCCGAGCGGCCTTGGCCGAAGCACTGCCACGGCGCGAATTATCAAACGCCTGCTGTCACACTGTGGAGGCGGCTTTCCCTGCTCATTCAAGTCCTGTCAAACAAAGAGCATCAATGTAATCAATATATCCCGGTTACAAACGATGTGCAGACGCTGAGATGGGTCAAACGGTTCATGCAGAAAAACATAGACGCTAAAGAGCTCTCCGTCCAAATGCATGAGACGCTGTTTCACCTTCTGCAAGGCGTAAGTGAACGGCAGGCGCTTATTTTTGTCTATTCTTTAACTTCATTCAACAGAATCGGTAAAACGAATAAGCAGCTTGCTCTCCAGCTGAACAAAGATGAATGGTATGTGTCCGTCCAGTTTTGGGGAGCGGTACATTATGTTATTCAATCGCTTCCGCAATGTGCATATCCCGCTCTGCGCGAGCTGTTGTCCGATCTGCAGGCGGAAAGCGCGCTGACACAGTCTGCCAGAAAAACCTTTGAGCTGTTGGAAAAAGGGTTTCCGATTGAACGGATCGCCGCGGTCAGAAATTTAAAAACCGCCACAATCGAAGATCATATCGTAGAAATATCATTGCATCAGCCTGCATTTTTTACAGAACAGTATCTTTCTGAAGAGGAACAGCGTATGATAACGGCATTTGCAAAACAGCATCAAACGAATAAAATTAAACGGATTCGCGAAGGAATGCAGATGCGCTTCAGCTATTTTCAGATCAGGCTGGCGCTGGCAAAGACGGTGAATCAGCATGACTGAGCTGCATAAAGCTTTATCCAGGTATTTTGGTTTGCATTCCTTTAAAAAAGGGCAGGAAGAGATTATGACTAGCGTGCTCCAAAAAAAAGATACGATCGCCATGCTTCCGACCGGCGGGGGAAAATCATTATGCTATCAGCTCCCGGGTTACATGATGGACGGGCTGGTGCTGATTATTTCGCCGCTCCTTTCATTAATGGAAGATCAGGTGCAGCAGCTGAAAGCGAAAGGGGAAAAGCGGGTTGCGGCATTAAACAGCATGCTGAATTCCGCAGAGCGGCATTTTATCCTCAGCAACATCAGCCGGTATAAATTTCTCTATATGTCTCCTGAAGCCCTTTCTTCACCTTATGTACTGAACCGCTTGAAAAACGTCCCGGTCAGTTTATTTGTTATTGATGAGGCTCATTGCATATCAGAATGGGGACATGATTTCAGGCCTGATTACTCGAAGCTCGGACCTTTCAGGCAGGCACTCGGAAAGCCGCCTGTATTGGCGCTGACCGCAACAGCGACAAAAGAAACGCTCAGAGACGTGACGGATGTGCTCGGACTTGAGCATGCGGTGCGTCATCTTTATTCAGTCAACCGGCCGAACATTCTCCTGGCGGCAGAACATTTGGCTGATAATGCCGAAAAAATAAGCAGGCTCACGGAGCTTGCCGAAAAGCTTGAAGGCCCGGGTATCATATATTGTCCGACCAGAAAATGGGCGGAAGAGCTTGCGGCTGAGCTGAACGAAAAAACGGGAAAGCGGACGGATTATTATCACGGCGGAATGGATACAGGCGACAGGATTTTAATCCAGCAGCAATTTATCCATAACCAGCTTGATTGCATTTGCTGCACCAATGCGTTCGGCATGGGTGTGGATAAGTCAGATATCCGCTTTGTCATTCACTTTTATCCTCCCCAAACGGCCGAGGCCTTTATGCAGGAAATCGGCAGAGCGGGACGCGACGGCAGCCCGAGTGTCAGTATTTTGCTGAGGGCGCCCGGCGATACCGAGCTTCAGCAGCAGATTATTCAGACAGAAAGCCTGTCTGATTATGACCTGGAAGGCATTCTGGCCGTCATACGGGATGCCGGTACGAGTGATGAGCGAAAGCTTCGGGACGTTCTGATCAATAAGGGCGTCCAGGAAACACAGGCGCGAACGGCCGTCCATCTGTATCTGCAAGGAAAAACCACAAAAGACCAGCTGCAGGAAGAACTGACATACCGCGTGGAAAAGAAGCTGCGTAAAATGAATCGTTTTTCGGCGTTATTAGAGCGGAAAGAATGTATAAGAGAAGCGCTGCTGTCTTATTTTGATGAACCGTATGAGCCTGATGGTCAAACCGGACAATGCTGCAGCAGCTGCGGACTTGATCTGGCTCCGTACGAGCAAAAAGGAGAACGTAAAAATATGGAACGGTTTGAAGATTGGAAGCTGGAATTAGGCCGGATTTTCGGATCAGAGTCTGCGGGTGAGTTCAGCTGAGACGGCAAAGCGAATTGATCCGGCAGCTCTCAGACCGGGAGATTGTGATGCAGCTGTATGCCACCCAATTGCTCATATTGGCGGTTTCAGCTGTTATCGGCTTTTTCTTTTTTACCGACATTCACGATTTTTTAAAGCTGTGGCATATACGTGACGATAATATCATATGGTACGGTGTAACTCTTGCCGTCCTTGTCATTTTTGCCGATCTGGCGGTGATGAAATGGTGTCCTTCGCATTTATATGATGACGGCGGCATTAATGTATTGCTTTTTAAGAACAGGCCGGTTCTGCATATTTTGTTTTTGACGCTTCTCATTTCGTTCAGCGAAGAGATTTTGTTCAGAGGCGTTCTGCAGACACATATCGGCTTATGGGCCGCCAGCTTCATTTTTACCGTGCTTCATTTCAGATACTTGGCGAAGTGGCTTCTGTTTATGATGGTTGCGGGTATCAGTCTTTTGCTGGGGCTTATCTATGAATGGACCGGCAATTTATTCGTTCCGGTTACAGCGCATTTTATTATTGATGCGGTATTTGCCTGTCAGATCCGTTTTCAATATGTTAGGAGGGGTTTGCATGACGGAAATGTCAAGAGTTGAAAGAAGAAAAGCTCAGCTGCGTGCCGAGCAGCAGGTTGCCGCGGCCGCGGATGAACAAATTGAATATCTTGAAGACAGCCTCCCGACAAGACAATCTGTAAAAGAGGAGCGTAAAAAAAAGGAAGAGCAGGTGAAGGAAAAAACCAAAACAAAAACGCCGCTGTTCACTTTTCTGACCGTCCTGTTCATTATCGTAACAATCGGTGTCTTTTTCGGTCTTCTTTATATGACGAACAGCAGCAGATTTGACCCGAAGGACTATGAAGATGTCTTCATAGACCACAGTGAAAGCGCGCCTGCCGTTATTCCGAAAGGCGCTCAGAAAGAAACGTCAGGAACCGCTCTTTTAGAACAACCGAAAAAAAAGTCTGACGACAAAGATAAGAAAGAAGCGGCTGCACCTGAAAAAACGAAAGAAAAACCAAGTGAAAAACCAAGTGAAAAAACACCTAAAAAAACGGAAACGCCCTCAGAAAAACAAGTAAAGCCGACAGACACCGAATACGCGGAGACAAAACAGCAGTCTCCGCCGGCTGTCCGTGAAAAAGCGGCTCCGGCTGAGGCGAGTGATCAAGCCGGGACTGTCCCAAAAAAAGTGCGGACCGTACAGCATACTGTACAGCCGAAAGAAACGCTTTACCGTATTTCAATGAAATACTATAAAAGCCGGGCGGGCGAAGAAAAAATCCGCAGCTACAACGGATTAAACGGAAACGACGTGTACACCGGCCAGGTTCTGAACATTCCGCTGTCTGATTAAAATAAATGCATGTTTTCACCGCGTTTTTCATATAGTGTACCAATGAAAACGGACAAGGTGTGAAGCGCATGGATTCTTTATGGAAGCAATTAGACCGATTTGCTGACGGACCGACGAAACAAATGCTTCAGGCGCTGGTGAAACGGAAATTAAAATACGAAAATTATGCCGCACAATGCCGAAGATGGCAGTGGGCGTCCCTCGTTTGTTTTTCCCTGATGTGCATACTGCTGATGTTTAAAAGCTTTAGTGCCCCCCAAGCCTCTCCGCAGCTGATTCTGCAGGAAATATTAGGCCATACGGTTTACTTGTGCTGGATTATGGCTTCCGCTTTTGCGTATTGCACTTCTTATTATTTTAAAAAAAAGGAAGAAAAAGCTGAGGGTGAATTTCATAAACTGAGATGTGAAATTATCCAAAAAAGCACGGATTTATGGCCCCAGCCTGAAAAATGGAGGGCGAGAGAATCTGTTTTTCACTTGATGAAACATCGGTATGATATCAATCTTTATTTTGAAAGCAAATAAAATGAGGCGTTTTCCGGAAAGGATAGAAACGTCTTTTTTTGTTTGTCCGTCTAATATAAGACAATGACAGAATGGAGAGTGCGTTTATGAAGCTTACAGCGGGAATTCTCGGCTCATTGGCGGGAGCGGCTGCGGTTATGGCGGCCGTTATGTACAAAACGGCAAACGGCAGCCATCTGAAAACACATACATTTACGCTTGATAAAATGAAGGGGATGAAGCCGCTCACCATCTTCTTTATATCTGACGTGCACCGCCGTTTAATTGATGAAAAGCTTCTCCGCGAAGCGGCAGGTTATAAGCCGGATGCCGTTTTGCTCGGCGGTGATTTGGCGGAGGGCGGAGTTCCTTACGCCAGAATTGAAGAAAACATCAAACGTCTGACGGCTCTTGCGCCTGTCATGTATGTGTGGGGGAATAACGATTACGAGGTCAGCCAGCAAAAACTGCTCTCTCTTTTACGGGCATATAAAGTGATCCCGCTGAGAAATGAATCGTTTCAGTTTGCTTATAAAGGGGAAACCGTTACGATCTGCGGCGTGGATGATATCAGGATGATGATGGATGATTACGATGCTGCAATCAGATATACGGATGCTGACAAAGTAAACCTCCTGCTTTGCCATAACCCGGACATTCATGAGCAGATGAGGGAGTCAGACGGGATTGACGCTGTGTTCAGCGGCCATACGCATGGCGGCCAAATCCGTTTCGGCCGGTTCGGGCCGTACGAATTGGGCGGGACGGGAACGGTAAAAAAAGCGCATTACCTGATCAGCAACGGCTACGGGACGACAAAAGTTCCGCTGAGGCTCGGGGCGAAACCGGAGACGCATATGATTACACTGTTTGGACCGGATGAGCCGTCTTCCTGAAACAAACCCGGCCGCGGTGATAAAAAACGGCATTCTGCTTGTCTTCCCGCTGTACACGGTGTAAACTGATAACAAATTAAGAACCTATGACTCATTTATTCATATACTGTGTTATATGATTTGTGTGCAAGAAGAGGCAGGAGGGAACATTATGCGGCTTGAGCGTCTGAACTATAATAAGATTAAAATCTTTTTAACCCTCGACGATCTGACTGATCGGGGACTGACAAAAGAAGACCTCTGGAAGGACTCGTTTAAAGTCCACCAGTTATTTAAAGATATGATGAATGAAGCAAATACAGAGCTCGGCTTTGAAGCGAATGGTCCGATCGCGGTGGAAGTATATTCTCTTCAGGCACAAGGCATGGTTGTGATTGTAACGAAAAATCATGACGCGGACGCAGAAGATGACGAATATGACGATGATTATATCGAGATGCAGGTCAAACTTGACGAAAGTCCGGATATTATTTATCAGTTCCATTCGTTTGAAGATATCATTCAGCTTGCCGGAAGCCTTCACCGAATCGGGATTACCGGCGGCACCGTCTACCACTATGAGAACCAATACTATGTAAGCCTTGAAGACCTCGGCTCCCGTTCCGCCGAAGGCGTCATCGCGGTGCTGGCTGAATACGGACACCCGGCGACGATTACGATTTACAGGCTCCATGAGTACGGAAAACTCATCATGGACGGCAATGCTGTGGAGACCATCCAGAAACATTTTTCATAAAAAAGATTTGAAACGGCAGCTGTTTTCAGCGGCCGTCTTTTTTTAAGCGAAATAATGGAAAAATCATTGTCTTTCTTCTATGCACGGAGATATTGAAGGTGTATACTAGTCACTGAAAGGGAGCATGAGAGAAACAGAAGATTTTAGGAGGTTAACTCAAATGGCAGCCGATCGATTCACCGGTCATAATGAAGAAGACAAACATGATGTATTAAAATCAACCCAAACCGTAATACATAAAGCTCTGGAAAAATTGGGGTATCCAGAAGAAGTGTATGAACTGCTGAAAGAGCCGCTCAGATTATTAACGGTTAAAATTCCTGTTCGGATGGATGACGGGTCTGTGAAAATATTTACAGGCTATCGTGCGCAGCACAATGATTCCGTAGGTCCGACAAAAGGCGGCATTCGTTTTCACCCGAATGTAACTGAAAAAGAGGTGAAAGCACTTTCCATCTGGATGAGTTTAAAATGCGGAATTATTGATCTTCCTTATGGCGGTGGTAAAGGCGGAATTGTTTGTGATCCGAGAAATATGTCATTCAGAGAGCTTGAAAGGCTGAGCAGGGGATATGTCAGAGCAATCAGTCAGATTGTCGGACCGACTAAAGACGTCCCGGCACCTGACGTATTTACAAACTCACAGATTATGGCTTGGATGATGGATGAATATTCAAGAATTGATGAATTTAACTCACCCGGCTTTATTACGGGAAAACCGCTTGTACTCGGCGGATCCCACGGCAGGGAATCAGCGACGGCAAAAGGCGTCACCATCTGCATAAAAGAAGCGGCCAAGAAAAAAGGTCTCGATATTCAGAACGCGCGCGTCGTCGTACAAGGTTTCGGAAACGCGGGCAGCTATCTGGCCAAGTTTATGCATGACGCCGGCGCGAAAGTTGTCGGAATTTCTGACGCGTACGGAGGCCTTTACGATCCGGACGGTCTTGATATTGATTATCTGCTTGACCGCAGAGACAGCTTCGGAACGGTGACGAAGCTTTTCAATGACACCATTACGAATCAGGAGCTGCTTGAGCTGGACTGTGATATACTTGTCCCGGCGGCGATCGAAAACCAAATTACAGAAGAGAACGCTGACCGCATCAAAGCGAAAATCGTTGTAGAAGCGGCAAACGGACCGACGACACTGGAAGGAACGAAAATCCTGACAGACAAAGGAACGCTGCTGGTTCCCGATGTTCTGGCGAGCGCCGGCGGTGTAACGGTTTCTTATTTCGAATGGGTTCAAAACAACCAAGGCTTCTACTGGAGTGAAGAAGAAGTCGAGGAAAAACTGGAAAATATGATGATAAAATCGTTTAATAATATTTATGAAATGTCCCAAAACCGCCGGATTGACATGAGGCTTGCGGCTTACATGGTCGGCGTGCGGAAAATGGCGGAGGCTTCGCGTTTCAGAGGCTGGATATAAACCAATCGTTTGCATAAACAAAAAAAATCTCCTATGATAATATAGGAGATTTTTTATATGAGTGGAAACTTATGATGGAAATGCCAATCGCAGGAGTTGAAGGACATGACAGAAGAAAAAGCAATTATAATAGGCGGAGGTCCTTGCGGATTATCGGCGGCTATACATCTGAAGCAAATTGGCGTGAACGCGCTTGTGATCGAAAAAGGGAATGTCGTAAACAGCATTTATAACTATCCGACCCACCAAACTTTTTTCAGTTCAAGTGAAAAATTGGAGATCGGCGATGTCGCCTTTATTACGGAAAACAGAAAACCGGTCCGAATACAGGCTCTCTCTTACTACAGAGAGGTTGTCAGAAGAAAAGAGCTGCGCGTAAACGCCTTTGAAACGGTGGAGCGCGTAACGAAACAGGAAGACGGCCGTTTTCTTGTAGAAACATCAAAAGACCGCTACCTCACTCCGTTTTGTATCATTGCGACAGGATATTATGATCATCCGAATTATATGAACATACCGGGTGAAGGGCTTCCTAAGGTATTTCATTACTTTAAAGAAGGCCATCCTTATTTTGATAAAGATGTTGCTGTGATCGGCGGGAAAAACTCAAGTGTGGACGCGGCTTTGGAACTCGTGAAGTCCGGTGCGCGCGTCACGGTGCTCTACAGAGGACATGAGTACTCCCCGAGCATCAAGCCGTGGATTCTGCCTGAGTTTGAGGCCCTCGTCAGAAACGGCACAATCCGGATGGAATTCGGCGCTTGTCTTGAAGAAGTGACGGAAGATGAAATCATTTTCCGCTCCGGCCGAAATGAGACGGTCCGGCTGAAAAACGATTTCGTATTTGCCATGACGGGATACCATCCCGATCACGGTTTCCTCGAAAAAATCGGTGTGCGGATTGATGCGGAATCAGGCCGGCCGTTTTTCCGGGAAGAAACGATGGAAACAAATGTTGACGGTGTTTTTATCGCCGGAGTCATTGCGGCTGGAAATAACGCCAACGAAATTTTTATCGAGAACGGCCGTTTTCACGGCGGCTTGATCGCAAACGAAATATCAAAACGGCTGGGTGCAGAGAGCATATGATCATTCATATGCTCTTTTTTAAAAAAATTGAAAGATGTAAAAGTATGAACAACATGGTACGATAGATATAGGAATATAAAGGAAAGAGGTTGCCTGATGTTTGCAATCATCTCTGCAGGAATTGCTCCCGGCATTGCGCTGTTAAGCTATTTTTATTTAAAAGATCAGTATGACAATGAACCCGTACATATGGTGCTGAGGTCTTTTTTTCTCGGGGTTGTCCTTGTGTTTCCGACCATGTTTATCCAATATGTTCTTGAAAAAGAGCATGTGGGGGGAGGAAGCTTTTTCGTTTCGTTTTTGTCTTCGGGATTTCTGGAAGAATCGGTGAAATGGTTCGTTCTGATGATCAGTGTGTATCCGCATGCTCATTTTAATGAGCATTATGACGGAATCGTTTACGGGGCCAGTGTGTCTTTAGGATTTGCCACGCTTGAAAATATTCTGTATCTATTCGGCCACGGCGTTGAGCATGCTTTCATCAGGGCGCTTCTGCCGGTCTCCTGCCATGCGCTGATCGGAGTGATTATGGGATTTTATCTCGGAAAAGCCCGCTTTTCGCAGAAAAAAGCCCGTGTCAAATGGCTTGTGATTTCGCTGGCCGTGCCTTCATGTCTGCACGGTTCTTACGATTTTATTCTTACCGCCCTCAATCATTGGGTATATTATATGCTGCCGTTTATGCTGTTTTTATGGTGGTTCGGGCTGCGAAAGGCAAAAAAAGCACGCTCCGTCAATATGATCCAAGTGTGAAGAAACCGCGCGTCGCGTGCGGTTTCTTTTTTATGCCTTGACAGGGGATAAGAAGGAAACGTGCATAAAAATAACCTCGTGACAGACAATACGGGTACACTTTAAATTTTGCAGTAGGAGGCTTGAAGAGATGAAGTGCAAAGGAGCCTTTATGGCATGTCTCATTCTATTTTCTTTCGCCGCTGCTTTCTTCGATCATCATGAAACGGTTCATGCGTTTTCAAATCAAGTGATTCAAAGAGGCGCGACGGGTGATGATGTTATAGAATTGCAGGCCCGTCTTCAATATAACGGATTTTATAACGGGAAAATCGATGGTGTTTACGGCTGGACCACATACTGGGCCGTGAGAAATTTTCAGGAGAAATTCGGCATGAAACCGGTTGACGGCCTCGTCGGCGCGAAAACCAAACAGGTGCTGATTTCAAAATCAAAATATTACCGTGAATATGTAATGGAGCAGATCCAAAAAGGGAATACGTTCACTCATTATGGCAACGTCCCATTGGAAAACCAAACAAAACCGAGGGCCGGAACGCAGAAGCCGGCGGGAACGAATAAGCCTGCTCAAAAGCCGCAAAACAATAAAGGCGGTCAGTCAAATCAAAAGCAAAATACGACAGCGGCCAATATGCCTGGCGGTTTCTCAAACAACGACATCAATCTTCTGGCACAGGCTGTGTACGGGGAAGCGCGCGGTGAGCCGTTTGAAGGGCAGGTTGCCATCGCCGCGGTTATTTTAAACCGTATTAAAAGCCCGTTATTTCCGAATACGGTGGCCGGCGTCATTTTCGAACCGCTCGCGTTTACCGCCGTTGCCGACGGCCAAATATATATGCAGCCGAATGAAAGAGCAAAAGAAGCGGTTCTTGATGCGATCAACGGCTGGGATCCTTCTGAAAACGCAATTTATTATTTTAATCCTGATACGGCGACAAGCAAATGGATTTGGGGACGTCCGCAGATAAAAAGAATCGGAAAACACATTTTCTGTGAGTAAAAGTACGCAAAATGAGGTGTTAACATGATTAGAGGAATCATTATCGCTGTTCTCGGTGTCGCGATCGCCGCAACCGGATATTGGGGATATAAAGAGCATCAGGAAAAAGATGCGGTCCTTCTGCATGCGGAAAATAATTATCAGAGGGCTTTTCATGAATTAACGTACCATGTAGATCAGCTTCACGACAAAATCGGGACGACGCTTGCGATGAACAGTAAAAAATCTCTGTCTCCGGCGCTCATTGATGTATGGAGAATAACATCTGAAGCTCATAACAATGTGAGCCAGCTGCCCCTGACTCTCATGCCTTTTAATAAGACGGAGGAGTTTTTATCCAACATAGGAGATTTCAGCTATAAAACATCCGTCCGGGATTTAGACCAAAAACCGCTTGATAAGAAAGAATATACAACACTGAACAGCCTGTACAAACAGGCGGAGAACATTCAAAACCAGCTCCGCAGCGTTCAGCATCTCGTCATGAGCAAAAATTTACGGTGGATGGATGTTGAGATGGCGCTCGCCTCTGACAAAAAACAAAGCGATAATACGATCGTCGACAGCTTTAAAACAGTCGAAAAAAATGTAGGCGCTTTTTCTGAAGACAGCATCAGCCCCACATTTACAGGAGCAAATACAGAACAAAAAGGTTTTACGCATCTGAAAGGAAAACAAATTACGGAAAAAGAAGCGGTCAAAATCGCGCAACGGTTTGCGCCTGATCATAATTATTCAATTAAAGTGGTCAAAAGCGGCAGGAAAACGAATCGGGACGTATACAGCATCCGCATGAAAGACGCCGACAACAAATCTTTTATCTATATGGATATTACCCAAAAAGGGGGACATCCTGTCTATTTGATTCAAAAACGGGCCGTGAAGAAACAAAAGATCAGCCTCAATGAAGCATCTAACCGGGCTGTCGCGTTTTTAAAGAAAAACGGATATGAAACAAAAGGTCTCGAAATTGATGAAAGCGCGCAATATAATAACATCGGCGTCTTTTCTTTTATTCCCGTGGAGAAAAACGTCCGCATTTATCCGGAAGCCATCCGAATGAAAGTGGCGCTGGATGATGGTGAAGTCGTCGGTTTTTCCGCGCGTGATTACCTGTCGGCGCACCGCACGAGAACGATTCCGGCTCCCTCTTTGTCAGCTGATGAAGCGAAAGCGAAGCTGAATAAAAATGTTGAAGTGCGGGAGACCCGGCAGGCGCTGATCACGAATGAGCTCGGTCAGGAAGTGCTTTGCTACGAAATGCTCGGGACGATCGGGAAAGACACGTATCAAATGTTCATTAATGCGGACGACGGAAAAGAGGAAAAAATAGAAAAGTTAAAAAGTGCAGAACCTATATATAAAGACCTATAAAAATAAAGGAGGAAAGGACTAAAAGTCTTTTCCTTTTTTTCGTTACATGCTTTAATAAAAGCATAAATAATGAAAGAGTGAAGGCCCATGATAGCTGTCGGAGATTATATTTGGATTGAATACATAGAGAACAATGAGCCCAAAAAAGCGAGGAGCAAAGCAGTAAGCGTTGAAAACGGCGAACTGCACATCTCATATCCCGTCGATCTGGATTCGGGACGGACGGTCTTTTTGCATAAAGGATTGGAAATAACAGCGGAATTTATGGGGAATGGCCGCGTGCCGTATCAATTTAAAAGCATAATCAAAGGAAAGAAAAAAGACCCCATCCCGATGATCGGATTGGACATCCCCCCTCAGGAGGAAATGAAGCGGATTCAAAGACGCCGATACGTCCGTGCAGACGCAGTATTGGATGTATCCGTCAAAATGGAAGCGGAAAAAACCGCTTTCCAAACGGTTTCCTCTAATATCAGCGCCGGCGGAATCGCTGTTGTGATGCCTGAGCATATTTCCGCGGAACCAGGTGAAAAGCTGTATGTCTCATTTTCTCTTCCCGGCAAGGAAAATACAGCCGATATTACGGCCGAGGCTGTTACCCAGCGGATTTTTTATGATGAAAAGGCGGATAAACAAAAAATGACGCTTGAATTTGCAGAAATCGATCCCGCTTCACAGCAGCTTTTACTCCAATATTGTATGCGCGCGCAGCTGCAGCAGAGAAGAAACAGTCTGTCGGAATAAACAGCAGCACACTTTTCCATACTAATCATAATGGAGGTGCGCGTGTATGAAAACGTTTGAACGTCTGCTGGTCAAATTGGTCTGCATTCAGCTTATCATTTTGGGCACGGTGCAGTTCTTGCTTCATTATCAGCCTATTGAACCTTATATTTCGAAAGCTGTGAAATATGAGGGAGTTGATAAAATGGAGAAAAAAGAATGGATTGAAACGGTAAAGCGGTAAATCAGCTCAATTTTTTCGCCCCTTTTCCGGCAGTTCATGATACAATCCATAGAGGAGTAAAGAGCAAGGAGAGAGATTATGGACAAGAAATTATCAATTGCGATCGACGGGCCGGCCGCTGCCGGAAAAAGCACCGTTGCTAAAATAGTGGCTGAGAAAAAATCATATGTGTACATTGATACAGGAGCGATGTATCGTGCCATTACATATACGGCGCTCAAGCAGAATGCCGATTTAACTGATGAAGCCGCGCTTACAGAGCTGCTGAAGCGTACGGAAATTGAGCTTGTATCCGCTCCGGAAGGACAAATCGTTCTGGTAAACGGAGAAGATGTGACAGAAGAAATCCGTAAAGACGAAGTCAGCAACCAAGTATCAATCGCCGCCAAGCATAAAGGCGTCAGAGAAGAAATGGTCAAAAGACAGCAGCAGCTCGGACAAAAAGGCGGTGTCGTCATGGACGGCCGTGATATCGGTACTCATGTGCTGCCTGATGCCGAAGTGAAAATTTTTCTGCTCGCGTCCGTAGAGGAAAGAGCGAAGCGCCGATATGAAGAGAATAAGAAAAAAGGCTATGACGTGAATTACGAGACGCTCATTGAAGAAATTGCCAGACGCGACAAACTCGATTCAGAGAGGGAAGTTTCCCCGCTGCGCAAAGCGGAAGACGCGATTGAAATCGATACGACGTCACTCAGCATTGCCGAAGTCGCAGGAAAAATTCTGGAGATCGTCGAACAGAAATCACGTTAACTTCGGGCGGAGCGCTTTATAATTTTTTTCGAAAGACAAGATGTTATTGCTTGACAAACCAGTCCATTTATTAGAAGTTAATACTAATAAAACTTTTTATTGATCATTCAAAATCTTTTTGGATGATTCTTTAATACATATTCGGCTGAAAAGCGGACATTCACATGTTCAGCTTTCAAACCGTATTAATTAAGCTGTGTAGGTTTGGACCAAGGAGGTTATTCAAATGACAGAGGAAATGAATCAAATTGATGTTCAAGTGCCAGAGGTTGGAGATGTAGTAAAAGGGATTGTGACAAAGGTAGAGGACAAGCATGTAGATGTCGAAATTGTCAATGTCAAACAGTCCGGAATCATTCCAATCAGTGAATTATCAAGTCTTCATGTAGAGAAAGCATCGGATGTCGTAAAAGTTGACGACGAGCTTGACCTGAAAGTAACAAAAGTGGAAGACGATGCTTTGATTTTATCTAAACGTGCCGTTGATGCTGACCGCGCTTGGGAAGACCTTGAAAAAAAATTCGACACAAAAGAAGTGTTTGAAGCTGAAGTGAAAGATGTGGTGAAAGGCGGTCTCGTCGTTGATATCGGCGTTCGCGGCTTCATTCCCGCATCACTTGTCGAAGCTCATTTCGTCGAGGATTTCACTGACTATAAAGGGAAAACCCTCTCTCTTATCGTCGTTGAACTCGACCGTGATAAAAACCGGGTGATTCTGTCACACCGGGCTGTAGTGGAAAAAGAACAGACAGCCAAAAAGCATGATTTTCTCCAAACACTTGAGGTTGGAAGCGTGCTTGAAGGAAAAGTGCAGCGTCTGACTGATTTCGGCGCATTTGTCGACATCGGCGGAATTGACGGGCTTGTTCATATTTCGCAGCTGTCTCATTCACACGTCGAAAAACCGTCTGACGTGGTGGAAGAAGGTCAGGACGTAAAAGTGAAAGTACTGTCCGTAGACCGCGATAACGAACGTATTTCTTTATCTATTAAAGAAACGCTGCCGGGACCTTGGAGCCAGATCGGCGAAAAGGTAAAACAGGGAGATGTGCTTGAAGGAAAAGTGCAGCGCCTTGTAAGCTTCGGCGCCTTCGTTGAAATTCTTCCGGGCGTGGAAGGACTTGTGCACATTTCGCAAATTTCCAATAAACATATCGGAACGCCGCATGAAGTGCTTGAAGAAGGACAGACTGTTAAAGTGAAAGTGCTTGACGTGAACGAAAGCGAAGAGCGCATTTCCTTAAGCATGCGTGAGCTTGAAGAAGCGCCGAAAGCCGATCAGGAGGACTTCCGCCAATACCAGGCGAAAGAAGAGCCGAGCACCGGCTTCCAGCTTGGCGATTTAATCGGAGACAAGCTTAATAAATTAAAATAAATTGGTGATAAAACGTGACACGAGCAGAACGAAAAAGAGAACATATAAATCATGCGCTGTCTACCGGCCAAAACCGGGAAACGGGGCTTGATGATATTACGTTTGTTCATGTCAGCCTACCGAACCTAGCATTGGAAAAAGTGGATATCTCAACGAAAATCGGCGGACTCACAAGCAGTTCGCCGATTTTTATCAATGCGATGACAGGCGGCGGCGGACAACTTACATACGAAATTAACAGATCGCTGGCAAGAGCCGCGCGCAAAGCCGGCATGCCGCTGGCTGTCGGTTCGCAAATGTCAGCTTTAAAAGATCCCTCCGAACGGTGTTCTTACGAGATCGTCAGAAAAGAGAATCCGGACGGGCTGATATTTGCCAATTTAGGCAGCGAGGCGGATGCCGAGCAGGCGAAAAGGGCAGTTGATATGATTCAAGCAGATGCCCTCCAGATTCATTTAAATGTGATTCAGGAGATCGTCATGCCAGAGGGTGACAGAAGCTTTACCGGCGCTCTCGGCCGCATTGAGCGGATTGCGGCGGAAGCGGGAGTGCCCGTTTTTGTCAAAGAAGTCGGCTTCGGAATGAGCAGGGAATCGGCACGGCAGTTATTTGATGCTGGCGCAGCAGCAGTTGATGCCGGCGGATACGGCGGTACGAATTTCTCTAAGATTGAAAATATGCGCAGAGAGAAGGCGCTTCATTTTTTTAATACGTGGGGAATTTCCACTGCCGCAAGCTTAGCGGAAATCTACTCGCTCTCCGCTGATCAATCAATTATCGCATCCGGTGGGCTGCAAAGTGCCCTGGATGTCGCCAAATCAATTGCCCTCGGCGCTTCCAGTGCGGGAATGGCGGGCACTTTCCTGAAAGCTCTCACCTCTAAAGGAGAAGAGGGCCTGTTTGACGAGATGACGGCGCTTTTACAAGAGCTGAAAATGATTATGACCGCCCTCGGATGCCAATCGGTTGCCCAATTGCAAAAGGCGCCTTTGGTCATAAAAGGTGACACACATCACTGGCTTTCTGAACGGGGAATTGACACATCCCGTTTCAGCAGACGTTAAAAGGCATGCGAACCCGCATGCCTTTTTCTGTTTTTTACGATTTTCTTTTTCGGAATTCCCCGTTCTGCTCAAGGCTTGTCGCTCCTTTATGGTGAATCGAATCATCGCGATCAGATTCCACCCGGCGGGAGGCTTTCAGTTTTTTCTCCTGTCTGTCTTTTCCCATCCTTATCCGCTCCTTTCAGGCATAATTGGTTTAAAAAATGCGTTCCCGCTCCATACTGATCAGAGGAGGAGCGATTATGGAACCGTTTTATTATTACTGGTCAATGTGGTTTTTATGGATACTTGCGACTTTTATTTTTGCCAAAACGAAAAGCCGTTTTTACGTATCAGTCTTTATTTTGACTAATATGATGGCAAGCATACATCAGATTACGGCTTATTTTACGCTGAATGCGGCATATGTCATGTTTTTTGCTGCGGCATTTGTTTATGCGGGAAGCCTCGGCATGCATAAACGGCTCCGTAATATTGTGATTCATCTGACGGCGTCTGCGGCGTACGGCTTTATTTTTCTTTTTGCATTATATGATCCTGTTTGGTTTATCATAAAACCTGAATGGGCGGCGGTTATACTGCTTACCGTTATTACGCTTTCCGTTGAGGGGCGGTTCCCTGAGAGGCTTTGTCTTTTTGTTCTCGGCATGTGCCAGGGGGAGCTATTGTATGCTGCGGTCATCCGCAACATTGCGGGTGCGGCAGCCGTCGGGGATTATCAATGGCTTTCAGGCTGTTCGGCGGGAGTGATTCTCCTCGTCGGGCTGACTACATATGAACAGCTTGCGGCGCGCATCAGCCAAAAAAGCAAAAAGCAGGGCAAAGGAGCGACAAAAATGTCTTGAAAACAGACGGAGACTGTTACATGAATGCGAAACATTTTGAAGAATACATTGTGATCTCAGTGAAAACTGATATAATAAATGAGTTAAGCCCTTCTGTTTGAAGGGTTCTTTTCATAGCGAAGATGATTTTTAATAACCGGTTGAACAATTTTTTGTGAAAATGTAAGCGGCTGGATTGAAAGGAAGGGTACTATGGGTAAACCTGTCGTAGCCATTGTCGGAAGACCGAATGTGGGAAAATCTACAATCTTTAACCGGATTGCGGGTGAAAGAATTTCAATAGTAGAAGATACCCCCGGAGTGACGCGGGACCGGATATACAGTTCGGCGGAATGGCTGAATTATGATTTTAACCTGATTGATACGGGCGGAATTGATATCGGAGACGAACCGTTTCTGACACAGATCCGCCAGCAGGCTGAAATCGCCATGGACGAGGCTGATGTGATCATCTTTATGGTGAACGGCCGCGAAGGTGTGACGTCTGCGGATGAAGAAGTGGCAAAAATACTGTACCGGACGAAAAAACCGGTCGTATTAGCCGTAAATAAATTAGATAATACCGAAATGAGAGCGAACATCTATGACTTTTATGCGCTCGGCTTTGGAGAACCGTATCCGATTTCGGGCACACACGGTTTAGGATTGGGAGATTTGCTCGATGCTTGTGCCGAGCATTTTAAAAACATTCCGGAGACGAAGTATAGTGATGATGTCGTTCAATTCTGCCTGATCGGCCGCCCGAATGTCGGAAAATCATCCCTTGTCAATGCGATGCTCGGCGAAGAGCGGGTTATCGTGAGCAACGTAGCCGGAACGACTAGAGACGCTGTGGATACGGCGTTCACCTACAATCAGCAGGAATTTGTAATCGTTGACACGGCGGGAATGAGAAAAAAGGGTAAAGTATATGAAACAACAGAAAAATACAGTGTGCTTCGGGCGTTAAAAGCCATTGACCGCTCAGACGTCGTCGGCGTTGTGCTGAATGCAGAAGAAGGCATCCTTGAGCAGGACAAGCGGATCGCCGGATACGCCCATGAAGCCGGGAAAGCCGTCGTCATTATCGTAAACAAATGGGATGCCGTTGATAAAGACGAACGCACGATGAAAGAATTTGAACAGAATATTCGGGAACATTTCCAATTTCTCGATTACGCGCCGGTGCTGTTTATGTCGGCACTGACGACAAAGCGGATTCATACACTCATGCCTGCGATTATTAAAGCGAGTGAAAACCACTCTCTCCGCGTACAGACAAATGTCTTAAATGATGTCATTATGGATGCGGTCGCCATGAATCCGACTCCGACGCACAACGGCTCCCGTCTGAAAATTTATTATGCGACTCAAGTCGCTGTTAAGCCGCCGAGCTTCGTTGTTTTTGTCAACGATCCGGAACTGATGCATTTTTCTTATGAACGCTTTTTAGAAAACCGAATCCGGGATGCTTTCGGATTTGAAGGTACGCCAATTAAAATATTTGCAAGAGCAAGAAAATAAAAAGGTGTGATACAGAGATGAAAAAAGTGGCAATGCTTGGAGCGGGAAGCTGGGGCACTGCACTTTCTTTAGTGCTGGCTGATAACGGACATCAAGTCATGATGTGGGGACACCGTGCCGAATTGATCGATCAAATCAACGAACTGCATGAAAACAAAGATTACCTGCCGGGGGTGGAGCTATCAAGTTCTATCATCGGTACAGCTGATTTAAGCGAGGCTTTAAAAGGAGCTGACTTCATCATTGTGGCAGTTCCGACAAAAGCCATTCGGGAAGTGCTGAAAAAGGCTCTGCCGTACATCCCGAAACAATCGATTTTTGTTCATGTCAGCAAGGGAATTGAGCCGGATTCGCTTCTCCGCATTTCAGAATTAATGGAAGAGGAGCTGCCTGAGGAGTACAGAAAAGACATCGTCGTGCTTTCAGGGCCGAGCCACGCTGAGGAAGTCGGATTAAGACACCCGACGACTGTTACATCATCTTCAAAAAATATCAAGGCTGCAGAAGCGGTTCAGGATTTATTCATGAACCAGCATTTCCGCGTCTATACCAATCCGGATATGATCGGTGTTGAAATAGGGGGAGCGTTAAAGAATATCATCGCTCTTGCAGCGGGGATTACAGACGGATTGGGATACGGAGATAATGCAAAAGCGGCCTTAATCACCCGAGGTCTTGCTGAAATCGCCAGACTCGGCACAAAGATGGGCGGAAATCCGCTCACCTTTTCCGGCCTGACCGGCGTAGGCGATTTAATCGTGACGTGTACAAGCGTTCATTCTCGAAACTGGCGCGCCGGCAACCTGCTCGGCAAAGGATACAAGCTGGAAGCTGTCCTGGATAAGATGGGGATGGTTGTTGAAGGCGTGCGGACGACGAAAGCTGCGTATCAGCTGTCTCAAAAATACCAAGTGAAAATGCCGATCACAGAGGCGCTTCACCAAGTATTATTTAACGGGCAGAAGGTAGAAACGGCCGTAGAATCCTTAATGGCCAGAGTGAAAACCCATGAGATGGAAGACTTGGTCAACACATTCGAAAACCGGGTGAAGTGACAATAACATGCCGTCAGCATATTCTGAAGTGACGAAAGTCCAAAACGCAGAACTCTCCGGCTGAAATCGCTTAAAACATTTGCTGATTTAGGCAGAAGAGGATGCAGACGTATGCATCTGCGCATACTATAGCATCGAAGTCCAAGAGAGTGTATCTCAGACGTACAGGTGAATATAGTCAACTTGACTGAAGCAAAGTCCCCCTCTTTGCTTCAGTTTTTTTTGTTTTTTCAATAGATGGAAAACCTGTTGATCTTTTCAACATTTGTATATTAAAATGAAATATAACGCTTACAATGATGGGACGGGGGGCACGAACGTGAGTGTGGCATTGATGAAAATGTGGTTTGCGCTTGGTGCTATGGGATTAATGTTTGTTGCGGTGGCCTCTATTTATGTCAGCAGATACAAAGTGAAAAACAAACTGATAAAAGCAGCAGTTTCTTCACTCGCTTATGCCTGCATGGTCATCTCGGGATTGATCGTGTTAATGGTCGTTTTCAGCGGGCCTGTCAATGAATAAAGCAAAAAGGGGGCGCGGAATGCATAAGTTAAAAATGGCCGTCATAACGGCAATGGCGGTGCTTCTGCTGTCCGGCTGTCTGTACCCTGAAGCAAAAAAAACTGAAAATAAAGTATCTTACAAACATCAGCTTCAGCAGGTGCAAGCGGCAGTGGATGAATTTAAAAAGGCGAACGGCGGACTTCTGCCGATTCAGACAAAAGATATGAAAACACCGCTCTATCAAAAATATCCGATAGATTTTAAGCGGCTCGCGCCCAGATACATAGAGGAGCCGCCGGCCTCAGCTTATGAAAGCGGAGGAATGTACCAATACGTGCTTGTCGATGTGGAAAATAAGCCGACCGTCAAGCTGGTCGATCTCCAAATGGCGGAAGCAATCCGCGACATGAAGCTGCGTGTCAAAATGTATCAGGAAAAGCATACATATCCTCCCTATGAGGACGCCGTTTCAAAAGGGCTGTTCACTTTAAATAAAAAAAAGCTCGGCATGAAAGACTCTCCTTCAGTCAAAAGTCCGGTTTCAGGCACGTCTCTGCCGCTTTTAATCGGCGCTGACGGAGAAATCTATGCCGACTATCGCGTCGATCTCGCCCGCTGCCTGAAGGAAAACAAAAAGAAAATCAAACCGGGCGCGGAAATTCAAGATATTTTATGGAAAGAGACTCCTTTCGTCCCGGCCTTTTCAGTCACATACACCGTAAATGAAAAACAGGAACCCGTTTTTTTAGAAAGTCAAACGAAACAGGAATGAACCTTTTTCCCGCGCATACAAATAGGGAGAAAGGTTTTTTTGATTTTGATAGAAAAGACTGCCTGAAAATTTTTTAAAGATGTCATATTGAAATAGGACAACGTCATACACATATAGTGTCCTGTATTTGATTGGAGAATGGTGAATGAAAAATGATAAGGATAGGAAGTCCGGGAGGGGATCACTTGGAAAAGGTCGATATTTTCAAGGATATCGCTGAACGAACAGGGGGCGATATATACTTAGGAGTCGTTGGCGCTGTCCGTACAGGGAAATCTACATTCATTAAAAAATTTATGGAGCTCGTGGTGCTCCCGAATATCAGCAATGAGGCCGACCGAGCGCGGGCGCAGGATGAGCTTCCGCAAAGCGCAGCAGGAAAAACGATAATGACCACAGAACCAAAATTTGTCCCGAATCAAGCCATGTCCGTTCATGTCGCGGAAGGACTTGATGTCAACATCCGTCTTGTGGATTGTGTGGGATATACGGTTCCCGGGGCGAAGGGATATGAGGATGAAAACGGCCCGAGAATGATCAATACACCTTGGTACGAAGAACCGATTCCCTTTCATGAGGCAGCGGAAATCGGTACGAGAAAAGTCATCCAGGAACACTCCACAATCGGGGTCGTCATTACGACAGACGGCTCAATCGGCGATATTGCGCGGGGCGATTACGTGGAAGCGGAAGAAAGAGTCATCGACGAGCTGAAGGAAGTCGGCAAACCGTTTATTATGGTTATCAACTCGGTAAAACCGTACCACCCGGAAACAGAAGCGCTCAGAGCTGAATTAAGCGCGAAATATGATATTCCCGTCCTCGCCATGAGTGTTGAAAGCATGCGGGAAACAGATGTGTTAAGCGTCCTCAGAGAAGCGCTTTACGAGTTCCCTGTGCTGGAAGTCAATGTCAACCTTCCGAGCTGGGTCATGGTGCTGAAAGAAAATCACTGGCTCAGAGAGAGCTACCAGGAATCAGTGAAAGAAACCGTAAAAGATATTAAACGCCTGCGCGATGTCGACCGGGTTGTCGGACACTTCAGTGAATTTGAGTTTATTGAAAGCGCCGGATTGGCCGGAATCGAACTTGGCCAGGGTGTCGCAGAAATTGATTTGTATGCGCCGGATCATTTATATGACCAGATTTTAAAAGAAGTGGTCGGCGTTGAAATCCGCGGGAAAGACCACCTGCTTGAATTAATGCAGGACTTCGCCCACGCGAAAAAAGAATATGATCAGGTATCAGATGCGCTGAAAATGGTGAAACAGACCGGCTACGGCATTGCCGCCCCGGCCTTAGCCGATATGAGCCTTGATGAACCGGAAATCATCAGACAGGGATCAAGATTCGGAGTAAGGCTCAAAGCGGTCGCTCCGTCCATTCATATGATCAAAGTGGATGTGGAAAGTGAATTCGCGCCGATCATCGGGACGGAAAAACAAAGTGAAGAACTTGTCCGTTACTTAATGCAGGACTTTGAAGATGATCCGCTTTCTATCTGGAACTCCGATATTTTCGGCAGATCATTGAGCTCTATCGTAAGAGAAGGAATCTCCGCAAAACTGTCACTCATGCCGGAAAATGCGAGATATAAATTGAAAGAAACGCTGGAGAGAATTATTAACGAAGGCTCAGGCGGCCTGATCGCCATTATTTTGTAAGCTGAAGGACCTCTTCCTGAAACGGGGGGTCTTTTTTTATTCTTTTTAGATACTGGAAATCAATCAAGGATTAGGAGGAAAAAAGCAAAAAAAGGAATATTTGTTCGATAAAACACGTGAAAACCTTGACGAGCAAGGGATTGAGGCTTTAAAATGCTTGATATGGCTTTTTATATGTGTTACTCTACAGACAGAAAATCTTCACTTTGTTGGACAAACATTCCTCAAAGTGTCTGTTTTCTTTTGAAAAGCCGTTTACTTGTCTGTTCTTCCCTGCTTTGATTTTTTATCAGACAGGTTTAGAATCAGGCTGAACTGTGAAGAAATGATAATAAACTGCTGATTTGATACCCTTTTGGGAGGAGGTGAAAGGCATGAACAAGACAGAACTAATCAATGCGGTTGCTGAAGCAAGCGAATTGTCTAAAAAAGACGCTACAAAAGCAGTTGATTCTGTTTTTGATACGATTTTAGATGCACTTAAAAACGGTGATAAAATCCAACTGATCGGTTTCGGTAACTTTGAGGTGCGCGAGCGCTCTGCACGTAAAGGACGTAACCCGCAAACTGGTGAAGAAATCGAAATCCCTGCAAGCAAGGTACCTGCTTTCAAACCAGGTAAAGCTCTTAAAGACGCTGTTGCAGGAAAATAATTGTGAATATAGATCGTGTATGCATCTGATACATACACTTTGTTTCTTCACAGAAAAGCCCCTTGATAAAGGGGCTTTTCATATTTAAGCAGCCTCGGTCACCGGGCAGGACTTTCGTTTTGCTTTTGGCGCGGCAAATGTGCTAGAATCGAAATTAAATGTATTCAATGGTGGAGGACACAGACAATGAAAGAAGTTAATAAAGAACAGATTGAACAGGCGGTTCGCCAGATTTTAGAGGCGATTGGAGAAGACCCGGACCGGGAAGGGCTTTTAGATACGCCGAAACGCGTGGCGAAAATGTACGCGGAAGTATTCTCGGGATTAAATGAAGACCCGAAAGAACACTTTAAAACCGTTTTCGGAGAAGACCATGAGGAGCTTGTTCTTGTAAAAGATATCGCGTTTCATTCCATGTGTGAACATCACCTTGTTCCTTTTTACGGAAAAGCGCATATTGCCTACATTCCGCGCGGCGGCAAAGTGACGGGCCTGAGTAAATTGGCGCGGGCGGTGGAAGCCGTCTCAAAACGCCCGCAGCTGCAGGAGCGCATCACTTCAACGATTGCAGAAAGCATCGTAGAGACCTTAGATCCCCACGGCGTCATGGTTGTCGTCGAGGCTGAGCATATGTGCATGACAATGAGGGGCGTAAGAAAGCCAGGTGCAAAAACAGTGACTTCCGCTGTAAGAGGTATTTTTAAAGATGACGCAGCGGCGCGTTCCGAAGTGTTAGAACATATTAAACGTGCGGATTAATAATGATAGAGGGTGCAGATATGAATTCAAAGCATTCAAGTGATTTTGTCGTCATTAAAGCGGTCGAGGACGGCGTGAACGTCATCGGTTTAACGAGAGGAACGGATACGAAATTTCACCATTCCGAAAAACTGGACAAAGGCGAAGTGATTATCGCTCAGTTTACTGAGCATACCTCTGCCATCAAAGTGAGAGGCAACGCCCTCATCCAGACCGCTTACGGAGAAATGAACAGCGAAAAAAAATAAGCCGGCTGTTTCCCGCTTTTGCCAAATGCCCGCAAACGGCGGGAGAATACAGCCAATTTCTTTTTTTTATGCTATAATGATACCTGCGTATAATAATGACGAGTAAATCTCATACATATTAGAATAAATGTGAATTTGGGGACAAGGGTGATATTTTTGCAAGACATCTACGGAACTTTAGCGAATCTAAATACGAAATTAAAACAAAAGCTGTCTCATCCTTATTTAGCGAAACATATTTCTGCGCCTAAAATCGATGAGGATAAGCTTCTTCTTTTTCACGCTTTGTTTGAAGAGGCGGACATTAAGAACAACGACAGAGAAAATTACATAGTAACTGCGATGCTTGTCCAAAGCGCCCTTGATACCCACGATGAAGTGACAACAGCCAGAGCGTTAAAGCGAGACGAAAATAAAAACCGGCAGCTCACCGTGCTTGCCGGCGACTATTTCAGCGGACTGTATTATTCGCTTTTATCTGAAATGAAGGATATCTATATGATTCGGACGCTCGCTACGGCAATTAAAGAAATCAATGAGCATAAAATCCGTCTGTACGATCGGTCTGTCAATGACTTGAATCAATTGATCGAAAGCATGGCGATTGTGGAAGCGGCCCTGTTTCACAGAGTGTCAGACCACTTTAATCTTCCGCGCTGGAAAGAGCTGGCGAGTGATTTTTTTGTATATAAGCGGCTGATGAACGGCAATGCTATATTTCTCGATGTCATCGGCAATATTGTAAAGTCAGGGAAATCAAAGGCTGACATAATGGAAGATAGCTTCCGAAAGGCAAAGCAAAGCATTGAAACGCTGCTGCCGCTCAATTCACCAATCCAAAACCTCATGCTGAACCGGCTTAAAGCGATCAGCCAGGACAAAACATATCATCAGAAAGTGGAAGAAGGGTAATCAACATGCAGGAGTCAAAAGAACAGCGCGTACACGGCGTGTTTGAAAAAATCTATAAAAATTATGACCAAATGAACTCTGTCATCAGTTTTCAGCAGCATAAAAAATGGCGCGATAAAACGATGCAGATCATGAATGTAAAAGAAGGCGCAAAAGCGCTTGATGTCTGTTGCGGAACGGCTGACTGGACGATTGCCCTCGCAGAAGCGGCCGGAAAAAGCGGCGAAATCAAAGGACTGGATTTCAGCAAAAATATGCTGAGCATCGGTGAGAAAAAAGTGAAAGAGGGCGGTTACAGCCAAATTGAGCTTTTGCACGGAAATGCGATGGAGCTTCCTTTCGCTGATGATTCTTTTGATTTTGTCACCATCGGCTTCGGGCTGCGGAACGTTCCCGACTATCTGACCGTGCTGAAAGAAATGCGGCGGGTCGTCAAACCGGGCGGGCAGGTTGTATGTCTGGAAACATCCCAGCCGGAAATGTTCGGATTCAGACAGGCGTATTTTCTTTATTTTAAATACATCATGCCTTTCTTCGGAAAAATGTTTGCGAAGAGCTATAAAGAATATTCTTGGCTTCAAGAATCGGCAAGAGAATTTCCCGGTATGAAAGAACTTGCGCGTCTGTTTGAAGAAGCGGGCCTGACGAATGTCAAATACCATTCGTTTACCGGCGGAGTGGCCGCTACGCATATCGGTTGGAAATGATGAATATACAGATGTTTGGGTGAATGATATGAAATTTAAAATGGCCTATTCTTTTTTAAATGACGATATTGATGTGATCGAAAGGGAGCTTGAGCAAACGGTGCGGTCAGACTATCCTTTGCTGAGTGAAGCCGGGCTCCACCTGCTCCAGGCGGGCGGCAAGCGGATCCGCCCTGTTTTCGTATTGCTTTCCGGCATGTTTGGCGACTATGACATTAATAAAATAAAATATGTTGCGGTGACGCTGGAAATGATTCATATGGCGTCCCTCGTGCATGACGACGTCATTGATGACGCCGAGCTGCGGAGGGGAAAACCGACCATCAAAGCCAAGTGGGACAACCGCATCGCCATGTATACCGGTGATTATATGCTAGCGGGCTCACTTGAGATGATGACGAGATTGGATGAGCCGAAAGCCCACCGAATCCTGTCCAAAACCATCGTAGAAGTATGCCTCGGAGAAATTGAACAGATCAGAGATAAATACAATATGGAACAAAACCTCAGAACCTATTTGCGCCGCATCAAACGGAAAACGGCTCTTCTCATTGCCGTCAGCTGCCAGCTCGGCGCCATCGCTTCGGGAGCTGATGAGAAGATTCACAAAGCATTATATTGGTTCGGTTATTACGTGGGCATGTCCTATCAGATTATTGACGACATTCTTGATTTCACTTCAACGGAAGAGGAACTGGGAAAACCGGTCGGAGGGGATCTGCTGCAAGGAAATGTCACTCTGCCCGTTTTGTACGCGCTCCGTCAGCCTGAATTGAAAAATCAGCTGAAATTAATTAACAGTGAAACAACACAGGAGCAACTCGCCCCCATTATTGAAAATATTAAACGCACAGACGCGATTGAAAAATCAATAGCCGTCAGTGACAGGTACTTAAAAAAAGCGTTTGAAAAACTGAATACACTGCCGAGAGGACGTGCGCGCTCATCATTGGCCGCCATCGCCAAATATATCGGCAAACGGAAATTTTAAATTCCTTTTACGAACAAGATGTGAACATTCTCCGCCCTGGATTGATTAATTGTCAGAAAGATGTTACGATTTCGGTGTGCAACTTGAAAGCCTATACATAATGATGGGGTGGAGAATCTTATGGAAAAAACTTTTATCATGGTAAAACCGGACGGCGTACAGCGCCAGCTAATCGGAGAGATTTTATCCAGATTTGAGCGTAAGGGCTTACAATTGGCAGGAGCCAAGCTAATGCAAGTTTCAGAACAGATGGCTGAAAACCATTATGCTGAACATAAAGGGAAGCCGTTTTTCAGCGAGCTTGTGGAATTCATTACATCAGGACCCGTATTTGCAATGGTATGGGAAGGGGAAAATGTAGTAGAGATCACAAGACAGCTGATCGGAAAAACGAACCCGAAAGATGCACTGCCGGGCACGATCCGCGGTGACTACGGCATGTTTGTCGGCAAAAATATCATTCACGGTTCAGACTCCTTAGAAAGCGCTGAGCGGGAAATTGACATTTTCTTCAAACAGGAAGAGCTTGTACCGTATCAAAAATTAATGGCCGACTGGGTGTACTAAGCCGTCAGCCTTTCTTTTTCTCTTGTTATGAAAAGGTTTACATATTTTAAGAAAGACAGAGGCTGTGCTGCCCTGTCTTTTCATTTCTCACAAATCAGCCTGCGGGCTGATTTTTTTATTGAAATCGTACAAATTAGAAAGAAAACAGGCTATACTAGGACAAAAGACAGCGAGATTGGGAGAGAAGCAATGGAGCCTTACGACATTTTTATCACCAAGTGGAAACAAATAACCGGCGTTGATTTATCTTTATACAAAGAAGCACAGATGAAAAGGCGGCTGACGTCCCTTTATGAAAAGAAGGGGTTCAGAGATTTTCAGGAATTTGCCGCCGCTTTGGAAAAGGACAAGCTTTTATTAAACGAAACATTGGACAGAATGACGATCAATGTTTCTGAATTTTACCGAAATTATAAACGGTGGGAAGTTCTTGAAACCTCAATTCTTCCGTTAATAAAGCATAAAAAACCGTTAAAAATATGGAGTGCGGCCTGTTCAACGGGAGAGGAGCCCTATACTTTGGCTATGATTCTCAATCAGCAGACGGGACTGGCCGGATTTGATATATTGGCGACAGATATTGATGAAAAGGCGCTAAGCAAAGCTAAGCGGGGCATCTATCAGGAACGCTCGCTGCAAGAGGTGCCGGCTTCCGTGAAAAGCCGTTATTTCACTAAGCAGGCTGACAACAGTTATCAAGTAAAACAAGAGATTCAGAAAAACATCCGGTTTAAGCGGCACAACCTGCTTGCCGACAGCTATGAACAGGATTTTGATCTGATCGTCTGCCGCAACGTCTTTATTTATTTTACTGAAAAAGCAAAAGAAGAGCTGTATGTGAAAATGGCGGGCAGTCTGAAAAAGAACGGAATTCTGTTTGTAGGCAGTACAGAACAAATTTTCAGCCCGGAAAAATTCGGCCTTGAGAGCACTGATACATTTTTTTATCAAAAAAGATAGAAGACATTTAATGAAAACTTGTGGTATAGTTTTACTTAAAAGCGTTAATGCGATGAAGGGAGAAGAAAAAAATGAGATACTTAACAGCCGGAGAATCACACGGTCCGCAGCTGACGACAATTATAGAAGGTGTGCCTGCGGGGCTTTATATAACTGAAGAAGACATTAATTTTGAGCTTGCCAGACGTCAAAAAGGGCACGGCCGCGGACGCCGCATGCAGATTGAAACGGACAGAGCGAAGATCACAAGCGGCGTGCGGCATGCCCGGACACTCGGTTCACCCATCGCGCTCGTTGTAGAAAATAAAGACTGGACCCACTGGACAAAAATTATGGGCGCAGCACCGATTACAGAAGAAGAAGAAAGTGAAATGAAACGCCAGATTTCAAGACCGAGACCGGGACACGCAGATTTGAACGGTGCTATTAAATATAATCACCGTGATATGAGAAATGTGTTAGAACGATCTTCCGCGCGTGAGACAACGGTTCGCGTGGCTGCCGGAGCCGTCGCTAAAAAGATTTTAGCGGAGCTTGGCATTAAAGTCGCCGGGCATGTCCTGCAAATCGGCAGCGTAAAAGCAGAGAAAACCGATTACACATCCATTGAGGATCTCAAACGGGTAACGGAAGAATCACCGGTCAGATGCTACGATGAAGAAGCAGGCCGTCAAATGATGGCAGCCATTGATGAAGCGAAGGCAAACGGCGACTCGATCGGCGGAATCGTTGAAGTGATCGTCGAAGGTATGCCGGTCGGTGTCGGAAGCTATGTCCACTATGACCGTAAGCTGGACAGCAAGCTCGCTGCTGCCGTTCTGTCGATTAACGCGTTTAAAGGCGTAGAGTTCGGCATCGGTTTTGAAGCGGCCGGCAAAAACGGCAGTGAAGTTCATGATGAAATCGTATGGGATGAAGAGAAAGGCTATACACGCGCCACAAACAGGCTCGGAGGATTAGAAGGCGGTATGACGACGGGAATGCCGATTGTCGTCCGCGGCGTTATGAAACCGATCCCTACTTTGTACAAGCCGCTGAAAAGCGTCGACATTGAAACGAAAGAACCGTTTACAGCGAGCATTGAACGTTCAGACAGCTGCGCGGTTCCGGCAGCAAGCGTAGTGGCTGAAGCAGCAGTGGCCTGGGAAATCGCAAATGCAGTCGTCGAACAATTCGGGCTTGACCAGATCGACCGCATTAAAGAAAATGTTGAAAACATGAAAAAACTATCGAGGGAATTCTGATGAAAGAGCTTGAGGTTCGGACAGCTTCCTCCGCATATCCCGTGTATATCGGTGAAGGCATAAGGAAACAGGCCGCTGCCCTTTTGTCTTCACTGAACAGGCCGCTGACAAAGATCCTTCTCATCATCGATGCTGAAGTTGACCGGCTTTACGGTGATGAGATGTTCCGGCTTTTAAACGAAACATGGCCCGTGAAAAAGGTGATCGTTCCAAGCGGAGAAGAAGCGAAATCTCTAAAAGAGTATGAACGGATTCAAACGGAAGCGATCGCTTTCCATATGGACCGCTCCTCATGTATGATTGCATTCGGAGGCGGCGTGACGGGTGATTTGGCCGGCTTTTGCGCAGCAACTTTTATGCGCGGAATTGATTTCATTCAAATGCCGACAACACTGCTTGCCCATGACAGCGCGGTCGGCGGCAAGGTGGCCGTCAACCATAAACTCGGAAAGAACTTAATCGGCGCGTTTTATCAGCCGAAAGCGGTGATTTACGATACGGAGCTTCTGAAAACCCTGCCGGAACAAGAGCTGAGATCGGGCATGGCTGAAGTGATCAAACACGCGTTTATCGCCGATCATGCTTTTTTAGAAAAACTTCTCACGTTTGACACGTTGCAAGGACTGACAAGCGCTGAGCTGAATGAAATGATTTATAAAGGAATTTCAATCAAATCGGCCGTCGTGCGTGAGGACGAAAAGGAAGAGGGGATAAGAGCTTTTCTGAATTTCGGCCATACGCTCGGCCATGCCGTTGAGGCGGAATACGGCTACGGACGGATTACACATGGAGATGCGGTCGCCCTCGGCATGCAGTTTGCCCTTTACGTGAGTGAACAGGTTGCGGGTTGCAAGATGAACAGGAAAGAACTCACACAATGGCTGATTGGGCTCGGCTACCCGGGAAGCATCAGACAAGATATTGAAACGCCGGTTCTCTCCGCCCGGATGATGAATGATAAAAAAACGCGCGGAGGCATGACACAGTTCATCGTGTTAAAAGAATTAGGCGAAGCGCGGGACTGCATGCTTTCAAAAGATGAGCTCGAAAATTTGCTGAATAAATGGCGAATGGAGGAAACAGCATGATGATACGCGGCATTCGCGGAGCAACAACGGTGGAACAAGACACCGAACAAGAAATTTTAGAAAAAACACAGCAGCTGCTTGAAAAAATCATTGAACAAAATGGATGCAAGCCGGAAGACGTTGTACAGATCCTGTTATCCGCCACGCCTGATATCCATTCCGTATTTCCGGCAAAAGCGGTCCGCCGCCTTTCCGGGTGGCAGTACGTCCCGGTGACGTGCATGCAGGAAATGGATGTCACCGGCGCTCTGCAAAAGTGTATCCGTGTCCTGATGACGGTTCAGACGGATACGCCTCAGGATGAAATCAAGCATGTCTATTTAGAAAAAGCCGTTGTGTTAAGGCCGGATTTATCATTGACAAAAAATACTGACATGTAATACGATAAACAAAGCTTAGAAATACACAAGAGTGTGTATAGAGCTGGTAAGTAAGACATTGAACAGTTGAGTTTAGAATAGGGTAGCAGAGAATGAGTTTAGCTGAGCTGAGATAAACACGTTTTTATTCTGCCCAAAAGAAGCCTTTCTTTTGGGTTTATTTCTTATACGCAAGACTCCTCTCACTCTTCATCTCATTCTCCTTACCGTAAGGAGGAGAATCATGAATTTACAATCGGATGTTTCTTTATTTTTAAAGGACAGTCTGACACACCGCACCATTCCAATCGCAGAGACTTTTACGGTCGACACGATCACACCCATTCAGATGGTTGAAAAACTGGACAGAAACATTACGTATCTTTTAGAAAGCAAGGATGAGTCGTCAAGCTGGTCGAGATACTCTTTTATCGGCCTTGATCCTTTTATCACCATTAAAGAGAGTCATAACACATTCACTGCCACTGATCCAAACGGGCATACGCTGTTTGAAGCCGGAGAATTAAAAGCCGTGCTTGACTGGATGAATGAGAGCTTCCGCATTAAAACACCCGAGCTTGATATCCCATTTTCGGGAGGGGCGGTCGGTTATCTGAGCTATGACATGATTCCTTTGATTGAGCCTTCCGTGCCAAGCCACGCGAAAGTAACAGATTTCGAAAAATGTATGCTGTTTGTCTGCCGGAAAATCATCGCGTACGACCACGAAACGAAACAAGTGCATTTCATTCAATATGCGGAGCTTAACGGCCGGGAGACGGAGGAAGAAAAGCGGGCCGTTTTTAAAGAAAATTGCGCGGAGCTTCGTAAGCTTATCGGTATTTTGACAGAATCGAAAGATATGAAAGAGCCGTTTTTTTCTAAAGAAACGTTTGACACGCCAAGTTTTGCCGATGTGACATCCAATTATACGAAAGAGGAGTTTATGGCCGGCGTTAATAAACTGAAAGAATATATAAAAGCGGGAGACATTTTTCAAGGGGTGCTTTCGCAAAAGTTTGACATTCCGGTATCCAGACATTCATTTGAGCTGTACAGGGTGCTCCGCATCATCAATCCTTCACCCTATATGTACTATATCAAACTGCCTGACAGAGACATTGTCGGGAGTTCGCCTGAACGTCTGATCCGCGTGCATGACAGGCACCTGGAAATTCATCCGATTGCCGGAACGAGAAGAAGGGGCGCCGGAAAAGAAGAGGATGAACGCCTGAAAAAAGAGCTGATGAATGACGAAAAAGAAAAAGCTGAACATTACATGCTCGTCGATCTTGCGCGCAATGACATCGGCAGAGTTGCGGAGTACGGTTCCGTAGCCGTTCCGGAATTCACAAAGGTCGTTTCTTTTTCACATGTGATGCACATCATCTCTGTTGTAACCGGCCGTTTAAAGCAGGGCGTCCATCCCGTTGACGCGCTGATGTCGGCATTCCCGGCAGGAACACTCACGGGCGCTCCGAAAATCCACGCGATGCAGCTTTTAAATGAATTAGAACCGACTTCCAGAGAAACCTACGGCGGATGTATCGCTTATATCGGATTTGACGGGTCAATTGATTCGTGTATTACCATCCGCACTATGAGTGTCAAAAACGGTACGGCATCGGTGCAGGCGGGCGCGGGAATAGTCGCCGATTCCGTCCCGGAAGCCGAATATGAAGAAAGCTGTAACAAAGCGGGGGCGCTTTTAAAAACGATTCAAATCGCAGAAGACATCTTTTCTGGCGGGGAGGAGAAGACGGATGAACAAATTTCTGCAATCGTGCGTTAATGGCCGTACGCTGAAAACCGGAGAAGCCGAAAAGCTGATGGAGATGATGATGAACGGGGACATGTCGCAGTCTGAGATCGGCGGGATTTTATCGGTGTTAGCCCATCGAGGTGAAACGGCGGAGGAGCTTGCCGGATTTGTAAAAGTGATGCGGGCACGGGCACAGACGGCGGGTGGCTTGGCGGATGTCGTTGATACGTGCGGAACAGGCGGAGACGGGATTTCTACGTTTAACATATCCACGGCAGCGGCGATTACAGCTTCTGCCGCCGGAGCTAAAGTTGCCAAGCACGGAAATCGCTCCGTTTCGTCTAAAAGCGGCAGCGCGGATGTGCTGGAAAAGCTGGGGGTTTCCATTCAAGCCACACCAGACAGCGTCAAACGCAGCATTGAAATGAAACAAATGGGGTTTTTGTTTGCGCCGTTGTTTCATTCGTCAATGAAGCACGTCGCCGCCGCAAGAAAAGAGCTTGGCTTCCGAACCGTATTTAATCTGCTGGGCCCGCTCAGCAACCCGCTGCAGGTGAAGCGGCAGGTGATCGGCGTCTATTCATTAGATAAAGCGCGCCTGATGGCAAGCGCGTTGGAACAATTTGATGTCAGACACGTCATGCTTGTGTCGGCCCGTGACGGATTAGATGAACTGTCCATCACAGCACCGACCGATATTATTGAACTGAAAAACGGTGAACGTCTGGAATATTCCGTTTTACCTGAACAATTCGGTTTTGCAGAAGGTTCACTAAAGGATATTCAAGTGAGTTCATCGGAAGAAAGCGCGCTCCTCATTCAGAATATTTTTGCAAATGAAGCTCCGTCATCCGCTCTGCATATTACCGCCTTAAATGCGGGCGCGGCCATTTATACGGCAGGTCTTGCAAACGATCTGAAAGAAGGAACGAAAACCGCCTTAGAAGCGATTCAAAACGGAGATGCCAAAAGGCAGCTCGAACGTCTGAAACAGAAAGAGGAAGAAATGTATGCTTGATCAAATCATTCAGCAGAAAAAAGAAGAAATCAAATCCATCGTGCTGCCGGAAACCTGTCAAATTGAACGGAGATCCTTTAAAAAAGCGCTCCTGAACCCGAACCGTTTTATCGGGCTGATCGCCGAAGTGAAAAAAGCTTCGCCGTCTAAAGGATTGATTAAAGAGCATTTTGTTCCGGAAACGATTGCGGCGGATTATGAAGCGGCTAAAGCCGACGCCCTTTCGGTTCTCACGGATACCCGTTTTTTTCAGGGGAGAAATCAATTTCTGACAGATGTTAAACAAACCGTGTCTCTTCCCGTGCTGAGAAAAGATTTTATTATTGATTCCCTTCAGGTGGAGGAATCGTTCAGGATCGGCGCCGATGCCATTTTGCTGATCGGGGAAGCGCTGGAACCTTCAGAGCTTCATGAGCTTTATCTGGAAGCCCGCGAGAAGGGCATGGACGTTCTCGTTGAAGTCCATGATGAAACTGTGCTTGAACGGATTTTACAAGTGTTTCAGCCGGACATTCTCGGCATAAACAACCGGGACTTAAAAACGTTCCGTACTTCTGTTTCGCAAACGGAAAAAATAGCGCAGCTTGTACCGGACGGCTGCCTGCTGGTCAGCGAAAGCGGCATCGGTTCTTTGGCTGACCTGCAATTCGTCAACAAGCACGGGGCGCAGGCTGTATTGGTCGGAGAATCCTTAATGAGAGAGGATTCGCAGCAAAAGGCGATCCGCGGACTGTTCGGGGAGTGATGATATGAAAAAGCCTGAGGTAAAGTACTGCGGGATACGATCGAAGCGTGATTACGAACTTGCGGCAGCTTCAGGAGCGGATTATCTGGGATTTATTTTTGCCGCAAGCAAACGGAGAGTAACGCCGGATGAGGTCCGGAAATGGAAAGAGCAGGTCCGGACAGACAAGAAACATGTCGGAGTATTTGTAAATGAAACGATAGAAAACATCGCGCAAATCGCCTCTGATCTGGCACTTGACGCCATCCAGCTTCACGGTGATGAATCGCCTGAGGATGCCCTCCGTCTCCGTCCGCTTGTGCGCTCGGAGATATGGAAAGCGCTCCATCACGGGGAAGGGACGCTTCGTCAGATGGCTCAATTTGCACCTGCTGTCGACGGCTATGTCATTGATTCTTCAGTAAAAGGAATGAGAGGCGGCACGGGAATCGCGTTTTCATGGGCTCGTGTCCCCTTGTACCGAAAGCAGGCTCAAAATGCAAACAAGCGCTGTTTTATCGCGGGCGGCGTTAATCCTGAAACGATTACCGGCTTACTGAGATCGCGTCCGTGCGGTATAGATCTTGCCAGCGGAATTGAAAAAAACGGACAAAAGGATCAAACACTGATCCGGCTTTTAGAAGAAAGGATGAACCACTATGTATCCATATCCAAATGAAATCGGAAGATACGGCGAATTCGGCGGCAAATTTGTCCCTGAAACATTGATGCGGCCCCTTGAGGAAATCGAAACGGCTTTCACAGAATTAAAGAATGATCCCGTTTTTCATGCCGAATATAAAAAGCTATTGTTTGATTACTCCGGAAGACCGACTGCATTAACGTTCGCAGACAGGGTGTCAGAGTATTTGGGAGGGGCGAAAATCTATCTGAAAAGAGAAGATTTAAACCATACCGGCTCTCATAAAATTAACAACGCGTTAGGCCAGATTCTGCTTGCTAAAAAGATGGGCAAAACGAAAATCATCGCCGAAACCGGCGCGGGACAGCACGGTGTGGCTGCCGCGACAGCCGCCGCAAAATTCGGTTTTAAATGTACGGTTTTTATGGGTGAAGAAGACGTTGCGCGCCAGTCGCTGAACGTATTCCGGATGAAACTGCTCGGCGCGGAAGTGGTGCCGGTCACAAGCGGCAACGGCACGCTGAAAGATGCGACGAATGAGGCGATCAGGTATTGGGTCCAGCATTGTGAAGATCATTTCTACCTTATCGGTTCTGTAGTGGGGCCGCATCCGTATCCGTATATCGTTCGCGAATTTCAGAAAATCATCGGAGAGGAAGCGAAAGAACAGCTCCGCCGGGTTGAAGGAACGCTCCCGGATAAGATTGTTGCATGTGTCGGCGGCGGAAGCAATGCGATGGGCATTTTTCAGGCCTTTTTAGCCGAAGATACTGAGCTGATCGGCGCCGAGGCGGCCGGAAAAGGAATTGATACGCCGCTGCATGCGGCAACGATCGCAAAAGGGACGCTCGGGGTGATTCACGGATCAATGACCTATTTAATACAAGATAAATACGGGCAGATTATCGAACCGTATTCCATTTCAGCAGGCCTTGATTACCCGGGGATCGGCCCTGAGCACGCCTATCTGCATAAAAGCGGCCGTGTAACGTACGAAAGCGTGACAGACGAAGAAGCGATTGCCGCGTTACGTCTGCTTTCTGAAACAGAAGGTATTCTTCCGGCTATTGAATCTGCCCACGCCCTGGCAAAAGCGTTTGAAATGGCAAAAGACATGGATAAAGATAAAATCATTCTCGTCAGTTTATCGGGAAGAGGAGATAAAGACGTTCATACGCTGATGAATGTTTTGGAAAACGGGGTGGAGACACATGTTTAATCTGCGAGAGTCTGAAAAATTATTTATCCCTTTTATTACAGCTGGCGATCCGCTTCCTGACATTTCTGTTGAACTGGCAATATCATTGCAGAACGCAGGCGCTTCTGCCCTTGAAATCGGCGTTCCTTACACAGATCCGCTTGCGGACGGACCCGTCATACAACGGGCTTCAAAACGGGCTCTGGAAAACGGAATGAATATCGTAAAAGCAATTGAACTTGGCGGCAAAATGAAAAAAAACGGCGTTCATATTCCAATAATCCTCTTTACGTATTACAATCCTGTGTTACAATTAGAAAAAGAATGCTTTTTCGCTTTACTGCGGGAAAACGACATAGACGGTCTGCTTGTACCCGACCTTCCATTAGAGGAAAGCTCCCTTTTGCAAATGACATGCAAAAAGGAGAATATCGCTTATATCTCACTGGTTGCGCCGACAAGTGAAGACCGTTTGAAAATAATTACTGAACAGGCCTGCGGCTTTGTGTATTGTGTATCCTCTTTAGGAGTGACGGGCGTACGCAGCGAATTCGATCCGTCTGTATACTCTTTCATCCGTAAGGTGAAAGAATTCAGCCCTGTTCCGGTGGCGGTCGGTTTTGGCATCTCGAACCGCAAACAGGTTGACAGGATGAATGAAATATCTGACGGTGTCGTTGTCGGCAGCGCGCTTGTCAAAAAAGTTGAAGAGCTTAAAATAAAGCTTGTGAATCCCGGAACAAGAGCTGATGCGCTTCTTGAATTTGAAGAATACGCAAAGACGTTCGGACGACTGTACAGTGTAAAATGAGGTGACTGGATTTGCAGATAAAAGAACAGCTGCGGCAGCTGAAACCGTATCAGCCGGGCAAACCAATAGAAGAAGTGAAAATGGAATACGGGCTTGAGAAAGTAGTAAAACTCGCTTCTAACGAAAATCCGTTCGGCTGTTCACAGGCCGCTAAAGATGCGCTTCATCAGGAGATTGAGCAGCTTGCGCTGTATCCCGATGGTTACAGTGCCGCCTTGAGAACGCGGCTCAGTGAGCATCTGCAGGTCAGTGAATCTTCGATCATTTTCGGCAACGGCTCTGATGAGCTAGTGCAGATTATCTGCCGTTCTTTATTAAATGATCAGGCAAACACGATTACCGCCGCCCCGACTTTCCCGCAATACAGACACAATGCGGTGATTGAAGGCGCTGAGGTGCGCGAGGTGCCGCTCCGCAGTGACGGCGCTCATGATTTGGACCGGATGCTGGAAGCAATTGACGGCGAGACGAAAGTCATATGGGTATGCAACCCCAATAATCCGACGGGGACATATACTTCTGAACAAGAGCTAATTGCCTTTTTAAACAGAGTTCCCGAGCATATACTCGTTGTACTTGATGAAGCGTACTACGAGTATGTTACGGCGGAAGATTACCCAGAAAGCATTCCGCTTGTAAAGCAATATCCGAATGTTATGATCCTCCGCACCTTCTCTAAAGCGTACGGACTTGCCGCGCTGCGCGTCGGATACGGCATTGCGGACGAAGCGCTGATCCGCCAGATTGAACCGGCGAGAGAGCCGTTCAATACGAGCAGAATCGGTCAGGCTTCGGCACTGGCAGCGCTTGATGACCAGACATTTATTCAGGAATGCGTCGAGAAAAATAAAGCAGGCCTTAAGCAGTATTATGATTTTGCAGAAACTCACGGATTAACTTGTTATCCTTCACAAACCAACTTTGTGCTCATTGATTTTAACCGCCCGGCGGATGAACTGTTCCAAGCCCTGTTGGAAAAAGGATATATCGTCCGCTCAGGACAGGCGCTCGGATTTCCGACAGCGTTAAGGATTACGGTCGGTACGAAAGAGCAGAATGAGGAAATTCTCACAATTTTAGCTGAAATATTATAAGAGGTGATCAGGCATCACCTCTTTGCTCTATTAAAATAGTTGAAAAAGGAAATGAGTGAAATGAAGGATACTATATTGCTTGCGGGGATCGGGCTGATCGGCGGATCGATCGCATTGGCCATCAAAAAGGAGCATCCGCATAAACGGATTATCGGTGTGGATATTTCGGAAGAACAGCTCACTGCCGCGCTGAAGCTCGGAATTATTGACGAGCGGGCCGGCTCATTTACGGAAGGGGCGCAGCAAGCGTCTGTTGTCATTATCGCCACGCCTGTCGCCCAAACGCTGAAAATGCTCGATGTGCTGGCCGCATCAGACATCACCCATGAACTCCTGATTACGGATGTGGGCAGCACGAAACAGAAAGTCGTCAGCTACGCCGACAAAGTGCTTCCGGCTCACTATCAATTTGTCGGCGGTCATCCGATGGCGGGATCTCATAAATCCGGGGCCGCTGCCGCGAAAGAATTTTTATTCGAAAATGCGTTTTATATTTTAACACCCGGAAAATCAACTTCTAAAGAGTCAGTAACGCATCTGAAGGAACTCTTGAAAGCGGCAAACGCCCACTTTGTGGAGATGACTCCCGAGGAGCATGACGGCGTAACGAGCGTCATCAGCCATTTCCCTCATATCGTTGCTGCAAGCCTCGTACATCAGGCTCATCATGCTGAAGAAGATTATCCGTTTTTGAAACGTTTCGCAGCCGGCGGTTTTCGGGACATCACCAGGATCGCCTCAAGCAGCCCGGCGATGTGGAGGGACATACTTCTTCATAACAAAGATAAACTGCTTGACCGCTTCAAAGAATGGAAACGGGAGATTGACACGATCGAATCTTATGTAGAAAATGAAGATGCGGACAGCCTGTTCGGATATTTTAAAAAAGCGAAAGATTATCGCGACGGTCTGCCGCTCCGTCAAAAAGGAGCGATCCCGTCCTTTTATGACCTTTATGTCGATGTTCCCGATCATCCGGGGGTCATTTCGGAAATTACGGCGATATTGGCAGAAGAAAAAATCAGTATCACCAACATCCGCATTATCGAAACAAGAGAAGATATTAACGGAATTCTCAGAATCAGTTTCCAGACTGATGATGACCGGAAGCGTGCGGAAACCTGCATTCAATCCCGCGCCAAATATGACACATTTTACGCTGACTGAGGTGGAAAACATTGAAAAGAGAAAAAGTGACGTCTTTAAACGGTGAAATTCATATTCCGGGGGATAAATCCATCTCCCACCGTTCTGTTATGTTCGGAGCGCTTGCGGAAGGAACGACAACGGTAAAAAACTTTTTGCCCGGAGCCGATTGTCTGAGCACCATTGCCTGCTTCAGAAAAATGGGTGTCTCCATTGAACAAAACGGAAGTGATGTAAAGATATACGGAAAGGGCATTGACGCACTTTCTGAGCCTGACAGCCTTCTTGATGTCGGAAATTCCGGCACGACCATCCGCCTGATGCTCGGCATTTTAGCCGGACGCCCATTTCACAGTACGGTAGCGGGCGACGAAAGTATTGCAAAGCGCCCGATGAAGAGGGTGACGGAGCCTTTAAAACAGATGGGAGCCGCGATTGACGGAAGAGCGGACGGAGGATTTACGCCTTTATCCGTAAGAGGCGGACAATTGAAAGGCATTGATTACGTCTCCCCTGTTGCAAGCGCGCAGATCAAATCCGCCGTGCTGCTTGCCGGATTGCAGGCAGAAGGGACGACGACCGTCACTGAGCCTCATAAATCGAGAGACCATACGGAACGGATGCTGAACGCTTTTGGCGCCGAGCTTGCGGAAACGGAGACGAGCGCTTCCGTAACGGGCGGTCAGAAGCTTCGGGGAGCTGATATTTTCGTGCCCGGCGATATTTCTTCAGCGGCCTTTTTCCTCGCGGCAGGTGCTGTCGTTCCCGGAAGCCGGATTGTGCTGAAAAACGTCGGCCTGAACCCGACACGCACGGGAATACTTGATGTCTTAAAGCAAATGGGGGCTTCACTTGAAGTGATTCCTTCAGAAGCGGACAGCGCTGAGCCTTATGGAGACCTGGTTATTGAAACTTCAGATCTGAAAGCGGCAGAAATCGGCGGAGAAATCATTCCCCGTTTAATTGACGAGATCCCGATTATCGCCCTTTTGGCAACGCAGGCTGAAGGCACAACTGTCATTAAAGACGCTGCGGAGCTGAAGGTGAAGGAAACGAACCGGATCGACACCGTCGTATCAGAGCTCCGGAAAATCGGCGCAGACATTGAACCGACTGAAGACGGCATGAAAATACACGGCAAAAAAACGCTTGCGGGCGGAGCCGATGTGTCAAGCCACGGCGACCACCGCATCGGCATGATGCTCGGTGTCGCTTCATGCCTGACAGAAGAGCCGATTGACATCTGTGATACTGAGGCAATCCATGTCTCATATCCGACATTTTTTGAGCATTTAGATCAATTAGCCAAAAAAGCCTGAAGAGATTCTTCGGGCTTTTTTCTTCATGTGTCATAAAACTTTGGGCTTTGACATAGCTTGTCTTAAACAGAAAATAACAGAAAGGGGGAATGCGTTTTCGTTACAGAAACAGCCGGAACAAATTGCGCTGTTTGCGTATAAAGATGCCGTCCCCTTTTTTGCCGTTTTCCTCTTAACCATTTTCTGATAAACTATAATGCCGGGTGAAGCATCTTATTTGCGGGCAGGCCCTGTCTGAATTATGATAAGAATAACCCGAATAAAAACCCTTTTCATTGGTTGATGAGGTATAGGAAAAGAAAGGACCGGTCTGATTTGAATACATTGATCCAAGAAGCCATAAAATTAGTTGAAGCAGGTGAAACCGAAAAGGGACTCAAAGCGCTTTCAAAAGCTGAAACGCAGCTTCATGACGAAGACAAAGCCATTGCAGCCCAGCTCTACTATGAATGGGGAAACGCCGAAAAAGCATTAGCGCTGATCAGTGATCTGCATGACCTTTATCCGGATGAGTCTGAGCTGACGAATTTTTACGCCGAATTGTTAATAGATATTGATGAAGAAGAAAAAGCTCTTGAGGTGCTGGAGACAATTTCTCCGGAAGACCCGTCTTACGCGGAAAGCCTTCTTTTAATGGCTGATCTGTATCAGATGCAGGGCTTATTTGAAGTAAGTGAGCAAAAGCTGTTACAGGCGAAAACGATGTTACAAGATGAACCTGTTATTGATTTCGCTCTGGGGGAATTATACTTCACTCAGGGGTCATACGCAAAAGCCGTTCCTTACTATGAAGAGACGGCAAAAGAACGGCACGAAATCGGCGGCGTAAATGTTCATCAGAGGCTGGCTGAGTCATTGAGCGCGGCGGGTGAATTTGAGGAAGCGATTTCATGGTATGAAAAAGCGGCGGCAGAACATACAGAACCGAATACGATTTTCGGGTACGGGTTCACAGCCTATCAGGCGGGAATGGTCAAAACAGCCATCAAGCAGCTGTCTGATTTAAAAGGGCTTGATCCTTCCTATTCATCGCTTTATATGCCGCTTGCAAAAAGCTATGAGGCAGAAGGCATGTATGAAGATGCATTAAAAACCGCTAAAGAAGGTATTACTTACGATGAATACAATAAAGAGCTTTTTCTCTATGCGGCGAAAATGGCGTTAAAGCTCGGCAACGAAGAGGAAGGCAAAAAGCTTCTTCAGGAAGCGCTGGCGCTCGATCCGGGTTACGTGGAAGCGCTCCATACGCTTTTAGCCGTCTATCATAAAGAAGAAAGCTTTGAAGAGATTATTGATCTGATTAAGGAAGTCCGCGGCTACGGAGAAGAAGATCCGAAATACAATTGGTATTTGGCGGGTGCCTATACAGGCCTTGAGCAATACGCTGAAGCGAAAAAAAGCTTCGAAGCTGCGTATCTCCATTATCAGGATGATCGGGATTTCTTATATGAATACGCTCACTTCTTATTGGAAGAGGGTCTCCAGAAAGAAGCGCTGCCGCTTTTAAAACAAGTGCTTTCAATGGATGGAACAAACGAAGAGCTTGAAGAAACAATCTTACGGATAGAGGATGAATTTTTAAGATAAGCAGGATTTTGGACCATGCTTGCTGAATGTATAAGTGATGTCAGATTATACGATCGATAGAGGAGGGAATTACATGCAGACCCCTGTTTCTGTCAATGAAAAAAAGGATTTTATCCGTTGGTTTTTAAATCATTATCAGCTTAAACGCCGGGAGTGCGTCTGGATTTTAAATTATTTAATGAGTCATGATTCATTAATGGAAAAAGTCCATTTTGTAGAACAAGCCGAATTTTGCCCGAGAGGCATTATCATGTCTACTCATTGCGTTGATGAGGTGCCGTTTAGGTTTTATAAAGAAAATGTCATGACTACGGACGCGGAAAAATCTTTTCACGACATCCGGTTAAATAAACAGCAGGATTTATTTATCCAGCTGAATTTCCGTTCGGCCTACAGCTCACCGGAATATGCCGCTGTTCTTGAATCAAATCCGCATCTGCCGAAAGACCTGTTTGAAAATAAACAGGATCAGGGGATGGCCGAAAAAATATTAGAACATGCCATTTCCACTTTCCAGCGGGAAAAGCTGCTTAAAGATATCGACGAGGCGCTGGACCGCCACGACAAAGAAACATTTGAAAAGCTTTCCCGCCAATTGAATCAGCTCACATAAATGACAGCCTTGCAGAATATGCAAGGCTTGTTGCGTAAAGAGGAGGAACGGGACATGAGATGGAGGGCCGCTGATGCCGATGCCTATATACAATCTGCGGATTACATTGATACCGCTGTCATTCCGTTAATTTCCATAACGTCTTCAGGAGGCTTAAAAGAGGCCGTTGAACAGGGGGAAAGCACTCAATTGCTTTCTGAAGAGCTTGAGCGCCAATTGAAGGGACGGGTATATTTATTCCCCTCTTATACATATGTTGATATAGACCAATCACAAATCGCCCTGCTTCAAAAACTCAAAGAAGAGGTGATGACCAACTTCCGGCACGCCTTGTTTCTGACGGCAGACGAAAAATGGAAGGATTCTGAAATAGGGTCTGATGTCATATACATACCTGCCGTTCCGTTTGAACATATGAAAGACTCTTTAAAGAGAAAAATTGCGGATGACAAGTGCGGAGAAATTTTGAACGTTTTGTTACAGAAGTGGAACAATTCTTAAAAACACCAGGCATCCCGCAAAACACCCGTTTTGCCTCTGTTGACCTTGCTGAAAGATTCATATATTATGAGGGTGTCAAATCTCAGAATTATTTTCTATTTTAGTTAATTTTTGGTCAATCTTTAGGGGGGGAAGAGATGGGCGGAAAACAAGATATATCAAGAAGACAATTTTTAAACTATGCGCTCACCGGCGTGGGGGGATTTATGGCCGCCAGTGCGCTTATGCCCATGGTCCGTTTTGCGCTGGACCCGGTATTAAAACCGACGGGAGATCAAAAAATGGTGCAGGTTGTCAGTGTGGATGAGCTGACGAAGGAGCCGAAGCGGTTTGACTTTAAAATTCATCAAGTCGACGCCTGGTACGAATCGGAAGAATCCAGGTCAGCCTGGGTTTACAAGCATGGGGATGAAATTATAGCGCTTTCTCCGATCTGTAAGCATTTGGGCTGCACCGTAAACTGGAACAATGATCCTAAAAATCCGAACAAGTTCTTTTGTCCCTGCCATTACGGGCTGTATGAAAAAGACGGCACGAACGTTCCGGGCACGCCGCCGCTCGCGCCTCTTGACCGTTATGAGCAAAAAGTAAAGGACGGCTTTTTGTATCTTGGAAAAGCAAAGCCTAGGGGGGAAGGGTGACATGCTGAACAAAATTTATGACTGGGTGGATGAACGTCTCGATATTACGCCGATGTGGCGGGATATCGCCGACCATGAAGTGCCGGAACATGTAAATCCCGCTCACCATTTCTCGGCTTTTGTCTATTGTTTCGGCGGTTTGACGTTTTTTGTAACCGTTATCCAAGTGCTGTCCGGGATGTTTTTAACGATGTATTATGTGCCGGATATAAAAAACGCGTGGGAATCTGTGTATTATTTGCAGAATGAAGTCGCTTTCGGGCAGATTGTAAGGGGTATGCACCATTGGGGCGCAAGTTTAGTCATCGTGATGATGTTTTTACATACGCTGCGGGTTTTCTTTCAGGGAGCTTATAAAAAGCCTCGGGAATTGAACTGGATCGTCGGTGTTCTGATCTTTTTTGTGATGCTCGGTCTCGGTTTTACAGGGTATCTGCTTCCATGGGATATGAAGGCGCTGTTTGCGACAAAGGTAGGTCTTCAGATTGCGGAGGCGACGCCATTGATCGGAGCGCAGGTGAAAACTCTTCTTGCCGGCCACCACGATATTGTCGGCGCCCAAACGCTGACGAGATTTTTTGCGATTCACGTATTTTTTCTCCCTGCCGCTTTGTTTGCGCTCATGGGCGCCCACTTTGTCATGATCCGCAAGCAGGGAATTTCAGGACCGCTTTAATACAAATCTGATATAAAAGGGAGGGGATGACATGCACCGGGGGAAAGGAATGAAGTTTGTAGGAGATTCAAGGATACCGGCTGAAAAAAAACCGAATATACCGAAAGACTATTCAGAGTATCCTGGAAAGACAGAGGCGTTTTGGCCGAACTTCCTGCTGAAAGAATGGATGGTCGGGGCCGTTTTCCTCGTCGGATTTCTCGTTTTAACGATTGTGCACGAGCCGCCTTTGGAACGGGTGGCGGACCCGACGGATACAGGGTATATTCCGCTGCCGGATTGGTATTTTCTATTTTTATACCAGCTATTAAAATATGAATATGCCGCAGGGAGCTACACCGTTATCGGCGCGATGATTATACCGGGTCTTGCCTTCGGGTCGCTGCTTTTGGCTCCGTTTCTCGACAGGGGGTCTGAAAGAAGGCCGTGGAAGCGTCCGGTTGCGGTCGGCATGATGCTTTTGGCGCTTTGCGCTACGGTCTTTTTAACGTGGCAGTCAGTCGCGACGCATGACTGGGCGAAGGCGGAGGAGCAAGGGAAAATCAAAAAAGAAGCCGCCATTGATACTGAATCAGACGGTTATAAGGTATTTAAAGAACAAGGCTGTATTTCCTGTCACGGGGATAATCTTCAAGGCGGAAGCGCCGGTCCGTCTCTGGTCGATAACGGGCTGAGCCCGGAAGAAATTAAAAAAATCGCCGTCAAAGGGAAAGGGCAGATGCCAGCCGGTATTTTTAAAGGGAATGACAAACAGCTTGATCAGCTGGCGAAGTTCATTTCTGAAACGACAGCGAAATAACGTATTGTGAAGTAGACAATAGCAGGATATACTTTTATGAAAAGAGCTGACCGGATGTCAGCTTTTTTTGCATGATACATACTTTTTACGGACTGAGAGTTGATGGTATGAGGTGGATTTCTTATCTTTTAGGGTTGCGCGGCATGCTTCTGCTTGTTCTTGCCGTTAATTTTATCGGTACGGTGTACGGCTATTATTGGTATTTGCCGCAGCTTGCGGACACGCCGTTCCGATTTCTGATATTTGTGCCTGACAGCCCGACGGCGACGTTTTTTTTCCTGTTCGTGCTTCTGGCATTTCTCATGGGAAGAAACGCGCCGCTGTTTGAAGCGCTGGCTCTTGTAACCCTTGTAAAATACGGGCTGTGGGCGGTAGGAATGAATGTCTTTGTGCTGGTCAAAATGGGGCAGATGCCTTGGGAAGGGTACATGCTGATTGCTTCACATTTTGCCATGGCCGTTCAAGGCGTTTTATACAGCCCGTATTTTCGGTTCCGGTTATGGCATCTTGCCGCTGCCGCTGTTTGGACGCTTCATAATGATGTCATTGATTATCTTTTCGGCATGATGCCCCGCTACTCAATGCTCAATGACTATATGCAAGAGATCGGCTATGCTACATTCTGGCTGAGCATATTTTCACTCGGCCTTGCATACTACTTGGTGATTTCCAAAAGACGGATAAAGCTTGACTTACACTGATAGAATCTTGGTCTAACCTTGTCCCGCTCCTCATATTCTGTAAAGAGAAGGAGTGGGAGGGACCTCTATGAAACGAAAGCTGACGATCTGTCTTTTACTTGCTCTTATGTGTTTCATCACAACTGCCAAAGCTGAAGATGAGGGCGGTCTCAAGGAACTGAACGACCTTTCGGATACCGTTTTCCAAATGACGCGGCATTCGCAGTATGATGAGGCTCTGCAAGTGCTTGGCTACTTTAAGAAAAAAATGACACACGTAAACTCACTGAGCGGCGCCGAAGTCAGGCAGGTGACTCTGGGTTTCAATGATTTAGTGCGCGTTCTAAAACAGGCAGACGCCTCAGATACCGAAAAAATCCGGGCAGCCGCCCAGTTCAGGTTGGTAATGGATGCGATGGAAGACCACTCCGATCCGCTGTGGGGTTCGCTTGAAAGACCGATTATGGCGACATTCAGCGCCTTAAAAGAAGATGTCAGCGGAAACGGAAGTGAAAATTTCAATGAAAAGTGGAATGAATTTATATCATTATATGATTTAATTTATCCCAGCCTGACAATGGATGTGTCGGCCGGCCAGCTTGATACGGTGGCGAAACATATCGAGGTGATTGAGCAGGACGGGTTTCAGCAGATGACAAAAGGAACAAAGCTTGAGCGTCTGACGCTCCTGCAGCAGGATTTAAAGCGGGTTTTTGACAAGGTGGAGCGGGATGACGCTGACCCTTCGCTGCTCTGGGTCATTCTGACAACAGGCGGTATCATTATTACTGCGCTGACATATGTCGGCTACCGAAAATACAGAGCGGAAAAAAAGAAAGAGAAAAAGCGTGAGTATCCTAAGTCTAAATAAACACAAATTGCTGTAAAGGAGCTAAGGCAGTGAAAAAACTCATCCAGCAATTGGCTTCAAAACACCTCCCGCAGCCGATCAGAGGCAGAAAAGGGGCGACTGACGAAGGACCGCGAAACCTCGCGCGTGACTTCCAGAATCCTGACATGCTCGTTCCGCCTTCAACGGATGCAGGAACGGTTCAAAACTTGAAATTCTCATTTTCTGATACGCATATGAGGCTTGAAGACGGCGGATGGTCCAGAGAGGTGACGGTCAGGGAACTGCCGGTATCCAAAAACATCGCGGCGGTGAACATGAGACTGAAGCCGGGAGCTGTGCGGGAGCTTCATTGGCATAAAGAAGCCGAATGGGGATATGTGATTAACGGAGGAGTCCGTTTAACTGCGGTCGATCAAAATGGAAGGAATTTTATTGACAACGTAAGTGAAGGGGATCTGTGGTATTTTCCTTCCGGCATTCCTCATTCCATTCAAGGATTAGAGCAGGGCAGTGAGTTTTTGCTCGTCTTTGATGACGGCTCTTTTTCAGAAAACAGCACCTTTTCAGTAACGGACTGGTTTGCCCATACCCCGCGCAGCGTGCTGGAGGCGAACTTTGGTGTTTCCGGATATGATTTGGCTTACATCCATAAGAAAGAGCGTTACATGTTCCAGTTGGAACCGCCTCCCCCTATTGAGCAGGCAGCAGTTTCTTCCCCGGAAGGCACCGTTTTGGAGCCGTTCAGCTACAAGCTTTCCCGGCAGGAGCCTCTTGTTACCAGCGGGGGAAGAGTAAAGATTGTCGATTCAAAAACGTTTAAGGTGTCAAAAACGATTGCCGCAGCTCTTGTGGAGGTCGAACCCGGAGGCATGAGAGAATTGCATTGGCATCCGAATACGGACGAGTGGCAGTATTATCTTTCAGGAGAAGCGAAAATGACGGTGTTTGCGGCGGAGGGAAGAGCGCGGACATTTAACTATCAAGCGGGTGACGTAGGATATGTTCCTTTTACAATGGGACATTATGTTCAGAATACCGGTGAGACCGTGCTTCGCTTTCTGGAAATCTTCAAAAGCGACCGTTTCGAAGACGTCTCCTTAAACCAATGGCTGGCACTGACGCCGCAGCGCTTCGTCGAGCAGACGCTCAATGTCAGTCCGGCATTCGCCCGCCGATTGAAAAAGAAAAAATCACCGGTTGTCAAATGGAAACACGAACAGTAAAGGCGGCAAAAGCCGCCTTTTTATTATCGTCTGATCGGATTTTTATTTTCATCAAGCGTAAATCCTTCGCCGAGCACATCATGGACGTCGCTTACTGCAACAAAGGCGTGCGGGTCAACGGAAGTGATGACGCTTTTCAAAAGCACAATTTCGTTTTTCGGAACGACGCAGTAAAGAACGTCCCTGTCTTCTTTTGTATATGATCCCTGTCCTTTTAAAACGGTGACGCCGCGCTCCATCTCTTCAATGATTTTTTGCTGGATCAAATCGTTTTTCGAAGAAATAATCGTTGCCCCTTTTGCGGCATAGCCGCCTTCCTGAATAAAATCAATCAATCTCGCAGCGACAAAAACGGCTACAAGCGTGTACATCGCTTCCTTGTAAGAAAGATACGTAAACAAAGAAAGCAGAATGACACAGGCGTCAAAGGCAAACATCGTCCGGCCCATCGGGATTCCGAAAAATTTGTTGATCAGCCTGGCGATGATATCGACCCCGCCCGTCGTGCCGCCGTATTTAAAAATAATACCGAGACCCGCGCCGATAAATACTCCGGCGAACAAGGCGGCCAGCGCTAAATCATGGGACAGCGGCATATGAATTTCGTAGCGCTGAAAAACACTCAGAAAAACAGAAAGAGAGACGGTGCCGATCAGGGTATAGACAAACATCGTCCGGCCGAGCATACGCCAGCCGATGAAAAAGATAGGAATGTTCAATACCAGGTTGGAAATAGAAGGGCTGATGTGGAATAACGCATATAAAAGCAGCGTAATGCCGGTAAATCCGCCTTCCGCCAAATTGTTCTGCATATTAAAGTGAACCAGTCCGAATGAAAAAACAGCGGCGCCGATTAAAATAAAGCAAATGTTTTTAATTCTGATTTCTCCAAGCATTGCATCAAACCCCTTTTCCTTCCATAAGATTGCGTAAATATTATAGTGGATACAAAAGAAAACAGCAAACTGCCGTTTTTAACATTTGTCAAATGTACTTGAATTAGCTAACATGGAAGAGATGACAGGAGGTATTCGCACAGTGAGTGACAAAACGATGAAAGACTTACAAGCTGAGGTCGATGAATATATCGGCCAATTCAAAGAAGGCTATTTCAGCCCGCTTGCCATGATGGCCCGTCTCACGGAAGAACTGGGCGAACTTGCAAGAGAAGTCAACCATTATTATGGGGAAAAGCCGAAGAAAACGACGGAAAATGAGAAAAGCATGGAAGAGGAAATGGGCGATGTGCTGTTCGTCCTGATCTGCCTCGCCAACTCCCTTGATATTTCATTGGAGGAAGCTCATAACCGCGTCATGCATAAATTTAATACACGTGATAAAGACCGCTGGACTAGAAAAGAAGAAGGAAAGTAGGAGAAACCATGTCAAATGAAACCATTAAAGTCGTCATTGCCGGACCGAGAGGCAGAATGGGCCAGGAGGCCGTAAAACTTGCCGTCCGCACGCCTCATTTTGAGCTTGTCGGCGCCATTGACCATACATACGATCAGCAAACATTGCGGGAAGTGATGTCAGCTGATTCAGACGCTCTTATTTATACGGATATCCGCGCATGTTTCCAAGAAACAAAACCGGATGTGCTGATCGATTTGACAACGCCTGAAATCGGCAAAAAACATACGAAAGCCGCTCTTGAACACGGCGTCCGCCCCGTTGTGGGAACGACCGGATTTTCTGAAGCGGATTTAGAGGAGCTTCAAGCCTTGACTGAAGAAAAAGGAATCGGCGCCATCATCGCTCCGAACTTTGCATTGGGCGCGGTGCTGATGATGAAGTTCTCACAAATGGCCGCCAACTATTTTGAAGATGTAGAAATCATTGAGCTTCATCATGATCAAAAGCTGGATGCCCCGAGCGGAACGGCGCTGAAAACAGCGGAAATGATCTCAAGCGTCCGTTCAGAAAAGCAGCAGGGCCATCCTGATGAAAAAGAAATTCTGCCGGGAGCCCGCGGTGCTGAATTAAACGGCATCCGCCTTCACAGCGTGCGTTTGCCGGGCCTTATCGCCCACCAAGAAGTCATGTTCGGCATGGACGGCCAGACGCTGAAACTGCGCCATGACTCCTATAACCGGGCTTCCTTTATGTCAGGAGTGAAGCTGTCAGTGGAGCAAGTGATGAAAATCGACCAGCTTGTATACGGACTCGAAAATATTATCGACTGAATCGGCAAGGGGGAGAACATCAAATGAAAATTGCTTTGATTGCTCACGATAAAAAAAAGCAGGATATGGTTCAGTTTACGACCGCATATAAAGATATACTGAGCCATCATGAGTTATACGCGACAGGTACGACAGGCTTAAAAATCCAGGAATCGACCGGATTGTCCGTTGAACGTTTCCAATCCGGCCCGCTCGGCGGAGATCAGCAAATCGGCGCATTGATTGCGGCAAATGCCTTGGATCTCGTCATTTTTTTGCGCGATCCGTTAACTGCGCAGCCTCACGAACCGGATGTCTCGGCGCTGATCCGGCTGTGTGACGTATACGCGATCCCGCTCGCCACAAATATGGGAACAGCGGAAATCCTCGTCCGGACGCTGGACGGCGGGGCATTTGATTTCCGCAATCTTGTGCGCGGAGGAGAGCCGAATGTCTGAACACGTTGATATTCTGGCGTTCGGCGCCCATAGTGATGATGTCGAGATCGGTATGGGCGGCACGATCGCAAAATTTACGGCTCAAGGAAAAACCGCGGTGATATGCGATTTGACCGAGGCCGAACTATCATCCAACGGAACGGTAGGGATAAGAAAAGAAGAAGCGGCAGAGGCGGCACGAATTCTCGGCGTAAAAGAGAGAATCCAGCTTACGCTTCCCGACCGCGGGCTTTTGAAAAGTGAGGACGGCATCCGCCGGATTGTCAGTGTCATCAGAGCCTGCCGACCGAAAACCGTTTTCATGCCTTATCCGAAAGACCGCCATCCTGACCACGGCAATGCGGCGGCTTTGGTCGAAGAAGCGGTGTTCTCGGCTGGAATTCATAAATACAGAGATCACCAGGAACTGCCGGCTCATAAGGCCCAGCGCGTATACTATTATATGATCAACGGGTTTCACCGTCCGGACTTTGTAATCGACATAACGGAAACCATCGATCTGAAAAAAGAAAGCCTGCACGCCTATGAAAGCCAGTTTATTCCTACGGCGCAGTCAGTGAACACACCGCTGACCAACGGTTATATCGAAATGGTGGAAGCGCGGGAAAGACTGTATGGCAAAGAAGCCGGGACGGGGTATGCCGAAGGTTTCTTTTCAAAACAGCTTCCCGTTTTGAATGATGATGTTTTTGGGGGCGGACAATGAGACCATTAAAAATAGGGATTACATGCTACCCGAGTGTCGGAGGCTCGGGTATTATTGCGACGGAACTCGGCAAGCTGCTTGCAGAAAAAGGGCACCAGGTTCATTTCATCACATCAAGCATCCCGTTCAGATTAAATACATATCATCCGAATATTCATTTTCATGAGGTGGAAGTCAACCAATACGCGGTATTTAAATATCCGCCTTATGACCTTACGCTGGCGAGCAAAATCGCCGAGGTTGCCGCGAGGGAAAATCTTGATATCATTCACGCGCACTACGCGCTGCCGCATGCGGTATGCGCTTATCTCGCCAAACAGATGCTCAAGCGCGACATCGGCATCGTGACGACGCTTCACGGTACGGACATCACCGTTTTAGGATATGATCCGTCATTAAAAGATTTAATCCGTTTTGCCATCGAAGCGTCCGACAGAGTGACGGCGGTATCAACCGCGCTTGCCGGAGAAACATATGACTTAATCAAGCCGGATAAAAAAATTGAAACTATCTACAACTTTATTGATGAACGTGTTTATCTTAAGAAAAATACAGAGAGTATAAAAGAGAAACATGGCATTTTGCCGGATGAAAAAGTCGTCATCCATGTCTCGAACTTCAGAAAGGTAAAACGTGTTACAGATGTCATCCGCGTTTTCCGTAATATCGCAGCCAAAACAAAGGCGAAGCTCCTGCTTGTCGGCGACGGGCCGGAAAAGTGCGTCGCTTGGCAGCTTGTCGAAAAATACGGACTGCAGGATCAAGTGCTGCTCCTCGGAAATCAGGACAGGGTGGAAGAGCTGTATTCTATCAGCGATCTTAAGCTTCTTCTGTCTGAAAAAGAAAGTTTCGGACTCGTCCTCCTTGAGGCGATGGCCTGCGGCGTGCCGTGCATCGGAACAAATATCGGCGGAATCCCGGAAGTGATTAAAGATCAAGTAAGCGGTTTTCTGGTGGAAGTCGGCGATATTCAGGCGGCATCTGAAAAAGCGCTTGCCGTTTTAGAAGATAAACAGCTCAGCAAACGATTGACTGATCATGCGCTGAAAATGGTGGAGACCGCCTTTTCTTCGCAAAGAATCGTCAGTCAGTATGAACGGATTTATGACGAATTGGCAGGACCGGAGTGATCTTATGGAACAGGAATTTGTCAAAGCCCTCCCCATCCTTCATCGCCTGATGAAGGCGGGCCATCAGGCGTACTTTGTCGGGGGAGCCGTCAGAGACAGCTATATGAAACGAAAAATTGGTGATGTGGACATCGCAACCAGCGCTTCGCCGAATGAGGTGGAACGTCTCTTTAAGCGGACTGTCGATGTAGGAAAAGAGCACGGCACCGTCATCGTCCTGTGGGAAGATGAAACCTATGAAGTCACCACTTTTCGTGCCGAATCAGAATATAAGGACTACCGGCGCCCTGAAGCTGTGCGGTTCATTACTTCTTTATCAGAAGACTTAAAGCGGAGAGACTTAACGATTAATGCGATGGCGATGTCTGCCGAAGGAGAGCTGCTTGATTATTTCGGAGGCGCACATGATATCGGACAAAAGCTGATCCGTACGGTGGGTAATCCTGAAGACCGTTTTCGGGAAGACGCTCTGCGGATGATGAGAGCCGTCCGCTTTATGAGTCAGCTCGGCTTTCTGTTAGAAAAAGAAACAAGAGAGGCCGTCATAAAAGACAGGGAGCTTTTGGCACATGTATCAGTAGAACGAAAGACCGTCGAGTTTGAAAAGCTGCTGCAGGGCGCTTTCTCACAGGATGCAATTCAAACGATGGTGCAGACAGGTCTGATACAAGAGCTGCCCGGCCTTTCCGGTTATGAGCAGCAAATGCTGGAAGCGAGCGGCTTTCCGTTTTCTTCTTTAGATGCACGCGAAGAACGCTGGGCAGCGCTGTTATTGTTTCTCGGTCTTTGTCCGAAAAGCGCCGAGGCGTTTTTAAAACAATGGAAACTGCCGGGAAAAGTCATAAAAAAAGCGGTGCAGATCATAAGCGTTTATCCGGCGCAGCTGGAAGCGGAAGCGATGTACCGGGCGGGAGAGGCGCTGTTATCAGCCGTTAAAATCGGGATGCTGAAAAAGCATAAGACGATTGATGAACAAAAGCTGAAAGAGGTTCAGAGCCTGTATGAGAAGCTGCCGATCAAAAGCCTTCGAGACCTCGACATTTCAGGCGCTGATCTGATGGAGCTCAGAAACCGCCGCGCGGGTAAATGGGTGGCCGAAGAACTTCGCCGGATTGAAGAAGCGGTATTGGCAGGGAAGCTCCCTAACCGAAAACATGACATAAAGGAGTGGCTCGCATCATGGGATCAACATTAAGAACCCAATTAATTGATTTATTTTCTGAGGCGGGTGACGGCTTTATCTCCGGGCAGAAAATAAGTGACGCGCTCGGCTGCTCGAGAACCGCCGTTTGGAAACATATAGAGGAGCTCCGCAAAGAGGGCTATGAGGTTGAGGCGGTCAGACGAAAAGGGTACAGGCTCATTAAAAAACCGGGGAAACTCAGTGAATCCGAAATCCGTTTCGGGCTGAAAACAGAGGTTTTGGGCAAACAGCTTCATTACCGGGACGTCCTGCCGTCCACCCAAAAAACCGCTCATGAACTTGCCAATGACGGCGCGCCGGAAGGGACGCTCGTAGTCGCCGATAAACAAACGGCAGGCAGAGGAAGAATGGCCAGAGTATGGCATTCACAGGAGGGAAACGGGATTTGGATGAGCCTCATTCTGAGACCCGACGTTCCTTTGCAAAAAACGCCGCAGCTCACTCTGTTATCCGCCGTTGCGGTCGTACAGGCCATCGAGGCCTTTACAGGTGTACAGCCCGCCATTAAATGGCCGAATGATTTAATGATTCACGGCAAAAAAGCCGTCGGGATTTTAACTGAGCTGCAGGCAGAAGAAGACCGTGTCCGTTCGGTCATTCTCGGCATCGGCATCAACGTGAACCAGCAGGAAACCGATTTTCCCGGCGAGCTTCAGGACATTGCGACGAGTCTGAGCATGGAAGCCGGCGAAAAAATTGACAGAGCGGGTCTGATACAAGAGATTCTGCTGACTTTTGAAAAACGCTATCAGGATTATTTGAAGCACGGCTTTACACCGATCAAGCTGTTATGGGAAAGCTATGCGGTCGGACTGGGGAACGAGCTCAGAGCGAGAACGCTGCAAGGGACGTTTTACGGGAAATCGCTCGGCATTGATGATGAGGGAGTTCTTCTCTTGGAAACGAGAGACGGTATAAAGAAGATATATTCTGCCGATATTGAGCTCAATTAATCTTAGTTGGTACAAGCCTCGTGAATTTGGTATACTTCCTATGGGCAGTATCATAATGAACTGCACCTGATCAGCAGAACAGAGATTACGAAAAGTCTGCCTTGATCCAAAAAAGGACTGGGACAGAGGGATGACATTCGCCGAACGTTAAACAAGTGGGAATCCTTCTTATTTTACAGAAGGCTTTTTTGCTTGCGAAGAATTGGCGGCTCATCTCCTCACCGTTTAGAGGAGGAGAAACAGAATGAAAACAAAACTGGATTTCATGAAAATGAAGGAAAATGGAGAGCCGATCGTGATGCTGACCGCTTACGATTATCCGCAGGCAAAGCTTGCGGAACAGGCGGGAGTCGACATGATTTTAGTCGGGGATTCGCTCGGAATGGTCGTGCTCGGACTCGATTCAACAGTCGGCGTAACGGTCAGTGACATGATTCACCATACAAAAGCGGTAAAACGCGGTGCGAAAAATACGTTTATCGTAACTGACATGCCGTTTATGTCTTACCATCTTTCAAAAGAGGATACATTGAAAAACGCCGCGGCCATTATTCAGGAAAGCGGCGCGGACGCGTTAAAGCTTGAAGGCGGAGACGGCGTTTTCGAATCCATCCGCGCGCTGACTCTCGGCGGAATTCCTGTCGTCAGCCATTTAGGCCTCACACCGCAGTCTGTCGGCGTATTAGGCGGATATAAAGTGCAGGGAAAAGATGAGCAAAGCGCGAAAAAGCTCATTGAAGACAGCATCAAATGCGAGCAGGCGGGAGCGATGATGCTCGTGCTTGAATGCGTGCCTGCTGAACTGACTGCTAAAATAAAAGAAGAAGTATCCATTCCCGTCATCGGAATCGGAGCCGGTTCAAAAGCGGACGGCCAAGTCCTTGTCTATCATGACGTTGTCGGCCACGGCGTGGACAGAACACCGAAGTTCGTGAAGCAATACGCCAAAATCGACGGCACGATTGAGTCGGCCCTCAGCGATTACGTCCGTGATGTGAAAGACCGGGTTTTCCCGGAAGAAAAGCATTCCTTTCAGATAAACCAAACTGTGCTGCAAGGCTTGTACGGAGGAAAGTAAGCGATGAAACAACTGACAGAAACTCAACAGCTGAAAGAATTGATTGCACAATACCGCTCAGAAGGCCGGACGATCGGATTCGTCCCGACAATGGGTTTTCTTCATGAAGGACATCTGACGCTGGTTGAAAAAGCAAGCAAAGAAAACGATATTGTTGTGATGAGCATCTTTGTCAATCCGACTCAATTCGGACCGGGCGAGGATTACGAAGCATATCCGCGAGATTTAAAGCGCGATGCCCGGCTTGCAGAACAGGCGGGGGCAGATGTTTTGTTTACGCCGTCTCCAAGTGACATGTATAAAGGCGAGCAAAATGTTGCCGTGCAAGTGAAAAGGAGAACTGACGCGTTGTGCGGCGCCTCCCGCGTCGGCCATTTTGACGGAGTGGCCACTGTGCTGACGAAGTTTTTCAATCTCGTTAAACCGACCCGCGCCTACTTCGGCCTGAAAGATGCCCAGCAGGCAGCGGTTGTGGACGGATTGATTGAGGATTTCTTTATGGATATCGAATTGGTTGCAGTGGACACGGTCAGAGAAGAAGACGGACTTGCCAAAAGCTCTCGCAACGTCTATCTGACTGAGCAGGAACGCAAAGAAGCGCCGATGATCTATAAAGCATTGCAGCAAGGTGCCGAACTGATCAGAGACGGTGAAAGAAATCCGGAAACCGTTATAAAAACCGTCACCGATATCATCGAAAACACAAGCGGCGTCATTGATTATGCCGAACTGTACGCTTATCCGGAGCTGACTCCGCTTAAAACATTAAACGGCAAGGTCATTCTGGCCTGTGCCGTCCAATTTTCTAAAGCCAGACTGATTGATAATATCATTATTGATATTGATGAATGGGAGAGATCATAATATGTACCGCACTATGATGGCCGGAAAACTGCACCGCGCTACCGTGACGGAAGCCAATTTAAACTATGTCGGCAGCATTACGATTGATGAAGATCTTTTAGATGCCGTCGGAATGCTCGCTAATGAAAAAGTTCAGATTGTGAATAATAACAACGGAGCGAGACTTGAAACGTATATTATTCCCGGTAAGCGGGGGAGCGGCGTCATCTGTTTAAACGGAGCTGCCGCCCGTCTCGTCCAAGAAGGAGATAAAGTCATTATTATTTCTTATCAAATGATGTCTGATCAGGAAGCAAAAAGCCATCAGCCGAAGGTGGCCGTTCTGGATGATCAGAATAAAATCGAGCAGATGCTGGGCCAGGAGCCGGCACACACGATTTTGTAAAAGAGCCCCCTTCATGGGGGTTTTCTTTTAAGATTTAGGGGCAAAAGCTGTTTTTCCGCTCCATTTCTCAACAAAACGTGTTACACTTTTCTCGTATGCAAGAATTGAGGTGTCCATTTTAATGAACAAACAACGGTTCGTTGTCATAGATGTCGAAACAACAGGAAATTCGCCGAAAAAGGGCGATAAAATCATTCAAATCGCAGCGGTTGTCATTGAAAATGGACAAATAACTGAGCGGTTTTCAAAATATATCAATCCGAATCAGGCCATCCCGCCGTTTATTGAACAGCTGACCGGAATTTCGTCCGGAATGGTTGAAAATGAACTGCCGTTTGAAGCGGTCGCAGAGGAGATTTTTCATCTGCTTGACGGCGCGTATTTTGTTGCCCACAATATTCATTTCGACCTCGGATTTGTCCGGTATGAACTGAGCGAAGCGGGCTATGAGCTGCCGGATTGTGAAGTGCTTGATACGGTTGAGCTTTCGCGTATTGTTTTCCCGGGGTTTGAAGGATATAAGCTCGGTGAGTTGTGTGCGGAGCTGAATATTGTTCATGACCGCCCTCACCGCGCAGACAGCGATGCGGAGGTTACGGGACTGGTCTTTTTAGACATTTTACATAAACTGAAACATTTGCCTTTACCGACATTAAAGCAGCTTAGAAGGCTTTCACAGCATTTTATCAGCGATTTGACGCTGCTTTTGGATTCTTTTATACATGAAAGCAGGCCGGCGGAAGAAAAGCGCTGCATTCCATACGCCTCTTTTTCAATTAAAGAGCCCGATCACATTCCGGTTTCCCGTCCGGTGAATGCGGCCATTGACCTTGAAAAGTGGAACGAAGAAAAAGAACAGATCTTATCCGGCATCATCCCCCGCTATGAAAAGCGGACAGGGCAGCTTTCGATGATGGATGAAGTGCTTGGCGCCTTCCGCAATCGGGAGCATGCGCTGATTGAAGCGGCACCCGGCATCGGAAAAACGATCGGTTATCTCGTTCCGGCTGTTTTATTTGCCAAAGCGGAGCAAACTCCCGTGATTATCAGCACGTACTCTACTCTTTTGCAGCAGCAGATCATATCTAAAGATCTTCCGCTTTTGGAGCGTATGTTTCCTTGGCCGGTTAAAGCCGCTATTTTAAAAGGGAAATCACATTATCTGTGCCTGCCTAAGTTTGAACATATTCTGCATGAGGAAGATGACAACTATGATGCGGTTTTGACGAAAGCGCAGCTTCTCGTCTGGCTGACGGAGACTGAAACGGGCGACGCCGCTGAGCTGAATCTTCCATCAGGCGGCAGATTGCTGTGGGAGCGCATGGCTTACGATGAGAATTCTTTTTTGAAAAAAGGGAAGGACTCGGCTGCCGGGTTTTATGAACGGGCTAAAGAAAAGGCGCAGGCCGCAGATCTGATTATCACAAACCATGCTTTGCTGTTTTCAGATCAAAGCAGTGAAACGAAAAAACTGCCTGCAAGCGGAACGATCATCATTGATGAAGCGCATCATTTCGAACGCGCTGCCAGCGAGCACCTGGGGAAGAGAGCTTCATACATCGGACTGCACACAAAGCTCAGCCGAATCGGAACCTTAAAGGAACACGGACTGTTAAAGCGGATGAGAAAACTGTTTTATACGTATGAACTGCCGGCGGAAAGTTTTTTTGACGCCGATGAGTGGATGAAGCATATTCAATCGGAAAGCGACGCATTTTTCAGTTCAGTGCATTCTTTTGTCAAACGAAGAAAACCTAAAGACGATCTGAACCGTCTCGTTTATAGTCTCAATCATAAAAGCCAGGATAAAGGGTTTCACATGATAACGGACGGAGCGGAGCGGCTTTGTGCGATGCTGGATCAGCTGCTTGACATGTTTTCAGTACAGGAGAAACTGTTACATCAAAAGCTTGATCAGATGAAAAGCGGAGCGGCTTTTTTAGCGGCCGAATATGTAAAGTGTATCAGGGGGCTGAAAGAATATCGCGATACGTTCAGCAGGCTGCTGTTTGAAAATGATGAGAAAGAAGCCGTTTGGGTTGAAATTGACGCGAAGGGCGCAAAAAATGCCGTCAGCATCTATGCGCAGCCTTTGGAGCCCGGTGAAATGCTGGCAGACCAGTTTTTCGCCCGCAAAAAAAGCGTTGTGCTCACATCAGCGACCTTAATGGTGGAGCATTCTTTTCAATTTATGATTGAAAGGCTCGGACTTGCGGATTTTTATCCGCGCACCAAAAGCATCCCGTCTCCTTTTTCTTACGATGATCAGATGAACGTCATCATTCCGAAAGAGATGAAATCCGTTAAATATGACGGAGAGCGGGAAGTCATCGAGCATATTGCCAAGTATGCAGAAATCATGTCAAAGGGAAAACAGCCGAAGATCCTTGTCCTGTTTACGTCTCATGATATGCTGAAAAAAGTGTATCAGGAACTGAAACTCAGTATGGAGATATCAGGCATTCAGCTTCTCGCCCAAGGTATTTCAGGCGGGAGTCCCGGTAAATTAATGAAAACCTTTAAAACGGCAAGCCGGGCGATTTTGCTCGGGACGAATCATTTCTGGGAAGGCGTTGATTTTCCGGGGGATGAATTGTCAACCGTCATGATCGCAAGACTTCCTTTCAGGGCGCCTGACAATCCGCTTCATGCCGCAAAATGCGAATTTGCCAAGAAGCAGGGCAAAAATCCGTTTCAGACGATTTCCCTGCCTGAGGCTGTGTTAACGTTCAGACAGGGGGTTGGGCGCCTGCTCCGTACGGCGGGAGACAAGGGAACGATCGTTCTTTTAGATCAGCGTGTAAAGACGGCGGGATACGGACGGCTGTTTCTTGAAGCGCTCCCGACTTCATCCCTTTTGGAGCTGACGGATGCCGAACTCGGGGCTTATGTCAGCCAAACGGAATAAAAGCCGCATAATCGCGGCTTTCGTGGTGTGGGATGAGGAATTGTTTTTATAGTAAAAGCGGGTTCATGCCGCCTTGTGATTTTATTATGCCGCGGGCGCATCCCGTTATGACTAACAAAATTTGTTCGACCGATGGAGGGTATAAAAATGGAAAGCAAAATTGAAATTCTGTCAACGATTAATGTGGAGCATTCAGATGATTTATATAAAATCGTCGATACATTAAACCGGACTTTGAAACGGGACAATCTGATGTTCGGGCTTGCGCTCGACGAAGAAAATCAAAATGAAGCGGTCTTCACCATTTATCGCACATAGGTGAAAAAGATGAGAAAAAAAGCATTAATATTTACAGCCGTATTTGGTATTATTTTTTTAGCAGTTCTTTTATTTTCGGCCAGCATTTTTAAATCTGCAATGGCTCAAAAAGAAGAAGGCCACGAAACAGCTGCCGCAGCCGCTAAAGAAAAAACGGATCTGACAGATGCTGAGAAAGTGGAGACCTTTGTCGGCAAACAGAAATATTATGTTGTTACCGGAACGGATAAACATGGAAAAGATATGTATGTATGGGTTCCGGCCGACAAAAAAGCAAAAATTCTCTCAAAAAAAGCCAGTGACGGCATTTCAAGCGGCAAGGCTGCCAAGATCGTTCGGGACGAAGGGCTTGTTTCCAAGCTGAATGGCGTTCACCCGGCGAGAGAAAACAATGTTCCGTTATGGGAAGTGACCTATATCAACAAAAGCGGGCAGTATAGCTTTAGTTATGTGGACTTTACAAGCGGCAAGATTCTCAAAAACATCACACCGTGAGACGTATTAGGGGGAGTTCAAGTTGAAATTGGCAAAAAGAGTATCCGCATTAACACCGTCTGCAACACTTGCAATTACTGCAAAAGCGAAAGAGCTGAAAGCAGAAGGCCATGATGTCATCGGCCTCGGAGCAGGAGAACCGGATTTTAATACGCCTCAGCACATTATAGATGCCGCGGTGCGTTCCATGAATGAAGGCCATACGAAATATACGCCATCAGGCGGTCTGCCGGCGCTGAAAGACAGTATTGCAAAAAAATTCAAAAACGACCAGGGGATTGAATATAAGCCGTCAGAAATCATTGTCTGCACCGGAGCGAAACACGCTCTGTATACATTATTTCAGGTTATTCTCGATGAAGGGGACGAAGTGATTATACCGACTCCTTACTGGGTCAGCTACCCTGAGCAGGTGAAACTGGCAGGGGGGCGTCCCGTCTATGCAGAAGGGCTGGAATCCAATCAGTTTAAAATTTCACCGGAGCAGCTGAAGCAGGCTATCACCGAGAAAACAAAAGCGTTCATTATCAATTCACCGAGCAACCCGACAGGTGTTATGTATACGAAAGAAGAGCTTGCGGAACTCGGAAAAGTGTGTCTGGAGCATGGCATTCTGATCGTTTCTGACGAGATTTATGAGAAGCTTACATACGGAGGAAAAAAACACGTCTCAATCGCACAGCTTTCAGATGAATTGAAAGAGCAGACGATCATCATTAACGGTGTGTCGAAATCTCACAGCATGACGGGCTGGAGGATCGGCTATGCGGCGGGTTCGGAGACGATTATTAAAGCGATGACGAGCCTTGCGAGCCACAGCACATCAAATCCGACGTCTATCGCTCAATACGGCGCTATTGCGGCCTATAACGGTCCGGCTGAGCCGCTGGAAGAGATGAGACAGGCATTTGAGCACAGACTGAACACCATTTACGCTCAGCTCAGTGAAATTCCCGGATTCACCTGTGTCAAACCTGAAGGGGCGTTTTACTTGTTCCCTAACGCCAAAGCGGCCGCAGAAAACTGCGGATTCAAAGATGTCGATGAATACGTCAAGGCGCTTCTGGAAGAAGAAAAAGTCGCCGTCGTGCCGGGCTCGGGCTTCGGCTCACCGGACAACGTCCGTTTATCTTACGCAACGTCACTCGATCTTTTAGAAGAAGCGGTCGAAAGAATCCGCCGCTTCACGGAAAAACACAGCTGATTCTGAAAAAGCGGCTTTTAAAGCCGCTTTTCACTTGCATTGACCCCGTTAGAGTAGAACGGGTATAATAAAGTGATGAAAAAAGAGATTCAGGCAGATTCCTGAATGTCTTTCTTGTTCTGGAGGGAAAGAGTTTGAAAACAACAATCAACCAAGTGTATAAACACACAGGCGAGGAAGTAACGATTGGAGCTTGGGTCGCTAATAAACGCTCAAGTGGTAAAATCGCATTTTTACAGCTGAGAGACGGTACAGGCTTCATTCAGGGAGTTGTCGTTAAAGCTGAAGTAGAAGAAGACATCTTCCAAATCGCGAAATCAGTGACACAGGAAACGTCACTTTATGTAAAAGGAATTGTGAAAGAGGACGAGCGTTCACCGCTTGGCTATGAGCTTGCTGTTACATCCATTGAAGTCATTCACGAAGCGACTGATTATCCGATTACGCCTAAAGAGCACGGTACGGAATTCTTAATGGATCACAGACATTTATGGCTCCGTTCGAAACGCCAGCACGCAATTATGAAAATCCGCAACGAAATCATCCGTGCGACTTATGAATTTTTCAATAAAGAAGGCTTCGTGAAAGTTGATCCGCCGATTTTGACGGGAAGCGCTCCGGAAGGCACGACTGAGCTCTTCGCGACAAAATATTTTGATGAAGACGCCTTCCTGTCTCAAAGCGGCCAGCTGTATATGGAAGCAGCTGCAATGGCGCTCGGAAAAGTATTCTCTTTCGGACCGACGTTCAGAGCGGAAAAATCGAAAACGAAACGCCATCTCATCGAATTCTGGATGATTGAGCCTGAAATGGCATTTGTTGAATTTGAAGAAAACCTTGAAGTTCAGGAGAATTATGTTGCATACATCGTACAAAGTGTGCTGGAACATTGTAAGATCGAGCTGAACACATTAGGTAGAGACACATCGAAGCTTGAACAAATCAAAGCGCCATTCCCGCGCATTACGTACGATAAAGCGATCGAATTCCTGAAAGAAAAAGGCTTTGACGATATTGAGTGGGGAGATGACTTCGGTGCGCCGCATGAAACAGCGATCGCAGAAAGCTATGACAAACCGGTGTTTATCACTCATTACCCGACGTCATTAAAACCGTTTTATATGCAGCCTGCCAAAGATCGTGACGATGTCGTGTTATGTGCCGACTTAATCGCTCCGGAAGGCTACGGGGAAATCATCGGCGGTTCAGAACGCGTTCATGATATGGATTTATTGGAAGAAAGATTAAAAGAACACGGTCTGGATTCAGATGCTTACAAATGGTATGCTGAACTCAGACAATACGGTTCTGTTCCGCACTCCGGCTTCGGCCTCGGACTTGAGCGGACAGTGGCTTGGATCAGCGGAGCGCCTCACGTGCGTGAAACGATTCCGTTCCCGAGACTTCTGAACCGTCTGTATCCGTAATAGTTATGAAAAACGAAGTCTCCTGCAAGGGAGACTTTTTCTAAGTAAAGGGGAAAACTCCCGGAGATAACCTTTTACAGTAAGAGGTGTAAGGATGAAAAAACAGCAATTTATAGATATGCAGGAACTTGGCATTTCAAGCATTCCCAACCTGCTGCTGACACATTACCGGCAGCTCGGGCTGAATGAAACCGAATTGATCCTGCTTTTGAAGATTAAAATGCATTTGGAAAAGGGCTCTTATTTTCCGACGCCGTTTGAACTTCAGTCAGGCATGTCCATCTCTGCTGAAGAATGTACAAGCTGCCTGAGAATGTTTATTCAAAAAGGTTTTCTGTTTATTGAAGAATGTGAAGACCATAACGGCATAAAGTTTGAAAAATATTCTCTGCAGCCGTTATGGGCGAAGCTGTATGATTACATGCAGCATTCTCAAAATGAAACGCAGGAAAGAACGTCAGAAAAAGAACAAAAAAGCCTGTATACCATCTTTGAAGAAGAGTTCGGAAGACCGCTGTCGCCGCTTGAATGCGAGACGCTGGCCATATGGCAGGACCAGGATCAGCATGATGCGATTCTGATTAAGCACGCCTTAAAAGAAGCCGTTTTATCGGGGAAACTCAGTTTTCGCTATATTGACCGGATTTTATTTGAATGGAAAAAGAACGGCTTCAAAACGGTTGAGCAGGCGAAGGCGCACAGTCAAAAATTCCGGCGTGTTCAAACGAAACAAAATGATCCGCAAAAAGAGTATACGAGGCAGGTGCCTTTTTATAATTGGCTGGAACAATAACATGAGAAGGGGAGAAACGTGTTAAATTTAAAGCAGATTGAATATTGTCTTGAAAAAATCGGCGATATGTTTCCGCACGCAGAATGTGAACTTGTCCATTCAAATCCTTTCGAACTGGTTGTGGCAGTCGCACTATCCGCGCAATGTACGGATGCTCTCGTCAACAGAGTGACAAAAACGCTATTTCAAAAATATAAACGGCCCGAAGATTATCTTTCCGTATCGCTGGAAGAACTCCAGCAGGATATTAAATCAATCGGTCTGTACCGTAATAAAGCCAAAAATATTCAAAAGCTGAGCAAAATGATCATCGAAGAGTACGGCGGAGAAGTGCCGAAAGACCGGGATGAGCTTGTGAATCTGCCGGGTGTCGGACGGAAAACGGCAAATGTGGTCGTGTCTGTTGCTTTCGGCGTACCTGCGATCGCAGTAGACACTCATGTGGAGCGAGTCTCTAAACGGCTTGGTATCTGCCGCTGGAAGGACTCTGTTTTGGAGGTAGAGAAAACATTAATGAAAAAAGTGCCGAAAGAGGATTGGTCTGTTACGCATCACAGATTAATATTTTTCGGCAGGTATCATTGTAAAGCGCAATCTCCCCGCTGTGCGGAATGTCCTTTGCTTCCGCTATGCAGAGAAGGGCAGAAGCGTGACAAAAAAGGGCTGGTGAAACGGTGACGGCGATTGACATTCTGGCAGGCTATGAAACATACCTGCGCAGCCTTACGGACTTGGAAAGCCTCGAGGTCAAAACGGCGTTGCGCCGCCATCCGCTGTATATGGATTTCAGCGGTCAGCCAACAGTGCAGCCATGGAGGGAAAGGGGCGAATATGTCCCGTTTCTGTTTCAGATTTGGAATGAAACGAAAGAAACGTTGCTTCCCGTTTTTCAAACAAGAAAATCGAGATGTGATCAAAATGACATGCTGAAGGGAATTGCCTGTCTGATTGCCGCTTTTCACTGGACGGCAGGGGAGCGGGTCACATCACTCGATTGGTCTGTGCTTGAAACAAAGCATTTTCCCGCCGAACCGATCAATTGGGCGGAGCGAATGGCGTTTATTTTAACAAAACCGACTCAATATCACTCGTTTATTCAGCTGGATGAATTGATGACGGAGATGAAGAAACAATATCATAAATATGAAGCCATGAACAAAGGTTAAAAACCTCCTTATGAGAAAAGGAGGTTTTTTTGTATGAAAAAAATCCTTCACCTGGTTGAGGTGAAGGATTTCGTCCGCTAATGAGCGGGATTTGACTGGATGGTTGACGAATTGGACTGCCCGTTGATATTTGAAGATGAGTCTTGGTTTTTGTCCGTTTGACCGTTGTCAGGTTTATTCGGGCCGTCTGAACCGGAGTCGGAACCATTATCAGAGTTATCTTGCTGTCCGTTGTTATCGGTCCCGTTACCGGGCTGATTCTGATTGTTGTTATCTGTTTGATCCTTATCGGATTGATCCTGATTTTTATCCGGGTCATCAGTTGGTGTTTGATCCGATCCGTCAGACGTATCTGTCTGATTGTCATCTGTGTTTGAATCATCGGTTTGCGTTTTGTCTTTGTCTTTATCTTCATCAGACTTCTGTTCATCGTCAGTCGCTTTATCTTTATCCGCATCGTCTTCTTCATCTTTCGGGACTTTGAAAGAAGCTGATGCCGTATCGCTTTTTCCGTCATCGTTTTCCGCTGTCACCTGGAAGCTGTATGTGGAGCCTGGTGTGACATCTGAGACGACGGCTTCTTTTGCCGAACTGTTTTGAATGTCACTGTAGCTTCCGCCGTCAACGGATTGTTTGACATTGAATGTTGCATCACCGTCATAATTCCAGCTTAAAGTTAATGATTTTTTATCTTTGTCGTATTTCACTTGCAATCCTGTAGGTTTATCGGCTTTTTCTTTCTTGTACGTTTTAGAAACGGCAGTTGGCTGCGTTCCTTTCACGAAGTACTCCGTCACTTTTTTATCATCCGGCGTATTCGGTCCGGCTAAAGCGGCAGGATTCGAGCCTTTCTCAACTGTTTCTTTGACGACGCTGTCAGGCTGCTTGAAGCTTCCTTTACCGTCATCAACGTAAGAGATCAGCTTTTGGAAAATCCGTTTTGCGACTTGCTGGTCTGCAGAAGACAGTGATTTCTTGCCTGCTTTGTTGCCAGACTCAACTCCGGTCCAAACCGCCGCAGTATATTGAGGGGTGTATCCGACAAACCAGGAGTCTGGAACTCCGCCTGGAGCAATATTATATTTTTGAATGTCCTCTTTAGTAAAGTTAGTCGTACCCGTTTTACCGGCGACTTCCACGTTCGGTACTTGAGCCAGTCTGCCTGTTCCTGACTGCACGACTGTTTTGAGCATATCGGTAATCATGAATGCCGTGTAATCGCTCATAGCACTTTTCGGTTTCGGTGTTAAATCAAGCTTAGTGCCGTCATTAAATTCAATTGATGTGACCGCATGCGGTTCATTGTACGTTCCGTTATTTCCGAAAGCGCTGTAGGCGCCTGCCATGGTCATAGTAGATACACCGCGATTTTCATCCCCAAAACCGCCGATAGAATAGGGCTCATATACTTGATCTTTGTTTAAACCTAATCCCAGGTCGTTTGCAAAGTCCACGGCATTATCCTTTCCAACTGCTTGGAATGCTTTTAAAGCAGGGATATTACGTGAGTCTGAGAGGGCCTCTCGCATTGATATCTGGCCTCTGTATCTATTGTCATAATCATGGATTGGTGTGCCGTTAGAGTACGTATAAGCCGAATCATCAATCTGCTCATACGTCGACCATTTTTTATTTTCAATGACCGGGCCGTAATCAAGAATAGGTTTTATCGTTGAACCGGGCTGGGTTTTACCTTGTGTTGCATAATTGAATCCCCCGGTAGTTCTGTTCCGTCCTGCTCCGATAGCGCGGATTTCTCCGTTTGTCGTATCAAGGAGGGTGACGCCGCCCTGCATGCCTTCCGAAAAGCCGGCTGTATCTCCGTTCATCAATTGATCAAGATAATCTTGTGCTTTCGTATCAAGAGTCGTGTAAATTTTCAATCCGTCAGTTGAAATATCGACGTCTTTCTTTTCTTTTGTCTCAATTTCTTTCATAACTTCTTCGACAAAAGCGCTGTATTTATTTGTGTCCTTTTTATCGTATTCCTTTTGGCTGACGACGCCTTCATCTTTCATGGACACTTTCTTTGCTTTTTGGTAGTCAGAATTTGAAATGAATCCTTGTTTTTCCATTAAGCTGAGAACGATGTTTCGGCGTTTTTCGGAAGCCTTCGGATTTTTAACCGGGTTATATCCGGTCGGGCTTTGCGGCATTCCGGCAAGCGTCGCCGCCTGTTCAACCGTAAGCTTGCTCAAATCTTTTACGCCGAAGAATTCTTCAGCGGCTTTACCGACGCCGTAGGCACGCGGTGAGAAATAAATTCTGTTTAAATACATTTCTAAGATTTCATCTTTAGAATAATGGCGCTCCAGCTGCAGTGAAAGCCACACTTCCTGTGCTTTCCGTTTAATCGTTTTCTGATGGGTCAAAAGCGAGTTTTTCACAACCTGCTGGGTGATTGTGCTTCCTCCCTCTGAACCGAATCCATCCGTAAAGTTGGCGACCAAGGCGCCTCCGATCCGGATCGGGTCTATACCGTGGTGCTTATAAAAACGGGCGTCTTCAGTTGCGATAAATGCTTCTTTCACAACATCGGGTATATCCTTAATCGGGACGTAGGTTCGTTTTTCACCGCCCACTTCCGCGATTTCTTTGCCGTTTTTATCGTAAATCGTTGAAGAGTAAGGCGTTTTCAGCTTGGCTTCGTCCAAAGACGGCGCGCCGGAAACCAAAACGGCAAATGCCGCCGCTCCGCCGACTATGCCAAGGACAAACAGAATAACCAAGGACAGTACAATCTTTTTGAATAAACCGCCTTTACGCTGTTTCTTGCCTTTTTTCGGTGAAGAGGGCTTAGTGCTTTTCGTCTGCCTTGCCTTACGGCGTTCTTCACGGCTCGTAAATTGATCTGACATAACATCTCAACCTTTCGTTTATCAACCTTTCGCTCAGTCTACTGTTCCTGCGAAAAATAAAGCTGTTCAATAATACTAATATAATCAATTCTCGGTGAGTATCCAAGGGAAATCGGAAAGGAAGCATCTTCTAATTCGTCTTTGCGAATCGATTTTCTGCCATTGTTCTCCTTTCTCTCCCAAAAGACAAACAGCTTGTCGGCTTCGAGGAAATAAACCTTTCCGAAAGCGGATATAATAACAAAACAAATGCCGTCTTGTCTGACCACCTGCTTCATATGCTCAATCTGATGATCATGAAAATTCTGCAGGGGAAATGCCGTTTTGTTTTTTGTTTCTTTTGCCTCAAAATCAATGTAGCGCCCTTTATAAATGCCGTTGTAGTCAGTTGTGGAAGACTGTTTAAAATAAGCTTCCTTAATGACTGCGGCGCTTCTTTTCGGATAGTGGACGTTTACAATCTGGACGGGTGTCGGCTTTTTGTGAATGACAGCAATTTGGTTAACCAGATAATACTTATTCGTTTCATTCAGGTCGTCTTCGAGGGTCATGCCGCGATTACTGTATGAATGGGACCGTTTCTGGCTGTTTTGGGATGAAACCGTTTTGTTCGGCTGAAAAGTTTTTCCATTCGGGTACCGAATCACTTTTTCCATCCTCCTTATCAAACTAATAGTGACGGAAGTGAATGAACGTGCATAAACGACAGACCGTAACCGCCATTCTTCGCCTGATCGAAAAAGAGACGAAAATAAAAAATGCCGATAATATTTCCCGGACGAATGCCTATAAAGCATATTATGACCGCCATCCTGAGATCAAGTGGCCGCTTTTGGCATCGTTTGTGTCCCGCAATGCGGGCTGGTCGATGACTGATTTAAGAGGCGTCCTTTATCAGGAGGGCCTTGACAGCAGTCAGAAAAACTGGTTTTTCCTTTCGTATGAAAGGGCGAATTGGCTGATTTTTTCTGATGCCTATCCTCAGCTTCTGGTCTACCAGTGGTCAAAACAAATCGGCGAACCTCTTTTCCGTCATCTTCCTTATTTCCGCGTCTCGGCTTTTATGCAGGAAGAATGGTTCCGCTTTTGGCGTGACGGAGATACGGAACGGCTCATGTATGCTCTTATTATAAATGAACAAAACACTATCCAAGCACCTATTATACAAAATCCTTCGTTTAAAAAGAATGTTTTTGGCACGATTCCTTTTTATTTAAGTGATTGTTTTCACTTTAATACGGTGATATTCCCTTCATTTGACGGACATTTATACGGAATTTCCGTCAAACGGTTTTCAAAAACCGAAGAAAGAATTACGCTCGGAAAACAGCTGGCCCGCCTTCTGTTCAGCCCTGATCTTCACGCTTCTTTTTACCGTTTTCTTGATACCGTTCCTCATACCGGTTCACGCTTTGATATGGAGAAAATGATCGGCATCAAAAAAAGAACATCACCGATGCTGAGGACAACCTATCCCATTGTTGCCCACCCATTAGACGGCGAAAGGGCGGATTGGTTTCAAAAAAGGTTAAGAAAAGGGGCTTTCTTACAGGAGAAAATGCCGAAACAGCTTGAACTGACGGACTGGTACTTCCAGAAAAGACGGGAGCTCCATGCGCTCTTCGCGGTTAAAGAGTGGCTGAAGAAATGAAAAAGCCCGAAACCGTTCGCTGGGGTTTCGGGCTGCTGATGTGTTACGTGGAAGGGCGGTTTGGGCCGCCTAATTTTTTATCAAGCGTATCAGTCGTTTTTGCTTCGGTTTTTTGCTGTTTACCTGCATTTTTCGGTCTCGTTTTCATACGGCACCTCCTCAACTGTATCGTTTGCATTAACGTGCCGGTTCATACAAAGTTTGCGGCACTTTTTTGTCGAAAGGCACGCCTTTTAGGATAATCTCTGTTTGTTTGCCGAACTGCTTCTAGTTTTGTCATGTGCAAAGGAGAGCGGTATGAAAACGAGAATTATATTCGTAAGAGACGCAAGTGATAAAAGGGAGGAACATGAATGTCTGTTTACACGAGCAAGGCCGATATTCTCCGTCTGCTTTCTGATATCGAAATCCGGATTTCTGTTGCTGAAAAGACGCTTACCCAAGCAGTCAGATCCTGTCAGGCGGAAGCTGAAGAAATCAGACAGGAGAAACTTTCCCGCCTTGAGGAAGAGGCGCGGGAGCTTCATGTTTGTATTGATGACCTGTTTTTGACTGACCGGCGTAAAAAGGATTTGCCGAGAGTCTGCCGGATCAGCTGATTTTATGCAAAAACTTTGGTACCATATGTACTGAGGTGAGTCCGTTTGCAGACACAGTCGTTATTGGAGCTGACAGAACAAATGATAGAGGCGGTTCTGGAAGCCGAAAAAAGGTATCAGGATGGAAAAGAGTCAGGCCGTTCATATGATTTTTTTGAGATTATTAAACCCGATGTTGAAAAAAGAGACCGGCTTTGCGCGCTTTGGACAGAAGCAGCACTTGCGTTTATTCAGGAAAACCGTCCGAAATACGTTCATCACGCACAAATTCAGGCCGTTACAGAAAATTTCGGAGAGCTGATGCTCCAATCATATGTTCATCATATTCATAAAAAAAGATACAGGGATTTAACTGAATCTGTTTTATATACGCTTCGTATATTAAGGGATGAAATTGAAAAAGAAGGCAGCTGAAAACGGCTGCCTTCTTTTATATAAAGGGGTCGGGTATGTTATTCATACGCCGGGTTTTCTGCTCCACTTGCTTCGAGAACCTTCATACTGTTTCGAAATTCGGTTGCGGTGAGATGGCCTTGAATATAGAGGAATTTTGCAAAGTCCATCAGTTTATCTGCACAATCTGTTTCATATTTTTTCACTTCAGCAAAACGCTTTCTTAAGTATGATACGTTCATAATGGTGCATCCCCTCTCATGTATGTTGAGATTATGGTAACATAACGATTCGACTTTTTTCTGTTTTTAAAAAATTAAGACTTTCGACAGCATTTGACAAAAATCAGAATCACCGAAAGCACATAACCACGGCGGAATTCATACATATATAGCAGAAACTTAGTGAGAGACAAGGGGGAATGTCGTATGCAATGGAGAGCAGAGCCATATCAAAATATGTACCAGCAGCCGGCGGGATATTTCTACCCGCAGCAGATACAGCCATTACAGCAGCCGTATCCGCAGCAGATACAGCCGCTACAGCCGCCGAGTCCGCAGCAGATACAGCCATTGCAGCATCCGCCATATCATCAGCAAGGGCAGTACCCGCAGCAATTTTATCCGAATCAGGAATACGGTCATATGCAGCAGCCGTTTGCTCCCTCTCCTCCTCAGGCAGCCATGCCCGGGGGGCAGCCGGGGTTTGTGAATCCTTACCCCGTTCCCAGACCGAATCAGCAGCAGTCTTCCCAATTCTCAGGCATACTCTCCCAGTTTAAAAAAACGAACGGACAGTTTGACTTTAATAAAATGATAGATACAACGGGGCAGATGGTAAGCGCCGTAAATCAGGTCGGATCGCTGGTGAAAGGCTTCACCAGTATCTTCAAATAAAAAGCATGAATGATATCCATCATTCATGCTTATTTTTTAGGGAAAAAGAGGGTAAGCGTCTGTTCATTCCAGGATGTTTCCATATCTTCTTCACTCACCTTATACGGGAGGACAACGGTTCTTGTCATGCTTGAAGACACATGGGATGAATGAGCCTGTTTATGATCGTAGCGGATTGTAACGTGAAGGTAGCACCCCTTCGTTTCCACCAGCATATCCCCGTCACGGAACGTCTCGGGAACGCCGATATCAACCGCGAGGCCCTTCGGCTCTTCTCTGACGTCAATCGTCACTTGCGCTTCAGTAAAAGCCGAATTGACAAGGTGCTGAAAACCCTGCATCAATTCTGCGAAGGGACCTGAGTGAAAAAATTGGTCCATCGCATGGCTGATGATGTCCTCATTACTTTGCGGATCAAGTTTATCGTTTTGTGATTGATCCATATGACCACCGCCTTTTTACAAACAGACTATGCGATGTTATGCCGTATGGTTAAGAATTGAAGGAAAAAAGAAAGTATGGTTAAATAGTGGAGAATAAACTGGTAACGGATTCACATTTAGGAAGGGGAGCACAACACATTGCTGAAAAAATTATTCGGATTGGGAGACAGCCGGAAAAAGCCGGCCGAGGAAGTGATTTTTTCTCCGGCTGACGGAGCGGTGATGGATTTGGCTTCAGTGCCGGATCCCGTATTTTCACAAAAAATGATGGGGGACGGGATCGCCGTCGAGCCTGCAAACGGAGACATTGTTTCACCGGTTGAGGGAGAAGTGATTCAGCTGTTCCATACAAAACATGCTGTCGGCATCCGCACCCTTTCCGGAGCGGAACTTTTGATACATGTCGGTTTGGATACCGTCAATATGAACGGCGAAGGCTTTGAAGCGCATGTAAAAGAAGGAGACAAAGTGAAAACAGGCGATCTGCTTTTAACGTGCCGGCTGGATTTAATAAAAGAAAAAGCAAGCAGCACCGTCATCCCTATGGTGATTATGAATGGCGATGCCGCAGAACCTTTGCAATTTGCAGGCGCAAATGAAGCGAAAAAAGGACAAACAGAGCTTTTTACGATAAAAATGAAGTAGGCAGGGGCTGATTCCCTGCTTTTTTTCTTGTGCAGGATTTTCATCTAGCCAGGCAAACAAATATTCGGTAAACTGTACCTCATAAAGAGGTGTGAACGATGAAGAAAAAATCACTGAGCGAACTGATTCAGGAATTAAAAAATCATGAAAATATTGTGCATTGGCATGAAGAGGAACCGCGGGAGGCGAAAACCATGCCGATGCCGGAACAAGTAGATCCGAAAATTCGGGCGGCCCTCGAAAAGAGGGGGATCGAGCGGCTCTTTACACATCAATACTCCGCTTTTCAGACGGTTCAAAACGGAGAAAGCATTGTGGCTGTCACACCGACGGCCTCCGGAAAAACACTGTGCTATAATCTTCCGGTTCTTCAGTCTATCGCGGAAGATGCCTCAAGCCGCGCGCTTTATTTATTTCCGACAAAGGCGCTCGCGCAGGATCAAAAAAGCGAGCTGAACGAAATCATAGACGAGACGGGCATGGACATTAAAAGCTTTACCTATGACGGAGATACATCACCGGCCATCAGGCAGAAAGTCAGAAAAGCCGGGCATATTGTGATCACAAACCCTGATATGCTTCATTCAGCCATTCTTCCTCACCATACAAAATGGGTGAGTCTGTTTGAAAACCTGAAATATATCGTCATTGATGAATTACATACGTACCGGGGCGTATTCGGCAGCCATGTGGCGAACGTCATCCGCCGTTTAATGAGAATCTGCGCTTTTTACGGAAGCACGCCGTCATTTATCTGTACATCCGCCACAATCGCCAATCCGAGGGAATTGGCGGAGCAGCTGACGGGAAAATCAGTGCGCCTGATTGACGATAACGGCGCCCCGGCCGGAAGAAAGCACTTTGCTTTTTACAATCCTCCGATTGTAAATAAACCGCTGCATATTCGAAAAAGCGCCACCGTGGAAGTGAACGAACTTGCCAAAACTTTTTTAAAAAATAAGATCCAGACGATTGTTTTTGCCAGAAGCCGTGTCCGGGTTGAAATTATTTTAAGCCACATTCAGGAGATCGTAAAAAAAGAAATCGGCGCGAAGTCTGTCAGAGGTTATCGCGGCGGATATCTTCCGAAAGAAAGAAGAGAAATAGAGCGGGGGTTAAGAGACGGCAGCATTCTCGGTGTTGTCAGCACAAACGCGCTGGAGCTCGGCGTTGATATCGGCCAGCTTCAGGTCTGCGTGATGACGGGGTACCCGGGCAGTGTCGCGAGCGCATGGCAGCAGGCGGGCCGGGCCGGGCGGCGGCAGGGAGAGGCGCTTATCGTGATGGTGGCGAACTCTGATCCGATTGACCAATATATTGTGCGCCATCCTGATTATTTCTTTAAACGCTCGCCTGAATCTGCAAGAATCAATCCCGATAATCTCATTATATTGGTCGATCACCTGAAATGCGCCGCGTATGAGCTGCCTTTCAGAGCCGATGAAACATTCGGAGAAAATGATGCAAGAGACATTCTCGAGTATTTAGAAGAAGAAGGGGTGCTTCACGAAAACCGCGAACGCTATCACTGGGCGAGCGAATCTTTTCCCGCCTCCAACATCAGTCTCCGTTCGGCGTCACAGGAAAACGTGGTCATCGTTGACCGGTCAGAGACGGCTGATGTAAAAATCATCGGAGAAATGGACCGCTTCAGCGCGATGACGCTTCTTCATGATGAAGCGATTTATCTTCATGAAGGGGTGCAGTACCAGGTTGAAAAGCTTGATTGGGATCATAAAAAAGCGTACGTGCGAAAGGTCGATGTCGAATATTATACAGATGCCAATTTAGCGGTGCAGCTGAAAGTGCTGGACATTGACAGAACGGACAGCAGAAAGAAAACGGCCTTACATTTCGGCGATGTAACCGTGAACGCACTTCCGACAATATTTAAAAAAATTAAAATGACGACATTTGAAAATATAGGATCAGGGCCGATTCATCTTCCAGAAGAAGAACTGCATACCAGTGCTGCCTGGCTTGAATTGAAAGAGACGGATTCGGAGATCGGCGAAAAAACGCTTGAACAGCTGCTTTTAGGCATTGCCCACGTCCTGCAGCATATCGTGCCTGTATACGTCATGTGCGACCGAAATGACGTGCATGTCGTGCCGCAAACCAAAGCCGCACATACCGGACTTCCGACAATCTTTCTGTATGATCATTATCCGGGCGGAATCGGACTTGCTGATGAAGTATATAAGCGATTTGATGAAATCAATGAAGGGGCTGAGCGCCTGATCAGACAATGTCCATGTCAAGACGGATGTCCTTCCTGCATCGGCTCCGAAATAGAAGGAATAGATGCAAAGAAAGCGATACTCCGGCTCTTGAATTACGTGTAAAAGAAAAGGGGGACGAAAGATGTCCTTGAAAAATAAATTAAAGCGGATGAAAAACCACCTGAATGTGCCGGAAGCTGAAAAAAAGCCGGCAGCTTCACAACTTTCGGTCCCGGATATTCAAGTCCCATTTAGAGAAGAATGGGAGGCATTCGGAGTGAAGCCTTTCTTTTTTGAGGATGAATACTGTCTTATCCGCGAAACCGTCTATCCGCTTTCGCACCGCCACGGACGGTACAGCTTCAGTGAACTTGATGACGTCATGGCATTATGGAATAAAGGCGGTTTGACACATACTTTATCAGCAGAAGGATACGAAAAAAGCCAGCTGTTCTTCTTTGATACTGAAACGACCGGCCTCGGCGGCGGGGCCGGCAATATGATCTTTTTGCTCGGCCATGCAAGAGTGTATGAAGACCGTGTCGCGGTTAAACAGCATCTGCTTCCTAAACCGGGAAACGAGACGGCTTTTTACAAAAGCTTTTTAAGTGAGGTTGACATTACGTCTCTTGTTACGTATAACGGAAAAGCCTTTGACTGGCCGCAAGTAAAAACAAGGCATACATTGCTTCGGGACAGACTTCCGAAACTTCCTGAATTCGGACACTTTGATCTTCTGCACGGAGCGAGGCGGCTTTGGAAACATAAATTAGAGCGTGTATCGCTTTCAGCGGTTGAAAATGAAGAGCTTGCTTTTAAAAGGGACGAAGACACACCTGGTTATTTGGCGCCGATGCTGTATTTTCAATTTTTAAAGGCGGAGGATCCGGCTCTTTTAAAGGGAGTGCTCTCGCATAATGAACAAGATGTGCTTTCCCTCATCGCTCTTTACATCCATATGTCAAAAAAGATTTTTGCATCTTCTGATCAGACGTCAGAACGTCAGGAAGCATACGCCATGGCGAAATGGTTTATCGCTCATAAAGAAACCGATCGGGCTGTTTCACAGCTGGAAGCGCTGCAAGGCAAAGCCTTTGAAGATTCGGATCGGGCCCTTTTTGACTTAGCAATGCTTTATAAAAAACAAAACCGCAGGCAAGACGCCGTGCCCCTTTGGGAGAAACTGACGGGCTCTGATCTTCACATATGCAGACACCAATCAGCGGTAGAGCTGGCGATCTATTTTGAGCATCACGCAAAAGATTATAAAAAAGCTCTGCAGGCCGCACAGCAGGCGGCAGAAGACGGGGAAATATCGGAAAAAGAAGCCGAGAAGCTCCATGTGAGAATTGCCCGGCTTAAGAGGAAATATCCTTCTTGAAATATTGCCCGGGAAAGCGCAAAAGCCGAGCTGTTTCGCCAAAAATATTTTTTTCTGAATCCGCATCGATTTTGTTGTAGAATGGTGCCGCATCTTGTAAAATAGCGTTAGTTATTTATAGGGGAGAGTTGGTATGTATAAAGGTGTTTTTTACTTGTTCTTTGTCGTGGTTTTTTTGATTGCGTTTGTATTTTCGAATTTTAAAGACAGCTTGCTGACACACTTTTAAATTGGGTGATTGAATTAGAACATGCACCCTCTTTTCTTCATAACCTAACAGTGTAATATAAGTTAATGGAGAGGGGATTTAGCATGTTTCATCATCATTGTTGCAGACCAAACGTGATGCCGCCGATTGTCCATCCGACTCATTGCTGTGAACACCATTGTTTTTCTAACACAGTTGTGCCGCATATTCATCCGCAACATACAACTAACGTAAATCACCACAACTTTGAGCACGTTCATTACTATCCGCACACTTTTTCAAATGTTGACCCGACAACTCACCAGCATTTTCAGTGCGGAAGCCCTTGCTGCGATCATTAGTATTGAACGCTTAAGCAAGATCGGTTAGGATATCAGCAAATCAAAATGGGGCCCGATGGGGAGCCCCATTTTTTAAGCAGGTGATCAATTGAAAGTATTAGCCGTAACAGGATACAAGCCGTTTGAACTCGGAATTTTTAAACAGGATGACCGGGCGCTTGTTTATATAAAAAAGGCGATAGAAACCAGACTCAGAAGCTTTATTGACGAAGGCTTGGAATGGATTCTCATATCCGGACAGCTGGGGACTGAGCTTTGGGCGGCTGAAACGGCGTACGATCTCAGAGAAGAGTATCCGGAATTAAAGGTTGCCGTTATCACGCCTTTCTACGGCCAGGAAGAAAAGTGGAAGGAACCGAATAAAGAAATGTATGAAGCGGTGCTTGCTCAGGCAGATTATGAGGAGAGCCTGACGCATCGGCCGTACGAAAGTCCGCTCCAATTCCGGCAGAAAAACGCGTTCTTTATTGAAAAGTCAGATGCGCTTTTGCTTTTATATGATCCTGAAATGGAAGGATCGCCGAAATATATGCTGCAGCAGGCAGAAAAACGCCGTGAAACAGACGGATATCCGATTTATTCGATTACGATGGATGATCTCCGTGCCGCCGTTGAAGAAGAAGATTTCTTTACATAACACGTCAGAGAATATTTGACAACGGGACGTGTTTCTGAATAAAATATAACATGATGATTCACGATATGAGGTGAAAAAGATGCTTGCTGATAAAGTAAAGCTTTCTGCGAAAGACATTTTGGAAAAAGAATTTAAAACAGGCGTTAGAGGTTACAGACAAGAAGACGTTGACAAATTTTTAGATATGATTATTAAGGATTATGAAACCTTTCATCAAGAAATTGAAGAACTGCAGCAAGAAAATCTGCAGCTGAAAAAACAGCTTGAAGAAGCAAGCAAAAAACAGCCGGTGCAGTCCAATACGACCAACTTTGACATTCTGAAAAGGCTGTCCAACCTTGAGAAACATGTATTCGGCAGCAAACTTTATGACGAATAGGGCAGATGCACTTGTCAAATGAGACAAGTTGCTTTATAATGAACAAGTGTTCTTAACGTTCGGGTAATCGCTGCAGATCTTTGAATCTGTAGAGGAAAGTCCATGCTCGCACGGTGCTGAGATGCCCGTAGTGTTCGTGCCTAGCGAAGAAATAAGCTAGGGCAGCCTTGATAGGCTGACGGCAGGAAAAAAGCCTACGTCTCCGGATATGGCTGAGTATCCTTGAAAGTGCCACAGTGACGAAGTCTCATCAGAAATGGTGAGAGTGGAACGCGGTAAACCCCTCGAGCGAGAAACCCAAATTTTGGTAGGGGAACCTTCTTGAAGGAATTGAACAGATAGAAGGACAGAATGCTTTCTGTAGATAGATGATTGCCGCCTGAGTACGAGGTGATGAGCCGATTGCAGTACGACGGAACAAAACATGGCTTACAGAACGTTAAACATTATTGATATGACAAATTAGAGCTCTCCTTTAAAGGGGAGCTTTTATCTTGAATGAGACGAAAGCTTAAAAGAGACAGGGTGATACGATGAAGAAGTACACACTAATAGCGACGGCGCCGATGGGAATTGAAGCGATCGTCGCCAAAGAAGTGCGTGATTTAGGTTATGAATGCAAAGTAGACAACGGAAAAGTCATTTTTGAAGGAGATGCGCTTGCGATCTGCCGCGCTAACTTATGGCTGCGGACGGCTGACCGCATCAAAGTACAGGTCGCCGAGTTTCAGGCGAAAACGTTTGATGAGCTGTTTGAAAAAACAAAAGCGATTGACTGGCGCGCGTACATTCCGGAAAACGCAAAGTTCCCCGTTATCGGAAAATCCGTGAAATCAGTGCTTGCCAGTGTGCCTGACTGCCAGCGGATCGTCAAAAAGGCGATAGCGGAAAAGCTGAAACTTCAATCAGGAAAACAAAATGAATGGATTGAAGAAACGGGCCCCGAGTATAAGGTGGAGATTTCCCTTTTAAAAGATAAAGCCGTGCTTACACTGGATTCATCAGGAACAGGCCTTCACAAACGGGGATACAGGGTTGATCAGGGAGGAGCTCCGATTAAAGAGACGCTCGCTGCCGCGTTAATTCAGTTAACCAACTGGACGCCTGACCGTCCGTTCGTCGATCCGTTCTGCGGTTCCGGCACGATCGCCATTGAAGCCGCTTTAATCGGACAAAACATTGCTCCCGGTTTTAACCGTGATTTTGTTTCAGAAGACTGGGAATGGATCGGAAAAGAACTGTGGGACAAGGCGCGTCTTGAAGTGGAAGAAAAGGCGAACTATGATCAGCCGCTGCAGATCTTTGCCAGTGACGTGGATCACCGGATGGTAAACATCGCCAAAGAAAACGCAGAAGAAGCGGGACTCGGTGACCTGATCGAATGCAAGCAAATGCGGGTGCAGGATTTTACGACGAAACTCGAATACGGCGTAATCGTCGGAAACCCTCCGTACGGCGAACGGCTCGGCGAAAAAAGGGAAGTCGAGCAGATGTATAAAGAAATGGGCCGGGCATTTGAATCTCTTGATACATGGTCTGTCTACATGTTGACGTCAAATGAACAATTTGAAGAGGTCTACGGAAGAAAAGCAACCAAAAAACGGAAGCTCTTTAACGGTTTTATCAAAACGGATTATTATCAGTACTGGGCTAAAGTGCGGCCGCAGCGGAAAAAGCCGCAACAAAGAGAAGACGCCTGAAACAGCGTCTTCTCCGGCATCTTTACGTTTTATTCTGCCATTACCAGCGGTGCGCTTTTGCGTTGCTCCGTAAAATAATGTTGGTCTGGGACATTTCGGTGTGGCCGTTCACTTGCGATTTAGAGCGTTTCGGCCGCGTCCAATTGTGATGAAACAATTCAGAATGCTGATCTAATCGATCTTTATAACTCATGTAACCATCACTCCCGGATAGAATAATTTTGTGAAGATGGATATTCGATCGAATATCTGTTGTAGTTTGTGCAGGTCAGGTGCGGATCATTCAGAATGGCATGTATAGAAAGTGAAGCATCGGCATAGAATGATGATTATTTCTATTTGAGAGGTGATCTATTTTATGCTGAACAGCGAGCACTTCAGTAAAATACAAAAGGCGTTAGACGCAACTGCTTTCCGGCTGGAGGAAGCCGGAGCGGAGTTCGGTCCTTCCGCCATGACACACGCACAGGAAGAACTTGAAAATGCGGTAAAACATACACATTCAACAGACCATCCGTTCCTATGTACACATATCATTAACCGGAAATGATAATGACAAAAACTTGGCGAGGCCAAGTTTTTTTGTTGTATTGAAAAGGGTTAAATGATATTATAGATGGTCTGAATGCCGAATAGTTAGGGGTTGGAGTTGGGTGACAACATCACGTTTGCCTTTTGCTTTAACAAAAGAAAAGAATTTTTACGAAGAATTGAACAATTGGATTGGTGACGTGTTTTACGATATCCTTCCCGAGAAAGGCTTTGACCTTCGGGATGAGCAGGTATTTATGGCGTTTCAGCTTGAACGGGCATTTAAAGAGAAAAAAGTCATGTTCGCTGAGGCAGGAGTCGGTACGGGGAAAACGCTGGTGTATCTGCTGTTTGCCATCAGCTATGCCAGATATACGGGTAAACCGGCCATTATCGCATGCGCCGATGAAACGTTAATTGAACAGCTTGTCAAAAAAGAAGGCGACATTTCCAAGCTGACAGAACATTTGGATCTGCAGATTGATACACGGCTGTCCAAATCCCATGAGCAGTATCTGTGTCTGAAAAAGCTTGAGAAAACGATGCAGCGTTCTGATGATGAAAAGTGGCTGGATCTTTATGAGTCGCTGCCTTCATTCGTACACGAATCACAAGCGATGCAGCGCTTTTATCCGTACGGCGACCGCAAACAGTACGCTGATTTGACGAATGAAGAGTGGGCAGGCGTCAGCTATGATTCCTTCCAAGATTGTTTAACTTGTGATATGAGACATAGATGCGGTTTAACACTTTCGAGAGATCATTACAGAAAATCAACGGATCTGATTGTTTGCTCCCATGATTTCTACATGGAGCATGTATGGACGGAAGAATCACGCAAAAGGGAAGGACAGCTGCCGCTTTTGCCGGACCACAGCGCCGTCGTGTTTGATGAAGGACATCTGCTGGAATTCGCCGCGCAAAAAGCGTTAACCTATCGCGTGAAGCAGTCGACGCTTGAGCTGTTTTTAGAGCGTCTGCTTCAAAATGACATCAGAGAGGAATTCGCCGAACTGATTGAAGATGCCCTTGCCGCAAACGATGAGTTTTTCTATGTGCTGTCAGAGGAATCGAAGGAAATCGCAGGCTCTCACCGATTGGACATCCAAAACGACCAGCGTGTTAAGCGTGCGGCTGACGAACTGTGCCGTCTGCTCGATAAAATCGGCGAGGCGCTCGTATTTGAATCGGAAATGTATACGATCGATAAGTACGAGCTGTCAGTTGTAGAAGAATACGTCGAACAAATGGCATATTCGCTGTCGCTGTATCAAAAGGATGCCATCAGCTGGCTTGAAACGCGGGATACAGACTCAACGTTTGTCGTTATGCCGAGAACTGTAGCCGAAGTTTTGGGAGAAAAGGTCTTTTCTAAAAAGATTCCTTATATCTTCTCATCGGCCACTCTTTCTGAGGGCGGTTCATTTGATTATATCGCTGACAGCCTCGGAATCCGTGATCCTTTATCATTTACCGTTGAATCTCCGTACGATTACGAAGAGCAAATGTCTGTTGCGCTTCACGGTGACATGACGTCTGAGCAAAAAACAGCCGAAACGATTGAAACCATTAAGAAGAATGAAGGACGCACCCTCGTTCTTTTCCCTTCCTTTGAAGACATGAAGGAATTTAAAGAACAGGCTGCCGCGTGGGAGCTGCCGTATCCGATATACTACGAAGGTGACGAAGAGATCTCCAGTCTGGTCGAAAAATTCCAGCGGGATGAAGAATCCGTGCTTTGTTCCGTCCACTTATGGGAAGGTCTTGACATTCCCGGTGACTCGCTCCGGAATGTGACCATTTGGGCGTTGCCGTATCCGCCTCATGATCCCGTGTTTACCGCAAAGCGGAACGGAGCGAAAAAAGATCCGTTTGAGGAAGTTGATCTGCCGTACATGCTCTTGAGAGTCCGGCAGGGAATCGGCCGCCTCATCCGTTCTAATCAGGACAGCGGAACCATATCCATTTATGCGGGCGGAGAAAGTGAACGGGTCCTGGCCGAAGTCAAAAAGGTCTTGCCTGTTACACCGAAAATCGTATAAAAACAAAAGCTGCAGGATTCTTATCCTGCGGCTTTTTTAAATCCGGGAAGTTGACTTTATCACGGCATTCCATTAGCCTGTAATTGATAGTGAAAAGGGAGGGGAACGGATATGGATTTACATACATATGAAAAAGAGTTTTTTGATCTGTTAAAAAGAGTATCCCACTATGTCGAAGCCATTGCACTTATGCATTGGGACTTAAGAACGGGAGCCCCAAAAAAAGGCTCTGATGACCGGGCGGAAAGCATCGGACAGCTGTCGGCTGACGTTTTTCAAATCCAGACATCCGACCGGATGAAAGAGCTGATCGACATCCTTCTCGCGCATGCAGAAGAGCTGCCTGAAGATACAGTGAAAGCGGCGGAACTTGCGAAAAAAGATTATGATCATAATAAAAAAATTCCTGAAGATGAGTATAAAGAATATGTCATTTTAACATCGAAAGCTGAAACGGCTTGGGAGGATGCAAAGGCTGCCTCTGATTTTTCTATGTTTGCTCCGTACCTTGAGAAGCTGATTGATTTTAATAAGCGGTTTATTTCGTATTGGGGCTATGAAGATCATCCATACAACGCATTGCTCGATATTTTCGAACCGGGTGTTACGGTAAAGGTGCTGGATCAGCTGTTTTCTGAATTGAAGGAAGCGATTATTCCGCTTATCAAAAAAGTGACGGAATCCGGCAATAAACCGGACACTTCCTTTATAACGAAAACGTTTTCGAAAGAACAACAAAGAGCCCTCTCCTTGTATTTCTTAAAAGAGTTCGGGTATGATTTTGACGGCGGCCGCCTGGACGAGACGGTGCATCCGTTTGCGACGACAATCAACCGGGGCGATGTGCGGGTGACGACCAGATATGACGAAAACGATTTCCGCACGGCGATTTTCGGAACGATTCATGAATGCGGGCATGCGATCTACGAGCAGAATATTGACGAAGCGTTGAGCGGAACGAACTTATCTGACGGTGCATCCATGGGAATTCATGAATCCCAATCGTTATTTTATGAAAACTTTATCGCCAGAAATCAACATTTCTGGACCGCCTATTATGAAAAAATGGTTGAGGCTTCGCCTGATCAATTTCAAGATGTGAAAAGAGAGGACTTTGTACGCGCCGTAAATGAGGCGAAACCCACATTTATCCGAATTGAAGCCGATGAGCTGACATATCCGCTTCATATTATTATCCGTTATGAAATTGAAAAAGCGATTTTCAGCAATGAAGTGACAGTGGAAGAACTGCCTGCATTGTGGAATCAAAAATATCATGATTATTTAGGCATTACGCCGCCATCTGACGCAAAAGGCATTTTGCAGGACGTACATTGGGCGGGCGGAGATTTCGGCTATTTCCCTTCCTATGCGCTCGGATATATGTATGCGGCACAGCTGAAGCATACCATGCTTGACGATCTGCCTGAATTTGACCAATTAATAGAACGGGGCGATTTTGAGCCGATCAAACAATGGCTGACAGAAAAGGTTCATCAGCACGGAAGACGCAAAATGCCGCTTGACATCATAAAAGATGCAACGGGAGAAGAGCTGAACGTTCAATATCTCATTGAGTATCTCGTCGGCAAATATTCAAATTTATATTTATAAACGAAACGCCCGGCATACACCGGGTGTTTTTCTAAAAATTCTAAAAACACGAATAATCGAAAACCAATTCTTTGTAAAAGTTCGGAAATATTCAAATTTCACTATGCAAAAGAAGTGTATCTTGTTATAATTTGATTAATATCATACGAACACTCATATAATCGCGTGGATATGGCACGCAAGTTTCTACCGGTCACCGTAAATGTCCGACTATGAGTGAGCAATGGAACGGCTTTATTCGGCCGTTGCGTGTAGATCATTCGGCATTGCTTGCTCTTTTTTTGGAGAGCGGGCAATGCTTTTTTTATTTTTTATAAGCGGGGGTAATCATTGTGGAAGCATTAAAACGAAAAATAGCAGAAGACGGAATTGTTCTTTCTGATCAAGTGCTGAAAGTGGATTCTTTTTTAAACCATCAAATTGATCCGGTTCTCATGCAGCAGATCGGCCGGGAATTTGCGCGCCGTTTTGCAAAAGACGAGATAACCAAAATCGTCACAATTGAATCTTCGGGCATTGCCCCTGCGGTGATGGCCGGCCTTGAACTCGGCGTTCCCGTCATCTTTGCGAGAAAAAGGAAGTCTCTCACATTAACGGATGATCTGCTGACGGCATCCGTCTATTCTTTCACGAAAAAAACAGAAAGTCAGATTGCAATCTCCGGAAATCATCTGTCGAAAGATGACCGCGTGTTAATCATTGACGACTTTTTAGCGAACGGACAGGCGGCAGAAGGACTTTTATCCATCGTAAAACAAGCAGGCGCAGCGGTTTGCGGGATCGGAATCGTCATTGAAAAGTCATTTCAGCCGGGAAGAGATGAGCTGATAAAAAAAGGATGCCGGGTCGAATCATTGGCGAGAATTCAATCGCTTGAAGACGGAAAAGTGACATTTGTACAGGAGGTCCGTTCATGAAAAACGGCTATGCCAAAACACTTTCCCTCGGTATCCAGCACGTGCTTGCCATGTATGCCGGCGCCGTCGTCGTTCCTTTAATTGTAGGAGCGGCATTGGGACTGAACGCAGAACAGCTGACATATCTCGTATCAATTGACATTTTTATGTGCGGGGCGGCTACGCTGCTTCAAGTATGGAGGAATAAATGTTTCGGCATCGGCTTGCCTGTTGTGCTTGGCTGTACGTTCACCGCGGTAGCGCCGATTATTTCCATCGGTAAGGAGTACGGGATTTCAGCCATTTACGGGAGCATTTTGGCATCGGGTCTGCTTGTCATTCTGCTGTCGTTTTTCTTCGGCAAGCTCGTATCCTTTTTCCCGCCTGTGGTAACCGGATCTGTCGTGACGATTATCGGGATGACCTTAATGCCGGTCGCGATGAATCATATTGCCGGCGGGGAAGGCAGCAAGGATTTCGGTGATCCGGCTAACCTTGCCCTCGGATTTACGGTACTCGTCATCATCGTGCTGCTTTATCGGTTTACAAAAGGATTTTTGAAATCCATTTCGATTTTAATCGGCATTGTCATCGGGACGGCCATCGCATATTTTATGGGAAAAGTGCAATTTGACAATGTGGCGAATGCTGACGCAATTCAAATGATTAAACCGTTTTACTTCGGGACGCCGACATTTCATGCGGCACCGATTATTACGATGTCCATCGTTGCCATTGTCAGCCTTGTTGAGTCAACCGGCGTCTATTTCGCTCTCGGTGACCTGACAAACCGGCGCCTGTCTGAACGTGATTTAGCAAAAGGCTACCGCGCGGAAGGCCTGGCGGTATTCATCAGCGGCATTTTTAATGCTTTTCCGTACACGGCTTATTCCCAAAACGTCGGCCTCGTGCAGCTGACAGGAATTAAGAAAAACGCGGTTATCGGTGTCACGGGCGCACTTTTAATGCTCTTCGGCCTTTTTCCGAAAATCGCAGCCTTCACGACCATCATCCCGTCTTCGGTACTGGGAGGCGCGATGGTGGCCATGTTCGGCATGGTCATCTCCTACGGCATTAAAATGCTCAGTCAAATTGACTTTAAAAAGCAGGAAAACCTTCTGATTGTCGCGTGTTCGGTCGGATTGGGACTCGGTGTAACCGTCGTTCCCGATATGTTTAAGCACCTGCCGTCTTACTTAAATCTGCTGACCACAAACGGAATCGTCGCCGGAAGCTTTACCGCCGTCCTTTTGAATATTATTTATAATATGATTCCTAAAACGAAAAAAACCCTTGACGTGACAAGGGTTCAAGAGGGTTAGTTATCTGTTTTTCTTTAAAATAACATCTTATTTTATCCAGATCGAGGATGCTTCCGAAAGTTTGCTGAACTTTTTGTGAGGCATCCTCTTTCATTTATTATTTTCATTGTTTGAAAAGAAACAAATTGAGTGATGAGGCATCCGCCTTATTTCGCCGAAAAACCGTCCCGGACTATATGTACGTGAACGAGTATCTTGTGCACGGATCCTTACAAATGAGAGTGAAAAGAAGGGAAAGCCCCTTCTTTTAATTAATCCATCCTTCAAAAGTTGCGCGATAGAACCCTTCGATTATCTCTACTTTCTTAAGGTAATATGTAACACCATTCTTAACAGTTGTATTTGGGATATCCCATCTATGAAGGTAATCCATTGTAAAAGAATCTTTGGTCGCTTGTGTCGAAATTTTTGTTTGAGTTGAGTCGCTATTTGTATGACCAGGGCTAGATGCAAAAGCAGGGGCAGCGGAAACGAGTAAAGCGAGAGACAAGGCAGAACCAGTTAAAACTTTTTTTAATTTCATTTTAAACACTCCTTTGTTTTTTAATACACTTGTATTATTACATACAATGCAAAAATAACCAAGGGTTTTTTTGTTAATATTTTGTGAGCGTGAATGTAGTTAGGGGCAATCCTTTCATTCACTGTTGCGGCTTATTTCAGAATATTGATAAGTATATAGAGAAAAAGAGTTGAATATTGCCGGCTTCTGGTGAACTTTAGATATTTCAATGCTTTTCCAACGGGGAAGATGTGATAGTAACTTAATCAATTGTACAAAAGTAAAATCTTTATTTAAAATGTTATAAATACGGATTTTCAATATAGGAGGTTATCTGATGGCAGAAAAGAAAAAAGCTTTAATCATTGTGGATGTACAAAAAGCCTTTGATGATAAAAAGTGGGGAGAACGAAATAACGTTAAGGCGGAAGAAAATATCAGCAAAATACTGAAATTATGGAGAGAAAAAGGATGGACAGTCATATACATACAACATATTTCTGATAAACCTGGTTCTTTATTTTATCCAAAAAATGAGGGGGTTGCCATAAAGGAAATCGTTAAACCTATGGATAAAGAAGTCATTATAACCAAGAAAGTAAACAGCAGCTTTATCGGGACTAATCTAGAAGAGCTCTTAAAATCAAATGATATAACAACTGTCGTAATAACTGGTTTGACTACGCCCCATTGTGTTTCAACAACTACAAGAATGAGCGGTAATTTAGGATTTGATACATACCTCATTTCAGATGCAACAGCAGCCTTCGGGATGAGAGACCAAAATGATACATATTATGATGCAGAGACTATTCACAATATATCTCTGGCCACGTTGCATGATGAATTTGCCACAATATTAACGACTGATCAATTAATCAATGATTTTATAAAAACAAACTGATTAACATTATGGCTAAGGCCGGCGGTAGGGATAGGCGGCTGAAATTCAGGCGCATACAAGGACCTCTTCGGAAAATACGGGGGTTGCCGACTCTTTTCATCGTCGCAATATCGATTGAAAAAAGGCATCTGCTTCAGATGCTTTTTTTGTTTCTTGTAAACCGGTTTCGGTAAAAAATGATCGGCGCGGTTAACGGTCTGATTCGGCTTCGGTTTTGAATAACAAAAGGCTTTACTAATCAGCGAAATTATTCAAGATTTTTTGGCTTGTGCTGAGTCTCGTGTTTTTTGATTTCCTCGAATAGATTGGCTTGATCATCTTTTTAGGCTGAGCTTCTTTGTTAAGACATTTTGGATCGATCACATTTTTAAGGTCTTTGATGGTTAAAGGCTTACAGTCATCTTTTAATTCGTAACCTAATTGTCCATTAGCTTCTAAAAGTGGCATATTTAATTGTGTTTATATTTGAAATGCCAAGAAGCCTTAAACGCATTTCGAGTTGATCTGCTGTCAGCCTCAGCTTCTTTAAGTTTTCTATATTGAGTTGGCCGTCTTCTATAACGAATTTAGATTTTCCGGTTAAAAAAGATTCAATCCAGTTTACTTTTACTTGAAACCACTCCATTAAAATCAAAGCGCTAAAAAGGATAGACGCAGCGATTAATGTTTTCAATAAACTGGTTTCTAAAATGGGGTGAACGATAATCGTACCGATTGAAATCATGACCATTGTCTGTGCAATGGTCATTTGTGCAATGGATTTTCTCCCTGAAATTCTCAGTAAAATCATTCCGAATACAATTATAATTAATTCTTCCCAAGCAAATCTCATGTTATCACCCTGGATTGTGTTTTATCAAAAATAAAAGAGCAAGTAAGAGGTTTTATGTGTACTTGCTCACGAAAAATTATTGCCCTTACATTTAATTTTATTCATTTTAGGTGTTTTTCTGATCGGGGATGTCCTGCGCCCCTCGTCCAAAAGAAGGTTTGATAACTAAAGAGGGGAGGAAAAACATTCCATGGCCTTTTGTTTACGTCAGCATATATCAAGAATAGAGTTACCTTAACATTAGCTGGGGAACTCAAGCGTCCATAGAAATGTTCTGAAGGATCTGGATTGATTCTTCGTAAAGAGTTGAGGCTCGGCTTTTGGATAGACATGTGATTCACTAAAGTGCTGCAGGATCCGATCAAAAAACCTATGGCAGGAGAGAATTTTAGATTATGTGTTTTTGCGTCTAAAAGCAGAAAACAGTACAACTGATAATGATCATCGGGTGAAATGAAATTACGCACCTAGGTGCTATATGTTGGATCAATTATAAAAGGCAGTGAAACTAGAAAAAGGGGCAAAGCCCCCTTCATATTAGTAACAGTGCTCATCATTCCCATACCAGATTCCGTTCCGGAAAGAAACTTCTTTTAGATACCAATTGTTCATATCCTCCAGAAGTTGCAAAATCAGGAGATACCGATACAAGTAGAGCAAGAGATAATTCAGAATCTGTCACAATTTTCAATTTTGACACTTCTTAGGTACATGTTAGCAATCATTTATTCTCTTATCGGCACGGTAACATACGGATTATTTTTAGTTGATGCTTAGAACAAACATTCCGCGTCATGAAAAATCAGCTTTTGTAGACGGCTGTCCAAGTGCCATCAGCACCATGGAAGGTGATGTTGTCTAAATAATAGGTGATTCCATTCCGGTAAATTGAAGTAGGATAATCAGGTCCGGAACCATTAAGTATGAACGTCGCCAAAGCAGATACTTCCTTCGTTTTACTTTCTGCAGAAGGTGTATCAGCAGGACCTGCGGCAAAAGCAGGGGCGGCAGAACAGAGTAAAGCGAGTGATAGGGCTGAGCCGGCTAAAGCTTTCTTCATTTTCATTGTAAACACTCCTTTTCTTTTTAATACAATTGTATTATTACATATTATGTTAAATATGTACATGCTTATCTTTGTTAATTTTTTGTGAACAAACAGATAATCTATTTAAACGCAGAGATGAAATAAGTATGATGATGAAGCAATTATCATCTATAAATATAAGATCAGAAAGTGGCTGATTTTCTCAAAAATCATCTGCTCTTGCGAAATGAGGAGTTGCATGACATTTACGGAACGGGCCGTAGCCATTATCAAACAGATTCCTGAAGGAAAAGTGATGACGTATGGTCAAATTGCCGATCTTGCGGGAAGTCCGCGGGGAGCGAGACAGGTTGTGAGGATTCTTCACTCCATGAGTAAAAAGCATCGTCTTCCTTGGCATAGGGTCATCAATGCAAAGGGCGAAATCGGATTGAGAGACGAAGAGATGTTTTCTGTACAGAAGCTGTCTCTTGAAGCTGAGGGGGTAGCGGTCACGTCAGACGGACGGATCGATCTCAATTTATACGTCCATGATCCGAATATGTAAAAAAACCTGCCGTATATCGGCAGGTTTTTCAGTTTTATGCTTTGAGCCGGCCAGAAAGGTTTTGCCGGATATAAGGCCATTCCTCCCGAAGGATGGAGTAGTAGGCGGTATCTCTGAGGCCGCCGTCGACAGCCGGAATGTGTGCGCGGCGGATCCCTTCAAATTGGGCTCCGATCCGTAAAATCGCAGTCCGTGAGCGTTGGTTGCGAACGTCGGTTTTCAGCGTCACCCTGACAGCTTGCCACACGTCAAACGCATGGGTCAGCAACAGAAGTTTACATTCCGTATTGACACCGGTCCGCTGCACGGCAGAGGCATACCATGTGCTGCCGATCTCACACACTTCCGGAGCTGCGTCCGCCGGCCGCGTAAACACTTTCACATCCATAAACCGCGTGCTTCCGACGATTCGGTCTGTTTCAAGACTCCGTACTGCAAATGGCAATGCAAGTCCTTTTTCATAATCGGAAAGCGCGCGCTCAATATAACGCTTTGTTTCTTCGATTCCGTCAGGAACATGGGTGTAAGCGTAAGTCGTCCTATTTTCTGAACCAGCGTCACAGAGTGCCTGAGTGTGATCAATCGCCAGCGGCTCTAACTGAACGAGTGATCCTTTAAGAATGACAGGCTTCAGCATTCCTATCACAACCTTTTTTTATGAATGGATTAAGTATAGTCGAAGAGTTTCTTATTCAAAAGGGCCAATTTCCTATTAAAATGGCGGGTCAGTGAAATCCTCGATTCAAACTTATGCATACATTCAGGAAAAAAGCGGAAACCTTTATGTAAAGAGGTGATGGTCATGGCATATGTGTTATCTGTCGGAACGAGCATTCCGAAGTATCATGTCTCGCAAGAAACGGCGGCGGATTTTGCGAGAGGGATGTTTGCCGATTCATTTAAGGATATTGATCGGCTGTTAAAAGCCTTTCAAAACGGCGAAATTGAATCAAGGCAGTTTGTCCGGCCGATTGAATGGTATAAAACGGCACGGGGTTTTTCAGAAAAAAACCGGCTGTATACGGAAGAAACCGTAAAGCACAGTGCGGATGCGGCACTTGATTGTTTAACAAACCCGGATTGTTTAACAAATCCCTTTCCATATGAAAAAGTCGATGCGATCTTTTTTATTTCCAGCACCGGGCTTTCAACACCCAGCATTGAAGCGAAAGTGATGAATCAGCTACCGTTTTCTGTGAAAACAAAACGGATACCGATCTGGGGTTTAGGATGCGCGGGCGGAGCGGCCGGCCTGTCCAGGGCGTACGAATACTGCCGCGCGTATCCTGAAGCATACGTGCTTGTCATCGCGGCTGAACTCTGCAGTTTAACGTTTCAGCCTAACGACAAGTCAAAAAGCAACTTAATCGGAACCTCCCTGTTTGCGGACGGGATTGCCGCAGTACTAATCGGAGGAGAAAAGGCGAACCGAAACGACGTCAAACAGCCGCTTCTTCCGCGGATATTCGCCACTCAATCGGTGATGATGCCGGATGCGGAAGATGTGATGGGCTGGGAATTCACCGACAGCGGTTTTCAAGTCATCTTTTCAAGAGACATTCCCACCCTGGTTTCACAGTGGCTGAAGGACAATGTTGATGAATTTTTATTTGAATATGGCGTCAGTCCTCACGACATTAAAACCTTTCTTGCCCATCCAGGCGGGAAAAAGGTCATTGACGCCTATTTAACGAGTCTTTCAATGGACTCCGGTCAGCTTGCGGCATCTCGGAAGGTGCTGCAAAAACACGGGAACATGTCTTCCGCAACTATTTTTCATGTGATAAAAGAACAGTTGCTCCGCGGACGGCAGAAAGAAAACGAAAAAGGGCTGATCGGCGCTCTCGGGCCGGGATTTTCGTCTGAGCTTTTGCTGTTCAGCTGGGAAAAGGGGGCTTCTTAATGTTTTGGCTGTTTATCATGCTGCTTGCAGCCCAGCGGATTGCGGAGATGATCGTGGCCCGGCGCAATGAGCAAAAGGTGAAAAAGCAAGGCGCAGTCGAATACGGAGAAGGACATTATCCCTTTCTCGTCCTGATGCACGTGCTCTTTTTTGTCTCTCTTACAGCTGAGGTGGCGGCGTTTCAAAAAACGCTTTCTCCAAGGTGGGCCGCCATTATATGTATTATTTTATTTGTACAGGGGATCAGGTATTGGGCGCTATTATCATTAGGGCGGTATTGGAATACGAAAATCCTTGTCGTGCCGGATGCGGAGCTTGTCAGAAAGGGGCCGTACAGGTGGATGAAGCACCCGAACTACGCGGTCGTCATCTTAGAATTTATTTTTCTGCCGCTGTTATACGGAGCGTATTGGACACTGTTTCTCTTTTCGATTCTCAATGCCTGCATGCTCACTGTGAGGATTCGCGCCGAAGAGAAAGCGCTAGAAGAAAACACCGCAAAATAGAGATTGAAAATCATTCTCACTCATGATAAGATATAAATATGAAAATGATTCTCATTCAAGGTGGTGCCGAAAATGACAATGTTATTTTTATTTGCAGCCGTTTGTACATACAGTGTTTTAATTGGTTTCGTATTGAAAAAAGTTTCGAATAAATCGATGTCTTCTTAAACATCTGCGGTTTTTCCTGCCGCGGATGTTTTTTCTTTATCAGCTGCCGATATCGGCGGCTTTTTTGCGTTTCCTGAAGAAAAGTGAGCCATTCTTGTGTAAAATGGGGGAGAGGTTTTTTTCAGAGCTTTCTAAAAATGAAAAACGTCATTTGATGCGACAGACACAAAGGGGTAAAGACACATGACAGAAGAAGAACGCCATAACAGGGAGATTTTCAGCAGAACGGGTGCCTTATACGCACAATTTTTGGATCATCAGGATGAAAAACGGGCCGATCAGCTCGCGGCCATTATGAAAAAAGCGGCTGATGAAGAGGTTTATATCGCGTTTACCGGGCATTATTCGGCCGGAAAGTCCTCTTTATTAAACACATTGCTCGGTGAAGACATACTGCCGACAAGCCCGATTCCCACAAGCGCCAACCTCGTTGTCATCCGGCACGGTGAAGATAAAGTCGTGCTTCATACGACGGACGGGGCTTATGCAGAAATTAAAGGAAGTTACGATAAAGAACAAGTGCAGCAATTCTGTAAAGACGGTGAGCAAATTGAAACGGTGGAAGTCTATGCCGGCTTTAAGGAGTCAGAGCCTTATGCGGCCTACATTGACACACCGGGAATTGATTCGACGGACGAAGCGCATTTTTTATCTGCCGCTTCGGTTCTCCATCAGGCTGACGCTTTATTTTACGTCGTTCATTATAATCACGTTCATTCAGAAGAAAATATGCTGTTTCTCAGCTCCATCAAAGACCGTATTCCGAATTTGTTTCTGATCGTCAACCAAATTGACAGGCATGATGAAACTGAAACGAAGTTTGAAGAGTACCGCAGGCAGGTGGAAGACATGCTTGAAGGCGCGGGAATACCGAAAGAATCGCTTTTCTTTACGTCTGTCACTGAGCCTGACCATCCTTTAAACGGCATGGAACAGCTGAAAAAACATCTGTGGAAGCTGAAACAGCAGGCAAAAACAAATTTATGGTCCTTAACGGAGAGAAAAGTTGCACACTTAGTCAAAGAGCATACAGAGATGCTCATAAAAGAAGATAAAAACGGCAGCGGAGAGCAGTTTGACAAACAAGAAGCACTTGTCCGTTCTGTTGAAGATGAGCTTAAACAAGCCGTTCAACAGGCTGAAACAGCAGAGAAAGACATCAGAAAAGACGTGCAGAACATATTGCAAAACGCTAATCTGACACCCTTTGAGATGAGGGAGCTTGCATCTGCTTATATTGAATCACAGCAGCCCTCATTTAAAACCGGATTATTCTTTTCAAAAGCGAAAACGGCTTCGGAAAAAGAAAGAAGGCATGCTGAATTTTTTGCCGATATTAAAAAAAGAACGGAAGGGGAAGCGGATTGGCACATTATCGACACATTTACGAAAGCGGCCAAGCGGTATGAAGCGGATTCGGACGAACTGATCAAGAAAATCCAGGCGTACCGCACACCGCTTTCTGATGATATCACCGCTCAGGCCCTTAAGCAGGGAGCGGCCTTTTCATCTGAATACGTATTAACTTATACGAAAGACCTCGCTGAAATGATCAGAAGGGAAGCCAAAAGACAGACAGCGGAACTCATTGAGGAGCTGACCGCTTATGTTCAGACAAAAAACGGACCGCTCATTGAGAACTTGAAAAACCGGCTCGAAAAAGAAAAGAAAATAAGGGATGAGCTCGCGCAATCGGCAAAAGAAGAACGCAATGCCTTGGAAAAAGCAGCCCGCGTCCGCGCTTTGTGGGAAGAAGAATTGACCTGTGATACGGGAAGCGGCGACTGGTATACGCGAAAAAAACGCCTTGCGAAAGTGCCCGTCCAAAAAGAGAAACCAAAAGAGGCTGTACAGCATGAAGTAAGCAAGCCCGAAAAAAATGCGATGAAGGAACTCCCTATAAAAGAGCAGACTGATCGGTTCTATGAGCTTGCCGGGATTCTTGAATCCTCGAACATATTAGGAAAACAGGCAGAAGCCTTTCGAAGCAGGATTGAGCGGCTTGAAAACCGTCAGTTTACCTTGGCGTTATTCGGCGGATTCAGTTCCGGTAAATCATCATTTGCAAATGCGCTGGTCGGTGAATACGTGCTTCCGTCATCACCGACGCCCACAACGGCTACGATCAACAAAATAACGAAACCGCAAGACGGCAAACCGCATAAATCTGCGGAGATCGTTTTTAAAACGGAAGAGGAGCTGGATGCTGAAATGCTTCAGCTGACTGAGCTGAAAGACGCTGACGTAAAGGGGCGTTCACTGAAAGAGAGATGGAATTATGCCATTAAAAAGGGGAAAATTCCGGATGAACTCATCCCGGTGATTCAGACGATGCTGCAGGCGTTTGATGCGTATGAAGAACAGATCCGTCAAAGGCTGACACTGACGGTGCCGGTTGAAGGTTTAAAACCGTACGCAGCCGAAGAAAAAACGGCCTGCTGCGTAAAAGAAGTCACCGTGTATTATGATTCGCCTCTCACGCAAAAAGGCATCACCATTGTTGATACGCCGGGAGCAAGCAGTATAAACAAGCGCCATACGGAGCTTGCCTTTCAATATATAAAAGATGCTGACGCGTTCTTTTATATGACGTACTATCAGCATTCTTTTTCAAAAGGAGACAGGTCCTTTCTGAAGAAACTCGGCCTCGTCAAAGAATCATTCGGCATGGATAAAATGTTTTTTGTCATTAACGCCGCCGATCTGGCCAAAACCGAAAGCGAGCTGGAAACCGTCAAAGACTATGTCCGCTCAGAACTCTCAAAAGAGGGAATTAACCGGCCGAAATTATATCATGTCTCAAGTAAAGAAGAGCTTGCGGGTAAAAAAGCAGCTTTTTATAACAGGTTCTCTGAAGTAAGAACCGGGCTTGAGCACTTTATTGAGGAAGATGTAATGAGGGCCAGCTGCGCCCAGCTGAAAACAGAGGCGGACAAATTGTGCGATATGGTGGAACAGCTTCACGAATCTCTTCACCAGTCGGCAGAAGAAAAAGAGAAAAAGAAACAGCGTCTGGAGTCTTCCTATGAAAAAGCTCTCGCTGACATTTCAAAGCGCCGTACGTCTGAGGTCATCATTCGAAAAGTGATGAAAGATACGGAAGAACAGCTCTATCACATTAAACACCGCCTGACGTTTTATGCGAATGATATGCTGAAAACCGCCTTCCATCCGGGTCTTCAAAACGGTGATTGGAAACAAAATATATCAGCGGCGCTGAATGAAGCGATCAAGGAATTCCGTTTTGAATATATTCAAGAGCTGAAAACGCTCGATATCCGGATGACCGGTTTTATTGAGCGCCATATGACTGAGGAATGGATGGAAAACTGTCAGAAGAAGCTTATGGAAGACGGAGATTTCTCCATTTATGTGAGCGGTGAAAACGAATTTGCCGTTCAGCTGAAAGAGGTCGCTCCGGTCATTGACGTCTCGGCATTCTCACATCACGTAAAGGAAGTTAAATCACCGAAGCAGTTTTTTGAACAGAACGGAAAAGCAGCGTTTGTAGAAGGGCTCAGGCTGAGCCTGCAAAAAGTGACAGAAAAGTGGCTTGAGCAGGAGAAAGAAAGCCTTTCAGAGCGATATGCTGAGCAGGTGCGCCGTCTGCAAGAAAACATGGCGGATAAAAGCCTGTCCCAGATCCGCGAGCAGCGGGACACTTATTTACAAGGTCTCGCGGAAAATACGAGTGCAAGGGAAATTGAACACCTTTACGAAGCCGAAAAAGCATGGAAAAAGAAAGATGAAATGCTGAAAATTTAAAAATCCGGTTGGCGGGCAGATAACAGTCGTGGTAGACTAAAATGAAAAAAAGCGAGATGAAACCTTTTATGTCAGAAGTCCATAAAGCAATTTCAGCACATTCCGCAAAACAGCATCAGCACGTCAAAACATTTGTACAGCTTGACTATGAGCGTGAACAGGCCATTGAAGAAGCCATTGTAAAATGCAGACAGAATAAACCGTTCACGACAGATGCCATCAATGGCATCACTGCAAAAATGAACCAGCTGGCGAAAAAGGGCATCGTGCCGCAAAGACGATTCGTAAGTGAAGAGATGGTGAAAGAATTCGTCAGCAGACAGTAATGGATGAACCTGCCGCGTGTGTCATCAGCGCTTGCTGTACATACTATCCGTATCTTCTCTAAAGGGGGATATGACCATGGGCAGAACAAAACTGGGAAACAGAAATGCTCAGCAGAATAACAATGCCAAAAAGAAAAACGGCTTCGGACAGAAATTTGATTCTTATGCCGGCCGTGAAGCTGAAAAGCTGATGGCAAGCAATAAAAGACACGGTGAGTAACGTGACGGCAGCATCTTCCAAATGGGGGGATGCTGTTTTTTTACCGCCTTCTTTGGTAAAATAGGAACATTGAATAAAAAAGGAGTTTCGATATATGAATAACAAATTACTGCTCGTTGACGGCATGGCGCTTTTGTTCCGCTCGTTTTTCGCGACGGCCGTTCATCGCAATTTTATGATAAATGAAAACGGAATTCCCACAAACGGAGTCAACGGTTTTTTAAAGCATCTTATTACGGCTGTTGATACGTTTCAGCCCACACATGTCGTCTGCTGCTGGGATATGGGAAGCAAAACGTACCGCAATGATTTGTTTCAAGATTATAAGGCCAACAGAAGCGAACCGCCGCTAGAGCTGATTCCGCAATTTGATCTAGCGAAAGAAGCAGCGCGAGAGCTCGGTTTTTTAAACATCGGCATAAAAGGCTATGAGGCGGATGACTGTATCGGTACGCTTTCTGCCCTATTTTCCGGGGAAGCGGAAATTACGATTGTAACGGGTGATAAAGATCTGCTTCAATTGCTGAATCATCAAGTTCAAGTAGCGCTGCTGCAAAAGGGTATCGGCAATTATAAGGTATATACAGATGAGATATTCAGAGAAGAAACGGGAGTTCCGCCAAAAGCGCTGATTGACATTAAGGCGCTGATGGGAGACACGAGCGATAACTATCCCGGCGTTAAAGGGATCGGGGAAAAAACGGCGTACAAGCTGATCCGTGAATATCAAAACATAGACCGCTTATTAGAAAGCCTCGCTCTCTTGCCGAAGGGCCAGCAAACGAAAATTCAGCAAAGCTTGAAAGAATTGGAGCTGTCAAGGCAGCTTGCTGAAATACATTGCGAGGTGCCGTTAGTCTGTACGCTTGAAGAAGCGCTTTTTTCATTAAAGATGGAAGAGGCGGCATTAATGCTCAGACGTCATCAGATAAAAGGAATTGAAAGGATGCTCGAAAAGCTGAACGCCAGAGAGATCAGCTGATCCCTCTAGCGTTTTGTATTGCTTTTTTTTGCGTTGTTTTCAAGGGCTGATTTCGGGTCTTTATGCGCATTTCCTTCCATATTTCCCTGAGGATTCACGCCCCCGGTCAGCCGGCCTTTATTTTCTTTTCTCATAGCTGTTCACCTCATTTGTAGGATGAACAGTGAGACGCAATTTCATTCCGGTTATTTATTCAGCCGAATCGCTTTTTTTGCGAGCTGATCGGCTGTTTGGTTTTGTCTGCCGGGAATCCACTTAATGAAAAACAATGGAAATCCGGCCTTTAAGCGGATGATTTCGTCCACAAACGGCTGGAAAGCCTTGTTTTTAACCGCTTCAAGATCTGCGGCCCGCTCCACGATATCCGAATCCGTCCGGAATGACACGGACTCAAATCCGCGGGCGGCACACAGCTTCATTCCTTCAATTAAAGCGAGAAATTCAGCTTCCTGATTTGAATGGTCGCCGATCGGAATTGAGAAAGATTCTGTTTTCCCATCATGTTTAATAAAAATACCGATACCGGACGGGCCCGGGTTTCCGGCGCTTGCACCGTCCACGTAAATTTCAGCGGGCATCATCCGTCACTCTCCCTTCGGTGTCATTCGTTTTGCCATATACGCATAAGGGACAGAAATGAGTGATACCGCAAATTTAATCAGGTAAGTTGAAATGAAGATGCTGAACCATACGCCCGCGGAATAAACGCCGATAAAGGCCACGGCAGTGAAGATAAATGTATCCAGCAGCTGGCTGAGCGCCGTGCTTCCGCTGTTTCTGAGCCAGAGAAGCCTGTCTGAAGGAAAGATTCTCCGAATGGCTGAATATACATAAACATCTATCGTTTGGCTGAAAATAAAAGCCAAGAGGCTCCCGAGCGCAACACGCGGCAGAAAACCGAAAATCGTCTCAAGGGCAGGCTGTGCGATATCTGACGCAGCCGGTTTATATAAAAGAGCCCCCTGCATGGCGCATGTCAAAGCGAGCAGAGTGGAAAACCCGAGCCAGACGGCTTTGCGCGCTTCCTTGGGACCGTATTTTTCATTCAGCACATCCGTTGCGAAGAAAACGGTGCCGTACATGATATTTCCCAGTGTCGCCGTAAGCCCGAACAGCTCGACTGTTTTGACAACCTGCAAGTTGGCGCACACCGTGGCGAAACCGATCCATACGAATAGGCCCGTTTTGCCAAATCCTTTATAAAACAGAAGAACAATGATAAAATGAATGACCGCAAATAATATCCATAACACATCGTTAAACAAAACCTGCTGACTTCCTTTCAATTTGAGAATGGTTTGATTATAGCACACGCCCGTCAACTAATGAATGGTAAGGTGATTTCAATGAATCTTAAGCCGTATATCGAAATAGAAGCAAAAGGAACAGGCCCTGTCGCGTTTTTTTCCGACGATTGGCTGACCGTTCCGAAAGCGCGCATGCTTGCAAGAGAAGTCAGCCGCTTTCCTTATATAAAAGACATTCATTTTGAGGATGAAAAAGGCGCGAGCTGGACGCTTAAAGAATTAGAAAAGCTTACTGAAGAGCTTGCGCACGAACCTGACGACATTACAGTGTATTTCGACGGCGGCTTTGACAAAACAAGCGGACGCGCCGGACTCGGAATTGTCGTGTATTATTCTCTCGGCGGCAAGCGGCACCGCATACGAAAAAACAAAAGCTTAACGCTTCAGACGAACAATGAGGCGGAATATGCCGCTTTATACGAAGCGCTTAAGGAAGTGCAGGAACTTGGCGCAAGCAGAAATTCAATCACGATAAGAGGGGATTCCCTCGTCGTTTTGCATCAGCTTGACGGCAGCTGGCCGTGTTATGATGAAACGCAAAACGAATGGCTGGATAAAATTGAAGCGCTGCTCGAATCCTTAAAGCTGACACCGACATATGAAGCCGTAAACCGAAAGGAAAATCAAGAAGCGGATGACCTTGCCAGAAAAATTCTCTCGGACCGGCAGATTGAAAGCCGCATAACATTAGAAGGTAACGGAGATGACTGATATTGGATAAAAAAAGCATTTATAAAGAATTGACAGAGCTTCAGGATGAATATTGCAAAGACTGTTTCGTAAAAAAGCATTTCCGCAAAGAGTTTGGAAAAACGCACGCTCATTCTTTCTGCATCAACCAATGCACAGTGGGGGAGAAGCTGAAAGCCTACGGCAAGGTGCTGACAAATCAATAAAAAATAAAACCGCAGCTTCTGCGGTTTTATTTTTCGAATTCATCGAGCTGATGCTGGCAATCGTCGAGAAGCATTCGCTGCTTTTGCAGAAAATCCTGGTCGAGAGCTTGCAGTTCACTGGATTGTGACATTGTTCTGGCATCCTGAATCGCCTGGTAAGCAGATTCCACCAAAGTTGAATTTTGGCCCCGGGTAGCCGCTCCCGTTGTTTTCTGGGCCGTTTCCACCGCTAATTCAAGCTGGCGTTTATCCGTCAGTCCGTTTGGGAAAAATTCAGAGTCCATTAAAAAACACCTCCGCAAATAGTTTGGAGATTTTTTTTAGAAATATGTACGGAAAATAGAAAAAAATATAGAAAATAAGCCGATATAACTATTGAACCTGATTAATTAGGGCTTATTTACTATTATTCAGGGTATCTTGGGAGAGAAGGGAAAAACCAGCCGTGAATGATAAAGATTTAAAAACAATCCTTCAGCAGACATTTAAAGAAATATACGGTGATTTGGGAAGTTTAGCGGAAATGGCAAAAAAAGGAATGCCGTCAATGGAGAAACAAATTGAAGAAATTGAGCAGCGCTGCAAGCAGAATCTTGTCGCAATTGAGATTCAGACGGCAATCAAATAGGAGAGGCATACGCCTCTCCTCTATTTGTCATCTGATCAACATGTATTGAGTTTAGAGTTTTACAACATTAGAAGCTTGAGGTCCACGATTACCTTCGACAATTTCAAAAGAAACTTCTTGTCCTTCTTCTAATGATTTGTATCCTTCTCCTTCGATAGCAGTGAAGTGAACAAATACGTCGTCTCCGCCTTCAACTTCGATGAAGCCGAATCCTTTTTCGTTATTGAACCATTTTACTTTACCGTTTTGCATATTGCTTAATTCCTCCTAGTACTGTAGCACCTTCGTGCTAAAAAAAATTTTGTCATCATCCAACCGTACGTATGTAAACGTTGTTAAATGATGGTTCAACTATACACCATATGGGAGCGGACGTCAAGCGGCCGCTCCCTATTTTTTATCTTTATTTTTCCAGTCACAAAGCTTAACCGGAAAAAAACAAAAAGCACACGAACGATTCGTGTGCTTTTCTTTTACGATAATGCCATATTCGCCTTTTCGGCCATCATTTCAGATTCTTTTATAATGTCCTGCAAAATGACTTCAGAGGAGTTAGGGAGGTGCAGGCTTTTAATATTGTCCTTCATCCGGTTCAGCTTCTCCTCATCCGCGAGAAGGGAGGTGACAGACTCTAAAATTTCTTCGTGGCGGTTGACCACGACAGCCGCACCGCGATCTTCAAAGAAAATGGCATTTTCTTTTTCCTGTCCAGGAACCGGTTTGTACAAAATAACGGGTACTCCGATCGCCGTCGCTTCCGTCAGTGTGATGCCGCCCGGTTTCGTGATCATACAGTCCGTAATACGGAACAGCTCGTCAATTCTTTCTACATAGCCCAGGACTTTCAGCCGGTCGGCATTGTCACCTTCCAAGCTGCTGAGGGATTCTTTCAGCGAGCTGTTTTTGCCGCATACCACCACAACCTGCACCTGATCGTCATGAACGAGATTTTCGCACAGTTCTTTTACGTTTTTCAGCACACCATGCGCTCCCGCCATAATAAGAAGAACTTTTTTGTCGGGAGAGAGATTGTATTTTTTATAAATCGGCTCTTTCGGCATCGATTCCTCGAATTGAGGCCTGATGGGAATGCCCGTGATCTTTACGTTGTTCGGGTGAGTGCCGATTTCAATCAGTTTTTCCTTCACGTAATCTGTGGCGACATAATATTTATCAACATTTTCATGAACCCAGATTTTGTGAAGGCAGAAATCGGTCATAACGTTGAACGTCGGGATCACTTTTCCGGTTCTCCGTCTGTATTCCGGTACGACAATCATCGGAAATGTATTGATAATAATGTCCGGCTTATGCTCTTCGACGAGCTGGCCTAAACGTTTATTTCCCATTTTAAAATAAATATTGAATTTGCGTTTATTATAGATTTTGTCAACTCCGTAATAAAACAAACGATAAAACTGTTTCCCGATTGAGAAGCTTTTTAAATAAAGGTATTGAGTAACCTCTGAAACAATCGGATTTGACTCTTGATACAAATTGGAAACCGTCACATCTAAGCCGAGACGCAGACATTGTTCGTAGAGCGTTTTGGCCACTTGAACATGCCCGTTTCCGTAATTTGCAGTCAAAATTAATACTTTTTTATTGGTATTCAAGTAAATTCACCTCAATGTAATCAACAACAAGCAAGCTTCATGCATCGTAAGGAGTTATTGTCTATAGATAAACATAACACAAGTGCATCATTTTATAATAAGCGCGGCAACATATTTAAACTAAATTTAATTGATATGTTCCATTATTTTAAAGTTTTGTTATACGCATACTGAATCAAGAGTATTTTATCATATTTTTGTCACCGTATCACTCAAAACAAAAATTAATCCCATTCATACGGGGTTTCCTGATATACGTAATAATTCAGCCAATTCATAAACAATAACGTTGCATGAGCTTTCCAGCGGTTAACAGGTTCTTTCCCGCCGGGCGCAAAATAGTGCTTAGGAGCTTCTACGTTTGAAAGATTTCTCTCTATGTCTCTCTCATACTCCTGAAGTAGCGTATCGGTATCATATTCCGGATGACCCGTTAAGAAAATCTGTTTTTCGTCTTTTGAAACGATTAAACAGACCCCCGCTTCCTCTGAAACGCTGAGCACATCCAGATCCGAAGCCGATTGCAGCTGCTCCGTATTAATATCTGTATGCCGTGAGTGGGGCACATAGTATAGCTCGTCAAATCCTCTTACCAATCTCTCATGTTTTTTAAGAACGGTATGCTCAAACACACCGAAGATTTTTTTCGGCAGCTCCACTTTCTCAATGCCGTAATGATAGTATAAACCGGCTTGAGCGCCCCAGCAGATATGGAGGGTTGAAGTGACATTCGTTTTGCTCCATTCCATGATTTCCTTCAATTCTTCCCAGTAAGAAACATCTTCAAACGGCAGGTGCTCAATCGGAGCCCCGGTAATAATCATTCCGTCAAACCGTTTGTGGCGGATGCTGGAAAAATCCGTATAAAATTCATCCAGATGCTGCCTGGCCGTATTTTTTGGAGTATGTGTGCTCGGAATTAAGAACGTAAAGTGAACTTGTAAAGGTGAATTCCCAAGCATCCTGAGGAGCTGGGTTTCCGTTTGGATTTTTTTCGGCATCAGATTTAAAATCACGATCTTCTGCGGCCGGATATCCTGATGAAAAGCCCGGCTTTCATCCATTACAAAGATGTGTTCACTTTCAAGCACCTGCTTAGCGGGCAGGTGATTTGGTATATTAATAGGCAACATGCCACCTCCGTTATTCCCCGTTAATTTTCTTCATTATAGAAATTTTTAAGCCATTTTTCAATCCATCCCGGCGTAATAAACCGCATTTAACGCATAATGACAGGGATAAAAGCGGCAAATGGACATAAATTCGGAGCGGCTCTTTATTATGACGAGTAAAGAGCCGTTTGGTTCCTCGAAAAAAACGTTTTCCGTTAAGTGGAAGGAAAAAGCGGTTGCCGTTTGTTTTGCAGTGTAAAACAGGTAAAATAAATGAAGAATGTAAAAAGGAGGGCCGCAGATGACAATTTACGATATAAACGTACGGACCATAACAGGCGAAGACATGACGCTATCGGCTTACAGAGGCAAGGTGATGATCATTGTGAATACAGCAAGCAAATGCGGGTTCACATCCCAGCTCAAGCAGCTTCAGGAGCTCTATGATACATATCGGGAGGAAGGTCTTGAAATTTTGGGATTTCCCTGCAACCAATTCATGAACCAAGAACCTGGAAACGAAGCGGAAATTCAAGAGTTCTGTGTGAAAAACTACGGAGTCACATTCCCTATGTTTGCGAAAGTTGATGTCAATGGAGCAGACGCTCATCCTCTCTTCACATATCTGACGGAAAAGGCGAAGGGGATGCTCGGCACAAAAGCGGTCAAATGGAATTTCACTAAGTTTATCGTGGACCGAAACGGTGAAGTCACCGGGCGTTTTTCACCGAACGTCAACCCAAAAGAGCTGGAAGATACGGTGCAGAGGCTTTTGGCCCGATAAGAGGTGATACGGTGAACGAAAAAGAGCAGCTGGAAAGCGTCAGGAATTGGGTCAGAGAAAAGCTTATCAATGAACGAACGGGCCATGACTGGCTTCATATTTCCCGGGTCGCAAAACTTTCTGTTTATATGGCAAAAGAAGAAGGCGCCGACTTATTTATCACTGAGACGGCCGCGCTGGTTCATGATCTGATTGACGCCAAGCTCGAAAAAAGCGAAAGGCTGACGGCAGGCGAAGTGACAGAACGGCTGGCTGCTTTCAACATTGCGGATGGCTCCATTCAGGAGATCGCGGATATTATCACGAGAATGTCATTCAGACACAGGGAACTGCTGATAAAGCGGCCGCTTTCATTGGAGGGGAAAGTTGTTCAGGATGCAGATATGCTTGATGCGATCGGCGCAGCGGGCATCGGCAGGGCTTTTATGTTTGCCGGGGCGAAGGGTCACCCGATGTACGGAACTCAATCAAGTGTGCTGGCCCATATAGAGGATAAATTAATCATGCTTAAAGGCTTAATGAATACAAAAGCGGGGACCGGTTTAGCAGAGGAGCGACATCAATTTCTTTTGCAGTTTGCCGCCCGTATCCAAAAAGAGGCCGGCATTTGCAAAAGCTAAGCGGCGCAATAGAACGCTTGTGCCGACTATGTTAGAATAAGTGTCAGATTGTGCATAGGAGGACCAATATGAAGATTAAATCAATAGAACCGACGCCGAGTCCGAACACGATGAAAGTGATTTTGACTGAAGAGCTTCCGGCAGGGAAAAGCAACAATTACAAGCCCGGTCAGGCAGATGATGCTCCGGTTGTCGTACGTGATATTTTAAACATTGAAGGAGTAAAGGGCGTTTATCACGTTGCCGATTTCCTGGCTGTGGAGAGAAACGCACGTTTTGACTGGAAGGAAATTCTGCCTCAGGTCCGTTCCGCTTTCGGAATGGAACATACGGAGCAGTCTGAGAGCCGTTCTGAACAGGAATCGTTCGGTGAAGTGAAGGTTTTCGTACAAATGTTCAGCGGAATCCCGATGCAGGTCAAATTGACGGACGGCGAACGTGAAGAACGCTTCGGCCTTCCGGAACGTTTCCAAGAAGCCATTTTAAAGCTGCGTTCCGAAGCTTCAAATGTTGTATTTGAGCGGGCTTGGAAAGAACAAGGCGTGCGCTTCGGGGATTTTACCGAAATCGGACACGATGTCACAGAAGAGCTTCAGGCCGCCTACAGTGATGAGCGGCTCAAACGCCTGACAGAAGCAGCCGCACAGCAAAAGGGTGAGGCCAAACCGGCAGTGCAGCGGAAAGCTTATAAAGTGACTTTGGAAATGCTCGATGACGAAGACTGGAAACAGCGCTATGCCCATCTTGAGCAAATGGATCCGGATGAAGACGATTTACTAGTATTGGAAAAGGCGCTGCATGATCCGAAGACTTCGATCAGAAGACAAGCCGTCGTTTATTTGGGAATGATCGAAAAGCCGTCTGTGCTTCCGCTGTTATACAAAGCGCTTGAAGACAAAACGGTGACGGTCAGAAGGACGGCAGGTGACTGTCTGTCGGATCTCGGCGATACGAGCGCCATCCCGGCCATGATGAAATCGCTCAGTGACTCAAGCAAGCTCGTGCGCTGGCGCGCGGCCATGTTTTTATATGAAGTCGGCGATGAAAGCGCGCTGGAAGCATTAAAAGCGGCGGAAGACGATCCGGAATTCGAAGTCAGCCTGCAAGTCAAAATGGCGATTGAACGGATTGAGCACGGAGAAGAGGCGAAAGGTTCAGTCTGGAAACAGATGACTGAAAGCAGAAAAAAAGAACAGTTATAACAAAAAGGTGCGCCATGCACCTTTTTTATTTGAATTCACTTTTTATAAAAATTATTTAGAATATTGTTGAAAAATGATTCAAAACTCTATATAGTAAGTACAATATTAATTGTTGGAGGGTTTTTATCGAAATACAGAAAGAGTAGAAAAGCGAGACAGGGCAAAGACACTGTAAACAGGTAATTTGCAGAACGCGCCCTTAAATAAACTGAAAATTTTAAAAATAGTGCACAGTCTAAAAACAGTAGGGGGATCACCATGGCAGAATTACGCAGCAACATGATCACACAGGGAATTGACAGAGCGCCGCACCGCAGCCTTCTTCGCGCTGCCGGCGTAAAAGAAGAAGACTTCGGCAAGCCGTTTATCGCGGTCTGTAATTCATACATCGATATCGTTCCCGGGCATGTTCACCTGCAGGAATTTGGAAAAATCGTAAAAGAAGCAATCAGGGAAGCGGGCGGTGTGCCTTTTGAATTTAACACGATCGGAGTAGATGACGGAATCGCGATGGGGCATATCGGGATGAGATATTCGCTGCCGAGCCGCGAAATCATTGCCGATTCAGTTGAAACGGTCGTCTCGGCGCACTGGTTTGACGGAATGGTCTGCATTCCGAACTGCGACAAAATTACGCCGGGTATGCTGATGGCGGCTATGCGGATTAATATTCCGACCATTTTTGTCAGCGGGGGGCCGATGGCAGCCGGCCGCACAAGCGACGGCCGCAAAATTTCGCTTTCTTCAGTATTTGAAGGCGTCGGCGCATATCAAGCCGGGAAAATCGGTGAAAGCGACCTGCAGGAGCTGGAACAGTTCGGCTGCCCGACGTGCGGATCTTGTTCGGGCATGTTTACGGCAAACTCCATGAACTGTCTGTCTGAAGCGCTCGGTCTGGCGCTTCCGGGCAATGGAACAATTCTAGCAACTTCACCGGAGAGAAGAGAGTTTGTGAGAAAATCAGCGGCCCAATTGATGGAGACCATCAAAAAAGACATTAAGCCGCGCGATATCGTCACCGAAAAAGCGATTGACAATGCATTTGCGTTAGACATGGCTCTCGGCGGCTCAACCAACACAGTGCTTCATACGCTTGCGCTTGCCAATGAAGCTGGGGTTGAGTACTCTTTAGAACGCATTAACGAAGTGGCTGAACGAGTGCCTCACTTATCGAAATTGGCGCCGGCCTCGGACGTCTTCATTGAAGATCTGCACGAAGCGGGCGGAGTCTCAGCGGCCCTTAATGAACTGGCGAAAAAAGAAGGGGCGCTTCATCTTGACGCGCTTACTGTAACAGGCCGCACACTCGGAGAAACCATTGCGGGTCATGAAGTAAAGGATTATGACGTGATTCATCCGCTTGACAATCCGTTTACCGAAAAAGGCGGTTTGGCCGTCCTGTTTGGGAATCTGGCTCCGGACGGCGCCATTATCAAAACAGGCGGCGTACAGGACGGGATTACAAGACATGAAGGTCCCGCTGTCGTCTTTGATTCCCAGGATGCCGCGCTTGAAGGTATTATAAACCGCAAAGTAAAAGAAGGAGATGTTGTCATTATCCGTTATGAAGGGCCAAAGGGCGGCCCGGGCATGCCGGAGATGCTTGCTCCGACGTCTCAGATTGTCGGAATGGGGCTTGGCCCGAAAGTGGCGCTTATTACAGACGGCCGTTTTTCAGGAGCGTCCCGGGGCCTTTCAATCGGGCACGTATCGCCTGAAGCGGCTGAAGGCGGCCCGCTCGCATTCGTAGAAAACGGCGACCATGTCATCGTTGATATAGAAAAACGGATTTTGGACGTACAAGTGCCTGAAGAAGAATGGGAAAAACGCAAGGCCGAATGGAAAGGCTTCGAGCCGAAAGTGAAAACAGGATATCTAGCCCGGTATTCCAAACTCGTAACAAGCGCCAATACGGGCGGAATCATGAAAATATAAAACAGAGGCCTGAACAATTGAATTCCGGCCCCCTCTATAGTATCCTTGACTTCATATAAGGATTTTAGAGGGGGCTTTTTTATGTCAATGGCTTATGAAGAATATATGCGCCAGCTGGTCGTGCCGATGCGCCGTGAGCTGACGGGTGCGGGTTTTCAGGAATTAACGACTGCTGAAGAAGTAGAAAGCTTTATGGAACAGGCAGAGGGCACGACATTGGTCGTTGTCAACTCCGTGTGCGGCTGTGCAGCCGGTCTTGCCCGTCCGGCTGCGACTCAGGCTGTTTTACAGCATGAAAAAGCGCCTGATCATACGGTTACCGTATTTGCCGGTCAAGATAAAGACGCAACTGCAAAAATGCGTGAATACTTTACAGGGCAGGAACCTTCCTCGCCATCAATGGCGCTGTTAAAAGGAAAAGAGGTCGTTCATTTTATTCCCCGTCACGAAATCGAAGGGCATGACATGGAGGAAATTATGAAAAATCTGACGGATGCCTTCGATGCGCACTGCTGAAATGCCCGAATTCCGGGCATTTTCTTTTTGGGGAAAAAAATGATCACAACGAGTTACCGACCAAGCGAATATACGATACACACAGCGCAGTCGCTCAGTGTCAAGCTGGGTGACACTTACTGCAGCCGCAATAAACAGCCCATTGAAAAAATGCTGGAACGAGCGGCTAGCGATCTTTTAGTCATCGGAAAGGAACGGTTCGAACTTTACACGAAGCAAGGGGAGAAGTTCTTTTTTCACCCGAATACAGCGATGTTCCGCGCAAAGCGGTTTTTGAGAGGGGAAGCCGAGCCGTTGTTAAAAGCAGCCGGATTACGCGAAGGGGGTTCCTTTTTAGATTGTACGCTCGGCCTGGCATCCGATGCGATTTTGGCAAGCCTGGCAGTCGGAAAAAGCGGACAAGTCATCGGCCTGGAGAAAAACAAGCTTGTCTCATTGCTTGTTGAAACAGGACTTCAAACGTGGGAAACCGGAATGGAGCAGCTCCAAACCGCCATGAAACGCATTCAGGTCAAACATGCCGACTGCGCCGATTATTTGCGGGAGCTTCCTGATTCATCGGTAGATGTCATTTATTTTGACCCGATGTTTCACGAACCTGTTGAAACGTCAGACGGCATTGCACCACTCCGCGCGCTGGCAGAAGAGGGTTTTAACGAAGAGTGCATCACGCAAGCCGTCCGGGCGGCGAAAAAATGCGTAGTGCTTAAAGACCATTGGAAAAGCCCGCGGTTTGAACGATACGGCTTCAAGGTGCTGAAAAGAAAGACGGCGCTTTTCCACTTCGGTGTCATCCATGTGAGCTCATGATATCATGGGCTTCTTTTTCGTTAATCAGTGATTTCCATAACGACAAAATAAAGCAGCGTGAGAAGTGATACAGTCGCAAATAAAGCGTTAATCATCTCATCCCCTCCTTTTTCTCCTTCTTATTGTAAGCGGTTTATCCGCTCAGTCACAGTTACCAATTTCCCATATTGCATGATAATACGCTGCCGGACATGACGCCGCGCTTTCATCTATGCTAAAATAAAGGAAAAGAGGACAATAAAACAGAGGGGAACAATCTGTCATGAAATTGTGGATGAAAAAGACCCTTGTGGTTCTGTTTACCATTGTAACGTTCGGACTCGTGTCTCCTCCGGCTGCTTTGATGACAGACAAGCCTTCAGGACAGTCGAGCAGTCTTGAGCAGAATGATTACACCGCTTTTTATGATGAACACGCCCTCCCGGGAGAAGAGAAGGCAGGGCGGGAGCCTGAATTACTGTTTCAATCGTATCAGCAGCAGCTTCTCGGTGATGCTGAAAATCAATCATTTTTAAAATTCGGCAGCAAAATTTCTCCGGTCATTGAAGAGGACTACAGAAGTGAAATTCTGCCGAAAATCGAAGATGTGATCACAGGACATTTAGCCAAGTTTCAAGATGATGAAGCGTATCAGGATGTGGTTATTTCCAGCAAACCGTCGGCCGGAAAAACTGAAAAAATTTTTCATGTGTATAACAGGCTTACGGGTGAAGATCTTTTAAGGTTCCACGTCCGCCGGGATCATCCTCCGCAAGACGGCTACTGGTTTAATTTTCATTACCATACCGCTGAAGACGGATTTCAATCACATCATGAGCTCGGCAGCATTTACTGGGACCGCAATACGCCGCCTGACTGGATGAGCGTGTAATAGCGAGAAGAAATAAAAAAATCATTTCTGAGAAATTTTGCAGAAATGATTTTTTATTGTGTTACACTACTAAAAGACTACATTAAAAGGATGAAAAAAATGAAACAATATAAAGATTTGTGCCGTCATGTGTTAGAAAACGGAGAAAAAAAAGGAGACCGTACGGGAACGGGTACGATCAGCACGTTCGGCTACCAAATGCGGTTTAACCTTCAGGAAGGTTTCCCGATGCTTACGACGAAAAAGCTCCATTTTAAATCCATCGCGCATGAACTGCTTTGGTTTTTAAATGGAGATACGAATGTCCGCTACCTTCAGGAAAACGGAGTCCGCATCTGGAACGAATGGGCGGATGAAAACGGAGAACTCGGACCGGTTTACGGTTCTCAATGGCGTTCATGGCGCGGAGCGGACGGCGAGACCATTGATCAAATCTCCCGGCTGATTCACGACATCAAGACAAACCCGAATTCCAGACGTTTAATCGTCAGCGCCTGGAATGTCGGCGAAATTGATCATATGGCGCTTCCGCCTTGCCACTGCCTGTTTCAGTTTTATGTCGCGGACGGAAAACTGTCGTGTCAGCTTTATCAGCGCTCAGCGGATGTCTTTCTCGGCGTGCCGTTTAATATTGCGTCTTATGCGCTTTTAACAATGATGATCGCGCATGTGACGGGGCTTGAACCGGGTGAGTTTGTTCATACATTCGGAGACGTCCACATTTACCAAAATCATGTGGAGCAGGTGAATTTGCAGCTGACAAGGGATGTCCGTCCACTGCCGAAACTGCGGTTTGCGCGAAACGTTGATTCTATTTTTGATTTTACGTTTGAAGACTTTATCATTGAGGATTATGACCCGCATCCGCACATAAAAGGAGCTGTCAGCGTATGATTTCGTTTATTTTTGCGATGGATGAAAACCGGCTGATCGGAAAAGATAACGATCTGCCTTGGCATCTTCCCGATGATCTCGCATATTTCAAAAAAGTGACGACGGGTCACACCATTGTAATGGGGCGGAAAACGTTTGAATCAATCGGACGCCCGCTTCCGAACCGGCGTAACATCGTTGTAACCTCACGGGACGAATCTTTATTCCCAGGCTGTATTACCGCCGACTCGGCTGAGGAAGTGCTCAAGCTGATCCCGGCGGATGAAGAATGCTTTGTGATCGGCGGAGCCCAGCTGTACAGTGCGCTCTTTCCTTATGCGGACAGACTCTACATGACAAAAATTCACCATGTCTTTGAAGGAGACCGTTTTTTTCCGGAATTTAATGAAGCTGAATGGGAATTGACATCCCGCAAACAGGGAGTAAAAGATGAAAAAAACCCTTACGATTATGAGTATCTTGTATACGAGAAAAAGAATTGAGTTTAAGCAGGGGGACAAGAATTGATTCGTTACGGCTGCCTTGTGATGTACGTTGTATTTATGTTCATGAAAAATATTCAGGAATATATCAATCAAAAAGAGCTTGACCCGCGGCTTTCTTTTCAAAAACAGATGAGGCTGGTGTATGAGCGGCCGAAAGCCTTTATGAGAGGCTGCATTGACGTGTCGGGATCGGCAATCGGCATTCATCATGATCAGCCGATCCCGGACGGCCCCGTATTGTATGTGCATCCCAGATTACGCCCGGCTGATCTTCTGCTGCTTGCGGGACATCTTGAAGAGCCGGCTGGTTTTATCGCTGGCGAGAAAGCTTTCCGGATGCCGTTTCTCGGAAATTGGCTGCGGCTGATGGGTGTCATTTGTGACGGAGACAGCCGGGATGCCGTGTTTCAGGAGGCAGAAGTCCGTCTGCAAAAAGGGCAAAGCCTGATTCTGTCCGAAGACGGCAAAATCAATCCGGAGGAACTGGCCCTTCGTTTCGATCTCCCGATTGTGCCTGTCAGCACTTCGGGAACAGACCGGCTGCTGCGGGGCAGATTACTGAAACGGCTGAAACCGGCTGACATTGAATTACATATAAAGCCCGCTTATTATCCGGCCGGTCAGAAACGGCTTCGTGCATAAAAAAAGCACAGCCTCTATAGAGAGGCTGTGCTTTTTATTTCAGATAAAGGGGACTTTGACGCAATAAAATAAAATACAGAAAAACATCGAGGCGCTGCCGCCTAAAACAAAACTGTGCCAAATGGCGTGATGATACGGAACCTTTCTCCAAATATAAAATATTGTGCCGGCGGAATACAATAAGCCGCCGAAAAGAAGAAGGCCGAAACCGGGGCCTGACAGCGAAGCGTACAGCGGTTTAATGGCGACGATGATCAGCCAGCCCATCATTAAATAGACAAGCGTTGAAAAAATGATAAACCGCTTCACGAAAAAGATTTTAAACACGATGCCTCCGATGGCAAGCGACCAAACAATAATTAAAAGGGTCAGACCGAGCGCCCCTTTTAGGGGTCCTAATAAAAATGGCGTATATGTTCCGGCTATTAATACGTATATCGCGGAATGATCCACAATCTCAAGAATGTCTTTCGTTTTTTTATGCTGAATGCTGTGCAAAAGAGTCGAGCTGAGATACAGCAGCAGCATTGAAGCGCCGAAGATTGAAAAGCTGACGATGTCTGTCGGCGAGCCGTATTTCACCGCGAAGATAATGAGAAAAATAAGCGCCGGAATCGACAGCAATACACCGATTCCGTGTGTGACGGCATTTGCGATTTCTTCTTTTATTGTGAACAATCAAATGTCCTCCTTTTTAAAGGATTTGCTTTTGCAGTGACTGCAAAAAGCTCAACCCTTCTAATGTAATTTTTGTTCCAGCGCGTCCACGGCCTTTTGTCACATAGTTCATCTTTTCTAAGTAATCAAGCCTGTTTCTGACCTGCTGGGGCGATAATGTCATTGTGCTGTTTTCGCTTAATTCGGATATGCTCCGTCTGCTGGCGGGTTCGCCTTTTGTATTTAAGTCTTTAATTGATTCCAAAATAAACAAAAACTCTTCTTTCTCCATCAATGTCAGCCGTTTTTCTTTTTTCTTAGTTGTTTTCGCTTTCTGGCTGTTTTTGATATACAGCGGGACATCATCGGGATAAATCGTGCTGCCGGATGCTGCCGCGGCCATATAGTACGCCGCATTTTGAAGTTCTCTGATGTTGCCGTTAAAGGTGTGCCGCTCAAACAGCGGATAAACGGACGGATCGATATGAACATGCTGCCCCGAGGCTGTCAGCATATGCTGCAGAAGAAGCGGTATATCGCTTTTTCGTTCAGATAAAGCAGGGAGCGGAAGGCATAACACGTGAAGCCTGTAAAATAAATCTTGGCTGAACGTATTTTCTGCGCCGGTATCACCAAGATCCGCCGTGCTGCTTGCAATGATGCGGGCGGAAAGCCCGGCATCCAGCTCGGAAAGAAGGCGGGCCTGTACCGAGAGCGGCAAGTCTCCGATTTCATATAAGAATAATGTTCCGCGGCGGGCCCTGTTTAATGCGCCTTCAGCGCCGAACAGTTCATATTCGAGCCGCTCTTCGCTTTGGCTGCAGTGAACGGTAATAAATAGTTCGCTGTTTCTGCGGGATTTATGATGGATCGCTCTGGCCATTTGTTTTTTTCCGGTTCCGACTTCACCTGTTATGAAGACCGGCAAATCAGATAAGGCAAATTGCGAGGCCAATCGTTTCGCTTCTGAAAAGGTGTGATGTTCGCCGGCCAGCTGATAAAAAGGATCAGTTTGTTCAATTACACTCATGAATTGGCTCCTTTTGGTTCTAATTGGTTTAAGTATAACACGTTTGTGCGATCAAAAATATCTTTTTCTCTTGTATCGGTTCATTTAATTTTATTTACAAAATTAAAATAATTGTCTTATTATTTGAATATTCATGTTATAATGGCATATTAAATAGGGATTTAAATAAGAAAGGACTCTGTAAATGAAACCGTTGCTTAAAGAAGACTCTCTCATCCAGGTAAAAGACATTTTAAAAGCGCACCAAAATGTAAAGGACGTTGTGATACATACGCCTTTGCAGAGGAATGACAGACTTTCTGAGAGGTATGGCTGCAATATCTATTTGAAAAGAGAAGACCTGCAGGTGGTCAGATCATTTAAGCTCAGAGGGGCTTATAATAAAATGAGGCAGCTCTCAAAAGAGCAGACTGAAAACGGAATTGTATGCGCAAGTGCGGGAAACCATGCGCAGGGGGTTGCGTTTTCATGCAAACACCTCGGCATTCACGGCAAGATTTTTATGCCGTCAACCACACCGAGACAGAAAGTATCCCAAGTGGAACTGTTCGGAAAAGAATTTGTTGAAATCATATTGACGGGTGACACTTTCGATGATGCGTATAAGAGTTCTGCGGAATGCTGTGAAAAAGAAAACCGCACGTTTATTCATCCGTTTGACGATCCCGATATCATGGCCGGACAGGGAACGGCTGCCATCGAAATTTTAAATGACATTGACGTTGAACCGCATTTTCTTTTTGCAAGTGTAGGGGGAGGAGGACTTCTGTCCGGGCTCGGCACGTACATGAAAAACATCTCGCCGGATACAAAAATCATAGCGGTAGAGCCGAAGGGCGCAGCCTCCTATTTTGAATCGAAAAAAGCCGGACAAGTGGTTGAACTCGAGAAAATTGATAAATTTGTCGATGGGGCGGCCGTAAAAAAAATCGGCGCTGAAACCTTTCAAACGCTCGAAACCGTCGTCGATGACGTTGTGCTTGTCCCGGAAGGAAAAGTGTGCAGCACGATTCTCGAATTATATAATCAATGCGCCATCGTAGCGGAGCCGGCGGGTGCATTGTCCGTGTCAGCACTTGATCTGTACAAGGAAGAGATTAAAGGGAAAAACGTCATCTGCGTGGTCAGCGGAGGGAATAACGACATCGGCAGAATGCAGGAGATGAAGGAGCGCTCCATGATTTATGAGGGGCTGCAGCATTATTTTATTGTTAATTTCCCGCAAAGGGCGGGAGCGCTTCGCGAATACCTTGATGAGGTGCTCGGTCCTGATGATGACATCACCCGGTTTGAATACACGAAAAAAAATAACAAAAGCAGCGGCCCCGCATTGGTCGGCATTGAGCTTAAGCATCGGGAAGATTACGGCGCGCTCATTGCCCGGATGAATCAAAAAGGATTTCATTACGTAGAAGTGAATAAAGATCAGGATCTGTTCCACCTGTTAATCTGACTTTTTTTAGAACGGCCGCGCAAAATGACAGACACGCTTTCTCAGATTGTATATAATAAAAAGAAAACAATCGAAAAAGAAGGATTGATATCTTGTTACTCAAAAGCCTAGAGTTCAAACGACAGGACGGGATTCAGGTAAAAGTGACAGAAATACCGGTTGTCACGGAAGGTGAACATTATTTTTTTCAAATTCATCAGCACCTTGAGCTTTATTTGAGAGAGGTTTTTGCTTCACAAAGTGTGAGAACAGTGTATTCATTCCGACAATATGTCAAGCGCCGTATGAAGTGGAAAGATTACGAGGCCGTTTTCAACCAAGAGATTTTAAAACATAACGCATAACGGTGCATATTCCTTAGCGCCTTCCTTTTGATAAGGGAGGGTGCGGGAATTTTTTTATGATGAATGCTGTAAGCGTTTTATCCATGGGGGGAATGGAAATGAAAAAAATGAAAATCTTCGCTGCCGTCTTTTGTTTGCTGCTCTTGTGCGCCTGCGGGGGGAAAACGATAAAAGACCCGCTGAACTATCAGATTGAACCGTTTTCATATCAGAACCAAGACGGGAAAACAGTGTCACTGAAAAGCCTGAAGGGGCATGTCTGGATTGCCGACTTTATGTTTACAAATTGTAATACGGTCTGTCCGCCGATGACGGCCCACATGACCGAACTGCAAAAAAAACTGAAGGCTGAGAATCTGGACGTGCGGATTGTGTCGTTCAGTGTAGATCCTGAAAAGGATACGCCGAAACAGCTGAAAGCCTTTGCTTCCAAATATCCGCTTTCGCTTCGCAACTGGGATTTTCTGACCGGTTACAGCCAAAAGGACATTGAAGATTTTGCCCTGAACAGCTTTAAAGCAATCGTTAAAAAGCCGGAGGGAGAGGACCAGGTCATACATAAAACCTCTTTTTATTTAGTCGGACCTGACGGAAAGGTGCTTAAAGATTATGACGGCGTGCAGAAGGTTCCGTATGATGACATCCTCTCAGATGTCAGAGCGGCTGAGGAGCTCAAGTAAACTGGCAGATTAGACATTTTCAAATCTGAAAAAACATGTTACACTTTCCACTAGTAGACGGGGAAGGAGCAACCAGATTGAAGCTGCGAATGTTCTCATTGATCGCCGGACTGGCCTTGCTTTTATCAGCTTGTTCTGTCCAGCGCACCGGTTCTGACGCTGAAGAACCGAAAACGAAAGATCATATTGTCATAGCTGCGGTCGGTGATTCATTGACTGAAGGAGTAGGAGATCCTGACGGTTCAGGATACGTCGGCAGGACAGCGGAGTCTCTTAAGAAAAAGGGACATGTGAAAACGGTAGATATTAAAAATTATGCGGTGCAGGGTGACAAAACGTCGGACCTGCTGGAAAAGCTTGATAATAAAAAAGTGCAGAAATCATTAAAGAGCGCCGACTATATCTTTTTTACCATCGGCGGCAATGACTTAATGAAGGTGCTCCGCCAGAATATGATGCAGCTGACGGTTCAGCCGTTCCAAAAGGAAGAGAAACCTTTTGAAAAACGGTTCAAGGCGATCGTTTCAAAAATCCGCAAATATAATGAAAACGCAGAGCTGGTGTATGTCAGCATGTATAATCCATTCACGTTTACGCTGCCTGAATTAAAAGAAATTAATGGGGTTGTAACGGATTGGAACAAGATCGCCGCAAAAGAGCTGGAAAAAGATCCTCACGCCGCCGCGGTGAATGTTGAAGACTTGTTCAGTCAAAAAAGCGGCAGCAGACGGATTTCAAAGGATGATGATTTTCATCCGAACGCAAAAGGGTATGCACTTATCGCCGATCGAATGTACGGCATCATTGAAAAACAAGGGTTACCAGCAGAATAGGGTGAAATGATGAAAAAGTGGAAATCGCTGTTTTTTGTTCTTCTCGCACTCAATGTGATTGCCGCCGCGGTAATTGTGACATTATTGGTTATGCCGGGAGAGCAGGCGAAAATACAAGATCAGACAAAAAGTGAGTACGGCTTTCATATCACGAGCTCGAAAGAATCTCTTGCCAGGTTTGTGAATGCGTACTTAAAAGAGAAGGCATCGAATCAGCTTGACTACAAAGTGGACATCAATAACGATGTGCACGTGGCAGGTAAAATCAAAGCATTCTCAACCTCCATTAACGCGGTCGTCACATTTGAACCGTCCGTACAGGAGAACGGAGATGTGATGTTGAAAGTGACGAAGTTTTCCTTAGGCGAATTAAGCCTGCCGATCAGCTTTGTGCTGAATTATATGGACAGCTTTTATGAACTCCCGTCATTTGTGCACGTTCATTCCGGGGATAAAAGCATCGAGATCCGTCTGTCGGAAATGCCTTTAGACAACGGCATGTATGTAAAAGCGGATAAAATCAATCTCGACACGGATGAAATTGAATTTTCCTATTATCATCCGAAACATTAAGTTTTCATAAAAAAACACAGATCCTTTAAGGGATTTGTGTTTTTTCGTGTCAGCGTTTTTTATCCAGCTTGCTGAACAGTTTGATTAACGTTGCGAGCTCTTCATCAGAGTAGCAGTCAAACCGTTTAAAAAAGTATTCTGTTTTTTTCTGGTTGAAATGATCGACAATTTTCTCCCCGGCTTCCGTAATATGGATTCTGATAATTCGCCTGTCCTCTTTAGAACGGATGCGGGTGATCCATTCCTTTTCTACTAAAGCGTCGGTCACTGCGGTAATGTGGCTTGCGGAGACCTCAAGAATGGGGGCGAATTCCGTTACTTTTTTAGGCCCTTGTTCACTGAGAATCCGCAAAATGATAAATTCATTCCTGGACAGCTCTTTATCTAGAATTTCATTAACTTCATTTCTGATTTGTTTAAACACTTTTCGAAGCAAAGCTTCCATATCATACATCATTTGTGTCCTTACTTTCAAATCATGAACCTCCAATATGTAGTCAGCGTGGCATTCGTTCAGCTTCCCCTGAAAGCAGAATTATTTTTATTCTGTTTATACATGCTATAATATAATAATACCACGTATGAACAAAGGAGGGCACCCGTATGTCAGAAAAAAAAGAAATCGCCACATTTGCAGGCGGCTGTTTTTGGTGCATGGTGAAGCCGTTTGACGAACAGCCCGGGATTGAAAAGGTGGTGTCCGGCTATACAGGAGGTCATACTGAGAATCCGACTTACGAAGAAGTGTGCAGTGAAACGACCGGACACAGAGAAGCCGTTCAAATCACATTTCAACCTGACATTTATCCGTACGAAAAGCTTGTCGAGCTGTTTTGGCAGCAGATCGACCCGACTGATGCAGGCGGCCAGTTTGCAGACCGCGGAAGTTCATATCGGGCGGCGATATATTACCATAATGATGAACAAAAACAAATCGCTGAAGCCTCAAAAAAACAGCTTGAAGAAAGCGGTATATTTAAAAAGCCGATCGTGACAGACATTTTGAAGGCTGAGCCTTTTTATGAAGCGGAAGGCTATCATCAGCACTTTTATAAGAAAAATCCTGATCACTACGGGCGCTACCGTGTAGGTTCCGGACGTCAAGGCTTTCTGGATGAGCATTGGAGGGACAGATAAGATGGCTTTTAATAAAGAAGAAAAAATCAAATCATTAAACCGCATGCAATATGAAGTCACACAAAATAACGGAACGGAGCCGCCGTTTCAAAATGAATTCTGGGATCACAAAGAAGAGGGGCTGTATGTTGATATCGTATCGGGAAAGCCCTTGTTTACTTCTCTGGATAAATTCGATTCTCATTGCGGCTGGCCCAGTTTTACAAAACCGATTGAGGAAGAAGAGGTTGACGAAAAACTGGACACAAGCCACGGGATGATCCGGACGGAAGTGAGAAGCAAAACAGCGGATTCCCACTTAGGCCACGTATTTAATGACGGTCCGGGGCCAAGCGGTCTCCGTTATTGCATTAACTCTGCGGCACTCCGGTTTATTCCGAAAGACAAGCTGAAGGAAGAGGGCTATGAAGCCTGTCTGCATTTATTTGAAAAATAGAGCTCAGCAATGAGGCCTGCCTATCAGACAGGCCTTTTTTCTATGTTTTTTTTTCTTCATGTAATCGTTCAATAATCTTTACGATTGTGTCTTTTGTGATGAGCGGCGCCTGATCGGATTGATATCTGGGGAGATTGACCTTCCGAAATTCCGGATGTTTGGCGGGGTCGGGCAATATCGCGTAAAGATTGCCCCATTCATATAAAGATTCCGTCTCATGAGGAGAGGTCAGTTCTTCATGAAGCTTCTCACCAGGGCGTTTTCCTACTTCAACAGCGGCGGGGCGAGGCAGTCCGTGCCGGAACGCATATTCTTCAAATCCGTGAAGCAGTTCTTCAAGCCTCAGGGACTCCATTTTAAAAATAAATGTTTCTCCGCCCTTTGTAATCGCCGCAGATTGCAGGGTGAGCGTTGCGGCATCATCAATCGACATAAAAAACCTCGTCATGTTTTTATCCGTAATGGTGAGCGGGCCGCCTGCCATCAACTGCTCAAATAAAATAGGAATAACAGAACCGCGTGAACCGAGCACATTGCCGAAGCGGACCGAACAAAACACCGTACCGCGGTTTTGAACATGCTGATTTGCCTGATGAAACAGCTTTTCGGACAACAGCTTCGTAGCTCCCATTGTGTTTACCGGGGAAACGGCTTTATCGGTTTTTTAAGATATTTACTGTATTTTGAGGGACTATCAGTGACGGTGAGGTCGATAACGAAAAATTAAACCTTAGGATAGGGGTAATTTCAAACTGAGCCGGAGTTGGCCCTTTTCTTTTTTGTGTCATCGTAACGATAACTTCTTTGAAGACCATTCTTAATAGCGCGTTCTTTTTCTCTGTGCTTGATTCAATGTGATATTGATCAATTATCTTATTTATGTTGTTTCTGACTGTATTACTGTCTATTTCTGATTGCGCTTCTTGAGTTCCATTGAGCTCATGCTTGGCAATCTGGAGTTCTTTAAATTCTTCATCTAAAACAGCTTTTCTTTTCAAAAAAAGTTCATCAGTGTAAATGCCGCTCTCATATTTCTCGAAGATAAAATTCTCTTTGTTTTTTAACTCTTGTTCTTTTTGTGAAAGATGTTCAGACATTTGCTTTTTTGTTTTCACATTACTATTTACGTCTTCGTATTTAGAAATCATTGAAGTGATATGTTTTGTTAAAGTCTTATTATCTAAGTTGCTTAAAGAAGAGAGGTAATCCAAAATGGCATATTCAACATCGTTATATCTTACATAAGTGCATTTATTCTTTTTGCAAGTGAGTGATTTAACGTGATACACACTTTCCGTGCCGTTTTTGTTTTCTCGCGTTCGTCTAGTTTCGTATTTAGATAATGGTTCACCGCACTTAGAACAAGTGCATACGCCTGCCAATTCACTTAATTCCAATGCATTTTTATTAGGCAGCAGGGGGACTTTGTTTGCAATTTTATCTTGTGATTGTTGAAATTGTTCTTGATCTATTATAGGGGCATGTGCATCCGATACTACAATTTGTTCCTTTTCAGGTCTAATTGTTCGTTTACCGTCTTTTGTTTTTTCCCTAACCTTATATTTAACAGTTCCGATATACGCTTCGTTTTGCAGAATTGCTTTAATTGTGTATTGATTCCAGCGCTTTTTTCCTGATGGAGTCGGTATTTGTAATTTTGTTAAGTGAGAAGCAATCGCTGTATAACTATAATCTTTTCCATTCAACCCATTTAAAAAGATGTTAAAGATGAATTGAACGACTTTTGCTTTTTCTTCGACTGGGACTAGTTTGGATGTTTTTTTGTTTAACCGGTATCCATAAGGCGCTAGTCCGGAAATCCATTTCCCTTGTGCCGCATATGTGTATTTAGCGCCTGTCATACGCTCTCTGGTCATTTCAAATTCTTCTCTGGCCATAAACAATTCAAAACGAATCTGACGCATGTCTGCAGGATTTCGAGGGTCATAAACTTTATATGGTGTAATGATAATCAATCGCTTGCTTTGAAGAAGGTTAACAATTTGTCCCGCATCACTGTAGCTCCCGCGGCTGAGTCTTGTTATTTCTTTAACAGCAATTGCCTGGTACTTGCCTTCCTCGAGGTCTTTAAGACATTCTTTAAAAACAGGGCGGCCCTCAATGCTTTCTCCTGACCCGATTTCCATTTTTAATTCATAGGGGATTTCAATCGACTTCAGTATTTTATTCATGAGTTCTTTTTGTTCTGTTAGCGTATCTTCACCTGTTCTTTTTTCTCGCTCCATATCCTGACGAGAGCGTCTAAGATAACCCAAAATATTTGTAATGTTGTAAGAATGAACGATGTTTTTTAACTCCAAAAAATCAGCACCTCCTCTTTATTGTATTTACTGTAAAAAGAGAAGTATTCGTACAATATTCTGTCTGACATTGAATACGAAAATAACGTAATAAATATTGTAGGGGCTGTATTCTTTAAGTGTTGGGCTAAAGAGCTCGCTCATACGCTTATGTTTTTTTTGTTTAGCCTAAGAAAATACCCAAATAAAAAAAGAAGCCTCAGAGGACTTCAAAATAATTAATTCTTCTCACATGCAAAGTTGTCATTATCCCGATCCATCTTAGATGTATAAGCAGGGTGAGTGCTTGGTACGCCATGCGGATATTTCTTTCTCAGCTCTGTGCAGTTTGCAAAGTGTTCTGTTCCTCCAGCAGAAGGGGAGGCTTGTGCAGAGTTAGAAGAGCTGCTTGATGCTGAACCGCTTGAGTTCGATTTATGTGTCTCGGATTGGTGTGTTGTAACTGACTTTTGAGCCGGCTTAGATACACTTACTGATTTCTTCGGTTTCGTTACGCAGCCATTAAATCCTTTATCAGTCGCATATCCATTCTTACTCCAAATCTTCAAGTCTTTATCTTTCGCAGCTTGCTCATCTTTCTTATACGTGTCTAAATACTTCGTGTTTGGCTCATATACATAAGCTACTCGTGCTAATCCTTCTTTAAGCAGTGTTTCTTGTACTGATTTGCCATCTGCATAAACGTAAGCCAGCATTCTGCCATACTTGTCTGTACGATCTCCTTTATCAAACTCCAGTTGAAGTTTTCCCTTGTTAACCAGCTGTTTGTTTCTTGCTGAAGCATCCTCACCATATGGTTGTACGCAAGAGTTTGGGTTCTTAGTTTTAGGCGTGTCAACAAGTAAATAACGAACAGTTTTGACTTCGCCTTTATAGTTAACTTTAATTGTATTCCCATCAACTGTTCTGTTAAGTGTTACATCGACCAGCTTTTTCTTATTGTCAGATGTCTTTTTATCCGACGAATCCTTCTTTGAAGCATTTTCGGCTTTTTCATTCTTGTTATTGCTTTTGTCGTTTGATTGAGTGTCTGTCTTTGTCTCTTCTGCATCCTTTTCTTCTTGCTGCGATGTTTTAGCTGTATCGGAATCTGTTTTATCTGTAGAAGTAGAATCAGACCCACACGCAGCTAAAGAAAAGCTTAGAGACAAAACTCCAATACCTAACAACAATTTCTTCAATGTAATTCCCCCAAATTTGTTTGTTCTGTCTCTTTATCGGACAAATCTTCCTAATTATAAGTATAAAACCAATGATTGTAAAATTGGTTTTATTTAAAAGTTCTCATCTTTTGTGTGGTAAAATTTAGTGGACGTGTTTGTGAAGGAGGAGATTTTATGAAAGAAGGAAAGTTAGTTCACATGACTCTTGATGGTATTAAGAAAGCAGTTTCTAAATATGGTACATTTCCTATGTTTCATCATGGGGGACATGTCATGGAAGATGCTACTTTTCATTTCAGAGATCCAGCAAACCCTCAAGAAGTAACTAATCTAGAAAAGAAGTTAGGAGTTTCTTTCCCTAATGATTACAAAGAGTTTTTGTTTAAACACAATGGAATGGAAATGTTTAATGGTGTTGAATTACTTAGCACAGAAGGAATTATTGAATATAATGAAGTTCAAGATTTCCCCGAGGGATACGTCCTAATTGGATATCATTATGATGGAAGATATGTAATAGACACAAACAAATCAAGAAACGGATTAGGTTATATGCTATATCTAGATTCAATTGATGATATTGAAGATGCAGTTAACTTAGATTCTAATTTTGAGATATGGTTTGATATGTTAGTGTCTTCTAACGGGACGAAATATTGGGAAGTGAGTCCGAATATACAAGAGTATTATAAACATGTTTCAGAATAAAAGACTCCGATTTGGAGTCTTTCAATTATTTGTTTCTTATTTCTTTTTTGTATAGGAAGCCACACTGGATCTACTTCACTCCTACATCAAGAGGAATTAAATTGCTTTTCTAGTTTCCACCGCCATTATTCTTTTGGAAGTTGATGATGAATCTCAAATTTAACCCACGTTTTCTTGCCATACTTTTTACCAACCGATATCGTCTAGCTGTTTTTCAAGTTTCGATATTTTTACCTTTAAAATACTTATTTCTTCTTTAATTTCTTCTAGTGTTGCTCCGCTTGTGCTATAACCTTTGTAATGTGCGGTCACGTAATCAACGTCTTCAAGTTGGCGAAGTCTTTCTCTTAATTGACCTAGCTGATTAATTTGTTTTTCATATTGCAATTCATTCATATGAATCATTACCCCCGGTATAAATTTGCTTGTTATGCTAGTGCATTAGGAATTGGAAGTTGTGGGCCTTTTCCTTCTCTAGCAAGAACCCAATCATCGTTGTCCCACATTTCTGTTTTTCTACGGCCTCGGAAATAATCCCAGTGAGAATCTATTTCCATTTCAATGATCGATCCGTTCGCTCCTAAGGTAACCCAGTTATAGCTACCATTGCTATGACCAAATTTAATCCATTGGATAGGGAACTGATTAACTTTTCCATTCTCATCAATAAACTGACGTTGTTGATTATCAATTCTTATAAAAGACAATCCCATTGCATAACTGGGCTTTATCTTTGAAAAAATCCCTTCAGCCATTTCTTTTGCACGGTCTGTGGATAGGAACTTACCTTCGGGAACGACTGAGAGATTTTTCAAACTGATCATTTCGTCTCCCTCAAATACAGCAATAATTCTTGGTCCATTTAAAATGAATTTTCCGTTTTTTTGATAGCGTAAAATAGTTACATTATTACCATTTCTTGTTTCTGTTCGCTTCTCCACTAATCGATAATGAGAAGGAATAGTTACGACTTGTTGAATTTTTTCTTCTTTATTCATGAATAGGACATCCTTACTTATTTGCTAATTTGTTTATGGATTCAATAAAATACTTTCTTTCTTTTTGTGAAAGTGAAGACAGAAACTCATTGTTTACCTCTTCGATACTTTCCATGATCGTTGGGTACATTTTTTCCCCTGCTTTAGTTAAAGATAATAAAAAACCTCTTCGGTCATTAGGATTTTCTTTTTTACAAATAAAATTCAGCTCAATCAATTTTTTTATTGCCCTTGTTACATTACTAGGATTTACTCCTGTAAGCTGCACAATTTTTTCTTGGGGGAGATCACCAAATTCAAATAATTTAACAATATAATAATAAAGACTAGAATTTAAATGATGTGAAATGAGTTTTTGATCTAATTTTTTTATATAGTATCGACGCATAATTTGTAACCATTTAAGTAAATCCATCTCATTAACTTCCGACATCAAACCACTCCAAACTCAGAAATGTATTTTCTTGCGCAAGCAAATAATATAACATCTAATCATTATTGTCAATTAAGAAGTACTATAAGTTCAGGAGGTTTTCGGTACAACCATCGGATGAAACTGTAGGTTTTGTTAAAGGGTTCTGAATCCTAAACAAAAGCACTTTAACAAAAAGAAAGAAGTCCTTTAGATGCCTTATGTTGTGGTAAAATTTAGATGAGAATAAGTGGAAAGGAGATAGATATGAAAGTATTTGAAGCATCCTCGTTAATCTCAGCAGCTGAAAAGCGAGCAAAAGAATACGATCAGATTAGAGAACAATTTATCAATCTCAGAAAAGCGTTTCAGGGAATGGCTGACTTAGACGACAGTGAGTTTTCAGGCAAAGGCGCAGACAACATTAAAGCATTCTTTCAAGATCACGCCGGTGTCACAGACAGCTGGCTTGATCTGATCGATATGAAGATTGCGTTTCTTAACAGTATTTCAGGAAAAGTAGCTGATGCCGGATTGGGCGATTCGTTTGTGGAAGAGTCCTTTTTAGAACACGAGCTGATCCATGCGAAGAATCAATCACAAGCCATCATGCAGGAGCAGCGCAATGAAATGAAAGGTATCCTTGATGAAATCAGCGATATCATTCATCTTGATGTTTTCTCTACAGAAGATGTCGATCAAAAGCTTGAGTCAGCAGATAAAAAAAGGAACGATACCATACATAAACTCGGCAAACTTGATCATGATCTAACGAAAGAATACGCAGAAACCGAGGCAAACGAACATTTCATTCAGGCAGATTTTCAGCAGCTCCAAAACGCTACGGGAAAAGGGAAAAACGCCACTCCGCTTCACTATAACGCCAAGGCATACAGGGAAAGTGACATACATAAGAAAAAAGGCGAGATTGCAAGACATTCAGACACATATTTAACGTTTAAGAAGGAAGAAGCAAAAGAGCGGGAAATCAAGGATCTGAAGAAAAAGCTCGCTGACGGTGTGACCGATCCGGATGAATATTTGGAAATTGCGAAGAAGATCGGCTATGAAAACCTTGAACCTTCCCAGCAGCAATATGTCATTCAGCTTGAACAAGCAAAACAGCTGGAAGAAGCCGGAGAAGTGACTTGGGATATTTTAAAAGGTGTAGGCATAGGGGCATATGATATTGTTAAGGATACGGTAGTTGGTGCCAAAGACTTGGCAGTTGGTACTTGGGAATTTTCAAAGCTTTCTGATGAGCAGAAGCTATTAAAAATAACTGGTACCATAATTGAAACACCTACTTATGCTAAAATTATTTGGAAAGACTTATCTGATTCTTGGAATGATAAAATGGTCAATGGTGATGCTTATTCGAGAGCGCACTATATAACTTATGCTGTTGGAAGTCTTGTTGGATTAAAAGGTGGGGGCTCTATTCTTAAAGGGTCAAGTAAGTTAGCTACAACTGGAGCAGACAAGGTTGATAAAGTCTTAGGAGCTGGAGAAAAAGCAGTTACTAATAGCGTAAAGACTGGAATTGATAAAGGGAAAGTCTTCAGTAATTCTTTTTCTATAAATAATAATCAATTGGCATATGCAGGTATCCTTCAGGATATAGAGAATACTCATAATGTTAAAAACACATCAATATTAAAAGAAGCGATAGACGAGAAGAAGAGTGTGCTTTATAAATCAGCTGGTAGCGATGACTTTATAGGAACATTAAAAGGTGAACAGGTTCTTTTGAAAGATGTTAAAGTTAAGGAAATTAGTTACACAAAGAGAAGCCCAGAAGATACAGCAATACTTAGAAGAAAGTTCAACAGTTCTATTAAAAAACAATTTTTAAAAGGTCTATCAAATGATCCTAATAAAGTTAAGAAACTCAAGAAGGCTGGCTTAACAGATAAAGATATAGCCAGAATGAAAGATGGTCTCAACCCTAAGGGATATCAAGTTCACCATAAACTTCCTTTAGATGACGGTGGCACAAACGATATGGATAACTTGATCTTGATCAAAAACGACCCTTACCATAAAGCAATAACTAATGAGCAAAATTCATTAACAAAAGGTTTAACACCAGGAGAAACAAAGAAAATTAATTGGCCTATTCCTAATGGTGAAATATATCCAAGTGAGAAATAAGGAGGCAGTTTTATGTGGATGAATTTATTGGAGGAAATTCGAAAAACTGAAGAAAAGTATGGAGATGAATTGAATTCTCCTGTTACAGACAAAGAATTAAGAAATTTTGAAGAAGCAGTATTAGGTAAGTTCCCTATAAATGAAATTCCTTCAGGATATAAAAAATTTCTTCAAACCGTTAACGGATTAGATTTTAATGGCTTGGTAATCTATGGGCTGGATAAAATATTTTTGGAAGAAGAAAATGATGAAGAAGTTTATGGTTTTATTGAAACAAATGAACAATGGCACGAAAATGACGAACAGAAAAAATACCTGTTTTTTGGTGATTCAGATACAGCTTGGTATTGCTTAGATGTGATTGAGAATGAATATTTGGAGCTTGATAAACCCTCTGGAACGTTGATGAACAAATTTGATGATTTTAACACCATGCTAGCTGATGCATTGAAATTTAGCTTAGACAATTAAATAAAAGTAATACAAAGGTGTGGATATGTTAATCAAAAAGATTGCTTCTACATCAGACTGTCGGTTGTTTGAAGCTGATGGTCTCCCAGTAATAGGCGAGAAGCATCAACTACCAAAAGATATTAGGGAATTTTATGAACAATGTGGTGGAGCAGTTTTATATGAAAATGCGGATTATCCAATATATATAGTAAGTCCACATGAGTTTAAATTGGCTAACCCCGTTATTGTTGGGGAACTTTGTGAAGAAGATATTTCATCCGAGTGGTATATTGTTTGTACGGATGGAAAAGGAGAATATCTGACAATTGATTTAAATGAAGATCGTAAAGGTAAGTGTTACGATAGCTTTTTTGATCGACATGGAATTGTTGGTGAAACACAGGTAATAGCCACTTCATTTACTGATTTAATACAGCGATTGCTTGAGAATAAGGGTAGGCACTGGTATTGGTTAAGGGGTGAATTTATATCATTAGGCTATGCGTATGATGGTGTAGAAATTGAATAATCCAATAAACAAAAGTTTTGCAAATCATTTCAATGGTTTCATTTAATGTGTTATAATCAAACTGTAAAATACAGACTGGTTACAGTGTATTTCTTTAATAAGAAATGCATAAAATAAAAAGACCAGGGTGCTACCAACACCCCGGCTTTGTACAAAAAGCTGCCCATCAAAGGGCTTGCTCAGCGGTTATTCGTGATAGACCTCTTCAGGATTCCAGTCTCAAGGGAGGTCTATTTTTTATTTATATACGTCAACAGGGCGATTATAAACGACCCGAATGCAAGCATTAACATTAATGCCTGAAATGTTGACATAAGCATTACCCCCTTTCGTAGGGGATGAGCAAGACTCCCTTGAGTGAGCATGCTTTAATGTACAGGAAACATTATACACTAGTTCCATTTATATGTCGTCAAAAACCCATTCAGTTACTAAAACGAAAGAACCAAGTTAGAATCAGGTTCTTTTTTTGTATTTAAGTTAAATACCTCGCTGGAATTACCGATAAATGACATGTGGAATAATACCAAGAGGATTAAGGAATTGAAAAAAGTGCTTAGTTTAGTAACAATTACACTTCTTGCTGCTACAACGATGTTTTCCATTCACACATCGAAAGCAAAAGCAGTTGAAGCAGCACCGCTTTACAGTTTTTAGATTCTTTCCGTCACAGATGGCAACAAATTTGCTTGGGAATCCCTTACAAGCAGCAAACCAAATGCAACAAATGTTTTGAAAGGTGACAAGCTGCATATTAAAGTTCGCTTTATGGACTATACAAATTCGACCGTCATTAATGCCAAAGACGGAAGGAATTTGTTATACAAAGGTGAAGCAAACATATACAAATATGATGCTCTACTTGGGCAAAACAGGATAGTGATAGGATGGGACAAATACATTGAAATTCCAATGAACGAACTTCCTTCAAATGAGAGATTCAAGTTGAAGGACTTGGGAAAAACATGAAAATCATTTACAGCAACGTTGTAAAATTTGAGAGAGGGTGAATGTTATGGAAGGCCTTAATAACTCTTACAACATTACGAAAGACCCTAAGTTTTTAGCATTTTGCAGTTTAGCGACAGAAGGCGCAGGAAGTAATTCGAATCAGCAATGTTCAATTAATTTTGATGTATTTAAAGATGCGCTCGAGAACGGAAAAGTGGTTGATAATCAAAACCTTAAAAGCACTTCAGAATTAAATCACCAGTTCGATTACTGGAAATCTAGAATAACGGGTGGACGAGCTGTAACTGAAACCGATAATCAAGTGCTGGATATCATCAAACAAGCATACAATCTTGGAATGGTGACGAAAGATAATATGCTTTTGAGAAATCAAGCCATTAACGCGTATAAAACATCTATTTAATTTAAAATTAAAGCCCCTTATTCAGGAAGGGGCTTTTGCTTTGCAACTTATTCTTTATGTTTAATCTAAAACCATAAAGTCCTGCACTTTTGTTTCTTCTTCAGGCAAATCAAATTTATTAAGTTTCTTTTTAGTACGGATATCAAAAATCCCCATATAGCCACCAATGCCTTTTTTGTTTTCCTCTTGTGAAATCACATAAAGTTTTTGATCTTTAAACTTTGCATTCATATACGGAAATTTTAAATCGAATTTTTCAAAAGAAAAATCTTTATCGTACTCAAGTAAGCAGGCGTATCCGGATTTATTAATATATGTAACGTAAAATTTACCGTTTTTTTTGTCGTAATACACAGCGTCCGCTTGTTCGAGATCATCAGGATATTTTATGAATTTTGATTTCCATGATCCTTTTTCGATTACAGTTAGTTCATGTTCTGAGCTAGCCACAACATATTTTTCAGAGTGATCAAATACATCTCCATAGGAAGCTAATCCAATCGTTTTAATAATCTCTTCTGTTTTTCTATCAATGACGTACAAAGACATTCCTTGAATGACGTAAATATACTTATCATCGCTTTCTCCCATGGTTACTAGGGAGGGCAAAGTCAGGCTATATTTTTTATTGAACTTTTTATCATTTACTTTCAGTTCATTTCCATTGGTGTCGACATTATAGGCTTTTACAGAAATATCTTCTCCTTGATACCAAAAAGCAAATGGATTGGATAATTTATGTTCTTTAATGGTGTTGTTTTTTAATGTGTAATAATATGGTTCATGTTCAGCTAACAAGACGATATCGTCTGAAGAGGGGGTTTTTTTCTGGATATATGGTATATCCGGTACCTTAAAGTATCGTTTATTAAATTCTTCTCCTTGTGATGTGGATATGAGTACGCTTTTCTTGATAAGTGGATTTGAATAGATAAAAAAGATTTTATCCTCGGTTGGATTAATTTTAGAAGTACTTACAGAGTGTTCACCTTTATTTATAAAGAATGCATTGATCAACAATATAACTATTGCACCAATTAGAACTCCTGAAATCCCATATAAAACATAAGACTTTTTCATATAACGCTCCTTATCTTTTATATAAAATAAAAAGACACTTGCAAAATAAATCTGCAAGTAAAATGATTAGTAGCTAACAGTTTTTGATGAACGATCAATATCTGCAGGTGTGACAAGTGCGCCTCTATTACTGTCTAGGTCGGTTCCTTTTGTATTTTTGTATGATTGCCACACAAGTTTAGAGCAATAATATTTATTTGTATTTTTTTGGTTGCAGCAACTGAATAAGACTTACCTGTTTTACTACTAGCATATCTCTGGGCCTTTACCTTATCATAGATATCTGCGCCCTTAACATACTGTTTCTTTTTGCTTTTGAATCGCTTACCCCAGTTGTTCTGATAATTCCTTACCCCTTTTCCAGCCCATGCTTCCATAATTTTGTTATGGATGGGATAAGAAATAAATACGGATCTAAAGCGATCTTACGAGCTGTTTCATATACACCTGGAGGCACAGCTTTGCATAGAACAGGTTTGACAGGTGATCACAAATCATAAAATAAAAAGCCCACTCATATGAGTAGGGCTAAATTAATTTTTAACCTCCGACTGGCCTTTCAGCTACCTGGATGTTAGATGGTGAATCTGTACTCAATTGCGTTAAAGCTACCCCACTTAAAATTACAGTTAAAATAGATACGCAAAGCACAATTTTTTTCATAAGATTCCCTCCACCTGATTCATTTTCTGTTCAGCCCAAATTTTTTCATTGAAAAAGCTTGTTGCTTCTTCAAAAGCACCTATTGATTCAAACCTTTTTGCAGCTATGTAGGACAATTCATCTACACTTTCAAGGTCATTTTGTTGTTTTAAAAACTCAATATAACGGATGCAATTATTGAAGTTGTTTTTTAATTCACCGCAATATAGGTTGTATAGGATGCTAATTTTGGCTTCGTATATCTTATTCTCCATTAATATGAGTCTTTCCTGTGCTTTATTGTAAAAATTAATGGCTTTCATTTTTTCGTCAATTTTAAATAGTTCCTTAATCATCATGAATAAAGAATTTATATAATAATTTGAATTCATCCAAGATTCATTTCCAATAGCTTTTTCGAGAGATTTAATGCACTTATCAGGTTTGTCCCAATCAGAATACACGATACTAAGGTTGTGATATAACTGAGCTTCCAAATATTCATCCTTTGTTTCTTGTGCAATGTCTATTGCTTCTAAATAATATGTTTCTGACTCTTCAAACCGTTTCATATCGGAATAGTTTGCAGCAGCAATCATTGTTGAAGTTGCCAGTTTGCATTTATAATCAGGGTGTCGCTTATATATTGCAATTGCATTCTTGATGTAGTGTTGTGCCACAATGCTTTGTTTAACAAGAGTGTATAAGTAGGAGACCTTGGAGTAGAATTCAGCTGCTTCAATTTCATCCGGAATTTCTGCAAGCTTTTTCTCTGCTAATCCATATAAGTTAATTGCTCGATCATAATTTTTGTTGTATGCCTCGTACATTGCTTCGAATAAATAAAAGTTATATTCCAATTTATCGTTCGTTCTTTTTATGAAATTTTCATTCTCTTCAGTGAAATAAGTGTGCTTTTGTAAAGGCTCTCCGCGTGAAGAGTGTAGCAACATTTTGTGTCTTTCTTCTAATAAACTGTAATATGCAAGAACTTCTTGATCCTCTTCCATATCATCGAACAGGCTTTTAATCTCTGAGTAATATTTTATTGACTCATGTACCTTTTGTTTCTTTATAGCAATGTACCAATCATTCAGTGTAGTAGCAACAACTTCTGAAGCGATCTTACTCATCCAAACCCCTCTTTCTGAAAATTTCAAAAATCCTTTGGGAATAATCATAACATAGTCATTGAAAAAATTGTAAAAGGATGTAGAGATTTTGGGATTTTCTAATTTGAAAAAACGAAAAAAATACCCTCCTTGTTAGAGAAGGGTACGTGATCAGTTTGCTGTTGCTTTCAGAGAAGCAAGTTACTCATCTAATGTTCCAGAGAAACCTTGTTGAACGGCTAATTCATATGCTGATTTTCGATCTTTACCGGCAGCGCAAGTAGCTCCTTTAGCTCCAGTACTGCCTTTTTCACCTTTTAATGAAGCTAACCATTCAAAAGTGATGAATATTCAAGGCGGGAGTAAGGGAAATTAACAAAAAAATGTGAGGGAATGTAGATGAAACGATTTATCTTGGTTATACCGTTATTGGCTGCTGTTATTGCCTCTCCAACTCAAATGAAAGCAAGTCCAATGCCTTGTAGTGCAGTACTCGAACCGGTAAATCAAAAACTGAAAAATGCGAAGGGTGCGGCACTAATCTATAAAGTGCAGTTATACCCGCCAAGTGCTGCAAGAACGAATATGAGTATTCTTGCTGTCCACCTTCCTCAGCCATCTTCTTATGGAAGCTACGACGGTTATGAAGGATTTGCTGCCAAAACAGGGGAAATCAGTTGGCGATTTAAACTATATCCGACTCCCGAGGGAGAGAGTCCTAATTGGGCTGGAAGGATTGATTCCATATCGGCTGAAATGACAAATGTTAAAGTGCAAGTACGCCTTTCAAATTCTAAGACACAAAAGTTGGGGCCAAGTGTATTAACAAACAATATTCAATCTTGCTATTAGAAATGTAGAGCTCTTATCAAAGAGAGAAATGCGACTGGATCTTTTGTAAAGTGTCAAAAAGGTAATTGATCAAGAAATTCTGGTGAAAAATGAAAAAGAGTCCATTAAGGTGGAATGTGTCTGGAGTCAATTCATCATTTGACAGAAGAGAGCCGGCAAAAGTCGATATTGCGTTTGATTTTGTACATAGAAAGACGGCATAAAAAGAAATGGTTAGCTAAAAAAAGGCAAAGAGTCAACGCTCTTTACCATCAGGTGTTTTCCTTAAGCGGTCTGCAATATGCTTAATTAAACTCAGCGCAGCAGTCACTAATCCAATAACTAAAACAATTTCAAGTAAGAGGATAAATCCAAAATTTAAACCGCGACTTTCAAAGTAATCACCAGTAAAAAAGAGCAATTGATAAATTCCAAGCATTAGCACAATAAAGGAAGCGCCTATAATCGCCAGAGACTTTTTAGAGAACTCCTTAGTATGGTTAAAATTATAAACCAATAAGAACAAAAATAGACAAGCCATGGCGATCTTATGAGTCAATGAATCACTTGCTGAGAACCCTTGCACAAGTAAGGAGATAATTAATCCGGTCATTCCGATTATTTTGTTCAATATATCACCTGCTTTGTATAAGTATGACCTTAGATGTCAGCTTACCAATTAAAGGTGATATTCTCAACATAATGCAGTTTAAAGTTAACTTAAAAATGTGATTATTTTAAGAAAGGGGTTGAAATATGCTCGGTTGTCAAAAAGGGGAGCAAGTAAGGTCTTTGAGGAGGAGGAAATGGGAATTATATTGTGGACGACAAATCGAGGTTCTGTAGGTGTTGAATGGGACTCTGGTGAATATGGTGAATACAATGATAAAGTCGATGAGCTATTAATGTTAGCAGATTAATATGTTTTCCGTAAGTTAAACGAAAGCAGTTCATTAAAGGAAGGGTTAGCCAATGATTAAAATAACGTTATTCCAAGATGAATATTGCAATGATGAATGGGTTGAAATTGATAGGCTATTAAATGGTTTCATAAGAGCAGAGTCAATTAATATTGAAGTGATTGATATCAAATACAATTCATTAAATACTGTGCGAACTCATAATACCGCTCTGCGTATATATAGAGAAAGGACTTAAGATCACTAGGACGTGAAGATGAAATCGTGATTTTAAACGGAGTAAGAGGAAGAAATGAAACCTATGTAGCAACCAGGGAAATAGTACTTTACCAATGAATCAATTAAAGAGGTGCATTATGCTGGTGACAATAAAGAAGCTGCCTTTAGCAAAATTGATGGCACTTCAGGCAACAGGCTAATTTTAGATGTTTGTTTTGATGGCTTGAGGATTAAATCTTTTATCAGATTCATAATGGTGATTGGCGAGTAGCTTTTGATAAATTGGGCAGCACAAAGAAAGAGGTTGAAGACTACAATGCCAAACTAATTGCGGCACAATTTCTTTGAAATGTTGGAGAGAGCTGAACAAGTCTAGATAAAAGAAGAAGGATTCTATCACTGGCTTGTTTTTTGTGTAGGAGCCTTGAATCTTCGATTGTATTACCAATATATCATATTTTTACAAATAATCCATTTCTGTCTTACGATAGTTTTTAATGAATACAAAAAGCCCCACGAATGGAGCTTAAATTACGTTTTATTGAACATAGCCAGAAAAGTCGCTCGGAGCAGAGAAAGATAGATAGTAAAGCGCATTGGCATCTAGATTTTTTATTGTTCCTGTAGCTGTACCGTTAGCATTTACAGTTAGTGTTTCAGTAGCAAAAATCCAGTCGGAATCATTCCAAACTTTCACAGTTAGTTTAGTTCCAATATTGTTTGTAATTGAATAGCTTATCGAAGATTTTCCTTGAAAATAACTGTTTGAATATAATGTATTGCCAGTTGCTTGTCCAGCGAATGTCAATTTGTTTTTCGTAAGATTTACAATGCTATTTGAATTAGGAGGGTTAAGACCAAAAGCTTTAAATTCACCTTCGGCAGAGCTAGTAAGCTTAGTTGAAAACCTAGAATTGTCGGTCTCAGCAGATGCGGCAGTGGCAAAGCTCAGAGAAAGAATGGCCACCATGGTGCAAACAATAAAACTAAACAACTTTTTCAAATTAAACACTCCTTTATTTGTAAACTCAAGTAAATAATAACACTTAATTTTAGGAGGTCAATAGGTTTATTCAAACTGGAATGAATCTGTCACAAAATATGAAGAGCATTTGGTGAAGGATAACTTATTGTATTATGTACTAAATTTTCAGTTCATTTTAAGGGGCTAAGCATTAAGGAGTTATGTAACGGAGAGATTATACTCTCCAAGATTCAAAGGAATGTATGCGGGGTTTACCATGTAGTCTTAAATCTATAATCACTTTCAGCCAGCTATAAGAATGTTTATTAATCTCATGGGGGCTTTTTTAATACGATTCCTTCAAGATGCTTTTCTTTGGCAGATTAAAGTAAGCTAGCGTCCCATTACAGTCTCAAAGCCAGGAACACCACCTTGGGCTGCAAAAACAACAGTACCATTGAGCATATCAAGATTCGAGAGTTCTGGGAACTTGCTTGTTACTTTATTGTGGTGACGAAGTATAAAGCATGAAGGTTCAGTGTGAGCTTTAGGAGCTGAATTTCTTAGAGAAAGCACTGTATGAAGAGGGATTTTAATTAAATAAAGCAGACATTAAGCCTGCTTTATCTTTTTGAACATTATTCCTTTTTTATATGCATTATGTTCTCACCAAATGCCCGTCCTTAAGATTTTAAATTCTGGGCACGATCAGACTTTTTAGGGAAAATACATTCTAACAAAAGAAAAAATAAAGTTAATCCTAATGATAATTTAAAATTGTCGCTGTTCCCAATTGAACATAAGATACCCACTATATAAATGAATAAAAACCTAAACAATGAGGCAAATATAAACTTGAAGAAGTTATCCCCAATGAGATGCCTTCCAACAGCCACAAAAATATTATCAAAAGTAAAAGAATAAACAACCATACACACACTTGTTATAACAATCTGTTTAAATTCTATTTCTAATTCAAAGAAGCTTACAAGCACATTTGCTGATCCTGTTGCAAATAAGATTATCACCATTATGACTGCAGTAGGAATGAGTGATAAAACCAAAGCTCCTATTACTGTAGATAATAAAAATTTTTCATTTGTGTTTTTTTCTGCAGCTTCTTTCTTTTCTCCTCTGTACATAAAAATAAAAAAGACGATGAGAGATAAAAGATAAATTGATAACGTCATAACAAGCAGATTCATGGTGATCTCTCCTTACCTAATTAAAACAAAAGAGTGAAGGTTGTAAGCCTCACTCTCTTGTTTTTAATGTATAGTTATACCAAAAAGAACACAACAACCTTCGCAATTAACTGTGCATCAGCTAATGGAATTCCGGCTTTCACTAAGGCCACCGTAACAGCTGTTTCTCCGAAATTTGTAAGTTCATCTATAACGTCCGCCGCTTTGTGTCCCCACTTAGAACAAGCATCACCAGCTTTTTGAGCCCATTTATATGGGATCTTTTTAATAAGGTTTCCTAAAGCGGGACCGCCAACCCTAAGTGCTTTTACTAATATTTGTTTAGCGAAAGGAATGCCCTGTGTATGTACTTCAGAATTTGAAGCTAAAGGAGCCTGTACGCTATTTTGAACTACAGGTGCTTTTTTACTTTCTGCTGCACTTGCATAGCCAGGAGAAACAACTGATATAGTCAGCACAGCCAACGTGAACACCATGATAAATGAAATAAGTTTTTTCTTCATTTCTTCACCATCCTTAAATAACCATTAATTTAATATATTTACAACTATATTGGATATTTGTAATAAAATCAATATATTACCTGAAAATTTTCAGTTATAAAAGAAGGAACAAGAATTTTAAAAACATACTTTTGTTATTATACGAGACACAACTTTTTTAAAAAAGAACCGAAAGTCTCATTGGGGATGCCCATTTTATGCCGTGGAGAAGATTCAATAAAACTGTAATTTTAACAAAAACAAATTAAATACAATATGGTTTTATGGATATTTTCAGGGTAACGTCTGAGTGTAATATCATTAAAACACTCAAAGGGGGAATTAGGTTTGAGAAACACCATTGACAAGATTGGAATTTTACTGGAGTGGTTTGCTTTATGATTTTGGGCAGGAGTTAATGCGAAAGAGCTAACTCAGACTAGGAATGATACTGAAAGCAACATCTACCTTTAATCAATCAGTCAATATACTTAACTTAAAACCGCCTCAAATATTAAGACCCTAAGTTACTCGACAACTGCAGATGATTGGGAGGATGCCGGAACTACATACGGGATACCAAATTTGAAAAGTACTCAACTGCCGCTGTCGTTCAAACATAGGATTTGCTTTTAAATTTGCCTACAGGGGGTTGGTCATCTTATTTAGCTGGATTAGCTAATATGATCATTCTAGGTGAATGTAAATTGTTTACTTTAAGGATAGGCAGGAATTTAAGATGGCAGGGGCAACTTTAATGACAAAACACCTTGTAACGATTGATGAAGATAAGGATCGAAAGAAAAAATCGGGAGTGACAGCTTTATCATCACAGACAAAGGCGGCCCAAAAGTTGCTGCAATGTGATAAAAAATAATCCTGCCTTAGGTGGGAGGATTATTACATGCTGTTTATTAAGCTGTAAACAAACGCAACAATAAATAGTGGATAAGAGATAATAGCAATTAGTTTTGAAGATTTGCTCTTTTTTTCAAATGTGTATATTAGTGCAAATCCTAAAAAGAATATTGTGACAAACCAAGAAGAATAGGACGGGTACAATGCAATAAGTAAGACAATAAGAGTGGATAACGCAAAAGAAGAGTTTAGTGTTATTTTCTGATCGTTTTTCAAATAAACCGCCTCCTTACACATATTCCCCCCATATAAAAACACTTAAACATTATATTAAGTCAGCATGATTAAATGATAAACATTTTAAGTAAAGAACAAGATAAAGCAATCCGGCATTTCAAGGACAAGCTGAACATGTCTGAAAAAATGTGGTTGATCAGTCAATTTGGATTTAGTGATGTAATTGTGCGGTTCTATGATGGTGAAGATATCGCCGTGTTCCATGACTTCGGGGAAGTTGTTTAAAACCGTTAAAAATGAGGCGTTTTAGTCTGTCAGTTCCTAAACAGTGTTTTACTCTTGTTACAAATACGCAAGAAGGGCGGTTTGATTTTGTATAGAGTGTTTTTACTGTTGTTCATTTCGTTATGTATACCATTAGGGTGTCAAAATCAACATAACAAACATTTTATGGAGGCTGAGCAAACTATGGTCGGCTATGTCATTTTAAAAAGAGAGAATCAAGCAATTCTCATACCTAATGAAAAAGCTGATGTTAAAGACTATGAAAATCTTAGTGAAAAAGAGATTATTGAAAAGTATAGATCGGATATAGTATTACTGGGACTTAGTCAACTTAACAATAAAGATGACTTGAGCAAAGGACAAAAAATTCGTATTTGGTATAAAAAATTAAATGAATCTTCACCTCCAAAAACAAACATCTCAAAGTTTGAAAGTATTTAGTACATATTCTGTAATTCCTAGGAATACCGCTGAAAAAACTGAAGCGGCATATTGAACAGAAATAATGTCTTCAAACCTTACCTCATTCGCGGTGGCTTAATCCTGCCCCAAGATTTATTTGACGATTGTTGACTCAAGTGCAGAGAAGGCACATGCCAAGAACACATTTTTGAATTACTGGGCACCTTGAATAAAACCAGCATTCCCGTATTCATATGCGAAGAGATCGGTCTGAACGCTGGATAAGTTAACCATACCTTTGAACAAGCTTGCGAGGCTTTGATAAAGAAAGAACAGTCAAGAGACGAACCATTACATACATATAATACTCCTGTGAAAGCGGGGGTGTAGTTTTGGAACCTTACCAACGTTATGAGGAATTAAAGAAGAAAACAATAAAGGTTGTCCATAAAGATAATTACAGTATCCGCTATATAGATCAGGATGAAGCGAGTAATGACTTAGATGAATTTTATAAACAATTTGCTCAGCATTTATTGGAGGCTGCTTTGGAAAGGAGTGCAGAGTAAGCTTCTTTTTTTGATTTGTTTGTAGTAAGTATCTTAATAAACGGCTTTATCGGTACTGATATTAATCACATGCGTCACCTCTTGCAGCAAAGCGGCTTCTGCGACATTTTGTCCGCCGATAAGGTTGGTTTGAATGGCTTCAAAGGGATTATCCTCACATGTCGGAACCTGCTTCAGCGCAGCTGTGTGAAAGACAATATCAACACCTTTCATCACTTGGTTGACTCTTCTGTAGTCACGAACATCGCCGAGCACAAATGACAGTCTTTGTTCATCCGCGTATTTTTGTTTCATCACATATTGTTTGCTGTCATCTTTGCTGAACACAATGACTTCTTTAGGGGTTAAGAGCAAAAGGCGTTTTACTATTTGGCTTCCGATTGATCCTGTCCCGCCTGTGACGAGAACAGTTTTATCGTGAAAAAACGGTTGTAGCTCTACTGCTTGCTGTTTAGGCATGGCTTATCCTCCAACTCTCGTTTCTCTACCATGCATCATATGTTGAACAATTTCAGCGAGTTAATGAAAGAAACCAATAAATCAAAAATTAGAGAAAAACATTAACCTAATGCGCTTTCATATCGCTTTACCCGATTAATAGAATAGAAATCACAAACAAAACATTGTACTAAATGTTCATTTTAAATATTTGCTCACGTCAATTCTTTCTCTTCATAAATTCTCACATGCGGACAATCTTCACAAAAACTTAACACTGAACTTCCTGTATGTATTTTACAATTAAAGTGCACGTTCATAAAAGGAGGAAGGAAAATGAATCATTCAAAAACACTTTTGTTAACCGCGGTAGCCGGATTGATGCTCACATGCGGTGCGGTTTCTTCCCAGGCCAAGCATAAGCTGTCTGATCCTTATCATTTTACCGTGAATGCGGCGGCGGAAACGGAGCCGGTTGATACAGCAGGTGATGCAGCTGATGATCCTGCGATTTGGCTGGGCCCCAAGAATCCTCAGAACAGCAAATTGATCACAACCAATAAAAAATCAGGCTTAGTCGTGTACAGCCTAGAGGGAAAGATGCTTCATTCCTATCCTACCGGGAAGCTGAACAATGTTGATATCCGCTATGATTTTCCGTTGAACGGAAAAAAAGTTGATATTGCGGCGGCATCCAATCGGTCTGAAGGAAAGAATACCATTGAGATTTACGCCATCGACGGAAAAAACGGCACATTACAAAGCATTACGGATCCAGACCGCCCGATTTCATCAGCAATTGATGAAGTATACGGTTTCAGCTTGTACCACAGTCAAAAAACAGGAAAATATTACGCGATGGTGACAGGGAAAGAAGGCGAATTTGAACAATACGAATTAAATGCTGATAAAAATGGATACATATCCGGCAAAAAGGTAAGGGCGTTTAAAATGAATTCTCAGACAGAAGGGATGGCAGCAGACGATGAATACGGCAGTCTTTATATCGCAGAAGAAGATGAGGCCATCTGGAAGTTCAGCGCTGAGCCGGACGGCGGCAGTAACGGAACGGTGATCGATCGTGCCGACGGCAGGCATTTAACCCCTGATATTGAAGGACTGACGATTTACTACGCTGCTGACGGGAAAGGTTATTTGCTTGCATCAAGCCAGGGTAACAGCAGCTACGCGATTTATGAAAGACAGGGACAGAACAAATATGTTGCGGACTTTCAGATAACAGACGGGCCTGAGACAGACGGCACAAGCGATACAGACGGAATTGACGTTCTGGGTTTCGGGCTGGGACCTGAATATCCGTTCGGCCTTTTTGTCGCACAGGACGGAGAAAATATAGATCACGGCCAAAAGGCCAATCAAAATTTTAAAATGGTGCCTTGGGAAAGAATCGCTGATAAAATCGGCTTTCACCCGCAGGTCAATAAACAGGTTGACCCGAGAAAACTGACTGACAGAAGCGGAAAATAAACATGAAAAAAGCAGCTTATCCAAGCTGCTTTTTGATGTGAAGAGCGTTTCATGAGAAAGTCTTGGAACGGATAGCCGCAAGCACAGCCGGAAGCTGGTCATACGTGTACGCCGGTACTGTCTCTTGATAATTAAGCGCCGCGATTTGTTTACGTTCACCCGGGTTTGTCATATAAAAATGGATTTTATCCGCAAAATCCGCAAGCCCGCTGTAAGAAACAAAGGATGAAAACGGGGGCGCGGGAGAAAGGTCTGTCAGCTGAAAGGCCTGACAAGCCGCAATGTCTAAGCTTCTCGTATTTAAACTGATATTTTCGATGCCGCGTCCGTTCTGATTGAGCGCAAACCGATAAGAACGGTGAGGGTTTAAGACCACGTCTGCGCTGTTGTAATATAATGCGGCACGTTCGGGTGCAATCCATTCATCCATTACGAGCACATTTTGCTGCCTGGCGATTTTTTTAGGCAGATGTCTGCGCCATCCCTTCCCGATAATACGAAGCGTATACGGAAGCTTCGCCGCTGCTTTCACCAGTTCAACGCGGTTCGGGTACGGGTATCCGATCAGAAGCAGATTTGTGTGAAGAGAAGATTCAGCAGGTTGTTTCTTAAAAAGCCGCTGATTAACGGGGATCGGGACATAATATACGTGCTGTAAGCCCATTTGCCGGTAAGCATCAAGCGCGTTTTGTTCTATCGTTAAAACGGCATCGGCGAAAGGGGCGATTGTCATGCTCACATCGAAATAAAAAGGATCTTCCGTCATCCATAGATAAACGGGAATCTGTTCTGTCTTCAGCCATTGAAGCCATTCAGACGGAATACGGTCTCCCGTCATCATCAGACTGATGTCTGGTTTGAATGCCCGTATACTGCGGATGGTATCTTCCTCAAACTCAGAAACAGAAAAAAAGCGGACGGAAGACTGTAAAAAGCCTTCCTCGATCCAGCGGTCAAAATACGTGTATATGCCTTTATATCCTGAACGGATATATAAAACGTTCATATGCTGTTACGAAGTGAACGTGACACTTTCAACTTTGTCGACGTCAAGCAATGTTGTAGCAGAGCCTGCCGGTGTAACGGAATTTTCCTGCGTAACAAAAACGATTCCGTGAATTTCGTCAAAGGCAACAAATTGAACCGGGCCGATCATGTCTCCTGAATCCATCACAATGCTGATGACAGTGCCGGGCTGAATTCTTGCAAAAATCCATCTCGCCGCTAATGAAATACCGCTTCCCAATACAGATTGTGCGCTGAGACTGTCTTTCACCGCTGCTTCATCTACTTTTGCATCAATTGCCGCTTCCAATAATTCTTTTACGCTGTTTTTCACGTTATCTCCTCCATCTGTACCGCTAGATAAAGCGCTGTTGTCAAATACAGGGGCTAAAAGAGTTTTCAATAAGTTCTTTTTAAGCTCCAAACGATCTTCGCTCATGCGAACATACACCTCCTTTAACAATTTCAACCTCACGTTTATTCATATTCCTGATTGAAGAGATTGGTATAAGTCGAATGCCGTTTTGCTTGTGTTTTTTTCAATATTTAATCAAACAGCTGAATTTTCGAATCAGGCTTTGTTTGCCTATGCGGTTTGTAAGAGTATGACATACGTTGTATAGATTAAAAAATGAAGGAGAGGAATACTTTGGATTCAGAAGAAACTGTAAAACACGGGGGTTTTGAGGAGGAATTTCAGCTCGTACTGCTTCTTCTTCTTTTGTTATCCCGTCAGCCGTCCGGAGATCATTCAGATTTGCGGCGTCAGCTTGTAATGGCAAAAGAGCTTGGGGTTCCTGTATCACGCGTCAATCTGATTAACGGCAGCACACTGCAAAACGTAATAGTCAAAGAAGTGCTGTCAGATTTGGCCGTTTTTCAAAATCCGCTCAATCATACGAGATCAAACGTCGCGATTTCAAGCATCGTCAGCTGGGGTGCTTTTTAATAACGGATATCAGGCTCTGTCTCTTTCGGAGCCGTTTTTTATGTTTTACAGAAGGGGTGATGGGATGGAAAAGAAGATCTCAATTATCTTAACGAGTTACAACAAACCGGATCTTGTGAAACAGGCGATTGAAAGTGTTTTGCATCAGACCTACAGCAATTGGGAGCTGTTTGTGATGGATGATCATTCAAATGAAGAAACCTCGGCTGTCATCAGTACGTATATAAAAGATCCTCGCATATATTATGACAACAGTTTTATCAATCCTGCCGAACGGCTGAAGTCCACCCGGTATGCCGTTTTGATTAATGATGCGCTTTCACGGGCTAAAGGCGAATACATCACTTATTTGACAGACGACACCGTATTTCATCCGGATAGGCTCAGCCGCATGGCGGAAGCGCTTAATCAATACAGCGAGTTTGATGCCGTCTATTCCAGCCAGAAGGTGATACATGTAAACGGGCGCGGAACAGAACAATTCCACTTCTATCGTTTTGCTGAAGAGGTGCTTGATCAGGCCGCTTTTCTCGTTGATCACTGTTCAGTGATGCACCGGAGATCATTGCTTGAGCGTGTGAAAGAGAAGTTCGGCAGCTTTTGGGACGAAGATGTTATGCATTGGAATCACGGAGACTCTGTTTTTTGGAGCAGGCTCAACACATTTACATCATTTCTGCCGATAAAAGAAGTGTTGGATACGACCTATAAAACACCCCACTCATTTCAGAACACGTATCAATCGCTTCCGTCTGTCCTGATCGACGGATCCTTTGTAAAGGGGACGGATCAGAAAGTATATCAGCTTGACCGAAATAAAAGGAAGCCTGTAAATGAGCGCTGGCATACGTTATATGAAGGCCGAACCGTCGTCATTCCGGATCCGTTTTTATTTCAATATGAGGAAGAGAACTCCGTCAGTATTCCGAATTTTCAGCTCGTCAGGGATCAGTTTCATGTTTATTTTATAGAAGACGGGGAGAAAAGACTGGTTGATCATAGCGCATTTCGCTTTTACCGATTTAAACGGCATGACATCCCGGCTTTAGAACGGGACGAAATACAAGCGCTTCCGGACGGTCCGCCGATCACCCGGGGGACATCGGGGTGTATTCAACATCTGCCCGGGAGAATGCTGTTTCGCATTGAACGGGAATTTTATGTTTATTTGAGAGGGGTTCTCCATCCGATCAGTCATGACGTAGCGAAACGTTTTTTTGCGAATCAGAAGGCGATACCCATTTCCTTTCAGCAAATTAAACAATTACCAATTGGAATGCCGTTCTATCCGGTGTACGATGAAATTATGAGAAATCTCAATATAACAAAAGGTTGAGAGATGCAGTTGGATGTGTAAGGAAAAGGAGAGCTTTTATGACCGATCAATTTGATAAAACCGAGAAGCAGTATATAGAGCTTACTTCCGGCATTCAGAGGTTCGAGCATTTCAGTGTATATACGGACCCTTTTTTGCCGCAGATTTTTTCGCATAACTTTGTTCAGCTGCACCGTATATTTCCGTTAGACAAACTGCTGCCGTTTTTTTCGTCCGTTCCGGGCTTGCTTCAAGCCAATTATATTCATGTGAAAGCGGCTCCGGAGCACGCGTTTCCGCTTCTTCTGAAACAAAATCTCGTAAAGCAGGGCTGCGTAGTGGAAGATGAGCTGTTTTTTGCAAGGAAACTGGAAAATGGGGACCTGCAGGCGGGACACCCGCTCACTGCTTGGGGGACGGAAAAGAGCCTCGCCGACGGGTCGTCTATTATGAACATCTATGACGCCCTTTACATTGGCGAGGCGGCGGCCGAACAAAAGCTTGAGCGGAAATATCCTTTGTATAAGGACGGAACGGTCATGCTTGTTGTGTGCTACAGCGACGCCTCGCAAACGATTCCGATCGGCTGCGGAGAGCTTTTCATCAACAAAGCAGATAAAACCGCAAAAATAGAAGAAGTCGCAATTCTGGATCAATTCCAACGAAAAGGCTACGGATCGATATTGATGAATGAGCTGATGGCGGCGGCAAAGCTGAACGGCATGGAAACCGTATACCTTGTGACGTCCGGGATGGACGGTGTAAACCGCTTTTATGAAAAACTCGGCTTCAAAAGATTTCGGCGCGTGCATACAATTTTTCATTATTTTCTTACATAGTTGGGCATTCGCATAAACCAATTGGGAGTTGGCCCGCATACAATGCCGTATATCGTAAGAAGAAAGGATGATTTGCGTATGTACGGATACGGATATGGCTACGGTTGCGGCAGTTTTGGCTATGGTTACGGGCACGGCGGCTGCGGAGGCGGAACCAGCACTTTTGTGCTGATCGTGGTATTGTTTATTTTATTAATCATCGTCGGTGCGGCTTTTATTTGTTAGACTGAAAAAAATCCTATAATGAAAATCAGCCTGCAGAGAACATCACTTTCTGCAGGCTTTTTGTTATTTCCATGCTGAAAAATCAGCTTGAAAAACATTTTAATACATACTACCTTTCTGGAGAAGGGGGCGAAAATGTGAACATAACGATTGAAGAATTACCTGAATCCAGAATTGCTTATTTCCGAAACATCGGAGAGTATGGCGGAAAGCAAAACAAAGAACTGATGGAGGTCATTTAAAAACTGGGCGCAATTGAATGGTCTGCTTTGTCATTCTGTCATTTTAGGAATTCCGCAAGATCATCCGAATCGTACTCCTAAAGAGAAATGCCGCTATGATGTTTGTCTTGTTATCAATCAAGACCATGTGCCTGAACCAGCCCGGATCGGTACATTTTCCGGAGGGAAGTACGCTGTTTTCTTGCTTGATCATACAAAAGAGGCAGTCAGTGGATTTTGGAACACTGTTTTTTCTGAGATCGAAAAAAATAATTTATCAATCAGAGAGCAGCCCATTATCGAAAGGTATACTTTACAAAAGGTGAATCATCATTTGTGTGAAATATTGATTCAATACGGTAAAGAAGACGGGAATTTTCCGCCTTCTGCTTATACTGATTCAGATCAAAAATGATGTGATAATGAGCTGAGCAAAGAATAAAATCAACAATAGGAATAGAATTTCCAGAACGCTTTTCAGGCTGTCGGGACATCTCCGGCAGCCTGTTTTACAGAAAGGTATTTTCTGCAAAAAACTTTCTGAAGGATAAGAATGCGGTTATTCATCTGTTCATACAATGAAGCAAATGGGTTTTCGAGGTGGAAAGATATGGGGAGCTATTTAATCAAACCGGAGCTTGACGGGAATTATCCGTCAGTCAGTCATGGAAAGGGATCATATGTGTATGATCAGGAGGGGAACAAGTATCTTGACGGAGCATCGGGGGCGGTCACTTGCAATATCGGCCACGGCACGGAGGATATTATACAAGCTTTAAAAGAGCAGCTTGACTCTGTTTCGTTTGTGTATCGCTCGCAATTCACCAGTACTCCGGCAGAAGAACTGGCTTTATTTCTGGCGGATCATCTGCCGGGCGGGCTGAATTGGTCATTTTTTGTAAACAGCGGCTCAGAGGCAGTCGAAACAGCGATGAAAATGGCCGTTCAATATTGGCAGGAAAAAGGGCAATACCAAAAATCCGTCTTTCTATCAAGATGGGGCAGTTACCACGGCATTACTTTGGGAGCGCTTTCATTATCGGGGTTCTACGAACGGAGATACCGCTTCACCCAGTTGCTCGAACGGTTTCCTGCCGTTTCAGCGCCTAATATGTATCGTTCAGAGCTGCAGGGAGAGGAATTTGTGAAAGCTGCGGCGGCTGAACTGGAAACGGCTGTTCAGCGGATCGGTTCCTCATTTATCGCGGGATTTGTCGCAGAACCGATTGTCGGAGCAGCCGGGGCGGCCATCACTCCGCCGGCAGGTTATTATGAAGCGCTTGAGGAGGTCTGCCGCCGGCACGGTATTTTGTTTATCGCGGATGAAGTCATGACGGGGCTCGGGAGAACAGGGCGGATGCTTGCTTCTGAGCATTGGGGGATCGCACCTGATATCGCGGTGCTCGGAAAAGGGTTAGGCGCCGGTTACGCTCCGATAGCGGCAGCTGTTGCGTCTGATGACATCATTGAAACGATCAAGCGGGGCTCCGGGGTCATTATGAGCGGACATACGTACAGTGCCAACCCATACTGTGCAAGAGCTGCGCTTGAAGTGCTTCGCTATGTTAAGAAACACGAGCTGCTTCGGCAGTCAGAGGAGAAAGGCGTAATGCTGAAGCGGAAATTAGAAGAAATCAAAGAGCGCAGCGGGGTGATTGGGGATGTCCGCGGTAAAGGCCTCCTGATCGGGGTTGAATTCGTTAAGGATAAAACGACGAAGGACGTTTTTTCGAAAAAACAGGCCTTCACCGAAAAAATCATTAAAGCGGCAAAAAAACGGGGCCTGCTTATTTACCCTGCAAAGCCCGGTATTGACAGCGGAGAAGGAGACGCCGTCATCATCGCCCCGCCGTTCACGATTTCATATGCCGAGCTGGATGAGCTGTCAGATCTATTTTCCCAGGCTACAGAAGAAGTTGAAAAAATGATGAAGAAGGATTGAGCTGATATGTCTATTTTTCATAAAAAAATCGATATTCATGAAGCAATTGCCGATGTCAAGGACGAATCTGTCATCATGTTCGGCGGTTTTGGGGGAGTGGGTTCACCTCCGTCATTAATCGAAGCGATTTTGGAAAGCGGCGTTAAAGAGCTGACCGTCATCTGCAATGATGCCGGATTTCCGGAAATCGGCATCGGTCCGCTTATCGTTCATAAGCGGGTAAAAAGGCTGATCGCTTCCCATATCGGCTCAAATCCTGTCGCAGGCAGACAAATGACTGACGGAGTGCTTGAGGTGGAATTTTCGCCGCAAGGGACGCTTGCTGAACGGATTCGCGCAGGCGGAGCGGGGCTAGGCGGTATTTTAACTGATATCGGCATTGATAACGCAACCGTTTGTGAAAACAAAGAAACCGTAACGATTGACGGAAAGTCCTATTTAGTTGAAAAAGCGCTGACGGCTGACTTTGCTTTTGTGTCGGCGCATACTGCTGATGAATTCGGGAATCTGACGTTTGACAAAACGGCGCGCAACATGAACCCTCTGATGGCTGCCGCGGCCGAAAGAACATTTGCCGAGGCGGAAGAGATTGTGCCTGCCGGCGAACTTGACAGCGAGCATATTGTAACGCCGGGCGTTTTCGTGGAGGGTGTCGTGCAAAGTGAAGGAGTGAAGTGGAGATGGGCTTGGGAATAGCGGAAAGAGAGAGTATCGCGAGGCGGGCCGCCAGTGAAGTTACCTCAGGAATGATCGTCAACTTGGGGATCGGCATTCCTTCTTTAGTGCCGAATTTTCTGCCGGCCGGCATGGAGGTAATGCTGCAGGCGGAAAACGGCGTCCTCGGGATCGGCGGCAGTCCGGAGCGCGGAGAGGAGGATGAGCTTTTATGCAATGCGGCCGGATTTCCTGTCAGTACAGTTAAGGGAGCTTCCTATTTTGATTCAGCTCTGTCTTTTGCCATGATCAGAAAAGGGCTGATAGATATTACCATTTTAGGCGCGCTCCAAGTCAGCAGGACAGGTGATCTCGCCAATTGGCTCGTGCCGGGGAAAAAAGTGCCCGGAATGGGCGGGGCGATGGAGCTTGCCCAAGGCGCGAAAAAAGTGGTTGTCGTCATGAGCCACACCGATCAGAAAGGCCGGCCGAAGCTTGTCGAAAGCTGTTCGTTGCCGCTTACAGCAGCGGGCTGTGCAGATCTCATCATTACAGAGAAAGCCGTCATCAGCATAGATGATGGGGCTTTTGTTCTTGAGGAACTGCTGAATGGCACGACCATAGACGATGTCATTCAAACAACGGATGCCGAGGTCAGATTGGGAGAATTTTTTCTTAAAAGGGGGCCTGTCCATGGATCAATTAGAAAAGAAAGTCACTGAGTGGGCGGAAGAAAACACAGCAAAAGCGGTAAGCTTGCTGAAACGGCTGATCGGGGAAAAAAGCACGTTCGGCCATGAATTTAACGCACAGGCAGTCGTTTTAGAAAAACTGAGACAGTTTGACATGGATATTGATGTATGGGAGCCGAGTGTCAAACATTTGAAAGAGCATCCTTATTTCGTATCGGAACGCGAAGACTTCCATGAAAGCCCGAATATCACAGCTGTAAAGAAAGGGGCCGGGGGCGGAAGATCACTGATACTGAACGGGCATATTGATGTTGTCCCGGAAGGAAATCCCGCCGCATGGACGTATGAACCGTTTACCGCTGTTGAAAAGGACGGCAAAGTTTACGGCCGCGGGTCAACGGATATGAAAGGCGGCAATACAGCCCTCTTGTTTGCGTTAGAAGCGCTTGAAGCCTGCGGGATTACATTAAAAGGAGATGTTCTGTTTCAAAGTGTCGTAGATGAAGAGTGCGGCGGCGCGGGAACACTGGCGGCTGTTATGAGGGGCTACAAGGCTGACGGGGCGCTTATTCCCGAACCGACTAATTTAAAGCTGTTTGTTAAGCAGCAAGGGTCTATGTGGTTCCGCATTACGGTAAGGGGATTGTCCGCACACGGCGGCACCCGCTATGAAGGGGTGAGCGCCATTGAAAAAAGCCTGCATGTCATCACAGCCCTTAAAGAGCTTGAACACGTCCGCAACGCCCGTATCACAGACCCGCTTTATCGGGACGTTCCGATTCCGGTTCCCATTAATATCGGCACCGTCCAAGGGGGAACGTGGCCATCATCGGTAGCTGACCGTGTGGTGATAGAAGGCAGGTGCGGAATAGCGCCGGATGAAACGCCCGAAGCAGTAAAAGAAGAGCTGGCAAGCTGGCTGAAAGATTTGGAGTACCGGGATGAATGGTTTAAACACCACCCCGCGGAAATAGAATGGTTTGGGGCTCAGTGGCTTCCGAATGATCTCCCGGATGAGCATCCGCTGATTTCCGCTCTGGAATCTTCTTTTGAGAAAATGAAAGGGGCAAAACCGGTTCGTGAAGCGTCCCCGTGGGGAACGGACGGAGGGCTTTTGCAGCACGCGGGACAGACGCCGGTCATCGTCTTCGGGCCGGGAGAAGTCAAGGCGGCGCATCAGGCGAATGAATACATTGAAATCCGGGCGTTAATCGATGCCGTCAAAATCATTTCTCTTTTTATCATGGAATGGTGCGGGGTGGCAGATGGGGGTGACGGAGCTGATAAAGGAACTGAGGGCTGAAAAGGGAGCGGCCGAGATTGATGCAGACCGTTTCAATGAGCGGCTCAGAGTCATTCGTTATGACGGACAGATCACGGCGCTTATTCCGGCCGTTTTGGCAGAAGCAAAGCAAGAAGGAGCCCAAAAGGTAATTTTCTTTGCCAAGCGCGGCGATGAGCCGGAATTTGTCAAGCATCTTTTTATTGTTGAGGGTGTCATAGACGGGTATTACAACGGGCATGAGGCTGTTGTGATGGTGCGCTATTTAGCAGAGGAACGGAGACGGTCAGATTCATATGTATCAGAAGATTCGACTGTTGACCGTTTATATGAGACACCGCGGCGGGGACTGACTCAGACAGAAAGCGCGCTGATGTTCAGAAAAGCGGACGAAGATGATGCAGACCGTTTAACGCATTTATATAAACATGTTTTTCTTACCTATCCGACTCCTGTCTTTAATCCCCTTTATATTAAAAAAACAATGAGAGAAAACACCATCTATTATGCCGCATTCGATCAGGATCGTCTCATTGGGGCGGCAAGCGCAGATATCAATCCGGTATTGGGGCACGCTGAAATGACCGATTGCGCGGTTCTGTCAGATTACAGGGGGAACTCCGTAACGGCACACTTGTTTAAAGCGTTGGAGCAGGAACTCGCGGGCCGGGGAATCATCCATCTTTTTTCCTTGGCCCGTGCAGCGTCTTACGGGATGAATGCCGTTTTGTATCATGCCGGATACGGCTACAGAGGCAGGCTTGTGAACAACTGCCGCATTTCAGAAGGGCTCGAAAATATGAATATATGGTGCAAGACTTTACGTTTGGCCATTCATAAGGAGGAATTCGTTTGACAAACAAATGGTTTCAGCCGAAGCGTCATTGGAAGGAGATTGAATTGTGGAAAGATGTGCCGGAAGACAAGTGGAATGATTGGCTGTGGCAGCTCACCCATACTGTAAGAACCGTCGATGACCTGAAAAAAGTCATTCATTTGACCGAAGAGGAAGAAGAAGGCGTCAGGATGTCTGTAAAAACCATTCCCCTGAACATTACGCCTTATTATGCTTCTTTAATGGATCCCGATAACCCGAGATGTCCGATCCGCATGCAGTCCGTGCCGCTGTCAGAAGAAATGCACAAAACGAAATATGACCTTGAAGATCCGCTGTTTGAAGATGAAGATTCACCGGTTCCCGGTCTTACGCACCGCTATCCCGACCGCGTTCTTTTTCTGGTGACAAATCAATGCTCCATGTATTGCCGATATTGCACAAGAAGGCGTTTTTCCGGACAGATCGGAATGGGGGTGCCGAAAAAACAGCTTGATGCGGCCATCGCTTACATTCGGGAAACGCCGGAAATCCGTGACTGCCTGATTTCCGGCGGAGACGGGCTTTTAATCAACGATCAGATTCTGGAATATATTTTAAAAAACCTGCGTGACATTCCCCACCTTGAAATTATCCGGATCGGAACGAGAGCACCCGTCGTATTTCCGCAGCGGATAACAGATAACCTTTGTCAGATTTTGAAAAAGTATCATCCGGTCTGGCTGAACACTCATTTTAATACGAGCATCGAACTGACGGAAGAATCGGTTGCGGCGTGTGAAAAGCTCGTTAACGCAGGTGTTCCGGTCGGTAACCAGGCCGTTATTTTAGCAGGCATTAACGATTCGGTGCCGATTATGAAAAAACTCATGCATGATTTAGTGAAAATCCGCGTGCGTCCGTATTATATTTATCAATGTGATTTGTCAGAGGGGATCGGCCATTTCAGAGCGCCTGTGTCGAAAGGGCTGGAAATCATTGAAGGACTGAGAGGCCACACAACGGGCTTTGCCGTGCCGACCTTTGTCGTCGACGCCCCGGGCGGAGGCGGTAAAATCGCCCTGCAGCCGAACTACTTGCTCTCCCAAAGTCCGGAGAAAGTTGTGATCAGAAACTTCGAAGGGGTGATTACATCTTATCCCGAGCCGGAAAACTATATCCCGAATCAAGCCGACGACTATTTTGAATCTGTTTTTCCGGGAACGATGGCCAAACGCGAGCCGGTCGGACTGAGCGCCATTTTCGCGGACAAAGAGGTTTCGTTCACACCGGAAAATGTATCGAGGATCGATAGAAGGAAAACGTTTACATCCAACCCTGATCATGAAACGCTGAAAGACCGCAGGGAAAAAAGAGATGAATTGAAAGAAAAGAAATTTATTGCACAGCAAAAGAAAGAGCAAAAAGCAGGATCGGAAGTCGGAGGTGAGTCGCCGTGAAGCCATGCGAGTGGTGCGGCAATCAGAAGGCGTCAGCTTGTCAGGCGGCTGTGTACTGGGAGCTTCCTGACGGTACGAGGGCCATAGAAATTACAGAAACACCCGCATTCGCCTGTCCCTCCTGCGGCATGACTTATCAGGAGGAAGCGGTCATAGCGGAAATCGAAAATCAGCTTTTTTTAGTCAATGCAAAAAAATTACCGGAAACACTCACATATCAAGAGCTGATGGGGACAGAACGGATCTTGAAACGGAATTATTTTGACTTCTCCTAGTCTTCTTTTGTTGTAATTTCACACTTGAATTGTATAATAGTACAACAAAAGACAGTCATCAGGAGGGGAAACCCATGAAATCCTTTTATCACTATTTGATGAAATACAGGCATCCCAAGCCGCAGGACGCAATCAGCCAGTTTGCGAATCAGGCATACGAAGATCACGGCTTTCCGAAAACGTCAAGCGATTATCACGAGCTCAGTTCTTATTTAGAACTGAGCGCCGACTATTTAGAAACGATGGCGACATTTGATGAAGCTTGGGAAAAATATGAGACCGAGGTGCATCACGCCTGACGAAAAACCGCACATTGTGCGGTTTTTTTCTGTTGAAATCACTCGCTTATGAGGTGCCGTATGATCAAATCCCGCAACGCCGTCCGTTTTGATCAGCACGTAAACACATCTTCCTGACGGCACGTATCATAAGGCAGGAGAATGTATAGCTGCAGAGTTCACCGGATCAGGCCTGCTGCCGGCGGGGTCCCGGGTAAGGAATCGCTTTTCACGGAGAAATAATCAAACATTTAAATGAAGTGAGGGGAATCAAATGATCCATTAGGTAAGACTGATGAGGCACTGACGTTTGGACGGAATAGGGGATTTTATGTGACAAGGTTGAAGCGGATTGAAGTTGTGCCTTCATTGAAAGCCGAAACGAGTTTGGTTGTTTATGATAAACAAGCCATTGCAAATATGCAGCCGGAATTGGATCTCCCTACACCTTCGATGATGTGTTTCGCGGCAAATCTTGAACATCACGGCGGTGATATTGTCAACATGCCTTCGGGCCGGGTATTTACCTTTGCGTCGTAGAGAAAAAACAAAAACTCATTCAAAATAGGCGCTTTTTGTCTCAGCACTGTTACTGCTCAGTCGATCGAGAGCGGAATGTCATCAGGCGCTTCTGTTACGGTAAGTGAAAAAACGCACAAGCATGTTGCGGTTTTTGCCATTTTGAACAGGTGCAGAAATAGATATTTCCTGTGGTTTTCATGCCCATGCGAAATGATGGCGGCCGGCATACGATAGCGTATGACAGTCCGCGGCAAGGGGGAGACAGCATGAAGCCAGATAAACCGAAATTTCAAGTGGGAGACATCGTGGTCGTCGTGATGTACGGAACCGTCGGCACCATTACGAAGGTTCATCAAATTGATAAACATTATCTTTACGAAGTCAATCATAATGAAGTGCTTTATTTTGAATCGTCCATCCAGCTTTATAAAGATTATGAGGGCGTGATCGTCGATATGGAAAAATTGGATATTGAATATGAATTTCTGATCGGCGACGTAGTATATGTAAAGGACTACGGAAAGGAATTATTCCGTGTCATCGGCCACAGAACTGAAATATGGAGATATTTAGAGGATGGCTGGGAGGATATTATTTATGAGCTGACTCGGCTGAAAGACGGAGAGTGGCTTGAAACGGAGGAAGAGGATCTCACGCTGGTTCTGAGAAAATATGAAATGGATCAGTTTGTGCATCAGCTGCTGTTTGTCCACTATGTTGGGGAAGCATCTCATGAGATCGGCGAGGATACCGTCGCGTCTGCTCTTCTTCAGTTTGAAGGCGATGCTGATGATCCCGATGCCCTGCATGTGCTGGCGGTATCGATTGTAGATGAGCTGCTTGATATTTATAACGATTATAAGATTCTTTATCATTTGTTCGGTGACGAAGAATATAAAGATATGATGAATTTTGTGTTGGAAAGCCTGCGGGAGCATTTCAGCTAGCCGGCAAAAAAACGGACGGTGACATATAAAAACCAGGGCAGACAGCCGGCAAAGATGACAAACGACATTCCTTTCAGCACTTTTTTCAATACGATATCAAATCCATCTCCGTCCAATAAAGCCATCATTTTCGTCATCATCTTTTCTCCCTCCGGGGCTTGTTTTTTAAAAGTATATGAGCGGACAAAGCGTTTAGAACTTTCGGGTATAATTTGAACGGTTTTTTCATAAAACATAAAAAAGGAGGCGGTGTTTGCATGAAAGAAATAGATCTTGTGATTGACACAGAAGAAATAGCTGATTATTTTTACAGTCAGCTTGCTATGCGCGGGTACATACCGAGTGAAGAGGAAATCTTCGAAATAGCCGACATCACCTTTGATTATTTATTAGAAAAATGTATGATAGACGAAGAGCTTGATGAAGACTGAAACTGCGGAACCGAAGTGAAAAAGCTTCGGTTTTTTCAATCGGCTCGGGAGAATGTAACATGGGGGGAAAACGTTGTACAAGCCAGCAAGTCTTTTCGCATTGTTTATTCTGCTCGCAGCAGCGATCCGGATAGAAGCCGTCCGGACTTTTGATGAGCGTGTGATAGAAGCGGCTGTCAGGATCAGGGCTGCCTGGCTGAATGAATTGATGTTATGGATAACGGAGCTCGGCACGACCGCGGTGCTTTTGCCGCTTCTTCTTTTGACAGGCGCGGCTCTGTATATGTACAAAAAAACGCCGGATGTTGTTTTTTTGCCGCTTCTCTTTCTAATTGAACGGATTGTAAACATAAAAATAAAAGAATTGATTGAAAGAGCCAGACCCGCTTTTGAACCGCTCGTCCATGAAACCTCATACAGTTTTCCGAGCGGCCACTCCATGAATTCGGCAGTGATGTATCCCGTCATCGCTTACTTTTTGATCAAGCATGTTCCGTTTTTTACGAAAAGAAAGCGGGCCGTCACCGTCTTTACCGGAGTTCTCGTCATTCTGATCGGACTCAGCAGAATTTATTTGGGCGCGCATTTTCCGACGGATGTCCTTGCCGGATTCAGTCTCGGACTTTGCCTCGTTTCGCTTTTTGCGCTCTTTGACGAAAAGTATCATCCGTTTCGACAAAAATAGAGACAGGAAAAATGAGAAAAAACGCTAATACTATTAAGAAATAAGAGGGAGGGATCTTGATGCTGTTATCGCTGCCCGTGTTCAAAAAAAAGACTTGCGCCTATGATGTGACGATTTTTCAAACACCCCGCTACGGCGAGAAAAAGGGATACAGGGTCGTCTATCGGACAGAGCTGGCCGCTGACAATCATCAAGACGCACTGGAAAGGGCATTTTCTGTTTTTAATGTGCCTGATACGGTCCCAAACGACTATCAAGCCAGATTCATAGCGACCGGAGATGTCATACTCATAGACGAAGGAAGAAAAGGAAAGACCTATTACAGGCTTAACCCTGCGGGATGGAGCAAAATTAACCGGCTGCTCGTCCAGCCGAGGTAAGACGGGGCCGGCTGAATCTTCAGCCGGCTTCCGTATTGTCTGGGAAAGACAGTGTTAAGGCTTCCGTTTAGCGGCGGAATGCTCTTTTCCATGCGCTTCATCAGCTGCAATGACGTCTGAAACGGGCACGTGATTGTTCTTTTTCTGGCCGGTCACCCGGTTGCGCTGTTTTTTGCCCATTATGTTCACTCCTTTTTCTTTAGGCTTGTCATCCCGCATATTCTGCCCAAGATCGCCCTGATCATGCTGATGATTGTCTCTTACCGTTATTCAGTGTACAATGGGTGGGAGTTTGAATAGGCAGGAGGAAAAGGAAATGAGTGTACATATAAACGCAGAAAAAGGCCAAATTGCGGATACAGTGCTTTTGCCGGGAGATCCGCTCCGAGCGAAATTTATTGCGGAAACTTATCTTGAAAATGTGGAATGCTATAATGAAGTCAGAGGAATGTACGGATTTACGGGTACATATAACGGCAAAAAAGTATCAGTCCAAGGCACCGGCATGGGTGTTCCGTCTATCTCTATTTATGTGAATGAACTGATTCAAAGCTATGATGTTCAAAACTTAATCAGAGTCGGCTCATGCGGAGCCATCCGTAATGACGTGAAGGTGCGTGACGTGATTTTGGCTATGACGTCTTCAACGGATTCACAGATGAACCGTGTCGCCTTCGGCAGTGTAGATTATGCTCCTTGCGCAGACTTCGAACTGCTTCATAAAGCGTACCAGGAAGCGCAAAAAAACAATCTTCCCGTAGCGGTCGGAAGCGTATTCACCGCCGATCAGTTTTACAATGAAGACTCCCAAATCGAAAAGCTTGCCAGATACGGCGTCCTCGGCGTAGAGATGGAAACGACTGCTTTATATACGCTTGCCGCTAAATACGGCAAAAAAGCGCTGTCTATCCTGACTGTAAGCGATCACGTATTAACGGGAGAAGAAACAACGGCAGAAGAGCGTCAAACGACTTTTCATGATATGATTAAACTGGCGCTGCATACTGTTTCGTAAACTTGAGATGAGGGTCCTGCTGATTAAAGCAGCCCTCTTCTTTATGCATCGCCCTGATTCAAAAAAAGAAAGGTAAGTGTAAAATGAAGAAATCCACTAAATGGTTCTCGCTCGCTGCCGCTCTCAGCGTAACCGCAATCGTGGGAACCGGCTGCAGCATTTCAGGCGGCGACAGCCACAAGGACACAAAAACAGCAGCTGAAACAAAACAATCAGATGACACATCAAGCAAAAAAACAACGAAGGCAGAAAACAGCGATTTTGTATTGGAGAGCAAATATTTTAATGATATTAAAGAAGTGAACGGGCTTGAGACCATTCAAAACCCGACAAATACACTTGCGCTCGTGAATAAGACATACACGCTGCCGGGAGATTATAAACCGAATGATCTCGTGATCCCGAAAGTCGAATTTTCTTTTACTGAGAAAATCGAGAAACGATATATCCGCAAACCTGCCGCCGATGCTTTGGCGGAACTATTCAGCGCCGGGAAAAAAGAAGGTTATGACCTGGTTGCCGTTTCAGGATACCGCTCTTATGACAGACAGAAAGTTATTTTCGATAATGAAGTCAGTCTGAAAGGTGAAAAAAAGGCGAAAGAAGCCGTCGCATATCCAGGCCAAAGCGAACACCAGACGGGGCTTGCCATGGACATTTCCAGCAAAAGCAACGGGTATGAGCTGAATGAAGCGTTCGGAAACACGGCGGACGGCAAATGGGTGAAAGACCATGCGTATGAATACGGCTTTATCATCCGCTATCCTAAAGGCAAAGAAAATGTCACAAAGTATGAGTATGAACCATGGCATTTACGCTATGTAGGCAAAAAAGCGGCAAAAGCCATCCATGACCATCAATTAACGCTTGAAGAATATTTTAATGAAGTAAAGAAAGTGTAATAAGAAGAAGCCCGCTTGAAAAATAGAAAGCGGGCTTTCTTTATTACCAGAAGAGTAAACCTCCAAGCGCAAATCCGGTAATGAAACCAAGGCCGATACCGTAGGCTGCTCCCCAGCCTCCCCAGCCTCCCCAATAGCCGAACCCGTATCCTCTGTGACGGCCGCCGACAGGGGCGATATACACTTTGCTGTTAGTCACCCGTACGATTCTTCCGACGTGGACTCTGCCGTTTCGTTCTGTAATTCTTGCTACTTTTCCCTGGTGCTGCCGGCAAAGATGATAATAGTTTTGCATCTTTTCTCCTCCTATCCAACCTATCTTTCTATGTCAGCTTATGATAGAGTTCGGTAAAAAGGTTGGACGAAAACAGGAGGACAATTGCCGTTTTACTTGTAAGCGACAAAAGCGCAGTGTCCCATATATTCACGGTACGTCTGCATAAGCTCGTAATGAGCCGTCAGCGTATCGTAGTGAACCGGCTGAATAACGGGCGATAAATCCATTTCTGTAGTCGGCTCCTGCGCATTGTTTTCATAGACAGCGGGAATGAAATCCGCTTTCTGAAAGCCTTGCTGAAGCAATCTCTGTTTCCATGCCGTTTCATCCTGCAATACGGTAAAACCGTAGAAGTCTTTTATCTGCGTGATGGCGTTTTCCGGCATGGGCTTTTGTAAAGCAGCTTCAATGCCAATCAGCATACCCCCGGGTTTAAGGACCCGCAGGATTTCAGACAGCGATGAATCAAGATTTGAAAAGGTGAGAACTGATTCGGAAAGAACGGCGGAAAATTGATTTTCAGCAAACGGAAGCCGCTCAAGCTCCGCCAAATAGCCCGGAATGGTTAAGCCTTCAGCGGCAAATCGTTTTGCTGCTTTTTCAAGCATAAGGGGGTCCTTATCAACACAGGTGACGGGATACAGCAGGTGGCCGAGATAAGCGGCCGTCTGTCCCGTTCCGCAGCCGGCGTCAAGAATCGGTTCGCCAGGAGGAGGAGCCGCTTTTGTGAGAACGGCTTTGGAAAAAGCGAGCCCGCCGGGGTGAGCCCCTCCGACTCCGAATAAGGACAGCATTTCTAAATATTTGCTCAAAGGCCGAATCCTCCTTTTTTCCTCAGCATATGTTGAGAGAAAAGCATAGGTTTGGGTAAACGGGAAAGAAGGGCGCCTCACGTTTGAAGTTGACGAATGAGCGTTCGTCTATGATAATAATGTAAGAATAAAAAGGTGGTGTTTTCTTGAAGCGGCAATTTAAACTGTTTTTTGTTATATTGATCACCGCGGTCGCAGCCTCGGCGCTTACGCTGTTTATCACGGGCAATACGACCATTTTCGGACAAGGCTCGGCTGCTTTGACGAACAGCAAATTTGAGAAATTCAATAAAGCCTACGAACAGATTAAAAGTGATTACTATCAAAAAACAGATGACAGCAAATTAGTAGACGGAGCGATAAAAGGCATGATCAGTTCCCTGGATGATCCATATTCTTCTTATATGGACCCGCAGGAAGGAAAGTCTTTTGAAGAAACCATTTCCGCTTCGTTTGAAGGCATCGGCGCACAAGTGGAAGAAAAGGACGGCAGCATCCTGATCGTATCGCCGATTAAAGGGTCACCCGCGGAAAAAGCGGGGGTTAAACCGAATGACCAGATCTTGAAGGTCAACGGCAAAAGCGTTAAAGGCCTTAATGTAAACGAAGCCGTCGCATTAATCCGCGGCAAAAAGGGAACAAACGTCAAGCTCGTGCTGCACAGAGCGGGTGTCGGCGATCTGAACCTGTCGATCAAACGTGACACCATTCCGGTTGAAACGGTGTACTCTGAAATAAAAAAAGGAGACATCGGCGAAATCCAAATCACATCCTTCTCCGAATCGACGGCAAAAGAGCTGAATTCAGCCATTGACAGCCTCGAAAAACAAGGAGCGAAAGGATACATTCTCGATTTAAGGGGCAACCCGGGCGGACTGATGGATGAAGCCATCAAAATGAGCAACATGTTTATCGATAAAGGGAAAAATATCATGCAGGTCGAATACAAAGACGGCACGAAAGAGGTCATGAAAGCGACGAAAGAGCGCAAAGTGACAAAACCGACAGTCGTCCTCGTCAATGACGGCACCGCGAGCGCCGCAGAAATCATGTCGGCTGCGCTGCATGAATCATCGGGCATTCCGCTGATCGGCGAGAAAACGTTCGGAAAAGGAACCGTGCAGACGGCAAAAGATTACAGCGACGGTTCTACCGTTAAATTGACAATCGCTAAATGGCTCACAGCGGACGGAGAGTGGATTCATAAAAAAGGCATCAAACCGCAATATCAGGTTAAGCTTCCTGAATATGCAAACCTGCCGTATTTAGATGTGAAAAAAACATACAAATACGGGGATTCCGGAACCACCGTCACCAATGCGCAAAAAATGCTGAAAGCGCTGGGGTACAGCGTGAAAGTAAACGGCACGTATGATAAAGCATTTGAACAAGCCGTTAAACAATTCCAAGCAAAAGAGAAACTGAAACAAACAGGCATTATAAAGGGAGACACAACGGCAAAATTGATGACGGATCTGCAAAAACAGCTTGCGGACAACGATACACAAATGAAAAAAGCCGTTGAAACATTAAATAAGAATATGAAATAGTAAAAAACACCCGATGCGTCGCACGCGCATTGGGTGTTTTCTGTTTGCGAAAAGCCCGTCTTATGTCGTTTCCTGTTCAAAAAGGTGGCTGTTCGCCTGAATGAAAAACTGTGATTGCTCATAGTGATAGGTGACTTTTGAGAAGTCAAACGGCTGGCCGTTGGTTAAATGAAAAATCGTTTCAACGCAAAGCTTAGGCGCTCCTGTAAACAGACCTAAGTACTCCGCTTCTTCCTCATTTAACATCCCCGCGTACAGATATAAATCTGAAAAACCGCGCTTTAATCCGAGACCTTCTCTAATATAATCAAATATTGATTCTGCCACGATCTCTTTATTCAAATACGTAATAATCGATTTGTTGTAAAATGACTCTTCGATACACAATGTCAGCCCGTCAATATATCGGATTCGCTTGACATAATACACGTCGCCGTCAGGCGGCATATTCAGATTTTGGGCAGCCTCAGGCGTGGGTTTTCTCACTTCCAGCGCTAATAATTTGGAAGTGACATTAAAATCTTCAAGCGATTCTTTAAATCCCTGATTAGAAAGCAGACTGATATACCCTTTTCTTTTATTCCGTCTGACAAAAATGCCGCTTCCCCTCACTTGAAACACAATCCCCTTTTTTTCTAATAAATCTAAGGACTTGGTGATCGTGCTTTTGCTCACGTTAAACCGGGTCATTAAGGTTTGCAGCACAGGCAGTTTATCCCCTTGCTGCAGCTGATGTTCTTCTATGTATTTTTCAATATCTATCGCGATTTGCTGGTATTTTAACATATACATTCCTCATTCATTTATTGTCCCGCTTCTTTCAGAATTATAGCATAATCGTTTTTAAAAGCCATTTCGTAAATTAACTATAATTGTTTATGTATTGATAAATTATACCGGTACAATTATAATGTAAACGTATAATATGAAAATAAAGGCAGGAATTCTTCTGCACTTGCGAAGCGGATGCTTGAAGCGGCTGCAGTGCATTTATTCGGCATGCAAGCGGCAGTCAAATAAAGGAGGATATAAACGATGGGGACATTGCCAAAAGATTTTTTATGGGGAGGCGCTCTGGCCGCCCACCAATTTGAAGGGGGATGGAATAAAGGCGGCAAGGGGACGAGTGTAGTGGACGTCATGACGGCAGGCGCGCATGGTGTGCCCCGGAAAATAACAGATACAATTGAAGAGCGGGAATTTTATCCGAATCATGAAGCGATCGATTTTTATCATCGTTATAAAGAAGACATCGCATTATTCAGCGAGCTGGGTCTGAAATGTTTAAGAACGTCCATCGGCTGGAGCAGAATTTTTCCTAAAGGTGATGAAGCCGAGCCCAATGAGGAAGGATTGGCTTTTTACGACCGGGTGTTTGATGAATTGCTGAAACATGGGATTGAACCGGTAATCACGTTGTCACATTTTGAGATGCCGCTCCATTTGGCGAGGGAATACGGCGGTTTCAGAAACAGAAAAACAGTCGGATTTTTTGTGAAATTCGCTGAAGTGTGTTTTGAACGCTATAAACATAAGGTGAAGTATTGGATGACGTTTAACGAAATCAATAATAAGATGGATGTGAATAATCCGATCTTTTTATGGACGAACTCGGGCGTCGCCGTCAAAGAAAACGAAAACGCAAAAGAAGTCATGTATCAGGCCGGCCATCACGAACTGCTGGCAAGCGCATTGGCTGTTTCGAAGGGAAGGAAAATCAATCCCGAGTTCAGGATCGGCGCCATGGTATCACATGTTCCGATTTACCCGTACTCATCTCATCCCGATGATGTGATGCTGGCTGAAGAAACGATGAGACAGCGTTTTTTCTTCCCGGACGTGCAGGTTCGCGGATATTATCCAAGCTATGCGTTAAAAGAATTTGAAAGAGAAGGCTATCAGATACACTTTGAAGACGGTGATGAAGAGATTTTGAAAAACGGCCGAGTGGACTACCTCGGATTCAGCTATTACATGTCTACAACCGTAAAAAGTGATGTATCAAACGATAATACCGGGGATGTCGTAAACGGAGGATTGCCAAACGGCGTGGACAATCCTTATATTACAGCGAGTGATTGGGGCTGGGCGATTGACCCGACCGGTTTACGGTACACATTAAACCGCTTATACGACCGCTATCAGATTCCATTATTTATCGTGGAAAACGGATTCGGTGCCATCGACACATTAGAAGAGGACGGTTCAATTCATGACACAGCAAGAATTGAATATTTATCGTCACATATAAAAGCTTTGAAAAAAGCAATCACATATGATGGTGTGGATGTAATGGGCTATACACCATGGGGAATTATTGATATCGTGTCATTTACAACCGGAGAAATGAAAAAACGCTACGGCATGATTTATGTTGATCGGGATAATGAAGGCAACGGTTCAATGAGGCGGCTTAAGAAAGACTCATTTGAATGGTATAAAAAAGTGATTGAAACAAACGGTTCATATGTATCCTAAAGGTGTAAAAAGGGAAGGCTTCACCGTCGTGTGAAGCCGGCTTTTTATCAGTAATTTTGAAAGCGCATTCATTTAAGCGGGAAGGAGGTGACTGTCCGGCTTTTCATTTAGAATCGCTTATAAAAATAAGGAAAGGGATGGTGGTTCATGTTTTTTAAAAAAGGTCTGCACATGACGCTGGTTTTTCTTATGTTTTTCTTTTTCATATCAAGCAGCATGGAAACCGAAGTGTATGCGGCTGATCGGAAGGCTTCAGACAAAAACAAAGTAAGGGTGTGGTTCAGTTCTGAAAAAGATCCGGCTTCCCGTACGTGGTATGACGGGCCGCTAGAAGTGAAATACGCCTTAGACGAACAAACACCGCTTACATTGACAAAAAAGAAGGCTTCTGACTCCGCCGCTGTGTATATTGATCCGTCGCGCCGCTATCAAAGTGTGTTAGGCGTAGGATCGTCCCTGGAAGAATCCACAATCCATAATTTGTCAAAAATGACACCCGCAAAAAGAAAGGAAGTGCTGAAAAAACTGGTTGATCCCAAAGAGGGTATCGGCATGGACGTTATGCGCATAACGATCGGGACATCTGATTTTACGGCACAGGAATTTTATACGTATGACGATATGCCTGAAGGCCAAACAGATCCTAAGCTCCGTCATTTCTCGATCCAAAAGGATATTGATTTACACATTACAGCAACCATCAAGGAAGCCCTGGCGATAAATCCGGAACTGAAAATCATTGCCTCGCCGTGGAGCCCGCCGGCTTGGATGAAAACGAATGAAAACCTCAAGCGGGGAAAGCTGAAAGATAAATATATCGGCGAACTGGCCGTTTACTTCCGCAAATTTATTGAGGCGTACGAAAAGCAAGGAATTCCGATTTATGCCATGACCCTTCAAAATGAACCTTTGCTGGAAATCGACTATCCGAGCATGTATATGCCGCCGTCTCAGCAGCGCAAACTGGCACTGGCCTTAAAAAAAGAAATGAAAAAACACGTAATTGACACGAAAATTTGGATTTATGATCACAATGCGAGCGGGGCGTGGAACTATATTCCGCCGATTTTAGATGATAAAAAAGGAAACCGGGCGGCAGACGGCATCGCTTTTCACGATTATGACGGTGACCTTTCCGTCATGTCGGAAATCGGAAAGAGATATCCTGATCAATCTATTCACTTAACGGAGCGGTCTGTCTGGGGGACGGCAGGGGCGGACCGGATCGCGCAGTATTTCCGCAACGGCGCGTCGAGCTACAATGCGTGGGTGACGATGCTCGACAGTCAAATCAAGACGCATCATTGGATAGGCACCCCGGACCCGACGCTGTTTATTCAGGATGCCAAAAACCCTGACCGCTATTGGAATATCCCGATCTTTCATATGACAGGCAACTTCTCAAAATTTATCGACCGGGGAGCAAAGCGGATAGAAAGTAATTACGGCTCCAAAAACACAGTCTCGAATGTATCGTTCCTTAATCCTGATCAATCCATTGTGACAGTCGTAATCAACCAGACATCCGCCGATCAAAAATTCCATGTCGTTTCAGAAAATCGGCAGTTTGAAGCCGTCATCCCGGCTAAAACCGTGGCTACCTACAAATGGAAGCGGAAAAAGTAAAAACCGGCACATTTACGTGCCGGCTTCTTTCTGTTAAGCGCCTTTTTGGTTCAGTTCATCAGAAGGCGCTTTATTGAATAAACCGTCTTTGACGGCGTTTGAAGCCGCTTTTTTTACAAAAAACGGGTTGAGGATAATAACGGCTGCCATGTTAGCGGTCAAACCCCAAAAGCCTTCATATATACCGTGGGCGGATTGGGTGATATTTACCGTGAATGTCACGATAAGACCGACGAGAAGACCGATAATTGTCGCTTCTTTCGTTTGATTCTTCCAAAACAGACTGACGGCGATAGCCGGAAAGATCTGAACCATGCCGGAAACACCGAGAAGCTGAAGGGTAACGAGCGCAGTCGGGAACAGCATGCCGAATAAAAGCGCGAGCCCGATGACGACAAATACCATTGAACGGGTGATCATCGTCAGCTTGCTTGGTGACACATTCGGGTGAATCAAATCCCGATATAAGTTATTCGCAAATAAGTTTGATGCTCCGATGGCCATGATAGAGCAGGGAATCAATGACGCAAGAGCAATCGTGGAGTAAGCAAAGCCCTGCGCGACTCCGCCGTAAGACGTTTGAATCAGCTTCAATAAAGCGAGCCGCGGATTGGTATCTTCCGGCAGGACAAGAAACGCGATAAAGCCGAGAAAAATAACAAGAATCAAAACAATATTATAAAGCGGCAGAAACATGCTGTTTTTGCGGACGGCATCTGCGCTTTTTGCCGTAAATACGCCGGTTGCCGCATGCGCCCACATAAAGAGCGCCAGCGCAGATACGATGGAAGCTGTGATAAACCAAGGAATTCCTTTCGGCCCCGAGTCCGGAATCGTCAGCATTTGCGGCGCTTTTTCAGCCAAAGTGTGAATCATCGGCGTCCAGCCGTGAAAATGGATCAGCGGGAGTGACACGACCATAAACAGCATAATCACCCACACGAGAATGTCTTTAATAATCGCCGTAAACGTCGGCCCTTTAATTCCGCTGAAAAAAGTATACAGCGCTACAAGAATAAAAGAGATGATGACGACCATATTGACATTAATGACACCCGTTCCGGCCACCTGAAGCGTATCTTGAATTCCGCTCAGCTGGAGACAAATATAAGGAATGAGCATAAGAACGCCGACAATGGCGACAAGACTGGCCAAAAGTTTACTGTCAAAACGCTCACGGGCATAATCGGCAAGCGTCGTTAATTTGTGTATTTTTGCCACTTTCCACAGCTTCGGCAGAAAGAAATACGCGATAAAATACGCCAAAACAGAATACGGGATTGCAAAAAAAGCAACGCTTCCCCCTGTGTAGGCAGTGCTTGTTAAGCCTAAAAACGTATAAGCCGTATAGAGATCCGCGCCGACTAAAAACCAGACGAGGAGCCCCCCGAACCGTCTGCCGCCGACAGACCATTCCTCAACAGAAGTGCGTGATGATTTGTCTCTCCCGGCTATAAAGCCGATACAGACAACGGTTAAAACGATGACGGCTGTAATGATCAATGCTGTTATATTTGCGGGCATCAGTCCAGTCCTCCTTGTTTCTTCTGCAGCCTATAAATAAGAAACGAACATAATGGAGTGACTGCGATCCATAAAAGCAGCCAGAAATGAAAAAAAGGCAGCCCGATAATGATCGGATGAACCCGATTAGCGACTGACAGCAGGGCCAGCTGGCTGAAAGGGATTAAGATGAGAACGAAAATTAGTGCTTTTCTGACCATTTACTTTCCTCCTGAAACTTGATAATGCTCCTTATCATAGCAGGTGTCAGATAAGATCACAAGATATTTTTCAGAAAAAAAAGAATTCTATTACTTTTTTAACTGAAACACTTTAGTTGCATCTTCATTCATATTAAATTAGAATAGTTAATATCTCGAAATCGAGATATTTAGGAGTGAATGCATTGAATACACAAGGATTGCACCATGTTACCGCATTTGCAAAAGATCCTGCTGAAAATCTTCGGTTTTATACTGAAGTGCTGGGTTTGCGGCTCGTTAAAAAAACCGTTAATTTTGACGACCCGGCCACTTATCACTTTTATTTCGGCAACCAAAACGGAGAGCCGGGTACGATCATTACATTTTTTCCTTTTCAGGGAAGCCGCCCGGGAACCGTGGGAAAAGGGCAGGCCGGAAGAATTTATTTCTCCGTGCCGAAAGGAGCACTCGCGTTTTGGAAGCGCCGGCTTGAAGAAAACGGCTTGTCTGTAAAAGAACAGATCATGCTGTCTGAACAAGTGCTTCTCTTTAATGATACAGAAGACCTGCCGCTTGCCATAATGGAAGATGAAAGAAGCGGACAGAGTGAATGGACTCCTGCGGGCATTACTGAAAAAGAAGCGATCACAGGCATGAGAGGTGTTCTTCTGTACTCGTACCGTCCTGAAGCAACCATTCAATTTCTCATAGAACGCTTCGGTTATTCAAAGACAGGAGAAGAACATCAGATTGTCAGGCTGCAATCGGAGGCGCGGATCGGACATATTATAGATGTTGATCTCGCGCCGAAAGAAGCAGGTATCGGCGGTTACGGGACGGTTCATCATGTCGCTTTCCGCACTAGCGAAAAAGAGCAGGCGGAATGGAAGGATATTCTTGCTGATTCTCATCTTGCTTCATCTGACATTCTTGACAGGTCTTACTTTACATCAATCTATTTCAGGGAAAGCGGCGGCATTTTATTTGAAATGGCAACCGATGAACCGGGGTTTATGACGGATGAATCCTTTGAAAATCTCGGAACAGAGCTGAAGCTTCCGGAATGGCTGGAAGAGCATCGCAGCCAGATTACAGCTGTTCTGCCCAAAATGGAGAAAGGAGAATGATGATGAAACATGTGTTTGAACAGGGAACGTCAGAAAATGTTCTGCTGCTTTTGCACGGAACGGGAGGAAATGAACATGATCTTCTGTCGCTCGGACGTTTTATCGATCCGAACGCAAGTCTGCTCGGGGTCAGAGGATCAGTGTCGGAAAACGGCATGCCCCGTTTTTTTAAGCGGCTGAAAGAAGGCGTATTTGACGAGAAAGATTTAATTGAACGGACGGAAGAATTAAAGAATTTTATTGATGAAGCGGCGCAAATGTACGGATTCAGCAGAGAAAACGTGATTGCTGCCGGCTATTCAAACGGCGCCAATATTGCAGCAAGTCTTTTGTTTCATTATAAAGATGTACTGAAAGGAGCGGTTCTGCATCATCCGATGGTGCCGATACGCGGAGTGAAGCTGCCTGATATGGAAGGGCTGCCTGTGTTTATCGGTGCAGGAAAACGCGATCCTCTATGTACAAAAGAAGAATCGGAGGAGCTTTATCAGTATCTGACAGATGCCCATGCATCCGTTTCTCTTGTTTGGCAGGAGGGCGGTCATCAGCTCACACAGCAGGAAGCAGAGCAGGCACGAACCTGGTACAGTGAGCGATTCCTATAAAAAACCCTTAGTCTGCTTAAGCGGACTAAGGGTTTTTTTCATCTTACAGCCAAGTTGACACTTTAGATACAGGCAGCCGGTTGCTTTTATGCGCCGGCTTAACGGCTTTACCGATTGAAATCAGCATGACGGGCACGAAACGCTCGCTCACGTCGAATTCCTTAACGAATTGCTCTTTATTGAATCCGCCGATCGCGCAAGTGTCGTAGCCTTTTGCTTTAGCGGCTAGCATCAGCTGCATCGCTGCTAAAGAAGCGTTTAAAAATGCTGAATCACGGGCAAACTGATCATTTTGGTATGCACCGTTAATCTGGCCTAAAAGCGTTTGTTTAATCTCTTCTGTGATATTGCCTTGCTCAGCCAGTTCAGCATAAACGTCTTCACCATTTTCATTTGCTTTTAAATCGCCTAATACGGCAATAACTGCTGATGAATCAATAATCTGTTTTTGATTAAAAGCAACCGGAAGCAGGGCAGCTTTTGCTTCATCACTGTGAAAGACTTGAAAATGCCAATGCTGAAGGTTCCAGGCGGAAGGCGCTTGCGTTGTGATTTCAAGGAGTTCTGTTAATTCCTCTTTTGTAATGACCGCGTCTTTATCGTATTCTTTAACAGATGCGCGTTCTTTTAAAACGTCTAATACGGATGTCATCATGTTTCCTCCTTCGGATAAACGTGTTATCATAATAGAAAAGTTAGAAGCTTACTAAATGTAACTCGAAAACTAATTTTAATGGATCACAAAAAACTTGTCAATTCATAGATGAAGGGATGAACTCACGTGGGATATACAATGTGTCCTAAAATGGAATCCGCTTTTTCTCTTTTGGGAAAGCGCTGGAACGGCCTCATTATCCATGTACTGATGGACGGGCCGAAACGATTTAAAGATATGACCGAAACGATACCGACAATCAGCCAAAAAATGCTCGCGGAGCGGCTCAAAGAGCTGGAACAAAATGAAATCGTCGAGCGTCAGGTGCTGCCTGAAACACCTGTCAAAGTCATTTATAAACTGACTGATAAAGGCTTGGCCCTGCAAGCCGTTTTTCAGGAAATGCAAAAATGGGCAGACAGTTTTTGCGAGCCCGGGGGATCTGCCAACGACACATGTGATGAATAACAAAGGCTGCCCAAGGCAGCCTTTTCTTAATGATCATGTTTACTCGTCATAAAAACCATTAATATCAAAATTGTTCAGATTGAGGTTCAAGCCTTTTAATTGCTTTAATAAAGCATCGAATGTAAGGAAATGATCATTTTTATATTCCGCCGGGACATCATTTGGAGAAAATAGTTTCATTCCTCCTTCAATCCACTGTTTCCGGTATAACTGAAATGCCGCTTCAATTAAATGATCAGGCGTTACAATAAACCCTAAGCTTACGTCATGGTCCTCGCTGTAGCCGAATTCAAACCCGCAGCAGGGGCAAATATCAAATGTTTTTTGATATTCGCCGTTATAAACGGGACTTGTCTCTAATCCTTTAAATCCGCATATTAAACAAGGATACAACTCACTAACCAACATACATCCCTCTTTTATTCAGTTTGCAATCATTCAGAACAAGCGGGGAGGCCTTTTACAGTTTCCCGGTTAAAAACTGAGCCTCACCAAGCCCGAAGCTCCAATCGGCATTCCCGTTTTCTGTAATGGAAATCATGACGTCCTCGGGTGATATGCCGCATTCTGTTTTAAGCTGATCAGCCATCAGTTGATATAACGTTTCTTTTTGATGTTCGGTGCGCGCTTTGCTGACAATGCTGATGATGACAAGATCTTTGCTTCTTTTGAAACCGAGCCCGGTATCTTCAATGATAAGCTCATGAGGCCGATGCTGGTGAACGATCTGATAACGGTCCGTTACAGGGACGTCAAAAGCTTTAACCATGGCGTAATGGGCGGTATCCAGTAATTTTTTTAATGCTGCGTCATCCCGGCCTTCAATAACGTCAAAACGAAGTAATGGCATATTTTATTCCCCCTGATGGTTTTATAATGTCGAAACTTGTAAAAAAGTATAACATTTAATCAAAATGTAATCAAATTATAACCAAAATGTTTATGCATTAATGCAATATCAGAGAGAGGCACATGTTGTTACAATCGCCCAATCAATTTCCTCATTTTATGAATACGCTTAAGAATAGGCAGACATAAAGGAGGAAAAACATGTACCCTCGTCATGCATTGTATCGCGGGAATTTCGGTCCTGCCGGATTTCCGGCGAGAAGTCCTTTTTTGTTCGGCGCTCCTTTATTCGGCGGATTTTTAGGCGGTCTTCTCGGAGGCGTGATTGCCACAGGTTTCACAAGACCCCGCTATCCGTACGGGTTCGCCGGTTACGGATACGGAGGCGTCCCATACGGCGGTTTTGGGCCGGGTGCCGGCGGTTATCCGCCATTTTATTAAAGAAAAAACGGCCTGCATCGCGCGGGCCGTTTTTTTATCTTAAAATCTCCACTTCCGATAGATTGTAGTCTTCCTGTTTTGAAAACATAACTTCAATCATCCCGTCTTTATAGACTGCTTTTGTTCCTTTCCGTTTGACGAGGCTCGGAAGGACGATTTCTTTTTTTCCTTCTCCCAGACTGCTGTTCTCTACAACGAGGCTGTGTGACGTATGCTTAATCCTGATACGGTCGAGTTCCTCTTGTTCGGCGGGAATTTTCGCAAAAACATGATCGGATGTTTCAAAAAGGTCAATTTCCGGCTTGGGCGGTTCCGCTTCGACCGGCTCGGCCTTTTTGGACATTGGGTCGCGAAAAGGGAACTGTCCGGCATAACCGGCGCCGAATACGCTTTCCATCACTCGGTTGACATATGTCTCGACATCTTTCGGATCAGCATTTTTAAACGTTTCTTTAGAGAACTGATTTTGGAAGGGAAAATATCTGTTCCAATCAAACACGGCATCTCACCCTTTCTTAACGGACAACATAGTATATGCCCGCCGGAAGCTTCCCGTGATATAATATAATCTGTTTACAGAAAGGAAGGGGAAGGCCGTGCAAGGGAATAACGCAAGAAAAGGAATCATTTATACCGCTTGTTCTTTCGTCATGTGGGGGCTGTTTCCGGTCTATTGGAAACTTCTTGAACAAATACCCGCATTGGACATTTTAGCTCACCGGATTTTATGGTCATTTGTTTTCATGTGTGTGCTTTTAACTGTGCTTAAGAAGTGGAAAACCGGATGGCGTGAACTGCGTCTTTTGAAATCGGAAGGGGGCCTGCTGGCGCTTTTTTTCGCTTCCGTTTTAATTTCCGTTAATTGGTTTGTGTACATATGGGCCGTCAATCACGGCTTTTTGCTTGAAGCAAGTCTCGGGTACTACATTAATCCGCTCGTTTCCGTTCTTTTGGGCATCCTATTCTTAAAAGAAAAGCTTAACAAGATGCAAACAGCAGCCGTTTCTATTGCCGGGGCGGCCGTGATCATATCTGCGTTTCAATATGGCGCGGTTCCTTATATCGCATTGCTGCTTGCATTCAGCTTCGGCCTGTACGGCTTATGTAAAAAAAGAACCCGCATGTCCAGCACGATCGGACTGACGCTGGAGACGCTTTTGATTACCCCGGCTGCACTTATTTATTTAGGATATACAGCTGACGGGAGCACTTCCGGGTCCTTGGGGGCGGGAACATGGGCGCTCCTATTCTTCGCAGGCGTATTTACGGCTCTGCCGCTGTTGCTGTTTGCAGAGGGGGCAAAGCGTCTTCCGCTGTATCAAGTCGGCATTTTGCAATATATAGCGCCGACCATTACCCTTATGCTCGGCGTATTTGTGTATCATGAACCGTTTTCCGGGCAAAAAGCGTTTACCTTCATTTGTATATGGGCAGCATTGCTTTTGTTTACCTTTTCACAGATAAAATGGAAGCGGCCGATAAAAAGCCGCTAAGCCTTTCGCTTTCCAGCGATAGCTTAAATTATGTATAATCATTACGAGTATGTAAAGGAGCTGTACAATGGGCACTGATAAAGACATAGCAAAAGCCTATCAGGCACTGTGGAATAACCGCACTCTCCCGGCTTCAACTCTTGAAGAAGCGGAGAAGGCAATTGATCTTGAACTGCTTGATCAAAGAACACATCCGAGGCTCCGGAAGTCACCCGAGGAAAAGTTTGCTCTGGCGGTGCAGCGAATTGTAGATTCCCGGCTGCGGCCGATTGAGAAATATGAATTGGTTGAACTACATACGAAGCGTTTGCAATTTTTAAAAGAAGAAAGAGGGGAGCAGCTATGAAAGCGATCATAAAAGAAGATGTGCAAACTTCTTTAGAGCGATATGCCGATCGTCCTGTATATATCCATTTGGAAACAACGACCGGTTCTTATTCAGCGCATCTGAATGAGAAAAACATGACGGTTGTAGCCTATATACGCAATGCAAAAGTGACGTACCATCAGGCGAAAATCAAAGGAAACGGCCCGTACCGCGTCGGTTTGAAAACGGAAGAAGGCTGGATTTACGCAGAAGGTCTGACTGAATATACAGTAGATGACGAAAACCGCTTGTTAATGGCAGGGCATCTGCCGGGCGGAAAATTGGCGATTTCGCTTCAAATCAGCGAAAAGCCGTTTACAGTTTAAAGAAAAGGGTGAAAATCATGAAAGAACATGTACTCGTCATCCTGCCTCACCCTGATGATGAATCATACGGAGTGGCAGGGCTGATTGCTTTACACAGACAAAAAGATATTCCCGTTACGTATGCATGCGCAACGCTTGGCGAAATGGGCCGGAACATGGGAGATCCTTTTTTCGCGAACCGTGAAACACTGCCGCTGTTAAGAAAACAAGAGCTGATCGACGCATGCAAAGCAATGGACGTTACTGACCTGAGAATGCTCGGGCTTCGTGATAAAACACTTGAATTTGAAGATGACGAGTGGCTCGCTGATATGATGGAAGAGATTATCGACGATGTAAAACCGAGTCTGATTGTCACATTCTATCCGGAGCACGGCGTCCATCCGGATCATGATGCATGCGGAGAAGCGGTTATCAGAGCGCTTTACAGAAAGAAAAAAGAGGACCGCCCGCGCACGCTTTGCATGGCAATCACCCGCAACAGGGAGGAAGCCGTCGGCAAGCCTGATGTTATTCTTGATATTAAAGAGGTTGCCGATATTAAAATGAATGCCTTAAAAGCGCACCGCACCCAAACGGAAGGCATGCTGAGAGAGCTGGAAGAAAAAATAAAAAATAACGAGCCGGTTCTTCAGACATGGTTTGAAGAAGAAGTGTATTGGACATATCCGTGGAAAGACTGATAAAAAAAGGGATAAGGCTGAAATGCCTTATCCCTTTTTTTGTGTCAGATCGGAAGCGATCGCTTCTGCAAGCGAAGACCTTATTGATAAATTTGAAAAACTCAGTCCCAGCTGCACCGCGGTTTGGGCGATTTCAGGACGGATTCCGGATAATGTCGCTTTCACGCCGAGCATTCCGAGTGATTCAATTAAGGTGAAAAGCTGTTGGGCAACCATCGTGTCAATCATGGCTACGCCCGATAAATCAATGTACAGCTGCGTGATGCGCTTCTCTGAACACTGGTGCAGCGTATTCTCCAAGATCATTTTGGCTCTTGCCGTGTCAATATCCCCGATCAGCGGCAGCAGTCCGACATTGTCAAAAAGCACAATTACCGGCGAGCTCAGCTCGGTAATCAATTCTTTTTGCGCTTTAAGCTGAATGTTTGTGTTTTTATACATTTCTTCTATGAAAATATGAATGACCACATCAAACGATTTAATCAGCGTATGGAATATATCTTCGGCATCTTCTTCTGTCACCGTGTCTGAATGAAGTCTGGTAAACTGCTTGACATGGCCGACATACAAATCACGAACTCTGATAAACTCGCGAATGATGTAATGGATGGGAGTTTTTAAATGTTCTTCATCCCGTGCAGCTTCAAACGCCCACTTTTCCAATGCCGCTGTATATACTTCCTTCTCTTCAGAAAAAATCCGATTGAGCTGATAATTAAACGCCAGATTTTGTTTTTTCAGATTTGTGAGTACAGCCGGGTCAGTAGAAGCATAAACAGAATCAGGATCCGTTTCATGAAGCGTATCAAACCATGTCTGACTGATGTCCTCCGCCCGTTCAGTTAAATAATCGTACAGCAGTTTATGTTTTGGCATTGCTGCTCCTCCTTTATAAAATCATTTTTTTCACATAATGCTTTTGCAGTTTCATCAGTCTGAAAAATAAACCGACAGCTCCTGCGGCAAGTCCCGCAATTAAACCGATCCAGTAGCCGTATGCCCCGAGGCCCGTATAAGTGCCGACTGCGTAACCGAGCGGAAGCCCGATAATCCAATACGACACAAAAGCCGCGCCGAGTGTATAGTTGACATCCTTATATCCTCTCAGAGCGCCTTGTATCGGAGCTGCTACGGCATCAGAAAGCTGGAAAAACAGCGCATAGATTAAAAAGTGCTGCGTTAACATGAGCACCGCCGGATCTGATGTATACATTCCGGCGATTTGCGGCCTGAACAGTAAAATGAAAGCCGCCGTGCATAAAGAAAAACTAAGCGCCATCACGATCCCGATATAGCTGTATGAGCGGGCATCTCTATAGCGATTTGCGCCTGCTTCAAAGCCGACCAAAATGGTCATGGCCATGGATACGCTGAGCGGCAGCATATACAAGAGAGAAGCAAAATTCATTGCCGCTTGGTGGGCTGCAATCGTCACCGTCTGAAAATGGCTCATAAGCAGTGTGACAGCCGCAAAAATGCTCGTTTCAAAAAATACCGCAAAACCGATAGGCAATCCGATTTTCAAAAGCTTTCTGCATTCAGACGGAGAAAAACGGTACAGTTTCCGAAATACAGAGTACCCGGCAAACGGCTCAAATCTGCAGACGATAAAAAAGCTGATGGCGCAAATACACCAGTAAGTCAGGGCGGAAGCGAGCCCCGCCCCGACTCCTCCCAATGCCGGCATGTTGAATTTCCCGAAAATAAATACATAATTTAAAACAAAATTAATAGGCAATGAGCAAAGCGTAATAAGCATAGTGACTCGCGTTTTGCCGAGTGCATCAATAAACGAGCGCAAAACGGTGTACACAAACAAAGGAAAAATACCGAGGGATAAAAATCCTAAAAAGTGTTTGGCGATCGTCCGGACACGAGGTTCCAGGCCCAAATGTCCCAAGATCATATCAACGGTGAAAAAGCCGATCAGGATAACCGCCGCACTGAGAACGGCCGCTACATAAACGGCCTGGATGACGGAAAACGGCACTTCCTTTTGTCTGCCGGCTCCAAACAGCTGTGAAACAACGGGCGTAACGGCCATTAATATTCCTGCCAGGCCCGTATAAACCGGCGTCCACAGGCTTGAACCAATTGCAACCCCGGCTAAATCGGCAGCGCTCACTTTCCCTGACATCACCGTATCCAAAAAGGTGATCAGGGAAAGGCCCGCCTGTGTGATTAAAATCGGAATGAAGATATGTAACAGCTGTCTGACCTTTTGGCCGATCGTGTTCGTTTCTCTCAAGTTAGGTTCCCCGTTTCTTTATTTTAACGAGAGAAATTATAACATTTTATGTATAAAAAGCAATGAAAGCCGGCCTACTCTTTTTTGTCCGGTTTCGGCTTTTTAAACATCTTGGCATAAATGAATGAAAGTGAAATGACCCCTAAAAAGGTGCAGATATATTGCATCAGCCGTGCGAATTCCATATGATGTGCGCCTCCTTTCATGATTATGGTGCACACAGCGGCGCATATCCATGCGCGCGATGCAGAAAATAAGGGAAAGGAGCTGATGTGACATGCGCCACACTCAAATGACGGAAAGCGCGTTTACCGCTGCCGTTCAAACGTATTTGAAACAAATTACAGAGGATGCCGGAATGATACTGCGGACATTGGATGAAAAAGACCAATGCCTTCTTTGCGAATTAGATGAACTGGGACATACGTTTCAGGAAATGCAGGCTGTCGCTTCGTCGTTTTACCTGCAGTCATATATCGAACATTTTACGCCTTCCTATACAGAGCTGGCGAGGGCCGTGCAGCATCTGGCGGAAGAAAAACACGGAGCGCTGATTGTGATTGAACGTGCAGATCCGCTGGATGGAATGATACAAAAAGGGACCAGCCTGCATGCCGAGATCAGTGCAGCTTTAATTGAGAGTATTTTTTATCCCGGCAATCCGCTTCACGACGGAGCCGTATTGGTCAGAGAAAACCGGGTTGTATCAGCAGCCAATGTGCTTCCGCTCACAACAAAACATGTCGATCTCAAATACGGGACGCGCCACAGGGCAGCGATGGGACTTTCGGCCGTGACTGATGCACTCGTGCTCGTTGTTTCAGAAGAAACGGGAAAAATGTCCTTTGCTAAAGACGGCGGACTGTATCCGCTTGTTTCGCCGCGGGCGCTTCATACGAAATAATAAGAAAATGGGAATATTGTACCCATTTAATATTAATAAGGTGAACATCTTTACCTTTTTCTGTATTGATGTTATCGTTTAAATATACATAAAATTTAAAAGAATAGGGAGTGGAAAGATGGCAAATGTATTGATGATCGGCTTTCCGGGAGAAGGGCATATCAATCCGTCTTTAGGCGTCGTAAAAGAACTGAAGGCAAAAGGGGAACATGTCGTATATTACGGCGTGAAGGAATATGAGAACAAAATCGCGTCAAGCGGAGCGGAATTCCGTGAATATGAAGATTTCCGTAAAGATGAATTCGGAAAAAACGCAACGGGTGATGAACAGCGGGACGCTACCGAGTTTTTGCTATTAATGATTGAGACTTCCAAAAAAGCCGCACTCCGTATTCTTGAGGAAGTAAAAGATGAATCCTACGACTACATCCTGTATGATCATCATTTTCTGGCAGGAAGGCTCGTGAGAAACCAGCTGAAACTGCCGGCATATTCACTTTGTACGACATTTGCAATGAATGAAGCATTTATTAAAGAAGTGTTTTCAAATACAAACCTTGTATCAGAGGAATCATCTCATTATCCGGCTTATACCGAAGCGGTCAGCCGGCTCAATGAAGAATTCAGCGCAGACATTAAAACGCCGTATGATATTTTCTCAAATGACGGCAGAAAAACCATTGTATTTACTTCAAGAGCGTTTCAGCCGAAAGAAGAAGAGTTTGGCGATTCTTATCTCTTTGTCGGTCCGTCCATAACCGAAAGGGCGGCGGCTCAAGATTTCCCGTTTGAACAGCTTGAAGGAGAAAACGTCCTGTTTATTTCAATGGGCACGATTTTTAACAATCAGAAGGAATTGTTTAATAAATGCTTAAAAGCGGTCAGAAACTTTAACGGAAAAGCCGTCATGTCAATCGGCAAACATCTTGATCCTGCGGAGCTTGATGAAATTCCTGAGAATGTCATTGTAAAGCCTTATGTTCCGCAGCTTGAGATCCTGAAGAGAGCGGACTTATTTATCACTCACGGCGGAATGAACAGTACGAGCGAAGGGCTTTACTACAAAACCCCGATGATCGTCATTCCGATGGGCGCAGATCAGTTCGCCGTCGGAAGTCAAGTGGAAAACACGGGCGCGGGCAAAATGTTTAAAAAAGAAGATGTAACAGCGGAACTGCTCACTGAAGCAATAAAAGAATTGAGCGAAAATCCTGAATATCAGACAAAAGCTTCTGAAATCGGAGAATCCCTGAAAGCGGCCGGCGGAGCACAGCGTGCAGCGGAATTGATAGCAGAAGACGTGAAAACTGCCGAGACCCGGGTTCTGTAATCAGCCGTCACCCGCTTCCTTTAAAGGAAGCGGGCTTTTTTTGATTGTTTTTCGGGAGGATTTTTCACGCCGTAAAGAGAATTGTATGAAAAACAGACAAGAAAGGTGGAATGTCGCGGAAAAAAGCCATGTTATGAAAATGATTCCAAAGTCTTTTGTGAAATGTTCTCAATTTATGTAAAATGTGTGGCATTGGTGATGATCTAAGGCCAAATGAATCGGAATTAATGTCGACTTCTGAATGAATCCTGCATAACAGGCGGCGTCCAAAGAAAAGGAACGTCCCTTTCAGCAATGATAAATAGGAGGTTTTTCGTTATATGAAGAAAAAAATCGCAGCCGGACTGGCTGTATCTGCAGTAATGACTTCAACCTTCGCCGTGCATCCCGCTGAAGCAAAAACCATTCAAGTAAAAAGCGGCGACTCTCTTTGGAAGCTTTCCCGGCAATATCATACAAGTATTTCAGCCCTGCAGGCGGAAAATAAACTGAAATCAACGATACTCCACCCAGGACAGCGGCTGCACATTCCCGGCGGCAGCGGCACACATAAAACGGGGCAAAAGGGAAAACGAAGCACGGGTGCCTACACAGTTACATACGGAGACTCGTTATGGGTGATCGCAAAAAAATACAAAATGAGCGTTTCTGAGCTGAGAAGCCTGAACCGTTTGAGTTCAGATGTCATCTATCCGGGCCAGAAACTGAAAATTAAAGGGTCTGCCGGCGGCACGGACGGAGGCGGCAGACAGACAAAGCCTGATAAAGGCGCATCAGGGACTTACACTGTGAAGCCGGGTGACTCGCTGTGGAAAATCGCCAATCAAACCGGCATCACCATCGCCGAACTGAAAAAGCTGAATCAATTAACATCAGACATGCTGTATCCGAATCAAGTGTTAAAGATCAAAGGTTCTTCACATAACGGAAACAGCGGCACAACACCGCCATCTCATTCAAATCCTTCTGAGAAGCCATCCACTTACAAAGTAAAAGCAGGCGATTCCCTCTGGAAAATTGCTAATCGGTTCGGCATCACCGCTCAGCTCATCAGAGAAAAAAATAAATTGACAACTGATGTGCTTCAAATCGGACAAGTTCTGGTGATTAACGGAAAGGGAAAAACAGAAGATCCTGTGCGGCAGCCGGATAACAAACCGGCAAAACCAACCAAGCCGAATACTCCCGAACCTCCGGTGACAGGGTCAAAGATTGACAGAATGATAGGCGAGGCGAAAAAACATGTCGGCGTGCCTTACCGCTGGGGAGGCAATACGCCTGCGGGCTTCGATTGCAGCGGTTACATCTATTACCTTTTAAATAAGGTAAGCTCTGTTTCCCGTCTGAGCACGGCCGGATATTGGAATACGATGAAACATATCAGCCAGCCGTCAGCAGGCGACTTTGTCTTCTTTACGACATATAAAGCGGGCCCTTCTCATATGGGAATGTATTTAGGCGGAGGAGATTTTATTCACGCAAGCTCCTCCGGGGTTGAAGTTTCAAACTTAAGCAATCCGTATTGGAAAAAAGCGTATTTAGGAGCGCGCAGTTATTTTTAAAAAAAGCCTTTCGGGGCTTTTTTTGTTTACCATTTTTACGTTTTGACAAGACTGATGGGTAAAAAAATAAGGGGGAGGAAGCATGAATCGTCTCTTGCTATTTCTCATGCTCGCATCAATTACGCTTTGCGGCTGCGGGGGGAGACCCGCTCCTGTTCCGCCCAAAAAACATGGGGAAAGCCGCGCATTAGAAGCATCTGCATACCGTGAGCATGCCGGACTCATCAATCAAAACGGAAAAACGATCGGATATATCGAAGTGAGGGAATCTGATGATGAAGGGTCAGACATTCATATATCAGCGGGGCACCTGCCGCCCGGCACTTCTCTCGGATTTCATATTTATGAAAAAGGGACTTGTCAGGCACCTGATTTCGAATCAGCCGGCGGTCCGTTCAACCCTTTGAACAAAGAACACGGCTTCAACAATCCGATGGGTCATCACGCCGGGGATCTCCCCAATCTTGAAGTGGGGGCTGACGGTAAAGTGGATGTCATTATGAACGCGCCGCAAACTTCATTAAAAGAAGGGAGCAGACTCAGCCTGCTCGACCGGGACGGAAGCGCGTTCGTCATTCATGAACATACGGACGATTATTTGACAAACCCGAGCGGAAATTCCGGAGCCAGAATCGCCTGCGCTCCCCTGACAAAAAGCGCCCGCAGGGAATGAGCCCTTTTGTATTGAGTATACAAGGGCTTTTTTAGTATACTCGGTTATGGAATACAAATGGAAAGGAAACATCACCTATGACTTCAGAATTACAGCACCTATCACTTCCGGAAGATATACAAAACAAACTGCAGGCTTATCAAAATCATCCCGTTTCCCAAGAATTCCGGGATTTAATCGGATCATCAGGCTATGAGGCCGAAGATAAAGCGATTGTATTCGATGCCGTCATTGCTTTGACAATGGGAAAAAATATCTTATTAAAAGGACCGACGGGTTCAGGGAAAACAAAATTGGCGGAAACGCTTTCGAACTATTTTCATAAACCGATGCACAGCGTCAACTGCTCCGTAGACCTCGATGCAGAAGCGCTTGTCGGCTATAAAACGATTGAAAATGAACAGGGACAGGCGACTATTGAATTCGTTCCCGGACCTGTAACAACCGCAATGAACGAGGGACATTTTTTATACATTGACGAAATCAATATGGCAAAGCCTGAAACCCTTCCGATTCTAAACGGCGTGCTAGATTACAGAAAAATGATGACAAATCCCTTTACAGGAGAAGTGATTAAGGCAAGCGAAGGATTCGGTGTTATCGCCGCGATTAATGAAGGCTACGTCGGCACCGTTCCGCTGAACGAAGCCCTTAAAAACCGTTTTGTCATCATTGATGTTCCGTATATTAAAGGAAGCCTCCTGAAACAGGTGCTGACCTCTCAGTCTGTTTTAAAAGATGAGAAATTAATTGAGCGTTTTATGACGCTGTCTTCTGATTTAATCGCACAAGCGCATAACGGACAAGTGTCAGAAGAAGCGGCGTCCATCAGGGCTCTCATTGATACGTGCGACTTGGCTGCGTACATCCCGCCGAAACGGGCGATTGAAAGAGGCATCGTAGAAAAACTTGACGACGACAGGGAAAAAGCCGCTGTCAGAAATATTGCAGAAACGCTGTTCGAATGAGGGATATACAATGAAGTTTATCAAATTTAACGACAGCACGATTGATTCGTTTTTGTTCATGATGCTGACTGATCTGGCCAAAACACTGACCAGAAGCAGTGAAGTTGAAGTGGAATACGGCGTGCAGTCTTACTACAATCCCTTTGAAAAGAAAATTTACATGAGCCACTTTTGGAAAGACCGATCAGCCGGGGATATGGAAGCCGGCCTGAAAAGCGATGTCTATTTGCGCGCTGTCGGAACACGCAGCAGCTCATTTCGGGAATTTGCGGGGTTTTTAAATGACGTTCACCGGCACTTTACCCGCCAAAGCTTTGCCAAGCAGCTGTTTATGCTGCTTGAGGATATCAGAATTGAAGAGCTGATCAAAAAAGAACGGCCGGGAACGAAACGTGTTTTTCAGAAGCGGAGGGAGATGTACAGGAAATATTTCACGACGCAGCTGACATTGAATTTAGAACGGAGCATTTTCACCGACGCTTTGTATTGCGCGATGTTTGTCAAGCTGACGGCTGAGTCTCCGCTTGAAGGCATTCCTTCCATGCATGAACATATTGATATGATGATACCGTATATTGAACGTCAGCTCATCCGGGTGTATGAGGCGGATTCTACGGAACAAATCGCAAAAATAACGGAAGACCTCATGGAAGGCCTTGATGAAGTGCTTGAGAAAGATATGCTGAACACGTACTTTTTTCTGCCGGAACTTGATTACGAAAAAGCGGCTGAAGAGCCTTTATTCGAAAGTGTAAAAAAAGCGCCTTCGTTAAGTGACGATCTCACGCTCCCTGAGTCTTCCGACGGAGATGAAGAAATCCTTGAAGAGAAAATGAATACGTGGCACCGGGAAACCGAAGCGCCGTCAAAAAGTTTCCTTCAATTTGATATTGAGCACGGCGCGAAATCAGATCTTGGGAAAGACGCGGCCAGAGAAGGCGATGACGGTGACCAGGCGCTCGGCTCCGTCCAAGGTTCCGCACGTCAGACGAAAAGAGAGGATTACTCCAAACTGGAAGCGCTTGAATCCATTCAGGATGAACATGAGGGCGCGGGGCTGGCTGACGGAAAAGAAAACAAATTTGCCTTCCCGGTTTATCAAACGCCTCATAAAGCGTCTCCTGAAGAGGAGCAGTCTTATAAAGAACAGGCAAAAACGATAGAATCATATCAAAAACGCTTGAAGCAGATGATACAAAAAACACTTGAGCACAAAAAAACGCTCCCGCGGACCGACCTTCACGCAGGCCGGCTGAATCGCAAACTGATCCGCTATTTTACGGAGCGGAACCCGCGCCTTTTCTATAAAAAGCAGGACCCGTCTTCAGACATTGACGCGGTTTTTACATTGCTTGTCGATTGTTCGGCCAGCATGTTCGACAAAATGGATGAAACAAAAAGAGGGATCGTTCTTTTTCATGAAGCTTTGAAATCAGTGTCCGTACCGCACCAGATCGTCGGATTTTGGGAGGATACAAACGAAGCGACCGAAACGAGCCAGCCGAATTTCTTCAATACCGTCATTCCGTTTGAAGAGTCGCTGCTGCAGGCGGCGGGTCCGCTAATCATGCAGCTTGCGCCTGAAGAAGATAACAGAGACGGATACGCCATCAGACAAATGACGAAACAGCTGATGCGGCGGAGTGAGGCGCAAAAATTTTTAATCGTGTTTTCAGACGGAGAGCCGGCAGCATTCGGATACGAACAAAACGGCATCGTCGATACGAGCGAGGCTGTCATCGAAGCGAGAAAAAAAGGGATAGAAGTCATAAATGTTTTTCTGTCCAATACTGCAATAGAGGAATCACAGATGAAAACCATTCAGGATATGTACGGAAAGTACAGTATTTTTGTTCCGGATGTCGATCAGCTGCCCGATGTGCTGTATCCGCTCTTGAAAAAACTGCTTCATAAAAGCATAGGATAGGCTTTTTCCTATGCTTTTTCGCTTTTTATTTTAAAATGATTTAATTTTTTCGGTATTGATCTGTTTTTTTTACTATTTTGTGAACAATCAAGGTAGAATCCAAACGCAATCAGTGGTAAAATATCCTTGGAAGCGTTTTTATTACATAATTTTGGGCACAGCGTTCAAAAGTTATTTCAAGATAGTGAATTGATCACTTGATTATCTAGGTTGGGGGTAATATTCAAATGTTTCAAAATAATATGAAACAAAGAATGAATTGGGAAGATTTTTACGGACCGAACCTCGGCTACGCACTGGAGCTGTACGACCAATATGCTGAAGATCCAGACAGCATTGATCCGGATCTGAAAGACATGTTTGACGAACTCGGCGCTCCGCCAAGCCAAATAAAAGAGGCATCGGGAACAAAGGAACAGGGACGCGTCACCGCAGATCTGATTCAAAAGATCGCAGCAGCAGTTAAACTTGCAGAAGATATTCGAACCTATGGCCATCTGAACGCTTCCGTTAATCCGCTCAGAAAGGATCCGAAAAAGAGCGAGCTCTTTCCGTTATCCGAGTACGGGCTTACAGAAGAAGAAATGAAAGCAATACCCGCGTCTGTCATCTGTAAAGACGCACCTGCCAATATAACAAACGGCTTAGAAGCCATCCAGCATTTACGCAATACCTATAAAAGAACCATCTCCTTCGAGTTTGACCATGTGCATGATTTCGAAGAGCGCGCATGGATTACAAAAATGGTCGAATCCGGAGAACTGTTCCGGAAAAATTCACCGGAAAAACTGTCAGCCGTTTTAGAAAGACTGACGGAAGTAGAAGGATTTGAACAATTTTTACACCGGACATTCGTCGGTCAGAAGCGTTTCTCAATTGAGGGATTAGACGCGCTTGTGCCGGTTCTTGACGACATTATCGCCCAGTCTGTGAAAGCGGGCACAACCAATGTCAATATCGGGATGGCGCACAGAGGCCGTTTAAATGTGCTTGCGCATGTGCTCGGCAAACCGTATGAGATTATTTTCTCAGAATTCCAGCACGCGCCGAATAAAGACCTTGTGCCGTCTGAAGGATCGACCGGCATCAGCTACGGTTGGACGGGCGATGTAAAATACCACCTCGGTGCAGACAGACAGCTTCAGGATGCTGAAACCAAAAGCGCGCGGATTACGCTTGCAAATAACCCGAGCCATTTGGAATTCATCAATCCGATTGTTGAAGGAAGCACGCGGGCGGCACAGGAAACAAGAACGCAAAAGGGGTACCCGGTTCAAGACGAAACAAAATCGCTCGCCATTTTAATTCACGGTGACGCAGCGTTTCCGGGAGAAGGCATTGTCGCCGAGACGCTGAACTTAAGCTCTCTGAAAGGCTATCAGGTCGGCGGGGCCATTCATATCATCGCCAATAATATGATCGGCTTTACAACTGAAAGCGATGAATCACGATCTACGAAATATGCCAGTGATTTGGCGAAGGGCTATGAAATTCCGATCGTTCACGTCAACGCGGATGATCCGGAAGCATGCCTGTCAGCCGTTAAATTTGCGGTTGAATACCGGAAGCGGTTCAATAAAGATTTCTTAATCGATTTAATCGGGTACAGACGGTACGGCCACAATGAAATGGATGAGCCGTCAACGACACAGCCGATGCTGTATGACGCCGTCAGAAAACACCCGACTGTCAAGCGGATCTTTGCGGAAAAACTCGTAAGTGAAGGACTGATCAGCGAGGAAAAAGCGCAAAACATCGAAACGACAGTGACAAAACGAATTGAAGACGCCTATAAAAAGGTGCCCGCCAAAAAAGAAGACGCCGTACGGGAAATTGAATTGCCGGAACCGGTGTCCAACGGTTTTCCAGATGTTGACACATCCATTGATTTTGATGTTCTCCGCAAGCTGAACGGCGAACTTATCAACTGGCCGGAATCTTTTAACGTGTTCGGCAAGCTGAAAAGAATTCTGGAAAGACGTGCAAAAGCGTTTGATGATGACCGTAAAGTTGAATGGTCATTGGCTGAATCGCTTGCGTTTGCTTCCATTTTGAAAGACGGCACGCCGATCCGGCTGACCGGACAGGATTCAGAGCGCGGAACGTTCGCTCAAAGAAACCTTGTGCTGCATGACAGCGAAACAGGAGAAGAATTTGTTGCCCTCCATCACTTAGACGACTGCGCTGCTTCATTTACGGTGCATAACAGCCCGCTCTCTGAAGGATCGGTTCTCGGCTTTGAATATGGATACAACGTGTATTCGCCTGAAACGCTTGTGATGTGGGAGGCGCAGTACGGGGACTTTGCCAATGCGGCTCAAGTCTATTTTGATCAATTCATATCTGCAGGACGGGCAAAATGGGGACAAAAATCAGGACTGGTCATGCTGCTGCCTCACGGTTACGAAGGGCAGGGCCCTGAACACTCCAGCGGCCGCGTCGAGCGGTTCCTGCAGCTGGCGGCGGAAAACAACTGGACGGTGGCCAACCTGACAAGTGCGGCTCAGTATTTCCATATTTTAAGAAGACAAGCGAAAATGCTGCTTCGTGAGGAAATCCGCCCGCTTGTGATCATGACGCCGAAGAGCCTGCTGCGCAACCCGAATACGGTATCTGAAGTGCAGGAACTGAGCGAAAGCCGATTCAAGCCTGTCTATGAGCAGTCCGGTCTTTCCCATGCTTACGAAAAAGTGACTCGCGTCGTATTATCAAGCGGAAAAGTGTCAATTGATATCAGCGATCACTTCAACAAAATGGAAGGCGATAAGGATTGGCTTCATATTGCCAGAATCGAACAGCTGTATCCGTTCCCGGCAAAAGATACGAAGGAGCTTTTCGCCAAACTGCCGAACCTGCAAGAGATCGTTTGGGTTCAGGAAGAGCCGCAGAACATGGGGGCATGGAGTTATATCAGCCCGTATCTGACGGAAATCGCGCCAAAAGGAGTAAATGTCCAATACATCGGCCGAAGAAGACGATCCAGTCCCGCAGAAGGAGATCCGACAGTCCACAAAAAAGAACAGGAACGCATTGTATCTGATAGCTTGACTCGCAAAAACTAAGGGGGAAATGAAAAAATGGCGGAAATTAAGGTACCTGAATTAGCAGAATCAATCTCAGAAGGAACGATAGCCCAATGGTTAAAGCAGCCCGGTGATTATGTAGAACAGGGTGAGTACTTGCTTGAACTGGAGACGGATAAAGTAAATGTTGAATTGACAGCAGAAGAATCGGGTGTTCTAAAAGAGGTATTGAAAGATTCGGGTGATACCGTCCAAGTAGGAGAAATTATCGGTACCATTACAGAAGGCGCTGGCGAAAGTTCTGCACCCGCCCCTTCAGAAAGTGCTCCAGCCAATGAACAAACGAAAGAGGAAGCAAAAGCTGAACCTGCTGCACAAGAAGTCAGCCAGGAAGCACAATCAGAAGCGAAATCCAGAACGGTAGCGTCTCCGGCTGCACGCAAGCTGGCAAGGGAAAAAGGAATTGATCTATCACAAATTCCGACGGGAGACCCGCTCGGCCGCGTGCGCAAACAAGATGTGGAAGCTTATGAAAAACCGGCTTCAAAACCTGCGGCACAGCCGAAACAGCAGGCTCCAAAAACACAGCAAAGCTTTGACAAACCTGTCGAAGTGCAAAAAATGTCCCGCCGCAGACAGACGATCGCGAAACGATTGGTTGAAGTGCAGCAGACTTCTGCGATGCTGACTACATTTAACGAAGTTGACATGACGGCCGTTATGAATCTAAGAAAACGCCGCAAAGACCAATTCCTTGAGCAAAACGAAGTAAAACTCGGTTTCATGTCGTTCTTTACAAAAGCCGTCGTGGCTGCATTGAAAAAATTCCCGCTCCTTAACGCTGAAATTCAAGGCGATGAGCTGATCGTGAAAAAATTCTATGACATCGGTATTGCTGTCGCGGCTGAAGAAGGGCTTGTCGTCCCAGTCGTGCGTGACGCTGACCGCCTGACGTTTGCCGGCATTGAAAGAGAGATCGGCGAACTTGCGAAGAAAGCGCGAAACAATAAATTAACATTAGGTGAGCTGCAAGGAGGCTCCTTCACGATCACAAACGGAGGTACATTCGGATCGCTTATGTCAACACCGATCCTAAACAGCCCTCAGGTTGGGATCTTAGGTATGCACAAAATTCAGCTGCGCCCAGTAGCGATTGATGCGGAGCGCTCTGAAAACCGTCCGATGATGTACATCGCTTTATCATACGATCACAGAATTGTAGATGGTAAAGAAGCGGTCGGATTCCTTGTCACCATTAAAAACCTGCTTGAAGATCCGGAACAGCTGTTGCTGGAAGGATAATTTGAGACAGACAAAAAGTACACTGCCCTTACAAGCAGTGTACTTTTTTTATTGAGAGAAGGGGAGAATTTATATGAAAAGCTGTTATCCGCTTGAGATCGAATTTGAATATAATGAAGAATTGCATTCTATCACTCCGGTTCTTCTGCAAGACGAACATGACACGATATTAATAGACTGCGGATATCCCGGTTTTACAAACCATCTTCAACATGCCGCTGCCCGGCATGGAATGTCGCTTCATTCATTGACAAAAATCATTGTAACGCATCACGACATAGACCATATCGGCTCACTCGCTGCATTATACCGTTTACATCCGGATGTCAGCGTGACAGTACATGAGCGTGAAGCGCCGTATATTGACGGCTCTAAAAAATCTTTACGGCTTGAGCAGGCTGAATCAACGTTTTGTTCATTGCCAGACGATGCAAAGCCTTATGCAAAACAGTTCATCCGCTCTCTTCAATCAGTCGAATCGGCTCCAGTTCACCGGACAGTTACTGACGGCGAGCTGCTGCCTTGGTGCGGAGGCATTCGCGTTGTAGCCACGCCGGGTCATACACCCGGCCATATCAGTCTTTATCTGCCTGCCGAAAAAACTATGGTCACAGGTGATGCGGTCGTCATTGAAGACGGAAAGCTGAACCTTGCTAATCCCGGCTATACGTTACATATGGATGATGCGGTCCGTTCTGTGCAGCGGCTGCTCGATTATGATATCCGCCAATTGATTTGTTATCATGGAGGTTTATTTCAGGGGGATGTAAAAAAAGCGCTTTTGCGTCTGATTCGTGATCTGCAGAATCAACAAGGATAGGAGCGGCAGCAGCCTATCCTTGTTCAGTTATGAAAACGGAATCTTTGCCGTTTCTTCTTCTTCGGCGCTGTTTTTCTCTTTTTTCTTAGACCAGTAGGTGGCAAGAACAGACCCCGACAGATTGTGCCATATGCTGAAAATTGCGCTCGGCACGGCTGACAAAGGGGAGAAATGCGCTGTCGCAAGCGCTGCGCCCAGTCCGGAGTTTTGCATTCCGACTTCGATCGCAATCGCTTTTTGTGAAGCATAATCCATTTTGAACAGCTTTGCAGTCAGGAATCCTAACAAATATCCGGTTCCGTTATGTAAGATGACGACAGACACAATCAGCAGTCCTGATTGAAGCAGATGCTCACGATTTACGCTGACGACAGAGGATACAATCGCTACGATGCCGATTACCGACACGAGAGGAAGCGCGTGCACGGCTTGTCCGACCTGTTTTTTGAAGAACAGCTTCACAATCACCCCGAGGACGATCGGCAAAAGCACGGCTTGCATAATGGAAACAAACAGTGAGCCGAAAGAAACGGGGAGCCACTCTTTCGCAAACAACATAATAAGTGCCGGCGTTACAATAGGAGCAAGCAATGTTGAGATCGTGGTGACCGCAACAGAAAGCGCCGTATTGCCTTTCGCCAAAAACGTCATGACGTTTGATGCCGTACCGCCCGGACAGCATCCGACCAGAATGACGCCCGCGGCGATTTCTGCGGGGAGGCGGAGCCCGATTGATAAACAGAAAGCCGTAAGCGGCATAATCGTAAACTGGCAAGCGACTCCGATCACGACATGCCAAGGCTTTCTGATTAATTCTTTAAAATCGTCTGCTTGAAGAGTAAGCCCCATCCCAAACATAATAATACCAAGGAAAATCGTCATATAAGAACTGATCCAAGAAAACAAATCAGGGCAGGCGAATCCTAAACCGGCAAAGACGATAACCCACAAGCCAAAGGTTTGGCCCGCAAACCCGCTTATTTTTTTCAGCCATTCCATAAACACAGCTCCTTTTACATTAAATCAGTCAGAAAATATGACTGACTTTTCTGTATTCCATTATAAATAATTTTCTGAATAATTCAATATTAAATATAAGTTTTCAATAAAATTATTATGTAAACTAACATCTTCTTGACTATTCAGACATATATTTTTACAATTGATTTTTATACTGAAATGAATTGGGAGTGCTGAAGTGAAAGAAGCTAATCAATGGTCATCTAAGCTGGGATTTATTTTAGCTACGGCCGGCTCTGCAATCGGGCTCGGCGCAATATGGAAGTTCCCTTACGTAGCGGGAACCAGCGGAGGCGGCGCTTTTCTGCTTGTTTTTATTTTATTTACTGTTTTAATCGGACTGCCGCTTTTGCTTGCTGAATTTATTATCGGCAGAAAAACACAAAAAAACGCCGTTGAATCCTATAAGGCGCTCGCGCCGGGGAAAAAGTGGCACTGGATCGGATATCTCGGAATCATTACGTGTTTTATTCTATTATCCTTCTACAGCGTAGTGGGGGGATGGATATTAATCTACATTATAAAAGGCTTTACAGGCGGCTTATCGCTTTCTTCGGGATTTGATACGTTATTTATCGATACCATTTCAAATCCTTATGCAGCCGTTTTCGGCCAGCTGCTGTTTATCGTGCTGACGATTTTAGTTGTGGCAAAAGGGGTGAGCAGCGGCATTGAAAAAGTGAGCCAGGTGCTGATGCCGGCTCTGTTTATTCTGTTTATTCTCTTAATGATCCGCTCCGTAACACTGCATGATGCAGCAAAAGGATTAAAATTCTTTTTTATGCCTGATTTTGGCGCGATGGATGCCAATACCATTTTATATGCGATGGGACAATCATTTTTCTCGTTAAGCGTCGGAGTGTCCGTAATGGTTACATACAGCGCATATTTAGAAAAAGAAGAAAATATTGTTCAATCCGCCGTATCGGTGACGGTATTAAATGTCCTTGTTGCTGTGATGGCGGGAGTGGCGATTTTTCCGGCGGTGTTTGCATTCGGCCTCAAGCCGGATCAAGGCCCGCAGCTTTTATTTAACGTGCTGCCGACCGTCTTTAACCAAATGCCGTTGGGCATCGTGTTTTTACTCGCCTTTTTGCTGCTGTTTTTATTTGCGACGCTGACATCGGCTTTTTCAATGCTTGAAATTTTAGTTGCTGTTTTGTCAAAAGGCGATTCGGCAAAACGGAAGCGGTATGCATGGATCGGGGGACTTGCTATATTTATTGTCGGGGTCCCTTCGGCGCTGTCGTACGGAATTTTGAGTGATGTTTCTATTTTTCACCGCAGTATTTTTGACGCTGCGGATTTTCTGGTCAGCAATGTCTTAATGCCGCTGGGCGCGCTTTTAATTGCCGTTTTCGTACCGTTGAAAATCCCGAAACAGATGCTGTTTGACGAACTGAAAAGCGGTTCCGGTATAAAACGAAAATGGTTTGCAGTCTGGCTCCTATTAATCCGTTATGTGGCTCCTGTAGCCATTATTATCGTTTTTCTGCACGTGCTTGGTATTTTTTAAACCAAAAGAAGCAGGCCCCCGTTCAAGACGGGGGCTTTTTTAATAAAGCGGCCATATCACGCGGTGCGCTTGCTCGAACCGTTTCTCCGCCTCCCGCCAATCAACGACATTCCACCATTGATCCACGTAAGCCGCTCGGTCGTTTTTATATTGTAAGTAATAAGCGTGTTCCCACACATCCAGCGGAAGCAAAGGAATGACGTCCCACTGGCTGTAGAGCTGATGCTTCTCAGCGGCCAAAATCTCCAGCCGCCCGGCGCGCGGCGCCCAGACTAGGATAGCCCAGCCGACTCCTTCGACTTTTTTCGCCGCTTGAGAAAATTGCTCTTTAAAAGCGGAGTAGCTTCCGAATGACACATCAATCATTTGAAAGAGTGCACCCGTCGGCCATCTTTTTCCGTTTGGATTCATCGAAAACCAGAAAATACTGTGCAAATAATGGCCCGCGCCGTGAAACGCCAATTGTCGCCCCCAATGTGCCACTAAGTCGTACTGTTTCGTCTGTCTCGCTTTTTTGAGCTCTAGTTCTGCTTTATTCAGACCGTCAACATAGCTCTGATGGTGTTTGGTATGGTGGAGTTTCATAATCTCTCTTGAAATATACGGTTCCAGTGCGGAATAACTGTAAGGCAGTTTAGGGAGGACATGCTTGCCGATCGGCACATAAGCTCTGCGCTCATCCGGCTCTTCGGGTTCAGTAATGTCCCGGTAAAGTGCCGATGCCTGTTCGTACCATTCCGCCTCCGTTAATCCATCATCCTGAAGGGTGTGAAAAATCCGGTCGATTTGTGCCGCGAAGCGATCGAACCGACCTTGCTGAATGACTTGTTCCTTCAAGGTTTCACACCAATTCAGCATCTCGGTTTGATAAGCGTGCCGTTTCATTTTTCTTCCTCCTTTTCACTCATTTTCATAAAAGTGCTGAGCGCAAGCAAAGAAAACACATACGGGTAGCTGTGATACCTGATGTAAAACTGTTTCGGCAGGCCGATTCCGGTCGGATAGCTGAAAGCGGCGCCTTCGTAATGCCGGTTTTCAATAAGAAAAGATATGCCCTTTGTGACGGCTTGATGATGAGTTTTTTCGTATTGTAGCAAAGCTTCGGCCGCCCAAGCCGTCTGTACAAGCGTCCCGTAAGAAAGCGGAACATAGGTTTTGACTTCTGCGCTTTTACAGGATTCTCCCCAGCTTCCGTCCTCGTTTTGAATGGACTTCAGCCAGCGGATCGCTTTTTTCACGGCCGGGTGGTTTTGGCTCACGCCGCAAGCCTTCATCCCTGTCAGCGCTGCCCATGTGCCGTAAATATAGCAGACACCCCACCTGCCGTACCACGATCCGTCCTCTTCTTGATGGCGGATCAGCCATTGGACGGCCTTTTCAATCTGAGGGTGATCAGAAGAAAGCCCCGCTTCTCCTAAACAGTGCAGCACCCGCCCGGTTAAGTCGCTTGTTGAGGGATCGATGGCAGCTTCCTCAGCCGATTCCAGCGGCAGCAGGCGGACCAGCGGATGATTGACATTTTTCTCAAAAGCAGAGAAGCCGCCGTCACTGTTTTGCATGGACAAAAGCCAGCTCAGTCCGCGTTCCCATGAGGCGGGATAAAGTTTTCGCGGAATGGCTTTGAGCACTGCGGCTGTGTCATCACAATCAGGATTATTTGTATTGATGTTTGAAAAACCCCATCCTCCCGGTTCAGCATGCGGGTTGTGAACGGCCCAATCAGCGACTTTCGTCTGCTGCCGTTCACGCAGAAACCGGGCGGCGCTGGTTATCATCTGATCGTTATCTGAGATCCCGCTTTTCATAAGCGCATAGTTGAGAAGCGCCGTATCCCAAACGGTCGACGTTGAATTTTCCAGGTACGGTATATCGCCGCAAGACGTGAGCAAAGCTTTCGTGCCGGCAAGTGCTTTTCTGATAACGGGGGAGTGGCGCGATACACCGAGAGCGAGCAGGCCGTACACCATAAAAATAGTGGCGCTCGCATAGCTGTATAATGTGCCGTCTTCTTCAATCCGGTCAAGCATATACGTTTTGGCCGTACGCAGACCGAGCTGGTGAAAAGCGGCAGGATTCTGCAAAAGCCGCTTCCAGTGCGCGAAAAGAGAAGAGAGGTCTCTGTTCTCATCCTGATCGGAACGAAGCCATGTAAACGGATTTTTAGTCATATGCCGATCTAAATGCGCGAGAGACGGAACGTTGGGATTTTTCAGCGAAAATCTTTTGTTAAGCGTCACGGCCATCGGTACAAAATGAATACGGGCGTATGTACTGAACTGGTAAAAATGCAGCGGGAAGGATGGGGGAATGACTAAGAAAGATAATGGCAGATGCAGCGCGGGCCATGGATAAAGGCCGTTTGCCGCAAGCATCCACTTTGTCATGAAGTGTACGTTGCGCAAGCCGCCATTTGAGATGATAAAGCGTTCGGCCTGAATCATATGCGCCTCAGAACGGCTATATAAACCGGAAGCCAGCAAGCCGGCATAGCCCTGTACAGTGGCGGTCACATTTCCTTTCCGGTCATCAGGATAGTTGGCAAAAGTTCCGTCCGGGCGCTGTTTAGCGCGAATGCCTTCTGCAAGCTCAGCGATCAGTTCTTTATCATTGTCTCCAAGAGAAGTGAGGAGGAGGATCAGAAAGGCGTTTGTCAAAATCGGTCCTTCAAAACAAAATGACCATGAGCCGTCCGCATTTTGCGTTTCTCTTAATAGGGAGATGGTTTTCTTTTGGCGGCTTCTGACGTTTTCATGAATTGTGCTCACACTCGCTCAACTCCTTCAGAAGCATATATATTCATATGTAAAAGGCGGCATGACAAAAGAAAGAAACTGCTGACAGGCAGCAGTTTCTTGTTTGATTTAATCTTCCAGATTGATCCAGACGCTTTTCACTTCTGTATAATTATTCAGCGCGTAAGAACCCATTTCCCGCCCGAGGCCGGATTGCTTATAGCCGCCGAAAGGAGATGCCGCATCGAAAACATTGTAGCAATTGACCCAAACGGTGCCGGCTTGGAGACGGTCAGCAATGTAATGGGCGTTTTTCACATTCTCAGTCCAAAGTCCGGCTGCAAGGCCGTATTCCGAGCGGTTCGCCCTCTCAATGACTTCATCTACCGTATCATACGGAATGGCGGCTAAAACAGGGCCGAAAATTTCTTCTTTTGCGATGGTCATGTTGTCATCCACATCCGCAAATACAGTCGGGGAGACAAAATACCCTTCTTCAAACGGGCAGCTGCCGCCCGCGACAGCTTTGGCCCCTTCCGCTTTTCCTTTTTCAATATATGAAAGCACGCGCTCATGCTGTTCCTGACTGACGAGCGGGCCGATTTGTGTATCCTGGTGAAGGCCGGCGCCTTGCTGAAGCGATTTCGCATATGAAACCATTTCGCTGACGACCTCATCATATTTGTCTTTGTGAATGAAGACGCGGGAGCCTGCGCAGCATACCTGCCCCTGATTAAACATGACCCCGTTTAAAGCGCCGGGAATGGCTTTCTTCAAATTGGCGTCAGGTAAAATGATGTTAGGTGACTTTCCGCCAAGCTCCAGTGTCACGCGTTTAATTTTTTTTGCGGCTTTTTCCATGATTTTTTTGCCGATTTCTGTAGAGCCGGTAAAAGCGAGTTTATCGACATCGTCATGGTTGGTCAGCGCTTCCCCGGCCGTCTCGCCGAACCCTGGGACAATATTGATGACGCCGTCAGGGAAGCCCGCCTGATCTATTAATTCCGCTAAATAGAGGGCGGTCAGCGGTGTCTGTTCCGCCGGTTTCAAAACGATTGTGCAGCCTGTGGCAAGGGCGGCGCCCATTTTCCACATCGCCATAAGGAGCGGGAAGTTCCAAGGGATGATCTGCCCCACGACGCCGACAGGCTCATGGCGGGTGTAATTAAAATATGAGCCGGCGACCGGAATCGTTTGTCCGGTTATCTTTGTAGACCATCCGGCATAATAACGCATATGCTCAATTGCAAGCGGAATATCCCCATTCGTCGTTTCATTAATCGGTTTTCCGTTATCAAGTGTTTCAAGCTGCGCGAGTTCCGTTTTGTGCTCTTCCATTAAATCGGCAAGCTTATACATCAGCCTGCTTCTGGAAGCGGCCGGCATAGTGCGCCATTCGCCGTGATCAAAGGCTTTGCGTGCCGCTTTCACTGCACTGTCAATGTCTTCTGTCTGTGCCTCGTAAAGCGTCATCAGCGTTTCTCCGGTTGCCGGATTCGGTGTGACAAATGTTGATCCTGAAGCGCTCGGAACAAATTTTCCGTCAATATAAAGTTTCTTCGTGCCCTGTAAAAATGTTTCCAGCCTTTTTGTGATCTGCATCGTTAAAGAACTCATTCGTAACAAACCTCCCGAAATTTTTTTATGGTCTGTTTTGAGCATCTTGATGTCCGCGCAAAGTAAGCGCATACAGTCATTCTATAATAACAGCCCCGGTAAAATCAATTGATAACCGTTATTGCAATTCACAAGAAAAAACGGCTACAATAAGCTTATCGATTAAGAAAAGGAGTTTTATAAATGATTCATAATAATTGGCAGACAAAAGAAAGCGTCAAAAAGGTCAAATGCGTACATACAGATGCGAAAAAATACATTGTCAAAAATGTGCTGACGCCGGGTAAAGAGTATGAAGTCAAAAATGAAACAGAAGAATTCATTTTTGTTGTAGACAATACAAACAAAGTCGCAGGCTTCTACAAAGAGTATTTTGAAGAAGTTTAAAGCTGAATGAATTTATTTTGCCTGAGCCATACTAAAAAAGACTACATATAAAGGGTGGCTGCAAAATGAAAAAAACAGAGCAAGACAAACAAAATAAAACATCAGATCAGCTTCAGCAAGTGCAACCTGAAGAAGGCACCGACACGACGATGGAACAAATTTCAGATACCTATAAAGAAGGAACAATTGAAGATACGGATCGTTGATGTTTTGTTGAAACCGCGGCATTGGAGAAGCCGCGGTTTTTTATGGCGGAAATAAAAAACTGACTTTTCGAAAAAAACACCGTTTTCTTGAAACCTTTTCTTTCGCTGAACCGTACTACTTCATAACAGCGGCACCTTTCGCGAAGGGCTTTTTTGATGAACGTTCTAAAAATGTAATCTGTTCGTAATGGTTTAAATGCCGTCTATGTCGTATTCTTATATAGGGATAAAGAACTTATTTTTTTATGATTGTAATAAAACAATAGTATAGAAGCAGAAAGTGGGGTTCTTCATTGGGAATTTTTTCTGTCAGCAGATCAACCGACACAAAAAAGCTGGAGGCTTTGCTCGTTGAGGGAGAACGGATCGAAACGATTTATAAACTGCGGGTTGACCAAATATGCTTTACGAATAAACGAGTGATTTTCTTTGATAATAAAATGTTCTCCAAAAAGAAAGTGCGCGTATTTCTTCCATATAAAACAATTGAAAGCTTCGCCATTCAAGAAGCGGGGATGTTTGATCCAGATACCGGGCTTGTATTAATAACAAGGGGAAAAACTTTCGAATTGGAATTTGCAAAAGAAACGGACTTGACTGAGGTTCAAGCCATCTTAACAAAATACTTATGCAGTTAAATATCACATAAAAGCCATCCGAATGCATGCGGATGGCCTTTTTATTATATAATGCTTGTTTTTCCGGAGTTCGAATCAATGAGATCCGGATCAGCAATAGAACTGATGGGGATATAAATCGGCGCCAAATCACCATTTTCTTCACCGAATCCGTAGTTGATCTTATTGGATAAAAAATAATCGATTTGCTGATACGGGCCGATCGTAATGGAAGAACCGCGGTCGACTGCATTTACTTTAAAGCCTCCTACATTTACCAAAACCGGCGAAAACATCATAATGGGCCTCCTTTTCCGGCAGGGATTTTATCGCATGCAGACTCAAAGGCAGATGGAGAATCAATTTGATCCCGGTCATCCACTTTGCCGTTCGTGCCGATGAAGCCGCTTGCATCTCCGAAGTTCTGTCCGTATCCCTGATTCTTTTTATCAGAATTCTGCCATTCCGCCAGTAAATTTTGTCCGACATTCACCGCTGAAGCATTTTCAAAGGAATTAATTTTCAACATGAAAATATTAATATTGATATATGGAGTTGGTTGAACCACAGGCAAACCTCCTTTAATACAGGTGTATGCCGGCTGTTATGACCGTATGCTTAGACAGGGGGCGATAAAAATGGATTTCGATAAGATGAAGCAATGGATGGAAATGGCGCAAAACATGTCCGGCGGCGACTTTTGGAAAAACGTTTTTGATGATGAACAACTGAAATCATTTCAAAACGGCCATTCTCATTTTCCCTTTCAACAGGGAGATGGGCAAATGAGAAGAAATGAGGATGCTTTTCCTCTTATAGATATTGTGGAAACCCATGATGAGCTCCAATTTTTACTGTATCTGCCCGGCTACCGGAAACAAGATGTTCAGCTGCTGTCCTACGGAGAATATATCGTCGTAAAAGGCACGAGAAAATCCTTTTTTAATGAACAGGATTTTAAACAGAAGACCGGAAAATACGGCGATTTTGAAAAAAAACTCGACCTTCCGCATTCCGCTCAGGGAACAAAGGGAATGCAGGCGGTATTCAAAGACGGGATTTTATATATATCGATTGCTAAACATCTGGGGGATGCAAGCCAGATCATTATCGAAGGCTGATCTTGTTTGCTGTGCCATCTATCAGATCTGAATCATCGATACTCATGATAGGGATGACGACAACGGTGCAATCACCGTTTTGTTCACCGTACCCTTCATTTCTTTTATTGGCTGCTGTGTTTCTCACCATAACGGAAGAGCCGGTGTTAAAAGCTGCTCCGCCGCTGATTCCGTTCATTTTTATATACTCAAAATTGATAACGGATGGAAAAAACATCATGATTCGCCTCCTTTTTGTATATCATGTTTATATATTCGCAATGCGGGACGCATAGAACTTTCCAAGAGTGACGGGGAAAGAAGTGATTTTCTTTGAAAAAAATAATGAAAGAGATTTTCAAAAAAGTGTGTGAAGAAGAATTAGACCGGCTTAAGAAAGTGGAACAACAGCTTGATGAGCTTCAGGATAAGTGTCATTTTGATCCGCAGACGGTGGAAGGAGAAAAAACATATGTCCATATTGAGCACGTCAAAGTGGACAAGGTTGAATACAATATTGAATTTGAAAAGCTGAGTATAGAAGAGCTGAGCGGTATGCTGAATATCGGCGCCACTTACCATACACCGGCGCACAGGCTCAAACAAGCCTGCGCTGAAGAATTTCGGGACAACCGGCAAAATGATCCTGCGAAAGAAAAAAGACAGACAAAGCAGCAGACACCCAATGTCACCATCAGGGGGAGAAAGCATTGACCCCGTTGTTTCAGCCTCCTTTTTCGAGGGTATGTATTAACAGATGCAGCGAAGAATACAGACGAAAAAGGAGATGATGAATATGTCATTATCAAAAGAACAGCAGGACAGCCTTTATCATAAATTAATCGATTTAAAGGAAAGTCTTCAGGGAGAATCAAAAGAAAATCATTCAATGAGCGAAGACACAGGAGAACTGTCGAACGGAGTAGATAATCACTTAGCTGATCACGGAAGCATTTATTTGGACAGGGTCACGAATCAGACGCTGGACGGTGTCGATCAGAATCTTTTAGATGAGGTGAACGCCGCGCTTGAACGAATGGATAAAGGAACATACGGGATTTGCGAGAAAACGGGAAAAGAAATTCCTTATGAAAGACTTAAAGCCGTACCGTACGCCAGAATGACCGTCGAAGCGCAGCGAGAAACAGAAGGGGATGTGAAAACAGACGCTCCGTCATATGAAAGGGAATTTCACGAGCAGGTGAAAGACCTCTCAAATAAAGAAACCGTTGATCAAAAAAGCTCACAAACATACGAAATCCTGGATCGTGAGCAGGATTCACAATAATAGCAGCAGGTACATTCATATGTACCTGTTTTTTTATTCCATAAAAAATCTCAAAATCGAAATAAAATCATTGACTTTATATAAAAAAGAAAGTAACATACTATTTGTAAGTAAATATTAAAAGATTACCGGGAGGAATTTAGAATGTCTCAAGTATTATTTGTAAAATCAAGTGATCGTACGGCTGAAGAAGGCGTATCCGTAAAATTATACGAAGCGTTTCTGGCTGCTTATAAAGAAAACAATCCGAATGATGAAGTGATCGAACTTGATCTTCATAAAGAAAACCTTCCTTACCTCGGAAGAGATATGATTAACGGAACATTTAAAGCTTCAAAAGGAATTGAAATGACAGACGAAGAGAAAAAACAAGCGTCAACTGCTGACATTTACTTAAATCAATTTGTCAAAGCTGACAAAGTCGTGTTTGCATTCCCGCTTTGGAACTTCACAGTGCCTGCTGTGCTTCATACTTATGTTGATTACCTGTCTCGTGCAGGAGTTACTTTCACATACACGCCTGAAGGCCCTAAAGGTCTGATGGGAGATAAAAAAGTAGCGCTCTTAAACGCACGCGGCGGCGTATATTCTGAAGGACCGATGGCATCTCTTGAAATGTCATTAAACTTCATGAAAACCGTTCTCGGTTTCTGGGGTGTCCAAGATCTTCACACTGTTGTCGTTGAAGGCCATAATGCTGCACCGGATAACGCTCAAGCGATCATTGAAAAAGGACTGCAAGAAGCGAAAGATCTGGCTGCAAAATTCTAATTTTCATTAACTCTTGCGCCCCTACAGGGTGTGAGAGTTTTTTCTATTATAGAAGAAACTGGCGGAAGCTTTCGATCTGATCTTATATTGATATATTGATATCTTGTCGAAAAAACAATTTTTATGTAGAATAAAGCATTTTTCACAAAGAAAAAAGGTTTTCTGTAAAAGAATTAACCCTCTTGCCAAAATACGACTGATGGTGTAGGATATAAGAGAAGCTACATTGTTCGTATTGTTAATTAAGTTTTAACCTTTAAGCTGTAATAGGGAGTTTTATATCGAAGCCGGAATGTCATGCCTCCATTGCAGAGGACGACAGGAACGCTTCTGCAAACACCCACTTTGAGGAGTGGTGGTTTAAAACTTTCTTACTTGCGTACGGCATACGTAGCGAAAGCCATTTCCCTTGCGGAGATGGCTTTTTATTTTGAATTGCCCTTGAGCAGCGTACTTTATCAGTATGATAAAATAAAAGAATCAAAGACAAAGTGAGGTTTTACAACATATGCTGGAGAAAGCCCAATCCCTTCTGGCGCATTATTTTGGCTACGACAGTCTTCGCGCGGGCCAAAAGCAGGCGATACAATCAGTTGCAGAGGAAAGAAAAAACACGGTCTGCATTATGCCGACAGGGGGCGGAAAATCAATCTGCTATCAGATTCCCGCACTGCTGTTTGAAGGAACCACAATCGTTATTTCCCCTCTTATTTCCTTAATGAAAGATCAAGTCGACGCGCTTGAAGAAGCGGGTATCGCGGCAGCTTATATTAACAGTACCCAGACAAGCCGTGACATTCATGAGCGCCTGACCGGTTTGAAGCAAGGGGCTTACCGGCTCTTTTACATCACACCGGAGCGTTTGACTTCTTCTGAATTCATTCACATCCTGCAGAATATTACGGTTCCTCTTGTCGCCATTGACGAAGCTCACTGTATATCGCAATGGGGACATGATTTCAGGCCGAGTTACCGGAATATCGAAATCCTTTTTAATGAACTAAAAGAACCGCCCGTCATCATCGCATTAACGGCGACGGCTACGCCTGAGGTTCATGATGACATCTGCAAACAGCTTCATATTAAGAAAGAACAAACTGTATATACCGGTTTTGCCAGAGAGAATTTAACGTTTAAAGTAGTAAAGGGCGAAAACAAAGACCGGTTTATCGAGCGGTATCTGGAAAAAAATAAACACGAAGCCGGCATTATATATACAGCGACAAGAAAAGAAACCGACCGTTTATATGAGAAATTAAAACGCAGCGGCATCAATGCCGGCCGTTATCACGGCGGATTGGCGGATGATGACAGAAAAGACCAGCAGGAGCGGTTTCTTAACGATCAGATACAAGTGATGGTAGCTACGTCCGCTTTCGGAATGGGAATCGATAAGAGCAACATCAGGTTCGTTTTACACGCGCAGATTCCGAAAGATATGGAGAGCTATTACCAGGAAGCCGGACGGGCCGGGCGCGACGGTCTTAACAGCGAGTGTGTGCTCTTGTTTTCGCCGCAGGATATTATGGTGCAGCGTTTTTTAATAGACCAATCGGCCGCCGGAGAAGAAAAACAAAAGCAGGATCTCAAAAAACTGAGACAGATGGTGGATTACTGTCATACGGAAGATTGCCTGCAGCGGTTTATTCTGAAGTATTTCGGCGAGAATGAGGCGGAAGCTTGCGGAGCATGCGGCAATTGCACTGATACAAGGACCGCCCATGACGTCACAAAAGAAGCGCAGATGGTATTGTCATGCATCATCAGAATGAATGAGCGCTTCGGAAAAACGATGGTGGCGCAGGTGCTTAGCGGGTCAAAAAATAAAAAAGTGCTGGAAAACGGCTTCAGCAGCCTGTCCACTTACGGCATTATGAAGCATCAATCCGCAGCGGAAATCAGTGATTTTATCGAATTCCTTATTTCAGATGAATATATCAGAATGGCGGACGGCACATTTCCGACGCTTATGGTCACCCAAAAAGGCAGGGACGTTCTGCTTGGAAAAAGCGCAGTCTCGAGAAAAGAAGCCTTACAGGCCGCCGCCGTTACCGAGAATGATGAATTATTTGAGCTTCTCCGGCGTCTCCGCAAAGAGATTGCAGCTGAACAGGGTGTGCCTCCATTTGTCGTGTTCTCAGATCAGACGTTAAAAGAAATGTCGGCGAAACTTCCGAAAACAGATCAGGATCTTCTTTCCGTAAAAGGGGTCGGGGAACAAAAAAGATTGAAATACGGAGCGGTTTTTTTAGAAGAAATCCGAAATTATGTAAGAGAAACAGAGTGAAAAAAAGTTTTTTTAGAAATTTGCACATTGTGTTTTTCATTGGCGCCGGGAAAATCAGAAGCTTGAAAACCCTTGCTGTATCAAGGTTTCAGCAAGACTTACCAAGCGAGAGAAATGTTTCATGTAAAGGAACTGTAATCTAATTCAAATCGTTTTGTTATTGAACTGACATTTTCATATGTTACGATATCACCTGTTAGCCGCCAATAAAAAGCTAACAAGGGAGGATTTACTTATGAAGAAGACGATTATGTCCTTTGTCGCAGTTGCAGCAATTTCAACAACTGCATTTGGAGCTCACGCTTCTGCTAAAGAAATCACGGTGCAAAAGGGTGACACGCTCTGGGGGATCTCGCAAAAAAACGGAGTGAACCTAAAGGACTTAAAAGAATGGAATCAGTTATCTTCTGATTTAATCATTGAAGGAGAGAAACTGACTATTTCTTCAGTAGAAACAACCACATCTGGGCAGTACACAGTGAAGCAGGGCGACAGCCTCTGGAAAATTGCTCAGAAATTCGGAACATCAGTCGGCAATCTGAAAAGCTTGAATAACTTGCAATCAGATATAATTTACGCAGGCACAACGTTAAATGTGAAAGGTCAGGCTCAGGCTGCACAGCCGGCTCAAGAAGCCAGCCAGCCGCAAACTGAACAAAAACCAGCTGCCGAGACAGAACAGCCGAAACAAGAAGCTGTCAAAAACGAGCAGCCTAAACAAGAACCTGTTCAAGAACAACAACCTAAACAAGAAGCGAAGGCTGTCGAAGCAAAACAGCAGCCTGTTCAATCAAATACAAACCAACAAGAGCCTAAAAAGCAGCTGACAATGACTGCAACTGCTTACTCTGCTAACGACGGCGGCATTTCCGGTGTAACGGCAACCGGTGTTGACTTAAACAAAAACCCTGATGCAAAAGTCATCGCGGTAGACCCTAGTGTCATTCCGCTTGGCTCTAAGGTTTATGTTGAAGGTTACGGAGTGGCAACAGCAGCAGATACAGGCGGCGCAATTAAAGGAAATAAAATTGACGTATTTGTTGCAAAGAAAAGTGACGCTAACAACTGGGGCGTCAGAACAGTAAATGTTAAAGTATTAGACTAGTTTCATATAGAGATGAAGAACACAAGGCGAAATGCTTTGTGTTCTTTTTTTCTTCCCTTTTTTGACTGTATATAATCGTTATATGCGGAAAAAGAAAAAGCGTTTCTCTAATATAATAAGGAATGGATGTGAAAACGGAATCTGAAGGGATGTATGAATCTGATGGAGCCGGAATTTATATGTTTATGGAATGCCTTCACAGAATCACCGGTGTTTCAAGCAGGTATATGCACCGCTTTCGCCATTGTGCTCGTTATCGGACTGTCTATGCCTGCTGTCAGGCTGTTTCAGGCGCTTGACAGAGGGAGAGGAAGGATAGCCGTTATTGAAAAGGTGAGACGTACTGGCGTGATGAAGAATGGCAGGCACGAGCTTGTGCTTATTTTAAACGTAAAAAACCAAGACGGAACGCATGATAAACGTGAACTGACACATGCCGTATATAATGAAGAGATCAGCCGTTTTTATGAAGGAGCTTCCGTATGGGTGACGGCAGCGGCCGGCGGACGAATTATGATCGCTCCGCGCACGCCGCGGCATAAGGCGTCAAAATAAAAAGACGGGGCGTTTTTCCCGTCTTTATGTATTAATGCCGATCGATCCATATCCGTCCGCCTTCTGAGCCGGCTTCTATCCTGCATGTTCCTCCGATCGGGAATGTCAACAAAGGGGAGGTATGGCCGAAATCAGCATTTGCGATAACAGGCATGGATGCCAGTTCTTCTTTTGTACGGATGACGGCACGCAGAGCCTCCTCAGACACATTTGAAGCATGCTGGAAACGTCCGATGACAATTCCCTTCACGGCTGAAAAAGCGGGAAGGTGGATGAGTGACTGCAAATCCCGGTCAAACATATGAATGTCCGACATATAATCATCTTCTATAAACAGAATCACTTGCTCCATCTCCGGAAAGTATTCGGTGCCCTGCAGAAGATTCAGCGTGCATAGATTTCCTCCGATCAGTGTTCCTTCCGCATATCCGGATTGAATAACGAGCGGTCCCGGATTCCGATAAAAACGTCTGTCCTCCTGGTTCAAATACCATTTATCATCACTCCACTCGGATGAAGGCTTTACCTCATACGGGTTGTCAGAAGCACAGCAGGCCAAGAAAGAGTCAATCGTATAGTCCAGCCCTTTTTTCATGGCAAATGAAGAAAAATGGGGACCGGAATATGTAATAAGGCCGGTTTTTTGATATATGGCATGGCCGAGAGCGGTAATATCTGAATAGCCGCAAAGGATTTTCGGATGCCGCTTGATGTTTTCATAATCAAGATAGCGGAGCAGCTGATTTGATTGGAACCCGCCGAGTGTCGTCAAAATCGCTTTGATGTCAGGGTCAGCGAAAGCCTCGTGCAGATCCCGTACACGCGATTCAATGGATGATGAATCAAATTCATTTATTTCTTTCGCATGCTCTGAAAAAGAGACACAAAAGCCCAGCTCCTCCAATTTTGTCTTCGCGGCATTTATATTTTCATCTGACATAACGGACATGCTTGTGGCCGGAGACACAATACGAATGCCGTCACCTTTTTTCAATTTTTCCGGATACAAAAAAAACCCCTCCTTAAATGGTTTAATCTATTACACCATATTAACGAGGGTTTATCTATCATTTTTTACAGGTCGACCCATTTAATGCCGCCTGATTGCGTATCATTGTCAATCCAGACATCAAAGTGATGCTTTTCATAAAAATGAACGAGCCTGTCGACATGATCCCAATCACGCTTAGCGATGTCGCCCGTCACTTTCGGGATATTCTGCTCTCTGGCGATATGTTTTAAAAATTTCATGCAGATCGAGCCGTAGCCATGGTTCGGCGGGCCTTTAATGTCCCCGATATGAATGGCATTGTCATAATAAGAAGCGATCAGTGAAAAACAGCCTCTTCCCCGGTAGGCTGATTCACAATCAGTCAGCATAATCTTACATGTTTGGCCATCATCAATCGAGGAAACAATGATCCAATCGTCATTGTTCGATTGATCAATACCAAGCACTCGCGCGTCTTTTGATACATCTATCAGATTTTCCCGCATTCTAAAAATCTGAAATTCAAGTTTATGAAGCTCTTTTTCCAGCTCTTTCTGATCTCTTTCTTCTGCAGTAAACAAAATCATACTCCTTTCACAGCGTAAAAGTCTTAGTTAAACACAAGTATCCATTGTAGTAAATGATGTCTTGGTTTGTAAATGGATTTTGCAAAAACTTTTTTAGAAAAGTCTGCCGTTTATATGTGGATTGACGTTTTTAAGGCGGTGCGGATAGGGAAAGGAACAGTGAGCAGCGGAAAAAGGAGGAATCTATAATGGCAATTGACTCACTCATCGGCAAATTGAAGTACGTAATGACGGAATCTCCTGATAAAATGCTTTCCTTATATGTCAATACGGATATGAGAAATCCGGATCAGCAGGGGGGAGAGTGGAAAATCGCCTTGAAAACCGGTTTTCGGAGATTAAAAGAGTATCTGTCTGCCAGTGATCCGGAAGAAGAAAAATCTCTCGTCCGCATCATGGAACGTGTCTATCAATATATCGAAGGGCTTGGTAAAGAGATGCCGCGAAGTCTCGTATTTTTTGCATCGGGAGAAGGCGGTATTTGGGAGACGATTGAATTGCAGGTGCCTGTCGAAACACGATTTTATTGGGAAGAGATGGCTGTCCTTGATCAATTAGAACTTCTTCGTGAACAATTTCCGAGCACGGCTTTTATTCTCACCCAGCAGAATGAAGTGAAGATCATAGAAACCGTACTCGGAAAAATTGAAGGGGTGGAGCATTATCAATACGACGTCATCAATGAATCGTGGAAACCGCAGGATGTAAGCGGAAGCTTCGCATCGATGGACGAAGACGCCGCCAAAGCCCATGTTGAAGAAAACCAAAACAGGCTGTATAAACGATTGGCTTCAAACCTTGATCAAAAGGCCGCTTCACACCAATGGGAGCGTCTCGTAATCGCAGGGGACAAAGAAACAGCCGATATTCTCGATCAGCATATGAATAAACCGATAGATCGGATCATTCCAAAAAATCTGTTGAATGAAAACGAACATAAGGTGATAGAAGAACTGTTGAAGGAAGCATAATATGACGAAAGGCCGGGTCTCAAACACCCGGTCTTTTTAGGGCTTAAGTTTGTCTAATTTCTGACGAAGCGGACGAAACCGTTGACATCAAAGCTGAATTCTCATACCATTTGGATAGTCAGTAAAATTGAGAGAGGTCATAAGATGAATCAGACAGAAAACAAACCTAAAAGTTATACCGGTATCGTGCTGACATTGACCGTTCTGATCAACGGGTTAATTGCGGTGCTGTTTTTTATGCCGAAATCGGGACAGGTCAGCATTGCCAATATTCATATTCTGCCGATGTTAAATGCTATTTTTAACAGCTTTACTTTTATCTTTTTGCTGGCAGCGCTCTTTATGATTAAGCAAAAAAATATTCAAGCGCATAAACGCTTTATTTTGGCGGCGTTTACGACGACTCTGCTGTTTTTGATCTGCTATGTCGTATACCACTCTGTGGCTGAAAATACTTTATTCGGCGGCCACGGCATCATTCGGGGGATTTATTTCTTTATTTTAATTACGCACATCTGTCTTTCCGCCGTTATCGTGCCGCTTGCGCTGTTTACGCTGATCAGAGGATTCAGCATGCAAGTGGAGCGCCACAAAAAAATCGCGAGATGGACGATGCCGCTCTGGCTGTATGTCAGTCTGACGGGTGTCATTGTATACTTAATGATATCGCCGTATTATTAAAAAAAGCCGTGCTCTGCGCGGCTTTTTTCTATTGATTGAAAAAGGCGCCTCATCAGGGCGCCTTTTACTCTTCAAGCGTTTCAAGTGTTGTTACATTTAAGGATTGTTCAACGGTTTTTGTTTTTGCTTTTACTTTTTCTGCGTACGTGTAATCACCATAGCAGTAGGGATAACGGAAATTGTCTTTGTTCCCTCCGCAAGTGTAAAGTTTCGGATTCTTTTTGACCTGCTGCTCGGAGTATTGTTTTGCCAGTTCCTCAGTATGCGATCCTCCATGTTCAGCCACAAAATCAATATAGCCGGCTCCCATGTTGTAGCTTTGTATAATCGTATCCAAGTCTACGCCTTTTTTCTTGCCTGTTTGGTACATGAGAGTGAATTGTTTGATTCCCTGTTTGATACTGGTTTGAGGGTTTTTAATCTCATTTCGCTTTAAACCCAGAGATTCTGAAGACTGCATGGGATCATTTCCTCTTCCTTTTGACTCCTGATATATCATGCCGAGTACAAGCGATGTATATTTGGTGAGTCCTTTTTCATCCAGCTCGTCTTCAACAAGCGGTTTGTAATCTGTCAGCCGTTCAAGGACGATCGGTTTGACATCAAACGGAAGACTTTTGAGCCATTCATTATTTGAAAATAACAGAATGAGGAAGAAGGAAACCATGACAAAAACACATATCATCATAAGACCCGCGGCAGCGAAACAGCCTTTTTTCTTTTTCTCCACTGTGTTTCACCCTCAATTTCAGGAGCATTATGACTTTTTCATTATGACACAGATGAATACGCGAAACCAAGCGGAAACCCGTATTTGAAACATAAATTTAAAATAACGGTTCTTTTGTCAGGCGCAGGATGTATCTGCATCAATTGACATTTGGTATAATTGGGCTACTTGAGAAAAGAAGGGTGAGGTATATGACTGAATTTCACGAATCCGGAAACACAAATGACCCCGCTGTCGATTTAGATGAGGAAACTTTATTTTTGGTTGCCCAGACTTTTAAGGCGTTGTCTGACCCGACCAGAATCAGAATTCTCCATTTGCTGTCACAGGGTGAGCACGCGGTAAATGATATCGCAGAAAAGCTGAATTTGCTGCAGTCTACCGTTTCTCATCAGCTGCGTTTTCTTAAAAATCTGCGCCTCGTCAAATCACGCAGAGAAGGAACATCCATCTATTATTCTCCTGAGGATGAACATGTGTTAGATGTGCTTCAGCAAATGATTCACCATACGCGGCACGATTAAAAAACATCCCTGCTTTTTAGACAGGGATGTCAGCCGTACTGACTGTTATTGGTTTGGTCTCTGCTCGTTTTTAAAACATAAAAAGAGAAGCCGCTGTAATAAACTGCGATAAAATAAAAGATACTGATGGTCAGCGGATCGGCCCCGACCGTTTGGCTGTATGCCTCCGGATGGGTAAAGTCCGCTGTGACCCGGTAAATTTCAATAACGCGATAAACAAATCTCGATAGGAATAACGTTAATAGAATAAGTTCAATCCACAGGTGAGTGCGAAAATACATTTTTCCGCGGCGTTCTTCAAAAGAAATGTTCCGTTTGGCAAACAGGACCAGAAGCCAGCCGCAAAAAGTGCCGAATATAAGATGGCCGTATAAAGCCGGGTGTGTGATGCTGAAAAACGCCAGAGCTGCGGCCAGCAATGAAAACAAAATCATTCTTGTATAAAGCCAGCGGGGTTTCAAAGGCTGAAAGCCGACGGACCGTTTCACCTTTTTATACAGAAAAAAGGCAATCATTAAGACAGGGCAGATGCTTTGAAGTGTGATATGCATGGTGTGAAACTCCCCCTCCGTTGAGTAGTGTATGCTTATCCGGCTGGTTTTAGTAGTGTGATTTATTCGCAGGCTGAAAGCATCTTTTATCACAGTATGCGCGTTTCTTTTTTTTGCATAAGAGAAGCGCCCGCGCCTTTTTCAGGATTTAAACAGAAAACTCTTGATAAACTAACGGTATTAGTTATAATAAAACTAATGATATTAGTTTTAGGAGGATGTTCATGAGAATCTTACAATACGGAACCGTTTGGCAGCTGACTTTTTTTCCCGCGCTCTTCCCGGTGAATTGTTATTTGGTTGAAGAAGAAGAAGGAGTAACCCTGATTGACGCCGGACTGCCTAACAGTCATAAAGGAATCAAACAAGCATTGCGGCAGCTTGGGAAGCCGCTGAATGACATATTACTCACCCACGCGCACGGGGATCACATCGGTTCGCTTGACTCATTAGCTGCGGAATTTCCGGATGCTTCCGTCTGTATTTCTGAGCGGGATTCTTTCTTGCTGAAAGGTGACACTTCATTATTTGAGCATGAAGCACAAACGCCGATAAAGGGGGGAGTGCCGAAAAATGTTCGAACCGAACCTGATCGCCTGCTGAAAGGCGGCGAGCGGATCGGATCTTTACTTGTCATTCCCGCTCCCGGTCATACGCCGGGAAGCCTCGCTTTTAAAGATATGAGAAATGATATGCTGATCGTCGGAGATGCCTTTCAAGTACGGGGCGGCCTTGCTGTTTCTGGGAAGCTGAAATGGAAATTTCCGTTTCCGGCTTTTGCTACGTGGAATAAAGAAGAAGCTGTAAAAACAGCAAGAACACTTATCGCTCATCAACCAAGCAGTCTGGCCGCCGGACATGGAAATGTTCTCTGCAATCCCGTTGAAATGATGGCTGAGGCTGCTGAGGAAGCCGAACGAAGCCTGCCGGGAGGCCGATCATAATGTCACCGAGAGTCGGAATGAGCCTTGACATGATATTGAGAGCCGCAGCAGGCATCGCTGACGAAAAAGGGCTGAACGAAGTGACGCTTGCGGCTGTTGCAAAGTCCTTAAACGTAAAACCGCCTTCCCTTTACAATTTTGTCAATGGCCTTCAAGGAATTAAAACAGAGCTGGCTGTCTCCGGTTTAACTATGTTATATAAAAAAATGGCGGCCTCTGCAGAAGGACTGACGGGTGAAACGGCTTTGCTTGCTCTTGCCGATGCCTATATCAATTTCGCCGAAGCCAATCCCGGATTATATGACGCAACATTTCAAAAGATAAAAGACGGGCGGATTGAGAATCTGTCAAGCCTGCTTGTAGAGCTTGTTGTCAGGCAGCTGACTGCTAACGGTTATGCACAGTCTGACACTGCGATTCATGCTGCGAGAGGACTGAGGAGCCTTCTTCACGGATTTGCCGTGTTGAGAAAACAGAGTGCATTTGAATTAACCGAATCAATTAAGGAAAGCCGGAAGTTTGCAGTTGTTGCATTCCTAAGAGGTTTGCAGGATAGGGAACAATAATATTATTATGTAAACTAAATAAAAAGACGCATCATGTAAAAAGGAGGGACAAATGGATTCATTACAACATATCATTTGTGAGCGGCGCACCTATTCACATATTTTTGATTCTCATGCACACACATACTGCCAAATGCTCTTTCCGCTCGAAGGACAGCTGGACTTGGAGACAGAAAGACGTAAAATCAGATTAAAACCTGATCAAATGTTGTATATTCCGCCCGGGCATGAACATCGGTTCCGTTCTTTGGAGCGAAATGAATGTCTCGTTCTCGACATACCGGCAAATTTTTTCAAAGGTTCATTAGACCCCGGCGTTCTGAATAAGCTTGATCCTTTTTGGACATCGATTCGGTTTCTGCTGACAGAAGAGACAAAGCAGCAGTCGGCTCATTCATTGAGTCTGCTTGCAGAATATATTGCTGAAAAGATACAAGAAAACCGTACAAATGATTCAATTGCGTATATCCGCCGAAATCTCTCAAAGACTTTTACAATTAAAGAGCTTGCCGCAATGGAACATTACCACCCGGCGTATTATTCCGACTGGTTTAAAAAGCAGACGGGGAAAAGCCCGCAAGCTTATATTGCTGAGCTCCGTATGAAGAAAGCGGAACAAATGCTTATTGAAACAAAATGCCGGCTGACAGACATCAGTCAGGAGGTCGGCTTTCAAAATTTGTCTTCCTTTACCAGATGGTTTGTCAGACATAAGGGAATAACGCCGCGCGTCTTCCGAAACACCTTTCAATCTGATAAATAATCCTGAAAATCGGTTAAATAAACTGCTTCTTTTTTTGGTATCATGATTGTAAAAAAGGAGTTTTTGATATGGCAGTCATCGAAGATTTTATCAAGCTTGATCTTAGAATAGGAACGGTCGTAAAAGCGGAAGTATTCCCGGAAGCAAAGGTGCCGGCCATTAAGATGACAATAGATTTCGGCGAAGAGATCGGCATGAAACAATCAAGCGCCCAGATTACAAAACGGTACGAACCGGGTGATCTGACGGGCAGACAGGTTACCGCTATTGTCAACTTTCCGCCGCGGCGGATCGCCGGATTTAAGTCAGAAGTTCTCGTTCTCGGCGGCATCCCGGAAAAAGGAGACGTTGTCCTGCTTACGCCAGAGCAGACAGTACCGAACGGAACGAAAATCGGATAATAAAAAAAGACGTTTGCAGAAGCAAACGTCTTTTGCGTATTGAGGCGATACACCACACGCCACATTCGTGTGTGCCGCAAGGGCATGTGCATCGGCTTACACAATTCAGCTCATCGCTATATCAATATAGCATGGCGGGTGTGGAAATGCAAGAGATTTTTTAATATATGTTATATCTGGCTTTGTTTTGCCGATCCCCGATTCCGTCGTGTAAGGTTTTCTTTGAAATTTTATGATCTTGAATAAAGCAGTTCGACAAATGCAAGAGATTCATCTAATCTTATATCCTATGGTAAAATTTAGACAGAAAGAAGCAGAAAGGAGCCGTAAATGAAAGTATTCGAAGCATCCTCGTTAATCTCAGCAGCTGAAAAGCGAGCAAAAGAATACGATCAGATTAGAGAACAATTTATTAATCTCAGGAAAGCTTTTCAGGGAATGGCTGATTTAGATGACAGTGAGTTTTCAGGTAAAGGTGCTGATAACATCAAAGCATTCTTCCAAGATCACGCTGGTGTCACAGACAGCTGGCTTGATCTGATCGATATGAAGATTGCTTTTCTTAACAGTATTTCAGGAAAAGTAGCTGATGCCGGATTAGCCGATTCGTTTGTGGAAGAGTCATTTTTAGAACACGAGCTGATCCATGCGAAGAATAAATCAAAAGCTATCATGCAGGAGCAGCGCAATGAAATGAGGGATATTCTTAACGAGATAAGCGATATCGTTCATCTTGATGTCTTTTCTACAGAGGATGTCGATCAAAAGCTTGAGTCAGCTGATAAAAAAAGAAGCGACACGATACATAAACTCGGCAAACTTGATCATGATCTAACGAAAGAATACGCAGAAACCGAGGCAAACGAACATTTCATTCAGGCAGATTTTCAGTAGCTCCAAAACGCTACGGGAAAAGGGAAAAACGCCACTCCGCTTCACTATAACGCCAAGGCATACAGGGAAAGTGACATACATAAGAAAAAAGGCGAGATTGCAAGACATTCAGACACATATTTAACGTTTAAGAAGGAAGAAGCAAAAGAGCGGGAAATCAAGGATCTGAAGAAAAAGCTCGCTGACGGTGTGACCGATCCGGATGAATATTTGGAAATTGCGAAGAAGATCGGCTATGAAAACCTTGAACCTTCCCAGCAGCAATATGTCATTCAGCTTGAACAAGCAAAACAGCTGGAAGAAGCCGGAGAAGTGACTTGGGATATTTTAAAAGGAGCCGGCGTCGGTCTATATGATGTCGGGAAAGACACGGTAACCGGTTTATGGGACTTCATAACCGATCCGGGAGAAACCTTGTCAGCACTGGGGAATGCAGTACTTCATCCTGTTAAAACATATGATGCTGTTTCGGCAGCAATCGAGGAATCGTATCAAAAAGATATGGTAAATGGAGATGCGTATTCCAGATCAAGATGGGTGACATATGCGGTCGGTTCAGTGGCTGTTGCTGTCGTCGGAACGAAAGGCGCAGGAGCCGTTAACAAAGCTGATGCGGCGGGGAAGGTCATAAACAAGGCAGGACAGGCAGGGAAGAAAATTAAAGACGTTAAACTTCCAGAACTGCTTCCTTATAACTCTAAATATGATCTTGCTCTGTCGGGTGACGTACCATACAATGTGGTTGACAGCCAAAACCTTAAAAATCAACTTTTGACCAATGCAAAGAAAATCCCGGATGGAACGAGAAAGCCGTTTACTGGTCAAGAAATAAACCTTCCTTGGTTAAATAAAGAAAAGTATGGTGCCTTTGAGGTTAAGGGCAAGGTAAAAGCAAAGGGAAAAGTTAAAGACATAAGCAGCAGAGTGTATACTATGAAAGATATTGATATGAACCAAAAAACAGAATTTGGGGTAACAAATCTTCAGCTTATGAAAAACGGTAATGCTCCTTATGCAAAAGATGGCACACAGATTAATTTACATCACTTGATTCAAGAAGAACCTGGCCCAATGCTTGAAATCCCAAACAGTTTACATACAAAATATAGTGATGTTATTCATAAGCTTAAGACTGATGGTGAAAGTTTTAGAAATGATAGAGTTTTAAAAGCACAATATGAAAGCTTTCGAAAGAGATATTGGAAGTGGAGAGCGAAACAATTTGAGAATGAGAATTGAGGTGTTTAAATTAAATGATTTATTCAAAGGTTGAAACCTTTATTAATGAAAACAAGCAAAATGCTATATTCACAGAGGGTGCAAGCCTGGAAAACATAACTCGCATTGAAGAAACCCTCCAATGCGAACTTCCTATTAGCTATAAATGGTTCTTAGAAAAATACGGTGCTGGTGGTTTATTCGGGGTTTTAGTTTTAGGCTATAACTTCGATCATGCGTCAGTTGCAGATAAAACTAAAGAATATAAACAACATTATGGACTTGCTGATGGTCTTGTTGTCATAGAAGATGTTGATTTCTTTGCTTACTGTCTAGATACGAATAAAATGAAAGACGGAGAATGCCCTGTAGTGGAATGGGATAGGATAATTGGCTATCAAGATATCGCTGCAGAAAGCTTTATCGAATTTTTTTATAATAAGATTCAGGAAGCGAAAGATGACTGGGATGAAGATGAAGACTGGGACGATTAATAAAAAAAGCTCTCTTTTAGAGAGCTTTTTTCAGATTTTCAATTTTTAACAGGCTTTATAATGAGCAAACAGGCATTACTCAAAATACTCGCCGCGCCTATCCAAAGCAGCCATTGTGTTGCGGTCAGCCATGAGGCAGTTAGGATAAAGAGTCCAATGGCAATTGATATATAATTGCCGGCTCGGTCCAGTTTACGTTTGTAATGAATTTTATATTTGGCATGAGAAATAAATTGATCAATTTTATCTTTCAGCTCATAGCATTTTTCCTTCATCTTATCCTCTGTTTCTTTTACTTTTCGATAAAGCATATTATTCATCGTCTGCACTCCCATATCGCCGTTTTGAAAATTCAGCCATGATTTTTTCTTCATAGTCATCTGAGATGAATTGTGCCTGATCTTCAACTTTCAAATGTGCTTTTTCTTCAAAACCATCCTGTTCTTCACCATCAAAACGATAAAGTTTTTGCAATAGCCTCCAGAATGTTTCAATTTCATCAGTTGTAAAGTCATGAAACATATCCGCTAAAAAATAGGTGGATTTTTCTGAACAGGAAATTAACGCTTTTTTTCCTTCAGCGGTAATCTCAATATTGATTGCACGTTTATCCAGTTTGCTTGGCACAGTGTGAACATATCCTTTTTTCGCGAGGCTTGAAATTAATTTGTTAGCGGTTTGTTTTGTTGTGCCCAGCTTTTTAGCGATATTCATAAGTGTGGTATCTTCCGTCGGTAAATGGGCAATAGCAATAAGAGTCATGTGCTGTCGGGAAGTCAACAACTCTAAGTATTCGTCCCCCCGAGCCTGCACTTTATTGACAACCGAAAATAATGATGCGTAACTTTGTTGCATAACATGCAGTTCCTTCATTAATAAATTAATATCCATAAGGTATCTCCTATCTTAATTGTCACCATGTTGACAATTATAATATACAACGAAACGGGAAACAAGTCAACATGGTGACTAATGGGAGGGGTTACGGCTGTTTCAAAAATATCACAGGCAGTCGGAGTGTTTACAAAAGGGGAAATAAGTATAATAAATGCGAAAAGGGCATTAATCCAAAGTGAGAAGGTGTTTGACATGCAGAAAGTGAACTGGTCAGAACAGTATGAATGGTTCAATAAACAAGATGAAAAAGACGGGCGTTTAATGGCGCTCCTTCGTCATGAGCTTACATATGAGGAAGTCATACGGTTATATAAGAAAGGGTTTTATTTGAAATCTAAAGAAGGGGATGTTTCGTTACGTAAGAATGATATCTGTCGTATGTTTGGGGTTGAAGAGAGGCAGGGCGGCGAATCTTAATAAACGGGAAGAGAAAAACTCTTCCCGCTTTTCATGGCAGCTGTTATTCTTTTTCCAGCATAGAAGTCAGCCATTCTCTTAATGCAGTTTTCTGTACATACCGCTTTCCGTTTCTCGTGATATGCGGAATGTCAGAGGTGTCGGGCACGATTTGTTTCGCTTCTTCCTTGGTTACTCCGAAATAATACCAATATAGAAGTGTAAATCTTTTTCTTTAATGAGAATGTGGTCAGTGTGTTCATGAGGATCAGGTGATTTAAAGTTTTTCAATCCGTCTCCGATGAAATATCCGGCTAAAGTGATTCCGATGTCGGTATGACATCCATACAGCAAACCTCCAATAAACTTTATCACTTTTTATACGGTGAAGCCGGCTGAAAGGATTCAGCCTTCATCAAAACCGCCCGGCGTTTAGGGACTGACCCCCGTTTTTGAGACAGGGATCAAAACACCTTTAAGCAGCCAGCTGTCGGTATGTGACCGGCGGCTGGTTGTTTAGTTTCGTTTGAATACGAATGTTGTTATAATAGTATATATAGGTTTCGACAGTTTGCTCTACGATGGTCGTCGTAGTGCTTTCCAACCTGTCGAGGTAGAACGTTTCAGACTTTAGTGAGGAATGAAACGATTCGATGGAGGCATTATCAGCGGGTGTCCCTTTACGGGACATGCTCATGGTAATGCCTTTTGTTTTAACAGCTTTCTGATACTCATAAGATGTATAAACAGAACCTTGGTCACTATGTAACACGCAGTTCTCTGGGAGTACGGGCAGCTGATCAAGTGTGTGTAAGACAAAATCTGTGTCCTGTCTATCGCCAATCGTAAAAGCAATCACTTCTCCATTGTATAAATCCAATATACTGGAAAGATACAATTGTTTCTGCCCATAAGGCAAATATGTGATATCCGTTACTAGCTTTTCCAGAGGGCGATCAGACTGAAAGTTCCGATCTAATATATTCTCGGCCACGGCATATGGCTGCCCATTCTTCTTGCGCTTTTTCACCTTAACCCGGCATTGCCACTGATTTTTCTGCATAATGCGCTGAACCGTTTTATGATTAATACGCATTCCCTTTTTTAATATGGCTGTGATTTTCCGATAGCCATATCGATACTTGTGTTCTCGGCACAACGTGCCGATTTGTTTTTCTAAATGGTATTTAGGGTTATCTTTCATCAGATTCTTCTTCCAACGATAATAAGATGCTCGTGAGATACCTAAATGAATACAGATATCCTGTATGGTCATTGTGCCGCGCAATGCTTCTACAAGCTCGACTGGCGTTTCGCTATCAGCTTCCTTTCCAATTCGTTGTACTTTTTTAACACTTCATTCTGTTGTCTCAGATAACGATTTTCTGCCTGCAGTTTCTCTAATTCGGAAGAATACTCTGGACCTTTTCCATAAGAATATTGCTTTCCGACAGGTTGTTCGAATCGATGTGTGTCCCCAGCTTTATACCACCTGACCCATGTCTGCACCTGCGTCTTATTCTTTATATTCAATTCCTGCATGATCTCCTTCACAGGCACGCCCGCCAATCTCATTTCTACAGCCTTCTGTTTGACTTCAACCGGATAACTCACTCTTGCCCTCATAGAAAAACACCTCCAAGTCTAATTTCGGATAACAACGATCCGTTTTCAAACTTGAAGGTGTTTTTTGTTTGTCTCATATTATGGGGTCAGTCCCTTTATTGCGGACGGTTTTGATTGCTGAGCTTTTCCACCTGCACCTTTCCGGAGAAGAAAACAGCGCCTCCGCCCATATCCGCCAGCCGATCGGGCGTGAGCGAATTGACGAGCTGTTTTTTATCATCCATATCGGCCCAAAGACCTTGGCTGACTGCAACGCCGGGAAGCACCTGTTCGCCGACCGAAACTGTCAATTCACACTCTCCGCGGTGATTCCAAACTCTAACGGTTTCCCCGTCTTCTATGTTCCGGCGTACAGCATCTTCTGTATGAATAAAAAGCTTTGGCGCTTTTTCCAGTTTTACGTGTTTTTCATTATTCGAAAATGTCGAATTTAAAAAATTATGATTCGGTCCCGGGACAAATAAAAGCGGAAAATCGCCATCGCTCTCAAGAGGGATGTGCGTCGGCAGCGCCGGATAACCGTCCTGTTTCATCTTTTCAGAATATAATTCAATTTTTCCGCTCGGTGTTTTGAGCTTGCCCGGAAAAAGCGGTTTTTTCCGTTTGGCTCTCATGAAGGAATGGCGTGAGAGCGATTCGTAATCAATATCCTCGATATACGGATTGTCGGGAAAGTCCAGCGCCTGTCTGATCAATTCTTCATCGGAATCCTGAAGCTCCTGCTCGGTAAATCCCATTTCTCCGGCAAGCAAACGGAACACTTCCGTATTCGATTTGCTGTCCCCGTAGGGTTCGATCACCAGTTTTTGCAGCTGAATAAAATGATGCCAGTAAGACGTGTAAAAATCCGTGTTTTCAAAAGCGGATGCAGCAGGGAGCACGATATCCGCATATTTGGCGGTTTCCGTTAAAAACAGATCGTGAACGACTGTAAATAAATCCTCCCGCAGCAGGCCTTTTCTGACTTTATTCGCTTCCGGCGCAACCACTGCGGGATTCGTACCGTAAATAAACAGGGAGCGCACGGGCGGTTTTGTTTCTAAAAGAACGCTTCCGAGCCTGTTCATATTAAATGATCGCGGCTTCCTGCCGTAAAGCAGATCAGGCCGCTGGAGCGCTTGTCTGTTATAGTTTAATACCGCGCTGTTGTGCTTGATTGCGCCTCCTCCGGTGTTGAGCCACTGTCCTGTAACAGCCGGAAGGCAGGCAACGGTGCGGACGATCATTCCGCCATTGTCATGGTGCTGAATGCCGTTTCCGATCCTGATAAGGGAAGGGGAGGTTTCCCCGTACATTCTCGCAAGGCGTCTGATATCGTCGGCTTTAACGCCTGTAATAGCAGAAACCGTTTCCGGATCATAGTGTTTGACATGCGCTTTTAATTCGTCACTGCCTTCGGTGTATTCTGTGAGAAATGCTTCATCGTGAAGGTTTTCGTCGAATAAGACATGCATGACACCGAGGGCGAGTGCGGCATCTGTGCCGGGGCGAATGGGAATAAACCAATCGGCAAGCCGGCCGGTTTGGTTCTTATGTACATCGATAACGACAATTTTAGCCCCTTTTTTCCGGGCTTTTTGAGCAATCATGACTTGGTGCATATTCGTGCTGACGGCATTGATCCCCCAAAAAATAAAGAGCTTTGCATGTATGGTCTCCTCCGGATCAGTACCCGCTCCTTCTCCCATTGTATAGTTATAGCCTTCAGAACCGGCTTTGCTGCAAATCGTCCGTTCGAGATGACTCGCTCCGAGACGATGGAAAAAACGGCGGTCCATTCCCTCTGCCGCCAGTTTTCCCATATTGCCGTAAAAGCTGTACGGAAGAATGCTTTCCGCTCCTTCTTCGGCAATAAGCTCTTTCCAGCGCGCACTGATCGTATTGATCGCTTCCTCCCAGGAAATAGGCGCAAACGCGGCTTCACCTTTTTTACCGATCCGTTTTAACGGAACGGTTACGCGTTTCTCATCATAAATACGCTCAGCCATGTGTCTGACTTTGTTGCAAATATTCCCTGATGTGACCGGGTGATCGGGGTCTCCCTGAATGTTAACGATTTTTCCGTCTTTTTTTGTCACAAGCAAGCCGCATTGATCGGGACAGTCTAGTGAGCATACCGACTTAAAGACCCCGTTCGGCTGTTTTGCAGCAGAATTCATAGCCCATTTCTCCTCTTTGTTTATATTGTAAGCATTATAACATTTCAAAATCGAACGTCAATTCAGAAAAAAAGTGTTGACATCACGGAAAGACTTTTCTATGATGAGTTTATTCTTTTAAACAGCCTGACAATTTCATCATTTTATTTTCTATCCAGAGAGGTGGAGGGACTGGCCCTACGAAACCTCGGCAACATTTATTGTGCCAATTCCAGCAAGCGTATGCTTGAAAGATAGGAAAGAATGATCTATACATATTTGTGCGCTTCAAGTGCATAAAGACGGTATATGAATCTCTTTCCTTCTTTGGGGAAAGAGATTTTTTTATGAAAAAATTTATGTGAAAAGGATGTTTTGCACCATGACGGTTTTAATTACCGCACCATATCACGACGAGGGGCTGAAGGAGCTGACTGAGCTGTTCGGCCGGACTGTGCACCGGCCGTGGAAGAAGCACGGCCGGGCCTATCGGGAAGATGAATTGATCCGAATGATTCAAGAGACAAACGCGTCGGGGCTTATCACTGAACTTGATGAGGTATCTGAGCGTGTTATTGACATATTGCCTGATTCCGCTTTTATCGGTGTCTGCAGAGGAATGCCGTCTAATGTGAATATTGCGGCGGCGACTAAAAGAAAAATCCCCGTTTTCTTTACACCGGCCCGCAATGCCCAGGCTGTTGCTGAAATGTTTATCGGAAATGTGATTTCATTTTTGCGTCATACGTATTCTTCCCATCAGTGGCTGAAGGACGGGAAGTGGAATGGTGATTATTTGCAGGCTTATGTCAAATTCAGAGGAAATGAGCTGACGGGGAAAACAGTCGGCCTTATCGGTTTCGGAGCTGTCGGACAGAGAATCGCCCGGCTATTGGCCGCTTTTGACTGCAAGGTGCTTTACTATGACCCATTTGTCCGTCATGAAAACCGGGAGTATGAAAAAACGACGATTGAACGGGTATTTTCTGAAAGTGATATTGTTTCCGTTCACTTGCCGCGTACAGAAGAAACCATCGGCCTTATCGGCGCCCGGCACTTTCAATTGATGAAACAGGAAGCTGTTTTTGTCAATACGTCAAGAGCGGCGGTTACAGACAGGGAAGAGCTGCTGCGGGTGCTGAAAGAACGGCGGATTAAGGGAGCGATCCTTGACGTGTTTTATCACGAACCGCCTGAATCTTCTGATTATGAATTGATCTCTTTGCCGAATGTGTTAGCGACTCCCCATTTAGCGGGCGCAACATTTGAAGTGGAAGATCATCATGTGAAGATTTTAAATGAAGCGCTTTTCAAATGGAAACAAGATCAAACCTGCTCAATACGTGAACTTTATAACAAAAGAGAACTTGAAACGGAAGGAGGAGGCTGTAATGGCTGAACAAAAAGGCTACCTTGTATTTGACATCGGGACGGGGAATGCGCGAGTCGCGGTCGTGACTGCCGGCGGCGAAGTGACCGCGCTTGAAAGGGAAGACATTGAATATGTGACGGATCCGCTTTATCCGGACGGACGATATTTCTCACCGGAAGGGTTATGGAAGCAAATCAGCGCTATGGCAAGGAAGGTTATTGCCAAAAGCCCACATATTACATTAATCGGAATCACCTCTACAAGCCAGAGGCAGGGAATTGTTCTGATCAATAAAGATAAAAAGGCATTTCTCGGTCTGCCCAACATTGATAACAGAGGCCGTGAATGGGAAGACGGGATTGAGACAAAAGAAGAAGTGCATCAGCAAACCGGACGTCTTCCGAGCGCTTTATTTTCCGCCATGAAACTTGTCGGATTAAAAGCTAGACAGCCGTCTTTATGGAAAGAAGTGAAGTACATCACAAGCATCAGTGACTGGGTGACATTTGAGCTGAGCGGTATTTTAAGCTATGAACCGTCACAGGCTGCTGAAACACTGCTGTTTGACGTAAGGAAAAAGGCGTGGTCAGAGAAATTATGCAACATCTTCGGTGTGCCTTCTGCCATTCTTCCTTCACTCGTCCGATCTGGGACGGTTGTCGGAGTGTTAACGTTCAAGAAAGCGGCGGTTCTCGGTCTTTCTGAAAGAGTGCCTGTGATTGCAGGCGGGGGAGACACACAGCTTGCCATCAAAAGTGCAGATGCAAAGCCGGGAGATATCGTCATCGTATCCGGCACGACGACGCCGATTACAAAGATAACAGCGGAGGCCGGAACCGAAAGTTTAGAGAATGCATGGCTGAATTGCCATACAGAAGAAGGTCAATGGCTTCTTGAAACGAATCCGGGTGTAACAGGACTCAATTATCAAAAATTAAAATCCATTTTTTATCCGAATGAATCCTACGGCGTTATGGAACGGGAAATCGCAAGTCTGCCGAAACATGATCATGCTTGTATTTCTGCGTTAGGCTCCTATTTATCGCCTGAGAAAAACGCACTGGCAAAAGGCGGATTTATTTTTGACGCTCCGCTGTCCCAAAACTTAAGCAGAGCCCATTTTGTCAAAGCCGCACTGCTGGAAATCGCTTTTTCAATCAAATGGAACTATGAGGCGTTAACAGAGGTGGCTTCCTTTTCACAAGATGATGTGAAGGTGTGCGGCGGCGGTTTCCAAAGTGATGCTTTGACGCAGTTTCTTGCTAACCTTCTCCAAAAGAAAATCTATAAGAGAGAGGGGTTCAGCCAGGCATCCGCAATGGGAGCGGCGATGATTTGCAACGAAGCTCTCGGTGTGAAAGCAGAGCTTTCGAGCCGCACAAAGGTAATTGAGCCGGAAGCGGATCAGACGGATCTCTTCCTATATGAAGAATGGAAACATACGCAAAAATTATTTACTCATTTTCAGCCGGCGGTGAAAGCCTGACTTGGGGATGAGATGACAACATGAAAGATTGCTGAGGAGGAACAAAAATGCTTAATAAAATAGGAATTCCAAAACAGCTCGCATGGGGATTTTTGGGAGTCGTGCTGTTTATGATGGGGGACGGCCTTGAACAAGGCTGGCTCAGCCCGTTTTTAGTTGAAAACGGCTTGACGGTACAGCAATCAGCATCCCTGTTTACAGTTTACGGTATTTCTCTCGCTGTGGCGTCTTGGTTTTCAGGGGTCTGCCTCGAAGCCTTCGGCGCAAAGCGGACGATGTTTATGGGGCTGTTGTTTTACGTGATCGGAACAGCCGCGTTTATCGCATACGGATTTGAAAATCTTAATTTGCCGGTGATGTATGTCACGTATTTTATTAAAGGGCTGGGTTATCCGCTGTTTGCCTATTCTTTTTTGACATGGGTGATTTACCGGTCGCCGAAAAACAGGCTCAGTACGGCGGTCGGCTGGTTCTGGATTGCATATTGCTGCGGGATGTTTGTATTCGGTGCTTGGTATTCAAGCTGGGCCATCAAATCCTTCGGCTATTTGAATACACTGTGGAGTTCAATTTTCTGGGTATGCCTCGGCGCGTTTTTTGCCCTGATTTTAAATAGGGACCGCTTTGAAAAGAAAAAGTCAGATAAGCGGGAAAAGGCGCAGGAATTAATGAAGGGAATCACCATCCTTGCTGAAAATCCGCGCGTGCTCTCTGGGGGGATCATTCGGATCATTAACAGCATCGGTACATACGGATTTCCGGTATTTCTTCCGATGCATATGGCGCAGCACGGCATTTCTACAAATGTATGGCTTCAAATTTGGGGAACGATCTTTCTCGGAAATATCGTCTTTAACTTAATATTCGGCGCAGTCGGCGATGCCTTCGGCTGGAAGAAGACTGTCATGTGGTTCGGAGGAGTGGGCTGCGGCATTTTTACTCTTTTATTATATTATGCTCCTGTTGTATCACATGGGAACTTGCTTTTCGTCAGCATTGTCGGTTTTATATGGGGAGGGCTCCTCGCCGGGTTCGTTCCGATCGGGGCTATCGTGCCGACGGCGGCCGGCAGCGATAAAGGTGCTGCCATGTCTGTGTTAAATCTGGCTGCGGGCCTGTCGGCATTTGTCGGCCCCGCGCTTGCCTGGGCGTTCATCGGGCTTGTCGGCGCACAAGGCGTTGTATGGATTTTCGCAGCGCTCTATTTCGTAAGTGCAATCTTGACAAATCAAATCAAAATACCTGAAGAGAAAACGGCAAAACACAATAAAGCATTGCGTGAATACGCTTCTTAACAGCACCGCCCCGAAAATTCGGGGCGTTTTTTTACAGCTGCTGAAGAAACCCGGCAAAGCGCTGAATTTGTTCACGTAACGATTGTTTGTTTTCGTGAAATTGTTTGAAACGATGTCCGTTTGCTCCGGACGGATGCGGGAAGCCTTCCAGAATGACCGCATGACCCATTCTGCCGTTCTTCTTCAGCATGCGGCAGGCTGATTCTGCTGCTTTGCCGAGAGGGATAAGCAGAATGTCCTTTTTCATCATTTCTATTTCATCCGGAAAACATGTCAGCGCGTAACGGCTGAGAAGAGCTGACCTGCTGATTGCCGGCCGATGTCCCGTATAGTTTTTCTGTTTATAAAAAACAGGGTGTTTGATAACGGACGTTGTATGAAGAAGCTCCCGTTTTGAATCAAATAACCGGGATGAATCCTCAACGTGAAGCGCGGCCGGCAGACCGCATTCATTAAGCATTTCGATGATGTTCTGCCTCATTGAACCGGAAAGTCCGGCCGCTTTTTTTGTTTCATAGGCTATCATTTCAAGAGTTTCGCCATCTTTTAAAAGCTGTGCCGCTTTTTTGTAAGCCAGCTGCATTTGAAAAAAACCGGGTGTGATTCCGGAAATGGCAACGACTGCATGAGGGTTAATATATTCATTATGAGGCGAATAATACAAATCCAGATCTCCGTCCTTGGCTAAATGGAAAGCCGGAGTCAGCAAATCCGATTTTGTAAACCCTCCCGAAGATGATAGTGCTTTAAGCTGCTGCAAAAAATGCGCAAGCCGCTCACGATCGCAAATCATGTTATGCCTCCTTGAATCCGCCGGTTTCTCTTAGTGTCATCAAAAACGTCGGATGACATGCAGGCTCATACATCACTTTTACCGGCGTTCCAGAGCATCTTCAGGACGTGAGGCGTTCCTTTAACTTCGGCCGCCGTCGTTTGTACGGCTGTTTTTTTAGTGAGAAAATCTTCTTTCAGCTCTTTCTGCTTTTGCGATAACAGATCGGTTTCTGTTTTGATTTCATCAACGGCCGTCTGCATGGACGCTGTCGCGGCGTTAATCTTCTTTATATCAGGCGCTGTGTTTCTTTTAAAATGCACGGCGGATACGGCTGCATAAATGAATGCGGCAGCCGCAACGGCAGCACTGATATACAAAATGATGATCATCTGCTTTTCACTCCTTTTTTTCAGTTGATACCCTTTACGGATCGTGTTGAATCATTTTATTTGCTAATTGTTTTTTTTCTGCTTATAATGTGAAATCGTACATAAGGACATTCTGAAAGGGTGAAAGACGTGGAAAGCATACAGAACAAAACGGCTCTTATCACGGGTGCGGGCAGAGGAATCGGCCGCGCCACCGCTATCGCTTTAGCCAAAGAAGGAGTCAATATCGGTTTAATCGGCCGCACAGAAGCAAATGTCGAAAAGGTTGCGGAAGAAGTGAAAGCCCTTGGTGTAAAGGCATCATTCGCAGCTGCCGATGTAAAAAACCAAAAAGAGGTAGAGCAAGCCGTCTCCTCTATTAAAGAAGAACTCGGTGAGATTGACATCTTGATTAACAATGCCGGAATCAGCAAATTCGGCGGATTTTTGGATCTTACGCCTGAAGAGTGGGAAGACATCATTCAAGTGAATGTAATGGGTGTATACCACGTGACACGCGCCGTTCTTCCTGAAATGATTGAGAGAAAATCAGGAGATATCATTAATATTTCTTCTACGGCGGGCCAAAGAGGCGCCGCGGCGACAAGTGCGTACAGCGCTTCTAAATTTGCCGTTCTCGGTCTGACCGAATCTCTCATGCAGGAAGTCAGAAAACACAATATCCGTGTCAGCGCAATGACTCCGAGCACGGTTGCCAGCGACATGTCTATTGAATTAAATCTGACAGACGGCAATCCGGAAAAAGTCATGCAGCCTGAGGATCTTGCAGAATATATGGTTGCTCAATTGAAATTACATCCGCGCATTTTCATCAAAACTGCCGGTTTGTGGTCAACTAATCCTTAAACAAAAGGGGACCTGTCTTCGTGACGGGTCTTTTTTTGTTTCCGCAACCCGAATAAATGGGCATAAAGATCCGTTTTTGCAGAAAAAAGAGTGAAAAAGAAACCGATATCAGCTATAATTAAACTAAATAAACTATGTACCAAATGTTCATTAAAATCGTTTTTCCCCGCCTCTAAAAAACAAATCAATACAAACCAAACTGTCCGAACAATAAAAGGGAAAACGGGATAGAAAGAGAATATTTAGTACATGGAATAATTTGTTAGAAGGAAGGGTGTGCACATATTGAAAGAAGAAAAAAGAAGTTCAACCGGTTTTTTAGTGAAACAAAGAGCTTTTTTAAAGCTTTACATGATTACAATGACAGAGCAGGAACGGCTTTACGGACTGAAGCTTCTCGAGGTGCTGCGTTCGGAATTTAAACCCATCGGTTTTAAGCCGAATCATACCGAGGTGTACCGTTCACTTCACGAACTATTGGATGACGGGATTTTAAAGCAAGTAAAAGTGAAAAAAGAGGGAGCCAAACTCCAGGAAGTCGTTCTCTATCAATTTAAAGACTATGAAGCTGCGAAGCTTTACAAAAAACAGCTGAAGACAGAGCTTGACCGCTGCAAAAAGCTGATAGAAAAAGCCATTTCAGATAATTTTTAAATCCGGCCGGAACGCACCCGGCCTCAAAAGGTTTGTTCTGTGATTCATTATACATAATAGCAGGCTCGGAACAATACATATCAATAATACCTTCAAACTTGACATCAACTCCTGAAGTGGTAACATAAAAAACGTGTGAAAAATACGAACAAAATACGAACAAGGGAGATGTTACCGATCTTAGATCAAAAGAAAGTTGCTTTTATCGGAGCAGGATCAATGGCTGAAGGAATGATATCAGGCATGGTCCGCGCAAAAAAAATTCCCAACCAAAACATCTGCGTGACAAACCGCCGCAATACAGAGCGACTCGCTGAATTGGAACATCAATACGGTATTCAGGGCATTGCTTTTGACAGCATGAAAACCGAAGATATTGATGTCTTTATTTTAGCCATGAAGCCGAAGGATGCTGAAATCGCTCTGGCTGCGCTGAAACGGCGTATTCAACCTCATCAAATCATCCTGTCTGTTCTGGCAGGCATAACAACCTCATTTATACAACAATCATTACATGATAATCAGCCGGTTGTAAGAGTGATGCCGAACACATCCAGCATGATCGGCGAATCGGCAACAGCTGCGGCTTTCGGAGACCATGTCTCTTACGGTTCAGCAAAAACCGCGGTATCCCTTTTGGAATGCCTCGGGGAAGTGTACGTGATCAAGGAAGATCAGATGGACATTTTCACCGGCATCGCAGGCAGCGGACCGGCATACTTTTATTATTTAATGGAGTTTATTGAAAAAGCAGGTGAAGAAGCCGGCTTAGACAAACGGCTGTCCCGCAAAATCGGCGCGCAAACGTTATTGGGCGCCGCTAAAATGCTGATGGAAACGGGTGAAAAACCGGATGTGCTTCGGGAAAACATCACCTCTCCAAACGGCACGACGGAAGCCGGCCTCGATGCGCTCAGGTCAGAAGGCGGCGGAGAAGCCATCGCCAAAGCCATCAAACACGCGACCGAACGTTCTATTGAGATCAGCAAAACAATTGAAAAAACGGCAGCACTATAATCGTTAAAAAACAGGAGTGATACAGTGACGTCTCGGACGAAGATCAAAAGAGTCGCGGTGAAAATCGGCAGCAGCTCACTGACGAGCCTGCACGGGGAAATCAGCAGAAGAAAGCTGGAAGCATTGGTGGATCAAATCGCACAGCTGAAAGACAGCGGCTATGAAATGATTTTAGTATCTTCCGGCGCAGTGGCGGCAGGTTATCGGAAGCTCGGATTTATTCAGAAACCGGAAAGCCTCCCTGAAAAACAGGCTTCTGCTTCCATCGGACAGGGATTATTAATGGAGGCTTATTCAAAGCTGTTTTTAGCGCACGGTTATGTCGCATCACAAATTTTAATTACAAGAAGCGACTTTTCCGATGAATGCCGCTACCATAATGTCCGCAATACGATGAACGTCCTTTTGGAACGGGGCATTATTCCGATTATTAATGAAAATGACACGGTCACAGTCAACCGGCTGAAATTCGGAGATAACGATACACTCGCAGCGAAGGTGGCAGGTTTAATTGATGCCGACATGCTTGTGATTTTATCAGACATTGACGGTTTATATGATGATAATCCGCGCAGCAACCCGAAAGCGAAAAGAATCAGTCATGTAAGTGACATCACTCCGGAAATAGAAGCAAGCGCGGGAGATGCCGGGAGTGAAATGGGAACCGGCGGAATGCGTTCGAAACTGGATGCTTTTAAAATTGTGATGGCCTCCGGTATTAAAGGCTTTCTCGGGCAGGCTAACATTCCGGACATTCTGCTTCAAGCGGTAGATGAGGCGGCTGAAGGAACGTATTTTGAAGCGGAAGGAACCCTGCCGTTAAACCACAAAGAACAATGGCTTGCATTTAATTCCGGCCCCGAAGGCGAAATTGTGATGGAAAAAGAAAGCAGCCGCGATGTCGCGAACGGAAATATGGAGCTGTCACCGCAGGACATCGAGCAGATTAAGGGCAGATTCAGCAGCGGGGCGGTTGTCAGGCTGCTTGATCAGCAGGGAGAAGAGCTCGGACTCGGCATCGTCAACTATTCCTCAGCCCAGCTGAAGACTTTTAAAGAAACGCCGCATAAACAGACCGATCAATCAGTCATTGATCCGGAAGCGTTTGTCTGCCACGTTGAACTATCCATTCCGATCGGCTGAGAAAGATCTAAAAAAATATGAAAAAGCCCGAGGCTTCGTTTTGAAGCTCGGGTTTGTTTTTTATTGATATTGTTCAAGTTTGGAGAAAAATTGAATGACAAAATGATAGAAATCATTTGCAGACGGAGCCAGTTCCCTTCCTTTTGGTTTAATAATGCCTACGGTGCGCTTCACTTGAGGAAATTCAATCGGAATTTTGACCGTGAACCGAGGGGTGGTTTCTCCAAAGGTGCTTTCAGGTAATAAAGTAACTCCCATCCCCGCGGAGACTAATCCTTTAATGGCATCTAAATCCTCGCCTTCCGTCGATACAAGCGGCGCAAAGCCGGCCTGTCTGCAAGCGTCAATCGCCATGTTACGGAGAATAAACCCTTCAGGAAATAAAACAAATTGGTCGCCGCGCAGATCAATTAAATGAATATTTTTCTGTTTGGCAAGCGGATGGTGCAGCGGAACAAGCGCGTAAATCTTTTCCGTGAATAAGATATTGCCTGTTATGTCGGGGAATTCCGTCGGAACGGGGCCGAGCAGCGCCGCATCTATATCCCTGTTTCTTACCGCTTCAATTAAAAACTTATAAGACCCCTGGCGGAGCAAAAACTCAACGTTCGGGTATTCCTCTTTAAATGCCGAAATCACAGTCGGCAAAAGCTGGCTTGCAAGGCTCGTCGGAAATCCTATTTTGACGGTTCCGCGATTCGGATCAAGATATTCATCAATTTGTTCCTTCGCGTAATCAATTGCTTTCATCGCCGTTTTAACATGTTCTAAAAATTGTTTGCCGATCGGCGTTAATTTAATATTTCTGCCTTCCCGTTCAAATAAAGTGACTTGCAGCTCTTCTTCAAGATTTGCAATCTGCCTGCTGATGGCGGATTGTGCGACATGCAGATGATCAGCCGCTTCTGACACATGTTCCCGTTCTGCTACCTCCATAAAATACCGAAGCTGGCGTAATTCCATTGCGTTCACACCTATCTATCTCATTTTGAGATGTATTTGATCTAAATTATATATTGTTTATATTGTTTTGAAAACTTACAATTAATTTAAAGTTGTCAGATTTTATGACCGATAATTAACGGAAACTGATCGGGGGAGAGGAATTATGACTTACAATCAAATGCCGAAAGCACAAGGTCTCTACCGTCCGGAATTTGAGCACGATGCATGCGGAATCGGCTTGTATGCCCATTTAAAAGGGAAACCTTCACATGACATTGTCAAAAAAGGACTGAAGATGCTTTGCCAGCTGGATCACAGAGGAGGACAGGGCAGTGATCCGAATACGGGTGACGGCGCCGGCCTGATGGTTCAGATCCCTGATGCTTTTTTTAAGAAAGAGTGCGGAGAAATGAGACTGCCGGAAAAAGGCCGTTACGGGGTAGGAATGGTCTTTTTCTCGCAAAATGAAGAGGAAAGAAAAAAGATTGAAAAACAGGTGAATGCATTCATTGAGCGGGAAGGACAGATCGTTCTCGGCTGGAGAACCGTCCCTGTAAATGTCGGAAAAATCGGAACAGTGGCACAAAGCACTTGCCCGTATGTGCGTCAAGTATTCATCGGCGCCGCAAACGATTTGAAAGACAGCCTTGCTTTTGAACGCAAACTGTATGTCATCCGGAAGCAGGCGGAAAATTGGGGCGTTCAAGAACAGCTTGATTTTTACTTCGCAAGCCTGTCAAGCCAGACTATTGTTTATAAAGGTTTGTTAACGCCTGAGCAGGTTGACGCATTTTATTTGGATTTGCAGGATGAAACCTTCGTATCTGCATTCTCACTTGTGCATTCAAGGTTCAGCACAAATACCTTTCCAACCTGGGAACGTGCTCATCCGAACCGCTATCTGATTCATAACGGAGAAATCAATACGCTCCGGGGCAACATCAATTGGATGAGAGCGAGGGAGCAGCAGTTCGTTTCAGAAAGCTTCGGAGACGATCTTCACAAAGTGCTGCCGATTTTAAATGCTGAGGGCAGTGACTCATCCATTCTTGATAATGCGTTTGAATTTTTCGTGATGGCGGGGCGGAAACCGGCACATACGGCAATGATGCTGATTCCGGAACCATGGACGGAAAACACTCACATGTCTAAAGCGAAACGGGCTTTTTATGAATATCACAGCTCTTTAATGGAGCCGTGGGACGGGCCGACCGCCATTTCGTTTACGGACGGAAAACAGATCGGCGCCATCCTTGACCGTAACGGCCTGCGTCCGGCACGTTACTATGTGACAAAAGATGACCATATTATTTTCTCATCTGAGGTCGGCGTTATTGAAGTAGAGCAGGAGAACATTCTTCATAAAAAACGTCTGGAGCCCGGAAAAATGCTGCTCATTGACTTAGAAGAAGGCCGGATTATTTCAGATGAAGAAGTGAAAACAGAAATTGCCAATGAATTCCCTTATCAAAAATGGCTTGAAGAAGAATTGGTTCAAGTGAATCCTGACCCGGAAATCCGGGAAGAGGAACAATTCGATGATCTTCTCGTCCGTCAAAAAGCGTTTGGCTATACGTATGAAGATATTCAGAAGTATTTAATTCCTGTTATTAAAGAAGGCAAGGACCCGCTCGGCTCTATGGGAAATGATTCGCCGCTCGCCGTTTTATCCGACCGCGCCCAATCACTGTTTCATTACTTTAAACAGCTGTTTGCGCAAGTCACAAACCCGCCGATTGACGCGATCCGCGAGCAGCTGGTAACTTCTACGGTGACCTGGCTTGGAGCTGAAGGCGATCTGCTGCATCCGAGTGAAAGAAATGCACGCCGCATAAAATTGTATACTCCTGTATTATCAAACGAACAGTTTTATGCGCTGAAAACACTTGTGCATCCTGACATTAAGAGCCAGAACATCCGCACGCTGTTTTCCGATGACCTAGAAAAAGGCCTGAAGGATTTGTTTCAGCAGGCGGAAAAAGCGATCAAGGAAGGCGTATCTCTGTTAATTTTATCTGACAGGGCAATGAGTAAGGAATTGACGCCGATTCCGCCGCTTTTGGCCGTCAGTGCGCTGCATCAGCATTTGATCCGCCAAGGTCTGCGAACAAAAGCAAGCATTATCGTTGAATCCGGGGAAGCGCGTGAAGTTCATCACTTTGCGGCTCTCATCGGGTATGGTGCAGATGCTGTCAATCCGTATTTGACTTACGCTACGTATAAGCAGGAAATCGATGAAGGCCGGCTTGATATTCCGTATGAAGAAGCTGTCAGCAAATACGGAAAGAGCGTAACAGAAGGCGTCGTGAAAGTGATGTCAAAAATGGGGATTTCAACTGTGCAAAGTTACAGGGGCGCCCAAATTTTTGAAGCGGTCGGCATCGGTGAAGACGTTATCGCTAAATACTTTACCGGTACTGCATCTCAGCTTGGCGGAATCGATATCGAAACGATTGCGCAAGAAGCGAAACAGCGCCATCAAGCGGCGTACAAGGATGATTACAGCCAAACCCTTGATCCGGGAAGTGAATTCCAATGGCGGAACGGGGGAGAGCACCACGCTTTCAATCCGAAAACCATCCATACGCTGCAATGGGCCTGCCGCAAAAATGATTACAGCCTGTTTAAGCAGTATTCTCATGCAGCGGATGAAGAACGAATCGGATTTTTACGCAATCTGTTCGCCTTCAAAGAAGACCGCAAGCCTTTAAAATTAGAGGAAGTTGAATCAGCTGCTTCCATCGTGAAACGTTTTAAAACAGGAGCGATGTCATTCGGTTCATTAAGCAAGGAAGCCCATGAGGCTTTAGCGATAGCGATGAACAGGCTTGGCGGAAAAAGCAACAGCGGAGAAGGCGGCGAGGACCCGAAACGTTTCGTTCCGGATGAAAATGGCGACGACAGAAGAAGTGCGATTAAACAGATTGCTTCCGGCCGTTTCGGCGTAAAGAGCCATTATCTCGTCAATGCGGATGAATTGCAGATCAAAATGGCGCAAGGGGCGAAGCCGGGAGAAGGCGGTCAGCTTCCGGGCAACAAGGTATATCCTTGGGTCGCGGATGTCCGCGGTTCTACACCAGGTGTAGGGCTGATCTCACCGCCTCCTCACCATGATATTTATTCAATTGAAGATTTGGCGCAGCTGATTCATGATTTGAAAAATGCGAATCGAAGCGCGCGTATCAGCGTCAAGCTCGTGTCAAAAGCCGGTGTCGGCACAATTGCGGCCGGTGTGGCAAAAGGCACTGCGGATGTCATCGTCATCAGCGGCTACGATGGCGGAACGGGCGCGTCGCCGAAAACAAGTATTAAACATACGGGTCTTCCGTGGGAGCTTGGTCTTGCAGAAGCTCACCAAACGCTGATGCTGAACGGTTTACGGGATCGCGTGGTATTGGAAACGGACGGTAAGCTGATGACAGGCCGGGATGTCGTAATGGCCGCCTTGCTCGGTGCGGAGGAATTCGGCTTTGCTACAGCGCCGCTCGTCGTTCTCGGCTGCGTCATGATGCGAGCCTGCCATTTAGATACATGTCCTGTAGGTGTCGCAACGCAAAACCCGGAGCTTCGCAAAAAATTCATGGGCGATCCTGACCATATCGTAAATTACATGCTGTTTGTCGCAGAAGAAGTGCGTGAATATATGGCGCAGTTAGGCTTTAAGACGCTTGATGAAATGATCGGACGGACAGACGTTCTTCATGTCAGTGAACGTGCGAAAGCGCATTGGAAAGCGGGCCAGCTTGATTTATCCACACTGCTGTACCAGCCTGAAGGCGTCCGCACTTTCCGTACGGCGCAAAACCATAAAATCGACCAGTCGCTTGATATGACGGTTATTCTTCCGGCGGTGCAGGCTGCAATTGAAGCCGGACAGGAAGCGGAAGCTGAAATCAAGATCAATAATACAAATCGCGTAGCCGGAACCGTGACGGGAAGTGAAATTTCTAAACGCTACGGAGCGGAAGGCCTGCCGGATGATACGATCAGACTTCATTTTACCGGATCAGCCGGACAGAGTTTCGGAGCATTTGTCCCTAAGGGGATGACGCTTCATTTGAACGGGGATTCAAATGACTACGTAGGCAAAGGGCTTTCAGGCGGAAAAATCATCGTGAAAGCGCCTGATGCCTTCAATTGTGAAACACACGATAACGTTATTATCGGGAACGTCGCATTTTACGGAGCAACAAGCGGGGAAGCGTACATTAACGGGCGCGCCGGTGAACGTTTTGCAGTCCGTAACAGCGGAGTCAATGTCGTTGTAGAAGGTATCGGAGACCACGGCTGTGAATACATGACAGGCGGCCGGGTTGTCGTCCTCGGCGAAGTCGGCAAAAACTTCGGGGCGGGAATGTCAGGCGGTATCGCATACGTCCTGAGTGATGATGCCAAAGCATTTAAACGCAAATGCAACATGGAAATGATTTCATTTGAAAAGCTGACGGATGAGGCGGAGATCAAAGAAGTTGAAGAAATGGTCAAACGGCATGCGGCGCTGACAAACAGCAAAAAAGCCGCAGATCTCCTGGACAATTGGGAAAAAGCCGCAGAAACCTTTATCAAAGTCATTCCGAAAAACTATAAACAAATGCTCCTCAGCATCGAAGAACAAAAAGCGGCGGGTTTATCAGAAGAAGACGCAATTATGTATGCTTTTGAAGCCAATACAAAGGTTCACCAAACGCCTGCCAAAGATCAAAAACAAGCGGTAGTACAGTAAGAAAGGGGAGAGGAACATGGGGAAACCAACTGGATTCATGGAAGAAAAACGAGAAAAACCGGCTGAGCGGGACCCTCTCACTCGCTTAAAGGATTGGAAAGAGTATTCGGCTCCATTTTCAGATGAAGCGTCAAAGCGGCAGGGGGCGCGGTGTATGGATTGCGGCACACCGTTTTGCCAAATCGGCGCTGATATCAACGGTTTTACGTCCGGCTGCCCGATTTATAATCTGATACCGGAGTGGAATGACCTCGTCTATCGGGGGCGCTGGAAAGAAGCCTTGGAGCGCCTTCTGAAAACGAATAACTTTCCTGAATTCACAGGGCGGGTCTGTCCCGCTCCTTGTGAAGGATCTTGTACGCTGGCTATTTCAGATCCGGCTGTTTCAATTAAAAACATCGAGCGGACGATCATTGACAAAGGTTTTGAGAACGGATGGATTCAGCCGAGAATTCCAGCGAAACGCACAGGTAAAAAAGTCGCTGTCGTCGGTTCAGGCCCGGCAGGTCTGGCAAGCGCTGATCAGCTGAACCAAGCCGGTCATTCCGTAACGGTCTATGAGCGTGCTGACAGAGCCGGAGGCCTGCTGATGTACGGCATTCCGAGCATGAAGCTTGAGAAAAATGTCGTCGAACGCCGTATTAAACTTTTGACGCAGGAAGGTATAGATTTTGTAACAAATACCGAAATCGGCGTTGACATAACGGCAGATGAGCTGAAAGATCAATTTGATGCCGTCATTTTGTGCACAGGCGCCCAAAAGCAGCGCAATCTGCTGATTGAAGGCCGGGAAGCAAAAGGCGTCCATTATGCGATGGACTATTTAACACTGGCGACGAAAAGCTATTTAGATTCCAACTTTAAAGACAAACAATATATAGACGCTAAAGGGAAAGACGTCATCGTAATCGGCGGAGGAGACACAGGAGCTGACTGCGTGGCAACCGCGCTGCGCCAAAAAGCGCGCAGCGTGCACCAGTTCGGGAAACATCCTAAACTTCCTCAAACGCGCACGAACGACAATATGTGGCCTGAACAGCCGCACGTCTTTACCCTTGAATACGCCTATGAAGAAGCGCAGGCAAAGTTCGGCAAAGACCCGAGAGAATATTCAATTCAGACGACAAAAATGGTGGCCGATAAGCAGGGCCGCTTACAAGAGATTCACACCATTCAAATGGAAAAAGTCAGAAACGAATTCGGAAAGTATGAATTTCATGAACTGCCCGGAACAGAAAAAGTCTGGCCTGCTCAGCTGGTGTTCATCGCCATCGGTTTTGAAGGGACGGAACAGCCATTATTGAAACAGTTCGGTGTCGATTCGGCAAATCATAAAATTCAGGCGGCATATGGGGATTATAAAACGAATGTTGACGGTGTTTTCGCCGCAGGGGATGCGAGAAGGGGCCAAAGCCTGATTGTATGGGCGATTAATGAAGGCCGGGAAGCAGCGCGTGAAGTCGACAGTTATTTAATGGGGAGCACTGTTTTACCGTAAATAAAGGGGTTTATTTATAAAACCGGCTGGGATCAGCCGGTTTTTCGTATTGAAATGAAACCTCCTTCTTCCTTTATTGGTCATACAAGGGTAACGCGGAAGATAACATATGGAATTTTGTTTTACAGAGTGGAGAGATTGTTTTCTTCCGCAGACTGAGACGATTTGCAAGCCTTGAGCAGTTGATCACGGTGCTGCTGACGGGCTCTGTGTGTCTGCAGTCGATTTGCGGGCAGATTTTAATTGATGAAGAAAAACATATTGAATTTCAAGCGGAAACGCTTATAAACAAATAAGGAAACGGACGGGTCCGCTCCTCTTTTTTAGACATCCAAACGAAAGCCGATATTGCCGAACTGCCGTCCTTCCCGCATTCTGTTAAAAGCGGCAGCTGCTTCACTGAGAGGGTACATGCGGTCGATAATGGGACGGATGCCGCAGCGGTTTACCAATTCCAGCATATCCGCAAATTCCTCATTGCTTCCCATTGATGTACCGAGAATATGAATCTGCGGAAAAAACAGCGAGCGAATAGGAAATCCGAGCTGATCGCCTGAACTGGCGCCAAATGTTACGATCCGGCCATTCGGTTTCATAATGTCAAGATAGTGTTGAAACAAGGCCGGGCCTACACCGTCAAGTATGATATCTGCTTTTTTGCCATTCAGCGCCTCATTCCAGTCACCGTAGCTGTCAATCGCCCGGTCTGCACCGTATGACAGTGCGGTTTGTTTTTTGTTTTCGCTGCGGGAGGTGACGCTGACTGTCGCTCCGATAGCTTTTGCCATTAATAAGGCGTATGTTGCCACGCCGCTTCCGATGCCCGGAAGGATAAGGTGTTCGCCTTTTTTTAATTGTCCTTTTGTAAATAAGGCGCGATAAGCGGTTAATGCTGATAACGGCAGCACGCCCGCTTCCTCCCATGTCAGGTGTTCGGGTTTTAAAACGGCATTTTCCGCAGGAACGATGACATAAGGTGAAAAGGTTCCGTCGCTCGGACCTCCTAAAATATCAGGGACGGCCGGTACGTCCTCAACGGTCTTCCAATTCAGCACCGGGTTGATGATGACTTCTGCATGCAGTAAATGAGACCGGACGCCGTGTCCTATTTCGGTTACGATTCCCGCGCCGTCTGAACCGAGAGTAAATTCATGGTTTCCGGTTTCGTGGTTTTTCATTAAAAACAAATCACGATGGTTTAATCCGGCTGTTTTCAGCTTTATTTTTACTTCGCCGTTTCCCGGCCTATTGTCAGGTGCCTGCCTGAAATCAAAGCCATTTTCGTGTATGATAAGGGCATTCATCATTCTTCTCTCCTTTATGATTGATGAGAAAGATTTTACAGGCTGTATCAGCTGCAGTAAATAAATCGAAATTGATAGCCGGCTATCAATAAAAATCATAGCAAGAAGGTGCCCTTACATGGAAAGCGGAGACTTAAAGATTTTTCAGGCTGTCGCCCGCAAAGGAAGTATTTCAAAGGCGGCAGAAAGCCTGCATTATGTTCAATCAAATGTGACAAACCGGATTCAGCAGCTGGAACGGCAATTGCAAACACAGCTTTTTTACCGCACAAATCGGGGGATGACGCTGACGCCCGCAGGTGAAAACTTATTGAAAGACGCTGACAGAATCCTTCAATTGCTGCATGAGGCGCAAAAAACGGTGCAAGAGGCAGGCGATCCGAACGGCCCGCTTCGAATCGGTTCTCTTGAAACGGCGGCAGCCGTCCATCTCCCTCAATTTTTCACAGAGTATTGCAGCCGCTGCCCGAAAGTACAGCTGTCTCTGTCAACCGGTGATACACATACTTTAGTGCAGCACGTCTTACACTATGAGCTGGACGGCGCTTTTGTTTATGGTCCGGTCGAATACGAAGATCTTGAGCAAGTCGCTGTATTTCAAGAAGAATTGGTCTTGGCTTCAAATAAGCGGGAAGGCAGTTTGCAAGACTTGTTGCGAGAGCCGATTCTTTATTTTGCCGCGGGCTGTTCGCACCGCCGCAAAATAAAAAACATACTGAAAGAAGAGGCAGTACCCACACATAAAATCATTGAATTCGGTACGTTGGAAGCCATTATTGGGGCGGTGCAGGCGGGGATGGGGGTTTCCTTTCTGCCTGCATCAGCCGTCCATTATTTTCAAAACAGGAAAAATCTTTTTCTTCATGAGCTCCCTGAACAGTTTCGGGATATGAATATATCATTTATCTACCGGAGTGATTTATTTTTGACATCGGCGTTTGAAGAACTGCTGAATGGATTAAAAGCATTACCGAACGGAAGATGAGAAAACAGGAGAGCTGTGTACGCCAATTTTTTTCGTTCCGGTTATTCTCAAAAGAAAGCGGGTATCCGGGCTGAGCTTGATCAGCGTGATGAAAAACTCGGCTATAAAATCAGAGAAGCACAAATGAAAAAAATACCATATATTGCAGTTGTGGGAGATCGAGAGTGCCGCCATCAATCTGTACATGTAAGGCAATACGGGCGGGAAGACACATTTGAAGAGAATGTGAGTGATTTTATTTCCCGGATCATAAGAGAGGCAAAACAAAAAATAGAGATTTAATAAAAACAACATTGACATATCGTAAAATCACGATATAATAAAGCGTATGAAACCTATTGATGTTTTTAAAGCGTTGTCTAATGAGTCACGGCTTGAGATTTTACAATGGCTGAAAGAGCCGGACCGTCACTTCGCCCCGCATGATGGCATTGATATGAATGAGATCGGAGTATGTGTCAGCCAGATCACCGATAAGCTTCAGATGACACAGTCAACGGCGTCTCAATATCTTTCCATCCTTCAGCGGGCGGGCCTTATCCAAACAAAACGGATTGGCAAATACACCTATTATAAAAGAGATGAAGACGCGATAAAGGCGATGGCCGATTATTTTCAGCGCGAAATGTAGGGCTGAATCCTTTAGAAGAGGGATTCAGTTTCTTTTTCCGACTACACATCGACATATTGCGATTTGTTTCTTTTTGTTCAACTCTTTATATCGATATATCACAATATATCTTTATATAAATCATCAATGAAGGAGTGTGTCAGGTGCAAAATACCTGGAAGATTTACATTTTGGCAATTATCAGTTTTTTAGTGGGGACGTCTGAATATGTGATATCAGGGATGCTTGATAAAATTGCAGGTTCCTTGGGAGTTACTGTGGCAGCGGCAGGGCAGCTGATTACGATTTTTTCACTTGTTTATGCAATCGGAACGCCTGTCATGATGGCCCTTACAGCAAAACTGGACAGAAGGAAGCTCATGATCTATGCTCTGGGGCTGTTTGTTATCGGGAATATCATTTCTTTCCTTGTGCAGGGATTCGGCTTATTTGCGGGAGCGCGGGTGATCATGGCGCTTGGAGCAGGAACTGTGGTGGTCACCGCGCTTACGATCGCAGCAAAAATCGCTCCCCCGGGAAAACAGGCAAGTTCTCTCGCAACCGTCATTATGGGGTTTACGGCGGCGCTCATTATCGGTGTTCCGATCGGAAGAACCGTGTCTGAAGCTTTTGGCTGGAAGGTGGTTTTTGCCGGAATTGCGGCAATCGGAATCATTGCCATGCTTATTATACGTTTCGCGTTGCCTGAGATAAAAGGAGATAAACCGGTGCCGCTCATTCAGCAATTTTCTCTTTTGAAGAAACGAAAGGTGGCTGTCGGGCTGGCCATTACGTTTTTTTGGCTCGGAGGCTATTCGGTTGCGTATACGTACCTTTCTCCGTATTTACTGAACGTTACTCATATCGGAAGCGGAATACTGAGTACATTGCTGCTTATTTTCGGTGTTGCAAGTCTTGCCGGTTCTAAAGCAGGCGGTTTCAGCGCAGACAAATGGGGGGCGCGTATGACATTAACCGGCGGAATGGCGCTTCATGCTATCATGCTCATGTTATTGCCGTTTGTCACACATTCTGCTTTCGGAGCGGCGGCAGTGCTTATTTTTTGGTCCTTCGCCGCCTGGTCATCTGGGCCTGCTCAGCAGTATCATTTGGCAACGATGGAGCCTGAATCATCGGGTGTATTACTTGGCCTCAACCAGTCTGTCATGCAGCTGGCTATGGCAGCCGGAGCGGGCATCGGGGGCATTGTTGTCACCCATCTGTCTCTTGCGTCAGTGACATGGATCGGATCAGCGGGTGTTGTCATCGCGATATGCGGCGTGCTTTCGCTTGCGTCATTAACGTCTGAAAAAACCTCATCTGAATACAGTGCAGAATAAACAAAAGCCTCATTTCTCAGCTTGAGAAACGAGGCTTTTTGTCTTGTCATTTTTCACATTTTTTCAAGTTTATGCCGATTGCGGCTCCGTTTCGGCTTGAGTCGGCAACTCCGGTGAAGGTGCCGTTTTCACGGTCAATCAGGATGCTTTGCACATTACCGATATCAACCGGGCTGCTGCCGAATTTATGCCCCATTTCGTTCAGTTTTGTGCGGGCTTCTTCCGGCACTCCTTTTTCATATCGATAGGATGTCATGCTGTTTGTGTAAATTCTCGGCTCTTCGACCGCCGCTTTCAGATCCATGCCGTACTCAACTTTGTTCAGGATCGTTTGCAGGACGGAAGAAATAATCGTTGCTCCGCCGGGGGAGCCGACAGTCAGGACAGGTTCGTTATTTTTGAATAAAATAGTCGGAGTCATGCTGCTGAGCGGACGTTTATTCGGCTGCACTTCATTTGCGCCGCCAGGCACCGCATCAAAGTCTGTTAACTCATTATTCAACACAACGCCGTATCCGGGAACCATAATGCCGGAACCGAACAGCTGTTCAATCGTTGTCGTATAAGATACGACATTGCCGAAGCGATCAGTTACCGTGAAGTGAGTCGTTTGGCCTTCTTGTTTGTCAGTCGGCTGCTCCACTTGTTTATAGTTTGCAGAACCTTCCTGATAGGCCCAAGGGTCGCCGGCTTTCGGTTTTTTATTGACTTTATCAATATCTATCAGCTGTCTGCGGGCATTGATATAATCTGGATTCAAGAGGCCTTTGAGAGGGACGTTGACGAATTCTGGATCCCCGGCAAATGCGGCGCGGTCAGCATAAGCCAAATGCATCGTTTCTGCGAGAAGCTGATATTTTTGCCAAGAACGGATATCATATTGAGAAAGCTTAAAATCATCCAGAAGGTTCAGCATTTGCAACAGGAAAACACCGCCCGAGCTTGGAGGAGGAGCAGTTGCGATATGATAGCCCTGGTAATCTCCCCAGATCGGTTCGTCAATCGTCACATTGAAGTTTTTAATATCTTTTTCTGTCATTGAGCCGCCGAATTCCTGCACTGTTTCCGCAAGCTTTTTGGAGAATGCTCCGTCATAGAATGCTTTTGTGCCTTTGTACTTAATAGCTGTAAATGTTTTGGCTAAGTCTTTTTGGATGAGTGTGTCTCCTTCTTTCAGAGGTTCTCCGTCCGGAAGAAACACGTCTTTTGCAGCAGTGTGTGATAATTTGTCTTTATAATCTGAGATGGCATCAGCTAAAACCGAATCGATCGGAAAGCCTTTTGAGGCAAGTTTAATGGAAGGGGTGATGAGTTGTTTCATGGAGCGTGTGCCCCATTTGTCGAGCGCTTTTTCTAGTCCTTTTAATGTTCCTGGAACACCGACTGCAGTCCCTTTCGTAACGCGTTCGGAGAAAGGGATGGCTTTGCCGTTTTCGTCAAGGAACATATCCGGTGTTGCGCCTGCCGGTGCGCGTTCCCGGCTGTCGATAATGGTGGTGTCTTTCGTCTTCGCATCATAAACCATCATAAATCCGCCGCCGCCGATTCCCGACATCATCGGTTCAGTTACGTTTAATGCGAATTGAATGGCAACCGCGGCGTCAATTGCATTGCCGCCTTTTTTCAGCACGTCGGCACCGATTTGTGAAGCGAGAGGGTGGGCGGTGGCAACCATGCCGTCTTTGCCGACATCTACCTGTTTGTAGTCGTCATAGGAAAACGGGTGTTTCTTAGCCTGAGCGTGATAAGGGATGCTTCCGGCCGCGAGCAATGTACTGAGCAGAACGATAAAACAGAGATTCATAAACTTTTTCTTTTTCATAGTCTGCCTCCTTTGTTTTCCGCTTACAATTATAGAGTAAGTAAAATGTGCTGTTTTCACAAGTGACAAACGGAATAGTCCGGTGCGCAAAAAGCCGGAGTTTCTGTGTGAATGTAATCAGTCGCAAATAGGCTAAATGGGAAACCGGACTGAAAAAGCTGTGAAACAAGCATAAAGACAAAAAATAAGCTACAATAAACAAAACAGAATTCACTCACATGACATATGAAAGGAACGTGAGCCATGTATTTAACGATCAAAGAGACAGCTGAGTTTACCAGTCTTCCTGAAGAATATGTGCACAATCTTGTTTTGACGAATAAAATAAGGGCCGTCCATGACGGACAGCAATATTTAATCAACAAGGAACAATTTCAAACCCATCTCGAACAGCTGGAAAAATATAAGGAAATGATTCAAGAGTTTTTAAATGAGCCGCTTCCTGAAGACATTGATGTAAAAGATGAAGACTAGGACACAATTTCATATTGTGTCTTTTTTTTGCATTTTTTTCGGTTGCTCACAAAAAAAACGGATGCTCAGATTTCATTTTAAGGCCGTTGTTTTCATTTTTTAATGCCTTGGGTCTCTATTTGTTTAAAAGCTTGTCACCGGGCTGAAAATGATGTTTTTGAGGAATTTGTTGAAACTGCGTATCTGGTTCACCTTATGTAACACTATGTATATTATGTTACATAAGACCCTTTATCCTTTATCACTCAACGGGTTTCGGCTATAATAGTAACATAATGCTCAATATGTTACTTTACCAATTATAAGGGGTTTTTTGATGCATATCGTACAGCCGATCCGAAGTTTGGAGAAGATCCAGGAAGTCAAACAGTATTTAATGAAGAAAAGTGATCGTGATTATTTTTTATTTATTTTCGGCATGAACAGCGCACTGCGGATTTCAGATGTTCTGCCGCTTCGCGTGAGGGATGTCAGGAACAAAGACCATGTGTGGGCAACCGAAAGCAAAACGAGAAAGAAAAGAAAAATTCTGATACTGGAGTCTTTAAAGGCCGACATATACGCTTATACAAAAGACATGAAAGAGGAGGACTATTTGTTTAAATCGAAACGGACGAATAAGCCCATATCCCGGATTCAGGCATACAGAATATTAAAGGAAGCGGCTGCCGCTTGCGGGTTGGAGGAAATCGGAACGCACACGCTTAGAAAGACGTTCGGGTATCATTTTTATCAGAGGACAAAAGACATTGCTGAACTGCAGAGGATTTTGAATCATTCTTCTCCGTCTATTACAATGCGTTATATCGGAATAGATGAAGATTCGACGAGAGCCGCCTATAAAGTGTTCGGAGGGCTGTAGGCTTGAAAAAAACGGCCGCCAGCGTTACTATAATAGAAGCAGGCTCTAGTAGCACAGCGGATAGTGCAGCAGTTTCCTAAACTGCAGGTCGGGAGTTCGAATCTCTCCTAGAGCGTTTTTTGTATAAGATAGGCGCAGCTTAATAATGCCGGTAAAACAAAAACCCCCTTGTTATACAAGGGGGTTTTGAGTTGGATATTTTGTGAAAACCTGATGGAAATGATGTGATTTTATTATGTTTTGCACAAATCTTGCACATTGCTATGCAAGTGTTTTTGCGGCCGTGGTGTTTTTTAAAAAAATCAAGGGTATTCGTTTATCTTCTTAACAGAGTTCCTCCCATAAGCTGTTTCTTCTTAACCGTCAACTGCTTCTGAAAAACAGCCTTCCGTTATAATATGCCAGCATATCATTGAAAAAAGCCCGCTGTAAGCAAGCGGGCTTTTTCTTATATGACAGCATCAAATTGATTGACTTTCCAAACGTTGTTTTCTTTTACGAATGTTACATCGCGTTTTGCTGACGGAGAACCGTCAAGAGTCGGTACAGTGAAGCGGTATGTTTGGATGCTTCTTTTTTTAGAAAGAAGGGTCATTTTTGCTTTTTTCCAATTCAGGAGGTTATCTCCGTCGCCGACCGGAACAGCCAATTTGCCGTCTTTTACAGTGAAGTGGTAATCTTTGAGCCCTTTGTCAATCGCTTGCTTTGTAAAAGCGGGTGTCAGATATTTTACGGCTTTCGCTTTTGTTCCGAGGTCTTTGCACATAAATACATATTGCAGATTTTGATATTCAAACGGTTCAGATGTGCAATTTGCGTTTGATTTAAGCGCACCGCCGCTCATTGTGTTCCAGAAATGTTCTCTCGCTGACAGGGCCAGCTGAAGTGCTTGTTTTTGTGTAAGGTCATTAGGTGCATTTTTTGCGGTCGCCGCAGTGCCCAATGACAGAATCAATGTAATAGTAGTGAGGAATAATAGCCATTTTTTCATGATATAATCTCTCCTTATCAATCTCTTTCTCTTATGTTACAAATGTTACAATAATTACGGTAAGATTACAATACCTTTTCAGAAATATTTTCCGGACTTTTTATTTTTATGGTTTATTTCCATGTAAGACGCGAGAAAAAGATAAAGAGTTTCATTGAACAAAAGGTTTTTACAAGCTGTCTGCTGAATAATAAAATGGAAGAAAATCAAAAAAGGAGTCCTACATATGGAAGTACAAGATCATTTAGAAACAGCGGAAGGCCGCGGCCAGTCAGTCTGGCGATCAATGTCACTGTTTTTAGTGCCGCTGCTTTTAAGCAATGTATTGCAATCTGTCGGCCAATTGGTCGGAATGGTATTTGTCGGAAGGTGGCTCGGAGTCGATGCGCTTGCCGCCGTATCGTCTTTTTTTCCGCTGTTTTTTCTGCTGATCTCCTTTACGATCGGAATCGGTTCGGGAAGCTCCATTCTGATCGGGCAGGCTTACGGCGCGAAAAACGAAGAGAGGATGAAGGCGATTGTCGGCACTACACTGACTTTTACCTTTATGCTCGGTGTTGTCCTGGCAGTTGTCGGCAGTGTGTTTACGCTTGATATTCTGCGGTTGATGGGAACGCCGGAAAACGTAATAGATGTCAGTGTCCGATATGCGCGCATTTTGTTTTGCGCAATGCCGCTGATGTTTTTATATTTTGCGTATACGACATTTTTACGCGGAACGGGAGATTCAAAGACCCCGTTTTATACGTTAATCGTCAGTACAGTCATAAACATCGGGCTCTTGCCCTTATTGATTCTCGGGCTTTTCGGACTTCCGAAGTTCGGCATTTACGGTTCGGCGTATGCAACCGTGATTTCAAACATCGTGACATTTATCGTACTCATGGTTTATTTGCGGAAAAGGAAACATCCATTGGCATTTGACCGGACTGCGCTCCGTTCTCTTAAAATGGACAAAAAGCTGCTCGCGCTTTTACTCCGTCTCGGTATTCCGTCGAGCATCAATATGATTCTCGTGTCACTTTCTGAAATTGCGGTCATTTCATTTGTCAATCATTACGGATCAAACGCGACGGCTGCTTACGGGGTCGTCAACCAAGTGGCGAGTTATGTGCAGATGCCGGCGGTAAGCCTCGGTATCGCCGTTTCCATTTTTGCCGCCCAATCCATTGGCGCCAATCAATTCGGCCGGCTGAAACAGGTCATCAAAGTCGGCATCGGCCTGAATTATTTGATCGGCGGGGTTTTGATTGTGCTGATTTACACCTTCTCCCGGCAGATACTTGCTTTGTTTTTAACAGATCAGGACACACTCCACATTGCCCGCAATCTGATTATGATTACCCTTTGGAGCTATTTGATTTTCGGGCACGCTCAAATCGTTTCAGCGACGATGCGGGCGAGCGGTACGGTGTTATGGCCGACGATTATCAGCATTTTTGCGATTTGGGGAATTGAAGTGCCTGTGGCCTTTATTCTTTCTCATTATACGAATCTCGGCATTCTCGGCATTTGGGTCGGTTATCCGGCGGCTTTTGTCGTCAGCCTGCTGCTGCAATACGGATATTACCGGTTTGTATGGAAGAAAAAACAGATTACCCGGCTGATTCAATAAGGTTTTACCGCACATCGCTCAGTTCATACGGGCGATGTTTTTTTTAGAGAAGGAAAATGAGTTTAGAAAATGGAATTCCTATACATGCTAGAAAACAAGGAAAGGGCAGGTGCTTATGACGATTGAACATACGACTTATTTAGGGGCTTCAGCCATAAAAGCGGAGACTGATCAGGCTGAATGCATCATTGTGCCGGAGTGGGGATCAAATGTCATATCGCTTCGGGATAAAAGAACCGGTATGCGGCTTCTGAGAGAACCGGAAACTGCGGAGCAATTCCGCAAAAAACCGATGCTGTACGGCATTCCCGTTTTATTCCCGCCGAACCGGATTACGGATGGGACGTTTCGTTTTGACGGCCGCGCGTATCAATTTGAGATAAACGAAGAGGATAAACATAATCATATTCACGGCTTTCTTCACAATCAGCATTGGAAAGCGACGGCAGCGAAAGAAGAGGGGGATGGAATGAAAGTCGAAACAGAAATTGATCTTTCAAAGATTCCCCGTGTTCATAAACAATTTCCGCACGATGTCGTTGTCCGGATGATCTATACATTAAAAGACAATGTGTTTACGCAGCGGGCGCTGATTATCAACAAGGGAACGGAGGCTTTTCCTTGGGGGCTCGGCTATCATTCAACTTTTGTTTTCAATGAAGAGCGATCCCGTCTATTTTTGACGGCTGACCGCATGTGGGAATTAAATGAACGTTTCGTGCCGACGGGCCGTTTATTGGATGTTCCTGATAAAGAAGCGTTCCGTCATGGGATGTCTTTGAAAAATAAACAGTTTGACGATGTTTTTCTTTCTTCCGGACGGAATGGCGGCAATAATGAAGCTGTTATTTATCATCCGGATGAGCAATTATCCGTTTTGTATCAAGCAGACACGTCTTTCAAGCATTGGGTGGTATATAACGGTGACGGCAAGCAGGGGTTTGTCAGTCTTGAGCCTTATACTTCCGTTACAGATGCATTTAATCTGAATCAGCCTGCATCACTGACAGGGCTTCAGATTCTGAAACCGGGCGAAGAAGCGGCTGCGTCATCCAGGATCACCATTTTGCATGACGAAGAATAGGAAAGAGGCGGGATAACATTGAAAACATATGTGAAACGCTTGTGCGCGGTGATTCTGCTTTTGGTCATTGCCGCAGTTCCTTATATTGATGAGGCGGCTAAGGCGGCTGAACAAAAAAATACTTTGCAAAAAGAGCTGGAACACATTCTGGATGAAGAACCTGCTTTAAAGGGAGTTTCAGCGGGCGTCAGTGTCCGGTCAGCAAAAACAGGGGAGGTGCTGTTCGGCAGCCGGGAAGATATGCGGCTGAGGCCTGCATCACTGATGAAGCTGCTGACGGCATCTGCGGCGCTTTCCGTTCTCGGAGAAGATTACACCTTTAAGACAGAAGTACGGGCAGACGGCGCCGTGAAAGGAAAACAGCTGCGCGGAAACCTTTATCTCAGGGGAAAAGGCGATCCGACCCTATTGGCTTCTGATTTTGAGAAGATGGCTAAACAGGTCAAAGCCAGAGGCATCCATGTCATTAAAGGAGATCTGATCGGGGATGATTCGTGGTATGACGATACCAGGTATTCAGTTGATCTTCCGTGGAGTGATGAAGGCCAATATTATGGCGCGCAAGTATCAGCTCTTACCGCTTCCCCAAATGAGGATTATGATACCGGAACGGTGATTGCGGAAATCAGCCCGGCAAAACAGCCCGGTAAAAAGCCGCGCATTTCGATTTCCCCCCATACGGACGTCGTTCGTGTGAAAAATGAAGTGAAAACCGTCGCTTCTGATGAAGCGAAAGAATTGACGGTTGAACGGGAGCACGGCGACAATGTGATTACGATAAAGGGAACCATACCTGCCGGCTCGGCAAAGGCAAGAGAATGGGCGGCAGTGTGGGATCCGTCGTCCTATGCTTTAGATTTATGGAAACAAGCGCTTACTAAACAGGGTATAACTGTAAAAGGGAAAATCAGAACAGGGCGAATGCCGCACCGCACCCAGCTCGTCACATCACGGACATCCATGCCTCTTTCAGAATTATTGATCCCGTTTATGAAACTGAGCAACAACGGGCACGCCGAAATTCTGATCAAGGAAATGGGAAAAGTGAAAAAAGGGGAGGGCAGCTGGGAAAAGGGCTTGGACGTGATGAAATCGGAGCTCAAATCGTTCGGGCTGAATCCGGATGAATTGATTGCAAGAGACGGATCCGGCGTTTCTCATATTAACGGCGTATCCGCCGGCCAAATCGGAGAGCTTTTGTATGCGGTTCAGAAAGAAAAGTGGTACCCGGCTTTCCTTCGTTCGCTCCCTGTCGCCGGTGCAAGCGACAGAATGACGGGAGGAACCCTTCGGAACCGGCTGAAGAATACTCCGGCAGAAGGCAAAATTAAAGCGAAAACCGGATCACTAACATCAGTCAGTTCGATTGCCGGCTATGCAGACACAAAAACAGGAGATACGCTTATTTTTTCCGTGCTTCAAAACGGGCTGCTTGACGAAGATGACGGAAAAGACATTGAAGACAAAATCGCAGTCGTGCTGGCAAATCAATAAGAAGGGCCGAATCCTTATAGGATTCGGCTTTTTTTGATGTCTGTAAAACATTATATTGCGATTATGAATCAATCTTTTCAAAAAGTAATATCGGCAATACCCTTCCTTTTTTTTACATACCGCTTTCTTACATGTTCACCGGTTATTCATTTTTTAACATAAAACTTCTTTTCGGGAGGAAAACCTTTTTAAAAGCGCAATTAATTATACATTTTATTCCTTATTATAGTGTTTAAGAACCAGTTTATAGTATGCATACATACCGTTTTACATGGTATAAAGATTATAGAAATGAAGAAGTGAAGTGAGGAATATATACTATATTCTAAAAAATGTTAGAGAAAATTTAATTTTTTATTGTGATTTCTAAAATATGTTTTAAAATAATGCTTATATGGATGATTAAGTCATATGCTGTCGAAATTTAATTGTAATTATTTCACTTTCTTATCCTCTTAAATTGAAGCGGAGGGATTCCATTGGAGAACACTGTTTATTCTTTAACTCACGCACAAAGAAGAGTGTGGTTTACGGAGCTGCTCGAACCGGGCACAAGTATCTGCAATCTCGCGGCATGCGTCAAATTCAGGGGGGACATCGATTTTGACGTACTGCGCCATGCTTTAGATTTTTCTATCTCGCAAAATGATTCGCTCAGATTTCAACTGACAGAAGGGGACGGATCAGAACCCCAGCTTTATCTGGCGGGGCATCGGCCGATTTCTCTAGAGACTGTTGATTTTACTCATACTGATCAGGCAGAGCGGGACGCATGGATTGACACGCAGACCCGTGTTCCGTTCAAGCTGTTTCATTCACCTCTGTATCAATTTACTCTGCTTGTCATGTCAGACGAAGAAGTTTGGCTTTATTCAAAATTTCACCATATTATCATGGACGGCATCTCGCTCAACCTGCTCGGCAACCAGCTCATTGATATCTACCAAAAGATCATGCGGAGCGAGGATTTAACTGAACACCACAGACCTTCCTATCTCAGCTACATGGAAAAAGAACAGCAATACTTACAGTCTTCCCGTTTTCAAAAAGACCGTTCATTTTGGACTGAAACATACCGAACCGTTCCGGAACACCTTTCACTGGCGGAACGAACCTCTCATCTTAGACAAAGCACTGCGGCTTCCAGAGATACAATCACTCTTTCTCACTCCTTAGAACAATCAATCCGGCTTTTTTGCAAAGAAAATAATATCAGCATCATCTCTCTGTTTATGGCTTCGTTATACATATGCATCAGCCGTCTGACGGCTAAAAAGGATATTGCCATCGGCACTTATTACGGAAACCGGGGCTCCAGGCTCGAAAAGGATATGCTCGGCATGTTCGTCAGCACACTGCCGATCAGAATGACGGCAGATCCTGATGCAGAGTTCCTGTCCTTTGTCCGCAGCGTAGGAAAAGAGCAGCTGTCTGTTATGCGGCACCAGAAATATCCTTACAATCTTTTTGTGAATGAATTAAGGCAGACTCATCATGACCTGCAAAATATCATCGGTATTTCGATGCAGTATCAGCCGCTTGAGTGGCGTAAGGCAGACGGTTTCGATTATGAAACGGCCATGTTTTTCAGCGGACATACCGCAAACGAGCTCTCCATTTTAATTAAGGAGCGGACAGATACGGGATTGATTGAGCTGAATTTTGATTACCAATCCGCTTTATTTACTGAAAAATCGATTAAACGTATTCAAACTCATTTGCTGACGATCGTTGAAAATGCCGTTAGAAATCCAGACCGGCTGATTCGGCATATTGATATGGTGGATGAAAAAGAAAAGAAACGGGTGTTATCTTCGTTTAACCGTACAAAAGCGGTTGAACCGCCGGCTCCGACGCTTCACGGGCTGTTCACCCGCCGTGCCGCGCTTTCGCCGCATCGTCCGGCGCTTCGTTTTCCGGGCGGTATGCTGACGTACGCCGAGCTTGACCAGTACACAGACAGACTCGCTGTTTGGCTCCGACAAAAAGGCGTCCGCAAAGAAAGCATGGTCGGCGTGCTCGCTGAACGCTCGCCGGAGATGGTGGTTTCAGTGCTTGCCGTGTTAAAAGCGGGCGGCGCCTACGTGCCGCTTGACCCGGAGTATCCTGAGGACAGGCTGCGCTATATGCTCGATGACTGCGGCGCCTGTCTCCTGCTTGCACAGCCGGGATTATCCGTTTCCGGTTTTTCCGGAGAAACGCTAGAAGTGTCTCTTTCTGCTCTGACAGGCGAGACGGAGACAGGGGCTGTCTCTGAAGAAGCGGATGCTGATTCGCTCGCTTATATCATTTATACGTCCGGTTCGACGGGAACACCGAAGGGAGTGGCTGTTGAACACCGTCAGGCCGCCGCCTTTTTATCAGGGATGCAAGGGCAGTTCCCGTTGACGGAAGAGGATATTATCGTGCTGAAATCATCCTTTTCTTTCGACGCTTCCATCTGGCAATTGTTTTGGTGGACGATGTCAGGCGCCTCCGTGTATCTGCTTCCGGCCGGCTGGGAGAAAGATCCTGTGCGGATGATTGAAGCGTTTGCCTCAGAAAAGGTGACGACCGCGCATTTTATTCCGGCGATGGTCAACAGCTTTTTAGACGCGCTGGAAACGGAGCCTGCGGAAACAAGAACACGCCTCGGCAGAACCTTGACACGCGTGTTTGCCGGAGGGGAAGCTCTTTCACCGCTTACGGCTGCCCGGTTTGCCGATCTTCTGCCGGAGACCGTGCTCATTCACGGCTATGGGCCGACAGAAGCAACGGTTGATGCGGCGTTTTACGTCTGTGACCGAAAACGGGACAGCGGACGGACGCGGCTTCCGATTGGTAAACCCGTTCCGGGTGCCCGTCTGTATGTATTAGATAGCGGAGGAACCATCCAGCCTGCGGGCGTGGCAGGAGAGCTGTACATCGCGGGGACAGGGGTGGCCCGGGGCTATCTGAACCGGCCCAAGCTGACGGAGGAGCGTTTTCTCGATGATCCGTTTTACCCGGGAGAACGCATGTATCAGACGGGCGATATCGCACGCTGGACAGAAGACGGCCTAGTCGAATGGCTCGGACGTTCAGACGGACAGGTGAAAGTCCGCGGCTACCGGATTGAACCGGGAGAGATCGAAGCGGCGATCCGGCGCATCGACGGCATTCGTGAGGCGGCAGTCACCGCCCGGACCGAACACGGCGAAACCGCGCTTTACGCCTATATCGAAGGACGGGAAAGCGATGACGTGCGGACGGAGCTTGCGACACGCCTTCCGGCCTACATGATGCCGGCTCAGTTTATAGAGATGAGCGAATGGCCGGTCACGCCGAGCGGAAAGCTTGACCGCCGCGCGCTGCCGGCTCCCGACGGAGCGGCAGACAGACAAGCGTACACCGCCCCGCGGAACGTCACGGAAATGAAGCTTTGCGCCCTTTGGGAAGAGGTGCTGAAAAACGGCCCCGTCGGCATCCGGGATCACTTTTTTGAGCGGGGCGGCCATTCGTTAAAAGCGACGGCTCTCGTCTCCCGCATCGCCAAAGAGTTCGGTGTTCAGGTGCCGTTACAGGACATCTTCGCCCGGCCGACGGTGGAAGAGCTCGCTTCGGTTATTCAGGACTTGGAAGAAAGCCCGTATGAAGCGATTCAGCCTGCGCAAAAACAGGACACCTACCCGGTGTCTTCGGCGCAGAAGCGGATGTATGTGCTCCAACAGCTTGAAGACGGCGGTGTCGGCTACAACATGCCGGCTGTGCTGGAACTGACGGGCCCGCTTGACCGTGTCCGACTGGAGGAGACGTTCCGGGAGCTTGTGGAGCGGCACGAGTCGCTTAGAACGTCCTTTGAAACGGGGCCTGACGGCGAACCGGTGCAGCGCATCCATGACAGCGTACCGTTTCAGCTGGATGAGGCCGAGTCAGCTGACGCATTCGTCCGGCCGTTTTGTCTGGAGGAAGCGCCGCTCTTCCGTGCGGCTCTCGTGAAAGAATCAGACGAACGCCATCTATTATTAACGGATATGCATCATATTATTTCTGACGGTGTGTCCGTCAACACCTTGATTAAAGAATTCGGCGAGCTGTACGCAGGCCGTTCGCTTGCGCCGATGCGCCTTCAATATAAAGACTATGCCGTCTGGCAGCGGTCATTTCAGGAGAAAGAAGGGTACCAGAAGCAGGAAGCCTATTGGCTGAAGCGGCTTGAAGGAGAGCTTCCGGTGCTTGAGCTTCCGGCTGACAAGCCCCGTCCGGCTGTCAGAAGCTTTGCGGGCGGCAGCATATCGTGCACGCTTGACGCTGAAACGGCATCCGGCCTTCACCGCATCGCCCGGGATCACGGCTCCACTTTGTATATGGTGCTTCTCGCCGCGTACAATACGTTACTCGCGAGATTGAGCGGGCAGGAAGACATCATCGTCGGCTCGCCGATTGCCGGGCGCCCGCACAAAGACCTTGAACCGATTCTCGGCATGTTCGTCAACACGCTGGCCATCAGAACGGAGCCGAAAGGAGACAAACGGTTTACCGATTACTTGGCGGAAGTCCGCCAGGCGGCGCTTGAGGCGTATGAGCATCAGGACTATCCGTTTGAAGAGCTGGTGGAACGGCTCGGCGTGCAGCGGGACATGAGCCGCAATCCGCTGTTTGATGCGATGTTTATTCTTCAGAATATGGAGCGAGAAGAGATAAATCTGGCCGGTCTGAAGGTGTCACGATCAGAACATACCGAACATGATGTATCAAGTTTTGACCTGACCTTATCAGCGGCTGAATCCGATGGAAACATCCGCTTTGAAATGGAATTCAGCACCGAGCTTTTTATGAAAGAAACGATTGAACGCTGGATGGGCCACTTACTGAATCTCTTGCGCCATGTTGCCGCCGAACCGGAAGTCACACTATCGAAAGCTGACATTTTGGATGAAGAAGAAAAACAAAAGTTACTGATTGAGTTTAATAACACACAAACCGAATTCATGGAAAAACACAAACTGTTTCACCAGCTGTTTGAAGAGAAAGCAGAAGAAACGCCTCATCAGACCGCTGTTATTGAAGGAACACAACAGATCAGCTATTCGCAGCTTAATGAGCGGGCAAATCGGCTTGCGCGAACATTACACAAAAATGGATTCGGTCCGGGAAAAAGAGCAGCTATATTGGCAAACCGTTCGATTGAAGCGATCGTCAGTGTTCTTGCCGTCATGAAATCGGGAGGGGCGTATATACCGGTTGACTCCCATTATCCTGAGGAACGGATTCGCTATTTATTAAAAGACAGCGCGGCATCCGTCTTGATGGTGCAGTCAGAATACAAAGAACTTGCTTCACAGCTGACGGATCACAATTTATTTCTCATTCAGCTTGATCATGAAGATCAATACGATATTTGTGCAAAGAATATTCAGCCGGCAGCGTCACCGGATGATACTGCATATATCATATATACTTCGGGAACAACGGGAACGCCGAAGGGAGTCGAAGTCAGAAATCGCAGCTTTACGCATGCAGCACTTGCATGGCGCAGGATTTATGAGCTTGATCTTATACCGGTCAGAGTGCTGCAGATGGCGAGTTTCTCATTTGATGTATTTTCAGGGGATCTTGCACGCGCCCTGCTAAACGGGGGAACGCTTGTCATTTGTCCGGATGACGTCCGGCTTGAGCCACAACAGCTTTATCGGCTCATTGATCAGCACCGTATCACGTTTATGGAGTCGACACCCGCGCTGATTGTTCCGTTTATGGAATATATATATCGCCGGAAGCTCGCGCTGCAAAGTGTAAAAATACTGGTACTGGGTTCAGATATGATCAAGTCGCAAGATTTTTATACGCTTCATGAACGCTTCGGAAAAGAAATGCGGATCATTAACAGCTACGGTGTAACAGAAGCGACAATAGATTCTTCGTATTATGAAGCCGAAATGAGCGAAAAGCCGCGGGAAGATGATGTGCCGATCGGTGTTCCGCTTCCGAATGTACAAATGTACGTCTTAAACAAAGACAAACAGGTCCAGCCGATCGGCGTTTTCGGAGAGCTGTATATCGGAGGGGCCGGCGTCGCCAAAGGATATTGGGGACAGCCTGAGCTGACAGAGGGCGCATTCAGTGACCCGTTACAAACGGGAGAAACGCTTTACAGAACCGGAGATCAGGCTTGCTGGCTGCCGGATGGTACTCTTCGTTTTCAAGGGCGGATTGATAAGCAGGTAAAAATCAGAGGCTACAGAATTGAGACGGGAGAAATAGAAAGTGTGCTTTTGAAACACGATCAAGTCAAAGAAGCGGCTGTTACCGTGATGAAAGATGCCGAAGGACAAGCCCGATTAGCGGCATACATCGTTCCTAAAGAGGCCGATATCTCATCACTTCGCCAGTCTCTAATGCAGGAACTCCCGGCTTATATGATGCCGTCCCATATTATCGGTTTAGACAGCATGCCCCTGACACTGAACGGCAAACTTGATAAATCGGCATTGCCGGCAGAAGAGATACATTCATCCCAGGCATTTGTCGCGCCCGGCGATGAAAAACAGGTGATGTTATGCCGGATTTGGGAAGATGTGCTTCATATTCAGAAAGCGGGAATCCATCACTCTTTCTTTGAGCTTGGGGGAGATTCCATTAAGGCGCTTCAAGTGTCAGCCCGACTCGCCGGAGAAGGCTGGAACATGTCGATCCGCGATTTGTTTCAATTCCCGACGATTGCAGAACTCGCGAAGCACCTCACGCCGGCTGTTGCAACTGCTGATCAGGGGCCGATAGAAGGAAGCGCTCCGCTGACACCGATCCAGCAGAGATTTTTTGAGGAGCCGGGTGCGTTTGAGCTTCATTATAACCAAGCGGTCATGCTGTGCAGTGAAGACAGCCTCGAAATAGATGCGCTGTATCAGGCGGTTTGCGCGCTGACCGAACATCATGATGCGCTGCGAATGACTTTCACTGAAAATGAGCATGGGGAAACGGTTCAATATAATCGCGGAATCACAAAGCAGTATGAAGAAATATTTACGCTTAACGTCATAGATCTTTCAGAAGAAACGCAGCCCGAAAAACGGATAGCCGCTGAGGAAAAAGAAATACAGCAGGCTATGCGTCTTGATCAGGGGCCTCTGCTTCATCTCGGAGTGTTCCGTCAGAAGGAAGCCGACCATCTTCTTATAACGATTCATCATCTTATCGTGGACGGCGTGTCATGGAGGATATTGCTTGAAGATCTGCAGACAGCTTATCAGCAGGCATTGGACGGCAAACAAATTGAACTGCCGCCGAAAAGCGATTCTTATATAAAGTATGCCGAAGAACTTTTTGACATTGCCAAAAGCAAAGCATTGCTGGAGGAAGCCGCATACTGGGACAGCGTGATGTCTAGTGAAACAGCGCCGCTGCCGAAAATAACTGATGAAAACGCCGGACGATTGCAGGAAAACGCGCGCACTGCATCGTGGATATTAAGCAGCGAAGTCACGAAACAGCTGCTGTTGGAAACACAGCAGGCATACGGAACGGATGTTCATGAATTGCTTTTAACGGCGCTTGGAATGGCGCTTCATGAGTGGACGGGTTCTGAACAGATCCTTATCAGCACTGAGGGGCACGGGCGCCAGGGGCATATGCCTGACATTGATATGTCAAGAACGGCAGGATGGTTTACATCTGTTTACCCGGTGCTTTTGGATATGAGAGTGCCGGGAGGCTCAGGCGAAAAAACCGCTCACCGCATAAAGACGGTAAAAGACATGATGAGACGGGTTCCTCATCACGGAACCGGCTACGGGCTGCTGAGATATTCGCGAAACATTCTTTATAAAGACCCAGAAATAAGCTTTAACTATCTCGGTGCGTTTGACGGTCTTGAAGGGACACTGAAGATGTCACCGTTCAAGCCGCAGCATGATATAGCGGCCGGGCGCATCCGCGAGTTTGATCTGGATATTAACGCGATGGTGGCGGCCGGGCAACTGGAGGTAAAAGCCGTTTATACCGATGTATTTGCACCGGGGGCAATCGAGTTCTTCATGAATCGTTTCCATACTCACATCGAGGACATCATCGCCCACTGTTCCGGCAAGAAAGAGCGGGAAAAAACATTAACGGATTACAGCCATACAGAATTGACCGCTCAAGCACTATCAAGCATTGAGGATCTCGTAAAAGGACTTTAATTTCATAAAAAGGTGTGTGGCATTCGTGACACAAGCGACAGAAATTCAAGATATTTACCCTTTATCCTATATGCAGGAAGGCATGCTGTTTCATTCGCTTCTGGATTCCGGATCAAACGCATATGTCGAGCAGATTTCATTTACAGTCAGCGGGGATTTATGCATTGATACATTCCAAAAAAGTCTGGATATGCTTATCAGCCGTTATGATATTTTCAGAACGATTTTCATAAAAGAAGTGCCTGACCTTGAAGGACCGCAGCAGGTTGTTCTTTCACGCCGTGACACAGCCGTACAGACTGAGAACATTTCAGACTATTCGGAAGAACGGCAGCAAAGCATCATTAAGGAATTCAAGGAAACCGACCGGAATAAGGGCTTTGATCTGCAAAAAGGCCCCTTAATGCGCCTGACTCTTTTTCAAACGGGAGAAAACCGCCATACATGCGTTTGGACTCACCATCACATTATGATGGACGGCTGGAGCTTGGGCATTGTGCTGAAAGATTTCTTCAGCATGTATTATGCGATCCGAAACGGGCTGCCTGTAAACCTCGGCAGTCCGGCTCCTTACAGCTCTTATATCAAATGGCTCCGAAGCCGGAATAAAGAAGAAACGTCAGCGTTCTGGTCGCGCTGCTTGGAAGATTACGGAGAAGTCGTTTCCGTTCCGCAAACGAAGAATAAGCCGGCGCAAAACGGTTATGCATCTGAGCATTTTCAATTTTCCCTTGAGTCTGAAACCGTGCAAAAGCTGACAGACATTGCCCGAAGCATCGGGGTCACGCTGAATACTATATTTACGGGCATTTGGGGGCTGCTTCTCCATCGTTACAACGGGACTGAAGATGCGGTATTCGGTTCAGTTGTTTCCGGCAGGCCGTCAGCTATCGCCGGCATCGAATCCATGGCCGGACTGTTTATCAATACCGTGCCGGTAAGGGTGCGCGCGGCTGGGGATATGACTTTTTCTTCTCTTCTCAAAAAGGTGCAAAAAGAGTCACTCGCTGCGGAAGAGCACAGCTATTATCCGCTGTATGACATCCAAAACGAGAGCGGCCTGCAAAAAGATCTCTTGAACCACATCCTGGTTTTTGAGAATTATCCGGTTCAGATGCAGACTGCGGTAAACGGCTGGAAGCAAACGGAAAGCAGTGCGCTCTCACTTGAAAACTTTTCGATGGCGGAAGAAACCAATTACGATCTTAACGTCGTCATCGTTCCGGGAGAAGAGTTTTATGTGAAATTCAGCTACAATGCGGGCATCTACGATCGGGAAGACATGAAACGGATCAAAGGGCATATTCTGGAGGTCATCTCCTGTGTAACGGAAGATCCGGACAGGCTTTTATCAAGCATCAGTCTCGTGCCTCCGGAGGAAGAAGCCTTGATTCATTCGTTTAACGAAACGAACCGTCCATACCCTGAGACAACCGTTCATGGGCTGTTTGAAGAACAGACGGCAAAAACGCCTGACCAAGAGGCGTTGAGATATAACGGGGTAAGCTGGAGCTACAAGAAATTAAATCAGCGGGCGAATCAGATTGCGCATGCGTTAAGGGAAAAAGGCGCACGCCCCGACCAGATCACCGCTGTTATGCTGCGCCGATCAATGAGTACGGTTGCCGCTCTGCTCGGAATTTGGAAGTCGGGCAGCGCCTATATGCCGATTGATGCGGAATTCCCGCCTGAACGGATTTCATTTTTACTGAGAGACAGTGAAGCCTCACTGCTCGTGACCGAAAAGGACCTGCTCCCCCTCATTCCGCCGCATTTCAAGGGCAGCGTCGTCATCATGGAGGAAACGGTTTCCCAGCAGACTTCACCGCTTCCGCCGGTATCTGACAGCGGAAATTGGGCGTATGTCATTTACACCTCCGGAACGACAGGCCGGCCGAAAGGGGTGCTTGTACAACACAAAGCGATCAGCAATACATTGCAATGGCGGCGTGAAGAATACGGGATGACAGAAGGGGACATAGCGCTTCATCTTTTTTCATACGTATTTGACGGGTCATTAACGAGTCTTTTCACTCCGCTTCTGTCGGGCGCCTGTGTATTGTTAACTGATGAAGATGATGCGAAAGACGTCCTTTCAATAAAACAGAAAATCACCCGCCACGGAGTGAGCCATCTTCTGATCGTTCCGTCTCTGTATCGCGTTCTGCTTGATTCGCTGACGAAAAAGGATGCGCAGACGCTTCGAGCGGTGACATTTGCCGGGGAAGCGGCCACTCCTGATATCGTGGAAGCGAGCCGCGGCATATGCCCGAATGCCGAGCTGCTGAATGAATACGGGCCGACGGAAAACAGTGTGGCCACGACGATTCTGCGCAACCTGCAAAAAAGCAGCCGGATTACGATCGGGCGCCCGATTGCCAACACTTCTGTCTATATGATGCACGGAGATCGGCTGCAGCCGGTCGGAGCCGTCGGTGAACTGTGTATTTCCGGAAAAGGTCTGGCGGACGGATATTTTCAGCAAAAAGAGCTGACGGACAAAGTCTTTACCCCTCATCCGTTTCGTGAAGGTGAACGGCTGTACAGAACGGGAGATGCAGCCCGATTTTTACCGGATGGAACGATTGAATATATGGGACGCTTTGACGATCAGGTGAAGATAAGAGGTTACAGAATTGAATTAGGAGAAATTGAAACGGCACTCAGAAGTCTGTCCGGGGTAAAAGAGGCGGCAGTCACCGTGCGCAAAACGGCGGATGGGGAACAGGAGCTTGCAGCTTATGTCGTACTGGAAAATGCGGGTGTGACATTTAAACCGCACGCTGAATTGGCCGGGAGATTACCTGCTTATATGATACCGGGAAGCTTTACGAAATTGACGGAAATGCCGCTGTCTGTGAGCGGAAAACTTGATCGAGCCGCACTTCCTGAGCCGAAAGAAGCTGAGAGAACCGGTGATTATCAAGCTCCGCGCACAATGCTTGAGACCGAGCTGCTGTCTATTTGGCAAGAAGTGCTGAAACGGGAACATATCAGTATGAGAGATGATTTCTTCCAAATCGGCGGACAGTCGCTGAAAGCCGCGTCGCTTGTTTCAAACATACATAAACGGCTCCAAATTGAACTTGCCGTCCGCCATGTTTTTGAACATCCGACCATCGAGAGCATGGCCCGCTTCCTTGAACAGAGGAAAAGAGGAGAATATGCAGAAATCACGCCTGCTGTGGCAAAGGACTTGTACCCGCTATCTTTTGCGCAAAAAAGGCTCTATGCCCTTCATCAGCTTGCAGCGGACAGTACGGGCTATCATATGCCCGCTTGTCTGGAACTGAGCGGCAGACTCAACCGGGATCGGCTGCACGAAGCCTTTTCAGCGCTGTTACAAAGGCATGAAGCGTTACGCACATCATTTGTTTTACGAAACGGGGAGCCGATGCAGCACATACATGCACATGTCGATCTTGACCTCACAGAGATTCACATGCCATCCGGGAACCTTCTTCAAGAGGTGATGGAAACTTTCGTCAAACCGTTTGACGTGGAAAAAGCGCCGCTTTTGAGAGTGACTTTAGCCAAAGTTACTGAAGAACGTCATTTTCTGCTGCTTGATATGCATCATCTTATCGCAGACGGTGTGTCAATGAGTGTTCTGATTCAAGAATTGACGGATTTGTACAGAGGAAAAGAGTTGCGGCCGTTAAAACTCCAGTACAAAGATTTTTCCGTCTGGCAGCATGAGCGGTTTGCCGCTGAAGAATTCAAAAGACATGAGCGTTATTGGCTGGATGCGATCGGGGAAAACATTCCCGTTCTTGATCTGCCGCTCGATAAAAAGCGCCCGCAGCTTCCTGATTTCAGCGGGTCCGTTGTTCGAACGCGCCTTCAAAAGGAAACGGCGGAGAACTTGCGCCGGCTCATGGATGAGACGGGTTCGACACTGTATATGATTCTTTTGGCAAGCTACTCCTTGTTCCTTTCTAAATTGGGCGGGCAGGAAGACATTGTCGTCGGTTCACCTGCGGCCGGCAGAAGCCGCGCTGAGCTTGACGGGGTCATCGGCATGTTTGTAAATACCGTGGCAATGAGAAGCAGGCCGAAAGGGGATAAGACATTCCGCGCTTATTTAGAAGAGGTGAAAATGCTCGCCCTCGGCGCGGCCGAACATCAGGACTTCCCGTTTGAAGAACTTGCCCAAAAGCTTGATACACACCGGGAAGTCAATCGCAATCCGCTGTTTGATGCCATGCTCGTTTTGCAAAACAGTGATGATTTCGAAGTGAACCTTCCGGGCTTATCCGTTTCTTCACATGCAGTGAAGCATGACATTTCAAAATTCGACTTGACGCTTCATGCCGAGGAACGGCCGGATGGCTCACTGGATTTTCATTTTGAATACAGTACCGCGTTGTTTGAAAAAGATACGATTGAACGGTGGGCTGGTCATTTTAAAGAGCTTTTAGGACAAATCGCATCGGATGATGAGCGGAAGCTGTCTGACATTCATTTGCTGGGCATAAACGAGCGGCAGATGCTTCTTCAAGCGGAAAATCAAACGGCGGAGTATCCGAGGCATGAAACGATTGTCAGTTTATTTGAAGCACAGGCGGAAAAAATGCCGGATCAAATTGCAGCCGTCATGTCTGATGAGCGTCTCACCTACCGCGAGCTCAATGAAAAGGCGGATCGAATCGCCGATATGCTGTCGGAAAACGGCATCCGCTCCGGACAGATTGTCGGAATTATGACCGAACGATCTCTGGATATGCTGATTGGGATTCTCGGTATTTTAAAAGCGGGAGGAGCTTATCTGCCGATTGATCCTGACTATCCGGACGAGCGGATTTCATTTATGCTGACTGACAGCGGCGCGCGTGTTCTGTTGACGCAATCGGGTCTTGGGATATCCGGAATGGACGGGCTGCCGGTTTTATACATCGATAAGCCTGAATCCGTTTCAGCAGACAGAACGAAAGAAATGATAACGCCTGAACAGCCGGCTTACGTGATTTATACATCGGGCACAACCGGAAAACCGAAAGGCGTTATGACGGAACACCGCAATGTCATCAGCCTTATCACACATAAAGGACTGCCGTTTGATTTCGGCTCTGAAGACGTCTGGACGCTGTTCCATTCCTATTGCTTTGATTTTTCTGTCTGGGAAATATTCGGCGCGCTCTTATACGGCGGAAAGGTAGTTATCGTGCCGAAAGACACAGCCCGTGATCCGCATTTGTACCGGCAGCTGCTGCAAAGTGAAGGCGTAACGGTGCTGAACCAAACGCCGACGGCTTTTTCCGGACTCATTCATGAAGAGGCCGGGCATACGGACAAGCTGAAGCTTCGATATGTCATTTTCGGCGGAGAAGCGCTTCAGCCCGGCATGCTGAAAAGCTGGAAAGAGAAGTACCCGGAAACGGAGCTTGTTAATATGTACGGTATTACGGAAACCACGGTTCACGTCACATGCAAAAAACTGAATATGGATGATATTGAGAGAAACAAAAGCAATATCGGCAGACCGCTGGAAACCCTTCATGCTTTTGTTATGGACGCCTATATGAATCCGCAGCCGATCGGAATTCCCGGTGAGCTTTATATCGGCGGGGAAGGCGTCGCGAGGGGATATGTAAACAGGGATGATTTAACCGCCTCCCGTTTCATCACGAATCCGCACGTTTCCGGCATGCGGCTCTACCGGACGGGTGATATCGCCAAAAGGCTCTCAAATGGCGAGCTGGAATATGTCGGGCGGAAAGATGCGCAAGTAAAAGTCAGAGGCCACAGAATTGAGCTGGGAGAAATTAAATCAGCGCTGCAAGAGCTTTCCTCCGTGAAAGAGGCCGCCGTGATCACACGTGCTGATCAGCACGGTCAGCACTCCATTTACGCATACGCGGTCTTACACGGGAACGAAAAGATAAAAGAAGCAGAGATTCAGGCCTCTCTCAGAGCTTTTCTGCCGGAATATATGATTCCCGCCCGCTTGATAGAGCTTGATGAACTGCCTTTGACGGCGAATGGGAAGCTGGACGAGAGGGCGCTCCCGCAGCCTGAATTAAATGAAAGCCTTGGAGATGATATCAGCCTGAGAAATGAAACTGAAGAAATGATGGCTGACATCTGGGAAGAACTGTTAGGTGTTGAAGGACTCGGCCCCAATGCTCATTTCTTCCATCTCGGCGGGGATTCGATTAAAGCGCTCCAAGTATGTGCGAGGCTGAAACAGCAGGGCTATGAAACGACCGTCCGCGAGCTGTTCGAGCATCAGACACTGGGAGAAGTGTCGATGCGGCTCCGGAAAGTCCGCCGCGTGATTGATCAGGCTCCCGTCACGGGAGACGTGCCGCTGACGCCGATCCAGCACTGGTTCTTGTCGCAATCATTGCCGCATGATCATTTTAATCAGTCGGTTATGCTCCGCAGTGCGGACAGAATCAATGAATCTGCTATGAGAAAAGCGTTGGCACAGCTTGCGGTTCATCATGACGCATTACGGATGGTATGCTGCACGCAAAACGGATCGGTGACTCAATACAACAGAGCGGAAAACCTTTCTGAAGAAGAACTCTTTACGTTTGAAACGCATGACGTGAGAGGGAAAGGGTCATTACAAGAGGAGCACGCCGCAATTGAACAGGCGGCCGCCCGTATTCAAACTTCCATTCGGCTGGAGACGGGTCCGCTCGTAGCTGTCGGATTATTTCACGCTAATGATGGCGATCATCTGCTGCTTTCCATTCATCACCTTGTCATTGACGGGGTGTCATGGCGGATTTTATTTGAAGATCTCACCGCGTGCTACAGGCAGGCGCTCGAAGGAAAAGAAACCACGCTTCCGGCAAAAACCGATTCCTATCAGACTTACGCGAAGCAAATCTCTGATTATGCAAAAAGCCGCCGGCTGTTACAGGAAGCAGACTACTGGTCCGAAAGAGAAAGAGCGGCGGTCGAACCGCTTCCGAAAGATGCCCGCATCTCTTCCAATCTTCTGAAAGATACAGATGTGATGACCGTTACATTGACGAAACAGGAGACTGAGCAGCTGTTAACGGAAGCGAACAGAGCATACACAACAGAGACGGGTGAATTATTGCTTGCCGCGTTAAGCCTTGCGCTGAACAGATGGACCGGAAACGAGACATTCAAAATCAGCATGGAAGGCCACGGAAGGGAAGAGCATTTGGAGCATCTTGATATCAGCAGAACCATCGGTTGGTTTACGTCAATTTATCCGGTATTGGTTGACGCAAGTCTTCAAGATCAGGCTGATGACGGCGAGCGGCTCGGCTATCACATTAAGCGGACAAAAGACATGATGCGCCGCATTCCGCATAAAGGAGCGGGATACGGAGTGCTGAAATATATAAGCAAACTCTGGGAAAAGACGGAATCCGATTCTCCTGAAATCAGTTTTAACTATCTGGGACAGTTTGACCGTGAAATCCGTTCCAGCGGCTTTGGTGTTTCTCCCGTAAAAGCGGGAAATGAAGTCAGCCCGGACTGGGAACGTCCGTACACACTTGATATCAGCGGCTCCGTATCGTCGGAATGTCTCAGCATGTATGTCGTGTACAACCGTTTTCAGTATCAAAAAGAAACGATTGAAGTTTTGACGGGATATTTTCATGCCTTTCTCAAGCAGATCATCTCGCATTGCACAGGCAAAGAGGAGCGTGAATGGAGCGCCGCTGATTTCAGTGATGAGGAGTTAACGCTGGAAGATCTGAGTGACATTATGGGGGCCGTCAACAAACTATAGAAAAGGAGTGGCGCAATGGGGCAGCAACCGGAAATACAAGATATATATCCTTTATCTTTTATGCAGGAGGGCATGCTTTTTCATTCTCTGTTGGATCATGACTCAAGAGCCTACTTCGAACAAGCGGTGTTTACGATCAACGGACAGCTTGACCGGGAACGATTCCAAAAAAGTATAGATGCTGTTTTTGAACGATACGATATTTTCCGTACGACATTTATTCATAAGAATGTGGCGAAGCCCCGCCAAGTCGTGTTGAAAAACAGGCCGAGCCGCGTTCAGTTTCATGATATTTCTCATTTGGACGAGAAGGCGCAAGACAAATATGCCGACCGGTTCAGAAAAGAAGATAAAGATAAAGGCTTTGATTTGCAATCAGACCCTCTCATGAGAGTCTCCATTTTGAAAAAAGCGCCTGAACGCTATGTTTGTATCTGGAGCCATCATCATATCGTCATGGACGGCTGGTGCTTCGGAATTGTCATGAAGGAATTTCTGATGATCTATCAATCTCTCGGAGACGGACGGCTCCCGTCTCTCGAGCCTGTTCAGCCATATGGAAAGTATATTAAATGGCTCATGAAGCAGGATCGTAAAGAAGCCGAGATTTTTTGGAAAACGAGACTTGCCGATCTTGAGCAATCGGCGTCTCTTCCGAAAAAATCCGCGGAACCAAATGGCGAACTTGAGCAGGCGGTTTTCACCATTTCTGAAGAGCAGACAAATGAGCTGAAGAACATTGCGGCAAGGGCGGGAGCAACGCTGAATACAGTGTTCCAGGCACTGTGGGGCATTTTGCTCCAGCGTGTCAGCCGCTGTGATGACGCCGTTTTCGGTTCTGTCGTTTCTGGCCGGCCGTCGGATCTCGCAGGCGTGGAAAAAATGGTGGGGCTGTTTATTAATACGATTCCCGTGCGGGTGAAAAGCGGTTCATTTTCTTTTCTGGAGCTCGTCAGGCATTTGCAGCAGGAGACGCTGCAAGCAGAAGCGTACAGCTATTATCCGCTGTATGACATTCAGGCGCAAAGCCCTCTGAAGCAAGCGCTGTTTGACCACATTATCGTGTTTGAAAATGTGCCGGCCCAGCGTGAAATTGAAAATGTGAGTCAGGCCGGTTCATTTGATTTTGCGGTAGAAGATTTCTCGATGGAGGAAGTCACAAACTACGGATGCAGCATAAAGGTGATTCCGGGAAATTCTCTTTATATCCGCTTAAACTTTGATACCGGTATATACGATCGTGTTTTTATGAAGAATATTGAAACATTTTTACGGCATATGATGAAGTCAGTCATTTCCGACCCTGAAATGAGCGCCTCCGAGATCGCATTGCTTGATGCGTGTGAAGCCAGAAATATGCTGGATGCGTTTAACCGTACAGAAGCGGTTGAACCGCCGGCTCCGACGCTTCACGGGCTGTTTGCCCGCCGCGCCGCGCTTTCGCCGCATCGTCCGGCGCTCCGTTTTCCGGGCGGCATGCTGACGTACGCCGAGCTTGATCAGTACACGGACAGGCTCGCCGCTCGGCTCCGACAAAAAGGCGTCCGCAAAGAAAGCATGGTCGGCGTGCTCGCTGAACGCTCGCCGGAGATGGTGGTTTCAGTGCTTGCCGTGTTAAAAGCGGGCGGCGCCTACGTGCCGCTTGACCCGGAGTATCCTGAGGACAGGCTGCGCTATATGCTCGATGACTGCGGCGCTTGTCTCCTGCTTGCACAGCCGGGGTTATCCGTTTCCGGTTTTTCCGGCGAGACGCTTGAAGTGTCTCTTTCTGCTCTGACAGGCAAGACGGAGACAGGGGCTGTCTCTGAAGAAGCGGATAGCGATTCGCTCGCTTATATCATTTATACGTCCGGTTCGACGGGAACACCGAAGGGAGTGGCTGTTGAACACCGTCAGGCCGCCGCCTTTTTATCAGGGATGCAAGGGCAGTTCCCGTTGACGGAAGAGGATATTATCGTGCTGAAATCATCCTTTTCTTTCGACGCTTCCATCTGGCAATTGTTTTGGTGGACGATGTCAGGCGCCTCCGTGTATCTGCTTCCGGCCGGCTGGGAGAAAGATCCTGTGCGGATGATTGAAGCGTTTGCCTCAGAAAAGGTGACGACCGCGCATTTTATTCCGGCGATGGTCAACAGCTTTTTAGACGCGCTGGAAACAGTGCCTGCGGAAACAAGAACACGCCTCGGCAGAACACTGACACGCGTGTTCGCCGGAGGGGAAGCTCTTTCCCCGCTTACGGCTGCCCGGTTTGCCGATCTTCTGCCGGAGACCATGCTTATTCACGGCTATGGACCGACGGAAGCGACGGTTGATGCGGCGTTTTACGTCTGTGACCGAAAACGGGACAGCGGACGGACAAGGCTTCCGATCGGAAAACCCGTTCCGGGTGCCCGTCTGTATGTATTAGATAGCGGAGGAACCATCCAGCCTGCGGGCGTGGCAGGAGAGCTGTACATCGCAGGGACCGGCGTGGCCCGGGGCTATCTGAACCGCCCTGAGCTGACGGAGGAGCGCTTTGTCGTTGATCCGTTTTATCCGGGAGAACGCATGTATCAGACGGGCGATATCGCACGCTGGACAGAAGAGGGCCTAGTCGAATGGCTCGGACGTTCAGACGGACAGGTGAAAGTCCGCGGCTACCGGATTGAACCGGGAGAGATCGAAGCGGCGATCCGGCGCATCGACGGCATTCGTGAGGCGGCCGTCACCGCCCGGACCGAACACGGCGAAACCGCGCTTTACGCCTATATCGAAGGACGGGAAAGCGATGACGTGCGGGCGGAGCTTGCGACACGCCTTCCGGCTTACATGATGCCGGCTCAGTTTATAGAGATGAGCGAATGGCCGGTCACGCCGAGCGGAAAGCTTGACCGCCGCGCGCTGCCGGCTCCCGGCGGAGCGGCAGACAGACAGGCGTACACCGCCCCGCGGAACGTCACGGAAATGAAGCTTTGCGCTCTTTGGGAAGAGGTGCTGAAAAACGGCCCCGTCGGCATCCGGGATCACTTTTTTGAGCGGGGCGGCCATTCGTTAAAAGCGACGGCTCTCGTCTCCCGCATCGCCAAAGAATTCGGTGTTCAGGTGCCGTTACAGGACATCTTCGCCCGGCCGACGGTGGAAGAGCTCGCTTCGGTCATTCAGGACTTGGAAGAAAGCCCGTATGAAGCGATTCAGCCTGCGCAAACACAGGACACCTATCCGGTGTCTTCGGCGCAGAAACGGATGTATGTGCTCCAGCAGCTTGAAGACGGCGGTGTCGGCTACAACATGCCGGCTGTGCTGGAACTGACGGGCCCGCTTGACCGTGTCCGGCTGGAGGAGACGTTCCGGCAGCTTGTGGAGCGGCACGAGTCGCTCAGAACGTCCTTTGAAACGGGGCCTGACGGCGAACCGGTGCAGCGCATCCATGACAGCGTACCGTTTCAGCTCGATGAGGCCGAGTCAGCTGACGCATTCGTCCGGCCGTTTTGTCTGGAGGAAGCGCCGCTCTTCCGTGCGGCCCTCGTGAAAGAATCGGGCGAACGCCATCTTTTATTAACGGATATGCATCATATTATTTCTGACGGTGTGTCCGTCAACACCTTGATTAAAGAATTCGGCGAGCTGTACGCAGGCCGTTCGCTTGCGCCGATGAGCCTCCAATATAAAGACTATGCCGTCTGGCAGCGGTCATTTCAGGAGAAAGAAGGGTATCAGAAGCAGGAAGCCTATTGGCTGAAGCGGCTAGAAGGAGAGCTTCCGGTGCTTGAGCTTCCGGCTGACAAGCCCCGTCCGGCTGTCAGAAGCTTTGCGGGCGGCAGCGTATCGTGCACGCTTGACGCTGAAACGGCATCCGGCCTTCACCGCATCACCCGGGATCACGGCTCCACTTTGTATATGGTGCTTCTCGCCGCGTACAATACGCTACTCGCGAGATTGAGCGGGCAGGAAGACATCATCGTCGGCTCGCCGATTGCCGGGCGCCCGCACAAAGACCTTGAACCGATTCTCGGCATGTTCGTCAACACGCTCGCCATCAGAACGGAGCCGAAAGGGGACAAACGGTTCACCGATTATTTGGCGGAAGTCCGCCAGGCTGCGCTTGAGGCGTATGAGCATCAGGACTACCCGTTTGAAGAGCTGGTGGAACGGCTCGGCGTGCAGCGGGACATGAGTCGCAATCCGCTGTTTGATGTGATGTTTGTGCTCCAAAATATGGAGCGTGAATCCCTGGTGTTAAATAAACTGCATTTGGCTCAAGCTGCGGATACAAGTCATAAAACCGCAAAGTTTGATGCCACGCTTTACGCGTCAGAAGGGTCTGACGGTTCCATCAGCTTTGATTTTGAATTCAATACAGATATCTATCAAAAACAGACAATTGAAAAATGGCTTTCTTATTTTACTCGTATTCTTACAAAAGTAATTGAAAACCAAGCGATACCGCTTGGTGACATTCACGTACTGGATGATGCTGAAACAAATTGCGTCATTTATCAGTTTAATCAGACGAAAAGCGATTACCCAAGACACGAAACCATCAGCCGTTTATTTGAGCGTCAGGCAAAAGAAACCCCCGATGCCCGGGCAGTTGTATATGATGGACAAATCTTGACATACCGTGAGCTGAACGAACGGGCTAACAGAATAGCGGCGGCTCTCCGATCAAATGGCGTCGGTCCGGAAAGCGTTGTCGCATTATTAACCGGCCGCACAACAGAGCTTGCTTCCGGAATCCTCGGAATATTAAAAGCGGGAGGCGCCTACTTGCCTATTGGTGACGATGTGCCGCGGGAACGGGCTGAATGGATGCTTAAAGACTGTAAAGCTGATATTCTTCTCCAATCTGATAAACTTGACGGTCTGCCGCTTTCAGGAAAACGTTTATTCATAGAGGATATTCAAACAAAGGCCGGCTTGAGTTCGGAAAATCCCGAACCGCTCGGCGGACCTGAATCATTGGCCTACATGATTTATACGTCCGGGTCAACAGGTGCGCCAAAAGGCGTCATGATTGAACAGCGAAGCGTGATCCGCCTTGTGAAAAACAGCAATTATATCGATTTTACGCCGGAAGATAGACTGTTGTTTACTTCATCATTAGGATTTGACGTTACGACATTTGAAATATTCGGTCCGCTCTTAAACGGCGCTTCTTTATATGTAAGTGACCAGGAAACCTATCTCGACTCGGATGTTCTGGAAACATTTATACAGCAAAACGGCATTACGACACTGTGGCTGACATCGTCTCTGTTCAACCATTTATCAGAACAAAATGAACACGTGTTTTCCGGATTATCCCGATTGATTATCGGCGGGGAAGCACTGTCCCCGAGCCATGTAAACCGGGTTCGGAATGCGCTGCCGCATCTCTCAGTATGGAATGGATACGGACCGACTGAAAACACGACGTTCTCGACTTGCTTTTTGATTGAACAATCATACGATCATTCAATCCCGATCGGGCGCCCTGTCGGAAATTCAACCGCATATATCATAAACAGCAGGGGAACACCGCAGCCGATCGGCGTCATCGGCGAATTGTGCACGGGCGGAGACGGTGTGGCAAGAGGATATTTTGGCCGCCCTGAGCTGACGGAAGAAAAATTTGTCCCTAATCCTTTTGTTCCCGGAGAACGGATGTACCGCACCGGAGATTTAGCCCGCTGGCTGCCGGACGGAACGATCGAATATGCCGGGCGGATGGATGATCAAGTGAAAATCCGCGGTTATCGGGTGGAGCTGGGAGAGATTGAAGCCGCACTGAGGAGCCTGGACGGCGTGAAAGAAGCTGCCGTGTCAGTCAGAACCGGGCAGTCCGGCAATAAAGAACTGATCGCATATATGAGTCTGCATGCGGACATGGATACAGAAAAAGTGCGTTCTTCACTGTCTAAGCAACTGCCGAATTACATGGTTCCGGCCTATATGATGGAACTTGAGAAGCTGCCGCTTACGCCGAACGGTAAATTGGATCGGAAAAATCTGCCCGAACCGGAGCTCGCGCTTCAAACCGCGTACACAGCTCCCCGCAATGAGCTTGAAGAACAGCTTTCCGTGATCTGGCAGGAAGTGCTCGGCACAAAACAAGTCGGGATTGAGGACTCATTTTTTGAGTTGGGCGGCGATTCAATCAAAGCGCTGCAAGTTTCCGCACGACTCGGACGCTATGGGTGGAAAATGACGGCAAGCGACTTATTCCGGCATCCGTCCATTAAGGAGCTCGCGCCACTTATCCGGAAAGCGGAAAGAGTCATCGATCAGCGGCCGGTGGAAGGAGACATACCTTGGACACCCGTTCAGCACTGGTTTTTATCACAGCGGATGGAAAACAGAAATCATTTCAATCAGTCCGTCATGATGTTCAGCTCTGACGCATTGCATAAACAGCCGCTCAAAGAAGCCTTGGAGCATCTTGTCATTCATCATGATGCACTCCGGATCACCGTCAGTGCAGAAAACGAAAGTTTCAGACAAATCAATCACGGTATTCAAAAAGATGAACTGTACAGCTTGGACATTTGGGATCTGTCTGAGACAGATACTTGGGAAAGAGAAATAGAAACTGAAGTGGCTGCGCTCCAACAGCGGATGGATATTGAAAAAGGCCCGTTATTAAAAGCCGGCTGGTTCAAAACCCGGTCCGGGGATTATTTATTCATCACCATACATCACCTGGCGGTTGACGGAGTGTCATGGCGTATTTTGCTGGAGGATTTATCAGCCGCTTACACTCAAGCCGTAAAAGGTCAGCCGGTTCAGCTTCCGCCAAAAACCGATTCGTTTAAGCAATACGCTGAAAGGCTTTCAGAATACGCAAAAAGCAGCAAGCTGATGCGTGAAGAAGAATATTGGCGTTTTATTGAAGAAGAAACAGCCGCCGAACTTCCTTATGAAAAACCGCAGCATCAGACGGGAGCCGACAGCATTCGGCAAACGGTAAGCTTTACGCTTACAGAAGAAGAAACGTCCGTTTTGCTTCAGCAGGTCAACCGGGCCTACCATACCGATACGCAAGATATTCTTGTGACTGCCGCAGCTTTGGCTTTACGGGACTGGACAGGGGGCGGCAGACTGCGCATCGCGATGGAAGGGCACGGGAGAGAGCACATCATGCCGGAGCTCGACATCAGCCGCACCGTAGGCTGGTTTACCTCCATGTATCCGGTGCTCATTGACTTGAACACAGCAGGCGCTGAGCTTGGAACGTCGGTAAAAACGGTCAAAGACACACTCGGAAGAATACCGGATAAAGGAATAGGCTACGGCATTTTAAAATACATGACACCGCCTGAACAAAAAACAATCCGCTTCAGACAAGCGCCTGAAATCAGCTTTAACTATTTAGGGCAATTCAATGATACAGAAGATCAGCACACGTTCAGTCTGTCCGGTCTTGCAAGCGGGCACGACATCACGCCGACATGGCAGCGGGAACAAGCGGTGGAAATGAGCGCGATGGCCGCACAAAACAAACTTCACTTCAGTTTGAGCTATCCGCCGAGCCGCTTCCGCAAAGAAACGATGGAACAGCTGCTGCAAACTTTACAGCAATATTTGCGTGATATTATGGCGCACTGCACCGGCAAAGAGGAAGCAGAAAAAACCGTTAGTGATTTTAGCAGCAAAACGTTAACATCTGATGATTTGGACAGCATAGCGAGTTTTGTCGAGGAACTGTAGAAAAAGGCGACGGGGAGATTATAACATGACAAAAAAGAATGCAATTCAGGATATTTATCCGCTGTCTTATATGCAGGAAGGAATGCTTTTTCATTCCCTCCTGCAAAAGGAATCACAGGCTTACGCCGAGCAGGCCTCCTTTTCAATAACGGGGAAGGTTGACACCTGCGTGTTTGAAGAGAGCGTTCATGCCCTTTTCGAAAGACATGATATTTTCAGAACGATCTTTATCAGCCAGAACGTGTCAGTGCCGCAGCAGGTCGTATTAAAAGAGCGGAACGTCAGCATCATTGAGGAAAATCTCACCAATTTAAACAAGGCTGATCAAATCAAGCATATTGAAGAAGCCAAACGAAGAGACCGTAAGAAAGGATTTCATCTGCAAAAAGACATGCTGATGCGGGTGACGCTGCTTCAAACCGGTGAATGTGAATATACGTGCATATGGAGTTTCCATCACATCATTATGGATGGCTGGTGTCTCGGAATCGTGCTGAAAGAGTTCTTCCAGATATACGCCTCGCGGCTCCGCCGGACACCGTTAACGCTTGAGCCCGCTGTGCCGTACGGGACCTACATCAAGTGGCTGATGGAGCAAGATAAAGAAAAAGCCGCTTCGTACTGGGAGCGGTACCTTGAAGGCTTTGAGCAGCAGACTGTTCTGCCGAAGCAGAAAAAAGCCGGCGAAAGCAGACAAGAGGAAGTGACGTTTTCCTTTTCAAAAGAGGACACGGCTAAGCTGAAAGAGCTGGCCGTAAAAGAAGAGGTCACGCTGAGCACCATTTTCCACACGCTCTGGGGCATTTTGCTTCAGGCGTATAACCAGACAGAAGATGCGGTTTTTGGTTCTGTCATTTCCGGAAGGCCGTCTGAAATCGAAGGCATCGAGCGAATGATCGGCCTGTTTATTAATACCGTGCCTGTCCGGATCAGCGGGGCAAACATCCCGTTTCAAAAGCTGATCAAAAACGTGCAAAAGGACGCTTTGAAAGGACAGGCTTACAGCTATCACCCGCTTTATGACATACAGGCGAATTCACAGGTAAAACAAGGCTTAATTGATCATATTCTTGTCTTTGAGAATTATCCGGTTGAACAGGAGCTTGATGTGCTGAACAGCAAGGGGGACACGAAAGACCTTTTTCACATCCATGATTTCAGCATGGAAGACGAAACCAACTACAGTTTTTACCTGATGGTGGCGCCGGGTGACGAGATTCATTTGAAAATGAGATACGATTCAAGCGTGTATGACCGCCAATTTATTGAAAATATCAAAGGCCATTTGGCACATATCGTCTCCCAAGTTCTCGACAAACCGGACATCACGCCGGACAAGCTTGCAATCATCACTCCAGGGGAAAAAGCGCAGCTGCTTGCGCCGATTTCTGAAGAGACCGAAAAGCCTGAATATGACACGGTTCATGCAATGTTTGAACGGCAGGTTGCAAAAACACCAGATCAAATCGCGATTCGGTATGAAGGTGAGTCAGTGACGTACAAAGAGCTGAACGAATCGGCTAATAAGCTGGCCCGCCTGCTGCAAAAGCGCGGATTAAAGCGGGAGGAACCGGCAGGCGTCATTCTCGGCCGTTCCCCTTCTTTAGCGGCGGCTGTTCTCGGTATTATAAAAGCGGGCGGCGCCTTTGTCCCGATAGATCCGGGCAGTCCAAAGGAGCGTATCCGATATGTCATTGAAAACAGCGGCTGCGTCCATGTTGTAACAGAGCGGCATCAGTCAGTGCCCGCGGAACAAACGCTGCAAGTTACATACATAGAAGACGCCGGGACGGAAGCGGACGGAAGCAATGTGCAATCCATTAATACGGCAGACGACCTCCTTTATATGATTTATACATCGGGAACGACAGGGAAACCGAAGGGTGTGCTGCTCGAACATAAAAATATGGCCAACCTGCTTTCTCACCAATTGACGAACACAGACATTGATTTTTGCACAAATGTGCTGCAGTACGCATCTGTTGCGTTTGACGTCTGCTATCAGGAGTTATTTTCAGTACTCTTGAGCGGCGGCACCCTTTGTATCGTGCCGGAATCAATCAAACGAGACGTTTCTCAGCTGTTTTCGTTTATTGATCAGCACAACACGGAAGTTGTGTTTTTCCCGACTGCGTTTGTCAAAATGCTTTTCAATGAAGAAGGTTATGCACAGTCTTTTCCCCGCTGTGTGAAGCATGTCATTACGGCCGGGGAGCAGCTGACCGTTTCGCGTTTGTTCAGGCAGACGCTCCGTTTACACGGTATGCATCTGCATAATCATTACGGCCCGTCAGAAACTCATGTGGTTTCAACGTATACGATTTCTGCGGGAGATGACATACCTGAACATCCGCCGATCGGGAAACCGATCCATCATAACAAGATGTATATTCTCAGCAAAAATAGGCAGCTTCAGCCTCTCGGAATTGCGGGAGAATTGTATATTTCCGGCGCGAATACAGGAAGAGGCTATGTGAACAATCCGGCGCTGACCGAAGAGAAATTTTTGCCGGATCCGTTCAGAACGGACGCCGTCATGTACCGGACCGGAGATTTGGCAAGACTGCGTGCGGACGGCCAAATTGAATACATCGGCCGGACAGATGATCAAGTGAAGATCAGAGGGTACCGGATTGAACCGAAGGAAATTGAAACTGTCCTGGCAAATCATCATGCCGTGAAAGAAGCTGCTGTTCTGATTCAAACGAATGAGTCGGGCGAAAATGAATTATGCGCCTACTGCAGCGTCTCACAAGCGACTGATCCTTCTCAGCTGCGAAGAGATTTGGCGAAAGAGCTGCCTGATTATATGATTCCGGTCAAATGGGCTTTTGTTGACTCGATTCCGCTCACTGCGAACGGAAAAGTCGATCAGCGGGCCCTTCCGGAAGCTTCGGCGTACGCAGCGGGCCGTCAATATACAGCTCCCCGGAATGTGACGGAGCTGAAGCTTACCCGCATATGGGAAGAAGTGCTTCAAAGCGGCCCGATCGGCGTTCACGATCACTTTTTCGAGCTTGGCGGCCATTCATTAAAGGCGACGGCACTCGTTGCAAAAATAGCTAAAGAGTGCAGTGTGCAAATCCCGCTGAGCGATGTCTTCAGCCATCCGACTGTAGAAGAACTCGCCAAAATCATCAGTGAAGCAGAAGAGAACCCGTTCGCATCCATAGAAAAGACAGAAATGAAAGAAACATATCCTGTCTCATCCGCCCAAAAACGGATGTACGTCCTTCACCAGCTTGAAAATGGCGGTGTCAGCTATAACATTCCAGCCGTTTTAGAGGTGAAGGGGCCGTTTGACCGAGACAGGATGGAAGTCGTGTTCAAGGATCTGATCCGGCGGCACGAACCGCTCAGAACGTCCTTTGAAGAAAAAAACGGCCTGCCCGTGCAGAGGATTCATGACGACGTGCCGTTTGCATTTACAAAAGAACAATCAGCCGAAGCGTTTATCCGGCCGTTCGATCTCGGCAAAGCGCCCCTTTTCCGGGCGGGATTTGTCCAAATAGAAAAAGACCGGCATCTGCTTTTAGCTGACATGCATCATATTATTTCAGACGGCGTATCCGTCAATCTTTTGATACGTGAATTCAGTGAGCTGTATGCTGAGAGAAGTCTGCCGCCGTTACGGATTCAATACAAAGATTATGCCGTCTGGCAGCAATCATTTATGGCGGGCGCCGCATATCGGAAACAAGAGGAGTACTGGCTGAACCGGCTTGCCGGTGAGATTCCCGTGCTTGAATTGCCGGCTGATAAGCCGCGTCCCCCGGTGCGGAGCTTTTCCGGAGACAGGGTGTCATTTGTCATCAATGAAAAACATACAGCTCAGTTGAAAAAGCTGGCGAAAGAAAACAAATGCACACTGTATATGACGCTGCTTGGTGTGTACACAGTTCTGTTAGCCCGTTTAAGCGGACAGGAAGATATGATTGTCGGGTCTCCGATTGCAGGAAGGCCTCATGCCGACCTTGACGCCGTTCTGGGCATGTTTGTCAATACGCTTGCTTTCAGGACGCGTCCCGACGGAAGCATGACATTCAAAGAATATTTAAAGGAAATTCGCCAAACAGCGCTTGAGGCTTACGAACATCAGGATTACCCGTTAGAAGAGCTCGTCGATAAGCTCGGTGTGCCGCGTGACATGTCCCGAAATCCGCTGTTTGACACAACATTTGCGCTGCAAAATATGGAACAGCAGAAGCTTAGGGCAGCCGGACTTGAACTGCAGCCGGCAGACGTCAGCCTGCCGATTTCTAAATTTGACTTATCGCTGTACATCTCTGAAAACGCCGGTGAATTATACTGCCAGTTTGAATACAGCACCGATTTGTTTAAGAGAAAAACGATTCAAAAATGGGCGGGATTTTTTACGACACTTGCCGAAAACGCCGCGGCTGATCCGGGCCTGGAATTAGACGATATTTCTGTTTTGACAGAAAAAGAAGAAGCGTCTCTGCTTCAAGATTTCAGCCCCTTGCAGAAAACAGCGTTTCCGCTTCATCAGTCTCTTCATGATCTGCTGGAACAGCAGGCGGAAAAAACGCCGGACCGTCCGGCAATTTTAACTGATGACATTTCGATTACGTATCAGGAACTGAACGAAAGGGCAAACGAGCTTGCGCACCAGCTGATCAAGCGCGGGATAAGGCTGGAGGATAAAACTGCCATTATGGGCCGACGTTCTCCTGACATGATGATCGGCATTTACGCTGTCTTAAAAGCAGGCGGTGCATATCTGCCGATTGATCCGGATTACCCGGAAGAGCGGATTCGCTTTTTACTGAAAGACAGCGGCGTGAAATTCTTACTGGCAGAACCAGAACTTTTCGCACCAGATCTTTTTGAGGGAGAAACGATCTCTCTGAAAAGCGGACAAACAGGAAACCCTGAAGCTGCGGCCAACCCTAACGTTCCGGTAAAACCTGATTCATTGGCTTATATCATCTATACATCCGGTTCTACGGGACGCCCAAAAGGCGTGCAGGTTGAACATCGGTCAGCCGTAAACTTTTTATACTCACTGCAAACGCGTTATGGATTAAGTGATTCTGACATCATTTTGCATAAAACATCATACTCTTTCGACGCTTCGATTTGGGAGCTGTTTTGGTGGCCGATCGCGGGAGCTTCTGTTTTCCTCCTTCCGCAAGGCGGCGAGAAAGACCCTGAAATGATACTGAACGCATTGGAGAATAACCGCATAACGGCGGCTCATTTTGTGCCATCCATGCTTCATGCTTTCTTGGAATATATAAATTCCAGAAAACAGCCGATCAAAAAAACCTGCTTAAAAAGGGTTTTTGCCGGCGGCGAACAACTGGGCCCGCACCTGGTTTCCCGTTTTCATGACCTTCTTGCGGGAACGGAATTGACAAATTCCTACGGTCCGACGGAAGCGACAGTAGAAGCGGCGTACTTTGATTTGCCGCAAGGAAAAGAATTTCACAATGTTCCGATCGGCATTTCCGGGCATAACATGCGGCTTTATATTTTAAATCAAAAGAAACAGCTTCTGCCGCCGGGCTGTATCGGAGAGCTGTACATCGCGGGGACAGGGGTGGCTCGGGGCTATCTGAACCGGCCTGAGCTGACGGAGGAGCGCTTTCTCAATGATCCGTTTTACCCGGGAGAACGCATGTATCAGACGGGCGATATCGCACGCTGGACAGAAGACGGCCTAGTCGAATGGCTCGGACGTTCAGACGGACAGGTGAAAGTCCGCGGCTACCGGATTGAACCGGGGGAAATCGAAGCGGCGATCCGGCGCATCGACGGCGTTCGTGAGGCCGCGGTCACCGCCCGGAACGAACACGGCGAAACCGCGCTTTACGCCTATATCGAAGGACGGGAAAGTGATGATGTGCGGGCGGAGCTTGCGACACGCCTTCCGGCCTACATGATGCCGGCTCAGTTTATAGAGATGAGCGAATGGCCGGTCACGCCGAGCGGAAAACTTGACCGCCGCGCGCTGCCGGCTCCCGACGGAGCGGCAGACAGACAAGCGTACACCGCCCCGCGGAACGTCACGGAAATGAAGCTTTGCGCCCTTTGGGAAGAGGTGCTGAAAAACGGCCCCGTCGGCATCCGGGATCACTTTTTTGAGCGGGGCGGCCATTCGTTAAAAGCGACGGCTCTCGTCTCCCGCATCGCCAAAGAGTTCGGTGTTCAGGTGCCGTTACAGGACATCTTCGCCCGGCCGACGGTGGAAGAGCTCGCTTCGGTTATTCAGGACTTGGAAGAAAGCCCGTATGAAGCGATTCAGCCTGCGCAAACACAGGACACCTACCCGGTGTCTTCGGCGCAGAAACGGATGTATGTGCTCCAGCAGCTTGAAGACGGCGGTGTCGGCTACAATATGCCGGCTGTGCTGGAACTGACGGGCCCGCTTGACCGCGGCCGGCTGGAGGAGACGTTCCGGCAGCTTGTTGAGCGGCATGAGTCGCTCAGAACGTCCTTTGAAACGGGGCCTGACGGCGAACCGGTGCAGCGCATCCATGACAGCGTGCCGTTTCAGCTGGATGAGGCCGAGTCAGCTGACGCATTCGTCCGGCCGTTTTGTCTGGAGGAAGCGCCGCTCTTCCGTGCGGCCCTCGTGAAAGAATCAGACGAACGTCATCTTTTATTAACGGATATGCATCATATTATTTCTGACGGTGTGTCCGTCAACACCTTGATTAAAGAATTCGGCGAGCTGTACGCAGGCCGTTCGCTTGCGCCGATGCGCCTTCAATATAAAGACTATGCCGTCTGGCAGCGGTCATTTCAGGAGAAAGAAGGGTACCAGAAGCAGGAAGCTTATTGGCTGAAGCGGCTTGAAGGAGAGCTTCCGGTGCTTGAGCTTCCGGCTGACAAGCCCCGTCCGGCTGTCAGAAGCTTTGCGGGCGGCAGCGTATCGTGCGCGCTTGACGCTGAAACGGCATCCGGCCTTCACCGCATCGCCCGGGATCACGGCTCCACTTTGTATATGGTGCTTCTCGCCGCGTACAATACGTTACTCGCGAGATTGAGCGGGCAGGAAGACATCATCGTCGGCTCCCCGATTGCCGGGCGTCCGCACAAAGACCTTGAACCGATTCTCGGCATGTTCGTCAACACGCTGGCCATCAGAACGGAGCCGAAAGGAGACAAACGGTTTACCGATTACTTGACGGAAGTCCGCCAAGCCGCGCTTGAAGCGTATGAGCATCAGGACTACCCGTTTGAAGAGCTTGTGGAACGGATCGGCGTGCAGCGGGACACAAGCCGCAATCCGCTGTTTGACGCCATGCTTGTCGTCCAGAATATAGAGCATGAGGAACTGCTGTTGGACGGTTTGCATATTCAGCCTGCGGACGTGTCCCGTCCGGTTTCCAAATTTGATGTCACTTTGCAGGCTTCTGAAGGCGGGGGACAGATTCATTTTCTGTTTGAATATGCAGCGTCTTTATTCCGGAGAGAAACAATGCAGCGCTGGGCTTCCCACTTTATGACGATGCTTGAACACATTGTCCGTGAACCGGAAACTTCTTTACAAGCGATCAGCATGCTGACTGCTCCGGAACGGAACCGGATTCTTTCGGACTTTAACGGCATGACGGATCAACAGCTGCCTGAAAAAACAGTTCATGAACTGTTCATCACCCAGGCGCGAAAAACACCTGATGCCGCGGCCCTTATCAGCGGGGAAACATTGATCACATACAAAGAATTAGATGACTGGTCGAATAAAATCGCCAGAGCCCTGCAAAAACGGCAGATCGGACCTGATGCAGCCGTCGGCATTGTGATACCAAGATCGCCGGAACAAGTAGCGGCAGTCTTCGGGGTTTGGAAAGCCGGAGGAGCCTACGTCCCGATAGATCCTGAATATCCGGAGGAACGCAAGCAATATATCATCTCAGACAGCGGCACAGCGCTTCTCCTTACCGCACACGGTGCGATAGAACAAGTGCCTGATCGTTTTAACGGTGAAGTGCTCGCACTGGAGGATATCCAAGAACAGGATGCTTCGCCGGTCCAGTCATTATCAGGACCGGAAGATTTGGCTTACATCATTTATACATCGGGAACGACAGGCAGGCCGAAAGGGGTTATGGTCGAACATCGATCCGTCAGCCAAACCCTTCAATGGCGAAGCGGATTTTATGATCTGAATGAGAAAGATACGATTCTTCAGCTCTTTTCATTTTCATTTGACGGGTTTGTAACAAGCATGTTCACACCGCTGATTTCCGGTGCGAAAGCGGCCGTTTTAGCCGAAGATGAAGCAAGAGATATTCTTGCTATTAAACACTATCTTGCATCTTACCGCATCACTCACATGATCATTGTTCCCGTACTGTACCGTACACTGCTTGACGTACTGGAGCCGGGGGATGCAGAGTCTCTCAGAATTGTCACATTAGCCGGAGAAGCCGTCGACCAAAACATTATCAGCCGCAGTTTATCAGTTTGTCCACACACGGAGCTTGCCAATGAGTACGGCCCGACGGAAAACAGCGTCGCCACTACAGCGGCAAGACATATAGAACAAAGTGAGAACATCACGATCGGCCGTCCGATTGAGCATTCACACGTTTATATTTTAAACGGAGATCATCCGCAGCCGATCGGTGTAACGGGAGAACTTTGCATTTCGGGTTCCGGCCTTGCAAGAGGGTACCGCAATCTTCCTAAGCAAACGGCCCGAGCCTTTGTCCAAGACCCGTTCCAGAAGAACCGGCGCATGTACCGCACGGGCGACCTGGCAAAATGGCTGCCGGACGGCACGCTGCAATATATCGGCCGAATGGACGAGCAAGTCAAAATCAGAGGCTACCGGGTGGAACTGAAAGAAATTGAATCCGCCTTAACAGGCATAAAAGGTGTCAAAGAAGCAGCCGTCACCGCTCTGCCCGCATCAGCAGGCCAAACGGAACTATGCGCTTATATCGTGACAGAAGAAGGAACAGAAAGTGAAACCGTGCAGCAGGCGCTCAGAAATGAAATGCCCGCTTATATGGTGCCGGCGTTCTTTGAAACACTTGAAGCCCTGCCTGTCACACCGAACGGGAAGCTTGACCGCCGTGCGCTTCCTGAGCCGCGGAAAAAAGCGCACACCGGACGGGCATTTACCGAGCCTGAAAGCGACATGGAAAAAGAGCTTTCCGCGATTTGGAGCGAAGTGCTCGGAACTGAAAACATTGCCGCGGATCAATCATTTTTTGAACTGGGCGGCGATTCCATCAAAGCCCTGCAAGTATCAGCCCGATTACATCAGGCAGGAAAACAGATCGCCGTAAAAGATATTTTCAGCCGGCCGACAATTAGGGAGCTGGCGCCTTATGTCCGTACAGAGCGGCAGCCGGTCAGCCAAGCTCCTGCAGAAGGAGAAGTGAAGTGGTCGCCGATTCACAAATGGTTCTTCACACAAGACATGAAGGAAGCAAATCATTTTAACCAGTCCGTCATGCTGACGAGAGCAAATTCAATAGATGAAGGGGCTCTGAGGAAAACGTTAAAAGCCATTACCGTACATCATGATGCCTTGCGCCTTGTCTGCATAAAAGACGAAGAGAAAGGTCTTCTCCTCTTCAACAGACCGGCTGACCTCGCAGATGAGCAGCTTTACAGCCTGACCATATTAGAAATGGAAGGCGATGAGCATGAGAAGGAACGTTTTGTAAAACGCCGCGTCGCAGAGCTTCAGAGAAACATGGATTTAGAGAACGGGCCGCTGGTACAGGCGGGGCTGTTCCGCTCTGAAGCAGAAGATTACTTGTTTCTGACGGTCCATCATCTCGCTGTCGACGGGATATCATGGCGGATTTTATTGGAAGACTTGGCTTCTGCTTATGAACAGGCCATCTCTGGACAGGAAATCAAACTCCCTCAGAAAACCATGTCATTCAAAACATATACGGAGCAGCTGGCCGATTATGCCGAAAGTAAACAGCTTCTTCAGCAGGCGGAGTATTGGCGGGAGATTGAACACTATGAAACAGAAAGTCTTCCTTACGAACAGGCAGATTTATCTCAAACTCCTGCAAAAAAACGGAACACGGTATCCTTCACTCTGACAGAAAGTGAAACGGACGCCCTGTTGAAAGATGTGCACAGCGCCTACAATACGGATACGCAAGATGTGCTTTTGGCTTCCGCCGTGCTCGCTGTTCAGAAATGGTCGCCGCGGCACGCTTTGAAAATCGCCCTTGAAGGACACGGACGCCAATCGGAGCAGGCAGGTGCGGACATCAGCAGGACAGTGGGGTGGTTCACTTCCATTTACCCGGTGCTTTTCCGGAGCGGAGCTTATGAACCTCTTGAAGAATATGAAATTCGCACATTGAAAACCGTCAAAGACACATTGCGGCGCATTCCGGATAAAGGGAACGGATACGGCGTCCTCAAATATTTAACACCGCCGAAGCTTGCCGGAATGACTTTCGGGAAAGCACCGGAGATCAGCTTTAATTATCTCGGACAATTCGATGCGCCCGGCGGGAACCCGGCAGAAACGGAACAGCCTGACGCGTTTCAGTTTTCTCCTTTGGGAGGCGGAGATGATGTGACAGATACATGGAAACGGGAGCAGTCACTTGAAATCAGCGCGATTGCGGCAAAAGGCCGGATGACCGTCAGTATTTCCTATGAAACGGAGCGCTTCCGGCAAGATACGATCGAACGGCTGTCCGAAAGCTGCCGGTATTATCTCCTGAAACTGTCGGAACACTGCCTCAGCAAAACCGATACGGAGAAGACCGTCAGTGACTTTGATGATCGGGAGCTGACTGAGGAAGCATTGCAGGATATTGCCGACTTACTCAGCTTCCACTAAACCGAGCGGGAGGAACACATGGACAAAACAAAAAATATCCAAAATATTTATCCCCTCAGCCGAATGCAGGAAGGAATGCTTTTTCATTCCTTTCTGCAAAAGGAGGGGGCTGCATATATCGAGCAATCCGTCTTCACCATAAAAGGCCGGCTTCGTCCGGAATTGTTTGAGCAAAGCGTACAGTCTGTCATCAGCCGCCACGATATTTTCAGAACGGTTTTTTTACCTCATGTCGCTCAGCTGAACGGCCCCCGCCAAGTTGTGCTGCGTGAGCGGGAATTCCGGCTGTACCGCGAAGATCTTACACATTTGGACGAAGCGGAACAGAGCATCTATTTACAGCGATTTAAGGAACGTGACCGCTTAAAAGGCTTTGACTTGCAAAAGGATATGCTGATGCGTGTTTCTTTGTTTAAAACGGCTGACGAAAAATATGTATGCGTCTGGAGCCACCATCACATCCTTATGGACGGCTGGTGCCTCGGCATCGTCCTTCAGGAATTCATGCATATGTACCGGGCGATTGAATCAGGCTCACCCGTCACACTGGCACCCGCAAAGCCTTACAGCACTTATATTACATGGCTGACTGATCAGGACAAAGACGCGGCTTCTGAGTATTGGAAAGGATATTTAGCAGGCTGCGAGACACCCTCAGGACTCCCGAAAATATCGGCCCGTCCCCAGGAAAAAGGCTACCGCAAGGAAGAGCTGCTGTTTTCTATAGATCAAAACCTGACGGACAAGCTGAAAACCATCGCCAAAGAAGAGGGCGCTACGCTCGCGGTTCTTATGCAGACTGTATGGGGCCTGATGCTGCAGCGCTACAACCGGACGGACGATGCCGTATTCGGCGCCGTCGTATCAGGGCGGCCTTCCGTCATTGACGGCGTGGAAAGCATGATCGGGTTGTTTATCAATACCGTTCCGGTACGCATTAAAACGGGTGACGAAAGCTTTAGAGAACTGCTGGGCCGCTTGCAGAAAGAAATGCTTGATTCAGAGGCGTTCAGCTATCATCCGCTTGCTGACATCCAATCGCAGACTGAGCTGAAACAGGATTTAATCGACCATATTATCGTGTTTGAAAATTATCCGATTCAGCAGCAGATGAAAGACGCGGAAAAGGAATCGGATGCACCGTTCCGGATCGGGAATGTCAACGTTTCGGAACAATCGGGCTACGATTTTAACCTCATCATAGCGCCTGGCGATGAGCTGCTCATCAAATTCAGCTACAATGCGAACGTTTATGATGAAGTATGGATAGAGAGCGTAAAAGGACACTTGGAAGAAGCTCTGCGCGGCGCCGCCTTCAATCCCGATGTTCCCGCTGATCGGCTTCCGATGCTCGGACAAAAGGAAAAATCAAGAATAATCGGCGAATTTAATGACACGAAAACAACTTATGAAAGAAATGAAAGCATCATCAGCCTGTTCAGCCGACAGGTGAAGAAAACCCCGGACCATCAGGCGCTTCACGCCGGCGGGCTGACGATGACGTACCGGGAGCTCGATGAACGGTCAACTGCATTCGCCCGCACCCTGCTGGAAAACGGTCTGGCGCCAAAGGGAATTGCCGGGATTCTGGCCGAACGCTCACCGGAATTTGTCATCGCTGTTCTCGCTGTATTGAAAGCGGGAGGGACGTACCTTCCTCTTGATGCAGAACTGCCAACCGACAGGATCGCCGATATGCTCACTGAGAGCGGAGCACAGCTGTTAACGGTACAAAAAGGAATTGAGACTGACATTGACTTTTCTCACATCATCTCTATCCCGGCTGCAGCTGAAAAACAAACACCTGATGCGGGAAAACTGAATACCGATACAGCACCTGATGACCTTGCCTATATTATGTATACATCCGGTTCAACAGGAAAACCGAAGGGCGTGATGATTTCCAACCGAAACGTCGTATCGCTCGTGTCAAACAGCAATTACACGTCGGCTGGCATGTCGGACCGTCTCATTCTGACAGGGTCCATCGGTTTTGATGCAGTGACGTTTGAAATCTTCGGAGCGCTTTTGAACGGAGCATGTCTTCATGTGGTTGACCGCTCGACAATGCTTGCCCCTGAGAGGTTCGGCAATTATCTTTCTTCCAACCGTATTACGATTCTGTTTTTGACGACGGCGCTCTTTAACCAGTTCGCCCAGGCAGATCCGGAGATGTTTTCTGGGTTGCACACCTTATATGTCGGCGGAGAAGCATTGTCCCCGGCGCTCATCAATAAGGTCAGACACCGCTGTCCGAATCTCAGCCTTTATAACATATACGGACCGACGGAAAATACGACGTTTTCCACCTTTTACGAAATCAGGCACGATTTTTCTCAGCCGATCCCGATCGGAAAACCGATCAGCAATTCAACCGCGTATATCATTGATAAAAATGGCGGACTTGCGCCGATCGGCGTGCCCGGTGAGCTTTGTGTCGGCGGTGACGGGGTTGCCAAAGGCTATTTAAACAGGCCTGACTTAACAAGTGAAGCATTTGTCAGCCACCCGGTTCATCCTGAAGAAAAGATCTACAAAACAGGCGACTTGGCACACTGGCTGCCTGATGGAAGCATCGGATACATCAGCCGTATCGACCGTCAATTCAAGATTCGCGGGAAGCGGATCGAGCCGGCCGAAATCGAAGCACGCTTGACTGAAATCGATGGAATCAGGGAATCGGCAGTCATCGTAGCAAAAGAAGGACAAGAAGCAATCCTTTGTGCGTATTATACAGGCGCACATGTTGAAGAAAGAGCCATTCGATCCCTGTTGGCCAGGTCGCTTCCCGACTATATGATTCCTCAGTATGTGATGAAGCTTGACCGTATGCCGCTTACCGCAAACGGCAAAGTGGACCGTCGCGGGCTGCCTGCGCCAGAACGGAAAAAAACGTCATCAAAAGCCGTTCCGCCACGAAACTGGGTAGAGCGTGAGCTGATCGACATTTGGACGCCGATCCTCGGCTACAGGGAGCTGGGCATACAGGATGACTTCTTTGAGCTGGGCGGCCATTCTTTGAAAGCATTGCAAGTGATTCATCAGCTGAAGACCAGGCAGCAGATGGATGTGCCGATTGAAATGATATTTGAATATCCGACAATTGAACAATTGGCTGAAAAGCTGTATTCAAACACACTGACAGAAGCTGCAGAGCAGCATATCAGCAGACTGAACCAGTCGAAAGGCCGCAATCTTTTCTGTTTTCCGCCTATCTCAGGTTTCGGCATTTTCTTTAAAGATCTTGCGGCGGCATTAAATGGACGGGCTGCTGTGTACGGTTTTAACTTTATTGAAGAAGACAGCAGAATGGAACAATACATTGATAAAATGCTGGAAATCCAGCCGGAAGGCCCTTATATACTCTTCGGATATTCGGCAGGCGGCAATACGGCATTCGAGGCGGCAAAAGCGATGGAAAAGCGCGGCTTAGAAATCAGCGACGTCATTATCGCAGACGCGTACAGAAAGCTTGACACATTGCCGCCGCAGCCAACAAACGCAACAGCCGAAAATGTCCCGGAAGCCGTCAGGGAAGCGGTCATCCGAAAAACAGAGCGCTATCAAACGTACTGGGCGGAACTGATAAATGACGGCCAAATCGCGGCAAACCTCCATTTTATCGAGGCCGGCATAAAGGAAGAGCACAGTGATAAGACCGAGCCGATGAAATGGGAAGGCGCCACAACGGGACTCTATCAGGAATATCAAGGCGGGGGCGCCCATAAAGATATGTTTGAACCCGCCTTTGCACAGCAGAATGCTGAGGTCATACTGGACATCATTGCAAACAGCGGAAGACGCTTGGCGCGGAATCTGTAACATCCGGCAGAATGGTTCAGTATGACAGAGGGCAAGATAGGGGAATCAAACCAGTTTTTTTGGAGGCTTTGACATGACGAACCTATCTTGGCTTACGTATGTAATGATCATTCTTGCCAGCTACCGGCTGACCCATTTGATCGTATTTGATAAGATTACGGAATTCATAAGAAAACCCTTTATAAAGCAAGAAAAAACCGTCGATCAAAACGGGCGCGCCGTCCAAAAAAAAGTCCCTTCCTCCGCATTCGGTTATATGCTGCAATGTTATTGGTGTGCGGGCGTCTGGTGCGCCATATTGATCGGCATCTGCTACTTGGTCTGGCCCCGCTATGCACATCCGGTTATTTTCATTTTGTCCATCGCCGGAGCACAGGCCATTCTTGAAACGTGTGTCGGCGTCGGAACGAAGGTCATTGACGTGCTCGCCGCTATGAAACATAAAAAGTCCTGAAGCGTTTTGATTCGCTTTAGGACTTTTTTCTTTCCTTTTTAGGCTGAGAGGAGCAAAGCAGGCTTTCTGATTCACCGCCCGGAATGCTTCGGAATACCGTAAAGCAGAGAGGGGGAAAAACATGAAAAGCTGCCGTTTTAGCATGATATGGTTTTTGGCCGTTGTACTGACAGCCGGCATCTTTACATTCTCAGCATCCGCACAAGCAAGCGGCACTCAGCCGGAGAGAGAAATGAGAGCCGTATGGATCGCGTCTGTCACCAATATCGACTGGCCCTCTAAAAAAGGGCTGTCACCGGAAGAGCAAAAAAGAGAATACAGCAAGCTGCTGGATGACGTTCAGGAGATGGGAATGAACGCCGTTATCGTCCAAATTAAGCCTGCGGCTGATGCTTTTTATCCATCAGATTACGGGCCTTGGTCAGAGTATCTGACAGGAACACAAGGCAAAAATCCCGGCTACGATCCGCTTGCTTTTTTAGTTGAAGAGACACATAAACGGAATCTTGAATTTCACGCTTGGTTCAATCCTTACCGGATCACGATGAATCACACAAATTTGAATGCGCTTTCAGATGATCATCCCGCGCGTTCGCATCCGGACTGGGTCGCTGCATACGGAAAACAGCTGTACTATAATCCGGGCATTCCGGAAGTAAGACAATTTATAACGGATGGAATCAAAGAGGTGGTCAGCCGTTATGACATTGATGCGGTTCATATGGATGATTATTTTTATCCTTATAAAATTGCCGGACAGGAATTCCCCGATCAGGCGGAATACGAACGGTACGGAAAAGCTCACTTTGCATCAGTTGATGACTGGCGCAGGGATAACGTCAACCGGCTTGTAAAAGAAATCAACCAAACCATCAAACGAGAAAAACCTTATGTCAAATTCGGAATCAGCCCGTTCGGCGTATGGAGAAATGCCGCAGATGACCCGACAGGCTCCGAAACGGCCGCAGGGGTGCGGAACTATGATGATTTATATGCTGATACGAGAGAATGGATCCAAAAAGGATACATTGATTACATCGCACCGCAAATTTACTGGAGCATCGGATTTAAAGCGGCGGCATATGACGTCTTAGCGGATTGGTGGGGAAAAGAAGTGAACAATCGGCCGGTGCATTTATATATCGGGCAGGCAGCTTATAAAATCAACAACAACGCTGATCCGGCCTGGGCCGACCCGGGGGAATACGGAAGGCAGATTACTCTAAACAGGGGATCAGCATGGATAAAAGGCAGCATGCATTTCAGTTTAAAGGATTTAAACCGTAATCCGCTCGATGTAAAAAACCGTTTGATCAAAGACATGTACAGCCGGCCCGCATTAATTCCCGAGATGCCTTGGCTCGGACATTCCGCTTTAAAAAAACCGGCTGTCAAACGGGCGGAGAAGAATGCTTCCGGCCATACACTCTATATCGAAGATGCGAAATCCAACGGTAAAAAAACGGCTTATTACGCCATTTACCGCGCAGAAAAGGGAAAGCAGCCTTATTTAGTGGATACAGTCAGAAAAACATCGTCACGGACGCAGACATTTTCAGATACTGATATTCGGGCGAAAGAAGCCTGCACCTATTTCGTTACTTCCGTTGACAGGCTTCACCATGAGAGCCGTCCCTCCGCAAAACGGACAATTAAATAGCCATTATTAAAAAAACTGACAGTTGCGGCGCTGTCAGTTTTTTTGCAGCGGATGAGTCCGAATGTTCAGACTTTATTTGGATGGAATGAATAAAGACCCCCATTAATAAAATGTAGAAAGCAGCAGAAGGAGGAAGGTTAATGAATTTTCAACTGACAAAAGAACAGCAGATGGTGCGCGAAATGGTCAGAGATTTCGCCAAAAATGAAATTGCCCCGAAAGCCCATGAGGTTGATCAATCGGCCGTCTTCCCGATAGACACATTTAAAAAAATAGGCGAACTCGGGCTGCTCGGAATTCCGTTTCCGGAAGAATACGGCGGGGCGGGCGGTGACACCATTTCATATGCAGCAGCGGTCGAAGAAATCGGAAAAGCCTGCGGCAGCACGGGGCTGAGCTACGCGGCGGCCGTGTCACTCGGCGCAAGCCCATTATACTATTTCGGTACTGACCAACAAAAGCAAGAACATCTTATTCCGCTTGCTTCGGGAAAAGCGCTCGGATCATTCGGGCTGACAGAGCCGAATGCCGGTTCCGATGCCGGCGGAACCCAGACAAAAGCCGAGAAAAAGGGCGATGACTATGTGATAAACGGAGAGAAATGCTGGATCACAAACGCAAATTACGCCCGCACGGTCATTGTCACCGCCGTTACGGGAAAGAACTCCGCCGGAAAACCGATCATTTCAGCTCTCATCGTCCCGACAGACACACCGGGATTTACGATCACAAATCCGTACGACAAGATGGGTGTGAGAGGGTCGGATACGGCCGAACTTGTGCTGGAGGATGTCAGGGTGCCTGCCGATAACCTGCTCGGTGATCCTGAAAAAGGTTTTAAACAATTTTTATATACATTAGACGGCGGGCGGATCTCGATTGCGGCACTGGCTGTCGGTATCGCTCAAGGCGCACTGGAGGCATCGCTGTCATATGCGAAGGAACGCAAGCAGTTCGGCAGTCCGATATCGTCATTTCAAGCCATTCAATTTAAGCTGGCCGATATGGCGATGGAAATTGACCTTGCCAAACAGATGGTGCTTAAAGCGGCATGGCTGAAGGATCAAAACCTGCCATTTACGAAAGAAGCTGCATTCGCCAAGCTTTATGCTTCAGAAATGGCCGTCAGAACATGCCTTCAGGCCATCCAAATTCATGGCGGTTCCGGTTATATGAAGGAATGCGGCGTCGAACGTATGCTTCGTGACGCAAAGCTGATGGAGATTGGCGAAGGAACGTCAGAAATTCAAAGAATGGTCATCGCAAGACAGCTTTTGAAGTGAAATGAAAACGTTTACTAAGACAGGGATGGAAGGGGGGCAGGTCATATGGCTGAACTTATCCATTTAACAGCCGGAAAGCTGCTTGAGCGGACCGCGGAGCTTTTTCCGGATCGTGAAGCGGTTGTTTACCCTGAGCGCGGCCTTCGTTATACGTATGCCGAGTTTGACCGGTTATGCCGGCAAACCGCAAAAGGGCTGATGAAGCTGGGAGTTGAAAAAGGAGATCATGTTGCCATATGGGCATCCAACATTCCGGAATGGCTCGCGGCGCAATTTGCAACGGCGAAAATCGGCGCCGTTCTGGTCACCATTAATACCAATTTTCAAATCGCAGAGCTCGATTATCTGCTGGCGCATTCAGACGTCTCGGCCTTGATAATCATGGATTCCTACCGGCAGACATCTTATGTTGAGATGGTGAATAAGCTAATTCCGGAGCTGAAAACTTGTGAGCGCGGCAGGCTGCGTTCGAAACGTTATCCCTTTTTAAGGACGGTGTTATATATCGGTGATAAAAGCCTGCCCGGGATGCACCGTTGGGATTCATTGCTGGATAATGCCGAGTCTGTAACGGATGCAGCGCTTGACGGAAGGATGGACAGCCTGAAAAAGGATGATTGCATTCATATGCAATATACATCAGGTACGACCGGATTTCCGAAAGGCGTCATGCTCTCACATTTTAATATCGTAAATAACGCGGCCAATATCGCAGAATGCATGAAGCTTACTTCATGTGACCGTTTATGTATTCCCGTGCCGTTTTTCCACTGCTTTGGGTGCGTGCTCGGCGTGCTGGCATGTGTTTCCGCGGGTGCGGCGATGATTCCGATCGAACAGTTTTCTCCGCCGGCCGTTCTGAAAACGGTGGAGCAAGAAGCCTGCACGGCTCTGCACGGTGTACCGACGATGTTTATCGCCCTCCTAAATGACAGCCGTTTTTCTGAATATGATCTTTCCCACGTCCGAACCGGGATTATGGCAGGCTCGCCATGCCCGGCGGAAGTCATGAGAGAAGTGATCGGCAAAATGGGGATGACTGACATTACCATTGCCTACGGACAGACCGAAGCATCACCTGTCATTACGCAGACAAGAACAGATGATCCGTTTGAAAGAAGAGTGGAAACAGCGGGGCGCGCGCTTCCCCATATCGAAGTCAGAATCGTTCGGCCCGGAACATCCCAAGAAGCCGCCCGGGGCGAACAAGGAGAGCTCTGCACCCGCGGATATCATGTCATGAAAGGCTATTATAAAAATCAAGAAGCGACCGAAGAAGCGATAGACAAAGACGGCTGGCTGCATACCGGTGATTTGGCGGTCATGGACGAGGACGGGTACTGCAAAATCACGGGCCGTCTGAAAGACATGCTGATCAGGGGCGGCGAAAATATCTATCCGCGCGAGATTGAGGAAATGTTATATCGGCATCCCGCGGTAGCAGACGTTCAGGTCGTCGGCGTTCCTGATCCGAAATACGGAGAAGAGGCCGCGGCGTGGATCAGGCTCAAAGACGGACAAACCGCTTCCGCAGAAGACATCAGAACCTTTTGCAAAGAACATATCGCCCGCTATAAAGTCCCCAGGTATGTTTTGTTTACAGATGAATATCCAATGACAGCCTCAGGAAAAATTCAGAAATTCAAGTTGCGGGAAAAAACGATTGAAGAGCTCAAGTTAACTTAATGAAAAAGGAGTGCTTCACATTTGTTTAAAAAAGTCCTGATTGCCAACAGAGGAGAAATCGCCTTACGAATTATCCGCACCTGCAAACGTCTCGGCATCCCCTCGGCAGCTGTGTATTCAGAAGCCGACCGGGACGCGCTGCATGTAAAAGCGGCTGATGAGGCCTATCCGATCGGTAAATCGAGAGTAAATGAAAGCTATTTACATATCGACAGAATCATAGAAGCCGCCAAATCCGCCGGAGCGGACGCCATTCATCCGGGCTACGGGCTTCTGTCAGAAAACAGCCTGTTCGCCGAACGCTGCCGCAAGGAACAAATCACATTTATCGGTCCGCCCGGTGATATCATCGCCAAGATGGGCAACAAGATTGAAGCCCGAAAAACGATGCAAAAAGCAAAGGTCCCGATCGTTCCCGGTGTTTCAGAGCCATTGCCCGATGTTCACTCCGCCTTAGCCGAAGCCCGTGCCATCGGTTTTCCGGTCATGCTGAAAGCGTCCGCAGGAGGAGGCGGAATCGGCATGCAGATCGTACATTCAGAAGAAGAGCTGGCCAAAGCGTTTGAAGGCAATCAAAAGCGGGCCGCCTCCTTTTTTGGAGACGGCGCAATGTATATGGAAAAGGTCATTGAAAATGCCCGTCATATTGAAATTCAGATACTCGCAGATTCTTTCGGCAACACCGTTCATCTGTTTGAACGTGACTGTTCAGTCCAAAGGCGCCACCAAAAAGTGATAGAAGAAGCGCCGTCGCCGTTTGTTGACGATGAATTAAGACAAAGACTCGGTGAAACCGCCGTTAAAGCCGCAAAATCGATCGGCTACCAAAATGCAGGCACAATAGAATTTCTCGTCGACCAAAAGAAACAAATCTATTTTTTAGAGATGAACACCAGACTGCAGGTGGAGCATCCGGTGACAGAAGAAATTACAGGACTGGATCTTGTGGAAGAACAGCTGAAAATTGCCGCTGGGCAGGCGCTGACTTTCTCGCAGAAAGATATCAACCACCGCGGTCATGCGATAGAAGTGCGGATCTATGCGGAAGATCCGGTCACCTTTTACCCGTCACCCGGTACCATCTCGTCTTTTTCCGTTTTAAGACACCCGTCAGTGCGACACGAATGCGCCGTCGAAAAGGGAAGCGTCATTTCTCCGTTTTACGATCCGATGATTGCCAAAATGGTCGTCACGGCGAATACGAGAAAACAAGCCATTGAACAACTGAAAACCGCCCTTGGCGAATATCATGTAGAAGGGATTAAAACCAACATTCCGCTGCTGACAAAAATTGCTCATTCAGAAGTGTTTGAAAAGGGCGAGGCAACAACCGGTTTTTTACAAACAATGAACGAGGGGGCATCCAAATGAGCGTCATAAAAATTCAAATGGCGGGAAACCTGTGGAAAATTCATGTGAAGCCGGGTGATGTCATTGAAGAAGGACAGGAAGTGGCCATCTTGGAATCTATGAAAATGGAAATTCCGATTATCGCTGATGCAGCGGGTACGGTGAAAGAAGTGAAAAAATCAGAAGGTGATTTCACTGATGAAGGAGAGGTCCTGATTGAACTTCAATAAAACGGGAGGTGCAGCATGAACTGTCCGAAACATGTCCGCATCAATGAAGTAGGACCGCGTGACGGCTTGCAGAATGAATCGGCGTGGGTGGATACAGAAGATAAGATTGAGTGGATCAATATGCTGTCAAAAACAGGCCTTCCCTATATCGAAGTGACATCATTCGTGCATCCGAGATGGATTCCGGCTCTTCGTGACAGCCTGGACGTCGCAAAAGGCATTGCCAGATCTGAACATACGGTCTACGCGGCTCTCGTTCCGAACCTCATCGGACTGGAGCATGCGGCAGAAGGCGGAATCGATCAGGCATGTGTATTTTTATCTGCAAGCGAAACCCATAACCAAAAAAACGTAAACAAACCGATTGACCGGACCGTTCAAGAGCTCAGGCGGGTTATTACTGAAGCAAAAGCTGAAAAAATGGCGACGAGAGCTTATCTGTCCACTGTGTTCGGCTGTCCGTACGAACAGAACGTGCCGGTCGAACAAGTCATCCGCCTGTCAGACACCCTGCTCGAAATGGGTGTTGATGAAATATCGCTCGGCGACACGATCGGCGCGGCAAACCCCTTGCAGGTCATAGCCGTGCTTGAAGCCCTTTTGCCGAGAATTCCCGCCTCAAAAATCGCACTCCATTTCCATGATACAAGAGGAACGGCTCTAGCGAATATCATTCCCGCTCTTGATATGGGCATCACATCCTTTGATACTTCCTCAGGCGGGCTTGGCGGCTGCCCGTACGCCCCTGGATCAGCAGGAAACGCTGCCACAGAAGACGTCATTTATATGCTCGAACAAATGGGGATTGATACCGGGACGGACATGAATAAACTTCTTTATGCCGCAGGCTGGATCGCGGATAAAATAGGCAAAGACCTGCCAAGCAGAAACCTGCAGGCATTCAGAACGAAATGAGAAAGGAGAAGCCATGGGAGATTGCGTCTTGTATTCCGTCTGTCAAGAAACGATCGGTCTGATCACGCTGAACCGCCCGCATGCGGCCAACTCGCTGTCTTCAGACATGATTGATCACTTACAGCGTGTGATTGAAGACATCAAAAACTCGCCATCCATTCGTTGTGTCATTCTCACCGGCACCGGGAACACATTTTGCGCCGGTGCTGATTTAAAAGAAAGAGCGGGGATGAATCATGAACAAGTTAAGCAAAGCGTCAGGCGTATCGGTGAAACGGCCGCATCCATTGAAGCTCTCCCGCAGCCGGTCATTGCAGCGCTGAACGGAACCGCTGTCGGAGGAGGCCTTGAACTCGCTCTCGCCTGCGATATCAGAACAGCCGTCAGCCGGGCGGGCCTCGGCCTTCCTGAAACAGGGCTTGCGATCATTCCCGGAGCGGGCGGAACGCAGAGACTGCCCCGGCTTATCGGCCCCGGCGCGGCAAAAGAATTGATCTATACCGGCCGAAGGCTTTCTGCCGAAGAGGGAAAAGACATGAAGCTGATCGAGCATGTTTGTGAAGCCGATGAACTTATGGAAAAAGCAAAAGCACTGGCCGGGCGCATCGCCGCTAATGGGCCGATCGCCGTCAGACAAGCAAAAGCCGCGATAAACAAGGGTCTTGATACAGATCTCAATACAGGGCTCGAAATCGAACGAAAAGCATATGAACAAGTCATCCCCACACTTGACAGAGAAGAGGGCCTGCGCGCTTTTAAAGAAAAAAGACCCCCTGAATACAAAGGAAAATAAAACATGGAGGGACTCGGATGGATTACGAAAAAGAACGGCAGACACGCAGCAAAACGATTGAAAAGGGAGGAGCCGCGAAATATCACGCAAGCAACGAAAAGAAGGGAAAACTTTTTGTAAGAGACAGGCTGAAGCTTTTATTCGATGACGGCATATCCGTTGAAGACGCTTTTTTCGCCGAGTGCATGTCAGACGGACTTCCGGCAGACGGGGTCGTTACCGGGATCGGCACCATCGGCGGCAGAACCGTTTGTGTGATGGCAAACGACTCAACCGTAAAGGCGGGCTCGTGGGGCGCGAAAACGGTGGAAAAAATCATCCGCATTCAGGAGACGGCGGAAAAGCTTCAGTGTCCGCTCTTGTACTTAGTCGATTCCGCAGGTGCGAGAATTACGGATCAGGTCGACATGTTCCCGGGCAGAAGGGGAGCCGGCCGCATCTTTTATAACCAAGTAAAGCTGTCGGGCCGCATTCCGCAAATCTGTTTATTGTTCGGCCCTTCCGCTGCGGGCGGCGCTTACATTCCGGCCTTTTGCGACATTGTCATTATGGTTGAGGGCAATGCATCCATGTACTTAGGTTCCCCGCGTATGGCAGAAATGGTGATTGGCGAGAAAGTATCGCTTGAAGAAATGGGCGGCGCCCGTATGCATTGTTCCGTATCAGGCTGCGGTGATCTCCTCGCCCGGACGGAACAGGAAGCAATCATGATGGCGCAGACATATCTCAGCTACTTTCCGGCAAATTATACTGAAAAAGCGCCCGTCAACAAATCTAAGAACCCGAAAGCTTTTGAAAAACCGCTCTCAGATGTCATCCCGGCACATCAAAACGCACCGTTCAACATGATGGATTTAATTGAACGTGTCATTGATGAAGACTCATTTTTTGAGATTAAACCGTTATTTGCGCAGGAATTAATAACGGGGCTTGCGCGGATTCACGGACAGCCGGTCGGCATTATCGCCAATCAGCCGCGTGTCAAAGGCGGGGTTTTATTTCTCGATTCGGCGGATAAAGCCGCAAAATTTATCGCTTTGTGCGACGCATTCCATATTCCGCTTCTGTTTTTAGCAGACATTCCCGGATTCATGATCGGAACGAAGGTTGAGCAGGCGGGCATCATCAGGCATGGCGCAAAAATGATCTCCGCAATGGCGGAAGCGACTGTTCCGAAGCTTTCCGTTATCGTCAGAAAAGCCTACGGTGCCGGATTATACGCGATGGCGGGGCCTGCTTTTGAACCGGACTGCTGTTTAGCGCTTCCGACTGCGCAAATTGCCGTAATGGGTCCTGAAGCAGCGGTGAATGCGGTCTACGCAAACAAAATCAGTGAGCTAGCCCCTGAAGAAAGGCCGGCTTTTATTCAAGAAAAGCGTGATGAATATAAGGAAGACATTAACCTTTACCGACTTGCCTCTGAAATGGTGATTGACGGCATTGTTCCTGCTGATTCCTTGCGGGAAGAACTCAATAAACGCCTCACTGCTTACATGTCCAAACAACTGACATTCACACACCGGAAACACCCCGTATACCCGGTATAAATAAAAAAAAGACTGCATAGATCCGGCTCGCAGCCGCTCTTATGCAGTCTTTTTTCATAGTCTTGATCTCATTTTCTTCACAACAAAATAAACAACAATAAATACGAGAGCCAATATAATGATCGGAGTTGTATACATTCCGGCATAGCTGTCTACGTCTTTCCACTGTCCCCCGAGCTGATACCCGAGATAAACGAAAATGACAGACCACGGAATAATGGCAAGCGTCGTCAATATGACAAACTTGGAAAGAGGCATTTTCGCAAGGCCGGCCGGGATGGAGATCGCATGTCTGACGACCGGGATAAACCGCGCCGAGAACACAACGCCGGCGCCGTAACGGCGAAACCAGTTTTCCGCAACATCAACATGATGCTTTTTCAGAAGTAAGTACTTGCCGTACTTGTCCAAAAACGGCCGTCCCCCATAACGGGCGATCCAGTAAATAAAGCACTGCGCGATCGTTCCCCCGATCACACCGGCGACAATGGCGCCGATAAAGCTGATCGTGCCTTCTGACACCATATAGCCTCCGTAAGCCAGAACGATTTCACTCGGAATGATTTCGATCATTAATCCGAGCGCAATCCCTAAATAGCCCATACTTGTCAGCCAGGATAATATTTCACTAATAAAATTGCCCACACTGTTCACAACCTCTTTATCTTTTTACCCAATTATATGACTGATTGACAAGCAAAATGGTTACAAATTATTTTTTAACGCACGATTTCTTCAGATTCTCTTTTTAACACCTCTTCTAAATAAGCTAAAAGTTTCGGTCTCATTTCTTCCCGAAGAAGCCCGATCTCCGTGCCGGCCTTAAAACAGCCGATTTTATCTCCTATATCAAACCGGCTTCCTTCAAGCTCCCGCGCGTAAATGCTTCGGGTGCGGCACACTTCGCGCAGCGCGTCTGTCAATTGGATTTCGTTGCCCGCGCCTCTTCCGATCGTCTTCAGCGTTTTAAAAATAGCAGGGGTTAATATGTAGCGGCCCATCACGGCAATATGAGAGGGCGCCTTTTCAACAGCAGGCTTCTCAATCAGATCCTCAACCTGGTACACATGACCGCTCTGCCGCCCCGTCTGTATAATACCATATTTGCTGACATCAGCAGGATCGACGGGCTGTACGCCGACCGTTTCTGTGCCGTGTTGGTTATAGACGTCTATGAGCTGTGAAAGAGCGGGAGTGTCAGATACCATAATATCATCACCTAATAGAACGGCAAAAGGCTCATCTCCGATAAAATGCTCCGCACACAGCACCGCATGTCCTAATCCGAGCGGTTCTTTCTGACGGATGTAATGAATATTGGCCAAATCGGCAATCCGCTGCATTTCCTTCAGCGTCTCCGTTTTGCCTTTTTCCTGCAGATTGAATTCCAATTCCGCCGACCGGTCAAAATGATCTTCAATCGAGCGTTTGTTTCTCCCTGTAATAATCAGTATATCTTCAATTCCTGACGCTGCGGCCTCTTCGACAATATATTGGATGGCCGGTTTGTCGACAATCGGCATCATTTCTTTCGGCTGCGCCTTTGTCGCCGGCAGAAATCTCGTTCCTAAACCGGCTGCGGGAATGACCGCTTTTCTCACTTTTTTTCTCATTCATCTTCACTCCTGATCCTGTATGTTTTTCAGCGAATCTCCAAATACCCAGATTCGGTTTCCGATAAAATTCATCATCATCCCGCCGATAGTGGCGGCGAACTTACTCACCAATAGCGAACAGCCGCCTTTTTGAAACGCGTAAAGCAGCAAAAAGGTGATTCCCGACGCGGCAAGATTAATCATGAGAAATCGCATGATCTCTTTCCCGTCAGCCTTGCGTTTTACACGAAACGTCCACTTCCGGTTCCATACATAGCTGTTGATGATCCCTGCCGAATAGGAGCAGATCTGCGCCGGAAGATAGGGGACATGACAAGCGGCGAGAAGAAAGAAGACACCAAAATCGATCAGCGTATTGCCGACGCCTACAGTGCAAAAACGGCCTGCTGTCTTTACTTTTTCTTTCAGCATAACGGCATCCGGTGTTGACCTCCCTTCATAAAAAAATCAGATGGCTGTCATATTTGTTGATATGGATTACTTTAGCGGACAGTGTTGAATAAACAATTACTAAAATATGAACAAAACATGAAAACGTAATGAGGCTTTGCAAAACTAATTAAGTTAACATTTTGATAGTTTAGGTTGACATATTCCGTGAAGGGCACTAATATTCTGTATAAGTGTTAACCTTAAATTAATTTTTGTTAACATTAATTTTCAAAGTAAGAGAAAGGAGGGGAATATATGCGGGAAGAAACCTATTACAGCGTCAGAATGAGAGCTTCCCGAAACGCCCCCCATGAGCAGGGCGGAAAACACATTTCCGGCGGAGAACGGCTCATCACTTACAGCGGTTTACAGGAAGCGGTAGATGGCTTATTACATAAAGGCTTCTCGCACTCAAGAGGGATACCTGATTTTATGCAGATTCAGCTTGAAAGCATTAATGAACCGATCGAAACGATCCGCCCTTTGCCGGTTGCTTTCCATCAAACAGACACGCCGGAAAAAGGACAAGCAATCGCCCGCAAGCTTCTGCAAAAGGCGGGGATCCCCCCGCACATGATAGAGAAAGCGTACGAAAACATTGCGGAATATGCAGAAGCAAGAGGGGCGGTCCTGTTTGATATCCGGGCAGGAAAACGCATTGACGGCAGAGGAAATAGAGGTGTGCGGGTATCCCGAGTGGATTGGCCGTCACATGATTTTCAAAAATGGGCTTTTACTCACAACATGCCGGAACATTCACGAATAAAAGAAGCACATGCCATCGCGGCAAAAGTTTGCGCACATCCGGGGATTATTGCTGAATTGTGCTGGTCGGATGACCCTGATTACATAACAGGCTACGTTGCCGCAAAGAAGCTGGGATATCAGCGGATTTCCGAGATGAAGAATGCCGGAGATGAAAGCGGATGCCGGATTTTCTTTACAGATGGCTCCATAGATAAGGAGAGCTGTATCCATTTTTTAGAGAAGCAGCCTGTATTCATTCAGCGGGAGGGGAACATATGAAACAATCAATGATCGAAAAAAGCAAACAGCATCTTTGGCTGCCTTTCACACAAATGAAAGATTACGATGAAGATCCGTTAATCATTGAAAGCGGAAACGGGATCATGCTGAAAGACATCAGCGGCAAAGAATATTATGACGGCTTTTCTTCAGTATGGCTCAATGTACACGGCCACCGAAAAAAAGAAATGGATGAAGCGATTCAAAAACAGCTTGAAAAAATCGCTCATTCGACCTTGCTGGGTATGACGAACGTTCCCGCAACAGAACTTGCCGAGATGCTGACAGGCATCACACCGGAAAAGCTGACACGCGTTTTTTACTCCGACAGCGGAGCGGAAGCAATGGAAATCGCTCTGAAAATGGCCTTTCAATACTGGAAAAACATAGGGAAACCCGAGAAACAGACGTTTATTTCTATGCAGAACGGCTATCACGGCGATACGATCGGAGCCGTCAGCGTCGGCTCCATAGAACTTTTCCACCATGTGTACGGCCCGCTGATGTTTGAAAGCTACAAAGCCCCGATTCCGTATGTATACAGATCTGAAAGCGGCGACCCCGTACAGTGCCGGGATGAATGCCTTCACGCGCTCGAACAGCTGCTTGCAAAGCATCATGAAGAGATTGCCGCACTTACGATCGAATCGATGGTGCAAGGCGCATCCGGGATGATCGTCATGCCTGAAGGCTTTCTGGCAGGCGTACGAAAGCTGTGTACGGCATATGATGTGTTAATGATCGTTGACGAAGTGGCGACGGGGTTCGGCCGCACCGGAAAAATGTTTGCCTGTGAGCATGAAAATGTCCAGCCGGACTTGATGGCGGCAGGGAAAGGCATTACGGGAGGCTATTTGCCGATTGCTGTGACGTTTGCCACAGAAGCCATTTATGAAGCCTTCTACGATGACTACGACAAAATGAAAACATTTTTCCACGGCCATTCCTATACAGGAAATCAGCTTGGCTGTGCCGCGGCAATTGAAAATCTGCGTTTATTCGAATCAGAGCGCATCGTTGAACAAGTCGCCGAAAAATCAAAAACGGCAGCGGAATTTCTTCATGATCTGAAGCAGCTCCCTCATGTCGGCGATGTCCGCCAGCTCGGTTTCATGTGCGGCATAGAGCTTGTGCAGGATAAGGGGACAAAACAGCCTTATCCGCCTGAAAAGCGGATGGGATACAAGGTGTCCTTGAAAATGAGAGAGCTTGGTATGCTGACACGGCCGCTCGGAGACGTCATCGCCTTTCTGCCGCCGCTTGCCAGCACAACCGATCAGTTACAAGCCATGATCTCCATTATGAAAGAAGCGATAGCCGAGGTGACCGGCCGTGGATTTTGACGGATGGCTCCTCGGAAGGCTCGTTGCGGTGAAAAGAGACGGGCTGTATCGGACGCTGCGAACACAGGAAACCGCTCTCAAAACCAAAGGGCAAAAGCGGCAGACCTGGGCGTCCAATGACTATTTAGGCCTGTCAAAAGATGAGCGGCTGATCACAGCCGCGCAAACGGCGCTGAGCCGGTTCGGAGCGGGAAGCGGCGGCTCACGGTTAACGACAGGAAATACTGTGTGGCACGAAAAACTTGAACACACAATCGCGGATTTTAAACAGACGGAAGCGGCTTTATTGTTTTCAAGCGGTTACTTGGCAAATATCGGCGTGCTTGCCTCACTGCCTCAAAAAGGCGATGTCATTTTAAGCGATCAACTGAACCATGCGAGCATTGTTGACGGCTGCCGTTTATCAAAAGCGGAAACCATCGTGTACCGCCATATTGATATGGCTGATCTTGAGAAAAAACTTGCCTCCGTCCAGGCTCGGAACCGCCGCTTCATCGTCACAGACGGCGTCTTCAGCATGGACGGCACCATCGCGCCTCTTGACCGCATAATGGCGCTTGCAAAGCAGTACCAGGCATTTGTGATAGCAGATGACGCGCATGCAACCGGTGTACTCGGGGAAAACGGCGGGGGAACCAGTGACTATTTCGGTGTTTGTCCTGATGTTGTCATCGGCACATTAAGCAAAGCTGTAGGAACGGAAGGCGGTTTTGCCGCGGGATCAAACATTTTCATTGATTTTTTGCTGAATCAGGCGCGGACGTTTATTTTTCAGACGGCCCTCCCGCCGTCAATTTGTGCGGCTTCGCATACGGCATTTGACATCATATCAGATATGCACGATACGCGCCGTGAGCTGCAGTCGTCTGTCAAAATGATAAAAACGCGTCTGGCCGATATGGGCTTTACCGTAAGAGGCGGAGATACACCGATTATCCCCGTGATCATCGGTGATGCAAAAACAGCGGTTTCAGCCGCTGCGCTGCTGAAGAAAAAGGGAATCTGCGCCCCGGCCATCCGCCCGCCCGCCGTTCCGGAAGGCGAAAGCAGAATCAGGCTGACCGTTACGGCGGATCGCAGCTTACAGGACATAGACGAGCTGACAGAAGCATTTGATTCCATTAGAAAAGAGCTGAATATAAACAAATGAGAAGTTTTTTTGTCACAGGAACAGATACCGGCGTCGGAAAAACCATCGTTTCTTGCGGTCTTGCCGCGGCATTCCGGCAGAAACAGGCGGATATCGGAGTGTTTAAGCCGTTTTTAAGCGGCGTGCCTCGGACTCATCCGGAAAGTGACACCTCGCTCTTGAAAGACATGTCACAAACCGCACTGTCTCATGAAGAAATCACGCCATTTGAATGGAAAGAGCCGCTTGCCCCGTACACGGCCGCCATGCTTGAGGGGAAATCCGTGAGCATGGCGGATGTCATGGCCCACTGGAGTAAGATCAAAAATCGTCATGAGTGTTTCATCGTTGAGGGGGCAGGCGGCATTTCCGTCCCGCTTGGTGAAAATTACTTAGTCAGTGATCTGATAAAAGCCATGGAATTGCCGGCGGTGATTGTGGCCAGGCCTGATCTCGGAACCATCAACCACACATATTTAACCGTTGAATATGCGAAAAACATGGGGATAGAGGTTCTCGGCATTATTATCAACGGCGTAAAGAGCCGGCCGGGGCTGGACGAAAAGACAAACCCGAGCATGATTGAAACATTATGCAAAGTTCCGATTTTGGGAATCACACCGAAGCTGGATCACGTTTCACCGGAAAACATTCAACACATGATTGAGAAACATATAGATGTTTCCTCTTTCATGAATCTGACACAAATGGGGAGATAAACATGAATCAATGGATGGATCTTGCAGAGAGAGTGCTGGACGGGGTGGAAGTAACGAATCAAGAAGCGCTGGCCATTTTAAATTGTCCTGATGAGGATCTTTTATTGCTGATGCATGCCGCTTTTCATATCAGAAAACGATTTTACGGAAAAAAAGTAAAGCTGAATATGATTATGAATGCAAAATCAGGCCTGTGTCCGGAAAATTGCGGGTACTGTTCACAATCTTCAATATCAAAAGCGCCGATTGAGTCTTACCGGATGGTGGATAAGCATATATTGCTTAAAGGGGCAAAACGCGCCCACGACCTGAATATAGGGACATACTGTATCGTCGCCAGCGGGCGGGGACCGTCGAACAGAGAAGTAGATCAAGTTGTTGATGCTGTCAAAGAAATTAAAGAAACGTACGGTTTAAAAATCTGCGCATGCCTCGGTCTGCTGAAGCCGGAACAGGCAGAGCGGCTGAAACAGGCAGGAGTAGACCGGTACAATCATAACATCAATACATCACAAAGGAATCACTCAAACATTACGACCTCCCACACGTATGACGACAGGGTCAATACAGTGGAAACGGCGAAACAATCGGGGATGTCACCTTGTTCTGGTGTCATCGTCGGCATGAAAGAGACGAAACAGGACGTCATTGATATGGCGAACAGCTTAAAAGCGCTTGACGCCGACAGCATCCCGGTTAATTTTCTGCATGCGATTGACGGAACTCCGTTAGAAGGGGTAAGCGAATTACATCCGGTGTATTGCCTGAAAGTGCTCGCCTTGTTCCGTTTTATCAATCCGTCAAAAGAAATTCGTATCTCAGGAGGCCGGGAAGTCAACCTTCGTTCGCTGCAGCCGCTGGGACTTTACGCCGCAAATTCGATTTTCGTCGGAGATTACTTAACGACAGCAGGGCAGCAAGAAACAGAGGATCATCAAATGCTCCATGATTTAGGTTTTGAAGTCGAATCCGTTGAAGAAATGAAAGCCGGCCTGCAATCCGCCTGCAATACGGAGGTATAAGATGACGGCGGACCTATCGATTGCACATCCGTCTCTCCATGCGGATTCGGATTTTTGGAATGACCCTTACCCGTTTTATGACAAACTGCGATCCATTGATCCTGTTTATAAAGGAACCGTATTAAAATATCCGGGCTGGTATGTCACCGGGTACAAAGAAGCGGCAGCGATTCTGAAAGACATTCGGTTTAAAAACCGCATTCCTCTTCCGGAAGCTTCAACGAAATATCAAAATCTATCGCATATCCAGCACGATATGCTGTTATTTAAAAATCAATCAGACCATAAGCGGATGCGGATGCTTATCGGTAAAGAATTTACCGCAAAGACGGCGGAATCACTTCGCCCTTGTATAAAAGAAACGGTTCATGACTTGTTGGATCAAGTCCAAATCAAAAAAACCGCGGACCTTGTTTCAGAGTTTGCCTTTCCATTGGCAAGCCTTATCATTGCGGAGATACTCGGAGTGCCGAAAGAGGAGAGATATCAATTCAGACAATGGACGGCAGACGTCATTCAGGCCATTGATCTTACCCGATCAAGAAAGACGTTAGTCAGAGCAAGCGACACCGCAGGCAGGCTGACGTCATATTTCAGAGATTTGATTCACAAGCGGGAAGCGCACCCTAAACAAGACTTGATCAGCAGGTTTATTATGGAGGAACAGCTTTCAAAAGAGGAAGTGCTCGCGACATGTATCTTACTTGTCATAGCCGGACACGAGACGACGGTAAACCTCATAAGCAACGGTGTGTTTACTTTATTGAAACACCCTGAACAGCTTAGCGCACTGAGAGAAAACCCCTCGCTTATTGAAACTGCAGTTGAGGAATGTCTGCGCTACGACAGCCCCGCGCAGCTGACGGCACGCACCGCTTCAGAAGACTGCGAAATAAATGGGAAGACCATAAAAAAAGGAGAGCAGGTATATATCCTTTTAGGGGCAGCCAATCGCGATCCAAGCATATTCGATCAACCTCACAAAATGGATATCCAAAGAAAGCCGAACCCGCATGTTGCATTCGGAAAGAACGCCCATTTTTGCATAGGCTCCTCATTAGCGCGCATCGAAGCACAAATTGCAATTCTTACACTGTTTGAGCGGATGCCTAAGCTTCGGCTGGCTGCACACCGCCTTGAATACCGCAAGCTCATTGGTTTTAGGTCGCTCAAAGAGCTCCCGGTTGTCATTGGCTGAATGACCATGCAGGAGGGCCGGATTTTATCGGTTCCTCTTGCAGGAAATAAATGAAAGAAAAAAGAATACATATTTATAAAGCAAAAATCCTCTCTGATCCATCTCACTATCCCTAAAAAAACTCACTGCTCAGCCAATCAATCTAATACAGCAAGAGTCTCCCTTTCTTTCGCCAAAACGGAACATTCACCATGATGCACATTTTTTCAGCTTCAGAAACTGTGCAAAACCGGCATGTTTTTTGCTTTATTTTCTCGATTTTTTGTAAGCGCTTACTAATATTGAGCAGAAAAGAGGGGGATTTGTGGACATTGTTATTATTTTATTGGCATTAGGCATGCTGATGTTTGCGGCTTACCGGGGCTTTTCAGTCATTTTATTCGCCCCGATTTGTGCGCTGTTTGCTGTGCTCCTGACAGATCCAAGCTTCGTACTTCCTTTCTTCTCGAATATATTTATGGAGAAGATGGTAGGATTTATTAAGCTGTATTTTCCCGTATTTCTTTTAGGGGCCGTTTTTGGCAAGGTTGTTGAAATATCCGGGCTCGCCGAGTCGATTGCAAAAACAATCGTCAGACTTGTGGGAGCAAAAAGAGCCATTCTCGCCATCGTCTTAATGGGTGCGATTTTAACGTACAGCGGCGTCAGTCTCTTCGTAGCGGTGTTTGCCATTTATCCGTTTGCTAAAAACCTATTTATTAAAGCTGATATTCCCAAGCGTCTGATACCCGGTACGATTGCATTGGGCGCCTTTACATTTACAATGGATGCGCTTCCCGGCACACCGCAAATTCAAAATGTCATTCCGACCGCTTTTTTTAAAACAAACATTTATGCCGCTCCCTGGCTCGGACTGATTGGTGCAGCATTTGTGCTTACGGCCGGAATGATTTATTTAGAATCCCGGCGCAAAAAAGCGGCCAATGCCGGAGAAGGCTATGCTGGATTTCAATCTGAAGTTTCCGCTGCAGAGGAATCGTCAGGTCTGGCTAATGAAACACATACGCCTGTTTTACCGCAACCCAGCCCCGCGCGGCAAGTGCTCGCCTTTGTTCCGCTTATCCTTGTGGGAGTCATGAACAAATGCTTCACGATGTGGCTCCCGCATTGGTACCCTGACGGATTTGATTTTGCGCCGCTCGGCTTAGAAGCGTTCGGGAAGATTGACCTTTCCTCCGTCACTGCGATCTGGTCAGTAGAACTCGCACTGTTCATCGGAATCATGACCACGATTTTGTTCGATTGGAAAAAAGTCCTCTTCAATTTGAAAGAAGGACTGAATGAGGGCATCGGGGGTGCCTTGCTGGCGTCGATGAATACAGGAGCCGAATACGGATTTGGCGGCATCATTGCGGCGCTTCCCGGCTTTAAAATGGTCAGCAGCGGCATATCGCAGACGTTTACTGATCCGCTCGTCAACGGAGCGGTGACGACCACTGCGCTTGCCGGGATTACAGGATCGGCATCAGGAGGAATGGGCATCGCTTTAAGCACGATGTCAGCAGCGTATACAGAAGCAATCAATACATTCCACATCCCGCCGGAGGTCATGCACCGGGTGATCTCGATGGCCTCCGGCGGGATGGACACTCTTCCGCATAATGGCGCCGTCATTACGCTGCTCGCGGTCACCGGGTTGACCCACCGCCAATCCTACAGGGATATCTTTGCCATTACCGTCATTAAAACAGCCGCTGTGTTTGTCATCATCGCCATTTACAGTCTGACAGGCCTTGTGTAGCCAAAACAGAAAGGGGAAACGAATATGGGAAAAGGAAAAGTGATGGACTCTTATCAAGATGCTGCTGCACTGATCAAGGACGGAGACACCCTCATCGCAGGAGGCTTCGGCCTGTGCGGCATTCCGGAACAATTAATTCTCGCGATCAGGGACAGCGGCGTAAAAAACTTGACCGTTGTCAGTAATAACTGCGGTGTTGATGATTGGGGGTTAGGCCTCTTGCTTGCAAACCGGCAGATCAAAAAAATGGTCGCATCCTATGTGGGAGAAAACAAAACCTTTGAACGGCAGTTTTTAAGCGGAGAGCTGGAAGTCGAATTGGTGCCCCAAGGAACGCTCGCAGAAAGAATTCGCGCGGGAGGGGCGGGCATTCCGGCGTTTTACACACCTGCGGGCGTCGGAACATCAGTAGCCGAGGGAAAAGAACATAAGACATTTGACGGACGCACCTATCTTCTGGAGAAAGGGATTACAGGGAACGCCGCCATCGTAAAGGCCTGGAAAGCCGATCCTCTGGGCAACCTGATGTTCAGAAAGACGGCGAGAAATTTCAATCCGCTCGCTGCAATGGCAGGCAAAGTGACGATTGCAGAGGCTGAAGAAATCGTCGATGCCGGAGAGCTTGATCCGGATCAAATTCATACGCCGGGTATTTTTGTGCAGCACGTGCTGCTCGGCGGGATTCATGAAAAACGGATTGAACGCCGCACCGTCCGGCAAGCATGATAAAGGAGGCTGACAGAATGAGAGATAGCAGAAAACGAATGATCAAACGGGCTGTAAAGGAAATTAAGGACGGAATGAATGTGAACTTGGGGATAGGGATGCCGACGCTTGTAGCCAATGAGATACCGAATGATTATAACGTCCTGCTTCAGTCTGAAAACGGCTTGCTCGGGATCGGGCCTTATCCGGCGGAAGGAACGGAGGACCCCGATCTGATCAACGCGGGAAAAGAAACCATCACCGAAGTAAAGGGAGCCTCGTATTTTGACAGTGCCGAATCCTTTGCCATGATTCGCGGCGGCCACATTGATGTAGCGATCCTCGGCGGGATGGAAGTGTCCGAACGGGGAGATTTGGCGAACTGGATGATCCCCGGAAAAATGATCAAAGGAATGGGCGGCGCCATGGACTTGGTCCACGGAGCAAAACGGATTATTGTCATTATGGAGCACGTTAATAAATATGGGGAATCTAAAGTGAGAACGGAATGTACGCTGCCTTTAACCGGCAGGCAGGTGGTCGATCGGCTGATCACAGATTTGGCTGTATTCGATTTTCATGATGGCCGTATGACGCTCACCGAACTGCAGGAAGGTGTAACAATGGAGGAGGTCTTTGAGAAAACAGAAGGTCATTTTACTGTCAGCCAGTCGTTAAAAAACGGGGTCAGACCAAAATGAGGAGGTGCCGTCATGCATTCATTGCTTATTGAAAAAACAGCCGTTGTAACAGGAGCAGCCGGAGGAATCGGGCTTGAAATCGCAAAAGAATTCGCCCGTGAAGGAGCAGCCGTCATCATCTCTGATGTAAACGAACAAGCGGGGAAAGAAGCGGCGGCAAGACTGAAAGATGAAGGCTGTGAAGCAATCAGCATCACATGCGATGTAACAAATGAAAAGCAAGTGGCCGACATGCTGCAGACGGTCGAGAAACAATTCGGACGTCTCGATATCCTTGTGAATAATGCGGGCATTCAGCATGTCGCGCCCATCGAGGAATTTCCCACCGAACAGTTTGAACGGCTCATTCGTCTCATGCTGACTGCGCCATTTATCGCAATGAAGCATGCATTTCCCATTATGAAAAAACAGCAATTCGGTCGAATCATTAATATGGCGTCTGTCAACGGACTGATCGGTTTTCACGGGAAAGCGGCATATAACAGCGCCAAGCACGGCGTCATCGGTTTAACGAAAGTCGGCGCACTTGAAGGCGCGGCTGACGGCATTACCGTCAATGCGCTTTGTCCGGGATATGTGGACACTCAGCTTGTCCGCAATCAGTTAAAGGACATTTCCGCAACAAGGAATGTACCGTACGAGCGGGTGCTTGAGGACGTCATCTTTCCGCTCGTTCCCCAAAAACGGCTGCTGTCAGTGAAGGAAATCGCTGATTACGCCGTATTTTTGGCCAGCGACAAAGCAAAAGGGGTCACAGGTCAGGCCGTAGTCATGGATGGCGGGTATACCGCTCAATAGTTCTTATACTTTTTAAAAAAACAGCCGCTCTGAACGGCTGTTTTTTTATGCCTGAAAACCTTGTTCACTCAATAGGCCGATTTACTGCGTCAATCGGTATCCGGGCAGGGTCATTCGCATGTTCTGCGGCGTATTTCGTCCTTGCGGATTTTCCCCATCCAGATCCATCTCTTGCACCGCATTTATAATCAAGCGCAATCAGTTTACAATCTTTCACAGATATACAAATGATTTTTTACAATAAACAGAAAATATGTAATTTCTGACACAATAATGCCAATAGCCCTAAAACATATGAAACATGAAGAGCGCGTCCGAAGTGAAGAAGAGCCGGTAACAGGCTCCACCCCGGCTTTCATCATCTCTCTTTAAGACTGATTTTCGGTGAAATCCCCATGTTTTATTTTATGAATAAATATATCTAATTCGTTTGTGAAAACGAACAATAACTCCTCCGAAAGTATTCTATACACATTTGTTATAATCATGCTAGGATGTTAGATAAAGGGATATTTTGTAGGATATTGTATCCCCTGTTCAATATGATCGGAGGAATCTCATGAACAATCTTGCCTTTTTATTTCCTGGACAAGGGTCTCAATTTGTAGGAATGGGCAAACAATTTTGGAATGATTTTGTGCTCGCAAAGAGATTGTTTGAAGAAGCGAGCGATGCGATCTCCTTGGATGTAAAAAAACTGTGTTTTAACGGAGATATGAATGAATTGACAAAGACAATGAACGCGCAGCCCGCTATTTTAACGGTCAGTGTGATTGCTTTTCAAGTGTATATGCAGGAAATAGGGGTGAAGCCCCGCTTCCTGGCAGGCCATAGCTTAGGCGAATATTCAGCGCTTGTCTGTGCCGGCGCCCTTTCTTTTCAGGATGCCGTTACACTTGTAAGGGAGCGGGGAATTCTTATGCAAAATGCGGATCCCCAGCAGCAGGGGACGATGGCCGCCGTGACACAGCTCTCTCTCCAAACCTTGCAGGAAATATGTTCGAAAGTATCGACGGAAGACTTTCCGGCAGATGTAGCCTGCATGAATTCAGAACAGCAGCATGTGATTTCCGGACACCGGCAAGCTGTGGAACGTGTCATCAAGATGGCGGAGGAAAAGGGTGCGGCATACACTTATTTGAATGTCAGTGCGCCTTTTCACAGTTCGATGATACGATCAGCCTCCGAACAATTCCAGACTGTATTACACCGGTATTCCTTCCGGGATGCCGCATGGCCGATCATTTCAAATGTCACCGCGCGCCCTTACAGCAGCGGAAATTCGATCAGCGAACATCTCAAGCAGCACATAACGATGCCGGTAAGATGGACGGAATCGATGCATTACTTGCTTTTACATGGAGTCACAGAAGTCATCGAAATGGGTCCGAACAATGTCTTAGCCGGTCTGCTGAGAAAAACAACGAATCACATTGTACCTTATCCCTTAGGACAGACATCTGATGTTCCCCCGCTTTCCAATTCAACGGAAAGAAAGAAACATATTGTCCATTTACGCAAAAAACAACTGAATAAATTGATGATTCAATCCGTCATTGCGCGAAATTACAACAAGGATTCAGCGGATTATTCCAATAGGACGACGCCATTATTTACGCAAATCCAAGAGCTGAAAGAGAGAATGAAAAGGCATGAAGACGTGCTTTCAGAACAAGAACTCGAACATTCGATCCATTTATGCAAATTAATTTGTGAAGCTAAACAGCTTCCGGCTTGGGAAGAATTGCGGATTTTAAAATAAAGCGCCCAGGAGGGGACCTATGTATACCAGACAATTCCAAACCTTAGTAGATGTCATTCGGGAAAGAAGCAATATCTCTGATCGCGGGATCCGTTTTATCGAATCCGATAAAAACGAGACGGTTGTCTCTTACCGCCAATTGTTTGAAGAGGCGCAAGGGTATCTTGGCTATTTACAGCATCTCGGCATTAAGCCGAAGCAGGAAATTGTATTTCAAATCCAAGAAAACAAATCATTTGTCGTTGCTTTTTGGGCTTGTATATTAGGAGGAATGATCCCGGTTCCGGTCAGTATCGGAGAAGATGATGACCATAAGCTGAAGGTCTGGCGCATTTGGAATATATTAAATCATCCCTTTCTGATTGCCTCTGAAAAAGTATTGGACAAAATAAAGAAATACGCTGCAGAACACGATTTACAGGATTTCCATCATCAATTAAACGAAAAATCTGACGTCATTCAAGATCAAATCTACGATTACCCCGCTTCGTTTTATGAACCTGATGCGGATGAACTCGCCTTTATCCAATTTTCTTCCGGATCCACAGGAGATCCAAAAGGAGTCATGTTAACGCATCACAACTTAATACATAACACGTGCGCCATTGGGAATGCCCTAGCCATTCATTCGAAAGACTCCTTCTTATCATGGATGCCTTTAACGCATGATATGGGGCTCATCGCCTGCCACCTTGTTCCCTTCATAACCGGAATCAATCAAAATCTAATGCCTACAGAATTATTTATTCGCAGACCTATTCTTTGGATGAAAAAAGCTCATGAACATAAAGCCAGTATTCTATCATCTCCTAATTTCGGGTACAACTACTTCCTTAAATTTCTGAAAAACGAACCAGACTGGGATTTATCCCACATCAAGGTCATCGCAAACGGGGCAGAACCGATATTGCCGGAGCTATGTGACGAATTTTTGAAAAGATGCGCAGCATTCAATCTGAAAAGATCCGCCATTTTGAATGTTTACGGTTTAGCGGAAGCTTCGGTTGGCGCAGCGTTCTCTAAAATAGGTAAAGAATTCGTTCCCGTTTATTTGCATCGTGACTATTTAAATCTTGGTGAAAGAGCTGTAAAAGTCAGCAAAGAGGACCAAAATTGCGCTTCATTCGTCGAGGTGGGACAACCTATTGACTATTGTCAGCTTCGGATCTCCGATGAAACAAATGAAAGAGTAGAAGACGGAATCATCGGCCATATCCAGATCAAAGGAGACAATGTGACGCAAGGGTATTATAACAACCCAGAGAGTACGGAAAAAGCGCTGACTTCTGACGGCTGGGTAAAAACGGGAGACCTCGGATTCATTAGTGAAAGTGGTAACTTAGTCGTAACCGGAAGAGAAAAGGACATTATTTTCGTGAACGGAAAAAATATCTACCCGCACGATATTGAACGGGTCGCGATTGAAATGGAAGAGGTTGACTTAGGAAGGGTTGCCGCCTGCGGTGTATATGATCAAAAGACACAAAGCGGAGAAATCGTGCTCTTTGTTGTTTACAAAAAATCACCTGAAAAATTCGCACCGCTTGTCAAAGAGATAAAAAAGCATTTGTACAAGCGGGGCGGCTGGAGCATAAAAGAAGTCCTTCCGATCCGAAAACTCCCTAAAACAACCAGCGGAAAGGTTAAACGCTACGAACTTGCCAGACAGTATGAGGCAGGGAATTTTTCAACAGAGTCTGCCGCCATCAATGAATGTTTGGAGAGCAGCCCGGAAACATCCGGACAGACACCCATTCATGAGATAGAAACGGAATTGCTGTCTATCTTTTCCGAAGTGCTCAACGGGAAAAAGGTTCACCTCGCTGACAGTTATTTTGATATGGGAGCAAATTCATTACAGTTATCGCAGATTGCCGAGCGCATAGAACAGAAATTCGGACGCGAGCTTGCCGTTTCAGATCTCTTTACGTATCCTTCTATCACTGATTTAGCGGCATATCTGTCTGAAAGCCGGGCTGAAATCAAACAGGACGCGGCAGCGAAACCAAGCCATGTGACACCGAAAGATATCGCCATTATCGGGATGTCGCTCAATGTCCCGGGAGCGTCAACGAAAAGTGATTTTTGGAATCTGCTTGAAAAAGGTGAGCACAGCATTCGAGAATACCCCGAATCCCGGCTGAAAGATGCGGCGGATTATTTAAAGTCCATCCAAAGCGAGTTCAATGAGAGTCAGTTTGTGAAGGGCGGCTATTTAGATGAAATCGACCGCTTTGATTATTCGTTCTTCGGTTTAGCTCCTAAAACGGCTCAGTTTATGGACCCTAACCAAAGACTGTTTTTGCAGTCTGCATGGCATGCGATTGAAGATGCGGGCTATGCCGGCGGCAGCATGAACGGGAGCCGTGTCGGGGTATATGCGGGGTACTCGAAGGTGGGCTACGATTATGAACGTCTCCTTTCTGCGAATTATCCGGAGGAACTTCATCAATATATCGTGGGCAATCTCCCTTCCGTGCTAGCCAGCCGAATCGCTTATTTCTTAAATTTAAAAGGGCCGGCGGTCACAGTGGATACGGCATGCTCCTCATCGCTTGCCGCCGTTCATATGGCATGTAAATCTTTAATATCCGGCGATTGTGAAATGGCTCTTGCCGGCGGTATCCGGACATCGCTCTTGCCGATCTGTATCGGACTTGATATGGAATCTTCGGACGGGTACACGAAAACGTTCAGCAAAGATTCAGACGGCACGGGCACAGGTGAAGGCGCGGCCGCAGTCTTGCTAAAACCTTTGCAGGATGCTGTTCGCGACGGAGACCATATTTACGGCGTAATCAAGGGAAGCGCGCTGAATCAAGACGGAACAACCGCCGGGATTACAGCACCGAATCCGGCAGCTCAGACTGAGGTCATTGAAACGGCTTGGAAAGACGCGGGCATTGCCCCTGAAACACTGTCTTTCATCGAAGCGCATGGCACCGGAACGAAGCTCGGTGATCCGGTTGAATTTAACGGACTTTGTAAAGCGTTTGAAAAGTATACGGCAAAAAAACAATTTTGTGCGATTGGTTCTGTTAAATCGAACATCGGTCATTTGTTTGAAGCGGCAGGCATCGTCGGGCTGATCAAATCTGTCCTCATGCTGAATCACAAGAAAAATCCGCCGTTAGTGCACTTTAATGAACCTAATCCGCTCATTCATTTTCACTCATCACCATTTTATGTGAATCAGGAAGCTGCAGCGTTCACATCCGGTGATGAGCCGCTGCGAGGCGGAATCAGCTCGTTCGGTTTTAGCGGAACGAACGCTCATGTGGTATTGGAAGAATATATTTCTCAAAGTGAGTATGCACCCGAGGATGAACATGGGCCGCACCTATTTGTTTTATCCGCTCATACTGAAAAATCACTCTATGAACTCGCACAGCAGTACCGGCAATATGTATCGGATGACAGCCAAGCTTCATTAAAGTCCATTTGCTATACAGCAAGTACGGGCAGGGCTCATTTGGATCATGGCATTGCCATGATTGTATCCGGTAAACAAGAACTATCGGATAAGCTGACCCGCCTGATTCAGGGAGACAGAAACCTTCCCGGTGTATACATCGGTTACAAGAATATGAAGGAAATGCTGCCTGCTCATAAAGAAGAGCTGAATCAACAAGCAGCCGCTCTGATTAAGCAGCGTTTACGTACGCAAGATGAACGGATCACATGGCTGAATCGCGCAGCCGAATTATTTGTGCAAGGAGCCGTTATCGATTGGCGCGCGCTTTATTCCGGTGAAACTGTACAAAAGACGCCATTGCCCCTGTATCCGTTTGAACGGAGCCGATGCTGGGCTGAAGCTGACCAATTGCGCTTAAACGAGGGCGAAAAGAAAGGAGGAGCAGCATTGAATATCAATCAATCGAAAGCGCACATTGAATCCTTCCTGAAAACTGTAATCAGCAACGCTTCAGGGATCAGAGCGGAGGAACTCGATCTGAATGCTCATTTTATCGGGCTCGGAATGGATTCTATCATGCTGTCACAGGTCAAAAAAGCCATTGCGGACGAATTTGGGGTAGACATCCCGATGGATCGTTTTTTTGATACGATGAACAACCTTCAAAGTGTCATAGATTACTTGGCTGAGACCGTTCCATCGTCCTTTGCATCCGCTCCCCCTCAAGAGAATGTTCCGGCGCAGGAAATACAGGTCATTTCAGAAGCGCAGTCTGAATCGGATCGCAGAGAAGGTCATCAAGAGCATATGCTCGAAAAAATAATCGCTTCTCAGAATCAATTAATTCAGGATACCTTGCAAGCTCAATTAAATAGTTTTAATTTGTTGAGAAACAGCGGACATCATTCCGATGAGAAAGAATACGCTAAAGCGCAAAAGAAATCAATTCCTTCTGTCGAGCAGGGGCCTCCGACCGTCACTGCAGAAAAGAAAGCGGCTCAAGAAGCGAAACCCTATGTTCCTTTTCAGCCTCAGAACCTGAATGATCAGGGACACTATACCGCACGGCAAAAACAATACTTAGAAGATTTCATCAAGAAATACGCCGATAAAACGAAAGGTTCCAAACAATATACGGACAACACCCGATTTGCTCATGCAAACAACCGCAATTTGTCCAGCTTCCGTTCGTATTGGAAGGAAATCGTATACCCGATTATCGCCGAACGTTCTGACGGTTCTAAAATGTGGGATATTGACGGAAATGAATATATCGATATCACCATGGGATTCGGGGTTAACCTTTTCGGGCATCATCCTTCCTTTATTACACAGGTTATCGATGATTCAACCCGTTCATCATTGCCTCCGCTCGGCCCGATGTCAGATGTCGCCGGTGAAGTTGCCGACCGGATCCGCACATGTACCGGAGTGGAAAGGGTCGCTTTCTATAATTCAGGAACAGAGGCCGTCATGGTTGCCCTGCGTTTGGCGCGGGCGGCAACAGGAAGAAAGAAAGTCGTGGCGTTCTCCGGATCTTATCACGGCACGTTTGACGGCGTATTAGGGGTTGCCGGCACAAAAGGCGGGGCTGCGTCTGCGAATCCGCTGGCTCCGGGCATACTGCAGAGCTTTATGGATGATTTGATTATTTTACATTACAACAATCCCGATTCGCTGGACGTGATCCGCAGTCTTGGTGATGAATTGGCAGCCGTACTGGTGGAACCGGTACAAAGCCGCAGACCGGATTTGCAGCCGCAGGCATTTTTGAAAGAATTGCGGGCGATCACGCAGCAATCCGGAACAGCTCTGATTATGGATGAAATTATTACCGGATTTCGGATCGGTCTTGGCGGCGCACAGGAATGGTTCGGCATTCAGGCTGATTTAGTGACCTACGGAAAAATCATCGGCGGCGGACAGCCGTTAGGGGTAGTTGCCGGAAAAGCTGAGTTCATGAATGCGATCGACGGGGGTACCTGGCAGTATGGGGACGATTCCTACCCGCAAGACGAGGCGAAACGCACGTTTGTGGCCGGCACCTTCAATACCCACCCGCTTACCATGAGGATGTCATTAGCCGTCCTTCGCCATTTACAAACCGAAGGAGAACATCTGTATGAGCAGCTTAATCAAAAAACAGCCTACCTGGTCGATGAGCTGAATCGCTGCTTCGAACAAGCGCAAGTGCCTATCCGCATGGTTCGATTCGGTTCTTTATTCCGGTTTGTCTCATCGCTTGATAATGACTTGTTCTTTTACCATCTCAACTATAAAGGGGTCTATGTATGGGAGGGACGCAACTGCTTCTTGTCTGCGGCGCATACCGCGGATGATATCGAAAATATTATTCAAGCGGTGAAAGACACGGTGGAGGATCTTCGCCGAGGCGGATTTATTCCGGAAGGCCCGGATTCCCCTGATGGCGGAGGCCGTAAAAAGTCCGGGACGCGCGAGCTTTCACCTGAACAAAAGCAGTTGGTTATGGCATCCCATTACGGGAATGAAGCTTCCGCCGCTTTAAACCAGTCCATTATGCTGAAAGTGAAGGGCGAACTGCAGTATACATCATTAAAACAAGCCGTCCGGCATATCGTTGACCGTCATGAAGCTTTACGTACGGTGATTCATCCCGATGACGAGGTACAGCAAGTGCAGGAACGGATGAATATAGAAATACCTGTCATTGATTTTACCGGTCACCCGCATGAACATCGGGAGCCGGAAATCCAAAAATGGCTGACAGAAGATGCCAAGCGGCCGTTTCATTTCCATGAACAAAAACCTTTGTTTAGAATCCATGTGCTTACATCGGCTCACAATGAACATCTGATTGTGCTCACGTTCCATCATATCATTGCCGATGGATGGTCAATCGCCGTTTTTGTTCAAGAACTGGAGAGCAACTACGCGGCAATCGTACAAGGAAAACCGATTTCGCCGAAAGAGGCAGATGTTTCGTTTCGCCAATACTTAGACTGGCAGCAGGCACAGATTGACAGCGGCCATTATGAAGAAGGGGTCCGTTATTGGCGGCGTCATTTCTCTGAACCGATACAGCAGCCAATTCTGCCAAGCACAGATTCTGTCCGTTATCCGAACGGGTATGAGGGAGACCGGTGTACCGTCAGGCTTGGACGGCCATTGAGCGAGGCTTTAAGGTCATTAAGCATTCAGATGAAAAATAGCGTATTTGTGACGATGCTGGGTGCATTTCATCTTTTTCTGCACCGGCTTACCAAACAGTCAGGCCTTGTGATCGGGGTCCCCGCAGCAGGTCAATCGCATATGAAACAGCATGATCTGATTGGAAATTGCGTCAATATGATTCCGGTGAAGAACACGTCTTCTTCAGAAAGCACTTTATCCGGTTATCTTGGCAGTATGAAAGAAAGCGTGAATCTTGCAATGCGGCACCAAGCCGTCCCGATGACACTGGTGGCCAGAGAGCTTCCGCACGATCAAGTGCCGGATATGCGTATTATCTTTAATTTAGACAGGCCTTTTCGAAAGCTGCATTTCGGAAAGGCGGAGGCGGAGCCCGTTGCATACCCGGTAAAATGCACCCTATACGATTTATTTCTGAACATAACAGACGCGCATCAAGAATATGTTCTTGATTTCGACTTTAATACGAACGTCGTCAGTCCGGAAATCATGAAAAAGTGGGGAGCGGGTTTTACAAAATTGCTGCAAAAAATGGTTGAGGGAGATTCAATCCCTCTTGACGCCATGATGATGTTTTCCGATGAAGAACAGCATGATTTACAAGCACTTTACGCCGAACACCAGAAGCGGATCTCTTCAATAGGAAGCAATACGGCAAATTTTACTGAAGCCTATGAGGCGCCGGTAAATGAAACGGAACGGCAGCTGGCGCGGATTTGGGAGGAACTTTTCGGCCTTGAACGGGTTGGCAGATCAGATCGCTTCCTGGCTCTGGGGGGAAACTCACTCCAGGCAACGCTTATGCTTTCCAAAGTTCAGAAGACATTTCATCAAAAGGTTTCCATTGGACAATTTTTCAATCACCAGACTGTTAAGGAATTAGCACGTTTCATTCAGAACGAAACGAAAGTCGTGCACCTCCCAATGAAGGCTGCCGAGAAAAAAGCGTATTACCCGACATCGCCGGCACAGCAAAGAGTATATTTCCTGCACCAGCTGGAAACGGATCAGCTGGCGCAAAATATGTTCGGCCACATATCAATAACAGGGAAGTACGATGAGCAAGCCCTGATCTCATCTCTTCAACAAGTGATGCAGCGGCACGAAGCGTTTCGCACGTATTTCGACATTATAGATGGCGATATCGTTCAGAAACTTGAAAACGAAGTTGATTTTAACGTTCATGTCCGGACAATGAGCCGGGATGAATTTGATGCCTATTCAGACCGGTTTGTAAAACCGTTCCGCCTGGACCAAGCTCCGTTAGTTCGTGCGGAGCTGATCAAGATTGAAAACGAGCAGGCCGAACTGCTCATCGATATGCATCATATCATTTCGGACGGTTATTCCGTCAACATCCTTACAAATGAATTGCTGGCTTTATATCATCAGAAACCATTACCGGACATTGAATTTGAATATAAAGATTTCGCAGAATGGCAAAACCAACGGCTGAATGAGGATGCCATGAAGCGGCAGGAGACATATTGGCTGGAACAATTTCAAGACGAAATTCCCATTCTCGACCTGCCGACAGACGGTTCAATAGCGGCAGAACGGTCTTCTGAGGGACAGCGTGTGACATGCTCCTTACAGCCGGATGTCATCCGTTCGCTTCAAGATTTGGCGCAAAAGGCGGAAACGACTCTCTATACGGTGCTTCTGGCCGCCTATAATGTGCTGCTTCATAAATATACGGGACAAGAAGACATTGTCGTAGGCACGCCTGCTTCAGGAAGAAATCATCCGGATATCGAAAAGATCATCGGTATTTTCATACAAACCATTGGAATCCGGACGAAGCCGCACGCCAATAGAACGTTTACGGATTATCTGGAAGAAGTAAAGCGGCAGACGCTTGACGCTTTCGAAAACCAAGACTATCCATTCGACCGGCTTGTGGAGAAATTAAATGTACAGCGGGAAACAACCGGAAAGTCTCTGTTTAATACGATGTTTGTGTTTCAAAACATTGAATTTCATGAAATCCGGCACAATGAATGTACATTTAAAGTGAAAGAACGAAATCCAGGGGTCTCTTTATATGATTTGATGCTCACGATCGAAGATGCCGGTCAACAGATAGAGATGCATTTTGATTATAAACCGGGACGATTCACAAAAGACACCATTGAACAGATCACCAGACACTATACCGCCATTTTAAACAGCCTTGCTGAGCAGCCGGAGATGACATTGTCTTCTGTTCCTATGCTGTCTGAAACCGAACGGCATCAACTGCTGACGGAGTGTAATGGCACAAAGACGCCGTATCCGCATAAGGAAACGGTATATCGGTGGTTTGAAATGCAGGCGGAACAGAGTCCCGATCATGAAGCCGTTATTTTTGGCAATGAGCGGTATACGTACAGACAGCTCAATGAACGGGCGAACCGATTGGCGCGGACGTTACGGACAAAAGGCGTACAAGCGGATCAATTCGTTGCCATCATCTGCCCGCATCGGATCGAGCTGATTGTCGGAATTTTGGCTGTTCTGAAAGCCGGCGGCGCATACGTGCCCATTGATCCTGAATATCCGGAAGATCGGATCCAATATATGCTGAGAGATTCAAGAGCGGAGGTTGTGTTGACACAGCGCAGCCTGCTGGATCAATTACCGTATGATGGTGACATTGTGCTTTTGGATGAGGAAAACTCATACCATGAGGAGCACTCGAATCTTGAATCGGACAGCGATGCGCATGATTTGGCCTACATGATCTATACGTCAGGTTCGACGGGAAATCCAAAAGGTGTACTCATTGAGCATCAGGGGCTGGCTGATTATATTTGGTGGGCGAAAGAGGTTTATGTAAGAGGTGAGAAAACCAACTTTCCATTATACTCTTCCATCTCTTTCGATCTGACTGTGACCTCGATATTTACACCGCTGGTTACGGGAAATACCATCATTGTCTTTGACGGCGAAGACAAAAGCGCTGTGCTTTCTGAGATTATGCGGGACTCAAGAATAGACATGATCAAATTGACCCCGGCACATCTGCACGTCATCAAGGAGATGAATATCGCTGGCGGCACCGCCATACGGAAAATGATTGTCGGCGGAGAAAATTTAAGCACCCGTCTGGCCAAAAGTGTCAGCGAGCAGTTTAAAGGCCGGCTGGACATTTTCAATGAATACGGACCGACGGAAGCTGTCGTCGGATGTATGATTTATCACTTCGACGCAGAACGGGACAAGCGGGAATTTGTACCGATCGGCACTCCTGCTCTCAACACGGATATTTATGTGGCCGATGCAAGCAGAAACCTGGTTCCGATCGGGGTAATCGGCGAAATATATATCAGCGGACCGGGTGTTGCCAGAGGGTATTGGAACCGCCCGGATTTAACGGAAGAGAAATTTGTTGAAAACCCGTATGTCCCGGGAGCGAAAATGTACAAATCAGGGGATTTGGCTAAGCGATTGAAGGACGGAAATCTTGTATATATTGGGCGCGTTGATGAACAAGTCAAAATCAGGGGACACCGAATCGAGCTTGGTGAAATTGAAGCAGCAATGCATAACGCGGAAGCGGTGCAAAAAGCCGCGGTAACAGTGAAAGAAGAAGAAGACGGCTTAAAACAATTATGCGCGTATTACGTAAGCGACAAGCCTATAGCGGCTGCGCAGCTTAGGGAACAATTGTCATCGAAGCTTCCGGACTACATGGTTCCGTCCTATTTTGTCCGTCTGGAGCATATGCCGTTAACATCCAACGGGAAAATAAACCGTAAGGCACTGCCTGCACCAGAAGCGAGTCTGCAGCAGACAGCTGAATATGTTCCGCCGGGTAATGAGACGGAGTCCAAACTTACAGATTTATGGAAGGAAGTGCTCGGAATAAGCCATGCGGGGATCAAACATAATTTCTTTGATCTCGGAGGCAACTCCATCCGAGCGGCAGCCTTAGCCGCCAGAATTCACAAAGAGCTGGATGTGAATCTGTCTCTCAAAGACATATTCAAGTTTCCTACCATTGAACAATTGGCTGACAAGGCGTTACACATGGACAAAAATCGATATGTACCGATTCCGGCTGCAAAGGAAATGCCATATTATCCGGTTTCTTCAGCTCAGAGGCGGATGTATTTATTAAGTCACACAGAAGGCGGCGAGCTGACTTACAATATGACGGGTGCCATGAAAGTGGAAGGGACGATCGATCCCGAACGGTTAAACGCCGCTTTCCGAAAATTAATCGCGCGTCATGAAGCGTTGCGTACCAGCTTTGATTTATATGAAGGCGAGCCGGCACAGCGTATTCATCAGAACGTCGACTTTACGATAGAACGAATTCAAGCAAGCGAAGAAGAAGCGGAAAACCGTGTGCTTGATTTCATCAAAGCGTTTGACTTAGCCAAGCCGCCGCTGATGCGGGCCGGACTGATTGAAATTGAACCTGCGCGGCACGTGCTTGTGGTTGATATGCATCATATCATTTCTGACGGCGTGTCCGTCAATATTCTGATGAAAGATTTAAGCCGAATCTACGAGGGGAACGAACCGGGCCCGCTCTCTATTCAATATAAAGACTTTGCAGTTTGGCAGCAATCGGACATTCAGAAACGGAACATCAAGAGCCAGGAAGCGTATTGGCTGGATCAGTTTCACGGTGATATTCCTCTACTGGATATGCCTGCGGATTATGAGCGACCTGCCATACGCGATTACGAAGGCGAATCATTTGAATTTCTTATACCCGAACACTTGAAACAGCGTTTAAGCCAAATGGAAGAAGACACAGGAGCAACACTGTATATGATTTTATTGGCAGCCTATACGATTCTTTTATCCAAATACAGCGGACAAGAAGATATTATCGTAGGAACGCCATCTGCCGGGCGGACTCATCTGGATGTAGAGCCGGTCGTGGGAATGTTCGTCAATACGTTAGTCATTCGCAATCACCCGGCGGGCCGTAAAACATTTGATGCCTACTTAAATGAAGTAAAAGAAAACATGCTGAACGCCTATAAAAATCAAGACTATCCGTTGGAAGAATTAATTCAGCATCTGCATCTTCCAAAAGATTCAAGCCGCAATCCTTTATTCGATACGATGTTTGTGCTGCAAAATCTTGATCATGCTGAATTGACTTTCGATTCCCTTCAACTCAAGCCGTATCCATTTCATCATCCGGTTGCCAAATTCGATTTGACCTTGTCGATTCAGGCGGACCGCGACAACTATCACGGACTGTTTGAATATTCGAAAAAACTGTTTAAGAAAAGCAGAATCGAGGTTTTATCAAACGACTACTTACACATCCTATCGGCGATTTTGGAACAGCCAAGCATTCTAATCGAACATATCGGATTGAGCGGCAGCAATGAGGAAGAAGAGAACGCGCTTGATTCTATTCAATTGAACTTTTAGGGAAAAGCATTATTTCTTTAAAATATATAAAATGAGGTGCTCCAATGTCGGTATTTAAAACTCAAGAAACGTACTGGGAAAACCTGTTTGATGAAGAAGACGGTCTAAGCGCATTCCCTTACTTTAAAGCAGCGGATAAAGCGTCGTTGGCCCGTACCGGCTACCAGGAAAAATGCATCTGCCGTTCCTTATCTCCGGAAGTATCTCAAAGAATCATGACAATGGCGAATCATTCCGATATGGCGGCCTATCTGATTTTATTGGCGGGTATTGAGTGCTTGTTATATAAATATACGGATCGAACGAGCCTGATTCTTGGCATTCCAACGGTATCGAAGCAAAAAGCCGGCCAGTCAGCCGTTAACAACATTGTCCTCTTAAAAAATACGCTTTCAAACGAGAGCACATTTAAAACCGTATTCGGGCAGCTGAAAGAAGCCGTTAATGATTCTCTGAAAAATCAAAACCTGCCGTTTAGAAAAATGGCCCGGCATCTGAGCGTGCAATACAATGACGAGCATATGCCTTTGATTCATACCGTCGTTTCGCTCAACGAAATTCATTCCTTGCAATGTAAAGAAGATACTGCAACCGATACGCTGTTTCACTTTGATTTGGAGAACAACGGGATTCATTTGAAGCTTTTTTATAACGGCAATCTGTACGATGAGCGCTATATCAATCAAATTGTATCCCATTTGGATCAGCTGCTGTCTGTGATCCTGTTTCAGCCTCAAGCCGCGATCCATACGGCAGAGATCTTACCGGAAGCGGAAAAACAGAAGCTATTGTTTGATTTTAACGACACCGTCAGAGATTTCTCCGGGAGCAGAACAGTCTATCAATTATTTGAAGAGCAGGCAGAAAGAACGCCTGAGCATGCGGCCGTCAAGTTTAAAAACGACCATTTGACGTACAGGGAACTGAATGAGAAGGCGAGCCGTTTGGCAAGAACATTGCGTAATTGCGGGGTTCAACCCGATACGTTAGTCGCCATTCTCGCTGATCGTTCATTAGAGATGATCGTATCCATTATAGCTGTTTGGAAGGCAGGGGGCGCTTATGTGCCCCTGGATCCTGAATATCCAAAAGAGCGGCTTCAATATTTGCTTCATGATGCGGACGCAGACGTTCTCCTTGTTCAGCAACATTTAAAAAACAGTCTCGCCTTTGACGGCCCGGTGATTGATTTGAATGATGAAACATCATACCATGCCGATTGCTCATTGTTATCACCAGTAGCGGAACACAGCCATTTAGCCTATGTCATTTATACGTCGGGTACAACAGGAAAGCCGAAAGGGGTCATGGTTGAACACGGCGGCATTGTGAACTCGCTTCAGTGGAAGAAGTCGTTTTTCAAGCATTCTCCGGCGGATCGCGTGCTTGTCTTGTACCCGTATGTTTTTGATGCGTTCATTTTAAATTTCTTCGGCCCGCTCATCTCAGGAGCAACTTTGCACCTTTTGCCTAATGAAGAGAATAAAGAAACTTTTGCCATTCAAAATGCCATAAAACAAGAAAGAATTACCCATTTTTCAACTTCTCCCCGTCTTCTGAAAACGATGATCGAACAGATGAAGAGAGAGGATTTCATCCATGTTCAGCATGTTGTTGTAGGCGGTGAGCAGCTGGAAACAGATACAGTTGAGAAGCTGCATTCTCTGCAGCCTCGCATTCGGATCAATAATGAATACGGACCGACAGAAAACAGCGTGGTATCTACATTTCACCCTGTTCAGTCCGCTGATGAACAGATCACAATCGGCAGCCCGGTGGCCAACCATCAAGCTTATATTTTAGGAGCGCACCATCAAATCCAGCCGATCGGCGTACCGGGAGAGCTGTATGTCGGAGGAGCAGGAGTGGCCCGCGGCTACCTCAATCGGCCTGAATTGACGGAGGAAAAATTTGTGGAGCATCTGCATGTCCCTGGTCAAAAGATGTATAAGACAGGGGATCTCGCCAGATGGCTGCCGGATGGAAGAATCGAATATTTAGGGCGGATTGATCATCAAGTGAAAATTCGCGGCTACCGGATTGAGATCGGCGAGGTAGAGGCAGCCATGTTCAATCTGGAAAACGTTCGTGAAGCCGCAGTCGTCGCGCGGGAAGACGCAGACGGGGCCAAACAATTGTATGCCTATTATGTCGGCGAGCCTTCTTTGACCGCTGCGCAGTTCAGAGAAGAATTATCCCGGGAACTGCCGAATTATATGATTCCCTCCCGCTTTATCCCATTGGAACGCATTCCGCTCACTTCCAATGGGAAGATTGATCTGAAAGCTTTGCCTGCTGCTGACGAAAATACGCGGGCGGAAAACGAATACATAGCCCCGCGGAACACAATAGAAGAACTGCTGGCGTCTATCTGGCAAGAAGTATTAGGGGCAGAACGTATAGGAATTTTGGATAATTTCTTTGATTTTGGCGGAGATTCGATTAAATCAATTCAGGTGTCATCCAGATTGTATCAAGCCGGATACAAGGTTGATATGAAGCATTTGTTTAAACACCCCTCGATTGCTGAACTCAGTCAGTTTGTAGCACCGGTCAGCAGGGTGGCTGATCAAGGAGAAGTGAATGGCGGAACCAAGCTGACCCCGATACAGCATTGGTTTTTTGAGCAAAAAATGCCGCATGCACACCATTACAATCAGGCCGTCATGTTATATTCGGCGGAAGGCTTTAAAGAGGGCCCGCTTCGTCGGACGATGGAACGGATCGCGTCGCATCACGATGCCTTGAGGATGATTTTTGAAAAAACGCCGGATGGATACGCTCCGCGAATTACAGGAACAGATGAAAGTGGACTATACCATCTGGAAGTGATGAATTATAAAGGGGAAACCGATCCGGCTCAAGCGATTGCCGATAAAGCGAATGAGATTCAAAGCAGCATGGTATTAGACAAAGGCCCATTGATGAAGCTCGGTTTGTTCCAATGTCCGGACGGAGATCATTTGCTGATTGCAATTCATCATTTGCTGATTGACGGAGTATCCTGGCGTATTTTGCTCGAAGATTTTGCAAGCGGTTATGAGCAGGCAGAACGCGGACAAACGATCCAGCTCCCGCAAAAAACAGATTCGTTTCCATTCTGGGCCGATCAATTGTCCAAGTATGCGGCGGAAACCGATATGGAAGAGGAGATTGCGTATTGGGCTGAGCTTTCAAGTATAAAGCCTCAGCCATTGCCTAAGGACACTATCAGCGAAGGATCGTTATTAAGAGACAGCGAAGAAGTGACGATTCAATGGACAAAAGAGGAAACGGAGCAATTATTAAAACAAGCGAACCGCGCCTACAACACGGATATCAACGATCTGCTGCTGACTTCGTTAGGGCTGGCTGTTCACAAGTGGACAGGCACGGAAGACATTGTCGTGAATTTGGAAGGCCACGGGAGAGAACCGATTATTCCGGATGCTGACATTTCCCGCACGATAGGATGGTTCACAAGCCAGTACCCTGTCGTCCTGAGGATGGAAGCCGGAAAAAACCTGTCGCAGCGGATCAAGATCGTAAAAGAAGGGCTGCGCCGTATCCCTGACAAAGGAATGAATTACAGCATCATCAAATATATATCCGGGCATCCGGAAGCCGACAGCCTGCAGCTGAACCCGGAGATATCGTTTAACTATTTGGGACAATTTGACCAAGACCTGAAGCATCAAGCTTTGCGCATCTCGCCTTTTTCCACAGGGTTATCAATGAACGAAAACCAAGAGAGAACGGCCGTGCTTGATTTGAACGGCATGATTGCCGAAGGGACATTATCACTGACACTGAGCTACAGCAGCAAACAATACGAAAGATCTACTATGGCTCAATTTGCCCGGGGGTTGAAAGAAAGTCTGCAAGAAGTCATTGCACATTGCGTAAGCCGGCAGCAGACTTCTCTCACACCAAGTGACATCCTGTTAAAAGACATCTCAATCGACGAACTGGAACAGCTTTTGGAGCAGACGCGTGAATTAGGCGAAGCGGAAAATATTTATCCATTAACGCCGATGCAGAAGGGCATGCTGTTTCACAGCTTATTTGATCCGAATTCAGGTGCTTATTTTCAGCAAACGATGTTTGATCTGCATGGAGATCTGGAAATTGATTCATTTTCAAAAAGCTTGGACGGCTTATCGCAAAAATATGATATTTTCCGCACGAATTTTTACAGAGGCTGGAAGGATCAGCCGCTCCAAATCATATTCAAAACGAAAAAAATCGGTTTTCAATTCAATGACTTACGAGAGATGAAGGAATCACAAAAAGAAGCGATGATTCAGCAGTATGCCAGAGAAGATAAGATGCGGGGGTTCGACTTAGAAAAAGGCGCGTTAATGCGGTTATTTATCCTTCGTACGGATGAAAAGACATACCGTTTTATCTGGAGCTTCCACCATATTTTGATGGACGGCTGGTGCCTGCCGCTGATTACAAAAGAAATTTTCGAGAATTACTTTGCTTTGCTTCAGCAAAAGCAGCCTGAACAATCGTCAATAACTCCGTACAGTCAATATATTGAATGGCTCGGCCGGCAAGATGCGAAAGCGGCCGCGGCTTATTGGGATCAGTACTTGGAGGGATATGAGGAGCAAACCGGCCTTCCTAAAGATCACCATGCAGCGGAAGACGGACGATACGTTCCGGAAAAAGTGACGTGTGACATAAGCTCCGATCTCACTTCGAAAATGAAGCGGACGGCAGGCAAGCATCATGTCACGCTGAACACGCTGCTGCAGACGGCATGGGCGGTTTTGCTGCAGAAATATAACCGCAGCCGGGACGTTGTGTTTGGAAGTGTTGTATCCGGAAGACCTGCTGGAATTCCAAACGTGGAAACCATGATCGGCTTATTCATTAACACCATTCCCGTCCGATTCCGATGTGAAGCCGGGACAACGTTTGCTGAGCTTATGAAAGAGGCGCAGGAAAGGGCTGTAGCGTCTCAACAATTTGAGACGCACCCGCTGTACGATATTCAAGCGCGTACAACGCAAAAGCAAGATTTAATTACACATTTAATGATATTCGAAAATTATCCGGTTGATCAGTATATGGAAAGTATAGGCCGCCAAAACGGAACATCCATCACGATTTCCAACGTACAAATGGAAGAACAGACCAACTACGATTTTAATTTGACTGTTATTCCGGGCGACGAGATGAACATCTCTTTTGAATACAATGCAAATGTGTATGAGCGGGCAAGCATAGAGCGGGTTCGGGAACATTTCATGCAAATCCTGCATCAAGTCGTGACAGATGCGGATATTCGGGTGGATCAAGTTGAATTGTTAACGGAAGGCGAAAGAAGAACCCTTCTGCAGACGCTTAACGACACGGCCGCGCCGTTTCCGCAGACGCCGGTTCATCAATTATTTGAAGAGCAATCGCAGCGTACGCCCGATCAAGCAGCCGTCATTGATAAGGACATGCAGCTCACGTACGGAGAGCTCAATAAGCGGGCCAACCGACTGGCGCGAACGTTAAGAGCGAAAGGAGTGCAGGCAGATCAGCCTGTAGCCATCATCACAAGAAACAGCATCGAATCGGTGGTCGGAATCCTTGCCGTTTTAAAATCAGGCGGAGCCTATGTCCCGATAGATCCGGAATATCCGCAAGACCGCATCCGGTATATGCTGGATGACTCCCAAGCCGGAATCGTTTTAATGCAGCGGGACGTCAGGAAACAGCTTGCCTATGAAGGCGCCACGGTTTTACTTGATGATGAAAGTTCTTATCACCAAGATGGCTCTGACCTTGCTCCGATAAATGATGTGAGCCATTTGGCATATGTCATTTATACGTCAGGTTCCACAGGCCGGCCAAAAGGCGTACTAATCGAGCACGGAGGCTTGACCAATTATATTTGGTGGGCGAAAGAAGTTTATGTAAAAGGCGAGAAAGCCAACTTCCCATTGTATTCGTCAATTTCTTTTGATCTGACGGTGACTTCTATTTTCACGCCGCTTGTCACAGGCAATGCAATCATCGTCTATGACGGAGAGGATAAAACAGCTCTGCTTGAATCAATTGTGCGGGACCCGAGGGTGGATATCATTAAATTGACCCCGGCCCATTTGCAGGTCTTGAAAGAAATGAACATTGCCGATCAAACGGCTGTCCGAAGAATGATTGTGGGCGGGGAAAACTTAAGCACCCGGTTAGCCCGCAGCATTCATGAACAGTTCGAAGGCCGGATTGAAATATGCAATGAGTACGGTCCGACGGAAACCGTTGTCGGCTGCATGATTTACCGTTATGATCCCGCAAAGGACAGACGGGATTCGGTACCGATCGGAACCGCTGCGGCAAACACGAGCATTTACGTTCTTGATGAGAATATGAAACCCGCGCCGATCGGAGTGCCGGGAGAGATCTATATCAGCGGCGCCGGTGTGGCAAGAGGATATTTGAACCGGCCCGAATTAACGGCAGAGAAATTTGTCGATGACCCGTTTGAACCCGGAGCGAAGATGTATAAGACCGGGGATTTGGCGAAGTGGCTGGCGGACGGAAACATTGAATATGCGGGCAGAATAGATGAACAAGTGAAAATCAGAGGCTATCGTATCGAATTAGGCGAGATCGAGGCGGCACTGCTTCAAGAAGAAGCGATCAAGAAAGCTGTCGTCACAGCCAGAGAGGATGTCCACGGGTTTAAACAATTGTGTGCATATTACGTGAGCGGCGGACAAATAACGGCAGCCCGGCTCCGGAAACAATTGTCACACAGCCTGGCGGGTTATATGGTTCCGGCTTATTTTATCGAGCTTGATGAAATGCCTTTAACTTCTAACGGAAAAATAAACAGAAAAGGGCTGCCGGCTCCGGATTTCGAGCTGCAGGACAGAGCAGAGTATAAAGCTCCCCGAACAAAAGCTGAAGAAATATTAGTTTCTGCCTGGGAATCGGTATTAGGCGCTGAAAACGTCAGTATTCTTGATAATTTCTTTGACCTTGGCGGAGATTCCATTAAATCCATTCAAGTTTCCTCCAGATTAAATCAGCAAGGATACAAAATGGAAATCAAAGACTTGTTTCAATATGCAACAATTGCTGAATTGAGTCCGCATATCAAGCAGAATCTGCGTATAGCCGATCAAGGTGAGGTCAAAGGAAAAGTCAGCCTGACTCCTATTCAGCATTGGTTTTTTGAACAAATAACAACAGATCAGCATTATTACAATCAAGCCGTCATGCTGCATGCGCCGGAAGGTTTTCAGGAAACGCAGCTTCATCAAACCCTGCAAAAGCTTGCTGAACATCACGATGCGCTCCGCATGACATTCCGGACTACGGAAAATGGCTGTGAGGCACAGAATGAAGAAATCGCCCAAAGCGGACTGTACCGCTTAGAAGTCCTGAATCTGAAAGAAGATCCCGATCCGGGACGGACAATTGAAGCCAAAGCTGATGAGATACAAAGCAGTATGCATTTAAGTGATGGGCCGTTAATGAAAGCCGGGTTGTTTCAATGCGCAGATGGAGATCATTTGCTCATTGCCATCCATCATTTGATTATAGACGGGATTTCATGGCGCATTTTACTGGAAGATATCGTTAGCGGCTACAAGCAAGCCGAGAACGGGCGAGTGATTCAACTGCCGCAAAAAACAGACTCTTTCCAATTATGGGCTAAGAGACTCTCAGAATATGCGCAAAGTGAAACCATAAAACAAGAACAGGAATATTGGACAAAAATCGAACAAACCGAAGTCAAACCGCTGCCTAAAGATTTTCATGAGACCCATACAACTGCAAAAGACAGTGAAACAGCAACTGTGGAATGGACGAAAGAGGAAACGGAGCTCTTATTAAAACAAGCGAATCGCGCTTATCACACGGAAATAAACGATTTGCTTTTAACTTCTCTGGGTCTTTCCATATCGCATTGGTCAGGACTGGAACAAATTCCGATTCATTTAGAGGGACACGGCCGAGAACAGATTATACAAAATATAGATATCTCCCGCACGGTCGGGTGGTTTACAAGTCTGTATCCGGTTGTGCTGCACGCGCAGCCGGGCAAAGAAATCTCTGATTATATCAAGACGACCAAAGAAGGATTGCGCCAAATTCCGTATAAAGGGATCGGATATGGAATAGCAAGGTACTTAAGCGGCGGAATGCCATCGAAACTCAATCCCGAGATCAGCTTTAACTACCTTGGACAGTTTGACCAAGATTTACAGCAGCATGGGGTTCAGTTATCTTCTTATTCTTGCGGTTCAGACTCAAGCGGACATCAAGAAAGACCGTATGTGTTGAATATAAACGGAATGATCACCGAGGGCCGGCTGAAGCTTACGATCAGCTACAGCAGCAAACAGTACGCAAAAGAAACGATCATGCGGTTATCAGAAACGATTCAAAGCCGCCTGCGGACAATCATTACGCATTGCGTTCATAAAGAACAATCGGAACTGACGCCAAGCGATATTTTGTTAAAGGGCATGTCCATTGACGAATTGGATCAGCTCCTCATTCAACTACCGCATGCAGGTGAGGTTGAAAACGTGTATCCGCTCACTCCGATGCAGAAAGGAATGCTCTTTCACAGCCTGCTGGACGAGGCCTCAAGTTCTTATTTTGAACAAGCATCGTTCGATTTGCAGGGAGAGTTAAAGATTGATTGGTTTAAAGCAAGCCTTGAACGATTATTTGAAACATACGCCGTGCTCAGAACCCGTTTTTACAGCGGCTGGAACGATACTCCTTTACAAATTGTCTATAAAACGCAAACACCGCAAATTCATTTTGCAGATTTGCGTGATATAGAGGAGCACCTGAGAGAGGATGCAATCGCAGCCTATCAAAGAGAAGACAAGGCAAAAGGATTTGACTTAGCTCGGGATCCGCTGATGCGCATAGCGATTTTCCGTATGGAAGACCGCAAATATCATTTGATTTGGAGCTTCCATCATATTGTGATGGATGGCTGGTGCCTGTCTCTTATCACGAAGGAAGTGTTTGATCATTATAGCGCCTTACAGGAAGGCAGGGAACCAGAACCGCCATCGGCAGCTCCTTACAGCGACTATATCGAGTGGCTTGACCGCCAAGATCAGGGAGCGGCAAAGCGGTACTGGAGCGGGTATCTTGAAGGATATAAAGGTGAAACCACGCTTCTTCATAAAATAGCGCAGCATGAACAAAAAGAATACGCTTATGCCAATGTGATCTGCCGATTTGATCACGAACAGACAAAACAATTACAGCAGATCGCAAATCAGCATCAGGTTACGTTAAATACGTTGATCCAAACGTTATGGGGAATTTTATTACAGAAATACAGCGGGTCCGCAGACGTTGTCTTCGGCAGTGTCGTGTCGGGAAGGCCGGCGGAAATTCCTGATGTGGAACAGATGATCGGTCTGTTCATCAATACGATTCCGGTTCGCATCCGCTGCGATGAGGACAGCACTTTTGCTGATACGATGCAAATGGTTCAACAAAACGCGCTGGCTTCCCAATCGTACGATACCTATCCTTTATACGAAATTCAGGCCCAAACGGAACAAAAGCAAAACTTAATTGATCATATCATGATCTTTGAAAATTATCCGATAGGGCAGCAAGTTGAAGAGGGCCATGATGCTGCGGATTTAAATATCGTGAATTTCCATATAGAAGAACACACCCATTACGATTTTAATGTAGTTGTCATCCCTGGCGAACAACTCACCGTTCATTTTAGTTTTAACCGAAATGAATATGAACAATCAGAGGCAGAGCGGATTCGCGGACATTTTGAACAGCTTATGCAGCAAGTACTGCAGCTGCCGTCTGTCAAAATAGAAGAAATGGAAATTCTGACGCAGCAAGAAAAAGAACAGCTGCACAGCCGTTTTCAGTCTAACGAAATGCATTACCCACGTGAACAAACGATTCATCAGCTGTTCGAGGAACAAGCACTCCGGACGCCGGACCATGAGGCGGTTATATTCGAGGAGCAGCGTATGACATACCTTGAGTTAAATGAACGGGCCAATCAACTAGCACGCACTTTACGAGCTGAAGGCCTGCAGGCCGACCAGCTTGTTGCGATCATGGCTGAGCGTTCTCTAGAAATGATGGTCGGGATTTATGCAATCCTGAAAGCGGGAGGCGCTTATGTGCCAATCGACCCGGATTACCCGGAGGAACGCATCCGCTACATCCTTGAAGATTCAGGGGCGCCCCTGCTGCTGTCACAGCGTCACGTGAAAGAACGGGTTGCTTTTGCAGGAACGGTCATCGATCTCGATGATACTTCCGTTTACGATGATGACGTTTCTAACTTGGAGCCGCTGTCTGGTGCGGGCGATAGGGCATATGTAATCTACACGTCCGGATCGACCGGCAAGCCCAAGGGGGTTATGGTTGAACATCGTCCGGTTATAAACCGGTTGATGTGGATGCAAAAGGCTTATCCGATCGGCAGCGGCGATACGATTTTACAAAAGACAGCGATCACCTTCGACGTCTCGGTATGGGAGCTGTTCTGGTGGGCTTTGACCGGTGCGAAGGTGTGCCTGCTTCCGCTCGGCGGAGAGAAAGACCCTGAAGTGATTTGGAACACAATAGAAGAGCAAAGTATCACGACAATGCATTTCGTCCCGGCGATGCTGCACGCCTTCCTGAAGTTTGCGGAAACACAGACGGCGAGCGGACAGACAAGCAAGCTGCGTACGTTGCGGCAAGTGTTTGCAAGCGGCGAGGCATTAATGCCGGCACATACGGCAAGATTTCATCGCCTTATTACGCCTGTGAACGGCGCCCAACTGATCAACCTGTACGGCCCGACGGAAGCAACGGTCGATGTGTCGTACTTCAACTGCGAAGCGAACCAAGCGTATGCATCGGTACCGATCGGCAAGCCGATCTCGAATATACAGCTGTATATGATGGCACCGGGATCAATGCGTCTACAGCCAGTCGGAGTACCGGGAGAGCTTTGTATCGCAGGCGACGGACTGGCGAGGGGGTACCTGAACCGTCCGGAGCTGACTGCGGAGAAGTTCGTGGATCATCCGTTCGAACCCGGCAAACGGATGTACCGGACGGGCGATCTGGCGAGATGGCTGCCGGACGGTAACATCGAATATTTGGGCCGGATCGATCATCAAGTGAAAATTCGAGGATACAGGATCGAACTCGGCGAGGTGGAAGCTCAGCTCTTAAAGATAGAGTCGGTACAGGAAGCAGTAGTCACCGCTCTTGAAGACGGAGACGGAGAAAAGCAGCTATGCGCATACTTTTCAGCGAACACCGAGCTGATGGTGAGCGAGCTGCGAATAGCGCTGTCGCAGGAACTGCCGGGGTATATGATCCCGTCGTACTTTATCCAACTGGAGCGTTTGCCGTTAACGGCAAACGGAAAAATCGACCGCAAAGCATTGCCAGCACCAGAAGGAGGCGTGCAAACAGGGATCGAATACGTTGCTCCCCGTACAGCGGCGGAAGCGCAGCTGGCGCATATCTGGCAAGAGGTGCTTGGACTTCCGCATATCGGCGTGAAAGACAATTTCTTCGACATCGGCGGTCACTCGCTGCGGGCAACGACGCTGACGGCGAAGCTGCACAAAGAGATGGGGGTCAGCCTGCCGCTGCGGGAAGTGTTCCGATCGCCAACAATTGAAGAAATGGCAGAAACGATTACCGGTATGAAACACACAGCATATACATCTATCCCGACCGTTGAAGCAAAAGGATACTATGCCGTCTCCTCGGCGCAGAAACGGCTGTACATTTTGAATCAGCTGAAAGGCGGTGAGCTGAGCTACAACATGCCGAGTGTCATGAGAGTCGATGGAGCTCTGGATCGGGAACTTGTCGAGAAGGCGATCCGCAAGCTGATTCAGCGCCATGAAACGCTGCGTACCGGCTTTGAACTGATAGACGGAGAACCGGTGCAGCGGATCTATGACGACGTCCCATTTGCAGTGGAATTCACTCAGGCGAAAGAAGAACAGGCGGAAGCCCTCGTTCATGGGTTTGTGCGGGCATTTGACTTGGAGAAAGCACCGCTGCTGCGGGTAGGACTGATCGAGCTTGCAAAAGACCGCCATTTGCTGCTGTTTGACATGCATCATATCATTTCAGACGGCGTATCTATCAAGAATTTGATTGAAGAGTTCGTTTCATTATATGAAGGAAAAGAATTGCCGCCATTGCGGGTTCAGTATAAAGATTATGCGGCGTGGCAGCTGTCGGATATGCAAAGCGAACGGATGAAGAAACAGGAAGCGTACTGGCTGGATGTGTTCAGCGGAGAGGTTCCGGTGCTGGATATGCCAACCGACTACGGAAGACCGGCTGCGCGGAGCTTTGAAGGAGGACAAATCGAGTTTGTCATCGGGCCGGAGTTGACGGAACAGCTGAAAGGCTTGGCGGTGAAGAGCGAAAGCACGCTGTACATGGTGCTGCTGGCTGCTTATACGACCATGCTTGCCAAATACAGCGGGCAAGAAGACATCGTAGTAGGCAGCCCGATTGCCGGAAGAACCCATTCGGATTTGGAAAGCTTAATCGGCATGTTCGTGGGCACGCTGGCGATACGAACGAATCCGGTCGGGGAAAAAACATTCCGGGAGTACGTGCAGGAAGTCAAAGAGCATACATTAAAAGCGTACGAAAACCAGGAGTATCCATTCGACGAACTGGTGGACAAGCTAAATGTGTCCCGGGATTTCAGCCGCCATCCGCTGTTTGACACGATGTTCATATGGCAAAACACAGAACAGGGAGAATTGACCCTCGATGATGTGCGTTTTACCCCTTATCCGGACAACCATGCGATGGCGAAGTTCGACCTGACGTTCCAAGCGGCAGAAAATGAAGACGGAATTACAGGTATGATCAGTTACGCGGCAGCGCTGTACAAGCAGGAAACTGCGGAACGCATGGCAAAGCACTTTATCCAATTGATCGAGGCGATTGCGAATGATCCGCAGGCGCCGCTTTCATCCCTGGAGATGATCACCGCGAAGGAGAAAGAGCAGATTGTGGAGAGATGGGGTCAACCGGCGATAGACTGCCCAAGGGACAAAACAATTCACCAATTGTTCGAGGAGCAGGCGGAGCGCACGCCGGAACATACGGCCGCAGTTTACGAGAAAAGCCGATTCACATACCGTGAGCTGAATGAGCGGGCCAACCGCCTGGCGCGGATTTTAAGAAGCGAAGGCGTGCAGCCTGACCAGCCTGTGGGTATTCTGGCAGAACGTTCTCTGGAAATGATCGTGGGGATTATGGCGATCCTGAAAGCCGGGGGCGCGTATGTGCCGATGGATCCGGACAGCCCGCAGGAACGCCTCCGCTATATTCTGGAGGATTCAGGAGCAAAGGTTCTGCTGGCACAGCCCCATTTACAAGATCGTGTATCCTTTGCCGGAGAGATTTTACTGCTGAATGACGAACGAATGAACAGCGGGGATGGCTCGAATCTGGTGACGGCAGCCGGACCGGATCACTTGGCGTATGTGATTTACACATCAGGCACAACCGGCAAGCCAAAAGGCACGCTGATCGAGCATCGCCAGGTCCTTCATTTGATGGAGGGGCTCCGCGGACAAGTGTACGATGCTTATGATTCGGGATTGCGTGTGTCTCTGTTGGCACCGTACTATTTCGACGCATCGGTCAAGCAAATTTTCGCGGCACTGTTAGGGGGACATGCACTGTATATCGTCCCTAAAGCATCAGTATCAGACGGTTATGCCTTGTCAAACTATTATCGCACCCACCGCATTGACGTAACAGACGGAACACCGTCACATTTGCAATTGCTTATCGCTGCAGACAGCCTTCATGGGGTAACGATCCGGCACATGCTTATTGGAGGAGAGGCGCTCCCGCAGGCGACGGTGGCGCAATTGCTTGAATTGTTTGCTTCGAACGGGTCATCAATGCCGCTCATAACCAATGTATACGGTCCGACGGAAACCTGCGTGGATGCATCGGTCTTTCACATCGTACCGGAGACATTGGCATCCGCTGACGACGGCGGTTACGTGCCGATCGGCAAACCGCTGGGCAACAACCGTGTGTATATTGTTGATTCCCATGATCGGATGCTGCCTATAGGTGTAAAAGGTGAGCTGTGCATCGCCGGAGACGGAGTAGGACGGGGGTATCTGAACTTGCCTGAATTAACGGGCGAAAAGTTTGTGGCCGATCCGTTTGTAATCGGAGAGCGGATGTATAAAACAGGCGACCTTGCCCGTTACCTGCCGGATGGAAACATTGAATATGCCGGAAGAAAGGATCACCAGGTCAAAATTCGCGGTTACCGGATCGAACTTGGCGAGGTGGAAGCCGCTCTTCTCAACATCGAGCATGTACAAGAAGCGGTGATCCTGGCCAGAGAAAGTGCAGAGGGGCAAAGCGATTTGTATGCCTATTTTACAGGGGAGAAGTCACTGCCGACCAATCAGCTTAAAGAAAAACTCTCCGATCAAATACCAGGCTACATGGTTCCTTCATACTTGATGCAACTGGAGCAAATGCCGTTAACCTCCAATGGAAAAGTGAATCGCAGCGCGTTACCGCTGCCTGAAGCAGGCTTGCAGACCGGGATTGACTATGTTGCTCCAAGGACAAGACCGGAAGAGCAGCTGGTTCACATCTGGAAAGAAGTACTGAAGGTAGAACAAGTCGGCGTAAAAGATAACTTTTTCGATCTAGGCGGGCATTCGTTACGGGGGATGACGCTCGTTACCAGGATCCATAAGCAATTCGGCAAAAGCATTTCATTGAGAGAAGTGTTTCAATACCCGACGATTGAAGAAATGGCGAGGGTCATTGCAGGCGCGGAAACCAGCGGACCGGATGAAATCCCTGTTGCAGAAGCCAAAGATGTTTATCCTGTATCTTCTGTACAAAAGATGGTTTACCTGTCTACACAAATTGAAGGCGGAGAACTAAGTTACAACATGCCGGGGATTTTGACATTGGAAGGCAGGATCGACATGAATCGTTTACAATCTGCATTCCAAAGTCTGATCCAGCGCCATGAATCGCTACAAACCGGATTTGAAATGGTCCGCGGAGAGCTGGTGCAGGTGATCAAGCCGCAGGCGGATTTCTCTATAGAAAGGTACAAAGCAGCTGATGAAGAGGTCGAGGAGCTGTTCCGCAATTTCGTGCGGCCTTTCGATCTCAGTCAGGCTCCATTGCTTCGGGCCGGACTCATCGAATTAGAACAGGACAGACATGTTTTCATGTTTGACATGCATCATATCGTTTCAGACGGCGCTTCTATGAATATTTTTGTTGAAGAACTGATTCAATTGTATGACGGCAAAGAATTAACCCCGCTCCGGATTCAATACAAAGATTACACTGTATGGCAGCAGCAGGCGGAGCAGAGGGAACGCATCAAGAGGCAGGAGAACTATTGGCTGAACGTATTTCATGAGGAACTCCCGCCATTTGAGCTGCCGAAAGATTTTGCCAGACCGCGAATTCGAAGCTTTGAAGGAAAGCGATACAATTTCGCTCTCGATGAGACCGTGGTCCAGGGTATAAAACAGATGGAAGAATTGACCGGATCGACCGCTTACATGATCTTGCTGTCAGCCTATAACATACTGCTGGCCAAATACAGCGGTCAGGAAGATATCGTCGTCGGTACGCCTATTGCGGGAAGAATGCATGAAGATTTACAGCATATTATCGGGATGTTTGTGAATACGCTGGCCATCCGTACGGCACCGGCTGGAGAAAAGACCTTTATGGACTATGTAACGGAAACAAAAGAAACGATGCTGAAAGCTTATGAAAATCAAGAATATCCTTTTGAAGAATTAGTTGAGAAATTGGGAGTGAAACGGGACTTAAGCCGTAATCCGTTATTTGATACGATGTTTGTTCTGCAAAATACGGAACAAACGGATATCGAATTGGACTCTCTCGCGGTCAGACCATATGAACAAACAAATACGGCGGCCAAATTTGATTTGCAGCTGACCTTTGTGATGAATCCGCACGAGATTCAAGGAAGCTTTGAGTACTGCATGAAGCTGTTTAAACAGAAAACCATCGCTACGCTGAGCAAGGATTACGCCATGATTCTGTCGGCGATCATAAAAGACCCATCGATTCCTTTAAAAGAAATTCAATTAAGTGAGAAAGTAAACAAAAGTGAACACTTTGCAAGCGAAATCGAATTGAATTTCTAAAAACGGCCGGTATTGGCTGTCCCCGGCATGATGTTTTTACGGGGACAGCGGTCAGCCGGCTAAAACTTACTGGAGGGATATTAATGTCAGAATTTAAGCAACAGGAGTTGTTCTGGAGCAGCATGTTCGATGCGGAAGATCGTCCCAGTGCAATCCCTTCGTTTCAAATGTCGGACTCAACAATAGAGCACGAGGCGCCGAGTGCACCCAACCGTATTCACAGTTCATTGAGCTCCGATGTATCCCTGCGCATCATGAAGATGACGAATAAATCGCCAATGGCCGTTTATATGGTTCTCCTGGTCGGAATCGAGTGTCTTTTGTACAAATATACGGGGGAAGAGGGCGTTATTGTAGGTGTACCGACCTTTGAAGACGAAACCGATGAAGACCTTCGTTTAGATCAAGTCATGTTAATCAAACAAAACATAAATGCGGACGGCACGTTTAAATCCATATTTAATGAATTCAAGCATACGCTGAACGGAGCCATTTTACATCAGCACGTTCCTTTCGATAAAATGGCCGGTCCATTAAATCTGAACTACGATTCAAATCATTTGCCAATGATTCACACGATCGTATCACTAGATCAGCTTCACCCCATTCGTTTTATAGAAACGGCTGCTGCTGATACGTTATTTCAGTTTTCTATAGAAAATGATTCGATTCATTTAAAGTTAACTTATAATGAACAAGCTTATGATCGCCAGTATATGATGCAAGTGATCGAACATGTAAACCGGATTTTTTCGATTTTGTTATTCCAACCCGACCTTATGATCCGACAGCTTAATATTCTGTCAGACTCAGAGACAAATCAACTCATCGCCTATAATCAAACGGCTGCAGAGTATCCAAAAGAAAAAACGATTCATCAATTTTTGGAGGAACAAGCGGAACGTACCCCTGATCAAACGGCTGTTGTCTACGAGGATAGCCGTCTGACGTACCGGGAATTGAATGAAAGGGCGAATCAACTCGCTCGGACACTGCAATCTGAGGGCGTGCAGCCGGATCAGCCGGTCGGGATTATGGCCGAACGCTCCCTGGATATGATTGTAGGGATCTTCGGGATCTTGAAAGCCGGCGGGGCGTATGTACCGATTGACCCGGGCTATCCGGAGGAACGGGTTCGATACATATTGGAGGATTCGGATACGAAGTTGTTACTCGTGCAGAATCAATCGCAAGAGAGAGTACCTTTTACGGGGAAAGTGCTGGATATGAAAGATCCGCAAAACTTTTGTGGAGACGGGTCGAATGTAGAGCCGGCTGCTGGTCCGGATCATCTGGCCTATGTTATTTATACATCGGGTTCAACGGGTAAGCCGAAAGGGGTTATGGTTGAGCACCGGTCGGTCATCAATCGGCTGGTGTGGATGCAGGAAAAATACCCTCTCGATGAGCGGGATGCGATTCTGCAAAAAACTGCGATCATCTTTGATGTATCAGTGTGGGAACTGTTCTGGTGGACGATATCAGGTTCCAGATTGGTTCTGTTGCCAAACGGAGGAGAAAAGAATCCCGAGCTGATTTTAGATACAATTGCACAAAAAGGTGTCAGCACAATGCATTTTGTACCGGCGATGCTGCATGCCTTCCTGGAATCCATGGATCAGAAGCCAAGCGGGATGTTGAAACAAAAATTAGCGTCATTAAGACATGTGTTTGCAAGCGGTGAGGCTTTGAAGCCTGTACATGTCGCAGGCTTCAAACGCATCATAACGTCGGTGAGCCAGGCTCAAATCATCAACTTGTACGGACCGACTGAGGCAACAATTGATGTATCATACTTTGATTGCCAGACGGAAGAAATGTATGCATCGATTCCGATAGGCAAACCGATTTCCAACATTCAATTGTATATATTACATGCTGATTTGGAACATATGCAGCCGATCGGTGTGGCGGGAGAACTGTGCATAGCGGGCGATGGGCTTGCAAGGGGCTACTTGAATCGTCCCGAACTGACGGCCGAGAAGTTTGTAAACCATCCGATTGCATCAGGAGAACGGATATACCGGACGGGAGACTTGGCAAGATGGCTGCCGGACGGCAATATCGAGTATTTGGGCCGGATTGATCACCAGGTGAAAATCCGCGGTTACCGCATTGAAATCGGCGAAGTCGAAGGCGCTTTTTTTCAGCTGCCGGCGATCAAAGAAGCCATCGTTATCGCCCGGGAAATCGATGGGGAAACATCCTTGTGCGCCTATTATACCGCACAACATGCTTTAACTGCAGGCGAGCTCCGTGAAGAGCTGTCCCGGCAGCTTCCATCCTATATGATACCTGCGTATTTCGTTCAGCTGGAAGAGATGCCGCTTACTTTCAACGGGAAAATAGACCGTAAATCCCTTCCTTCTCCAAGAGAGAATCTTACAGGCATGAACTATGAAGCTCCTCGAACAGAACTGGAAAAAATACTGGCCGCGGTGTGGGAGTCGGTCTTAGGCTTAGAACGGGTCGGAATCTCAGATCATTTCTTCGAATTGGGGGGCGATTCCATTAAGTCGATTCAAGTGTCCTCAAGATTATACCAAGCCGGGTATAAGTTTGAAATCAAACACTTGTTTAAATACCCAACGATCTCCGAGCTTGTTCTATACGTAGAGCCGGTAACCCGAATCGCAGAACAAGGAGAAATCAAAGGCCGGGCGCTGCTGACCCCGATACAGCATTGGTTTTTTGACCAGAAATACCCGGAATTACACCATTATAATCAAGCGGTTATGCTTTATTGGAAAGAGGGACTGGATGAATCAAAGCTTCGGGACGTCATGAAGAAGATCACGGAGCATCACGATGCTTTGCGCATGGTCTATGTTCCGACAGAAGATGGATATGAAGCCCGAAATCGCGGGATCGATGAAGGTGATCTGTTCAGCCTTGAAGTGATCTCATTACGCGAAGAAAACAATGTGTCCCAGACGATTGAAACCATTTCCAATGAGATTCAGCAATCCATTCATTTAGCCGAAGGACCGCTCATGAAACTGGGATTGTTCCGGTGTCAAGAGGGAGATCATTTGCTGATTGCGGTTCATCATCTGGTCATCGACGGCGTATCGTGGAGGATTTTACTTGAGGATATAGCGGCAGCTTATGATCAGCTTCAAAACGGCGAAGCGATCCGGCTTCCGAAGAAAACGGACTCTTACCTGTTATGGGCTGAACAGTTGAATCGTTATGCAGAAAGTCAGGAATTCGAAGCGGAAAATCAATACTGGTTCAGACAGAAACATAATCCGCAGCATACATTGCCAAAGGACAATGAACAGGAGACCGGTCTGGCCAAAGACAAGGAAACGGTCATCGTTCAATGGACCGTTGAGGAAACCGAACGTTTATTAAAAAACGCTCACCGGGCTTATTCGACCGATATGAACGATTTATTACTGACCGGTCTGGGAACTGCTATTCATCGTTGGTCCGGATGTGAAGACATTCTCATTGATCTTGAAGGACACGGCAGAGAGTCTATCATTCCGGATCTCGATATTTCGCGTACGGTGGGATGGTTCACAAGCCTATATCCGGTTTCGCTTCAAATCAAAGCTGATCAAGATATCCAGCAGCGGATTAAAACAGTGAAAGAAAATTTGCGTCAGATCCCCCAAAAAGGAATAGGTTACGGCCTGATCAAATATTTGTCCGATCACCCGAAGGCACATGAATGGACCGGACATCCGGAAATACGTTTCAATTATTTGGGTCAATTTGATCAAGATGTCCGGAACGGCAAGATGGAGGTATCCCCTTACTCAAGCGGGAAAACAGCCAGTGACAATCGTCCCTTGACCTATACACTTGATATCAACGGCATGATTTCAGACGGCCGATTGTCGCTGGCCATCAGCTATTGCGGTAAACAATATCAAAGAGAAACAATGGAAGCCTGTGCCGCACTCTTAAAAAGCAGCCTGCAGCAAGTCATCGCACATTGTGATGCTCAAGATCAAATTCACCTGACGCCAAGCGATATTTCGTTAAAAGGTATAACGATCGGTGAACTGGATCAATTTGTACAGCAAACGAATCATCTCGGTGACATTGAAAATATATACCCATTAACCCCCATGCAGAAAGGAATGTTGTTCCACAGCTTGATCGATTCAGCTTCCGAAGCTTACTTTGAACAAGCCGCCTTTGATCTGAAAGGTTTCTTGGATATCGATGCATTCAGGATGAGTTTGGCGCATCTGGCCGGAAAATATGACATTCTTCGGACTCTTTTTTATACAGAATGGAAAGATCAGCCTTTGCAGATTGTATTCCGGCAAAAGCCGATTGAAACAGCCGTTGAAGATATTCGCAGCATGAACAGTCATCAGCGCAGCGAGTTTATTGCCGATTTTGCAAGAAGAGATAAGGCGCGGGGATTCAATCTCACCCGGGATGCTTTAATGCGCGTATCGATCCTGCGGACAGAGGAAGACCAAGCGCGGTTGATATGGAGCTTTCATCATATTTTAATGGACGGCTGGTGTTTGCCTCTTGTTACGAAAGAAGTGTTTGAAACCTATTATGCGATACTCGAGCAAAGGCAGCCGAAGCGGGGAGCCGTCACTCCATACAGCCGATATATCGAATGGCTGGATCAACAAGATCACAAGCAGGCGTCAGCCTATTGGCGTAACTATTTAGAAGGTTATGAAGGGCAGACTGTTTTGTTACAAGAACAATCTTCCGACCGGGCGAAAGGATACGAAAAAGGTGAGCATGAGTTTCGTTTGGGAAAGCGGCTCACAGACGAAATAAAACGGGCCGCAAGCCGCCAGCAAGTCACCGTCAATACATGGATACAAACCGCATGGGGCTTATTGCTGCAAAGATACAACGGGAGTCAGGATGTCGTCTTCGGCAAGGTCGTATCCGGCAGACCGGCAGAAATTCCGGGAATTGAAACCATGGTCGGTTTATTTATCAATACCATTCCCGTACGTATTCATACGCAGCCTGAAATGACAGCTGCACAAGTATTGAAAATGAACCAGGAGCGGGCACTGGCTTCTCAAGAATATGATACATTTCCGTTGTATGACATTCAGGCTCAAACTGAGCAAAAGCAGCAGTTGATCAATCATATTATGGTATTTGAGAATTACCCGGTTGAGAAACAAATAGAACATATGAAGCAGGATGACAACGCATTAGACATTCTCGATTTTCATATGGAAGAACATACTCATTACGACTTTACTTTTATAGTGATGCCGGATGGAGAAATTGACATTCGTTTTGTATACAATCGCGATGTTTATGACCAAGCAAGTGTCGAACGGATGCAGACGCATTTCATGCAAATCATGAAGCAAATGGCGGACGATCAGGAAATTCGCGTTCAAGACCTTGATATCGTAACAGCGGATGAGCGATCGCTCCTGATAGATAAGTTCAACGATACGGCGGCTGAGTATCCAAAGGAAAAGACGATTCATCAATTGTTTGAAGAACAAGCGGAGCGAACGCCGGAGCAAGCGGCGATTGTTTTTGAAGATAAGGAGCTGACGTATCGGGTAGTAAATGAACGCGCCAATCAGCTGGCCCGAACCTTGGTTGCCAAAGGACTTCAGGCCGAGGAGCTTGTCGGCATTATGGCCGAACGTTCACCGGAGATGGTGATAGGCATCCTTGCTATTTTGAAAGCCGGGGGCGTTTACGTACCGATCGATCCGGATTATCCGAAAGAACGCATCCATTATATGCTTGAGGATTCTAACGTCTCTATCTTATTATTGCAGCATCATCTTCTGGAAGGTACCGATTATCAAAGTCATACTGTCTTCCTTGACGATCCGTCATCATACGGCGCCGAAGCATCTAATCTCAATCTGAACGTGATGCCAAATCATTTAGCCTACGTTATTTATACATCAGGAACAACGGGGAATCCGAAAGGCACGCTCATTGAACATAAAAACGTGGTTCGTCTGTTATTTAACAACAAAAATGTTTTTGATTTTAATGCATCGGACACATGGACTTTGTTTCATTCCTTCTGCTTTGACTTTTCAGTATGGGAAATGTACGGAGCGCTGCTGTATGGGGGCAAATTAGTGATTGTTCCGAAACAAATAGCAAAAAACCCGGAAAGGTATTTGCAATTGTTAAAATCGAAAGCTGTGACTATTTTAAATCAAACGCCGAGTTATTTCTATCAACTGATGCAGGAGGAGAGAGCAGATCCCGAATCCAATTTAAACATCCGAAAAATCATATTTGGCGGAGAGGCGTTAAATCCATCCTTCTTGAAAGACTGGAAGCTTAAATATCCTTTAACCCAATTAATCAATATGTACGGCATCACCGAGACCACCGTTCATGTCACATATAAAGAAATCACGGAACGGGAAATCGACGAGGGCAGAAGCAACATCGGACAACCTATTCCTACTCTGCAAGCGTATATTTTGGACGAATATCAGCACATTCAGGTAATGGGCATACCGGGCGAACTCTATGTGGCAGGAGAGGGACTGGCCAGAGGATATTTGAACCACCCGGAATTAACGGCTGAGAAATTTGTTGAACACCCGTTTGCCGCAGGCGAAAAAATGTACAAAACGGGAGATGTCGCCCGGTGGCTGCCTGACGGCAATATCGAGTATTTGGGAAGAATTGATCATCAGGTAAAAATCCGGGGCTATCGGATTGAAATTGGCGAGGTCGAAGCGGCTTTATTGCAACTGGAATCTGTCAAAGAAGCGGTCGTCATCGCAATTGAAGAAGAGGGCTCAAAGCAGCTGTGCGCCTACTTGTCAGGAGACGATTCATTAAATACGGCGCAGCTGAAGCGCCATTTGCTGAATAAACTGCCCGCTTATATGATACCGGCTTACTTTGTCCAAATGGAGAAGATGCCGATAACCGCAAATGGAAAAATCGATCGAAAAGCTTTGCCGGCTCCTGAGGGAAATAGACTTACCGGAACCGAATACAAAGCGCCCGGAACGTTAATTGAAAAGCAGCTGGCCGAGATATGGAAGAACATTTTAGCTCTCAGCGACCCGGGAATTAAAGATAACTTCTTTGACGTTGGCGGCCATTCGCTCAAAGTATTGCAAGTAATTCATCAAATCAACGACCGTATGGGAATCAAAATGCATTATCAAGCCGTATACGATTTTCCTACCATCGAAACAATGGCACGCGCCATTCAAGCGGCAGTTTTCGAGTCCAAGACGGATAACGTATTCGTCAAGATGAATCAGAACGGTTCAATCCCTGTGTTCTGTTTCCCGCCTTTAATCGGGTACGGGCTGGTCTATAATGAAATGGCGAAAAGACTTGACGGCCGCTGCACCGTCTATGCCGCTGATTTCCTAGAAGAGCCGTCTTACGAGCAAGAGATCGTTGACCGGTATGCAGAAAGCATGATAGGCATTCAGGAACAAGGGCCCTTTGTTTTACTCGGTTACTCCTCGGGGTCGAATTTGGCTTTTGAGGTTGCCAAAGCCTTGGAGAAGCGCGGACGCATCGTATCGGACATTATGATGCTTGATTCTAAAAGAGCCGTTTCGGTGAATTATTTTTCGGAAGAGGAAACCGAAGAGATCATTCATCGGAATCTGGATATCATTCCGGATTATTATAGAGAACTATTAACCATTCCTTCCATTAAGGATAAAATCAGAAGCTATCTCACATATCACAATAAACTGATCAATTCCGGCGCGGTGAACGCAAACATTCATCATTTTCTATGCGGCGAGTTGACCGATAGAGGATGGACGCAATCAACCGCACAGCATTACCTTGAGTACAAATTAAAAGGAGACCATGTGACCATCTTTGATCCTGACAATATCGAAGAAAATACGGATACAATTCGATCTATTATCAAAAGGATTGAAGAACGGCATCATCACGGACTTGTTCTTGAAGAACAACTGTCAATGGGATCGTTTGCTGGCGACACGAAGTTTGACAAAATGTAAATGTTCAAGTGTAAAACGCCGCTGGCCTGGCACTCAGCAGCGTTTTTATTAAAAAGGCGAGAGTCATACTCCTGTGTTCGTAAGGCTTACTCCAGAGCCGTTCTTGATGACCAGTTGTCATCAAATGGTAAAAAAATCATCATACATTTTAAGGAAAAAGGAGGATGTCAAGTTATTAGAAAAAAGTGTAGCGTATGTTTATAGGTACTAGCTCTATTATTGAGTTGCTTAACTGCGGAGTCTGCTTTTTACTGCCGGTACTGCAATTTGTTCTCAGATGGTAAAAGTTACCTAAATTTAAATAAAAAGGAGGAGCGTTAAGTTATGTGTAAAAAATGTTGCGTATGCCTATGGGTCCTAGCTTTATTATTGAGTTGCTTCATTGAGAAGTCTGCGTATGCTGCCAGCACTCCAATTGCAAAACATGTTGGGAATTCAAATCCGCTTATCGACCATCATCTGGGCGCAGATCCGTTTGCGCTGACCTATAACGGAAGAGTCTACATCTATATGTCAAGCGATGACTATGAATATAACAGCGACGAAACGATTAAGGATAATTCATTTGCCAATTTGAATAAAATATCCGTCATATCTTCAGCGGATATGGTGAACTGGACAGATCACGGAGCGATTCCCGCAGCGGGTGCCAATGGGGTGAATGGCGGCCGGGGGATTGCCAAATGGGCAGGAGCATCATGGGCCCCGTCAGCCGCGGTGAAAAAGATCAACGGTAAGGATAAATTTTTCCTTTATTTCGCAAACGGCGGCGGAGGTATCGGGGTTCTCACCGCAGACAGCCCGACCGGCCCATGGACAGATCCGATCGGAAAAGCGCTGGTAACGCCAAATACGCCAGGAATGTCCGGCGTTGTATGGCTTTTTGATCCGGCAGTATTCGTAGATGATGACGGTACCGGTTACCTATATGCCGGCGGAGGCGTTCCGGGCGGTTCAAATCCAACGCAGGGACAATGGGCCAATCCTAAAACAGCAAGAGTCATGAAATTAGGTCCTGATATGACCAGTGTTGCCGGAAGTGCGTCTACGATTGATGCGCCTTTTATGTTTGAAGATTCGGGAATGCATAAGTATAACGGAAAATATTACTATTCCTATTGTATCAATTTCGGGGGCGCGCACCCGGCCGATAAACCTCCAGGTGAGATCGGTTATATGACCAGCTCAAGTCCTATGGATTCTTTTTCGTATAGAGGGCACTTTCTGAAAAATCCGGGAGCATTTTTCGGAGGCGGCGGGAACAATCACCATGCTGTTTTCAATTTTAAAAACGAGTGGTATGTGGTGTATCATACTCAAACTGTCAGCTCCGCTCTTTACGGGGCCGGCAAAGGATACCGTTCTCCCCATATTAATAAGCTTGTGCATAATCCAGATGGCTCCCTGCAAGAGGTAGCGGCAAATTTTGCAGGTGTCAAACAGCTATCCAATTTGAATCCATATCACCGCGTAGAAGCGGAAACGTTTGCCTGGAACGGACGGATTTTGACAGAGGCATCCTCAGCACCCGGCGGCCCGGTCAATAATCAACATGTCACAAACATTCATAACGGAGACTGGATTGCTGTTGGAAATGCAGATTTCGGGTCAGGCGGTGCCAGGACGTTTAAAGCAAATGTAGCGTCCGCTCTTGGCGGGAAAATAGAAGTGCGGCTAGATAGTGCAAACGGTAAGCTTGTCGGAACCTTGAATGTCCCTTCCACAGGCGGAACGCAATCCTGGAGAGAAATAGAAACTGCGGTAAGCGGCGCATCCGGTGTTCACAACGTATTCTTTGTATTTACCGGAACTGGTACAGGAAACTTGTTCAATTTCGATTACTGGCAGTTTACACAAAGATAAGCAAAGGGAGACAAAGGTACGTTTTCTAAGTCCATAAACGACATATGAAGGAGAGGAAAAAATGATATCGAGCGTAAAAAAAACAATTTGTGTATTATTGGTATGTTTCACAATGCTGTCCGTCATGCTCTTAGGACCGGGAGTTACTGAAGTTTCAGCAGCAAGTGATGCAACAGTTAATATATCTGCAGAAAGACAAGTGATTCGCGGTTTTGGAGGAATGAACCACCCGGCTTGGATTGGAGACTTGACTGCGGCTCAACGGGAGACCGCTTTTGGCAATGGACAGAATCAGTTAGGTTTTTCGGTCTTAAGAATTCATGTAGATGAAAATAGAAATAATTGGTACAAGGAAGTGGAGACTGCAAAGAGTGCGATCAAACATGGAGCAATCGTTTTTGCTTCCCCTTGGAATCCGCCAAACGATATGGTTGAGACTTTCAATCATAATGGTGACACAACAGCTAAGCGGCTGAGATACGATAAGTACGCCGCATACGCGCAGCATCTTAACGATTTCGTTAATTTCATGAAGAGTAACGGTGTGAATCTGTATGCGATTTCTATGCAAAACGAGCCTGATTACGCTCACGAATGGACATGGTGGACGCCCCAAGAAATCCTGCGTTTCATGAGAGAGAATGCCGGTTCCATTAATGCCCGTGTGATTGCGCCGGAATCATTTCAATACCTGAAAAATATATCGGACCCCATTTTGAATGATCCGCAGGCGCTTAGGAATATGGATATCCTCGGAACCCACCTGTACGGCACTCCGGTCAGTCAGTTTCCTTATCCTCTTTTCAAACAAAAAGGAGGAGGGAAAGAGCTATGGATGACGGAGGTATACTATCCGAATAGTGACAACAATTCAGCGGATCGCTGGCCTGAGGCTTTAGGTGTTTCAGAGCATATTCATCATTCAATGGTAGAGGGAGATTTTCAAGCTTATGTGTGGTGGTACATCCGCAGATCATACGGCCCTATGAAAGAAGATGGGATGATCAGCAAACGCGGATACAATATGGCTCATTTCTCAAAATTTGTGCGCCCAGGCTATGTAAGGATTGATGCAACGAAAAATCCTGAACCGAATGTTTACGTGTCAGCCTATAAAGGAGACAATAAAGTCGTGATTGTTGCCATTAATAAAAATAACACAGGGGTCAACCAAAACTTTGTGTTGCAGAATGGAACTGCTTCGCAAGTATCCAGATGGATCACGAGCAGCAGCAGCAATCTTCAACCTGGAACGGATCTCAAAGTAACGGACAATCATTTTTGGGCCCATCTTCCGGCTCAAAGCGTGACAACATTTGTTGTAAAGCGTTAAAGGCGTCAGCATCGCAATAAGCCAATTTTCTTACTTGAAAAAGAAAATTGGCTTTTTTCTGTGGGAGAGAAGTGTTGATTTTTTTAACGATACACAGACATTGGGTATAATAATGACAATGACTTCAAGGAGTGATCAATATATGTCACGGCTTCACAGCAAAGTATTAATCATAGACGACGAAAAAGAAATTTTGGAACTGATCAAAACCGTATTAATAAGAGAAGGCATTGATCGCGTAGTGACCGCTTCGACTGCCCGTGACGGATTGGCTCAATTTCATCAAGAAAATCCCGATCTGGTGATATTGGATATCATGCTGCCAGACGGTGAAGGCTATGATATCTGCAAGCAAATAAGAGACATTTCACACGTTCCTATTATCTTTTTGTCTGCAAAGGGGGAGGAAACGGATAAAGTTGTAGGACTTGCCATCGGCGGGGACGACTACATTACAAAACCCTTCAGCCCTAAAGAAGTCGCATACCGGGTCAAAGCGCAGCTGAGACGGGTCTCTTACTTACAGCCTTCTCAAACCGGAACCGTAATAAAAAAAGGGCCATTTGAATTAAACCAACAACAAGCCGAGCTCACCAAAAATGGAGCGGCTATTGAGTTAACACCTAAAGAACTTATGCTTATGACCTATTTTCTGCAGCATCCCAATCGGGTGATCAGTAAAGAAACACTCTATCAAGCTGTATGGGGAGAAGATTTCTTCGGTTCTGACAACACGGTGATGGTTCATATACGCAGGCTCCGTGAGAAAATAGAAAACACCCCATCAAAACCAGACTTTCTCGTCACTGTGAAAGGGTTAGGCTACAAATTTGTTGTAAAGGATGCGTAAGGATGAATTGGCGATTAACAGGCAGATATATGGTCTCTGTCATTATCGTGACCATCATTACAGTCTTCATTAATTTATTTATTTTTATGTTTTGGCTCGTTTTCCAGGCGAACAGCCAACATGACGAAGAAAGTACACCGGAAACTTTCACAAGATCATTCCGACAATATGTCACGTTATCGAACAATGGTATCACAATAAACAAAGAGGGCCAAAAAGCTTTAAAAGAGCAGAATGCATGGATTCAAATATTAGATGAAAACGGACAGGATGTTTATCATGATAGAGAACCTAAAGGACTGAAGAAAAAATATACGCCTATTGAAATTGTAAATTTACATAAATACAAGGATGAACGATTATTATCAACCATTTACGCCGGCGGAAAAAAAGTAAACGGCAAGGAGTACAGTTACTTTATAGGGTTTAAAAATCCCTCTCTCGGGAAATTTGTCCTCTCATATGATACCAAGGAATTTGTGACGAAGTTCAATGCAGGAACCATCATATTATTATCAATAGATGCATTGATCGCGTTACTCATTGGCTATCTATTCAGCCGGCAGCTCACAAAACCGCTCGGCCGTGTCATTCAAGGAATCCAGCGGTTAGCTAATGGAGATTATACGATCAAAATGAAATCCAAAGGCATTTATAAAGATGTCTTCTATAATGTCAATCACTTATCGGAACAACTATCTTCAAGCAAAAAAGAAAAAGACAAATTAGAGCAAATGCGTGAAGAGTGGATCAGTCATATTTCTCATGACATTAAAACACCATTAGCATCTATTCAAGGCTATGCAGAAATCATCAAAGATCCAAATTACCATCTCACAGCCGAACAGGTCAGAGAGTACGCCCAGATCATTGAGAGTAAATCCCTCTATATGAAAGATGTGATGGAAGATTTAAATTTAACGACAAGGCTGAAAAACAACGATGTGATGTTACATACAGAACGGGTAAACCTTGTATCGCTGCTGCGGGAAACGTTAATTGATATGTTAAACGATTCTAGATATGCGGATAAGTCCATTGAACTTCAAACGAACGTGGAAAAGCTGATGCTGAACCTTGATGCGATATTGATTAGGAGAGCGGTCACGAATCTCATTTTAAATGCCCTCGTTCACAATGATCCTGATGTGAAGATCGTTGTACGGCTTGAACAAAAAGAACGGACCCATGTGACAATTAAGGACAACGGCAAAGGGATAGAAGAAGAGGAGCTGGAAAAAGTGTTTGATCGCTATTACAGGGGCACAAATACAGGAACGACGCATGCAGGCTCTGGTCTTGGAATGGCCATAGCAAAGGATATTATCCAAAAGCACGGAGGGGACATCACCATTCACAGCACCGCGGGAGAAGGGACAACGATAGATATACAATTATCATAATGGCTATACAAAAAAACGGTTCTGCTGATTAATAACAGAACCGTTTTTTCCTATTGTTCCGAAAACACTTTGATTCCTTTGACAATGTTCCAAATGAAAAAATAGATCGCCACAAGGAATGTAACAGCATACGTCGCAAGCAGGAAAGGCCCGGCATGTCTGATATCATTCATACCAAGTAAACCTGAAGCGATGATGCCAATACCAAAAATCAAATAAGGAATCAGATGCGTCCACAAAGATTTTTTCGCATGATATTTCACATCGTCCTGGCCTAAGAAATAGACGATAATCGGAAACAGAAACGGCGCAAAAAATATACTGAAGTAACATAATGAAGACAACATTTTATTTTCTCTCAAACCTTTTCACCTCTATGATTTATTGAAGGGGGAATTCTTCTGGCTGAATCCCTCACTGAAGTACAACCTTATTGTACAACTCGAACCTTAACCCGTATTAATCCGAACCTTACATCAACCTTAAATTAACAAGGACTCGTCTTCTTACAGCAATCATAAGATTCAATGCCATATTGAGACTCATCACATTCAGCGTGTCTACGTTGGAAATACATTTAATTTTTCGATTCGATTGAAAAATGACGTGTAAAGTCCCGATTCAGCCTGGTTTTCTTTGTTCTATATGTGTCAGGTGTGTCTTATTCAATAGAGATAGAGCAAATTGACAGGCTTTTACACCTCCCAAAAACAAGAAATTAGGTTGATAGACAATCATGAGAAAGATTTTTACAATGAGTTCGAGCTCATAAGAAAGAGCCAAAATGATGCGAAGGAGGAAAAGATCAGATATGAAACGGTCAATTTCTATTTTTATTACGTGTTTATTGATTGCGGTATTGACAATGGGCGGCTTGCTGCCTTCGCCGGCATCAGCAGCAGGGACAAAAACGCCAGTAGCCAAGAATGGTCAGCTTAGCATAAAAGGTACACAACTTGTAAACCGAGACGGCAAAGCGGTACAACTGAAAGGGATCAGTTCACATGGATTGCAATGGTATGGAGATTTCGTCAATAAAGACAGCTTAAAATGGCTGAGAGACGATTGGGGCATAACCGTTTTCCGCGCGGCGATGTATACGGCAGATGGCGGTTATATTGACAACCCGTCCGTGAAAAATAAAGTAAAAGAAGCGGTTGAAGCGGCAAAAGAACTTGGGATATATGTCATCATTGACTGGCATATTTTAAATGACGGCAACCCAAACCAAAATAAAGAGAAGGCAAAAGAATTTTTCAAGGAGATGTCAAGTCTTTACGGAAACACGCCAAACGTCATTTATGAAATTGCAAACGAACCAAACGGTGACGTGAACTGGAAGCGTGATATTAAACCGTATGCGGAAGAAGTGATTTCCGTTATCCGCAAAAATGATCCAGACAACATCATCATTGTCGGAACCGGTACATGGAGCCAGGATGTGAATGATGCTGCCGATGACCAGTTAAAAGATGCAAACGTCATGTACGCGCTTCATTTTTATGCCGGCACACACGGCCAATTTTTACGGGATAAAGCAAACTACGCACTCAGCAAAGGAGCGCCTATTTTCGTGACGGAATGGGGAACAAGCGATGCGTCTGGAAATGGCGGTGTATTCCTAGACCAGTCGCGGGAATGGCTGAATTATCTCGACAGCAAGAACATCAGCTGGGTGAACTGGAATCTTTCTGATAAGCAGGAATCATCTTCGGCTTTAAAGCCGGGAGCATCTAAAACAGGCGGCTGGCCGCTTACAGATTTAACTGCTTCAGGAACATTCGTAAGAGAAAACATTCGCGGTACTAAAGATTTAACGAAGGACGGCCCTGAAACGCCAGCACAAGATAACCCCACACAGGAAAAAGGCGTTTCTGTACAATACAAAGCAGGGGATGGGCGTGTGAACAGCAATCAAATCCGCCCGCAGCTTCACATAAAAAATAACGGCAATGCGACGGTTGATTTAAAAGATGTCACTGCCCGTTATTGGTATAACGCGAAAAACAAAGGCCAAAACGTTGACTGTGACTACGCGCAGATGGGATGCGGCAATCTGACCCACAAGTTTGTGACGCTGCATAAACCTAAGCAAGGTGCAGATACCTATCTGGAACTGGGGTTTAAAACAGGAACGCTGTCACCGGGAGCAAGCACAGGGAATATTCAGCTTCGTCTTCACAATGATGACTGGAGCAATTATGCACAAAGCGGCGATTATTCCTTTTTCCAATCAAATACGTTTAAAACAACGAAAAAAATCACATTATATCATCAAGGAAAACTGATTTGGGGAACAGAACCCAATTAGTAAGCTTAAGGCGGACATCAGCAACGATGTCCGCTTTTGTCATCTTAAACAGCAATATAAGGAGGTTTACGTGGCGGATGAACTCTGAAACAGTATATGGGCCTGTACAAATGTTGTTAGCAATCTCAAGAAAGCCAAGGAGTAGATATGATTCACTGAACATATGATGTAATCGTTTCACAGTTTTGAAAAGCGTTTATAGCGCAATGTGTGTATTTCACATCCGCCACTTTTATTACGTAAGGGGGAACAAGAGAATGAAAAAGTATGACGCATTTCCAGAGCCAATTGGCGGCTATACTGTCGGCCGAACCCAGATGGATTTTGAGTACACGGCATCAGATCATACAAAAAGAGAACTGACGGCGTTTGTGTACTATCCGTCCGACAGCAGCGAAGGGAAGACTACATCAGCGTACATGTTTCCTGAAGTCTGCGAAATGCTTGATGAGCAGCCGCTTCTCACTGCGTTGAAGGATGCTTACTCTATAGATATCAAGACCCAATGTTACGACGACCTTGCTCTCTCCGGGAAGGAAAAACGCTATCCGGTGTTATTCTATGTTTGCGGCGGGGGCGGTTCTCCAGAATGGGGTACAGTGATCTGTACAGACTTGGCAAGCATGGGATATGTTGTAGTAAGCATCGGCCATCAAAATAGCACGATGTATAAGCGTAAAGATGGGCGCCTGTTTAATGTATCAAAGGATTTTTCGGATGTCATTATGGCGTTTTCTGAAGATCCGGAGATGCTGGCTTTGGCTGGTAAGATGGAGATACGGCCCGACGATGAAACTGCCATTGAGATGTGCCAAAACGTGCTTACACTGCCGATACTTGACAAGTTAACAGAGTATAGTGAATTACAGGCAGAAGATGTAAGGTATGTAGCCGATTATCTTGTCAAATTGGATTCTGGAGAGCTGAATTCCATCTTTAAGGGCAGATTGTTGCTTGATATCGGCATGGGCATAGTCGGACATTCTTATGGAGGGCCTACGACGGCGATTGTTTGCCGGGACGACGAACGGTTCATCTGCGGGATTGGCTTGGATAGCGGAGCGTTCGGCCTTCAGGGCAGCGACCTTAAGAAACCCTTTTTGCTGCTGTTTTCTGAACCGAACTATAACATGAATGCGATCATTGGCGCTAACAATAGCATGGATACCTATTATTTCTCTGTTGATCGTGCTGCGCATTTAGATTACTGCGACATCGTGTTTACCAGTGTGAATGAGGAACTTAGAGGCGAACGGGATGCCATGGAGATGCGAAATCTTGTTACAGACTATACGAAGAACTTTTTTGATCATTACATACTGCAGAAGGCTGCAAGTGTGGAAAGTCTGGCATACGATGGCGTGGACTTGATCAAGAAGACCAGCAACAAGTGACATAACCGATTAAAATACTCAAACTGAAAAACTTTTATGACCAATTTAATTTATTAAGGACGTAGAGGTTTTTTAATATTACCTTACAAAAAGGGGATGTTCTTAGAATATGGATCCACTTTTATATTCTCTTCACAATTTCTAGTTTACATAATATATATTCTAGGAAGTTGAATAGTGAATAAAAAATTTTGTCTCATTATCCTAAGTATACTTAGATATTGAGACAAAATGAGAAAAAATAGGACTTATTACGATTTATCTTCGCTATATACTATGAATAAGACTTCTTCATTCATATACGTAACAAACTCCGCCTTCTGTAGTTACACACTCAAAATCTTCCCAATAATATTTTCCTTCACTGTCTCTAAAGAAAATTCTAACAGTATCATTACCAAGCCATCTGTATTCTTCAACCTTATCATCAAATTGTTTGTTTCGAATTGGGATTAAATTTCCTGGTTTAGTTGCTGCATCAGCCGCTTGTACTCCAGATACTAGCAAGGCCCCCACCAGTGCTGTAGCTCCTGCTATCTTCTTGAATTTACTTTTTAACATTTTTATTGCCCCCTTTTGATTTGTTGCCTGCTGCTTACTCACTTAGCAGGCAATCTGATTTTATCACCTTGCAAGAGGGAAATTTGTAATATTTTGTAGATGAGAGTATTATTTTCGGGAAAAATACAAAATTATGGCGATTCTTTTTGCAAATATGCTTACATAAAAAAACCGGCGTGTTGGCCGGTCCTTTCTTCTAGAACAACATGTACCCTTCTTGATACTTCGTGAGGAAGCATTAAAGCCTTTATTAAGCCTCGTAATTTCTGCTGTTTGAACCTAAATTCCTAAAGAGTAAAGAAGAAAGCAGAGCTAGTACAAAATAAACAACTACAAATCCGCCCCAGAAGATTACTGCTTGATCAAAAGGTAAACCAAACATTCTAAAAATTATTCTGTGTACCACCCCGGTAATAATGACCAGGATGCTTGCTGATAACGCAAAAGTAAAGTGTTTCAATTTAAACCTCTCCTTATGAAAGATTAATAACTCTGTCAGACCCATTGGCGATTTCTTGATCATGTGTAACACAAATAATCGTTTTCCCCATGCCTTTTAACTGATGGAATAAAGACAAAATAATGCTTTTGTTATATTCGTCTAAGTTTCCTGTCGGTTCATCAGCCAGGATAATATCACAAGGCTTCAAAATAATTCTTGCGATGGCCACACGTTGTTGCTCTCCGCCACTCAGTTGATAAACCTTTTTCTTTAAAAAGCTTTTATCCAGACCAACCATTTCTAAAGCTTCTGTCAACTTTTCTTTCTTAAAGTCTTTTGCATAAGCCGTCGAAAGTTGTAAATTTGTTAATACTGTTTCATTGTCCATAAGGACATAATTTTGAAAGATATACCCTAAGTTCTCTCTCCGTAGTTTCATCACGTCGTTAGGTTTAGGGTTTCGAAAGCCTAAAATCTCAATATCTCCTGAGTATGGAGTATCAAGAAGGCCTATTATATTTAGAAGGGTTGTCTTCCCTGAACCGCTCTTACCAACAATTGAAACAAATTCATTTTCTTTTATCTGAAGAGAGAAATTCGAAAGAACAGATTTTTCATCAAAAGTCTTTGATATGTTGTTGAGTGTAATCATGTTCTATCTCCTTTTAAGATCTTATTCATGTTTTTCCTGTTTAAATAGACACTCAGAAAATAAAGAATAAGCAGCTCGATTACAATAAACAGCGCGATGAAAATTGTTAATTCGAAGATTTTGTAATAAATACTGCATCCTAAACCTATAAGGCAATTGGTTAAAAGGGAAAAGATGATTAAATTTTTATTTCTGGCCCAATATGAATATCCAAAAAGCTCTTTAAGGTACAGCCGATATGCATTTGCGCTGTAATACGACCAAATATAAGCGACAAGAAAGGCTGCGGACAGGATAACCGTTATTGTTAGGCCAATTAAATTCTGTAAGAATTGATTCTGAATTCTTGCTATATTGTCGCTTAACTCTTGATAAACCGAAATTGATGAATCAATTAGATCTCTGGTATTGGTCTTCTCCAAATAAGGAACTATGCGATCATACGCCATGCCTTTTGAAGAATCTGAAAAGAATAAACATGAGGTTGAGTAAGCACCTATAACAGATGGATCAACGTTATCTGTGAAAACAGCAGCTATTGGATCAACAATGTTATTCTTATTGCCGGCATCACCAAGTTGACTATTAAAGGTGAAATACTCCTGTCTATTTTTAGTATAAATGATGTTGATTTTCAATTCATCTTTTTTGAGGGTGTTTAAAGGTTGATTAATCTCCTTGTTATACATATTATCTAATTCAACTTTGTCAAAGAAAAAGTGATCCCTGTATGCAGCTATTATTTTTTCTTTATATTTTTCATACTTTTGTGGAACAAGCAGGTTCAATGTATTTGAATCAACCCTTAATTGCTTTTGGCTTATGGCTTCCCCATTAGCACCGACAATGGGATTTACCTTTAAATAATTAGGGCTGATTGTAATGCTGCGTCCAGAAGGGGAATAAATTTCATTTTTCTTTGTCGTATTTAAGGTGTAAAAATAAACAGTTTTTTTCCCGTCTTTTCTTAGTAAACCATAGTTTTGTGCATCAATGACAAACGCATTTTTATGCTTCTCTAATTGATGATACAACGCGCGAACTCTAACATTTTTCTCCCTGTCTAATTTTAAATCACCATAGTCGATGCCGGTATTTGCAAAGCTTGTTTTATAAGTGTTTTGTGTCTTTTTCCAATACGATTGATTATCAAGCTGCTGTTTGAGATCGAATAAGTTAGAAAGTGAAAACGCAACAATATTGAAAAGCAATATCGTGACAACAATTTTAAAGCCTACAGATAACCATTGGAATTTTTTAATCGGTGTGCTGCCTTTGATCGAACCACTAATGTCGCTGTTGTTAAACAAGATTAGGGTAACAATGATGGTGTATACCATCATGATAAGCGCACCAATCACCGCGTTCCTAATGTAAATTCTAAGATATGCAGCCAGCCAGTCATTTAAACTGAAAGGAAAGGTTAGCAAAGCCACAATAATTGCACCGCAAAATATGATTATAATTAGAGGCTTCAAAAACATTGCTGGGTAAGAAAGCAGTGTTTTAACCTTGGAATACCCCCATAACTTTTGCAGCAGAAGCCGTTTGCGATTTTTAATTACAAAATAAAGGACACCAATAAACAAAATCAGCATAGAAAGCAACACTAGCATAAGCAAAGTTTTGTTAAACATAAAAGCAGTATTCTCAGTGATGTTTTCAAAACTTACTTCACCATAGTCAGCAAAAAGGTTTTGTGCTTTTTCCAATACCTTTTCATCGTTAGATGAAATATAAAATTTGCTTCCTATGCCTATATTCTTTATTTGGTTAAAATCAAAATATCTGATTTTCCATGTCGAGAGTGGAAAAGAAATGCTGCCGATCATCTTCTGATTTGAATGATCTCTTAGAAAATTTGACACAAGCTTATTGCCGTTATGTATTGATGGTTCATTTTTAGGGTTTGTAGAATAGATGTTTAAGCTCTTCTCATCTAAGAAATTGTATTGAGAAATATTCACTTTGTTTTCTTTGGAGAAGGCGACCAATCTCTTTATAAAGTCCTCACTTTTAATTTCTGAGGTATAATCGATTATCAATGCTTCTTTATTGGAGAATAAAGTGTAATAGATTTGTTTGTTAAGAGTGTAATGATAGCTTGACATATTCATTGAGAGCAAAACCAGAATGAACAATATGTAGATTGTTTTCTTCATTGGACAGCCTCCATAAAAAGAAATCCGGTGCTGTCTTGTATTCAAGTTTGACCACACCGGAAGAAAAATTAAAAAATCACTTTGCTATCGTTTTCTTTATTTTGTATCCCAAAAAGCCTTGTTTCCAAAAAGGGTTTGATACACGGCAGCGTAGGTATACCCTTCATCTTTTTTCTTCCATTTAGATTCATAGAATCTTGCTCCAGCCGCAGCACTTGATTTGTGAGTCTTTTTCTTATGATTGTAATTGGAATGAACTTGGCCTTTTTCGAAGCCATGATACCAAGTACCCCCGCCCGGTGTTGATTTAGTAAGCTTCATGGCGCTCATTAAATCTCTTGATTCGTCCAGATTAACTTCCCCATGATTGACATCGTTCGACTGACTGGCAAAAGCAGCTTGTCCTCCTAGAAAACCTATACCTAATACAATTGAAGCAAGAACCTTCTTTTTCAATGAAATCTCTCCTTCTGATTAGGGTTTATTTGGTATTACAAATCAAAATTACCATATTAAGAAAGTGTTTACAATGAGAATCTTAATTAATCTTACAATATATTTGCATTTATTCGGAAAATGGATATAGATAATGGACAAATCAGAGCTTGATAGACTCATAATTCTTGTTAACATGTACTGATAGAATACAAGAGGTTTAATCGTAATAGCCCAAAACCTTCTCCTCTTCCCAAACCGTGTCTTATAGCTATTTGAGGGTTAAATCAACTTCCTATATGATATAAGTATAATCATAAACTGAGGTGCTTTTATGTATAAGGAACTCTTTAATTTTGTTCAAAGTGAAGTGAAATGCATAGCTGAAGAGTTAGACAAGCATAACTTTTCCCAATCAAAACAAATGATTGAGGAAAGATTAGAGTTGCTTGATATATTACAAAGGATTCAGCCGTTAGAAAATAAAGACCCTGATCCTGAGAGTCAGACTGTCGAGGAAACATTATCTGTCGAAAACGATCAAAGCTCAACTAATGAAAAAGATGAAATAGTTAACCAATCACTTTATGAATTTCAAAGAAAAGCAGTTGGCGGAGAACTTCAATCACTTTCAGAGTCACGCCCCTCTTTGTTTATTCCAGAAACCGTAATTCGGGATCTTGAAATAGCTTCAGGTGATATCATTCAAGTTGATCCTGCAGAGGTTGATGGAAGATATGATTTTTCGCTTTACAAAAAAATCAATATAGATGGAATTGAACCAGATAGAAGAGAATTTAGATACTGCATTGTAGAAGCTGTGAATAATCAACTAATTGTACAACAAAGCGCTTTGGATGGCCCTATTCACATAGACGGTCAGGAGAAATCCCTATTTATTAACGATTACACAAAAGAAAAATTTAATTTGACTGAGGGTTCAATCGTAGATGTAGCCTATCTTATGTCTGAAAAGAAATTACAGATTGTATGGAGACATAATCATAACCATTCTTCGCTTTCGTTTGTCACCAGCCCTTCTTCGTCTTCAAGATCTGCAAAGAAAGAATCTGCTGAACAGACTGCTGCTTCAGATCCTTTTGAGGGGAGACTAAAGGATAAAACTGTGACAATAATGGGCGCAACCGAAACACAGGAAAATTTTAAAAAATTATTCGGTTCAGCTGGCATCAATCATCAGTTATTAAGAGGTGATGAAAGTGGAGTGAAGATTAGTTCTGCTGTAAGGAAAAGTGATGCTGTTATAGTTATTACGCCTTTCACTGAAAGACATGCAGGAAGCCAACAAGCAAATAAATATTGTAAAGAGTACAACGTCCCTTTTAGGCAATCAAAAACATATGGAGTGAAAACAATAACTAACTTGATATCTGTCCTGATTTTCTCAGGATTGAATTTGGCATCTATGCTAACTTTTATTTCCGCCTTTTGATTATGCAGCCGAACTAGCTCAAATCGATTTTGAGCTGATACCAAGCATAAACAAGCATCTTTGCCTTGTGCGATGTATTCAAACTAGTATTTTCCCTCACCATATAACTCGTTTAATGTACCTTTGTTCTTGAATCATTGTTTTTCTCTCCTCTTATGCTTGTTTAAAGTTTTGAATGTTCGAGTGCTTGTTTTATGAATGATACATCAAAGTGTCTTTTGCAGTTTAAGTTTTCCCCTTTTGAAAGCTTGCCGTTTTTTAAAATTTTAACACATTCATAGTGTGGAGAGTCACTGTCATTTATGATTTCCCAAGTGCCTTTCAGGTTTTTTTGAAATCCGTAATTTATTGTAAACCGTTGGCCGACTTTAAAAATTGGGTCTTCTTTCTTTTTCGGCTCACTCCATCCCATAGAAGCATAAAGCTCTTTAGATGCACTCATATATAAGCTCTCCTTTCATGTTCGCAGTTTTCACTCATTAGTGTCCAAAAAATAAGCCCTTAATTAAGGCTTTTAACATAAAGGTTGGCAGCTGACATTCTCTCATTAAAAAACCGGCACTTTGGCCGGCTTAAAATACTTTTATCAGCGATCTTTTTATCCGTTTTTCTTCTTATCCCAGTGCTCCATTTTCGGCTGTTTGGAAACCATTTGATATGCCGAGCCATCCGTTTTCTTTTGTCCTATAATCATTTCCTGACACAAGAAGCAGTCCGAGAATAGCAGCAGTAATTAAAACAGTACGTTTTTTCATGACAACGCCTCCGTAAACTTTATTATTTGATCCTTAGCAGTACAAGCTTCCTCAAAGTATTTAGATGACAGATCAGCGTTTTCCTGCTTTTTGTAATACAATGCTGCATTTAGAGACAGGTCAGCGACATCCGACCACAAGTTTTTCCCCTTCAGTACATTCATATTCAAATCAAAGGACTCATGATCAGTCGCATCGTATACAAAGTATATGAGGTTCAATTTTGCCCTGTATACTTCTTCGTTTACTTTATCAGCATATGCAAGTGCTTTACTTCTCCATACCCGCGCTGATTCAATTGATCCTAATTTGTAAAAAACACGACTCAACATGTACATTGAGCGAATGGAATAGACGGAATCGCAATGTTCAGGAATATCCAAAGCCCTTAAAAAGCTTTCCTTGGCTAATTCAAGGCGTTCCTGTCTTTCATAGCATACACCTAGATTAAAATGCCCTAAACCTTCTGAAAGCCCGTCTTTAACTTTTTGAGCGATATGTATTGCGTTTTTATACAAACTGATCGCTTGCTCCCATTGCTGTAGGTCAACTTTATTCATGGCAAAGAGCATGGTGCATTTGATTACACGATTGGTGTAATTATCGACTGCTCTGAAACTTTCTAGCGCTTTTTCAGCATGGTTGAGCGAGAAAAAGTTCTGGCGAATTTCATAGTAGGCAATCGCAGTTTGATAATGGAATTCTGCCCTCTCTATTTCGTCGGGTACTTTGCTGAGTCTGCTTTCAGCGATTTTGTAAAAGTTAATTGCTTCGATAAAATCCTTCTGATAGAAGTTATACAGGCCATTAAAGAGATAAAAATAATATTGAATCATGTCATCTGTACATGTTTCATAATCTGCTTTTCCAAGTAGATGACCTGATTCCCTATAGTTTTCAGTCATGAGTTTAAATCGTGAATCTATGAGATTGAAGTACAGCAACACATTCTGATTTTCTTCCATGTCAGGTAATGCTTTAACAATTTTTCCCCTCATTGCTGTTGCTTTAGGGATATTGTTTTGCTTGATAACTGTATACCATTCATTAAGACTTTGGGCAACCTTTTCAAACTCTATCTTTTTGGTTTCCACCTTCCTCATCCTTTCTTTAAATATTCAGAATTTTGATTTTAGATTATGCGTACTATTTCATAATCTTTTTCAGAAGTCCCAATCAGATGTGCGTCATATTCATTTGTCATTACCTAATATTTTATCACAATTCTAATTAATGGAAACGTATTCTTCACATCTTTGCGGTTGATTTTCGGTCAACGAAAAGATACAATCAGTATAGATTCAATAAGCATTACATGATTATATTTCTCCTTTCTGATGATATTGTGAATATAATACACAGAAAGAGCATACAATAAAAAAGATCGAAGATGCTGGTAACATCTCCGATCGGCAATAGAATAGCTCCTGTAAGGGAGTCGGCTTTTTTCCAAAAGTCTAGTTTATGAGTGGGAACGCCAAGATGTAGGAGTCTGGGGCGTTCTTACTTTTTTTGTTTGAGAAACTATAGGCAAGCGTTAGAATCCCTACAATGAGGATTCCGAATTGAAACATCAATCCAAGTGCGCTTTCTACTGCCATATTCTCACCTCCCTTCTTTCCAGATATGGAGGTGAGCCGAACGCCACTACGAAAAGCCGATCTATTGCTAACTCCACTTTATCTGAATTGAATAAAAAAACAACGTATGACTTTGTACTCTTTCTTCTATTATAGCAACTTCTTCGTCCCACCGTTTCAGTTCTTTAACATTTTGAGGTACGGTGTGACTTTGCCATCAAAATAACCTATGATATACTTTGGATTAAGAGAGATATATTTACTTTTCAAGAAAAAGGAGGAACAGATGAAAAAAACAGTAGTTGGAATCTTGGTTGTAGCCTCTTCTTTATTCATGTTTAGTATTGCTCTATATGCAGTAAACGGTAATCAAAAAACACCAGATGAAGTGTTAGACAATGCTTGGGAGAAATTCGGATTGGTCAGCTACGGAATCGGAGAAACAGATCCGGTTATTTCAATTGGAATGGATAAAACCAAAAGCGAGACGAAGCTGCGAGAATATTTAAATGACAATTTGTCTGAAGACGTAAAAGAGAAATACAAAATCGAAGTTATTAAAGAGGATAGAAAAGTCTTGGAAAAGGAACATCAAAAATATTTAAATGATACAAAGCAATAAAAAACTGTGTGTTCCGAAACCCGACAAGGCAAAAGGGTTTCTTTTTTTGTATTCAGAGGTTTCCTGTGAAGCTTATTAGCCTCCTATAATTAAAGCAGGCCCTTTTAGGGCCTGCTCTTCTTTACCAGTTATACCACACAATTACTTCCTTAATTTTCACAGTTACATCACTGCTGCTGTCATTAATAAAGTTAAAGTGATAGCTTTTTCCTCTTTTCAAATGAGTCCAGTTCATATGAATCTGGCCTGTCCATCCGCCGGGTAATGATACTTTCCCTGCTTGGCCCCCTACTCCACCTTTCCCATTGTCATACTTTGCTGCTACCGAGAACTTTTTCGCAGTCCCTTGCGGGGTAATCAACAAAGTACCAGGGTTTTTAAATGCTTTCCCGTATGTTCCTCCACCAATTGAAAAGTTATATTTGAAACTAAAGGCTTTGCTTGTATATGTTGAATATAAAACATGAAATGAGCCATCCAACGGCATTTCTTCCTGTAGCTTGATCATATCTTTTAATTCCTTCAACGTGTAAGGATGAATCTGATTATTTTCTTCATTATAGATTTTTATTTGAGAAGCTACCTCTTCTTTCTTAGCATCGAGTGTAATATCTGTGGCTGCATTGTCTTTTTGGGCGGCATGTGCTTGGCCTGTCCCGATAATTCCATAAAGAACAATACTTAAAACAAACGCAATTGACCAGAACTTAAAATGCACCTTCATATTTAAACATACTCCTTCCATTTTCGGGTTATTTATGTTTGTTCTTATTGATGAAGTTAGATTTTAAGCTTGATAGCTATTTCGTGGTGTCTAAATGTTTGAGGCCAGTTATTTTTAGGAGAGTTTCTTCCTGTGCCCTATTACGGGCCAGCTACGAACTGTTAGAGTCAGAATTTTGTCAAATATGCCATTGGACTCATGTTGCGTTTCTTGAATTAAGCTTTATCATCAAATCACCCCTCCTTATGTTTGTTCTTCCACTACCAATTTACCCTATAATTATCCAAAATACAACAATTAATCCATTAATTATTTATCTTGAGAGGTATTCTCTCCTGTAAATGCTTGTTTTTAATTTTATAATCTATGTATCAATGTGCTTGGTAATGTGATTTGACGGAATGAATTATTGTCTCAATAACTAAGTATACTTTAGTTATTGAGACGGAAGGGAAATTTATTCGCAATGAGATCATTTCTTTAGGCAAGCATATAAAAAAATCATGTCTGGTAATACTTTGCCGCATCTTCCCTGCACTTTTCCGACGATTTTTTCGCATCGGCTCCCCACATATGAGCAAGTATGACAGTCGCCAGCCCGAGCACCCCGCGAAATAAAATCCGGCTCTGAACCCCAGCCAATCATTAAAAAATCCTGCGGCCAAAGGTCCTCCGAAAATACCGAGTGCATAAAGCGCCTGGTATGCCCCCGTCGATGTTGCTCTCATGTCTGCCGGAACAGACTCAATCGACATTCCAAGCAGCAAAGGAAAAATAATGCCCGAGTGATAAACCTATTAAAACCTGGACGAGATAAAGCGCCATCGGGCTGACGGTAAAAGGAATGATAAAAATAAAAACAGCTGCGAGTAAGTAAAACAGCTTTAATGTTACCCGTTTCCGCACCTGCGAACTAAAGTTCCTATCACTAGCAGAGCCAGTGCGTGCTTAGTCATAAACGAAAAGACAACAAGCTGATTTCTTTCTCGCCATTGTGAAGCCAATCATAGCGGTCGTTTTCATTTCGCGAATCATGAAAGACAGGCAAAGACCGAGGCCGCTCCCGATCCAAAATGCTGCGTGCCATCCCCATTCACTGACAACATAACCGCTCAGGCTCATCCCTGACAGCTGAGCTAACACGAGAATAAATGAGATCCAGCGCATGGCTCCTTTCGTGTCATCCGCCGCAAAATAGCTCGTAAATAAAAAGGTGAATATAACCCATGTAGATGAGAAAAAGCCGCCTGATGAACAGGCGGCGCTGCAGCTAGTTATTTGCTTCGGTTACCTGCGGAAGCATGAGTGATCCGATAATGCACAGTTAAAAATTTCAGTCCGAACAGCCACATATGATGAACGGCCTTCAGGCTGATTTCGCTCTGGGCTGAAATAAGAAATGTCTCTGCCAGCGGAAGATGACACGTCCCCCATTTCGTCTGCAGATAAATCCCTTCATCACCCGCTCCGCTTTTTCGCCGTCTGCTTGTCAAAACAAGATTCTGCTTACGCGCATAAGGCTTTAAAATGCCCGTCATTTGGCCGTACGGCAGCGGAAGAGAGATATTCATGTATCCTTCCCCTTTTGCCCTGTACGCTGAATACAGCGCAGTAAAAACGGTTTCCTGCTTTTCATTTGTTCTGATCCACGCACGGACATTTTTTCTGCCGTCTTTGTCAGAGTCAACTCCTATAATATCACTGTGCATGATATACCAATCCGGATTCATGGACAGGTGAATCTGCCCCGCTCTTCTGCTGAACGGCTCGTACACGCGCGCGAACGGACGAAACCATCCGCTCCACGTCACTTTTGCCATGATGTCATAATCAATTGTCTCTTCATAAAAGGAAATAACGGCCGGCGCCAGTTTTTGGGTTGAAAAGTCTTCAGAATGCAGTTCTCTCATCTGATCCAGAAGGCCGGTATAATGGATGTCATTTGTTGCATGAATATCAGTCAAAAAGTCTTTGCCTATCGTTCTCTTCCCGTAAATACGGCTGAACGTTCTTTCGCTGCCCTCATCAAACGGTCTCGGATTTTCCAACCTCCACCCCGCCAAAGCCGGAAGGATAACGCCGAATGCATTGACGGCCCCGTGAATCCAAATCATCTGGCTGATCGTGAGCATTGCCTCCTCGCGGTAGACACCGTACGAATATATCAAAGAAAAAGCAATTGTGATCATTAACACAGCCGAAGAACTCCTGATCAAGATCCTGCCTGTTTTCGTAACAAACGGCACCGTAAAGACGAGATATGCATTTACATACAGAGCCGCCAGATACAGAGCGACAGCAATCACATCAAGTGTTTTTGAAAATGTAATCCCCAAGGCAATAAGGATCGGCGAAATCAAAATAATGACCGTGCTCCATCTGTAAAGAACCCGTTTCTCCCGTATGATCCTGCCGAGCAATCCGTTAAAGATCGGAATGAGAAAAGCGGAATAGTGAAAGTGCACCGCCGTCAGCAGAACGATAAGCGGACCGAAATTCATAACGGGAATCTCAAGGACATATGCGAAGAACCAGAATCCGCCCCCGGCCAAATAAATGAAACCCGCCATAACAGACATCTCTTCTGTTCTGTGAATATTTGTTTTCATCAGCCGCCGGACAGCATACAGTGCCAGCCCAAGCGTATAAATGAGCCACACAACGGCAAAAAAACTGAAGTCTGTGACAAGCGCAAGCGCCGCACATAAAGCGGCAACAGGATAACTTCGTAATAACACATTCTCTAAGGTCTTTGACGGCCGAAAAGCAAAATCGAATACAGCGGGAACGAAAAAAAGTACGGAAAATAAAACAAACGTCTCAGCAGCTGATATATACGGAGCTTCAGCCGCCGCAAATCCCAAAAAGCAAATCACGCTTACCATGAGATGACGCTTCAGCATGTTTCCCCCTCTGTTTCACGGAAAGTCCCCCGGTAAGAGAAAAGCGTGCCGAGTATCCGGTTTTTCACATGAACCTTTATGCTGAAGCAATTCATTTCCTCATCATAAGCCTCATAAACGGTTGAACTGCCGCACAGCCATGCCGGAAGCGGGATTTTCTTTCCGACTATCAGGAGCCACTGCCTTCCGGATGTAATAACAAGCCCTCCGTCTGAAGACGCTTCTAAATGCAGTTCAGACAGTAGGATGCGGGGTTTGCCGAAGTAATCAAGAATTCTGTTTTCCCGCTCATCATATTCCATGACTGCATCAAAAAAACGCGTTTTGCTTTTAAAGAAAAAGGTACGATTCCATTCCACGCCATTTTGCCTGTTTTTGTTTTCGATAGTGAAAGGGATATCGTTTCCCCTCTCTGAGAAAAAACATCTGAAAAAAACACCTGTCTTTAAAAGCATTCTGACAAGAAAAGAACCTCCCTTTATTTCTGACATAACTCCTTCTCCGCAAAACGTGCGTGATCCGTCAAATCTGTACCGTTTCTGCAGCATCGGGTGCAGTGATTGATAATGAGTAATCGCTTTTTCATACATTGAATCCGTCATTTCACTTCTCTCTTTCGTTTTGTATGCCAGGCGCTCGGTTTTGTATGCCAGGCGCTCGGCAGCTTAGGCTTAAGAATCATTGCGGCTATCGTAAGCACTCCTAATGAGATCACGAATCCGCCGCCCGAATATAGCAGTGCCGTTACACAAAAGAAGACTGACTGCCCGGTGTGAATCAGCCACTTTCTCCGCATGGGAAGCAGCCATAATACCCCTAACCCTGTCTCCAGCGCTCCCCTCACGATCTCTGCATCGGCACAGCCATCATGAAAGCCTTGAAAAAACCAATACAGACTGAATACGAGACACATAAAGACATAGACAAACCCGAAACGGCCTGATATCTTCGGATGTCTGTTTTGTTCTATCCAAAGCCGCAACGCATCAAAGCTCCATGCGGTAGCCCAGCTTAGCAGAGGACGAAATAAAAACCGGTCTATCCAACTTCCCGGCAGACCGCGGGCCGTTTCATATTGATATTGAGTCAAAAATGCGGTTTGTCCGTTATCCCGCTCTATATACTTCCAGTAGCCTCTGCCTTCTTTTATAAGTGACAGCGGATGATCAGAGGCAAAAGCGAGCGAAGACACTCTTTCTGACGAGCGAAGCCTTATGTCACCTATTGATTCGCCCGTGCCGGATACCTTCAGCCCAAAACCGATTCGTGTTTCATATAGAAATCTCTGCGGTTCATCTGGCAGCCTATGAAGATATGTAATGTCAGAAAACCGCAGATCCCATTCCTTATGAAGATGCGGGTTTTGCGTATATTCCCAAAGCGTTTCTATATCAGATGCAATATTGATTTCGACATATATCGGCTTCTGTTTCATGTCCCCTCCTCTTCCCTTCTTTTGTAAACAATTCCTATATTATCATAGGAACAGATCAAGCGGCAGAACGAAAAGGCCATCCCGTTATCGGCAGGACAGCCTCAGTGGCTTTGATGACTTATGAATAAGGTATCGTGTCTTTATTATCTTCAGAAGCGGTTTGAATGATAATCGGGCGCACGAAACGGATTACCGCAGCCGAGGCCAAAACGGCTAATCCGCCTGCAAGCAAAAACGCCCCGGAGAATGATCCGCTTTTGTCCGCGATAAAGCCGGTTAAAGCAGGCCCGATAATACCGGCCGTGTTTGCAAGAAAATGCATAAAGCCGCCGACTGATCCGACATTCCTTTGATCAACCACATCATGAATCACCGCCCAATAGATAGAGCCCGTTATATATAAAAAGAAGACTGATAAAGCAACGAGAATAACGGCACTTACGGTAGTGGTAACAAGTCCGGCAAATCCGATCAGTACAGCGGAAGCGAACAGACAAGTGACAAGAATGACTTTCCGTGAGAACAAAACCCCTTTTCCGGCGGTTTTTTTGAATACATAATCAGAAATCATTCCGCCTGCCGCCAAACCGATAAATCCAAGAATCCAGGGAATAACAGTCACCACGCTCATAAATTCAACACTTAAACCGCGTTCTTTCACCAGATAGCTCGGAAACCATGTTAAGAAGAAAAATAAGATGTAATTGTAAGCGAAAAAGGCAAAAGCCGTGAAGAGAACCGTTTTTTGTTTCAAATAAAAGGTCATCGGGATATGCTGCTCATGCGGTTGAATCTCCGCTTTCATTGCCGGGGCGTCTTCCGTCGGCGCCGGCCGTTCTTTGACAAATTTAAACCAGATGACCGCCCAGACTAAACCGATGATCATGATCAGAACAAAGGAAACTTTCCAGCTGAACGCCACAGCAATCATCCCGACAATCGGGCCGGAAATCGCCCCGCCGAGCGGCGTGCCGCTGTTTGTCAGGCCAATGACCGTGGCGCGCTGAGACGGAGGAAACCAATTGTTGACCATTTTGCTTATGGCAGCCGACAGCGGCCCCTCCCCCATACCGAATAAAACACGGATAATCAATAGACTTACAAATCCGAAAGCAAGCGCAACCGCTCCGCTGAAAAGAGACCAAACGATCATCGCCGTACACAATGTCAATTTAGCCCCATACCGGTCAGATGCAACACCGCCGAGAAAGTTAAACACAGCGTATCCGACAGAAAAACTGCTGAAAATCAGCCCCATTTGGGTTGCCGACAATGTGAGATCCTGCTGTATGAACGGCGCTGCAATAGACAGCGCTGAGCGGTCTAAATAGTTAATCACCCCGGCTGAAAATAAAAGAAGAAGAATAGGGAATCTATCTTTTGAGAACATAAAATCCCCCTCTCATTTCATAGTATTCAGACATTTAAATTGCCGGAGTAAACCGATTTATGCAATGAAACCGGTTATCCGGATTGCCTTGCGAGCAGCGCCGGTTTATAGCGGTGAATCCGTTTTTCACCGCCATCTTTTTCTTGTATCTGACGAAGAAGAAGGCTTCCCGCTTTTCGCGCCATTTCTGCCGCAGGCTGGACGATCGTCGTAATTGGAGGAGTAAAAAAACCCGCAAAAGGAACTTCATCAATTCCGATGACGGCTGCCTTATCCGGAATTGCCATATCATGCTCCTTCATATACTTCAGCACCTCAACAAGAACGATATCGTTTGCCGCCAATATCGCTTTCGGAGGCTCCTCAAGTGAGAACAGCTCTGACAAAACATTGGAAATATCAGCCGCATCGGCTGTTTTGATATATTCGTCCCGCACCATCATTCCGTGGCGGTCAAGCGCCTTCTTATACCCTTCAATCCTTTCTACCCTCGGACTGATTTCCCGAATAATGGACGTCGTAATAATCGCAATTCTCTTAATGCCGCTCTCGATAAACCGGTCAACGGCAAGACCGGCTGCATGATGGTTATCAAGCATCACTGTCGGAATCCCGAGTTCTTCAATGGTTCTGTCCATAAACACGACCGGAAACGTATCACGTTTCATCTTTTCATATAAAGAGAGATTTTCGCCCGTCGGAAAAATAATAATTCCGTCCACCTGCTTAGCCCGCAGCATTTCAATATATTTCTTTTCTTTTTCCGGTTCATCATCCGCATTGCAGACAATAATATGAAATCCTTGTTCATGAAAATAGTCTTCCACCGCCCTGATGACCTGAGTGGAAAAAGTGTGAAGAATATTAGCCACCACCACACCTACTGTAAATGTTGATTTCTGTTTTAAGCTGCGGGCGACGAAATTCGGCTGATAGTTCAGCTCTTGTATGGCCGCTTCTATTTTTTGTTTCGTTTTCTCGCTCATATAGTCATAGCGCTGATTTAAAAATTGAGATACGGTGCTTTTGGATACGTTTGCATATTTCGCCACATCAGAAATTGTAATGGTTTTCATAGACTCATCCCCGTCTGTCTTCATTTTTCACTAGTATAAGTCAGAAGTAAATGGTTTACAATCTGACAGGGACATGGATTCTGTCACACTCCGGAATAAGCCATAAAACCTCCGTCGACGGGAACGGTGACCCCGGTGACGAAGCCTGAGCATGAATCATCCGAAAGCCACAGGAGCGTTCCCAGAAGGTCTTCCGGTTTCCCGAAACGTTTCATCGGTGTATGTGCCATAATCTTATTGGATCGGTCTGTCAGACTTCCATCTTCCTGTAATAACAACTCACGGTTTTGCGCTGTCAAAAAGAAACCCGGAGCGATGGCATTCACCCGCAGCCCTTTTTTTGCGAAATGAACAGCCATCCACATCGTAAAATTCTGAATCGCCGCCTTGGCCGCGCTGTAGGCGGGCACCTTTGTCATCGGTGTATACGCACTCATAGAAGAAATATTAATAATCGCGGGACATTCCGCCTTCAAAAGGTCTTTTCCAAACACTTGCGATGCCAGAAATGCACCGGTAAAGTTGGTTGAAAATACGCTGGAAAACCCCGTTTCGTCCATATCAAAAAATGATGTGCCCTGCTCATCCTCTTCATACGTCTCACTGGCAGTTATCGCATCAGGGTGGTTTCCCCCGGCTCCGTTAATTAAAAGATTGACAGAACCGAACCGGCTGATAATCTCGTCTTTTGCCTTTTCGAGCGAATCACGGGCTGAAACATCAGCCGGTACAGAAACCGCGGTTCCTCCAGCGTCAGCAATCTCGCCCGCCGCACGCTCTGCTTTATCAACATTCCGGCTGACGATCGCAATTTTCATCCCCTGCCGTGAAAGCTCCTTTGCCATTGCTGAACAGAGAACACCGCTCCCGCCTGTTATGACAGCGGTTCTTCCTGATAAACGTTCATGAATCGGTCTCATCTCTTCACCCCTTTCTCATGAGACGAGAACGCATCCCACAGTCCGTTCAAATACATAATTCCTAATGCACGATCATATAAACCATAACCCGGCCGGCATTGTTCGCCCCAGATATGACGGCCGTGATCAGGCCGTACATATCCTTTATAGTCTTGGCCGTGCAATTCTTTTACAACACCGGTAATATCAATGGACCCATCACTGGTAAGATGCGAAGTTTCGGTAAAATCACCGTTATCGCAGATTTTCACATTTCGTATATGGGCAAACGGCGCAGCTCCCGCATAGTGTTTGGTGATCTTCACCATATCATTGGCGGGATCCGCTCCCATCGAACCCGTGCATAACGTAATACAATTGGCGGGTGAATCTGAAATCTCTCGCAGCTTTTCATAACTTTTCTCACCGGTGATAATACGGGGCAGGCCAAAAATTGACCAGGGCGGATCATCCGGATGAATGGCCATTTGAATGCCGTGTTCCTCCGCTACAGGAAGGATTTCATGTAAAAAGAATTCTAGATTGGCCCAAAGCTGTTTTTCATCAACCGTTTGATAGGCCTCAAACAGTTCCTTGATCCGGGCCATTTTCTCCGGCTCCCACCCGGGAAGCGTCAAATCAGAAGATTCTTCAACCGTGCGGATGAGTTCCTCCGGAGGGAGACTTTCCACTTTCGCTTTTTCAAAAAACAAAGCGGTTGACCCATCCTCCAGCGCGCGGAACATATCGGTACGCGTCCAGTCAAATATCGGCATGAAATTGTAACAGATGACTTTCACGCCGAATTCGGACAGATTGCGAATGGTCTGTTTATAGTGCTCAATATATTGTCCGCGTTCTTCATGACCGAGTTTAATGGCTTCATGAACATTCACGCTTTCCACGACCTCTGCATGAAACCCATAGGATTGAATGTATCTGACTTCCGCTTCAATGTCCTCCTTTTCCCATACTTCGCCCGCGGGCTTCTGGTGAAGAGCCCAGACGATGCCTTTGACCCCGGGAATTTGTCTGACATGTTCAAGAGTCACCGTATCATTACCTTGGCCGTACCAGCGAAACGTGATATTCATGTTACACCCCCGTAAATTCGTTTTTTCGGCAGACGTATTCTTTGCTGAGGGATACGGCAGCTTCATAGCCGCCCTTTTGATATGCTTTTGTCAAGTCGCTTCCCACACCGACCGCGACCGCTCCGGCAGAGAGCCAGTCATTCATGCTGTTTAATGAGATACCCCCGGTCGGCATAATGCGGACATTCGGCAGAGGACCGTTGACCGACTTGATAAATGAAGGGTCAAACGAATTAGCGGGGAACAGCTTTACCACATCACATCCGGCTTCAAGCGCCAAAGCCATATCAGACACACTCATGCATCCCGGAAGATACGGTACGCTGTACTGGTTGCATAGAGATGCTATCTCTTTTACAAAATGAGAGCTGACGATAAATGAGGCGCCTGATAAAATGGCGTGTCTCGCCGTTTCTGTATCCATTACAGAACCGGCTCCAAGAAGAATATCTTGATGCCGGAGTTCTTTAAAGACATCTTCCACTTCAGGAGTTGTGTATGTAAGCTCAATGGCGCTGATACCTCCTGAAATGGCCGCTTTTGAAACTTCAAGCGCCTCTTGGCTGTTTTGTCCCCTTATGACAGCCACCACTTGTGCATGCAGAAGTTTTTCGTAAATGGCGTACTTAGGCAGCATTCTCGCTCCTCCTTTAATCAAACGTAATGATTGCTTTTCCCACCTTGCCCGGGTGCTGTTCGATCAACTGAAATGCTTGATGGACGTCATCTGCTGAAAATGTATGTGTAATAAGACCGCTGTGCGTTAACAGGCCTTTATTCAGTAAGTCTGTAATGTACGGAAACTGATTCGTCTGCAATCTTGAACCGGTTATCGTGACTTCCTTTTTTGTGATCGGAAGCTGAGAAATGCCGGCAGTCCTCTCATCAAAACCAAGCACAACCACATGACCGGCCGGAGACACCGCGTCAATGGACGTTTCAAACGTTGAGGGGAGACAGACGGCATCAATGACGACATTGGCGCCTTCTTTTTTTGTCCATTCGTTCACCCGCAAAACGGGATCTTCTTTTTGCGCGTTGACGGTAACGTCCGCACCGTTTTTTTCAGCGAATGCCAAGCGTTCATCATTCAAGTCGGTTATCATGACAGAAGCGCCTTTGAACTTTGCCATTTTTAATATGCAGATTCCGATCGGTCCCGCCCCCTGAATCAAAACGGTATCTTCCTTCTCGACACGGCCTCTCCAAACGGCCTGGGCGCCGATCGTATATGGTTCTGCCATGACCGCTTCCTCCCAGGGCAGATCGGGGGAAACGGCATGCAGCTGCTTTTCCGGAACCACGATATATTCCCGCATCCCGCCATCTTCATGAACGCCGAACACCGAGAGCGCTTTGCAGACGTTCGGACGTCCTTTCCGGCAGGCATAGCATGTTCCGCAATAAGATATCGGTTCAACCACTACGCGGTCACCCGGCTTGAAACGCCGGACATGAGAACCGGTCTTTGCGACTTCCCCTGTGACTTCATGTCCGATTACTCTCGGCAGGGACGCTAACGGATTTGTCCCATGATAAATATGCAAATCTGATCCGCAAATTCCGACCCGCTTCACCTTGACAAGAACATCATCCGCGTGGACAACAGACGGTTTCTCACATTCCGTCACCATCAGATCAAATGCTTTCCGTACTTGAACCGCTTTCATTTTCTCACCCGCTTTTTAAGTTGTGCTTGCTACCGTTCAATCACAGTCTCTTTGTTTACAAATGACAGAACCTCTTCTAGATAGGGAAGCCCTTCATTATCACCGGAAACTGTGGTGACGAGCGCACCGACCGCATTGGCAAACTCCAGACGTTTTTCCGGTTCAAAACCATGCAGATAACTGTACAGGTAGCCGGCATTAAAGCCGTCACCCGCTCCTACCGTGTCAACAGGCGCAACCGGGAAAGCCTCTTTGTGAACCCACTTATGATCATGATACAGCGCAGAACCTGCTTCACCGTCTTTTATGACAAGCTGACTGATTGAATAGGTCTCTGCAAACCGGGCTAATGCTTCATTTTCCCCTATACCTGTCAGCTGTTTCATTTCGTCCCGGCCCGCCAGAAGAATATCAGTATGCGGAAAGATTTGATGAAATGCCGCACGCGCCTCCTCAATCGTCCACAGCTTCAGCCTGATATTCGGATCAAAAGATACGGGAATCCCTCTTGCTTTGGCGATGGAAAGCACCCTTTCAGCAATTTCAAGATTTTTCTTATCAAGCGCGAGGAACACACCGGTAAGATGAACGATGTGAATGCCGTCAAACATATTCTCTGTTATATCTCCCGGTGCAAGAGTCAGAATTGGTGAATTGAAACGATAATAAAACGTCTTGCCTGAACCGTCATTTCTGATCTCTTTGACATTTAAAGATGTAGGAAAGCCTTCAACATAGGAGACGTCAGTCACATCAATTCCTTCTCCTCTGGCAAACTGATAAATCAATCTGCCGAACTCATCCTTCCCCAGTCTGCTGACCCACTTTGAGTGCAGATTCAATCTGGCGCATGCAATCGCAAAATTCAGTTCAGCTCCTCCTGCTTTTCGTTCAAAATGGGTAACAAAACGCAAAGGTCCTGTGCTTGCGGGATTTAAGGTGATCATCGCGTCACCGATCGTAAAAATGCCATAATCAGAAGCCACATCAATACTCCTTTCTTTTAAGACTAAATCGGTTTGGTAAACCGGTTTAGTAAAACTTTATATGAAAACCCTTACACACACAAGAGAAAAATACAATAAATTCAAAAAAATCTGTTTTCAGTAAAAATAATCCGATTTTTCACATGAAAAAACCCCTCACAACAAAATGTAAGGGGTTTTTTGAAAATTGTATGCATGTTTCCTCAGTTAGCAGTCTTACGTTCGGGGCTTGTACCTTCTTCTTCCGCCCATGTTTCAATATGCTTGAGCTCCGGGGTATTCTCGGCTTTGAATACGGGATCAAGACCTTTTTTGCGCTGAGCGGCATAATCCTTATAGATCTTGTAGGCTACATTACTCAGCAGTAAAATTGCCACTAAGTTAATGAGAGCCAAGAGTCCCATAAACAAGTTTGCCATGTCCCAGACGATCTGGAAGTCAGCCAAACATCCGTATACCACCATCACTACGACGAATACGCGGTAAATATTAAGCCATGTTTTGCTTGTTTTAATAAATTCAATATTCGTTTCACCATAGTAATAGTTGCCGACGACAGAGCTGAATGCGAATAAAAACATCGCAATCGCAATAAATGTCGGCGCCCATCCGCCGAGGTGGTGCTGCAATGCGGCTTGTGTCACTTGGATGCCGTCTCCTTTAGGCGTAAAGCTGTACAATAAAATGATAAAGGCAGTCGATGTACAAACAATAAATGTATCAAAAAACACGCCGAGCGTCTGAATTAATCCCTGCTTAGCCGGATGCGACACATGTGCAGCCGCTGCGGCATTCGGCGCGCTTCCCATACCCGCTTCGTTTGAAAACAGGCCGCGCTGCGCACCGATAATAATGATGCTTCCTAAGCTTCCGCCGACGATCTGTTCAAGACCGAACGCATTTTTCACAATCGTAACAAACAGCTCAGGTACCGCTGTAATATTTACAATCACGACATACAGCGCGATCAGAATATACATACCCGCCATGACCGGAACGATTAATTGCGAAACGGAAACAACACGTTTCAGACCGCCGAATATAATGAAAGCCGTTAATACAGCTAAAATGATTGCGATAACTGTTTTATTCACATGGAATGCTTCGTCAAACGCCACAGAAATCGTATTTGACTGCACGGCGTTAAAGATAAGTCCGAAAGAAACGGTAATCAATACGGCGAATAAAATACCGAGCCAGCGGGCGCCCAGTCCCTTAGCCATGTAATATGCCGGACCGCCGCGGAATTCGTCACCGGAACGCACTTTATACAGCTGCGCCAAGGTGCTTTCCACAAAGCTGGAAGCCATACCGACAATCGCTACGATCCACATCCAAAATACTGCGCCGGGACCGCCTGTTGCAATCGCCAGCGCGACGCCGGTCAAGTTTCCGGTTCCGACACGAGAAGCGGCTGAGATAAAGAATGCCTGCATTGAAGACACTCCTTTATTTCCTTGCGGCTTCTCCCCGACGATTCTAAACATTTCAATAAAGTATTGGAATTGAATAAAGCGAAAACGGAACGTAAAGTACAATCCGATCCCGACTAAAATATAAACAAGATACTTCCAAATAAAATCATTTGGAACATTTATGATTTCACTGATGAAAGCCTCCATGTTTAACCTCCCTTTTACATATCTTTTACTGTCATTTTTGCTGCATATGTTAGATCTTTTAACACAACGAGTATTATTATATCACAACAACAGTGGTTGAGAAGTTTTTTTAAGAAAATGTTTCGGTTTCTACATCACGTCTTTTGCTGTCATGCCCCGTTTTTTATCTTACAGCCCGAAAAATGTTGTCACGCCATAAGGAATGCGTGCATATCATAACAAATAGGTCTTTAAGAAAAAAGAGATGAAAAGATGGATGGAATGGTATATACTTAACCAGGATAATAATTTTTTAAATTTAATAAATATGTTTACTTTACATTTAAATTAGGGTATTATAATAAAAATATTCAGACTTATGAAGGGGGGAGAACATTTGAAAAAAATCTTGTTTTTAAAAGCTTCTATTTTATTTTTAGCGATTGCAAGCTTTCATTTGCTCTCCATTCCCCATGCGTTCGATACTGCTCATCATTTTAAAGCGGTAGCCGACCAGCAGGAAATGCACGAAATGAAGGCCGGCCAAAATGCTGATGATGAGAAAAAATCGCTGACGGGCTCATATATCTTGACGGCGCTTTTTGCCGCTTCTGTCTCACTGATCGTGATATCAGACAGGAGACGCCCCGCTTCCCGGAGAAGACAGCGAAAGAAAAGCTTTTTAATCGCTAAATTTTATCAGTCCTCTTATTTCGATGAGCTTCATGTTCAACATCGCCTATCTATGTAACATAAAATGAGGAGGTTGTTAAACATGTTGTTTATCTTACGAATGGTGATTTTAGGGTTATTTTCATTCACTGCATTGAATTTATTTGTATGGCAGGGAATCGAAGTCGTTCACGCTATCACTGACTTATTCGGCAGCCATGAAAGCTAAATAGTAAAACCTCCGCTCAATGAGCGGAGGTTTTTTTATTTTATTTTTACTCTTAAACATCAGACGCGGGGATACGCCATACATCTGTTACCGGCCCTGTCTCATCTTCATCGGTAAAGAAGGAGCCGTTGCTGTATCGGTCATTCGCCCGCAAGGACTTCACGGCGATTTCGATTCTCTCGCCTTTTTCTGTTTCCGCAGCGATCATGTCGGCTAAAGCGCACGCGAATACGCCGACTGCGCGATGCGGGTTCTTTTTAAGCTCACGCAGCATGATGACACCGCGCTTCGCCCTGGATGTTTTTTCGAATTCAGATAGGTTCATCCGCTTGATTGCTCCCCGCTGTGTGACAAGGACAAGCGAATCTGTCTCATGCAGAATTTGTCCTGATACGACGGTATCACCGTCTTTTACATTTATGCCCTTTACGCCGGCCGCACGGGCACCGACTACATTTACTTCATCTTCACCGAACCATAAACCGTACCCGAGGCGGGTGGCGATAAACAGCTGGCTGCCGCCGTCTGTGACATGAACATCAATCAGCTCGTCGTCCCCTTTAAGGTTAAGGGCAACAAGCGCTTTCGAGTAACGCTGCGCTTTGTAATGCGTCATTTCAGTTCTCTTCACCATGCCGTTTTTCGTCATAAACAATAAATATGAAGATGGATCAAATTCTTTTACCGGTATAGCTTTCACGATGGTTTCATCACGGTCAATCGTGATGATGTTCGTTACGTGCTGCCCCATGTCTTTCCACCTGATATCGGGAAGCTGGTGAACCGGACAATAAACATAGCTTCCCTTATTGGTAAAGAGCAGGAGAACATCCGTTGTATTCATTTCAAATTGGTGAATCAGCCTGTCAGTATCCTTCATACCGAAATCCTGGCCGTTAGAAGCGGCAAATGACCGCTGACTTGTTCGTTTTACATAGCCGTCTTTTGTGACTGTCACATATACGTCCTCAGAGGCAACCATCACTTCAAGATTGATTTTAATTTCCTCAATCTTTTCTTCAATGACAGACCGTCTGCTGTCAGCATAGGTCTTTTTCAATTTTTTCAGGCTGCTTGTAATGACTTTTAACAGCTTTTTATCATGACTTAAAATGGCTTCGAGCTCCTGAATTTTCTTGCTGAGCTCTTCCGCTTCCTCTTTTAGCGCCGTAATATCCGTGTTTGTCAGACGATACAGCTGCAAGGATACGATCGCTTCGGCCTGCGGCTCCGTAAATGCGAATTTAGACATTACGTTTTGTTTCGCATCTTTCTTGTCGCTGCTTGCCCGGATGACGGCTATGACCTCATCTAACACAGACAGTGCCTTCATCAGTCCTTCAACGATGTGGTGCCGCTCTTTTGCTTTTTGCAATTCAAAGACGGAGCGGTTTGTCACCACTTCCTTCTGATGGGAAATATACGCATCCAGGATGGCCGTAAGACTCATCAGCATCGGCCGGCGGTTATGTATGGCGACCATATTAAAGTTATAAGTTGTCTGCAGATCAGTGTTTTTATATAAGAAATTCAAAATGCCTTTTGCATCGGCTTCTTTCTTTAACTCAACGACCACCCGAAGCCCCGTGCGGTCAGTTTCATCCCGGACTTCAGAAATACCTTCGACTTTTTTGTCTATGCGGTATTCGTCCATTTTCTTTACGAGATTGGCTTTGTTTACTTCAAACGGAATTTCTGTAATGACAATCTGCTCCCGTCCGCCTCTTACGGATTCCACTTCAGCCTTGCCGCGGATAATAATTTTGCCTTTTCCGGTTTCATAAGCCTTCCGAATGCCGTCGACTCCTTGAATAATGCCTCCTGTCGGAAAGTCAGGCCCTTTAATCACCTGCATCAAGTCATCGACGGTGCAATCCGGAGATTCAATCCGTTTAATGACGGCATCAATGACCTCACCCAGATGATGAGGGGGAATATCAGTCGCATAGCCCGCTGAAATCCCGGTTGATCCGTTGACAAGCAAGTTAGGGAACATGGCGGGCAAAACAACCGGTTCTTTACTAGTGTCATCAAAGTTCGGAACGAATTCAACCGTATTTTTATCAATATCACGCAAAAGCTCGGACGCGATAGAAGATAATCTCGCTTCCGTATAACGCATGGCAGCCGGCGGATCACCGTCAATGCTTCCATTGTTGCCGTGCATCTCAATCAGCACATTCCGCACTTTCCAATCCTGGCTCATCCGCACCATCGCTTCATAAACAGAGCTGTCACCGTGCGGATGATAATTACCGATAACGTTCCCGACCGTTTTCGCCGCTTTACGGAAATTTTTATCGAATGTATTTCCGTCCGCGTGCATGGCGTATAAAATTCTCCGCTGCACCGGCTTTAAACCGTCACGAGCGTCGGGCAGCGCCCTGTCTTGAATAATGTATTTACTGTAGCGTCCGAAACGGTCGCCGATTACTTCTTCTAACGGTAAATCATGAAATAATTCTGGCTGTGCCACTATTAAACCTCCTCAGCGACCGACAAGTTTTCATTTTCTAAAATATTGCTTTCCTCATCTAATCCGAAGGCAACATTTTTTTCAATCCATTTTCTTCTCGGTTCTACTTTGTCTCCCATTAATGTCGTTACACGGCGTTCTACCCGTGCCGCATCGTCGATCTTGACTCTGACGAGCGTTCGCGATTCGGGATTCATCGTCGTTTCCCAGAGCTGGTCTGCGTTCATTTCTCCCAGACCTTTATAGCGCTGGATGGTATACCCTTTGCCGACTTTCTTTAAAACGCCGTCCATTTCTTCGTCGGACCAAGCATATTCAATAATCTCTTTCTTACCGCTTCCTTTGCTCACTTTGTAAAGAGGCGGAAGGGCGATGAAGACTTTTCCGTGCTCGATTAAAGGTTTCATATAGCGGTAGAAAAACGTTAACAGCAAGACTTGAATGTGCGCGCCGTCGGTATCCGCGTCCGTCATGATGATGATCTTGTCATAATTGATGTCGTCTATCTCAAAATCTGCGCCGACACCGCCTCCGATCGCATGAATAATCGTATTGATTTCTTCATTTTTGAAGATGTCTGCAAGCTTTGCTTTCTCTGTGTTGATGACCTTTCCGCGAAGGGGCAGCACGGCTTGGAATTTCCGGTCTCTTCCCTGTTTTGCAGAACCTCCCGCAGAGTCTCCCTCCACCAGATACAATTCATTCTTCGCCGGGTTTCTGGAACCGGCCGGTGTGAGTTTTCCGCTCAGCGTCGCTTCTGATTTTTTGCGTTTTTTGCCGCTTCTCGCTTCTTCTCTCGCTTTACGGGCCGCTTCACGGGCCTGGCTTGCTTTAATCGCTTTTTTGACAAGCAGGGTTGCCGTATCGCGGTTTTCTTCCAAGAAATAAGCAAGATTCTCGGAAATGACGGCATCCGCGGCGGATCTCGCCTCACTTGTGCCAAGCTTCCCTTTCGTCTGGCCTTCAAATTGCAGCAGTTCCTCCGGGATACGCACGGAAATGATTGCGGACAAACCTTCCCTGATATCGGCGCCTTCAAGGTTCTTGTCTTTCTCTTTTAAAAGGGCGACCTTTCGCGCATACTCGTTAAACGCTCTTGTCATTGCCGTTTTGGCTCCTGATTCGTGGGTGCCGCCGTCCTTTGTTCTGACGTTATTAACGAATGACAGCATATTTTCTGAATACCCGTCATTAAACTGAAACGCGAAATCGACTTCAATGTCATGATGCTCGCCTTCAAAGGAAACCACTTCGCATAAAGCGTCTTTTTCCTCGTTTAGATAAGCGACAAACGCTTCAATTCCGTTCTCATAATAAAATACTTCTTTTACGCCGTTCCGTTCATCAATTAATTCTATTTTCAAACCTTTTAACAAGAAAGCCGATTCGCGCAGACGTTCTGACAGCGTGTCAAAATTATAAACCGTTGCGCTGAACATTGACGGATCAGGTTTAAAATGGGTAAGCGTTCCTGTTTTTTTGGTCGTTCCGATTTTTTCAAGTGAAGTCACGGGCTTGCCGCCGTTTTCAAACCGCTGTTTATACACATATCCGTCACGCTCAATAGTAACCGTCAGCCACTCCGATAATGCGTTTACGACAGATGCACCGACACCATGCAGACCGCCGCTTGTTTTATAGCCGCCCTGTCCGAATTTCCCCCCGGCATGCAGCACGGTGAAAATAACTTCCGGCGTCGGCTTTCCGAGCTTATGCATCCCGGTCGGCATTCCGCGTCCTCTGTCCTGTACGGAGATGCTGTTGTCCTTATGTATCGTTACGATAATATGATCTCCGTAGCCGGCAAGAACTTCATCGACGGAATTGTCGACGATCTCATATACCAGATGGTGCAGGCCGCGTGCGTCCGTCGAACCGATGTACATTCCCGGTCGTTTTCTGACGGCTTCCAGGCCTTCAAGCACCTGTATGGCATCTTCGTTGTAATCAAATTGCTGTTTTCTAGCCAAACGTACAAACCCCTTTCAAAAAACCTGCTCTTAATCATTTTCTTTTTTAAATGTTTTCATGTCTTTGTTTTTCAGTATGCGCAAGCTTCGGTCCAATTCTCCTCGGACTCACAATTATAACCAATATGCTTGATTTCGCAACATATTTAAGCGAATGGCTCGTTTTTTAGGCCGCAAGACATACATTCGAACGGCTTTTCATCTTTCTGGTGCCCTTTTCAGCGAATAAGAACATGAGTTCGCTTTCTATTATATAGCTTTATGCCGGCCATCGCAAACAGACTGTAAACCCCTGTATAAAGGGGTTTCTAAAAAAGCTGTTCATGCTTTATTGTATCTGTTTCATCATCATACGCAAAGAGTATTCTTTCAATAAAAAAGCAAAAACCCCTGATTTGCCAAGGATTTTTGCCTTTTTTGTTCCTATTTTATAACAGCGCGGGCGACTTTTATACATAAATCCATAACAGCCGTCCGTCCTTTGTCTGTAATCATGCGATACGCTTCTTCATTTGCAAGGCCCTGCTGCGCCCAAAAAACGGGAGCGTCCGTCTGTAAAAATTCTTCAGCGACGCCGGGAAGCTGCTCAGAGCGTCTGAACACATTCACGATATCAATCGGTCCCTCCACGTCTTTTAATGAAGCGACGGCTTTAACGCCAAGCGCCTCATCAATCGTTGGATTGACGGGAATAATTTCATACCCTTCATCCTGCATCGCTTTGGAAACCATGTAAGAAGTCCGGTCGGGACGGTCTGACAGCCCGACGACTGCGATCCGTTTGCTCCGATCCAGGATTTCTTTAATCTCTGATTTTGAAGGATTTTGCATCTTTACCATCTCCTTTTGATATATTGTACATGACCGCTTCGCCGGAATCAAAAAAAGCGCTTTGTCAGCTTAATTCTCAAAAAACTTGTCATCAGACGGTAACAACTCGTGTTAAAATAGAGTGAAGGGACATTGAAAAGGAGAAATGTAGATGTTGATTGCTTTATTGATTATTTTGGCCTATGTAATAGGCAGCATCCCGTCAGGTTTAATCGTAGGCAAACTTGCGAAAGGGATCGATATTAGAGAACACGGAAGCGGCAATTTGGGCGCTACAAATGCTTTTCGCACGCTTGGCGTTAAAGCGGGATCTGTTGTCATCGCAGCCGATATTTTAAAAGGCACCTTGGCCGCGGCGCTCCCATATTTACTGCACGTCCCCATTCATCCTCTTCTCGCAGGGGTGGCAGCAGTAATCGGCCATGTATTCCCCGTGTTCGCAAAGTTTAAGGGAGGCAAAGCCGTAGCCACATCAGGGGGCGTCCTGCTGTTTTATGCTCCGCTGTTATTCGTTACGATGGTTGCAGTATTTTTCGTATTTTTATTCCTTACGAAATTTGTTTCTCTGTCTTCAATGTTAACAGGGATTTATACGATTATTTACTGTCTGTTTGTAAAAGACCCTTATTTATTAGTCGTAGTGACGCTCTTAACCGCGTTTGTTATCTACAGACACAGGGCAAACATCAAACGGATTATAAACAAAACAGAACCGAAGATCAAATGGTTTTGATGAAACTTCAATTTTGACATCAAAATGCCATATGCGTTTATAATAGAGATAATTTCTTTATATGAGAAACAAAAAGGGAGTGTTCCGGATGAACATGAAAGTAACGAAAGGCGCGCTGGATTGGTACAAAGAAGAGCTCGATCTGGAAACAGGCGACCATGTCCGTTTCTTTGTCCGTTACGGGGGATGCAGCAACGTTCAGAAAGGCTTTTCTCTCGGCATTTTAAAAGACCGGCCGATGAACATCGGCACCAGCACGGAAGTTGAAGGCATTACCTTTTTTATTGAAGAAAGCGACTTATGGTACTTTGATAATCACGATTTGTCAGTCACATATTCAGATCAGGCAGAAGAGCCGGTATTTGATTACGTGTAAGAAAAAAAGAACGCAGCGGATGCGTTCTTTTTTTTACAGCCTGAACCTTTTGAGATGATCAGTCAGATGTTCTTTTTCTAATATGCTTCTTTGCGTATCACCGAGCAGGTCAAAGTGGGGAAATTCATTTTTATGGTGAATCCACTCCGGCTTCAGCCCGTATTCCGCTCCCCATCTGATCAGTTTATTGAGATCGCTTGAACCGGCCTTCGTCACGGTCTTAGCCTCCGGAAAACGGTCATCCAGCCAGTAATGCGTTAAAAAAGCGATTTTCCCTTCCGATACATCCCGCTTCCATCTTTCCAGTTCCCTGCGCGTAATTCCAAATGCCATAACTGCAGCCGCTCCTTATTTTTTTGCCTTTTCGTAAGCGGCATGCCAATCAGGAAAAGCCTTGCGAAACTGAATCGGTTTGAAGCTCTCTTTATCAACGCATATATGAGAGGATGTCGCTTTGATGGCAAGTTCTTGATCCGGATTATAGATGTGGTAGCCGTAAACGGTTTTAAATCCGTTATATTCTTCAATCCAAGTATGTACGACAGCCGTTTCTCCGTAGCGGAGCGGCTTTTTATAAGAAATGCTGATATCCAATACAGGGGACAGCACTCCTCTATCTTCCATATCCTTGTAAAGGAATCCGAGTTCCTTAATCAGCGCCGTTCTGCCGACCTCCATCCAGACTAAGTAATTGGCATGATAGACGATACCCATTTGATCTGTTTCCGCATAACGCACTTCTATTTCTTTTTTTGACACATGCAACGTTCTCTGCTCCCTTATTATCAGATTAGCCCCATTTTATCACAACGAGCCGGAAAGAGAAAAAAACCAGGTTTCCCTGGTTTTTATTATGATTGATAGCCGTTTTCTCTTGCAGCCGATTCATCCTGGATTTCACTGCGGAACGATTCAATGCTTTCATTGCGTCTGGCATTCTTCTCTTGAATGCGCTGTTTTTCCTCATCTGTCGCAAATTCCATTGATTCTTTGGCTTCTTCTATATTTTCAATTGTATTCTGCACCATATCCTGCAGCTTTTCAACGTTATCGGAACGGTCATCCGGATTCGGTTTTTGATAATTGTTTGTCATAATGTCTGCTCTCCTTTGATGATGTTATTCGCCTTTCGTCTGCATGACAATCGGATGTCCGTTTGACTTGTCATGAAACTTTTCCCCTTTGTTGCGTTTATATTTAACGGGTTTTGTCCCTAAGTGGCTCGGAGCGTATTGCGGCTGGCCGTCTTTCTTGTTTATGCCCATGTTCATCCCTCCTTAAGAGTATATTTTGCAAAAGGAGGTGCAAACATGACTGCAAATTAAAGGTTATTTTTGTTTGAACCGCTGCTCCAGCTTTTCTTCAAGCTGATTCAAATATTCCGTATTGGTCATCAGCTCACGTTTATTTTCCATAACCAATTCATGAAAAGAACGTTTTCGCATTTTTTTCAATCTTCTCACCTCCGTGTTTTCATTCATTTTTTCCAATTTTTCAAAACCTAAGCCCTTCACAATAAAAAAACTGAACCTCTATTTGAGATCCAGTTTTTCTTTCATTTCTTTTTTTGTCATCGTGCCTACGCGAATATGCTGAATGGTTCCTTTTTCGTCTAATATGTATGTTGTCGGATAAGAAAGCACGTTGAAATCTCCGTTAATTCCGCTTTTGTCAATCAGAATAGGAAAGGTCAGCTGATAATGATCAGCAAATGATTTCACAGCCTGTATATTTTTTTCAGAGGATGTAAAATTAACGGCTGCTACCGCAATATCAGGATATTCTTTTTGCAGCTCCTGCATATCGGGCATTTCCATTCGGCACGGCTTGCACCACGTCGCCCAGAAATTGAGGAGCACTTTTTTTCCTTTATAATCAGAAAGGGAGATGCTTTTTCCTGACAATGTATCAAGTGTAAAGTCAGGGGCTTTCATCCCTTCTTCTGTCCCTTCTTTCGGACTTTTTTGTACAGAATAAATGTTCCAGCCCGCATACACTAACAACCCGATAAGTAACATTCCGCCCAGCCATTTCGCAAGCATCTTAAGGCCTCCCGCATAAAAAGAGAGAAAGCAGACTGCTTTCTCTCCTTTGTTCATTCTGCTACTGTTTCATTTTATCGCGAAGCACCATTTGTAAAATGCCGCCGTGGCGATAGTAATCAATTTCCACTTCACTGTCAAAACGGACAACAACTTCAAATGTTTTTACCGTACCGTCTTCACTGATAGCTCTGACAGTCAGCAAGTCGCGCGGACGTACAGATTCATCAACATCCACCTCGATGACTTCCTTACCGGTTAAGCCGAGTGTATCCGCGTTTTCACCCTGTTTGAACTGAAGCGGCAGCACACCCATGAAGACGAGGTTGCTTCTGTGAATTCTTTCAAAGCTTTCGGCAATGACTGTTCTGATGCCGAGCAGGTTTGTTCCTTTTGCAGCCCAGTCACGTGAAGAGCCCATTCCGTAATCTTTTCCGGCCAGGACGACAAGACCCGTTTTATCATCTTTATACCGCATGCAGGCATCATAAATAGATGTCACTTCCCCGGTAGGCCAATGTGTTGTGTATCCGCCTTCTGTACCCGGTGCGATTTGGTTTTTAATGCGGATATTGGCGAATGTTCCTCTCATCATGACTTCATGGTTTCCGCGGCGTGAGCCGTAAGAGTTAAAGTCACGAGGAGAAACGCCTTTTTCCTGCAGGTATTTGCCCGCCGGTGTGTCTTTTCCGATCGCTCCGGCCGGAGAAATGTGGTCAGTCGTCACAGAATCGCCGAATTTGCCGACAACGCGAAGTCCTCTTAAAGGCTCAACTTTTCCCGGCTCTACAGACATTTCCTCAAAGAACGGCGGGTTTTGAATGTAAGTGGAATCCTGATCCCACTTGTACAGTGCTTCATCCGTCGTTTCGATTTCGTTCCAGCGCTGGTTGTCGTCAAATACCGTTTCATACTCTTTGCGGAATAATTCCGGCGTAACAGTCTGTTTGACGAGAGAATTGATTTCATCCATGGACGGCCAGATGTCATCGAAATAAACATTTTGTCCATCATTTCCGACACCGATCGGATCCGTTTTCAGGTTGATATTCACAGTGCCTGCTAATGCGTATGCGACAACAAGCGGAGGTGACGCAAGGTAGTTTCCTTTGACAAGCGGATGGATCCGGCCTTCAAAGTTTCTGTTACCTGACAAGACAGAAGTGATCAAGAGATCATTTTTAGCAACCGCTTCTTCAATCTCTGGAGAAAGCGGGCCGGAGTTCCCGATACATGTCGTACAGCCATACCCTACGAGGTTAAAGCCGAGCTCCTTCATGTAAGGAAGCAGGCCTGAGTTGACTAAGTATCCAGTAACAACCTTAGACCCCGGTGCAAGTGATGTTTTAACATAATTCGGCACTTTCAAGCCTAATTCTACCGCTTTTTTGGCTACCAATCCGGCACCGATTAATACATAAGGGTTTGATGTATTCGTACAGCTTGTAATAGCAGCGATTGCAATCGCCCCTGTTTTCATAACCGCATCTTCGCCGCTGTTAAGTTTAAATGAAATTTCTTTGTTCTCTTCAGCAGCATCCACTCCGAATCCTTGGTTGCCGGCCGGGCTGACTAGATGTTTTTTAAACGTTTCCTGCATAACGGAAAGCGGGATTAAATCCTGCGGACGTTTCGGTCCTGAAAGGTTCGCTTCGATTTTTGACAGATCAATTTCCACAACGTCTGTAAAAATAGGCTCTTCCGCGTCAGGCGTATAGAATAAACCGTTGTTGCGGCAGTATGCTTCCACAATATCGATCTGCTCTTCTTCACGGCCGGTCAGACGCAGGTAAGAAAGTGCTTCCTCGTCAACCGGGAAGAATCCGCAAGTCGCTCCGTATTCCGGCGCCATATTGGCAATAGTCGCCCGATCCGCAAGCGGAAGCTCAGCAACACCAGGACCGAAGAATTCAACAAATTTATTGACTACGCCTTTTTCGCGCAGCACTTGAGTGACTTTCAGCGCCAAGTCAGTCGCCGTCGTTCCGTTAGGCAATTTTCCGACAAGTTTCGCGCCGATGACCTCAGGAACAGGGAAATATGAAGGCTGGCCGAGCATTCCCGCTTCCGCCTCAATACCGCCGACACCCCAGCCGAGGACGCCGATTCCGTTAATCATTGTTGTATGGGAATCTGTTCCCACCAATGTATCAGGATATGTCACAAGTACTCCGTCTTCCTCTTTCGTATGAACGACACTTGCCAAAAACTCAAGGTTTACCTGGTGAACGATACCTGTTGCAGGCGGAACGGCCTGATAATTGTTAAACGCTTTCTTTGCCCAGCTTAAAAATTTATAACGTTCTGCATTTCTTTCGAATTCTAAGTCCATATTAATGGCTAACGCGTCTTCCGTACCGGCTTTGTCGACTTGTACGGAGTGGTCAATGACCAGGTCAACCGGAATTTCAGGATTGATTTTATCAGGGTCTCCGCCGACAGAAGCCATGGCTTTTCTTAAAGATGCCAGGTCAACTACGGCCGGAACGCCGGTAAAGTCCTGTAGAATAACCCGTGACGGTTTAAACGGCACATCGATATCTTTTAATTCAGCAGTACCCCATCTTGCTAAATTTTCAACATGCTCTTTTGTAATGACGCGTCCGTCTACCTGACGCAAAACTGATTCCAAAAGAACCTTAATAGAATAAGGAAGTTTTGAAACATTGCCGACCCCTGCGTCTTCCAATGCTTTTAATGAATAGTAGTTGTATGTTTTCCCATTTGAAGAAAATGTTTTTCTTGCTTGGAAAACGTCTTGTGTTGCGACTTTTTGCTGATTTGTCATTTCCCAAAATCCCCCTTCAATGATCAAGATCGTTCTTTAGATGAATGTTCACATTCCATCACAATTTTCTCACAATTTCATCTTAGTATAAAATCATACATAAGTAAATATCAATGTTTTTATTAAATACAATAAGATCGTCTTATCAGCATGATTTTCGGTAAATTTTGTCCGATTTTCCGCCTCATACAACGGGCTGTAAAGAGCCATATTAATGTTGAGGTGATGATCATGGTAAAACGGAAAGCCAATCATGTCATTAACGGCATGAATGATGCGAAAAGCCAAGGCAAAGGCGCGGGTTATATAGAAAATGACCAGCTCGTCCTGACGGAAGAAGAACGGCAGAACAATAAAAAAAGAAAAACAAACCAATAGCCGGAACACCTTAAAAAGGAGGCTTTAACATGACAAATAAAAATACGAGTAAAGATATGCATAAAAATGCTCCGAAGGGCCATAACCCCGGCCAGCCGGAACCGCTGAGCGGAAGCAAAAAAGTGAAAAACCGCAACCATACAAGACAAAAACATAATACAAGCCACGATATGTAAAACAGACCCCGTGTCTGTTTTTTTGTGCCATTCACCCATTCAAAGCTTCTGCATACGTTATAGCAAGGCTTTTTAATATGGAGGGATGCTTCCATGAATCACTCAAAAAACGCTGAAGAATTTGATGATACGGAAGAATGGCTGCGGCAGTTTTACGAGGACCCGTATGCTTGGTATGACGAGACGCTGCCGATCGATCTATATGAAACAAGCCGTCAATATATCATTGAAGCCGACCTGACGGCGCTGAAGCAGGTGCAAGCGATAACCGTCACTCTTTCGGGGAATGAATTTATGCTCTCTGTTAAAACGCTTGAACGGACGTTAAACAAACAAATGATGCTTCCTTTTTATCTGAATGACAAACATATTTTCACTGATTTCACCAACCATATTCTGACCGTCTCCATGAACAAGGAGCCAAATGAGACTCCTGCCTCATTTTCCTTTCAATTTCCTCTATAACATAAAAAAGCCGCTTTCATCCCTCAATGGAAGCGGCTTTTTTGTCCGGTCATATCAGTCATATACCCTCAAAGTGAATCTCCCATGGCCAAATAGCAGAATCACTATACGATAGAATATGTTCTAGCAACCGGAATGACTGGACATCTATCATTTTTTCTATTCTTTTTTTCATGTGTTCTTCTATTCTGTCTTCGTTTACAATATGGTTAAAGTAAGGAGGAGATAGAACAATGCTGGAAGGCTGGTTTATGTGGTTTATTTTATTTTGGGTCATCGTGATGATCGGATTGCTGTCTATCGGCGGGTTTTTTATGTTTCGAAAATTTTTAAAACGCTTACCGAAAGAAGACGGCCGGTCAGAACTGGATTGGCAGGACTATTATATTGAAAAAAGCAGGCACTTATGGAATGAGGGTGACAAGGCGTTTTTGGATGAACTGGTCGCCCCCGTACCGGAGCTCTTCCGGGATGTAGCCAAAGCGAAAATCGCCGGAAAAATCGGTGAACTTTCCTTAGCGGAGGAAGCTGAACAAATAAACCGTGATTTAATCATCAGGGGTTACATACTGGCCACTCCTAAGCGTGATCATCAATTTTTAAAAAAGCATCTCCGGGAAAAACAGATTGATCTTACTCCTTATCAAGCCCTGCTCAAATAAAAAACCTTTCCGGCGGACGGAAAGGTTTTAATTCATCTGAATATCAGCGGTCTTCAGTTCATTCGAAAGTTTGCGGTAAGACAAAAACATCGCGATGCGCCACGGGACAATCATTCCGAAAGCCAGAATCCAAAACATTCCGCTTAAAGCTCCGTAATCAATCGTCGTGCTCAAAATGGATTTCATAGCGATTCTGATAACCAAGAGACCAATCAGGATAAACACAAACGCTTTTGACCGTTTTAAATAGATTTCATTATTTTTAATCTCAAATTTAGATGTTTTAATCAGAAAAATAGAGAAGATCACGCCCAGCGTAATGGCCTCCAAAAATTCTTCGCCCGTCACTCTGAAAATCGGAAAAAGGAACATAAGCGCTCCCGTACTCATGAAAATCGGCGGGAGAATTATTTTTTTAGGTGAAGCGGGCTTGTCGGAGGATTTAATCCTGACGATCATCACGGAAATTGCCATGGCCGCTGCAATAACGGATGAAATTATAATCATCATCTTTATCATTCCTTTGCTTGCACGGAGTTTGATACTATATACTATACTCCAAAAACATAAAAAAAACCAATTTGAAAAGAGAACACGTTTACGTTCCCGTTACCCGGCCTACGGCCTCCAGCACTTTAGATGCTTCAAACGGTTTAACGATAAAGTCTTTAGCGCCTAATTCAATCGCTTCCAGAACGATCCGCTGCTGCCGCATGGCGGTGCACATGATGATCCGGGCTTTCGGGTCAAAAGCTAAAATATCCTGCAGGGCCTGTATACCGTTTTTGACCGGCATGGTAATATCCATTGTCACCAGGTCGGGACGGATTTTTTGATATACTGCCAGGGCTTCCTCACCGTCAGCCGCTTCCCCGGCAACTGTATAATTCGCCGATTCCAGAATCTCTCTGATTTTCACCCTCATGAACTTGGCGTCATCTACAACTAAAACTCGTGTCATATTCCCCTCCACATATTTAACATTAACTAGTCTTATTGTACCAAAAACAAAAGGGTATATAATAGTTCAAAAGTTATTAATCCGTTACAGACCCGTAAATCCTCCGAAAAGATTTGACAGAACGATCAGAATGTAGCTCATCCAGTTAAAAAACAGCATAACTCCGATCAGAATCATAAGAATGCCGCCGATTTTCATGATAAGCAGCTGATGCTTGCGAATCCAATTCATTCTGGTAATAAAAAATGAAAGAACAAGAAAAGGAATCGCAAATCCGAGAACATATAAAAACATATACGGCACTGCTGAAGAAGGATTTGTATTGGCCAGCGAAAACACGGCTCCTAAAATAGGCCCGCTGCACGGCGACCAGCCGGCTGCAAACGCAAGACCGATCAGAACCGAACCGATAAACCCCTCCGGACGGCGCTTAAAGTGAATGCGCCGCTCTTTCATCATGAATTTCGGCTGAAACACACCGGCAGTAATCAGCCCGAAAAGGATCAGCATGATAGCGCCAAACTGGCGGATCGCTTCATGATATTGGGTAAAAAAACTGCCGATAAACGAAGTTCCATATCCCAATGCGATAAAAATCACGGAGAAACCAAGCAAAAAACAAAGTGTATGCACGAGGCCACGCTTTTGCAGCATCACCTTTTCTGTTTTCACCTCGTCCATACTGACACCAGTTATGTAAGATAAAAAGGCGGGGTACAACGGCAGACAGCATGGAGAAATGAAAGACAGAAATCCGGCCCCAAACGTCAGAAAGTAATTAAAACTCACGATGACACACTCCCTTCGAGTTATGACAAAATCATTTCATTTTTTTAACACTTTTCCGAGAAGGATTACTTTTTATAGAAAAAGCTTATATAATTTAATTTGACATCGAGATATTATACTCCTTCTTATTTGAAAAACAGTATAAATGTGGATATAATAATAGCGACTCAGGTGAAAGATTTATGTATGAAAGGATATATCCCTGTGATTAGAGAGCATCTATTAAATGAAATTGAAAAAAAACGGGCAGAGCTGCTTAAAATCGTCATGACAAACGGAATGACATCAAACATTACGATAGAACTCAGCCAGGAGCTTGACCACCTTCTCATACAATACCAAAAAGAACTGCACACCGGCAGTTGGGGTGAAACATGACGCCAAAATAAAAAACCCTCTCCGGGTTTTTTATTTTTATAACCATGTATCTCTATATCATAATCTGTACGTATTATTTCGCTTGATTATTCATGGCTTTCATCATTTGATTAATTTTCTTTTGAGAAGGTTTCATTCCCATTTGCATCATCATCATGCGTAACATTTGTTCATTAATAGGCGGATTCTTTTTCAAATAGCTCATCATATATTTACGAGCAATAAAAAACCCGAGTGCAACACCTATGAGCAATGCGACAACGCCCACTAGGATGCCAACCCATAAAGTCATTTTATTTCCTCCTTCATGTTGTCTAGTTTAAAGTGTACTAAACCAAAGGCTATTATACAACATTTACATCTCTTTTTCCTCGTTTTTAGACAAAATTTCTTTCTCTGACCGGATTTAACCACCCGTAGCGCCGTGTCTTGAAATCCATTGCAAGAAAACAGGGGCTGATTTTACGCAGAATCTCAAAGAAAATCGTTTCCGCCTCATAATCTCCCGAAGCCGCAATCTCAATTAAACTGTCTTTCATCATGAAGGTGGCGCGGCCCTTTTCTCCGGGCAGTGTAAGCCGGTAAATGGAATCCAAACGGCTGTAACTCATTCGGTTTAAATGCAGCTGGAGACGCTGATGCATATGTATCACCGGAATCGGTTCCGTTATATATTGAACTTGCTTTTCTGTCATTTGATATTCCTGGGGTGTCAGGTCTGTCCAATGATAGTCTCGAAACAACTCAAACATAGCCGTTTCCCGCCCGAAGTAGTGGTTCGCAAACTCATCCTTTATCAGGTGTGTATAGTAATGACGTTCCATTTCCTCATCCCCTTTTACAGCGCTTCGTTATTGCTTTCTATTATACAAAAGGAGAAAAGAAAGAATTGTCTATTACTGTTACGCCGCCCCTTCTATTTTTGTCGCATAAACAGGAAAAAGAGGATGATTTGACTCATCCTCTTTTGTCTCGTTATTTGTTTAAAAGTTTTTTCACGCGGTCAACCACGTTTTCTGCAGTAAACCCGTATTCTTTCATAATTGTTTCTCCCGGAGCTGAAGCACCGAAACGGTCAATTGCGAGAACGTCTCCTTCAAGACCGGTAAATTTGCCCCATCCGAAGCTTGAACCCATTTCGATCGCAAGACGTTTCGTCACATTCGGAGGAAGCACGCTGTTTTTGTACTCGGCCGATTGTTTTTCAAAGCGGTCCCAGCTCGGCATGCTGACTACAGATACGTGAATGTTTTCTTCAGCCAGTTTCGCTTGAGCTTCGATCGCAAGTCCGACTTCAGAACCTGTCGCTAAAAGAAGAGCGGCCGGTGATTCCGTTTGGGCTTTGGAAACGATATAAGCCCCTTTTTCCACGCCCGCATACGCTTCTTCAGCCTGCTGATCAATCGTCGGCAGGTTTTGGCGTGTCAATACAAGAGCTGTCGGATGATCTTGGCTTTGAACGGCAACCTTCCATGCAGCTGCGGTTTCATTTCCGTCAGCAGGTCTGATCACAGAAAGGTTAGGAAGTGCGCGTAAAGAAGCAAGCTGCTCAATCGGTTCGTGAGTCGGCCCGTCCTCTCCTACGGCAATACTGTCATGCGTGAATACATAAGTGACGGGAAGACCCATCAATGACGCCAGACGAATGGCAGGTCTTAAATAGTCAGAGAACACAAAGAATGTGCCGCCGAATACGCGGAGGCCACCGTGAAGCGCCATTCCGTTTAATGCAGCGCCCATCGCAAATTCACGGACACCGAACCAGAAGTTTTTCCCGGCGTAGTCTTTGGCCGTGAAGTCTCCTCCATTTTTGATTGTCGTTTTATTTGAACCCGCAAGGTCAGCAGATCCCCCGACAAAGAAAGGAATTTTCTTGGCGATCCCGTTCAGCACCTCACCTGAAGATGCGCGGGAAGCAAGGCTGCTGCCTTTTTCATAAACGGGAACTTCCTGATCCCAGTCTTTAGGAAGCTCGCCTTTCATGCCAAGTGACAGCTGTTCAGCAAGCTCAGGGTATTTTTCTTTATAAGCCGCGAACAGTTCATTCCATTCCTGTTCTTTTTTCGAGCCGGCTTCTTTTACAGCTTGATTGAAATGCCCGTATACTTCTTCCGGAACATAAAAATCTTCTTCAAACGTCCAAGCATACGCTTCTTTTGTCAGCTTGCTCTCTTCTTGTCCTAACGGAGCGCCGTGAACGCCGGATGTCCCCGCGCGGTTTGGAGAACCGAAACCGATTGTCGTTTTCACTTCGATCAATGTCGGTTTTTTATCATTCTGGCGCGCTTTTTCAATTGCAGCCGTCAATTCAGCGATGTTGTTTCCGTCCTCAACATAAAGAACTTCCCAGTTCATTGCTTCAAAACGCTGCTTTACATTTTCAGAGAAAGAACGGTCTAAATCTCCGTCTAAGGAAATGTCATTAGAATCGTATAATACGATCAGGCGGCCTAATTCAAGATGGCCTGCAAGAGAAGCGGCTTCGGAAGAAATGCCTTCCATTAAATCGCCGTCTCCGCAAATACTGTATGTATAATGATCAACTACGTTGAATGAATCACGGTTATATGTCTCAGCCAGATGGCGTTCTGCAATTGCCATTCCCACTGCCATTGCAATACCCTGTCCAAGCGGCCCGGTAGTTGCGTCTACTCCGGCTGTATGCCCGAACTCCGGATGTCCCGGTGTTTTGCTTCCCCATTGACGGAACTGTTTCAAGTCTTCAATGCTGAGGTCATATCCGCTTAAATGCAGCATGCTGTATAAAAGCATTGAACCGTGGCCTGCTGATAAAACAAAGCGGTCGCGGTTAAACCAGCCCGGATTCTGCGGGTTTACATTCATAAATTTCGTCCACAGCGTATATGCCATCGGAGCGGCTCCCATCGGCATGCCCGGATGTCCGGAATTCGCTTTTTCAATTGCGTCTATAGATAGTGTACGAATGGTGGCAACTGATTTCTTTTCAATTGTATCCATTATAATCCCCTTCCTTATTGTTGTACCTTTTCATCATAAAGCGATGCTGACTTTTTCTCAACTCTTTCAGCTTAAATTTGAGATAAACTTGTTGAAAATTGTCGTAAAGCACATCCTGATATTAGTATATACGAAAAAAGAATACGTATTGCCGTATTCTTTCTGTTTAATGAAGATTATTTTTCTGTTGTTCTCTTTTTAATTTTTCAGGGGTGACATCGTTGCCTTCCGGATCAATCACTTTTACGCTCTTTAACGTATTTTTCATTGAGGAGCGGAATCCTTTCAAATACTCCTGGCGAAGCTTTTGCTGTTCAGCTTTTTCCTCATCCGTTATCGTGTTTGATTTAGCTTTTTGAGCCAATTCGTTAATTCTTGCGATTTTTTCTTTAGAAATCATAATAAGCTCCTTTGGTGCGTGTTGATTATATACTACTAAAACGCAGTCTTTTTTACAACTGATGCGCGTCAGCTGCCTTCTGTGTCTGCGGTATATTCCTGAAACCGCCGGTGAACCGTGGCTTTGGACACATCGTAGCCGAATCCCCTTAAGGTCGCTGCGATTTCTGCAAAGGTAAGCTTGTTGGCTCTCAGCCTGATAATTTCCGAAACCGGAACCTCTTTTTTTTCTTTTCCGCTGTTTTCATGTCTGTTTTTCAGATTCCGTTCAGGTTTGTAGCCGTTTTTCACGGCTCTTTTCATTCCCCGCCGGATTTTCATATTGTGAATTTTCCTTTGATATTCCTCAACAATACTGACGATTTCGAGTACCATCGAATCAGCTTCGGAAAGCTCCAGTTCACCTTTATGAGCCGTCGTATATATTTTTACGTTCTCCCTGTAAATGCAATGCAAAAGCGCAATCTTGGCGTTTCCTCTTCCCAATCTCGTTTCGTCCTGCACCAATATCGCGTCAATATGTGATTTTTTAATTTCATCAAGCATTTCAAATACTCCGTCGCGGTCCATTTCGTAACCGCTGGCTTTCTCAGAAATGACTTTCACGACTTCCATGCCGTTTGCAGCAGCGATCTCACTGAGCTCCTCTTCCTGTCTTTTTAATGACGTTTGCTGCTGTTCTTTGTTTGTGCTTACGCGGGCATAAATGAGCGCCTTCATTTCTCTCTTTCCTCTCTAATTGACAATGGCCAGCTGATATACGGCCGGATGCTTTTTCTTAACCGGAAGAATAAGTTCGTCTCCGGGCTTTATATCAGCAGTTTGGAGATGATTATTCTCCGTCACCCACTCAATGAAATCTTCTTTATTAATGTGTTTCTTTTCTGCTACATGATCCGCAAGTGACCAGAGTGTATCGCCGTCCTGAACCTTTATTTTAACATATTGGCTGAGGGACTGATCATTTCCCGCACATGAGACAAGTAAAATAGCGGCACTTAAAATCGCAGTAAACAGTCCGACAAATATAATAGATTCTTTCGCCATGTAAACAACCTCCGATAAGAATGTTTGTTCGCTTTTTATATCTTTCAGTATATACGAACAAACGTTTCTGTCAATCGTTTTTTCGAACCTATGTTTGTACTGTCAGGAAAATCATGCTATAATCTACTTAAAATCGACGTTTTGAGGTGCGAAATATGACGAAGCTATCAAAAAGGCAGCTTGATATCCTGCGTTTTATTAAAGAAGAGGTAAAAACGAAAGGATATCCGCCTTCTGTAAGAGAGATAGGAGAAGCAGTAGGACTGGCTTCCAGTTCAACCGTGCACGGCCATTTGGCGCGGCTGGAGACAAAAGGCCTGATCAGACGGGACCCAACTAAACCGAGGGCGATTGAGATATTGGATGAAGAAGAAGTCCACATTCCGAAAAGCCAGGTCGTAAACGTTCCGGTCATCGGGAAAGTGACGGCGGGTATTCCGATTACGGCTGTTGAAAATATCGACGAGTATTTTCCGCTTCCTGACCGGATGGTTCCTCCGGGCGAACATGTCTTTATGTTAGAAATCATGGGAGAAAGTATGATCGACGCCGGCATTTTTGACAAAGATTACGTCATTGTCAAACAGCAGAACACGGCCAATAACGGAGAAATCGTCGTAGCTATGACCGAAGATGATGAAGCGACGGTCAAGCGCTTCTATAAAGAAGACAATTATGTGCGGCTGCAGCCGGAAAATCCGACGATGGAGCCGATTATCCTGCAAAACGTAAGCATTTTGGGGAAAGTTATCGGCGTATTCAGAGCCGTACATTAATTCTATTAAACTTCATTTATCGTAAAAAACCCCTCTGTAAGGGGTTTTTTTGCATAAAAAAAGCAGATTCGCCCTGGCTTAAGAAACGAATCTGCTAAGGAGGAAAAACTTACATTCTTATTATCCGACATCACACTTTTGAAGTCAACTAATAATGTTTCCCTCGAGAAACTTTTCATTCGTTTTTCAACTTTGTATATTTGTGCGTGATGAATTTACTTTTGTTTATGTTTTTTTTGGACGGGTGCATTAAAATTTATATATGAATATTTAGTACATAGTACAATAAGTTATATTTAAATATAAAAAAACCCGCTGCCTTTAGCGAGTATCTATTTTCAATCAAAATGATAATATTCTACACCGTAAAACCCTTTAATATAGACGGGGCCACAGACGTTTGAAGAACTTTCAACCAGAATTCTGTATTTGTGATACGGATCAATTGATTTTTTATCCTGGGCACTGAGGTTTAACCAGCTGCCGCTGTAGTTTTTAGAACTTAATGTATAAAAATTCCCGTTCAGCGCCATCCGCTGGAGTTTCATGCTTAAACCGCACGAAGAGTTGTTCATTATGGTGAACTTATATCCTAAAAAGTAATCGTCGGCAGCTACAGCCCCCGGATTTTCAATATGAAACTCTTTTGCATTTCCCTCCAAAGTGAAGCTTGTTTTTGATCCGAATTCAGTGGTAGCCGCTTTAGCTGAGTGTATTCCGCTAAAACATAATAAAAAAACAGCAATACATATCCAGTATTTTTTCATTTGCATCCCCCTTTTTACATATTTTAACTTGCGAATCCTGTGATGTCTATTCACATTTTATTAAAACGTATGCTTTATAACCACTATATACCAGTTTAAAAATTTGCGGATTGCTTACAATGAATACTAAACGAAATAACGAAGGTGGTTCAAATGAAACACGTAATTGCTTTCGCTTCTAAAACGGCGCTCACACTTGCTTTACTGTACATTGTTCTGGATCTTATGTACCAAGTAACCTTTTTAAACGTTCTGTTTATTACAGTGATCTTAAGTTTAATCACTTATTTTGCGGGTGATTGCATGATTCTGCCGAGAACAAGCAATTTCACAGCCGTTGCAGCTGATTTCGGGATTTCATTCATTATATTATGGATATTCCTTATGAACATTGGCGGATTTAATGTCTCTCCTGCCGCGGCATCGGTTATCTCTGCACTTTGCATTTCTGTTTTTGAGGCATTCTTTCACCGGTATTTGCAGCAATATGTACTTCCCGAAGATTATCAGGACACAACAGAGACGGATAGCACGCTATGGAGCTATCAAACCGAGGCGTCTGAAGAATTAGTGCCGGAAAAAGACCCTCAGGAAAAAACATAAAAAGGAGGCAATCGCCTCCTTCTCTTTTTATTTTTGCTTCTGATCGTCCAGCGGCAGCTGCAGCAGTGAGTCTGTGCCTGTCGCTTTCGGCGTTTTTCCGTCCCATTTTTCAATCCATTTATATTTGATCATTTCATCGGACATTGATTTCTTTATGATTTCGTTATAATCAGCGATCCCTTCCGCTTCAATTTTTTTCTTTTTCGCTTCGGCTTCGGCTATTTTAATTTCAGTTTGTGTCCGTTCAAGTTCCTGTGAAGACTTCACCCTTGCATCGATAGCTTCCTGTGTGGCTTTATCCGGCTTCGGTACGCCAAGCGTCAGATCATCAATTAAAAATCCAAGACTCTTCATATCATCAGCAAATCTCTTTTGAACATCGGCAGCGGCTTCTGCAGATTTTTGCCCGTACGTGTCAATAACCGAGTATTTGCTGATTGATTTTCGCGCCGCATCCCACAGCCTTGTTTTTAAATATGTATTTTCAATCGTTTCAACGTCTACCGCTCCGAATTTGTTAAACAGATCGACTACTTTATCAGGCTGCACGACATAGTTGTAAGCGATATCCATTTCTATATTTTTACCGTCTGAGGTTGCCACTTTTATATTTTCATTATTCACTGTCTGCATACGCACCGGATATTCCGTTACTTTATTAAATAATCCGACTAAGTGCCAGCCTTGGTCCAATGTGTCGGATTTTACCCCGCCATTCGGTGAGTATACAACCCCGACATAACCGTTCGGTATTTTTTCAATGAATAGTGACGCTGTAACGCCCGCAATTAAAAGGGCTGCACCTATAATCACACCGCCGATAATTTTTTTTGTGTTTCCGCGCTTATTTTCGCTCATGCTGATCTTCTTCCTCCCATGACTTTTTGAATTTTTTGGCTCCGCTTCCCACTTGTTTAAAGATTGGACTAAGCATCAGCCATAAACCGAATCCGATGATGACAAGAAGAATGATAGACCCGATCATCACTTTCATTTGCCCACCTCTTTTCTTTCATCCTGTCAATTATGTATACGATCTTAAGAACTTAAAGTTTCATAAATTTCAAAAGAAAAAGCCCCGCCGGCAAAATAGGCGTGCTTATTGGTAATTTTCAGTGATAAAATCAGAAATCGTTTTTGTGAATTGATAAAAGGTCCCATTTTGTGTGGATGCTCTGCTTTTCAGCGTAAAAGTGTCAAATAGTGATTTTCTGAAGCCGGTGCTCATTTCGATTTGAATACTCAATCCGGATGAAGATTGATTGGCAAGGTTGTTCGGACTGACGCCTGCATATTTATCATTTATGCCAAGAAGAACGGCAGGATACCCGTGCCGTTTCAGCACATCGGTCAAAAGTTCGGCCCGTTCTCTGTCCGTACCGCCGATTTTTATCTTTTTATCATCACTGCCGTAACCGTGCAATGAAATGACATGAGAGTGCTCTTTCACCATTTGCACGGCCTTCGGTTCATCGAAATGCGAACTTGTCAAATGCAGAGCCGCATTACCGGCTGATTTTAACCCTTCAAATAAATATAAACTCCGGTTTTCGGCAATTTCTCTGGCTAACTCACTGGTCCCCGGCTCTATGCCTCCGCCGTGTATAGCTAATATGAGGACAGAAGGGTCATGCTCTCGCGTTGAAATGGAAAAATCGGAAGGATCTTCATTCAGCTTTAATTCCTCGAAACCGCCGTAAATATCTGAAGCGGCATCAGCCCGAAAGAACGGCAGAAGCAAAAACGGTAAAATTAAAACTAAAATTCCTTTTTTGGTTATTGATGGCATTTGTATGTTTATGTTACAATACAAATGCTTCAGCCTTTGAAGCGAACGGCAGAACAGGGTGACTTTGGACGGTTTCTTCTGCTCTGCCTCTTTGCCAGCTGCTTTACGGTCTACTCTTCTAACCCTTTTTGCCATAACATCATCCTTTCTTTTGTTTACACTTTTGTCACAATATTATATACGTTGGACAAAACCTCCGTTCATCTTGAAGAATAAAAACATCAAAACAACTTCTATCCTTTAACCTAAAAAAGTCTTTCTGTTCAAAGAGACGGAAGGCTTAAATGATAAAAATGAAACCCTTCTCCAGTTTTGGAGGAGAGTGAGGACTGCAGGGAAATCATTTTATCAATATTTGAGCCGGCATAGACGGTTACGGAGCGGCCGCTTATTTCGAAGTCAAATTCGAACGTGACGTATGATTTCCCAATTCAAGAATCCCCGAAACAAATTGAATGTAACTGCTGTTTCCATAAAAAAAAGACTGCTGTTAAGCAGTCTTTTTTCGTTTTATTTCGTGCCTGTTGATCCCAGTCCGCCGCGGTCATTGTTCCCGAGCTTGTCTACTTCGATCAGCTCCACTTCAGGCATTTTCTTCATGATTCTGAATTGGCAGATCCGCTCCCCCTTGGAAATGTCGGTATCCCGAAGCGCGAATGCAGGAAAAAACCAGAAGTCATTGTCGCCTTTATAAGATTCATCAATGACTCCCATTGAATTTGTCTGAATGATACCGAAATGCTTATATGTACTTGAACGCGGAACGACATGGGCCTCATATCCTTCCGGCAGTTCCATCGCAACTCCAAGCGGGATAAGTTTGAATTCACCTTTTTTGATTGTTATATCTTCAGCTGCCCGCAAATCAATCCAATCGCCCTGTTCAATTTTACTGATTCTCGTTTGCGTATCATCTGAATATTTAATTTTGATTTGTAAAGTCATTTTCGCTGCTCCTTTTGCTTCCCTATTTCAGTCGTATTGATGACCAATCCGTGCCCCATTATACCATTTAACTGATAAGAATGTTGATTTTGGTGTGTATGCAGCCGAAGAGGAAGCACTGCGAAGCCAATGAGAATAAACCTAAAATGAGGGCCCCTCCTATCAGTTTTTTCCTCCATTTTCACATGACAGCTTCAATTACAATAATGCAAAGCTTTATATCCGTTCTTTCAACAGAGCTTTTTTAAAATTTCACCTTGGTTTCAAAAGGAATTTCGTTCTGAATAAAGAATTTGAAGAATAAGCGCTTAAAGGGCGCGCGACTCTTTTCTGTCCCCTGCCTCAGGCGCTTATATCAAAAGAAAGAGGTGTCTTTAGAATGGTTCAATTTAAAAACTTTCCTGATCCGTCTTTAAACGCCCCATTGCAGTCTCGCCCTGCACAGCCCTCTGAATTGGAGCATCTCAAAGCAAGGATGCAGAATTTTATTAAGCATTCCGCAACGGATGATAATCTTGAGATCGCAGATGCCCGGGTGACGGCGGAAGGAATGGTCACCTCACTTTTAAAAGAACGGCTTGATACAGAATACGAAATGCTTATGAATAAAATCACCCGGGAAGTGAATGTGGAGGACTACGGAGCGGTCCCTGACGGCCGGGACAATACAGAAGCTTTTCGGAGAGCGATCGGGAACGGCCGGGTCAAAGTAAATGTTCCCGCAGGAGAATTTTTGGTTCAAGGGATAAAACTCCCCTCATGGACTACCATTTCCGGTGAGGGACAAGGGATTACCGTGCTTAAGCTTCATGAGGACACTCCCGCATTCGAATGGGTCATTACTAACGATGATTACGAAAATGGAAACCGTAATATTTTTGTGGAAAACATGACTTTAGACTGGAATCCTGATCGTCAATGCGGGGTCAGGAACCCCGGAGGACAGTTTTCCAGCTGTTTAACGTTTGCTAATGTGCAATACGGCTGGATTAAGAATGTTGAAACGGTTAACGCGGGTCTCCATGGTATTGATATTACATCTCCGACTTACGATCATTTGCCTGAAACAGAATGGACGAAAGACGGCTGCCGATATATATGGATTGATAACTGTGTGGCATACGGCGCCGGAGACGACGGCATTACCACCCATTACAGCGAGTATATTTTCATCTCCAACTGCCATTCCGGAAACCCCCGCGGCACAGAGCATGCTGAGGGCAGCGCAAACTCGAACGGCATTGAAATTGACGACGGCTCTAAACATGTATGGCTTTTAAATAACTATACGAGCGGAAATATCCGCGGGATTGAGGTAAAGGCGCACAGCCTGTGGCCGGCTTCTCAAAATGTTCATATTATCGGTCATGTTTCGTATCGTGATGTACGTTCATTTGATATTCGTCATATCGGCCATCATCAGGCCTCAGACCCCGAAAGCACGACGGCTTATGATGTTACTTTAACCGATTGCACCGCGATTGAACCGGTATTCAATGCTCTCTATGACGGTGTGACCCCGAGGGCGCTGGTCATCTCTGCCTATAAAAACGTTAATGTAAACGGATTCACAGCTATTGGTGATCCCTCATACGACTATGGCGGGAATCCAGTCGTGGCTCTTCAATACCGCAGTCAAAATATCACGATCAACGGCATTAAAATACGCGGCTTTACACAAGCCGGTGTTGACATCAATATATCCGGCGGATCAAATAAAACCGATTATGTTAAAATTTTAAATTTTGATATATACAAGTCATCTCCTAAAGGCATCTCAATCGGAGGAGGCCAATATAACGTAAATATTATGAACGGTACGATGATCGGAGACGGCGGTTCCGTCGGAATTACGTCCCCTAACAGTCAGGCCGTCATTCTCGGGGTGCAAGCGGAAGGTTACAGCGCGGCCGCATCTATAAAAGGACAGACTTATGAGCAGATCCCCGTCAATTTAAAGGGAGGCGCACAGCTCGCGACCAGCTCCGGTTTTGCATTCAACCCGACAAGCGCCGTTATTGCGGGAACAGGCGATATTACAGCCAGAGGTGACAGAAATGCGATCATCAGCTCTTCCGGAGGTTCAAGTTCTGAAGGTTCAAGGGCATTTATCGCCGCTTCAAACAATGTCCATATTACGGGCAGCAAAGTCTCCAGAACGATTCTGTCATCAGAAAGCATTACATTGGAAGAACCATACACGGTTGCCGGAGGGCATCAGTCCATCAAATGGAAATTGGATTCAGCGGGCGGCCACGGTACGTTCGCCGGAGCTGTCACCTCTTCCCTGTCAGGGTACGGAGAATATTTTGAAAGTGTAACCGGCCAGACAATTCCCGCCGGGACAATCGTCACAGTGAAAGGCGAAAAAATTGAATCGGCTCACGTCGGAGATTACATGCTCGGCGTCATTTCAGAAACAGCCGCTTTTATCTCAGGAGCCGCAAGCTTCGGATGGCAAAGCCGCTTTTTGACAAACGAGTTCGGCGGTTTCATATACGAAAATGTGACTGACGAGGAAACAGGAGAAACGGTACGCGTGCCGAAACAAAACCCAGACTGCAGTCCGGCTCTTGAAGCTGACTATGAAGCACGCGCGGCCAGAGACGAATGGCACATTGTCGGACTCAACGGCCGGCATTACGTACGGGTCGACAGTACGGTCAGCCCGGGAGATTATATCACGGCTCATAACGGAATCGGGACTAAAGCCGCGGAAGGCTGGAAGGTATTGAAACTGACAGCCTTATACAGTTCTGAAAAAGGGTACGGCATTGCAATTGCGGTTATCAAATAGGGTCTCAATATCAGGATCATCTCCTCTCTTTTCTATCGGGCGGGTATGATCCTGTTTTTTATACCGAATGAGATGCCTCTTTTTCAGCATACCGTTTCATTTGTCCAAGCCATCCATGCTTACTGTCATAGAATACTACCGTCAGATGAAAAAAGGAGGAATATGAGTATGGATATGGGTATGGATATGGACATGGAAATGAACGGACATTATGATCACCACCCAAAGCAGCCTAAACAAAAAAAGAAGAAACAAGATAAAAAGCATCTTGATTATGATTACATCGTTGTTTATAAAAGAAAATGCAAAAAATGTAAAAAATGCTGCTAACTTGACATATCAACACTTTTTACACCCGGTAAACTCCGGGTGTTTTTCTTATTATGGCGTTTCTCCGGGCTATTTTCACCCAAAATCCGGTCATCCTATCACAATACATAAAAAGACTCTATTATTTTCTTCCCTTTTCGCCTAATTAAAAGTATTTCATTTACAGAAAACAACACAAATAGAATGACATGACTTTTGAGAAAATCTACTCTTTGCTTGGTCAATTTTTCTGCGATACCATGAATTTGCAACAATTTTTAAAAATTTCCTCAGGAGGTCATAGCCATGAAAATCGCCAGAACGATAGTCGGATCATGCTTAGCTTTATCTCTAACAATTCCTTTCACAGCCAGTGCCTCAGCAGCCAGTCAGTCTGAACACGCAAACGCGCCTCACGTTTCACCCGTTGCAAATCCATTAGAAAGTAAATTATCCCAAACAGCAGACCAAAACGTAAAAGCAGCAGGTGTTGATGCCGGGCTGAACGTAAACGTAGATGTTCTCGGAATTTCAGATCGCATTGCTGAAGCGGTTAAGTCAGATCAAAACCGAACCGGCTGGGTAAAAAATGTCATGGAAACAACATTTTACGCATCAGGACAGAAGTACAACGTCATGGTGTTCAACTTAAATCAAGAATATGAAGACCGCTTTAACGGCGTTCAGTTTTACGGATCAGCCGTTTATGACGGTATTACTTACGGAATCTGGGTCTTCGAAGACGGGTCCTTCGATAACAAAGGAGACGGGGGCTGGATCAATTGGGCATTCAGAGGGTGGTTCGATCGTGATAATCAGCATATTGAATTCCACAGACCTTAATACGGAGAAAACTTGCGGCAGCGCCCGCAAGTTTTTTTTTAACTGGACTGCACATTTTTCACCGTTATAACGACTATACTTGAAGTGCGGGCTCCGATCGCAGCCCCGGTAAAGTCTTTCAAAGTGAGGGTATACCATGTCAAAGTCTTTAAAAATAGTGTTGTGGAGCATATTGGTGTTCATCATCTTGTTAGTGATTATCGGAATCGTTTCTTACAATCAAACTCCGTCTGCAGAAAGCACAGCAAAAAAATGCTTTACAGCGTCTAATCCATGTTAAGCCTTCATCGGCTTTTTTTATTTACCGCAGAACACTTGAAGTTCTTCTATTTAGATCGTTAACGTTCCCATTCGGAATGGAGTATACGCGTGTATCATCAGGCAATCCGTTTTGATACATGGTTCCGATTATGCCCTTCGCATCTTTTTTCTCGATTCCCCATCTCATTCCCTTTTTTCATGATACTGCTCTTGAAACCAACCAATCATTTCTTCAGCCTGTTCCGTTGAATCAAAAGGTTCCAATCCTAATAGCGTGTTACATTTTCATTTTTTAAAAAACAAGCCAGCTGCGCATCCTCTTCGCAACTTCTCAATGTATGAGCCTACCCGTTTCTATTACAGGAAGCAGTACGATGCCTCCTTTTACTCATTTTAACGGATGGTCATGTAAAGGAAATATAGACTAAAAAAACTTTTTTCAAAAAGTAAACTAGCATCCCTATCAAACTTTTCATTTCGGCATAATATGTATTAATCCTCTTTAGGAGGTGAGATTATATGGGATTCTCAAGTGGTTATGGTAGCTCCTTTGCGTTAATCGTGGTGCTATTCATTTTATTAATCATCGTTGGGGCTTCTTTCCTCGGCGGTTATTAAGAATCCTCTTACCTCCGCATCCATGTCAGCAGCACCTCCATGATCGTACGGCGCCATAAATGAAATGTTTATGGCGCTCTGCTGTTTTTCCCCTTTTCATTCACACATTAAAACTAAAAAGATCGGCCGATGTATCAACATGCAGCCGATCAGTAATTCATAGATTATTGTGTAAGGTTTACATCGATGACGTTATAGAAGGCATTGGAAGTATCCGCAACGTCCCATACCCCTAAAATGACATGATACCCGCTTCGATCAGTCGGCACAAAAATCTTATGAGTCAGATTCGTATCTGCCTTGGAACCGTCGTGGTTTACCGTTCCGATTAATTCGAATTCATCTCTTGACAAAGGTTTATTCGGATTCCAGTTTTTCTTGGTGATATAATAGTGCCACTTTGATGTCGCATGAGGGGCCGTGTAGTACCAAGTAAAGGTGTTAAAACCGCCGCGGATGTTTTGTTTTACCCAATAATCTGCAGTCTGCTTGTCTAAACCGAAGTCAATTTGTCCCGATCCCCCATTTGCAGACGCAATTCTTCCATCCGGCGGACCAGCAGCCGGAAATCCTTTCGGCCCTTCTACAGACTGAGGATTATCAATGACGGAGCCATATTTCTGCGCAGCGGCCGTCCAGCCCAATGTTTGTTTCTCTAATGCTCCCATGTACGCTCTGCTGACGGGCTCTTTTATATACCCGTGCGCAGATGCACCACTTGAATAGAAAGCGCCTCCAATACCAAGAGTAACAGTTAAAACTGCAGCTTTGACTAAACCCTTCATTACTGCATCATCCTCCCTCTTTTGTTAGTAAAAACCTTTCGGTGTATACACTTCACGATAGAGGTTGAAATGACCTTCCTTTTCTTGATAGGAAAAAGCAATGAGGTTGGCGCTTTTCCCTTTGTTTTTTATAATCATAAAGAAAAAGCCGGGCCGATTCTGTTGTCGAATCCGCGATTGACCGGCCCGCCCCTTTTGCTCAGAACTTCATTCGCTGGATTTGCCGGTTTCTTTTCGGATAACCGGTGCTACTTCCGCTGCTAATCGTTCGATGTTTTCCGCGGCTTTTTTAAACGGCATACCTCCTATATCGATTTGCGCGAGAAATCGCTGATGTCCGAATAACTCGTATTGATGCATGATTTTTTCAATGATCTGCTGTGAGCTTCCCACAAATAAAGCTGTTTCTTTTCCGGACGCCCGCTCAAAATCTTCCTTCGTTAAAGGCTCATCGATTCCGTGATATGAATGAACGTGAGACCAGTAATTTGAATGATACGGATAAAATTCTTGTATTGCCTGTTCATTCGTTTTTGAAATGAACATATGTCCGGTTACGGCAACCTTCACATTTTCCGGAGGATGACCGGCTTTAGAAGCCGCTTCCCGGTATTTGTCAACAAGCGGCTTAGATGACATCGGATCACCGCTCAGTACAGCTAATGCCAACCCCGCACCTGCACGCCCGGCCCGTTCTGCGCTTTCCGGAGTCCCCGAAACACCTAACCATAGCGGAATGCTTCCGCGAAAAGGCCGAGGAGAAATTTCTGCCTCGCGCAGCGGCGGCCGGTAACGTCCTTTCCAGGTAACCGATTCTTCCCCGGAATTTAATTTTAAAAAAAGGTCAATGTGTTCTTCAAACAGTTCTTTATAATGGCCTACGTCATAACCGAAAAGAGGAAACGAGTCTAAAAATGCGCCCCGTCCCGCAATGATTTCCGCCCGGCCGTCTGAAATCAGATCAAGCGTTGCAAAATCCTCAAATAAACGGACGGGATCTGCGGTGGATAATACAGTCGTGGCACTGGTCAGGTTAATATTTTCAGTGATCTGTGAAATCGCTGATAAGATGGCCGGCGGCGAAGATACCGCATAATCAAGACGATGATGCTCGCCTACACCGAATACATCAAGCCCTGCATCGTCAGCCAGTTTCGCCAGCTTCATCAATTCATCTATCCGCTGCTTTGCGCTGACTGTTTTCCCTGTCAGAGGATCGGGATATAATTCTGCAAATGAATAAATTCCAATTTCCATACAATCACGGTGTTCAGCCCTCACATTTCTCTCCTCCTGCACTGTGTAAAAAAGCTTTTATGTTATTCTATTCAGCCGTTTTACAAATAGGAATTCGTTCAAAATAAATACAGAAGCTTAACATGCAGAAGGTCGGTATGAGAGAAAAAAAAGTTTCAGGCACCCTTCAATTCTGCCATTATACTCATGCAGCCGGACTAGGCAAGAACAAAGCCGGCACAAGCGGATTCGAATTCATGTGTTCATTTTCAGTCCAATTCAATCCAATCGTGATATTGATCATAAAGCTTTCGTATTCTTCCGGCATCAAGAGCAATGACTTCACACCCTCTGTCATCATACACAAAGAAAATAATATCTTTTGTCATATTCACAAAGAAAACATCGGGATACCCAACGGAACAGCCCCCGAACCTTGGCTTCAGCGGAAAATCTTCGTGGACGGCTGCCTTAAGTAATTTGGGGATACGCAGATCTTTCCGTTTACATAATAGAGAAAACTGCTGCATTTCATATTCTTCTTCGACCGGGCATGGACAGGTCTTCACTTGAATCCGATATAAATCATCCTTACACTTCAGAAACGGCTGATAAACCTTTAATTTTCTCGCGTGATTACCTTGAGTTTTGTGCTTATACACGTTGGCAACAAGAAACAAGTCATCGCTATGTTCAAACAGCTCATTGAAAAGTGCTGCGGTTTGATGATGGACAAGCTGAAAATACTCAAGATTCAAAGCACCGCTTTCATTAAATTGATACATATTGCCGCCGAGAGAAAAATGAATTCCCACGTCCCATTGATGATAAATGCCGGGCACTAATTTTAAAGTCGGAAACCTTTCCTTCAGATAATCATTTATTTTCATTCAAACATCTCACTTTCCTTTTCCCGCTCCAGAAGCAGAAGAAGCCGAAAACATTCCGCTTATTTCTTTTTCACCCTTGTAATATTATTCCGATTGGAATACAATGAAATAGAACACTGTGAACCCCATTGATCAGGGTGGATGCTGGTCACATTCATCCTGATCCTTTCTTTTACACAAGATCGCCCCAACTTTGAACCCCTCCGTTCCAACCCTATTCATTGATATTACATATATTTCAATGGTATTATTTTCTTATACATGAGCATCAAGAGGTGTCCGCTTTGAACAACATCAGAAGATTAAGAGCATATTTTCAGTCTCACCGTAAAATAGGTCTGGCTGCAGACTTGCTTACGGCTGTATTGCTTATCTCATTATCCATTCTTTTTTACGGATGCCGGCAGGGAGCTGTTAATGGTTTCTTTATGTATGTCTTAGTAAGTAATTTTATCGGCTCCAATGCCTCTTTTATCGACTTCAGCACATCGAGGAAAAACAGACAAAAATAAAGGCTCTGCGTCAAAAAGAGGGTTATACCGCCCTCTTTTTATTCTTTCAGTCATACCAATGCGTTCTTTTCAGATTGAATTTTTCTGAATAGGACTCATGATCGGTTTTCCATGCTGCTTCAACAGTGATTTCATGACCGATTACTTCATGTTCCGGCATATATTCAAACGTCTGAATATGGTCTTCTCCCGTTCCGCCGCCTTCTAATTTCTCTCCGGTGTATTCTGAAAGATGATAGTCTTTATCTTCACCATATTTCCGGCCGTCAACAAATAATGTTAATCTCTTAATCACCGTGTTCTTTTCATTCACTTTATTACCTCTGTAATACAAATTCAAGAAATAGTTAGGGCCGATAGAGGTCTTGCCTGATTTTTCGATTGACGCTTCCCACGTCTTGCTTTGGCTATAGCCGATATATTTAACTTTTTCTCCTGAAATTAAAGAAAACAGTGCAAATCCGGCTGCTATTATGAGAACAGTGATAATACCCAGCAATGTTTTAATGACTTTATGTTTTTTCATGACATCCCGCCTTTATCATTTAGAACGTATGAATATTAAAATTGTTACATTTAATTTGAAAGAATAATAAAAAGGGATTCTAATTCCAGGAATAAAAAAAATACTAAGAAGATCATATTCCCCTTAGCTTCACATCCCAGACTGCCATGCAATAATGATAAAAGTCGTCCAAAAAGTTGTGACTAAAATAAGCATAACGGTTACAATCATTAAAATGAGACAACTTTATTGTTAGAATTGAGTCTTTGTTTTTGTGAAGAATCAGAGTAACCATTGATCCTGCAGCAAATAGATACGACAAAACCGCACCGACCCAATACCACAGCATAGAGTCATTGCTCCAGTAAGCCATTGACTGCATATAAATACTGAATATAAATCCTGACAATGCTAATAGAAACGAAACTAAATTTGATTTCACGTTAGAGTTCCTTTCTTCATAAGTTTTATTTTTAGGAACGGTCATACATCTGATAACACCTTTTATGCGATATGCTTCGCCGCTTTGTCTGCATATTTTAATTCTTATTTCGTTTTTAAATATGTTTACGAAAAAAGAAATCATATAAAGTTCACCTGAAACGCCGATTTAAAATTAAATAGATGTTTTATAAGCGTTAATTGCTTGATTTCTCAAAAGCATATTATCTTTCGCAACCATTCCAAGATTGTATGCTTGTTTGATGATATCCAGCACTTGATTATCGGTTTCAGTTACAGCTCGTCCACCAGTTATTCTGGATTTCCAATAATCAAACTGGTGATTTCATTCTGAACAGCTTTTAACATTTTGATTATCAACCACTTTTCCATTCTCGAGCGCATCATTGCTGATTCGATTACTTCCCGCTCCTTCTGTCGTTAAACTGCAAAATGTCCATCACATTCATCCTCTCTCCAATTTTACAACGTTGCTATAATGAATTTCATGATTTTCCCAGCCTTCAAGCTTAATCTTTTTGATCGTTACTAATCTAAGTACTTTTTTCAATTCCATAATCCATTGGTATGATCGGTAACCTAATGAAGTATTTTACTTAAATACAAAAAAACCTGCTTTCAGCAAGGTTTTTTCGACAAAGGGGAAATTATTTCCCCACAAATTCTATTAACTATGTTTTTGTTTTAACCATTCTTTCTTTAGCAATGCGTATTGGTAGGTGTTTTCATATTTAGGTGTTCCATCCTCGTGTGCTGTAAATGAAATAAATTCAAGAAAATAACCTTCTTTACGCATTCCTAATCTTTCACATAATTTTTGTGACCTGCAGTTATCATCTTCAACATATGCATAAAGCCTTCTTGCTTCTTTTAGCATAAAGAGATACTCAAGGAAAGCCTTCGCACTTTCACTTGCGTATCCCTTCCCTTCAAAACGGGCATTGAAATTCCAACAAACGGAATAGGTATCTGGCTCTTCTTTTAAATAAAATAGTTCTCCGACTAGATCATTACTGTCTTTTAAACAAACTGCAATATAAGAGTCATCTCGGCTTCTTTTTTGAACGTTTGCTGCAGCTTCTTCTAACGTAGATATTCTGTCATCAAGAAAGCAATTCACTCTCGGATGTGCCGAATATTCCAACAGACCTTGCGCATCTCTCTCGGTAAAATTTCTTAAAATTAAGCGAAGGGTTTCAATTTTTTGCATTTGCAGTCTCCTGTTTCATTGTTATCGATCTTTGAAAAGAACTTCTTCGTTTGTTGAAGAACTTATCTCAATCTATTTTTACTATAATGATGGACGTTATCATCTTTGTCAAAAACAATAATCATTCATTTGCCGCCCGCGATGTAAAGTACTGAACAATTTTCGTGAAAAACCCTCAGTATCGAATATAGAAACGAGGAATAGTAATAAAACAAAGTTAAGCCATTACAAGCTTATTGAGTTTTTTTTCAAACTTATTCACGCTCATCATCTCATGAGTGAGAAATGTCCCATTATAAAACACGCTGAAAGTCGTCCAAACTGCCGGGGATTTTTGCGCCATATCTTTTGACGTTATTCGCCGGGCCTGAAAATGAAGTCCTTTCTTTTCAGTCAGTTCCTTTAAATCCTTTAACAATCCGACTGCAAATGGGCATTGGGCTGTATAAAATATTGTGATTCCCTCATCATTAACGAAATTACTTTTCACCTGTTTTTTAAATACAGGAGGATGTGCATGTTCATTCCACGTCAGTGACATCAACTGAAAATAGGGTTCTGCTTCATCTTGCACAGCAAATCCCATATGTTCAAAGAAATGCTTATCACTTAAATAAGGGAGCTTTTTCTTCCCCACTATATGAACTATCCCATCCATACCGCGGGATTTTGCATCTGACACACATTTTTCTAACAAGTGTTTCGCATGTCCGTTATTCTTATATTTACCTGAGACCCAAAGACAATTAATAAACATAAAATGAGGTGCTCTTATCGGAACCCACGCTTCTTCTGCAGGTAAATATTCAATAAAAACTTTTGCCCGTTCGTTTAGGCGATAGAACACAAAGCCATCAATCATCCGATCTTTGAGCCAGCTCTTCTTTTCATTTACCGCATCCTCATATTGTTTCGTACCTAATGCACAGCAAATATGATTGTCATCAATATTGTCCCTAGTCAACTCAATGTACTCCATTTTTCCTCACCCGCTTTCTTTTGGAAACATCAGCTTTACTTGCAGTGAACATTGTAATTTCTCAGAAATTTAGAGTCCCAGAACCAATATATGAACGCAGCAACAATGCTCATTATGTAATAAATGAAACTTCTGAAAACTGTGAAATCAATTGACGGATTATCTATGTGCCAGAACAAGAACACAGCTAAAAAAGCGACTGCTGTATAAATGAAAAGATGAACCAAACTAAACTTTTTAGGCTTCTTTCTTAGCCATAGTTGAACAGGAACAGCAAACAAAAAGTAAGTAATAAATGCATAAAAAGCAATGATAACTACAGTAACCAATGCAAATGGCACAAAACCCGAGTATACAAACATATATAGTCCGAAGATCAAACCATACGACAAACTTGAAAAAACCAATGTGTAGGTATAGCTTTGCCTTTTTCTCCAAGTCGCCGCTCCCATATATTTCACCTGCTTTTTATAAGAATACATTTCTCATACTTTTCCTATTGTTTAAAATCAGTATATATCCATCACTTTAAAAGATCTATGTTTTTTTGACAGATCATCAATTCACTATCTTAATATCCAGAAATTTTAATTGCCATTAAAAAAGGTCAAGGAAATACCTTGACTGTGTATCGCTCACCAATCTGCATCCGGCTCATCGTGTTCGAATCCGTAAAAGCCTTTAATCCACACATCTCCGCAGCCGGCTCCTTTTGTGATCAATAAGTAATGATTTCTGTTTGCATCACCATTCACCTTATCAGCCGGGCTCAAGTTCAAATGATTACCCGTGAAATTCTTTTCACTAAGGGTAAAATCATATCCTGCCAGTGTAATTCTCTGCAGTTTAAGCTCAAATATCGGCAGAAAGATTACGACCACAAATTCAAAGCAAGAAACGACAGCCCCCATGCACATAGACCAAACATTACAAAGAACCTAAGCAAAGCTTCGAATTTTGTAAGTCTTCGTTCCCTTTTTGTTTTCCCTAATTTCCAATAAACGGCGTAGCTGGAAAACACCAAAATGAGTTGTCCGAGTCGCGACACAGATTCTAAAAATTCTATTCCATCCATTGATTTTCACCTCGTTTATTTAAACAGAGAGTTCTTCTTACAGCGTTTATCCAAAGCACTAATTTCTTCGGTTATAAAAACCGCTTGAGGAATTTGTTTGTAAAATGGTTTGCGTGCCGCTTGATAAAAACAGCCCATCCTTACTCCCCCATGTATCAATCAAGATGAATTTTATTATCTCAGATGGAAAGACCATTTCCAACAGTTATGTAAAAATAAGTAACTGCAATATGCTAATTGTATAAGAAAAGTTGTCTTATCCAGCAGAACCATGAGTGCTGCGTTTTTACATTAAAGCGTTAAAGGTGAATTATAAAAGAGCCGCTTTTAGGCTCATTCGCGAAGCTTTATCATTTTATTTTTATGATTGTATCCTCCTGTCAGTCCTGCTGGAATAAATTTGCAGGAAGGTCAGGTTTAATCCGCCGCCCTGCTCACCTTCGACCCTTCTTGCAGCTCCCCCAAAAATATCCGATGAACAGCTTTTATCTCTTCCCTTTGTGATTCCCTGAGCGAAATCTGACTCTTCCCAAAACTTATCTGGCCTTGCATCGTGGAGCGCCAATTCTCATGCATCAATTTAATTCAGGATATTCACATTTTGCTTTTCGTCCGATGAACGTGTGATTTCCAAGATGACAAGGGCCATGAATGAGATCATCATGTCCGACAATTACATTGTTTCCGATATAAATAGAATATGCCTTATCTTTGACTGAAACAAATTGTTTTAACAAATCATGTAAAATGACTCCCTCTTGAAGATTTGTATTTGAACCAATCGCACGAATAGCAGCATTTGGCGCTACTTAAACTCACGTCTCCTTTCACGCTGGAAAACGGACTTATGAACGAGGTTTTATCGATTTTAAGGTATCTTTGAACCGGATTACATGATGTAACAGGGTTAGGGCTGATAAAGGGCAAAAACTTAGTGAGCCGGTGATTGTCAAACTTATCTTCCGTCAGCTTTTTATCGCTCAAAAAAAGCCTCCTTTGAAAACGCATCTATTTATGTATATATGTAAATTCTGTGCATTTGGAGATGACACATGATATCCATAGAATCCTCCCTGCATAGCTCCCTCAATTTTTGCAGAGACACTTGTCCGCAAAAAATGTAAGGGTTTTCAAAAGGAGAGCAGTGTGCTAAATTGTAAGATAAGTAACAATTTTCTGCCAATGATAAAAAGGGGTGTATGACGTGAAAGCAGTAGTAGCAACGAAAGACAAAAGTATAGCGATCGTACAAAAAGAATTACGTCCTTTGCGACATGGTGAAGCCAAAGTTAAGATGGAATACTGTGGTGTATGTCATACTGACTTACATGTTAAAAATGCTGATTTCGGGGATGTTACTGGCGTCACTTTAGGTCATGAGGGAATAGGCATTGTAACTGAGATTGGTGAAGGTGTAGCAAGTCTGAAAAAGGGCGACCGCGTCTCTATTGCCTGGATGTTTGAAAGCTGCGGCTGCTGTGAATATTGCTTAACTGGCCGTGAAACCTTGTGCCGCGATGTAAAAAATGCCGGCTATACAGTTGACGGCGCAATGGCTGAAGAAGCAATCGTAGCGGTTGATTATGCAATAAAGGTGCCGGAAAATTTAGACCCTGCAGCAGCAAGCAGCATTACTTGTGCAGGTGTAACAACTTATAAAGCGGTTAAAGTCAGTGAAATTAAGCCAGGTCAATGGATCGGTGTATTTGGAGTCGGCGGTTTAGGCAACTTGGCTGTTCAATATGCAAAAAATGTCTTTAACGCTAAAGTGATTGCTTTCGACATTAGCGATGAAAAATTGAATTTTGTTAAGAGCTTAGGCGCTGATGCGGTTGTAAACAGTTTAAACGAAGACCCCGTCGCTAAAGCAAAAGAAGTGACTAACGATTTAGGGCTTGATGCTGTGGTCATCACGGCTGTCTCTAAAACCCCTTTCAATCAAGCGATTGATGTTGTAAAAGCAGGAGCCCGCGTAGTCGCTGTCGGTTTACCGGTGGACAAAATGGATTTAGATATTCCCCGTCTCGTGTTAGATGGAATTCAGGTAGTAGGTTCATTAGTAGGTACCAGAGAAGACCTGAAGGAAGCTTTTCAATTTGCTGCAGACGGTAAAGTTGTACCTAAAGTGACAAAACGCCCGATCGAAGATGTGAATGATATTTTTGAAGAAATGGAGCAAGGTAAAGTGACCGGCCGCATGGTTATCGATTTTACTTCCTAATCATTAAGGCTGCCGGGAATGATACGGCAGCCTTTGATCTCGATTCTTGCTCGGCGCCCCACCCAGACTGAATGAGACTTTGTCATTTAGTTCAGAAAAGAAGCTCTACAGATCATTCGGCGGTTATGCATTTTGCAAGTACTCTCTGAACTAATCCTGATACCAATATAATACAAGGTCATTCATTGCCGAAGCGTAGCCCTGCTGTCTTAACATAGTTGTTATGCTGCCCCGATGATAAGTTCCGTGATTGGCAACATGGAATAAAATTTCTGAGTAAGCAGTTTCTCTGTAACCTAACCAAGGATTATGTAAGTTCATTGTTTGTTCTACATCTGTTTGGCTATTCATCCATTCTTCAAACTGTGAAGCCAGTTCATCATAAGACGCCGCAAATTCATCTGCAGAATATAAATGAGCCCTTTCTGCATAAGCCATAGAACCTTCCAATGCTTCCTGCATGTCTATTCCTTTAAGTACTTGCAGCCACATAACATCCACCGCGCAGATGTGACTGAACGTTTGAGCAATTGTAGGATATGAACTGTGAACCTCTTCATATTCATCTTCACTGAGTAATTTGAGGCCTTTTTCGAACTTCTCTAATTTAATCTACATAATAGTTCACTGAATCTCTCAACAATTTTAGATAAACATCTTCTTTTTATAGAGATGTTCGTTCAATCGACATCCTTGTGATATATATGGTAAAATTTATAGAAACAAAGGAGTGTTGTTACATATGAGTCTTATCATTTTAGCATCCATGCTTTTATGGGGTGCAGTGATCCACGAGCTAAACAAACCTTCAAAAAAGCAAAGTAAACGAAAAATGATCCCTTTGGTATCCCTCAGTTCTTTATCTACTTTAATCATCACAATTTCGCTTTTTTCTAATTTAATTGGTTGATATTTGTTATGAGGAAACCCGCCAGAGGTTCCTCATAACACTAAAAACCTACTCACTGCACTTTTTACAGCAGACCTTATCAGAGTGTTTGCTTAACACTTTATCCATTCTCCCCACAGGCATCTTCTTCTCACTCGGAAGTGTAAGATAAGCTGTTATCTCATCCCCTGATTTTAATGTTTTTCCGCAGATAGAGCATTTTAACTCATTATTAAAGAAATTTTTTAATCCCATTCAGAAGCCTCCTTATTTACCTTTATAAAGTAATACGTTAATGCTTTATAAAAGTTTCAGGTTAAAGAAATACTTCTTGCCTGGGAATATACTTCGTTTCAGTTGATCCGCAGCCGCCCCGGTCATCGTTGCCTAAATGATATACCTCACTTAATCAAGCAGCTTCTTCCTTATTCTGAACTGGATACGCTGATGTCCCCGCGCAGGGTTAACGATCGCCTGTTTTAACTCCAGATACTTCCAGTGAGGAGACCGCCGTTCAATGCAATCTCTGCGTTTCATATTGATTGTAAATCATTAGAGTGAAATCATCTTCATGCTTTGACCAGTTTACTGCAGTGTACGGATTGTTAATTTGTGACATTTATTTGTCCTCTTTAAATTTTTTCTCCTTCTCTCAACTTGAAAAAGAAGGAATTATTTTATAAATATTGTAAATTTATAGCTGTATCACATTCACTATTAAGAGGAGGAATACGAATGAAAAAGAAAATTATTGCCGGCGCTCTTGCTTTTGGGTTAATTCCACTACTGGGGACTGCAGATGTTTCTGCAAAACCTTTGCCAAATCAAGATAAAATCATGAAACCTGCTGGTTGGTCATGTGACGCTCCGTATATTGCGTGTCAGCCTTTTTCTGGCGGTACCGGTAAGGTTTCATTCAACTATCAAGGCAGCTCTCCAGGAAAAATCAGAGTTTTTGTTGCGAATGACGGCAGCAAATCTTTCAAATTCACCATTAATTATCCTAATGGGAATACACTCTTATCCTCTACGACATTAAATGCGGGGAAAACGTTCATTCAGGAATTCAGCGTTAACCAAAAAGGAGAATACATCCTGAAATATGATAGCGGCACTGGTGATAGTGTCGATGGTTTCTTTAGATCTGTTGAGATCTAAATTCCGTTAGGAAAGTCGGCAGTTTTGCCGACTTTCTTTTACAAGCATTCTGCAGGAATAAACGTAAAGTTTCGAATAAACATACGACCTTTTTGAAACGGAAACTTTATCTGCACCACAAACCCGCAAGCAGCCTCCTTGTATCGTACCTTCCGTCCCTTTGTGATTTGTTTTGATTTGTCGTATACTGCGCTTGCCCGGGAAATGATGAATATTTTCGTTAACTATAATTTCCCTGTACCTCTTCGTATGTGACTTTGCATGATGAAGTAACTTCATGCTCACCACTTTCATACACAGTTTTATTGCATGTTTAGTCATATCCCTCCTCTTTAAACAGCAAACCGTCCCATCCATTTCTCTCTTTCAGTTAACCTCCCATTTTTAGAAGCTCTTCATTTTAGACATAACATCCATTTTTTCTTATTTAGACTTAAATCTATGTCGAATTTTATCGTCCGGCATATTATGTACTATCCTAACAACAGGAGGTGGCAATAATATGGGGAACTACGGTGGAAATTATGGCGGAAACTCTTTCGTATTGATTGTTGTGCTGTTCATTTTGTTAATCATTGTAGGTGCTGCATTCCTTTTCTAGCACATTGACGATTTATATTCGTCTCCCAAACATTGCATCCCTTAGTTCGGACAGACGCCATAAGAAGTTTTATGGCGTTTTTACTTTTTAAAAAAACCAATCTGAGATAAACATTTTTTATTTTTACTCTGGTAAGCGGGAGAGTTTCCACCCCTGCCTGCGCCAATATTGCCTCTATGAAGAATGAGGCGAACAATCCAAAAGGCGTTGTGATCCATTCTTTAAAAACGATTCCGAAAATCAACAATTCGCAAGCAGTTCCATATAAAATAGCTAAACCAGTGATTACCCATTGGCTAATATTCTTATCGCCTAAACAATCTGATACATATCCAGTCCAACCGCTCATCATGTTTGATGATGGCCCCGTTGTATCTTCTGCAGACTTTTCTCTTTCAAAGACACCAGACTTATCTTCATCTTTAACGCCATTAACCCAATAGGTCATTTTGTTTTGAATAAAGACTTGTTCATGAACATAGCCCCTAAATAATTGTTACTAAGTCGTTTTTAATTCATTGGATTACAGATGTTGTGAACTTAAAAAGGATATTACTCACCTTTATAAAAAGATTTAGTCACTGAAGGGCTCACCCGCAAAATGCGGTGTTCACACATTGAGTCATTTTCACATAAAAAAAAACCGGATTCCTCCTCTAAGAGGTTCCGGCTTTTCTTAGTAAAATGCGGGAAATATCTGGTGACGTGCTGCACACCCCCGCTATTATAATATTTCAATAGAGCCTTCTGTTCCATGAACGCGTATTCGCTGCCCATCTTTTATCAATTGGGTTGCATTTTCAACTCCGACAACTGCAGGTAAGCCGTATTCACGCGCGATAACCGCTCCGTGGGTCATCAGTCCGCCAACTTCAGTGACCAGGCCTTTTATGGATACAAACAATGGTGTCCAGCTGGGATCAGTATAGGAGGTAACTAATATATCCCCATCTTCCAAATCGGCATCTTCCATGTTTAAAATAACCCGTGCCCGACCCTCTATGACCCCCGAGGAAACGGGCAGCCCTGCAATCGCTCCGGCCGGGAGATTTTCTCGTTTGTACTCGCCTGTAACGATTTCACCGTCAGATGTGATAACACGCGGCGGAGATAGTTTTTCATATACTTTATACTCGCCTTTTCGTGTGCTGATGATTTGGTAATCCAATTTATGTGTGCGTACGACTTCCTGAAGTTCTTCAAAAGTGAGATAGTATATGTCTTCTTTTTCATGAATAACGCCCGCTTCTGCGAGTTGTTCGGCTTCTTTCAGTAAAGCCTGCTTATAAACGAAGTAGCGGCTGATCATGCCGTATTTTGGATATTCTCTGAATCCGCTGAAGTTCCGGATGATGCGGATCATTCGCTTGGTTTCTTTGGCTTTTTGTTCACCATCCGGTAATTGCTTCAATCGGTCTAATAACTCTTGTTCTTTCTTCAACGCCTCCTGCCGCCCTTGCTCAAATTTCCGCTGGCTGGCATTTGGCTCAAAGTTTTTGAGATTATTAAGAATCATAGGGACAAGTGCAGTTGGTTTTTCGCTCCATCGAGTTCTTGTCATATCAATTTCTCCGACACATCGCATTCCGTACTTGTTGAGATAAGCATAGATAGCGTCACGGGTTTCCCGCCCGCCTTCAAACTTCACAAGCCCATCGAAAAAGTGATCATCTTTTACATTCTCTAAATAGGCAATTACTTTTGGATAAGGGCGGATCACATCGGCGACGTCCAATAACGCAAGCCCCATTTCTGAAGTAATATTATGGGGTACAGATTGAGAAAGCGTATCTGCTGCGTTTTTTTCACCTAACCACTCGTTCATTTTTTCGTTAATCCATGATGAAGCATCCATTGCAGTTCGAATCAACACCGAACTTTTTGGGTTAAATAGAATCTTCTTTAATTCCTTGATATCTTCCAAAATAAAACGGAATAAATCAGATCCTGATTTCGTCTGGATGTTTTGTTTTAACTCTTCTATCGATGCTTGACTGCTCTTAATCAAATCAGAAACAATTGCCGGATCGTTTTCAGCTTGTTCCGGCATATCTGCATTGCCTTTGCCGGGAATCGGTGCCGTTTTATCAGGTATCGGCTTAATGAAATCATCTCGCTCTATTATGGTCATAAGTGCGTCTTTTAAGAGCGGGTCGTGCTGCCCCATGCCTTTTAAGAAAACTTCTCTGACATTAGGGGATGCCAGTTGATGTGTGACATCAACGAATAGCCTTCCGCCGGCTTTACGCATGGGTGCAGCAGTCGTCAACAGAAAAAAAGACAATCCAAGGGGTTTTATGGGATCCGTCATCATTTGCTGATGACCAACAGAGATATAGACGTGATTTTCTTGATCGTTCGCTTCAGGAACGGGGTATAACGTTGTGATCGGCCGGCTTTGGACAATATAAAAAGTATCGCGGTCCAAACACCATTCGATATCTTGCGGCTGGCCGAAATGAGCTTCGATCTGTCTCCCGATACGTGCCAGCTGTAAAATTTGTTCATCAGTCAGTGTTTGAATCTTTTGCTGATCAAGAGCGATCTCCTGTGTTTCTGTTCCGCCTTCTTTTCGTCCATAGATTGCCAATTTTTTAGTTTCTATTCTCTTATCGACGATTTGCCCGTCCTGTACTTTATAACAATCGGCAGAGACTAAGCCGGAGACCAGTGCTTCACCAAGTCCAAAACCGGCATCGATGGATAGCAGCTTTCGGTTTCCGGTCATCGGATCAGCGGTAAATAAAATTCCCGAAGCCTGTGGGAACACCATCCTTTGGATGATAACGGATAAATAAACTTGGCTGTGATCAAACCCATTTTGCATACGGTAAATGACCGCGCGATCCGTAAATAGGGACGCCCAACATTTACTGATATGCTGCAAGATCGCATCGACGCCGGTAATATTTAAATAGGTGTCTTGTTGACCGGCAAAAGAGGCATGCGGCAAATCCTCAGCTGTCGCACTGGAACGTACGGCATAGGCATGTTCTTCGCCGAACCGGGAGAGATGGCAAGCAACTGCTTTGACTACATCTGAAGGAATTTCTGCTTCCATAATGGTTTGCCGGATTTTTTTGCTGACTTCGCCAATTTGATCCCGATTCTCCGCTTTCAGCATGGTCAGTTGAACCAACAGCGCTTGTAACGTTTCGTTTTGTTCAATGGCTTTTTGATATCCTGCGGTTGTGACACAAAATCCTTCCGGTACTTGTATTCCTTGAATTTTTGATAATTCCCCTAAATGTAACCCTTTTCCTCCAACGAGCAAAGGCTGTGTTTTTTCAATTTCGTGAATGCCGAGAACCAAAGAACTCATTCTATATCTCCCCTTCAAAAAAATTTGACAAGAGCTTTTCAGCATGATATAATCATAATATAAGATGGATATCTATGACTTTTCATAAAGAAAGCGCGCGTGTTCTGATTATATCACCGTGTCTGTTTTTGTGCAATATAAAAAGAACCTGGCCAATTTGGCGAGGTTCTTTCTTCATTTTTGTCTAAAGCTCTTTAAAGCTGTATTGAGATCTTTTGTGTGAACGTAAATGTTCTTATACAACTCGAATAGTGTTTTATATTTTTGAACATTTTGTTCTTTTGGATAAAATGCAGCTGCTTCATGAATGAACTGCTCTGCACATTCTTCAAGAGAGTCAAACCACCCGCTTCCGAAGGCAGCTAACATCGCAGCCCCCATGGCGGGACCTTGTTCATTCTCTAACTTAACCACCCTCGTATTGAAAATATCAGCCTGCATTTGAAGCCACGTTTCATTTTTAGCTCCCCCGCCAATAGAGACAACCGTATCAACTGATTTTCCCGCTTCGCGGAATAGCTCAATTGATTCATATAAAGAGAATGTGATGCCTTCCATTATCGCCCTCAAAAAGTGCTCTCTTTTATGGGCTCCGTCCATTCCGATCAAGCTTCCCCGAATAGATGAATCAGCATGCGGCGTTCTTTCACCGACTAAGTAAGGAGTGTACAGCAGTCCATTTGCTCCTATCGGAATAGCTTCCACCCCATCCAATAATTGTTCAAACGATTCGTTCGGCGCAAACGTTCTTTTGAACCAGTCTAAGCTGTATCCAGCAGCGAGCGTGACTCCCATCGTATAAAAAGAATCCTTCTTTCCATGATTAAAAAAGTGCACTTTCCCTTTAAAGTCCCTTTCTTTGTCTTCTTCACAGGAAAGTATGACTCCTGACGTCCCGATACTGCATAATGTTTTTCCGGAAGAAAGAATACCGGCTCCGACAGCACCGCAAGCATTGTCTGCTCCCCCGGCGTACACTTTTGTTTTTTCCAACAGCCCAGTCTCCGCCGCAACGCTCGGAAGCAGCGATCCTACACAGTCATGGGATTCAACAAGCGGAGGACAAATTTCCGCTGAAATATCAAATTGATTGCAAATCTCATCGCTCCACTCTTTGCGGGTCATATGTAAAAGTAACGTTCCCGCTGCGTCGGAGTATTCAGTGTGAATGGCGCCAGTCATGCGGAATCTCACATAGTCTTTCGGAAGCAAAAAAACAGCGGTTTTGTGAAAAAGTTCAGGCTCATGTTCCTTCACCCATAACATTTTAGGTAATGTAAACCCTTCAAGGACACGGTTTTTTGTGATATCAAGCAGACGATCGCCAAATGTCTCGGTAATCCTGCTACATTGAGGCGTCGTTCTGGTATCATTCCAAAGAATCGCATGACGCAGCACTCGCCGATCTTGGTCAAGCAGTACTAACCCATGCATTTGTCCTGAATAGCTAATCCCGTCAATATCCCCGGCTTGAACGTTGGATATCGAAATCAATTCAGCCAATGCTTCAATTGTTTGCTGCACCCAGTCTTCAGGATTTTGCTCACTATATCCCGCCTTCTCTTGGATGAGCGGGTAACTTTTGGACGTTTCTGCACAAACCTTGCCGTTTTGATTGACTAAAATGGTTTTAACGGCACTCGTACCAAGATCTATTCCAATGACATACTTCATTTTTTCACTCCTTCCTCTCTAAATAGATCCCCATTGAATTGACCCGCCATAACAGTAACTTCATGACGGGCAATTCCGGGAACTTGGCTGCCTGCATCTTTTTACAGCGGGATCTGGAGCTTCTTTTTTCATTATACCTGTAAAATGTATTGATTTAATATCGCTTTTAACCGCTCCTGTCTCCCTGATTCGTTTTTAATTGGCTGATTGTTCAGCGCATATTGCTCAAGTGTCTTAAAATCAGCTCTTCCTTCTGCAATTTCAAGCCCAATCCCTTCAGTAAAGCTGCGGTAACGGTGTTGAATCACATCTTCAAACACACGATCTTCGATTAATTTGTGGGCGGCTTTCAACCCTCTTGCAAATGTATCCATCCCTGCAACATGGGCATATAGTAAATCATCAGGCTCAAAAGAAGATCTCCTGACCTTTGCGTCAAAGTTTAATCCGCCGCTTCCAAGACCGCCATTTTGCAGAATTTCGTACATTGCTAATGTCGCAGAATATAAATCTGTCGGGAATTCATCTGTGTCCCAGCCTAAAAGCGGATCACCCTGATTCGCGTCAACAGAGCCAAGAAGGCCATGCACTCTCGCCATGCGTAATTCATGTTCGAATGTATGCCCGGCTAATGTGGCATGATTGGCTTCGAGATTTAATTTAAAATGATTGTCTAAGCCATATTGCTTTAAAAAGGCAATGGTTGTTGCTGCGTCCGTATCATATTGATGGGTAGTCGGCTCTTTTGGTTTTGGTTCAATCAAAAACTGCCCTGTATACCCGATTTCCTTCGCATAATCCACTGCCATATGCATAAATCTGGCCATATTATCAAGCTCAAATTTTAAATCGGTATTTAACAAAGTTTCGTACCCTTCACGTCCGCCCCAAAATACATAGTTCTCGGCGCCAAGCTCTTTTGCTGTTTCTAATCCTTTTTTTACTTGGGCTGCGGCATACGCAAATACATCTGCGTTACAAGAAGTCGCCGCACCATGGACGAAACGGGGATTCGTAAACATATTTGCAGTATTCCATAATAGCTTAACGCCGCTGGTTCTCATGTAGTCTTTTATCATGTCCACGATTATATCCAGATTTTGATTTGTCTCTTTTAACGTACTTCCTTCCGGTGCGATATCCCGGTCATGAAAAGCAAAAAATGGCGCATCCAATTTTTCAAACAGCTCAAACGCTGCATCTACCCTCGCTCTCGCCAGATCCATGCCTTTATAGTGATCCCACGGTCTCTGCATCGTAGCTGCGCCAAAAATGTCTGTGCCGTCAGCGGTAAATGTATGCCAATAGGCAATAGAAAATCGCAAATGCTCTTTCATCGTTTTTCCGCCAATTACTTCTTGAGAATTATAGTATTTAAATGCTAAAGGATTCGTGGATTCTTTCCCTTCGTAAATCACTTTGTTTGCGCTTTCAAAATAGTTGACCGAACCGGAATGAGAGTGAGCCATGTGTGATTTCCCCCTTAAAAATAAATTCTAAACATGATCATTCAAATACAAATGCTTTTATGTCATGTTGCACATTAGTTTGTTGCCTAAACAAACTAACTTATTTTCATCTTATATAACCTCATCAGTATTTTCAATATTTTTTTTAGTTTTTTACGAACACATTAGATATAATAAAGGTTGGATTCGCTATGTACTGCGTTTCGCACGATAACACAGAACGTTCAACTTAATTTAAAGATTATACAAATGGAGTGGATGAAGTGGATATCGCTGATCAAGCCTTTGTCAAAAAAGTTAACCAAAAGTTATTACTAAACGAAATACTTAAAAATTCACCTATTTCAAGAGCAAAATTATCTGAAATGACCGGATTAAATAAATCAACTGTTTCCTCACAGGTAAACACATTAATGAAAGAAAACCTCGTATTTGAAATAGGTCAGGGACAATCAAGCGGCGGCAGAAGACCCGTCATGCTTGTTTTTAATAAAAAAGCAGGATACTCCGTAGGAATAGATGTTGGCGTGGATTATGTTAATGGCATTTTAACAGATCTTGAAGGGACGATCGTCCTTGATCAACACCATCATTTGGAATGCAATTCTCCAGAAATCACTAAAGATATTTTAATTGAGATGATTCATCACTTTATTGCAATTATGCCGCAATCTCCATACGGTCTTATTGGTATAGGGATATGCGCGCCCGGGCTGATTGACAAAAATCAAAAAATTGTTTTCGCTCCGAACGCCAACTGGAGAGATATTGACTTAAAATCTTTCATCCAAAAGAAGTTCAATGTGCCCGTTTTTATTGAAAATGAGGCAAATGCCGGCGCATATGGAGAAAAAGTATTTGGTGCGGCAAAAAATCACGATAACATTATTTATGCAAGTATCGGTACAGGAATAGGGATCGGTGTTATGATCAACAATCATTTATATAGAGGGGTTGGCGGATTCTCTGGAGAAATGGGACATATGACAATAGACTTTAAGGGTCCTAAATGCAGCTGCGGAAACCGAGGATGCTGGGAATTGTATGCTTCAGAGAAAGCTTTAGTAACATCTCTTCAGACGAAAGAGAAAAAAGTGTCCAGCCAAGATATCATAGACCTCGCCCATCTGAATGATGTTGGAACTTTACAGGCATTACAGAATTTTGGTTTCTATTTAGGAATAGGCCTGACCAATATTTTAAATACATTTAATCCGCAAGCCATCATTTTAAGAAACAGCATCATTGAATCGCATCCTATGGTTTTACATTCAATTAAAAGTGAAGTGTCATCCAGGGTTTATTCCCAACTAGACAATAGCTATGAATTATTACCATCTATCTTAGGAAAAACTGCCCCTGCTCTAGGAATGTCCTCTATTGTGATTGATCATTTTCTCGACATGGTTCATAACTGAAATGTACATACTTCTATGTTTTACGCTCATCTTTAAAGATGGGTTTTTTTATTCTAGGCGTATTTCTGAATCAATACTGACATAGGCACCTTCTAATATGAAAAAGGAGTTCTAAAATAGAAATCTCCTTTTTCATGTGCTAATTATTTTTCTTTATAACGAAAATATCTGAAGTCGGCCGGAATATGATTTCCGCTCGTATCTTGGCATTGCATCCCTACAAAAGCTCCTGTAAAGAATCCCCCGCCGCGGATGTAATCATCTGATAATTTTTTCGATTCTAATGCAATGTCGATTTTGTGCCAATCTTCTTTGTTAAATGAATAGAAATAATAATATTTTTCGTTTTCAATATTCACTTTTAAATAGACATACTTGACTTCACGAGGAATCACAATTTTATTTTTTAACGGTTGTGAAAAAGAAAAGTTATCACATATCGTTAATTCAAGAATACGGCCAAGTTCTTCATCATACGTGACTTGAAGAGCCGTCCAATTCTCTGTATTGTAATAGTTCACCAAACCAGCGGCTTGCTGAAAATTTTCCGGATAAAACGCAACAGCCGTTTCCGCTTCAAAATGGAGGTTTTGCCAGCGTCTTGCTACAAATGCCTGAGTAAATGTCGAAGTTAAGGATTCATGGCCATATAATCGTAAATGATTTGGCGCTTGAGTTAATGAACCTAATTTCTCCGTAAACGGGATTCTTAACGTTTGAAAATTAATATTTAATGTTGCATCCTCAAATTCATCAACTTCCGGATACGTGTCTTCAAACATTGTTTCAGGTATAGAAGGCGCATCCACCTCCAAGCTCCCTTCTTTTCCGCCTTCTACATAAGGCCAGCCATCTTTCCAATAGAGCTTTTGAATAGCAGTTTCTCTGCCCAAAGGACAATATCCCCTCTGCTGAAAAATTGAATCATCGTCCGGATGAATGGGACGTCCCGTTAAATGAGCTAAATACCACTCACCTGTATGTGTTTGTACAATGGATGCATGTCCGCATTTTTGCAGCGGATTTTCCGGCGCATGCCATGACGTTAAGATAGGATTATCGGGATGAACTTCATATGGGCCCTCAATATTTGCAGAACGGGCAATTGTAGCAGCATGTTCGAACCGCGTTCCTCCTTCTGCAGTTAATAGATAATAATAGTTCCCGATACGGTAAAGGTGCGGCGCTTCTGTCAGCTTTCTTTCAGTTCCTTTAAAAATCACTTTCGGTTTACCGATTAGTTTTTGCTCCTTATCAGAATATTCCTGCATGACAATGCCTCCAAAGGAGTGCCGATCAATACGCTGATCCCATAACATATTTAATAAATATTTTTTCCCATCCGTATCATGGAACAAAGAAGCATCAAAACCCGAGCTGTTTAATGTGATCGGCTCCCCCCAATCACCATCAATCGTGTCACAAGTCACTAAATAATTGTGGCAATCTTTCCAGGCGCCATCTACAACCTTAACATCCGTATAGATCAGCCAAAACTTTCCGTCGCTGTAACTTAAACATGGCGCCCAGACCCCGCCTGAATTAGGATTTCCTTTCATGTCTAATTGCGAAACTCTCTGTAATGGATGTGCAACTAAGTGCCAATTGACTAAATCTTTTGAGTGGTGTATCTGGACTCCCGGAAACCACTCAAATGTAGATACAGCGATATAATAATCCTCTCCAACCCTGCAAATACTCGGATCGGGGTTGAATCCTTTAAGTACTGGATTGATAATCTTCATTTTGAACTCCTCCTCAGCTATTTTCTGTTGACTCATCATGTTTTAAGCTTTGAAATCGTCAATATGATCCAAATAAACTTTGTCTCTATTCTCTAATTCTCGAACCATGCTTTTATATTTTTTCTCATCTAAGTTATAGAAATTAATATCAATCATGGCCAGAACCAGTAAGAACACGGGAATAATGGTTGTTGTAATTAAAATTCCCGTCAATGCCTCCGGCGTTTGCACCTGATTTGCCACATATCCAAACTGATCTAGAATCAAACCCGGTACAACTCCTCCCAAGGCCATGCCGAATTTAAAGAAAAATCCGATAATAGCGTATATGAGACCGCCCATTCTTTTCCCGGTCTTATACTCTCCATATTCTATTGTTTCAGGAATAAGCGCCCACATATATCCCCCGGCAGTGAGACTTCCTGCAGCAGCCAGCAATCGAAAGGAAAGTATCAGGAATACATTACTTGACGGAACGAAAAGTAAAGCTAAGAGGCCGATCATATTCAGTAATAATGCATAGTTTAGTAATTTCTTCTTCCCTAATAATTGATGAAGCTTTGGAATAAACGGTAAAATGACCAAAGCAGGCAAACTTCCCAACAAACCGTACCACTTCACTAAATCCGCTCTTTCTAAATTATACGTTACGTAATAGATGCCAACCGAATTACTGATTGAATTCACTCCAAAAATAATAATAAAGAAAATACTTAATACAACTAGAGGCCGATTAACACGAAATTGCTCAAATATATCCGAAAATTTAATTTTTTCTTCCGTTTTTTGAAGCGTGACACGCTCTTTTGTGCTTTTAAAACAAAAGATTAAAAGGCACCCGCCTATAACTCCCATAATACCCATGGTTAGCTGCCAGCCAAGAGATTCGCTGCCGGAATTATCGCTTAAATAAGCAGCCAGTAAGGGAACAAAAAATGCAACGACAAGTCCTCCAAGATTCGCAAATAACATACGGACAGACGTTATACTAACAACTTCTTGATTATTTCTGGTCATTGCAGATGTTAACGCGCCATATGGCACGTTTATCATGGTGTATGTAAGCGATAAGCCGACATAGGTGATATAGGCATATATTAATTTCCCCATATCCGAAAAATCGGGGGTTGTAAAACAGAGGATGGCCAATATGACAAAGGGAAAAGCTCCGAATAAAAGATACGGTCTGAAGCGGCCAAACCTGCTATTTGTTCTGTCAACTATTGTTCCAATAAAAGGATCAGCGAGAGCGTCGATGATTCTAACCACTAAAAACATCGTACCGGCTGCTGCTGCCGATAAACCAAAAACATCTGTATAGAAGAACAAAAGATACGTAGACACTGTTGCATAAATTAAATTACAAGCAAAATCTCCAGACGCATATCCAACTTTTTCAACCATGCTGATCTTCTTTACATTTTCACTGAGCATGATTTCTCCCCTTTTCGATCCTTTACATAAGGAACATGATGAATGGTATAACATTTTCTTTAAAATTATCGGCCAGTGAGCGGCATATAAAAGCGCTTTCAAAAAATGATAGCGGTTTACTTTCACAGCGCATTCAACATCCAAATGGTGATCAGATAGCAGTGAACAGGATAAAAGCTTGGCTTTCGCTTTTTATATACCTCCAATTAAATCGAGCCTCTTATCCCCCTCCCATTTAAGACCTTTACATGATGGACAATTAAAGTGGTTTTATTAGTTTGTTGATCAAACAAACTAACTTGATTTCATATTATAAAATCTTTTCTGCTTTTTCAACTCTTTTTTCAGAGAATTTAAAACCGGCAAAGGACATGTTGTAATTACCGACTGCTTCGACAGACGTTAAGTAAAAACCCCCCTGTGTCACCTGACTGATTTATTAAATGATAAGCACTTCCATCATCTTTTGTTTAGAAAAACTTATTAAGAAACATGCACTTGAAAAAATGCGAATCATATATAAGTGATATCCCGTTTAATTGGTTGAGGAGGATATTATGAAACCTATGCTGCCTTTTGAAAAATATTTTGGGGATTTAGAACTGGTATATGCATTTTATGGAGCTATGCCTACCGGTGTTACTGTTTCAGAAACTGGTCGTATTTTCATTTGTTTTCCGAAATGGGGAGACGATGTTAAATTTACGGTGGCGGAGATAATTGGGGATAAATTGCAGCCTTATCCTGATTTACAAACCAATTTGGTTAACCCTGAGAATATCAAAATGACTTTCATCAGTGTCCAAAGTGTAGTTACTGATGGAAGAGAAACGCTTTGGGTACTAGATACGGCGGCACCCAATTTTTCTGAACCAATTAAAGGCGGGGCAAAATTAGTCGCTGTTGATTTAAAAACCAATACAATCAGAAGAGTTTATACCTTTACAGAAGATGTTGTCCTTCCAACAACTTACCTGAATGATGTCCGATTTGATTTTCGTGTTGGAACTGCAGGTTATGCCTATATAACGGATTCTTCTTCCAAAGGACCAGGAGCTATTATCGTCGTGGATTTAGAAACCGGAAACGCATTTAGACGGTTAAATGGAGCAAATCCAACTTCACCGGATTCCTATTTTATACCGAAAGTAGAAGGCAAAATTTTGATGAATCGTAACAGGGATGGTTCAACTTCCCCATTTAGGCTGGCATCCGACGGTATTGCGATTTCTCCCGACGGAAAGGTATTATTTTTTTGTCCCCTGACCAGCCGTCATCTGTTCTCGATCTCAACAGAAGCCCTGAGAGATAGAAATATATCGGACATGGATTTACTTTATCATGTGGCGTATTGGGGAGAAAAAGGCGCGTCTGATGGAATGATTACAGATGCGAAAGGAGCCATTTATGCCGGAGATTATGAGAACAATAGTATTCGAAAGATGCTGCCGAATGGCACAATGGAAACCATCGCACATGATCCGAGAATTTTATGGCCGGATACTTTTTCGATTGGTCCGGATGAATACTTATACGTCATCGTGAACCAATTACATCGGCAGGCTAGATTTCATTATGGAGAAGATTTACGACAGAAACCTTATAGTTTACTTCGTATAAAAATCGATGAATTACCTGCTCCTTCCTATTGAAAATAAAAAATGAAGGAAATCATATAATATCCTCATTTAAATATAAATGATTATTCGAGCCGTTTATAATCGGCCTATTGACGTATATAAGAAAAAAACAGACCTCCCTTGAGCCTCAGAACCTGAAGGAAAAGGTCTATCATGAATATCAGCTGAGCAAGTCCTTTGATGGGCAGCTTTTATTACAGAGCCGGGGTGATACCAACACCCTGGTCTTTTTATTAAGGGAAAAACACTGTAACCCGTCTGTAGTTTACAGCAGGAAAAAGACTTTATCTGGATGACTTTATTCATGATCCCAAAACAATATCTTTTCATTATCGATATCCATACATATTTCATTCCCGCCTGCAGAGCTGCTTGCAATAGGAATTATATTTCTAGGAAACCGATCAGAATATGTATCGATCACTTTCTGAAGACTGCTATGATCGTTCGCTAAACCGTAAAAATCCTCTAACAATTGCGTATCATCGTCCTTACCCATCCAAAGGTCTTTCTCTATTGGTTTATAGCAAACGTCATACTCAACTTCATCTGTTGTTTTTTTACTTTCTAAATAACATCCTCCATATATCTTCAAAAAGTCCTTATAATCTGAAGGTAATTGATTGCCTATGTTAATTTCAAGCTCTTTTAGTTGTTCATTTGTATTAATGCTAGGATCTGTGCCAGCATCAATCGTAAACTCTTTCAACTTTTGTTCGATCTTATCTTAGTAAAGCTCATTTTAATACTCCTTCATATGCTATGGAAAAACAAGTTATAGACCTTCTTTTTAGTTTTAATCGTCCCAGTCCTCATCATCAATCCAGTCGTCTTTCGCTTCTTCCAGTTCTTCTATTAAAAACTCAAGGAATGTACTACCAACTTGTTTACCATATCCCTCTTGGTTGTCCCAAAGAATGACAGGGCATTCACCATTTTTCATCTTATTAGTGTCAAGACAATAAGAAAATTCATCTACATATTCGATCACTACAAGACCATCGGAAAGGTTATAATATTTTTTATATTCATTGGTCTGTTCGACAACTTCAGCGCCGTGAGAGTCATATCCGAGTATCATTGTTCCATATGCTCCCCCTGAACCATACTCAGTTAAAAACCACTTATAGCTGTCTGGAAGAGTTACATTGAGATCCTCTTCTATTTCTCTAATCTGCTCCTCAGTGACTCCTCCCGTGAGAATTGAATTTTCTTTATTTTCATCAAAGAAAGTTTTTATTTTTGAATAATCCATTAAACTTTCACCTCTTATTCTTGGTTCTCAAATTGCTGAGCTCTCCATCTCCAATACCTTCTTCTGAAACTTTTATATTGTTTATCAAGTACTAGATCATTTCTAAAACTCTGTCCATTCCCTTTTAATCCATGCAAAACATCACTGTACTTATTATGCCAGCTTTCAGGTATCTCCAGTATAGTACCAGGCTCTTCTTGAATTAAGTGATGTAAATTTATTTGCGTGCCATCTTTAGCAAACGGAGCATTACCATTTTTCATCAGTTGTAGATTCGTAAGGCCTTTACGATTTTTTTGATTAAGATCAATATCTTTCATTGTATATACTCTACGGCTTACATCTCTAGGCTCTCCTTTAACTTTTACCTTACCGTCTATTTCGTATGCTTCATATTTTTCTTTATTTAACCAAGGGACATCAACTTGCTGACCTGTAAATGGCTTTCTGCTTTCATCCAATTTCTTTGCATTGGTCAAAAGTTCATTTTTAAGGTTTTGGCTATCAACCACATTGTATGGCACGTCCCCTGCCATCGCAAGATTATATTTAGAGTTATACGGAAGCAGATCTGGAAGTTTAACATCCTTAATTTTCTGACCTGCCTGTCCTGCCTTGTTTATGACCTTCCCCGCCGCATCAGCTTTGTTAACGGCTCCTGCGCCTTTCGTTCCGACGACAGCCACAGCTGCTGAACCAATTGCATATGTCACCCATCTTGATCTGGAGTAAGCATCTCCATTTACCATATCCTTTTGATACGATTCCTCGATTGCTGCTGAAACAGCATCATATGTTTTAACAGGATGAAGTACTGCATTCTCCAGTGCTGACAAGGTTTCCCCCGGATCGGTTATGAAGTCCCATAAACCGGTTACCGTGTCTTTCCCAACATCATATAAACCAACGCCGGCTCCTTTTAAAATATCCCAAGTCACTTCTTCGGCTTCTTCCAGCTGTTTTGCTTGTTCAAGCTGAATGACATGTTGCTGCTGGGAAGGTTCAAGGTTTTCATAGCCGATCTTCTTCGCAATTTCCAAATATTCATCCGGATCGGTCACACCGTCAGCGAGCTTTTTCTTCAGATCCTTGATTTCCCGCTCTTTTGCTTCTTCCTTCTTAAACGTTAAATATGTGTCTGAATGTCTTGCAATCTCGCCTTTTTTCTTATGTATGTCACTTTCCCTGTATGCCTTGGCGTTATAGTGAAGCGGAGTGGCGTTTTTCCCTTTACCCGTTGCATTTTGGAGCTGTTGAAAATCTGCCTGAATGAACTGTTCGTTCGCTTCGGTTTCTGCGTATTCTTTCGTTAGATCATGATCAAGCTTTCCGAGCTTATGTATGGTCTCATCCCGTTTTTTATCTGCTGAATCCAGCTTTTGATCGACATCCTCTGTAGAGAAAACATCAAGATGAACAATATCACTTATCTCATTAAGAATATCCCTCATTTCATTCCGCTGCTCCTGCATGATGGCTTTTGATTGATTCTTCGCATGAATCAACTCATGTTCTAAAAATGACTCTTCCACAAACGAATCGGCCAATCCGGCATCAGATACTTTTCCAGAAATACTGTTAAGAAACGCAATCTTCATATCGATCAGATCAAGCCAGCTGTCCGTGACACCGGCGTGATCTTGAAAGAATGCTTTGATGTTATCAGCACCTTTGCCTGAAAACTCACTGTCGTCTAAGTCAGCCATTCCCTGAAAAGCTTTTCTGAGGTTGATAAATTGTTCTCTAATCTGATCATATTCTTTTGCTCGCTTTTCCGCTGCTGAAATGAACGAGGCTGCTTCGAATACTTTCATTTCCGACTCCCTTCCACTAATTCTCATCTAAATTTTACCACAGCGTTATTATTTGATTAACAGAAAAATACAGTCTGTTCTGACTGTCATACACGGTTTTATCTCGTTCTGTAATAATTTTCAGCGGTATAGTATTTCCAATCCCAAAAAGCATCCCCGTTCGACATAATATATCGGTCTAAAAATATTTCAAAGTTTAAATTTAATGGATTATATTCTGAATCACTTTTAAATATAAATAGATAGTTAGGATCACCTTGATTCACTCTATCCTTATCGATCATTAAATGACATTCTTCCAACAGATAGCCAATAGGTATTCCATTGATCCCATCAAACAAATCCTCATATTTTAGTTCTTCCTCTATTTCCTCAAGGCTAAATAAATGAAGCCCTCCGCCAATATTCTCACCCTTTGAAAGGATTTCGAAAATTTTTGCGCCATTATGCTGAGAAATAAACTTCAGGTAATCATCAGGAAGAGTGAATTTATGATTCGACTGAAAGTTTTGGATTTCACTAAGAGACGCTTTGTTCGGAGAAAAAGTCACAAGACTCTCTATAATATATCCCTCAGAACAAAACAATTTAATGGCCCCTTTTTCATCTAAAAGGCTTTTCAAACCATTGATAGTCTTATGGACAAAGTTAGTCAATAAAAACACCCCCATACTCCTCAGAATAATTACTGAGGATACAAATTTGTTAATCAGTAAGAATTTTATTCATAATTGAAGCAGCATTAGAAGTAAACAAAATATAAGTGTTTTTTGCCGTTTTAATTACTATCCTATCCGTAGAGCCATAAGGAAACCCAATCCTTACTGCATTTTTCTCCTGTCCCCCATAGTATGGATCCAGTAATACATCGTTGATTTCTTTGATTGGAATTTTAATTTTAGATAGTTGCCAATTGATAATTAATTTACCATCAGATTTTTCAACTTTAATTCCAAGCAAAATTGCATTTCCCCTTCCGTCTATATACTAAGTTAAATTGTAACATAGGGTTTGCATAAAATAACATATTAAGGAAAAGGAAAATGATTGCCCACAATTTTCAGATAAGAATGTTGTGAAATCGTTTTAGTGAAAGCTGTAAAAAAATATTACGAAAGAACGCCTCTGGCGTCTTCAGTTTCAAAGAGGAGGTGGAGGGATGGAAGTCTTTAGTCTTGTTCATTTTTTCATTTCACCAGTTCTACCGTACCCTGAAAGCCCTATTAAAGGTCTGTTTCATTTATGTCAGAAGAGACAGCATTTTTGCTTTAGTTTTTGGTCGGACACTCCGTCAGCAGACAAGCCATATATACGTTTCGCAGTTACTGTTTTCAGAACGCAACAGCCATCAATTCCGTTGTTAGCTGCCCCCATTTTTAGAAGCCGTCTACTCAAACCAAAACCGAATAAAGAATCACGAGAAATACGAGTCATCAATTGCGGAGTTAGATTCATAACTTCAAATTTTTTTGGTCATATTTTGGTCAAGGACCAAAAATATTGTTTTTTTTATCTTATGACCAAAATCAAAAAATCCCCTGACACCAATAGTGCCAAGGGATTGAGAGATTAATACTGAGACATATATTGTTCGCGCTCCCACGGATGAACCTGTGTGCGGAACATATCCCATTCGATTTCTTTTGCTTCGATGAAGTGTTCGAACAGGTGCTCACCGAGCGCCGCAACCATGACTTCGTTTGATTTGAATTCGTCGAGAGCTTCCGCCAGTGTCGCCGGAAGATCTACGATGCCGTTTTCCATGCGCTCTTCTTTGCTCATGACATAGATGTTGCGGTCAATCGGAGCCGGTGCTTCAAGTTTGTTTTTGATTCCGTCAAGGCCTGCTGCAAGCAATACGCTTAACGCCAGGTACGGGTTTGCCGCCGGGTCTACGCTGCGGACTTCAACACGCGTGCTGATGCCGCGGGAAGCCGGGATACGGATCAGCGGGCTTCTGTTTTGCGCGCTCCATGCCACGTAGCAAGGTGCTTCATAGCCCGGAACAAGGCGTTTGTAAGAGTTCACTGTCGGGTTTGTGACAGCCGTAAAGCTTGTCGCGTGTTTTACGATACCGGCAATGAAATGTTTTGCTGTTTCACTCAGCTGAAGATCAGCGTCTTTATCAAAGAACGCGTTAACGCTATCTTTAAAGAGTGATAGGTTGCAGTGCATACCGGAACCGTTTACGCCGAACAGCGGTTTTGGCATGAATGTCGCATGCAGACCGTGTTTGCGGGCGATCGTTTTGACAACCAGTTTGAAAGTTTGGATGTCGTCACAAGAACGGATGGCACCGGCATATTTAAAATCGATTTCGTGCTGACCCGGAGCAACTTCATGGTGAGATGCTTCGATTTCAAAGCCCATTTCTTCAAGCTCAAGCACGATATCGCGGCGGCAGTTTTCTCCCAAGTCAGTCGGAGCCAGGTCGAAGTATCCGCCTTTATCGTTCAATTCAAGCGTCGGTTCGCCTTTTTCATCTAATTTAAACAGGAAGAATTCAGGCTCAGGTCCAAGATTGAAATCGCTGAAACCGAGTTCTTTCATTTCTTTCAGAATCCGTTTGAGGTTGTTACGCGGGTCACCTTCGAACGGCGTGCCGTCCGGATTGTAAATGTCACAGATGAAGCGTGCTACTTTACCTTTTTCAGCCGTCCATGGGAAGATTACAAATGTGTTCAGATCAGGGTATAAGTACATATCAGACTCTTCGATACGGACGAAACCTTCGATGGAAGAACCGTCGAACATGCATTTATTATCAAGTGCTTTTTCAAGCTGGCTCACAGGAATTTCCACGTTTTTAATCGTTCCGAGAATGTCTGTGAATTGAAGGCGGATATACTTTACGTTTTCCTCATTTACTAATTTTACGATGTCTTCTCTTGTGTACTTTGCCATTTCGTAAAACTCCTCCTCTAAAAGGTAAATGTATATAGCAAAACAGTTGCTAACGGATTAATGAAAGAATCGGGACATGTCACCTTGGCGGAAAGTATTTCCCCGCTGGAAACGGCCTGCCTGCATCAGTTCGTTTTTCAGAAGCTTTCTGAGTTCGTCATCAGACAGATCGTGCTTCATCGGTTTGGCGGTTTTTTCGGATTTTTCTTCCGGTTCGGCAGATGCCTTATCCAGAATTTGTTTGATCCCCGCCATATTGACGCCTTGTTCAATCAGATTTTTGATTTCTAACAGTTTATCTACATCATGGAATGAAAATAATCGTCTATTTCCTTCGCTTCTCGCTGGAAATATCAATCCATTTTCCTCATAATATCGAATTTGCCGGGCAGAAAGTTCTGTTAACTGCATGACAATCCCAATTGGAAATAAAGGCATTGAGCGGCGAATGTTATCACTCATCTCAATTTCCTCCTTTTCTTATCTTAGTCTCATTATAGGTGATGTTATATTTTGTGTCAACACAATGTAAGGAATCTTAACATCAAATTCTTTGAAAATTGCAAACGGCCTAAATCAGCTCTTTTTCCATTAAAGCATTTACGGCGCTGCAAATCGCATTTTTCACGTGCGCGTAGGTTAATCCTCCTTGGACATACGCGACATAAGGCGGTCTGATGGGTCCATCTGCTGATAATTCAATGCTTGCTCCCTGTACGAATGTGCCCGCTGCCATAATGACATCGTCTTCATATCCCGGCATATAGCTCGGATAAGGCGTCACATGCGCATTAATCGGTGAAGCATATTGTATCGCCTGGCAAAAAGCGATCATCTTATCAGGGTCCTGAAACTCAACTGATTGAATCAGATCCGTTCTCGGCGCATTCCATGCAGGGTTTGACGTAAAGCCGAGCTTTTCAAGAAAACGGGCGGTAAATACCGCTCCCTTCAAGCTTTGCGCCACTACATGCGGAGCGAGAAAGAAACCTTGATACATTTCCTGCAGTGAATAAAGCGAAGCGCCGGCTTCACTTCCGATTCCCGGTGAGGTCATCCGGTAAGAGCAGGCCTCAATCCACTTGGCTTTCCCTACAAGATAGCCGCCCGTTTTAGCAAGGCCGCCGCCCGGGTTTTTGATCAAGGAGCCGGCCATAAGATCCGCTCCGACGTGGCAGGGTTCCCGCTCTTCTGCAAATTCTCCGTAGCAATTGTCCACAAAAACAATGACATCTTCTTTGATTTCCTTAACGAAACGAATCATCTCTTCAATTTCATTTATTCTGAAAGACGGACGATTCGCATATCCTTTTGAACGCTGGATGCCGATCACTTTTGTATTCGGCCGGATTGCAGCCCGGACCGCTTCAAAGTCCACTCTGCCTTCTGATGTTAAATCGACTGCATTATATCCGATTTGAAATTCCTTTAGCGAGCCTGAATACTCCCCGCCTCTTACTCCGACGATTTCCTCGAGTGTATCGTAAGGCTTGCCTGTTATATAAAGCAATTCGTCCCCTGGTCTCAGCACACCGAAGAGCGCGATTGAAATCGCATGCGTTCCGGAAATGATTTGCGGCCGCACGAGTCCCGCCTCTCCTCCGAACACATCAGCATAGATCTTCTCCAGTGTATCTCGTCCGATATCATCATAACCGTATCCGGTTGAAGGCGTAAAATGCGTATCGCTTACTTTATGTTTTCTGTAGCTTTGCAGGACTCTCCATTCATTCCGTTCACTGATTTCTTCTATTCTTTTATGAACGGCGGAGATTTCCGCTTCTGTTTCTTCGGCGGTTTTTTGTAAAAGAGCGCCGTGGGTCAGTGTGTCAAACATGTTGTGTATACCTTCCTTACATGAATTTCTTCAATTCTCCGAGTATGCTTTGTTCTTCCTGTACATAACCTGAGACTTCGTAGCGTTCATTTTCTTCATTAAAATAAAGGCTGTCGATCATGGTCTCTGATTTGATGCGTGACATCAATTTGCCTTCGGCGGCAGGCACATGAACTTCATACGGCGTCAGCAGCTCCCGGCGCAAATAAGCTTCGATTTCCGCTTTTAGTTTTGCTTCATCCCCGGCGATTCTGGCGCTGATCATGATGTGGCCTTCTCCCGCTGTCGGGATGAAGTCAGGAAGTGTCTCATCACGTTTGTTATAGGCGGTCAGCACCGGAATATCATCTGCCTCAAGCTCTTTTAACAGACCGAGGACCGTCTGTTCATGCCCGGCATAATCTTCATTGGATGAATCAATGACATGAATGATCAAGTCTGCTTCCTTCACTTCCTCAAGCGTTGAGCGGAAAGCCGCAATCAGCGTCGTCGGCAAATCCTGAATGAAGCCGACCGTATCAGACAAAAGGACGCTGTAGCCGCTTGGGAGCGCCATCTTTCTCGTCATCGGATCAAGTGTTGCAAACAGCAGATCTTCTTCATAGCTGTCTGAGCTTGTTAATTGATTGAACCATGTTGATTTTCCGGCGTTGGTATAACCGACGAGTGCAGCCTGAAGCACGCCGTTCTTTTTACGTCTCTCCCGATAACGGCTTCTGTGGCGGATAACCGTTGAAAGCTGCACGTTAATTTCGTGTATGCGGTTTCTAATGTGGCGCCGGTCTGTTTCAAGCTTTGTCTCACCAGGCCCTCTCGTCCCGATTCCGCCGCCTTGTCTTGAGAGATTGATTCCTTGTCCGCTTAGACGGGGCAGCGCGTATTGAAGCTGGGCCAATTCGATCTGAAGCTTTCCTTCTCTCGTCTTCGCTCTTTTTGCGAAAATATCCAAAATAAGCTGCGTGCGGTCGATGATCTTCGCTTCAATTGCAGTGGCGAGTGATTTAAGCTGGCTCGGTGACAGTTCATCATTAAAAATGATCAGATCCGCTTCAAGCTCTTCACACAGCGCCTTCAGCTCGTCTACTTTCCCCTTGCCTATATATGTAGCGGCATCCGCTCTGTTCCGTTTTTGCGTAATCCGGGTCAGCACCGTTCCGTCAGCCGTTTTTGTCAATGAAGCAAGCTCTTCCATGGAATGTTCAAAGTGCTCATCTGTCATATGCGGAAGCTGGCAGCCGACCAAAATGACCGTTTCTTTTTTTCCTTCCTGTTCGTTCAAATGGATGTTCCTTTCTGTGTCGTATTGGGCAGTAGTACTATCATACCAAACCCGCAGGGCGTATACCACACATCCGGCGGGTTTTAAAGAGAGAAATAAAAAAGAGACCCCTCAGACCGGCTGAGAGGTCTATTCGTGAGCTGCCGCCTCATCTTTTATAAGTAAATCCTGGCTCTTGATCGTCATTAAATCGTTTTTTAAGTATTGGTCTCCCATTAAAAGTCTCATGGCCTGAGCGCGGATTGATTTTTCAATCACGTTTCTGACAAAGCGCCCGTTGCTGAATTTAATGGGGCTTGTCGTGCTTTTCACTGTCATTAAGTAATCTTTTAACTTCCACTCGGCTTCCTGGCTTAATTGATACTCCCGCTCTGCTATCATGCGCTTTGCGATGTCCATCAGCTGAGTGACAGAGTAATCTGGAAAATCAATGCTGATAGGGAAACGCGATTGCAGGCCGGGATTTAATGACAGGAAATGTGTCATTTCTCTCGAGTACCCTGCCAGGATCAGAATAAATTCATGCTGTTTGTCTTCCATATGCTTGAATACGGTTTAATCTTTTATGTTGATTATCAGAATCCTCTTCTGGTTCATCCTCAGTAAAATCAACTTTTTGACTCCTCTCCCCATTTAGTGTTTTGTTTTTCCAAACAACCTCCATATGATCGTCATCATACAATGTGACCTTTTCGATGAAAAAGTCTAAGAAGTTTCTTTTCTCACTCATTGATAAATCCTTGTCAACCATTTCAGCAAAAGAATTCATGTACTTGATTGTTTTTTCGTTTCTGTCCTCCACTTTCTTGTTTGCATTTAACTGTGATTGCAGTATTTCTAATTCATTTTCAACATGTTCTTTATTTAGCTCTAATGGTTTTGTTAATTCATCGAACATGCTCTCTTTTATTTTCCCTTTACCAAAAAGGATTACGTAATTGGCTATTTCCGAATCGATTTCCTCAAGTTGTTTTTGCAACCGACTAATCTTGATTTTTATCTCCTCGATACTTTTTTCATTAGATGCTTCTTCTAAGAATTGATCCAAGAACTTTTTTGGATTCTTAATTAGTTTCTTAAACCATTTCCAAAAAACGTCGTCTACAATATCCACTCTCCAGTTTTTCCCTTTACATTTAAAAAGCTCTTTGCCGTTTTGGTATGCTTTTGCGTTCTTATTTCGACATGAATAATATTTATAGGTTCCCGATTTCGTTTTTGATGTTATTCCTGAACCACATGAGCCCCCACATCTTCCACACACCGCTTTTCCTTTCAATAAGTAATCGCGTGTAGACCGACTCCGCCCTTTGAAATTTGCTTTTAATTGTTTCATTATTTGATCCCGTGTTTCGTGATCCCACATTGGAGGGATTTTAATAAGAATCCATTCTTCTTCAGGCGTTGCAATTTGCTTTTTCTTGCCGTTTACTTGAACCACTTTTGACTTACCGTAATAAAAGTCTCCAGTGTAGTCTTCATTTTGTAGCATCCTGCTTACCGTAGACTGGAACCACGTTTTACCATTCGGAGCTGCCACGCCCCTTCTGGAAAGTTCTTTGGCAATTTCATTTGAAGATAATTTTTTATTTAGCAACATATCCTTCATCTCTAACAATATTTCTTTTTCCTCTTCATTGTACTCTGGAAGGTCTGTTACCGTATTAAACTTGTAACCGTACAACCTTTTAAATGAAGGAAACTCACCTTTTTTTGCTTTTGCAAGGCGTCCTCGTTTTGAGTTTGCATGTATTTTCGCTTTGTTGTATTGAGCAATAGATCCTTGAATGTTGTACATTAGCATCGATTCAGGATCATTCGGATTCACTTCAAACTCGATAAACTCAATGTCAACGCCCATCCCCCAGATTCTCCGTGAAATAACTCCTTGTAAAGTGTTATCCCTTGTTAAGCGATCTGGGTGAAGAACTAAAAATTTCTTACCTAATCCCTTTTGGAGTAAATAAAGAGCATGATTTAGAGCCGGTCTATTAGGATCATCGCCCATTCCTCCTGGTTCAACTAAAGCAATCAGCTCACTGTCCTTGTAACCGAATTTGCTCATAGCCCTTTCTTTGCACCTATCCAACTGTGTCTCAATTGAGAAACCTTTTTTAGCTTGATCTGTGGTTGATACCCTTGCATAAATTAGCGCATTTACTTTTCCAATGAGGGACATAATCTGCTCAGTATTTAATTTTTGATCACCTTTTAATATAAGCAATGTCATCTTTCCCCCTATTGTTTAATATTTTACGTCTGTACATGTTAAGAAGTATACCATCATAATCGACGGTATACTTAAGTCTTAGGCTTTTTTGTACTTGTACATAAGCATTGCAGCAAAATCATAAAACTCCTTGCCCCCCATTACCTCATCAATCCATTCACGCACACTCTCTGTTACTTCTGTGGTTACTTTGTAATTCTCTGGGCACTCTTTTCGCTTGCTCATTGATGTATCACCCCTATTGATGACTTGCCATCAATGTATGAATTATTGGGGTTGTCCAATGCATTGGATCTTTTAATCAAATCATCGCAAAGTTTGTTCAAATAATATGTATAGTTAACTTTTTTCTTCATCCAGCGTATTTCAGTACCGATCTCTTCACATATGGAAATCGGAATGCTGGACTTGTTTACTTTATTCTTATATGTATGTGGTAACTGATTTTCAGCTATGGTCTTATATGTAAGGAAATCATTAATATGTACGAAATAAACCTTATTCTCAGGCTCTCTAAATTGAAACAGAAAACCAGGAATTATGTTCGGATATTGCGCTGCCTCTTTTAAGTGTTTAATCTGTTGCGGCTTTATGATCTTTTCACTAAAAGACACAGACTTGTTCTTTGTTGATTTAAGTTCAAATGGAAACAGATATCCTTTAAAGTGTAAGAAGCAATCATATTTGTTTTTAGATACCGCTGCACCCTTTTTTAAAAACATTGGATTAACATCTTTAATTCTGTAGAAGAACAGCTTTTGATCTGCAGCTGATTTTTCTATGTTTGCTTCAAAAACCTTACCTTGGTTTGTACCTCCCAATCAATCACTCTCCTAAATTATTGAAACCAAAATTGAAATTAGAATAGACCTTTGCTACACTGTTTTATGTTAATTAATATTGAAAGAAGTGTATGAAATGAAGCAATGGACACCCCTGCGCCCTCGTTTAAATGAATTAATGTTTGAATATGACCTCACAGTTGATGACCTTTTCAAACGTACAGGATACCCGAGACAACGTATCCACGATTATATAAGTGGAGCAAAAGCAAATATGAACTTAGCTACAGGAATGACTTTTGCTGATGCCATTGGTTGCTCAATTGAAGAGCTGTACGAATGGAACCATGAAGAAAGAAGAAAAGTTAAATCTTAATTCCTTTTCGAGCCCATCTGATTTCCTGCATCAATTCTTCATTATTATCCGAAAGGTTGATTAGGTTACGGTGGGCTCTTTCGTATTCTTTGTTCTCGAGAGCTTCTTTCACCGTACCCATTTGTCTTTCCATTTTGTTGAACAGTATTTGAATTGTTTTATATTCCTCGTTTATACCTTTCACCTCATTTTATTTTTATCCTAAATAACCTTATAATGTGTCTGTGGTATTCCATAATCATTCCCTTTGCAAAAAACCGTTCCTGTGTCAGGTGTAATTACCTCTTTGACTACCCATTCGCTTCCAACAGGGTAGATAATGTTGCCCCAATGACCTTGTGCTTCCTTTTTTACTCTAATTGTGTCCCCTTTCTTAACTATTGACATGACCGCTTCCTCCCTTTATGCCTTTCATTAAAAGACCGATTTTATCTAGTTCCTATTTGCATTAATCTAGATAAACAACTTCTTTTACAATAGGAAATGGATTATTGATGCTTTTACTTAAATGTGAAACTATTTCAGTTACGTCTTTTGATGTTGCAACGTGAACTGCCTTTATAATTTTAAAATTGAATTCATTTTTGCTTAAGAGTCGTTTACCTTCTGAAAATATATCTATTGAGCTAACCGCAAAATCACACTTTCCATTTATTCCATACGGATTAAAGTATTTCACAAAATAACATCTATTTAATTCCTTACTGTCGGATAAAACAATGTCAAATTCTACACCCCAAACAAACGTGTTAATCTTAGAATGATAAATTAAATCATGGATAGCTTCTGTATCTTTAAAAATTTCAATCATTGAAACAATCCTCCCCAAATTACTCCTGCAGCTATAGCAGCTATAAAGACAGAAACAAATTTCATTAGAATGAAGAATTTGATATGCTTTGTTTCATCCTCAGTTAAGTTCAAATCTGATAAAGCGAATAAACCAAACATAATCAACAAAACCCATGCTGTAACAATCATCTACTTTGAACCTCTTTCGACTGTGTACCCACCGGTAATGTCATTTGAGATCGTGCTACTTGAAGAAAGCTTGTTACTCTCATTATTGTAATTGACGAAATCGTCAAACTGGATCAAATACACTCCGTAAGCTGTATTATTCAATTTATCAATCGTTTCGTCACTTGGTTTTGAAAACCAGCTTTCAGTACCTTGACCATACACTTCAAAAATCTGAACAATCTCGTCCTTATATTCAAAATAGGCCAGTTTATTTTCAAACTCACATTCCTCATCAACTGGATTTCCTACATGATTTGTCGCATATTCCATCATTGAAGTAAGCATGTAGCCTAATTCAACGTCCGAGAAACTTAGCTGTGGCTTTGGTGTTCCATAGTAAATATCCGCTTCATTTAGTGATCCTCTTTGATTAGCTTCTTTAATGATTTCTTCCATAGCAGCATATCCTTCATTGGTAATGAATTCTCTTCGCTCTTCATCTCTTCGTTTATAGTCTTCTAAGGCACTTACTACATTAAACTTTGTTTTCATCATTAACCCCTCTTCTAATCATGTTGTACAAATCTTTATATATTCTTGAAAACAGTTAACCATTGTAATAATACAACCTCTTACCTCTTCTGGTTCTTTAAAGTCCATTTCATTTTGTAGAATAAATTCATCAAATTCAATCATAGCAAGGAAACGATCATCATTTGGTGCGTTGTTAAAGTCAATATTCTTTAATCTTGGAATACCCTTTTCCTTAATCCATTCAATGAAGGAAGAATCAACGTTGTTCTTTAATGCAGCGTTTTTTAAAAACTCATGAATATCAGAAGAGTTCTCAATATTGAAATAAATATGCAGACTCTCCTTCATGAGATCAAACAATCTCAAAAGAGCTTCATTAATGTTATTGCCTGGTTTAACTTCAAAATCTAAATCAAACCATGTGCCTGCATTTTTGTTCTTCATTTAACTCCCCCCGATATAATTCGATTATTTCTGGTGTTCGTTGAAAGAAAGTGATAATACAACCTCTAGCATCATCAGGATACTGACAATCAACCTCTGCGCCAGATATGTATATGTCATATTCAATACTGGAAATCAATTGAGGGTTATAGGGCAGATTCATCTGTAAATACCTTTTCAAATTAGGCAGTTGCTCTCTGACAAAATCCATGAATAACCTCTCATACTTAGGAACCTTTTCATAAATCTTGTTAACGTGCTCTTCAATTGTGTTCGCTTTCTCTTTGTAGAGGTTTTCGAACAACATTTTATTAATGACCATCAGTTCACTTAAAGCCTTAACAGCTTTCTTATCTCCAGATAGAGTAACTCCCCACCATTCATCCAAATGCACTTAATCATCCTTTCTATATAGAATCAACATTTTATCCAATCACACCTAAATCATATTTAGGTTCAAATACATACGGTTCCAAATCGTAAAACATTACCTCTGTTTTTTCATGTCTAGGATTATCGGAATCATATATCGCTGTTATAATGTACAGCCGTCCATCAATTTTAACTACATCACCTCCAACAATTTTAGAGGGTAGATTCTGAAGCTCCCCTAATTTCTTGCCTTTATCGTTATATACTCTATATCTATATCCTTCTTTTCCACCATTTCCGTGATATGATTTTCTAATCTTTATCACAAACCCACCTCTCTTCTAAATAAAATTAGAATTTCATTTTCTTACTCTTAGTCAGTTTTAATTAACCTCCCTTGGATTAAATAGACCCAGTCTAAATGAATATGCCCAACGACTTCTTCCTTTTCATTGACTAACTGAGTACCGTTTGATTTTTCAATTGTCAGTTTTGCAATCTCCGCATCTGTTTTGGAATAGTATGAAAAGGCCATAGGTTCTTCATCATGATCTTTATATACGACTGTCCACACATCATCTAATTGTTTCTTCACAAATTCGCCTCAAATCTCAAATGTTTTAAGATCAAACGTTTTATATGTGTCTACTTTTTCACCAGGTATCACATTGACACTCGGGTAATTATCATAGTCATACGGATATCCGATACAATTCATGTGAAAGCTCGTTCCATCTTTGTCAAACTCAGCTTGTAAATGATCGTGTCCGCAAATCCAATGTTTTGCGTTAATGAATGGCAAATCGACCATATAGCAGCTGTTAGGCTCAAATGGTGAATATGGATTGTGAACAGGAGGGACATGCGAAACAAATACATCAATGTGAGTGTTTTGAAGGGTATCATACCAGTCCATTGATTCTTTCCACATTGCTCTTACCCCATCTTCTTTGCTGTATCCATTAAGGCCGATATAGTTTGAATCATTAGAGATTCCTTTGAAGAAATCCCAACCTTCATTTCCTTTAGGAAGATACCACATGACATCTCCAGCAAAGACTTTCCCTTTTAATGTATCCGTTGACTTTATCAATGGAGTTACATTCTTGATATCTGCAGCCTTTTGAATTAGATCATTCAACCTTCCCAATGAATCTGAGTATTTTCGTTGCTGATTCTTACTGAGTAAATAAAGATCATGATTACCATATGTGAAGTAAACCTTTTCATATTGCTTTGCTACTTCATCCAGTACCCACAGTGTCTGTTGATTCCACTCAGTGAAGTCACCCGCAATGATTAATACCTCACCATTTCCATTCGATATTAACCTTCTAATAATCTCCCTAGTTCGCTTTTCCCATTTGATTTGGTTATTGTTCCAAGGTATCCAGTGATTAATATGCAGATCTGAAACATAATCGATTTTCATTTTATCCCCCTTCTTTGTTTAAGTACGTGTTAACTCATGCTCCATGACCAATCGACATTTAAATCACCTCACTTTAAATTTAATGTGTATATTTTCAAATCATCTCCACACACTACAATTGAACAAACTTGTTTACATACTACTTTAGGAGATGATCATATGACTCAACAAAACAGATCAAACAACAGCAATGAATTACTTGTTCCTCAAGCTGCTGGTGCACTTGAACAAATGAAGTATGAAATTGCTTCTGAGTTCGGTGTGAATTTAGGGCCTGAGACAACTAGCCGAGCAAATGGATCAGTAGGTGGAGAGATTACAAAACGTTTGGTTCGCTTAGCTCAACAAAGCATGAATGGTCAATTTCATTAATGTATGAGGGGATTGCTCCCCTCTCTTTTTACGCTCCTCTTCCAAATCCGTAAAGTACTATTGGCATTGTATTCACCTCCATTTAGTGAACAAACGTACTTCGTCTAACCAACTCGTTTAAAACGATTTGAAGTTTTCTTCTTTGGTCTTTTATGTATACATAGTTATCGGTACGCAATCCATCATTAATTCTATTTTGTATGTCTGTCTTCAATGTCTCTAAGCTTTCTATTGGCAATTTTTCTAGACTAACTTTATATGATTGATTCATTTTAATAGCCTCCAGAAAAAACAAGTGAAATTATCAATAACCAAAAGACTGCACCAGAAACAGCGAGAAAGCTTTTTGCAATACTCATAAACTCTTGAAAATCATTCTTCAACAACTCTTTCACAGCATCACCTTCTCTTAAAATACAGATTTCATAAAGAATTAAGTCTGTATCAACTTTGGAGACCAGCTTCGATTCATACGCTGTCGTCTTCGTCACCCTTTCCGTAAAGGAATCGATAAACTTCATCGTACACTTCGTAATCGGTTCCTGATCGCATCTTGCTAAGTAAATTCTCGACTCGATCGATAATTAACGTTGCCTCTCGCAATTCTTGTTCAACCTCCGAAATGTAATCGAGTAATGCCGGGATGTCTTGGCGAGCGTGTGCAATGAACTCAGCGTCTTCTTTAGTTACTGCAGCTGCTAAACCATCCTCAAGAGTAACTATCCAATAACGAAGGTTTTCGTTCCCTGGCCATTCATGATGAATGTTTGCATGCCAAAATCCTTTGGTTGTCGCTTCCACACGCTGACGGATTTCTTCGAGTTGATCTTTCGTTAGTTTTTCATTCAATAAGCATTCACTTCTCTTTTTTAAAACCACGTATTATACACTCCTTCATTCCTTATCTTCCACCTTTAATTTAAATTAATTTGATTCTCAATTTCATCAATAAACGCCTCTAAAGCTTCTTCATCAACCATAACTTGTTCATCATGGACTTTAACAATTTCTTTTATCCGGCCATCCATATTTCTAAACTCTTCTGCTTGCTGCACAGTAAACATTGCTCTGTATTTCTTTATGTATAAAAGAAAATCTTTAAGTACTCCGATCTCCCCAATTTTGTGGAGATTAAAATCTTCTTGTTCCACTTCCAACCTGAGCAAATCTGCTTCCTTTTCTAAAGCATCAATTTCAAGTTGTTCTTTCTTTGACAACAATTCTTGCTCTTTTTGTTGCAATTAAATACCTCCTTATAAGGATTAAATATGTATTCACAATGTGAATGGGGATTATGTTTTTAAAATGGATCATACTTTAAATGATTGCTTTTCTTTTTGCTAATTCTATACTCTGCAATTTTCAGTGATTCAAGTGTCCATCCGTTATTGTTTAAACTCCCGAAAAGTGTGTTCAATAATTGAAGTTCTTGTTTTAAGTTCCTTCTCTTTCTTAATATCTTTTGACCTTTTAACGAAAGATGATATCCCTCTGAAGCATTAAATTTGTCTTCTTCTAGCTTGTGATAAAATTCATTGAGCTCTTTATCAACTTTCCCGAGCTCTTTATAAAGGTTATCAATTTCATTTTGAAGTCGTTGTTTAGTCTCCTCAATTGCTGCAAGAGGTTTTGAAATGGAAACAAGATAATCAGTTGCAGTTTTCATATCGCCACTCCTATAAATTATTTTATTTTTATTCTAAAAGTATGTAAAAAAAGACAAGCTTTTAACTTGTCTTTATCTTATCATTCAACTTCCCGAAAGTCTATAACTATTTTATTTTTATTCTTAATTTATTTTGAGTAAGTCAAAAATGAATAATTATATGCAGTATTGTTGCCTGCTTTCCTGTGATCCTTTTCAATTACTCTCCAATCATCATTTAACCTTGGAAAATAGGAATCAGCCTTCGCAGCAACTGAATCAACAATCGTTAAATAAACCTTATCTGCATGAGGTAAGAATGCCTCGTATATAGCGCCTCCTCCAATAACCATTACTTCTTCATTTGTATCCAATTGACCACGTATAAGCTTTAATACATCGTTAACCGAATGATAAACAAATGAAGAGTGATCAGGCTTGAAATCCTTATTTTTAGTCAATATGATATTCCTTCGGTTTTGAAGTGGCTTACCTGTAATGTTTACGATCGATTCGTATGTAAGCCTTCCCTGAATACACAACTTTCCTGTAGTGAGTTCTTTAAAACGTTTCATGTCTTCAGGAATATGGTAAAGCAAATTATTCTCATATCCAATGGCCATTGATTTATCACAGCAAGCAATAAGAGATAGCATTATACTGCTACCTCAAAGTAAAGCTTGTCTCCATGTTTATAATTAATCAATTTGAAATCATCAATTGTGAAATCATAAAAATCCTTCACACCTGGATTAATCCATAGCTCAGGTGCTTCGTATTGCTCTCTTTCCATTTGAATTTTCAAATTGTCTATATGACGAGTGTATACGTGACAGTCTCCAATATTGAAGACATACTCACCTAGCCCATATCCAGTAACTTGAGCAATCATACGCTGTAAAACATTGTACTGGAACACATTAAACGGATTCCCGAGCGCGAGATCGTTACTGCGACAGAAAACTTCTAAATGCAACTTCCCTCCTTTTACAAGCCATTGAGTGCCATAAACACAGGGCGTCAATGCCATTGAGTCTAATTCATCAGGATTCCAAAGCGTTGTAATATGTCTGCGTGATGATGGATTATTTTTCAACTGATGAATAAGATAGTCAACCTGGTCAACTTTCTCACCGTTTAGCATTCTGTTCTTCTTACCAAGCTGATATCCATATGCTTTGCCGATTGTACCGTCTTCTTGTTTCCATTGATCCCAGATATGCACACCCATCTTGTTTAATTCGTTAACATCATTTGATTTAAGTTGCCATATCCAAAGCAATTCCTTGATTGCTGTTTTCCAGGCGACTTTTTTAGTCGTTAAAATCGGTACTTCGGAATTATCAAACCGCATTTGCTTACTGATTACACTGAGTGTATGTGCCGGTGTCCCATCTGTATCCCATTTGGTTCTGACATCGAATTCTTCGTCTGATACTCCATTATTAATTATGTCATTTATGATTGTGTAGTACTGCTTATCAAATTGACTCATAATTTCCTTCCTTTCAATTCCATCGTTTGGTAAAATATTCTTGCCCACATAATGAAAAGAGGTGATCTTTTTGTCTGTTTACAAATACAAGCCAGCGGTGGTTAAAGAAGTACTGGAATGTAAAACCGAAAGATTAACAGACTCAATTGAAGCAAGATATTGTTTATCAATAAAGCTTAATAATAATTTAGACTCTTCATATGTGTTTATTATGTTAAATCCAAGTATTGCTGACAAAGAAGTATCAGACCTCACTATAACTAAGTTATGTAATTTTAGCCACTCATTAAATGAAGTTGGATCCATTCATATTGTCAATCTATATCCTTTTTACGAAACAAATTCAGAAGAATTGTCCTCAATAATTCAGAAGCTTCAAAAAGAGGACAGTAGCCTGTATGAAGCTACTGTTAAGACTAATCATCAAATTATAGCCAATTTAGCCAAAGAATCTAAAAAGGTAATCTTTGCTTGGGGTGATTGTCCAAAGCGGTTCGATAAACGAAGTTTTAATAAGCAATGCCACGATGTTAAACAGCTCCTAAAAGGAATAAATAAAGACGAGGCATTTGTTATCAAAACCCATTACAACAGGCTTCTCACAGTTAAGAATTCACCAAGACATCCCTCTAGACCTGGGCTTAAATGGCTCGAACCGTTTCATGAATTAGACGCTTAAATGAAACAATCAATAATAAAGTTAACCACGAAGACAATATTACCGCAAACAAAAAGCATATATACGAACTTGTTTTGTTTATTGTTTGAGTCACCGTCCAAAACATCAAGAATTTTAAACATTGTTAAACCGGTATATATTAAAGCAAAAGCTGTCCAAGCTAACATTAGCACGTTACCGTGCGTAATCAGTCCAATAGTAGCCAAGGGGATAATGAACGAAATCCCCTTGAACAATGTAATGACATACACTAGGTTCTTATTTTTCTTCAGTTCTTTATACGGTGAATTAGAAAGCATATGTGTAACTTTAGCGTATACGTTCTGTTCTCCTCGAGTAACTAATCTAATTTCATTAATGTTTAGTGCAAAAAAGTATGCTGCAAGTAATAACGTAAAATATGTAATTATAATACATCTCCTTATTTTATTTTTATCCTATAAACAACTACAACTAATCAAATAACTCTCCGGCTCTCTTCATGTCTTTGATTTCCTCACTCACACTTTCTTTGATTGCATGAGGTAGCCGGTCAATTCCTCGTTGTATTCTTTTCTGACCTGTATTTCTTATATGTAAAGTTAACTCTTTAAACCCTTCCATTGATTCGTCTGAAATTAAATCAAACTGATGTTGAATCTTAGCTAGTAAGCTTATATGTTCCTCTTCATTCTCGCTGAATAATTGGAGGCCTTGTTTAAGATTTTCTATTTCTTTTAGATGGTCTTTTATTTTCTCTATGTGTTTATCCATGATTGCTAAACCTTTCAACAATTTCTAAAACTTCAGCGAGCTTATCTGTTAGCTGTCTTCCCAGGTCTGTTTTTTGTTTCTGATCGAGTTTGTTCATTTTTCCTTTGCCCCTTTTTGCTTTAATTTGATTCTGTCTCATATAATCAATGGAATTTTATCTAAAACACATAGTTGCACACAACTGGGATTGAGACTGCAGTTTTCTGTTTAGCTCTATAAAAATCATTCACCAGCTCAATGTCACCAACTACATAGCTAATGTCTTTAAGTTCTTCGATTTTTTTATCAACTGGAAAAGTGTTTGGGCAATATGTTTTTCGATTTATCAATTTAATTAGAGCTTCTTCAATGGTTTGAATTTCAAATAACAGAGTCCCATCATGTGTGCTATTTGCAGTCAGTTTATAATCAAATTCTTCGTTAACACTTTTATCATAAGACACATGCCCAAGCTTAAGATTCTTTAAGTCTCCATGATAATCATCTAAATAACCGCTTCTTTTAAAAAAGAAGGCAATCTGTTCATTTGGATTTAAGAATTCAGTTCTTTTATTCATGGTTTCCTCCTTAAAGTTTTGTATAAAAGTCTTCTTTTATAGAGATGTTCGTTCAATCGACACCCTTTGGTATCCCTAAGTTCTTTATAAACTTTAGCCATCATAATTTCGCTTTTTCTATATTTTAAACTTGTACATATTCCCTTTCCTGTCTACATGATAGTGTCCTTTTGGATAATATACATGCCCATCTGCATTTACCTTATCAATTACATTAAACATGAATTCGCCATGTTTTATATTCCCTGTCATCCACGCCTTTTTACGTAATCTTTTTTTCATCCAGCATCTCCTTTGTAGGTATAATTGTTGAATTTTTTGAGTATTTTAAGTTGTACCCTGGCTAAGACCCTCCACTGGACAAACATCATGATCTAAGCCAGGGCTTGTATTACTTAGTTCCAGTCGATCCGTGCCCACCGCGATCATCGTTGCCTAGATGATCTACCTCAATCAATTCAACTGCAGACATTTTCTTCATAATTCTGAACTGACAAATACGATCCCCTTTTTTAATTTCTGTATCCCGTAAGGCATAAGCCGGAAAGAACCAGAAATCATTGTCTCCCTTGTAGGACTCATCAATAACACCCATTGAGTTTGTCTCAATGATGCCAAAGTTTTTAAATGTGCTTGAACGCGGAACAACATGAGCCTCATATCCTTCTGGTAGCTCCATCGCTACTCCTAATGGAATGAGTTTAAATTCGTCCTTTATGATTGCTACATCTTCAGCTGCTCGAAGATCAATCCAATCCCCTTGCTCAATTTTGCTAATTCTCGTTTGAGTTTCGTCTAGATATTTGATTTTAATTTGCATTATTTATTAGCTCCTTTTGTTTTATTATGTGAAAAAACTATCCAAAAATTAAATAGGCCGCCCAACATGAATATCGTTGAATAATCCAGTCAATATGCTTAATCTTACAGAAGGTTATCCAATCCATTATCAACAAAGGTATTAGAGTAATTAAAAAAATTAACAGCAGTATGTACTTCCACCATGAAATCTCGTTAATATTCCAACCGAATATGGTTAGCCCTCCCCTAAGGAAATTTTTTATTATAATCCCTTTAGTAGTTCATCAAGTTCTTCAGGCTTAAATCCAACACTACGCTTTACTTCTTCTTGCTCATTAAGCAGTATAGTTACCGGTACACCCATTACCTCATATTGCGCTGCCACTTCTGGCTTCTGTGTTACATCAACTGTCTCATATTCGACTCCTGCATCATTTAAGTAATTGGACACCATTTTACATGGATTGCAATTCGGTTGTTCTAATTTAATCAGTCTCATTTAAATCGCCTCTTTTTTATATTTGAATTTCCATCCTTTATGTGTTTTAGCCCTTCCAGATAAACACCGCATAATACCTTGTTTAATTAATCCATGGTCTCTTGCAAACTCCCTAATTCCTTTAGCTTCAATCAAAACTCCTTCAGGAGATAATGCGAATATTTCTTTTTTTATATTTTCTAAGTCTCTATAATTGTTGTTTTCTTTCTTAGTTAAGAAGCAACATGTTACAAGTGAGTATTTCCTTTTATTTATTGGCACATTTATTTGAATTTTATCTTTATCCAAATGAATCTTTCCTTGAGAAAACAGGATCTCATCATACCCTTTGATTAAAGGGAGATCCTCTAAAAAATTCTCGAAGCAATGCCACCTTCTTTCCACAGTCACTCCTTTGGCACCGTATCTTTCATAACCACTTCCCCTTGGATGATAGCAACGCTCAAGCATTCCACTCCAAACACTGTACTCCTTTTTATGATTAGTCATTTTCACATTGCCCATGTACCCTACTCCGAATACAGACTTCTCAAACTTATCTTTTATCTTCCCGCGTTTCATTTCAACTTTTTCAACAACTCTTCCATACCCAGTTTTAAGAAAACGAATTCTATATTTATATCTGTTCATTTCTCTAAAAACTTGAACCACTTTGTACTTTTGGTTTGCGTTATTCACATAAACTTTACCGACAAGACTGTCTTTTTTAAGGTTAATCAAATATAAAATCCGTGTCCCTTAATGATTCTACTGTTGCTTTTTTATAGCCAACGCCCTTCATTGAAAAGAAGTCATGGGATTTAGTCTTTGTGCTTAATCCATTAATAACAATTGGATTGACATCCTCTTCTTCAAACCAATGATCGAATCCAAGATTGTTTAAAGCTTTATTCGCATTGTATCTGATGAATTTCTTTACATCTGGGGCTAAGCCAACCTGATCATAAACATCTTCTGTATACTCCAATTCATTTTCATAAAGCTCTTGTAGCAAGCTTAAAGCCCATTCATACATTTCTTTTTGCTTCTTAGGCGTTTGTTTCTTGTATATCTCTTGGGCTAACAATCCGATGTAAACGCCGTGTATCGCCTCGTCACGGATAATTAAATTCACAATTTCCCCGCTCTGCATGAGTTTCCCTTGTCCATAAAAGTAAAGTGGATAATAAAAACCTGAGTAGAAAAGGAAACTCTCCAGAAACACAGATGCAACCATTGCTTTGAATAGGGAAATGTCATCGTTTTTCTCAACTGCTTTATAAATTGAAACAATTGTTCTTGCTTTCTTTTGAAGAAACCTATTGTTTTTCACCCATTCGAAGACTTCATTAATCTTCTCGGTTGGAGCCAAAGTTAGAAAGATGTTGCTGTAGGATTTCGCATGAACAGCATTTTCCATCATGGACATGAAATTTAAAACTGCCTTTCTTTGATGTCCATCTACATGTTCAGCAATTATAGGCATGCCAGTGTTCCCCTGCTCTGTGTCCAATAATGTAAGCCCGGCTAAAACTTTCATATAAGTGTCTTGTTCCTTTGTTCCAAAATACTTCCAAGTGAGAAGATCGCCGTTTAATGCGATCTCTTCCGGAAGCCAAAACTGCTTTACGTTTTGGTTGTAGAACATTTGCGTGAAGTCGTCTTCGTGGCGCGACCAGTCGGCCGCCGTATGGATTGCGTTTGCGTTCGTCAATTATTCGTCCTCCAATCGTTTAAAGTAGAGATCCATCTACCAATAAAACTACGTCTGTCGCTTCTCGGAAGTCCTTCAGCAGATCTCCTACGCAGATATTGTAAACGCCTTTATCTTGAGCAACTCGTAAAAACGCGAGCTCTTCGGTTATTAATATTGGAAGAGCCTCCTCTAAAATTCCGGCTACACTCTCGCCCCCAACGCACTCTAAATAAAGTTCGGTCGCCTTTACATACGGCTTTGTATAAAGATCGTTATCCTCAACACTCACAACAGCCAATGCGTAATACTCGTTTTCTCTGAATTCATAGTAATGCTTCATCTCTCCGCCTCCTCTTTGTTTAAACTACGCAACTCAAGCACGAATCTTGGCCGGTGTCTTTTGTTCGCGCATAATACAGCGTTTTAATTCCTTTGTGATGCGCATATAAGTCAATACGGTTTAAATCTCTCGTCGTCATCGTATCCTTTAGGAACAACGTAAATGAAATCCCTTGGTCTACGTGCTGCTGAATAGTTGCAATAAGATCAACTACCTTAAACATATCCATGTCGTACGCTTCCTTATAAAAGAACCAATTTTGAGCCGATAAACCTGGCATTGGATAATATGTCTTACTGTTTCCGTATGTACGTTCCTCAATTCTCTCCATAATAGGCATTACACCGGCCGTAGATGATTGAACATATGAGATGCTTCCAGTAGGTGCAACAGCTTGCCTATACGAATGATACAAACCATATTTCATTACATCCTCTTTAAGCTTCATCCAATCTTCAATGTTAGGAATATGTTGATCTCCAAACAGGTTTTTAACCTTTTCATATTTAGGGCTATAATCATTTGTCACGTACTTATCAAAATACGCGCCTGATTTGTAGGTTGATCCATCAAACTTGTAGTACGTCTCCCCTGTTTCTCTTGCAATTTCCATTGAACGCTGCAGGGAGTAAAAGTTAACCATCATAAAGTATGTATTTGCAAAGTCTTTTGCTTCTTCACTTTCATAAGCAATTTTATTTTGAGCTAGAAAACCGTGCAGGTTCATCTGCCCTAGACCAATTGATCGCATTAGTGTATTTGCTCTCGCAACGGCTGGGGCATTTACAATGTTTGTTTTCCTTGTGACAGTTGTCAGTGAGTCAATTGCTATTCTGACCGTTGAAGCAATTGATTGGTTACTCATTACATTTACAATGTTCATGGATCCAAGATTACATGAGATATCTAATCCAATTTCATCTTCCTGATCGTAATCTGTATAAACTGACACTTGTGATGCTTGGAGTACTTCTGACTTTAATATTCAACGAAAGGCGCAACACTCTCGTCCGTTCTCTTATGAACTGCTTACGATCACTCGTAAGAATAGACTATATCATCGACCTATAAGGCCGCCCGCCGTTTCCATCGCCATATGCTTGCGATGTACTCTACTCCCTTATGCGTATGCGTGGTTTCGATAGTCGTTCGGCATTTCCGCAAGGTGCGGTTTAGCACGGTATTGTCTATTGAATAGAGTTTCACCGTTTAGACGGGTTTGCTACGATCATTACTGACCGAAGGTGCTACAGTTAACACAAATTAGAAAACTTCACTTTTGAAATATGTTCATTTGGATGCACTTTATTTACATTGTCAGCAAACATAATATAAGGATAGCCAGATTCACTTCTCAGAATGGCCAATTGCTCCAACAGCTTCCGAGCATTACCCTTTGCTTTTCTCACTTTAGGGTTTTCAACAAGCTCATCATACATTTTATTGATGTCCATCTCATCAAGATACTGCCCATATTCTTTGTAAACTGAATGAGGATAGAACATGTAAAAGTCCTTATCTTCTCTTGCCAATTCAATAAATTTATCAGGAACAACTACACCAATGGATAGTGTTTTAACTCGGACATCTTCATCAGCACTTATTTTTTTGGTATCCAGGAAGTCTGTAATGTCTGGATGGAATACACTTAGATAAACTGCTCCTGATCCTTGTCTTTGCAGACCATTCAAACGTGTTCGCTAAGCACGCCCCGCCATATGGCTGCTTCATGTTACCATGAAGGTTAGACTATATCTTCACCCTTTAAGGGCGCCTCCTGTTTCGACTGCCAATAGCTTGCAGCCTACGCCTTTCGGCTAGTCGTTGCACGTTCAAGACTTTAGTCTAGCTTCGCTCATGATTGTCCTTGTAGGAGTTTCCATGAATTAAAGAGGTTTTCGATCGCCATTTCTGACGAAAGGGGCCAAATCAACCCATTTGATCGGCATATCTAAAAGCATTATCCAATAGCTTCATAACACCTACGACACCTTTAGTTGCATTCTCTACGTCTTTAATCGCTTCACCCTTGGCTCGTAATTTATTTAGGTTTAATGCTACACCACCGCCTAATTTAGACAGCTGCATTGAAATGTCAATTGCACGAGAGATGTCATTCAAACTGTCTCCCACTTCAAGTAGGAAGCAGCTCACCATTTCACCTCTTCGCTTACGGCCGGCATTAAGGAAAGTAGGTGTTGCCGGTTGATACTCTTGCTTCATCATAGCGTGTACTTCCTCAACAGCCTTTTCATAATCACCATCCGCACAATACAAAGCTACAATTGAGACGCGATCTTCATATCTTTCCAGAATCTTTGTTTTGTCGTTTGTCTTCAAAGCATAGTCATTGTAGAACTTAAAGGCACTCATGAAAGATGGGAATCTGAATTTGTAACTGTAAGCGATTTTAAAAATTGATTTAATTTGCTCAAATGTATATTGATCCAAGAATTCCTCTTCGTAATAATCATTTTTAATCAAATAATCAAGTTTCTCTTTTAGATCATGGAAAAAGACTGTGTTTTGATTAATGTAATCAACAAAGTAACTGTGTACTGCCTCCTTATCCTTCTCAAATTGAAACTTACCGTCTTTCTGAATCATGATCTCATTATTGAGCTTGATCCACTTTGGTATTGTGTTTGTCAATAAGTTGTACCTCCCGATTAATCTTCTGCAAGTCTTGTTTTGTTCCACTTAGTTCAAACTTTAATAACAATGGTACATGGAACATTGATGAAAGCTTGTCCCCAGCTAAACCATAGTTATCACCCCAAACCTTGTTACCACTCACAACAACTCCTTTTATTTTATTTTTATTCTTAATAATAAAATGCAAAGTCCTTTCAGGTACTTCCCCAAAGCCTATCGTATATGTAATATGTATGAATTCTTCCTCGACAATTAAGTCATCTGTAATTTCAATGATGTCGAAGTTTAACTCCCTTTGTAATGCTTGAGCAAACCTTTTCACGTTACCTGTCTTGCTTTCATATGTAATAATCAATATTCTTTATATTCCCCGTTAACTAAGCTATTCGTAGTTGTTTCTGCTTCATTTTCAGCATGATGGAATGCTTCAGACATTTCTAAATTGATCTCAGCCATCTCAGCATAGCCTTTGGCCATTTGAGCTTCATAGTCTGATAGCTCTGTCATCGGTACTGGAACGTAGTTATCCTTCTGCTCTTGCGTGATAACCATTTGATCCCCTTCTAAATTTGTCGCAATCAGTTCTCCTTTTAAAGCAGTGTATGAACCACCATTCTTCATATGTACTTGCGTATTTTCTTTTGCTTCATCCAAGGTTACAAAGTGACTGCGCTTAACGTATAACTGTTTAGCAGCTCCCATTCCACAACTCCCTTTTCTTTATTTTTTGTTTTTATCTTTTTCGTGTCTTACGTCCAACTCATTCATATCATTGAGAATATGGTTAATAACAACATCGCTAAATTTACCGAATGCCTTATAACCAATTAATTTGCTTCTTAGATCTCTCCACTTTCTTGCTGCACTCATTTTACTTCCCCTTCCTATGAAACTGTGATTTTATCTAGATTCAAGCCGAATCTATTTATCATCCTTAGGAATTGTCACTCTTCTTCGATCGTCCATCCGTTTAATCTTGCGTACTTTAATTTTCTTGAATATCTACGCTTCCACTCGTCCCAGTCCTTCTTCTCTTGACCTGACGTTAGTGAGCCTCTGTACTGATTTTGTCTTCTTTTCTTGTCTAGCTCTAGTATATCGCCAACCCATATAGGAACTGACGGCCTATAGTTACTTTCCGACATCTATTCGTCCTCCAATTGTTTCTGTATAAATTTCATTGTGTCTTCCTTTGTTATTGTTTCGGCCACCCTTCTCCAAGGAGTTTTTTAGCCTCTTCAACATCTGTGAATCTTTCAATCTTGTGTCTATAATCATCGATCCACCGGTAAACACATACTGCATTTTCTTCAACTTTCATGACGGTGTACTGCTGCATAGGATCTTCTAGAAGGTGAAGTTTCTGATCTTTATAAAACCCTTTAATCATTTAATGCCCTCCTCTTACTTTATTGAATTTCTCTTACTTCATGCGGTACTCCGCTTTCTTCTTGAGCATATACTGCATCATTATGAGCCTCAATTGCATCATCATAAGTGTTAACAAGTGATCCCATACAAAAAAGTCCGTATTTTTTGTTCATTTTCATCATCCTTTTAATTTATTTTTATTCTTTAAAGTAAACTTCCGTCCATAATCAAACTCTTTCTTCATTACTTTGAAGTTCTTCGAGAACATCTGATATCGGGGACAGTTCCTGATCTTCTGTTACTGTTCTACTGTGTTTAACTGCTGCGTATAACATACCAACTTCTTTGATCTCATCTCTTAAGTTTCCATCATCATCAGCAACTTCCTCTGTATATAGCTTTATTGCCTTTTCCTTTGTATTTGCTTTAATTAATGCGTAATATGGGTCACATACTTCAAAGAATTTCACCTTATTACATCAGCTCCTAATCAATTTTTGTAAACCTACTTATCTCATTTTTATCAACAACAACTTTTCCAAAAAACATGTCCTTAGGTCTTGCCCACAGTGTCCCGTTCATGTCTTCATATGTAACAAGCTTCTCTTCTGTCTCAGTATGAATGACCTCTCCAATAACTTTATATAGACCGCCTTTATAATGTTTAAACCGGCAACCAATTACTTCGTATGTATTCATTACTTCAATACCTTTTTAGGACGAGAAAAGGTCGTTTCACTCAAGAAATTCTGAAGTTTAGTGGTTTGTTTATTTTCTCTTCCTTCTTTGTGTTTAAATTCTTTTACACGACCGAATGCTTGATTTAACAGAACGTCATAAACTCTCATCTCAATACCTCTCTTTAAAATCATCCATTTATTGCAATTCCTTTTTATAGTATCAATCGTATTCTGGGTTAGAGAACGTCGTTTCATAATTATCAATAATCAACTTTGCTTTACGAGTCCACATTTTGAAAATACTCTTATCAGCACCATATAATCCACCCATGATTACTTTATTATCAAAGCTCTTTTCATCTATTTCCGCTCGTTCTACGGTCAAATCATCTTTATTTAGCACAAGACGGTATTTACAATTAAACCAATCCTTATCTTCCTCTGGATCAATATAAACGTACTTGCTACCATATCTATCTTCAACAATAGCTGTGATTTCTTTATATTCATCGTAATCCAATTCATTTAATTCACAATCATATTCAACAATCTCGTTTATAAGCTCTGAAAGTTTATATTCATCTTTCCCTGTACCTAGAATTTCTTGAATGCACTCCTGAATACGTTTTGCACCTTCTTCGTGAACAGAACGTTCTAGTTCACCTTTAATAGTGTTAATTACAACTTGATTGTAAGAAGGTATATCTAACCTATCCAAATTAATTTTCATCTGATTTTGTACTTGCTGTTTTAATTCCTTGCCAAAATCACTCCAACTTTTAAGTGTGTCATTAATAATATCTTGAATAGTGTCTTCGATTTGTTTTTTTACGATTTTCTCAACGTACCCATCTTCTTTTAATTCGGAAAGAGTGTTATTTACGATTAAATTTAAATCCATTATGTATCCCCCTTATTTGTTTAAAATAAAACTTTTAATTAAATTTCAATTAACTGATTCGTATCTAACCTTTGGATAGGTTGTTTTCATATAAACTTTTTTCATGCACAATGGGCATTGAAACGGATACTTCGGCGGGTTTGATGTGAGCATCATATTTGAAAATACAAGCTCTGGAGCTTCATCGCATTCATCACAATGTAACGTCTCTCTAAAAACATTAACTTTCTGAGATTTAATCATTTTCAGATACCTCCTTTTTTTTCATTACGACAATATATTTGCCACCACTTTATTTTTAAATCTCCATTTTCCAAAGCCCTTAAATTATTGTGAAGGTTGTCGGGATGAATTCCAAAAACCATTTTTCCTTTAATGAAGACAGCCGCCCCTTCATTTTGATAAAAATCATAAGACAGCTCTCGGCTGTAGTCCTCCTCTTCAAATACCGTAAAATCATTAGATAAAGCATTATAGTATGCAATTCGATTTTTCTCTGAGCTTCTTACAAAATCAACGACTGTTGAAATTTGTTTTTGAGTTTCTCCCTCATACTTATTGCTGTGTTTGTAATGACATAATAAATTTTCAAATTTATAAAGCTCAGCTTTTCCAATCGTTTTGACTAACTCCTTTAATGCAGTCCCAACCTTATAATTAAGTTTGATATTATTCATTCAAAATTCCCCTTTGTTATTCTTTAATTTAGAAAACCAAAACCTCTTCCACCAGGAAGTTTTACGTTTTTCTTCTTCCTCTTTAAAGCGTTCATAGTTTTCTTTAACTTGCTGATTCCATTTCTGTATTTTTTCTTGTGTTTGAATCGCTTTTTCAAGGCTCTCTTTATCTTCAATTGTTTTAATTACCTTGTCAGTCTGATATGTCCATTCATTTTTTGTGTTGCGCTGCCTGTCTGTTACGACTACGTATTCGTTAAACCCTGGGATATACACTTTCCCTTCAACTTCAATTGGGTCTAAGTCAATGATTCCTTCAAAAAATGGCTGGTATTCACATTGCTGCTCAATTGGGACAAGGGCATCACACAGACCTAATGTCCAACTTTTCTTAATTACCTTCCCTTCAAATGTTGCTTTATGCCGTCCCACTTATTCACCTCCTTGTAAAAGATGTTTCTTTACAAATTGAAGGAGTGTATCAACGTCTTTCGTAGTTGCCTTGTCATTGATCAAGAAGAAATCTGCCATAATATATTTTGAATAGTCACCATCGCCATAATATTTATCTGCCACAACTACTTTTAATTGAATATTTTCTGTTATAGGAATCAAATGAACATCTGTTCCATCTACTGGAAAGTCTAAAGGATACATATCAATATTGTTTTCTGTTATGTACTGGTTAATTGAATAAAGGATTTCTTCCCCTTCATTTTCATCAAAGCTGCCAGTATAGCCGGAGAGTTGCTTTCTAAAATAATCACTTAATTCATTGTTTAAATCGGTGCGCTTTCTTTCAATTAGACTAGCCATACCAACCATTAAGCCTTGTCCCTCCGCTTCTTGGATAATAGCCCGGGCTGCTTTTTTGAGCTTCATTTTAGTTGCCCCCTTCTCACATTTCATTAAATGCTGTTATTGCCACCAACAGTTGCTTTGCCTCAACTTCTGCCGTTTGATCTCCAATTTGCACTTTCACCCATGTATCTGGATAATCAATACTCTTAGTTGCCGTGAGTGTCAGAGTTTTTCTGTTTACTCCTCTTAATGTTGAATTTTAACCCAATCTCCTCATTATTTGTTTTGATTTGTCGTATACTGCGCTTGCCCGGGAAATTATGAATATTTTCTTCTGATTATTTCCCTTGCTCTTGTTCATATCACTGTAAGAATAACTCCGAGAAGGAGTGAACATCCTCCGATTAAGAAAACCGTAAGATAAAATGTTTTGCCTTCTTTAAAGTTCTTATTCTCAACCAAACATGCCATTCCATTGCCTAAGAATATTGATCCGAACAAGATCAGACCCAGTATCAAATATGAAATTACATTCATCGCACATTATCTCCTTATCTACTCATGAGTTGATTCGCGATTAGCTTTCATTGTAGCCACAAAGCTATCATCAAAAGCTTTTTCAGTTAATACATGCTTGCTATACGGTTCCACTAATGTCCAGATTCCTCTTCCTTCTTTTTCAACCCTCAATGCAAACTTTTCTGCCACTTCCAGAGAATCAAAAATCAAATCTTCTCCTGTGACAAAGTTGTTGTACACTCTTCCTTTATTTATCTCCCCATCACGTCTAACCACTACTACCCATTGTTCTTGTTTCATTTAGAATCTCTCCATTTCATTTGATTCTCGATAAAAGGAATATTTTATTTTCACTCTTAAAGTAGTTGCAAGTAACCCAATGTCTTTTCTAATTTCATGTCTTTGCAATTCTCAATGCATTCTTTCTTGATTGCTTCTCCGCATTCTTTATGTACCGGGAATTCCTTGTATTCTTTGTTGTCAGTTATTCTTATGAAATAAACGATGTCGCCAATGTGATCCCTGCATTTAACACACTCCAATGCATCACCTCGCTTCCCTATACTTCTAATATACTCGCTTTCTCCTGAACAATCAATAACTATTTTATTTTTACTCTAAATATTTTTTAAAAAGTAGGAGAGTTTCCTCCCCTACAGTACAATAAGGCTGCCGCTAATGGTCTTCAGTTCGTTTATGAAATACACGAACAATTATTGCCGCTATGAAGAATAAGGCAAACAATCCAAAAGCCATTGATCCATTCTTTAAAATTATCCCAAAGATCAACAAAGCGCAACCAGACAAAATAAATAGTATTTTACTTAAGATATTGATCATTTACACTTCTCCATACAATCAAAGAATGCATTTACACCAATAATACCAGCAGAATTTACACAAGCATAGCAAGCAGTCCCTGCTGTTGCTGGAACACCAGCTGTGCATGAAACTCCACATAAAATAGCTAAACCGGTAATTGCCCATTGGCTAATATTTTTATCACCTAAGCAATCTGATACGCATCCAGTCCAACTCTTCTGAGCACTCATCATGTTAGATGAGCTTCCTTTGTCCTCTGAAGTTTGTTTTGTTTCAAAGACCCCAGACTTGTCCTCATCCTTAACACCATTAACCCAATAATTCATTTCATTTTGAGTACTGCTGATTTTCTTCATGTCAACTTCATAGTATTCTTCAATATTCATATCGCTATCAAACGAAACATTAAATGAACTGACTCTGTCTACTTTTTCAGTGTCTACGTATAAATAAGAAACTGAATAAGTCACTGTGCCATCATCATACTTAATAGCTCTAACTGATGCATTATCAAATACCTTTTCGTTTGATTTATGATACTTAATGTCTCCATCTTCAATTGCTTTTTCTGCCTTGGATAGAAGTTTTTCCTTAGTCTTTTTACTCACATCAATAGTGTGATCTGCAATAAATTCTGCCTCTGATTTTACTTTATCCTTGTCGACATTATCTGTTGAGATTGTGCTCTTTGCATCACTGTTCGGAGGAAATGTTGAAAAGGCCAGGACAAATACGGCAACTAGTGCTAAGATCGTTCGATAAAAATTGTTCATTAAAATATCCCCTTTGTAAAAATATAATTCGCATCTGGCACCAGTACTTATCAAACAAACAATCTCATAAATCACCTTCTTTCTTTAATAAATGCTACCAATCATATAAATAATTGTTAAGAAATACTGACGATTTTGAATATTAAGTAACACAGATGTCCTTATATCAAAGGGATATTGCTCACCTTTATAAACAACTTATGTAATTTTGTAATTCCTTAGATTTAGTAAAAATCTCACCGAATTTTTTGTCTATAGTTTTCCATTGTCTTTCAGATGTTGAAGGCAACTCGTTTTCAAGGTAAATGAACAACTCATCAACTCTGCTACTAAGTTGATCCATATTTTGCACGAGTGTTTCTTTTATTGGATCAGATATATACATGGATCTGTCCTCCCTTATGAAAAGATAATTACCGCCTTGCTGTTGTTATTTTTTATGTATGGAGCATATTTTCGTTCAAGATAATTCCTTGACTTTCCTTCTCCCAGACTCACATTATAAATATCTCTTACTTTATGTACTTCATATGCTTGTTCTTTTGCCTGTTCAGGTGATAACGCCTCAATTATTAAAGACGTATTTTCGTCTTTGTGATCTTTACATCTAACATAGTACCTTTTCAATAAACATCCCTTTATCCTTTCTTTTAATCCTGTTATATTAATCCTCTTTTAGATAAGACTTAAAGAAATCTTCTAGGTTTGCAGCAATTGCACCGACAACTTCTGCATAATGTGTATGGCTCTTCTCTTCGGATCTTAAAAGTTCAACTGCAGACTTAGCAATCGCTTTTATTTTCTCCTCGTCTAATTTTCCGCTTCTTACTTCGTCTTTAATCTTTTCGGCTTTCTCTTTTAAGCTTTCTGGATAGTTCACCGCAGACTCCACCTCTTATATTTTATTTTTACTCTTTAATAGAGATATTTTAATTGGTTTCACAAACACTTCACACATTTCAAATTTTTTACATGTTAGACTAGGGTTGTACTTACAATCAAAACCTAGGAGGTAATTCTTATGAAAAAGTTTTACAAAGGCTTGATTGTTTCTGCTCTATCGCTTACAACACTAGCTCTCCCTGCATTCACATCACAAGCTTCAGCCCTAACACCTGTCAAATCAGTTGACCAAGTTAAGCAGCTAGGCGATCAGCTCGGTACAGTTGATTACCACATGCTTAGGAATTCTAACGTATCTCTATTAAAAGGTTACACCCGGTGGGAAATTGTTTCTGGAAGCAACCTTATTAGCATTAGTTCCAGTGGTGTTGTATCCTCTCATTCAACATTAGGCACAGCATTGGTTTACGCGTATGACATTAACGACAATTATGTAATTTTTAAAATAACAGTAGAAGCACGTTAGTTACTGAGGAGTGTTAATTCACTCCTTCTCTCAATTTTTTACTCAAATAATTGAATCAAACCTTCTACGATCTCATCACTATTCCATTGTTCTGTATCCCACGAATATGTATGTAATCCTACATCGCTCATTACTTCTCGGTATAACTCTAAGACCGGCTCAATGTCTCGATCATTTATGTATTCATCACCACGTTCAAGTAAACGCTGCTTAATAACTTTCGGATCAGCATGTAAATAAACCACTTTTGCTTTATATCTAATCTTCTCCTCAATCTCCCTTTGCTGATCTTCCGTTAAGATTGAGTAATCCTTGAACTTTCTCGCATAAACCAAATTTGAATATATGTATCGATCAATAATTACATTGTCCTCATCGGCCAGTTTGTTGAAGTGTTCAAACAGCTTCTCATTACCGCTCTTAGCTAATTCAAAGCTGGATCCCTTTATGACCGGATATCCAAGTTCTTTGCTAAGCTTATCTGCCACTGTTGATTTGTAGCAGCAGTCAGTTCCTTCTAAAATTATCATCGTCATTTATCTTCCACCCTTCTCACATTGCTGAAGCCAATCACTCTATATGAGCCATCTGGATACTCAACTTCTAATTGCTCATGTCCTTTATCAACTTGCGCAACAACACCAATCTCTTCTGTAAAACCTGCAATCACCTTCTCTCCCTTTTTAAACATTCAATTAACCTCCTTTAGCTGGATTTAATTCTGCTCCTTGAAGAATGTAATATCACCTGTCTCATCACTGACTGCGTAATCATATGTGGCAGAGTGAAGCAATTCAATAATTTTCCCTTCCCGTCCAACATGATGAGGACAAGCGTTCTTTGCATTCTCATTTATGATGACTTTTAACCCTTCTGGATAAGACCAAAACTTCGGCAATTAATCGCCTCCTAATTAATAATCGATATTGTCCCATTTTGCTTGCCAAAATTTATTGCGTCACGCTCGGTTGCTACAAGCAAGTCCACTTTATTTCCAACAATTGCGCCTCCAGTATCAATTGCAATTGCTTTGAACGTTTTCCCACCAATGCTCACTTCAGCAATTGAATTCAGGGGAATGACACTTGGATCGGTTGCAATAACACGATACCCTTTGTAATAGATTGATTGAGTAACATCAACACCTGTTCTAGTTGTTCCTGTGCATCCTTCTTGGCAGTGGGCAATATAAGCACTCAGCTTAACCTGGATGGTTTTCTTTGCGGCCGGCGGCTTGTTTTCTTTAATATCAATTTTATTTTTACTCTTAAAAACTCTATGCTTTGCCTTTTCACCTCCTCTCATGTACCTTTTCTTACTTTGCTTAGGTTTAATGAGTTTTGCTGAGATAATCTTCTCTGTATGCCTTTTTAATTGTTGTTCTTTGTTCGTTTGAGCTTTTTTAAATAACCGCAAGACAATATTCTCACTTGATGGGATCCTAATCTGTCTAGGCTTCTTATAAAATGATTCTTTTATTGAGTCTTCATTTCCCTCTGTTTTATGCAAATGCTGCTCATAACTTATGTAAGAAAAAGTGGTTAAGGGAATTAAAATCATCATACCATAAACAGACTTGAAAATGTGTGTTTTAATTTTATTTTTACTCTCAATGGCGATGCATATCACTTCTCCTTCTTTGATTTCTTTCTATTCGATATTCCTAAATAATCATTTATTCGTTTTTTGGCTATCTCTATATAATATTCCTTATCAAGATAATCAGGAACTTTTAAATCAATAACGTTATCATTATTGATAAAGCAGCGCGGTGGAGTATTTCCGATTTTTTCAATTCGTTCTTCTGTTTTAACCTTGAAAACACCTTTAGCATCTTCATCATTAGAAGCAAAAACTCTTAAAACTTTTTCAGGTAGCTTTTCTTCTCCATAGAGTGCATACATATATTTGTTTGAAACCTTTGATATCTTTTGAAATTCTCTTAACTGATCACATTCATTGATGGTTTTTTCAACTGGAATGTCTTTTGTAAAATACTCAATCATGGCTTTATTTACAATTGGTAAGTCATAATCCAGGTTGTTTAGTTTTTTAACATAAGCACCTTTAGATTTATACTTTTGGTCTTTATCAATGATTATATAGTTGTTTACATCCTTCTGATAAATCTTCTCATAAACATCCCACTCTAAATCTAGTCGTGTTCTGGTTTCCCACTCCTTTGCGACTTCCTTAATTAAATCAATATCAGATTCCTTTTCAACTTTCATAAACAACCCATCAGTATTTGACTGAATCAGTTTACAATACGGTTCAATTTTCTCGATCAAATCTAATAACAGCAGCTGCCCGGCTAAACATACGTTATTTGCCATTAACGGGTCGTATAGTGGATTATACTGATCTTTCATTGCTCCATACGTTGAGTTTAAAACAATCTTGTAGGGAGCCTGCTTAGGATCTTTTTTGCGTTTAAGTTCTAACCGTGTATCTCTGATTTCAGTATATTTCAAAGGGTTTTTCACGTTACGACTGATGTAATCATATTCAATCATGATTGAAGGGTATAGAGATGCAACATCACAACATAAAATTATCCCTTCATCTTTATACTTTGGTAATGCACCATGTAAACCTCCCCAGGCAAAAATATGAGGTACACCTGCAACATCAACCTTTAAATTTTTTTTATAATCTAGATTTTCAGGATTTCTATACCAATCAACAATGTGTTTGTATTTTTCAATTTTTAATGTATTAGGAAATCTAAGTTCAAACTCATCTCCCCTGTTTCCTTGCTTTTCAGCCCCCAAGATAAATGCAGATAATTGGGCTTTTGTCTTTGTAAACATAGACATTTCCAAATCAAAGGCTTCAATTAGAGCCAATTGACTTTCGAATTCCTCTTTTTTATTATCAAACACTTCAATTGTTTGTTTCACATCGTGAATACAGTAATCAACAACTTCCTTAATTTCTTTTTCTGTTAATGCTCTTGAGATATCAAATGGTACTGATGACTCCTTAATCCTTGAACCCATAAAGCCTTCTAGCTGCTTTAAGCTGTGGAAACCAGTTGTTATGTCAAAGTTATTCAGTGGAACCTTATAACCTTCTCTAACAACATTAAATCCCTTTACATTATCATTAATGATTCTCGAACTAATGAAATATGGGTTCATTCCCAATAAAATTCCTTTTAAAATGTATTGGTCGTACATTCTAGAGTTGTAACCAATCCAAATATCATCTTTAAACATCTTATAGAATCGTTTCAGTTCATCAACATCATCTACAATAACCTTACCCTTTTTAGTATCGTAATCGATCAGTACAACCATCCAGTTATGTTTAAAAACTTCAAAGTCATAGAATATCTTCCTCATCATTACCCCCTAAGAAAATAGGTTATCAAACAAATCAGTCTTATCCTTTTTCTTAAATTTATTTGATGATTTATTTAAAAAATCCTTATAAAACTTGCATGTTTTTCGGTGACCACATAAGACGCTACAATAAAAGGAATTGTATTTATCTATTTTCACTGGTTCCCATTGGGTTTCATCTTCGCGGTCTTTATTTTCAATCTTTTTAACAGTATCAGTAATATATTCTTTCAGTTCATTAATTTTCTCTTCAGTAACTTCGTATTCAACTAAACAATCTTCAAGCCAATACTTATTTTTAATCTCTTCAGGTAAGCAGTCTATGCTATTTTCTTTTACTGCGTTATCTAACAACAGGTCAATTTCGAAATCATCATATTTCAGAGTGCGCATCTCTTTTTCTAGCTGCATTCGTATTTCCTTTACCCACTTACCCCTGTTACACATTTTCTTTTTCACTTTGGTTTTTCCTTGGGTACATACATAAACGTATTTCACCATGAACCATAGGATTTTATCTACTTTTAAGTCAGTCGTTTGCTCCAACGCAAGCTTGTACATCAATAACTGTCTTCCTGCTTCATTTAATTTCTTGCCGGCAAACTTACTTGATGTCTTCCAGTCATAAATACTAACGTACGGTTTTCCTTTTTCACTGGGCAGGATTGCATCTACATATCCTTGAAGATGCAATCCATCTGATATTTCAAATACAAGCAGCTTCTCTAAAACCATTTTGCTGTCAATTTTATTAAAATTGTTTAGGAAATGACCAATGTCTGCTTTCCAGCTGTCCCCGATTGAGTCACTCGGAAAGTTGACTCCATTCAGCTCTAATTCAATTAATCTATTTTCAAATCCCTTTTTAAATTCTCCAATGTCTAATTCATTTTTATAAATCTGTTCAATTCCGTTATGTAATTCAGAACCCATTAGGGTGTAAATATTATCTATGCCTTTCTTTTTCAAAACGTATGTATTGTAGTATTCATATTCACAGTTATTAAAGGTTCCAAGCTTTGAAAAGGAATAAATGTTTTTCCCTTGTTGTCTCAATTCATTTAATTTTTCTTTCAATCAATCATCTCCTTTTCATATCCAAACTGTACAGTCTCTAATTAGACGGTGTAGAGTGCTTTTATCAAGGTCTGCTGGTGCCATTTTTGATCCCTTAGGTAGATACTTGTTTTCACGATCAAATATGTACCCAACTTCATTTTCAAAGAAATTTTCAAACTTTAGGCTGTTGGCAATTTCTACGCTATGTTCTTCACCTAATCCTTCATCCATCATGACTAATGACTTTTTCGGAAACATTGATTTTATGTGATTTGCTTGAATTTCACTTAAAAAGCTACCTCCTAAAGAAACTCCAACATTCAATCCCTTACTTGCTAAGGCCATTGAATGTTTTTCGGATTCCCCGATCATAACAATGCTCTTTTCTCTAATTGAACTGTAATTTTCAACAAACCCGTATAGCGTTTTGGACTTAGGAAATGAAATAATAGGTAGCCATTTTGTTTCCTCATCATTAACTTCCTTCTTATTAAGACGCCCCATTACACCACACAATTCACCACTAAGAGATTTCCATGGAACCGTTATTCTTCCGGAAACACTATCGTAACCAACCTGGAACAAAGATTGAGTTAAAGGTAATATTCCATCCTCATAAAACAACTTATTTGGAACAGATACAAATTGATCTAAAATTTCTTCGGAATACGTTTCTAGATCCAAATCCATTGGATTACTTAGCTTTCTTATCTTCTTATAAAAACCTCCGAATGGTAACTCAGGTGGTTTATATTCTTCTTCACTTTTATAATCAACTATTTCAGATATCCTTTTGATTGTTTTGGGAAAAGATAAACCCAATTTATTTTGAACAAGTGTTATCAAGTCACCTTTTAAGTTGGTTGAAAAACAGGTTGCACCTAAAGTGGTTTTATTTACTTTTACTGATGTCGGATTTCTTCCTTTTTTTCTTGCACATCTATACTCATTTCCGCGTTCATCAACGTTGTAAAACCCCGTCTTTTCTAAAATAAGTTCTATGTAATCTGGCTTTTCAATAATGTGATTCTTAAGATCATATACGTCCATGATTTCACCGTCCCTTGGTAATCATGTCCGCTCTGTAGTTCTCTGATGTTTAGGAGTACAATAACCGAGCTCAATCCATTTATTCCATGCACCGTCAAATTGGTATAGCAACACTGTATCGCCTTCGTCATTCCGTGTCTTATTCAAAAAGAATAATCTATACTTCTTATTTGGGTCTAACTGAATTTCTTCTTTAATGTTAGTAAATTTACCCGACGAGTCTTTTTTGAATCTATAGGGTTTAACATCGAATTTTCCTCCTGGGAATTCATCTTCCCATAAAGGTCTTGTTAGAACTAACTCGGAAACAATCTCCTTAACTGCTTTGGCATTTGATAAACAAGACGCTGTTAGATATCTTGTATTCTCCATATAAATGGCTAATTGCATTGTAATGATGATACAAATATCCTCTTTTTCCGCAACTTGTAATAACTGTTTTGAAGCTTCAATTAGCTCACCTGTTACATTAGTTGAAGCAGCATCTTCAGCTTTAAATGTATCGTATAGCATATAACCGAAGCCTTGTTTTGCCATTCTTCTCATTATTCTCTTTACATCATTAATGCTGTAATCATATATCTTGGCAAATTTGATACGCCCCTTGTAATGCTTCTCATAATATTCAATTGCCTTTTGTAACATTTCCTTTTGCTCATGCTTCAGGTTGCCCATTTTTTGTTTCTTTCTTGGTAAACCATAATAACCAATTTTATGACTTAAAATTGTTGCCATAAAAATATGTTGCCAAGCCCTTTTATTCATTTCATTGGCGATAATTGTTACCTTTTCACCCTGATCCAAAATTGACATGATATAAGAAGAAACACAAAAACTCGTTTTCCCTGTCCCACTAAATCCAGCAAAAATTTGAACATTAGATTTATGAAGTCCAAGCGTGTGATAATTCAATAATGGACATGCAGCTGAATAGCTTAATCCCATTTCTTCCCCGTTTTCAATTGATTCGACAAACTCTTCATTCAAATCCAGATCCTCAATTTTCACTCCTGAACCGCGACCTAGAAAAACATTATCTAATTGAAATTCAAAGTAACTGTACAATTGTTGACTCGTCATCTTCTTGAATTTATCAAGCTCGTTCGAAACATTGAATCCCTTATCATGAAGCTTTAGTATCATGTTAAATTTAATTAGTTCATCATAGTATGTCTCAACGTTTTCATCGTTTAGTACGTGCTTGAGTTCATCAATGGTTTTCATTCCACCTCGCCGAATAAAACCATTTTTTAATGTTTCTTTACCTTCTATGTAGCTGAAAACACTTGCATCATCAAAGCTCTTATAATTCATGTTGCTCAGTTCTAAACCTAGAGAGTAATAAAATTTCCCGTCTTCTGTTAGAAAATCTCTATCCGCCCTGACATGGTCTTTATAATCTTCATATAAATCAGGGTTTTTCCATAAACAAAATATAAAGCTTCCTTCAATTTGTCCCCTGTTTTCAACTAATTCCTTTGGATAAGAATCTAAGTTGTTCAATACTCGTCCTCCCCATCCAGAAACTCTGTTATATTTTTTGGTGAATTGTTTTGTTTTAAAGATGTGGAATCAACGATATTAGTTTGATTTACAATTGCAATATCAAGATGATGAGTTTTTTCAATCATTCTCTGATTTTGTTCATGCAGCCATTCCTTATAAACATCATTGATGTTACTTTCAACAATCTTAAAAATATAGCTAATCATTCCATACTCGTTGTAAAACTCTTTATTAGTTAACCAATATTGAATTGTTTGTTGGTTCTTCTCAAAGCAAATTTGTATCACTTCATAATCATAAAAACTTTTTAGTTCGGCTATCTTTTTTAGAAAAATTGGAGAAATGACTTGACCCTCGCTATAATTCAAGACATCTTTCGCTATGTAATTTAAGAGGTTTTTTCGTTTCACCTTATCCTTGATATAGTTTTCATATTCATCCTTAGAACAGTAGTATTTATTTTTCCCCTTATCGTCAGAAACCCTGAAAAAAGTATCGACAGTTCCATTAGCTTTACATATTTGACATACACATCTTCTGGCCAAGAATACCCTCTCCTATTGATAAGGGGGAGACTCTCCCCCTCTTTTCCTTCAGTTAGATAATGCTTCGACTATCTTTTCGAATGCTGTAGTTGGTACAATGTCTACCCCTTTAAAATCTTTCATATTAAATTGATCCATAATTTTCTTCATTTCCCCCTTAGCTTCGTCAGTTGCATTAGGGAATAGTGTCTTAATCTCTTCTGCCAATCTCTCATTCTCTTCTTTATCAATAAAAGATGAGTTGTTAACTTCGTTGTGAATTTGAATTTCTTTAATTTGCTCTTGTTCTTTTCTTTCTTCTTCAATGTTATTTGTGTTATTTTTTTGTTTATCAAAAGCCACATGGATAGCTTGTTCAATTGCTTTAATAAATTCATTCGGATCTAATGGAATTGATGGTGTGATATCTGAGAATCTTGACTTTGAATCAATATTAAAGTTATCATCTCTAAAAGTGATGATTCTTGATTCATCAACAACTGTTCCCACTGTTTTGTCAGGCCCAATTTTTTGTTTTACTGTTTTCTTTTCAATTGACCGATTAATAGATGCTACTCCCAAGACGTGGAGCTTGGTTTTAATCGCATTGAAGTATTTATGTGTCATATTGGTTGTCAGCATGTCATATTCCAAACCAGTAACTACGTCTGTCATTGTTCTTTTCTTCGTATGACCTAAAATAAACATGCTAATACCGACCTTTTTAAGTTTCCACATCTTTTCAAGAATTAACTCAATTACCTTTTCTTCTCCTGCCTGGAAACCACCGAATGCTGCTTTAATGGTATTCACTCTTTTTTCAGGATTTGCTTTATTGTGTAGTCTAATAACTTCTGGTTCTGTAATTTTAATCAACTCATCAAATGTGTCATATACTAAAACCTTTAAATCAGCATAATCTGTTGTTCTGTTTTTAATAATATCTTTAGTAATTTCATCAAAGGTTGTCCAATCAGGAACATCTTCATAAGAGGCATTGGGGATGGCATCAATACCATCCTCTTTACCAATATTCAAGATTATATACCCGTCTTCTCCGACTAATTTTTCGCAAACTTCTTTAGCTAGAGTTGTTTTACCGATCCCCGATTCACCAATAATTCCAGTGTTATAATCGAGAGGATTAACTTTAATTTTATTCTTTTTACCAAATTTTCTTGCCATATGGATAAACATCTCCTTATTGTTTTTAAATAAATGTTAGTTAGGTCTTTTCAAATCAAGCAAATAACTCATCAAATGCATTATCTTTTTCTTCTTCAGTCACTTTAGGTTCTTCTTTTTCTACGGGTGGTGTAGAATTTTGAATCTGTTGTGGAATATATGTAAGATCTTCAATTTCATATGTAGATGTTGCGGCACCTTCTGTAAAATCATTAGAATCATTAAACTTTTTTAAAATAGGTTTTAAAAGTCTATTTTCTTCACGATTTTCGCCCAATAACCCTCCTTTAGGTTTAAAGTCATCCAGTGTGTTTAAACCTAAAGCAATCATTTCCTTTTGACTTTCCGTGAGTTCCTCTTCGGTAAACTCAATCTCATCAGCACCCCTGAAAATATTCACAACCCATTGAAGGTGAAAAACTTCATCATTTTCAACTTTAAAGAAGTTTTTCAAGAGATCTAACCGTTTCATATGTAATTCATTTTCAAAGTCCAATTTTTGTGCATTGATGACTAATTGCTGAGGAAAAAATCGATCTTTTTTTGCCTGATTATCATAGCTAAGTACGTACGCATCAACAAAGTACCTTTTTTCTTCCTCAAATGACGATTCATCTAAAGATTCACTTGTGAAAAATACATCCATGGTGGCTCTTAGTTGAGATGGTGTATCACTACTTACAATTTCAATGGTTTTGATTTTGAACTTTCTAAAATTCCGTCCATTCCATGAATTGTATTCAATATTGCCTGTGATTTTAAATTTATTGTCTTTATGCTTTTCGAGGTTTTGGGACAAGTACTGAATAGCATCATATTCATGAATGAATTCTGCACCGTTTACGTTTAATTGTTTATATTCTCCCTTGAGAGTAGATAAAGTTTTATTTTCTTCTTCAGTAAGAGAGCCTTTCATTTCCAACCCTCTAATTTTAAATTTCAATTCATTTAATTTGGCTTTTGTTGACTCATCGTTTAAGTTAATTAGGATCTTAGAAAAATCAGCAACCATGTTTACTGTTTCTTCTTTCAACCGATCTTCCCATGGAATTTCGAGTCTTGATCCTTTTTCATTTTCTGTACCCTTGCTAAATGAAAACACTTTATTTTGTTTACTTTTTGAGTAACCACCTTCAATCTCAACAAAAACACTGTTTGTTTTTGACTCTTGAACTGCGAAGCTCAATCTTTCCTTAACCCATCCGCTGTCATATTCCTTAATTTCATGGAATTTCTCTTTATTGTTTGAAATAAATAGGTTACCGATAAATTCAAATGTATTATAAAGTTTGCTCAATATAATTCCTCCCAGAATAATTAGTTTAAGATTAATTTAAGAACTGAATCTATGACTCTTTGATTAATTTGACTACCGGCTGCTCGGGGGTGACCTCCACCACCAAATTTAGCAGCAATGTCTTTTCCTAAATCAATTTTCTCCTTGACTCCCCTATAACTGACCTTTAATGAACCAGGATCAATTATGATAATGAAATCTAAATTAGGATTTTTCTGAGCAAGTTCATTCCCTAGTTCAGATTGATATGTATCAGCAAACACTACTCCTGCACTGTAATCAAACACTTGCAAAGTTCTCAGTTGTTTTTCCTTTTTAGATATGTATTCTTTAATTTTAAATTTCTCAATGTCCAAAATATGTAGTTCATGATCTGAAAAATAAATGGATGGATTTGTTGAGAATCTTTTTATAAAGTTTTCTCTCCCAATAATATAAAGAAGATCATTCAGTTTTTTGGCATGGGTGTCATTATATTTTGTTGACCACTCCCAGGTGTCATATCTTCTTACTTTTTCTACAAATTCACTCAATTCTTCACACTCATTATTTTGAAACTTAATGAGATGGTCATAAACCATACTTGTAGCAGATGTCTTTAGGTTTTCTTCGCATGGTGATTTAATATAGTAATCATTAACATTTGCCCATTTATAAATATTTAACCACTTCGCTGTCGCATGATGATCAATAAGTACCCATTTAGACGTTGATTGAATTTCATTTATTTTTTCAGCAAGATCCTTATTAACAGATATATCTGTAACGAGAATTAAATCATATTCCTTAAACCTGTTATTATTTATGAATTCAAGAACTTTTTGATCTATATTATGATAATCACAAAACTCTACTTCCACGTCATTTAATAAGTGGTTACATACTATTGCACAACCAACTCCGTCTAGGTCAGTGTGTGTAAATAATTTTACCTTTTTAATATTCCGCACCTCTTTCTTTTTGTTTATATTTTATTTTTATCCTTAAAATGCCTATAATGAGACTTGCTACTAAACTTACAATCCTTTATACCAAGTAGCTTGTTTAATTCTATGTATCTCTTTTTTGGAAAGTCCCAAGGTTCAGGATCACCTTTTACATTTTCAATCCTTATTACTGTTCCATGCCGGATTATGATCTTTAAGTTTCCATATGAATATGTTTTAGAAAAAAGACCTCTTTTAATTCCTTGTGGTTTAAATTCCTTTACCAACATCACATTCCTGGTTAATTTTCTCCTTGCTTGGTCTTCATCAATGTCGTAATTCCTTTTGACATCGTTTTTGTAGGTATGTAAAGCTTCAGCAGATACTTTCAGTATCTTTAATTCCTTTTTCATCTCTTTCCTCCTTTCTCTCTATGGGATAAATTAATCTTACATCATCTAAACAAAATGGTCAATAACTATTTTATTTTTATTCTTAAAAATAAAAAATTATATATCAGCCAGCACTAACTGGCTGATATGATCCTACTTACGTGTTTCATTTCCAACAACTTTCATAAATGTTTCCCAACTCTCATAGAACTCTTTTAGCTTTGTTTGATAATCCTTTTCGTCTTTTTCTGTTTTTGGCTTAAATCTAACGATTGTTGGAGCAGTAGTGCTTATAGTATGTGTAGAATAAAAATCAAGAAAAGAGTTCAGTCTATCCAAAAGGATTCTTTTAGCGGTCTCAAGTCGTTCGTTTTCAAACTTTTTATGAGGATATCCAAAAAGAACGGCATCATTTTCCAAGTTCTGCATTTGGTTAAATGATAATTGTCGAGTCTGAACTAACATCTCAGTAAAATTATATAATTTGTCATTAAACGTTTGTAAAAATTCTTCTAGCAAACTTTTATCAGCCTTGCTCAATCTTTCTGCCTCAAGTTCTAAAACTTTGTTTTCAAGTTCTTTTGCTTTGCTTTTTAGTTTGTTGTTTTGCCTATAAATAGATTTAACCCAATAAATTAAACCAATAATAATAAAAAACAATACTATGATCACTACCGATTCAGGAATTTGATTCTGAAACCAATAGATGAAATTATAACCTGTTACAGTTATTACATCTGATAAAAATGAAAAACAAGCTAATAATAGTACAATGAAGCCCCATAGAACATATGATTTTGACACAATACCCCTCCAAACATTACCATGTGACTTCATTATAACTAAAATTGCTAGCAATATCAGTTTAAATTTATTTAAACAACCTCACTCCATGACCACATATTCATTGACTGCAGCGTAAACCCATCAGGAAGCTTTTTCATTTTAACATTCACATTGTATCTCTTCCCAGTAGTCTTATGGATCACAGCAAGTTCTTCACCATCATAGAACCTCACAATTGCTTCATTAAATTCAATTGGCTGATCAACCACATAACCTTCTTTAAGCGCTCTGATATACAGATAGGGATCTGTCTTATAAAGCTCATATAGTCTATTGCCAAAGTCTTCGTGTTTATCTCTAAGCAGATTAAAATTAATTAGGGATATGTACAGTTTTTCCGATATGTTTAGCTTGTTCTTGAAGTACCGGATTGCTTCATCTTGTTCTTTGCTTAAAATATTGGTCATATATCCATCTCCTAATCTTGTTAAAACTACAGTTTTATTTAGACTACAATATCTCCTTCTGCAGTCTTCAGCGTTCCACTATTGTATGTATTCTGAACTAAGGTTGTATTCTTTGCTTTTTCTGTGTAAAAAGGATGGGATAGCAACCTTCCCCCAATTCCATAAACATCATTCCTAACGAGACGTACCTTGTTTGTATTCTCCAAATAAATACCATATCCTTGGTCTGCTGAACGATTAAACATGATCTCATTATCTTTTAATGTGTGTTCTGAACCGCCAGTCAGTTGGATGGCGATTAATGATTTACAGAAATAAACCTGGTTCTCACTAATATGGCAACTGTATTTCTCAGGAGTGCCTTTAATTGCAACATTCCTAGGCTCATGAATTTCATTTCGATGTAGTGAGACAGAAGAGTCTTTATCCCAAAAGATGCCGTATCCACTCCCACTTAACAACAAGTCATTTCCCTTTAAACGAACTGACTGAGACCTTTCGCAATAAATTCCACCATATACATTAGCAAACTCATTATTAACGAGACTGACTCGGCTAGAGTCCATTATCTTTGCAGCATATGATGAGCTCGTTCCTTTTCCTTTGGTATTCACAACCTTAATATCATTTGAGTTCCTAACCTGGACTTGAACACAATCACTGTTTTCTATCCTGTTGTCCGAAATTAAAAAGTCCTCTGCTTGATGTGTTGCAATAGGGCATGCTTTTATTTTTTCAAAAGTATTATTTGATACTGTGCCACCCTTTCCTCTTACACAAATGCCCACTTCAAAGCCACTAATCGTATTACCATCAATTTGAACTCTGTTGCCCGACTCCGTACTTGAAACACCTACCGAGTCAATCCCATAGGTTTTAATTTCATTCTCATTGATGATCTTGTTATTTTTGATACTGACATCCGTGCTGTAACCATAAGAAATAACATGGTCACTGTAATTTCCATCAATAATTACCTTACCGCTTGTGTGAGCAGTAACGGATCCACGTCCATTGTTTTTAAACCTGCAGTTTCGAACAGTTAATTTATACGGGTGATCGTATTTAATTCCGTTTTCTCCAAAGCCCTCTAAATCAATTCCTAATTGTGGCCCAATTGTATCTCCTCCAGCCTCCTCTATATCACAGTCATCGACAAGAAGGCCTTCACAGCCATTGGTAGCCAGGTTATTTCTTCTCCCTCTTAAAAGCGTACACTTTCGAACGGTTACATTCTTTGAAGGCGTATATGTTCCTGAAGTGTTCATCATTCCATCAGCAGCTATCCAAATGTTATCTCCAATACAGTCAGAGACTTGCACATTTTCAATTAACACATTACTGCTGCCATGAATATGAATTCCGTATCCCCATTCATGTGTCCTTTTAATTGAAGTTACTTTTGAATAATCATGCTCGTATCGATCCCCTATAATTTGACCGCCACGAATCGTTACATTGCTCGCTTGGCCAATATAAAAACAGGAGTAGCCTTGAGAATCATTAGGCAACACTTTAAAAACAGCCTCTGGATGAAGTATTAACTCAATATTCGAAGGAACATTAATACCTCCACCGAATTCAGGCAACCGCCTTGACATATTCACAGCATCAATTAGATAGGTACCTTTTGGAATATGTACTTTATAGAATGATTTTGAGCTTGCATACTCTAAAGCTCGGTTTATTCCTTCTGTTGTTTCAATTGCATTTGACCCTTTATCATCAATTCCCCAATCCAGAGCATCAACAAAATAGTATAAGGACTGCTCCATGTTCATGTTGTCAAACCGTTCCCTTCTACATTTTCACTGAGAAACCGTGAAAGAGTGTCAATGAAATTATAAAAGGTCTCATTTCTTGTTCCTGAGCGCCCTTTGAGAGAAAAGGTGTTAAACATTGATTTTCGCAGTCCAGTACTTAACTCAAGTTGAATGCTCTTTCCTGTTTTATTTTTATTGGCCACGTTATTTGGACTGCTACCGGATAACCTCGTCCCCTCATCAAGAAGCTCTGCAGAGTAACCGGCATTATTTAATGTGTTTGTTATCGCTTCAGCTTTCTCCCGATCTGTGCCGCCAACTAAAACATGTTGATCATTACTTGCGTACCCGTGAAGTGAAAGTGTGAACTCATGTTCCTTCAACATTTCAAGTGCTTGTGGTTCATCAAAATTCGTACTGGTTAAGTGTAAATCAAATGCTCCTGGTGTCTTTAAAGCTTCAAAAAGATATGTAGAGTATGCTTCGCTTAATTCCTTTGCAAGCTCACTTGTTCCCCCTTCTATGCCACCTCCATGGGGAGCAAGAATTAATACATCGGTGTCTTTCTCTTTTGAGAATACACTGAAATTGAACGGGGATTCATTAGCTTTAAGCTCTTCAAAGTTCCGATACTTGTCCGCTGCTAAAATACTCACTGGATTCAGGAATGAAACCAGAGCAGTCACCAAGACTGGAAAAGTCTTCTTAACTGTGCTATACTTTAATAGCTTCGCTTCAGGGTGAAGTGTGCAGATTAGAGTGTACCGTCCAAAGTCTCTCTTTTCTGCTCCTTTAGTCTTTTTTAACAGTTCCTCTATTCTGTTTTTAATCCTCAACAATTAACAACCACTCCTTTTTATTTTTGTTTTATTCTTAAAACTCAAATCACATAGATAACTCACATGTTATCACCCCCTTAAATAAAATATCGTTTTTATTTAGATTCTAAAAGCTCAGGGTCTTGGTAAATGTTGCCGATGACTTCTAAATCAACATGAGCTACAAATACAGTAGGCAAGCCTCGCTTTGTTCGCTTGAATCTAAAACCTGGCACCTCTTTTGTCCAATAGATCCCGTCTGAAGCATGTTCAACCACTTCTTCCTGCCACAAAACTTCTAATAGCTCATTTGAATTATCACGGTGATTCCTAACAACGTCTCCCTCGTAAATCTTCCTACCGTTCTTGTCCTTTAATCCGGTGTATTGCCCGACTGTTTCCGATCTCACTTTATAGGCAAATGGAACACCAGCTTTATTAGAGATATAAGAACCAGGATCAATGCCCATGCTTTTTATTTTTTGTTTAATGATTGATAGATTACCGTAATACCATTCACCGTTGATACCCATTCCTCGAAACTTAATTTCTCTCATTGTACAGCCTCCATTTAATTTTATTTTTATCTTTATAAAATCTCTGTTTTAATTAGATTTCTTTCCAGTTACACCTTCTAATTTTATTTTTATCCAACAAATCAATTATGTACGTCTCGTACATGTCATCCCAATAAGGATCTGTTCTTGCTATGTACTTTTTTACTCTTCCGTTCTCCTCAATCTTAAAGGTCTGCCCTTTTTTGAGATCAGTGAACTTCTTCTTTGTCCATATCCCTCTATTCAACACTTCAACTTCTTTAACCTCAACTGTTTGCTGCATTACATTCCTCCTTTTTGATTTTCATGTATCAAGCCTGTACAATATTCAAAAACCCTAAAGGATGATGAACATGTGTGGCAGGTTCACTTTATTCTCTGAGTTTGATGACATCATTGAGCAATTCAACATAGATCAATTTTTGCCTGAAGACGAATACCATCCAAGTTATAACGTTGCCCCTTCACAAAACATCCTGACAATCATTAATGATGGATCAAACAATCGTCTGGGCAAGCTTAGATGGGGTCTTATTCCTCCTTGGGCTAAGGATGAAAAGATCGGGTATAAAATGATTAATGCTCGTGCTGAAACATTGGCCGAGAAACCCAGCTTTCGAAAACCACTCGTAAGCAAACGTTGTATTATACCGGCAGACAGTTTTTATGAATGGAAACGTCTCGATCCGAAGACTAAGATTCCTATGCGGATTAAGCTTAAATCATCCAATCTCTTTGCATTTGCCGGCTTATATGAAAAGTGGAATACACCTAAAGGTAATCCGCTATACACCTGCACAATCATTACTACAAAGCCCAATGAGCTTATGGAGGACATACATGATCGTATGCCAGTTATCCTTACTGATGAGAACAAAAAGGAATGGCTTAACCCCAAAAACACCGATCCTGATTATCTTCAAAGCTTACTGCTACCATATGACTCTGATGACATGGAAGCATATCAGGTTTCATCTTTAGTGAATTCACCTAAAAACAATTCACCTGAGCTCATTGAATCCCATTAAGTACCACAGTCATTTTGCTTTATATATCACCTTCGCTTAGCTATTATTCTAAGTAGGAGGTGATATTTTGTTTGTATCGCCAATGTTATTGCATTCAATCAAAGAACCATTTGATGACGATAATTATATTACCGAGTTGAAATTTGATGGAATTAGACTGATCCTCTCCAAGTTTAATGATCAGATAAAGCTTTACACTCGTCACAACAATGAGGTAACAAGCAAGTTCCCAGAACTGTTGGATCTTGATATACCCAATGGAACAGTACTCGATGGTGAAATTATTGTAGCTGACCCAGGTGGTGCTCCTGACTTTGAAGCTGTAATGGAACGTTTCATGTCCAAAAAATCAGGTCATATGATCGTTTACTGTATCTTTGATGTTATTTACAAAGACGGTCAGTCAATAGCAGCTAAGCCGCTCACTGAGCGTAAGACAGTTCTGAACTCACTTGAACTGAATCATCCAAATGTTTATGTTATCGAAGGAATTCAAGGTAACAGTCTTGCTTACTTCAACCTAGCCAAAGAAAAGAATTTAGAGGGAATCGTACTCAAGAAAGCTGACTCCCCTTATGAGATCAATAAACGTTCACATAATTGGCTGAAAGTGATCAATTACGGTTACACCGAAGTTCTTATTACCGGCTACACCAAAAAGGATATAAAATTTCTTCTGTCTTATCCTGATGGGGCTGCAGCTGGATTTATGGAATTCATGCCACATGCAGAACGAAGTAAGTTCCATTCTATGAAACAAGTAAAGTCTGAATCTGATGAATATGTATTTATTGAGCCTATTTTATGTAAGGTTAAGCACAGATTTAAGACTAAGCACGGCAAACTCCGCATACCTTCCTTCGAATCCTGGAGAGTATAATCTCTCCGTTACATAATTTCTTAGAGCCTAGCCTTTAAAAGGAAAGTGAAAATTTAGTACATGGATCAATTAGTTTTTCTTTACTATGGTTACCCTTTATACCTAACCACTATAATTCTCAGCATGTATATCCCTTAACAAGAGCAATAGTATCTGTAATTGGTTTGATTATCGTTCCACTATAATCATCTCCTAAATAGCCGGTCGTTTGGTAAATATAAATATTGTCTTGTTTTTCATACATCGAACCGTCTGCTAATTTTGCATATACCACGCCATCTTGTGTTACTTCTTTAAATTCCTCCATAGCTGTAATATGCCAATTAGTTCCGTCCATATCCTCAAAAAGTTCATTCATAAACTCCACTACTACACTCATTACTTCATCCTCCTAATTAATTTTGATAAAATATTTATTTTATACAGTTTCTTTCTTGAGAGTCACCTTATACTTCACAGCCATATCTTTAACAATCGCTAAGAAAATCTCTGTAAGCTTTGGATCTTCATCAATGATATCCATAAAGTTTGCTTTTTCTACTTTTGTTTTAGACGCTCCCTCTTTTTTCATGTTATTTCTTTTATTATCAAGTCTTCTTTGCAGATTACATTTCCCTCGGGTTTCTAAGGTTTTGTAACTCTCAGACCATACTGCCGAGTGACTTAACCCACTTTCTTTTGCTATTAATCTAATAATTTTGTTGATTTCTTTTCTCCAATTCGATGGATTCAATCCAATCAAATCAAAGATTCTTTTTTGTTCATTTTCAATAACAGTTATTCGTTTTTCTTGTTGCACCATATTGTTTACTGTTGCAGCTAAAACCTCTAACTCTGTTTGTGGTTGTTTTAATTCTTTTTCCATCTCTTCAAACTGAGTGACATAATGTGCCGTAAACAAAACGCCCTTTGTCCCATTCATTTTGTTTGCAACCATGTCACACCCCTTACGAGTGAGGTAGTAGTGTTTGTACGGTTTTCCGGTTCCTGCTTGATAGGAACTCTCAATGAAAAATTGGTCAGAACGGAATTTTCCGTTTTGATGTAATACCGATAAATACCCATCAATCTTCTCTAATAAATCAGAGTGTCTTATATTAAGCATATCCTTCACTTCACGACTATCCACCAAAAGTTGTCCATCTCGTTCGATCACAGTTAAATTATTATTCAAATAAAATCCCTCCATTTATTTTGATTTCATTAAAAACTATCTTTTATTAGACTTGTTCAGCTCTCTCCAACATTTCTAAAAAGGATTGTGCCTCTTTTAGTTTGGTACTGTAGTCTTCAATCTCTTTCTTTGTATTGGCCAATTTATCAAAACCCACTTGCCATTCATCGTTACGAATTCTGATGAAAGATTTAATCTTAATACCATCAAACCAAACATCTAATACCAGTCTGTTACCTGAAGTGTCATTAATTTTGCTAAAGGCAACTTCTTTATTGACACCCGCGTAAAGCACCTTTTTAATTGGCTCATTGCTATAGTATTCTGTTTCCTTTGTTACTACATATGTATTCATTTTGCTGCCTCCCATTGTTTAAAATCACGATTTCATTTAGACTAAACCTTTTTCTTGCTGTCATGCGTTCACTTTTGGGTAAAATACTAATCTGTTAATATTAGTAACTCATCAACTTTATAATTGTATTCACTGTATTCACCCGAGCTCCATTTAACTCCCACAGAACCTCGATTTGTCGTCCACAATATAATTCCCATCTCCCCATCTTCATGCCACCTTACTTGCTTCCCTTTCTGATAACCAAGCATGTTTCCACCCCTTTCTTGTGAAAGCATTTTAATTTAACTTTAATGTGTATCATCTTGAGAAAATCCCCTTTAATTGGTAAACTCATACCTAACTTACATACGAGTGGGTGATTCCTTGAATAAAACAATCGGTATTACTGGATTAATCATCAGCATAGTAGTGCAATCATTTTCGGCCGATGATTCGTTATCCCACAAAATTGCTACGGGTTTGTTATTTTTATCAATAATGATTTATAATTTTGAACACGCTAAAGATTATTCTAAAAAGTCACTTGTAATTTTAGGAGTTTCCTTTATTATTTTTATGCTAGGGATTTATAAAATCCTCTCTATTACCAGCGATTACTTTGAAAAGCTTAATGTGAATTTTGGATACATCCTCTTATTTGAAATAGCATTGATTATTGCATTAGTGTCGATTGCAGTAAACGTAATGAAGTACATTGCGAACCGGTTAAGGAAAACACCTGATGGTAAAGAGCTTTGACTCTTTGCCTTTTTTAAGCTAAATACTTCTTCTTATGTGGTCTTCTATGTACAAAATCAAAGGCAATATCAACCTTTGCCTGTTCCTTCTCCTCAGCTACTCGTTCCGTAACAACAATCAGTTGTCCATTTTCCTGGTGTTCAATGCTATGGACTGAATATCCTTTAACAGCGTAATATTCACCAATAATCTCATCAACGTGGTTGCTAAGCAGATTCCTCTTGATCACCCTTGTAACCTCCAATTATTTTATTTTTATTCTTAAAATATCTATATGTATTCCATCCGCAGCCGTCAAATACGCTTATGTCCGCTCCAAGATGCCATCTAAACCAAACTAAATTAAACCAGGCTGTATCAATTATGTGCTTTAAATAACCTATGTGCCTTCCTCCTTACAATGAAATAATCCTTTTATTTTGATTCCAATCGTTTAATTAGTTCGGGAGCAATACACGCTGCTAATGACTCTTCATATGTAACCGGATTTCTCTTTAAAAGGATGTTCTTCAGGTGGTACTTTGCAACGTGTATAAGCGCTTCATCATTTAGTTTGGGATAAAGTGCTTCAAATCCCCCAGAATTCGCTCTGGCATTCTTATATTGTTCTAGAGTTACACTGCCTTCTTCAAGTGAATTTACATCAACTCTTTCCCCATTGATTTCAACATGAACCTCGTCGCAGCTCTTGTTTTGAAACTTCACATGCTTTCCCCCTATTCCCAACTGCAAATTTAGACTTCAACAATTCCTTTAAATACGTCCTTTGCCTTAACAGATTTATTGGCTTTTGAACGTCCATCGTAAGTGGTAAAACTAAATGATTCTCCTTTATTATTGTGAACAAAACCTAGTTCTGGTTCTGACCAATTCCCATTTGGAAACCGCTGTCTAACCCTGACAGGTGTTGAGCGTTTTACGATGTCTGGATCAAAAACCAATGTCTTAACTTCTTTTAACATTGCATGCCCTCCTATAAACAAATCTTTTTAAGCTGATCATCTAGATTTCTGAACAATAGCTGAACTTTATCAAACTTTTCATCTTCAAAAACAATAGCATCTTCTTTAAGAACTGCGGCTTTTGAAAAAGCTGTGTTTGAATCATGTTGTACGCTGTGGGCGATCCCACCTTTATTTAATACATCATAATACATGCCTATCTTATCTCTGTACCAGTAGCTTGTATCTGAACATTTCATTATCCTCAATTTCATTAACTTTTCACCTTTCTTTCAGTTAAAACAGTCTTTTTATTCAGTGTAAGAATGCTTGACAGACCCACTTGTCTACACCATCGTAAATTTCGACTTCGCAGTGTTGTCCATTTTCATATTTCCAAGCTCCTTGATATTCATCATTAAGTACATCAAATTCTTTATTTTCCTCATCAATTACTTGTGAATCTGTTAGCTCACACATATAATCCCCAAACTGGACAACGACCGCTTCCAAAGTTTTGTTTCTGTCATATATCACACGGATATCTTGCACTTTAAAACAGCTCCTTTTTCTTTAAAACTTCAAATTCCTTTTAAATACTAAAACCCAATTTAGATAATTTTCTTAAATACGAATGTAGGTTTACTGGTTTCTCTTCGTCCTGGAATATCCAATACCCTGAATCCAATTGTTTTAAATAGGTTAGTCCATCACCAAGAGTAAAACAATTATGTATCATTTCATTGCTCCATCCATTGTGTTTTAACCTATCAATATGATTCTCGAAAGTTTTAATTTCAATATAATCAATCGGTTGATTGAAATTCTCTATGAGTTCGCTTAATTTAGTTTCATTAAACATCTCTTTAATATCAATTTCCTTTATATCCTCATATCTTCTTATAGAATTCTTTGTGTTTAATTCACTTACAGACATTCTTATTTGATTAAATTTAGTGCAGGCTATAATTTCAATGGCACCTACTTTCTTCTTGTATACCGGCTTGGTTAAGTTAACTTGCTTAGTAAATCCTTGTTCCGCTAATTTTTCAATATCTTTTTCTGTTCCCTCTATATACAATTCAAATTCAATAATGTTCATCTGCTCATCCTCCATTCTTTCCGAATAAAATTTTACTTTTATTGAAACTTGTGCTTATTTTTCAATAGCTCCTCTTTGATTTCCGCGTAGTCTTTCCCCAATTTCACCAAAACTGAGATAGTTTTTTCAGCTTGAACCACTTTTTTAAGATCCTCAGTTGTCATTGCATCTCTAAGTGAATCTTTATCATCTAAATCATATACATTCATTAGTTCTTTTTTGTTTTTATCAAAACAAACTTTATAAACAAGTTGAGTGAAGTTTGTATACGCATGAGCATCCTTCATGTTTCCTTCATAAAATTCCTTAATTGCATCGGTAAGCTGTTTTCGTTCTGTCCTCGCAATTTCTCTTTTTGCTGCCCAAATAGCAATTTGCTTTGGAGTGGCTTCCTCTACATTTAACAAATAGTGTCTAACTGATTTTCCAACTTTGGATTCAGTAAGTAACATTCCTAATCTAAGTAACCCTCTTCGATTAACAATTTGCAAACTTCTGACTTTCGAGCTTATAATTTTGCGAGGTTCATCATGAACCTGACAAAATTCTTTCAAACTCTTACCTTTTAAAACTCTAATTTCAGCATAATCATTAAATTCATCTCTATTTCTTTTAATGACGGTCTTGATCGTATCAACAGGAACCATATAATACTCCGCGGCCATCTCAACTGTAATTTCTGTAGAGTTCCCAAGTAGAGGTACGACCTTTATTCGATCCAAAATCTCGTCCCGGTACATGTGATCCTCTCGGATAGTTCTGTGCTCGAATACGCCCATTTCGTTATTTTCGTTAATAGTTGCTTCAATTTGTTCATTTTTGTTTTCTTTTTTCATCTAATTCACTCTCCACTTATTTTTAATTTAGTTTAAAATGCATCTTTTAATCACTTCTTTGCAGCATAGTTCTCAAAGAATTCTTCAACTGATCTCAGGTATCGGTATTTACTTGAATCTTCCGGATCTCTAAACCTTTTCATAGCACCAATGACCAATTAAACATCAATGGAGAAAACCTCGCCCATTTGCTAAAGCTTAGCTGTAGACCTTTCCATTCTCTCCCCGCTAATTCTGCTAATTCTAGAATTTGATCTTCTTTTAGATTCACTTCTTCTTCGAACATCACTTGAATTTCTTCGTATGGCTTATGTCCAAAACAGCAGTGCCGTGTTTTTAATCCGAGCTTGAAATTTAAAATATCAATTAAATTGATCATTTGTGCATCAATTTCATCATATGGGATACCAATTCGGATGAATTTTTCTCTTTGTTCTGCTTTCAAATTAACCTCCAATAACAGTTACACCTCCTGGCCACTCCACGCTTCAAATTTCTCTATGGCAGCCTTTTGTTTATTTTCATGATTAATTTGCTCCTGAACGGAATTTTCGTATGTAATGACTTCATTAATCGCCATCTCTATGTAATTGTAATCCCACTTTACTTCACAATAACTTGGAGCAAAATTTCCTTCTCTTGTAAGACACTTAAACTTTTCTTTCCCGAATAAACCGCGTACCTTTTTATATAAAGAGACCCTGACAAGGCCTTTTGAGTATCTATCACTGTAAATACTTACGGCATACTCATTTCCTTCAACCGAAGTAACGGGATATTTGTGTAAGTGAAATTCGTTCATTCCGCACCCTCCTTCACTATATAACCTTTTAAAATCGCCTGATTCAGATCATCAGCATACATACTATTCAGTGGTTCAAACAATCCAGTCCACGGTTCGACGTCATCATTATTGATGACAAATTGTTTCCCTACAAATTGAAGGCGCGCAAATTCTTTTTTGTCCCCATTTGTTAAGTCGTTCACTCTCTGAGGGTCATTATCAGCCATTCGTATATAAAATTTCATCCCTTCCTCAATTGCTCGGGCCTGTGCTTTTGTGACTTCAACCTTATCGCTTGTTCTGATTGTGATTTTGTTCACTCCATAACCTCCTTAATAACCCGATTACTCCTTCTATCTGCAAACATGTTTGTTTGGTATTCCTGCAACTGATTTTCAATAGTTTCCACAGAAGCTAAAGGGAAAGCCGTTTTTCCTACAATATAAAATCACACTGCTTATCATTGGCATCGGGAAAGTAATTCCTCACTAAATTTATCCACGTCATTCTGAACCCTCCTTTGTTTTCTTAAGATTTTTATCATTCCATTGAAAAATTTCTTTCAACTTGTTTACAGGGTTACTGAATACTATTCGATCCCCGTTACTAAGCGTGATACGCGCTTGATCACCAGGTTGCTCTTCAATAGATACTATATCCTCATTGGTAAACTCAAGTTCAATCCCACCTCTAAATCCAACTTTGAATTTTTCAAATCCATTTTGCATCATTATTCCTCCCTCGTTTTCAAGACTTAATAAAACTTACATTTTATTTTTATCCTCAATATATTCATGCTGATTCACAACATCACGAAGTATGTATTGTATTTCCTCTAAATTGTCTTTAACAAAATCCAAGTCTCCAATTGCCATTCTGATTTCACCATTATCTATGCTGCGTAAAGACCTTTCACATGATGCTAAGAGCTTTGCATATTTCCTTAAAACCATTGTTCTTATTTGATTATTAGTTGGTTCATTAATCAATAACTAAAGCTATCTCCTTTCCTTATTCTAATTCGATTATATAACCTCAACCAAATGTTGTAAATACTTATTTTATTTTTACTCTAAATAATTTTAAAAAAATCAGCTTTACTCATACTGTAAAGCTGCTGTCTTCATAAACGTCTTCATGCCGTCCAGTTTCCAAAGAGTTTCATTTATTTTGTCTCTAAATTCTAAAACTGAAGCATGATCCATTCTAATCCTCAAACAATCCCCATTGTTTTTAAAAATAATCTCTATGTAGTAATCTCCACTTTGTATGTTCTTAGAACCAACACTCATGGAAACTGATCTCATAATGTCTTTCAAGTCAATTTCAAGATTAAAATCCATTGTATGCTCCAGTCTGACTAAAAAGTCACCAATTTTTTATGTCTCATGATGACTGACAAGATGTGTATGTGCATTTATTTTATTGATAACAGCTGAGAAGATTTATAGCCTTCATTTTCAAACGAATCGTCTATTTCTTCGGCATAAGAGGTTGTTATTTCTGCATCCTCTGTACACATGATGTCTACATCAAATAGTGCCTCATATTTTTCTTGATCTTTTTGAAGAAACCCCATTTTCCCTGTTTTATTTCTTAATTTCTTTTTAATTGATTGATATGCGAACAAAAGTGCTTCCTCTTCATTCTTGGCTTTTATTCTGCCGAAAAAAGGTATGCACAGCTCCCCTTGAATGAAATAATCCTTTTCTGACATACGTTTCCCTCTCTCTGGTAGTAATTAACCGAACTTACGTTCCCTTTTTTGTTGACTTAATTATAACCTTTTACCTAGTTAGTGGCAAATCTTTTTTCTTTCATTTAAAAACTTGGAAAGAATTGATATAGTATGATAAGCAATACTATAACAGGAGGTTGTCCGATGCTTGAGGTTGAAATCGGACAATGTTTGATATCCATTCTCCTTGAAAGTAGAGGAATGTCCTTAGGAGAACTTTCAAAGCGAACAGGCATTAGTACGCAAAGATTAAGTGACTATGCAAACGGCTTTAGACCTTCCATGAATATAAAAACGGCTAAAATCATTGCTATTGCACTTAACTGTTCGATTGAAGATCTCTATGAATGGAAAATCAAACATTGACTTAAACGCTAGGGAGTTTGGCCTAGCGAACCTCCTTGTACCCTTTTCAGGGTATAGAACTATTTTACTGCATATGTACAAATTTGTCTCTGTCTAACTTTGTCGAATTCTGAAAAATATGAACAAAATCCTGATATTTTTCTAAAAATATCACGAGTTAATTCACATTGTTTTTATTTTTACTCTAAAAGTTATGTAAAGTTAATCCCTGTAACAGGGATTAAGAATTAGCCTCAATTACTTCAGACTTGATACAATATTTTTCTAAGTTCTCCATATTCACTACTTTCCTCAGTGATTGTGAATTAAACTCCGCGTCTTCATTCAGGAATCCATATTGTCGAGTTATTTTTTTATAATCAGGTACTTTTAATTCACCCTTCTCTTTATATATCTCATACGCCATGTTGAGCTTTCCTGAGTTGATAAGATTTTTAGGTGTAAAGAAAGGTTCTTCTAAAAATTTTTGAAACTGACTAAAAGAACGGTGAACTAAAAATTTGTCAGCTTTCATACTCTGATTAGAACTCTTATATTTTAGCCTAAAAATATTTTCGCTTTTAACTAATGTGGCAAATTTGTTTTTAAGGCCACTATCTGGAGAACCATTGCTAAGATGATATGTTCTTTGGTCATTAGCACGCTTAAGCAACTCATAACATTTATCACTTACAGTAATTATTCTTATACCATGTTTATCATCTACCAGCTTCACCTTGTTATCATCGAGTAAATCGTCACCTGTTAAATTCAGTAACTCAGAATGCTGATAACCATCTATACCTTCATAAATAGCCTGTATCATGGCCTTATCCTGATAATTAACCATAAAATCAACATACTCTTCTACTTCTTTATTGGTGAATAGTGTTTTTTTGTTTTTGTCTATAAACTGCTTTAGGTCACCATCCTGTATCTGATACACTTTGTTAATATTACTGTTTGCCAAGCCATTTTCCATTGCCCATGTTGTGTATTGTCCAATTACAGCTCTTGCTCCTCTTAGTGAATCTATAGATTTGCTATCTAAATCTAAAAATAACGTACGCAGCTCTTCCAAAGAAAAATTAAATATGTCTTTTTGAAGTATTTTTTCTGTAGCTGAGAAATCCCTTAGCCTTAGCCAATAATGGTTTCTTGTTGCTTCACTTTCGTATTTCTCTAAAAACTTTTCCTTCAATTCAGCATTATACATTTCACTCATATTAAATTCTCCTTTAAGCTTTAAACAACAGCAATTTCATCATAAAATATTCTCTTTAGTTTCTTCTTCATAGCAGTCTTCAGTTGATTTTCATTATTTCGTCTTCCTAATTCTTCAAACACTCTTCCGCTCTTACTAAAGTCAATTGTATTAAGGATACTTTCAAGCTTGTTTAGTTCTACATTGTTTTCCTTCATCTTCTTGGCCAAATAAACATAACCGTAAAACATTACGTTATGATTAATGTATGATTGCTTTCTAATGGACGATAAATCATCTTCAAGAAATTCATCTGGGAAGGCATAAAAAAGGTTATCAAAAAAGTCGACCAGGTATTTCGCAATTTTCAACGCATCTTTTCGAGATTTCAACTCAAATGCATCGTCTATAGCTTCGGACAAAGTATAATATGTCACAAGAAAATTGCTATCGATACCAATTTCACTTTGTGGGCTTATTTTATTTTTAAGTTCACTTTTAAATTTCAGCTGCTCGACAACTGTTGAAGAATACCGTTTTTGCCCTAATTCTTCAATTCTGGATTTTTCAACTGGGTTTATTGTGTTCATTTGAGCAAAGTGAACCTTAGCCTTTTCTTCATCGTAATTGAGTACATTTAAAATGAATGGTTGATCCAATTCAGGGACTTCAGCAATGGCCTTAACAATACCTGAAATTCGATGGTATCCATCTAGAGCATCTAATAAGGTTCCGCGTGTTACAGTGAGGGTTTGAGTGCTTGGATCATATTCAACTTCTTCATCACCATCAGATGTTCCAAGACGAGCGTTAAAAGTTAACATTGATACAATTAAATCACCTTTGATAAACAATTCTTTGATCTCATCAACTGATTTAGGGTTTGTTTTAGGGACAGGAATAAGACTGCCTTTAATATACTTTCCTTCACGCTGAGTGTTGTAATTGTACTGCAGGATGGAGCTATTATATAACTCACTAAGTTCTTTGGCAGTAATGGAAGTGACATAGTTATCCTCTTTGATTTTAATCACATTTTTAAACTTGTATGGGAGCTTAACTACTTCTTCACCGGCGAATACTCTCCCACCTTCAAGCTCTTTTGCCAATCTGGTTGGAAAATAATTTGACGGATCTAAAGCTGGCGCCCCGAGAATTGAATACATCTCTTTTGAAACAATGTACACTTCTTTTTCGTTTAAACGCTGTACGTTATTATCATTATTATTTAAAATTTCTTGGATATAACCAGGGAGGGCCTTGTATTTTTCCGCCATCGTAGCTTTTAATTCCTTCACCATATTGGAATCATCTTTAATATCAATAAGCCTTCCCTCTATTTCAGTTTTTAACTTATAAAGTTTATCCGTTGTCAACAAAACTTCAGACACATTATCACCTCACATAATCATATTAAATTTATCATTATTTTCATAAGCAAGTAAAGCTTTTATATGATTATTTGTATCACTTGTTCAAAAACATTTTAAGTTTACTCTGTATATACATGTCTGATTTTAAAAAGAATTCTTTATATTGCTCTAAGGTAACATCATCTAAAAAGGACATGTCTTCTTTTTGATCAACCAAAACCCCTGGATCTTGAGAATAATCCCTTTCATTGTTTAAATAATGATCATTCAAAACATTGATATTGCTGTGACCAGAGAACGCTGCAACTTTTTTAATATCACCATTAACGCTGTAAGAAAAGTTTGTTGCAGTATTGCGTAAACTATGCGGAGTTATCTTTCTTTCTTTTGGAATGCCCATAACTCTACATACGCGATTCCACATATCCTGTATTGAATCAACTGTTAACTTATGAAATAACAGTTCATGCTCCCCATACTCTTGCTTTAACAGCAACAACTCTTCATAAAAAGCTGTGGAAATTCCAACTGGCCTAGCCTTTTTTTGCTTGGTTTTTTTAAAGTTGACGAGATAGCATTGATGCTTTTCTGAATAAGTAATATCATCCCACCCAACTCTAAGCACCTCTGATTTACGCCCTCCAGTGCGTGCACTAAACAAAATAAACATCTTTTTCATTAATCTGTTCTGCCGCTCAGTAACATACGCTGCCTCAGCAAATTCATCAGCTTCAGATATTCCTTCAAAAGAGCCTGCTGGGTTCTTTTCTGTTGGAAGAGGCCTAAAATTAAATACAGATGCATCACACTCATGTTCAGATTCAAGATACTTAATCATACTTTTCAGTGCGGCAATCTTGTTGTTAATTGTTGAATTGGAGTTACTTTTATTTTTAGCCAAATGGCTTCGATAATCATACAGGTCACTCTTCTTGATCGCCAGGTCACTCTCAGTTAAATATTCAATATCCTTGGCAGCATAGTGGTTGAAAAACTCTCTTATATGCCTTTCATACGTGGCTCTAGTATTAGACTTTTCAATTTCTCCAGTTTTTTGATCCCTGTTTCTTAAATCTAATTCATCAAACCACCTATTTATGTTGTTGAATATTGAATAATCCCTTAGTGTTGACGCTTTCTTTTGAGCTTCCATAATGACACCTCATATCATTTTTTTCATTAAGTATTGATCAAATTCTTTCCACGCAACAATCCATTCATTTTCACCTTGAATATTACTCAGCAGCATTATATTGGCGTTACAGATTTCCATTTGCTTTAACATGTCGTATTCTTTAAGAGCGTTAATTAAGATGTCTGCATTCATTTTATCACACCTAATTTATTTTTATCCTATAATAAAATTCAGTTTAGGACATTTACCCTCTCGTCCTTACAGACGTTTATAATTGGCATCCCCGTCAATTCCTCATAAAGCTCCTCTTCGAACCCAACCCATTCATCACTTGTTGCTTCTCTTCGTAAGAACTCATTATAAGCAACTGCTATCTCAGGCTGCTCTAGAAATTTTAAAACGATCATATGCTTTTTCCAAACTTTAGCCTTGTTTTCTTCTGTGTAATATTTATTATTCATTTTAATTTTACTCCTTAAATGCATTTTATAGAATTCTTTTGTTCTTTAATGAGGTTATATTCTTTATGATTTTTTCTCATTGTAGTTACATTATTAGGTGTAAACACATCTGGATCCTCTAGGTGGAGATTTACTCGTGTGAAGTTCTTTAGTTGTTTTATGTATTGATATTGTCTTAATGATGTAATCTTCAACTCTTCCTTTTGAGTGGCACTGGTTGTTTCCATTGTTTCATCTCCCAACAACGTTCATCTTGTAACTTCATTATATATGTTGCTACAATAATATGCAATAATTTATTTTATTTTTATTCACGACAAATAACACATCCCCTATGTATGTGTTAAAATGTCTGCTGATTTGTCTTTAGTCCTCATTAGGATACCTTTGCTTTATATTTTGGTCTAATCATTTCTGTTTCATTTTCAAGATGATTATCTTCCTGGGAAATTTCTAAATTAATATCTCCCATTTCCATGTATCCCTTAGCCATTTCCTCATAAGAAAGTGCTTTCCCGAAATGCTTTTTCATTTTAATTCCCCCATGGTCTTATATTTGGTTTTATAAAATATAGGAACTTCCCCTTTAAATTAGAAAAGACGCCTGATCCTTTGGATCAAACGTCTAGCCGTTGACTATGTAAAAGCCTAGTTGTGTTATGCTCCTCTGCTAGCTGAAGCCACTGTGATATCTCCGTTAGCAGTTTGGACTGATTGTTGTCCACTTACAAATCCTACAGTTAAAGCTAGTAAAATGACAATCGCGCAATAAAATTTCTTCATTCTTTCACCTCCTTTCAAGTAAAGAAAACTAGAGCGCAATTAAATTTAATATTTCATCTGAATATCCACGCTTTTTCAATTCAAGCAAAGGTAGATTTAGACAGAGCCTATCGCCTGACTTTTTGAATTTCTTTATACTCTCGTGAAAATGGGACATATCATTATACAGCAAGCCCTTAACGTGATAAAGAAACCCTAAATCATCATCCAGAACATCATGTTCTTCAATTTTTTTAATTACATCTTCTGCTTTCTTAGTTTCTTTGATATTAGTCAAATAAAAAGCAGCTTCAATCATATCCGGTATTTCTTGAGACTCGAAATCTACCCATTTGTTTTCTCTCACCCAGACATTATCTAAAAAGCAAAGTGCGAGTCGCAATTTATAATGATGATGGTTATTGTCTTTTGCAAAGTTCAAGCCTTTTTCATAGCATAGTTTTGCTTTATCATAATCTTCAAAAATGTATGTATTCCCAAGTGTTAAATAACTAAATACAATCAATCTGTTATTATTGCATTCTTCAATTACAGCGCTACAATGTTTTCGGGTTTCTTCTAGTTCATAATCATTTAAGCTTATATTGGCCTTTAACAGTTCAATTCGACCACTGTACGAATCTTTTATAAATCCATCAGACAGTTCGTCAATCTCCAGAAACTGAGCTGTACTTTTCATTAAGCCAAATTCTCCAATTTTCAAGTATTCATACATAATCATAATATTCGAAAATGAATACATTTCAGGAGATTTAATTCTATATTTCCCAGTTTCCCGGATCGCTTCATTTATAGAAATTTTATTATTATTCAGTTTTCTATGCAGGGAATAAACCTGTCCCCATTCACGACTTATTGAATTAGATGATTCGCAAAGATTGCCTACGATCTTATCAGTTAACGCATTCCACTGATTTAAATCTGCATATTCAACAGATTGTCTAGCACATTTTTTGTTGGGATCCAATGATAAGAAGTAATCACTTAGAAGCTGCTCTTCATTATCAGGAAACAAGCTTTTAACAATATTAATTAAACCGCCTAAGTTGTCCATTTCTTTCTCTGGGGTGTTGATGAATTTGTAAAAGCCATTAACCTTTTCGTAACCTGCTATTTTTGAGAGTTTCGCTGCGAGCTGGTTGTCTTTTTCACATTCATTCTTAATCTTCTGCTTAAGATTCATTGGTTACTCCACCCCTTCCCAACTAATGTTCCCTTGTTTATAATATACATTAGAGTTGTCAGAATTACAAGTATTTATTTTATTTTTATTCTAATTATTTTTTGAAGGATCCTTATCTGATTAAAATTCGTATTTTATTTAAAAGGGGAGCATCTCCCCCGGCTTTTATTTATCCAGAATTTTTTTCGCGTGTGAAAAATTTTGGTTTAAATTCCTGTTTTCTTTCATACTATTTAAAATAATTTCTTCATCCAGCCCTATTTTTTTTAGGATCAAAAATGTTAATAGACCATTCATTCTTAAGGAAGCGTAATATTTCTCAACTGCTTGATGGAAAACCTTAGTTTTGTTTGTTAAGTCATAGTGAGTAAGATAGTTTCTAGTCTCAACAAGACCAAAAATAAAACTGTCTCTATTTTTACTATTACCCGAAAGGAAGTTTTTTGTATCTGTTGATTGTTGATTAAATAACTCCTTTAGTCGCTTCATTAGATTAACTTCATTTATATGCTTTAACTTATTTAAGAAAAACGACTTATTGTCGTCTGAAACATTAGAATCAATAAACTCTCTTACTTTCTCAGTTTCAAATATTAGTTCTTGGTTAAATTCTGAACTGGAGCAATATCTTCTGTGAAATATCTCTAAACACTGAATATTTTTAATGAATTTGGTTTCCACAAACTCTTTCTGATCTTTACTATTCATAAATAAACTAACTATTGTGCTCAGCTTTTCTCTTTCTTGAAACCAGTTATTTAACAATGTTTCATAATTTGTTCTAACCTTATTGTAATCAAACAAGAAATTTGCATTCTTCTGTCTAAGGACTTCTCTGTGATGTTGAAAGTATTTATATTTCAATTGTCTTTTGTTTTCTTTCACGTTTAATGTAATATTTATATCGTAGTTAATGTTGTTCATAAGAAGGTTTACGAGTCTAACCTGATGATTCACATTCTCATGAAACCAATTCAAATCTTTCCTTTCTGATGGGATTATTTTGAATCCACTAACATGCTCCATAGATATACACTGTCCAGATTTCTGATTCTTAATCTTTACCTCACTAGTTTCTTGTACTATAAAATCTTTGACCGTAACCCTGTTTATATTTATTCTGTCATAATGTATTTCATGTTTTTTACCCTTAGAGTCAAACACTTGTGTGAAGGCATTCAAACCCATCCATTCTGTTAAATTACCAGTTGAAAACTCGGCGGAGTCAAATTTTTCTGGGAATACCTTAGTGTAATCTCCTACTAAAAAACTCCTAATTTCATAAACTGAAGTGGGTATTCCAGGTGATCTGAAGTTTGAATTTCCTGCTGCAAGAACATCTAGCTTATACAATTCGCCATCTACTGATATTCCATTGATAACTTTTGGGGTGTCACCAATATCAATAAAGTCATTAACTAATGCACCCATTATCTCTAATGTAATTTCTTCTGGTTTATATATTAATGTACCTGGAACTTGATTTTCTTTATCTTTATCAATCCACCAATACCCTTGTACAGTAAAAACATCAAAAATATCCTTATTTACTATGTTTTTCATAAAAACTCCTTTTTGTCATCAATGGTTTTATTAAAACTAATCAAAGGGGTGCTTTTTTCTTTAAATCACTCACTTAAGTCGTAAACAAAACTCCAATTGTTTCTCTCTTTCAATTAATTGATTATTTCATGACCTCACTCTTTTATTTAAAGCCGTTTCCATTCAACATACTCAAATCGCTGCTGATAAAGGTCTTCTAGGATCGCGGCCCATTCAACCCAACCGTCAGCAACAATGCTTTTCTTCTCTCCATCCTCAATCCATTCAATCCAGTACACCTGTACACTCCTCACCTAGTAATAACTTCAATTTGTCTTATGGCAGAAGTGACTTTAAACTCTGTATGTAGCTCGTTTGAGATCACTAAAGCTTCTGACATTGTAGTGAACTTAGAAGCGCCATGAAGCCCCATAGATGCTATATAAGACTGCCATCTAATTTAAATGACTTGAAGTAATCATCATTTTCAAATTGAATAACAAAAAAGTTATCGATAACCGGCATATCTAATCCCTCTTCAGCAGACCAACAATTTTTATTCCAACAGGCAGCAATCCACTTAAAACGTAAAACACCATGATGTTTATTTTACTCTTAAAAAACAACTCTGCCATGTTTTGTTGCATTCCTGGTGAACATGAATCAATCAGTTCCTGTTTAAATTCCTCATCGTAAACTTGGTCAACGAATAAGGCTTTAAATCCCGTCAGGAAGCCGACACCAAGCCAGAGTATTAAGAAATATGAAAATCCAATCAAAATAAAACCCTCCTCATATACATCGTCAGGTATTATAGTAGTGTTAAATACTTTGTGTAGGTGAAATTTAATGGAAGAGAAAGATTTTGAGACTAACGGGTACGATGTAACAATTGTATATGATTATAAGGAGTATCCCGATGTTAAATATGGTCGCTGTGACAACTGTGATTACGCTTTATTCAAGAGTTCAGTGAAAAGTGGTGTATTTTTGCGCGAGTGTCGTAGGTGTGGTATGAAGAAGAGCATTTAGTTTGATGCTCTTTTTTATTTCACTGGAATCATGTAGCTTACATATACTTCAATTCCGTCTTCAGTTTTATATTCCGCAATTTTGTCTGGATCCGATTCAATCTTTTCAATAAGCCGCTTTGCACTTTTATTGCCCTTTTCACTATTTGCAGCAACAATCCAAGACCAATAATTCCATTCAGTTATGCAGGGCTTAATCTTTTCTGGTATTTCATGACCTATTGTGTAAACCTTTATCATGTATACTCCCCTCCAAAATACTTCTTTGTTCTTAATACATACGCCTCTCCAAAAAAAGTCTGTAACGTGTTAAGGTTAATCAAATTGCTTAAGGATGTGTTTTCATGTTAAAGGCTTCAAAAATTTTCATTTCTTTTATGGCATTACTACTAGCCGTGTATTCCCTGTTTAATCAAAGTGGAATCCTGTTGATTTCTCTTCAGGTATTAGTTGCAGTTCTTTTTATCATAGTCGGGTTGGAATTGCTTTCAAAGAAACAAAAGAGCTATGGATATATCTTCTTTGGAACATCTGCCCTTATACTTGCCGTGAACATTATTAAATTCATGATTTAAACCTCAGATGATAGTGCCTTTATGTATCTCAATCTCTTGTTGAATACATAGTCTTCAAGCCTATTTCAACTTATAAGTTATTCTTATCTCATTATTTAATCCAATTCGCCGGTGGAACGCTCAATACTCGATATTGTTCATCTAAATAAGCATGTTTCCTCTCCCAATCACTTTTCTTCCATGCTTCTTGATTTGTGTATGATGGATATATAGGTTTTGGATATTCACCGTTCACCCATCCCTCTTCAATATGATTTAGCTTGGCTTCGTTGACTTTATCATCGTATTTGTACCATACAGTTATCATTTTAGCTGCCATAAGTCATCCTCTCCTTTTAAAATCGCAGTTTTATCATTTTACTATTCTTAAAAACAATGATCCCCCAGGAAAATTTCAACATGCTCAAATCATGCTCTATATTAATGATGTAAGATCGTAACCTCATTCTAATATCATCTGTTTTCATTTCTGACGAATTGTATTTTCTTGTTAACTCAACTATATTCTTTAACAATTCTCTGTGCTCTTTTTTATAATCAACCCCTTTATTTTGAGCAATTTTTTCAAGGAATTGCAAATATTCAGAAGGAATTGTCTGATTATAAGTAATGTAGTTTTCAATTTTATATAGGGATGTTTTTATTGAAACTAAGGCATCTTCAATTAATGAATCGTAAATTTTTAAAGAAAAAAACAAAATCAATTGATAAGCAGTGTAAGAAAAAATCATATCTCTCGTAGAAGAAAAGACAGTTCCATCGGCTACATATCCTAAAATTTTCATTACAATTAAAGAACCCAAGTATGCTTCAAATAAATATATTAAGATATTAACAATTAGACGTAATACAAAGAAAGGATATTTGTTCTTGATGTAAAGGCAAAATAACAAAAGTGCCAATATTATAAATATCTTGTTACTAATGATTCCTATTAATAATTGCAATCAATCACTTCCATTTTTATATTTGGATGAAAGACTGGTTTCATTACAACTTAATCAATCCTTGAGAACAGCTCGTTCAGTACTCTGTCAGGATCAATACCATTACTATCTAGATTTTCACTTAGCTGCCCCAATAATAGGGCAATCTCATCTCGATTAAACTTAAATTCTTCCTTGTCTAAGTCTAGTAACAGTTCTAATGACTTCACAACTTTAACAATTTGGACTGGTGAAAGATTTAGTTCGACTTCCTGTTTCCTGTCGATTGTAACTGGAACAGATAATAAAGAAGAAGGGACTTTTAAGCTTCTGCTTCCGAAAAGAATTCTAACCATTTGGCCGGTCAATTCGTAATACTGGCCTTCTAGTTTTCCTTGAGAACCTTTTTTTCTTATCAAGGCAGCTTTATCTGATGACCCATTATAATAATTATCATGCAGCAAAACTTCAGTACCGGCAGTCAAGCTTTGTTTTTCTTCTTCAGAAAGTTCGCTTATTTTAACCCATTCTTTATCACTAGCCAATTAAAACCCACCTTAATTATATTTTTCAATGATTCTTGAAGCAGCGTCATTAAAAGCTGTTTCTGGGCACTTAGAATTAAAAATATTTAATAGCTTTTCTTCAGTGAATTCCCTTTTCATATCCGCAATCATTTGGTTTTCACAGTCATAAGAATTAAAACTTAAATGGGCTAAATCACTGAGCGAAGATGATTCTCCTTCTGGGAGTTGAATTTCATTTTGGCGGGGATTATACATATAAAAACCACCAATATATTTAAAGCTTTTAGATATCTCCATTTTATGAATTGTCGAGTCGTCTAAATTTAACTCTGATATGAACTTATACATTATGTACTCTCCTTCATTTATTAAGATGAAAGAATGATTTTATAAAGAATCATCCTTAATTTATTCCCTTGCAACTAACTTACCAAGGTTCGTTTCGTAGTAAACTCTCCATCACTCATAGTCAATCAACATTTTATTCATATGTATCAATTATCAATGTTAGTGTTTTATCTTCAAAATTAACTTGATATGTGCTACAACGAACTTCTGCTGTTAAATGATTGTCAATTACAAATTCTTCACCTAGTTCGGCCTCAAAATCTTGCACCAACTTAATATAATCTCTTAGTACATCTTCACTACTTCTATGAATAGTAATACTTGTATTTAAATCTCCCAATTCTATACTCCCGCAGACAGAAGCTAAATCCTCATAGCTCGCGTCTAACTTTACGCCGTTAATGATTACAACCCCGTTACTAATACCTTCTATTTCATTTCCACCTATTAAATGAGCCACTATCATAGTGTCACTTCCCTTCTGATTAAAAGTACGATTTTATGTAGACCTAGAAATTTTGTAAGTATTTACTGTTCTTGTAACTTTAGTATAACATGATCACTTTAAGTGATCAATATCTTTTTAATCTTTTTTGTAAATCAACAGCTCATGCAGCTCAATGTCTAAATATGTACATACTTTATCAAGCAGATCCCTTGGATACCGCTCCATTTCGTCATGATAAAGCTTCCTAACTGTGTTAAAACCATGGTCAATATCATTGGACAGCTTTCGAATACTGATATTCCTTTCGTCTAATATCGGCTTTAGATTTGATTTAATCAATTTAACTACCCCACATTCATTATATATGATCACTTTAAATTATCATCATATGCATAAAAAAGGTCAAGGATATACCTTGACTATGTATTAAGCCTACCAATCATCATCCGGCTCATCATGTTCGAATCCATAAAAGCCTTTAATCCACACATCTCCGCAGCCGGCTCCTTTTGTGATCAATAAGTAATGATTTCTGTTTGCATCACCATTCACCTTATCAGCCGCGCTCAAGTTCAAATGATTACCCGTGAAATTCTTTTCACTAAGGGTAAAATCATAACCTGCCAGTGTAATTCTTTGGAGTTTAAAATTTAATGTACAACCTTCAGCATTGTAAATGGTGAACCTGTATCCCAACTTAGTTGGCCAATACTCGAGATTGGTGTCATCAGCCATAAAAAAGCCCGTTTCATTCTCAGTCATTTTAAAGCTGACCTTATGTTCATCTTTTGTAATCTTGGCCAAAGTACTTCCGCTACTCAAACACCAAGTTAAAGACACAGCAGCAATGCTCAAACCTAACTTTTTCATTTCCCCACCCCCTTCTTCCAAATTATACTACATTTAAAAAAGGGGGTGGTCTATAATAGGATGTCATCACAGAGACTTTTTATTTTACTTCTTCTGCGCCATATTCAATAAAAGATTCGACATCTTCTTCGTACTCAGCAATGGCTTCTTCTTCTGTTAAACCTTCTTGTTGCATTCTTTCTTCAACACTTAATACTCTACAAATCACTTCGTAATCTTCAAACGCTTCAAAGGCTTGCTGCCTAGCAATATTAATAGCCTCGTCATAACTATCAAAATCAAAAGCTTCTTCATCTCTTGTGATATCGTTTATTGAACCGCCCACGCCATAGAAAAGTTTATATTTTGTCATGTTGACCTCTCCCATTCGATAATTTTATTTTCATCTTGTAAATTAAGTATACAACGACTACTTAAAATAGTCAATAATTTATTTTATATTTATTCTTATTTTTCAGCCTTAAATTTAATAAGGTCTCCTCCTGGGTAAAATTAAAATATTCACATCTCCAAACCTACCTCATAATTTCTGTATTTTCCTACCTGCTTCTTTTCCATGATTTATATCGGTACTTAGCCTAGGAAATGAAACTCCTTCTTTATCTGTGTTCACCGTGATACAGCAAGATATACATGTATCTATGAGTATCTATGTGTGTCTATATATATCAATATCATCATAAATCACACAAAAAATTATATAAAGAACAAAAATATTCATTTTAAAGAACATTTCTTCCATTTTTATGATATAATCATCACTGCTTATAGGCAGCCTTACTGCTTATTCGCCATATGGTATAGGAAAGAGGTTCTTTTAATGAACGTAAAACACTCTAATTGTTTCTTTGTTATCAGGCTGTTTGCTGCTCTGTGTGTGCTGGTTGGTCATGCTACAAGAGATCTAAACATTTCTGTCTTTGGTTACACCCCAGAGAGTAAAGCAATATTTCACACCGGCATATCAATTTTCTTTTTTCTAAGCGCATTTTTTCTTTTCACTTCTTATGAGAGATCCAAGCTTAAAGGAAATAATATAACCGATTTTTATTGGAGCCGAATCATTAGAATTGCCCCTGCTATATACACCTATGCTCTTGCCTCCACTGTACTGTTAATTGTTCTAGGAGCTCTTTCATTCTCAGTATTCACTGCTAAAGAGTACTGGATATGGCTTCTGAGCAATCTTGTGCTATACCCTCAATACTTCCCTGACATATTCCATCATATTGGCACAGGTCGCCTTAACGATTCACTTTGGACAATTCCTGTTCAAATTAGCTTTTACTTGGTGTTACCCGCAATTTATTGGTTTTATAAACGTTTCGGATTCAAAAAAATGATTCTTTGCTCTTTTGCTGTTGCCACCTTCAGTGTGTTGGTTTCTTTCATAATTTTAAAGTTCTGGCCTGGCAGTATGTTCGGTAACCTGTACTTACATTCTTTCCTGCCACAGATGTTTTATTTGACATTAGGCATCTTCTGGGCAAAGGCATGGAGCAAGTCGCCGCAACATAATGTTTTGTTTTTATCTTCTGTTATTTTATTTTTACTTATTAAGGTAGACCCCATACATCTTAGTTCAATAAACAGCACACTATGGAGCTTTTTATGGTTTGTGCCTTTGAGCTACGCAATCATTTGGTTCGGTTACAATGGGCCGAAGATATTGTGGCAGCTGAACCGGTTAGACGATATCAGTATGGGAATTTTCATATGGCACATGGTGATCATCAACATCTTCTTATACACTGGAATTAATAAAACATTGTCTGATTACCCGCTGATTATAGTTGTAATTGTTGTCACTGCTGCAATCGCATTTCTTTCGTACAGAATAGTGGAAAAACCTGCTCTTAAATTACGTAATATCAAGAAAAACAAACCAGTCAAAACAAGGATTGCGAGCTAACTGCAAGGGCTGTTCTTATGTAGGCAGCCCGAATCCTATTTAGCATGAAATGGTGTTTTTATTTAAAATAGGCTTTGGAATACTAACGTTTCATCCAATAACTTTGATATTTTCGCTTTCACATGATGGACAATCTCCATCAAAGTCATCGCCAATCCATTTATACCCACACTCTTCACACTTGATCAGTAGCTCATCCATTTTATCTCCCCTTTTCATTCTGTTTCGTAAACAACAGATGTCTTTTCATTTTCTTTTACCGTCTGTTCCACAACAAAGCCTGTATTATTAAAAATTTCTCTATAATCTTTAGGATTATGAATGACATAATGCTTAAACCCAAGTTTGTTTGCTCTCTCATTTGCCAGGCTTCAATTTGTATAAACTCTCCCAGTGGCTCAACACATGCTACTTCGTACATGCAGTCGTCATAAGTATTGAGTAGAACCTGTGTTTCCTCTGTTATTTGCCCTTTGTCCATCATCTCTTGCAATGAATCAATCAATTTTTTAACCTTCATGGTTATTATATTTCCCCTCTCTTTAGCTACTCAGTTGGCCTAATTAATCGTTCAATCCCTTTTACATAATCAAAAAAGTCGTCTTGATCGTCAAGAATGTCGAACATGTCATGGTCGCCTGTAAAAAGCCATTGTGGATTCTCACCATTTGTTTGAATCTCCATTATAAAGGTGGTATCGCCTTCTACAATATCTTCATCTTCTTCGATCTCATAATGATACTCAATCAATTTTTTTAAAGCTTGACTATCTTTTATTTCTTTTGAATAAAATGTTAACCCCTGATCTTCATACTCTTTTAATTTAAAGCCATTATCCAGTAAAAATTGAAGGACGTTTTCATTTAAAGTTGTCATAATTATTTCATCTCCCATTCAAGAATTTAAAAATACTAACAACCTCCTGCATAAGCAGGAACGCTCAGGGCTTAATGCGGTTTATTCTCCCCCTGAGGAGCTAGATAACACGGGCAAGTCTTTCACGGTATAGTTCGGTTGTAACTCGACTATCTTCTATATCGAACAAAATCGTTCTCTTATCTTTTCCCATTGCTTCTGCTAGAGTCTCTATTTCATTTTGAGAAAAACTATTTAAAGTGTCCTGTCTATTCTTTGTTATATACTCTGAAACTTCTATTAGAGTCCCTTCGAACATCACTTCGCCGAATTTAGATACTGTACAAATATTTTGGTTTCTTTTAAAGATTGTGTATCCGTTAATCTCTTCTTTTTGATTGTTGCTGATCTCTTTAATTTGATTGACTAATGTATTCATTTCTCGTTCCCTCATTTCAATTTTTTCTATACTTTTATTATACATTGACTACTTTAAATAGTCAACTGTTTTTGGCAGGTATTTGCTTATTTGGGATGGTATGAAACTGCTGTTTTATTTTGATTCACTTATAACTATTTCAGTTGCTGTAGCGTTTGTCTTGCTTTTTCTAAGTAAGCATCATCATTAAAGATTCTATACAAAGTCATATAATCATTATGTTCATCAAGAATTTGGTCTACTGTTCTTGTCTCTTTGAAAATACACTCCTTTTCAGTAGCTTTTTCTGTTTCTGCTTTTTTGGATACATCGCTGCTCTTTTGTTCGATTTCCCCTGATTGCTCTAAAAGCTGAACAATGTCCATGCCAACTTTGTAATTTCTTTTGCCAAATTGGATGGTGGCCTCGCCCCAAAACATTTGATAATCAACCAGTATCCCTTGAGATCCTTTTTTCTTTAAAACTCTGTCCCCAGAAATCGTTGTGTGATTTTCTGTTAATATAACAGTACTTCCAATTAGATTATGAAGTTCTTTTTGAGACAATTTTTTAAGTGTTGTTTTCATTTTAAATATCCCCATTCTGTTTAAAATATGCATTTTATTTTATTTTATTTTTATCCTTGAAATATGTATGCTCCGCTGTTGTTTTAACTTGATTTAAGTATAGCATGACCATTTTAAATAATCAATACTAATTTTATTTTTATTCTAAAAGTGCGTATTTTATTATGATGTAAGCATGAGAAGCTTCGATGTATCCAGGATATAATAAGAAGCGTTATTTACCGTTTCACTGTAAGATTGCGCACCCTCAAAATCATTAATTACGTCTTTTTCTTCTGCTGTCATATCCTGATATTTCACTTTGCCATATGAAGGAGGAAGCCAATTTTTCTTTTGACTGCCAAAGATATTAAATTTCTTCAGAATTTCCATATCTTTAAACTCGATGTGACATGTTCCTTTTTTATAGAAAGTTACATAGAAGTACTTTAATTCTATTTTTTTCGTTTCACCGTAATGCTTAGCTAGTTTTATAGTTTCATCAATGTTTATGTCTTCTGTTAACCCATTGTCAAGGTAATTGAAAACTTTTTCGATATCTTTTAACTTTTCTAAGACCTTGTAGTCTGTTGGACTATAGTGACCGAGCCAACTACTATACCCGTTTAGTGGAATAATTATTTTTTTATTAATTTTATATGATTTATTTGTTTTCCACCCATTATATAAGTGCACATTTTTTGATGATTCATCATAGTAATGCTTGTGGCTGAATTCTTCAAAAAGATTAAGTATTGTATCTTCTACGCCTTGGGTCATCTCTTTGCTCATCTGAATTCTTAACGTATAGATATTGAATAAAGAAAAATCATAGTCTTTCAATTCCTCAACGTGCTGCAAGTACTTTTGTTTCAGGTTGCTTGTGAAGAGCCCCATAAATTGATCATTGTTAAATAACGTATTCCAATACTTCGCCCTAATTTGTTTTATATATGCATTCTCTATGTCATTTTCTTCGGTATTCTTATCAATTAGCAGCTTCAATATTGGAGTACTGTCATCATTGAAACTATGCAGCATTAATGGTTTTAAACTGTTATATTCATTGATTAATTTTAAACCCGCTTTGATTTCATAATTGAACTGTTCTACAATTCCTTTTATAAAGTCTGCATTCACTAACTGTGTTGCTTTATAATCGGCACTAATTTTATGGGACTCATCTTTTTTCAATTCTTCTATTAGAACGCTGTTATATTCTTGTTTTTCAATGCTTATGTATATTAACGCCGTTTCAACTTCTGTGCTTCGATCTGAGTTCGAAAAAGCGTTTTGAATGTATTCAACTTCTGCATTTATTTCCTCTAGCTTACGTATAAGAAATTTCCTGTCATTTGAATACGGATTTTTTAATGTTTCGGCATTTAGTAAGCAAACAATTTGGCCGGATCTTTGTTGCTTTTCAATTAATTCAATCGCCTTTAATAAATGTTTAACACCGTTACTAAAAGGTGGATTCATAAAAATCAAATCATACTTCTTGTAAGTGTTAAACGTCAGAAAATCATCTGCAATCACTCTGTAATCTTTGCCTTTAAGTATGTGTCGTAAGTTTTCATATTGTTCAATTGTATCAATGTCATATTTCGAATTCCTTCTATAGTTGCTGGTGTTTTTAAATTGAGTATAAATGGCTTCTACTAAGTTTCCTTTACCTACTGACGGCTCCAGAACAGAGTTAATGTACTTCCATTCTACTTTAGATGTCATTTTTCGGATTAACCGTGGTGGTGTTGGATAAAAATCCGGATTATCTTTAAACATTTTTTGTTCTCCCCTTTTTAGGGAATGAGATGTTTCCCCATCCCCTCATTAGTTTATAGATTAGGCTTATATGTGTTGATTATTGGTTTAAAGCTTTTTTTATTTAAGTAACCTAAAACCTCATCAAATTGTCTTTTGTCACAAGAGTAGTACTTACTATGAATTATTTTCATTCCATCTGGTCTAACCTCTACATTATTCAATACTGTTTTGGGCAGCGAGTGCCACCCTTTGAACATCAATAATTCTGAATAGAATTGACGATCATATAATTTTCTTTTACTTTCAGGCCGGTATGTCAACTTGACTGCATTATCATATTGGGCATATTTAGTCGGCCGGTAACTGTCATACGTTATTCTTTCAGTAATTAAAGATCCAAGATCAGATATGTAAAACAGTGTATATTTTTCACCTTTTTCAAGTTCAGGATTTTTAAATTGTTCTTGAATGCTGTCAACTTCATGGAGAATTCTGTATAAAGCAATTTTTAATTTTTCTGCATCTGCTTGTTGGATAACGTTTTTACTCAAATGTAAATTATTCAATTTCAATTTTTCTTTAAGTGAAGTTTTATATGCGTCCCAGTTTTTATTATTCCAGGTTGCAAATATATTTAATTCTTCAATGACTGAGTTAGAAAGATCTTCTATTTTTCCCGCTTGATATTTTAACTCCTGCAATTCTTCTTCTTTTAACGCTTGCTTATGAGAAATCGCCTTTTCAATTTTTGCATTATCCACTAAGCCAACATATCTCGCATAAGAATGGCCTTGAGCGTCTATAATAAATTGCAATTTCCCTCCGTAGTACGCTCCTACGCCATATAAATTCCATTTGACTGTGTTCTTTTCAAGATCGTCCATATTGTAATAATCAATCATTGAGTTGATTCTGTTGTCTTCTGTAAAACTTCCACCGGTTTCGGCAAGAAAATCAAAATCATTTAAAAGCAAGTTAGAAAAGTTGTTTAAAGCTTCTTCAGTATTGAAATGTACTTCTTTTGTAATTTTCACATTTTCAAGTCTGTAGTCACCTTTAGCAACCTCGTCTTTGTATTGATCAAGTGTTTGATTTTTGTTTAAGTTGGCAAACTGTGCATCAATAACAAAATACTCTTGATCTTCATTCAGTTGTTTTACTACAATGCTGCTATAGATATTTTCGGCTTGTTTCTTTTCTTCTTTTTGCCGTCTCTTATATTCAGCATTTTTAAACTCTTGCTCTTTTAAATATTCCTGAAGTTCTTTTTCTTTTCTCGCTTTCTCGGCTCTTTCGAATTCTTCCATCTTTGAATCAAACAGATTCATATCTTCTTTAATTTCTTCTGTTTGTTCTGTCACTGTGTATTCCCAATCTAATGAAACACGACCATAGAAATTGTAACTGCCTGCGTAATCAGTGTATGGATCTGCTGGGCTGTAGCAATGGCGATAATTGTTTAAAAGACTGTTGCAATAATCATAAATCGCAGTCAAATAAGCTGAGCCTTTTTCATAAGGGCTTGCTTTGATTTTGATGTTAATAGTGCTATGTAAATAGCTTCCCCCAGTAGTAACAGAGAATTTGCATTGTGGGAAACGTTGTCTTATATGCTTTCTTATTTCCTTTGCCATTTCTTTTACTTCTTGTTCCTTATTTACTTCTAATTCACTCCATTGTGTTGCATCCCACAGACTCATATTTACACCCTTAGCTTTCTTTTTGGTTTTTGTGATTGTTTTAGAAGATGAGATTTCTTGTTTAGTGACACCATTAGCGACCTGCATTGATTTTTCTGTCCGTTTGCTCCACCAACATTTTTTGAATCCAGAGTATCGAAAACCGTTTGATTTAAGATGAGTTAAAACCTCTTGTTCTGGTTTACTATCAAAATAAAGTTCAATTCCGTTTAACTCTTCGTTAATTCTTAAAACAGCTGTCATTTTCAACCTCTCCATTCTTTATTACAATTTTATTTTTATTCTAAATGTATGTAATCCTTTGACTTGATTTAATTTTAACATGATCACTTTAAATATTCAATAGTTATTTTATTTTTATTCTAAAAAAGAAAAACATATTATCGAGGTTCAGCTTGCTGAAACGAGACGGCCGTAAAGGCACTTTCTTTACGGACGAATTTATTATTTTTTATTTAATTATTACCCCTCTTCCCCTTTAAGGGACACACCCTTCAAACCCTTGGGACAGTTGACTTTTTTTTGTGATTTATTGCTTTATTTGCAATAAGGTTTATAAATCATTATTTAACCAATCAATTAACATTAATCTCATTCTTCTTGATGGAATATAAATTGAAATCGAATCATTATTTCTTATGCTGCTTCTCCATATCCATTGAATCATCTCTGAAAGGGCAAAATAAGTCTCATCAACTTTAATACCCTTAGAGCTAAAGTATTCAACTAATAAGGGATTACAATAACGATTAATAGCATAAACTAGTGTATTTTTATGACTATGTTCATTTGTAGACCGGATATTACATGGTATGAATCCCTTAGTATATCCCTTGCCTGAAAGCCTTGGTTTATAATCAATAAACGTTGTCCACATATTAAAGTTTGATTTAGACTTACATATGTTCTGAAAATAATTCAGGATATTATTCTGCAGTCGCTTATGTAAAACCCTTTTATTTCTGTACCATCCTTTTGATAAAGAGTACTTTTCTTCACCGATTTTATTAAGATCACCATCATATACATTTATATTGATTTTAATTTTATTCTTAATGTGCTTATTGGCTGCTGAATCATAAGGCACACACTTATATTTTCCCTTATCTTTTTTAATCATATATTTCTCATAAGGAATATTGTTTAAATCATAATAATACTTCTGCAACTGTCCATCGAACAGATATGTTAAGTTGTATACCTCTTTAAACAATTTGAATATGTCAGCAGGGAAGTTCCAAAGTATGACTGAATCATTATGTAATATTAAGTTGTTATTTAATGCAAGCTGTTTCAAGTGTTTAAACTCTCCATCATATTCCCTTTGCATATTCTTTTCTTGCTCCATGTTCCAGATTATCCGATCGTCTTTGTTAATTATCCAGTTATTTTTAAATAACATATCCAGGTCATCTGCAGATATGTTTAACTGCTTTACAACCTCTATTGCCTCGTCTAGTATCAAAGTATAATTACCTGAATAGATGAGTTCTTTTGTTGTCTCATTTGCCATCTTAAAGAGTGCGTGTGTAGTTGCTATATTCTTATTATCTGAAAGGTGCTTATGTAACGAATCCAGTTTATAAAATGTTTCTCCGTTTACGCTGTGTATCTTAGGTTCAATAAACTTCTTATCTGGACACGCTTCCTTGATCCTCTTTACCTCATCAAGATAAGGTGTAATAAAAATAAACTTATCGTCTGTAGGTGCTTCATTCATTTTTTGTATCATGTAACTTGTCTTACCTGATCCCATTATAGAATCAATTATTTTAATTTTATTCATAATAAATATAAACTTCCCCCTTTAATATTAAAAATAAAGGAACGGATAAATATTTTACCGCTCCTTCTCATATATGAAATTCAATTGTTGATTCTTTCTTCAAGATCATGAATACGTCTTTCAAGTCCAGAAAATTTCTTATCATTGTATCGGTGGTCACTTTCAATATTCTTGTTAATAATCTTAAGCATGGATACAACCTCTTCAGGTTCATTTTCTTCGATCCGTTTAACCGTTTCTTTAATATCCTTAACGTCCTGCTTAATTGTGTTAATATCCCTGGAAAGTTGCTGTATTGCTTCAAGGATCTTTTCCATTCCGCTCACCTCTAATAAGCTTAGTATAGCATGATGTTAGCTAGATTTGTTTACCTTCTTTTGGCGTATACAAAGTAAGCAATCCATAATAAAATGATGATGATACACGTTACTATGAAGATACCTGTAATAAGCGACTGTGTTCCGCTGCTGAAGTAATCTTTGATGAAGAGGAACAATAAGAATAAAACAATAAATGTTATGTTCGTAAACCATAATGAGAATCGTTTCATATTTACAATGTGCTTGTCCATGTTATAATATGGGTAGTAACTAAAGGGGAACTTAATCCCCTTTAGCGTGTTATCTGCGTATACGTTGGCGTTGTCTCTTGCTACGGAGGCGCTTGCGTGTACGCTTTTTCTTTTTGCTTTTCTTATTCTTCATCAGGTTTTGAATCTTCTCAGCTATCGTTAAACAGTTGATGATTAAAACCGTGATAGGAATAAGGAAAGCAATTGTTATACCCACTTTCTCAAGCACTCTTTTCACCTCCTTTCCTATAACTCTATTATAACACATTTTTCCTACAAAGTCATTTTATTTTTACTCTTAAAAAGGATTTTTTCAAATTATTTCGGACATTATTTATGGGTGTTTATAGGCTGTATAAGGCGTGTATGTGGATTGGACACCCAATGATACTATGATTAATTTAAAATTGATTCTAGGTGTATTAGAATGCTTCTGATGGTGTTGTTAGTGTGTTATGGGATGGATATATGATGATGTGTGGTGAAGGAATTGGATGGAGATGATTAGGTAAGCTGAGGATCTGTAATGTTGTAGATGTAATGAGATGAGGGAATATGATTAGAGTGAATATAAAATAATTATATAGATGAAAAATTGTATAGGATAGATAACACTTCGATTCATTCCCTTTCGTTATACACACGATTATTTTTAATGAATGGGTATTCACTTTTGAATTGACCGCTTTATTATTTTTTCAAAAATAATATTGTTTTTCATTTGAAATTGTGTTAATTGTGCAAATTTATCAGCCAAATCATAAAAAACCCTACATAACGTATCTTATATAGGGAATTCAATACCAATATATAGGGGGTATATTAACATCTAAAGGCCAAAAAACAGGAACAAATGTACCCCTAGCACTTCCATTTCCACACCAAACTTATTTTTTCACTTTCCCATTTTTCAGCCTATTTTCGCATCGTAATCGCTATCGTAAAAGCCTATAATATCAATGTTTTTCCACCCCTCATTCTCCCCTTTTTCATCAGATTTTTAACTCAACGACCACTTTTCCTCTCTCCTGCCTACGTTTTACGATCACAAAACACCTAGTATCCCCTTGGACAGCTCTAAATCATTGCTATATCAACGGAATAACCCTTTCCGATCTTCATTTACGATAAGCACTTTTTTAGCTCACGATCACCAAGGGGGGTCATTAAAAACCAAAATAAAAAAGCCACCTTAGTAGGCAGCCTCCTTTAAAATTAGCGCTTTAGTCTCTTCAGTGCCTCCATATACGAGGTCTTTTTCGATTCTCTGTTCTCCAGTTTCTTCGGTTTAAATAAATCCTCTCTACGTCGATTCTTAGCTTTATAAATAGTTGTTTCTTTAATGTCAGTGTTCCCATTTTCAATTAAATCATCTAACCGCTTCATCCGCTCATTGATCCAGTTTAATCCACTAAGAATCGTTATCGCCCTATTCCCTTTATCATAATGTCCTTTAAATAAGTCTAAGGGCATCTTGTTATCAAAGACATTAAACAGCTCATTATACGATACATGCTCCGTTAAGAACTCATGAACATCCAGAATAACTCCAGCTCTCATCACATTTGTAAACTCAACTGGAGTGAATATCGAATTGTTCCATGATTTCTGTATATCTTCATGCAGCTTATCAAAATACTTGCCCTCATTTGTAAATTCAGTGAGGTCTGTTTGAGCAATAGTCATGATTCCTGGTGTATCAAAAAGCTGATTTAAATCCTTCCTGTCTAAAGTGCTGATTTTTGATCCTCTGTCTGTGTAATTGAGCAAAACTTCAATTAAATCAAGGAACATCTTGTTTGTTTCCTTGTATAGTCTACTCTCAGAAATCTTTCCTTCGTATTTACTCAAAACCATTTGATTATCCAAAGGTAAAACACATGTTTCTGGCATAGATAAGTCATCAAGTAGCTCCAGTGAATTCATCTGGTTAACCAACACCTCATTATTGTCAGGAAGGATTGGTACAGCCACTATTGTTTTATGTGTAAGACATTCGTTTAACAATTCTAATAATATAGGAGCTACCCCTGAACCGGTTCCACCAGCTGCAGAGAAAACAACAAAAATAACTTGTACTGAAGGTTTTTCCATTGTATTCTTTATAAACTCAATTGAGGACTCCCAGTTATTTTTCATATGTTTCGCTGCTGCGCTTCTGTCTTTACCTACTCCTTCTGTCCCTACCAGATGAAGCTTATCTTGAATATTGACCAATGAATTAAGGTCTGAACGTGAATAATTTATTGCGACAGAATGAAATCCTCTCTTCATCGCTTCATCTGCTACACTTCCACCGGCCTGACCAATTCCAATAAAGCCAAACATTAAACCCTCTCCCCTTCTAATTGATATCTCAAAGCTTCTTGTCCATATTGAGTAATAAAAGCTGTATGCTCTTTACTGTTTTTAACTATATTAATAAACTGCAAGGCCTCTAAACGATCTATGCTCTTTCTAAAGGTAGCATCAGTTAACTGAGTTTTTGCTTGAATGGTTTTCTTCCTAATTGATTTAAACTTTAAATCAGCCCCTTCATCGCTCAATAAGCCTAGAATATACAAATCATTTCGAGTTAAGTTGTCAATGACTAAATCAAAATAAGTATCCATGTGACCCCTCCTTAATATCTTGTGATTTTGAAGTATCTTGGTTGATCTACGATTATTATATTGTTTATTTGTATTTAAATGCAAATATTTTTGTATCTTAATGCAAATAATCACACTCTGCTTGTATGTAAACCAGTCATTTTATAAAATTTATTCAAACAGCAAAAGGATGATTTAAATGGAGTATAGGGTTAAAAGTAAGTTGGATCAGTTTCTAAGCAGCAAAGGTATCGAAAAAGGCTGGTTAGCAGATCAAATAAAAGCTGAAAGAGCAAGCATATCTAGATGGTGTAAAAATGACAGCGAGGGATTTGCAACCGTCCTCCCTAGTACATACAATCTTTTATTGATGGCACATATTCTAAATTGTAAAGTTGACGATCTTTTTGAATTAATCGAAATTAAATCCAATTAACTTTGGATTTTTATGTTTACAAGAGTAAAAATAAAATATATAATAAAGACACAACCACATGAAGTGGTCTTTATTTTAATTATTTTAAGAGTAAAAATAAAATAGTATGGAGGTGTAAAATGAAAAAGCAGTATTTATTTAGTCATTTAATGGGGTTTATTGAAGGAAAAGTAGTCGATGGGACAGCAACACCCGAAGAAGAATACCTTTATCAAGATTATAAATGGTACGGAAAAATTAATAAGCAAAGCTTTACATATCGAAGTTTAGTAAATCAATATCTTAATAGCGAATATTAAGCACTTTTAGAGTAAAAATAAAATAAACGGAGGGGATTGATTGAAAAGAAAAAAAGATGGATTGTCTAAGCAAGTTCACATATACAGCGTAGACACATCAGCATTTTACAATGACAAAGAAAATTCATTACATAATAAGATTTTGAAGTCTTATAGATACAGAGATTATCTTAAAACATTAGACAATGTAAATAATAAACATAAGAAATACATATCACATAGAATTACATACCTTAAAGAGTGCCTCTATTCTGCATTCGAAGAACATAATGACATAAGAACACTTCGAACTGATAGTTTAAGAGACAACAAAGTGATTTCATTATTTGATTCAGTGTTGACCCGTACATTAGGGATTAAAGAAAACACCCTGTCAGAGGAAATCATGGTTGTACAAACTTATCATTTTGAAGTATTGAAGGACATTATTGATCAAGGATTTTTACATAACAATGAAAAATACGTTTATTTCACGAGCAGCGCCGGTCAAATTCGTACAAAGAAGTCATGTTTCATTAAAAAAAGTACCTACGATAAGTATCAGGATGCTTTGACATGCGGCCTGAGTATTGAAAAGATCAACTCCCTTGGTGGTAGTAGCATTAACAAATGGAATAGCTATATGGCCTTATCTAACAGCGCCAGTAGCCCTTGGGAGATTGATATTGATAAAGCTATTGTTGTCAACGACTTAGAAACTGATGTGTCGAGTCTCGTTGACTATATTGATCGAGATACCTACGAGATCACACGAAAAACAATGAACATTCCCATTGAGCATACGGATGGTTGCGGAATGATTCTCCCCACTCTGAGTAGCAAAAGCTTCATGGTCAGACTCCCATGGGTAAAGGGTTTATTAGTCCCTTTTGATTTTCGTAAATTTGCTGAGGAAAACAAAGCTTTTAAAGTAACTGATATATACGGCAAGGAATGGGACGTAGTGAAAGATGATGTTCAAATTATCTTCACTAAAAGCCAGTTTAAAATGTGGAAGTATTATTCATCGTGGGAAGAATATCAATTCAACTATAAAAAATATGGATGCTTAGGGGCTAAACTCAACGAAGAAGACCCTTCTGTTGAAGGTAAGCTCACTTATCAAATGCTCCAGACACTTACAGATATTTCCGATGAAGAATTAATTCAAATGAGCTCAAAGACTGTAAAAGAGATTACCACATTGGGAACTGACAAAGAAACCATGTTAAGAGTTCTTGGAGCTACGGAGAAAAAGAAACATCGGACAGCTCTTCAGGACGCTTTACTTCTATATCCAGAACTTCTTAACGATGATCACACGAAAGAAATTATTAAAAATAAAAAGAAAAGCATGATTAAAGATGCCAAATCAGGAAAATTGCTTGTTGATGGTGCACGTTATACATACTTATGCCCTGATCTATATGCTTTCTGCGAAAAATTATTTCTGAACATCCAGAATCCAAAAGGACTGCTTTCAGGAAGCGATGTCCATTGTTCTTTATATGATGAAGGGTATATTGATATCCTCCGCTCCCCTCACCTATTCAGAGAGCATGGTGTTAGGTGGAACAAAAAAGATGAGAAATATGAAAAGTGGTTCATTACCCCAGGCGTTTACACAAGCATTCATGATCCGATATCTAAGTTGTTGCAGTTTGATAATGACGGGGATAAGGCCTTAATTATTTCTGATGAGTTAATCGTCAATATTGCCAAGCGTAATATGGAAAACATCGTTCCGTTGTATTATGAAATGTCAGTAGCCCAGAAACAAGAGATTAATAGCAGGAACATCTATGAAGCATTAACCCTCGCTTACGGAATTAATATCGGGGAGTACAGTAACAACATCACTAAGATATGGAACAGTGACAATATAAATCTGGACGTGATCAAATGGTTATGCATGGAAAATAACTTTACTATTGATTTTGCAAAAACCTTGTTCATGCCTACCCGTCCTGATCATGTTGATGAAAAAATCAAACATTACATAAAAAATAAAGTCCCCCACTTCTTCATCAACGCAAAGGATAAAGAAGAACATAGCGTTGAGTTTATTAATGAAAGCACAGTAAATAAGTTAGACTCCATTATCCCTACAGACCGAATTAATTTCGCAGCTGTTGCAGGAAAGTTCGATTATCGCTTCCTGCTCAAGAACAAGGAGATTAAGTTGGACGATGCAATTATTAGTGAATACAAACGATTAGACCAGAACAAGAAATGGCTCATGAATAATGAAGACATTAAGCCTGGACAAAAACTTTATGTTTATAAGGTCATTAAAGACAGATTATTGAAAATTCATAGCGACGATCAATATGTTACTGATGTTTTAGTTAAGCACCTATACAAAAAAAAGAGCAAGTTTAAAACAACTTTGTGGGAGTGTTTTGGAGAACAGATTTTGTTAAACTTAGAGTACAATTTTAAAAAGTTTAATCAGTGCGGAGGGTGTGGAAAATTATTCAGACCTGTAACAAATAGACATAAAAAGTGTCAAAATTGCTCTAAAATTGAGCGAAGGGATTATCAAAAAAATTTAATGCGTAAAAAGAGAAAAGAAGTTGTTAGCATTTAGAAAGTGCCCTGAGCCTTACTCCCCCAAGGGATACAGCGATTTTACCGGAAAAAGTTTAACAAAAAAAGTGCCTTGAACCCTTGATACTACTGGTCTGAAAGCCCTTTTTGAGATAATCGCCATAAGGGAGAAAGAAAGCTAATTTCCACATATAAGGGTGAGTACGTCTCCCATTTTTCAAAAGAAGCACAAACGTTACCGTAATTATACTTTAACACAAAAATAAACAATATCACTAGGAGGAATTAAAACATGAACAAAACAGAATTTGTTGGAGAAGTTGCAGAAGAATTAGGAGTTACTAAGAAAGAAGCTGCGCCTAAAGTGGAAGCAGTATTTAATGTCATCGTTGAAACACTAGCAAAAGGTGAACCAATCAAGATTCCTGGAGTTGGTACATTTGAAGTTCGTGAACGTGCAGCTCGTAAAGGGAGAAATCCACAATCGGGTGAGGAAATTGATATTCCGGCTACAAAGGCACCTGCATTCAAGGCTGCTAAAGCTCTAAAAGACGCAGTGAAAGCTTAATATATAAAGTGAAGGATTGGTATCTCTCCCTCTTTAACCTATGAATGTGGTGGCGGAATAGGTAGACGCTTAGACAAACATAAGGACGGTACTGTGAATTAGACTACGGAGCTACATAATAGTCGATTTGGCTAACGGTTGTTGAAATCCGTTCATGAGAGGTGCAAATCCTCTCCCGCATTCATCTCCTGGTTTATTAATTAGAGTTCTTTTATTGATGGCATGGGGGTGTCGTCAATAATAAGCTGATTTCTGATATGTGGGATATCAGTTCTCGGCTAATATTCATTTGTTTGAGGACTTGGAATGCTGGAGTTTCGGACAAGTGGATATTAGCCGGGTATTGCCCTATCGTGGATTAAGCTTTTTCTAAACATGTCTTCCTCACTTGCAAAGGAACAAAGCATTAAATTCGATATTGCAACTACAACTGGTCATTGTGGTTAGTCGGATAATGGTCATTTATTAGGGTTTGAGGTTACCTCGGATGCCTGCATCTTAAGGAGACAGGTAAATGGCTATTATCGGGCTAAACATGTCTGTAAGACCTTTGCTACACAAGCTGAAAAATGCTGTTTATGTAGGGTGAATCCCATCACAGTCTTATTATGGGTGACATGTAGCCTGAAAATTAATTGCGGTGTATAGCTTCGGCTTACACTTAGGTAAGGTAGATGCGTCTCCTTCCCTTTAAAGAATGCCCTTGTATGCTTTGATGCTTATTATGCGGTCACATAAAAATTTTCCGGGTTAGCGAGTCTTCTATACTCGTAAAATAAGTGAAATGGTTTTTGGGCGCTTGATCACCGCTCCCATTTCATTGAAAAGGATTATTTTCGGTCTTTCCTTTTCAATTTCACTTTATTTCACTTTATCTCCTTCAATGTTCTGAATGGAGCCTTACCTTTCCCATGCACATACTTCCTTACACGGGTCAGAGAAAACTGTGCAAAATAAACGGTGAGCGTTTGAGACGCTTTGTTTCTCAATAAGGCGTGTAACCTGACAAGAGCATTAAAAATGCCATTGAGAAGGCTTATTAGGGTCTTCCCTTCTCAAATTTTTCCTTGGCTCTCAGACTCTAAGGGCTGAGCAGTTGGCAAGCAACATAAAAACTTGATACATTTTCCGGACTACGAGAGCCGGACGTTGGCAAGCAACATAAAAACTTGATATATAAGATGTAAAGGTGATAGGAACTTTTAACACATTCAAGAAAGCGTGTATTATTTGTTGTCATAGCTCATCTGCCAGGTGTAGAAGGAGCCAGCTGGATTTCGCACAACGATAACCAGCCTTTTATGCTCATGTACCATGATGTACAAGGAGTTCCTGAAGACGTCATTATGACGTCTAATGTTATTTTCGGCTTACTTATAGTTTGTCCGACTACAAAGGTTTCAATCGCTGAACCCGTAATCAGCGTATTCCCTGTCGATCTGAAGGCTTGCGTCCCTACGTGAGCTACTGACGTAGGTGAAACGGGGTTAGAATGTAATCAGAACAAGGCCATCTAAATCGTTAGAAGGTCTTTTTGTGCTTGCGTTTTACTTTACCGATCACCGGAATGTGCTTACGAGCCTTCTGGTACGCAAGTTATCAATAATCTCCTTCGGGCGTTTCCCCAACGCCTATCCGACTTATCTTTTCATCTCCTTTATATCCCCTTTTCGGACGTTGCCGATGCTTCGGATCATCGGGCTTCCGAAGGAGTTTATTGTACGTAAATAAAACGAATAATTGGAGGAATTAAATTTGGCTAAGAAAGTCCATACAGTAAATTTAAAAGGTAACTATACTTACATTGATGGAATTATTGAAGAAGAAACAAAAACAGACATCGAGCGTTATGATCTAAATTCAATCTTAAAATCATTTGATGGTCGGAAAGTGAAAATTTCTATTACCGAAGAAGACGAACTTCCACAAATCAATGAGTAGGTGGTGACTGAATGACAGCTATTTTAGATCCTGTTTTGCATCGTGAAAAAGACGAATCATTTACTGATTATCATATTAGACTTTTCAAAAACAAAGACACTTATCACATTGACACAAAAACAATTGCATCCCTTTTAAATAAGGATCAAGGAACCAACTATGATGAAAGCAAATGGCGTAAAGACTTTAAACAATTTGAACGCTGGCACGATTACTTCATCTCAAAGAATATGAACAAAGAAGTTCAACAAAAACATGAAGAAATTCGCATTGAAACCGAAAAACAAACAATCAAAGCACGAGATCAAAAAAGAGAATACCGCAAGTTCATTGCCAATCAAGCAAGATTTGAAAAAATTAAAGATGATGTTGTTCAAGCTATTGAATCTCTAGAGTCAAAAAGACCCCTTCGCTTCACCTTCCCATCACCTGCTATTACTGAAAAACATGGACTTGCTCTATTCAGTGATTGGCACTTCGGAATGGTAATTGACAACCGCATTAATAAATTCAATAAAGAAATCTTTAATGAGCGTGTAGAACATCTCACCAACAAAGTGATTGAGTATGGTAAGCAGAATCACATTTCCACACTTCATGTAGCAAATCTCGGTGATTTAATCGGAGGCCTAATTCATGTGTCTACAAGAGTTCAGGCCAATGAAGATGCTGTAGAACAAATTAAATATGTATCTGAAACGCTTGCTGAGGTTTTAGCTATGTTGGCTAGTGAGTTTCAAGAGGTTAAGTTCTACAACGTGGCAGGAAATCACGGTCGTCTCTCCCCTTCTAAGAATGATGTGGGGATCAAAGAAAACTTTGAATACCTCATTAATTGGTATCTTGAAGCCAGATTGAAGAATATAAAGAACATCTCAATTGAACCTGAGCAAGACGGATTCATCCCCGCTAAAATCAACAATCAGGAAGTCGTGTTTGTGCACGGCCACTACGATCGTGTTGATCAGTGTGTAACACGATTACCTCAATTACTTGGCTACATCCCTTCTTACATATTCGGCGGTCATATTCATCACAATTACGAAAAAGAGTACGGCAGCACAACAGTTGTAGTAAACGGAGCGCTCGTCGGTGCTGATGATTATGCCATGCAAGGTAGGTTCGGAACAAAACCTTCTCAGAAATTTATGGTTTTTGATGATGCTGGAATTGAGGCTACATACATAATTCGCTTTAAAAATGAAAATCAGGGAGGAAATATACGTGGATTTAGCAATGCATGAAGTGTATAACCTTCACTTGTATGATAAAAAAACTGAGGAGTCTCTAATTGATTTAACAACTCTTCAAGATGTTGAAATCTTTTATAGCGATGAGCATGAAACGTATTTAATTTTTGCAAAAAACGCTCTGCTAAACTTTGATGTTCTTAAATTTTTAGGTGATTATAAAGCCCCTACCTCCTTTGAATCAAAGTTAGGGAAGAAACAATATATTTCAGTTTTAAAAGAGACTCCTCGCTCTGAATTCAAATTATTAGCTGAAACAATTGGTCGCCATATTGAGACAACAAAGTCACACAAGGTTACTTTAGAATTTAACAATGTCGAAATTATTTCTAGAGCAGAACTTAAAGGTGTTAGTGGAGAAGTTTCAGGTTTAGATTTGATTTTCAAAGTAAACCCACAAGATAACGAATTCTTTAAAATTCACTATTGATAAAACTTTAATTTTATAGAGATGAGGATGAGGATGATTGAAAGAAGAAACTAAAGTTCTTTGGGAATATGTAAAGCTACTAAAAGAAATTAATGATAGTGGTTATCTGTGTAACAGGGAATTAAAAGACGCCCTAGCAAGTTTGCATAAAAGCCTGGGATTTGAGAAAGCCACTAAAAGTGAACAATTGAACCAAGACGTCAAATTCTCTACTAAACCCTTAAACGGAACGAGTTACACATTGAGTGCGGGCCATAATCCTGAAAGAATTGCTGTAATTAATCCTGGAAGAGAAGAAACAACCTTTTTAATTATTGATTTAAATAATTCCCGTATTGAGGACATCTCTAAGAAAGTGGAGCATGGAACGTTTAAACATCAGGCTAGTCAAATAAAAGCCATGATTATAGACAAACGACCGAGTAAATTAATAATTGATGCAAACGGTATTGGAAAAGGTTTGCTTGATGCTCTTGCTGATATATTAAAAGGAACCAAGGTTGTTTTGTCCAAAAATGGTACCTTAACTTATAAATAAAATACTTTTTTAGAACGCCTAGTGATGATTGAGGAAGCCTTGTCCCCTCTCTATTGCTGGGCGTTTTATAAAACGTGTTTTTGAACAATAATACGGAGGTGAACCAATGCCAAGAAAAGCCAAAGAAAAGGAAAAATTGATTTGTGCTGCTTGTCAAAAAGAAAAGGACAAAGAGTCGGGGTTCTACAATTCACGAAGCAGCCTGTATGAGAAAACAGGAAAAGTCCCTATTTGCAAGACTTGCTTGAAGAAAAACATTGATTACAACAATATTGAATCAATATATACAGTCTTACAACAGATTGATGTTAAATTTGATCCGTTGTATTGGGAACAAGCTGAAAAGAGAAAAACAGATACATTTAGCGCTTATATGACAATGGCTAATTCATTGAAGCAATTTAACGGTACTGGTTATAAAGACAGTGTTTTTGAAAGACAACCAGAGAATCCACTTATAGAGGAATCTACGCCTACAAACAATTCTGGTGCTAGCCCACCTGAAATCTCAGATGACCTGATTGATAAATGGGGAATTGGTTACACCCCTGATGAGTACCGTCAGTTTGAAAGAAAATACAATAAACTTATTCGAAATTACGGAGAAAAAACCACACTTCATACCGAAGGCTTGCTTTCATATATTCGTTTTCGTGTAAAAGAGGAATTAGCAACTGCTAAAGGTGATGTAAAAGAAGCTAAAGAATGGGGTTCATTAGCTTCAAAAGCAGCTACAGATGCAAAAATTAATGTATCTCAGTTAAGTAAGAGCGATATCAGTGGTGGTGTCGATGTACTTTCTCAATTATTTGAAGCCGTTGAAACAGAATTGGGCATTATCCCCCTTCTCCCTCGTTTAGCAGCTCAACCATATGATGACGCTGATCTAATCATTTGGGCGATTATAAATTATTACAGAAGGCTTGAAGATAAGGAAAAAGTCGATTACAAGGACATTTACCACTTTTATGATGAAATGCTCGAAGAGGACTTCAAATCAAAAGGATTGTCGCCTGAAGAAATTGATAAACTGAAGAGTGCTCGTAACAATGTGTTCAGAGATTTAGAGAATGTGTACAAAGAACCTCTTTATGACACAGGTGATGAAGAGTAATGGCTAGTTATAAAAACTTTACCTCAAAAAACAAGAAGCACACAAAAAACAGAACAGATATTTACGACGCAGCTTTTGAAACTCCTCTGAATCCAGATGACAATTCAAACCTCATTGGAAAGAATATCTCCAAGTGGGCTGAGTTCACCTCATTTATTCGTTTTTATCCAGACATTTTTTACGATATGTTGAAACCTGAAGTCGGCGGAATTGAGTTGGATTTATACCAAAGAGTTATGATGAGAACCCTCAGTCGCTTCCCTCAGAACTACTTCTGCATTCCACGTGGCGGATCAAAAACGCTTACCCAGATCATGGTTGCTTACCATACAGCTATTTGCTTCCCTAATGTAACATTAGCCATTACCGCTTCCACAAAGGAATCGGCGGTAAAAATATGGAAAGAAAAACACGAGGAAATTTTAAGGTTTTACCCTTCCATTAAAGATGAAATCAAGAGTGAAAACTTTTCAAAAGACAGTGGTCGAGTCGAATTTCAAAACGGGGCAATTATCGATAACCTGGCAAACGCTCAATCCTCTAAGGGTTTACGTAGAAGACGTGGCTCCTTAGAAGAATCTGCCTTGATTGATAAAGATTTATACGATGATGCTATCGAGCCGATCTTTAATATCCCTCGCACAACCATGACTGGCGAAATTGATCCCGCTGAATTAAATGGTCAGATTAACCGATTCTCTACATCAGGATATAAAAACTCAGATGAGTATGAAAAAATCCTTACAATGGTTAAGGAAACCGGTGATCTTAAAGGATCCTTTGTATTCGGATCAGATTGGCGCATTCCTATTCACTTTGGTCGTCAAAAAATGTCTGTTATTAATAAAGCACGACAAGGGAATGTAACTCGATTCCGTCAGAACTATCTTTGTGATTGGATTGGTGCCAGTGACGGTGCTTTAATTAATATCAGTAAATTGATCAAAGCTCGGACAATTACCCACCCTGAACTTTCCTGTCCGAGAGATAAAAATAAGAACTTCTTGCTACATGAATATGTAATTGGGGTTGACGTAGCCCGCTCTGCAGCTGAATCAAACAATAAAACAGCTATCGTCGTTTTGAAGATTATCAGAAACAGCAACAACCTCATTAGGCAAGTTCAAGTAGTCAATATCATAGAGCCGCCAAACGGATTGAGTTTTAAAGAACAATCAATCATGGTAAAAAGAGTTTTCAAAAACTATGGAGGAAATCAAGATACTTCCCTCTCAAGAGTTAAAGCTGTTATTGTCGATGGAAACGGAGTCGGTGGCGGTTTAATCGACCGGTTATTAGAGGATGTTACGGATCCGGAGACCAATGAAGAACTTGGGTGCTGGGCTACAATAAACACTGATCAAAAGCCAGATGTCCCAAATTCGCCGGAAATCGTTTATAACCTAAAATCCCAAGGCATTAACCAAGACATTATTACTCAATTCTTGGATTATGTAGAGTCCGGAAAATTGAAGTTGCTTAAGTCCTATGATGACATCAAGAACCAAAAAAGCATATCTGATGATGTAATGATTGAAGCAGCATGTATTCAAACTCAATTGTTCATTGATGAAGTTGCAAACCTCCGAATTAAAAAGACACAGAATTCTTTCACTGTTGAGCAAGTTGTAAAAAGAATTGATAAGGATAGGTACAGTGCAATTGCTTATGCTCTGTATTACATAGCTTTATTTTTAGAAAAGGAAGAATCCGATGATGAGTATTCATTTGGATTCTTTTTTAATTAGAGATTGAGGAGGTGAATAATGACTACACCTGAACCACAGTCATCATATGAATTTAATACAAATTTAGCACCGCTTGATTCATTGTTTTTCAATGATTTATTTAACGGCATTTCTTACGACAAAGTTAAATCATGGCTCAAAGACCACAACGTCTATAATAAACAGATTAGAGATGCCTCTAAATTGCTTTATAACGCAAATGGCGTGTATAGAAACGTTATTGACTACATGGTTGCCCTTCCTACTTTAGACAGAGTTATTTTGGGATCAAGTAAAGTGGATAGTTTCAAATCGAACAAACAAAGATTCAACCTGGCTTTAAGAAAAATCGCCGACAAAAGTGCTGTCAGGGATGCATTAGGAAAACTCAGCAAATATGGCACTGGTTTTTATTATTTTGATTCTGTGGTGAATGATTCCTTCCCCACTACTCTAAGTGACAATGAGATCGGATCAATAACTGAATCAAATGCTATTGACGACTTTAATTGTTCCGTTCTCCCCCTTCCTCTCGATTATTGCAAAATTATAGGCAGGAAAAACTCCTCTTATCAGTTAGCTTTTGATGTCTCCTATTTTGACAAGTTCACAAGTAACGGAAGATCGCTCAAGCTTAGACGATGGCCAGAAGAAATTAGACAAGGCTATAGGGCTTATAAGAAAGATCAAAATCGAAAATGGCTAGTTCTTGATAACAATAAGACCATTGCTGTTAAAGGAAGCAGCGACATTGAAGATCAATGGGGACGCCCAATCGGTTTATCTGCATTTATTGATATGGTTTATGATGAATACTTTGTTGACACTAAACGGAACATTTTAGATGAGCTCAACAGCACTTTAATTTATCAGACTTTCCCTGAAGGTGATCAAAAAGGTAAATCTGCATTATCTCAGAAGCAACAGGAACAGCAGCATGAGAATATAAAAAAAGCATTAGTTGCTAAAGGAAGCGTTAAAGGTGTTAAGTTCTTCTCCTTGGCTTCGGGAACAAAATTAGACAAGTTAGAAACCAATGTGGATTTCTTGAAGGTTAAAGGTGAAGACGAGCTCATTAAGCGAATTACTACAAATTTAGGATTTGCCGGTTCTGCTCTCAACGGGCAAGATGGTAACTACTCTTCTCAACAAACCAATATCGAGATGGTTTCTTCCCAAATATTCTCCTGGTTAGAACAAATTCAAAGTGAGTTTAACAAGGTGATAAACGCCAATATCATCAAAGATCCTCGCTCTTATATTGAGGTTTATTACCTCCCTCTTACTCACGTTAACAGGAAAGAAAAAGTCCAAAACATGAAAGATCTTTATACAAGTGGTCGAGGTAGCCTTATTGCTTGGATAGCCGCGACTGGATGGAATCCTGATGCTTACTTATCCCTAATGGAATATGAAAAAGACGAAGGTTTTGATGAAAAGTTCCCTGTTCATGCGACCTCTTTCACAATGAGTAAGAATAGCGACAAGTCAGCCGGCGCACCTGAGATCGACGATCCGAAAAATGAAAACACGATTAAATCGAAGACAAATAACAGTAACGGAACGCCTTCTGGCTCTTGAGAGGAGGTGATTAGTATTTGAAAAGCACGATTTTAGAAATTAACAATCAGAAGAAAACCAGTGGTCAGACATACATCAAGTGGGTCGTTCTTGAAATTCATGAAAACAATACTCAGTTTAACAAGAATGGCATTACCTGGCTGGAGAAATACATAAACGCTAACCTTGAATCAATCAAGTTAATGCCAATTTGCGCAGAGTTCTTGGATGATGAAAACAGTGAGCCATTCGGACACGGGTTAACAGAAGTCAAGGACGGTACCCCGCTCTTTGAAAACAGCGCTGTGGTTGGTACGACCACCAATGCTTACATTGATACTATAGATGTTAATGGTGAGCCAAAAAGAGTGTTAATAGCTGAAGGCTTCCTATACAACCAGCGCTACCCTAAATTTGTCCAATGGTTAAAATCAAAAATGTTTGATGGTGATTTCCCTGAAACCTCGGTTGAGATAGCAGCTGTGGAAGGTTCAGATGCAATTGAATATGAAGGTGGCTGGAAAGAACAAGGACGTATACCTATGAAATTTGACTTTACAGGTGATGCAATTTTAGGTATTGACCCTGCAGATGACGCTGCCATTTTACTTGAATTAAACAGTAACAAAAAGGAGGATAATTTAATGTCAAAATCTCAAGAAGAAGTAGTCCTTGAGTTAAACAACAAACTTGATAATAAGAATAAAGAAATTGGAGAGTTAAATCAAAAAGTTGAGAAACTTACTGAGGACTTAAAGCAAAAAACTGAAGAACTGAATGCTGCTGTTAAAGCTGCAAAGGATGAAAAAGCTAAGGCTGAAGCAAAAGAAAAAGAAGCGCAAAAAGCCAAGGATGAAAAAGCCAAGGCAGATGAAGAGCTTAATTCCCTAAAGGAATTCAAAAACAAGGCGGTAGCCGAAAAGATGCAAGGAGAGCTTAACCAAGCTTTAAAGGAATATTCTCCTGAAGAAAAGGATGTCGCAAAAGAGAAAATTGAAATGTTCTCTAAGTCCCCTTCTATCGAGCTTAAAAACGAAATTATTTCTGAAATCAACTCAGCAATCGCCCGATCCTTCATCGCTGAACGCTCAAAGAAACAAGCCTCTGAGACTAATAGCAAAAATTTCGATATTTATTCAGACGTTCGTGATTCTGGGCAACAAGGTTCAGTGACAATTGATGATCTTTATTAAGATAAAATAACACTTTTATAAACTTTAGGAGGAATACTTAATGTTCAAATTCGGAACAATTGGTGCTTACAAACAAGTACGAAATAATCCACGATGCAAGGCAAGTGTCGATCTAGTCCCTGGTCTAGTCGTAGTCCCAAATGATTCTTCTGGTAATGCATTCCCTCCAGGCGCATCTTCATCTGCAAAAGGTGATGTGTATGTGGTTGGAAACATTATTGATAAACCTGAAATCCGTGATAAAGCCGACTTCAAAGTTTTAAAAGGTGAATATGTCCTTGCTTTTAATTTAGCAGACTTAAAAGGACTGCCCATTGAACTCAGCTCAGACGTGGTAGTTGATTATGATGCGCTTGTTAAAGATGACGTATTGGTTCCTGCTGCGGACAAAACAGGTAAATGGGTTAAAGCTGGAGATGACGTTGCAGAGTTTAAAGTATCTCTAAAAGTCTTAGAGAAAAATACATTTGGCGGAAAAGGTTTGTACCTAACAGTACAGGCTTAATTAATATTCTGGAGGTAATTATTAATGTTTACAGTTGAATTAAACAATGTTCAAAAAGACTCGAACCATTATGCAAATGCTAAATTGAATGCTAAATCCCCTATTGTAGAAATCTTTTCTGCAGCTGCAACGGGTCAAGATCTTTCCAAATTTGGAGCAAAAGCTGATGCTGCTATGACCCATGTGAAGGAACTAGCTTCTAAAGCTATCATGGGTAACCCTGTAGCTAAAGCCGAAATTAACACAATTGTTCGTTATGCTATTGAGCCTAAACTTATTTCAGCAATTAAGCTATTTGATTTTATGGGCACATTTAGAACTATTGGCTATGATCAGCAACCAATGATGACAACATACGCACATGAATCCATCCGAAGCCAATTCCAAGCATCCCGTGGCGACGTACCGTTCGCTACTACAACTTGGAGCGAATATCCAATTGGAACTCAAACCATTTCTTCTGGTTATGCTGTTAACTATCGTGAGATTCAAAGTGGAAACCTCGATAAAGTAGCTGAAGGCATGGAACAAGTTCAAACGGATATGATGAACAAAGCAATGTACTATGTAGTAAATGAAATGTTCAATGCAATTAAAAATGCAACAGGCGTTAAATACTTTGCTGAAACTGAAAATATCACCAAATCATCTGTAGACGATATAATCACAAAGATTCGCCGATTTGGACAACCTTCTATTGTTGGTGACTTTTCTGTTGTTTCTCAGTTAAATGACTTTGCAGGATTCCAGGCTGTAGCCGGAGATGCTTCAAGCACTAAGCTCCCTCAATCTGTAATGGATGAAATCCGAAGAACCGGATTGCTTAACACTTATAAAGGTTCTTCTGTTGTAGAATTGCCTAACTCTTATAATCTTACTGAATTAAACAAAGCCGGCGACAACTTCAAAACATATCTTCCTGAAGGTCTTCTCTTCTTCATTCCTCAAGGCAAAAAGTCTCCTCTTCAAGTATTCCAAAAAGGCGGACTTACTTCAATGAATGGTAACGACATCATCACTGGAACTGAGATCACTCGTTTTGATATGGAAATTGGAGCTGGTGTAGCCAAAGGACAAGAGCATCAAATTGGTCTCATCAGAGACACCAAATATGAATTGCCACAAATTTAAACAATTTAAAATCTAGGAGGGCTGTGTCCCTCCTTTTATTTTTGGAGGGATTACATGTCTTTTAATTTAGATAAAAAGATCACAATTAAAAACCTATGTCCATGGGATTTATATTTCCGAAAGATTGACACTCACGGAGACTTCAGATTGCCAGCCAATGGGATTAGACAGATTACAGCTGGAGAAGTGCAATCCCAAGTTTATGACAATACCTCACTGTTTACCGGAACTGACGGGCAAGGTACCCACGCCAAAATCTATATCGATGACAAAGAAACCCGTGTGCACTTAGGTTTCGAGACTGAAGATAAAGATGACAAGCAAGAAATTGTTACTGTAGAACGAATTAAACAAATCTTGGGGTATAAAACACAAAAAGCCTTCGAAGAAAACGTTCAAAAGGAAATCTTACTTGAGTCTGAAAAAGCTCAACTGTTTGATGTAGCTAAAAAAGAAAAGATTAATGATTACGCCAAGATTAAGTTCATTGAAGAATACACTGGATTTAAATTTGATACTCAATCATAAGGGAGGTTAAATCTTGACTCCTTATGAAAAAATAATTAACGTTTTCCACTCAATGTTTCAATCAAATGAAATTCTCCCCGATGGTCTTGAGCACCAGTTTTTCATTAACGCAGTTGGTGAATACGAAACCGAACTGACGGAACTTGGTTATGATGAAAAGTCCAATACATTTAAATATCCCCTTACCTCATCACAAATTCAAGTTTTAGGAATGCTTATGTACAAAGGATTCTCTTTCAGATATCGAGACAGAGCCTTAAAATTAAACAACGTTGTAGGAAGAGATGTTCAATTGACAGGTTTATCTAATACTAAAGCTCAGGTTAATAGATCCTATGAAGATCTTGTCGATGAGATTGAAAAAAAAATGAGCAAACTGAAAGTGAATAATTTTGATTGAGGTGATTAGATGTCTACAGATTGGTATCTAACCTCTTCTTCAAATTATTTGAGTGGCTGGGAAAACGAAGAGTTTAATTCAAACAAGTATGAAATTTTCAAAGAAATCTTAGCAAATTCACCTGAAACTTACGATATTGAATTAAATGGAAAACCTGAACAGGTGATAATTCAAACCACTCAGGACAGTGAAACAAAAAAAGTCCTTACAGTTTTAGGCTTATTAAATCGTGGGGACTTGATTTTGTATGACGGTAGTTACTGGTTAGTTAATTCACGCCCTACCGATAACAAAATGAATGACAGTGCTACTATGCGGCTTTGTAATTCATCAATTAGTCTAACATCTTCTGATAAACTTATTGATTCTGGAAAGATTGATGAAGTTACAGGGAGACCGATAAAGATTAAAGTTCCTGGTGAGAAGGTTGACGTCCCGTGTGTTTTAGAACGAACAACCTCGACAATTGGATCAGAATTGGCCATAAACATTCCTGAAGGGCAAGCACATGTCACCATCCCCTTTTTAAAACATGAAAAATTAAAGAAGGGTCTTTTTCTTTCTTTTTATGGCGAAGAATTCCGTGTTGATGATATAGACTATTCCAAGGTCTATGGAGACACCGGAACAATTAGACTTATAGCCAAAAAGAAAGTTGGAGGTGATAGCGAATGAGTATGATGGTCGAACATATGACAACTGTATTCAGAACCATTATGAATGATACAGAATTGAATCGTCTTTTATATTATAAGGATGACCCTCTCTCCTCTTCTCTCCCTGACGTTCAGACGTTGGAAAATTATTATGATCCAGTTGATGATTCCCCATCAATATTAAGCTCAATAATTAAGCGTGCTCCCAAAACTGATGATTTAACCGATCAACCAATTTGCAGGCTTTGTGTTTATCTTGGCAATGGAATCCCTAAACCCTCAACCCAAAGTGTGATGCTGCTAGATCAAGATTTGATGATTGATGTTTATACACACATTAACACCTATGAAGAGACTGAATTCAGGAACCTGAAAATTACTGATCGTATTTGTGACATGCTCTTCAATCAAAATTTTGCTGGTATCGGTAAAAATATTAAATACACAAGACTGCTCATATCGAACGCACCTGAAGGATATTTGGGATACAAATTAATATTCACTTTCGGAGCTATGAAATGATTGATATGGAGTTTTTCATTACTGGAGAACCTATCTCTACAGAACTTGGTGAATGCAGATTCATTAAAGTTAAAGAGTATGGTCAGTTAGCCAATTATTTAAGGCTAATCAAAATGTCCAAAAAAGAGATCATCTATGTTTATAGCAAAGAAGATGTTAATCGTTTTGGGGAACTTGATGAGCTTATTGCTGAATTAAAAAAAATGACTCTTTATGAAATTTCGTGTACCCTTCCTAATTTTCAAGAAGCCTATAGCACAGTGTTATCTAAAATGTTCAACGGAGAAGAAATACTGGATAAGCTTACTCCAGACAACTTCGATTCCATTAGAGATATTGTGTTAAAAATGTGTTGTTTGAAGGAAGAAAAAATAAGCTCCAATCCTGAGATTCAAAAAGCTAATGAACGAAGTAAAAGAGTTAAGAGTCAAGATGTTGACCCAGTTAATATGGCAGATATCATTAGCACAGTGTCAACTTATACAGGCTATCTTTATAAAGACATTAATGACATGACCCTGTTTCAACTTTATATGACTTATCACCGGATTGCTCAATTCAAGCAATATGACACTTCTACCCTCTTTGCTACAGTTTCACCAGAAGCAGGTAAAAACATTGTGAACTGGGATAAACACATTGATTTATTTGAGGAAGAGAAACATTACATAAGCCGAGATAAGTTTATGAAAGAGACCAAAGGTTTTAAGGGCAGCTAAAAGCTGTTCTTTTTTATTTTAAGGAGGAAATCTATAGATGAAAACAGTTATTCAAGATACAGCTGATGTTTATTTCAGAAGAAAATCTGATGGTCAGCTTGTATTCACAGCAGAAGCACAAACAGCTTCATTCTCCCAAGCCATCTCCGAAGAAAAACTTCGTGGTGGTATCGGGAATAAACCACTTTACATCTTGAAGTCTGAAAAAGAAATCAATCTTACCGTCAAGAATGCATTTTTCGACCTTGAATGGTTGGCAATGACACAAGGAGAAACAATTGAAGAAGAAGCTAAAGTTCAGGTATTTGACCGTGAACATGGTCTAATTGTTGATGACAAAAATGCGGTTACTCTGAAAGGTAAACCGGTAAGTGATGTAACCTTCTTCAACAAAAAAGGATTAACTTATAAGACGCCTGTATCTACAGATGGCACGTATTTAATCCCTACTGGATTTGCTGGTACAAAAGAGAAATTAACAGCCGTATATCAGATTAACAAAATCGGCAGACGGCTCGCTATTAAAGCAAGTAAATTCTCTGAGCGATATGAAGTTGAGTACCGTACAATTGCGTATAACCCTGATACCGAAGAGGTCTATAGCGATATCTACATTCAATTCCCTAACGTATCCCCTTCAGGTGAGTTTGAAATGTCCCTCGAAAACGGTAATGCATTAGCTCCAGAAATTAAATTTGAAGCACTGGCCGATACTGACACAGATGAGATGGCTGTTGTTATTGAAGCGAGTAGAGATGATAATGCAGCCACTCCAGATCCTGACCCTGATACAGAAACTCAAACTAAATCCGTAGACGTTGGCAATTAATTTTACAGGAGTGATTTTTAATGGCAGCAAAACTTAATGATTTCGATGGCGTAAAATCTTCAGCTAGAGATGATGGAAACGGTGGTTTAGTAACTGACATTCATCTCAAATCACAAGAAAAGCCTCTCCAAGTTGACTTCCCTCAATCTGGTTTGGATGCTATCAAAGGCATTCAAGTACAATCCCCTTCGGTGACCTTGAATGAAAGAGATCCCGGTTTCTCCTCTTTTAAAACGGATAAATTCACTGTTACTTCAACAGCCCAAAAAGTGACTGCAGGCATCACTGACAGAACAGCACTTACTATTTATCCTCCCGCAGAAGGCACGGTTTACATTGGAAACTCTACTGTAACTGCTGATACAGGTATCCCATTGACCGCCGGTGACAAACCTTTTTCGGTGCCTGTTGCTGCTGGCAAAACACTTTATGTCTATGTGATTAATGACGGTACTGACAGAGATGTAAGAATATTTGAAGCTAAATAATTTGAGGGGATATTTCCCCTCTCCTTTTTAAATAAAAGTCAGTTTTTAAACAGACTTAGGAGGTGGAGTTGTTGACAGAAACCGATGAAAATATTTTAAAAACCATTCCAGATAAAGCAACCTTTACATTCCACGAAGCAACAACTGCCCCGTCTGAAGGTGAAGAATTTGTAGTATCACATTATCGGGATATTACTGTTAAGATCTCTGGTTCCTCAACTTCAAGAGAAATAAAATTCTTTGCCGTAGATGAAAATGGTGAAAAGACAGAAATTGCTGGAACAAACAAAACTGATTTTCAATTAGGTACGGGGACATTGAATACAAATGAAAACTGGGATTTCGATATTGCGGGGGTTTTCAAATTCATGGTTGAGGTTGTTTCCGTAAATGGAGATATAACGATTAAAGGAATTGCGGTGAGTTAATGAGTAGCAGTAAATTTGTAGGTCAGCTCAAACAAAACAATGAGCAAATTAATAATCTTAAAGATCAATTTTTCAGAACTGAATCTCATATGTCAGATCATGAAAAACGCTTGAATGACAAAGTTGATGAGTTCATGGAAAAGCAGAATTTCGATTTGAAAATGCACATTCAAAACAATGAGAATCCACATCAAGTTACAAAAGAACAAATTGGATTATCAAATGTACTCAATGAAGAGCAGGCTACAAAAGTGAATTTTGATAGCCATCTTGACGATAAGAAAAATCCCCATTCAGTTACTAAAAGCCAAGTTGGTTTGTCTAAGGTTGATAACATTCAGCAAGCAGCGAAAATTGATTTTGACGCTCACGATGCAGACCTCGATCGACATATCACAAAGGATGAGCGCAGTTATTGGAACAGTTCCGATGCAAGGTCAAAGTCTTTTTTAGCTGACCATACTAACGATCAATCAAACCCACACAAGGTTACTGCTGAACAGGTTGGGCTTGGGAATGTAGACAATGTAAAACAAGCCGCTAAAAATGATTTTGATGATCATCTGAATGACACCAATGTTCATATCAGTAAGTCTGATCGGGATAAATGGAACGCTGCTCAACTTTTCAAGCTCACTGCCGATGATGGAAAGATAATCTACAAAGACAGTTCCGAAAAAACGGAATACAATGATTTAATTACCTCCGGGTTTTATTTAATCGCTAACCAAGGGCTTCACTCCCCTGCTAACTTGTCCAATGTCTATTTGGTTGTCATGAATTATGGTGATACAGTAGCCCAATTTGCTTTAGAAGCATATTACGGAACTCATACTTATTTCCGATTTAGAAAAAGCGATTTAACTTGGACTTCGTGGCAAACACATGAAACGACTGATGGAGCGCAATCCAGAGCTAATACTGCACTCAACTCAGCTAAAACCTATACTGATACCAAGCTTTCCTCTACGACATGGTACACTCCTACTTTACAGAACGGATGGGTTAATTACACTGATGTTAACTCTACAGATCAAACAGTGTTTAAAACTCGGTATACAAAAGATGCAACAGGGACTGTTTTTGTAGAGGGCGCTATAGCAAAAGGAACGATCGGTTTTGGAGTAGCAGCATTCACCTTACCTGAAGGCTACAGACCCGGAAGAGCGTTTCAGTGGGCTGGTGTAGCTTCCCAAGCAGGAATGTCAGGCATACCCCAGACTCACAGAACGCTTGTTGACACTGAAGGAAGAGTTATTATAGAAAGTTGTACAAATACCTCCAAACCCAATGATTACATTAGTTTCGGTTTTAATTTTAAGGCCGTGTAGGGAGAATATTATGATGCAAGTATACAAATATGACGAAAATTATATTTATGAATCCCCTGTTGTACTTGAAGACGATAGTCCGCTTCCTGATAATTGCACTACTATAGCTCCATCCGATGGTCTTTATATTCCCAAATTCAATCCTAAAACAAAAAAATGGGTTGAGTCCGCATCGAAAGAATACATTGACAGTTTAAAACCACTTGACCCAGAGCCATCGGAAGCTGAAAAAGTTAAAAAACAATTAAGCGACTTAACATATCAACTAATGGTGGATGGTGTACTTTAAATGAATTGGTATGAACTTATAAAAGATTATTACAATGACGGTAATGGTGTGTGGGATGAATATCGCGTAGCACAAGCTGTAGTAAAAGGCAAAATTACACCAGAACAGTACGAAGAAATTGTTGGAAAGAAATATATTGAACCAACTGCCTAATTATGATAATTTTAGATCATGAAAATAATAATTTTTACAACATTAACTATTGCTTTAGTCATATTAGGAGGATGTTCATTTAACGAAGTTGATTCATCAGCTTTAGGATATGGGAAAGGAAGCAGTAAAAAATACGAGCCGCTAATGATTGCACACAGAGGCGCCTCGGAAATTGAGCCAGAACATACACTGCTCTCCTATGAACGAGCAATAAAAGAAAAAGCAGACTACATTGAAATTGATTTACGACAAACCAAAGACGGTCACCTAGTCGCAAACCATGACAAGACTGTTGATCGAACCACAAACGGCAAAGGAGAAGTTGAGGATCTCACATTAGATCAGATTAAAAAGCTACGTACTGGAAAAAGACAAAAGATATTAACTATTGAAGAGATCATTAAAAAATTTGGACAAACTACAAAATATTATATCGAGACTAGAACAAACAACAAAGGCAAATTAGTAATGGAGAAAAAATTAATTGACATACTCTCTAAATATAAACTAATCGCTAATAACAAAGTTGTTTTAGAGTCATTTAGTGACAAAAGTCTAAAGAAGTTACATAAGCTAGACAGCGATGTTCCTCTTGTTCAACTTTTGAAAGATGAAGATATTAAGCCTATGAGCAAATCAAAGCTAAACGAAATAAAAAAATATTCAAATGTTGTTGGGCCTAATGCCAAATTGGTTGATAAAGGTTTTGTTGATTTAGTCCACAAAAACAATATGAAAGTACATGTGTTTTTTAATGCTGATAGAGAAAGAACACTCACACCCAAAATGCTTAAGTTGAAAGTTGATGGACTTTTTACAAATAACCCATCTTATACAGAGAAAGTTCTAAAAGAAGATTATAAATAAAATACAAGTTTTATTTAGACACCTCTCCCCTTTTGAGGTGTCTTTTTTAATGAGTTCAGAGGATATATAAGGAGGAAATGAGATGGCATCGAAAAAATTAAATCTTGGGTTGATCGAAGAAAGTGTAAGCAAATATGACAAGAAAGAACGAGTGCAACTTACTGATGACGTTCATGTTTATATTTACCCTTACTTCTCCCCTACCCGCTTAACCAAAATGCTTACTGAATTAATTACGGATCAAGAAGAGGCAAAAGAAGCTGGAATTAAGTTTGAAGATATTAATCCTGTTCAATGGGGATTCTTTTCATTAATTAAAGAATTTACAGACTTGGGTATTCCAAGTGATATCAAAAACAAAGTAAAGTGGTTTGTTAAGCTTGTGGACTCTGAATTTTTCCCATTGATTATTAGTAGTTTCCCTGAAGAAAGCATGAAGAAATTTAGAGAAGCAACAAAGATGATGCAAGAGAATTTAGACAAACTGTCAAACATATCTCAAGAAGAAATAAATGATCTTATCCTTAATAAGGTCGAAGAGATTGAAAATGAACAAGAGGCTGAATAATGGCCAAGAACATAAAAGAAATAGCAGCACTAATTGAATTTGCCGCAAAGCAAGCCGTTCAAAAGCAATCCAGCACAAAAAATACGATGATTAAAACGGGTCAAGAGCATGTGCAATCTGATGTATATGACACATACGACCCTCTTGCATATGAACGTACGTCTATTTTGAAGGACTCCTTCGTCATTCAAAACGAATCTAACGGAATTTCATTAGACAATACTCGTGAAGACAACGGTAAGGATGTTGCCACGGTTGTTGAGACTGGTCAAGGATATACGTATCCAGATAAATACGGTTATGGTTATGGAAAACCTCGCCCATTTATGAAGAATACCGCTGAATCGTTAAAAGATGGGCGATTGGTTGCTGCTATGAAAAAAGATTTATATACAAGTGGTATTAAAACAGAATAACGGTGGTGTATTAATGGCCAGAGAAATAAAACAAAACATGATGCGCTCTAGAGCCGAAAAGTTGCCCGAAGTCACGGATGAAATGTGGGGTCAGGTTGATGACGAGCATAGAAGCTTAACTCAAGAGTTTCTTGACGCCCACTCATTCCGAGATAAAACCAGGAAGCAATACAACTCCTCTCTTCGTCAGTTCTTCTGGTGGGTGCACAATTCCTTGAATGGGAAGAAGCTTTACAAAATATCTAAAAGGGATTTCATCAGATATCAAAGCTTCCTGAAAAATAGAGGGATGTCTTCAAGTGGAATAGCTTTAAAAAAGGCTGGAGTATCTTCTTTAAATAACTACATTGAAAATGTTGTTGCTGAAGATGACGATAATTACAAATCATTCAGGAACTTTACAAGAGGTCTCCCTGCCATCCCTAAAACAACCACGTATGAAAAAGTAAAGGTTACTTACGATGAATACAGAACAATGATGAAAGTGCTTGAAGAAGATAAAAACTATTTGGGGATGGCTTGGTTAGCTACTGCCTTTAATGTAGGTGCCAGAAGAGCTGAAATCATTCAGTTTAAAACCGAAATCCTGAATTATGAGATACCTGAAGGCCAATCTTATGTCATGGCTCACAAAGTTCTCGGAAAAGGAAAAGGCGAAGGAAAACCCCTCGACTACATGATTAACACAGAAGCTCTGGAATATTTGAAGCTTTGGCATGAACAACGGGGATATGACCATGAATATCTATTTACTACACAGTACGGTGGCCAACCAAGACAAATGTCAGAGGGTTGGGCTGACTATTTTTGTTCTGATGTTCTTTCTGATATCCTCGGTCGCCGCATTAACCCTCACCTCTTTAAGGCCTCCTGTATTACTTACCTTCTTGAAGTCAAGAAAATTAAGATTGAGCTCGTGAGTAAATATGTTGCACAGCATAATGACGTGTCTACAACAATTAAGCATTACGACCTTCGTGATTTTAAAGAAGAAAAGAATCAAATCTTCTCGTAAACATTATGAGTCTCTTCAATCCTTACCAAAGTTCAATTGAGAATATGCAACAGCAAATTAATGAATTGAACGAAGCTGTAGCTGAATTAACTAGGCTGCTTGATACTAAAGCAGATAAGAATCAATTCGGGTCTAAACAGATTGATGAATCCAAGATCAGTGACGGTAAAGTTCTTGTTTACAATGCAAACACCGGTAAACTTGAATACGGAAAGATTAAGAAAAGCTTGTTGGGAGACATATCAATTGATTTGCTTTAGCGACATTCTTTATGAAATGCCTCTTTTATGCAGAATCAAAATCCTTCGATTGAGGGGTTTTGCTTATGGATAAAACCTTAAACTTATTTCCATATTTGACGATAATATGGAGAGGTGAAAAATATGAATAAGACCATACTTAAACACAATTTAGTACAGATGGATAGTCGTGACCTAATCAAATATATACAAAAGGAATTCCCCCACTCCGGCGAACCTTACTCAGAACAAAAACGCAAATTTCAAATCCTGAAATCACTTAATTCATCAGATTTAACTTTAGCTATTTCTCGTATGACTCGAATTGAAGCATCCTTCGATCATACAAAAATGTGGACAGTTGGAAGTGTGCTCATAGGAACATGCTTACTATCTCTCAGAATTATGTTTAGTTTTAATTTGCTTTGGTATATTCTAATCGCAACATCCATTTGCCTTCTCCTACTTTTCATTGTACGAAAGGATAGGGATATTGTTATTACTGCAACATATTTTAAAGAGTTACTCGAGCAGATTAAGTCCGAAAAAGGAAAGTGACTCTCCCCTTTGTTGGTTCTACACTTTTGGAAATCATGGTATAATGTAGGAAAATAATACTGGTGGTGGTTGGATGATCTGGGCAATAGTTATTTTATTGATCATTGCTGCTTTTTTTATAATTGGAGACTTTGGAACAGACAAACAGAAAGAAATTGAGAAAAAAAAGTTGGTTGAAATTGAAACTGCCGGGAACTTCCCTGCTCAGTACAAGGGCATTTTAAATCCAGATAAAACAACAAAACTTACATTGGTTGAACCAGAAGATAAATTTGCAATCCATATGTTCAATCAAAATGGAGAGCTAGAAGAAAAAATTATACCCTTTGAAAAAATCATTGAAGCTGAGGTTTCAATTGATGATAACACAGTTACAAAAGTGTCCAAAGGAAGTCAAATAGCAGGTGCTGTTGTTGGTGGGTTAGCAGCAGGAAGTATTGGAGCATTAGTTGGTGGGTTATCTTCTAATAAGACAGAAACAAAGTACTTCAAAAAAATTGATTTAAAATTAAAGCTCGATGATTTCTCCTCCCCTATTTACAGATTTGATTTTCTGCCAAGCAAAGATGAATTTGGCCTAGAAAATGTAAAAGGGTTTAAACAGGATGATCCAAAAGTTAAAGATGCATTATCAAAGGCTGAAATATGGCAAGGGATTATGGAGATAGCAATACGGAAAGCAAACAAAGTCGCTCAATAATGAGTGGCTTTTTTATATGCCCTAAAAATCACTCTCCCCTATTCGAAAGGATGTGACCTATATTTGAGTCAAAATTTAAAGATCATACTCACACCTAAAACTGATACTTCTTCAAAAACTGTCGAACAGTTAAATCAGCAAATTAAATCTCTAGAGAAAAAGCTTCGTTCCCTCAATTTAAAGACCAATATTGATGCCTCTGCTTTAAAGACTCTCAACGATTTCTCCTCTGCAGTTGACACTTATCAAAAACATCTCAAATCCTTCAATCAAACAGTTAAAGAAACCACAACGGTTACCAGAAATGCCGATGGCACTGTCGAAAAGCTGACGCAGCAATATAAGAAAAATGGCGAAATCATTCAGCGAGAAACAAAGACCATAGACAATCGTAATCAATCATTACGTGAACAAACGCAAGAAGTTAACAGGCTTGCTCAAGCGACAGAAAAGCTTGGTCAGGCACAGAAGAAAACAGAGCAAAAGAATGCTCAAGGACAAACGACGAGGGTTACTCAAAAGAACCGCAATGGCTTTGACGATATTACCTATACAACTGACCCAAAAACAAACGCTACAACGGCAAAAGTTACAACGAATTATGATCAGCAACGAAAAGCTATTGAACAATTAAAGCTGGATTTAGAAAAACTTAGACAGCAAGGAATTGTAACTGACACCACCCTCTCTTCCCTTGGACGGAAATTAAATACTGCTCAAACAGCACAACAAATTGAAGCATTACAAAACAGAATTAAAATGCTCGATGATAAGTCTGCTGCTGTGGCTAAAAATAATGAACTCCGAAAAACTATTGAGCTTTATCAACGCCAAGCGCAGGTAAACGCACAAAACCTTAATACGCGTTATGGCGATACGATGGGCGCTGGAAATAGACAAGCTATCCAAGAGTACCTCAATGCAGTTAATAGCCTTAATGTAAGTGCCGGCGGAAGCAATATCAGAGCTCAAATGCAAAGCTTGAACATGCAATACAGGGAATTGGCTTCAAATGCGCAAGCAGCAGCTAGTCAAGCCTCGTCTTTTGGTGCGGAGCTAACGCAAGCTTTCAAAAGTATGTCTACATATTTAATCTCTGGTTCTTTGTTCTACGGCGCTATATCTGGACTCAAGGAAATGGTATCTCAGGCTGTTGAAATTGATACTCTAATGACAAACATCAGACGTGTGATGAGTGAGCCTGATTATAAGTACAATGAGCTACTCGAGGAATCAATAAACCTAGGAGACACCCTTTCAAACAAGATCACTGACATACTCCAAATGACTGGCGATTTCGGGCGAATGGGGTTCGATGAAAGTGAACTGTCCACTCTAACAAAAACCGCTCAGGTACTTCAAAACGTCTCTGACTTGACTCCTGACGACACAGTTAACACTTTAACTGCCGCAATGTTAAACTTCAATATTGCAGCTAATGATTCTATTTCAGTCGCAGATAAGCTAAATGAAGTAGATAACAACTATGCTGTAACCACTCTTGATCTAGCCAACTCAATTCGAAAAGCAGGAAGTACTGCTTCTACTTTTGGTGTTGAATTAAATGATTTAATTGGATACACTACAGCAATTGGAAGTACCACTCGTGAATCAGGAAACATTGTTGGTAACTCATTAAAGACGATTTTCGCACGAATTGGAAACAATGATAGCTCAATTAAAGCCTTAGAACAGATCGGAATTTCTGTAAAGACTGCGGGTGGAGAAGCTAAGTCAGCAAGTGACCTTATCGGCGAAGTTGCAGAAAAATGGGACACTCTGAGTGATGCTCAAAAGCAAAATACCTCAATAGGCGTAGCCGGTATTTATCAGCTTTCAAGATTTAATGCAATGATGAATAATTTCTCTATTGCCCAGAATGCCGCAACGACTGCCGCTAATTCCGCTGGGAGTGCATGGAGCGAGCAACAGAAATACGCAGACAGCTTACAGGCAAGATTAAACAGGTTGTCAAATGCATTTACAGAAATGTCGGTTGCCTCAAGTGAAGCTTTCATATCAGATAGCATTGTTGTTTTTGCAGATGCGCTTAAAGGTTTAATGCAAATAAGTGCCCAAATAACTAAATCAGTTGGACTTCTTCCCCAAGTTATAGGAGCCGCTACAGCTGCAGTTATGCTTTTCAACACTTCCCTCCGTACAAGTGCACTTACTTCAGGAATGACAATGGGAGCCACTCTTAAGAATTTAGCGCTCAACTTTAATGCTGTAACTGTAGGTGTAACTACTGCGTCTGCCAAAACAGTTATTTGGAATAGAATTGTAACTGCGTTTAGTACGTCCCTAGCCGGGCTTAAAAAAGTAGCAATGACTACTGGAGCATTCTTAGCGGGTAGTTTTCTTCCAATGGCTGCAATGGTTGGTCTTGGGGTAGTAATTGAAAAACTTATATCATCTTATTCAAAGCTAAAACAAGCTAAAGAGGATTTTGAGCAATCAAAGTCTACAAGTATTGAAGCAATTACAACGAATAAAGATGAAACTGACAAACTAATAAGTCAATATCAAGACCTTCAAAAAGCTAAGGAATCAGGCTCTTTATCACCTGATAAAGAACAAGAATATCTACAAGTAACACAACAATTAGCACAAACATTTCCTATGCTGGTTTCTGGTTATGATTCTCAGGGCAATGCTATTATTAAAAACAATGAGGCATTAAAGGATGCCATTAAGTACACCGAAGACTTAGCCAAATTAAACAAAGAAGATATCAAAACAAGTACTAAAAGTGATTTCAAAGACCAGCTCAAAGAATTTGACAAATTAAGAGAACAGATCAATCAGTACGAGAAAATGGCAAATACGTACTCAAAAGGTAAATCTGTTTGGTCTTTCCTGGAGAATCCTTTCTCTAGTGATGATGATTACAAAAATGCAGGTGTTAAGGCAGAACAAGAAGCCAAAAGACTGGGTCAAAGTCTATCTGGTGTTCAAATTGAAATAAGGGAACAAGTTCAGAAAACAGTTGACGCTTATAACTCAATAAAAATTGACCCAAACATAAAGAAAGACATTAACGATGCATTTAGCAAAATTGATTTTACTAAGCTCAGTGCTGATGAACTAACCTCCTTTTCTAAAACTGTTTCTAATGACTTGGTAAGAATACAAGAAGCACTGAATTCTGGTGATAAAGACGGATTTGCTTCCGCATCTAAGAGCCTCGAAGAACTCGTCAATCAATACATGACTGGCGAAAACAAAAATAATGGCTTGGTTCTCTCTTATGACAATTTAAAAGAAGCCATTGACTCTACAAATGATTCAGCAAAAACTGCAAAAGTAACCTGGGATGAAAATGGTGAAGGTGTAGATGCATTAGGTGAGCAAGTCGGGAATTTATCTGACAAGCTCAAAGAGGCTAAAGGTGATTTTGAAGCAATTAAAGGAATCATCGATGACTTAGTTGAATCGAAGCAAAATGATGCTGCTATATCTGCTATTCAAAATGAAGCTTATGACACTATGTCTGACAGCATCTCCCCTTTAAATAACCTCCTTGAAAAAATGTCTGAAGGTAAAAGCATATCTGCAACAGAAGCCATGAAGCTTATTCAGAAAGAACATGATCTTGCTGATGCAATTTCAGTTGAAAATGGTGTTGTAAAAATCAACAGAAACGCAGTTGTTAAGCTTCGAGATACCAAACTCAAAGCTTACAATGATATGCAACAATCTGTAAGACAAGATTTAATTAATCAAGCTAATGCATTAAATAAAAAGATTAACATGTATAAGTCTGAAGTTCAGGCTATCAAGACTGTTCAAGACGCTTATAAAATGAAGTCTGAGCTTGAAGACAACAAGAAAAAGATATACGACGAACTAAAAAAAGGGAACAGTGGTGCGCTGCAGTTCCTACCGAAAACACAGGATGATTTAAACCAGGTCACTGATATCACCGATCAGCTTAAAGAGCTTGATAAACTAGCCGATTTGGCTTCAACTTCCCTTTCCGAAACAGGAACATCTCTTGACGACCTTTCTTCTTCAAGCGATAAAGCCTCTGAGGAAATTAAAACATCTATGTATGTGGCTGATAAATACAAGGAAGCTCTGGAGAAAGTCAACGCTGAAGTTGAAAAGTACAATAAGCAGGTAAACGATTATCCAAAGTATTCTCAAAGTTATCGAAATGCCCTGCAAAAAGAAATTAAAGCTCTCCAACAAAAGAAAAAGCTTATGCAGGAGCAAGCCAAACTCCTCAAGGATCAAATTAAGTCAGGGAACATTGCACAATTCGGTATAGTTACCTCTTCCCTTTCCTCTGGTTCATCTTCTGGTGGCTCTTACTCCGGTAAATACTCCAGTTACATTAATTCTGCCGCAAGTAAATATGGTGTTGATCCAGCGCTAATTGCAGCTGTGATTCAGCAAGAATCAGGATTCAATGCAAGAGCTCGTTCTGGAGCCGGCGCTGCTGGTTTGATGCAGTTGATGCCATCCACAGCTAAGAGTTTAGGTGTAAACAATGTTTATGATCCTTATCAGAGCATTATGGGTGGCACGAAATATTTAGCCCAACAACTAAGTAAATTTGGTGGCAATGTTGAGAAAGCACTTGCTGCTTATAACGCAGGGCCTGGTAATGTAATTAAATATGGTGGCGTCCCTCCTTTCAAGGAAACACAGAATTATGTTCAGAAGATCATGTCCAACTACACCAAGTCAATGACTTCTGCTAATTCATCCGTTGCAAGCTACTATCTGAAGAACAGTTCATTTAGAATAAGTTCTAAATATAATGCGCAAGATGGCGCTTACCGATCCACCCCACATAAAGGGACAGATTTTGCCGCAAAAGCCGGTACTGCAATTAAGTCTTTGCAAAGTGGTAAAGTTCAAGTAGCTGGTTATAGTAAAACTGCCGGTAACTGGGTTGTCATTCAGCAGGATGACGGAAAAGTTGCTAAGTATATGCATATGCTTGATACCCCTTCTGTTAAAGCCGGTCAAACTGTTAAAGCTGGCCAGACCATTGGTAAAGTTGGCAGTACGGGTAATTCAACAGGAAATCACCTTCATCTTCAAATTGAGGAAAACGGAAAGACGGTTGACCCTGAGAAGTATTTAAAAGGTGTCGGTACATCTATTTCAGATGCATCCCAAGCCGAAGCAGAACGACAACAAGCAATAGCGCAAGCTAAATCCGACCTCCTCTCCCTCCAAGGTGACATTGACTCAGTAAACGATCAGATACAAGAACTCAGATATGAAATCGTTCAGTCGAAACTTGATGAATTTGACAAGCGTATTGGCGATTTTGACGTAAGAATCGCTAAAGACAAAGCCCTCGCTAGTCATTATCTGAGCGACAGTAAAGAATTCCGCAAGTATACAAACGATCAGAAAAAAGCTTTAACTGAACAGCAAAAGATTCAGAGCCAGAAGATTTCTTTTATTGAAAAAGAAATCAAAACAAACAAAACTCTGAATTCCGCTCAAAGAGCACAGCTTGCTGAGGAATTAAAACAAGCTAAGATTGATCTCATCAATTTCCAAGAAGAAGTAAGAGAACTTCAGGGACAGCTCATCCAATCTAAAGTTGATGAAACGCTTAACGGTATAGAGAAATCAACCAAGAAAACTGAATCCAAGCTTAAAGATGTTGACAACAAGATTCAGATGACTACAGAAGACAAAGACAAAGTTAAGTACTACAGTCAGCAAGTCAAATTAGTACAGCAACAACAGGCTGAGTCCAAAAAATACATCAAGCAATTAGAGGAACAGAAAAAAGCAGCAAAGGGCTTTCCTGACATCCAGAAACAAATCACAGAGGAAATCGAAAATTGGAAAGATAAGCAGAAAGATTATAATCTTGAGCTTTATAACACCAAAAAATCGATCAAGGACATCTATAAATCTCTTGCTGATGAAGTTGTCTCCATCTACAAAGAGATGTACGAAAAGATGCGTGATATCGAATTAAAAGCGCACCAAAAAGCTACACAAGACTTGATTGATGAGATTGATAAAACTGATGATGAAGCTAAATTTCAAAAACAGTTAAAAGAGAAGCAAGATGGAATTCAGGAAATACAAGATAAGCTAAACAAGCTTGCACTCGATGATTCCGAAAAAGGCAAGTCTGATTATAATGATCTGAAAAAGGAATTAGAAAAACAACAGATTGATTTAGATGAGTTTCTTAAAGATCGTGAGAACAGCAAACGAAAAGAATCGCTGCAGGATCAGCTTGAAAAAGATCAGGATGCCATAAATGAAAAATATGATAACCTGACAAATGATGAGCGTGGATTTAAGGAACTTGAGAAAAAGCTAATGGATGGGAAGATTACTGATATTGCTAAACAACTGAATGAATTCTCTAAGTTCATTAATAGCAATATGGAGTCCATTGGGAAAAGTATCTCTAATAACCTGATCGATAAGCTTAAAGAAGCTTCTAACGCCCTTAATACTGTGACCAAAGGCAATAAAACTGGAAAAAAGGTATCTTCTTTTGCATCAGGCGGATATACAGGAACAGGACTAGGTGCAGGTAAGCTCGCCTTCCTTCATGATAAAGAGCTTATCCTAAATAAAACAGATACTGAAAATATGCTTGAAACTGTAAAGCAAGTTCGCAATCTGTCTGATAACGATTTGAATAATGAAACACCTAAATGGGGACAAGGTGGGAAATTAGCAGCCTTGATTAACAAAGGGATCACCTCTATTCCATCGATAATTCCGAATATTAACCAATCGAGTCTTTCTAATAGTTTGATCCCGACTATTCAAAGCATTGGTAAACCGATTTCGACACTCAATAATACTAAGGAAACAACCAAAAACATCTCCCCTGTATTCAACAATCATGTTACATTACACGGGATTAATGATCCTAAACAGATTACTAATCAGGTAATGAAAGAACTAAACGAAAGACAAAAACAATATGGCATGGAATTTTAATCATTTAGAGTCGGTCTTAGGATCGGCTCTTTTATTTGGAGGTAGCTTATGTTTCGTGAAAAAATGTATTTCATGTATAACGGAAGACGATCAACCGACTTTGGCATAGTCAATTGTTCGGTTGATGACGGTTTATTTAGAGAAGAATTTTTAAGCAGCCGCTCAATAAATGAGACGTCAGTAGCAGGTATTGATATACCGCATTTTGAAGGAGTGAAACGAGAACCGAGACAGCTCAAACTCCGCTTTTGGATGAGTGAATCATGGGATGAAAAGAAAATTAGTGAAATTGTAGATTGGTTGGATGTTGATTACTATCAGCCGCTCTCCTTTATGCCTGAAGACTATGTTTATTATTGTCTCCCTGTAGATGTGACTGAAATAGTTCATAACGGCTTGAAAGAAGGGTATTTAGAGTTAAACATGAGATGTGATTCCCCTTATAAATATAGTCCCATTACTAGCCTACATCAAATCGTTAATGACTATAAAACTGTTGAGATAAGAAACACGGGCAGAATTAAAATAACCCCTGAAATCACAATAGTTAAAAAAGGTAACGGAGATATTACCTTATCCAATCTTTCTAACTTTAATGGAGAACCACTCACCATAACCAACCTTGAAGATGGGGAGAAAATTATGATTGATGGAGAGTATGAAACCATTCAGTCAGACAAATACGGCAATTCACGATATAAAAATTGTAATGAAGAGTATTTGTGGCTTGTATATGGAGTAAATAGAGTTAAAGTCGAAGGCGGATGTCACATAACCTTCACGTATCAATGCACACACAATTAAACGGAGGCTGGCTTATGAGAAAACGAATAAATAGAAATATTAAGGTCGATAAATTAAAGCTGTCATTAACAACCACAAATAAAATAAAAATAGCCAACGTCCTCCCCTTCTTTTCCGCCTCCACAACAGAAAATTTTGGGAGCGGCTATAATGAACTTTCATTTGAAATTCCGACAACTATTCTAAAACGTCATGTCAAGAAACGCAATCATATTGCGGATATTCTTAAAGTGGGATTCTTGATTAAAGCTAATTATAAAAATGGAGAACATTGGTATGTCATTACGAACGTGGATAGAAAACAAGCAAGCGATTCTAAACGGATAGGAGTAAGCTGTAAAAGTCTTCACTATCTCCTATACAGAAAGAAAATTGATGCGTATGAAAACTTATCTCGAAATCTAACTGAAGCTGCTAAGGATTGTTTAAAAACAACTGGATGGAATATCGGCTATGTTTATGAGGATTTTAATATTAAACGCCGCTCATTCGATGAAACTAGCACAAACCGGCTTGACCTATTGTTTAAAATCGCTGAAACATTTGATGCAACATTGAAGTTTGACACTAAGAATGAAATTATTCACTTCCATAAGAAAGAAGAGCTGTGCGAATTTAAACATGTAAAGTTTAAACCAGGGCAATTTTTGATTGATGTTTCAGATCCGGACGACCTAGAAGAAGTTGTTACAAGGCTTAGAGTTGTAGGAAAAGACGGAATAGGCATTAACTCAGTTAATCCAACAGGACAGCCCTATTTAGATGACTTTTCGTTTTTCCTCTATCCTTTTGAACGCGATGAAAATAGAAATGTAATAAGGTCAAGTGAACGAATAAGTGATGAGCTGGCACATCGGATATTAGATTACAATGTGCTAGTAAATGAGAATTCAACACGATTCAAAGCGCTTTTAGATGAAAAAACACAACTTGATAATCAAAGATCGCAATTAGAAGCAGAAAAAGCAGCACTTGAAATTGAAAGAAAACAGATTTTAGATAAGATTGAAGTTGCTAAGAGCGCAAAGGATCCAATTGATGATCTTAACAAACAACTGAGTGATAAACTTGTAGAGGTAAACAAAAACCAGAAAGAAATTGAAAATGTAATCAGCAGCATTGCGAAAAATGCAACTGACACTGAAAACCTTAGAGGATTGTTATCCCAAGAGAATTTTTTCGGGGAAAAGCTAATGAGTGAACTGTCCAAGATCACATATGAAGATACCTGGACGAATGACAATATCTTTGATGAATCTGATTTATATGAAGCTGGTCTAAAAGAAATGGCAACCAAAAGTTCTCCGCCCATTAATATAACAAACCTTAGCGTATACAACTTCTTCAAGTGCATTGATCATCAATTTTATTGGGATAAATTTGATCTAGGGGATATCGTTCAGGTTGTCAATGAAGAGCTCGGCATAAATGTAAAAGCAACGATAACGCAGATTGTCATTAATCATGATGATTCAACTATGGCATTGTCAATAACGAATGGTAAGCGTGCAGAAAGTGCCCTGGATAAACAAATCAAGTCCCGATACAAAACTCAAAAAGCAGCTTCCGAATTTAATCAAAGAAAACTGGACTACGAAAAAGTGTATTACAATTTCACGCAGAGAAATGATCAAATTTCTACTCCTGTTGATCCCCCTACCCTATCCTCTAAACAAACTTTGTCACACATTGTAAATGATAACGGTTCTGTTGACATTACGGTTGAGTGGGAATACCCCGATGATTACACAATTGATAAAAATAATATAGACGGCTTCAGAATAATTGCATATGCCAGCGATTTACCGGATCAATACATGTTTGGAGCAACAATGGCACATGAAAATAGCTTGACTGTTGATAGAGAAAAACGTAAAGCGGTTTTCACAAGCCTTACTCCTAACAAGTATTACACATTTGGAGTACAAGCATATAGAAGCGTTGATCCCAATATTGCTACTGATGGATATATTAGATCTGACATTGTAGTCTCAAGTGTTAAATCAGAAAACCCCTACCTCCCCTCTAATTCCGTTGAAGTGAAAGGAAGTCTCGATGGAAAAGTTAACGGACTTTATACAATATCTACAGAGACAAAGCCCATTGCGCCAGAAGCGGGAACGATTTGGATCGATCCAAAGACTAATAAACAAGAGCTTTTTAATGGCGAAGAGTGGATTGTGTCTTCTGCGGGATCGGCTGATTCATTAAATGGTTACACGACTTCAACGCTATCCACGCCTAATACAATACCTGTACGTAATGACCAAGGAATCATTACAGGTTCCATAGATGGCAACGCTGAGTTTCTTGGGGGTAAACTACACTCAGAATATGCGCTATCCTCTGATGTTCCTCAGATGGCTAAAGGAACGTATGTGGGTGATGGAACAATTAGTAAACAAATATTGCTGCCTTTCACTCCAACACATGTGAAAGTGTGGCCAGTGTCTTCTAATGATTCCATGCTATTAATTGATGAGACAGGAGGTTATACGTATCAGGTAAATGAAATGGGAATATCCCTAATTGGAGGAAACTCTACCTACGGAAGCATAAATGAACTAGGATTTATAACAGGCTCAGACAGTAATCAAAGAGGGAATAAATTAAACATCAAGTATATCTGGGAAGCATATAGGCATGTACAATAAACAGGCGTATCCTTATTGGATGCGTCTTTTTTTGATTTTACAATGGAAATATAAAGAAGTCGCTCCGTAATGTAGGTTATAATAAATTAAATTAACAATTAGGAGAGGGTAAAATAAATGGAACAATTAATCTCAGTACTCATTTTTTCTTTACCAGGGTTATTAGCTTACTTTTGGATACAAATATTCGGTATAAATCCAGCAGTTAAACACAATGCTGGTGAACTTGTTGGTTTATCAGCTTTATTGTGGATTCCTGTTTCTTCGATAAACATATGGGTTATGAATATTCTTGCCAAGAGCGGGCAATGGTGGTCATACATGAAGACTGTGGAAGATATTAAGAACAACGCCGAGGATATTCGCTTTTTAACCTGCTTTACAATTATAACACTATTCTCAAGCTTGCTTGTCTCAGCTATTTGGGCAGTCTCTTTATACAACATTTTCCTTTGGGTGATTAACAAAATTAGATTGTTTAGAAATATGGTTGTTTTAGATGAGACCACGTCCATTTGGGACACTTTTTTTCTTGCTTTTAAAGAAAACAAAAAAGGTGACAATGAAAAGAAAAAAAAGACTCCTTCTCTGATAGTAGAAATGTACTATTTAAATAATCCAGATAACAGAATGTATGGAGCTATTTCAAATATGTCCCGCCCTTTTGAGGCGGAACGTGCATTAATTTTACAAGAACCTGATGAATGGAAACAAGCATACGAAAGATATAAGTATCCTGTTAAAAGAACCTATGTTGATACCAAATCAGGGCTGGTAGTTAATGAGTTAGATAATACCGAACATATTATTAAGTAATTATTTTTGAGGCGGTCTTGGTGCAGACGCAGTATCTCTCCGACCCGACCTTGTCTCACTACTGCCTTTATGAACTTTTGGAGCTTGAGGAACCGGCCGTTTACCGGATTCATTTAAGGGAATGTATTGTTTTGTTGTCAAAGTAATCACCTCTTCATCATCTTAGAATAACAGGACTTTATACTATTCGACAAAAAACGGTTATTTCCTTCTAAAATGAGGAAAGATTCCCTTAATGATTCTCGGCTAAGACATGTTTGTATAACTTTCATAAATAACTGTAAATGTTTATACTTTATACAAATAGAACTCTTTTGATTCTGCCTTGTGCTTCGTCCATACACTACTAATATTATGTTCTTTACAGATTTGGTAGGCTTCTTCACCTAAACACTCTCTAGTTTTTTGCAGATTTTGCACTTTTTCACCTTTGATATTATTATCCTTCCACCCTTTGAAATAAATCTTCTCTCCATCTTCATAAGCTGGACGATTCAATTCAGCTATTTCGTGAATTGCAACTCTTGAATTAACATTAACCCTTTCAGGAATCTGAATATTTAATTCTTCGAAAAAGTACTTTGGTTTAAAAGGATTATTCGGATCGTACTGTAATCCTAAAATCTCAACTAAAGCCTTATAATGGTCTCTGTCAATAGAGGGCTTTATATCATAGTCAGTACTTACAGACACGGAAAGGCAAAATAATTCAGAACGTACACCAATTAAAAGTTTATATGGGTCAATATCAGCTAAGAAGATCACTTTAAAAAGTTTTCCGTTTTTTCTAAAATCAAACTTCACACGTTCCAAATTGTTTTCTTTCATATTCTGATGAAGAATTTCTAATCCATCTAGTTTCATGGCCATCTCCTTTTTTGATGTTTATCATTCAATTTTAATGTTCTATGGACTATTTTTCCACTAAACAGATGACTTTTATGCAAAGACTTGACCGTTTTCATACGAAAATACCCCTTTTTTACTTAAAAATACCTTGTAAATTATATACCATTTTACCACTTGATCCCATAGTAGAAATTGTGTCATGATGGATTTTGGTATATAAAGTGTTTAACAGAAAGAGTGAGGGGATCAGCAATGAGTGACAAAAAATATGAATCTATACACTGGTTTGCGTCAGTACTAGCGTTTTTATTAATAATTTTGAATAGCTTTTTTATAAAAATTGAGGATGTAACTGTTGGTATTGCGATTGTATACATAGTGATCATGGGAATTGTTAGGAGTAAATGGAAAAAAGCTTAGAGAGAAAAGACTGCAGAGTTTAGAAGAGAGAGTCGCGCACTTGGAAGAATTGCTCAAATCAATTACACAATAAGAAAGGACGGTGAATTTAGTTTGGATTTTCCTCAGCTCTATAACGACCCTACCCTTTCTCAAAAAAGGAAGGGTTCAATCGATGACCCTTATTTAAGCTATAGTGAAACTTTAACTGTTTACAATGGTCGAGTCTTACTTACAGAAGTACCTAACCGTGAGTACAGAGTCGAGGTTAGTGGTGACAGTAAAGAATGGCGAGAAATTGAAGATGGTGAATTAGAAGACAACTACTTTAAGGTTGATTACCTTATGGGAGTTGTCTTTTTCAATGGTTCAAATGAAGGCAAATCACTTACTTTTACATATCAAGGAGAAGGTGCATCCTTCTTCCCTGCCTCAAGAATTTGGATTAAACGGCAAGGAAATATGGTCATTGAAACACTTCAAGGCTTAATTGATGATGCTGAAGATGCCATTATTCGTATCAACGAACGTATTGCTGAATGTGAACGTGTCACCAAGCGATGTGTTGAAATAACAAATTGGTGCAGACAAGCAACATCAGATTATGAGTATGTAGTTGAGAACACTAGGAAGATTTACTTGCCGTTTGTGTACACCTATCAGGATTTATTAAGCACTTATCCTTCCCCTCAAATTGGTTGGACTGTCACTGTAAAAGAAACAGGCATTGAATATCGATGGGATGGTTTTGACTGGATAAATATTAGCGTCTCAGATAAGTATGATGGTTTCAACATTGTTTCTAGCTATGTAGAGCCTTACAACATCAGGTCAGTATGGTTGAGAACGAACAATGCTCCCAAAAAGATGAGGATAAAACCTTCTGTAGAACCCCCTGACGGAAGTATGGTTTGGATTAGAAAAGGATAAGGAGGAGTATATATTGAACGACAATTTAATTCCTGTAAACACAATGGGTTATATGGACGAAGAAACAGAGCAATGGATACCCATTGATGCTATCGGGTTAAAATCAAATAATATTAGATATACTGCAGACGATATTCAAGAGGCTTTTGATAAAGCTTCTAAGGATATTAAAAACGTAATAAGTACAGTCGATTCTGGCTTAACAGATATCACAAACACTATTGGAGACATTTCAAAAATCCCTGCATCCGGTGCAACAATTGTTGATAAAGTCCTAAATGAATTTATCAGACGAAGTGTCAATGTTCAGGATTTTGGAGCTAAGGGTGACGGTGTCACTGATGACACTGAAGCTTTTAAAGCTGCCTTTGCAAGTGGGAAGCGAGAAGTTTTTGTTCCTGCAGGTATTTATATGGTTCAAGGATTGCATATTCCCTCTTATGTCAGACTCTATGGTGTTGGATCAGGGTCTATTATCAAACTTCATCCTACAGCTGCTGGAACATCTTGCGTTCTTACCAACAGTGACTATACTAACGGAAACGAATATATCTTAATTGAAGACTTAGACCTCGATTGGAATTTAGACAAAAAGGATAACACCATCACAAACGGGACAAATGCAAACTGTGTGGGTATTGTTAACTCTAAATTTGTTCGGGTTAGAAACGTCAATGCCCGAAATCCCGGTCTTCATGGTTTTGATGTAAGCTCTCCTATTTGGAACACTTCTTCAGATGGCGCTGATTATTATCAACCGAAGGGCAGTAAATATGTTTGGATTGAAAACTGTACTGCAACTAATTTCGGTGACGATGGCTTCACAACTCACTATTCTGAATACATCTACTTCACTAATTGTCACGCATACAATGCCAATGGGTCTGCTCATGACAAAGGCTCATCAAATTCAAATGGTTTTGAAATCGACGACGGTTCTAGAAACGTATGGCTGGTGAACTGCAACAGTCAAAAAAACTGCAGAGGTTTTGAAGTTAAAGCCCACAATAGAGCGCCTGCAGCAAGAAACGTTAATTTAATCAACTGCTACTCAGAGAATGACATTCGTGCATTTGATTTTAGACACATCGGCTTTCATCGTGCTTCTGATAAAATTTCCACTAGTGCATTCGACATTAATGTTGTTAACTGTACTGCGAAGTCCCCAATTTTTAGTGACCTTTATAAAGAGTTGAGCCCACGAGCACTAGTAATCTCAGCTTACAGAAATGTCAACATTTCAAACTTTAACGCAATTGGAGACCCTTTTTATGATTACAAAGGAAATCCCGCAATCGCTACACAATTTAAATCAAGAAACATCAATTTAAACAATCTTTCTATTTCTAACTTCAAAACATCTGGAGCTGACATTTATGTATACGGTGGGGATCAAAAATCAGATAATGTAAATATTTCAAATGTGAATTGTTTTGAATCGGCGAGAATCGGCGTGCGTATTGGCAGTGGCACAGAAAATGTAAAGCTTATTAATGCAAGTTTAATAGGTGATGGGAAAGCTGACAGTATTGGTGTATATTGTTCTAATTCTCAGGTAAGCCTTATGGGAATTTCAGTGGAAAAATACAAAAAGGCTGCCAGAATTGCAGGAGTTGATTACACTTTTGTACCAAATAATATAAAAGGCGGAACAAGGATTGCAACCTCTTCTGGAGCACCCAAATCTAGCACCGGCTTAATAGCAGCGTCTACTGGACAACCTGAAGTATCAGGTGAAGCTTCTGCTGTTATAGGGACCACTGGTGGAGCAAAAGCAACTGGGGTTAGAACAGGAGTATTTTCCTCTTCCGGAGCAAGTTCCGTTAGCGGTTCGCGTAGCACAGTCATGTCTTCAAACGAATCCCACATTGAAGGCGACAATGTCTCACGAACTATCTTATCTTCGGGAGGAGTCAAACTCGGTGCAAATGATCGCTATATGGTGGTTGGTGGATATGGTTCTACCCCGTCCAGAGCGAATATCAAATGGATGCTAAACTCCTGGAACGGAGACATAACATCTACCGGCAAAATAAATGGCGGAGCCACTTTCAGTGATTACGCTGAGTATTTTGAAAGCCTAGACGGAAAAGCAATACCAACAGGAACAATTGTCACTCTTGAAGGAGCTAAAATTCGCCCGGCGAGAAAAGGTGAAGATGTACACGGAGTAATTTCCGAAACTGCAGGGACTATTTTAGGCGGAGCTGATATTCACTGGCAAGGTAGATATTTAAAGAATGAATTCGGTGGATACATATATGAAGATGTGGTCAACCCAGAAACCGGTGATGTTAAGAAACTGCCTAAAGTAAACCCTGAGTGGATTGAAAAAATAGATTACGTCCCTCGTGAAGAACGCCCTGAATGGAATATAGTAGGATTGCTTGGACAGGTTTATGTGAAAGTGGACAACACCGTTTCTGTTGGAGATCGGATTGAAGGCAATTATGGCATCGGCACAAAAACAGAAGACAGATTTTACTCCTGGAAGGCTATGGAGATTGTAACTCCATATTCAGACAAGCTTGGCTATGGCATTGCTATATGCTTAATTAAGTAATCCTTTGAAACTAAAGGAGGTGATTATGTTCTAGTTAAAATATAAATTTTATTCAATTTACAACATCCAAAAACAGAGATAACAAGAGCATACGTGAGATAAAGAGAGATTGGGATTTGTCCCCTTCTCTCTTTTTTGTGCTCAAATTTAATTTTAGGAGAGATGTTTAATATGGCTATTCAAGCGAGACAAATGTTAGTATCCCCAGAAAAATATTCAATCAAAGGTCCCTATGCTATGACAGCTGAGTATATTACTTTCCACAATACAGCAAACGACGCAAGCGCAAATAATGAGATCAGTTATATGAGAAATAATAATGAAACAGTATCATATCACTTCGCTGTAGACGATAAAGAGGTAGTTCAAGGACTCCCAACAAACCGAAATGCTTTTCATTGTGGTGATGGTGAATACGGGACTGGAAACCGCAAGTCAATCGGTGTTGAAGTTTGCTACTCCAAGTCGGGTGGAGAACGCTATAGAAAAGCTGAAGCGTTGGCTATTAAGTTTATTGCACAACTCCTTAAAGAACGTGGCTGGGGCGTAGATCGAGTTAAAAAGCATCAAGACTGGTCTGGCAAGTATTGCCCGCATCGAGTTCTTGATGAAGGACGTTGGAATGCTGTTAAAGCTGCTATTACTGCTGAATTGAAAGCACTCGGCGGAAATACTTCTTCCTCATCTTCAAAGCCAACAAAAGTCGTTAAAACAAATGGTTCTTATGTTAAGAACACAGTTATCGCTGACAGTCTTAATGTGAGAACCCAACGCAATGCAAACTCCTCTATTGTACTCGCTCTTCCTAAAGGCTCCACTGTCCAATATCAAAAGGGATCAACTCAAAACGGTTGGGGATATATCAAATATACAAACTCCAAAGGTGCTACATACAGCGGATACGTAAATGTGAAATACATTAAAAGCGATGCTGAGCTTGGACAATCAGCCCCAAAGCCTAAATCCACTTCTAAGCCTAAAAGCAGTGGTATCAAATCTGTAGGCAAAATTAAAATTGTCGGTGTAAAAAGCGCTGCAATCGTAATGGACAGACCTGATAAAAACAAAGCACAGAATCTCGGCACTGTGAAGCTAGGTGATACCGTCAACATTTCTGGCTCAGTGAAAGGTTCGAACAATGCTAAGGGTTATTGGGAAGTTATCTACAAAGGTAGACGTGGCTACATCTCTGGACAGTTCGGGTCAAAAATCTAAATATATTTAAAAATCTTTGAGGATTGTTGTTGATCGAGGTATATCAATGATTATCCTCTTATTTTAGGAGGTGATGTAATGTCACCTTTCTATTTTATCAAAGGTTGGTGACAAATGGATAACTTTGAGCAAAGCACCATTTCAAGATTAAGTGCACTTGAAGAAAAAGCTAAGCACACTGATAACAAAATTGACTCTCTTGAAGAAAGAACAAATGTTATTGGTCGTATTGCTACGCTTGTTGAGCAGCAAGTCGAAATTAATAAGGATTCTCAAGCACAATCGAGAGAACAATTCAGCACTCTGAACGAAATGAGCAACAGTTTAAAAAATCTGAGTAAATCATATGAAAAACTGGACAATCGAGTTGAAATATTGGAACGCTCTGATTCTACTCGCAAAATTGATCCCTCTCAGTTTACTAAAGACCTTGTGTTTAAGGTACTGCCCAGTGTAATTGCGACTATTGTCGCAGCCTGGTTACTCATACATTTTGGGCTTAAATAAAATGAACAGGAGCGAATTTCATGACTAAAATTAACTGGAAAGTAAGACTTAAAAAGAAAACATTCCTGGTTGCAATCTTCTCTGCAACTCTTTTGTTTGCACAAGCAATTGCATCAGCTTTTGGATACGATATTTCTGTGTTTAGTGATGATCTCACTGAGAAATTTAATGCACTGCTGACATTTTTAACTGCCATGGGAATTGTGGTGGATCCAACCACTACAGGTATCTCAGATAGTGATCAAGCAATGGAATACACAGAACCAAAATAACTCGGGGGATTTCATCTCCCCTTTTTTTTCTTTTTTAATTAAGAAAGGAATGATTGTTGGTCATGCAAATAGGATCTGGATATATCGGGAGTCCAATGCTTGAGAAGTCAAAGTCTAACCATGAAGTAATCCCTTCCCCACCTGATACATGGACGATTAAATATTCTTTCTATAAGTTCAGCTTTTTAAATGATCAGGAATGCCACGTATCAATCAATAGTGGCGATCCTATCTATTTAAGAGCTGGGCAAGGCTTTCAAATGGACGCTCATGATTCACCTATCACAAGCTTCAAGATTTCTGAGTCAGGAATAACATATAACTTTTTGGGGGCGCATAAATGAGTTTCTTCAATCCGATGGTTAATGTCTCAATTGTCACTGGGAAGTCTGCTTATGATATTGCAGTGGACAATGGTTTTTCAGGAACTGTAGAGGAATGGTTAGCATCATTAAAAGGTGAAAAAGGCGACACTGGAGCTACAGGTGCAACCGGGGTTAAAGGTGCTACTGGCGCTGCCGGTAAAGATGGAAAATCAGCATATGAATTAGCTGTTCAACAAGGTTTCTCAGGAACATTAGATGAGTGGCTTGCCTCACTGAAAGCAACAGCAAACTGATCACGTACCCTTCTCTAACGAGGAGGGTATTTTTTTCGTTTCGTTCAAAATCGAATTATTGATTTGTTTTTAATTTTCACTCAAATCCCCTTTACATTTCTTTCCTCTAATGTAACTATATAATAAAATGGATATGAAAGGGGTTTAGGACTTGAAGAGTGAAAAGGTCATTCCTTATGATTTAGTAGCAACAAAGATGAATCATTGGTATGTGGCTATTAAAAAGAATTGGGTCGGTAGAGCAGAAGAAATGCGGAAAGAAGTTATGCAGGAAATAAAAATTATGGAAGAAAATCAAGATGTTTTACTATACTACTCCCTGCTTGAGTTTAGACATAAGTTAATGTTGGCATATATGTATCCTAACGCTATAAAAGACATTGAGAAAAATTATGGTGAGTTAAAAGCATATGAAGGTCATGAAAACTTAACAGGAATGCTCGAATATTACTATTATTTTTTCATGGGCATGTTCTATTTTAGACAAAAGGAGTTGGCATTCTCCCTTAATCACTATAGACAAGCTGAGAGATATTTGGATTCAATCGAGAGCGAAGATATTGAAGTTGAAAAAGCTGAATTTTATTTTAAATTATCAGAAGTGTATTACCACATGAAACAGACTTATTTTTCAATGAATTATGCCATGAGGGCTTACGATATATTTAAAAAGCAACCTGTTATTGACGGTAACCCTACATACGGGGTACAAAAGGTACGCTGTCAATTCGTCATATTTGGTAATTTATTGGACAGTATGAAGTTTGATGAAGCTTTAAAGCAAGCATACAAAGCGTATCAGGAAGCAGTAGAGCTAAACAAAAGTGAAAAGAATCGTGGGCATTTGATGCGTTCAGCACTGTTTAATATTGGATTATGTTATAATCAAATGGAAGAACTTGATAAAGCATTTTTTCACTTTAATAAGTCACTTCAAATCATTGAGCCGGAAAATCATGATTACGCTGCTAAAACATTATTTGTTATCTCCTTCTTAAAGGGAAGGCAAAATGACATTGAAAACGCAAAAAAATTTTATGAACAGGCCAAACAGTTGGCTGAACGGCATAACAATGAAATGGTGCTTGAAAAGTTAAAAATGGTTAAAGGACTTTTCTTGAACTATGATTTAGACTTAGTTAGGAAAACATTCGAGTTCTTCGAAGAAAGAAGTATATACCCTGACATGGAAAGCTATGGTGTCTCTGTAGCAGATTTTCTCACTGGAAAACAGGATGCTTGGGGTGCAGTTGAATTTTATCGTTTGGCAAATGAAGCAAGAAGACAAATCAAAAGGGGAGAAGCAATATGAAAACTAAACTATTTATCTGTGCAGTTCTATTATTCGGCGTTGCCGGAACAGTGGGTGCTTCCTATCTCCAACAACAAAATGATACGTTCAAGGTTGCTGAAAGAGCCGAAACGTAAAAAACTAATGACTTTGTAAGGAGAACAGAGGGAGCTACTCTCTGTTCTCATGATTTATGTCCACCCGTCAAACCTGCTCTATACAAAGCTGTGCCTCCAGGTGTATAGGAAACAGCTCGTAATATCGCTTTAGATCCGTATTTATTTCTTATCCCGTCCATAACAAATCCAAGCTTTCTTCTCTTCTCATTATCTTTTTCAAACAGACTTAATTGTTGATTTACATCATCTTCAATATTGGATAAGGTAACTGAAACACTTCGTACCGTTTTGCCTGTATAGAACTTATCAAATAACATCAAGCAATTTCGATAAATATCCATTGTGATATTTGTAGGTAAATCAATTGTTTTAGCTCTGTGAAAGCCACCGCCGAACTCATCTTTACTGTAACCAATTCCCAAGCTGATTGTGCGCCCTACTTTATTATGCGTTCGCGCTCTCCGTGCAACCTCTTCACAAATCTCCAAGAGGACTGCTTTGATATCCTCTTTCTTCGTATAGTCTCTAAGTAATATCTGACTTTTCCCGTAGCTTATTTGCCCTTGCATCAAAGGAGCTCCAATTTCAGAAAGGTCGATTCCATGGGCATGATAATAAAGCTGATTGCCCATAATGCCGAAGCGTTTTTCAAGCAGCTCTAATGGATAATTAGCTAATTGGCCAACAGTTGAGATCCCCATCCGGTTTAAATTCCTCTCCATCCTCCCTCCTATTCCCCACATTTCAGATAACGGATGAACACACCAAAGCTTTTTAGGAACATCTTCATATCTCCACCGTGCAATCCCATTCTTTGTTTTCTTGCTCTCTAAATCAAGAGCTAACTTACTCAGTAGCATATTGTCACCAATACCAACAGTACAAACTAAGCCAAACTCTCTCTTCATACTGCTCTGAATTGCCTCTGCCATGGCTTCTGGATTTTCTTTTCCTGCATCTAAAAAAGATTCATCAATTGAGTAAGTGTGTACACATGTTTCAGGAACGAACCTGTAAAACAATTTAGTGATTTCAGTTGAAACTCTGATGAAAAGTTTCATTTGCGGGTTTACTATGTGAATTCTTGGATCATCTGGAATCTCAAATAACCGGGAGCCAGTCTTGATTCCATAATCTTTTTTAAGTGCAGGAGATGCTGCTAAGACAACACTTCCCTGTCTATCCGTGTTTCCAACTACAGCGAGATAACATGTCATTGGATTCAATCCCATTGTTACAGCTGCAACTGAAGCATAAAAGGATTTCATATCTACACAAAGTATATTTTTACGTGGAAACTGTGAGTAATCAATCATTGTAAGCAACTCCTATGATGTCATTCATGGTGATGTATACGGTTTGATCGTGTTGATCTTTTAAATGTAATTTGTGTTGTTCGTAATTGAGATATTGAACTGTGCCGATTAAATCCTCGGCAACTCCTTCTTTAAAGAGTTTAAACTTCAGTTCTTTATTCAGCGCCATTGCTTCAGAAACCAAGATGTCAATCTCCTCAATTTGTTGTTCATCTAAAGATGGCTTCTCCATTTTCGAAACATCTAACAAGTCCTGTTTTAATTGCGTTAAATGTTCTGGAAGCATCATGGAAGTCCATTTGATCGTCCCTCGATCTCTAAGCATTTTGAATCACTCCTTTATTGATCTAATATTAACAGAACAAACGTTCTTTATTCAATATAAACAAGAACAATAGTTCGATGTAATTGTTGGAAATGACTATTCATCACCTATGCTATGGTCTTCTCTAGTCGAGACATTGAATTCTCTCCAAGAGCTAAAAGAAATCCGCAGGAAAAAGTAAACACACAGCCGCATTCTTTTCTGGCAGCTGTGTGTCTTTATTTGTCTTTATCGGCTCCGGATTTCTCTTGTTTTTCATTCGGTAGCTGAATGGAAGGCGTCACACCTGATCCGCCGCTTCCGTTATAAAACTGCGGCACCTCTCCTTGAATCGCTTTAATGGAGACCGGTATATTATTTGTCACGACTGATGTCTTACTGGCAAACGGAATAATGACCTTTACTTTAATTTCCACAAAAATACTGATATCGATCAGGGCATTGTTAATGCCGTACGGCTTTATTTTTGTTTTCACATCAGTTAACGCATCTCCGATCAGGTTAAAGCGCACGGGGATTTTCGGCCCGAGATTTCCGAGAATGCTGTTTCCCGTGACCTGCCCTAAAGGGATGTTAATCATAATTTCATCGGCCGTTTTCGCGCCTTTTTCTGTTTCATGCTGCTTATTGTTCGACTCCGCTTCCTTCAGATGAGCCTGAAGCTGCTTTGTCACTTTCGCCTTCATACTGTTGACCATTTGTGTATTAAAATCCATCGTTGTGACTTTTCCGTTTTCATCCGTTTTCATATCGACCATATCTTTCACATTGTCGCTGTGAGACATGTATTCTTCAATGGATTCCGTAATGACCTCTGTCGCCACCCGTTTGGTTTCCATTTCTCCTATGTTCATCAGCACCGGTTTGATTGAGGAGTTGATCATCCAGAGGCTGATGACCGTCGATATGATAAAAAAAGCAAACGACAGAAGAAGCACATATCGAAAAGGCAAAGGCCCTCTCTTGCGAAGAGCGCTCCGGTATCTAGGCAAGAAAAATCCCCCCTTACATATCACAATGTATGCTTGTAAGGGGGGACATAGTAATTTATTTTCACATTTAAAAACTCCAACATAAAGCACTGTTTTCCTTTCGGATCACGCAAATGACGGGCTATTTTTTATATCCTGCTTATTTTCGTTTTTCTAATCCTTTTTCTTTTCATATCTTCATTAGATATTTTTGTTTGCATCTCCATAACACTTAATTGGCTTTTTAATATCTTAATGTCTTGTTTATTGAGCACTGGAGGCACATTTATTTCTGCCCTTTTGCCACTTGTTAATGAAAACTTTAAAACCTGTTTAGCTAAAGTAAATTCCAACGCCAGATTCTCCTTTAGTTAATTTCAACAATTTAAAATTATAAGAGCCAAGATGCACTTATACAATAAAGGTTACATGATATTGTCTTAATCATCAAACTTTGATTTTCAATTGACTGTTTCAGCTTGGTAATCTGTCTCCTACAATCACAGACATATATTTGGAATTAGTGTATAATGATTCCTGTACATTAAGTTTGCTCACTCAAGGGAGTCTTGCTCATCCCCTACGAAAGGGGGTGATGCTTATGTCAACATTTCAGGCATTAATGTTAATGCTTGCATTTGGGTCGTTTATAATCGCCCTGTTGACGTATATAAATAAAAAATAGACCTCCCTTGAGACTGGAATCCTGAAGGGACAGGTCTATCACGAATAACTGCTGAGCAAGCCCTTTGATGGGTAGCTTTTTGTACAGAGCCGGGGTGCTACCAACACCCTGGTCTTTTTATTTTATGCATTTCTTATTAAAGAAATACACTGTAACCAGTCTGTATTTTACAGTTTGATTATAACACATTAAATGAAACCATTGAAATAATTTGCAAAACATTTGTTTTATGGATAAAACCATTATTTATAGATTTTAATCCTGCGGTCTCTTATTCATCCATTACACAAGTGCAATACTTTTGCTTAATCGTCCCAGTCTTCATCCTCAATCCAGTCGTCTTTAGCTTCTTCTAGTTCCTCTATTAAAAACTCTAGGAATGTGCTACCAACTTGTTTACCATATCCCTCTTGGTTATCCCAAAGAATGACTGGGCATTCTCCACCTTTCATCTTGTTAGTGTCAAGACAATAAGAAAATTCATCTACATATTCGATCACTACAAGACCATCGGAAAGGTTATAATATTTTTTATATTCATTGGTCTGTTCGACAACTTCAGCACCGTGAGAGTCATATCCGAGTATCATTGTTCCGTATGCTCCCCCTGAACCATACTCAGTTAAAAACCATTTATAACTGTCTGGAAGCGTTACATTGAGATACTCTTCTATTTCTCTAATTTGATCTCCAGTGACTCCTCCCGTGAGAATTGAATTTTCTTTATTTTCATCAAAGAAAGTTTTTATTTTCGAATAATCCATTAAACTTTCACCTCTTATTCTTAATGATTCTCAAATTGCTGAGCTCTCCATCTCCAATACCTTCTTCTGAAACTTTTATATTGTTTATCAAGCACAGGATCATTTCTAAAACTCTGTCCATTCCCTTTTAATCCATGCAAAACATCACTGTACTTATTATGCCAGCTTTCAGGTATCTCTAGCATAGTGCCAGGCTCTTCTTGAATTAAGTGATGTAAATTTATTTGCGTGCCATCTTTAGCAAACGGAGCATTACCATTTTTCATAAGTTGAAGATTCGTAAGGCCTTTACGATTTTTTTGATTAAGATCAATATCTTTCATTGTATATACCCTACGGCTTACATCTCTAGGCTCTCCTTTAACTTTTACCTTACCGTCTATTTCGTATGCTTCATATTTTTCTTTATTTAACCAAGGGACATCTACTTTCTGACCTGTAAATGGCTTTCTTGTTTCATCTAATTTCTTTGCATTGGTCAAAAGTTCATTTTTAAGGTTTTGGCTGTCAACCACATTGTATGGTACATTATCGGCTAGAGCAAGCTTATACTTAGGATTATACGGAAGCAAATCTGGAATCTTGACGTCCTTAATTCTCTTCCCTGCCTGCCCTACCTTGTTTATGACCTTGCCTGCTGCATCTGCTTTGTTAATGGCTCCTGCACCTTTGGTTCCAAAAACAGCTACAGCCACTGAACCAACAGCATATGTCACCCATCTTGATCTGGAGTAAGCATCTCCGTTCACCATATCTTTTTGATACGATTCCTCGATTGCTGCCGAAACAGCATCATATGTTTTAACAGGATGAAGTACTGCATTCCCCAGTGCTGACAAGGTTTCTCCCGGATCGGTTATGAAGTCCCATAAACCGGTTACCGTGTCTTTCCCGACATCATAAAGACCGAGGCCAGCTCCCTTTAATATATCCCAAGTCACCTCTCCGGCTTCTTCCATCTGTTTTGCTTGTTCAAGCTGGATCACATATTGCTGCTGGGAAGGTTCAAGGTTTTCATAGCCGATCTTCTTCGCGATTTCCAAATACTCATCCGGATCAGTTACTCCGTCAGCGAGCTTTTTCTTCAGTTCCTTGATCTCCCGCTCTTTCGCTTCTTCCTTCTTAAACGTTAAATATGTGTCTGAGTGTTTTGCAATCTCGCCTTTTTTCTTATGTATGTCACTTTCTCTGTACGCCTTGGCGTTATAGTGAAGTGGTGTTGCATTTTTCCCCTTACCCGTGGCATTTTGGAGCTGTTGAAAATCTGCTTGAATGAAATGTTCGTTTGCCTCGGTTTCTGCGTATTCCTTCGTTAGATCATGATCGAGCTTTCCGAGCTTGTGTATGGTATTGTCCCGTTTCTTGTCTGCTGAATCCAGCTTTTGATCGACATCCTCTGTAGAGAAAACATCTAGATGAATGATATCACTTATCTCATTAAGAATATCCCTCATTTCATTACGTTGCTCTTGCATGATGGCTTTTGATTTATTCTTCGCATGAATCAACTCATGTTCTAAAAATGACTCTTCCACAAACGAATCGGACAGTCCCGCATCAGCTACTTTTCCTGAAATACTGTTAAGAAAAGCAATCTTCATATCTATTAGGTCAAGCCAGCTGTCAGTAACCCCTGCGTGATCTTGGAAAAAGGCTTTAATGTTGTCAGCACCTTTGCCTGAAAACTCACTGTCATCTAGATCAGCCATTCCTTGAAATGCTTTTCTGAGATTAATAAATTGTTTTCTAATCTGATCGTATTCTTTTGCTCGTTTCTCCGCAGCTGAGATTAACGAGGATGCTTCAAATACTTTCATATCTGTCCCCTTTCCACTTAATCTTATCTAAATTTTACCATACTTTTAGGTTCTTCGATTTTCAAAATCAGATGTTTACCTAAAATTAAATTTACAATCTTTGGTTTTATAATTATAATTAGGAAGGTTTGTCCGATATAGAGACAGAACAAACAATTTGGGGGAATTACATTGAAGAAATGGTTATTAGGTATTGGCGCATTATCTCTAAGCTTTTCTTTGGCTGCGTGTGGATCTGATTCTGCTTCTACAGATAAAACAGATTCAGATAAAGCTAAAACAACGCAGCAAGAAGAAAAGGATGCAAAAGAGACAAAGGCAGACACTCAATCAAATGACAAAAATGAAAAAGCCGAAAATGCTTCAAAGAAGGATTCGTCGGATAAAAAGGCGTCTGACAGTAAGAAAAAGCTAGTCGATGTAACACTTAACAGAACGGTTGATGGAGACACGATTAAAGTTAACTATAAAGGCGAAATTAAAACTGTTCGTTACTTGCTTGTTGACACTCCCGAGACTAAGAAACCGAACTCTTGCGTACAACCATATGGTGAAGATGCTTCGGCACGAAATAAACAGCTAGTTAACAAGGGCAAGCTTCAACTGGAGTTTGATAAAGGAGATCGTACAGACAAGTATGGCAGAATGTTGGCTTACGTTTATGCAGATGGCAAATCAGTACAAGAAACACTGCTTAAAGAAGGATTAGCACGAGTAGCTTATGTATATGAGCCAAACACGAAGTATTTAGACACGTATAAGAAAGATGAGCAAGCTGCGAAAGATAAAGACTTGAAGATTTGGAGTAAGAATGGATATGCGACTGATAAAGGATTTAATGGCTGCGTAACGAAACCGAAGAAATCAGTAAGTGTATCTAAGCCGGCTCAAAAGTCAGTTACAACACACCAATCCGAGACACATAAATCGAGCTCAAGCGGTTCAGCATCAAGTAGCTCTTCTAACTCTGCACAAGCCTCCCCTTCTGCTGGAGGAACAGAACACTTTGCAAACTGCACAGAGCTGAGAAAGAAATATCCGCATGGAGTACCAAGCACTCACCCTGCCTATACATCTAAAATGGATCGCGACAATGACAACTTTGCATGTGAGAAGAATTAATCATTTTGAAGCCCTCTGAGGCTTCTTTTTTATTTGGGTATATTCTATCTAAATAAAAAACCACAGAGCGCTGTGAGGGACTCTGTGGTCTATAGTGGCTGTTAAACCCCTATGATACATCAATTAGAATACTTTAAATTAGATTAATAAGCAAGCTGATCTAAAAATGTTTCGTTAAAATGAGGATTTTATCAGAACTTTTCTTTTAAAGATAGCATCATCTCTGTCTCTTCTTCAGAATTTAGGCTGTTGTCTTTACCCAGATATACAAAACGAATTTCCAGTTTAATTCTTATTCTGATTTTTAAACGCCAAGTGTTTGATTCCTTGATCCTTAAAAACTTGACGGATATAGGGAGGTGAATAATCATATTTCCGGCCAATTTCTTTTAGGCTCATTTTTTTGTTGAAATGCAGATCGTAAAGTAGATCAAAGTCCTTTGCTCTTCTCCTCTTTGACAATTCAGAATAAGAAAGCTTGTCCACTTTCTTCGCCTTAAAAAGATTCAAAATGCTCCAGTCTGGAATATTAAGCTCCTTTGATATTTCCCCCACCGTTTTAAGTTCATCAAAATGAAGTCTTTTTATTTGTTCAAGCTTATCTGAGTACTGTTGCCATTGGTATGTGTAATTGCTCTCTGGTCTAGGGATATCAATCTTAGTAGTGACATAAAAGTTAAAACCTTGTTCTTGACAAGCGTATCAATCGCCTCTTTACCGAAATCCTTTTCTCCGCCCCTTGCAAGTGAGTATGCTTCATCAATGAATAAAATGCCCCCGAGCGATTTTTTAATCAGATCTCTCGTTTTTTGCGCCGTGTGTCCGATGTATTCACCGACCAGATCGGCACGTTCCGCTTCGATCAGATGTCCTTTGGAAAGCACGTTCATTTCGAAGAAAAGCTTGCCGATCAGTCTCGCGACGGTGGTTTTCCCGGTGCCGGGGTTCCCTTTGAACATCATATGAAGAGCTTGTTTTCCGACTTTCAGCCCTTGTTCGGCCCGTTTTTGGTTGACGAATATCCACGCGTAAATTTCTTTAATGTTGCGTTTCATTTCTTCCATACCCACTAATGTGTTCATTTCTTTTTCAATTTCTTTCAGAATGCTGTGCTTGGCTTCATTTTTTTGCAGGGCGGCCTGATATTCCGCCTCAGCTTCCGCATTTGTCAGCACTTGCTTTTGGCCATTAAGAATGATGTTAATTTGTCCGTTATTTTTATAGGTTACAGCGCGCTCCAACATGCTCACCTCTCTGTTCTCTCTTTATCTTACTCATGATGAAGCGGTTCCGTGACATCCGCCTATCATCATGAGACCCGTTTTCCTCTTTATCTGTCACTTTTTCCGTTCTCTTCGGGAATGATGTTGAATCCTGCGCTTTCCCGAGAAATATTTTTCATTTCTTATTGTATTCAGCAGAAACGGGAGGACAAACCATTTATTTTTATTTTCCGGGAAATGTTGGGTATATTTCTCATTTTTTTTTATGAATGACAGCCGTACAAGCACCATTTGAATATCATCATATGCTGTAATGAGGTGATGGAGAATGGTTAAAATTTTTATAGACCCCGGTCATGGCGGAACTGATTCAGGTGCAACCGGAAACGGACTTCAGGAAAAAGCGGTCACGCTGGAGATCGCGCTGGCTTTGCGCACGATTCTGACGAATGAGTATGAAGGAGTTTCTGTCACGATGAGCAGGACAAGCGATAAGACGGTCAGCCTGACGGAAAGAACGGATGCCGCCAACAGCTGGGGCGCAGATTATTTTTTATCCATTCATATTAACTCAGGAGGCGGAACCGGATTCGAAAGCTATATTTACCCCGGTGTCGGAGCGCCGACCTCGACTTACCAATCAGCCGTCCACACGCAAATGATTCAAGCATCGGGTTTTAATGACCGAGGAAAAAAAACAGCCAACTTCCATGTGCTGCGGGAGACAAGTATGCCGGCGATTTTGACGGAGAATGGTTTTGTTGATACGTCAGCTGATGCAAACAAACTGAAAACAGCCAGTTTTATTGAAAGCCTTGCAAGAGGACATGCCAAGGGCTTGGAGCAAGCTTTCGGTCTAAAAAAAAAGGCTGACTTATATAAAGTGCAAATCGGTGCATTCAAAGTGAAAGCAAATGCTGATGCGCTTGCCGCCGATGCGGTGTCTAAAGGTTTTGACGCGATTGTGCTTCCAAAAGGCGGCTTATTTAAAGTGCAGATCGGCGCATTCTCTTCCAAAGATTACGCTGAAGCGTTGGCCGCGCGGGCCGAAAAAGCCGGATTTGATGCCTTCATTGTGCAAGACTAAATGAAAAAACCCCCGCTCTCCCTTTTTTGGGACGAACGGGGTTTTTTGTTATTGAAGTATATCGGCGACAAACTGAGACCAAGCTTCAAGACGCTGATACACATTTTCCTCTTTCAGTTCGCTCAGTTTCATCCAGCGCCCGGCGATTTGATCTTTTTCTTTCACTTCGACTTGTGCCGCAGACGCTAACTGGAGCGCAGAAAGGATGCCGATATGCACCTTCCCTACATCGTTTTCATCATCATTGATCAGGCCGAGTGTGACAATGTTTTGTTTGTCCTCCTCACGAATGTACAGTTCTTCCGCCAGCTCCCGGTCGGTATTCTGTTTCAGCACTTCCGAAAATGAAGCCGCCCCTTCCATAGGGTTCATGTGTCCGCCGAAGCCGAGAGAAAGCTTATTATGGAGGCGCGATTCCCCTCCGCCGGCGAGCCGTTCATACACAAACACCTCATCATCGCGGCGGATGACGACATACGGAATCGGCTGTTTAAATCGCGGGTCCTCTTCCGCGTCGCCTCTTCTGATTTCAAAAAAATGCGCCTCAATTTGAGCCATAATGTTTACGATACGTTCCTCCTCGCTGTTGACTCCCTGAAATGTCAGCATTTCGTTTTGAAAGACGTCACTCCGCGGTGCAGCCAAAATGATTTCATCCATTTTATTCATGCCCGTTCCTCCTGTCTTACCTCTCCATTCAAGCCAAAAGAGCAGATATTATATCTGCTCTTCATCTTGGCCAAAATAAAAATCTTCGTCCTTAATCGGTTCTACCGTCGCCTTTTTGTAGCCGTTCCCTTTCATGGAGAAGAAATCATGTGATTTTGTTTTGGTGTTTAATCCGTTTAATACGATCGGATTAATATCCTCTTCTTCAAAGTAAGGATCGAACCCTAAGTTCATCAAAGCTTTATTGGCGTTATAGCGGATGAATTTCTTTACATCGTGTGAGAGTCCGACTTGATCGTACAAGTCCTCTGTATATTCAAGCTCATTTTCATATAACTGATTCAGAAGGTCAATCGCAAATTCACGAAGCTCTGCTTTTTTCTCTTCTGTCTGCTTATTATAAATTTCCTGAGCAAGGAGACCGACATACACACCGTGAATCGCTTCGTCACGAAGGATCAGGTTAATGATCTCACCGCTGTGCATCAGTTTTCCTTGTCCGTAGAAATATAACGGATAATAGAAACCGCTGTAGAAAAGGAAGCTTTCTAAGTAAACGGAAGCAACCATCGCTTTAAACAGCGAAATCTCATCGTCTTTTTGGATGGCGCGGTACAGTCCGACGACGGTTTGGGCTTTTTTCTGCAAATATTTATTCTGCTTTACCCATTCAAATACTTCATTAATCGTTTCAGTCGGAGCAAGCGTCATAAAAATATTTGAATATGATTTTGCGTGCACCGCGTTTTCCATCATCGCCATGAAATTAAGAACCGCTTTTCGCTGATGGCCTTCGACGTGCTCGGCCACAATCGGCATGCCCGTATTCCCCTGCTCTGTATCAAGCAGTGTCAGGCCGGCGAGCACCTTCATGTACGTATCCTGCTCATTTTTACCCAAATACTTCCAAGTGAGAAGATCGCCGTTTAATGCGATCTCTTCCGGAAGCCAAAACTGCTTTACGTTTTGGTTGTAAAACATTTGGGTGAAATCATCTTCATGCTTTGACCAGTTTGCTGCGTCATAAATTTTTGTCACTGTAAACTCTCCTTTAATCAAACGACACAAGAAAGACAGCTGTCCTGCCCGGTATCTTTCGTTCTTGCATAGTAAATGGTTTTGATGCCTCTATGGTGGGCATACAGATCAATACGGTTCAGATCACGAGTTGTCATCGTATCTTTCAAAAACAGGGTAAAGCTGATTCCCTGATCGATATGCTGCTGGATTGTCGCGATCATATCCACCACTTTGAACATGTCCATATCATAAGCTTCTTTGTAGAAGAACCAGTTATTAGACGCTAACCCCGGCATCGGGTAATACGTTTTAGAATTTCCGTATGTTCTTTCTTCGATCCGTTCCATGATCGGCATAACGGACGCCGTGCTGGATTGGACGTAGGAAATGGAGCCTGTCGGCGCGATGCACAGTCTGTAGCTGTGGTACATGCCGTTTTCAGCGACAAACGCCTTCAGCTCTTTCCAGTCTTCGATTGTCGGAATGTGCATGCCTTCAAAGAGCGCAGCGATTTTTTCGTATGCCGGTGAGAACTCTTTTTCGATATATTTATTGAAATATTCTCCCGTTGCATAAGTGGAGCCTTCATAATGCTCAAACGTTTCGCCTTTTTCTTTCGCAAGCTCAGCTGAACGCTGAATGGAATAAAAGTTCACCATCATAAAGAACGTATTCGCGAAATCTCTTGCTTCCGGGCTTTCATACGCGATGCCGTTTTGGGCCAGGTAGCCGTGAAGGTTCATGGCGCCTAAACCGATGGACTTCATCGCTTTGTTCGCGCGTCTGACTGCCGGCGCGTTGCGGATATCCGTCGTCTCAGATACATGAGTCAGGGAATCCGTCGCGAGTTTCACCGTGCGCTCAATCGATTTATGTTTCATGACATTCAAAATATTTAAGGAACCAAGGTTGCAGGAAATGTCCAAGCCGATTTCGTCTTCTTCATCATAATCTGTGTAAGCCGATACCTGTGACGCCTGAAGCACTTCAGAGCAAAGGTTCGAGAATTTCACTTTTGATACGTGGTTATTCGCGTGCTCTTTGTTTACGTTGTCCTGGAACATAATGTACGGATAACCTGACTCGGAACGGAGAACGGCAAGCTTTTCAAGCAATTTGCGCGCATTCACTTTTTCTTTTTTGACACGCGGGTTGTCGACAAGCTCCTCATACATCGCCGTCATGTCCATTTCGTCCATATGCTGGCCGTATTCTTTATAAATCGTATGCGGATAGAATACATAAGCCGCTTTGTCCTCACGTGCAAGCTCAACGAACTTATCCGGAATGACGACACCGATAGAAAGCGTCTTGACGCGCACATCTTCATCCGCAGAAATCTTTTTCGTATCAAGAAAATCATTGATATCGCGGTGGAAAATGTTTAAATACGCCGCGCCCGAGCCTTGTCTCTGTCCCATTTGGTCAGCGTAACGGAACGCATTATCAAGAAGCTTCATGACGCCTACAACGCCTTTTGTGGCGTTTTCAACATCTTTAATCGCTTCGCCTTTCGCGCGAAGCTTGGACAGGTTAAGAGAAACCCCGCCGCCCAATTTGGACAGCTGCATGGAAATATCGATCGCCCGTGAAATATCGTTTAAGGAATCATTGACTTCGAGCAAGAAGCAGCTCACCAGTTCTCCGCGGCGTTTTCTGCCGGCATTCAAAAATGTCGGTGTACTCGGCTGATATTCCTGGTTGATCATCAGGTTTACATATTCTTTTGCTTTCTCAGTATCGCCGTTTGCGAAGAACAGCGCGACGATTGAGATTCGGTCCTCATAACGCTCGAGGATTCTTTTCTTGTCATTCGTTTTCAAAGCATAGTCATTATAAAATTTAAACGCACTCATGAAGGAAGGAAAACGAAACTTCTTTGCGTAAGCTGTCTTAAACACTTCTTTAATGTCTTCAAAAGAGTAAAGGCTTAAGAATTCCTCTTCGTAGTATTGGTTTTCAATCAAATAATCCAGCTTCTCTTTTAAATCGTGAAAGTAAACTGTGTTTTGATTGATATAGTCAACAAAATAGCTATGTACAGCCTCTTTATCTTTATCAAACTGGAATTTTCCATCTTGTTGGATCATGATTTCGTTATTTAACTGGATCCATTTTGGCACTTGATTTTGTGACAACTCTTTCTACCTCCTGAGTAAACAATTCAACGTCTTTAGATGTGCCGCTGAGTTCAAATTTGTGCAAGATCGGCACCTGATATTGTCTCGAAATGGTATCGGCGCTTTTTGCAAAGTTATCGCCCCATACTTTGTTGCCGCTCGCAGCGACTCCTAATAAGAGATGGGCGTATTTTTCGAGAAATGATTGTGTTGATGCCGGTACCTGGCCGAAGTTTGTCGTGTAGGTGACCAAAACAAACGGAGTGTCCACGTGGTCCGTTTCGTCCACCTTGCGGATCAGCTGAAAGTCTGTTTTATTCACAAAACGCTGAACATTCCCTGTCTTTGAATCAAATATGATTTGAACCATCCTTATCACGACCTATCAAAAATAATGAATCTCTTAACACTATATATAGTATACTAACCTCTCAGAAAAACACAACATATTGAGATCAATTTATAAAAAATTCATATTTTTGAAAGAGCCGACTTTGGCTCTGGCCCGATTAACGCCCAAAAAAGAGAGCAGAACGAGAATCATCTCTCATCCTACTCAAGGTGTCATGTGTAAGCCGATGTCTATCATAACATGAAAAAAAACTGCTTAGTAGTCTAGACTTTTATTCTTATTTTTTGTAAGAATCACATTTTTTTTCGCTTTCAACGGTTTCTTCAATCTCCACATCAGCACCGATTTCTTTCAGTACGGCTTTCAGAGCGCTTGTGATGGAAGCCTCTCTGATCAGTTCTTTGCCGTCAACGATGATGCTGGTTCCATATTCATAGCAGGAATCATCTTCACAAGTTTCTTCCCAATGGTTGATTATCACCTTGTGTTTCAATCGTCTCACCCTCTGCATGATCAATGTCAGTACTTAGTGTAGCTTGTGCGGCCCGCTTTGTAAATTCGAACGCTTGTGAAATTTATTCAAGCTCATCCAGCGCCGTTTCTTTTTTCAGTTCGATTTTATTCGTTTTTTCATCATAGCGGTATATTTTTAAGTAACCGTCCTCAACGATGCCGAAACGATTATGTTCCAGCTGCACCATGCCTTCTGTCTGCGGTTCGGTATCCGTTGAGCCGCCGTCATCATCCGTCACCACAGTCTCATGATTGCTGCAAGCTCCAAACAGCAAAAAAACAGCGATCCAAACGAGCGTAATCCTGATTCTTCTCAGTTCATTTTCACTTTCGAACACGATTTTCCGAACCCCCTTTTATGTTTCCGATATACAGCCTGCAATATACAGATGCGCATAGAAAAAGACCATTGTTCATGGTCTTTTTCAAAAAGTCTATTCAAGCTCAAGCTGGACGTTTTTTTGCGGGGCGAACGTGGAGATGGCATGTTTATAAATAAGCTGCTGCTTCCCCTCCGTTTCGAGCAAAACGGTAAAGTTGTCAAAGCCTTTTACCTGGCCGCGAAGCTGGAAGCCGTTGAGTAAAAACACCGTGACGAACGTATTGTCTTTTCGGATTTGATTCAAAAACTGATCTTGAATATTAATCGGTTTCATGTTTCGTCCTCCTTGGTTCTCAATACAATACTGTTTCGATTAAATTTCCAGTTTTCCTGCTATGCACTCGAAAATTTCCTTTTTTTTCTGCTCAATATCAACAGGCGGCGTCATATCTGTCCATGAAACGGGCATTTTATTGCGAAACCAGGTCAGCTGGCGTTTCGCATATCGCCTAGAATTTTGTTTTAATTGCTCAACAGCCTGAGGGAGCGGCACTTTTCCATCAAGATATTCATACAGCTCTTTATAGCCGATCGCCTGAATCGATTGGCTGTCCCGGATATTCATATCATACAGCCGCTTTACTTCGTCAAGAAGGCCGGTTTCCAGCATCAGGTCAACGCGCTCGTTAATCCGGCCGTACAGCACTTCTCTGTCCATTGTAAGACCGATAAGAACCGCATTGTAAAGCAGCTCCCGTTTTTGGGTTTTAAGATGCTCTGACATTGTTTTTCCCGATACATGCAAGATTTCGAGCGCGCGGATGACTCTTCGCGTATTGTTTTGATGAATAGCTGCCGCCGCTTCCGGGTCGGCTGCCGCAAGCTTGGCATGAAGCGCTTCCGCCCCTTCTTCAGCCGCCAATTTCTCCATGCGCTCCCGGAATACAGGGTCGCCGGAGTTTTCCGTGAACGTATAGTCATACAGCACGGACTGAATGTACAGACCCGTCCCTCCGACAATCATCGGCAGCTTTCCTCTATCGGCAATCTCGGTGATTTTTCCCCTCACCATTTTTTGATAATCCGCCGTTGAAAAAGTGTCGGACGGCTCCAAAATATCAATCAGGTGATGCGGCACGCCTTCTGTCTCTTCTTCGGTGACTTTGGCCGTTCCGATGTCCATCCCTTTATATACCTGCATGGAATCTCCGCTGATGATTTCCGCATTCAGCATTTTCGCGAGTCCGATGCTTAGTTTTGTTTTTCCGACTGCCGTCGGTCCGACGAGTATGACGACAGGCTGTTTTTTATTTTTCAATATGTATCACTCTCTTTTATAAATCTCCCCCTAATTATAGCATTCATTTCTTCAGGCACCTATCCATTTTGCCCTTTTTCCTGAGCGCTAAACGTCGCTACCACCCGATCGGCTCGTTTCCGACAACCTCTCTCGTTTTTCCTTTGAGTGTATGGCGGTGCGTTTTCCGTCCTTCCTCCCGCGGATCGTAAACGACGCCGCCGTGCTGGATCTGAATCGGCTCATTGTAGGCGGCAAAGGTGGTCTCTGAAAGCTCATGGTAATGTGTTCCGTCAACCCTCGGGATGGCAGGGCCGGAAATGCCGTAATACCTATGAAAATGGCCGTTTTCAAACGAGGTGATGCCCGTATAGAAATGTGTATGCTCATCTGTATTGCTGCCGTTTTCCGGCTGCGAAAAGCCTTCAATCAAATGGTAATGCCCCTGCACTACATCCGTAACCGCCCGGTATGCGTGTGTGTGCGGAGGTTTTTTTGACCAATCGGACTGATACAGGCCCACAAAAGCTCACTCCTTTATTTTTTGATAAACGCCCAATCAAAAATTGGTGGGCTGAATACTCTGTTATCATCTCAAATTTATTCTTGGAGGTACCTTAATTATGAATGAAGAATACGCATACGCAGTAGATAGTGATATGAGACAGTTCGGGCGGCCTGGATTTGGGTTCGGACGTCCCGGATTTGGGTTTGGACGGCCGGGCTTCGGCTTCGGGCGTCCCGGATTCGGATTTGGATTCGGACGGCCGGGTTTCGGATTTGGCCGGCCTTGGTTTGGTTATGGATTCGGACGGCCGTTTGGTTTTTACGGCGGACCGTTTTTCGGAGGGCTTGTCGGGGGGCTTGTCGGGAGCGCTTTATTCAATCCGTACTTGTACGGGGGTTACGGCTACGGCTATCCGTATTACTATTGACGAATCAAAAAGGTTCCTCCTCGGGGGCCTTTTTGTATAGGCCTAATGTCTTGACTTGGCGGACAAAGTTCGGATATTATTTTATTTTACTGCCTTAAACAAAAGGCATAACGATTATGATGAGAGGGGGATTTGATATGATTCTGGGTTATATCTTCCTCACAATTGCTATTTTATCAGAGTCAATCGGCGCGGCCATGCTGAAGGTCTCCCGCGGATTTACGCGGTTTTTGCCGAGCGCGCTTGTAGTGGCAGGCTATTCATTGGCCTTTTATATGCTTTCACTGACACTGAAACTCATTCCGCTTAGCTTATCCTATGCAACATGGAGCGGAGCAGGAACGGTGCTCGCATCCATTATCGGAGCGAAATGGTTTCATGAAAAACTGGACAAGCAGGCCGTCATCGGACTCTTTTTCTTATTGGCCGGTGTCATTTTGATGAATTGGTAGAAAGGAGAGGCATGCTGATGAAAGGATTACTTTGCTTGGCATTAGCCATTGTATCAGAAGTGTTCGGGAGCACGATGCTGAAGCTGTCGGACGGTTTTACGCACCTGTGGCCCGCTCTCGGCGTCATTGCCGGAATCGGAGCCTCTTTTATGTTTTTGAGCTTCTCTTTGAAAAGCCTTGATTTATCCGCCGCATACGCGACATGGTCAGGTGTCGGCACCGCTTTAACGGCAATTGTCGGCTTTTTTGTTTTTAAGGAGGCCATGACAGTCAAAATGATGATCGGGCTTGTTTTGGTCATCACGGGCGTCATCCTGCTGAACCGTTCCAAGTCTCAAAAAGCTAAAAAAAATCAAACGGCCCGGAGCTGACCGTTTGAACTCGTCAAGCGCGGGCAGCTTTTACTTCAACCTCAAGCTCCATCTCCACGTTTCCTTGGACCGCTCGTGAAATCATACATGAGGACTCCGCTTTTTGCGCTAACTTCCTGGCGAGCGTAAAGTCCGTTTCGGCTGCATCCGGCTTTAATAATATAAACGGGCGGTGAATGATTTTCTGGTACGTGAACACACCGTTCGTGACGTCTACAATTCCTTCAGATTCCATATGTAGATCTTCTTTATCCAGGCCGCTTCTTTCCATCATCGCCGCAAGCGTTATAATATAACAGGTCGCGGCCGCTCCAAGCAGCATTTCATCAGGATTTGTGCCTTCTCCGGGTCCGTCCATTTCCTTAGGAATGGACACAGCCGTTTCCAGCCGGCCGCTTTTAATATCGCCGACGTCATTGCGATTTCCGGGCCAATTTGCTTTTAAATAAAAGTGATGTTTTGCCAAGGGACAAACCTCCTTTTTTTCAGTTTACTCATCTTTCACACGTTTGTCTTTTTTTAAGCTTACGAATACTCTTGATTGATCACTCTTTTTATCGTACGGACAAACCGGTAAAATTCCTCCGTTTTTGTGAATTCCCTTTCGCGGTAATCAAAATTATCAAAAAACGCTTCCCGCTGTTCTCTGCTGATCTCAAGCTGTATGCTCAGCCCGGTTTGCGCCTGGTTATTGATATTTTCGGTGTCAACCCCGGCCAGACCGGTTTTTGAGGTTGCCAATTCTGCAGAAAATCCGTTTCGTTCGAGAGCTCTCACCAATTTTTTCGCCCGCTTCCGGTCGCTTCCTCCGACAAGAGTATTTTTCTCGTCGCCTTTATAACCGTGAACTGCGATAACATAATGGTGCTGCTTAATGCTTTCGACTGCTGAAGGCTCATCGAACCTGGTGCTCGTAATATGAAGAGTCTGGTTATCATGCGTTTTTAATCCCTCAAACAGATAGGTTGAATAATCATCTCTGAAAGAGCGGACGATCTCGCTCACCCCGCCCTCAATTCTCCCTCCGTGCGGCGACATGATCAATACGGGACTCCCCTTTCGCTTATTGTACGATATATGATAATCATCGGGGTCTTCATGTTCAGCCAAATCTTTAAAATCTGTGTATGTATCAGAAGAATTCGAGGGATCAGGGTCTGACGCATAATGAGCACATCTTATTAGTAAGACCATTGCTACGATAATGATGACATTAAGTAAAATTCTTTTCATCAGCTCTCCTTCTTTGCTCCTTTCTGAAAAATGACATGTTCATTATATGGATTTTTGTCAATAGGTCTTATCTTAACATTCTATTAACATTATCATCAGTGAAAAACTTCCCGGTTTCGAAAAATCAATGGATTGTCACGGTTCAAGCGCTCAAATGCCGGGCATCAGTGAAAAAAGGTTGAGAGAGGGCAAAAAAAAAGGGAGGAACGCCCGAATTTTCAGGGGCGGGAGATTCACGGCCGGAAACGGACGGCATCAAGAATACGCTTTTAAAAATGAATATCCGCCTCCCGAAGCAAATGCACAGGACAGAATGGAGCCCGTCAAAAAAGTTCTCATCTGCCTTTTTGTACAGCAAAATGCCGTTACAGCCCGCTCATCCCCTTTTTTTATCATAATGGTTCGTTTTGAAATGGAACCGTCTTTTTTCATATATATAATATCAATCGGAAGCTGTTTTTCCAAGGAATGTCTCAATATTATGTTCATGTATATACCTCCTTCCGCCGGCTTCATTATAAACGAACAAACGTTCCGTTTCAACTCGAGTTCTTCTCCTGAAAAAGCCGCAAGTAACCAGCGCTCCTGAAGGACAAACGAACTGACCGAACATAAGGCCTGTTCATATGGTATAGAGAGAATCGCCAGAATGGGAGGAAAAGTATATATGTTTGGTTACTCAATGGTACAAATGGTGCGGTCAAATGCTCATAAGCTGGACTGGCCGCTCAGAGAAAACGTATTACAGTTATATAAACCTTTCAAATGGACACCTTGCTTTTTGCACAAGTTTTTCGAAAAAAAGGTGAAAAACAGAAAGAAAATGTCAGTCATCATTGAATTTGAAGAGGGCTGCCATGAATCCGGTTTTCACAGCACAGGACAGGTCTTATCAAAAGAAAAACGCTGCACCATAAAAAAGCAGTTTCAAACAATCAATTGCTGCAGCGCCGAAGTCACTCCGTCCGCCCTTCACATGCTTCTTTCGCAATGCCGGGATATCCGTAAAATCTATTTAAACCGTGAAGTAAAAGCGCTCCTTGATACGGCAGCTGAATCGTCTCATGCAAAAGAAGTGACCCGTAACGGCACCGTATTAACAGGAAAAGGCGTAACCGTCGCCGTTATTGATACCGGAATCTATCAGCATCCCGATTTAGAAGGCAGAGTTATCGGATTTGCGGACTTTGTCAACCAAAAGACAGAACCGTATGATGACAACGGACACGGCACCCATTGCGCCGGTGATATCGCAAGCAGCGGCGCTTCATCTTCCGGTAAATATCAGGGGCCGGCGCCGGAAGCCGATCTGATCGGAGTCAAGGTATTAAACAAATCAGGATCAGGAACCTTGGCTGATATCATTGAAGGTGTGGAATGGTGCATACAATATAATAAAGAACACACAAAGAATCCGATCAGAATCATCAGCATGTCACTGGGCGGAGATGCGCTCAGATATGATAAAGAAACGGACGACCCGCTCGTCAAGGCCGTTGAAGAGGCATGGAATGAAGGAATCGTCGTCTGCGTCGCCGCGGGCAACTCCGGTCCGGAAGCTCAAACGATTTCAAGCCCCGGTGTCAGCGAGAAGGTCATCACAGTAGGCGCCTATGATGACAATGATACGGCCGGCAATGAGGACGATACGGTCGCTTCTTTCTCAAGCCGCGGCCCGACGGTGTACGGAAAAGAGAAGCCTGACATTCTTGCGCCCGGGGTCGATATCGTATCTCTCCGTTCTCCGCGTTCATACCTTGACAAATTACAGAAATCAAACCGTGTAGGCTCCTTGTATTTCAGTCTGTCGGGCACGTCCATGGCCACTCCGATCTGTGCGGGCATTGCCGCCTTAATCCTTCAGCAGAACCCGCAGCTTTCGCCTGACGAAGTGAAAACACTGATCAAACAAAGTCCGGATCAATGGACAAATGAAGATCCGAACATTTACGGAGCGGGCGCAGTAAACGCTGAAAACGCCGTGCCGAAAGAGTAACCTTTTTATCATGAGAACGGGGTCGTCTAAACCTGCAGATGACCCCGTTTTTTAGGTGAACAGATGAAACATTTATAATGAAGGAACTCGGAATGCTTCAGAACCGGCTGTCAGAAAAAAAGATCAATGCAAGGCAGTGTATTTCTAAAAAAATAGGGAATAAGTATGGTGTAGATAAAAGGAGGAATCACAATGGCACTTACAAACACCGAATTGTCTGAATGGCTGCAAAAACAGATCGGACAAACGCTTGATATCAGGAAAGGAGAGCTGACAGACAGCCGAAACGAGATTTCTGATATGGATCAGATCATGCTTCACCTTAATGATGTTCTCGTCCGCCGGACAAACCATCCCGATGACTATGTAGCGGACGAAGAACTCGTCTTAAAAGGGCATGGCACAACCTATACGGAGGAAGGAAATGTCCCGCTTCCCCAAGATGCGTATGAAATCCCTCTGCTCGGCGACATTACCATCCAAAAGGAGCAAGACGGATTAAAGGTACATACAGATCGGGCCGTTTATACAATCGGTACCCGGAAAGAGCAATAAAAAGAAAAAACGCCCTGAATCAGCGGCGTTTTTTTATTGGTTTTTTTCTTCTGAATATCCGTGGAACATCGTGAATGCGCAAAGCATAATGCCTAAAATAATGATAATCGGGAGCCAGATCACGGCAAACTTATAATCCGGTTCGGCAAAAGCGCCGATGACCGCTCCAAAGCAATACAGCACCAAGGCAAGCGCGCGCAATACAGCATCTCTCGTAAACTGCTTCCGCTTGTCCGCTTTGTAAAACCTTGCGGTGAGATCTTCAAAAAAATTAGCGAGCGTTCCCGTTAATACGGTCGTGGAAATCCCCGCTACACCAAGTTTTCTCGCGGCTGTCGTCTGCATTCCCATTGCGAAGCTGAGCAGCATAATCAGCACATAAACAGAAATGGCATCTGCAAAAAAGCAGGAGAACAAAGCAAACAGCAGCAAAACAGCTCCTTCAATAGCTAAAGCGGCAGTTACCGCAGGGGGCCAGAATGATTTCTTTTTATTGCCCACAAGCAGGGCCGCGGCAATAACGCCGGCAATAAATCCGATTAACGAGGTTAACGATTTGAGTACGGCAAGGTGCCACGAGTTGCCGATCGCCAGGCCGAACAGAACGATGTTCCCCGTCATATTGGCGGTAAAGATATGTCCCAGGCTTAAATAACCGATCACATCCACAATTCCCGCTGTTAAACAAAGAAGTAAAAGTGCAATATTTCGGTATGTAGTCACTGTCAATGTGATCCAATCCTTTCTCATGCTGATTCCAACATATAAGTTTACTCTTTGCCATTTCATATGTCCAGCCGGCGTGCCGCTTTTTCAGAGCATAAAAAAACTCCGGCGAACCGGAGAAGCTACTGAACGATAAATAATACTCTCGTGCCGTCGGAATATCCGCTCATTTGATTTCCAACCCATGAACCGGCCCCGCGGTTATCCGACGGGGTTACATATCTGACATCAGCCCCCGCCCCGCCTTCTGTGCAGACTGCCATGGGCCATTCATCACGGTCAAACCCGGGCTTTGTCGGAATTCCTTTCAATGATTCTTTCCTTCTATTCTCCGCTCCGCCCCGATCAATTGTACAAATCTCAGAATGACCTGCCGAAATGGCGTCTTTTATATGATTTCCCGTCTCCGGATATTTTGACAGCGGGAAATACAGCACCTGATCGTATCGGGATGCGGCACGAGCAGCACTGTCCGAATGGATGCCGGCGCCCGTAAGGCCGAACTGAAGAGAGATCACCAAAAGCAGACTTGCCGCCCATTTCATAAACGCATTCATTCACATCCTCCTTAAGAAGTTGATATGAAGCGTAAATATGTATATTAGCCGGATTTAACACACATGATGAAATGGCAAAAAAAGTTTGCTGTTTTGTTGATAATCAACGAAAATGGCGGCTTTACGATTTGTCTATTGAACCGGCTTCTGTTTCCTTATATATTTTAGACATACTTATGAGCCGTTGTGATCAGTGTCTTCGGCAGATAAAAGGAGGAATGCCGTCCGGTCGGCAGGCACCGGCTGTTTGTTATGTCTTTTCAAAAACATGAAGGCGGGGAAATCCAGATGGAAAAAACAATGTTTCACCCACACTCACCCGAGTTTCACGAAAACCCTTTTGCGGTTTTAAGCAGATTCAGAGAGCAGGACCCCATACATAAATTCGAACTGCAGCGTTTCGGAGGCACCTTTCCGGCTTGGCTCATCACGCGTTATGATGATTGTATGGCGTTTTTGAAAGACGGCAGAATTACGAGAGATGTAAAACGAGTCATGCCGAAGGAGCTGATCGCGAAGCTGAATGTCAGTGAAGATATCGATTTTGTCTCAGAGCATATGCTGGCAAAAGACCCTCCGGATCATTCACGACTTCGATCTTTGGTGCATCAGGGGTTCACTCCCCGGATGATTGAGCAGCTTCGCACCGGGATAGAGCAGATCACAGAAGAGCTGCTGGATGAAATGGAAACAAAAGCAGACCCTGATATCATGAGAGATTTCGCCGCACCGCTTCCGTTTATCGTCATTTCCGAACTGCTCGGGATTCCGAAAGAGGACCGCGCCAAATTTCAAGTGTGGACAAACGCAATGGTCGACACGTCAGAAAGCGGACAAGATGCGACCAACCAGGCTCTCAAAGAATTTAAACAATATATGAAAACACTGATCGAAGAAAAAAGAAAACATCCGGGTGAAGACCTGACAAGCAAGCTTATTTACGCTGAAGAGGACGGCCAAAAGCTGAGTGAATCAGAGCTGTATTCCATGCTGTTTTTGTTAGTCGTTGCCGGGCTTGAAACAACGGTTAACCTTCTCGGCTCCGGCACCCTGGCGCTTCTTCTGCACAAAGACCAGATGGAGAAGATAAAGCGGCAGCCGGAAAATATCCAGACGGCGGTCGAAGAGCTTTTGCGTTATACCTCTCCCGTCATCATGATGGCAAATCGATGGGCGATTGAAGATTTCACCTATAAAGATGTTTCCATTAAAAAAGGCGATATGATATTTATCGGCATCGGTTCAGCCAATCGGGACCCGGAATATTTCGATGATCCTGATACATTAAATATAGCGAGAACACCGAACCGTCATATCTCTTTTGGATTCGGCATTCATTTTTGTCTCGGGGCTCCGCTCGCCCGGATGGAAGCATCCATTGCCTTTACCGCGCTTTTAAAACGGTTTCCGAATATAGAGCTGAAAGGCGCGCCCGAGGATGTAACATGGAGAAAAAATGTGTTTTTGAGAGGGCTTGAAACATTTCCTGTCAGATTTTAACATCGTCCCCCCTGTTTATCGGGGGTTTTTTTAATGTCTTATAAACAGAAATCAATATGACAATGAAAATTTTGTACATAGTAAATTTAGTTCTATATGGATAAAAAAAGCGGCCGGATTGCTCCGGCCGTTCTCTATTACCGTTTTACCAACTCATTTGTTTCGTCCAGCTTTTTTCTGAAAGATTTAAGGAAATTTGCGCTTATCGTTCCTTTGTTTGCGTACAGTTTTTCGCAGAATGCCTTAATGGCGTTTTGCGGCTTCGGTTCCGACAGCATCGTGACATGATTGGAAGAGTGGACGTCCAGCAGGTGAAACTGTTTCATCTGGCGTTCCCATTCTTTCCAATACGCATCATAGTCTAACGGAATTTGTTCTTCCTCTGCCGTCAGATAACGTTCAAGATCTCCGAGGAACAAACCGCTTTTATTACGGAAGTAGTAGCATTGCAGCGCTTCCGGATGAGGCAGCGGCTTCATGTCATACTCTTCCATTCCGTAAGCGAGCTGCGTCTTCATCATTTGCTCCAGCTGCATCCGGATTGCTTCTTCGGATTTTGGCAGACCGCGCTTTTTGGCAAGGCCGATCAATTCTTTCAATACTTCTTCTTCCTCAGCCTGGACGGTAATGTCTTCTCTGCTGATTAATGCCTCTTCAAGGTTTTCAGGCTTAAGATATGCTGTAAGCATCGTATTGATCGTTTGCAGCATGACTGACTTAACAGATGGTTTTCTTTCTTTCCATTTTTCACTGTACGGGGTGTCGATCATGACGGCGCTTTTTACCGTATGACCTTCCTCCTGCAAGAGGCGCGCGGTTTCATATGCAAGCATTCCGCCCAAGGAATATCCGCCGAGATCATAAGGGCCTTTCGGCTGTACCGCTTGGATGATTCTCTTATAAGAAGCGGCCGTCTCTTCGATTCCTTGCAGCGGCTCTTTCCCTGTCAAACCTCTTGCCTGGATGCCGTAAAAAGGTCGCTGACTCTTTTTGGCGAATGGCTGGTATGCTTCCACGCCTCCCGTTCCGCCGTGAAACCAAAAAACAGGACGGCCTTTTTCTCTATCATTCAGCTTGACGAGTTCTGGAAAATTCCGGCCCGTCTCCTGCGGTTGGTTCATTTTTAACAGCATGCCGATCTCCTGAAGAGTGCTGCATTTCTGAAGAGCCTCCAGACTGATGCGGCTGTCTCCGTCCTCAAGTTTTTTCAGCAGCTGAATAGAGGAGATTGAATCGAAGCCGTATTCAGTCAGCGGCTTATTTTGATCAATTTCCGCTGCCTTCATCCCCAAAATGTCTGCCACAATGTCAGCCGCGCTCCCGCAGCGGATCTGAGGATTCTGTGAAACCGGTGCAAGGCTGATGTCTTCTGGCTTACCGCCGTTCCAATACTTATGGTTTTCAAAAGGATATGTCGGAAGCGGCACTCTTTGAACAGATTTGCCTTGGTGGAGTCTGTCCCACGGTATATCCGCACCTTTCACCCAGCAAAATGCAAGTTTTTCGAGATTGTTTTCAGCCAACAGCGTCTCCGTGACGACTGTACCGAGAGTCCCTTCCAGTAAAACGCCGATATCTCCTGATCCAGTCTGCTGAATGCCTGTAAAGAAGCTTTTCATTCCATTGCTTTCTTCGGAAAATGCTCTGTACTCTTTCAGTTTTTCCAGCAATTCATCTTGATTGCGGGCAACGAGGGCCAGGCGGCAGTTCATCGCCTCACGGCCGGTCTGAAGCGTATAAGCAATATCCCGCAATGACGGAGTATCTCCAGTTTGTACAAAATCAGCCAGCTGACTTGCGACCGCCTTAAGACGCCCTTCGCTCTTAGCAGAAAGCACGATAAGCTGCGGTTCATGCACAGATTCTTTGTCTTTATGGCTCGGGCTGTACTGTTCCAAGACGACATGCGCATTCATGCCGCCGAAGCCATAGCTGTTAATTGCGGCCCGGCGCGGGATCGGTCTGCCCGTATGGTCGGTGAGCTGTGTCCATTCCTGATTGTCTTCGGTGAAACGGAAGCGGCTTTTCTGAATGGCCATTTGCTCATTTGCAGCTGTAAATCCGGGAATGCCCGGGATGGTATGATGCTTCATGGCCATCGCCACTTTTATAAGGGCGGCCAGTCCGGAAGCGAGTTCGCCGTGCCCGATGCAAGGTTTCACGGTGCTGATATAACAAGGCGCGATTTCCTCTTGATTTGCAGACTCGCCGTAACCCGCTTTGATTGCATTAAACTCCAGCGCATCTGCCATTTCGGAGGCAATGCCGTGCGCTTCAATATAAGTGACGGTTTGCGGATCAACATCGGTGTCTTCGTACGCTTTTTTCATCGCGGCCTTCATTCCCGCCGGATTCGGCGCGTGAAGCGACATGCCTTTACCGCCGTGAGACACTCCTGTTCCTTTAATGACCATGTGAATATGATCGCCGTCTTCAATTGCCGCCTCAAGCGGTTTGATGATGATAACGCCCGCCCCTTCGCTTCTGACAAAGCCATCGGCATCTTTTTGGAACGATTTCGCCCGGCCGTTTTTGCTTAAATACCCCATTGAATCAAAACCGATAAAGCCCTTCGGCGACTGCAGAATATTGGCTGCACCCACGACAGCCTGCTCACATTCTTTATGACGGATTGATTGAACCGCCCTGTGCAATGCCACCAGGGTTGACGTGCAGGCAGCCTCGTAATATTCACTCGGTCCTTGTAAATTCAAGGCATATGATATTCTGTTCGGAATGATGGACGGGATGGCTGTTCCATTGTTCGGATCGCTGTTGCCCGCGGCAACGAAAACGCCTGTCGGTCTGCTTGATAATGCCTTATTTGTCAGGCCCGCATCCTCCATTGCCTTCCATGTATGCATCAAAAGCAGAAATTGCTCCGGCCCCATTTGTGATGCCTCTTTAGGGGAAATTCCGAAAAAGAGCGGGTCAAATTCGCCGACACCGTCAATAAAACCGCCCCATCTGAGACTCGTGTCATTCTCATCACCGGCGTAACGGCGCCAGTCCCAGCGGTCCGCCGGAATTTCGGTAATACAGTGATCCCCGTTTACGATGTGCTCCCAAAAAGACTGGATATCCGGGGATTGCGGAAACTGAGCTGACATACCGATAATCGCGATTCCTTGCTTGATATCGGCGTTATCACAAGGCGTATGCTGTTTCTTCGGTAAAGTGCGCTCTTCTGTTTCCGTGACCCTGGCCTCTTCTGAATGCTTATGATCGGCAAGAAATTGAGAAAACTTGCTCTCATATGCTGACGCGAAGTGGCGGGTCAGCTCCTCCGCGGTCGGATACTCGAAAAACAATGTTGGATTCACATCGATGTCCGCCTCTTGGCCGATCTCTTTTGTCAGCCCGATCAGGCTCGCTGAATCAAGTCCCAATTCCATGATATTCGCGTCAGAACGAAGAGATGGCCCGGGTTCACCCATCATCTTGGCGAGCTTGCCAAGGACGTAGCTGCGGATATCATCTGTCAGACTGCCGGCAGAAATCGGTGCCCCCGCATTCTTAACAGCCGTTCGGGCCGGCTGATTCATCTGTTCGGTTTTCGGGCGGAACCGTTTCAGGGCATAGCCTTCAAAACGCATCACCACTTCCGATCGGCTGCTGATGACATCTGCGTTAATCAGAATCATTTCCCTCGTTTGTTTGGTCAGCTTGATGTGCAGCCAGCAATCGGTAAGATCTTCAGGGCTGCTGAAGGTGACGAAATTAATGCCGAACGGCAGATAGCTTTCCGCCTCCGTTTGGTCCAATAAAGAAAGTGAGGCCAAGTAAGCACTGTTGGCGATTAACGGATTTACGGCATAATGATGCGCTTGTTGTGAGTCGCTATTGTTCAGGTTCACTCTCGCTAAAACGGCATCAGAGCCTTGGTACAGGCGGGTGATCGTTTTAAATTCTTCTCCCCACACGACGGGTCCCGTTCCGTCTCCGTATAACTCATCTATCCGGCCCACTTCCCGGTAAGAGCGCTGAATGGCCGCCAGATCCGCGTGCTGCTTTTGAAACGGATAAGGACTGCACTCGGCATACGCCGCTATGCTCCAATCAGGAGACGTGCGGCTGCGGTGCATTATGCTCAGTTCAAATCCATCCCCGTTTTGTTTCGATTCTGTTTTCAGCTCGATGCGATCGCCTTTTTTTACGGTAATGGGGCTGACGTAATTCAGTTTTTTAATTTGTCCTCCTTCCGCTTCAGGAAAAAGATCACAAAAATGATCGACTGCCAGACTGTTATATGTAGCGCCGACGAGTACCGGTTCTCCGCTGAATTGATGCCCTTTCACGTATGGATCGTCATCACTGTATACCGCCTGAACGCCGGCAGCGTTTTCTGATTCACCGAATTGAAAAGAAGTCCCGTGGTCAAAAGCGTAGGCCGGCAGATGAACGGCGTGCTCTTGCTGCAACTGATCAAACGCGATATTCTCTCCTTTTTCCCATTGCCGCGCACGCCGGCCAATATCAGATTCAGAGAAATTGAGATTCCGCTGATCCATGCGGTAAGCGGCCAGCTTTTCCAGCAGTTCCTGAACGGAAGCAGCCGTAAATGCCGCCCGATACTCCGAATGATGCGTTCTTTTTTGCAGCGCGGATGCGATGGCGGCCGGATGAAGAGATGGCGTCTTTTCTAAAAAGGCCGCCAGTCTGTCAAGATAGGCTTCAAAACTCCATTTTGTTTTCGCTGACACAGGGAAAATATATTCCTCATCGCCGTGACGGGCCTGATTGGAATTCGGGCTGATATATTCTTCTACGATGAGATTTGCATATGCCCCGCCTGCCCCGAAGGAATTAATCATGCTTCTCCGCGGGATGATGTCCCCCGTTTCGGCATCCCTCATACGCTCCCAATACTCGGTTTTTTCCTGCAGGTAAAAAGCCGTTTGTTCAAGCGCGATATTCGGGTTTTGCGGTTTTGCATTAATGGTTGGAACTAATGTTTCCCGCTCCATTTGCAGCAGCACTTTCGCGAGCTGGGACATGCCGGAGGCCGCCTCTAAATGGCCGAGATTTGACTTGACGGATCCAAGCGCGCAAAATCGTTTTTTATCGGTATATTGCGAGAACGCGTTTGTCAGGGCAATGACCTCAATCGGATCTCCCAATACAGAGCCGTTTGCCGCTGATTCAACATAACTGATTGTTTCCGGATTGATTCCGGCCTTTTCGATGGAAGCCGCCATGAGCTTCGTCTGCTGTTTCGGATCCGGAGCCGTGTACATCTGCCTTCCGCCGCTATGGCACAACGCGCTGCTTTTAATGACCCCGTAAATATGGTCTTTGTCGGCAAGCGCTTTGGAGAGCGGCTTCAAGAGCACCGCCCCGACTCCTTCTCCCGGCATCAGGCCCGTGCCGGTTCCGAAGCTTTTGCTTTCACTTCCCTGTTCAAGCAAATTCGCCCGTTCGAGCGCATCATATTTAGACGGTTCAAGCGTGAGATTGACCCCTCCGGCAATCGCCATGGAACAGCTGTTAAGCTTCAGACTTTCACAGGCGAGATGAATGGCGCTCAGTGAGCTGGAGCATGCGGTCGTAACGCCCATGCTCGGGCCCGTTAAATTGAAAAAGTGGGAAATGCGGTTGGCGATATGCCAATCCCCTCCGTTAGAGCTGAGCGCAGCTTTTTCCAATGACGGGATATTCCAGAAATATTGATTGTACATACTGCCCATAAATACACCGATGCCGCTGTCTGATTCCTGCCATTCGTTTACTCTTTCTAACGAGTAACCGCCATTTTCAAATGTTTCCCATACGGTTTCTAAGCTTAGACGGAGCTCAGGCGTCATCTCCATCACATGGTCTTCCCGGATGTCAAACAAGTGATGGTCAAAATCGTCAATATGCTGCAGAAATCCGCCGTACCGTGTTTTGCGTTCTTCTTTTCGTGTTTCTTTTGCCATTGTTTTCAGAAGACCGGATTTCCATCTGTTTTCCGGAGCTTCCGTAATACAGCTGTCTCCGGCTTTTAAATGCTCCCACAGCTCATCGAGGGTTTCAGACTCGGGATAGCGGCCGCTGATGCCGATAATGGCAATGTCGTCACGATCAGAACGATTAACGGTGACGGTTTCTGTTTCCGGCTTTGGCGCTTTTGGCTCTTTTTGTTCATTGATAAATCGCCGCGTTTCCGTGACAAGCGGCACCGGTTCATTCATTGCAGGTTCCGGATGCTTTGTTTCAGGAGGCGCTTGTTCGGCTCCGAATGCCTGTTGCAGCTTATCCGGGTAAGTTTCCAGCAAATACCCGGCAAGTTCTTTCGTATTCGTGTGTTCAAATAAGATCGTTTTCGGCAGCTCGCCCGTCAATGTTTCCAGTTCGCGGATAAAATTCACCTGCAAAATGGAGTCGATGCCGTATTTTTCAAAGCTGGTTTCCGGCTGAATGCGCTCGGGAGCAAGCTTTATGGACTTGGCTAACGTTTCTTTTATGAATTGCACAGTCCGGTCTGTGACTGAGAAAGACGGTTCTGTGAAATCAGCCGGCTCTTTGGAAGCCGCAGTTTCTTCAACCGCCTGCGCGTCCGGCTGCTTTTGCCTGATGACACCGTCGCTTTCTGCCGCCACGATCTGCTGGCCGAGGTGATGTGACGATTCCGCCATAAATGTAACGTACCGATATCCCTCGCTTTCCAGCGCAGACTGCCACGCTTCAGGATACAGCCCCGGGCATCCGGGAATGCGCAGTTTGGCGTCTTCATACAGCCACCAGCCTTCCAAAAGGCCGAATGTCAGATGAGAATAAACCGAATGGCTGCTGATCTCATTTAATAGCAAAATCCCATTCTTCTTAAGCACCGCTTTGGCATTGCGAAGTGTCCGCCGAATATTTTTTGTCGCGTGAAGCACATTTGCCGCAATTACCGCGTCATATGCGCCCGCCTCTATACCCTGCAAAGCCGGGGGCTCTTCCACATTAAACCGCTTATAAGTCAAATACGGATTGTCGGGACCGTATTCTTTTTCAGCATGCATGAAAAAGGCCTTTGACAGATCGGTGTAGCAATATTCTTTCACATGATGTTTGTACTCTTTTAATCTTTTGAAAACGGCCGCGCTCGTCCCGCCCGTCCCCGCTCCGATCTCTAATATCCGGATTTCCGCGTTCGGGTCTTCTTTCAGGCGTTCTTCAATGAAAGCCGTCAATGTGTCAGCGAGCACCTCATTAAAGTAGTCTGCCGTTTCATTGTTTTTATAGATTCCTTCCACCAATTCCATTGAGGAATCAGGAAACAGGACATCAGTGGCAGAAACTCTGCCGGATAAAATATCCGGCAAAGCTCTGAGAGCGGTCTCCACTAAGGTGATCATCGCCTGTTTGCTGCTGTCCTTGAGTAAAGGAGCTTTCTTTTCATCCCATTCTTGCCACAGAACGTCCGCACGCTCTATCGGACCCGTTAACACATACGTACTGCCTGACTGTTTCAAAAAGCCTTTTTGCACCAAGATGGAGATGCTTTCTTCCAGCCACCTGCCGTAAAACCCCTGCATGACAGGCTGCGTTTCGTTTTCCGTAAAAAATCCGACAGATTTCAGCTGGCCTGCCAATAATTTGTAAAGAAGATCTTCAGTGTTTTGCAAAGCCGTCCCCTCCTTAACTCAATTGTTGTACATGTCTTGTTACTTTAGGCTGATAGCTTCGCAGTTTTTGCATCGCCGAGCCGTGATGTTCAGGGTATACTTCTATCATTTCTTCCGGTTTTTCCTCCGGCTCTTCCGCCTGTTTCATCATGACGAACTGATTCAACGGGCCGCCGAGCAATCGTTCAAGCGCCGCCATTGCTTCCGGCGCTTCAATTGATCCGACTCCCGCCTGTTTCATCCGTTCTTGATAGTCGGCAGATGATACGATTCCGACACTGCCCCAGTAGCTCCAATTCATCACTGCCGCCGAATACGGCCGAACTTGAGCCAAATGAGCGGCAAAGGCATCTTTGAAACTGCATCCGGCAGCATAATTGCTTTGTCCGGCCGCTCGTGCAAATGATTGAACAGATGAGAAGAACAAAGCAAAGTCCAGCGGCTCATTTTGGAACACGCGGGCCATATTCACGCTGACATTGACTTTCGCAGCGAGCACGCTTTTCAAACGGCTTTCCGGCATATTTGCCAGGCTCTGATCCTCTAAAACAATTGCGGAATGGATGATTCCGTTAATTTGCGGGTGCGTGCGTTTGATCGTTTCATACGCCTGTGTGAGCTCATTCGGATTTGCCGCGTCAGCTTCAATATAAATCGGCGCCGGGCCGAATTGGCTGAGTCTGTCGATTTTTTCCTGAATGGCGCTGTTATGTTTTCGTCTGCCGATCCAAACGACTCGCGCCTGATATGTTTTCACGGCATATTCGCTCCATGCCTCGCCGATGCCCCCCGCGCCGCCGATGACGACATAAACGCCGCCTTTTTGGTAAGCGGGCCGGCTTGACACCGGCTGCTGTACAGGAATGAGGCGCTGTTTGTACCAGTGATTGTTCCGGTACGCCCAAGTATTGCCTTGCTCATCAAACGGCGCTGAGAACAGCTCCGCCTTTGAAACATCTTCCGGACAGCCGGCATCAATCAGCCTTGTTTGCCAGTTCGGATACTCTTTTGCGAGCGAGCCGACCAACCCGTGAATGCCTGCATGAGCCGGATCAATAATGTCCGCCGGCTGTACGGACTGTGTTTTTATTGTGACTGCAGTCAAGCTGATTCGCTTGCCTCCATATCCTAAAGCAAGCATGGCCTTAATCACTCTGTACATCTGGATGACGCCCGCATCCTGAGCTTTTACCATGTCATCAGCGCTGTGAAAAGGAGCGATCCATACGATATGCCCGAAAGACCCTGTTGCTTTCAGTTCAGCCGCAACAGCCTCTATTTTATCCTCCGGGTTGATATGAAGCCGTTTCGCAGAAGGATGATGCAATTGAAAAGCCGCGCTTTCCTCATCCCCCGCGATAAAGACAACCTCTTCCGTCTTATATGCCGGGCTTTGATCACGGAATTCCGCGAGATCCCACACCGGAGCCAGAAGGTTTGCTCCATTTAATGATGTTTCCGGCGCGGGGCCTTCCATCATTCTGGAAGAAATCCCTTTAATTCTGACACAGACCCGTCCTGTCTCATCGCATAAGTCAATGTCCATACGCTGTATTTTTTCATCCGTTCCCCGGGAGCTGACATACGCCCACATGCTTGTCGTGCACGGGCTGAAAATGTCCAGTTCTTCAAGGGCGAACGGCAGTGACAGCTGGTTATCATCTGCGTGCAGCTTCAGACCGATTGTCGCTTGCAAAGCTGAATCAAGCATACACGGGTGAAGAACGTATTGATCTGCCGTTTCTTCGAGGAAGGAAGGCAGCCGGAGCTCAGCCAATGCTTGATTGCTTCCGATATGAATCTGCTGAATTCCTTGTTGTCCGGGACCGTAGTCAATGCCGATTTTGCTGAATAAGCTGTAACACTGTTCAGAAGTCAGTATACTGAGGCCGCATTGAGCTTTCAGTGCGCCTATATCACGGTGCGGAGCCTCCCCGGCGCTGAGAATGCCGGCAGCCCCCTGACAGTGTATCTGCCTGCCTCTTGCTTCTGTTTGTGAATCCGTGTAAACGTCATACACGATTTCACCGTTTTCCCTCGGGTTCAGGCTGATTTGCGCTTCAATCGGGCGGTTTCCCGCTTCGATCGGCCGAACCCAAACGATGTTTTTCAGGCGGGTGACAGAAGGACGTTCCTTTTGCCCTTTGACTGCCTGAGCAACCGCCGCCCTAGCCATTTCCAAGTAGGCAACGCCCGGCATAACCGGCTTGCCTTTAATAAGATGATCGGTGAAAATCGTCTCTTGTCCCGTAAATTCGGATCGGTACCGCTGCTCTGTTAAATCTGATACATTTTCGTGAAGCAGCGGGTGCAGCACCCGCGACGTCGGCACAGCTTGCGGTTTCTCTGCTTTCGGCCGATTGTCCGTGATCCAGTACCGCTCTTTCGCAAACGGGTAAGCAGGAAGACTCATCCGTTGGGGCTTGATATCAGAATATAAGCCGTCCCATTTGATATCCGCGCCCTGCACCCATAATTCCGCAAGCTTGTCATTCTCTCGGCGGCTTATCAGCTCTTCGATATCCGCTTCCCCGTTTGCGCCTGCCAGAATGGATTTCAGGGAGGTTTTACCCGCTTTTCCTTTATAAATGCCCGCTATATCATAACGTCCTTTCGCACAGCTCTTTAGCTTGTCCCGCAGTTCTTCAGCCGAGGAAGCGATAATGGCCGCTCTTTCTTCCATGGCATCACGCCCCTGCTGAAGCGTGTAAGCAACATCGGCAAGATCCGCATCCGTAAAAGAAGCTTGCGCCAGCTGCTGCGCCTGTTCCTGCAGACGTTCTTCTTCTTTGGCCGACAGCACAAAGATTTGAGGGTGTGTGAAAACAGCTGTTTTTCTTTCTTCCTTCGGGATATATTCTTCAATGACGACATGGGCGTTTACGCCGCCGATGCCGAAAGAACTGATTCCTGCACGGCGCGGCAGATGATTGCCGTTTTCGTCTTTCAATGCCGTCCATTCTCTTTTTTCCTGTACGATGTAAAACGGACTGTCTTTCAGCTTGATATACGGGTTGATGACCTCGCTGTGGAGGCTTTTTGCAAGTGTTTTATGCTTCATCTGCATCAGCACTTTGATCACACCCGCGACACCGGCTGCCAGTGACAGGTGGCCGATATTGGTTTTAGCCGATCCCAGACCGCAGTGACTCGCGTAAACGGCGGGATCGCCTGTTTTTTCGTACAGCTTTTGAAAGGCGGATTTCAGGCCGTTGATTTCGACCGGATCGCCAAGCTCCGTTCCGGTTCCGTGCGCTTCAATATAAGTGACTGTTCTCGGATCAATGCCTGCTTTGTCATAAGCCGTTCTGACGACTTCCGCCTGGGCTTTCGGATTCGGCGTCGTCAAGGAGTTCGCACGTCCGCCGTGATTGACCGCGCTGCCTTTAATGACGCCGTAGATATGATCGCCCGCTTTTTCCGCTTCTGACAGCTTTTTCAAAAACAGAATTCCGGCACCTTCACTGACGGCAAATCCGTCCGCCCTGTCGGAGAATGTTTTACATTTCCCTTCTTTGCTCAGAGCGCCGGCTTTGTCATAAGCGATGTGGCCTTGCGGTGTGACGACGGTATTCACGCCGCCGGCGATCGCCATATCGCAGTTCCCGTTTTCAATGGCGCATACGGCGTGATGAATCGCGACCAGCGAGCTGGAACAAGCCGTGTCGATCGGTTCACTCGGCCCGTGCAGATTAAGCATATAGCTGACGCGGTTCGGCCCCGCTGACGGACTCATATTCGCGGCTGACGCACCGCCGATATCCAGGTCGGAAAACAGTGAGCCGTATCCGGTATTCCCCGTGCCGATATACAGGCCTGTTTTCGTGCCGGAAAGGCTTTTAGCGGAATATCCCGCATCTTCTATCGCCTTCCACGCATACATCATTAACAAGCGCTGCTGGGGATCCATCTGTTCGGCTTCCAGCGGTGAAATTCCGAAGAACAGCGGATCAAAATCCGCAACTCCGTCAATAAATCCGCCCCACTTTACATTTGTTTTGTTGGCTTCATTAAGCGGGTCACCGTAATACTCACGCCAGTCCCAGCGATCCGCCGGCACCTCTGTTATACAGTCTTTTCCTTCTTCTAAGTTGCGCCAATACTCATCAATATTTGCGGCCTTCGGAAACACTCCGCTCATGCCGACAATAGCGATCGGTTCAGGTTTATGTTCAGCCGCAGTCTGAACAGGCTGTACGGCAGTTTTTGCAAATCGTTTGTTCCCTGCCAGTCTGATACCGCCATCATCAGTTACGCTGCTTTGTTTTTCTTCTTTCGGCTGTGTGCTGCCGGCAAATTGTGTTTGATAGTCTTCTGCTAAATGATGCGCCAAGGCTTGAATCGTCGCATATTCAAAAAATACGGTCGGTGTCAGATCAAGCTGATAAGTGTCATTCAGCTTGTTGGCGAATTCCGTCAGCGTAATGGAATCAAATCCGTATTGATTGAACTCCAATTCGATATCGATTTCTTCAATGTTTATTTTCAGAAGCCCGGAAACCTCTTTTGCCAGCAATTCCTGAAGTTTTGCCGTCAGGTCTTTCGGCGCAGGCGTTTCATCCGTTTTCTTAACCGGTGCAAAAGCGGCTGCAGGAGTCTTTTGAAGCAGCTTTTCCCGCATTACGGCGCGGTTTCCTTCCATGACGAGCACGCTTGTTTTCCCCGTGCTCCATGCTTTGTAAAGAGCTTCTATTCCGGTCTCAGTGCCCATCGGCGTTACGCCGGTTCTTTTTTCGGTGAGCTTCGCCATTTCTTCATTGACTTGCATTCCGCCGTTTTTCCACAGCGGCCAATTGACCGACAATGTGTGACCGTGGCGGTACATTGCGGTAACCAGTGCGTTGCGGTATGCCGCATAGCTGTCCATAAATGCGTTTGCCGCCGCATAATCCGCCTGTCCCGCATTCCCGGTGACGCCGGAAATGGATGAGAAAACGATGAAAAAGTCCAGCGCTAAATGCTCGGTTGCTTCATCAAGGTTGACAAATCCGTCCGTTTTAGGAGCCAATACACTGTAAAACTCTTCGGTTGTTTTCTTTGCGATATATTGATCTTTCATCACACCCGCGCTATGAATGATACCGTGAAGGCCGCCATATTCCGTCTCAATTGTTTTGACCAGGTCTGCCGCAGTTTGAGCGTTTGTTACGTCAGCCTGCTTGTATTCCGCTTTTGCTCCGAGTGATTCAAGCGATTGCAGCTGCATCCGCTGATTCTCGCTTAATGCGGAACGGCCTGTCAAAACCAGTGTCGGCTCTTTGACTTTGCGGGCGATTTCTTTCGCGAAAATAAAGCCTAAGCCCCCGGCTCCTCCGGTAATGAGATAAATGCCTCCGTCGTTCCACGGAATGCGTATTTTGCCGCCGGACACGGCCGTTTCTTTGACATCTGCGCTGTATCGGATGCCGTTTTCATATTTGATATGGCTGTCATCAGCCCGTGTTTTATTTTCTCTGATGATGTCTGTGATTCTGCCGTTTTCCGCCGGTTCTATTTCAATCAGCTGGGTTTTCAGTTTTTTATGTTCCAGGCCGGCTGTTTTTAACAAAGCTGAAATGCCTGAGAGCAGCTGATGCTTATCTGTTTTAGAGAGAACCGTCTGGATGAGGACGTCTCCATCCGTCTCTTCCTTCAGCAGTTTTTGCAGCGTCTCCAATATCCGTCCTGTATAATCACGGAAGCGCGCCGCCGCTTTCCCGTGCCGGGAGGTCATTTCAATACATTCAGCTCCCGCGGCTTCAACGGCTTGTTTCAATCCGGCGTCTGTGTCACAAAGCAACACGATATGCCGGGCAAAAACCGGTTCCGTTTGAACGGCGGTTTCATCGCTTCGGGTCCATACCGGCTCAAGCATGAGCGTTTCCGGAGCTTTTTCTTTTTTCTCAGGTTCTTTTTCAGCCGTTCTGAATGACAAACCTTTCAGCCTTACGCAAACCTTGCCGTTTTCATCACAAATATCAAGATCGCGTTTTTCAATCTGGCCGGCTTTGTGGTCTTCAGAAAGTCTGGCGTAAACCCACATCTCGGCAGCGCATGCGCTGAATACTTCAAGCTCCTGAACCGCAAACGGAAGCATCAGTTTTTCATCATTTGTTCCGGTTAATATGCTTGATGCCTGCAATGCAGAGTCCATTAAGCCCGGATGCATGACATACTCCTGTACCGTGTCCGCACAAGCCGCATCAAGTGACAGTCTGCCCAATACGAAATCATCACCTGTATAAATCGCTTTGACACCCCGGAAAGCCGGGCCGTAATCAAAACCGATTTTGCGGTACATATCGTACACTTCATCTGCAGAAAACGGTGTCTCGGCGGATTGTGATCTCAGCTTTTGGAGATCAATGACCGGTGCCTCGGCGTCAGGGCGGACTGATACTGCCCCTTGGCTGTAAACGGCCGGCTGATCTGTTTCCCGGCCGCTGTAAATGTCGAATTGAACGTCATTTGCCGTTTCAGGAATGAGACGGATGTTGACATGAACCGGCTCGTCTTCAATGGTGATCGGCCGCACCCAAACCGTATTCTTAAGCTTGACGCTTCCTTGTCCGGCCGGAACTTCAGATGCCTGTTCCATTGCTGCGCGCGCCATTTCAAGATGTGCCACTCCCGGTAAAATCGGTACGCCTTTTACAACATGGTCCGCAAGGTAAAATTCTTTTCCTGTATAGATTGAACTGAACCGCTGTTCTGCAAGGTTTGAAGTATTTCTGTGCAGAAGCGGATGAAGCGCGTCTTGTTTTCCGGCAGATACAGTGCTTGTTTTTTCGTGTTTTCCGGTGCTTTTTGACGCCCAATAGCGGTCTTTTGCAAAAGGATACGATGGCAGGCTCATGCGTTTAGGCCGACGGTCTCCATACAGCTTCGCCCAATCGACGTTCAGCCCTTTGACCCATAATTCAAGCAGCTTCGCGTATTTGCCGCGTGCCATCCATTTTTCAACGGCTTCTTGAATTTCTTCATCTTCCGTCAGCATTTGCAGCGTGCCTTTGTCTATTCTTCCTCTGTACAAGTCCGCGTGCTTATCTCCAGTGATAAACTGTGACAGTTTTTCCTGCAGTTCTTCTGCAGATCCGGCAATAACCGCCAGACGTTCTTCCATGGCGTCCCTTCCGATTTGGAGGGTATATGCCATAGAAACGAGGGAGGATTGATCGTACCGTTTTTCAGTAAGCGCACGTTTCAGCTGTTTTGCCTGCTCTTTCAGGCGTTTTTCATTTTTGGCGGACAGAACGAAAAGACATGGGTCGATATGAAAATCATCTGCTTCCTCTCTGTCTTCTGGGATGTATTCTTCGATGACGACGTGGGCATTTACGCCTCCGATGCCGAATGAGCTGATGCCCGCGCGGCGAGGCTGTTCGTTTCCGCGTTCGTCCGTCTGCGTCTTCCATTCCATTGTCTCCCGCACCAGATAAAACGGGCTGTCTTCAAGCTGAATGTACGGATTTACCGTCTCACAGTGGAGACTTTTTACTAGTGTCCGATGCTTCATCTGCAGCAAAATTTTTATAATGCCCGCTGCTCCCGCGGCAAGGGATAAATGGCCGATATTCGTTTTGACCGACCCTAAGCCGCAATAGCCGGCCGCTTTCTCTTTTCCGTCTGCAAACGAGCTGAACGCTTGTTTCAGTCCGTTAACTTCAACGGGATCTCCCAGTTCTGTTCCGGTGCCGTGCGCTTCGATATAAGAGACTGTTTTCGGATCAATGCCCGCTTTTTTGTATGCGGCTTTAATGACTTCCGCCTGTTGTTTCGGGTTAGGCGTTGTTAAAGATGCCGCGCGGCCGCCGTGATTCACCGCGCTTCCTTTAATGACGCCGTAAATATGGTCCCCATCCGCCTCAGCGGCTTTCAGCTTTTTGAGGAAAAAGAGCCCTGCTCCTTCACCATGGGCAAAACCGTCAGCCTGATCAGAGAACGTTTTGCATCTTCCTTCTTTACTCAGCGCGCCCGCTTTATCAAAGCTGATATACACATCCGGAAGAACAATCGTATTGATTCCTCCCGCCAAAGCCATGTCGCACGTTCCTTCTTCAATTGAAGAAACGGCATGGTGTATGGCAACGAGTGAGCTTGAGCAGGCGGTATCAATCGGCTCGCTCGGCCCGTGCAGATTGAGCGTATAGCTGACACGGTTCGGTCCGACAGACGGACTTGTATTCGCCGCGGATGACCCTTCAATCTCCGCATCGGCATTGGCTAAAAGAGAACCGTAGCCGGTATTTCCGGTCCCGATAAACACACCTGTTTTTGTGCCTGAGAGACTCTTTGACGCATACCCGGCATCTTCGATCGCTTTCCACGCGTACGTCAGCAAGAGGCGCTGCTGAGGGTCCATTTGCTCCGCTTCCCGGGGTGAAATCCCGAAAAATAATGGATCAAATTCAGCAATTCCGTCAATAAACCCGCCTTGGTTGACGTTTGTTTTATTGGCTTCTTTTGCGGGATCCCCGTAATAGTCCCGCCAGTCCCAGCGGTCTTTCGGAATCTCGGTCATGCAGTCTTTGCCTTCTTTCAGGTTCTGCCAGAAAGCTTCAATGTCTTCTGCCATCGGGAAAATCCCGCTGATGCCTACGATTGCGATCGGTTCCGGCCCTTGGCCCCGCTGCACTGTCTGCGGAAGTGTCTCAGGCAGAGTGCGTCGTCGCTTAACGGCCGGGCGCGTGATTTGAGTCTCTTTTACCGGTCTTGCCGATTGAACCGTTTTTGTATTTACCGCAAACCGTCCGGCAAATTCCTCTTCGTATTCACTGATTAAATGAACGGCAAATTCATGGATTGTCGGATGATCAAAGAAAATCGTCGGCGTTAACGTAAGCCGGTACGTTTTGTTTAACTGGTTCGTAAACTCAGTCATCGAGATGGAATCTAGCCCGTATTTTGTCATTTCTTCATGAGGATCAATTTTGTCAATGTTTACTTTTAACAGTGAGGCCGTCTGCTGTTTTAACAGATGCTTCACTTTTTCAAGCAGGCTGTCAGCATCAATGTCATGACGTACGCCGGTCTCTGCTTCCGGATGACCATTCTCTTTGCGGAACAGTTTTGCTTTCATGTGTTTCACATCTCCTTCAACAACCGTCATCCGGGCTGTCCCGCTCATCAAGCCTTGATATAAAGCCTTGATGCCGGCATCTGTGCCGAGCGGTGCGATTCCCGCCTCCTGCATCAGCATATCTTCCGTCTGCTTTCCTGCCTGCATTCCGCCTTCTTTCCATAACGGCCAGCTGACAGAAAGCGTCTTTCCGTATCTTTGTCCTGCGGCTTGTAAAGAACGGCGGTACTCGGCATACATCTCCATAAAGACATTTGCAGACGCATAATCAGCCTGGCCGACGCTTCCAAGCACACCTGATAAGGATGAAAAGACAATAAAGACATCTAATTTCTCCTGTTGTGACGCTTCATCAAGATACACAAGGCCCTTCACTTTCGGAGCGAGAACGTGTTGGTATTCCTCTGCCGTCTTCTTCACCATGTAGTTGTCTTTTATAATGCCGGCACTGTGAACAATCCCGTCCAGCCTGCCATGCCGTTTGCGGATATTGCGGATCAATCGGTATACTTCTGCTTCGTCCGTGACATCGGTCTGCTCGTAGAAAACAGAAGCGCCGGCAGCACGTACTGTTTCCAGCATGTCTATCTGCTTTTCTCTGAGAGCGGACCGGCCGGTTAGTATGATGACGGCGTCTTTTGTACGGTTTGCGATCTCTTTTGCAAAGATCAGACCTAAACCTCCGGCACCTCCTGTAATGAGATAAACGCCTTCGTCTTTCCACGGAATGTCCGGCTCCGCTTGAGAAATATCCATCTCTTCCCAATCAGCGGCAAAGCGCTTGCCGTTTTCATATTTCACATGGACGCTTTCGGCATGCATACGGTTTTCGGACGCTTTTTCCGCTATGCCTTCAGCACTTTCTTTCTCTTCGGCTTCGATCATTTGACAGATCAGCTTGGAATGTTCAAGGCATGCGGTTTTGAAGAGGCCGGTAATGCCTGAGAACACCTGCTGTAAGCCTGCTGACCGCGTAACAGCCTGAAATAGAACGCGGCCCTTCGGCTTGCTTTTCATTATGGTTTTGATATGGTCAAACAGCTGGCCCGCATAAGAATGATACCGCTCTGCAATAGATGCGGGACGATCGTCCAAGATAATGACGCTTGCATGTTCAAGCTTTGCTTCGACAGCTTGTTTTACGGCTTCATCGTACTCACAAAGGAAAATGATATGCTCTTCATACGTTGGCTCGTGGTCCGCCGGTTCCGGCTGCTCTTTCCAGACCGGTTCAGCGAGCAATGTGTCCGTACGGCTGACGGAAACGCCGGCACCCGCGTTTTCTTCCATGATCCGCGTTGAGAAACCTCTCATCCGCACACAAAGCCCGCCGTTATTGTCATATAGATCAATATCGGCTTTTTGGATAGGATCGCCGGCTTTATTGTTCGCACTGAATGTGACGTGCACCCACATATCATCAGCGCACGGATTCAGAACGTCCAGCTCCTCTAAAGCAAACGGCAATGCGGCTTTGAACGGTTCCCCGCTGTCTGCAAGCAGCGCTCTCGTCACGTTTTGCAAATATTCTGCGGCCTGAAGCGCACCGTCCATCATACTCGGATGAAGGATATAATCAGCTTTTGTATGAGAGACGGATTCAGGAAGCTTCAATTTAGCAAGCAGCCGCTCTTCGCCTTTGTATACAAGCTGCACCCCTTTGTATCCGGGCCCGTAATCAGCACCGATCATTCCTTTGTAAAACGCTTGAGATTCGATTGTTCCCTGTGTGCATCGGCGCTTCAGCTGCTCAATATCCGCCGCTTCCTCCGGTTCCTTCCGGATGATTTCAGCGATGCCCTGATTATAAAGAGGAGCTTCTTCACCGATAGAATCGTTACCCCCGTACATTCTGTATTGAATCTGTCCGTCCTCTTCTTCATAAAGTCCGATATGGACACGGACAGCCTCCTGATCGGCTACCACCGGGCGGACCCATACAATATTCTTTAAGCGCAGGCCCAGAGAATCCTCTGTTGCCCCGCCGATGCTTTTCTCCGCCGCGGCCCGTGCCATCTCAAGGGTAACGGCAGCCGGCACGATCGCCATTCCTTTAATGATATGCTCGGCAATAAAATACTCTTTTCCCGTGAATTCCGAACTGAACCGCTGCTCCTGCAAGACGGATGTATTCTGATGTACCAGCGGATGCAAAAGTTTGGTATCCGTTTGCTTCACCGTTTCTTCCGGCCAGAAGCGCTCCTCTGCGAACGGGTAGGTCGGCGCACTGATTCTTTGCGGCGCAGAATCCGGATACAATAAGCCCCAATCGACACGCGCTCCTTCAAGCCAGAGCGCCGCGAGTGCTTTCAGCTTTTCATCCCGTGTCTGACATGCTGCAAGCTCTTCCATCTCCTGAGCTGACACTTCTCTGCTTCTCACTTTTTCGCCCCGTAAGATGTTTTGGTCATTGCCGTTGATGAAATTCTGCAGCTGACGCTTCAAATCGTGACGATCATGACTGATAAAAACGGCTCTCTCTTCCATCGCTTCACGTCCGGTCTGATACGTAAATGCCAGATCATGCAAGGAAACATCGTTTTCGGCTTCATCCAGAAAGCCGGATAAACAAGATGCATAGGCAGTAAGACGCTGCTTATTTCTCGCTGACAGCGGAACGATATAAGGCGGCTGTCCGTCATTTGATCCGCTGATCGTTTTGTTTTCATACTGTTCAAAAATGGCGTGTGCGTTTGTTCCTCCGAGTCCGAATGAGCTTAACGCTGCGCGGTGCGGCGTGTCTCTCTCCGGAAGCGGTTTTCTCTTATCCGCCACATAAAACGGCGAACCGCTGAATTTGATATTCGGATTCGGTGACGTGTAATTAATGGTAGGCGCCAGCTCCCGATGATATAAACTCATGGCGACTTTGATGCACCCGGCCAGACCTGCTGCTGTATCCAAATGTCCGATATTCGTTTTTACGGAGCCGATCCCGCAATACTGCTCCCGGTCCGTGTAACGTTTATACACTTGCTGCAGCGCGGACATTTCAATCGGATCACCCAATGTCGTTCCAGTGCCGTGCGCTTCGATATAGGAAATCGTCTCCGGGTGAATATTCGTGCTGTCTAAAACATGCTGGATGACGTCAGTCTGACCTTTTACACTCGGTGCGTAAAAACCGACTTTATCCGCTCCGTCATTGTTCAGACCGATGCCTCTGAGCATGGCGTATATGTGATCTCCGTCCTGAACGGCTTGTGACGCCTTTTTCAGCAGAATGACGGCCGCTCCTTCTCCGCCCGCCATACCGTCGGCTGAAGCGTCAAATGCTTTGACATGCCCGTCGCTTGAAAAATTCAATCCGTTTTGGTGCACATAGCCGATGCCGGTCGCTGCATGCAGAGTTGCTCCGCCGACGAGCGCGTATTCCGATTCTCCGCTCGTTATGCTTTTGTAGGCTGAATAAAGACCGACTAATGATGATGAGCAATTGGAATGAACGAAATAGCTTGGTCCTTTTAATCCGAGCTTATGGGAAACCATCGTCGGAATCGTGCCGCTCTGCGCTAACACCCATGACACATAGCCATCGGGAGATTCATGGCCTTCTGTCGTTTTTTTCGGCAAAAGCGACCGATACGAATTATTGCTTGCCGACATATAAACGCTTGTCTTCGGAATCTCTTTCGATACATATCCCGCGTCCTCGACGGCTTTCCAAGAATGAAGCAGCAGAAGCCGAAGCTGAGGATCCATAAATTCTGCGTCTTTCGGAGAAATGTGAAAGAACTCAGGGTCAAAGAGATCTTTTCCTTCTATCGTCGATAATGCCGGCACATAGTCGGGATTTTCGATCAAATCTTCAGGCACGCCGGCTTCCCGAAGTTCTTCTTCCGAGTAGAACCGGACGCTTTCCTTTCCTTCTCTTAACTGCTTCCAAAACTCATGATGGTTTTTCGCACCGGGGAACTGGCAGGAGATCCCCACTATCGCCACACTGTCATCAAAGTAAGACGGCACCCCGTTTTGCGGTGTTTGTTCTCTTTCTCTCTCATCTTGGCCGGGCGCCTCTGATTCAGCCGCCTGTTTTGTTTCAACAATAAATCGGCTGATCGCCTGAATGGTAGAGTGTTCGAATAAATTGGTGACGGTAAAATCGCATTCCAGCTCCTGTTTAATGCGTTCTGCTGCCGCAACAGCCAGAAGCGAGTCGCCTCCCACATCGAAAAAGCCGTCTTCGATTTTGATGCCCGCCGTATTCAGCAGGTCTTCCCATATTGCGGTCACTTTCGCTTCCGCTTCTGATAACGGCAGTCTGCCCGTCTTTTCAGACCGGTGAACGATTACCTTGCGCTGTTTTAGGTCTTTGCGGTTCACTTTTCCGCTCCGTGTTAACGGCAGTGCATCCAGGCGGATAAAATGGGCAGGCGCCATATAATCCGGCAGACTCGATAAAAGATGGTTGCGGAGCGCTTTTTCGTCTGCCGTATGACCGGAGCGGGCCGTATAATAAGCAATCAGCTTTTTATGTCCGTTCTTTTCCTGAACCACAACCGCCTGGTCAAGGATATCCGGATGTTCGCTCAATTTCGTTTCAATCGCTCCCAATTCGATGCGGAAGCCGCGGATTTTCACCTGACTGTCAATCCGGCCGGCATATTCTATATTTCCGTCAGGCAGCCATCTGGCCAAATCACCTGTCTTGTAAAGTTTTTCTCCTTCACTAAACGGATTATCAATAAATGATGCCGCCGTCAGCTCAGGCTGATTGTAATAGCCTCTGGCCAGACCGGCGCCGGCCACGCAAAGCTCCCCGGCCACACCGTCAGGGACGGGGCTGAGCTTTTCATCAACGATATAAAGCCGCGTATTGTGAATCGGTTTCCCGATCGGCGTATTCCTGCTTGTGATTTCCTTTTGGCCGCAGCTGTAGTAAGCGGCATAAATGGATGTTTCCGTCGGGCCGTATATGTTTTCAATTCTGGCATGTTTGAAGATGGAAACTGACTTTTTAACTAAATCTTTCGGAAACGCCTCTCCGGCCACCATCACATATTTCACAGGGCCGTCTTCTGTAAATGCCGTATGCCGCTTTACCGTTTCCAGAAATACATTAAACACGGCGGGCGCAAAATTCAGATGCGTGACCTGGTGGGTTTGGATATATTCCATGCAAAGCTGCGGATTTTTTTCTGCACCAGGCGGCAAAATGACAAGCCGTCCGTTTCCGATAAACCAGCCGAATAATTCAGAAATCGAAACGTCAAATACGTAATTCGTTTTTAACAGATAGGCATCCTCTTGTGCGACCGGATACTCAGCTTCCAAAAACTGCAGCGTATTCATGATGGCTCTGTGCTCAACCATGACGCCTTTCGGTTTTCCCGTGCTTCCGGACGTATATAGAATATAAGCGAGATGATGCGGTTTTGAACGCGGCGTCAGTTTAGCCCCGCTGACAGAACGTCCGCTGTTTTCAATTTCCACCGTGCTCACACCGCCGATGGCCAGCTGTTCAATCATGCCGCGCGTCTTTTCCTGCGTTAATACGATTGACACGCCGCTGTCAGTCAACACGTGGGCCATCCGTTCGTTTGGAAAAGCCGGGTCCAGCGGTACATACGCGCCTCCCGCTTTTAAAATGGCGAGGATGCCGATGACCATCTCAAAAGAACGCTCCGTACAAATGCCGACCGGGCATTCCGGTGTGACGCCCTTTTCTTGCAGGTACACAGCGAGCGCCGTGCTTCGTTCATCTAATTCGCGATATGTAAGACTGTTTTCACCGAATGTGACGGCTTCTCTGTCAGGGTGGCGTCCGGCTTTTTCCGCAAACACTTCATGAATGCAGCGCTCATTCGGCTGATGGGATGAACGGCTTTCATCCCGTTTTTGATTGAGCAGGCCGGAACAGGCTTCAAAAGCGATCTCCGGATCAGAAAGCACCTTTTCTGCCAGTTTCATATAATGCTCCGCCATTCGTTCGATGAAAGAAGGGCTGTAGACATCCGGGTTGTACAGAAATTGCAGGACGGTTCCCGTTTCTTTTTTATAGACTTCAAGTGCAAGCTCAAATTCGCCTTCCTGATGAATGTCTTCTATCATTTCAATGCCGAGTGATTGATATAGTTCCGCCAGCTTTTCCGCTCCTTCTGTCCGGAAGAAGTTTTGATAGAAAAACGCGGTTTGAAAAACAGGCGACACCGCGGGCGAGCGTTCCGTCTTCAATTCTTTGACAAGCGCGGGAAACGGATACGCGGCATGGTCCAGCCCTTCTGCCAGTGTCAGCTGCAGCTCCTTCAAAAACGACGTAAAAGATTTGACGCCCGTCTCCCTGCTTCTGACCGCGATCATATTAATAAAGTATCCGATGACAGACTCAAATTGAGCCTCAGAACGCCCCATCGTCGGCATGCCGACGATGACATCTTCCTGATTCGTATATTGATAGAGCAGTCCTTTGAAAATAGCGAGATACACAACGGATTCATTGACATTATTTTTTTGGGCGCAAACTTTAATCTGCCGGTTCAGTTCATCAGGAAGCAAGCGCTGATACGCCTGCCCTTTGCAAGTTTGAACCGATGATCTCGGATAATCCGACGGAAGCTCAAGCACCGGCAGCGGTCCTTCCAGCTGCTTTTTCCAATAAGAGAGATGCGTTTTTCCCGCTTCGCTTTCCAGCAGCTCTTTTTCCCATTTCACAAAGTCATGATAATCTGCGGCCTGCTGAAGCATGACAGGTTCTTTGCCTTCGCTTGCTTTTACATAAGCGTCCAGCAGCGCCGACATAAACGTCATAAGAGAGACGCCGTCAAAAATGATATGGTGAATGGTGATTAACACAATCGGCTCCCGCTTCGCCCGCCGGAATACTTGAACACGCAGGAGCGGCCCGGTTTCAAGCGAGAACGGTTCTTTTGCTTTTTCTTTAATAAACGTAAGCGCATCACGCCCGCTTAATTCAGAAAGATCCATTTCTTCAATCGGAAAATGCCGATCCGTATCTTCTATCTGATACGGAAGGCCGTTTTCCTCTTTTATCACACTGGTCAAAATAGGGTGCTGGCGCTGCACGGACAAAAGGGCGTTTTTGAATGTCTCGATATCCAGCTTTTGAAAACGAAAGCATAACGGAATGTTATATGCGCTCATCTCCGGAAACATTTTCTGAAGCATCCACAAACCTTTCTGGCCTTCAGAAAGCGGACGTTTTGCAGTTGTCCGCTTGAAAGCCTGAAGCTTTTGTTCTACTTCAGCGATGGTGAGCGTTCCTGATCTGTAGGCATCGAGAAGTTCTTTATGATTCATAGGTCTTACTCCCTTCTATGATGTCTTGCACTCTTTTAAAATCTAATGTCCCCTCAGAGACCTGTTTCATCATGGCGATGATCTCCTGATCCGTATACTCCTTGCTTTCCGGAGCGGCGGCTTCTGTTTCGGTTTCTTCCGTTCTGTAAAACGTTTCGATCGTTTCTTTGTGTTCTGTCAAGTAATAGCTGATGACGTCTCCGAGCGTGGCATAGCTGTAAAATAACGCCGGAGTGACTTCAATGCCGTAATGACTCGTCAAAAGAGCGGCAAATTTGGCTAAATAGATGGAATCAAATCCGAATTCCGCCCAGTTTTTATGCAGGACGAGTTTATCTTTGGATATTTTCAGCAGACTGTGTATCTGCTCTTTCAAATCCGCTTCGAGCCGTTTTTCCGTGCTTTCTTCCGGAATGCGGCGGCTCACGGTTTCCAAAAGCGCTTCCGGTTTTGATGAATCGTCCCGCCGTATGCCTAAAAATCGTTCGGCACGGCTTCTTTTACCGGCAATGATAAGGCACTGGGTGTTGTCTTGAGAAATAACGCGCTCAAACAGCTCAATGCCTTCATCTGTTTCTAACAGGCGCTGGCCGCTTGATTTCAGGTACATGCCCGTCGTCTCTTCACCGCCGACGGCCATTCCGCCGTTTTTCCAGACCGGCCAGTTGATGACAAAAGCGTTTCCGCTTTCTGATTGTTCGTTTTTATAGCGGGCATACGCCATTTGGAACCTGTTCGCGACCGCGTAATCACAGCAGCCGAAATCTCCTAAAACAGCCGATGTGGATGAAAAGTAGCAGATGAAATCAGGCGTTTCGTTTTTCAGCCACTCGTCAAGAAGCAGGCTTCCGTTTATTTTCGGTTCAAGCGTACTGCGGAAATTCCCGATTTCATTTTCAAAGACGGATGTTCTGCTTTCGATGCCCGCCGCATGAATGACGCCGTGAATGGCTCCGAATCGTTCTTTCGCGCGCTTGATGCAGTCGCCCATTCCGATCGGATCACAAACATCGGCTTCGGCGTAAAGAACACCCGCGCCGAGATTTTCCAGGTCTTTCATTTTTCCTTTCTTTTCTTCATTGATCGGCGACCGCCCCGTGAGAATGACATTTGCCTGGTAGTTCCGGGCGAGATGGCGGGCAAATAAGTAGCCGAGCCCTCCTAATCCGCCTGTAATGAGATATGTTCCGCCGGTTCTGATCCTGCTGTTTTCTTTCGTTAGTCCGGTTGGTTCGGTGTGATAGACATATCGTTTTCCCTCTTCCAAGAAAACGGTTTGGTCTGTTTCAGCTTTCAGCTCGTCCCAAATGGTCCTCATCCAGTCCGTTATGGCCGCACCGGCTTTTCTGAAGTGGCCGGTAACACTTGTTTTCGGGAGAACAATGCCGAGCGAACGCTCAAAGCCGATCCATGATTCCAAGTAGCACCTTTCCAGACCGGATGCATATTCCCCCGCCAATAACAGCCTTTCCGGCTGCAGACCGGTCTCAGCCATTGCTTTGAGAATATGGACGATACATGAATAATCTTCGATGCAGCTTTTATCTTCAAGCGCCCATAAATACAAAATGGCAGAAGCTTCACCGTACTCTTTTTGAATATCCGCAAAAGCGTTCACATATGATTGCGGATCTTCCCGCACCACTTGGCAGCGGCCGGCGGACAGAGCCTCATACCGGTCTCCCTGAGCGATAAAAATAACGTCAATGCCACTGTCATACGATTTGATCACAGAGACGGCTTCCTGCTGCTTCTTCTGATCAGATAAGAAAGAAATCACCGTTTTGACTTGCTTTTCTCCGGCAGCCGGCAGAGCCTGTTCTTTAAGAACTTCTCTAAAAGCCATCACTTCAAATTGTTCCGCCGGATCATTTTCATCAGCCGGCGCCTTAACGGGCGCGGTCTTGCTTTGTACAGGCTGCTGATGCCAGAAGCGTTCTTTCGCAAACGGATAAGCAGGCAGGCTGATGCGGGCCGGAGGACGGTCTCCGTATAATTTCGCCCAATCGATGTCCAATCCTTTTACCCAAAGCTCAAGCAGCTTAGAATATTTCCGTTTGCTGATCCAAGCGTCTATGATTGTTTCCATATCATCATCCGCCGAAAATACGGCAAGCATCCGTTTGTTTTCTTCCGTGCCGTCACGGTGCAGTCCGGCGCTGTTTTGTCCGGCGATAAATCCATTCAGTTTTTCCTCAAGTTCATGAAGTGAATGGACGATAAAACCGAGACGCTCTTCCATCGGCACCCGGCCCGTCTGAAGAGTAAAGGCTATGCTCATAAGGTCGCGGCCGCTGTATCTTTTTTCACGGATGGCGTCTCTGAGCTGTTTTGCTTTTTCAGTGAGCCGTTCGCTGTTTTTCGCGGACAGGACGATGATGGCGGGCTGATCTGCCGGCGTCTCATCAGGTTCTTTGTCTGCCGTATATTCTTCTATGACGAGGTGGGCGTTTGCTCCTCCCGCGCCAAAACTGCTTAACCCCGCCCTTCTCGGTAGCTCTTTGCCGCCGATGACGGGACGTTTCCACTCACCGAGCTCCTGCTGAACGGCAAACGGCGTATACGCGAAATCAATATTCGGATTCAGCTGATCCGCGTGCAGGGACGGCGCAATTTGTCGGTCTTTGAGCTGGAATAATATTTTTGTCAGACCCGCAATGCCCGCGGCGCTTTCACAATGGCCGATATTTGATTTTGCGGAGCCGATGGCGCAAAACTGTTTGTCTGTTGTATCCTCTTCAAATGCTTTCGTTAATCCGGCGATTTCAATCGGATCTCCTAATGCGGTCCCCGTACCGTGGGCTTCAATATAACTGACGGTGCGCGCCGGGACGTTTGCCCTTTCGAAAGCTTCTTTTATTAAGGCGGCCTGCGCATTCGGATTCGGAACGGTGTATCCGTTCGTTTTGCCTCCGCTGTTAATGGTGCTTCCTTTAATCACACCGTAAATGTGATCGTTGTCGGCAATCGCTCGGTCCAACGGCTTTAATACGACCGCTCCTACCCCTTCTCCGTCGACAAAACCATCCGCGCGGTCTCCGAACGATTTGCACGTGTCGCCTGCGGAAAGCATGTTCATGACTGACAGATTCATATAATGGATCGGGTCGGTCACTATGTTTACGCCCCCGGCAATCGCACATTCGCTTGAACCGCTGTATATGCTCTCAAGCGCCAGATGAATGGCCGTCAAAGAAGAGGAGCAGGCTGTATCAACGGCAATGCTCGGCCCTTGGAAATCAAAAAGGTAAGATACCCTGTTGGCAATGGACCAATAGCCGTAGCCTGTCGGGTAGTTTTTGTTCATCGCGCCGGCAAAAACACCGATTTTTCTGCTCTGGCACAGGTTGTCAGGCGTATAGCCGGCATCCTCGATACTCGCATACGCCGTTTCTAAAAATAATCGCTCCTGCGGGTCCATTCGCTCCGCTTCCAAAGGAGAAATCTGAAAGAACAGCGGATCAAACTTGTCCATATCCTCAATGAAGCCGCCCCATTTCGTATAAATAGAGCCTTCTTTACCTTTCTCTTCATCGTAGTAATCCTGCCAGTTCCAGCGTTCCCGCGGGATTTCTTCTATGCAGTTTTTTCCTTTTTTAATATTAGCCCAAAGCTCAGCCGCTGTTTTTGCCTGCGGGTAGCGTCCTGAAACACCGATGATGGCCACGTCGCGAACCGAACTTTGCCGGACGGTCTCTTTGGCTGCCCGTTTTTCCCTCCGCCGCCAGCCAGTGTGAAGCGGCTTAGCAGGCTGTACAGCCTGAGGTTTTGGTGATGCCTTCCGTTCTTCCTGAACAGGCGTTTGTCCCGTCAGTTTGATCATCGCGTCTTTTTTCGTTTTGATTAAGTGAGCGACGAGCGCCTCAATCGTCTGATATTCAAAAAATAAAGTGCTGCTGACTTGGTCCAATACATTTCGTAACGCGTTTGTCAGCTGTACGACGACGATAGAATCAATTCCGTATTTTTCAAGCGGCGCTTTCGGATCAATTTGAGCCGGCGGAATTTTTAATGTTTCTCCGATTAACGTTTTCAAGTACTCGGTGCTTTTTTCTGTTAAAGACGTGTCGCCTTTTTGCACCGTTGTTTGCGCCTGAAGTTCCGGCGCATGTGCTGCTTTTGGCGGAGAGGTCCGTTTTCCAGCCCCTGCTTTAAGCGTTTTTTGGCGAACAATGCCGTTGCTTTTTGCCGCTATAATCTGATGGCTTAATTCATGTGCCGCTTCTGCCGGGAAGAAGACAGAATGCCAGCCTTCACTTTCTAACACGCGCTTCCAGCTTTCCGGATACAAGCCCGGGCACCCCGGAATACGAAGGGCAGAATCTTCATGCAGCCACCAGCCTTCAAGCAGTCCGAAAGTAATATGCGGGAACAGGCTGTTTCCCGCCATTTCATTTAAGAGCAGCAAACCGTTGTCTTTTAAAACGGCTTTGGCGTTTCTCAGCGTCTGTCGGATGTCTTTCGTCGCGTGGAGCACATTGGCCGCAACGACGATGTCGTATGCGCCCGGCTCTATGTCCTGGCCGGCAAGCGGCGCTTCTGCGTTAAAAAGCTTATACGTCAGATAAGGATTCCGTTTGCCGTATTCCGTCTCCGCATGCACGAGAAAAGCTTTCGATACATCGGTGTAACAGTATTCTTTTATATGGTTTTGATACGGCCTAAGCTTTTCAAATATGCCTGCGCTTGTGCCGCCTGTGCCCGCTCCGATTTCCAGTATGCGGATCTCGGCTTTTGAATGTTTGCTGATGTTTTCTTTCACATAAGCCGTTAATGTATCTGACAGGGCGCTGTTAAAGTAATCCGCGACTTGATTGTGCTTATAAATTCCTTCAACAAGTTCCATTGAAGAGTGCGGGAACATGATGTCTGTCGCCGGCACGTCTTCACGCAGAATGTCCGGCAGTGCTTTAAGCATCGTCTCGGCTAAAACAGTCATCGCTTTTGTATCGGCGTTATTGAGCCATTCCTCTTTTTCCCGCTCCCATTTTTGCCATAGCGCGGCGGTTGTGTTTTCGGCTCGCGCCGACAGTTTATATGAATCCGCATTCCCTTCCAGATAGCCATGTTCCAGAAGGAAAGCGATCGTTTGATTGAGCCATTTTTTAAAGTATTCATGTTCGGGCTCATACGCTTTAAGGCTTTGCGGCGTCAGCAAGTCTGCTTCTTTAAGCTGGGCGATCAACAGCTGATACAGATAATCATCGAGCTCCTGATGTTCAGCCTCTCTAACAAGACGTGCGCCGGGCGGAGCGACCTTCGGCTGTTGTGAAAAGACAAGCGGCTGAGGCGGATAAACGGAAATCTTTTCTCTTTCACTCATCCCTTCGACTGCGACCGGTTTTGTCGTATGAATGAAAGCCGCCTGATCAACCGGCAGCGTCATAAGGGTTTCAAGCGCCTCCATTGCAGCGTCCGGTTCGATCAATCCCAATCCGATCTGATCCATCAGCTGAATAAAATCACCGTCTTCAGCCGCTTCGCTGTTGCCCCAATAGCCCCAATTCATCACTTTGACCGGACAATTCCATGTCTGATCAAGTTCTTTCGCAAATGCGTCACTGAAAGCGCATCCCGCGGCATAATGGCTTTGTTTCACGTTATGGATAAATGCCACAAGCGAGGAGAAGAAGAGCGCAAAGTCAAGCGGCTCCCGTCCAAATACCTCCGCCATGGACACACTTACATCGGCTTTTGCCCGCAGCACCGATTTGAACTCTTCTGTCTTCATATTATTTAAGCTTTGCTCAGACAGATCCATTGCCGAGTGGATGATTCCGTTCATTTTTGTGTGGCGCTCTTTTATGAACTGATAAGCCCGCTCTAAGGAAGCACTGTCGGCGGCATCGGCGGAAACATATTCAGGCGCCGGGCCGAATGCGCTGAGCCGGTCGAGTTTCGCCTGTATGGAATCATTCAGTGTGCTTCTTCCGATCCAAATGATGCGTGCTTTGTAGCGGCGGATCATGTATTCACTCCATGCCTCGCCAAGATACCCCGCGCCTCCGATCACGGCATAAACCCCGCCTGTTTGGTACAGCGTGCCGTTTTTCGGCATATTGTCAAGCGGTATCAGCTGCCGCTCAAACAGCTGCTGATTGCGGTACGCCCAAATTTGACCGTTTTTCCCGGCAGAAAGACTGAGCGCCTCTTCGATCGGCCAGCTGCCGTCCGTTTCTGTGTCAATCATGCGGATATGCCAATGCGGATATTCTTTCGCCATTGTTCCGGCAAGTCCGCTGACTGCGGCTTGTGACGGGTCGGCGCTGTCTTGATCCGAAAACGGCTGGGCATTTGCTGTGACGATGCACCAGTCCAAACGTTTTTCTCCGTACCCTAAGGCAAGTAATGCTTTCATCAGCTTGAACACATGAAGAACGTTTCTTTCCTGTTCTTTGAGGCTGTCCGCACTCTCAGCCTGCGGAGCAAGCCAAATGATTTGCTCCAGTTCTTTTTGTCCTTCAAGCATGTGCGTAAGAGATGTGATATCATCCGTACCTCTGATCGGATAATAGGAAGCGTTCGGCAGGTGTTCTTTTATGCGCGTATGTCTCGAATCCGTTCCTCCGAATACTGCCGTCTGCTTATCCGCCGCTGCTTCCCCGGCTTTTTCAAGCGCAACAGGCTCCCAAGCCGGAATCAGCATCGTATGGCCGACAGGCGCCTCCGAGGTTTCTCCGCCCGCTGTTTGGCTTGTGTCAAGCGCCCGGACAGACGCGCCTTTCATCCGGACATAAACTGTACCGGCATCATCGCACATATCAATGTCAAATTTTCTTACGTTGTCATCTGCTTTGCTGCCTTCTGTGTACCGGATATATGACCAGATATGTTCAGGACACGGTCCGAACACTTCCACTTCCTGCATCGCAAACGGCAAAGAAAGCTCGTGGCTGTCTGCATCATCATGTATCGATCGGACAAGCAGACCGACGGAAGCGTGAAAAGCGGCGTCCATCATACTCGGGTGAAGCGTATACTGTTCTTTTTTGTCATGTACGGCTGCTGGGAGTGAAATACGGGCCAATAATCGGTCTTCTCCGATCAGCAATTGCTGTACGCCCCTGTATGCCTCTCCGTAATCCAGACCGATCTTCTCAAAAGCACCGTAACATTCTTCCGCAGTCACGATTCCTAAATTGCAGGAAGTTTTGACAGACTCGATATCAATCTGGGCGCTTCCCGGTTCGGTAATGACCGCTTCACCCTGGCTGTGAATAACCGGATCTTCGCCGTTTTCTGCCTCACTGTATATTTCATAGGTAATCTCACCATTATCTTCTGGGTAAAGGGCAATATGTATTTCCTTCGGTTTGTCTTCAATCATGACCGGCCGGACCCAAACAACCTGTCTGAGTGTGACGCTATGGTCTTTTTCCGTCACGGCAGCAGCCTTTTTGACCGCCTCTGCGGCCATTTCCAAATAGGCGACGCCCGGCAGTATTTTTTGTCCGTTGACGACATGGTCAGATAGGAAAAATTCATCTCCCGTAAAAAGAGACGTGAAGCGCTGCTGCGAAAAATCTGACGTATTTTCTTGTAAAAGCGGATGCAGCACTGTGCCTGACGGGCTTTTCTCCTGTTTTTTCTGCTTCGGAATCCAATAGCGTTCTTTTGCAAACGGATAAGTCGGAACGCTTGTTTTACGCGGTTTATCCGAACCGTACAGCTTATTCCAATCTACTGTTTTCCCTTCTGCCCATACCTCGGCAAGCCGTTTCGGATCGTCCGTCTCGGGAGCGGCTTCGCTCAGTTCCGGCAGCTCGGCTTGTCCGCGCCAAAGACCGGGGATGTTTTCGTTTCCTTTTACGAAATCATTCAGCTTTTCTTTCAAGTCGCGGGTGTCATTTACAAGGAAGACAGCTCTTTCCTCCATTGCTTCACGTCCTGTCTGAAGAGTATAAGCCAGTTCAGACAGCACCGTCTTTTCTGAAAGCGATCGGGCTAGTTTTTCCGCATAGGCCAGAAGCCTGTCTTTATTTCTTGCTGACAGCGGGATGAGTTTTGCTGCATCGTTCTCAGGTGCAGGCGCTTTTTGTTCAGGCTGAATGTATTCTTCTAAAATGATATGGGCATTCGAACCTGATGCACCGAAGGAACTGAGCCCGGCCCTGCGCGGATAATGTGTGACTTTACCGTTTTCTTCGGCTGCCGGCTGCTTCCACGGAGCAGTCTGCTGCTGTACGTAAAAAGGAGATTCCTCAAATTTCAGGTAAGGATTTAATTCCGCAGAATGCAGTGATTTGACAAGCGTTTTGTGATGAAGCTGCAGCGCCGCTTTTGTTAACCCGCTGATCCCCGCCGCTGATTCTGCGTGGCCGATATTTGATTTGACCGAACCGATGGAACAAAATTGCTGATCCTGCGTCCCTTGACTGAACGCTTTTGACAGACCTTCAATTTCAATCGGGTCTCCTAACGAAGTACCCGTGCCATGGGCTTCCACATAACTGACGGTCCGCGGGCTGATACCTGCTTTTTTCAGACAGGCCTTAATGACTTCTGCCTGTGCAGCAGGACTCGGGACGGTAATTCCGCTTACTTTTCCGACGTGGTTAACGGCGCTTCCTTTAATGACCGCGTAAATGCGGTCGCCGTCTTGTTCGGCTTTTTCCAGCGGCTTGAGCAAGACCGCACCGACTCCTTCTCCGGAAACGTAGCCGTCCCCGCCCTCGCCGAATGTACGGCAGCGGCCGTCACTTGAGTGCATGCCCACGCTTCCGTAGCTGAGATATTTCGCCGGGTGCAGCGACAAGTTCACCCCTCCCGCAAGCGCGGCTTCACATTCGCCGCGGCGGATGCTTTCAATGGCCAGATGGACGGCGGTCAATGATGAGGAACAAACGGTATCCACCGCGATGCTCGGCCCGTGGAAGTCACAATAATAGGACACTCTGTTGGCGATCTGCGCATAATTCAGTGAAACCGGAAAAGGATCAGTTTCAGATAATTGTTCTGCGCCGATTAAGGAATAATCTTTATGCATCACCCCTGCAAATACGCCGATCGGATGCTGTTTTTCCCCTTTATTTCCCAGCGTTTCAGGCGTATACCCCGCATCTTCAATCGTTTCCCAGCATGTTTCTAAAAACAGGCGCTCCTGCGGGTCCATCGTTTCCGCCTCACGCGGTGAGATTCTGAAAAACTGCGGATCGAAGCAGGCGGCATCGTCAATGAAACCGCCCCATTTTGATACTGTTTTTCCTGAAGGGGACGTTACGTTTTGATATGTTTTCCAATCCCAGCGGGACTTCGGAACTTCAGTGATGCAATCCGTGCCTGCCTTCAGGTTTTCCCAAAACTCCGCCACACTTTTCGCTTTCGGATAGCGGCCGGCCATTCCGACAATCGCGATGTCTCCGGTGTTTTTATGATGTTCTGGCGCGTCCGGTGCTTCAGCTTCAGACCGTGATGGTTCGGCTGCACGTTCCGCACATTCAAATGAAACGGTCTTTTTCAAAAAGGCTGCGAGTTCTTTTATATTTGTATATTCAAAGAGAAGAGTGGGCGCGAGGTCCGCACCCGTCTTTTTACTGATATCCTGTACAATCTCAAGCAAAGAAGATGAATCCAGCCCAAGCTCGTAGTATCCTGCAAGAACGTCCAGCGTCTCCCAAGGCTGCCCAAGCTTATCAGCCAAAAGCTTCTTTAAAAACAGAATGATGTCTTTTTCATCTGCGCTTTCCGGCTCAGTTGCAGCCTGTTGATTCTGTTCGGCTGTATTCGCGTCTTCTTCGAGCCGAACCGCTTTTCCCGTAATGTTTTTCAGCTCCGCCACCTTTTGTCCGGATCGGCTGAAGTACTCGATCGTCATCGTTGTGAGTTCTTTTTCCTGACGGACGCCGGAAGCGGCGATACGCGCCGTGCACTCTGATTGGAGCCTGTCGGCGGCCGTGAACGATTCATAATATAAAGGCAGATGAAGCCGGTTTGTTTCAGAAAGCAAACCGCTCGCCCCGATTCCGCTCGCATCCAAAAGGGCCGGATGGAATAAAAAGAAATCTTTTCCTTCTTCGCAAGAAAGCTCAGCCAGCATGCCGCCTTCTGTTTCGTACAATCGTCCGTTCGATTTCATCATGCCGGAATGAACCAAGTCATGATCCAGACAGCGGTTATACATGTCATCAAGATTCAGAGATCTGCCTGACTGCTTCACATCGCCGAAATCAATGGTTTCGTCAAATGTCACAGCGTCTCTTTTCACCATTTCAGCCGTCGCATATTGTATATTGTCTGACAGCTCGTCACCTTGCTGTTTCTGCCCTGAAAGGGAGATGAGCCACTTTCCATCTCCGCTATCAGAACATTGAATGGTCAGAATGATTGCAGCCGTTTCACTGACGGTTAAAGGCTGATAAATCGTAACGTGCTTCAATTCGAGCTCATTGTATACATAACCGTGTTCCTGAAAAACCTGATAAATCAAATCGATATAAGCAAGACCGGGCAATACCGCTTCACCAAAGACCATATGGCCCTTCATGATGGGATGATCCAGTGAGATATTGATTTTTTCCGATATCATTCCTTCCCACTCCTCTCTCATTTAAATGCTTTCCAAAACATTTTTTTCGCAGGAAGCTCTTGTTTCTCCGCCGGTGCGTCAGGTTCTTTTACCAGAGCCTTACGTCTTAATGACGGTACCGGCAGCGGCTTTCTTTTCATTCCGGTATCTTTTTCTTCCCAAGCTTCCAGAATGACGTGGGCGTTCGTTCCGCCGTCGGCAAAGCAGTTGATGGCTGCTGACGGTCTGGCTGCATCCCATTCACCGGCTGTTTTATGAAAATGAAAATCTGTCTTTGTTATATCAAAATGCGGCATCGGTTCATCTCCTGAGAGGAACGGAACCGTTTGTTTATGCTTCAGCATTAATACGACTTTAATAAAGCTTGCGATGCCTTCTGCGCAAAGCGGATGCCCGATGTTCGGCTTGATTGACCCGATGCCGAGCGGAACATGCTGGCCTGAGCGGTATACGGATTGAATCGCCTTCAGCTCAAGCAAATCAGTCACCGCGGAACCCGATCCGTTTGCTTCGATATAACTGATGTCTTCCGGCTTTTTGCCGCTTTTGAAAAGCGCGCTTTGCATGACATCTTTTTGCGCCTGCATATTAGGAGCTGACGGGCCTGCCGTTCTGCCGTCATTGTTCATGGCGGCGGCCTTAATGACCGCGTGTATCGTGTCGCCGTCTTTTTGCGCCTGGCTTACTGTTTTTAACAGCACCATGCCGACGCCTTCACCGAGGACAACTCCGCCTGAACGCTTGTCAAATACGTGAAATGCCGGTTTTTCGTTTAACAGCCCGCGCTCTTGGAACATCCGGTGCGCCGCATCCGTGTTCAGCAGGCTGACCCCGCCAACTACCGCCGCTTTGATATCGCCGCTTCTCAGTGCCTGAACGGCCATGTTCATTCCTGTCAAAGCCGATGAACAAGCCGTATCAAGCACGATGCTCGGCCCGCGCAGATCAAAAAATTGCGAAACGTTTGCCGCTAAATAATTCTGCCCGCCCGCAACGATCGGGTTGCGGGTATTCGCAAGAATTTCAGGATCAGGCTGATGCTGGCTGCGGCCTCCGATATACACACCGGCCTCTATACCCTTGATTTCTTCACGGGAATAGCCGGCATGGCACCAAAGTTTCAAGCTCTCTTCCAACACCGCCAATGCCTGAGGGTCCATCGCTTTCGCGTCGTTTTCCGGAATGAAAAAGAATTCGGAATCAAAGTGATCCATATTGTCAATCAATCCCGCAACGTATTGATTTGCATATCCGAAACGTTCCGCCGGGACGGAGCCGATTGCGGACCTGCCGCTTCTCAGCAAGTCCCAATATTGTTCTAACGTTTCCGCTCCCGGAAAACGGCAGCTCATTCCGACGACGGCAATGTCTTCAGTTACGGCATCACGCTTTTGTTCAGTGTGAACCGTTTGTACGGCAGCCGGAACCAAGATTTCTGTATCATGCTCCTCCCTTTCTGCAAGCAGCGGCTGCCCATTGGATACAAGCCATTCGGCAAACGCGTCAATCGTCGGATGTTCATATAAAACAGACGGATCTAAGTCCTCTTTGAGCGCTTGATTCATTTGCTGTAAAAGCTGCGCTAAAATGATCGAATCAACCCCGTAATCCTGAAACGGTTCGTCTGTTTCCAGTTCTTCCGTAGCGATTTTCAGCTCATCGGAAAACAGTTTCACAAGCCACGCCTTCGTATCAAGAAGCAGTTCTCTGTCTGAATGTTTTTCAGCGGCTTTGCCGGTTATTACGGCTTTTTGTGTTTTCTCTTGACAGAGCAGCCTGTCAGGATGCCATTCGCTCCGATCAACGATAGCCGGCAGAACGGACGGGCGGATGTTTTCAGATAAAATACGATCCAGCAAGTCAAGTCCTTCCGCGTTGGACAGTCCCAGCAGCCCGGTCTGCTTCAGGTTTTCTGTGCGGACTTCACCCAATCCGGTTTCCTTCCAGTTCGGCCATTGAATGCTGACTAACGGATATTGATGCTGATGAGCCGCCGCGAAATAATCCATGTACGCATTTGCCATCGCATAATCCGACTGTCCCGCCGCGAGCGCCGGAACGACTGCAGATACTGAAGAAAATAAGACAAAAAATTGCAAAGGATCATTTGTGAAAAGGCTGCTTAATGTTTGAAGCCCTGCGACTTTCGGTTCCAGCACTTCTTGTATATCGTCAGCAGTCTTTCTGATAAACGCCGGATTTACTGAATTAACCGATCCCGCACAATGAATGACGCCGCCGATCGGTCCCATCGTGCGCCGGATCGTTTCAATTTCCGCTGCCGCCGCATCATGATCAGACAATTTCAGACTGATCACCGCCACTTGCACTCCTTTTGCTTCAAGCTCTTCAATCGCCCGTATCTTCTCTTTCAGCCTCGTATTAACGGCTGACCGTTTATGACGGGGAGGAATCGGCTCCCTGCCTGTCAGCACTACTTTTTTCACGCCGTGTTTTTCTGTGAAATGGCGGGCGCATAAGAGACCCAGTCCCCTCGTGCCTCCGGTAATGAAAAGCACATGGTCTTCAGGAAACGGTGCGGGCTTATGTTCTGCTCGCTTCCCGCTTGGAATCTCCCTGAATAAAGCACGGTATCTCTGTCCGTTTCGGCGGCAGATTTCCGGTTCTGTGCTGTCCGCCGCAAATTCATCTGCAATCTGTTTGGCAAGCGTCTGCTGATCCGTATCTGTATCGGCATCCATGTGTCTGGACGTCACGTTTTGATACTCATTTTGAAGCATTCTGTACAGGCCGCTTTTTGCCGCTCCTGCAAGATGAATCGTTTTCTGCTGAAATGGCTCCAAGCCTTTTGTTACATATAGCAGCGTCAGCGGCCGCGCCTGCCGGCGGCTTGTATCAATCAGAGTCTGGAGCCGGCTGATCCCGTCCAGTGAAGGGTCTTCGTCTCCGCATCCCGTCAGATCGATTGCGCCATCTATGTGATTCCAATCGCTAGCTGCAGTGTCAGCCGAATCGACCGGGAGAATGAATGAGTCAGTGAAATGCTTTGCAGTCTCTTCGGCTAGCTCCGCTGTTCTTGCATCAGCCAGAATCATGACAGTCTTGCCGCTTTTCTCACCGGCCGAATCGATCTCACACGGAACCCATTGCTTTTCTAAAAGCACAGCCTCGCGCCGGTCTTCTGTTTCCTGCGGTACGGCTTTCGGCTCAGGCAGCCAGTACGGCTCCTTCGCAAACGGATAAGCCGGCAGACTGATTCTGCGGGGTTTTTCGCCTTGATAGAGTCTGTCCCAGTCCATCTGGAGCCCTTTGGCCCACAATTCCGCTATTTTGGCGTATTTTTTCTTATCGAACCATGACCTCACAAGCTGCTTCAGGTCATCGTCCGTTTCAAATGCTTTGATTTCTTTTTTAGCCGTTTTGATATGGGCTTCATATATCCCTTCACCCGTATTTCCGTTTACAAAATCGGTTAAACGGCTGATCAGTTCTTCTCTCGAACCGGCTGTAACCGCAAGACGGTAATCCATCGCATCACGCCCGGTTTGAAGCGTGTACGCCATATCTGAAAGATTGATATTCTGATTGGCTTTTGCAAATTCGATCACAGACTCGGCATAGGTTTTTACCTGGGGCGCTTTTTTCGCCGACAGCACAAAAATGTTTGTCTCATCAGGCTTACGGCTTCCCCGGTCTTTCGGCTGATACTCTTCGATAACGAGATGAGCGTTTGTGCCGCTGTAGCCGAATGAGCTGACACAGGCCCGCCGCGGTGCTCCGCCTGTTTCCCAAGGTTTGAGTTCGGTATTGACAAATAAAGGCGAGTCATCGAAATCAAAATGTTCATTCGGCGTGCTGAAATGTAGGGTCGGCACAAGCTGCTGATGCTTCATCGACAGCAGAACCTTCTGGACGCTTGCTACACCTGCCGCCGCCGACGTATGCCCAATATTCGATTTAACCGAACCGATGGCGCAAAATTGTTTGCGATCCGTTTTTTCCTTAAATACAGAAGACAGGGCTTCTAATTCAATCGGATCCCCCTGCTTTGTGCCGGTGCCGTGCATTTCCGCATAGGTGATGCTCTCAGGGTGGATGTTGTGCGCTTCATACACTTGGCGCTCTAAATCCATTTGGCTTTTCGCGCTTGGTGCGGTAATGCCGTTGGTTTTTCCGTCCTGGTTAATTCCAGATCCGATAATGACTCCGTAAATATGGTCTTGATCGGCTTCCGCATCTTTCAGCCTCTTCAAAACGAGCGCCCCCGCGCCTTCGCCAGGCACAAATCCGTTCGCACTGTTATCAAATGCTTTACATTGGCCGTCAGGAGACAGCATTCCGGCTTCACACATGCTGATGTATGATTCAGGCGTTAAATACAAGGTCACACCGCCGACAAGCGCCATGTCAATTTCATGATTCAACAGCGCCTGACGCGCCAAATGAGTCCCGACGAGAGATGAAGAGCATGCCGTATCGATCGGAATGGCCGGCCCTTTCAAATTGAGATAATAAGGCAGGCGGGCCGCCGCGATGCTGAAACTGTTGCCCGTCGCGCTTCCTCCTGTCTGATGTTTGTTTAACATCATGCCGTATTCATTGTTCATAATCCCCAAATAAACGCCGCAATTTTTCCCGTTTAATTCTTTTGAGCTGTAACCCGCATCTTCAAAGGCTTTAAAACCTTCCTGTAAAAATATTCGGTGCTGCGGGTCCATAAGTTCCGCTTCAGACGGAGATATATTAAAGAACAGCGGATCAAACTCTTCAATGCCGTCAAGCATACCGATTGATCTGCAGTATACTTTGCCCTTCTTGTTTAAGGCCGGATCATAGTATTTGTTTACATCCCAGCGGGAAAGCGGGATGTCGCGAATGGCGTTTTTCGCACGGGCTAAGTTGTCCCAATATGTCTTTAGGTCCGGCGCATCCGGGTACTTGCCCGACATGCCGACGATGGCTATCGCGTCCGCTATCTCGTCTTTAGGCTCCCGTTTGGCCTGCACCGGTTCAGGTTCCTTTTGAACCGTTAATCTCTCCGGCTCGGCAGGTGTTTTCTCCTGCGGGGCATGTTGCTGCGTAAGCGGCTTTGGACGTACGGGAACCGCCTGTTTTTTTCTTCCGCGGACAGACGGCTGCGTACGCAGAAAATCGGCAAATTGGCGGATTGTCGGATAATCATACACTTTCGTTACGTTACAGTCCGTGCCGTACCGTTTATTGACGGCCTTTATCCATTCAAGACCGGTAATCGAATCCATACCCAAGTCAATAAAGGCCTCATCAATATCTACTTCATGCCACTCCATGTACAATACATCAGCCAGTGCTTTTGATAACTCGTCATGCACCGCTTCAATCGGTTCTTCCGGTTCGGCGGAAGCTGCCGTTTCAGACATCGCCTCCAGAATATCCGCTTCTGCTTGTGTCACATGCTGCTTATGAGCGTTTAAAGGCTGCAGCATGATGTTTGACGGTTTTTTCACGGCCTCTGTTTTATGCGGTTCGGTTGCTTCCTCAAGGATCGGTTCTGTCCCGAGCTCTTTTTGCAAGAAGGCCGCAAACTGGCGGATTGTCGGATAATCATATACTTTCGTCACCGTAAGGGACGTGCCGTATGCTTTATTAACAGACTTTATCCATTCAAGACCGGTAATTGAATCCATGCCGATATCAATAAATGTGTCGTCTGCGTCGATATCGTCGGCATCCATATATAAAACGTCTGCCAAACTTTCGGTCAATACGGCACTTACTTTTTCAGCGGAAACCGCCGGACGGGAAGCGGGCTGTACGGTTCTTTTCGGTTTCGCGCCGCTCAAAGTCTGCAGTGTAATGTTTGACGGTTTTTCTTTGACAGTCTCCTCGTGAAGAGTTGTTACTTCAATGACCGGTTCCGGGGCGGCCGCCGGTGCGATCGGCGCAGACTGTGTTTCGGCCGGTCTTTTGACAGCTGCATCTGCTGATATGTCGATCCAATATCGGTCTTTTGCAAACGGGTAGGCCGGGAGACTGATTTTTTGCGGTCTGCCCATTTGATACAGCTTATCCCAATTCAGCGGAAGGCCCTTCACCCAAAGCTCTAATACCTTTGCGGCTTTGCCTTTTTCAAGCCACGCCTCAATGGTTTTTTCCATGTCCTCATCAGCCGTAAACAGCGCCATCGTGTCTTTATTCTGTTTGACTTGTCCGCGGTAGAGCTGGTCAATTGACTCCTTGCCGCCCGTAAATTTGTCAAGCTTCTCTTCAAGCTCGCGCAAATTGCTGACAATCATTCCGAGACGCTCTTCCATCGGTTCACGGCCGATTTGAAGCGTATATGCGATCCGGCTCAGATCCGCTTCCCGGTAACGCCCGCTCCGCAGTGCATCAAGAAGACGTTTCGCCCGTTTTTGAAGCCGTTGCTCATTTTTCGCGGAAAGGACGATCATCGACGGATGAGGCGCGGCAAAAGCCGTCTCCTTATCCTCATCAGCGGAATATTCTTCGATGACGATATGAGCGTTGACGCCGCCGGCTCCGAATGAGGAAAGCCCCGCGGTTCTCGGCAATTCTTTATTTACTCCGTTTTCATTTATGACCGGTCTTGTCCACTCTTCAAGCGTCTGCTGCACTTTAAACGGCGTAGCGAGAAAATCAATATTCGGGTTAAGCGTCCGGGAATGCAGTGACGGTGCGAGCTGCTTATGTTTCATTTGCAGGAGCACCTTCGTCAGACCCGCGATGCCCGCCGCGCTTTCACAGTGCCCGATATTGGATTTCGCTGAGCCGATGGCACAAAACTGTTTATCTTGTGTTTGTTCTGAAAAGGCTTTTGTCAGACCCGTGATTTCAATCGGATCGCCGAGTGAAGTCCCGGTGCCGTGGGCTTCGATGTAGCTGACCGCCCTCGGATCGGTTCCCGCGTCTTTTAACGCCTGTTTGATCACCGCGGCTTGGGCGTTCGGATTCGGTACGGAATACCCGTTTGTTTTTCCATCATGGTTCACGGCCGTTCCTTTGATCAGGCCGTAAATATGATCACCGTCCGCTTTTGCTTTAGAAAGCGGCTTAAGGAGTACGGCGCCCACTCCTTCACCGGGCACATAACCGTCTCCGCCTTCTCCGAAACTTTCACATCTGCCTTTGCTTGATAAAAATCTGTTCTGGCCGAGCATCAAATATTTATTCGGATGAACGGATACATTGACGCCCCCGGCAAATGCTGCCTCGCATTCCCCGTTCCGCAAGCTTTGGCATGCCAGATGAATGGCTGTTAAAGAAGAAGAGCACATCGTATCCAGAGCCATGCTCGGGCCGTTAAAACCGAATACATAGGAAGCCCTGTTCGCAATTGATGACGGATTTCCGGTCAGCGCAAGCGATTTTCCGCGCGCCTGTTCTTCGGCTCCGTAAAGCTGATATTCCTCGTACATGACGCCGACGTAAACACCGACATTGGCGCCAAGCAAATCACCCGATTTTTCCGTGAGCTTTTTGCGCGTGTAACCGGCATCTTCCATCGTTTCGTAGACACATTGCAGGAATAACCGCTCCTGCGGGTCCATCAATTTTGCATCCCGGGGCGAAATAGAGAAGAATTGCGGATCAAATTTGTCCACGTCTTTCAAAAATCCTCCCCATTTTCCGTACGTCTTGCCTTCTTTATCTTTATCAGCGTCGTAATAAAGACTGTGATCCCATCGATCGTTTGGAATTTCGGTTATGCAGTCAGTGCCTTCACTCAAATTCTTCCAAAATTCCTGAAGATTTTCGGCCTGCGGATATCGTCCTGATATACCGATAATCGCGATATCTTCACGCTCTGTAAGCTGCTGATTTTTTCGCGTGTCTGGACGGACTTGCGCAAAGCCTTTTTTGCCTTCATTCCGTTTGAAAACGGGCTTTACTTTCGCTTTCTCAGACAGCGCTGGTTTGGCTGCAGGGGTTTCTTCTGTTTTCACCCCGGTCACTTCCAGCAGCGTGTCCCGGTGTGCTTTCATAAAATACTGCGCCAGCGATTCGATATTCTGGTACTCGAAAAACAATGTTTTTGACAATGAACCGAAGCTCTTTTCCAGCCGGCCCGTCAAATGCATAATCATAATCGAATCAATTCCGTAATCTTCCATAGGCGCCTTGGCATCAATTTTGCCGACAGGAAGTTTGGTCACTTCCGAAAGCACTTGTTTCAAGAAATGCTCCGTTTTTTCTGCAAGCATGCTCTCTCCGCCTGCTGTAAGACCTGCCGTTTCTTCCGTTTCGCTGCCCTTATCCGGCTGATCATCCGCTGATTTTTTCAGAAACGCCCGGATTTTTGCGGCGTAGCCTTCCGTCACCATGACTTGGGATGTGTTTGCCGCCCACCCGCGGTATAAAGCCTGAATGCCGTTTTCTGTTTGCATAGGGACCATGCCGCTTTCTTTTGTCAGCATGGCTTCCGTTTCAGCATCAACCGTCATGCCGCCGTCTTTCCAAAGCGGCCAGCAGATTGAAAGGGTATGTCCATAGCGTTCATTTCGGGCTTTTTTACGGTTTCTTTTTTCACTGAAGGCGTTCATAAACGCATTGGCCATCGCATAATCAGCCTGACCCGCGCTTCCGGCGCTTCCGGCTCCGGAAGAGAAAAGAATCAGAAAATCAAGCTCAATGTCCTTTGCCGCTTCATCAAGATGAACCAGTCCGGAGACTTTCGGCGCCAGTACATCACGGACTTCATCTTTGTGTTTTTTCAGAATATAGTTGTCTTTTATCGTTCCGGCGCTGTGTATGATACCGTTTAATCCGCCGTACTGCCGACAGATGTCCGCTGTGAGCGATTGAACTTCTTGTTTTTCCGTTATGTCCGTTTGTTTGTACACGGCTTGCGCTCCGAGATCGGACAGTTCTTGAAGCTGGGCTTTTTTACGGTTATCCAACAGAGAACGCCCCGTTAAAATAAGAACGGCGTCTTTTGCATGCCTGGCGATTTCTTTGGCGAATAAAAATCCGAGTCCGCCCGCACCGCCTGTGATCAGATAAACACCTTTATCCTTCCACGGCTTTTCGGCGCCGAACTGTTCAAGCCCTGTTTCCTGCCATTGTGCCGTATAGCGCCTGCCGTTTTCATAGCGAATATGCTTGTCATCAGGATGAGCGCTGCATTCACTTACATATCGGGACAGAATGTCTGCCTTGACGTCCGGCTCCAATTCAATCAGCTGGCCGGTCAGGTTCGGGTTTTCAAGCGCCGCTGTTTTCAAAAGCCCCGTTAAGCCGCAAAGGAGCTGCGTATCCGCTTCTTGAGGCACGACAATCTGAATGAGTTCGCGCCCGCCGGAATTTGAAGCGAGGATTTTCTTCACTTCTTCGAACGCCTGAAGCGCACAAGCTTCAAACCGTTCGTCTTCACTCTTATGCTGATCACGGAGCACATGACAGCTGAAGTCTGTCTGTATGCTGTTCATTTGATCCGTAAACCGGTCAGATATCATCACGTGACGGGCTTTGAAATGGATCGACGCTTCTTCATGTACAGCGGTCTTCTCTTCCCATACGTGTTCAAAATATAGTGTATCTGTTTTATCCGTTTCAATTTCCCGTGCGGAATAACCAGTCATTTTCACACATACATTGCCTTGTTCGTCACATACATCAATATCCAGCTTCTGAACGGCATCTTCAGGCTTGCTTTCGTTGCTGTACGCAATGGAAACCCACATATTGCTTTTACAGCTTTTCAACACATCAACCTGTTCGAGAGCAAATGGCAGCATCGGCCTTATGTCAGTCCCGTCTCTGTCAAGCATTAACCCGATTGTCGCGTGGAAGGCCGCATCCAAAAGGCTCGGATGGAGGACAAATTGATCTTTTGTATGAGAAATAGATGACGGGAGTGAAAGCTTCGCGAGCACTTTGCTGTCGTTTGCATAGATTTCCGTGACCGCTTTGTGAGCATCCCCGTATTCAATCCCCATCTGTTTGTATACCTGATAGCAAGCGTCAGGTGTGATCAGACGGCGTGACTCTCTTAATTTGTCAATCTCGATTTTGGCCGGTTCGCCCGCTCGGACAAACGCCGCGCTTCCTTGCGCATAGAGTACGGGCTCTTCTTCCGAGGAAGCCGATTCACTGTAAACCGTAAATCCCATCTCTCCATTTTCTTCGTCATAAAGACGGAGGTACAGTTCTGCGGACTCATCCGCCGCTGTAAACGGACGTATCCATACGACATGTTTCAGACGGACTGTTCCTTCTTCCTTCGTTTCTGCCGCATGTTCCACGGCCGCCCGGACCATTTCCAGATAAGCCGCGCCCGGTAACGTCCGCTCGTTTTTGACGACGTGATCTTTCAGGAAAAATTCTCCGCCGCTAAACGAGGACCGAAAACGGACGCCTGACATGTTTGATACATTTTCATGCAGGAGCGGATGCAGCATGCCTGCATTTTTTTGCGGCAGCGATTCTCTTTTCTCCGCCTTCGGCACCCAATACCGGATTTTTTCAAACGGATATGTCGGCAGGCTGATCCGATTCGGTTTGTTTTCACCGTACAAGAGATTCCAATCCATCGTTCCTCCGCCGGCCCACTTTTCGGCAATCATCTCCAGTCTCCCGGAAGAAAGCCATTTATGTATCAAGTCCGGAGCAAGCTCTGCCTGTTTGCTTTTATCGGCTCGGTTCCGCCAGCACCCGCTGACCGTTTTACCCGCCAGAAAGCCTTCCAGCCGCTCTTTGAGCTGTGTCATATCCTGAGCGGTGAACGCAACCCGCTCCTCCATCTGTTCACGGCCGATCTGAAGTGTATACGCCGCATCCTCAAGCGGCAGGCCGGGATGAATAAATGCAGACAGCTTCGCAACGTACTCTTTTAGCCGTTCTTCATTCCGGGCTGAAACCGGGAAAATGAATGTCTGTTCTTCTGCCGGTTCAGCATTTGTTCCGTGTGATTCTTCAGGGATAAATTCCTCCAGAATGAGATGCACGTTTGAACCTGTCGCCCCGAAAGAGCTGATGCCCGCACGCCGGGGATATACGGTTTCGTTTCCGTTTTCCGTCACTGATAGCTGCTGCCATGCTTCGGTATGATGCTGGACGTAAAACGGTGATTGTTCAAAATCTAAATACGGATTCAGCTCCTCCGAATGAAGAGACGGCACCAAAGTTTTATGGTGAAGCTGCAGGGCAACCTTGCTTAAGCCGCTGATGCCCGCAGCCGATTCCGCATGGCCGATATTGGACTTCACTGATCCGATCGAACAGAACTGTTTGTCCTGTGTGTACTGGCGGAACGCCTTGACAAGGCCTTGAACCTCGATCGGATCGCCGAGAGAAGTTCCCGTCCCGTGCGCCTCAATATAACTGACCGTGCGCGGATCGATGCCCGCTTTGTCCAGGCATTCTTCAATCAAATCGGCCTGCGCGACAGGACTCGGCACGGAAATTCCGCTCACTGTCCCCACGTGGTTGACGGCACTGCCCTTTATCACCGCATAAATCCGGTCTCCGTCTTTTACCGCCTCTCGCAGCGGTTTTAATAAAACGGCACCGATTCCTTCAGCCGGTACATAGCCGTCTCCGTCTTTCCCGAATGTATGACAAACCCCGTCTGTTGAAAACATGTCCCATAAACCGTATGTCAGATATTTATTCGGATGCAGCGACAAATTGACCCCTCCGGCAACCGCCGATTCACATTCCCCGCGCCGAATGCTTTCCGCAGCAAGGTGAACCGCAGTCAGCGAAGATGAACAGACCGTATCGACCGCCATGCTCGGCCCGTGAAAATTGCAAAAATATGAAACTCTGTTTGCGATTTGCGCATAATTAAGAGAAAGCGGGAATACATGATCTTCAGAAGAAGCTTCAGCCCCGACCAACGTATAATCCTTATGCATCACCCCTGCGAAGACGCCGACGCGCTGTCTCTTATTCCGTCCGCGCGCCTCTGCGAGCGACTTCGGCGTATATCCGGCATCCTCAATCGTTTCCCAGCATGTTTGTAAAAACAGCCGTTCCTGAGGGTCCATTGTTTCAGCTTCCCGCGGCGTAATCCGGAAAAATTGAGGATCAAAGCAATCCGGATCATCAATAAATCCGCCCCATTTTGAAATGCTCTTACCGGAAGGCGACTTTACATTTTCAAACCGGCGCCAGTCCCAGCGAGACTCCGGAATTTCGGTGACACAGTTTTTTCCTTCTTTCAGGTTTTCCCAGAATTCATGAATATTTTCGGCCTGCGGATAGCGGCCGGCCATGCCGATAATCGCGATATCTTCATCTAGCGGCACACTGCTTTTCCGCCTGTTTTCTGTTTGCGGCTCAACCGGCTTCGCCATTTTTGCCGGAGGCGCGCTGAAATGGCTCCCGTACTGCTCAGTCAGGAAAGCTGCCAGCTCTGCTGCCGTCGTATATTCAAACAGCAAAGTCGGAGAAAGGGTTTCGCCGATTTTTTCGCTGATCGTTTCGACGACGTCAAGCAGTCCGGACGATGTCAACCCCATTTCATAGTAGCCGACTTGAGAATCAATCTGTTCAAGCGGCTTGCCGATTTTTTCAGCCATCAGATTCATGACATACCGTTCCGCTTCCTCATGCAGGTGTCCGCCTTCAAGCGATGCCGCAACTTCCGGTAAACCGGCTTTTTCAGGAGACTTCTCAGCTGGCTTTCGTTCTGTATTGATCAGCTCGGCATCCCGCACGAGCTTGCTTGTGAAATCTTTCAGCTCGGCTACTTTTCGGCCGGATGCGTTAAAAAACTCCAGTGTAATGTAAATGAGCTCCTTTTCCTGCCGAAGCGACGAACGTTTGATTCTCGTGATGCAGCCGCTCTGCAAAGGTTCGGAAGCTGTAAAAGATTCGTAGAAAAGAGGCAGAAACAGCCTCTTTTCCCCATTTAACAGTGATGAGATCAGTAGGTTTGCGCCGACGCCGCTTCCGTCAAGAAGAGTCGGATGGAACAAAAACCCCCCGGCCTGTCCCATCGCGTCTTTTCCAAGCGATACATCAAAGATGACGCCGTCCCGCTCCTCAAACACTTCTCCTTCTGCTTTCATATATCCGCTGTGAACCAATTCCTGGCTTCTGCATTGTGCATACAGCTCATTTAAATCGATGGTGCGTTCCGCCTCGCGTTTGACAGAGTCAAGATCAAGCGTGTCACTGAAAATTGCGGGTGCCGTCTCGTGCATTTCCGCTTTGACGTAAATACGTTCTTCCGGCTGTACTCGTCCGCCGCTGACCTCAGCCCCTTTTGCGGTAAGTTTCCAGCGCCCTTCTTTTACCTTTGTACATTCAACCGTAAGCTTGACGGCGCTGTCTTCTTTCGCAATAAGCGGCTGATATATGGATAAATGGCGCAGCTGAAGCCCGTCGTATGAATAGCCGCGCTCTTTGAAAATCTGATAAAACATATCAATATAAGCCAATCCCGGAAGGACTTTTTGTCCGTAAACGTCATGATGTAAAATAAACGGATTTTTCAGCGATAAAGTGATTTGCTTATTGAAGTTCTTCACGTTAAACCTCCACTTCATAGGTATCCCAGATGTTTGCCGCAGCTTTTTCGTTCGTTCCTTCTTTGCTGTCCGGCGAAATCAGCCGCTTATTTAATGCAGGCGGTGTTAAAGGATGGCGCTTGATTCGGCGCCCTTCGTCTTCCTGCCACGCTTCCACAATGACGTGGGCGTTTGTTCCGCCGTCGGCAAAGCAGTTAATTCCTGCCGCCGGTATTGGTGACGGCCAGTCTGCCAGAGTGCGGCTGAACTGAATATTGGCCTTTTCTCTATCAAAATGTGTATTTTCATGCTCGCCTGATAAAAACGGGATAAAGCTCTTTTCTTTCAGCATGAGAACAACTTTTATGAAACTTGCAATTCCTTCGGCGCAAAGCGGGTGCCCGATGTTCGGTTTCACAGATCCGATTCCGAGCGGGCCGGCGTCTTTTGAACGGTAGACGGATTGAATGGCCTTCAGTTCTAACAGATCCGTCACGACCGTGCCTGAACCGTTCGCTTCAATATGAGTAATGTCTTCCGGCTGTTTTCCGCTTTTTTCAAGAGCCGTCTTCATGACGGATTTTTGCGCTTCCAGACTCGGCGTAGCCGGGCCTGCCGTTCTTCCGTCATTATTGACGGATACCGCCTTCACTACGGCATAAATAGAATCTCCGTCTTCAATGGCCTGAGACACGGTTTTTAATAGAACCATTCCGACACCCTCGCCCAGCACGACTCCATCGGCGCGTTCGTCAAATACATGGAACGACTGCGCTTTACTTAATATGCCGCGCTGTTCAAATAATTTATGGGTTTCTTCTGATTCAAACAGGCTCACGCCGCCGACGACGGCCGCTTTTATTTCTCCTGTTACAAGAGCCTGCACGGCCATATTCATTCCGACTAAAGCAGAAGAACAAGCCGTATCGAGGACAACGCTCGGGCCGCGCATATCAAAGTATTGAGAGAGATTGGCGGCCAAATAATTCTGGCCCAGCGCGACGATCGGGTTTTTCGCGTCCAGCAGTTTCTCTTCACCCGGTCTGTGACGGCTGCGTCCGCCGAGATACACACCTATTGCTTCTCCCTTTATCTCATCCGGCGTATAGCCCGCGTGATACCACAGGTTAAGGCATTCTTCCAGAGCGGCCAAAGCTTGAGGGTCCATTGCCTTTACATCTTCTTCTGCCAGTAAAAAGAAGTCCGAATCAAATTGATGAATTCCATCAAGCATTCCCGCGTAATAAGGTGTCTTCAACCCCCATCGCTCAGCCGGAACAGGATCGATAGCCGAACGGCCCTCAGCCAAAAGCGACCAGTACGCCTCTAAGGAAGCCGCCCCCGGAAACCGGCAGGACATGCCGACGACCGCGATATCTTCCCGGTGAATCTGTTTTCCGGCCGGCTCTTCTTGCACCTTAACGGCTTGTGTTTCAATTACCGGCTCAGCCGGCTTCTTCAGAACAGGCTTCGCCGCCGCCAAATCAAACCGTTCTGACAAAACTTCTGTATACCCTTCGAGAAGCCAATTTGCGAAAGATTGAATCGTCGGATATTCATACAGAATGGACGGGTCAAGCGATGCCGAGAGATTCCGATTGATCCGCTGCAGAAGCTGAGCGAGAATAATGGAATCCACTCCGTAATCTTGGAATACTACGTCTGTCTCAAGCTGATCCTGGTCAATCCGCAGCTCTTCAGAAAATAATTCTTTCAGCCATTCTTCTGTTTTCCTTGTTAATTGAGCGTTGTCTGCGGCAGTATAAGCGGTTTTTTCCGCCGGTTTTACCATAGCCGGACTCATTGGCTGATCCTGCCTGCTCCGCCGCAGGAATCGCTCCGGCTTCCACAGCTTAGGATTCAGAACGGCCGGCAGCACCGGGCCCCTTGCTGATTCAAGAAGTATGCCGTCAAGGAGCTGTAATCCTTCTGCATTCGTGATGCTGTATAGCCCGCTCTCTTTATAAGCTTTGTTCGTTACTTCGCCCATTCCGGTTTCTTTCCAGTTCGGCCACTGAATGCTTACGATCGGCAGCTGCTCTTTGTATGAGTTTGCAAAATAGTCCATATACGCATTGGCCATGGCATAGTCGGCCTGTCCTGCCGAAAGCGCCGGTATCGCAGCTGACACGGAAGAGAACAAGACGAAAAACTTCAGCGGCTCTTCGCTGAGCACACTGTATAACGCCTGAAGCCCGTCTACTTTCGGCTCGAGCACGCGCTGTATGTCTTCATCGGTTTTTCTGATGAATGCGAGCGTCTCTTTATCGGTCACACCCGCGCAGTGAATCACGCCGCCGATAGGTCCGAGCGTCTGTTTTATCTGACTCAGTTCCTGTCTCAGCACAGCTACATCAGCTAACGGGACTGACAAAACCTTCACTTGTACACCTTTGGATTCCAAGTCGAGAACAGCTTCAATTTTCGCTTTTACAGAAGCCGTCACCCCATTCAGTCCGCCCGTCCACTCACTTCGCGGCGGAAGGGTCTCGCGGCCTGTAAGCACCAGTTTTTTCACTCCGTAATGTTCGGCAAAATGGCGTGCGCATAAAAGACCGATCCCCCTCGTCCCTCCGGTGATCAGAAGCACATGGTTGTCCGGAAAATCAATTCTCTCGCCTTGCATATTCATATTTTCTGAGCCGCTTAATACAGCGCGGTAACGCAAGCCGTTCCTCCGGCAAACTTCCGCGTCATCAGTGCGGGCATGAAACTCATCGGCAATCTGCTTCGCCAGTTTGTCATCCGAAAGCGCTCCTTCAAGGTCGAGATGCCTTGAAGACAGGTGACCGTACTCGCATGCCAGCATTCTGTACAGACCGGCCCGTTTTGCTCCTGTTGTTTGATTGGCCTCTTTATTTAATGACTCAAGGTCTTTTGTGACACAAAGCAGTGTCATCCCTTCTTTATGCCCATGCTCAATCAATTGCTGAAGCCATTTGATTCCGGCCATGTCTTGAGAATCTTCTTTCGCTGCGCCGAGGAGGTCGATGACTCCGTCAAACGCCTGCCAGTCATATTCACCGGTAAGGTCTGATGCGGTGATGATACGGTGATTCGGCATGTGCGCTGCGATCTCTTCTGCGAGATTGATCGTGTCCCCGCCTGTCAAAATCGCAACGGAACGTGCGCACGGTTCGCCCAGTTCGAGCGGGCTCAGTTCCCATTGTTTCGTCAGAATACGTTTCATCCGTTCCTCTGTATGGACCCTCTTTTTGTCAGGATTCTCAGGCACCCAATACGTGTCTTTTGCGAACGGATAAGACGGAAGACTGAGTAAACGCGGCGTACCCTTTTCATACAGCCGGTTCCAATTCAATACGCCGCCTTTCACCCATACCTCTGCCAGCTTGGCGAATTTGCCTTTTTTAATCCAGGCGTCAATGACGATGTCCATATCTTCATCGGCCGTGAACAAGGCAAACGTATCTTTATTGCGGTGAGACTGGCCGGTGTACAGCCCGGCGATGTTTTTCTCATTTTTCGTAAATGCTTCCAGCTTTGTTTCCAATTCCGCCATCGTCGCTGCAAGAATGGCCAAGCGCTCTTCCATTTCGTCCCTTCCGGTTTGCAGCGTATAAGCGACGCCCGCCAAGTCTTGATCTGTATACGGCGTTTGACGGATCGCTTTTTGCAGCTGCTGCGCCTGTTCAAACAGTTTTTCTTTTGATTTGGCGGACAAAAGGATGATTGCCGGATTTTCCGGGCTGTGCTCAGGCTGAGCGGCTGCTTTCGGGACATACTCTTCAATGACGATATGGGCGTTGACCCCGCCGATGCCAAATGAGCTGACCCCGGCCCGGCGCGGAATGGCATTTCCGTTTCTATCTTTTGCTGCCGTCCATTCCTGATTTTCCCGCACGATGTAGAAAGGACTGTCATCAAGCTGAATGTACGGATTGATCGTTTCGCAATGCAGGCTTTTCACCAGCGTTTTGTGCTTCATTTGCAAAAGCACTTTCATGACGCCTGATACTCCCGCGGCAAGCTCTAAATGGCCGATATTGCTTTTGACCGAACCGATGCCGCAGCGGTGACCGGAGACTTCAGGCTCTTGATTTGTTTTCGCCAGCTCGTGAAACGCCGCTTTCAGACCGTTTATTTCAATCGGGTCGCCCAATTCCGTTCCTGTACCGTGCGCTTCAATATACGTAACGGTGCTCGGGTCCACTCCCGCTTTCCGGTATGCTTTCACTAATAAATCAGCCTGCAGGTTCGGATTCGGCGAGGTTAGCGTATTCGCCCGGCCGCCGTGGTTTTCAGCCGTACCGCGGATCACGCCGTAAATCGGATTGCCGTCACGTTCTGCATCTGTCAGTTTCTTCAGCATCAGAATTCCCGCGCCTTCTCCTCTGACATACCCGTTGGCATCTTTGGAGAAGGTTTTGCATTTTCCGTCTTTGCTGAGCATGCCTGCTTTGCTGTAGCTGATATGCGCTTCTTCCGTCAGAATCGTATTGATTCCCCCGGCAATCGCCATGTCGCATTCTCCGTTTTCTATAGCGGATACCGCCCGGTGAATCGCCACAAGCGAGCTTGAGCATGCCGTTTCAATCGGCTCGCTCGGCCCGTGAAGATTTAACAAATAGCTCAAACGGTTCGGACCAATGGAAGGAATCATGCTGCCTGTCGCCGCATGTCCTTCCGGCGCAAGACCTGCCCTTGTGAACAAATCTTTATAACCGGTATTTCCGGTGCCGATAAAGACGCCCGTATTTGTGCCGGAAAGGCTTTCCGGCTTACAGCCCGCATCTTCTATCGCCCGCCATGCATAAGTCAATAACAGCCGCTGCTGCGGATCTAAATATTGGGCTTCCCGCGGTGAAATCCCAAAGAACAGCGGATCAAATTCAGCTATTCCGTCGATAAAGCCGCCCCACTTGATATTCGTTTTGTTCCCTTCAAGATTCGGGTCGCCATCAAACGCTTGCCAATCCCAGCGTTCTTTCGGAATGGTTGTGATCGAATCCTTTCCTTCTTTCAAATTGCGCCAAAATTCCTCTATATCCTTCGCGCCCGGGAATCGGCCGCTGATTCCGACAATGGCAACCGGGTCAAAGCGGCGCGGCTCTTGTGTCGCTGCCGCAGCGTTCATTACCGTTGCGAAGCGCTTTTTCCGCTGCATTTTCGGTTTTTGGGCTTTTGGCTGCTCTTTTTTCGGAGACTCTTTCTTCTTTTCGCCGAAACGGCCCGGATGCTCTTTTGCCAAATATCCGGCGAGACCGCTGATCGTTCCGTACTCAAAGAAAATCGTCGGCGCCAGCTCCAGCTGATACGCTTCATTTAATTGATTCGTAAAGACGGTAAAGGATACGGAATCAAAACCGTATTCACTCAATTCCGTATCTGTATCTATGTCTTCACGGTCAACTTTTAAAATGCCGCTTACCATGGCTGTCAACTCGGTGTGAAGCGTTTGAAGAGATTCTTCTGCATCGTGTTTTTCTTCCGGCTGAGAAGGAAGGCCGGCTTCTGCCTCATCCGTCAAATACTCTGCTAAACTGCGGATCGTCCCGTGTTCGAAGAAGATCGTCGGCGCCAGCTCCAGCTGATACGCTTCATTTAATTGATTCGTAAAGACGGTAAACGATACGGAATCAAAACCGTATTCACTCAGTTCCGTATCAATATCAATCTCGTCTTGGCCGACTTTTAAAATTGAACTGACCATTCGGATAAGCGCACCGTGCCATTTGTCTCCCGAAACGGCGGATACAGGCTCTATTTTCTCCACCTGCGGCTTTTCAGTTTCAGAAACGGATAGGAACGACTGTTTTAATTTTGCAGCTTGTCCTTCAGCTGCTACAAGCTGCGGCTTTTCCTGAGCCATTCCTTCATAAAATGCAGCCAGGCCTGACGCCTTTTGAAGCGGAACCATGCCGAAAGCTTTTTTCATCATTCTCTCCGTCTCGTCTCCCGCCTGCATACCGCCATCTTTCCACAGCGTCCAGTTAAAGGCGACCGTTTTTCCGTGCCGAAGGCCATTCTCCGTAAGGGATTGCCTGTAAGCGGCGTATGCATCCATAAACGCGTTGCCGGCGGCATAATCAGCCTGCCCGACGTTGCCGAGAACGCCGGAAACACTGGAGAACAATACGAAAAAGTCAAGATTGCAGTCTTTGCTGGCTTCATCTAAATAAGCGGTTCCGTTGACTTTCGGATCAAGCACTTTCCTGAACTCTTCCTTCGTTTTTTGCAGCAGGAAGCGGTCTTGTATCACTCCCGCAGCGTGAATAATTCCGTTAAGCTTTCCGAATTCCGCCGTAATCTCTTTGATCAGCGCTTCGTTTTCCCGCCGGTCCGCCGCATTCAGCTTTTTGTAGACGACATTTGCGCCTGAGTGCTGAAGCATAGCAAGCTCACGCTGTTTGGCTTCTGCCAGATTTGAGCGGCCCGTCAGAATGATTTTCGGGTGTTTTACGCGACCTGCGATTTCTTTTGCGAACATCAAGCCCAGGCTTCCTGCGCCTCCGGTAATCAGATATACACCTTCGTCCTTCCAGACGATGCCGCCCCCTGCGGGATGCATTTCTTCCCAAGCCTTCACATACCGTTTTTCTCCTTTATAACGGATATGTTTATCATGCGGCCGATGACTGTCGTTTTTCAGTTTTTGAGCGACAGCCGGCATTTCGCCGATTGATTCCATTTCGATGAGCTGACAGTCAAGTTTTCCGTATTCCAGCTCGGCTGTTTTTAACAAACCTGTTAACCCCGCAAACAATTGCTGGCTGCCGTCTGCTGAGATAACGGTCTGAATCAGAATGCGGCCCTGCCTTTTTTCGCTGATGATCAGCCGGATGTGTTCGGCGATTGTCTGCGCGTAGCTTTGGAAGCGTTCAGCGGCTGTTTCACCCTCACCTTCTGCAATCAGCAGTTCGGCGTCTTTCAGGCCGGATGCCGCTTCATCTTTTATACGGCAGGCATCTTCGCAAAGTATGATCAAATGCTCATCAGCACGGACAGAAGCTTTCTCGGATGCGGCGGCTTCTTTCCAGAACGGTGCAAACAAGACCTTTTCCGAGCCTGATAGCCGCTGAGCCGATTCTGCATCGCCTTCAAGCACTCTCGTAGAGAATCCTCTCACCTTCACGCAAAGCGCTCCTGTTTCGTCGAACAGGTCAATGTCGGCTTTCTGCACGGAATCACCGGTTTGATATCCTTCACTGAAGCGTGCATGCGCCCGCATAGCCGGCGTGCATGCTTTGATGACCTCAAGGTATTCCAGCGCAAACGGCAGAATCAGCTTTTGTCCGGAAAACTCCTGCATAATGCAGATCGTCGCCGTCTGAATAGCCGAATCAATGATGCTCGGATGAAGCGTAAATTGTTCGTTCGTGTGAGAAACAGAATCCGGAAGCTGTATGTCCGAAAGCACTTCTTTATCACCGATAAAGGCGGACTTAATGCCTTGGAAGGATTTTCCATGGAACATCCCCCTGCTCCGGCCTTCCCGATAAAAGGCCGCCGGATCAAGAATGTCCGCTGTGCATCTGTTTTGCATGGCAGAAAGGTCGGCCTCAGGCTCTCGTTCAGCCTTTATGATCTCGGCCCGTCCTTGGCTGTGCAGCACTTCTTCGCCGTCAGCGTTTACGCTGTAAATGTCATATGAGATGATGCCGTCCTCTTCAGGGAACAGCGCAATATGGACTTGGCGCTCTTGTTCGTGAACGACGATCGGCTTCATCCAGACGGTATGATGGAGCGTTATTCTGTCTCGATCCTTTAATAAGCCGCCAAGCGCCCGTTTTACCGCTTCATAAGACATTTCCAAATATGCCGCTCCCGGCAGCACCGCTTTTTCCCTGACCACATGATCCTTCAGGAAAAATTCTGAGCCTGTAAACCGTGAGCTGAACCGCTGAACGGCCAAATCTGACGTATTTTGCTGCACGAGCGGGTGTAAAACTGAGACTCCGGTGTGTGCGGCTGATGTGTTCTTTTCTGCTTTTTTCGGCCAGTACGGCTCCTTTGCAAACGGGTAGACCGGCACGCTGATTCGTTTCGGATGCTTGTCTTTGTAAAGTTTGTGCCAATTGATGGCGACACCTTTACTCCACATTTCACAGAGCTTTGATCCTTTTCCTTTCGCAAGCCATTTCTCAATGAGTTCAGCGCTGTCATCATCATCAGAAAGCCAGGCAATATCTTTCGCCTGCTGTTTTTCTCCTCTGAAGCAGCCTGTTACAGCCGGATTATCATTGATAAAATCGGCAAGCTGCCGCTTCAGCTCCGCAATGCCGCTTGTGATAAAGGCCGCGCGCTCTTCCATCGCTTCCCTTCCGACTTGGAACGTGTAGGCAAGATCAGCGAGGCCGGCGTCCGTTTTTCTTTCCAGAAAAGCCAGCAGCTGTTTTGCGTACTCCTTCAGACGATCTTTTTTTCTGGCAGACAACGGAATGATGAACGGACCGGCAGCGTCTGCTGCTTCGGATGCATCCGGATATTGTTCAAAAATCGCGTGTGTGTTTGTTCCGCCAAGACCGAAAGAGCTTAAAGCCATGCGGTGCGCTCTGTTCTCACGGGTTAACTCTTTCTTTTCTCCCGCTACGTAAAACGGAGAGTCTTCTAAATGAAGATTCGGATTCGGCTCTTTGTAATTGATGCTCGGCGCGATTTCCTGATGATATAAGCTCATGACAACCTTGATGCAGCCCGCCATCCCGGCCGCTGTATCCAAATGCCCGAGATTTGTTTTGACTGAACCGATGCCGCAGTATTGTTTTTTATCTGTATATCGGCCGTACACCGATTGAAGTGCGGACAGTTCGATCGGATCGCCGAGTTTTGTTCCTGTGCCGTGAGCTTCGACGTACGCGATCGTTTCGGGATGGATGCCCGTCTGATCAATGACCTTCTGAATGACCTCAGCTTGTCCTTTGACGCTCGGCGCATAAAATCCGATCTTATCCGCTCCGTCGTTATTGACGCCGATTCCGCGCAGCAGCGCATAAATATGGTCGCCGTCCTTAACCGCATCAGACGCTTTTTTCAAGAGCACGGCGCCGGCCCCTTCACCGCCGATCATTCCGTCAGCATTCGCGTCAAACGCTTTAATATGCCCGTCGCTTGAAAAATTCAGCCCCGGCTGATGAACATATCCGGCGCTTGATTCCGTATGAAGGGTCGCACCGCCGACAAGGGCGTACTTGGCTTCGCCGGACTGCAGGCTTTGAAAAGCCGAATGCAGGCCGATTAACGAAGATGAACAGTTGGCATGGACAAAATAGCTCGGCCCTTTCAACCCGAGTTTATGAGAAATCATCGTCGGAATCGTACCACTTTGGGCAAGCACCCATGACACGTAGCCATCCGGCGTTTCCAGCTGTGCTGTCGTCTCCTCCGGCAGCAGGCTGCGGTAAGAGTTCGTGCTGGCAGACATATACACGCTTGTTTCCGGAATTTCTTTGGAGATATACCCCGCATCCTCGATTGCCTTCCATGAATGGAGCAAAAGCATTCTCAGCTGAGGGTCCATATATTCCGCATCTTTCGGTGAAAAGCCGAAGAAACCGGGATCAAACATTTCTTTCCCCTCTAAAACTGATTTAGCCGGAACGAAGCCGGGATGATCAGCCAGTTCTTCAGAAATACCGAATCGGCGGAGCTCTTCTTTTGAAAAGAAGGTGATGCTTTCTTTGCCTTCTTTGATGTTATTCCAAAATTCATAATGATCTTTCGCTCCCGGAAACTCACAGGATATACCGATAACCGCAAGGCTGTCCTCGTAATAATCGGGAAATTCTCCCGCCGGATGTTCCCGGTCTTCTGCATTCACTTTCTTTTGCGGTACAGGAGCCCAAACGGCTTCTTTCGGTTTTTGTTCAGCGATATACCGGCTGATGTCTTTTACCGTCGCGTATTCAAACAGCTCCGTTACACTGAATTCACAATCCAATTCCTGCGTCATCCGGTCAGTGACAGTCACGGCAAGAAGCGAATCTCCCCCCGCATCAAAAAAGCGGTCATCAAGCTCTATATCTTTGCTTTTCAATACATCCTGCCAAATCGCCAGCACCGCCTGCTGGATATGAGATGATGAAAATGTTTTTGTGTCCGGCTGCTTTTCCGTCAGATCGCGGGCAGCAAGAAGCTTGCGGTCCACTTTTCCGTTCGGTGTGAGCGGCAGCTCTTCAAGACGGATAAACGAAGCTGGCGTCATATAGGCCGGCAGCGCTTGTTTCAAATGATTGCGCAATTCCTTTGCAGATGGAAGCGGCTCTCCGTTTCTCAGGATATAAAACGCGCAAAGCTTCTCATTTCCTGAGTGATTGTTCACAACCACTACGCTTTCCTGTACGGCCGGATGGGCATTCAGCCGACTCTCAATATCTCCGGGTTCAATACGGTAGCCGCGGATTTTGACTTGGGTGTCCATCCGTCCCATGTATTCAATGCGGCCGCCGGGAAGAAAGCGCGCCATATCGCCTGTTTTATAAAGCTTTGATCCCAGTTCGAGCCGGTGGCTGACGAAAGCTTTATCTGTCAGCTCAGGCTTGTTGAAATACCCTCTTGCCAATCCGTCTCCCGCAATACAAAGTTCTCCCGGCACCCCTTCTAAAACAGGGTTGAGACCGGAATCCATAATATACACACGGGTATTGGCGATCGGGCGTCCGATCGTAAGCGCGTTCTCATTTTCCGTTATCTGCTGCACCGCGGACCAGATTGTCGTCTCTGTCGGCCCGAACATATTCCAAGCCTCGCTTTTCGTATCGAGAAACTGCTGCTTCAATTGTTCGCTAAGGGCCTCACCGCCGCAAAGGATTTTCACATTTTCTTCATTTGACCATCCGGAATGAAAGAGCATTTTCCACGTAAACGGCGTCGCCTGCATGATCGTCGGTTTGTACTCTTGAATCAGCTCTTTCAGCTTCCGTGCGTCTTTTGTGACTTCTGTCTTACAGATGTTGCACTCCGCTCCTTTGATTAAAGGAAGGTAAAGCTCCAGTGCCGCGATGTCAAAGCAATATGTTGTGACGGCAAGCAGTTTGTCTTCGGACGAAAGCCCCGGTTCATTCGCCATCGAGAGTAAGAAATTGGTCAGCGCCCGGTGCGGAATCATCACGCCTTTCGGTTTGCCCGTGCTGCCCGACGTGTAAATGACATACGCCAGATCGTCAGGTGTCACTAACCGCTTCAGCGACGTTCTTTCCGCGGCTGTACTTTCAATATGAGACCAATCGCGGTCAATGGCAGTGGTCTGCACGCCTCCCCAGTTCAAAGAGTGCTCTAAATCAGCTGTCGTCAGGCACATTGAAATCCTGCTGTCGGCGATCATATATTCCAATCTGTCAGCGGGATAAGAAGGATCAAGCGGCACATACGCTCCCCCTGCTTTTAAAATGCCGAGAAGGCCGACAGCCATATGCAATGAACGGTCTGTATAAATGCCGATGAGGTCATCAGGGCCTGCACCGTGCGCCTGCAAATAGAGCGCCAGCTTCGTGCTTTTTTCATCAAGCTCACGGTACGTCAGCTTTTGCTCTTCATACACGACCGCACAAGCGTCCGGCGTTTCTGCCGCCTGACGTTCGAACAATTCATGGAAGCAGGCATCCGGATATTCACGGCTTGTTTCATTCCAAGTCTTAAGAATCATGTGCTCCTCTCTTTTTGTCATGAGAGAAACGTTCTCAAGCGGCATATCCGGATTCGCCGTCAAAGCTTCAGCAGCCTGTACAAATTGGCTGAAAAGTCTGGCCGCCCCTGCTTCGTCGAATAATTCGGTGCTGTATTTAATCGTAAGATCCATGCCTGATGCTTCTTCCCACATTTCAAATACAAGATCATATTCCCCCTCTTGATGAATGTCTTTTACAAACTCACAGGAGAATTCCTTGTATTCATCAAGCATCGATTGATAGCTCGAATGCTGCAGAAAGTTCTGATAGAAAAAGGCATTGCTGAAAACAGGCGAACCGTTCTGCCGGGGTTTCGCATGCACATCACGCACCATTTTCGGAAACGGATAAAAGGAGTGATCCAGTCCGTCCAGAACGGCATCCTGCACCTTTTGAACAAAGTCAGCAAATGTTTCTTTTCGTCCGGCTCTGCTCCGTATGGGAAGCATGTTGAGGAAATGGCCGACCACTCGGTCAAAACGTTCTTCGGATCTGACCATTGCAGGCATGCCTGTCACAATATCTTCCTTATCCGTATATTTGCTTAAAAGCACCATGTAACAGCTCAGCATGACGGTAGACAAATGAATCGAACGGGATGCGGCAAACGCCGTTATATTATTCAGCAGCCGTTCGGGAAGACGGCGTGTCAGTGTATCTTCTGTAAACTCCGGAACACTGCTGTCCGTGCGCATCGGCGGAAGCTGAAGGTCAGGCAGATCGCCCTCGAGCTGTTTCATCCAGTAAGCGCGGGCAGCTTTGCTTTCTTCACCCGCTAAATACCGCTTTTCCCAAGCCGCGAAATCGGGATGAATACCGGGAGCGGCAGCTGTAAACTCTTCTTTTCCCTCCAGCAGCGCCTGATAATGATCCAGCAGACTGTGAATAAATGTAATGGATGAAATGCCGTCAAACACGATGTGGTGAATGACCGTCAAAAGATAATGTTCCTCGGCGGATTTTGAAAGCAGCTGCACGCGCAGTAAAGGTCCGCTTTCTTTGACAAACGGCTCTTTCACTTTTTTCCGTATCAGAGCGGATATTTGTGATTCATTGACGTCAGAAATATCTTCTTCCGAGAATACAAAAGGATCTGCCGCTTCTATGAAATAAAACCCGCCGTCTGTTTCATTCACGGCGCTTTTGAGCATCGGATGCTGCTTTAATACGAGCTGAAACGCCTGTTTCAGTTTCTCTTTGTCGATTCCGGATGTGAATCGGAAACAGAGCGGGACATGGTATGCAGTCGTTTCAGGCGACATTTTCTGCAATGTCCACAGCCCTTTTTGGACTTCTGAAAGCGCTGGCGCCGTTTGCCGTCTCTCCCGTTCTGCCGGCGGTTCGGCTTTTTGGGGATGATGGTCCGCTGACATGTTTGCCGCTTTTTCAGCAGTATAAGCCGCTAAAGCGCCAATCGTCGGGTTTTTGTGCAGCTCTCTTGCCGTCAGCCGGATGTGATACGTTTTTTCAATTGATCTGGCGAGTTTCATCATCTTGATGGAATTGACGCCAAGACTTTGAAACGGTGTATTTGGATCAACGAGCTCATCCGCGATGGAAAGTTCCTCTTTCAGAAAACGGATAAAATCCCGTTCAATTTCTTTCTCTGCAGAAGCCGTGTCTGAATTGCCGCCTTCTTGTCTGTTATTATGTAATGAATCAAATTGCCCTTGTTCAAATGAATGTTTCAGCTGAGTGCGCTGGATTTTCCCGATCGCCGTCTTAGGAATGTCTTCTTTTGCGACCGGAAGCAGATAATCAGGGGTAACGCCGATTCTCTGTGTCACGTGCTGGTGAATGTGATGAAGAAGCTTCGTCATGCGGTTCTCATCCAACGGAACAGATGTCACAAAGAAAATCGCCAGCTCATCTGTCGTGCTTTGATTCGGCCGGACGGCGCATGCCGCTGTATATGACGTTTCAATTTCCGGCAATTCCTCAACGGCTGATTCAATGGCATGGCTGTAATAATTCACACCGTTGATAATGATGGCATCTTTCGTGCGCCCCGTTATCGTCAGGCGGCCTTCACGCAGAAATCCGAGATCTCCCGTTTCAAACCAGCCGTCTTCTGTAAAGACACTCTCGTTTAAGTCCGGACGCTCATAATATCCGCTCGTTACAGTCAGACCCGACACTTGGAAGCGGCCGATTTCTCCTTCTTCCACCACTTGATTGCGGTCATCCGTAATTCTCATATTAAATCCCGGGATCGGCAGACCGATCTCGACGAAACGATCGTCGTCATTCGTGTTTTCCAGTGTAAACTCATCTGAGAAAATAACGCCCGAAGACGTTTCGGACATTCCCCATGCGGGACGGATGGCATTAGCCGGCAGACCGTGCGGCTCTAAAAGCTCCATAATTCTGCGTCCGACTTTCGCAACCGCGGCCTCCCCGCCGTTCAGCATGTAACGCATGGAAGATAAGTCCCATTTCCGCGTTTGAATCTCTTCTGCAAAATCAGCAAGCAGCCCAAAGGCAAAATTTGGGGCCCACGTGACCGAAGCGCGGTAATGATCAATCAGGTCGAGCCATTTTAAAGGGTCCATCAAAATGGATTCGCTCGGTATGTTGATTTCCTCACATCCGAGATAAACATCACGCAGATGAAGCATTCCGATGCCGCCGACATGGTCAAAAGGCATCCAGTTAAACGTGACATCCTCACTTGTATAGCCCTGCATCTGAATATTTCCTTTGACCATGCAGACGATGTTTTCATGGCTGAGCATCACGGCTTTCGGCGTGCCTGTGCTTCCCGAGGTCAAAAGCAGCATCGCCAAATCTTCCGGACGGGGATGATGACAGTCCGTATCCATTTCATGCGCACTGAGATCTTCTGCCGCCAAAGCGCAAAACCCGGAAAGCTCCTGCTCCTCCGCCCATTCAGTCATCTCCGGCAGCACGTCACGGCTTGTGATGACATACGGCTGATTCAAAAGCGTCCAGGCGTCTTTCAGTTTTTGCGTCCCGCTGTTCATTTCTGTATAAGCCGGAGCGGCCGCAAGCGGAACCGGGATCGCTCCTAAAAAAACACAGCCCCAAAAAGCAGGAATCAACTGGGAATTGTCACTGAGCTGTAATATGACTTCATCCTGAGCCTTCACTCCTGATTGGCGGAGCCCTTTCACAATCGAAAGAGCGATCTTTTTCAGGCCGCTGTAAGTCTGGTACACTTTGGTGCCGTCAGGCTGTATATATGTGATGCCCTTTTGATCTCCCGCTGCCGCGGCGGTTTTGTGCAGGACTTCAGGAATCGTCATCGGCTGATCCGCTGAAAGCCGCAATGATTTTCCATAGCTGACAGATGGCTTGAGTAACCCGCTTGCCTTCATATCACATTTCATAGAGCTGCCTCCATTTCATCTGTATGTAAGATGTATGTCTTATACTCCGTACATCGTCGTGATTCGTTTTTTCACTTCATCATCATGAAACGTCTCATCGTGCATGATTAACTCCTTCTCAATGACGGCCGGAAGCTGCTCGCGAAACGGCGTCACCAAGTGCCTTTTCAATGTAATTAAAGAGTTTCTCGGTTTTTCCGCAAGCTCACGGGCCAATTCCTGCGCATAGTCTAGTACTTCCTGCCGAGGAAGCACCGGAAAAGGCACCCCTCTTTTCTCCAGGTCACCGCCGCGGTAGTGGCCGCCGTTTAACAGCATTTCATGGCCGAGGCTTGCCCCAAGCTTCTCCGGAACGATAAAGGTAGCGCCCATTCCGGGGGTGAAACCGTATTTCATAAAGTTTGCGGTATACACGCTTTCTTTGCTTAAAATGACAAAATCACTGAAAAGCCCCATGACAAACCCGCCTCCGATTCCGTGTCCCTGCATGGCGGAAATGACGGGGATATCACATTCCAGCGCCAAAGAGTACATGCGGTCTTCCGTAAACTTCGTGATGCCCTGCTGAATCCTGAGCAGGCCTTCCTGTGTGCCTCCGGAAGCAAAGTAATGGCCGTATCCTGTTAAAATCACAGCTTTATAGACTGACGATTTTTTTATACGGGTGAATGCTTCCATCAATCCATCCGTCAGTTCTTTGGAGAAGGCGTTTTTATGGGCTTTATCCTGCATTGTCACTTGGATAATATCCGGTTCAATTTCGAGCAGTTCAACTGCGGCGTTCGGCATGATATCCTCCTAACTGTTCTCCGTTTCCCAAGGAAGCCGCCCCGTTTCTGCATAACGGGTGATGGCTGATTGGTTATCCGGATCTGAAAACATCGCTTGATTTTCGGCTAGAGCAATGGATTTCGAACGATGAACAAGGTCGTTTAAGGAATCCATGTATTGTTTATAGCGGATGACTGCTTTTTTCGACAGCGGGCGGAGGCGCAGCAAATGCTTTCTCAGCTCTGTTGCTGAGTCCGGGACGCATACGTCACAAAGTCCCCATTCAAGCGCCTGGCGTGCCGGCACGGGCTTTGTCATGATCGTCATATAATGCGCCTTTTGAAATCCGATTCTTTGAATTAAAAACGGCAGAACGCAGGCCGGATAAAGTCCGAATAACAGTTCAGATAAACTGAACGAAGCATTCTCCTCTGCTATGACGATATCGCACGCGGCGGCAAAACCGACACCTCCCGCATTTACTTGTCCGCGGACGCGGGCGATTGTGATGTACGGCCCGGATTTTAATGCCAGCCACAAACGGTAAAGCGGCTCCTGCGATTCCGCATGCTGCATTCCCTGCCTCATTCTCCGGTACATCTCATCAAAATCCGCCCCGAAACAAAATACCTCCGGCTGCCCTTCAAGCACTACGGAGGTCACGGAGTCTTCACATTCAGAAAGAACATGCAGGCATTCCTCCACTAAACGCTCATTAATCGTATTGTTGGCTTCAGGCCGATCAAAGGTGATGAAGCAGACATTTTGCTGAAAACGGACGTTTATCGTTTCATAGGTCACGATATCCACCTGTATTTCCGATGAAATTCCGTGATTTCTTCCAAATATAAACGAGGGCTCCCGGCATGATGGTCTAAAATGTTCGGAATCATATTCATATCCAATTTGACATTCCGGGTTCCGAACTTCACCAGACCGCTGCCTTTAAACAGTTCTTCATACTCTTCCATGGACAGCCTGTATCTGTTGTTCAGATGCTCTTCTATTTTGAAAGAATGCTGCCGCGTTTGTCCTTCAGGCGTCACAACGCCGCTGTAAAATTCTGAACAGCACCCGGAGCCGTACGAAAAACAGCCGATCCGCTTAGAAGTGTCGAATGCCCCTTGGTCAATCGTGCTTGCAAGAGCCAGTAAAGAGGCTGCTCCCATAATGTTTCCGACTCTTTGGCAGTAGCGGAGCCCCGGCTCTACTCTGGTTTGAAAATCCTGTTCGATTTCAGCGTTTTTCGCTTTTGCAAGCTTGCGCATCATCGTCCGGTGGGCCCCTTTGACCATGCCGCCAAACGGTGTATGGAAGGCAAGATAGTGAAACGTCTCTTTGTAGTCAGCGCCCGGCACACGGTTTTTGTACTCGCGAAATGTCTGTTCACAGCAATCGAGGTAAGACATCAATGACAAATCGGCGTCACCGGCTTCACTGTCCGGGATCGGACGGCATGTATCCATCACCTCATAGCCGTAGTAGCCGTTGGCGCCCGCATCCGCCTGAAATACGATTGGATTTTCACCGATCAATAAGGCGACGGCACCCGCTCCGGCGCTCGGTTCTGCGTAAGACCAATCCTCGCTTAACGCATCACCGCCTTCGGCAATTAAAAACCGGGAAATATCCGTCGCGACGACAAGCGCCTTCGCTCCGGGGGATGTCTGCGACAAAATAAAGTTAAGCGCCATCTGCAAACCCGCCGTTCCTGAATAACAGGCTTGTTTCAGTTCAAATAAACGGCAGTTCCGGTTGAGGCCTAAGTAATCATGAATATATGTACTGAGTGATTTTCCGAAGTCGATGCCGGACTCCGAGCAGGTAATCAGCAGCTCGATTCTGTCTTTTTCAGCCTCTGTCAATCGGTCGATAATCGGCTTTGCCGCGTTAACGCCGAATGTAACGGGGTCTTCGTACGGAAGCGCCACCGCTTTTTCTTTCATCAGTAAATTCTCAAATCTGGCAGGGTCTAAGTTTCTGTACTCCGCCAGCTGCATGACATCAAGGTATGCTGTCCCGCCAAACACATTTATCGCTTCTATTCCGGCAGCCGCCATGAACTTCGCCTCCAATATGAATTTTGAGTTTCCGATTATTTCACCGTTTTATCAGACAGCCTGTACCTTTTCATAAAGCTTTGCCGCCAATTCGCCGATGTTTGACACTCCCGTCAGCTCAACACGCGGGATCTGCAGTGATAATTCTTCAAGCATCATCGTGATAATTTCGGCGCGGTCCACTGAATCCGCCCCCAGATCAACTAACCGGTCTTCCTGTGAAAGCTGTTCGCCTTCTAAATCAGGCAAAACCTCGTAGATTGTGTTCTGCAGCAATTCAAAGATTTTTTCTTTACTCATTGTCAGTTCCTCCCTGTTTCATCTTTTATGAATATTCCATGTTTTCAATCTATCATTTCGTCTTGTCAACACGTTTGCAAAAATGAACCTAACTTCTGATTCAAAAGCGAGGCCGTCTCTTCCATAAGCCGCAGGCCGATACCATCGGCATGGCGGTTTTTCCAGGACTCCAGCTCCGTACCTTTCACCCATTGATTAAAGGCGCCTAATGCCGGGCCGCAATGAATCTGGAAGTCTACCTTGGCATCCGGGTCTCCTTTAATCGCCGAAGCAGAGCTTTGCCTGAAATACCATTTGAATATGAGCGCCATTTTCTGTTTCGGATTCCGTTCGGCTTTTGAAATGTCTTCATTCGAATAATGAGCCTTCACTTTGTCATAAATACTGCTTACACTTGCCTTAAAATACTTCTCTTCTATTTGTCTGAGTGTCTTTTCATCAATTTCTTCAATTGAGCGGTGACGCTGATACAGTTCATGCAGCTTAGAGGCGCGGGTCGGAAAGAACAGCCCTTTCTTTAATACCTGCACCTTGCTGCCTGATTCAAACATATCGCCGGCCGGCGCGTAGGCCGTGTCCTGTACATTCATCTGCTGCAGGAGGTCCTTTACGAGGCCGCTCGTCGCTGCCTCAACGGTGCATTGGTTAATAGATCCGGTCACAATAAAATCAGCGCCGAGCATAAATGCGGCCATGGCAGCCTCGGGCGTTCCGATTCCCCCTGCGGCTCCGACGCGGACGGTTTTGCCGTATCGGTATTTTTTCATCATGTCATCTCGTAAACGGATGATCGCCGGCATGAGACTGTAAGCAACTCCGCCGTCAGTGTGGCCGCCTGAATCAGCCTCTACGCAGATGTCATGCGCAACGGGTATTTCTCTCATCAGACTTGCTTCTTCAGCGGTAATTTTGTTTTCGGCTGCAAGTTTCTGCAGAATGTGATCAGGCGCCGGGCTGAGAAACGCTTCCGCTACTTCCGGACGGGACAGCTTGGCGATAATCCGCTGACGCGCTATTATTTGTCCGCCGGCACCGCGTTTTAACCCCTTAGCGCGAAACCTTACTAAAGCGGGAGTAACCGTTAAAAACGCTGATGCTTCCAAGTTCTGAATCCCATGCTTCAGTAAAAGATCAATCATTTTTTCTTCTGAATCTGTATGCTTCATGTTATGTACAACATTTATGCCGAAGGAACCGCCGTCACGAAGCTCATGCTGAATTGACAAAATGGCGTCCTCAACGTGCGCGATGTTCAAACCGCCCGTTCCGAAAAAGCCCATCATTCCTTTTTCAGCCAGTTTGACAACCATTTCCTTCGAAGAAATTCCGCGGTACATGCCGCCGGCCAAGTAGGCGTATTTCAATTGATAATCGCGCTTAAACTCTTCATTTCCTAAAGACGCTGCCGTAATTGAGCTTTTTCCAGACTCAGCCGGGACTTTGATTTCATCTGTTATCGGCTCCGCTTCAGCCGTAATTCTTTGTATCAGCCCCGTCAGCACTTTTCCGGGGCCGATTTCCTCAAAGCTCATGTTCTTTCTTCCCATTAAGAAACGGATGCTGTCTGTCCAGTTCACCGATCCCGTTATTTGTCCGGTGAGTGTCTCTTTCAGCTCTCTTTGCTCATAGGGTCTTGCCGTCACATTTGAAATGACCGGGATGGACAGCGGCTTAAAATGGAAAGATTCAATAAACCGTGAAAACTCTTCCTTCGCTTCCAGCATGTATCTGGAATGAAAGGCGCCGCTGACATTTAAGCGGTGAACCATTTTTACGCCGTTTACGGCTTCAAAAACGGATGCTGCTTTTTCAATATCTTCTTTATATCCGGAAATGACAATTTGCTGCGGTGTGTTCATGTTGGCGATATCAATCATATCCAAGTGATTTTCTCTTAAAACATCCGTCACCTGCTCATGAGTCAGGCCGATCACCGCTGCCATGCCGCCTCCTTTTGCGCGGCTCATCAGTTCGCCCCTTTTTTTGACCAACTGTAAGCCTTCTTCAAAATCAAAGGCGCCCGAAGCGTATAACGCGTTATATTCGCCCAAACTGTGTCCGGCGGTAAAATCCGGTTTCAAGCCGGTTTCTTCTGTTTTTTTCAAATAACTGAGGGCATTGACGACATAGAGCGCCGGCTGAGTGAATTGAGTCTGATTGAGACGTTCTCCGTCCCGGCACAGCTCCTGAATGGAATATCCGAGAATGTGATCGGCCTTTGCGGTTAATTCAGGATAGCGGCCGAACAGGTCCTCCCCCATCCCTATTCTTTGCGAGCCTTGGCCTGGAAAAACAAAGCTGATCATCTTACAGTCTCCTTCCGGGCGGTGATAAAATGCTATCTTCTATTTGCTGCAAATGGGTTTGTTCTTTATGAAACGGCGTCATAATGGCACGGATGCGTTCAGCCGATCCTGCAGGAAGAATCTGTTTGGCAAATGCGGCCAATGTTCCGGAAGGCCCGGCATCAATATAGAATCCTTTTTGGCGGCTGTCTGTGAATTGAAGCGCTTCGCGGAATCGAATCGGCTTTCTTACGATATCCCAGAAAAAGTCCGCTTGTATATCGGTCTCAGCCTCTCCGGTCGCACTGGAGATGTACGGTATAAACGGAGTCCGGATTGATTTCTGAGCTAAAAAGCGCTTGTACGGCTGTTCCGCCTGATCAACCAGCGCTGAGTGAAACCCGTAAGATACCGGCAATAGCTGATGAGGAATCTGCTTTTCTCTCAGATCGTCCATGATCTTTTTGATATGTTCCCGCTCTCCCGAGATGACAAAGTGAGAATGATAGTTTACAGATGCCAATTCACTATGTTCGCCGAGCAGCGGATCATCTTGATATAAAGCCGGATCACCCAGTATCGCAAGCATGCTGCCGTTACGGCAAGTTTCCGTAACGATTCGGGCCTGTTCCAGCACGCAATCTAAAGCATCCTCGGCGCTCAGCACGCCCGACACAGCGGCCGCTGCATACTCTCCGAGGCTTGCTCCGATCACATAATCGGGACGTATGCCTCTTTGCTCCAAAGCATATGCAAGTGCGTACTCAGCCATAAAAATGGCAGGATGGCTGAAAAGAAGGCGGTCAAATGGATCAGACAGACGATTGCCTGTATGATACATCTCTTTAAGGACAGAGTAACCGAAACGGCTGACTGCAAAATCGTCCAAGTCAAGCATTTTCTGCCGAAAAGCGGCGTTATGTGCAAACAGCTCTTTCCCCATTTGATAGTATTGGGAACCCTGTCCAGAAAACATGAAAACAATTGGCTGGTTCATTTGTTCTCCTTTTTGCTCTTTATTTTTTCAAAATATTGATTTGTGAGTTTTTCGTGATGTCGTGTGCAGGTGAAGTGGTCGTGATGTTGTATGGCTGGCACTATTGTGTGAGATAAGAATTTTGACTTGCGTTCCGCTACATGGCGGGTGAAGCTTCAGTTTCTTTTTTGATGCGGTGAATAAGTCCTGTCAGCACATGGCCCGGTCCGACTTCTTCAAATTCCATCCGCCCTTTGTCCAGCAGATAGCGGATGCTGTCGTTCCATCGCACTGAATGGTCGATCTGATCGGCCAGAACGGAGTGGATTCCGTCTTGCTCATAAGGTCTGGCATGCACATTAGAAATGACAGGAATTGATATAGCAGAAAAATGAAATGACTGTAAAAATTTTTCGAACTCTTGTTTTGCTTCACTCATATACCTCGAGTGAAAAGCGCCGCTTACGTTTAACGGATGAAACATCGTAACGTCTTTTAATCCTTCGAATACGGTTTTGGCTCTTTCAATGTCTTCTTTGCGTCCGGATATGACAACTTGGTGAGGAGAATTCATATTAGCAATATCAATCGTATGTAATCCGTGCGTTTGAAGGGCGTCTGACACTTGAGCTGCAGTTAACCCCATAACAGCGGCCATTTTTCCGTCAGTGGCCATACTCATTAATTCGCCTCTTTTACGGACAAGCTGCAGGCCGGTAATAAAATCAAACGCACCTGCTGCAAACAGCGCATTATATTCTCCCAAACTGTGGCCGGCCACATAATCCGGCTTTATGTCATTGTCTTGGATTTTTTTCAAATAGCTTAACGCGTTTACAACATATAAAGCAGGCTGGGTGAACTGCGTCTTGTGAAGGTTGGAATACGGATTCTCAAGACAAAGCCGTTTCATGGAATATCCGAGTGTTTCATCAGCCTGCTCCGTTAAGTCTTTAAATTCATCAAACAATGAGCTCCCCATTCCCTGCTTTTGAGAACCTTGTCCGGGGAATAAGTATGTGATCATTTTCTCAGCCATCCTTTCTCGGATTCAGATAAGAAGCATGTTCAAGTTGATAGTAACTTCACAAAAATACCATGTCAAGTTAATTTATCCTATGCGAACTCCTGAATAATGCCTATTTTTCCCTGTCGAAAGGCGGGCTCAGGGCTTTCGGAACAGGCGTAAGCAGAATGTCCCATCCGGCCTGCCCGGCGTTCTCTTCCGCAAACTCCCGTTACTCAGCCATTCATCACCAGAAATCTAGTAATAACTACCATTCCATTTCAGAACTTCTTTGCCTCAAAAGAAAAGCTAGTTAGAAAGAACTAAATCACACATTACTTAAAATGAAACAGCCCTTTTTGATTTTTTCTGTTGCGGAAATTCACAAAATGTTCTTTTTTTTCAATCTGAAAGTAAATATTGTTTTTCAAAAGACTCTCCATTTTTTGACCCGGCTTCTCCCCGAAGGAGTGCCCCGGATACACACGCACATGCGGCGGAATGGAGGCTTTGATCCTCTGTATACTGTGAAACATATCTTCAGCTGAGCTGCCCCTGTCCTCACATATACCACACCCTTCTGTAAACACGGTGTCACCGGTAAAAAGATGATCAGATAGCAAATAGCACATTCCCCCGGCCGTATGTCCCGGGGTCAGTATACTTCTGATGATAAACCCTCCGGCCGCAAAGGTTTGGCCGTCTTCAAGCGCTATTAAGTTTCTGCACCGGAATTGATAGAAATCGATTTCCGCCGACGACATGTATATATCAGAATGATAGATTTGCTGAAGCGGCTCCGCCAAGTTTACATGGTCATAATGCGAATGTGTTAATAAAATAGCTGATAAATCAACATCCAATTCATGCAGTTTATCGGTTATTTTATCGATTTCCCAGGACGGGTCCACCGCTATCGCAGATTTTTTTGAGCGGTCTGCGATAATATAGCAATAGTTGGACCACATCTGGTGATAAGTTTTGATTTGATGCACTTCATATGTATGATCCATTGTCACCATTCCCATTTAAAAGATCCGGGCAGACTGCTGCCGCCGCCCAGCCGACTGTAACCACTTTACCAGATGACACCACGTTTTTCCATGGATTTTCCGGTAAAGATAAAAAACTGTTCAAATCAACCAAAAGAACCAGCCGAAGTTTTTAAAATTTGTTATCGTAATATATAAGGAAATAAGAATATTCATTTACATGAATACTTTAGGAGATTTTATTCAGAAAATGAAGAAGGTATAATTTTCGAATAAAAAGAAAGAAAAACAAATCGAGTTTTTATTTTGAAAAGAATTGTCGAAGTAGCCTGAGAGGATACTCAGTCTTTAAATGACTCTCAATCTTGATTCTTATTTCAATTCTTTTCTTCAAGCTAAACTAAAACCATACGGCGGCTTCCCCAAAATATATCAGAATACCTTAGCTCCTTACACCGAATAACAATGTTATGCTTATGAGTTGGCACTAACACACAATTCGAATTAGAAAAAATACGACGTAATTCACACAAAAGATGTTGTTTCTTCACTTTCTTTTGCCAGAATACAGTCCAAAACTTGGAACAGCCGGAGCATTCTCTCCTGAGTATTCTTTTATGCTAGAGATAAAGCATCTTCTGGACCAAACGGCACGTACGCCGCTTGGCGGATTACTTAACCCCTTATGTTTTCCCTTTAAACGGGACTATTGTTGGTGATTATCAAATTTAACCTGTGTTAAGCTTAGACGGGAGGTAATTATGGAAAATAAAAGAAACGCTGAACCGAGCCCAAAAGCTATAAGAATTCTAACTTACATCATTCCTATAGTTTTAATAGGGCTTATCCTTGTTCTTAAGAATATTAATACCGCAGCAGCAGAAATTTCATTTTATATTGTTACTGTCGGTGTGGTTCTCTTAGTGGTTTTCAGTTTAATCAAAAACAGAAAAAAACGCAGGAAGAACTAAATGTAAGGGGGGCTAATTACTAGTCCCCTTTGACTTGCACATTGTCAACTCTCCAAATTCCAATTTTTATTCAAATTCTTCCCCCATCTCTTCCCATGAGAATCATCTTGCTCTTTAAGAGATTTTTCACAAGTAATATTCAATGAAAAATTCGGGACCATACAAAAAGACCCCTTGCTTTTTTTATTGTGCTTCCAGGTTCATCTTCAGTGACAGCAAACTCTTGCAAGTATGGAAATCCTTCCTCTTTTGTTTTAAAATGTTTATGTTCGCAGATAGGAGAGGAGATCATTATGGCTTTATTTATTGCATTGTTTGGTGGTTTCATGGTTATAGGGGCATTTATTGGGGTAATATTGCTGGTTCCGGGAAAAACAAGAAGAACTGGACTTCGGCTGTCTCTTACATGTATCGTTATATTACTTTCAATAGGGTTCATTAATAAGCATTTTCTTAAATATGAAGATGAACCTATTGCGACCATTACGCCAGGCGAATATAAAAAAATAAGAGAAGATATGACTTATGATGAAGTCAAAAAAATTGTTGGCGGGAAAGCGAAATCTGAATATAAAATTAATAAATATTCATCACCAGATTATGATTTTGATGGAGAGGACGGCTTGGAAAATGATGCAACGGTATCTCTTCATTTTGTTGATGATAAGTTAAGTGTTAAAAGTGAATATGGGTTAATTACTAAAAGTGATCAATCAGAATTAGATGACTCACCGTATGTGGATGTAACGGAAAACCCCGAAAATAAAATTAAAGAATTAGTAAATGAACACCTACATAACGTTTCTGTCGAAGATATTGAAGTCAATCAGGATCTTGGAACTAAAGAAAACGGTCAAAACATTGCACTGGTTCACTTGTCCTTTGATTTAAAAAATTCATTAGCAAGAACTAAGAAAATGATTGAATTATATAGTGATGATTTAGCTGCTCGCACAGCAATAGAAGACAAAAGCGTTAGTGAAATCTCTGTATTTTGGAAAGCTCCATACATAGACGAAAACGAAACCCTAGCAAAAGTCTCTTACAAAAGATCCGGTGAAAAGATGAAGGTCAGTGCGAGAAACTATTCTCAACCTTTAAGTTATTAATCAATTTAAATGAAAAAAGCCCTCTCATTAAGGGAGGATTTCATTCCTTCGTGTTACGATGAAATCAACAACAAAACCAGTCGTACCAAGCCCTCTCGGCAAATTTGCTGAGGGGGCTTTCTGCTGTTTCCGGAACTTTGAAAAGCGGTGTTTGTTTGCAGAAGGGGGAGCGCCGTTCTCCGTTCGTTTCCCTTTCAAAGATTTGTTAGCGGGAGGGTCACTTGCCCTTGCTGCCGTGAGCCTTGTTGTGACAGGCGTTACACAAGCTTTCAAGGTTCTTTATGTCTAATCGTTTTGACCAATCTTGCTTTACTTCCACAATATGATGCACCATATCAGCCGGAGTGAAGCAGTGATCTTTCAAACAATGCTGACAGAGATAATTGCCTCTTATCAAAGCAAGTTGTCTTGTTCTTTTCCATGCAGTTGATTTGTAAAAACTTGTTGTTGTTTTGTTTCTTGAATTTTTGTTGTAATGTTTTGTTTCTTCTTGTTGTTGTGTCTTGTGTGCTTCACAGTACCTATCCCGGTTAAAGAGCACGGCAACCACGGAAGCGCATTCCTTTAGTGGCTTTGGCGTCAAGCTATTTCACCTCCGTTCATAATTCACAAAATAAAAACGCCCTTTTAAAAAGGCGCATAACAATATATCCTATAGTTACTCAATTTCAAGCTTTCCATTTATTCTTTTAACACATATTATTTTTGGAAATGTATAAGGACTATCAAATTTATCCAACTTTTTTATTCTTTTATAATTATTTTTACAGCTAAGGACAGGGAATACCACATCAATAATTTCTTTTTGTTCTTTCGAAACTTTAACCGAACCTACTAATACTATTTTCTTACTAGTAATACCTAAACTCAACTTACCTATTTCTTTTTTCTTGTGATAAATTTTAATGTCTGCATAGCAAAAAGTCATTAATAATATCTATGTTTAATTCCTCTAAATTGAATTTTTTAAAAACAGAATTCAAACCATTTTTTATTTCTTTGAAAGTAAACACTTCTTCAACTTTAATTTTCATCTGTTTTTCAACGGAATTATTATATATTTTATTAAATTTATCTTTTAATTCTTCCAAATACTCTTTTATATATCCTCTACTTTTATCTCTATGAGCTATAAAATCTGCAAGTTCGTTTATACTTCTATTATCAGGGCAATGTCGCCTTATTAAAATTAAAAAAGCATAAACATCATATTCTTCAAATGTGGAATTCCTAAACTTTTCGTAATAGTAATAAAATAATTGTTTTTCTTTTGAATCCATAAATTATGTATCCACCTCTATACCACGCAGAGTATTTTTTATTCTTATTCATTTCAATAGCTCTTACTTCACAGACATTCTTGTTTGGAATTGTAGGAATGGCCCTATCTGTTTATTACCTATTACCATAATACCTTATCTAAAACAAAATGGTGTGCAGTTATCGTGCCATCTTTCTGCCAAAATCTTTTTAGTACATTCCTTTTTGCTCTGCCACAGTCATGCCGCTCACCTCCTGTAACACGATGATACCACAAAAAAACACCCAAATTTTCCATTTATCCACAAAATCCACGAATTACCCATATGTTATATACTGTGCAACTGCCCGAAGTACCGTCAGCCCTTTCCACCCTTGTTTTCAAGCGATATCCCTAAAATGAATTCCACGTTTGCTTTTTGAAGGGAATCAATAAAAATATGCAGAAAAAAGACTCATCTTGTTATGAGATGAGCCTGTTTATATCTTGAATTTCTTCATGGCGTTGTTCATGGCATCCTGATTGATTCCAATGTATCGAAGGGTTGTCCGCTGGTCCGAGTGATTAAAAATCTCCTGCAGCATGGCAACATCTTTTGTTTGCTTGTAAAAATGGTACCCGAATGTTTTCCTCAGCATGTGCGTGCCTATATCATCCAAACCGACATGCTCAGCGGCAACCCTTAAAATTTTAAAGGCCATCGACCGGGAAATAGGCTTGTTGATCCTTTTGCGGCCGAAAAGATATTCAGCATTAACCGGTTTGATGAATACCTAAACAGCTAAAATCCGTGGGCAAAATGTGGGCACGAAGGGTACAACCCACACAGAACCCTGCTACATCACACGCTTAAACATCTTCTCCATCTCATACGTACTGTGGTGAATTATAATCGGCCTGCCGTGCGGGCATGTGAACGGGTCTGTCGTTCGGCGCAGGTCGTCCAAGAGCGCTTTGATTTCATCGTTTCGCAAATGGCGGTTCGCTTTGATTGAGCCTTTGCAGCTCATCATAATGGCCGCTTCCTCCCGCAGTTTTTTAATATCGATCTGTTTGGCGTCAAGCACCTGCTGAATGATTTCTTCAATCAGTTCAGCTTCTTCCCCTTTTGGAAACCAGGCCGGATGGCAGCGAACGATGTAGCTGTTCGTGCCGAATGCTTCTAAAAATACTCCGACGCTTTCAAGCTCATGCTGATGCTGGTCAATGATCAGCGCTTCATTTGCCGCATAATGAAAGGTGAGCGGCACGATCATATCCTGCACTTCAGGCTCGACCTGCCCGACTTTCTCCCGGAAATATTCGTATTTAATCCGTTCTTGGGCCGCATGCTGGTCAATGATATACAAGCCGTTTTCGTTTTGGGCTAAAATATATGTCCCGTGCATTTGGCCGATCGGATACATCACCGGAACTCTTTCTTCACGTATTTCTTCAGAGACAGCTTCCGGTTCCGGAGTATCGGAAACAGGCGCTTCCGTTTCGGGCATGCCGATCTCCGGCGGCACATCGTGATCCGCTTCATTCGGGAGGATCTCTTCTTCTATTATTACCGGCTCAGGCTCTTTTACGACCGAACTCAGCTTCATTGGTGAGTAAGACGGCTCCGGCGTTTTTTCAGGAAGTTTCCGCTCAGGCGCGCTTTCCTCGAATGTCATAAATTGCTGTTCGTTTTTGGCCGGTGCCGGCGCGGATTTTTTCGGGAGCTGGGCGCTCGGAATAAGCCGCTGCTTTTGAAACACTTCCTTTATCCCGTCACGGATCAGCTCATGCAGCTCCGTCTCTTTGCTGAGGCGGACTTCAAGCTTCGAGGGATGGACATTGACATCGACCAAAATCGGGTCCATCGTAATTTCGATAAACGTAATCGGATGGCGGCCGATCGGCAGTAGTGTGTGATAGCCCTCATGCACCGCTTTTACAAGCGGGAAATTCTTAATGTATCTTCCGTTAATGACAGATGACATGTAGTTTCTGGATGCACGCGTGATTTCCGGAAGCGCAATGTAGCCCTTGACTTCAAAATCAAGCGAGCTGACATGGAGCGGTATCATTTTTTTCGCAACCGCCGTCCCGTAAATTGCGGCCAGCACATGGCGCACATCCCCGTTACCGTTTGTCTGCAGCAGATTTTTCCCCTGATGGCGGAGACGGATCGATACTTCCGGATGCGCAAGAGCGATCCGGTTGACAACATCCGTAATATTGCCGAGCTCCGTATGCACGGTTTTCATATATTTCAATCTGGCGGGTGTATTGAAAAACAGGTTGGTAACGATAATTTCCGTTCCTTTTCTGCTGGAGGATTTCTGCTCAGAAATGATATTCCCGCCCTGAAGAATGAGATGGGCTCCCGCTCCCTCGCCGATACTCGTTTTGATTTCCAGATGAGAAACAGACGCGATACTTGGCAAAGCTTCTCCGCGGAAACCGAGTGTTCTCACCCGGAACAGGTCGTTTTCATCTTTGATTTTACTGGTCGCGTGGCGGCGGAAAGCCCGCTTGCAATCATCGGTTTCCATCCCTTCGCCGTTATCGAGCACCCGAATCGACGAAAGCCCCGCTTCCTCTATGTCGATTTCAATGACTGTGCTGTTTGCGTCGATGGCGTTTTCCACCAATTCTTTAACGACTGAGGCAGGCCGTTCGACCACCTCGCCGGCCGCTATTTTATTTGAGAGTTCATCTGAGAGCTGGATGACTTTTGCCAAGTCCGTCACCTCTTTCTATTTTAATTTTTTTTGCAGCTTGTACATTTCATTCATCGCCTCAAGCGGCGTCATATCGAGAATATTGATTGACTTAAAAGCTTCAAGCACTTGTTTTTCTTTATTAGAAACAGCCGGTGCCTTCTGTTCTTTTTCACCGTCAGCAAAAAAGGACAGCTGTGCCGGTTCTTCTCTGACGGCGGACTTTTTCTCAGATACCGCCGGAAGCTCCGGTTTATCTCCCGTCTGCTCAAGCTGTTTCAAAATCTCCTGCGCGCGGCTGATCAGATCGTCCGGGAGCTCGGCAAGCTGGGCGACATGAATGCCGTAACTTTTATCTGCGGCTCCTTCTTTGATTTGATGGAGAAACACGACCGTTCCGTTATATTCCTCTGCGCGCACATGAACGTTTTTCAGCTGAGGAAGCTTATCTTCAAGCACCGTCAGCTCATGATAATGCGTGCTGAACAGTGTTTTAGCGCCGATATGATCATGGACATACTCAATAATCGCCTGTGCCAGCGCCATTCCGTCGTACGTTGATGTCCCGCGGCCGATTTCATCAAACAGGATCAGGCTGTCTTTTGTGGCGTTCACAATCGCGTTTTTCGCTTCCAGCATTTCCACCATAAAGGTGCTTTGTCCGGAAATCAAATCATCCGCTGCCCCGATTCTCGTGAAGATTTGATCAAAAATCGGCAGAACCGCTTCTTTTGCAGGCACAAAACAGCCGATCTGGGCCATGATCGATAAAAGTGCGATCTGTCTCATGTACGTGCTTTTACCTGACATATTCGGACCCGTAATCAGGAGCATTTCCCGCGAATCGCCCATCAGGCAGTTGTTCGGCACGTATTCTTGACTGTCCATCACCTTTTCAACGACGGGGTGTCTCCCTTCAATGACTTTTACTTCATTATCAGAAAAGACGGGCTTTGTGTAATGCCTGTTTTCACTGATCGTAGCAAAGCATTGCAGTGCGTCAAGCTCACTCATTTGTTTGGCAAGACGCTGCAAGCGCGGAATAAATTGTTTCACCTTTTCACGCAGTCCGGCAAAAAGCTCATATTCCAGCTCGCAGATGTTGTTTTCCGCTTCTAAAATAAGCGCTTCTTTTTCCTTCAATTCCGGCGTAATGTACCGTTCGGCGTTTGTGAGGGTCTGCTTCCGCTCATACCGTCCGTCTTCAAGCAGATGAAGGTTTGCTTTTGTGACTTCAATATAATAGCCGAACACTTTATTGAAACCGACCTTTAATGAACGGATGCCCGTATAAGCGCGTTCCTGCTGCTCCAGTCTGGCAATCCAGTCTTTACCGTTTTTGCTGGCGTCACGGTACTCATCGAGCTTCTGATGATAGCCGTCTTTAATTAAATTGCCTTCTTTTAACGATAACGGCGGGTTTTCATGAAGGGCTTCTTCTAACAGGTCAAGCAAATCTCCGCACGGATCAATCAAGCCGGCGCGTTCTTTTGCTTTTTTATGGTTAAGAGACCCTACAAGCTCTTTGATGCTCGGCACTTGTTTTAAAGATTCTTTCAGCTGGATTAAATCCCTTGCGTTGACGTTTCCGAATGCGACCCGGCCCGCCAGACGTTCTAAATCGTATACTTCTTTCAGGCGCTCTCGCAGATCTTCACGCTCAAACAGATGATTGATCAGCGTCTCGACCATTTCCTGGCGTTCTTCGATTTGGGATGCCCTGATCAGCGGGCGGTCAATCCATTGTTTGAGAAGCCGGCCGCCCATCGCTGTTTTCGTCTCGTCTAAAAGCCAAAGCAATGACCCTTTTTTGCTTTTCGAACGGATCGTTTCCGTCAGCTCAAGATTCCGTTTTGAATACAGGTCAATTTTCATCGCTTCTTCCAATTCATATACATGAACCGGCTGCAGATGATCCAGGCTCCGTTTTTGCGTTTTCTGCAAATACGTATATAAACGCATAAACGTCTCTGTCAGCTCTTCGCCCGGCAAGTGCTTTGCGATTTCAATGCGTTCTGTTATTTCCCCGTCTTCGATGGAAATCGTGGCGCCGCACCGTTCTTTCAGCTGAGCAGCTGTATGTTCGTTAAACTTGCTCGATACGACAATTTCCTTTGCGCCGACTGAGTAAATTTCTGACATGACATCTTCAATCCGCTCAATAAATACGGCCAGGTTTTCTCCGGTCGTTAAGTCCGATAAAGCGAGACCGTATCCGTCACGGAATTCGGAAACGGAAGCGATAAAGTTGTTTTCCGATTCATGAATGCCTTTTCCATCCATCACGGTTCCCGGTGTGATCAGCTGGACGACTTCTCTTTTCACAACGCCTTTAGCCGCCTTCGGATCTTCCGTCTGCTCACAGATCGCCACTTTATAACCCTTTTTAATCAGCTGTTCAATATAAGCCGCCGCGGAATGATACGGCACGCCGCACATCGGAATTTTATCAGCCGAACCTCCGTCTCTGCTTGTCAGTGTAATTTCAAGCTCTTGTGACGCTTTTTTTGCATCTTCAAAAAACATTTCATAAAAGTCACCAAGCCGAAAAAATAAAAAGGCATCTTGGTGCTCTGCCTTTATCTTCAAGTATTGCTGTATCATAGGCGTGTAACTAGCCATCATTTAATCCCTCACTATGTATCTTCTCTTATCCGAATCCCATTATAACATAAACAAAAGAGTGATATCTTTATATATAAAAAAGAGACTTGGGGTGTTAAACTCCCCTAGCCTCAACTTATTCTTCAGGATCTCCGACTAAAAATTCAGGGTTAATGTCCTCTAATTCTTCATCAAGATCGTCTTCCCAATCATCATCATCGTCTTCTTCCCAGTCAGGATTGACTTCGACGACGACTTTCGTTTCACCGACCACTTCTGCTAAAAATTCTCTCTCTGCCTGAACCACGATTTTATTTCCGTTAGGAGAAATGGTGACTTCAAGACAATTCGGCTGCTGCAGCACTTTGGCAATGACTTCGTGTTCGTCATCTAAGTAATTTGTGTCTCTGTATCTGAGTTTAATCACATCGACATACTTTACTCTCTCGGTTACAACTTCCGTTTTTGTATTATCGGCGTAAGAGTACCAGACGTTTATATCATAATACCCTTCAATTTCTACAGTCTTCCCGATCTTTTCGGCATCGTACTTGTGGTTGATAATCCAGCCGCCCAATATACTTGACGGTTTTTCTCCAGGTGAGATCGTGTTGGTGCATTGGGTGAATTTTCTTCCTTTCGCAACTACCGCTTTCGTAATAATTTCCCTGTATTCAGACATTCCGGCAGGCCTCCTTGTTCTTCTTCGTGTTATCTTATGCTGGGCATTTGTCTCATGTGCATTTTTATAATAAAAATATAAAAATACAAAGTTTCTGTTTCATTGTATGCAGCCCTGCCCAGAAACTTTACCTTTAAGTATGATAAAACTTTCCAGTAAAATGGGACAAAACGGTGAGTCAATGAAACTTTAGTACATATTACAATTAGTTCTCAACCAGCAAAAAAACACGGGCCGATGAAGGCCCCGTGTTTAAATAGAACAGCTGTTATTCGAATGTTTTACTTTTGAACCGGTTTCTCCCGTCAGCAGGTTGCCTCCGGTAGATGTAATGATTTCGTTTGTCACCTGATTTGAGATCGTATGTGCGACAAGCTGAAGAAGGTCATTGACCTCAATCTGGGAATCTCTGAATTCCTGAATGATCGGAATCCCTTCAAGTTCTTCCTGCAGGGCGTCAATTTTACTTTCCACTTGTTTCAGCGCTTCAAGCTTTTCGTAGTGCTTCAGGTTAACGGCTTGCTTTTGCAGGGTTTTAATCTGATTAATAATCGCAGAGACTTTTTCATTTTCGTTAATCTGCGCCTCGGCGCGTTTGAAAAAATCAACTTCTTCTGTTTCAGAAATCATTTTCGCAAGGTTCCTAGCCTGCTGTACAATGTCTTTCTTTGAGTAAAGCGTCATTATTATTTCACCTCGATTGCTTCTCCTGCCATCACACCGTCAAGCGACCATGTTTTCGCCTGTTCGATTTTGACGCGTACAATCTTGCCGATGGCGTCTTTCGGCCCTTTGAAGTTGACGAGCTTGCTTTTTTCCGTATAGCCGGCAAGAATGTCAGGGTTATTTTTGCTTTCTCCCTCAACTAATACTTCGACAGTCCTGCCTTCATATTCCTTCATTTTTTTGGCTGAAATTTCTTTCACCAAATCATTGAGGCGCTGAAGACGTTCTTTCTTGACCCTCATCGGAACATTGTCTTTCATCTTCGCTGCCGGCGTGCCTTCACGAGGAGAGTAAATAAACGTATATGCGCTGTCAAATTCCACTTCGCGATATAACGAAAGCGTTTCTTCAAATTGTTCATCGGTTTCATTCGGAAAACCGACAATAATATCGGTCGTCAGTGAAGCGTTCGGCATCGCCGCTTTAATTTTTCCGACAAGCTCCAGATAGCGTTCTCTGTCATATTTGCGCGCCATCATTTTTAACATCGCTGAGCTTCCTGATTGAACCGGAAGATGGATATGGTCAAGAAGGTTGCCGCCTTTGGCGAGCACTTCGATCAGATGATCATCAAAGTCACGCGGATGACTCGTCGTGAATCGGATTCTCGGAATATCAATTTTACGCAGTTCGTCCATTAAATCACCGAGACCGTACGTCATATCCTCAAAATCTTTTCCGTACGCATTCACGTTTTGACCGAGCAGTGTGATTTCTTTATAGCCTTCGCTTGCAAGTCTTCTGACTTCCTGGATAATTTCCTCAGGACGGCGGCTTCGTTCTTTTCCGCGGGTATACGGTACGATGCAGTATGTGCAGAACTTGTCACAGCCGTACATAATGTTGACCCAGCCTTTAATTTTTCCGTTGCGGACTTTCGGAAGGTTTTCAATGACATCCCCTTCCTTCGACCACACTTCAATGACCATCTCTTTTGATAAATATGCCTCTGATAACAGTTCCGGCAGACGGTGAATGTTGTGCGTGCCGAAAATCATATCGACAAACGGGTGCTTCTTAAGGATGCGGTTTACGACTGATTCTTCCTGTGACATGCAGCCGCAGACGCCGAGAATCAAGTCCGGGTTATTTTTTTTGAGCGCCTTTAAATGGCCGAGCTCGCCGAACACTTTGTTTTCAGCATTTTCCCGGATAGCGCAAGTGTTTAATAAAATAACGTTCGCGTCATCAACCGAATTTGTCGCTTCATAACCGAGCGCCATAAAAATACCCGCCATGACTTCCGTATCATGCTCGTTCATTTGGCATCCGTACGTGCGGATATAAAATTTCCTGCCTTCACCGAGGCCTTTAAATTCTTCTGAGATTTTAAAATCGTTATGATATTGAACGGATTCTTTGCCCCGTTTTTTCGCATCTTTTAAAGAAGGCGGAATATATACGGCTTCAAAATACTTGCTGTAATCCTTTTCGGATGTTTTGTCCGCCGGATTCACTTGTCCGCTTTCCTGCTTTTGCTTTTCATTCATGTTCGAATGTCTCCTTTCAACCGAAACTTCCACCCTCAAGTATACTGGTTAAAAGCGTATGACACAACCGCCAGCCTATTATTGTACACCTTATTGAGAATAAGAATCAATAAGAAATAAAAAAGAGGGAATCATTTCCCCCTTACACAAGCTGCAGCTCTTTTGCGGCTGAACGGATTACTTCCAGGGCCCGGTCAAGCTCCTCTTTTGTATGCTCCGCCGTAATAATGGTGCGGATTCTCGCTTTTCCTTGGGCGACCGTCGGATACACGATGCTTTGTGCAAAGACGCCGCGGGTCAATAAAAGGTCTGATAATGCCTGGGCTTTTTCTTCCTCCCCTATTAATATCGGCACGATCGGTGTTTCGCTTTTTGTGAGGGTCAGCCCCATTTGAACCAGTTTGTCTTTGAAATACGCCGTGTTCTCCCATAGCTTTTCCATATGCTCCGGCTCTTCCAGCAGGACGTCAATGGCTTCTATACATGCGGCCGTTACCGCAGGCGGATGAGAAGTGCTGAATAAGAAAGGACGCCCTTTATGGCGCAGGTAATCGATCAGAACCTGCGACCCTGCGGCATAACCGCCAAGCACTCCGATGGCTTTGCTTAATGTGCCCACCTGTATGTGGACTCTTCCGTCAAGCCCGAAGTGATTAACCGTTCCCCTTCCGTTTTTTCCGAGTACGCCGGAAGCATGCGCGTCGTCGACCATCACAAAGGCATCGTACGCCTCTGCAAGTTTGACGATGTCAGGCAAAGGAGCGATGTTGCCGTCCATTGAGAATACGCCGTCGGTGACGATCAGGCGCATGCGGTAATTCATTGATTTTTTCAGCACCCTTTCCAAATCGTCCATATCAACATGGCGGTACACCTTTTTATCTGCTTTCGTCAGCCTGATCCCGTCAATAATGGAAGCATGGTTCAGTTCGTCAGAGATCACGATATCTTCTTTTGTAAGAATGCTTGATAAGACGCCCTGATTCGTTGTGAACCCCGATTGAAAAACAAGTGCCGCTTCTGTTTTTTTAAAGTTTGCCAATTTTTTCTCCAGCTCATTGTGCATTGTGAATGTTCCGGCGATTGTCCGGACGGACCCCGTACCCGCTCCGAATTCTTCCGCGGCGCGTTTGGCCGCTTCGACAAGCCTTGGATGCGACGTCATACCGAGATAATTGTTCGATGAAAGCTGTATCACGTTTTCCCCTTTGACTTCCACCGACGAACCCTGCTTCGTTTCAATTTGTTTCATTTGCTGCCACGTTTTATTTTCTTTCATTTTATCAAGCTCTGCTTTTAGAAATTCAAATTCTTTCATTATAGAACCCTCCCCTTATGGAATCAAAATGACTTTGCCGCACTGGCCCTTTCTCATCAGGTCAAACCCTTTTTCAAAGTCTTCAAGCGGAAACTGATGCGTGATCACCGGCGTCAGATCAACAAGGCCGGATTCAAGCAGGTGCGATACCTGCCGCCATGTTTCAAACATTTTTCTGCCTGTGATGCCTTGGACGGTAAGTCCTTTAAACACCACGTCATTTGTCAGGTCAACCGTCACCGGACGTTCCGGCAGACTCAGCATATGGAACCTTCCCCCGTTGGCCGCCATCTTTAATCCTTGTGCGATAGCTGCCGGGTGGCCTGACATTTCGCAGACAAGGTCGATCCCTTCTCCGCCTGTTAAGGTATCGATCACCTCAAGCGGATCTTCCTTATCAGCTGAAATGGTGATCGTGGCTCCCAATTTCTTCGCAAGAGCCAGCCTGTAATTATTTTTATCAATGGCCGCAATACGGGATGCACCGGCCGCTTTAGCCACTGCCACCGCCATCAGCCCGATCGGTCCGCAGCCGATAATTGCAGCGGAACCGCCCGCAAGCTGGCTGCTTTCCAGCACCGTATGCACCGCGTTGCCAAGCGGCTCTTGAACAGAAGCGACGGCGGGGTCCATATCAGCGGGATTTTTCCAAACATTTCGAGCCGGCACTTTGACATATTCAGCGAAGGAACCGGCTGTATCTACGCCGAGGATCTTTGTATGGGTGCACACATGATGTTTTCCTGTTAAACAAGGAACACAAGTACCGCAGACGAAGTGGGTTTCAGCCGAAACGTAGTCACCTATTTTGACATTTGTGACGTGCTTGCCCGTTTCCGCTATGATACCGCTGAATTCATGTCCGAATACTTGAGGTGTTTTGATTCGTTTCTGCGCCCATTGATCCCAATTATAAATATGCACATCTGTACCGCATATAGATGCGGCCTGTACTTTAATGAGAACTTCATTCCCATTAATGGAAGGTATGGGAATTTCTTTCAGAGTTGCTCCGAAAGCGTTTTCATTTTTGACGATAGCTTTCATCTTTCCTCCCAACACGTACACTCCTCCTCGAAAAAACACTGTAATAACTGGATTGTAACATGATATAAAAAGGAGGTAAATACCAGTGTCCACTCCGAGAAAACAACTGCTTCCGTCCGGAAAAATGGGCGGGATTTTTTTTGAATATTATATGAATAAAGCCATTTATCATCTCTTCGTACTATCAATATAATATTGTGAGAAAATATGACAACAATAAAAACAACCCGCTCGCCTTACGCAAGCAGGTTGAGAATGTCATGTTTTTGTTTTTAACGGGGTTCGACGATTAACTTAATCGCCGTTCTTTCTTCTCCGTCAATCTGTATATCTGTAAAAGCCGGAATACAAATCAAATCTACGCCGCTTGGCGCGACAAAGCCTCTGGCAATCGCAACCGCTTTAACAGCCTGGTTTAAGGCGCCCGCCCCAATTGCTTGAATTTCGGCGGCTCCGCGTTCCCTCAATACACCGGCAAGCGCGCCTGCTACTGAATTTGGACTTGATTTTGCTGAAACTTTTAAGATTTCCATTTCTGCTCCCCCTTAGTTTTACAATGGATAAGTGAGTGTTCATTAGAACAATCATTATTAGATGTTGCTATCCAAAAAGCCATCCCCACAATGCTTTTCAAAAATAGCGGGCTACCTTCCATTTCTACTATATTCACTAAGAAGTTGCTATATTCCTGCTTTTCCTTTTAATATTTTTATAAAATAAACACATGATCACCTATTCAAAGAACATATGGTCATCATTGATTAATATCCGTTCGATATTTACGGCCTTTTTCGTTTGATCGTCGATGTCAATGAGCACTCCGCTCAGCGTAGTTTTACCTTCCGCCACCGTAAACCGGACGGGAAGATTGGTTTTAAACCGCTTGATGACCGTTTCTCTGTCCATACCGAGAATTCCGTCGTACGGACCCGTCATGCCTACATCAGTAATATATGCCGTTCCTTTCGGCAAAATGCGGTTATCTGCCGTTTGCACGTGTGTATGGGTGCCTACCACGGCAGAGGCTCTTCCGTCTGTGTACCAGCCGATCGCAATTTTTTCGCTTGTCGCTTCGGCGTGAAAATCAATAAAAATGTACGGCGTGCGCTTTTTCGCTTCTTCTATTAATTCATCCGCTTTAGCAAACGGATCATCAAGCGGCGGAAGAAACGTCCGCCCCTGTAAATTAATGACGGCAAGCTCTTTTCCGTTCGATTTAATATAAGTAATGCCTTTGCCCGGCGTACCTTCCGGGAAATTCGCCGGCCGGACAAGATGCGGCACATCATCAATAAAGTCGAAGATCTCTCTTTTATCCCACGTATGGTTTCCCATTGTAATGGCATCTGCTCCCGCTTCCATCAGGCTGTGGTAGATCTTTTCCGTCAGTCCTTTTCCGTGTGCTGCATTTTCTCCGTTAATAATTGTAAAATGCGGTTTATGTTTTGCTTTCAGTTTCGGGACATATTCTTTTACCATGTCGCGGCCCGGGGAACCGACAACATCTCCGATAAATAAAATTCTCATACATTCCATTCCTTCCTTTTCAGGGACTCAAAAAAATAAAGTGATGCGCTAAGCATCACTTTATTTTGCATACTCTACGGCTCGAGTTTCTCTGATTACGGTCACTTTAATGTGGCCCGGATAATCAAGCTCGTCCTCAATTCGTTTACGGATATCACGTGCCAAACGATGGGCTTCTAAATCATTAATGGAGTCCGGCTTCACCATGATGCGAACTTCACGGCCGGCCTGAATCGCAAATGATTTTTCAACACCTTCGTAAGACTCGGAGATTTCTTCAAGCTTTTCAAGTCTGCGGATATAGTTTTCGAGCGTTTCACTTCTCGCGCCCGGTCTTGCGGCTGACAGTGCATCAGCGGCAGCGACCAGAACGGCGATAATGGAAGTCGGCTCTTCGTCTCCGTGGTGTGACGCAATACTGTTAATGACGACTGGATGCTCTTTATATTTGGTCGCAAGCTCCACTCCGATTTCCACGTGGCTTCCTTCCACTTCATGGTCAATTGCTTTTCCGATGTCATGCAAAAGACCGGCCCGCTTGGCAAGCTTTGCATCTTCTCCAAGCTCGGAAGCCATTAAACCTGCTAAAAACGCAACTTCCATAGAATGTTTCAGTACGTTCTGCCCGTAGCTTGTACGGAATTTCAACCGGCCGAGGATCTTGATCAGATCCGGGTGGAGTCCGTGAACGCCGACTTCAAACGTCGTCTGCTCACCCATTTCCCGGATATAGTCATCTACCTCACGGCGGGATTTTTCAACCATTTCTTCAATGCGCGCCGGGTGAATACGGCCATCCTGAACGAGTTTATCAAGAGCGATTCTTGCCGTCTCCCGTCTGATCGGATCAAATCCGGAAAGAATGACTGCTTCAGGTGTGTCATCAATAATCAGGTCAATACCTGTAAGCGTTTCAAGCGTACGAATGTTACGCCCTTCACGCCCGATGATACGTCCTTTCATCTCATCATTCGGAAGATTGACGACCGATACCGTCGTTTCGGCAACATGATCTGCTGCACAGCGCTGCAAAGCAAGCGACAGAATGTTTTTCGCCTTTTTATCTGCCTCTTCTTTCGCACGGTTTTCGGTTTCTTTTGTCATGATGGCGATGTCATGTGAAAGCTCATTTTCAACCCGGTCAAGAATGATTTGTTTCGCTTCATCCCGTGTCAGGCTCGAAATGCGTTCGAGTTCTGACTGCTGCATACGAATCATCTCATCCACTTTGCTTTCCATCTCTTCAATATGTTGTTGTCGTTCATTCAGAGAATGATCTTTCTTCTCCAACATCGCTTCCCGTTTATCAATTCCTTCATGTTTACGGTCAAGATTTTCTTCTTTTTGAAGTAAACGGTTTTCTTGTTTTTGAAGCTCATTTCGTCTTTCACGAACTTCCTGTTCAGCATCTATTCGAAGTGTATGGATTTCGTCCTTTGCTTCAAGCAGAGCTTCTTTTTTCAGTGCTTCAGCATCACGCTTTGCATCTTCAAGGATTTGCTCGGCAGCACCGCGTGCGCCCGCAATCTTTGCTTCGGCAATGGTTTTACGAACATAGTAGCCAACAACTAAACCGAGCAGAGTCAGCAAAATGGAGATGAGAACCGTCATTGGGGTCATACTTTCACCTCCTCTTGCTATGAACTTGGTTTTTGCTTAAATAAGTGCCGGCATGTACATTGTCTGATTTTCTCAACATACAGAACCTTCACAGGGAATGAGTCTCTCATGCCCTTGTCAAGTTTAAATGGTTTAACAATCATGTTAAAAAAACAAATGTTACAACTTCATTGTAATTGTGTCGGAAATACTTGTCAAGCTTGCCAGCTTAACGATTCGCCTTCAGCTCGGATCGTCGCCCATGTATATATCATACCATACCTTCATCCGCTTTTCGTGAATGACGGCTCTGTCAGTCCGCCTGGTTAAGCAATTGGTAAATTCTATTGTTTACCTGTCCTAATTTGGCGTTATTCTGAATGTTTGACAGTAATATGACATATTTGCTTGCCGAATGGCTGAAGCTGTTCAAAATGTTGTAACCGGGCATAACACCGTGATTGGAATAGCTTCCCGGATCAATGTAAAACCCCATGCCGTAAGCGGCACTGCTTCCTGCTGTAAACATTTTTGTGAAACCTTCTTTTGAAAGGAGCGTGCCGTTTACGATCGCTTTATCAAATTTATAGAGATCTTCAGCGCTCATATACATGTCGCCCGCCCCGTACAGCTGCGATAAGTCCAAAAGGTGCGGCGTTACAAGACTGCCGCTCTCATCGACTTTGTAGCCGACGGCAGGATATTTGGCTTTGGCAAATGTTTTGTAAAATCCGGCATGCTTCATTCCGGCCGGTTTGAACACGTGTTCTTTTATATATTGTTCATAAGACTCCCCGCTGACCTGAGATACGATATAAGCAAGCACTGAATAGTTGGAATCCCTGTAATCCCAAACCCCGGGCTGCCGTTTAATTCCGCGGTATTCTATATCCTTGATTAAATCAATTGGAGAAATCGGTCCCTGTCCCTCAATATGCCCGTTTATGCCGGACGTATGATTGAGCAGGTTTTTCAATGTAATGCGCGTGCCGTTAGGAAAATTCGGCAAGTATGTACTGACGGGGTCACTCGTCTGCAGCAGCCCTTTTTCTTCAAGCTGCAGGACAGCCGTCGCGATTAACGCTTTTTGTGAAGAACCGATATAATATGATGTCTCCGGATTGTTTTTAATTTTTTGTTTTCGGTCCGCATAGCCAAAGCCTTTTTTCAGCACAACTTTTCCATCTTTTACGATCATTGCCGTGCCGCTGAACCCGATCTGTTGCAAGTAATTGCTGATCTGTTTATTGTGATCGATTGATTTAGGTGTTTTCTCTTTTTGCGTCTTTTCTTTTTTCTGTTGAGTCTGGTCTTTTGAAGTATCAGATTGAGCGGCGGGAGCGTTTTTAACGGATTCCTTCTCCCGGTGATGCGCCGTGACGGTCCAGATCATAATAAAAACAGTGACAAGCAGCAGAAAAAGAAACAGCCCTCCCGTTTTCATCAGCTTCTTCTTTCTTTTTTTGTTAATTCTTGTGCGGCGGGGGCTCGTCATCTTTTTTCCTCCTCAGATATAATTTCAACTTTCGCCATGATGTTAGACGAGTGAAGGGTGAAAAAAGTTGTAACATTTCAGATAAAATTTTCCGAAACAGCCAGTGTTTTTTTAAACACACAAAAAAAGAGCGGAAATTGCTTATTCCGCCCTTTTGATCGTGCTTTTATTCTTCTAATTCCATCTCTTCCTGAACTTCTTCCGCTTTGTCCGTTACACCGTTATTGTCTAAACCGTAATGTTCACGGATTTGTTCCTGAATCATCAGCATGATGTCTTTATTTTCTTTTAAGAACTGCTTGGCGTTTTCACGGCCCTGACCGAGGCGTTCTTCTTCATAAGAATACCACGAACCGCTTTTTTGCACGATATCCAGTTCAGTTCCAAGGTCGATGATTTCCCCTTCTTTGGAGATTCCTTCACCGTACATAATGTCCACTTCAGCCGTACGGAACGGAGGAGCGACTTTGTTTTTTACGACTTTAATTCTCGTTTTATTCCCCATCACGTCGTTGCCCTGCTTTAATTGCTCGGCACGGCGCACTTCAAGGCGCACGGAAGAATAGAATTTCAGCGCGCGGCCGCCCGGTGTCGTCTCCGGATTTCCGAACATAACGCCGACTTTTTCACGAATCTGGTTAATAAAGATTGCGATTGTTTTAGATTTATTGATGGCGCCGGAAAGCTTACGGAGCGCCTGAGACATGAGACGCGCCTGTAAACCGACGTGTGAATCACCCATGTCACCTTCAATTTCAGCTTTTGGAACAAGCGCCGCAACAGAGTCAACGACTACGATATCAACAGCTCCGCTTCGCACCAGCGCTTCAGCAATCTCTAGCGCCTGCTCTCCCGTATCCGGCTGAGAAAGCAGAAGCTCTTCGATATTGACACCGAGCTTTTGCGCGTAAACAGGATCAAGAGCATGCTCAGCATCAATAAATGCTGCCTGTCCGCCTTTTTCCTGAACCTCAGCGATTGCGTGAAGCGCTACAGTCGTTTTACCTGAGCTTTCAGGTCCGTATACTTCAATAATCCGTCCGCGCGGGTATCCGCCTATTCCGAGAGCGGTATCAAGTGCAAGGGAACCGCTTGGCACCGTTGAAATTCTTGTATCCGTTTTTTCTCCGAGCTTCATGATGGAACCTTTGCCGAATTGTTTTTCTATTTGCTTAAGAGCCATATCTAAGGCTGCCTGACGATCACTCATTTATTTTTTCCTCCTTTATCTTGCCACTACATATACTATACCTTGTTTACTGGCATTTGCCAAGAAAAAAGCGAACGCATATTCGGATTTTTTCCGCGTTCGCTTTTCTGCAAAAGAGCATAATTTCCCTTGTAAAACTTAAAAATCAGAGAAAACGCCTCTTTAAAACTTTATTTTTGATCCAGCATTTTCAAAATGAGATGGCAGCCGTATTTAGCGGCGCGCTTTCTGATTCCGGTTCTTGAGCCGGCAAAGTTAAATTCGTGCACCTCTTCTTTTCCTTCCGCCGCAATGCCGATGAAGACGCGGCCCGGCGCATGCCCTTCCTGCGGGTCGGGACCCGCCACCCCGGTAAAGCTGATGCCGATATCGCTTCCGGTCAGCTTTCTCACACCGGCTGCAAGCTCTTTCGCACACTCTTTGCTGACCGCTCCGCTTTCTGCGAGCGTCTCAGCTTTCACGCCGAGCACATGCTGTTTCACGCTGTCGGAATAACAGACAACGCCCCCTGCAAATAGTTGAGACGCACCGCTTAAATCAGTCACCCACTCTGAAAACAGGCCGCCTGTAAAGCTTTCGGCAGAAGAAATCGTAATTCCGTTTTGTCTGCATGCTTTTGAAAGCTCCTTCACCAGAGACGTATCATCATATCCGTAGAAAAATTCACCGACACGTTCTAAAATGGCGGCTTCCGTTTCTTTTAAAAGCCGTTCTGTTTCTTTTTCGTCCGCATGTTTCGCCGTTAAACGCAGCGTGACCTCTCCGTCAGCAGCGAGCGGCGCAATCGTCGGGTTCGTCTGCGCATCAATAATATCTTCTAAATCAGCTTCAAGCTGGGATTCACCGATTCCGAAAAACCGCAGCACGGTTGAAACGATTTTCTCATTAGAACCGAGCCTTTTAAGAAGCAGCGGCTTCGCTTCATTTTCAAACATCGGACGCAGCTCGCTCGGCGGCCCGGGAAGCAGCATATAAAGCCTTGAGCCGTGCTCTGCAAGCATTCCAGGCGCCATGCCGAAATGATTCGCCAAAACGTCTGAGCCCTCAATGACGAGCGCCTGTTTGCGGTTATTCGGCGACATGGTCCGTTTTGTTTTCGCGAAATATTCTTCGATCGACCGGAATGCTTCGTCATTCAGAACGAGCGGACGCCCCAGTGTGTTTGCAATGGTTTCTTTCGTCAAATCGTCCTTGGTCGGTCCGAGGCCGCCTGAAAAAATAATCAGGTCTGAGCGCTCTTCGGCAATGCGGATGACTTGCTTAAGCCGCTCCGGATTGTCACCGACAGCGGTATGATAAAACACGTTTACACCGATTTCCGCCAGCTCTTTACTGATAAACTGCGCGTTCGTATTGGCGATCTGGCCGAGCAGAAGCTCCGAGCCGACTGCAATGATTTCTGCTTTTTTTGCTATTTCCATCTTTAAGTCCTTCTTTCTTAGTTAGATGTTTTTAACGCAACCCAGTTCTTCGCAAAATAATCCCAGCCGGAAATGACTGTGAAGAGCACGGCCACCCATAAAGCGATATCGCCGAACGGGAAAGAAACGAGCTCAAACGGAAGATTATGCAGCAAAAGCGCGGCAACAGCGATGATCTGAGCCCATGTTTTAATTTTCCCCAGCATATTGGCGGCTACAACTTCCCCCGTTCCCGCCAGCACAAGTCTTAATCCCGTTACGGCAAATTCGCGGCTGATGATGATGATGACCATCCACGCCGGCGCAAGATCAAACTGCACAAGCGTAATTAATGCCGCGGACACCAGCAGTTTGTCAGCCAGCGGATCTAAAAATTTCCCGAAGTTTGTCACGAGGTTCAGTTTTCTGGCGTAGTAGCCATCCACCCAGTCAGTCGTTGATGCGATAATGAACAAAACAGCTCCCGTAAGATGCGCGACCGGAATCGATTCATCCCCTATATGAACACTGCCCCACTGAAAAGGAACAAGCATGATAATCATAAATACAGGAATTAAAGCGATTCTTGCCAGTGTGATTTTATTCGGTAAGTTAAACATAAAGCCCCTCCAATATATGTACTCGGACGTGAAGAAAAAGTCATCTTAATCGTTCAGATGACTTTTTCCCCTTTTATTTTTTCATCTTGATTGTGATGGTCTGCGCCATCACATCATGCGGATTGAGTTCATAGGACAGAACCTCTCCGTTGATTTTAATTTTCAGGTTAGGGGCATAGCCCGTGCGGATTTCAATCTGCTTTTGATCCGTGACGTCTTTTTTAAAGGTTTCGCCTTTTTGCAGCGTTCCTTCTTTTAAAGAACCGCCGCTGTCATCACGGACGCGGATCCATGCGCTGTCAGAAGCAATCAGTTCAAGCTTATACTTATCTGTCCCGGAGACGTTGTATGAAGAAGCCGAGCCTTCCGTTCCGGCCGCTTTGATCTCTGTCTTTTCACTGCTTTTTTCTTTCTTTTTCTGCTCTGACGCTTTTGTGTCCTTTTTGTCTTTCTTGCTGTCAGATTGCGCTTCGTCATTTGTATTGCCGTCGTTTTTCAGCGCAGAATCCTTAGGAATCTCATACTTGCTCTCACTTTGGGTGACGGCTTTATCTCCGTCTGTCTGCCCGGATTTGCTCATTCCGAGCTGAATAATCGCATAAATGATCGCGATGACGATAATGACACCGATGACGACAAGGACGGTCGGAAGCCATTCCGCCGCCTTTGAAGCGGACTTAGGAAGCTCCCTTTGCATGGCGAGACCGGAGATTTTTTCCGACACATCGTCATGGTACGTGTTAGGGATGTCTTTTTTATATTCTTCAAATAACTGATCTGAATCAAGCCCGACAGCTTCAGCGTATTGCTTGATAAACGCCCGCACATAAAAATTGCCGGGAATGACGTCATAATTGCCTTCTTCCAGAGCGGTTAAGTATCTTTTCTGAATTTTCGTCGCCGCCTGGAGTTCATCCAACGACATCCCTTTTTCCTCTCTGGCTTCTTTAAGCCGGATTGCTAATTCTGTCACAACAAACACCTTCCAATATTAAAAATCAAAGCTTGAAAAACCGGTCTGATCAAACATTTGCGGTTCTTCTGCATGTTCATATGTAATGACTTCGTCAGGATCATTTCTGAGTTCGATAATATAATCGAAATCATCGAGCGTATACTCCGAATTTTGAACAAAAATATCAGGGTGCTCCACGACCTTTGTCGCCGGAAGCCGCATAATTTCACTGACGAGCTGAAGATGGCGCTCAGATCCCCGTCTTGTCGAAACGATGCCGTCGAGGATAAACACGTTTTCCGTGCTGTATTCATCGGCAACCAGTTGGCTCCGGATCGTTTGTTTTAGCAGCGTTGATGATACGAAAAGCCATCTTTTGCTGGCACAAACGCTTGACGCAACGATGGACTCCGTTTTCCCGACCCTCGGCATTCCCCGGATTCCGATCAGTTTGTGCCCTTCTTTTTTAAACAGCTCGGCCATAAAGTCAACCAGAAGACCGAGCTCGTCCCTTTCAAAACGGAAGGTTTTTTTGTCATCGGCATCACGCTGAATGTATCTTCCGTGGCGGACTGCGAGACGGTCGCGAAGCCTCGGTTCTCTCAGCTTCGTTACTTTAATGGTCTCCATTGTTTTTAAAATTGATTCCAATCGTTTAATTTGATCTATATGCCGGCATCTGAGCAGCATTCCCCTTCTGGAAAGGTCGACACCGTTAATTGTGACAATATTAATTGACAGCATCCCGAGAAGAGATGAAATATCCCCGAGCAGGCCGGGGCGGTTCACTTGAATTTCATATTCAAAATACCATTCGAGCTTTGCCAAATGATATACCCCCTCCATTGTGGCAAATTTTTACCTTCCTTTATCATAAAACATTTTTCTCTAATTAGAAAGAAGAATGTTGCTCTATAGAGGAAAACATAAAAAAAGAGAGGAGAAATCCCCCCTCTTAATGAGTGCTGTTATTTTCAACAAGCTTCACCATCATATTTGCGATGGCGCGCTGTTCATCTTCAGAAGCAACACTCCAAAGATCAGCAAGCACTTTTTCCTGATGGTTTTTCGAGTCGACTTCGTTCGCAAGGTAGCCGCCGATTTCTGTAGCGAGGTCAGTGATCGTATCATCACTCATCCCTTTTTCCTGCGCATAGTTCAATCTGTCGCCAAGGAAATTCTTCCAATTATCCCAGTTTTCTAATACTGACATGTTGGGTTCCTCCATTTCATCTGTTGTTACAAAATTATTTTGTCCGTACAGATGCAAACTATACACACATTTTTTTCAGCAGTGCCAGCCGCCGTTTACGGATAATATATGCCCCGTAATATAGGAAGCCTTGTCCGATAATAAAAAGGCCGCCGCTTCGGCGATTTCCTCCGGCTTTGCCAGCCGGCCCGCGGGAATTTCCTCTGTCAACGCTTCTTTTTCATCAGACGTGAACTGATCAAGCATATTTGTATCAACGGCACCCGGCGAGACTGCATTCACGCGGACGCCGCTCGGAGCGAGCTCTTTGGCAAGCGCTTTGACGAACGAATGCTGCGCTCCTTTGACCATGCTGTATAATACCTCGCACGATGCGCCTGTTTCTCCCCAGACGGAACCGATCGCGACGATGCCCCCGCTTTTTTTCCGGATCATGCCGGGCACCAGATTACGCGCCAAAAGAAACGGACTCGTCACATGCAGCTGCACCATCTCCCGCGCCGTGTCATCCATAACGTCCGTAATCAGGCCGAAATGACTTTTGCCGCTGTTTAATATCAGAGCGTCCACAGGCTGCTTAACGGAACGGCTGAGTGTCTCCGCGCCATCCGGTGAGGACAGATCCGCCTGAATAACGGAGGTTTTTACGCCGAATGATGCGCTCAGCCTTTCCGCAAGCTTGTGTGCGGCTTCCTTATTAGAATGATAATGCAAAAGGACGTCATATCCGTTTTTTGCGAGGACTTCACTTATACTTTGTCCGATTCCGCCGCTTGCTCCGGTTACGAGCGCTGTCTGTTTCATCAATCAATACTCCTTCTTTCCCCAGAAAAACATCCCTCAGGGCGTGAGGGATGTTTTTGTTATGATTTTGGCACGACTTTGCAGACTGTCAGCCTGTCTTCTGATATTTCTTCTTTAATGACCCGCTTTACGTCTTCCAGCGTAATCTGCTCCAGTACGGTTACGACATCAAACAGACTCATATCTAAAAAGGCGTAGCGTGTGAATTGGTTGGCGATATATTCAGGCGAATTGAGCGCTTTTAAGAATGACCCGATCTTCTTTTTTCTCGCAAGATCAAGTTTTTCCGCAGTCACGGCTGATTCTGCATCAAGCAGCATGTGTTTTAATTCGTCAGCGAGCTTATCCGGCTCCGGTGTATCTCCTCCGACAGAGGCAAAACCGAATCCGTATTCAGCCGTGTAATCAAAGCTGAAAGTTTCATCAATGTAGCCTTTGTCGTACAAGTCACCGTAATGCGGTGAGCTTTTTCCGAAGAGACATTCAAGCATGAGGTTCATGCTGAGCTCATGCTTCAACAGCTCCTGCCCCGTTTTATAAGGGTCTTTCGCCTTTAAACCGACAAGACATTTTGAGCCTTGCACGTTCATTTTTAATTCCTGCTCCCGGCGGAAAACCGCTTCCTGCTCCTGAACTTCTTCACGTTTGATTTCAGGCTGGTCTGTAAACGGCTTTTTCTCCTGGTTTTCCCGCACCTGGCTGATGACCGCTTCAGGATCTGCGGGACCGACGATAAAGAGCAGCATATTGCTCGGGTGATAAAACGTTTCGTAGCACTCATACAGCAGATCTTTCGTAATATGTGAGATGCTCTCCACCGTTCCGGCAATGTCAATTTTCACGGGGTGGTCTTTATACATATTTTCGATAAGGCCGAAAAACAGCCGCCAATCCGGATTATCATCATACATATTGATTTCCTGGCCGATGATGCCTTTTTCTTTCTCAACTGATTTTTCCGTGAAATACGGGTCCTGAACAAAATCCACGAGTGTTTCCAGGTTTTTCTCCACATTAGAAGTGCTGGAGAACAGATAAGCGGTTCGTGTAAATGATGTAAAGGCATTTGCCGACGCCCCCTGCTTACTGAAGTCCTGAAACACGTCGCCGTCCGCCTTTTCAAACAGTTTATGCTCCAGAAAATGCGCGATTCCGTCAGGAACGTGTACCATTTCTTCCTTATTTAAAGGAACGAATTGATTGTCAATGGAACCGTACTTTGTCGTAAACACAGCGTATGTTTTATTAAAGCCCTGTTTCGGCAGCACATAGACATCAAGGCCGTTTGCCATTTTTTCATGATACAGCGTTTCCTGAAGCTGTTCGAAGTTTATCGGTTTAGTCAAGATGCTCCCCCCGTCCCTTTTAAGAAATAAGTCGTATCCAGCTTAATGTTCTTTCCGACATTGATAATGTCCTCTTTTGTCACTTTCTCGATATTGTCAAGGAATTTTTCGATCGGTATCTCTACTTGGGCTGAGGCCTGCTGATACAGAAATTCCGCTAAGCCGTATGCCGTATCAATGGTTTCTAATACTTGATTTTTAATAACGGCTTTCGTTTGGGCGATATCATCTTCTGAAAAGTCACCGTTTTGCATAGCCTGAAACTGTTCTTCAATGATGGTGACGGCCTGCTTGTAATTTTTCACCTCAATGCCCGACATGACCATCAAAAGCCCTTTGAAGCTTTCCACCCTTGAGGCTGCATAATAGGCGAGGCTCGCTTTTTCACGGACATTTATAAACAGCTTTGAATGAGAGAAACCCCCGAACAGCCCGTTAAACACCTGCAATGCCGGATAATCCGGATCTGTATATGTCGTATTGGTCCGGAATCCGATATTCAGCTTGCCCTGCTTGACGTCCTCTTCATCAATGACTTCCTTCGGATCGGGCTGTTCATTCGCCGCGCTTCTTTCAAAAGGCTGCAGCTCCCGTTCTTCCGTTTTAAAATACGTATCAACGGCCGTTTTCACCTGATCAGTATCAACATCGCCGATGACGTACAGGTCCAGCTGATCTTCGCGTATGGCTTTTTGATAGGCTTCATACAAATCTTGCGGTGTAATGTGTTCAACATCATCGAACTCGCCGTTGACGTGAAGGGCATACGGTTCGCTTTTGCACATTTCCTGAACGAGACGCAGATTAGAATATCTCATCTTATCATCATATACGGCTTGAATCCGCTGTTTCAGCGTCCGTTTTTCCTGCGTGACATAAAGGGGCAGGAAGGCGCCGTTTTCCAAAGCGGGCGAAAAGACAAGCTCTGATAAAAGCTGAAGGCCTTTTTCCAATAACGGTGTGCGGTCCTTCAGATACTTTTCATTAGGAATCTCAAGTCTGAACGTAATGACATGACGTTCTCCCTTTTTTGTCAGATCAGCTGAAACGGATGTGCCGTACAGTTCATCAAAATAAGACCGCAGATCAGCGGTTTTCGGGCGGCTTTCTGTTCCGCGCAGAAGCACATGCGGAAACAGCGCCCTTTTTGTTACGAGCTCTTTCGTTAAAGGAGCCAGCATTTTAAACGTCAGCGAAACGGTTTTAAATTTCTCGGTCTTTACGATGTGGGCGGTGATCCCGCCGTGCTTTGACTTCATTTCATTTACGTAAGTCATGTGAAACCTCCTTCGTTCATTCTTTCATAGTATGTATTATGACCAAATTTCAGCATTCGCAAAAAAGAGTGCGCAGATGTAATTATATCAACTGGAGGATTTATAAGGAAACAAAAAACCTCTGCCCGAAAACAGGCAGAGGCATTGAGCGTTATTTTTTCAAATTGAAAGGCCACCAGTTGGCTCTTCCGAATATTTTCACCATGACCGGTACAAAAAACGGAAGGACGACAATTGCGTACATGAGAAGGCCTGTTAATACCACGGTTGCAATCTGTAATAAGGAAAGAACGCCTGACGGCAGCATGGCCGCAAAGGTTCCCGCTAAAATAATGGCTGCAGAAATGATGACGGAACCCATATTTTTCATACTGCTGATCATTGCGGGTTCCGTTCCTTCTTTTTTAAGCTCATTAAAGCGGTCCATTAAAAAGATGGAATAATCCACGCCTAGAGCCATCAAAATGACAAAGCCGAAGAACGGCACGGCCCAGTTTACGCCCGGATACCCGAAGAAGTGTGTAAAGATGTATTCCGTCACGCCGATGGATGCGAAATACGTCAGTACGAGCGACGCCACTAAATAAACAGGCATAATGAGGGAGCGCAGCATCACGATGAGAATCAGAAAAATTCCCGCCAGCATAAACATGGCCGTCCGTTTGAAGTCTGAATCCGATACTTCCTTCAGATCGGCATTCATGCTGGAGACTCCCGAAACGCCGAAGGAAGCATTCTTCAGATCCGTGTTCGGAATGGCCCTTTTTACGCTCGCTTTGATCGCTTGAATATCTTGAATGGCCGTATTTGAGTAAGGATTGTTATCAAGAACGACGGTCAATTCTGTCGTTTTTCTGTCATCTGACATGTACGTATTAAACACGCTTGTGAAATCACTGTTTGTCAACGCGTCTTTCGGCACAAACCAGCCTGTCATTTCTTTGTCTGACGCCTTGTGAAGCTCACCCAGGTAATCATTCGCCCCCATCATGCCGCTTGATACTTTCTTAAGCCCTTTTACACTGTCGTTAAGGCCGGAAGAAAGTTCGCTGAGCCGGGAAGAAAAATCACCGAGACCGCTCTTCATTTTTTTCTGGCCCTCCGCGAGCTGTCCTGCCGCCGATTCAAGGCGCGGCATTTGTCCTGCGAGAGCTCCCTGTCCGTCTGACACTTGCTGCAGACCGTTTTCAATACTGGTCAGACCGTTGATCATTGCGTTAATTTGAGTGTCAATCTTCTTCTGAGCGGCTGCCAGTCGGGCAAATTGTTTTTCCGCTTGCTGCAGATGAGCCTTTTGACTGTCGACCTGTTTAGAAAAAGCTTCTGCATCCGCGTTTGCCTCGGAAACGGCTGACTGTACACCCGTAAAGGCCGATTTGATTTCTTGGTAAGAGGGATCGGTTTTGACTGACGGTATTGACGCTTCCAATTTTGCAAACGGCAGCCGGGCAAGCTGCTTGTTCAAATCGGCAAGCTGTCTGCTGGCTTCATCTTTCATCGGCAGGACGGTTTTTACCAATTTTAAAGCGTTTTGCGTTTTTGAAGCGAGACCGCTGTTTTGTTTGAGCTGTGAAGTCAGCATTTGTTTTTGCTCTTCAATCCGCTTTCTCATCTGGGCGACGCCGGCTTTATTCTCGTTCACGCCAGCCTGCAGTTTATTCAGGTTTTCTCCTATATCAGAAAGCCCGGATTTCAGAGACAATGTTCCGTCAATAAGCTGATTGACGCTTTTGCCCGACTCTTCGATCTGCGGCTGTGAATCAGCTAACGACTTTGCGGCATGCCCTAATCCGCCCGTGATTTTTTCAAGTCCTGTATTGCCTTTATCAAGCCCTTCTTGAAGCTGCTTTGCCTGATTTGTGACAAATAATTGATTCAATCCGTTTCCAGCGGGGCGCGTGGCGCTTCTGACCGTTTTTACACCCTCTGTTTTTTCAAGTTCTCTGCTGATTTTTTCGATATCAATCAGGTGTTTTTCGGTATTTAATGTCTCATCATTTTTGATGACGACTGTGGCCGGAAGAAGTTCTCCCGGGCCGAATGCGTCTGAAATCGTATGAAACGCGCGGACGGATTCATATTTATCCCCGATTTCGTCAAGACTGTTGTAAGACAGCGACCCTTTGTAAAGAAGGATAGGCGGGACGGTGAATACCGCAACGATTGCAAGACTGATGAGCGGCCTTTTAAATGAAAACCGCCCTGACGTTTCCCATGCTTTGCTTTGAGGATGGGAAATATCGCCCTTAACAGGCCAAAACAGGCTTTTTCCTAAAACAGCCATAAAAAACGGCACGATCGTCATGAGCGCAAGCAGCAGCACCGCGACACCGACCGCAACGGCCGCTGCCGACTGATACAGCTTAAATGTCGCAAATCCGATGCAGGCAAATCCGATCAGCACCGCACCGCCGCTGTACAAAACCGTCTTTCCGGCCGTTTTGTAAGTCACGACGATCGCTTCTCTTATATCAGCGCCATGCGACAGTTCTTCTTTAAATCTGCTGAGAAGCAGAATGCAGTAGTCTGTGCCGATCCCGAACATAATCGCAACCATAAAAATCTGAGTAAAAGTTGAGAGCGGAAAATTCAGCTGATCGACTAAAAATGCGACAATCGACTGGCTGACTAAATAAGATATCAATACTGATAAAAGCGGCACGAACGGAGCGACCACTGACCGAAATACAAGGATCAGCACGATCAGGATAAAAGCGACCGTTATATATTCAGTCTTTTTCAAGCCGTCCTGTGAGCTTTTTAACACATCTTCGTCGATCAGCGATTGGCCTGTAATGCCGTATGATACGCCGTACGGTTTCAGCTCTTTATCAATTTTATTTTTTATTTCGATGATATCGTTTTTGGATGTATCAAGCTGCAGCTGAACGAGCATCGTTTGTCTGTCTTTTGACAGCAGCTGTTTTTTAATGTCGTCATTTTTCTCCCCGAAGTATGAAGTCACCGTTTTTATCTGAAGCGCTTTTTTATGTTCAGACAAAGTGCTGACGGCTTCTTCCAGACGATCTTTTTTGTCTGTCATTAAGCCTTTTTCGTGAAATACGATGACGGAAGAAGAAGACGGTGCATCTGAATCAGACATTTCATCAAGCAATTCATGGGCGTAAGAAGAGGAATATCCGTCCGGTACGGAAATCTGCCCTTTCTCCCGTGTCAATTCAGCCATATCAGGCGCTGTAAGCATAAATATCACCGTTGCGGCGACCCACACCGCGGCGATGATCCAGCGGGCTCGGATAATGTTTTTCATTATGTCTGCTGATCCTCCTCAGTCATCATCAATCGATATAATTTTTCATATGTATTCACGAACATCTCCGCCTCGTCTTCATCAAAATACATAATATATGAACGGACGAGTTCCTCAATCCGCCGCTCAACACGATGAAATACTTCCGTCCCCTTTTCCGTGACATTTAAAAGTATGCTCCGGCGGTCGCTTTGGCTGCGTTCTCTATTGATGTAGCCTTTTTCATACAGGCGGTTCGTCATAGATGTAATGGCGCTTTTATTGACGTGGCACACCGCGGCCAGTTCAATTGATTTGCAATCGGGATTGAGCATAATATAGCGGAGGATGTAATATTGATCCAATGTCAGTTCTTTGTTCACTTTTTCAGCGATAATGCTGTCAATTTTTTTTAAGACGTGCAGGTATACATCGGAATAACGCTGAATCAGCTGCTTTACTTTTTCTTCATGCACCTTTTCCCCCTCCTTCCGATAGTTAATATGTTTAACTATTAAAAAGGATAACGACTTGACGGTATCATGTCAATCTTCAAAATAAAATAAAAAAAGACAGTGCAGATTACACCGTCTTTAATGATTCCTTTTTTTCTTTTGCTTGTGATGAGATATTTAACAGCGCTAAAAATACAGACACAATGCCGCAAAAAGCGGATAAAATAAAAATCAGCCAGCCCGCATTTGACATCAGGGCAGCAAAGATCGGCGGTCCCGCCGCTACTCCGATAAACCGCATGCTGTTATAAAATGAGGTGATGGTTCCCGATTCCTCGTTGTCTACGCCTTCTGTGATGACAGCGTCTAAAGCCGGCAATGCCATTCCGATACCGATACCGCTGACACACAAAAAGATAAATAATAAATAAAAACTGTGATTCCACCATAGGCCGATAAACGACAGTGTCACGGCACTCATTCCGAAAACGATGCAAAATTTCATTTTGCCTTGGTCTTTTCCGATTTTCCTGCCTGCTATATATGAACTGACGGATAGAAATAAAAGCGGGATTGCCAAAAGCGCTCCTTTAGCCACACCGTCAATGCCGTATTTCTTCTCCAGTGAGTCTGATAAATAAAAAAGAACCCCGAACAGCAAAAACATAATCACGCAGCCGATGATAAAAACCGTAAAGAGCCAGCGTCCGTCACGCTTAAATATGCGGCCGACATTTTTCACAAATTCGGAAATAGAAGGCGCTTCTTTTTGTTCCTCCGGCTTTGCCACCAAAAACAATACGAGAAAAAAACTGATGAGCGAAAAAAACGGAATGAACCAAAATGGCATAAACCAAAACCATGCAGCCAAGAGCGAACCGAGAATCGGGCTTATTACTTTCCCGGCAGTGTTAGACGTCTCAATATCGCCGAGCCCCGCGGTAATCCGCTCATCATCCCCTTTGAATAAATCACCGATAAACGGCATCACTACAGGAGCCGCTCCTGCCGAACCGATTCCCTGCAGCACCCGCCCCGCCAAGATAATGGGATAAGGATGCTTGAACGCGGTGGAAGCTATCGCGGCAAGCGCTCCGCCCGCACCGGCTATGAGAAGACAAGGCAGAAGAACCTTTTTTCTTCCGAATTTATCGGACAGATATCCGGCAATCGGAATACAAATAATCGCCACAATCGAATAGACCGTTATAATTAACGATACTTGAAAAGACGATATGGACAGCTTCTTTTCAATCATCGGAAGCACAGGAATCAGCATGGAATTCCCGAGTGTCATCACGAGCGGTACAGAAGCCAGAGCAATGATATTTTTCGTTCCATTTTTCTTCTTACTCAACTTATTCACCCATTCACTATACTTGGTTGTTTCCTGTTTTATTGTGCCTTGCAGAAAACAAAGTATGTACTGAAACGGCAAATAAAAAAACAGACACATGACGCGTCTGTCTTAAAAACGTTTTCTTACAACATGAAAACTGAACTTATCAGCCCGGAAATAATTTAATGAATACAGCACAGGTTCATCATTCTGATTATAGTGGGTTTGCTTCAGCAATAAAAGCGCCGTCTCCGGCTCGCATTCCAAAACCGGTGAAATCGTATCGTGATATCCGATCGGTTCGATATCAGCAACGGCATAGCTGATCACAGATCCGGAGTTTTTTTCCAAAAGATCAAAAATAGACTCCTGTTCATGACAGAAAGAATTCGGCAGAATGTGCATCGGAATCGTATCTAAACAGTAAACGACCGGAGTGCCGCTTGCCGTTCTCACGCGTTCCAAATAAAAAAGCTCCTGCTCAGGCTCAAGCCGGAATCTAGCGATATCTTCATCAGACGGCGTGATGACCTGAGACGACAAAAAAATCGTACCCGGCACCATGTTCGCCTGCTGAATCGTTTTCGTCACGCTGTTGAGCTGTTCAATACCTGAAAGAAACAGCGGTTTTGTATGGACGAAAGTGCCCACACCGTGCCTTCTGATAATCACATGCTCCTCTTCAAGGATACGCAAAGCTTCACGCAGAGTTGCCCGGCTGACACCCATTGATTTTGAAAGCTCAAATTCAGAAGGAAGCTTTTCCTTTTCGGTGTAAATTCCGTTTTGTATATCCTCTTTGATTCGCTCAATCACTTTTAGATACAAGTGACGATTGTCAGCTTTTGTAGACATGTTTCCCCTCCGTAAACCACTTTCATAAATTATTGAACAATTGGGACAACTATATCATGTTTTGATAAAAAAATAAATAGGAATGATTTTGGTGATATCATTTTCAGTGAAAACTCTCTCCTTTTTAAGAAGAGAGCTCATCATATTGTTCCTTAGATAATAGTACTTCCCTCGGTTTGCTTCCTTCATACGGCCCGACGACGCCCCGTTCCTCCATTGCGTCAATCAGACGGGCAGCTCTCGTATATCCGATTCTGAACCGCCTTTGAAGCATGGAGACTGATGCCGTCTGCATGCCGATAATCAAATCGACCGCTTCGTCATAGAGATCATCCGTTACTTCACTGTGTGTTTCCGAAACTTCTTCCGGAATCATCTCTTCTTGATACTGCGCTTTTTGCTGCGTAATGACATGATCAACGACATGCTCAACCTCTTCATCGGATAAGAATGCCCCTTGCACACGCACCGGCTTATTTGCGCCTACAGGCAGAAACAGCATGTCTCCGCGCCCCAGAAGCTTTTCAGCGCCGCCCATGTCTAAAATTGTCCGTGAATCGGTCTGAGATGAGACACTGAAGGCGATTCTTGACGGGATGTTGGCTTTAATAACACCGGTAATAACGTCGACTGAAGGCCGCTGTGTCGCGATAATCAAATGAATTCCCGCCGCCCGCGCCATCTGTGAAAGTCTCGTAATTGAATCTTCCACGTCGGAAGAAGCGACCATCATCAGATCGGCAAGCTCGTCAACGATGACGACGATGTACGGCAGCTCAGGCTGCTTGACTTCTTCTTCGGCATTTGACCGCTTAATATGATCGTTATAGCCTTCTATATTTCTCGTACCCGTATGGGAGAACAGCTCATAGCGGCGCTCCATCTCATTGACGACCTTTTTCAAAGCCTGCGAGGCCTTTTTCGGATCTGTCACGACCGGCGCAAGCAGATGAGGAATGCCGTTATACACATTCAGCTCAACCATTTTCGGGTCAATCATCATCATCTTCACTTCATGCGGTTTGGCCCTCATCAGAATGCTCGTAATAATACCGTTGACACAGACGCTTTTTCCGCTTCCCGTTGCCCCCGCTACGAGCAGGTGGGGCATTTTGTTCAGTTCGGCAAGCACGGCTTCCCCGGAAATATTTCGTCCCAAGCCGATCAGAAGCTTCGCGTCCGGCTTGTCATTGAGCTTGGATTCAAGCACTTCTTTTAACGAAACCATCGCAACTTCAGCATTGGGCACCTCGATGCCGATTGCCGATTTACCCGGAATCGGCGCTTCGATCCGGATATCCTTCGCGGCAAGCGCGAGCGCGAGGTCATCGCTCAGATTCACGATTTTACTGACTTTGACCCCGACGTCCGGATACACCTCATATTTTGTGACCGCCGGACCGAGATGAACCTGCGTCACTTTCGCCTTTACGCCAAAGCTTTGAAAAGTCCGTTCGAGTTTTCTTGCATTCTCGTAAATGTTTTTCTTATCGGTCTGCTGGCCGGTATGTTTCGGGTCAGCCAGTATGTCCAATGAAGGCATTTGATAATCTTTATTTTCAAGCTCTGTAAACGTCATCGGCGGAGCCGCAGCCGTTTCGCCACTGTCTTGAGCGCCGCCGGAAGGCTCATCTTTTACCGCTTGTGCAGCCTCCTGCGTTTTTTCCGGAATCAGCGGTTCGGCGGGCTCTTCCTGACGGTCTGAAAAGCTTGAAATAATCGGCTCTGAATGGATGATCGGCGAAATGATTTCCTCATCCTCTTCCTCCGGTTCAGGCTCTTCTTTTTTCTTTTGAACCCGTTTTTGTTTTTTGCCCGATTTTGTTTTTGTTTTCGGCGAAGACATATTCGTTCTGACCGTCTTCATATCCTCAAGAAATGCCTGCCATTGACCGCGGATAAACCGGCCGACGGGGCTCGTCCACTTTTTGAGCGTTTCCTGCAGTGAACGGCCCGTTACAAGAATCAGCCCCATTAAGATCAGCACGATCGCCATGATCTGTGAACCCGTTGATGCAAATAAAAAGTGGGAAGCTGCAAACAGTACCGCGCCGATCATGCCGCCGCCCAAATCAGGGGAAGCAGCCTGCTGTTTCATGTCAATCATAAACAGCTCCCACGTGTTGCCGATGACACTTGCCGACCGAATCGACCCGTGATGAGACAGATTTTTAAAGAGCTGCACGTGAGACAGCAGCAATATACTGGCGATAATACAGTACAGCCCTGCCTTTCTTCTCGTTAAAAGGCTTGGACTCTTCTTTTTCCAAAACAGCGAAATTCCGAGAAGGAAGAGCGCAATTAAGCATAAAATAAACCACTCTCCGGCAAAAAAACGGAACAAGTACACAAATGTCTGTCCCACAACGCCGAGCTGCAAAACAGCAATAATTGAGATTGCAACACAGAGCAGTCCGCTTAGTTCGTATTTTAGATTGAGCTTACTCTCTTGTTTCTTTTTAGATTTCCGTTTTTTCTTTGCCACACTCATCACCTTACTGCGTTAAAAAATGTAAAATCATACATCATGAAGAAAAGCAGCCTTTTGCCGGCTGCATTTTTCTGTAGGATTCCCCTATTATAGCATATTTTGCCCCCGAGAAACGGACTGAATGCCGGTTAGATTTTCAGCTTGATTTTTTGTCCAGGAGCGATGTCCGGATTCAAGAAATCCATCGGGTTCGTACTTAAAATCTGTACGACTTCAGCTTCATTTCCCTTCATCTCAACTAGCAGCGGCACGCCGGCGTAATCTACCTGTTCATGCACGCTTTGCTCTATATCCTGACCGTAAACGACTTCTTGGGGCATGACGGTATAAAGGATCATTGAATCATCCTTCCTTCCTCGCCCTTTCGTTCCTCAATCAGCTGATTCAGCTTTTTTATCGCCTGTCCGACGCCGCCCACGGCATCAATTAATCCGTAATCAGCCGCATCTTTCCCGACTACGTTCGTCCCGATGTCCCTGGTTAAGTTTCCTTTTGAAAACATCAGCTCTTTGAATTTTTCTTCGGAAATATTTGAATGATGGGTCACAAAATTGACGACCCGCTCCTGCATTTTGTCCAAGTATTCAAATGTTTGCGGAACCCCGATAACCAGACCTGTAAGCCGAACGGGGTGAATGGTCATAGTCGCTGTTTCCGCGATAAAACTATGATCACATGACACGGCGATCGGCACACCTATCGAGTGTCCCCCGCCGAGTACGATTGAGACGGTCGGTTTTGATAAGGATGCGAGCATTTCCGCAATCGCAAGCCCCGCTTCCACATCGCCTCCGACGGTGTTTAAGATGATCAGAAGTCCTTCGATTTTCGGATTTTGCTCAATGGCGACGATTTGCGGAATGACGTGTTCATATTTGGTTGTTTTATTTTGCGGCGGGAGCTGGACGTGCCCCTCAATTTGGCCGATGATCGTCAGGCAGTGAATATTGCTATCTTGGGACATTTGCGGCAGAGATGTCTCTCCCAGCTGCTGAATTTTGCTCATAATGCTGTCTTTCGCATCTGATTTTTCGGGCTGCTGTTCTTCGGTGTTTTCCATACGATGATCCATTTTATCTTTCACCCTTTCCGAATGTCTCTTTGTATTATGAACAAAGATGATGATTTCCATCCGGGACATGAACAAAAACAAAGCCGGAGCATCATGCGCTCCGGCTTTGTATACATTATACTTCCATAATGATCGGAATGATCATCGGCTTGCGTTTTGTTTTTTCATAAAGGAATTGATTCAGCGCATCACGCATTGCTTGTTTCAGCGTGGACCATTCTACGGCAGATGTTTCCGTCGCTTCAGTCACGATAGAGCGGACGAGCTCAGTAGCTTGTACAATTAGACCTTCTGATTCTCTGACATACACGAAACCGCGCGTAATGATCTCAGGACCTGATACGAGGTTCTTTTTCTGCTTATCGAGTGAAATCACGACGATGAGAATGCCGTCTTGTGACAATAAGCGGCGGTCTCTCAGCACGATGTTGCCGATGTCGCCGACTCCGAGGCCGTCAATCAGAACGTTTCCGTACGTGACTTTATCCCCGATTTTCACATTCTGGCCGCGGAATTCAACGACGTCACCTTTTTCAATCAAGAAAATGTCGCTGCGTTTCATGCCGATCTCTTCTGCGATTTTGGAATGCGCTTTTTGCATTCTGAATTCACCGTTAACCGGAATTAAATATTTCGGTTTCAGCAAATTAAGCATGAGTTTCAATTCTTCCTGCGAACCGTGACCGGACACATGCACGCGCTTTTGGGCGAAAATGACTTGAGCGCCGGCGCGGGCAAGCAGGTTGACGGTTTTGGAATATATCAATTCATGCCCCGGAATCGGTGTTGATGCAATGACAACGGTGTCTCCTTCTTCAATGTTAAGCTGCTTGTGCGCCTGCTTGGCCATCCGCGTAAGAGCGGCTAGCGGCTCACCATGGCTTCCGGCTGTAACAATTGCCACTTCCCGCTTCGGATATTTTTTCACATCCTGCACAGGAATAAACATTTCATCTTCGGCTTCAATATAGCCGAGCTTGCGCCCAAGCTGAAGCACGTTTTGCAGATTTTTTCCGGCGATTGCAAGTTTGCGGCCGTTCTGGACGGCAGCCTGTATCACTTGCTGGATCCGGTTGATATTAGACGCGAATACAGCAATGATGACACGGTTTTCTGAATTGTTCATCGCATCGGAAATTTCACCGCTTACATATGCTTCTGACGGAGTATACCCCGGGCGCTCCGCATTGGCGCTGTCAGAAAGCAGGGCGAGCACGCCGCTGTTTCCGATTTTGGCAATTTCGCCAATGTCACATGATTGGTGATAAGCAGGCGTCTGGTCAAATTTAAAGTCTCCCGTGCATACAATAGAGCCAAGTGATGTTTTGAAGCTGACTCCCACTGAATCCGGAATACTGTGAATCGTTTTAAAGAACGATACTTTCGTTGATTCAAATGTAATGACTGATTTAGAGTGAACTTCACGCAAATCAGCTTTTCGATTATGCCCGTACTGCTTGAGTTTTTCTCTCAGTAATGCAAGCGTAAGCTTCGTTCCGTATACCGGCACCGACAGCTTGTTCAATAAATAAAAGACGCCCCCGATGTTTTCATCGTGCCCGTGTGTCAGAAAGATGGCCTTCACGCGGTCAGCTCGTTCTACTAAGTAGGAAATATCCGGAATGACGACATCAATACCGAGCATTTCATTTTCAGGGTGCATCAGCCCTGCATCCACTACAAATATGTCTGAGTCAATTTCAATGACATATAGGTTCTTCCCAATTTCTCCGACGCCGCCAAGGGCGATAATTCTGACGTTTTCTGTATTTTTCTTTTTCAAAATCTGTATCCTCCTAGTCTCATACCCGTCCATCATCACTTGTTCCTATTATAACTGATATCAATTTTAGAAAACAAGAAGAAGCGGAAGGTTTAGGGAAAACCAATATGTATACAAAACGGTCAAACTCACGATAAAAATGAGAATGACCGCGTATTTTAACTGTATAAATTTTTTCTTACAGTTCGCTGATGACGCTGCTCAGGCTCAGACGTTCATCTTCATTCAGCGGGATAAGAGGAAGACGCACAGATCCGACATCAAGGCCTTTCAGCTGTAACGCCGTTTTGACCGGAGCCGGATTAGGCGCTTTAAAGAGCTCCTTCATGATCGGCAGAAGCTTCTGATGAATCAGTGCCGCGGTTGCCGTCTGCCCGTTCGTATAGTTTTTAATCATCTGCTGCATGTCAGAACCTACGATATGGCTGGCCACTGACACGACTCCTCTTCCGCCGACTGCGAGAATAGGAAGCGTTAACCCGTCATCACCTGAATAGACGTAAAAATCTTCCGGTGTTTCGGCAATGATTTTCGTAATGGCATCAAGATCGCCGCTCGCTTCTTTAATCGCAGAGATATTCGGAATCTCCGCAAGTCTGATGGCCGTTTCCGGCGCAAGCGAAGCGACCGTTCTGCCCGGCACGTTGTAAAGCATCACAGGAAGAGACGTTTCTTCAGCTATGGCTTTAAAATGACGGTACATCCCCTCTTGGGAAGGCTTATTATAATACGGCGTGACAAGCATAACGCAATCGACGCCGGCTTCTTCAGCTTTTTTTGTCAGTTTAATGGAGTCTTTCGTATTGTTGCTTCCCGTACCCGCAATAACAGGCACGCGTCCGTTCACTTCTTTGACTGTAAATTCAAAGAGTGCAATTTTTTCTTCCGTTGAAAGTGTCGGAGATTCGCCGGTCGTGCCTGCGACGACTAAAGAATCCGTGCCGTTTTTCAACAAATAGTCGATTAATGTAGACAGTTTTTGAAAGTCTACATTCCCTTTACTGTCAAAGGGGGTAATCATCGCTGTAGATATATTTCCGACATTCATTTTTTTCACCTCATCATGATTCAATCACATTTACTTTGAAAGTTCAAACACTTCATGCAGCGCATTTACGGCCGTTACCATATCTTTTTCATGAACGAGCACCCAGATCGTCGTATGGCTGTCGGCAGATTGCAGAATCGGAATGCCTTTATCAGAAAGTGCGGAGACGATTTTTGACGTGACACCCGGAACACCCATTATCCCGGCGCCGACCGCTGACACTTTCGCACAGCTCTCCGTCACTGTCGGCTCATATCCTAATTCAGCCAAAATGCTGCGCGCGGCTTCCGTTTTACTGCCGGCTACGGTATATACGATTTCACTCGGCGTAATGTTAAAGAAATCTACGCTGATTCCGGCATTTGCCATTGCTTTAAAGACTTCAGTCTGAACGTTGTATTGCCCCATTTTGGCGGGAACCTTAAATTGCGTCACATCTTTCACATGGGCGATCCCCGTGATCAGCCGTTCGAATACATCGCTGCCGATGTTAGACGAATGATGGGACGTCACCAAAGTGCCTTTGTCTTTTGAATAAGTGGAGCGCACGCGGATCGGCACCTTTGCCTGCATGGCGATTTCCACCGCGCGCGGATGAATGACTTTCGCGCCTTGATAGGCAAGGTTGCAGATTTCCGTATATGTGACGTTCGGAAGCGGCTTAGCATTTTCCACGATTCTCGGATCGGCTGTCATAACGCCTTCCACGTCCGTAAAAATGTCGATAAACTCAGCATCTACCGCCGCGCCGAGCGCCGCTGCTGAAGTATCGCTTCCTCCTCTGCCGATCGTCGTCGTGTCGCCTTTTTCAGTCGCTCCCTGAAATCCCGCGACAACGACAGCGTCATGGCTGGCAAGTGCAGCGAAAAGCCGCTCTGTTTTCATTTCTATAATTTTGGCGTCAGTATGCTGGGCATTGGTTAAAAAGCCGGCCTGGGCTCCTGTTAAAGCTGCGGCTTTTATGCCGTTTTCCTTCAGCATGCTGGAAAAAACAACGGACGAAATCGTTTCTCCGCAAGACAGAAGCATATCCTGCTCTCTCGGAGAAATGTCGGACTGGCTGCCGTAAAGGAGCCCGATTAAAGAATCTGTCGCGTACGGGTCTCCTTTTCTTCCCATCGCCGATACGACAACAACAACTTTATAACCTTCACTGATGGCATCTTTAATGTGTGCTAGCGCAAGCTTGCGGCCTTTGTCATCTTTTACGGATGTTCCGCCGAATTTTTGAACAATGATCTTCACTATTTTCACTCCAAATTAGTCTGACGTAACAGAAGAGAGCAGGCAGAGCCTTACTCTCTTCTGTTCGCCTATAGAAAATACGTTTGTTTTATACGAGGTTCAGTTTTTGCAGGCTCTCCGCGATTTGGACTGAGTTCCAAGCGGCGCCTTTTAACAGGTTATCAGAAACAACCCACAAATGAAAACCGTTTGCTCTGTCCAAATCTTTACGGATTCTTCCTACAAATACATCGCGTTTGCCGACGCAATCAGCAGGCATCGGGTAAAGCTGCTCCGCCGGATCATCCTGAAGCGTGACACCCGGAGCTTCTTTTAAAAGCTGTTTCATATCTTCAACGGTTGCGTCATCACGGTCCAGCTCAATGTAAACAGATTCTGAGTGCCCTGTTTCAATCGGCAGTCTGACACATGTCGCAGCCACTTCCAGATTCGGCATATGCATGATTTTTTTCGTTTCATTAATCATTTTCATTTCCTCAAACGTATAGCCGTTATCTTGGAATTTATCAATTTGCGGAATGGCGTTAAATGCGATTTGATAATGCTTTTTGTCGCCTTTAACCGGCATAATGGACGGTTCTGCGGGTTCATTGTTTAAAATCGCCTTTGTCTGGCTGTACAATTCCTTCGCCGCTTCATTGCCGGCCCCGGACACAGCTTGGTAAGTAGATACAATGACTTTTTTCAAACCGTACGCTTTGCGGATCGGTTCAAGCGCAGCCACCATCTGAATCGTTGAACAGTTAGGGTTGGCGATAATGCCGTTATGTTTGTGCAGATCACCTTCGTTCACCTCAGGCACCACGAGCGGTGTATTTTCGTCCATCCGGAATGCGCTGGTATTGTCAATCACGATGGCTCCCCGTTTTACAGCCTCAGGCGCCAAGCTTTGTGATACGCTTCCGCCGGCGCTGAATAACGCGATATGAACGCCTTCGAAGCTTTCAGGAACAGCTTCCTGCACTGTATATTCTTCGCCTTTAAACGTTACTTTCGTACCAGCAGAACGCTTTGAGGATAGTAGTGTGAGTGTTTCGATTTCAAAGTTTCTGTCTTCCAGTGTTTTCAGCATTTGCTGTCCTACGGCTCCCGTCGCTCCGACAACTGCTACGTGTAATCCTCTTCCCATCTGTAAAACTCCTTCCGCCAATTAAGCATCATTTGTTGAATTGACTTTGCATTTTACGTTTTATTTTACCATAGAATAGTCACGGATTGATCGAATTTTTTTATTCCGGAATGATTTTCTGTCATCATGATTTTTTATTCATGATGGTGTACGAGCACCGGCTGAACCTGCTGGTGCAAAAGAGCTTTTTCTACCGTAATCGGAAGGAGATCCATTCTGGCGACGAGCGATGTCGGTTTTTTCACGTGGTCGTCCTGGCCGAACGGGATGAAATATATGTTTTTTGCGGACATCAGCCTCATTAAATTCGTTCCGTTTAAACCGAGTCCGTCGTTTGTCGAAATTCCGAGCACGACCGGGCGGCCGTTGCGGATCGTGGCTTTCGCAGCCATAAGGACGGGGCTGTCAGTCATCGCATTTGCGAGTTTGCTCATTGAATTTCCGGTTAAAGGGGCGATGACCATGCAGTCGAGCGGAAGTTTCGGCCCGAGAGGCTCCGCTTTTACGATGGAATCAATCGCCTCAAAGCCTGTTGCTTCTTCAATTTTTCTGACCCAATCTCCCCCCTCCCCAAAGCGGGTATCGGTCGATTGAACGGTTGATGTCACGACCGGCCGGACTTCAGCTCCTTGACTGATAAGCGCCTCTATTTGCGGAAAAACTTCCTCATATGTGCAATGCGAGCCGGTTAATCCGAATCCGATTCTTTTCCCTTTCAGAGACATGGTTATTTCCCCTCTTTCTTTAAGTCTGCCAAAAGCTTGCTCAATACGTTCGCAATAATCTGTCCGGCTGTTTTCGGGGCCACAATTCCCGGAAGACCCGGAGCAAGCAGCGCTTTAATGCCTTGTTTTTCAGCATATTTGAAATCCGTTCCGCCCGGACGGGATGCTAAATCCAAAATCAAGGTCTTCGGCGTCATGCGCGATAAAACGCTTTGATTCAGAATCAAGCTCGGTACGGTGTTAATGCAGATATCAATATCATTTACATGTTCAGTAAGCTCTTCAAGTTGAAAAGGAGAAAGCCCCATTTCCGTTATACGGGCCAAATGAGCCGAACTCCGCGCGCCCACTTTTACCTTCGCCCCTAACGCCGCAAACGTCCGGGCGATCGTCATACCGGTGCGCCCCATGCCGAGAACGGCGACATTTGATCCGTGAATGGTATAATCCGTATGCTGAATCGCCATCATGATTGTTCCTTCAACAGTGGGAATCGAGTTGAATATCGCGATATCGTCCCGTTCAAATAATTTCACAAGTTTGCGGCCGGCTTCGCTGGCGATCCCCTCAAGATACGCGTTGGAGATGCCTGAATAAATGACGCAATGCTCCGGTGTCCGCTCAAGATAGCTCTGCTTTAATACCACTTCTTCATTTGAAAAAACCGTGGAAACAACGCCTTCTCCGGTCGTTGCCGATACGGGCAGGATGATACTGTCTATTTTTTGAAAGGGAATCTCATCAATTTTGCATTTGACGGTTCCTGTAAAACCGTCATCCAATTGGTCAAACCCTGCAAGATAAATATCGGCATGCTGTTCTGTCAGCTTTCTTATAATCTCAAGCTGTCTTGCGTCACCGCCAATGATCGCAATTGTCAATCCGGTTAACATCTGAAACGTTCACCTTCTTTACAGTTACTGGATCTTTTAAGTGTCATCCTCCTCTTCATCGTATGTGCAAAGAGAAAGGGCGGTGAATGTACAGCGTCTTTTTCATGAAAAAAGCACCGGCTGTATGAGCCGGTGCTTGCAAAAAATGAATAAGATCTACTCTTCGGGAGGCGTGATCTCCCCCGGAACGTCTAAAATGATCATGTCTGACCCGATTTTTTGGATATGGTTCCAGGGGACGCGGATGTCGTGGCCTTGTTTTCGCAATCCGAACCATTTTACCGTCGGTATCAACAGCGCGGTAATTTGTCCGTCCTGTTCATTAATTTCCAAATCGGTCTGGCCGAGCACGCCGAGCCGCTCTGCCCGTTTAATGTCCACAATTTCTTTACCTGACAGTTCACTGAGCCTCATGATAGCCACCCCCTTGTACTATATGACCCGGAGCAAAAAAAAATGCCTGCCCCGTATAGAGGCAGACTGCTTTTCCGCTTAAGATGAAGCCGGCATATTGCCGGTCGGGCTGATGAGCGATAGTGCGTAATCATCCGTAAATAAGCGGCGGCTGAGGCCGTTGACGCTTTCCAGGCTGACCGCATTTAATTCAGTGATAATTTCATCCATGGTCTTATGCTTTCCGAGCAGGAGTTCGTTTTTCCCGTTCCGGCTCATTTTGCTGTTTGTGCTCTCTAAGCTGAGCATTAAGCTCCCCTTCATTTGCTCTTTGCTGTTTTCCAGCTCTTTCGGGGTGATACCGTCACGTTTTAGAACCGATAACGTTTCCTGAATGGTTTCAGACAGAAGGCCGAGCTGATTCGCGCCGGTGCCTCCGTAAATCGTCAGCATACCGCTGTCTTCATAGGAACTGTGATAGCTGTATACAGAATAGGCCAGTCCTTTATCTTCGCGCACATCCTGGAAAAGACGGCTGCTCATGCTTCCGCCCAGCACGTTGTTTAAGACGATCAAATCGTAAATGTCCGGGTCTCCGACTTTCAGGCCTTTGAAACCGAGACAGAGATGCGCCTGTTCGGTGTCTTTTTTTCTGGTCAGCTTTTCATAATGAAACTCAGGCTCGCTGATGCCGCTTGCTTTGCCCTTCGCTTCGTATGTACCGAACCATTTCTCCACGTCTTTAATGAATTGTTCCGTTACATTTCCGGCGACAGAAATGACGACGCGGTCCGGCGTGTAAAAGTCATCCATATGCTGTCTGAGAGAATCACCGTTAAATGACGAAAGCGTTTCCTCCGTCCCGAGAATCGGGTAGCCGAGCGAATGATTGCCGTATGTCGCTTTGCTCAGCAGATCGTGGACAATGTCATCCGGCGCGTCTTCATACATTTTAATTTCTTCATATACGACGTTCTTTTCTTTTTTGAGCTCACCTTCGTCAAAAGCAGAATGAAAGAACATATCAGCCAGCACATCAAGTGCGTAGTTTGCATGCTCATCCAGCACTTTGGCGTAATAGCACGTATATTCTTTTGAAGTGAAGGCATTCACTTGGCCGCCTATCCGATCGAAGGATTCTGCGATTTCACGTGCGGACCTGGTATTTGTTCCTTTAAAAAACATATGCTCAAGAAAGTGCGAAATACCGTTTGTATCCGGCGTTTCATGACGTGACCCCGTCCCGATCCAGACGCCGATTGCCACAGACCGCACCGTTGGATTATTTTCAAGCACAACTCTTACACCGTTTTGGCATGTATAGCGTTTTATCAAGTCTGTTCCTCCTATTCAAAGACAGGCAACTGCCGCCTGCTACTTCATCAGCCTGTTTTCATCCATTAAGTCAGACACTGAGCCGAGCGCGTAGCCTTTTTCTTTGATTTTTGCAATCAGTGTATCCAGGCTTTTCGCAGTCGGATCAGTCGGATGCATTAAAATCATGGCTCCGTTATGTATTTTGCTCAACACCCTTGTTTGTAAAACAGCGGGAGACGGTTTTTGCCAGTCAATGGTGTCAACGGTCCACATGATGGTGCCCATTCCTTTTTCCGCCGCAAGGTCGACCACGGCTTTTCTGAAGCTGCCGCTTGGCGGCGCAAACCATTTCGGCTTCATGCCGAGCGTCTCGCTGATTTGTGCATTGGTTTTGTCAAGCTGTTCGGAAATGCTTCCTGAAGTCAGTTTGCTCATATCAGGGTGATTGTATGAATGATTTCCGATTTCATGTCCGTCTGCCGCTATTTTTTTCCCCAGTTCCTGATTGTTTTTCAGCCATTTCCCTTCAAGAAAGAAAGTTGCTTTGACCTGGTGCTGCTTCAGAATAGGCAGCATTTGCTCCACGTATTCATTTCCCCAGGCGACATTTATCAGGAAAGCGACCATCGGTTTGTCGGGATTTCCTTTATAAATGGGTTCGGGCGCGAGAGAATCAAGATGGACTTTCGGTTTTACCTGCTCATAGACAAGGCCGTCTTCGTGAAATTCTCCGTCCTTTTTCATTTGTTTATAGGATTTTTCCACATTGACTTTTAAACCGTTATATCCCGGTATACTCTTCCATATTTTATCAATCCGCGCGTCTTGCGGCTTCACTTCATACTCTGACGCTTTTTGCAGTAATTCTTCATAGAGCGGATCTTTTGATGCTGACACAGTTACAGCGTCTTTTTTCATTGCGTCTATGTAATCAACTGTATACGGATTTTTTAACATTTCAAACGAAACAAAAAAAAGAAATAAAAAAACGGCAAACGGCACGAATTTTTTCAACATGTCCTTCCCCCCTCACCACACATTATGTATGAGGAGGACAAGGTAGAACCCGTCTGTTGTCTTTCTCAAAATAAAGAAGCCGGGTCTCCCAGGCTCCTTGTTAGGTTTTCATTTAAGATTGTTGTTGTTCCTGTTCTTTTTCTTTCTCTTCGCGCAGCACTGCTTTACGCGACAGATTCACTCGTCCCTGTTTGTCAATTTCAGTTACCTTCACAAGGATTTCGTCACCGATTTTCACAACATCCTCAACCTTGCCGACCCGTTCGAGCGCTAGTTCAGAGATGTGAACGAGACCGTCTTTTCCGCTGAAGATTTCAACGAAAGCGCCGAATTTCTCAATCCGTTTGACTTTACCGAGGTAAAGCTGGCCGACTTCGACTTCTCTGACAAGATCTTCGATGATTTTTTTCGCTTTTTGGTTGCTGCTTTCATCAGTAGAAGAAATAAAGATGGTGCCGTCTTGTTCAATGTCAATTTTAACACCGGTATCTTCAATGATTTTGTTGATTTGTTTACCGCTCGGTCCGATAACGTCACGGATTTTATCCGGATTAATGTTCATCGTTAAAATTTTCGGCGCATATTGAGAAAGTTCTTTTCTTGATTCACCAAGCGTGCTGAGCATGCTGTTCAAGATTTCCATTCTTCCTTTTTTCGCCTGCTGAAGCGCTTCTTCAAGAATTTCTCTTGAAAGACCTTCGATTTTAATGTCCATTTGCAGCGCTGTCACGCCTTTTTCCGTGCCGGCTACTTTAAAGTCCATGTCACCGAGGGCGTCTTCCATCCCTTGAATATCCGTTAATACCGTATAGTACTCGCCTGATTTCACAAGTCCCATCGCGATACCCGCAACAGGGGCTTTAATCGGAACACCTGCGTCCATCATGGCAAGCGTGCTCGCGCAAATGCTGGCCTGTGAAGTGGAACCGTTTGATTCAAGCACTTCGGATACGAGGCGGACCGTATACGGGAAGTCTTTTTCATTCGGAATGACCGGCTCAAGCGCACGCTCTCCAAGAGCACCGTGACCGATCTCACGGCGTCCCGGTCCGCGCATCGGGCCTGTCTCCCCTACGCTGAACTGCGGGAAGTTATAATGATGCATAAAGCGTTTTGATTCTTCCACGCCTAAACCGTCAAGAATCTGAACGTCCCCAAGGGCGCCTAATGTACAAACGCTGAGCGCCTGCGTCTGTCCTCGCGTAAACAGCCCGGAGCCGTGCGTTCTCGGCAGAAGGCCGACTTCTGAAGAAAGCGGGCGGATTTGATCAACGCCGCGGCCGTCCGGACGGACTTTTTCTTCTGTGATCAAACGGCGCACTTCGTTTTTCACAAGTTTAGACAGTGTCTGTTTCACTTTTTTAATCGTATCTTCATCATGCTCTTCTTCTTCGAATTTCGCGACAACTGCATTTTTCACTTCATTAATCGCGTCTTCGCGAGCATGTTTTTCGTGAACCTGAATGGCGCTGAGAAGATCCGGCTCCGCAAGGCTTTTTACTTTTTCGCTGAGCTCTTCGTCAATTTCATACAGTTCGATTTCTGTTTTTTCTTTGCCGACTGCTGCGACGATTTCTTCTTGGAATGCGATCAGGCGCTTAATTTCTTCGTGACCGAACATAATCGCCTCAAGCATGATTTCTTCAGGAACTTCATCCGCTCCGGCTTCCACCATGTTGATGGCGTCTTTTGTGCCTGCAACGATGAGGTTGATATCACTTTTTTCAAGCTGGTCAACCGTCGGATTGATGACGAATTTCCCGTCAATGCGGCCTACCGTCACACCCGCGATCGGGCCTTCAAACGGGATATCGGAAACGCAAAGAGCGAGTGATGAACCGAACATTGCAGCCATTTCAGATGAGCAGTCCTGATCAACACTCATGACAATGCTGATGACCTGTACTTCGTTACGGAATCCGTCTGCGAAAAGCGGGCGGATCGGACGGTCGATCAGACGGCTGGCTAAAACGGCCTTTTCACTTGGACGGCCTTCTCTTTTAATAAAACCGCCCGGAATTTTACCTACTGCATATAATCTTTCTTCATAGTTAACGGTAAGCGGGAAAAAATCTAGCGGTTTCGGTTCTTTTGATGCGGTTGCTGTGCTGAGCACTGCAGTATCGCCGTAGCGGACCATGACAGCGCCGTTTGCCTGTTTGGCAAGCTGGCCGGCTTCTACTGTAAGCTGTCTGCCGGCCCAATCTATGGTAAAGACATGTTTCTCTTGTCCCATTCGATTACGAGCTCCTCTCTTAATGTGTGAAATAATCAATTACTCCTATTATGAACGAAATGAATTGAACATATCAATGTCAAAGTAGTATGTAAAAGGATTTCATTGTTTTTTTATTATTATTTTTTTCGCTTTAATACGATAAAAAAGCGGGAATCCTCCCGCTTTTTACGATTATCGACGTAAGCCTAGTTTGTTAATTAACTCACGGTAACGAGTTACGTCTTTATTACGCAGATACGTAAGAAGATTACGACGTTTACCTACCATTTTAAGAAGACCGCGACGTGAGTGGTGATCTTTCTTGTGAGTACGCAAATGCTCGTTCAAGTTGTTAATTGAGTCTGTTAGGATAGCGATCTGAACTTCTGGAGATCCAGTATCAGATTCGTGTGTTTTGAACTCGCTGATGAGTTGATTTTTACGTTCTTGAGTAATTGCCATCCTGTTTCACCTCCATATCATAATTAGCCCCAGTTACCTAGCAACCGTCGGTGACTTCGGATTGCCAAGCAATGGTTTTAAGACTACGAAACATATGATACTAAAAATCGCGCCCATATGCAAATCTTTTAGAAGAAAATTTGTGTACTTTTGATGTTTTTTCCGTTATTTGCTGAAAAAACGGATCGCTTCTTGCTTGTCTTTCCCGATCTGAGCCGTCAGTTCATCGATGCCGTTAAATTTCCGTTCGCTTCGGATTCGTTTGTACCACTCGATTTTAACGTCTTCTCCGTATACATCCTGCTGAAAATTAAACAAATGTACTTCAATTGACGGCTGATCGGGACGCTTTTCATAAAAGGTCGGTTTGTAGCCGATGTTGCAGACGCCTTCATACACCTCGCCTTTTATTTCGGCTTTCACTGCATACACGCCTGTCGGCGGCACTATATAACTGTTGTGCAGGCCGACATTCGCGGTCGGAAAACCGATGGTGCGGCCTCTTTTGTCTCCGTGAATCACAGTGCCCCGGACAAAATACGGCTGGCCGAGAAGAGTGTGCGCAAGTTCAACGTCACCATCCTGCAGCGCTGACCGGATATAAGTGGAGCTGATCTTTCTGTCCTGCTCGGTCTGTTTCTCGACAGTCGTGCATCCGGCCTTGCCGTTTAAATCGTCCGGCAGCGTCTCCATCGTGCCTTTTCCGTATTTTCCGTACGTAAAATCGAAGCCTCCCACAGCGTGCCGCGCGTTTAACCCTAAAATATACTCCTCAGCAAACTGTTTTGGAGACAGAGACGCAAACGCTTCATCAAACTTTACGACATACAGCACATCAGCGCCTAAACGCCCGATCTGGCTGATTTTATCTTCAAGCGGCGTAATCAGATCCTTTGGCTCTTTGTCCCTGCCCAACACATGGGAAGGGTGGGGATGAAACGTCATAACGGCCAGCGACAGGCCTTTTTCTTCGGCAATTTGTCTGGCTGTTCCGATTACTTTCCGGTGTCCCAAATGAACGCCGTCAAAGTAGCCGAGCGCCATGACAGACGCCGACTGCTCTTCTTTTTGTAAATGATGTGGATGAGAAATATGTATCGTCTTCACAGAACGGTCACCTTTTTTCTTATTGTTCGCTTTTTTGCATGAGCACTTTAGCCGGTTTCAGCAGTCCTTTTTTTGAAGGATGCGGCATATAAATGGCCACACATTCTCCGTCTTCAGTACAGACCGCTATACGGGCGTCAGCTGTCATTGCAGAAAATTCCGCCGGGATGTCAAACACTGACCCGTTTTCAGCTTTCTTAGCTAATGTATCACTTATGACCCATTTCGGCAAATGATTGAGCGCTCTATCGATCGGCACGGCATGCTCTGCAACCGTTCCGTCTGAAACCTGCTGTTCAAGTTCCTCAAATGTGAAACACTCATCAAGGCTGAAATCGCCGGAAGCGGTGCGGATGAGATGCGACATATGCGCGGGATAGCCGAGTTTTTCACCGATTGTCACCGCCAATGTTCTCACGTAAGTGCCCTTTGAGCACGTGACTGTAAAGCGGAATGATGCTGTGTCTTCTTTATAAGTGACAGGGGAAGTGAGCGCGATATCTTCAATCGTGATATTCCGCTTCGGCCGCTCCACTTCAATACCGGCTCTGGCGTATTCATAGAGCTTTTTCCCGTTAACCTTTACAGCGGAATACATCGGCGGCACTTGCTCCTGCGGTCCCTTCAGTTCGTCTAAAACGGCTTTGATATCCGCTTCTTTCAGCGGCTCCTTGACAGGTTTTACGCTGACCGTTTCTCCAGTCTGGTCTTCGGTCGATGTGGAGAAACCGAGAGTGATCTCAGCATCGTACGTTTTTGACTTGTCGGTGACGTACTCAACAATCTTTGTGGCCCGTCCGACACAGATCGGCAGTACGCCTGACACTTCCGGATCAAGCGTTCCCGTATGTCCGACTTTCTTTGTTTTTAACAGTTTTCTTATTTTCATTACACAGTCGTGAGAAGTCATGCCGACCGGTTTATGTAAAAGGAGAACTCCGTTAACCATATGTCTTTCGCTCCTTTGTTATCAATTGTATCCCGTAAAACGCAGAAAAGAGGACAGACGACACTCGCCCATCCTCTTTCCTTGTTATTCAGACGGTTTATCTGAATGCAGTTCGTGAATCAATGTTTCAATACGGTTGCCGTACTCAATTGATTCATCAAATTCAAATTCAAGCTCAGGCGTTTTGCGGAGTCTGATTCGGCTGCCGATTTCGGAACGGATAAATCCTTTCGCTTTCTCAAGCCCTTTCAGCGCCTCCTCTTTCTTTTTCTCTCCGCCGAGAACGGAGATATACACCTTCGCTATTTGTAAATCACCTGAAACACGTACGTCTGTTACAGTGAGAAATCCGATTCTCGGGTCTTTCAGCTTTCGGCTGATAATATCCCCGAGCTCTTTTTTCATCTGCTCGCCGACACGGTTTGCTCTCATACTCAATTCAATCACCTCTAAGTTAAAACCACTCTGTTCTAGTGATCGTCCGTTCTATTTCGGGAAAGGAGTCAATAAACGCGAGTACACGCTGGATCTCCTTTTCCGCCTGAACGTGAGAGGAGGAGACGACGGCGATTCCGAAGCTGGTCCGCTGCCAAGTGTCCTGATAGCCGATTTCTGCGGCCGACACGTTGAACTTATTCTGAACCCTCGTTATAATCCGCTTCAGAACGGCTCGTTTCTCCTTTAATGATCCCGCATCATAAATGATGCATTCACATTCCGCAAATCCGATCACTTTCTTTCGATTTCCTGCATGACATACGCTTCAAGGATGTCGCCTTCGCGAATGTCATTGTATTTCTTAATTGTAATACCACATTCATATCCTTGTGAAACTTCTTTCACATCATCTTTGAAGCGTTTCAGAACGTCTACTTCCCCTTCGAAGATGACCACGCCGTCACGGATCAGGCGGAGTCCGCTGTCACGTGTAATATGGCCGTCTGTTACATATCCGCCGGCAATCGTACCGATTTTCGACACTTTGAATGTTTGGCGCACTTCAACCTGGCCGATGACTTTTTCTTCGTATTCAGGATCAAGCATTCCTTTCATCGCCGCTTCAATTTCTTCGATGACTTTGTAAATGATACGGTGAAGACGGATATCTACATTTTCAGCTTCAGCCGTGCTCTTAGCATTTCCGTCTGGGCGCACATTAAACCCGATAACGATTGCATTTGAAGCAGATGCGAGAATGATGTCTGATTCCGTAATCGCACCGACGCCTGTGTGAATGATTTTTACTTTTACGCCTTCTACTTCAATTTTTTGAAGAGCGGCTGTTAACGCTTCGGCTGAACCTTGAACGTCAGCTTTTACGATTAAATTGATGTCTTTGACATCGCCTTGTTTAATTTGTTCAAACAGATCATCGAGGCTCAGCTTCGCTTTGTCGCTGCGCTGTTCTTCCAGTTGCTTGGAAGCGCGTGCTTCACCGACAGAACGGGCTGTTTTTTCGTCTTTAAAGACGAGGAATTGATCGCCAGCCTGCGGTACGTCGTTTAAGCCCGTGATTTCTACAGGTGTGGACGGTCCGGCTGTTTTCACGCGGCGGCCGAGATCATTGACCATGGCCCGCACGCGGCCGAATGTATTTCCGACAACGATCGGATCTCCGACATTCAATGTTCCCGTTTGAACGAGAAGTGTCGCGACAGATCCTCTTCCTTTATCGAGCTCAGCTTCAATAACCGTTCCTTTTGCCTGACGGTTCGGATTGGCTTTCAGCTCTTCCACTTCACTGACAAGCAGAATCATTTCGACAAGCTCGTCAATTCCCTTGCCTGTAAGAGCGGACAGAGGAACGAAAATTGTTTCTCCTCCCCATGCTTCAGGAACGAGTCCGTATTCAGTCAGCTCCTGCATGACACGGTCAGGGTTCGCGCTTTCTTTATCCACTTTATTCACGGCAACGATAATCGGAACCTCAGCCGCTTTCGCATGGTTGATGGCTTCGACTGTCTGCGGCATAACGCCGTCATCAGCCGCTACGACTAAAATGGTAATATCAGTTACTTCCGCACCGCGCGCACGCATTGTTGTGAACGCCGCGTGTCCCGGAGTATCTAAGAACGTGATTTTTTTGCCGTTTTCTTCGATCTGGTAAGCCCCGATATGCTGGGTGATTCCGCCGGCTTCACCTTCAACAACTTTTGTTTTTCTGATGCTGTCAAGGAGGGTCGTTTTCCCGTGGTCAACGTGGCCCATGATCGTCACGACAGGCGGACGGATTTGAAGATCTTCTTCTTTGTCAGCCTCTTCATATTTTTCAAGCTCAGTTTCTTCAAGCACAATCACTTCTTCTGTTTCTACACCGTATTCAGATGCGATCAGTTCGATTGTGTCTTTGTCAAGCTCCTGATTAATGGTAGCCATTACGCCCAGAAGCATCAGTTTTTTAATGAGTTCAGACGGCTCTTTGCCCAGTTCCTCGGCTAAAGCTCCGACTGTTAAAGAGCCGGAAAACGTAATTTTCTCAGGAAGCTCTTTTTTCGGCTTCAGCGGTTTTTGCTGATACTGATTTTTGTTGTTATGATTGCGTTTGTTTTTGTTTTTGTTGTTGTTGTTATTCTTCTTGTTTTTGTTAAATTGATTATTCTGCACGTCATTCTTCTTTCCGTCTCGAATTTTGTTTGGTTGATTCCCAGCAGGCTGCTGATTAATCCCTTGCGGCTTGTTTTTGTTCGTTTCCGCAGGCTTCTGAGATGTAACGCCGGCGCCGCCTTTTTTAAATTTCGCATCAAGCTGCTTAATGGTCTTTTCTTCAAGCATTGCCATATGGTTATTTACTACTATATCCATGTTTTTCAGCGCAGTCAAAATTTCCTTGCTTGAAACATTGATGGCTTTTGCATATTCGTAAACTCTCATTTTAGCCATTCGTTCACCCCCAAAAATATTAATCGAGCAAGCTGATCAGCTTATTCGCAAAACCTTGGTCAGTGACGGCGACAACGACACGTGATTCCTTGCCGATAGAGCGGCCGAGATCAGCGCGGCTTTCGACTTTTTTATAAGGCACTTTATAATAATTGCATTTATCGGATACTTTTTTTGCAGTATTCGCAGATGCATCTTCTGTCAGCAGAACAAGTTTTGCACGCGCATTTCTAATTTCTTTTATAACCAAGTCCTCGCCCGACACGACCTTACGAGCTCGATTGGCCAGACCCAGCAAGGGAAACCATTCCATTCCAGACATGTTATTTTTTCACCTTTTCCGCCAGTTCCAGCAATTCTTCGAAAATCTGGTCATCGATTTGTGATTGAAATTGATTTTGCAATGTGTTTTTCTTTTTCGCAGCTAAGATGCATTCTTTCTCAAGGGTGATATAGGCACCCCGCCCGTTCTTCTTTCCGGTCGGATCGACTGAAATCTCTCCTTCTTTAGAACGGACAATTCGGATCAGTTCCTTTTTAGGCTTCATTTCCCCCGTTACCACGCATTTGCGCAGAGGAATTTTTTTTCGCTTATTCACCTAAAGTCACCTCTTATTCATCCGATTCGGCTGTTTCAGGCTCCATAAAGAGCGGCTCTAAATCGTCATCTTCTTCATGCTCTCTCGGATAGATGCCAAGGTCTCTTGCATCCGTTTCACTTTTGATATCGATTTTCCAGCCTGTCAGTTTCGCAGCTAAGCGGGCGTTTTGCCCTCTTTTTCCGATTGCCAGAGAAAGCTGGTAATCAGGAACGATGACAGTCGTGGCTTTTTCTTCTTCGCTGACGATGACATCCAGCACTTTAGACGGGCTGAGCGCATTGGCAACAAATTCAACCGGATCATCAGACCAGTTGACGATATCAATTTTTTCGCCTTTCAGTTCATTGACGATCGCCTGCACGCGCTGGCCTTTAGGACCGACGCATGAACCGACCGGATCAACGTCAGGATCATCAGTGCGGACGGAGATTTTAGAGCGGTCGCCCGCTTCTCTGGCAACGGATTTCAGTTCGACCGTTCCGTCATAAATTTCCGGCACTTCGATTTCAAAAAGACGCTTCAACAGACCAGGATGCGTTCTTGATACATAGATCTGAGGCCCTTTTGTCGTTTTTTCGACTTTTGTGATAAATACTTTAATCCGATCGTGCGGTTTATAGCTCTCATTCGGCATTTGTTCATTGACGGGCAGCAGCGCTTCAATCTTACCGAGAGACACGTAAATAAACTTGCTGTCTAAGCGCTGTACAATTCCCGTCATGATGTCTTCTTCACGATCGATAAATTCTGAGTAAATCACGCCGCGCTCAGCTTCACGGACACGCTGCGTCACCACTTGTTTCGCCGTCTGCGCAGCAATGCGGCCGAAGTCTTTCGGCGTTACTTCTATTTCAACGACATCTCCGACAAGGTAGTTCGGATGGATGTGCTGGGCGTCGTCAAGCGAGATTTCAAGTCTTGAATCGTATACCTCGTCTACGACATCCTTTCTTGCGAACACGCGGATCGTGCCCGTCTCACGGTTCAGATCGACCCGTACGTTTTGCGCCTGGTTAAAATTTCGCTTATACGCGGAAATTAAGGCAGCTTCAATTGCTTCGATGATAATGTCTTTACTGATGCCTTTTTCTTTTTCAAGAATAGTGAGAGCATCTAATAGTTCACTGCTCATGTTAGCGGTCTCCCCCCTTAAACACTAATACTTCATTCATTAAAATGTTACAGCTAATCTTGCGTTAGCTATTTTTTCATACGGAATATTGACCCGTTTCTTTCTTGTTTTGACCGTCATCTCTATTGTAACAGTTTGTCCATCGAATTCAGCCAATTTGCCTTCAAACACTTTTAAACCGTCAATCGGTTCGTACGTTTTCATGTACACATTTTTGCCCAGTGATTTTTCGAAGTCGGCTTTTTTCTTTAATGGACGCTCGGCTCCAGGAGAAGATACTTCAAGAAAGTAGTTCTGGGTGATCGGATCGGCCTCATCCAGCTTTTCGCTTAACGCTTCGCTGACTTTGGCGCACTCCTCAATATCAACACCGTTCTCGGAATCAATAAACACGCGAAGGAACCAGTTTTGACCCTCTTTGACAAATTCAATGTCTACGAGTTCAAGCTGAAGGTCATCCAGTATGGGCTGAGCCATTTCTTGAACGGTATCAGTCACTTTTTTGCTCATGTTTTTCCTCCTTGTGCTGTCGATATCATATCAGCCGTTCCTCTGCATAAAAACCCTGCTTCAAAAGAGCAGGGGCATTGAGAAAACGATGGACATGTCGAGGCAAAATTGCCTGTTCAATACAAAAGAGCGGGTTTCCCCACTCTTTGCCTCGGTAATCGTTAGCATTTCCAATAAAACTATACCATAACCATATATTTAATGCAAATCAAACTCCGCTCGGAGGCTGTGCACAAAGCTTAAAACAGAGACAGCTGATTTTGGTCCGGAAGCGACTCAAGACAGCCGTGACGGTCTAAATACTCTAAAATGGTTTTTGACACTTTTCCTCGTTTTTGAAGATCCTCTTTTGAAAGGAACTCCCCTTCTTTCCGCGCTTTCACAATATTGAGAGCGGCGTTGGTTCCGAGTCCCGGAATTGAGTTGAACGGCGGGATGAGACTGTTGCCGTCAATGATAAATTCCGAAGCGCTCGAACGGTATAGATCGACCTTCTGGAAAGAATAGCCGCGCTCACACATTTCAAGCGCAAGCTCTAACACGGTAAGGAGGTTTTTCTCCTTCGGCGAAGCATCAAGCCCTTTAGAGCTGATATCATCCATCACCGCTCTGATGGCGGTCGAGCCTTTAATCATTGTATCAATGTCAAAGTCATCTGCGCGGACGGTAAAATACGCAGCATAATATAAAAGCGCGTGATGCACTTTAAAATAGGCAATCCGCACCGCCATCAGCACGTATGCGGCGGCGTGGGCTTTCGGGAACATGTATTTGATTTTTTTGCATGAATCAATATACCAGTTCGGCACATTGTTCTTTTTCATTTCTTCTTCCCATTCCGGCGTCAGGCCTTTGCCTTTACGGACGAATTCCATGATTTTAAAGGCCAGTGAAGGCTCAAGGCCCTGATAGATCAAGTAAACCATAATGTCATCACGGCAGCCGATCACTTCGCTCAGTTCACACGTATTGTTGTGTATCAGTTCCTGCGCATTGCCGAGCCATACGTCTGTTCCGTGAGAAAGCCCGGAAATCTGGACAAGCTCGGAGAACGTCGTCGGCTTCGTATCCTCAAGCATCTGCCGCACAAATCGCGTCCCGAATTCAGGAATGCCGAGCGTCCCCGTTTTACAGCCGATCTGCTCTTCAGTGACGCCGAGCGATTCTGTGCCTTGGAAAATCTTCATAACTTCCGGATCATCTGTCGGAATCGTCTTCGGATCAATTCCGCTTAAATCCTGAAGCATCCGGATGACGGTCGGATCATCGTGCCCCAATATATCAAGCTTCAGCAGGTTGTCATGAATGGAGTGGAAGTCAAAATGAGTCGTTTTCCATTCAGACCCCGTCGCATCTGCCGGGAATTGTATCGGTGAAAAATCGTAAATATCCATGTAATCCGGGACAACGATAATCCCCCCCGGGTGCTGGCCGGTCGTTCTCTTAACGCCGGTGCAGCCCTGCACCAGACGGTCGATCTCCGCGCCGCGCATGTGCAGGTTGTGATCGCCCGCATAGCCTTTCACATATCCGTAAGCCGTCTTTTCCGCGACGGTGCCGATCGTTCCAGCGCGATACACGTTATCTTCACCGAACAATACTTTCGTGTAGTTATGGGCATGCGGCTGATACTCACCTGAGAAGTTCAAGTCGATATCGGGTACTTTGTCACCTTTAAAGCCTAAGAACGTTTCAAACGGGATATCATGTCCGTCCTTTTTCAAAGGTGTGCCGCAAGACGGGCAGCTTTTATCCGGAAGGTCAAAACCGGAACCGACTGATCCGTCATTAAAGAATTCGGAATATCGGCAGCTCGGGCACACGTAGTGCGGAGCGAGCGGGTTCACTTCAGTGATTTCCGTTAAGGTCGCCACAAGCGATGAACCGACGGACCCCCGGGAGCCGACGAGATAACCGTCATCCAGAGACCGTTTTACAAGCTTATGAGAGATGAGATAAATAACGGCGAACCCATGACCGATGATACTTTTTAATTCTTTTTCTATTCTCGCTTCTACAATTTCGGGAAGCTCTTCACCGTAAATGCTTCTGGCGCGCTGATAGCTCATTTCACGGATTTCTTCATCAGCCCCGTCAATTTTCGGCGTGTACAGATCGTCTTTGATCGGTTTGATCTCATCGATCATCGAAGCGACTTTCTGCGTATTGTCAACCACGATTTCTTTCGCTTTTTCCGCACCGAGGAAGGAGAAAGCCTCCAGCATTTCATCTGTCGTTCTGAAGTGCACTTTAGGCAGTTCGTGTCTGTTTAACGGGTTGGCGCCGCCTTGGGAAGATATTAAGATCTTCCGGTAAATTTTATCCTCATCGTTTAAATAGTGGACATTTCCCGTAGCCACGACCGGCTTATTCAATTTTTCTCCGAGCTTCGTAATGTTGGCGATGATTTCTTTCAGCGCTTTTTCATCCCGGACGAGCTCAAGCTGCAGAAGGTGTCTGTATACTTCCGGCGGCTGCACTTCAAGATAATCATAGAAGGATGCGATATCTTCAACCTCTTCAGGTGATTTTTGCATCATGCCTTCAAAGACCTCTCCCCTGTCACAGGCAGAGCCGATTAACAGACCTTCTCTGTATTTATTAAGCTGCGACCTCGGAATGCGCGGCACTCTGTAGAAATATTGAATATGAGAAATGGACACGAGCTTAAACAGATTTTTAAGGCCGGTCTCATTTACGGCAAGCAATGTAGCGTGATAAGGCCTTGATCTCTGATAAGCATTGGATTGTCCCATATTCTCATTCAGCTGATCATGATAAAAAATGTCACTTTCAGCGGCATCTTTGAGCATTTTCAACAGCAGGTAGCCCGTTGCTTCAGCGTCAAAAACCGCTCGGTGATGCTGGGTTAATTCGATATCAAACTTCTTACATAACGTATTTAAGCGGTGATTTTTAAACTCAGGATACAGGAAACGCGCGAGTTCCAGCGTATCAATGACCGGATTTTTCGCTTTTTCCGTTTTCAAAAGTCGCTTGTACGCCACATTTAAAAATCCCATATCAAAGCTGGCGTTATGAGCCACAAGCACGTCATCGCCGATCCATTCTTTAAAATCCCGGACGACGTCAACGACATCGGGAGCGTCGCGGACCATGTCGTCCGTAATCCCGGTAAGCTCTATCGTCGTTGCTGACAGCGGATGGTGCGGATTGGCGAATGCTTCGAATTTATCGATAATTTCTCCGCCTCTTATTTTGACTGCGGCAAGCTCAATGATGGTGTCATACACTGCGGACAAACCTGTCGTTTCAACGTCAAAGACGACGTATGTGTCTTCTTCCAGGAGACGGTGAGCTGGATTGTATGCGATCGGAACGCCGTCATCTACGATATTGGCTTCCATTCCGTAAATCATTTTAATGCCGTGTTTTTTCGCGGCGGAATAGGCATCCGGGAAAGACTGCACAACGGCATGATCAGTTAACGCAATCGCTTCATGTCCCCATTTTTTCGCCTGTTTGACAAGCTTTCCGATGCCCGTTACAGCATCCATTTGGCTCATCGGAGAATGCAGATGAAGCTCAACCCGTTTTTCGCCTTCAGGAGCGGTGTCTTCACGGGTTTTGGCTTTTATTTCATTTACGTCATTTGCAATCATGACGAGGTCTCTGACGAATGTATCGTTTTGAATGCTTCCCCGCGCCTTCACCCACATGCCTTTTTTCAGCGTTTTCATCAAAGCGGCGTCTTCTTTTTCTCTGGCGAACATTTTTACTAAAATGCTGTTTGTATAGTCCGTGATTTTGAAAATGCAGAGCGTGCGTCCGCTTTTCAGCTCGCGTGTTTCAGCATCAAACACAAACCCCTGCACCGTAATTCTTCTTTCTTCATCCATGATGCTGTCAAGCGTCCGGATTTCTTCGTTCTCTTTAATTTGATAGCCGATGACAAGCGGTCCGGACGGTGCCTGATCCTCATCGCCCTCTTTTTCCTTCTTCTCCATCTCGATAAGCGCCTGCATCGCCCGCTCCTGATCTTCTGCAAGCTTTTGCTCGCGGAATTTCTGGACTTCTTGGTCAGATACGAAAATTTCGGTATCCAGCTGCAGTTCCGGAAAGCCGAATTGGCGGTAGCTGTGCTGAATCAGCGCGCTGTATTTATTTTTGAGCGCAGATGCTTCTGTATCTGTTTTTGTTTTCACGATCAGTTTGTTTCCCTTGAGCTTCGGCTTCTGCTGATTCAAAAGAGCCACCATCGGCGGCGAGGTTCCTTCAAGCTCTTCAATACAGCGTGTCCAATAATCCTGTACAAGCTCCTCTGTCACTGTAGGGTCGATGACCTGAACAGACGATGTGACACGGGCGATGTGAGCAAACGATTGTGTTAACCTCATCATGAATGAATCATATATTTGATACGGCAAAAGAGCCTTAAAGCGAAATTGGAAATGCCAGGCCTTTTCTGCTTTATGGATTGTCAGTTTATCAATCTCTCCGTCTTCAAAGTATGTCATGAAGGTATCATCTGTCATATTAAGCTGCTGCAGAAGAATCTGAAACTGTCTTCTGTTTACTGATAACTGTTCCATTCAGACAGTATCCCTCCCTTAAAACATCATAAGTGAAGGTACCTCCGCAGGTGATGAGGTACCTTCTTTTTTCTCTATTTTAACATGATTTTGTATGATTCGTTATGGTGATTACTTCGTCTTAATAAATTCAGAAAGCTCATCCACTGAAACTTCGGCAGATTCACCGGTTTTGCGGATTTTCACTTCTACGATGCCTTCGTCGGCACGTTTTCCGACAGTGATGCGGATCGGAAGGCCGATCAGATCAGAATCAGCAAACTTCACGCCTGCGCGTTCAGCACGGTCATCGTATAATACCTCATAACCTTCCGCCTGGAATTTGCCGTAAAGCTGTTCAGCAAGCTCTTTTTGCGCTTCGTTTTTCATATTCAGTGCCAAAATATGAAGATCATACGGAGCAACGCTTTTCGGCCAGATCAAGCCTTTTTCGTCGTGATGCTGTTCAGCGATGGCTGAAAGCGTTCTGGACACGCCGATTCCGTAACATCCCATCAGCATCGGCTGCGCACGCCCGTTTTCATCAAGGTATGTCGCATTCATCGCTTCAGAGTAACGCGTGCCGAGTTTAAAGACTTGTCCGACCTCAATCCCTTCAGCGAAACGGATCGTGCCTTTTCCGTCAGGTGACGGATCGCCTTCCTGAATGATTCGAAGATCGGCATATGCTTTTACTGACGCGTCACGTTCGATGTTTACGTTTCGGTAATGACGGTCTTTTTCATTCGCGCCGCTAACGGCGTTTACCATTACTTTCACGGCTTGGTCGGCATAAATCTCAATGTCGCCGGCAGCGCCGATCGGCCCCGCAAATCCCGGCTCCGTGCCAAGTTTCTCTGCTACTTCTTCATGAGACGCAAGCTCAACCACTTCCGTGTTCAGAAGGTTTTTCACTTTCACGTCATTGACCTCATGATCGCCTCTTACTAACACGAGAACAAATCGGTCATCAGCTTTAAACAGCATGGATTTGATGCAGGCGCTCGGCTCGATCTGCAAGAACGAAGCGAGCTCTTCAATGCTTTTGACATTCGGCGTATCAATTTTCTCCAATGCCTCGGGTGTTTCATCTGACGGCTCGCTGTTCATGACAACTTCCGCCATTTCCGTATTGGCTGCGTAAGAGGATCCATCGGAATAAGCGATGGTATCTTCCCCTATTTCAGAAAGAGCCATAAATTCATGCGTGTCTTTTCCGCCCATCGCGCCCGAGTCGGCAATAACGGGACGGACGTTTAATTCACAGCGTGCGAAAATGCTGCTGTATGCGCCGTACATGTTTTGGTATGTTTCCTCAAGACTTGCTTCAGAAGCATGGAAAGAATACGCATCTTTCATGATGAATTCGCGTCCGCGCAATAACCCGAAACGCGGGCGTTTTTCATCTCTGAATTTAGACTGGATCTGGTAAAGAGTGAGTGGCAGACGCTTATAAGATTTCACCTCATCGCGCACGAGAGAAGTAATGACTTCTTCATGTGTCGCGCCTAAAGCAAATTCACGGCCGTGGCGGTCTTTCAGACGCATTAATTCAGGCCCGTACGTATACCACCTGCCTGATTCCTGCCATGTTTCAGCCTGCTGAAGGGCCGGCATCAGCATTTCCACCGCGTTGATTTTTTCCATTTCTTCACGCACGATCTTCTGAATGTTTTGAATGACCCTGTAAGCCAGGGGCATGTAGCTGTAAACCCCGCTCGTATTTTGTCTGATAAATCCCGCTCTCAGCAGAAGCTTATGGCTTTTTGCTTCAGCATCAGCCGGCACTTCTCTCAGGGTCGGAATAAGCGTCAAACTTTGTCTCATGTCTTCGCACCTCTGATTTTTTACTAGTCAATTATAAGAATAAACGCTGGATATCGTTCCATGTGACAACCAGCATAAGAAGCATTAAGAAAGCTACGCCGATAAATACGACAAATGCTTCCTTGTCACGGTTTATCGGCTTGCCGCGGATTGCTTCAATGAATAAAAACAGCAGCCGCCCGCCGTCAAGCGCCGGTATCGGCAGCAGGTTGACAATTCCCAGGTTGATGCTTAAAAACGCCGCAAACTGGAATAGGTTGATAATACCGGTTTTTGCAACTTGATCCGTCATATCATAAATGCCGACAGGACCCGAAAGCATATCAAGCTTAAACTGGCCTGTCACAAGTTTGCTCAGATTGGTCAGGATCGCTTTTGTGACATCAACGGTAGATGTCGCGCCGTAGGCAATCGCTGCAAGCGCGCCTTTTTCAGTCGGCGCATAAGAGCCGAAGCGGCCGATTGTTTTTTTATTTTCATCTTTTACAGCTTCAGGTGTAACCGAGATATGAAACGATTTGCCGTCCCGTTTGACGGCGACATCGATTTTTTTTCCGGGATTTTCTTTTACCGCTGTCACGATGTCGGTCCATGACCTCATTTTTTCACCGTTAATGCTCTGGATATAGTCGCCTTCTTTTAAACCGGCAGCCGCTGCGCGTCCATTGTCTGTCAGCTTCCCGAGCTCAGGCTGATTCGAAGGCACGCCTTGAATGAATCCAAGCATGACGAGAATGACATACGCTAAGATGAAGTTCATTATCGGACCGGCAGCAATCGCCTTAATCCGCTTCCATACGGGTTTAGACCCGAATTGTCGATTGTAAGGCGCAATCTGCACTTCTTCTCCGTCTACGATAAAAAAAGAGGTCTGACTGACAGTAAAGCCCGCCAGTTCATCTTCTTTCCCCTGCTCGTACCCGGTAATCTTCATTTCGTGCTCAAGATCAGCCGTCTCCACCTCGATAATTAAAGCGTCGGGATATTTTTCCTTTTGATTAATGATGACTTTTTCCACTTCGTCATCTTTATTAAAAAGAAGCCCGACGGTATAACCGGGTTTGACTTCAATCATCTCCGGGTCTTCACCGGCCATGCGGACGAACCCGCCGACCGGAAGGAGTCTGATCGTATACACGGTTTCATTCTTTTTAAATGAAAAGATTTTAGGGCCGAAGCCGATCGCAAATTCACGGCAAAGGATTCCCGCTCTTTGGGCGAGCAATAAATGCCCGAGCTCATGGAAAAAAACGAGCGTTCCGAAAATAATAATAAACGCGATAACTGTATTCACGAACATACCACCTTATGTGAGTATTGAATTAACGTATCCCCGGGTGTCTTTGTCCACTTCTTGGATATCCGCAAGACTCGGATCCTGAATTACGCTGTGGCGGTCCAATGCTTGTTCAATCAGGTTCTCAATCGATAAGAATGAAATCCGTCCGGCAAGAAAAGCGGCAACGGCTTCTTCGTTGGCCGCATTTAAAACCGTCGGCATCGTTCCCCCTATTTTACCTGATTCAAAGGCAAATTGTAAGCAGCGGAACCTTTCAAAGTCAGCTTTCGCAAAATGGAGGCTTCCGATCTCCCATAATTCAAGCCTTTTTGTTTCAGGCAGAGGCAGACGGTCCGGATATGTCAGCGCATATTGAATCGGCACCCTCATGTCCGGATTTCCGAGCTGGGCGATGACGCTTCTGTCGTGAAATTCAACCATCGAATGAATGATGCTCTCCTTATGTAATACAACGTCAATCTGTTCATACGGAATGTCAAACAGCCAATGCGCCTCAATGACTTCAAGTCCTTTATTCATCATTGTAGCCGAGTCAATCGTAATTTTTGCGCCCATCGACCAGTTCGGGTGGTTAAGGGCGTCGGCAATCGTTACAGACTCAAGCTCCTGCCGCGTTTTATCTCTGAAACTGCCGCCGGATGCCGTAATGACCAGGCGCTCGATATTTTTGCTCTGTTCGCCCTGCAGCGCCTGAAAAATAGCGGAATGTTCGCTGTCGACCGGAAGAAGAGGAACACCGTATCGTTTTGCGTGTCCTTTCACTATATGCCCGGCAGTGACGAGAGTTTCCTTATTTGCAAGCGCAATTGTTTTTTTCTGTTCAATCGCTTTCAAAGTCGGGATTAAACCGACGCTTCCAAGCAGCGCATTGACCACGATATCGACTTCGTCCATGACTGCCGCTTCAATCAGGCCTTCTTCTCCGATGCCGATTTGACATTCATGAGAAAAAGTCGCTTCTTTCACTTTTTGGTATGTATCCATGTCGCCGACTGCTACATATTTCGGCTGAAACGTTCTGATCAACGGGATCGCTTTCTCGGCGTTTTTACCGAAAGTCATCGAGACGAGACGGAACTGATCTTGATGCATGCGCAATACGTCTAACGTCTGCTCCCCTATTGATCCTGTTGCTCCTAAAAGACAAATATTCTTCAAAATGCCACTCCCATTCTATGCGTCCAGATCGGTCTTATTTTCATATTAGCCTTTCTCATGAAAAAAGCGCAAGCAGAAAGTATAAGAACGGCATGACAAACAAAAAGCTGTCAAATCGATCTAAAATGCCGCCGTGCCCGGGAAGGATTTTTCCCGAATCCTTCACATCATAGTGCCGCTTAAGCGCTGATTCAACCAAATCCCCGATCTGTCCGAATACAGACAGAACAAGCGTGATGACCAAAAGAACCGGGTATGAAATCGGAAGGTGCGCAAACAGCTGAAAAACAGCCGTAAAAATAAGGGCGATGACAATACCGCCGAGAAACCCTTCCACTGTTTTGTTGGGGCTGATTTCGGGCCACAGCTTCCGCTTCCCGAGCGACTTTCCGACGAAATATGCGCCTGAGTCCGTTGACCATATGACAACGCAGGCATAAAAGATATACAAAAGCCCGTTTGTTTCAATGTTTCTGATTTCAATAAAATAATGAAAACACAGTCCGATATATACCGTCGCGAGAACGATAAACCCGACTTCGTCAAACGTAAAGGTGTTTTTCACGAGCACCGTATAGCTGAGCAGAATCAATACAGCGAAAATCGTTACTTCCATTTTCGCATCGAAAAAATGATACTTGTCCGGCATCATATACAGCCATAACAACAAGAGGCTGATCAGACCCGGAAAAGAAAAAAATCTGAGCTTTTTCATCCGCAAAAGCTCAAAAAGCGCTATACTTCCCATCACGTAAACAAATACGGTGAACGGCAATCCTCCGAAAATAACCAAAAATAAAAATAATGCCGCTGCCAGAACACCTGTTAACAATCTTTGTTTCATTTCCACCATCCTCTAAATTCCGCCAAACCTCCGGCCCCGCTGCTGAAATTCTCCCACTGCCTGCAGAAAGTGATCTTCTTTAAAATCGGGCCACAGGACATCTGTAAAAACAAATTCACTGTAAGCCACCTGCCAAAGCATAAAGTTGCTCAATCTGATTTCTCCGCTCGTTCTGATGAGCAGCTCCGGGTCCTGGATTGATTCTGTCATTAAATGCCCGGAAAAGAGCGCTTCATCAATGTCTTCGATATTCAGCGTGCCGCTTTTCACCTGTTCAGCCAGTGCTTTTGCCGCATTGACGATTTCCGTGCGTCCGCCGTAGTTCAAAGCGAAATTGAGAATCAGCCCGTCATTTTGTTCTGTATCTTTTACGGCCTTCTCAATCGCCCTGTACGTATGAGAAGGGAGCGCGGATTCATCTCCGATAATTTTCACCTGTACATTTTCCTCTATTAATTCAGGAAGATACGTATTCAGGAACTCTTCCGGAAGCTTCATCAAAAAGTCGACTTCCATCTTCGGGCGCTTCCAGTTCTCCGTTGAAAACGCATAAAGAGTCAGAACTTTAACGCCGAGCTGACTTGCGAGCTTTGTCACCCTTTTTACCACTTTCATTCCTTCATGATGTCCTGCAATCCGAGGGAGTGAACGCTTCTTCGCCCAGCGTCCGTTTCCGTCCATAATAATGGCAATGTGTGCGGGAATTTCACCCTTCAGTATGTCTTCTTTTGTATACCGTTCTAAGTTGGAAGCCGCATTCTGCTGATTCTTCCAATTTTTGAGTATGTTGAGCATGAGATTCCTCCGTCACCCAAAAAGGTTGCGTTGCTGATGATCAATGTAATCAACAGTATTAACAAAAAAACCCCCTGTAAACATGAGAGGGTCTTTTCACATTATCTATTGTACATAGTTTTTCATTAAACTTCCATGATTTCTTTTTCTTTGTCCTTCGTGACGCTGTCAATTTTTGACACATATTCATCTGTCAGCTTTTGAACGTCTTCACTGGAAGCACGAAGCTCGTCTTCTGTGATGTCTCCGTTTTTCTCAAGTTTTTTGAGGTCATCGTTGCTGTCACGGCGGACATTACGGACTGCTACTTTCGCTTCTTCCGCGTATTTTTTCACGACTTTGACAAGTTCTTTACGTCTTTCTTCCGTCAGAGCCGGGATCGCGATGCGGATAATTGTGCCGTCACTTGTCGGCGTTACGCCAAGATCAGCTTTCAGAATCGCTTTTTCAATATCACCGATTGCCGTTTTGTCATACGGTGTGACAACAAGCATACGCGCTTCAGGCACATTGATGGAAGACAGCTGGTTTAAAGGTGTTTGGGCACCGTAGTATTCTACTGTCACTTTATCCAATAGAGATGGGTTGGCACGTCCTGCGCGGACTGACGCCAATTCACGTGAATAAGCGGCAACCGCTTTTTCCATGCGTTCTTTTGTTTGTGTTAATACTTCGTTTGACAACGTTATTTCCCCCTTACGATCGTTCCGATTGATTCGCCGATTACGGCACGCTTAATATTTCCTTCTTCCATAATAGAAAAGACGATCAGCGGAATATCATTATCCATACATAGTGAAGAAGCCGTAGAATCCATGACTTCCAGCCCGTCTTTTAACACATCGAGATAAGATAATTTTTCGTATTTAACGGCTGACTCATCTTTTCTCGGATCAGCATTATACACACCGTCGACATTATTTTTCGCCATTAAGATCACGTCCGCTTCGATTTCAGCGGCACGCAGCGCTGCGGTTGTGTCCGTAGAGAAATAAGGGTTTCCTGTTCCCGCGGCAAAAATAACAACGCGTTTTTTCTCCAGGTGGCGGATGGCTTTTCTTCTGATGTAAGGCTCAGCGACCTGACGCATTTCAATTGATGTCTGCACTCTGGACTGAATTCCGAGCGTTTCCAGGCTGTCCTGCAGGGCAAGTGAGTTCATGACAGTAGCAAGCATGCCCATATAATCGGCCGTCGCACGGTCCATTCCTAAGTCACTGCCCGTTTTTCCGCGCCATAAGTTGCCGCCGCCTACGACTACGGCCACTTCGACGTCAAGCTCAGCGATTTCTTTTACCTGTTTAGCGATGGATTGGATGACAGTCGGATTAATGCCGTTTCCCTGCTCTCCTGCCAATGCTTCTCCGCTAAGCTTTAAAACGATACGATTGTATTTTGGTTTTTCCATAATAACCTCCAAGTGTAAACATTGCCGTTTCCTATTATGCAAGAGAAAAAAAGGTTTGTAAATATAGTTTTAAAAATAGGGAACACAAGTAGTGTCCCCTATACTGCCTGAAAAGCCGCGAAAGATTCGCCAAGGCTTTCCGCCATTATTTTTTCACTTGGTTCATAACTTCTTCAGCAAAGTTTTCTTGGCGTTTTTCAATACCTTCTCCAACTTCGTAGCGGACGTAAGTTTTAACAGATGCGTTTTTCGCAGCCACAACTTGTTTCACTTTTTCGTCTGGGTTTTTAACGAAAGCTTGGTCTAATAAGCAAATTTCTTCGAAGAATTTGTTCAGACGGCCTTCAACCATTTTAGCTACGATGTTTTCCGGTTTGCCTTCTTGAAGAGCTTGCTGAGTCAGAATCTGACGCTCATGGTTTGCTTCTTCTTCAGACACTTGTTCGCGGGAAATGTAACGAGGATTTACCGCTGCAACATGCATCGCGATGTCTTTTGCAAGATCTTCGTCAGTTGTTCCGCTAAGAACGGATAATACGCCGATGCGGCCTCCCATGTGAAGGTAAGCACCGAACGCTTCGCTGTCTTCTTTTGAAATAACAGCAAAACGGCGAAGAGTGATTTTCTCTCCGATTTTAGCAACGTTGCTTGTGATGTATTCTTCAACAGTAGAACCGTTTTCCATCTTTTGACCCATTGCTTCTTCAAGATCAGCAGGAGCGTTTGCAAGAAGGTGGTCAGCAAGCGTGTTCAGAAGCTCTTTGAAGCCTTCGTTTTTCGCAACGAAATCAGTTTCAGAGTTTACTTCTAAGATAACGCCTTTGTTGCCGTCAGTTTTAATAAGAGTAGAACCTTCAGCAGCGATACGGTCAGCTTTTTTAGCCGCTTTCGCAATTCCTTTTTCTCTCAGAAGGTCGATTGCTTTGTCCATATCTCCGTCAGTTTCAGTCAATGCTTTTTTACAGTCCATCATACCAGCGCCTGTTTTTTGACGCAGTTCTTTTACCTGCTGTGCAGTAATAGCCATTTGAATTCCTCCTTATATGTGTAAACAAGATATGTATAGATACATTTTTCTTGAAAAAAGGTGATAAAAGGCAGTCCCTCTTATCACCTTTTGATTAGGTTACGCAGTTGTCGTTTCTGTTTCAGGTGCAGTCTCTTCAGCAGCTTCCGCTTCTTCTTCGCCTTGCTTCGCTTCTAAGATAGCATCTGCCATTTTAGAAGTAAGAAGTTTGACAGCGCGGATTGCGTCATCGTTTGCAGGGATTACGACATCAATTTCATCAGGATCACAGTTTGTATCTACGATTCCGATGATAGGAATGTTCAATTTGCGAGCTTCCGCAACAGCGATGCGCTCTTTGCGAGGATCGATGATGAATAATGCATCAGGAAGATCCTTCATGTCTTTAATTCCGCCGAGGAATTTTTCAAGACGCTCTAATTCTTTTTTCAATTGAACAACTTCTTTTTTCGGAAGTACTTCAAATGTACCGTTTTCTTGCATTTTCTCGATGTCTTTCAGACGCTTAATGCGTTTTTGGATTGTTTCGAAGTTTGTCAGTGTACCGCCCAACCAGCGTTGGTTGACATAGTACATGCCAGAGCGTACAGCTTCTTCTTTAACAGAATCCTGAGCTTGTTTTTTTGTGCCGACGAAAAGGATTTTTCCGCCTTCAGCAGCAAGGTTTTTCGTGAAGTTGTAAGCTTCCTCTACTTTTTTCACTGTTTTTTGAAGGTCAATGATGTAGATTCCGTTACGCTCCGTGAAAATGTAACGCTTCATTTTTGGGTTCCAGCGGCGTGTTTGGTGGCCGAAGTGAACACCAGCTTCAAGCAATTGTTTCATAGAAATAACTGACATGTGATTTCCTCCTAATAAAATGGTTTTTTTCCTCCGCTTAGGTCATTTTTGTGCAGAACTGCCGTTTGCAGCACCCTCTGCATAAATCGTTAAGCGTGTGTATTTAACACCAAGACATAATATAACACAGCTTTATGCGACAATCAAGAATCCTTTACAGCTTTGCCGCGAAATTTTAAAAACAGCTCGATTTCTGTCTTTCCGCTCTGCATCCGTTTGGCGATTTCCGCGGGGGTGAGCCCTTGTTCATATAATTCTGAAACACGTTTTTCAAACGAATGCGCACCGTTGTTTTCATCACTTTCAGCCCGTTCCGTTGCACTGATGAGCTTTTCCATGTGGTCCGGAATATCAGGCTCTTCTTTCGGTTCCGGCCGGGGTTCGGCATCTTCTGCGTCCGGCGCTTGACGGCTTTTTGCGTCTTCGAGTCTTTCATTTTCTTCTTTCAGCTCAAGCAGAAACGCTGCAAGGGTGTTTTCCGTCTCTTCAAGAATCTTCTTCTGCTGGCGCTCCGTCTCCTTGAGGGCTGAAAACCTCGTGTACAGAATAATGACGGCATAAAGCAGTACGCCGTGAAGCACAAAGCTTAAAAGCCATAATAGTGTTGACATGTTTTTCACTCGCTAACCATGAGTTCATTATTGAATTACTTTTTCAAGCAGATGCTTTAATTTAAACAGCGCCTTTGAATGAATCTGTGAAATCCGCGACGTCGAAAGGTTCAGGACTTGTCCGATCTCGGTCAAAGTCAGTTCTTCTTTATAGAATAAACTGACGACAAGCTGCTCTTTTTCAGAGAGCTCGTGAATTTTGCCCGCAAGCTGAGCGATCAGCTCGTCCTTCATGATTTTTTCTTCCGGCGGCACATTTTTGTCATCTCTGATCATCACTTGAATATTCTCACCGTCATCCTGGTCGTGAAGCTTTTCATCAATTGATAAGAGATTGGCAAAAAACCCTTCATTCATCGTTGATACTACGTCCTGCTCCGTCATCCCCAGCTCTTCTGCGATCTCTGAAGGAGTCACATTCCGAAGGTAGCGCTGTTCAAGTTTTTCGATCGCCGCTTCGACTTTTTTTGTCTTCTCCCGTGAAGTTCTGGGCAGCCAATCTTCTTTACGCAGCCCGTCGATGATTGCACCGCGAATTCTAAACGAGGCATAGGTATCAAATTTTAAATCCCGGCCGGGGTCAAATTTTTCCAGGGCATCATATAAACCAAGCATACCAAGGCTCATTAGATCGTCTTTATGCACCGATTTCGGCAGTCCGACGGAAATTCTGCCGACATGATATGTGACCAGCGGCATGTAACGGCGCATTAAATCATCACCGGCTTTAGGATCTTTCCACTCTTTCCAGCGCGACCAAAGCACCTGATCTTCATAATTCAAGGATTGCATTGTTATCCCCCTACCTCATACCTTTATTAAATCGTTGTTTCACCTTGTTTAACAGTTCGAATGTGCAGCATGCAGGACTTTGGCTCAAATTCAATCGTCCGGCCGCTTGAGCCGCCCGTATCTTCACTGATGACCGGAATGTTATACAATGAAAGCTGCTCTTTGATGGCCGCTACATTCCTCGGACCGATTTTCATCAGGTCGTTTGTCATTTTAAACTTAAACATCTCCGCTCCCCCGGCGAGTTTTGCCTTCAGGGCAAACTTGCGGCAGCCGGCTTTCAAAAGCATATCAATCGTCATCTTAACGGCGGTGTCCGCGTATTTTGCACGGTTGAGCTCCGCCGTTTTTGATAAACCGGAGTCCGGCAGCATGACGTGAACGAGTCCTGCCGTTTGTTTGTCTTTATCGTATAAAACCAGCCCTACGCATGAACCGAGTCCCGAGGTCCGGATTTTATCCGGGTAACGCGCGACTTGAACATCCGCAATCCCCACTTTAACGACTGCGGCTTCCGCACGGCTCATAAAGCCGCACCCAATGAGACGAAGAGCTTTTCAAAAGAATCATAGTCCGGGAGCATAAACATGTGGGCTTTGAGCTCCTGCCGGCTGCCCTGGTCAAAAATAGAAGTATCCACGACAATGGCATGCTCTCCGACTTGGCTGAGTTCCATCAGCCCTTCACTGATAACCGCGCCGAACATATCAAGTGAGATTTCCGGCACGCTCGGGTAAATCTCAAGCTTTGTCAAATCAGCCAATGCCGTTAAATAGGAACCTGCTAAAATATTGCCGAACTCATGTAAAGCAGAAGAACTCAAATGATCTTCACCCAACTGGTCAATATCAAAATCCGGATTTCCGATCAGCTCTCTGATAAACTGTTCCGCCTGATGGAAAGGCATGATGAGAAAGATAGAGCCGGTCATGTCGCCTTCCATTCTTAAAAAGATACTGGCGACCGGCGTTTCAGCCCCGCCGAAAAAATCAGCGAGCTCATCAAATGTCAATAAAGTCGCAAACGGCACTTCCATGTCTATCTTTCTGTTCAGCAGCTGAGCCATTGCAGAAGCCGAGTGACCCGCCCCGATATTTCCGACTTCCCGCAAAATATCCATCTGCTCTTCTTTGATCGCTTCAAACTTACTCATGTTGTCTTTTCCCCTTTAAGCATTAGGCTCTCCGGACGCAGATGCCGAAGCACCTTTATCCAGTACCGCATGCGCATCGATAATATTGAGGAGCCTGTTATCTTGCTTGACGATCTGTTTAATCCACACATCCGTTTCCTTTGTCTGGCTTTCAGGCGCGGATTCGATTTCATTTTCATGCACGGTGATGACGTCATTGGCCTCATCCACGACCCATCCGACATCGGCGTCACGATAAGAAATGATGATAATCCGAGTCTCTTCTGTGATGTCCTGTTCAGGCTGATTCAGACGTTTTCTTAAATCAAGAACCGGGGTAATCACTCCGCGCAGATTGATAACGCCGCGGATATAAGATTCCACACCCGGGACCCTCGTCGGTTTTTGCCACTTTTCAATTGATTTCACCTGGGAAACTGAGATAGCGTATTCTTTCCCGTTTATCATAAACACAATCATTTTTTCACCTGTTTTGATTTCAGCAGTCATTCGGGCACCTCCTCGTGTCGTTTTAGTAGATCAGCGCATTGCAATCAATAATCAGCGCCACTTCTCCGTTTCCGAGAATCGTAGCGCCGGAAATCGCAAAGACGTTCGTCAAATAGTCGCCGAGTGATTTCAGTACGACTTCCTGCTGTCCGATAAAAGAATCCACGACAAAAGCAGTGGATTTATCGCCCTTTTTCACGACGATTACATGGAACTGATCGGCATCCTGTTTTGAATCCGTAATGCCGAATTCTTTTTTCAGATAGACGATCGGAACGATTTGGCCTCTGAAATCAATCACTTCTCTGTCATGCGTCTGCAGGATATCTTTCTTATCAATAACAGCCGTCTCTATAATAGAAGAAATCGGTATCGCAAACGTCTCTTCTTCCAGTTTAATGAGAAGAACGGATATAATTGAAAGTGTCAGCGGAAGCTGGATACTGAAAAGAGAACCTTGACCTTCCGCGGATTTGACACTGACAGAGCCGCCGAGTGATTCGAGTTTATTTTTTACGACATCCAGGCCGACGCCCCGCCCTGAAATGTCAGAAATTTGATCGGCAGTCGAGAAGCCCGGAGCAAAAATAAGCTCGTAAATCTCATTATCTTCAAGCGTTTCAGCATCACGTTCGGTGATTACACTCCGCTCGAGCGCTTTTTCAAGAATTTTCTTTCTGTTCAGGCCGGCCCCGTCATCTTCAACCTCAATAAAGACGTGGTTGCCGCTGTGATATGCCTTAAGCACGACATGACCTGATTCCGGTTTTCCTTTATTCACCCGCACTTCAGGCGATTCAATGCCGTGATCGATGCTGTTTCTGATTAAATGAACAAGCGGATCGCCGATTTCATCAATCACCGTGCGGTCCAGCTCCGTTTCAGCTCCGATGATGGACAATTCGATTTTCTTGTTTAATTCCTTTTGAAGCTGGCGGATCATTCTCGGGAAACGGTTAAAGACGGTTTCTACCGGCACCATCCGCATATTAAGAATAATAGACTGAAGGTCGCCCGAGATTCTGGTCAGGCGTTCAACGGTTTCAGTCAGCTCATTGTGGTCAAGCTCTTTGGCGATCTGCTCAAGACGTCCGCGGTCAATGACAAGTTCTTCAAAAAGGTTCATTGAAGAATCCAGTCTTTCAATGTTGACGCGAATCGTTTTCGAGCCGCTGTGATGCTTCGGCTGTTCTTCCGTTTTCGCTTGCGGCTTAGGCTGTTTCTCAGCCTTTTTAACCGGAGCTTCCTTCACCGGTTCAGCCGCTTGCGGTTTTTCGGCCGTTTTTAACGGCGCACCGGCAGAAATTTCGACATTCTCCACTTCTGAAATGCCGCTGATGAGTTCTTTAATTTCTTCAGCAGGCTGCTTTGTTAAGAAACACACCTGAAAATCCGTTCCGAAATCTTCCGTCTCTAGCACTTCCGCGGCGGGTATTGTTTTTGCGACTTCCCCGGCTTCATTCAGCTTTTCAAATATCATGTACACGCGCACGGCTTTGAGCATGCAGCTTTCATTCAGGGAAACCGTTATTTCATAGCGGCTGAATCCTTGCTCTTCCGCCTCTTCAATAACAGTCCGTTCGAACTCGTCATAATTCCATTCAGTTGAAGCCTGTTGTTTTGAAGCCGGCGGTTCTGCTGTTTCGGCTGAAGCCGCAGTCTCATGCACCGCATTTACGTCGAGCTTCGCACTCACTTCAGAAATATCACGTTTGCCGTCTCCTCCGTCAATAATGGACTGCACCATCTCTTCAAGATGATCAAGCGCTTCAAACAGCACATCCAGCCAATCTGATGTAACGGGCATTTCTCCGTTGCGGATGGCGTCCAGCACATTTTCCATCAGGTGGGTTAAATGCGCCAGATCTGTATATCCCATCGTTGCGCTCATGCCTTTCAGCGTATGGGCAGCTCTGAAGATGTCATGCACAAGCTGAAGGTCTGCCGGATCTTTTTCCAACAGCAGCAGCTTTTCGTTACATGTCTGTAAGTGCTCTTTACTTTCATCAATAAAGACATCTAAATATTGATTCATATCCAATTGATTCACACCCTCTCTTTTTTCACACATCCGGTGATGGATGCCGCGATATCTTCCACATGTTTAATCTCATGAATGAGGCCCGCCTTTATCGCTGACTTCGGCATTCCGAACACAACACAGGATTCGTCCGATTCCGCAATCGTTTTAACGCTGCCTGTTCTAAGCATTTCTTTTACGCCCTCGGTTCCGTCGCTGCCCATGCCTGTCATAATGACGGCTACCTTTTCGTAATCGGATAAGCGGCTTGCCGACCGAAACAAATAATCGGCTGACGGTTTATGCCGGCTTTCCGTATCATGAACGTCAAGAATGATGCGGAGCCTTCCGCCTTCCTCCGCAACCGTCATATTTTTTCCGCCGGGCGCGATGTACACCCATCCGTCCTTCGCTTCTTCACCGTTTTCCGCTTCTTTGACCTGAATATCTGACAAATGGTTGAGTCTGTCTGCAAGTGAAGCGGTGAAGCCTTCAGGCATGTGCTGAACGACAAATACAGGCGCCTTTAAATCCTTCGGCAGTTTCGGAATCACCTTTTGCAGAGCCCGCGGTCCGCCTGTAGAGGTCGCGATGAATACGGCCTGCTTGGCGGATCTTACTTTCGGTCTTTCAAATCCCGCCAAAGCCGGACGTTCCGGGATAGAAGACTCTTTCACTGCCGCCTCAGGTTTTTGTGCGCGGGACAGCCCGGCTGCAATCACCCTCTCAATCAGCTGCTCTTTAATTTTATAAAGATCAAGTGAAATTGCTCCGGAAGGCTTGGTGATAAAATCAAAAGCGCCCATTTCCAGGCAGTTGATCGTTCGGTCCTTCCCTTGCTGTGTCTGGCTCGATACCATGATTACGGGAAGTTTATATATGCTGATGATCTTCCGCAATGTATCCGTTCCGTTCATGACCGGCATTTCAATATCAAGCGTGACAACATCCGGTTTGAGAAGCTCTATTTTCTTCAGCGCCTCTTCCCCGTTTCTGGCTGTCCCGATGACTTCTATCTGCACTTCCGCAGCCAGAAAATCGGTAATCATCTTTCTCATAAAAGCTGAGTCATCAACGACAAGCACACGAATCACTGTAAAGTCCTCCTCAATAAAAAAGAAGATAATCTCTCAATAAATGCCGGTTTCTCTTCTCTTGGTTTGTTTTCTTCCGTTTGAAACAAGACATCCGTCAGAAGACGGACGGACCTGCTGGCTTTTGCTTGAGGACTTTTTATTAAAAAAGGCACCTGGTCAATGACGGCTTGACTTACTAACGGGTCATCGGGTATGGAGCCGGCGAAACGCACCTCCGCGCCTAAAAACGTGTGAATCGCATGAGAAAGGCGGTTGTACGTGTCCAGCGCCTGTTTTTGGGCGCGGGCGCGATTGACGGCAATGTTTACGGTCAGCCGTTCATCCGCGAGCAAGAGATGTTTGATCGCGCTGTAGGCATCCATAATGGCCGTCGGCTCAGGCGTTGTCACGGCGAGAATGTCTTCCGCCGATAAAATAAACGGCAGCTGTTCTTTTGAAAGTCCCGCTCCCATATCAAACAGAACGTAATCAAAATCGCTTAATACAGCGGAAAGACCATTCATAAAAGCCTCCCACTTCTCTCCGTCTGCTTGATAGATCGCCTCAAGCCCCGTTCCTCCGGATATGTAGCGAAGGCCTTTCGGACCGGAGGACAGTGATTGCGCCAACGCGTGCCGATTCTCCATCACATCAATAATGGTGCGGGAAGAAGCAGCGCCGATCAGCACATCAATGTTGCCCATTCCGATGTCAAGATCAATGATGAGTGCTTTTTTTCCTTTTTCCTGCAGGGCAACTGCCATGTTTAATGTTAAATTAGATTTTCCGACGCCGCCTTTACCGCTGATGACGGCTAATGTCTTCGCTTTTTTCTCATAAAGCTCCGGCTTGATCATTTGCCGCTCTCTCATTTTCCTTCTTAATGACTCTGCCTGATCGGGTTTCATGTCAAAAGCATCCTTACAAACTCTTTTGGTGAAGCCGATAGGATGTCTTCAGGCACATCCTGTCCATTTGTCAAATAGGCGGCGCCGATTCTTGATTCCGACAGCACTTGAAACACGGAGCCGAGTGAGGCGGTTTCATCCGTTTTCGTGAAAATGAATTGATTGACCGGCACACCTGAAAACTGTTTCAGCACCTGTTTCATATCTTCATATTTTGCAGATGCGGATAATACGAGAAAGGATTGTAAGCCTGATTCAAACGGAATCATCTCTTGTAATTCCGTAATATACTGCTCTTCTTTAAAGTTTCTACCGGCTGTATCAATGAAAACATGGTCATATTCAGCGAATTTTTCCAGTGCCTTCAGACATTCTTCCTTTGAATAGCATACTTCAAGAGGAGCCTGAAGCAGCTCCGCATATGTCTTCAGCTGCTCGACCGCGGCAATCCGGTAAGTATCCGTCGTCATAAAGGCAATTTTTTTATGCTCTGTCAGCATTGATGAGGCCGCGAGTTTCGCAAGTGTAGTCGTTTTGCCGGCCCCGGTTGAACCGAAAAGCACGACGTATTTTGATTGAATCCCTTCCTGCCACCTGTCTGCCGAAGGGAGCTTTTTCACTAACAAATCCTGCAGTTTTGAGCTGACATTATCTTCAGTTAAATCTCCGGAAACAATTGAAGAACGGAGCAATTCACTGAGTACGGCGTTTTGCGTATGATCAGGAAGCCCGGCTTGCTTCAATAGTCTCTCGGCTTTTTTTAATGGTTCAGGGAGCACTTCTTTAAAATGCGCCAGTTCGCCGGAAATACTTTGATCCGGAAGACGCGGCGGCTGAACAGGCTCAGCTTTCTCCGCCGTTTTGGTCTTTTTCATTTCTTCAGCGGCAGCCGGCGGCGTTTTTCTCGCTTCCCTGACGTCACGATCTAAAACCGCTATCACTTCGACGGCCTGCTGCGACCGCAGCCCCAGCCATTTTCGTTTCTTTACTTGTTTGGAATGTAAAATAACGGCATCATTGCCGAGTTCCTTTTTGATTTGCTTCGCGGCATCCTGCATTGAAGCGGCTGTAAATTTTTTTATTTTCATTAAATATCCACCACTCCAATGCTCTGTACTTCAACATTTGCTTCCAGCTCATTATAAGAAAGAACCGGAAGATCAGGGAAATACCGTTCTAACAGCTGTTTTACATACATTCTGACAGCAGGCGAGCAAAGAAGAATCGCCGACTCCTGGCGGATGGAAAGCTGCTCGGCCTCTTTAGCGACAGAACGGATGATGCTGTCTGAAACCTCAGGGTCGAGTGACAGGTAATTGCCCTGTTCAGTCTGCTGTACCCCGTCTGCAATCGCTTTTTCCACCCGGCCTGAGCATGTGATGACCTTCAGCGTTTCATGCTCTCTCGCATATTGTGCCGTGATTTGTTTGGCAAGCGACTGTCTCGCGTATTCTGTCAAAAGATCTGAATCTGTCGTTAATCTTCCGTAATCGGCAAGAGTTTCAAAAATGGTCACCAAGTTCCTGATTGAAACTTTTTCTCTCAGCAATTTGGCAAGCACCTTTTGAATATCGCCGACAGAAAGAGGGTTTGGCGTGACTTCCTCAACAAGCACAGGATAATTTTCCTTCAGATGATCGATCAGCTGCTTGGTTTCCTGTCTGCCGACCAGTTCATGGGCATGCTGCTTAATTTTTTCTGTAATATGCGTAGATACGACTGACGCCGGATCAACAACTGTATACCCCAGCATGTCCGCTTCATCTTTTGCAGCTTCGCTGATCCATTTTGCGGGAAGTCCGAACGACGGCTCTATCGTTTCAATTCCTTCAATGACGTCATCTTCAGGCGTCGGTGACATCGCTAAGTAATGATCCAGCAGGAGCTCTCCTTTAGCGACTTCATTGCCTTTAATTTTCAATCTGTATTCATTCGGCTGGAGCGCGATGTTATCCCTGATGCGCACAACCGGAATAACAAGTCCCAATTCAAGCGCAAGCTGACGTCTGATCATGACGATGCGGTCAAGAAGATCACCGCCCTGCCCCGCGTCTGCAAGCGGCACGAGTCCGTATCCGAACTCAAATTCAATCGGATCAATATGTAAAAGCTGCACAACGCTTTCCGGGCTTTTCAGTTCATCCGCCTGAGCCTCTTCTTCAAGAATTTCTTCCTCTTCTTCGCTCGGCTTATCCGCTTTGGACAGCATGTAAGCGCCGAATGCAAGCAGACCGGCGATCGGCCCCGTCAGCAGAATGCCGATCGGTGTAAGAAGACCGAGCAAGAGTACAGTTCCCGCGGCTACATACAAGAGCTTCGGATAAGCAAACAGCTGGCCTGTAATATCATGACCGAGGTTTCCTTCAGATGCCGCTCTCGTTACGACAATCCCCGTAGCCGTTGAAATGAGTAAGGCCGGCATTTGAGAAACGATACCGTCACCGACCGTCAGCATTGTAAAGTGAGACGCAGCTTCTTGTATGCTCATCCCCTGCTGCAGCATGCCGATTACGATTCCGAAAATAATATTGATCATCACGATGATGATACCCGCGATGGCATCCCCTTTGACGAATTTGCTCGCACCGTCCATGGCGCCGTAAAAATCCGCTTCCCGGGCGACTTTTTCACGTCTGTGCTTTGCATCCTGCTCCGTAATCATGCCGGCATTTAAATCCGCGTCAATACTCATTTGCTTTCCGGGCATCGCATCGAGCGTAAATCTCGCCGCCACTTCCGATACCCGCTCGGCGCCTTTTGTAATGACGATAAACTGAATAATAATCAAGATAATGAAGACAACAAGCCCTACCAGCACATTTCCGCCGACAACGAAATTCCCGAATGTCTCAACAACCTTTCCCCCTTCTCCGTGAGAAAGAATCGAACGTGTCGTCGACACATTGAGCGAAAGCCGAAACAGCGTCAATAACAGCAGCAATGACGGGAATATCGAGAATTGCAGCGGTTCTTGCATATTCATTGTGGTGAGAAGCACGATCAACGCAAGAGAGATATTAATGATGATCAAAATACTTAACAACCATGGAGGGAATGGAATCACCAGCATTGCCACAATGAGGACAACACTTATTAAAACCGATAAATCTCTTGTTGACATGCTGTTTTTCTCTCCTTTTGAATCTGAAATTCACTATACTTTTTGTTTCGTTTTATATACATAAGCCAAAATTTCCGCAATGACTTTGAAAAACTCTTCCGGCACGGCCTGGTCAATGTCAACCTGATCATATAACGCACGCGCGAGCGGCCTGTTTTCAATCGTCATGACATCGTGTTCTTTGGCGATCTGCCTGATTTTTAATGCGAGATGGTCCACCCCTTTGGCAACAATGTAAGGGGCGTCCATTTTCTTTTCATCATATTTTAAAGCTATCGCATAATGGGTCGGGTTGGTAATGATGACATCCGCTTTCGGCACTTCCTGCATCATCCGCCTCATCGCCATTTCCCGCTGCTTCTGCTTAATTTTGGACTTGATTATCGGATCACCCTCCGATTTTTTGTATTCATCTTTTATATCCTGCTTTGACATTCTGATATTTTTCTCATAATCAAAACGCTGATATAAGTAATCAAGCCCGGCCAGCACCATTAAAGCCCCTGATCCCGCAAGCCCCATCCAAAGAGTGAGCTTGGAAACGAAAGTGAGCACTTCCGCAGGAGTCAAAAGCGGAAGGCGGAGAATATCGCCATAATGCAGCCAGAGCACCATAAAGGCGGCAAAACCGACCACAGTAATCTTCAAAATGGATTTGACCAGTTCAACAATCGCCCTCATGCTGTAAATCCGCTTAAATCCTTTCAGCGGGCTGAGCTTATTCAAGTCAGGCTTGAGGACTTCCGCAGAAAACAGAAAACCCACCTGCATGTAATTGCTCACGACACCTGCCACAAGCGCGACCAGCATAATCGGCGCGAGGATGAGGCTGATATCTTTCACCGTATCCACGAACAGTTCATGCACGGCAGATGCAGACAGATGTAATGATATCGATTTCGTATAAAACGTTTTAATAAAGGACAGCAGCCTGTCCCGCATATAAGGACCGAGCGCGATCAGCGAAAGAAAGATAATCAGTAAAGAAACGGCTGTATTCACATCCGTACTTTTCGCGACCTGTCCTTTCTTTCTTGTATCCTTCCGTTTTTTCGGCGTGGCTTTCTCCGTTTTTTCACCGGCAAAGAATTGCAGATTCAGTCTGAGCCTCATCATGTCACACCGACCAATGCCAATAGATTCCGCATGGTTTCAACGGTAAGGCTGAAGATGTTGCGGACAACGACAAACATCACCGCCATACAAACGATCAGCATAATAAAGCTCACGGCTATTTTCAGAGGAAGCCCGACAACGAAAACATTCAGCTGCGGCACCGTTCTCGCCACGATACCGAGCGCCAAATCAACTAAAAACAGACTGGCCACAACCGGCGCAGACATTTGAAAAGCGATAATAAACATGGCATTGAAGCTTTTTGCGATAAAAAGTCCAAAGTGATCATTTCCAAACGACGGAAATGCCTGATCAAGCGGGATATACTGAAAGCTGTAATAAATCCCGTCCAATAAAAGATAATGGGCGTTTATGCTGAGCATAAATAACAGCGCCAGCGTATAAACGAATTGTCCGATCAGCGGGCTTTGCGTTCCTGATTGCGGATCAATGACATTGGCGATGGAAAAGCCCATCTGAAAATCAATAAAGGAACCTGCTATCTGAATGGCTGTCATCATCATGAAAGCGATCAGCCCGAGGCTCAAGCCCACAACGGCCTCTTTTATGACAAGCAGCATATACTGTTCCCCTATTTCTATTTCCGGCGCATGTTTCAGCGTGCTGAAGCAGATCACCGAAAGAAAAAAAGCAAAGCCGATTCGGTGAACCGCCGGCAGATTCCGATGTCCGAACACCGGCACCGTTACAAAAAAAGCAGAGATTCTGATAAAGACCAATAAAAAAGCGGGAAATAAATCAATGATGGAATTCATTTGATTCTACCCTGCAAATCGGTTCAGATGAGAAAACAGATCAGTTGTGAACGAAAGAATCGTCGACAGCATCCAAGGACCGAAAAAGATCAGTCCAAGCATCACCGCCACGATTTTCGGAATGAACGCAAGCGTCTGTTCCTGGATTTGAGTTGTCGCTTGAAAGATACTGACGAGCAAACCGACAATCAGCGCGATCGCAAGCAGCGGCCCGCTGATCATTAGTGTTACATATACGGCTTTTTCCGCCATGGAAATTACAAATTCTGAACTCACAATTAGCACCTACCCTAAAAGCTGTCAAGCAAAGATTTCACGATTAAATACCATCCATCGACCAAAACGAAAAGCAATATTTTAAAGGGCAGAGAGATCATAACCGGCGGTAGCATCATCATTCCCATTGACATTAAGACGCTCGCCACGACCATATCGATAATTAAAAACGGAATAAAAATCATAAAGCCCATTTGAAAAGCGGTTTTGAGTTCTGATATCGCATAAGCGGGCACCATCGTCGTCAAAGGAATATCCTGAATCGATTCAGGTTTTTTCATTTTGGCATAGTTCATAAACAGCGCCAGATCCTTCTGCCTTGTATGCTTGCTCATATACTCTTTAATCGGCTTCTCGGCTTTTGTATATGCTTCATCGAGACTGATTTTATTGTCCATCAGCGGCGTTAAGGCTTCCTTATTAATCTCTGAAAAAGTCGGCGCCATAATAAAAAACGTCAAAAACAGCGCAAGGCCGATTAAAACCTGGTTGGGAGGTATGTTCTGCGTCGCCAGTGAGGTTCTTACAAAAGACAGGACGATGACGATTCTCGTAAAGCAGGTCATCAAAATCAGAATCCCCGGCGCTACTGAAAAGACAGTCAAAAGCAGCAGTAATTTAACAGTGGAGCTGACTTCGGTCGGACTGCTTGAATTAAAAAGATTAATAAATTCATTCATGATGATAAGGGCCTTTCTTCTTTCCTTCAGAACGGCTTTGTTTCAGCTCGTTCAGCTGTTCTTTCAGCGCTTTTGAAAACGACGGAAGCATCGTTTGCGGCTTTTTTTCTCCATCCTTACGCCGATTTACGAGCTTGGTCCATTCCACTTTTGAAGACATCGACTCTTCGTATTGGCTCAGAATCGCCTCGCGCTCTTTTTCATCTTCAATTTCTTTTAAAAGCTGTATCGTTTCGCCCACACCGACTACGAGAACACTGTTTCCCACTTTAATCAGCTGCACGGAACGGTTTTGGCCGACTGACGTTCCGCCGATATTTTCTACATATTGAAACGGCTTCAGCAGACGGTTTCTTCTATTCATCAGTTTGACAAATCCATAGATCAGCAGAATGACGAATAATAACGCCCCAATCATCTTTACAAAATCAAAAGCGGAGACAGAAGATGCAGAAGCATCCCCTATCTCTTGATCAGCCGTTTGTTTCGATGTATCGCTTTTTTTCTCTGTTTTGTTTGTTGATTGTTTGTCAAACCATTCGTTGACGGTGGAATTGTCAGACTCCGCCGCAAAAGCAGGGAACGGATGTACATTGAGTAAAACGAAACAACAAATCAAAGCTAGTAAACCATGACTCTTTTTCAACAGTCGTACACCCTTTAGCTTAATGTTTTATTAATAGCTTCAAGCACGCGGTCCGCTTGGAACGGTTTCACGATAAAGTCTTTTGCGCCGGCTTGAATCGCGTCAATAACCATTGACTGCTGGCCCATAGCCGAACACATGATGATTTTCGCCTGCGGATCGATTTGTTTAATTTCCTTTAAAGCTGTAATCCCGTCCATTTCAGGCATTGTAATATCCATTGTCACAAGGTCGGGGGAATGCTCTTTGAATTTTTCGACTGCCTGCGCTCCGTCTGAAGCTTCAGCTACAACGTCAAAACCGTTCTTCACTAAAATATCTTTGATCATCATTCTCATAAATGCTGCATCGTCTACAATTAAAATTCTGTGTGCCATAATCTGTTTCTCTCCTCTATGTTCGCTTATTTTAAATTGTTAAGGCGGTCTGCCTGACTTAAAATATCAGTGACTCTCACGCCGAAGTTTTCTTCTATGACAACGACCTCGCCCTTTGCCACGATCCGCTGGTTGACCAGAATGTCAACAGGTTCACCAGCCAGCTTGTCAAGCTCAATAATGCTTCCCGCAGAAAGTTCAAGGATTTCTTTGACGCTTCTCTTCGTTCTGCCGAGCTCAACCGTAACGGAAAGCGGAATATCCATCAGCATATCAAGGTTATTCCTTGATCCTTGCGCCGCTTCGTTATGATCAAATGCCTGGAATTCTACCGGAGCGACTTGAACAGGAGCAGCTTTTTTTGCGGTTCCCTGTCTCTTCGGAAGCTCGGGTTTTGCCTGCGGCTCCGGCTGCATGGCAGGTTCCGGCTGCGGCGTTTCGTATGTTTCCTGTGGTTCTGATACGGTTTCTGCGGCCTCTGACTCATGCTGGTCTGCAGTCATCAGGTCTGCGATCAGATCTTTCGCAAACGTAATCGGATAAAGCTGCATGATGCTCGAATCGATTAATTCGCCGACTTTCAGACGGAATGACACTTTTACGAGCAGGTCATCCTCAGGTATTCTGTCGGTCCCTTTTTCTTCCGTCACATCCAGAAGTTCAACCCTTGGCGGAGAAATGTCAATCTTTTTACTGAACACGGTCGACATTGACGTAGCAGCCGAGCCCATCATTTGATTCATTGCTTCCTGCACGGCGCTCAGGTGGATTTCACCGAGTGACGGATCGGCGCCCCGGCCGTCTCCGCCGATCATCAAATCCGCGATGATAGCCGCGTCGCTTTGTTCGACGACGAGCAAATTGCTGCCGTCAAAGCCTTCTGTGTAGTTCACTTCAATGGCAACATACGGATGAGGAAATTCATCACTGATTTTGCTTTTTGAAATGACGGTCACACTCGGCGTCGTAATATCCACTTTTTGATTTAAAAGAGTGGACAGCGCCGTAGCCGAGCTGCCGAACGAAATATTCCCGATTTCTCCGATCGCATCGCGCTCAAGTTCAGACAAGTTCGCCCCTTGAGGCTGTTCTGTATCCTCTGACTGACTGCTTGTGCCGTTAAGAAGAGCATCGATTTCATCTTGAGATAATCTATTGTTCATCTTGTTCACCTCTTATGTCGTGATCTAAAATTTGCACTGCCTGTCTTCGATTCACCCGGCCGGCCTGCCCTAAAAACTTCGGTTTGTTTCCGACCAATACAGTAAGAGGATCAGTCACTGATTTGTCCAGAGTTATACAGTCCCCGACTTCCAAACTTAAAAATTCTTCTATTGTCAGTTCAGAAGCGCCCAAGAGAGCCACAACGGGAATTTGAGCCGTCATGATGCGCTTTTCAAGCAACTTCGTTTCTTCGGGCTTCGCTTCATTCCGGTCTGATTGCATCCAATAATGTACGGAAAGCTTAGGGATAATCGGCTCAAGTACGACATGGGGAATACAAAGATTAATGACACCGCTGATTTCACCTATCTGCGTATTGAGAGAAATGACAACGACTGTTTCATTTGGGGAAACCATCTGCACAAACTGAGGATTCACTTCAAATTCAGTCATTTCAGGGTCAATATCAGCAATCGATTGCCACGCTTCTTTGTAGTTGCCCAGTGCATTTTCAAATAAGTTAGAAATAATATTCGTTTCAATTTCCGTAAGGCTGTCAGCTTTGTTATGAGTGATGCCGATGCCTCCCATGACGCGGTCAAGCATTGCGTATGCGATGGTGGGATTAACCTCCATCATGATTCTGCCTTCCATCGGATGAACATCGAATAAATTTAAAATCGTCATGTTCGGTATGGAACGGATAAATTCTTCATACGGCACCTGGTCAACTGAGCTGACGGATATATGAATATACGTTCTGAGCTTGGCGGAAAAGTGTGTTGTGAGAAGCCTCGCAAAGTTATCATGTATCCGGGTTAAACTGCGTATCTGATCTTTCGAGAATCTGAGAGCCCGTTTAAAATCATATACCTTTACTTTTTTCTCTTTAACTTCCTTTTTCAGCTCTTCCGCATCCGCCTCACCCGTGGAAATGGCGGAAAGCAGTGCGTCTATTTCATTTTGGGAGAGAACTTCTCCTGACATTTTCTTCACCTCCGTATTCTGTCAAATTTGTTTTTATTGCAGATTAAAGGAGGTAATGTACACTTTCTGAACTTTTCCTTCTTGGAGATAGCTGTTTACTTTCTCTTTTAATGATTGTTTAAACGCTTCTCTTCCTTTATCTCCCTCAATCTCTCCGGCGCTTGTGTCAGCTAAAATGGAAATGATGTTGTCTTTCACCTGAAAATCGCGTTTTTCAAGTTCTTCCTTCGCTTTAGCCGAGTCGGTTTCAAGCTTGATGCCGATACGGATGATGCTGTCAGACTTTAAGTTTGTCGTAATATCGTCGACAGACACAGTGGCTGCAACGACTTCGTCAATTGTCGGCTTTTTATCTTTGCCGGAATTTCCGCTGACGACAAAATATGCTGCCGTTCCGAGGCCGGCGATGACAATTAAAATAATCAGCAAAATGATGACTAATTTTTTCTTCATTCTTCTTCCTCTATTCCCTGATCCAGTGAAAATATTTGTATGCTATGGTAAAACGATATGACTTTTTTGAGAACTGCTTCTTCCGGTTCTTTCACTACGAACTTTTTGCCGTTGGACAGTGTAATCGTCGTGTCGGGGAAGCACTCAATCTGTTCGATAAACAGCGCGTTCAGCGTAAAAGGCTGGCCGTTTAAACGGGTGACTTGAATCATGCAATCCGGAGAAGCGGCCTAACCGCCTCTCCTCCCTCCTTACCGTTTCAGATTAACCAGCTCCTGAAGGATTTCATCTGAAGTCGTAATGATTTTTGAGTTTGATTGGAAACCCCGCTGAGCAACGATCATTTCGGTAAATTCATCTGTCAGATCTACGTTTGACATTTCAAGATAGCCTGCCAAAAGCTTACCCGTTCCGTTTTCGCCCGGAGTGGTGACTGCGCTTGCAGCTCCTGAACTTAATGATTCTCTGTAAAGGTTTCCTCCGATTTTTTCCAGACCGGCGCTGTTAGGGAACGTGACCAGACCGATTTGTCCGGCATCATGAACCTCATCCCCTGCATCAGTGTATGTAACGGTTCCGTCTGCACCGATGCTGTAATCTTTCGCATCAGTCGGAATATTGATTTTGCCGCCGCCGATTTTTTCAAGATAGTACCCGTCAGTCGTAACAAGGTTCCCTTGATTGTCCTTTCCGAAATTCCCCGCACGTGTGTAAACAATTCCCGCACCTGTATTAATCTGAAAGTAGCCGTCTCCGTCAATGGCTAGGTCGGTTTTATTCTGTGTAGCCTGCGGGGCGCCGGTTGAATGAACGACATCAATGGAAGAAGTCGCGGCACCTAAGCCGATTTGTTTTGAATTGGTCACGTTTGAACCGCCGGCGACTGTCTGGCTGATCATATCTTTAAATGTAACGCGGCTTTTCTTAAATCCCACTGTGTTGACGTTGGCGATGTTATTGCCGATTACATCTAGTTTTGTCTGAAAGTTTTTCATGCCGCTGATACCGGAATATAATGAACGTAACATGTTAAATTCCCCCTGGGTTTCTTTTTATTTAGATGTTTCGCTGACGGCCGTGACATTCCACGGACTGACCTCTTTGCCATTTTCAAGCACGAGCACGTAATTGCCGTTTGAATGCTTGACTGAATTGACTGGGCTTGTCTGATCCTTCCCGTCGCTGTCGCTGAATGTGACATTTTTGCCGATCCAGTTCACATACATCGTAAACGGATCTTGATTTTCTACAAATTTAGTCATCGTCGTATTCATATTCATCATTTGCTCCAATGAAGAAAATGTCGCCATCTGGCTGATGAATTCTTTGTCATCAACCGGATTGAGCGGGTCCTGGTTTTGAACCTGTGTCATTAAGATCTTCAGAAATTCGTCTTTCCCTAAATTCGTGCTGCTGTTTACTGCGGAGGTGCTCTTCGCGCTTGAAGTGGTTGAAGCGCCCGCCGCGGCATAATCCGAGTTTACTGATGTCAACTATTCTTCCTCCATTTCATTGAGAGAAAGCTCCTCCAGCATATCTCCGAAATCACCTGACTGCTGCTGGTTCTTCTGCTCTCTCTGTCCCTGATGCTGCTGTTTATTGTGATCGGCCGTCTGCCCGTAAACAGGCTGCTGATCCCCGCTTTGAAGGGGGACTGTAAAACGGTCGACTTGGACCGCCATATTCGGAAGCGACTGTTTCAGCTGAGGAAGATGCTGTTCCAGCAGCTCTTTCGCGGACTGGCTGGATGCGATTATTTTGCTTTGAAACATCCCGTTTTCGTTTGTCACCTTAATTGTGACAAATCCGAGGTTCTCGGGATTAAGACGAATCGTAAAGCTTCCGGTTGTTTTCCCGAAAGGCGTGTATTTCATCTGTTTCCAGCCGCTTATGACCTGATCCGTTAACGGTTTATTTTCTGCCGGCTGCTGTTCAGCTCCTGCGGACGTTTGCTGAATGCCGGCAAGGCTTCTCGTTCCCGAAAACAGTATATGTGCAGACAATTTGCTGTCAGGCGCCTTTGCGTGAGTAACCGTGCCGCCGTTTTGCTGTTCTGTTTTCCCGGCTGACTCTTGGGATGATTCAGATGATTGAGATAACACAAAAGCTTTCAGCTCAGTTTCAGCCATATCCCATTCCTTTGTTCCCTTTTGAGAAAGGCCCGCAAGCTGCTCCGCGACGCTTTGAAAGCTCTTCAGCTCAGCGGCTGTCATGGAGTAAAGTTTAGATGCAGATTCGTTTTTCGGAAAAAATGTCTGCCGCAGGTCTTGAATCACGCGGTCTGGGACACCTTGTTTTTTCAATGCCTCTAATAAACGGGCGCCTTCCTGGTAAACCGCCTTTGCCTGCGCGCTGTCCGGCAGTTCCTGCTGAGATGTGAAGAGCTGGGATACGGCTTCTTGAATGAAAAGCAGGCCCTTCTCAAGCGCATCCTTGACGGAATCCCCGTCTTTTGCGGAAGAATCCGGCTCATCCGTTTCAGGCTTCGCCCCATGCTGTTTGCCCGCTAACATGTCTTCAACAGATTCGGCAAGCTGTTTCAATAAAGGAAGAGCTGTTTCAGCCGTCTGCTTTCCTTCAAGAGCTTTTACCGCCTCAAGCAGCTGTTTTAGCTGCAACTCTTTATCTTCCGGGCCGGCTTTCAGCCAATCACCGATTTTCGATAGGGCATCATTCAGCTCAGCGTCACTTGTTTTGGTTTCATCTCCGGGCTGCCGGGGAGAAGTGATTTCCGACAGGAGCCAGTTCTGAAATAGACCTAAGCTGTTTACATTCATCTTCACATTGCTGTTTTGCACAGTCTGCGTACGATTACCCGTTAATTCAAGCAGCTTCAACTTACATCACTCCTTATTTCCGTCAGCGGATAGTTTTTCTGTATATTTAGCCGCTTGTTCAGGAGTCATTTTCGTCAAGATTTCAGCAAGCTGCTTTTTACTTAATCCGTTTAAAATATCGAGGGCTTCTTTTTCTTTCAGCTTTACGATAATGCTTGCCGCTTTACCGCCGTCCATACTTTTATAGATGTTGATCATTTTATCTTTTCCGGCTGAATCCGCAGCGTCTTTTTTCGTTTCATCCGTCTTCGTTTTCTGCTGCTGTTCAGCTTCCTGTTTCAGTGAACGGATTTTCTGATTCAGATTATCGATTTCGGACTTGCTTGTGTCTAAATCTTTATTCAAAATGTTAATTTCACTTTTTTGTTCCTTTATGGTCTTTTCAAGAGAAGCCGTTCTGTCTTCCTTCTGCTTTTCCGCCGCGCTTTTCATTTCTTTCGTTTCGGGAACCAATTCTTTTAAAACAGGCGTTTTAGCGGCTGTTTCCTGAATCGGCTTCATCACATCAACGCCGGCAGCCCAAAGGATGATGCTTGCGACGATGATCAGAAAAATCAACGGGATCATGATAAAAAGCAGGATTGAACCGAACTTTCCAGATCTCTTTTCTTTATCGGCCATTTCATTCGCTCCTAATGCCCCTGAATCATAAACTGCTTGATTGAAATGTCGTCCATTTCCCTCATCTCTGCAGCTTTGTCTTCAAGTGCGAACATATTAAATTGTTTTTCCCGCATTTTTTCAAATTTCTTTACTTCAATGTTTTTTTCGGTGAGCTGTTCCTGCTTCTCATTCATTTCATTTCGTTTCATGATGACAAGCTTTTGATAATGATAGATGGTGTTCTCAAGATTGGAAACGAATTGCTGATAATGTCTCATTTCCTGAACGCTCATCCCGCATTTCAGCTTTGATTCTTTGTCTTTTTCGAGCAATTCTTTTTTGCTCATATTTTCATATAGTTTTTCAGCCACTGTCTCAAATTCAGAAACCGATTGTCTGTATTCAGTCAATGTTTGGTCTTTTTCATTTTCTTTTAATTCCAGCAGCTTTTGAAATCTGAATTGGTATGCCACGATGTTTATTCCTCTTTTCCTGTCAGACTCGTCAATGCCGCAATGCTGTCTTCCAATTGAGCAGGTTCTTCCGTTCCTTGTTTTAAAAATTGAATAAGCTGCGGATAAAACTGAATCGCTTCATCAATTTCTCTTGATGATCCTCTTTTGTAAGCTCCGATATTAATGAGATCTTCAGAGTTTTGATAAGTTGACAGAAGATCGCGGAATTTGTTGGCCGCCTCTTTGTGCGCTGTATCTGAAATATTAGACATGACCCTGCTGATGCTTTTCAGGATGTTCACGGCCGGGAACTGCCCTTTGTTGGCAAGCGCCCGATCGAGAACGATATGGCCGTCTAATATTCCGCGCACCGTATCGGCAATCGGTTCGTTCATGTCATCTCCGTCAACGAGAACCGTATAAAAAGCGGTTATCGTTCCTTGTTCATTCGCGCCCGTTCTTTCCAGCAAACGGGGCAAAATAGCGAACACAGAAGGTGTATATCCTTTTGTTGTCGGCGGTTCTCCCGCTGCCAGGCCGATTTCCCGCTGAGCCATCGCGACCCTCGTGACGGAGTCCATCATGAACATCACATTCCGGCCTTTATCGCGGAAGTACTCCGCAATGGCGGTGGCCGTATACGCCGCTTTCAAACGCATTAAGGCAGGCTGATCAGAGGTCGCGACTACGACTATCGAGCGTTTCAGGCCTTCTTCGCCTAAATCCTTCTCGATGAATTCACGCACCTCGCGCCCCCGTTCACCGACGAGTGCGATAATGTTTAAATCAGCTTCAGTCTGCTTCGCGATCATTCCCATCAGGGTGCTTTTTCCGACTCCGCTTCCGGCAAAAATCCCGATTCTCTGCCCTTTTCCTACCGTCAGCAGACTGTCAATCGATCTGACGCCGACACCCATCTTTTCCCGTATCGGCGGGCGTTTCATCGGGTTTGGCGGCGGCTGTTCCGTCGAAACGGGGGACAAACCTTTCGGAAGCGCCCGGCCGTCAAGAGGTTCGCCGAACGCGTCGACAACTTGTCCGATTAAACCCGCGCCTACTTTGATGCGGAGCGACTCGCCAGTGGCCTCCACAATGCTGCCCGGCGCGATGCTGGCCGCTTCCAGATAAGGCATTAGCAGAATGTTTTCATCCTGGAAGCCTACAACCTCAGCTTTAATCGCTTTTTTCGCATGGCCTTTCGGATAAATGAGACAAACATCTCCGATTGAGCTTTCGGGCCCTTTTGATTCAATCATCAGCCCGATGACCCGTTTAACCTTGCCGTAGCGTTTGTACGGATCCGCTGTTTCAATTGAGTCTATTAAATACTGTATCTTCATTGCTCCGCTCCCGCCTCAAGCGCCGTTAAAAGCTTTTGCTTTAATTGCATCAGCTGGGTGTCTATGCCTGCATCAACACGTCCGAACGGAGTTTCTATCGAGCACGTTCCCTTCGCGGCTTTTTCATCGGCATATAAGCTTAATCTGCATTCTTTGTATAACAGCTGCTGAATTTCGTCCATATGCTGATGAACCGTCTCATAATATTCAGGGTCCACATAGATGGAGATGTCATCATAATCTTTCACTTCGGCTACTACCTGTTTGACCAGCAGAAGGAAAGCCTCTTTATCATCACTTTTTTGCCGCCATACTTTTTTAGCGAGCGCAACGGAAAGCTCAATGATTTCTTCCTCAGCGCTTTCCAGTTTTTCCTCGACTGACTGTCTCGCCATTTCCATAACGGCATTGGCCCGGCTGATGAGATTGGCGTATTCAGCTTGAGCCTCGGCTTTTCCCAATGCCATGCCTTCTTCATATCCTTCTGCCTTTGCTTCTTCTATCAATCTTTGTTTTTCTTCCGCCCAGCGGTTTTTCGCTTCTTCAATCTGCAGAAGAGTGTGCTCTAATTGATTTTTCGCTTCTTCAGACACCCTGTCGGCTTCTGCTTTGGCAAAAGCCATGAGAGCCTCCGGATTTTCGGGTTCCTCCCGGTCTGGATGGGAATGTGTTTTCCTGACTTCCTGCAAGGAAAGCTTGCGCCGTTTTTGTTCAGGAGAAAATGATGATTGCTGTTTAATGATATTAGACAATAATATCGTCTCCTCCGCCTCGCGCGATTACAATTTCTCCGGCTTCTTCCAGCTTGCGGACGACGCCCACGATTCTTGATTGCGCCTCTTCCACATCACGCAAACGCACAGGCCCCATAATTTCCATTTCCTCTTTAAACGTTTCAACCATACGCTGTGACATATTGCTGAAGACGATTTCTTTGACTTCCTCGCTCGCAACCTTCAATGAAAGCAGGAGGTCGTCGTTTTCAACGTCTCTGATCACGCGCTGAATCGCACGGTTATCAAGGGTGACAATATCTTCAAAGACAAACATCCGTTTTTTGATTTCATCCGCCAACTCAGGATCTTGGATTTCTAATGAATCAAGGATCGTTTTTTCCGTTCCTCTGTCTACGCCGTTTAACACTTCAACAACGGCTTCTATGCCGCCGGTCTGCGTATAATCCTGCGTAAAGGAGGAGGACAGCTTTTGTTCAAGGACCCGCTCCACTTCATTTATGATTTCAGGAGACGTTCTGTCCATAACCGCAATCCTTCTTGCCACCTCAGCCTGAACGTCCGGGTTCAGCTCAGACAAAATCTGTCCGGCCTGCACCGGGTCAAGGTAGGATAAAATCAGCGCCATCGTTTGCGGATGTTCCTGCTGAATGAAATTTAAAATCTGTTCGGGCTCCGCTTTTCTCGCGAAATCAAACGGCTTTACCTGCAAAGAAGAGGTGAGCCTGTTTAAAATGCTTACCGCTTTGTCTTCTCCGAGCGCTTTTTCAAGCACTTGGCGGGCGTAATTTAAACCGCCTTGTGAAATATAGTCCTGAGCGATTGCGATATTATGAAATTCTTCAATGATTTCATCTTTTCTTTGATGATCGACGCTTCTGACTCCCGAAATCTCGAGTGTCAATCTTTCAATTTCTTCTTCAGACAAATGCTTGTACACAGAAGCTGATACATCAAGGCCTAAGGAAATCATGAGGATGGCTGCTTTTTGTTTTCCTGTAAGCTTGTTCTGATCACGTTTCGCCATTTTCCATTCCCCCTAATCCTCGTCCAGCCAGCTTCGAAGCAATTTAGCAAAGTCTTCCGGTTTTTCTTTAGCCATTTTTTCAAGCTGTTTTCGTCTGACTGTTTCTTCCGTTTCAATTTTCTCTTCGTTGATATCAGGCAATCGAACCGGCTCGGGCGGTGTTTCATATTCATATTCTTCGTATTCATCCTCTTGTGAGCGTTTCTTTCTGATGAGGAGAATAATAAGCAGAATAATGGCCGCAAGCAGTACGCCGCCTGTAATGTATACCCAGATCGGAAGACCTGAAGATTGTGCCGAATCTGTGTTCAGGCTTGTTTTTCCGTCAAACGGCTGAACGGATACAACGATTTTATTGTTGATATCATTGTCTGTCAGGTTTTGATTTTGCGTTTCGTTTTTATCAAGAGACGTTCTGACGACCGTTCCTAAAATCTTCTGTATATCAGCCTGTCTCTGTGCTGATAAGGAAGCGGCATTTTTCGGATTAGGCGGCTCCACCATGACCTGAATGCCTAAATCACGCACTTTATACGGGCTTTCAGCGATTTCTTTATGAATGCGGTTGACTTCATAGTTGATTTTATTGCTGCTTTTTTCGTAGTCCCCGCTGTTGGAACCGCCGTTTGTCTCGGCATAGTTCGCGGTGTCATTGCTTCCCGTTCCGGCCGTGCCGCCGTTGGCCGCGCCGTCGCCTTTATACGTTTCCGCAACTTTTTCGGCGCTTACCGCTATGCCTTCCATGTTATCTTTATCGACAGGTTCGACAGTGTCTTCAGTGCGTTTTTCCTTCGTGAAGTCAACATCCGCCGTCACGGAAACAACGACCTTATCCTGCCCCATCATTGTGCCGAGCAGTGACTGAACATGTTTTTGAATGTCCTTTTCGACCTGCGACTTAATACCTTGCTGAGAAGCATAACTGTCAGAAACGGACCCTGCACCGCTGTCACTTTTGTCATAATATGTAGAATTTTGATCCATTATGACGATATTATCTTCTTTTAAGTTCGGAACACTTTTAGAAACGAGGTGGTACAGCCCGTTGATCTGGTTTTGATCAAGCGAGTAGCCCGGTTTCATCTGCAAAACGATTGATGCGGACGCTGCCGGCTGATCTTCACCGACGAACACGGCTTCTTTCGGCATATTGATCATGACCTTCGAGCTTTTAATACCGTCCATTTCATTTATCAGGTTTGACAATTCGGTCTGAGTCGCCTCAACCTTTAAAACGTCAAACTCATTATCCGTCAGGCCGAAGCCCGCATTTTGTCCGAAAAACGAATAATCAATTGATCCCGTTTTCGGCAGGCCTTCCGCGGCAAGCTGGACTTTAAGCGAATCCACTTGGCTCTCAGGAACCTTAATGACCGTGCCGCCGTCAGCAAGTTCAGAAGACACCTTTTTCGTATCGAGCTCTTCTTTAATCTTCCCCGCTTCTTCCGCGGACAAATCTTTATAAAGAGGCACCATCTTTTCAGACGAAGTAAAAATAATAACGACGATGAGTAAAATAATGAATGCGGCCAAGCCGCTTACCATGAGTATCTTCTGTGTTTTTGATCTGTTGTTCCAAAACGCTGCCGTTTTGGTTTTCATTTGCATTAGAGTACGATTCATGTTAACCCCCGGTCATTCCAGTCATTCTCTTCAATCTGACCACTACATCTGCATTCTCATGATTTCCTGATAGGCTTCCACGGCTTTATTGCGGAATTCGGTAGCGGCCGTCAGAGAAATATTTGCTTTTTGGGCAGCGATCATGACCTCGTCAAGGTTTACATCCTTTCCTGCAGCCAGTTCGTTCGTTATTTGGTCAGATTTCACTTGTGACTCATTTAACGAATCAATAGAGTTTTTTAAAAGCTCCGAAAAGCTTGTTTGGTTTGAAGAATCAGTTTTTTGAGTTTGGTTTAATTGATTCGTTACGTTTTGAGTATTTTGGGTTTGTTGAAGCTGAAAAGGAGTAATAGCGTTAACCACTTACATCACCTTACTTTCCGATTTCTAACGCCTTCAAAAGCATGCCTTTGGAGGCGTTTAATGCAGTTACGTTTGCTTCATATGATCTCGAGCTGCTGACAAGATCCACCATTTCCTTTAATGGATCTACATTTGGTTTTTGTACATAACCGTCTTTATTCGCATCAGGATTCTCCGGATCATAAACGAGATTAAAAGCGGACGGGTCTTCCGTAACACCAGATACCTTTACGCCACTTCCCGCGCTTCCTGTTCCGTTCATCTTGGAATGTAAAAGGGACGAAAATGATTCGCCTCCGGATTGGAGAGATACCAGCTTTCTTCTGTAAGGCACCCATTCGCCATTTACCTGCTTCGCTCTCGTTGTATCCATATTGGCCAGGTTGGACGATACGACGTCCATCCGGACACGCTGTGCAGTTAAAGCGGAACCCGAAATATTTAAGCTTTGAAAGCCACTCATTATTTTCCTCCTGTCAAGACGGTTTTCAGAGAATTGAATTTGCCGCTCATTCTTTCAACCAAAGCCTGATAATTAATTTGGTTTTCGGCTAAATCTGTCATTTCTTTGTCGATATCGACATTGTTTCCGTTTTGCTGGTACGATGTATCACTGCTGGACACGATAGAATAATCGTCCCCCGAACCCGTAAAGTCAACGTGCCGATAGTCGGTTTTTACAGCCTCAAGATTGGATGTTTCCTGATCTAACAAATTTCGGAAAGAGACTTTTTTTGCCTTATAGTTCGGTGTATCTATATTGGCGATATTATTAGTTAAGACTTTTTGCTTAATGTCCGCTCTCCCCAAGGCATTCTCAAGATTTTGTATAGTTCCAGAAAATAAGTCCAAATCCACTTACCTCCATTTCAGATATTTTTCTCCTAAAAATCCTTGTCGAGAATTGTAAAACCATATGCTTATTGTAAGAAATAACAGGCTTAAAGTCTATGAAGTTAGGCTAAAAAAAAGTGCTCAATTATATCTATTTTGCATGTAGGTATTAAGTCCTAGAATATTTGTACTACAAGGATTTGTTTAATATAAGACTGAAAATAGCAGAATTTCTGTTTCTTCCTCCTTTTTTCACACAGCAAGATGGATTATCTCAGATCAGATTCCAATAAGCAACTTTAAACTGCAACTTTTCACCTATTGTCCATAAAAAAAGCAGGACTCCCATTTTCAGGGATCCTGCTTTTGTCTTAATGAGATTTAAGGTTTTCCAATTCAATAAGGAATTTGTTGTTCAGAACTTTAATGTACGTCCCCTTCATTCCCAGTGATCTGGATTCAATGACGCCTGCGCTTTCCAGCTTTCTCAGCGCGTTAACGATTACTGAACGCGTAATGCCGACACGGTCCGCAATCTTACTTGCCACAAGCAAGCCTTCGTTTCCGTCAAGCTCTTCAAAGATATGCTCAATCGCTTCAAGTTCACTGTAAGACAGAGAACTGATCGCCATTTGAACAACTGCTTTGCTTCGCGCCTCTTCTTCGATTTCTTCCGCTTTTTCTCTTAAAATCTCCATTCCTACAACGGTTGCTCCGTATTCAGCAAGAATGAGATCATCATCTTCAAATTGATCCTGCAGACGGGACAGAATCAGCGTGCCCAGTCTCTCTCCTCCGCCGATGATCGGCACGATCGTTGTTAAGCCCGCTTGGAACAGGTCTCTGTTTTCCACAGGAAACGCCGTGTATTCGCTGTTGATATCAAGGTTTGAAGACGTCTCCGGAACATTGAACAGATTTCTCGTGTACTCTTCCGGGAACTGGCGGTCTTCAAGCATTTTTTTCATTCGGTCATTTTCAATCTGCTGATTAATAGAGTAGCCCAAAAGCTTTCCTCTGCGGCTGACGACGAAAATATTAGAATCAATGACGTCACGAAGCGTTTCAGCCATTTCTTTAAAGTTTACGGGTTTGCCTGCCGCAGCCTGCAGCATGCTGTTAATAATTCGTGTTTTTTGTAGTAAAGCCATGATAAATAATCCTCCTAGAATTCCTCTTATTAAATTTTCACAATATAAATTGACTTAGATCTTTGTTGTTTGCAATCGTTCCGAGCTTTTCTTCAACGTATTGCGGCGTGATGGCGACTTTTTCCATCGTCACGTCCGGCGCTTCAAACGACAGGTCTTCCAAGAGACGTTCCAATATCGTGTGAAGCCTTCTCGCTCCGATGTTGTCCGTATCCTGATTCACATGATAAGCCACTTCGGCGATCTTACGAATAGCTTCGTCAGAAAATTCAAGAGATATACCTTCTGTCTGCAATAAAGCCTGATATTGTTTTAACAGCGCGTTATCGGGTTCGACGAGAATCTTCACAAAATCATCTACCGTCAGCTTGCTCAATTCTACACGAATCGGAAAGCGGCCCTGCAGCTCCGGAATCAGATCAGACGGTTTGGCCATATGGAATGCCCCGGCTGCGATAAACAGCACGTGATCTGTTTTGACGGAGCCGTATTTCGTGACGACGGTAGATCCTTCGACAATCGGAAGGATATCTCTTTGAACGCCTTCTCTCGATACATCTGCTGAGGAAGAAGCCCCTCCGTTTTTTGCGATTTTATCTATTTCGTCAATAAAGATAATGCCGCCCTCTTCAGCTCTTAACACGGCCTCCTGGCCGACTTCATCCATATCGATTAATTTGCCTGCCTCTTCATTGGTCAGAACCTTCCTTGCTTCTCTGACCGTCATTTTGCGGCGTTTTTTCTTTTTTGGCACCAGATTGCTCAGCGCATCCTGCATATTCATGCCCATTTGCTCCATCCCGGAGCCTTGCAGCATGTCAAACATCGACGGCTGCTGCTCTTCCACCTCTACGGAGACGTAATGGTCTTCGAGCTCTCCCAATGCGAGCTGATGCGCCATGCGTTTTCTTTTTTCTTCAAGGCTTGCTTCTTCCTGCTGGTCGGCTTCATCATCATTTGCCGGCTGGCTTCCTCCGAAAAGCATTTCAAACGGATTTTTCACACCTGCTTGTTTTTTCTTTCCCGGAACGAGAAGCCGCACTATACGTTTGTTTGCATTTTCTTCAGCCTGTTCTTTCACTTCGCTGATTTTTTCTTCTTTAATGAGCCGCACGGATGTCTCAACGAGGTCTCTGACCATTGATTCGACATCTCTGCCTACATAGCCGACTTCTGTAAATTTTGTCGCTTCAATTTTTATAAATGGCGCACCGGTAAGCTTGGCGATCCGTCTGGCGATCTCTGTTTTCCCCACCCCGGTCGGGCCCATCATCAGGATGTTTTTGGGAACGATCTCGTCTCTCAGTTTTTCATCAAGAAGACTTCTGCGATAGCGGTTTCTTAATGCCACGGCGACAGCTTTTTTCGCATCCTGCTGTCCTACAATGTATTGATCCAACCGATCTACGATTTGTCTCGGTGTTAACGGTTTGTTTTCCATGCGCCTCAAGTCCTTTCTATTCAAGTTCTTCCAAAATGATCTGATCGTTTGTGTACACACAAATCTCGCCCGCGATTTTCAAAGCGGCTTTTGCAATATCTTTGGCGGACAGATTCTCTCCGGCATAGGTTTTCAGCGCTCTTCCTGCTGACAGGGCGTAGTTTCCGCCGGAGCCGATTGCCAAAATGCCGTCATCCGGCTCAATCACTTCACCTGTTCCCGATACGAGAAGCAAGGTATCCTGGTTCATGACAATCAGCATGGCTTCCAGCTTGCGCAGCACTTTATCGCTGCGCCATTCTTTCGCAAGCTCAACCGACGCACGTTTTAAATTGCCGTTGTATTCTTCAAGCTTCGCCTCAAACATTTCAAAAAGTGTGAAAGCGTCTGCAACAGATCCCGCAAATCCGGCCAGAACCTTTCCGTTAAACAGCTTTCTCACTTTTCTCGCGGTATGTTTCATGACTACAGCCTGACCGAATGTGACCTGGCCGTCTCCTGACATAGCGCTTTTCCCGTTATGCTGGACGGCAAAAATCGTTGTCGCATGAAAAGATGACATGAGAAGGGCCTCCTTTTAATTTTCTTTAAAAGCTCTCGGGTGGTGGGACATATATGTGTTTCTCAGCATTTCCTTCGATACATGTGTGTATATCTGCGTAGAAGACAGATTGGAATGGCCCAAAAGCTCCTGGACGCTTCTTAAATCAGCCCCTTCATTCAGCAGATGAGTCGCAAACGTGTGCCGAAGCATATGCGGGTGTATATGTAAAGTGCCGGATGCTTTTTTTACAAGCCCGCTTAAAATATACCGGATTCCTCTGGCGGTCAGCGGGCCGCCTCTTTGATTGACAAACAGCACATCATGAGGCTCTTTTGCTTTTTCAAGCAGGCACTGCCTTCCGCTGTTGATATACAGCTCCAGCGCATCACGGGCATATGAGCCGAACGGGATATAGCGCTGCTTCTTGCCTTTCCCGTGAACGAGCACCGTATCCATGAACAGGTCAAGATCGCCGACAGTGAGCGTACAACACTCACTGACCCTCATTCCGGTCGCATAAAGAAGCTCAAGCAGGGCCTGATCGCGCATCCCTGACGGCTGACTTCTGTCTGAAACAGCGAATAGTTCCTCAAGTTCTTTTTCATAAAGAAACTTCGGAATCCGTTTCTCTTGTTTCGGCAGATGAACAAGCTGAAACGGATTCTCTTCAACAAGCTTTTCCCTCATTAAAAATTTATAGAAGCTTCTCAAAGCTGAAATTTTCTTGCTGATTGTTTTTCTTGACAGGCCTTTTTCATAAGCCTCCGTCAAAAATATTCTCACATCATGATATGCAGCTTCTTTCATTCCATTTATATTTTGAGCATGCAGAAACATCCCAAATTCTTCAATCGAATTAACATAATTCACAATAGTATATTGTGAATAATTTTTTTCAATTTGTAAATATTCAACGAATAACTTTAAAAAAAAGTTAACATTCTCAGTCATTATGAAGACCTCCCTCTCCGAAGGGCTTTTAAATGGTATCATATAATGCATCGAAGTTGCAATGAAAAGCTATATCGTTTTCGAAATAGTTTGAATAGTCTCAATTGCGCGTTTAGCGTATTCTTCATTTCGTTCTTTTTTGTTTTTAATTTTTACAGGTAATTCTTTTAAGAGGCCGAAGTTTGCATTCATCGGCTGGAAGTTCTTCTGATTTGTCGTCGTAATGTAGTGAGCCATGCTTCCGATCGCCGTCTCCTGCGGGAATGTCACAAGATCCTGACCGAGCACAAGTTTGGCGGCATTGATTCCCGCTACAAGACCTGAAGCGGCAGATTCAACATAACCCTCTACACCGGTCATTTGGCCCGCGAAAAACAGATCGTTCCGCTGTTTAAATTGATATGTCGGGTTCAAAAGGCTCGGCGAGTTGATAAATGTGTTTCTGTGCATGACGCCGTATCTGACGATATCAACATTTTCAAGGCCGGGGATCAGTTTAAGCACTTCTTTTTGGTCTCCCCATTTTAAATGTGTCTGAAAACCTACAATATTATAAAGCGTTCCCGCCGCATCATCCTGTCTGAGCTGAACGACTGCATAAGGGCGCTTGCCTGTTTTCGGATCTTCCAGTCCGACCGGTTTCATCGGTCCGAACAGCATTGTTTTCTTGCCTCTTTTCGCCATGACTTCAATCGGCATGCAGCCTTCAAAGAAGATTTCTTTCTCGAATTCTTTTAAAGGAACCGTCTCAGCCGTCGTCAATGCTTCATAGAAACGGTCAAACTCTTCCTCTGTCATCGGGCAGTTTAAGTATGCCGCTTCTCCCTTGTCATAACGGGATTTTAAGTACACTTTCTCCATATCGAGGCTGTCTTTTTCGACAATCGGCGCCGCCGCGTCATAAAAATACAGATACTCTTCTCCCGTGAGCTCTTTCAGCTGCTGTGAAAGCGATTCTGACGTAAGCGGTCCGGTCGCGATAACAGTCGGGCCTTCCGGAATCTCTGTTACTTCCTCAGTAAGAACCGTTACGTTCGGATGGTTTTTCACGAGATCCGTCACGCTTTGCGCAAATTCATGACGGTCAACGGCAAGCGCTCCCCCGGCCGGAACCGAGCATTTATCAGCAGATTGAATGATTGCCGAGTCAAGCGCCCGCATTTCTTCTTTTAATACGCCTACCGCATTGGCGAGTGTATTTGAACGGAGGGAGTTGCTACATACCAGTTCGGCGAATTTATCAGTATGATGGGCTGCCGTCTGCCTGACGGGCCGCATTTCATATAGTTTCACTTGAATTCCTCGTTTTGCAAGCTGCCATGCCGCTTCACTTCCGGCAAGGCCTGCTCCGATTACATTAACTGTTTGCTGGTTCATTTCTTTTCATCTCCTGTTGTTTGTCCCTTCCACACAAAGAAGGTGAGCAAGGCTCTGCTCACCGCTACTTCTGTGGTTCTTCCTTATAATCGCATTCGACGCATTGGACTTGTATGCCTTTTTTAAGCTTTTTCTCTACGAGCATATTTTCACATTTCGGGCATTTTCGTTCAATCGGTTTGTCCCAAGATACGAAGTCGCATTCAGGATAACGGTCACAGCCGTAAAAGATGCGTTTCTTTTTTGATTTTCGTTCGACAATGTTTCCTTCATGACACTTAGGACATTTTACGCCGATTTGTTTGACAATCGGTTTTGTATTCCGGCAGTCAGGGAAATTGGAGCACGCCATAAATTTGCCGTATCGGCCCATTTTATAAACCATCCGGGAGCCGCATAACTCACAATCTTCATCGGCGTATTCAGGTTCAATTTCCACTTCTTTCATTTCGGCTTCCGCTTTTTTCACGCGTTTTTCGAAATCAGTATAGAAGCTGTCAATGATTTGAACCCATTCTGTCTGGCCATCTTCAACATGATCAAGGTCTCTTTCCATTTTAGCCGTGAATTCAACGTTAATGATTTCCGGGAAAAACTCCATGATAAGATCCAGCACGATCTGCCCAAGCTCAGTCGGCACAAACCGTTTATTGTCTAATCCCACGTAACCGCGGCGCTGGATGGTGTCAAGAGTCGGCGCATATGTCGAAGGACGGCCGATCCCCAGTTCTTCAAGCGTTTTAACCAGGCGCGCCTCTGTATAACGCGGAGGCGGCTGAGTAAAGTGCTGCTCAGGCTCAATATCTTTCGATAAAACCGTGTCTCCCTCTTTAAGGTCCGGAAGCATGCGGTCTTTTTCTTCCAGCTGATCGTCTTTACCCTCTACATAGACTTTCATGAAGCCGGCGAATTTGACTTTACTTCCGTTTGCCCGGAATGTCAATCCGTTATTGCTGAGATCGACGCTCATCGTATCAAGGACGGCAGGGGCCATCTGGCTTGCAACAAAGCGCTCCCAAATCAGCTTGTATAATCTGAGCTGGTCTCTTCCAAGCACCGCTTTTAAGTCGGCAGGTTTTCTGAGCACCGAAGTCGGGCGGATCGCTTCGTGAGCATCTTGTGCGTTTTCATTTTTCTTTGCCGGTTTCCGTTTTCCCGCTAAGTACTCTTTGCCGTACGCCTGATCAATAAAAGCTGACGCTTCTTCAACGGCTGTATTGGAAATCCGCGTTGAGTCCGTTCTCATATACGTGATGAGCCCGACTGTCCCTTCTTTGCCGAGATCAATTCCTTCATATAATTGCTGCGCGATCATCATCGTTTTCTTCGCTCTGAAATTCAGCTTTCTTGCAGCCTCCTGCTGCAGAGTGGATGTTGTAAACGGCAGAGCGGGATTTCGTTTGCGCTCTTTTTTCGTAACCTTGTCAACTGTATACTTATTGCCTTTCAGCTGAGCAAGGATGGCTTTTACGTCTTCTTCGCTTTTTAAAGGAAGCTTTTTGCCGTTTTTCCCGAAAAATCCGGCTTCAAACGTCTCTTTTCCTTTTAAAAATGAGCCGGTAATCGTCCAGTACTCTTCAGGTTTAAAGTCGTTGATTTCCTTTTCCCGGTCGATGATCAGCCGGAGCGCAACGGATTGCACACGGCCCGCACTGAGGCCTTTTTTTACTTTTTTCCAAAGAATCGGGCTGATTTTGTATCCGACGAGTCTGTCTAGTATGCGGCGCGCCTGTTGCGCATCGACAAGATCCATATTAATCATGCGCGGATGTTTAAATGATTCTTTAATGGCGTCTTTCGTTATTTCATTAAAGACGACCCGGCAGTCCGAGCTGAGATCCAGATCAAGACTGTGTGCGAGATGCCATGCAATCGCTTCCCCTTCTCTGTCGGGGTCGGCCGCGAGATAGACTTTTTTTGCTTTCTTTGCCGCTGTTTTTAATTCTTTTAAAACAGGGCCTTTTCCGCGGATCGTAATATATTTCGGTTCAAAGTTCTGTTCGATGTCAACTCCCATTTGACTTTTCGGAAGATCCCGGACATGTCCCATTGAAGCTTTGACTTTATATTTCTTCCCTAAATAACGTTCAATCGTTTTCGCCTTTGCCGGCGATTCCACGATGACTAGATAATCAGACATTTTCATCCCCCTCAAGAGGTGTTCTCTCTCTTTTCAAGTATCAATTCATTTTAGAGCTGCCTTTTTATGGCTTTCAACATTTCATTCTTTATGATGAACGTCATTTTATACATGAAAATAATGAGCAACTTTAAATCCTCACTATTATTAAATATTACAATACCGTTTGTCAAACGATATTTCAAAAGGGTTCCATATACTGAACGCATCGGGCGGTCAGCTCTCCGTCAATATCCTCTGCGCATAATACAGCTTTCGCCCCTTCTTGAATGAGTTTTATAGGTCCTCCGGAATATGGATTAAATATGGAACCCGGAACGGCAAATACCTCTCTGCCTTGATCGAGAGCCTGGTAAGCTGTGATTAATGAACCGCTTTTTTCTTTTCCCTGCACGACCACAATTCCTTCACTTAGTCCGCTGATTATGCGGTTTCTCATCGGAAAGTGCCATTTTTTCGGCTTTGTTTCAGGAGGATGTTCTGAGAGTAGGAGATGGTGTTCAGCCATGTATTCTGCTAACAGGAGATTTTCCCGGGGATAGATGTGATGGAATCCGCCGGCTATCACGCCGATCGTAAGCCCTTTTGCCCTGATGCTCGCCTTATGAGACAATCCGTCTATACCGGATGCAAGCCCGCTTACAATGACCCAGCCTTTTTTTGAGAGTTCGGCGGAAAGATGCCCAACCGCTTTTATTCCGTCTTCCGTCGGTTTCCGCGTTCCTACAATCCCGATTTTTCTGCCTTTTTCAAGAAGCAGCGTGTTCCCTTTTGCATACAAGACAGCCGGCGGATCATAAATCGCTTTAAGCCATGTTGGATAGCGGCTTGATGAAATCGGAATGACAGTAATGCCTTCTCGGCGGTAATCGGACAGAACTTCATCAAGTTCCGGATCCTTGCGCTCTATTTCCCGAAAAATTGCTTCCGGGGCTGTTTTCCCTTCTGATAAAACAGTTAATGGATGCGGATCCGGTAAAAAAGACAGAGAATGATCAGCTTTCCACCATTTTAATAGAAGAGACGGGGAAATGATTTGATTAATACTGCAGACCATTAAACAGCGCGATGCTTGATCCAAATCTGGAAACCTCCTCTTTTTTTCAGCAAAAACAGGAACAGCCGTTACGGCTGCCCCTGCTTCGATCAGTGAGTTTTGCACGTTTCAAATAAGCCTTTTTCTTTTAACACCTTAATCAGCGTTTCACCCATTACAGAAGGGGTTTCCGCGACTTCAATTCCGCAGGCGTTCATCGTCTTGACTTTTTCTTCTGCCGTGCCTTTTCCTCCGGAGATGATGGCGCCCGCATGGCCCATGCGTTTTCCCGGAGGCGCGGTTTTACCGCCGATAAAGCCGACAACAGGCTTCGTCATGTTCGCTTTCACCCACTCAGCCGCTTCTTCTTCAGCTGTGCCGCCGATTTCTCCGATCATGATGACAGCATGTGTTTCAGGATCTTCATTGAACGCTTTTAACACGTCAATAAAGTTCGTGCCGTTGACCGGATCGCCGCCGATCCCTACAGCGGTAGATTGGCCTACGCCGGCTTCTGAAAGCTGATGGACGGCCTCGTATGTCAATGTTCCTGAACGGGACACAACGCCTACATGACCCTTTTTATGAATGTATCCCGGCATAATGCCGATCTTGCATTCTTCAGGTGTAATAACACCAGGGCAGTTCGGCCCTATTAATCTCGTTTTCTTGCCTTCCATAAAACGCTTCACTTTCACCATGTCCAAAACCGGAATGTGCTCAGTGATACAAATGACAAGATCAATTTCCGCGTCAACCGCTTCCATAATTGCGTCCGCCGCAAACGGAGCCGGCACGTAAATAACTGACGCATCTGCGCCCGTTGTATGAACCGCTTCTGCGACCGTATTGAATACCGGTACGCCTTCCGCTTCCGTTCCGCCTTTTCCAGGTGTTACACCGCCAACGATATTCGTGCCGTATTCCAGCATCTGCTTTGTATGAAATAAAGCGGTAGAACCTGTAATCCCCTGTACAATAACTCTTGTATCTTTATTGATAAAAACACTCATTATCTGGTCCCCTGCCTTTCATTCTTTCCTAAACTAAGGATACGATTTTCTGTGCGCCGTCTGCCATTGATTCCGCAGATGTGATGTTTAAGCCTGATTCATTCAGGATTTTCTTTCCTAAATCTACGTTTGTCCCTTCAAGGCGCACGACCAGCGGCAATGTCAATCCGACTTGTCTCGTCGCTTCAACAACGCCCTCGGCGATGACATCACACTTCATGATGCCTCCGAAAATATTGACGAAAATTCCTTTTACGTTTTGATCGGAAAGAATGATTTTAAAAGCTTCCGTCACTTTTTCTGCGGTTGCGCCGCCCCCGACATCAAGGAAGTTTGCAGGTTCTCCGCCGTAGTGTTTAATGATATCCATAGTAGACATTGCAAGACCCGCGCCGTTTACCATACAGCCGATATTTCCATCAAGGGAAATGTAGCTTAAATCGTATTTTGACGCTTCGATTTCTTTCGGATCTTCTTCATCTAAATCTCTGTATTCCATAATGTCTTTTTGTCTGTATAACGCATTGCTGTCGAAGTTCAGCTTAGCATCCAGCGCCATGACGTTTCCGTCCCCCGTAACGACGAGAGGGTTGATCTCGGCGATGGAGCAGTCCTTCTCAACAAATGCTTTATATAAACCGAGCATAAATTTAGCGGCTTTGCCGACAAGCTCTTTCGGGATGTTAATTGCGAATGCAATTTCCCTTGCCTGATAGCCCTGAAGGCCGACAGCCGGATCAATTACCGCTTTTTTAATTTTTTCAGGTGTTTTTTCCGCTACTTCTTCAATCTCCGTTCCGCCTTCTTCAGACGCCATTAAAACGATTCTTGAAGTAGCACGGTCAAGTACAAGCCCGACATAGTATTCCTTTTTAATATCGCAGCCTTCTTCAATAAGTAAGCGTTTTATTACTTGTCCGTCCGGACCCGTTTGATGTGTGACGAGCGTCTTGCCTAACAGTTCTTCGGCATACTCTTTCACTTCATCTTTTGTTTTTGCAATCTTTACCCCACCAGCTTTGCCGCGGCCGCCAGCATGGATTTGCGCCTTTACGACATAAACCGAGCTTGACAGGCTCTCTGCTTTTTCAACTGCTTCCTCTGCTGTAAAAGCCACTTTACCTTCAGGAACAGACACCCCGTATTTTCTGAGGACTTCTTTTCCCTGGTACTCATGGATATTCATTTCCCATCCTCCTAACTTATGTAGCAAAACTAAAAATAGACTGCGCTTTCATTCTATATAATACTGGAAGAATTGTCTAGGGTTCAAAACAAAATCTTTATATCCTTCCAAACATTCTAACTTTTATTTTATTGAAAATATAAATTTAAACGGAGTCCGGGAAATGAATGGTCCTTATTTTTCGTTTTTCAGGGTTTCGTCCAGTCTGTAAACAAATGAAAAAATTTCGGCAACGGTTTCATAGAGCGCCTCCGGTATCTGATCGTCAACCGTCAAATGGCGCATTAATTCGACAAGGGTTCTGTCTTCCTGAATGGGGACCCCAGCCTTCTCAGCTTCTTTTATAATATTTTCCGCCACGTGCCCCCTGCCTGTTGCGACAACCTTCGGGACTTGGTCTTTCTGCCGGTCGTAATGCAGGGCGACAGCTCTTCTTAACGGCGTTTGCTCTTTCATATTTTCACATCCACTTTTCTTCCGCCGTCTTTTTCTATAAACTCTTCCACAAGAGCGCTCTGGTCTTTCGGGCGCCATTTTTTAGCCGTGACGCCTGACAGGCTGAAGCCCGTTTCTTTTATGGCTTCTTTTAAAGCCGGTACGAGAGGGTCGATGGCCGCCTGAAGCTCAAAATCAGTCTCAACCGTAATGGTCATTACATTTTGCTGAATCATGCAGTCCACAACGGTTTCTTGCAGTGTTTCAAGATGCAGCAAAAACAGGAGCCTGCAATGTGACGGATCGAGTTTTCCGTCCGGCTTCTTCCGTCCTTTAAAGAGAACTGTGATGTCATTCTCATACGCGGACGCTCCCAGCGGAAATGACAGCACCATCTGCGTAAAAGAAGGGTTATGCTGCTCAATAAACAGCTGGCCGTTTAATTTATGAATAAGCGGTTCCGCCTCTTGTTTAACGGATTGGGGCGCTTCTTGAAGCGTCCGGACGGCTTGGAGGGCCGTTTTCAGCGCTTGTTTCTCCGGCTGCGGAGACACGCCTTTTTCAAGCGCTGTAATGAATGATAATTCATCACGCGTGCCCAGTCCTTTTTTGATTTTCTGCAAAAGGCTTAATACATCATGTTTTTCCGCATATTTCAATTCGGTGAGCTGAGCGGCTTTTTCGAAAACAGCCGTCTCCTGTTCTGTCAGATGTACGTTTTGAAGAACAGGTGCTGCTTTAAATGTTTTTTCTTCTTGAGAAATGAAAGCCTTAATGATCTCCGCCGTTACTTTTACGGGACGGTTTTCAGTTTTTTCTGCCGATGTCATTAATTTCTCTATAATCTGTTTTGCTGTTTTTTCAGGCAGTTCCGTATCTGTCCGTGCACTCGGAGGAGAAGATTGGCTTGAGACTGCCTTTCCGTTTTCACGAGTCTCTCGGACAAATGGTGATTGTTTTAATTCCGTCCGTTCTCCTTCATGCATCAGCCCGGTTTCTGAGAGCGGCATGCGTGCAGCCTCGGCAAGCTTCTTCAAGAGACGTTCTGCATGAAGATCCGTTTCCGCGTTTAACACGTCAGAAACCGCTTCTTTGAGCACAGACAGCTCTTTTGCCGATTGCGGATCCTGATTGATTGCCTGAAGCAGTCCTGAGAGGAGGCGCCGGGTCGGAACCGGATATTTAACGGCATGAATGGCTGACAAGACTTCCGGATGTGCGGGCATTTCCCGTTTCAGCGCAAATACGATTGTTTCCGCCGCTTTTTTCAATTCGGCGGCCGGAAGCGATTCAGCCCAGCGGATGCAGGCTTTGAGGCTGTTTTCCGTCATCGGCAGCTTCTGCTGCATAAACGTTTCGGCAATCTGCAGAGACACAGGGCCTGGTTTGACGGAAAGAGCGTTTAACAGTCTTCCCGCCGCTTCCTGAACAGTTTTCGGGCTTCCTTCGAATTGGTCAATGACATGAAGCCGGCCCGTTTTTTCCGCCGGCTGTTTGTCATAAGAAAACCAGTAATACGCCTGCGGACGAAGGGCGGTTTCAAGTTTTCCCTGCATCGTCCGGCCGCCGATTTGGATAAGAGCGCTTTGATCGTCCAGCAAACGGAGAACCTTCCCTAACAGCAGCCTTTGAGCGCCGCTGTCTTTACCGCCGTCTTGCCGGTCCGGAGGGATTTCCGCCGTCAGCTGTCTGAAAGCCGCTTGGATTTCGCCGCTTATGTTCATGTCTTAAGCCTCTTTTCTAACAATAAGATTGAACGGGAGCGAACGTTTTTCGGTGAATAGTTGTCGGTCCGTATGCCTGAAGAGCTTCAAGATGTTCTTTCGTTCCGTAGCCTTTATTTTTTTCAAAGCCGTACATGGGGTAGGCTTTGGCGTACTCAGCCATGAGACGGTCCCGCGTTACTTTTGCTATGCAGGCTCCGGCGGCAATTGACACGCTTTTGGCATCCCCTTTTATAACTGATGACTGCGGAATGTCAAGCGGAAGGGTCATGGCATCAACAAGCAGATAATCAGGTGTTTCCGTTAAAGCATTGACGGCTTTTACCATCGCCAGTCTCGCGGCCTCATAAATGTTGATCCGGTCAATGACGTCCGCATGGACAATGCCGACTCCTACAGCCGCCGCTTCTTCCGTGATCCGGCTGTAATACTCCTCGAGCTTCTTTTCCGACAATTTCTTCGAGTCCGTGAGACCGAGAATCTCGCATTCTGCCGGCAAAATGACGGCGCCGGCGACAACCGGTCCGGCAAGCGGCCCTCTTCCGGCTTCGTCAACACCCGCAATCAAGCGGAAGCCCTTTTTGGATGACAGTCTTTCGTATGCCGTCATGTTCAGCCATTGCTCTTTAAGAGCTTTTTCCTTCGCGTGCTTTTTCAGCCATTGCTCTAAAAGCGTCTGTACGCTTTTTCTCGGGTCTTTCTCACATTGGGCAAGGAAGGGGTCGCTTTCGTCCCTGACCTCTTGCAGGCGTTCTTTTACGCTTTTTACGGTTAATGTATTCACGTTCTCTTCTCCCTTACATTATGTATATCGGTATTCTGCGGAAAAAATAAAGACCCGCATCGCTGCGCGTCTTTATTCTGATGGTGTTTCAAATGAAAGCCTGCCGAATTTTTCCGTCCGGATGTCCCGAATGATGACTTCCGTTGTTTTATCATAGTCAACCATTCCGCCGCCCATCAAACAGCCGCGTTTTTCACCGATCGCGTCGAAAAGAGCGGCGATATCCTCAGGGATTTCCTGAAATCCGTAGCGCTCCTTCAAGCGGTCGGGATAATGCTCTTCCAGAAAGCGCAGCCCGAAGACGGCCACATCCTGCAGGTTGATAATCGTATCTTTAATCGCCCCGGTGATCGCCAGGCGCAAGCCGACAAGCTCATCTTCAAATTTAGGCCATAAAATTCCCGGTGTATCGAGCAGCTCTAATTCCTTGCCTACCTTTACCCACTGCTGTGAAGTGGTAATGCCGGGCCTGTCTCCCGTCTTGGCAATGTTTTTTTTGGCCAGCCGGTTAATGAGCGTAGACTTGCCGACATTCGGAATGCCGATGATTAATGCGCGGATTGCTCTTGGCCTGACACCTTTTGCTTTCATTTTATCGAACTTATCTTTCAGCAGCTCTTTCGATGACGGCACGATTTGATGCAGTCCCTGCCCGTTAACGGAGTTTATTGAAAGAGAGGGAATGCCCTGTTCCTGAAAGTGGTCCTTCCACTGAGCAGTCACAGCCGCATCCGCCTTATCGGCTTTATTTAAAAGCATAATGCGCGGCTTATTTTTTAAAATCTCCTCAATCATCGGATTTCTCGATGACATCGGGATTCTCGCATCCACCAATTCGTATACGATATCAATTAATTTCAGTTTTTCTGTTACTTCCCGTCTCGCTTTAGCCATATGGCCCGGGAACCATTGAATGGTCATGTGACTTCGACACCTGCCTTATTTACCGGAACCGGATGTTCCGATGATCTCTTATGTATTTTACGTTGCTTGTTCCGCTTTTACAAATTTCATATAAAAAAAGAGCCTGTTACGGGTAACAAGCTCTTTTCGTTCGTTATCATTATCGTCTGATTTCTTTAATACGAGCCGCTTTTCCGCGAAGTTCACGCAGGTAGTAAAGCTTAGCGCGACGTACTTTACCGTAACGTACAACTTCGATTTTCGCGATTTTTGGTGTGTGTACAGGGAATGTACGTTCAACGCCAACACCGTAAGAAATCTTACGAACTGTGAACGTTTCGCTGATTCCACCACCACGACGCTTGATCACAACACCTTCGAAGATCTGGATACGCTCACGGTTACCCTCAACAACTTTTACGTGTACACGTAAAGTGTCACCAGGACGGAACGCAGGAAGATCAGTGCGAAGCTGTTCTTTTGTGATATCTTGAATTAGTTTTTGCATCGTTTTCAACTCCTTCCAACAGATGCTCTTGGCCACAACTGCAAGGCACAGCGGAACATCGTTTTCAAGCTTCTGAAGGATAAGCCTCCTTAAGCCACAAGTAGTATCTTATCATATCTTCATCGCCTGCGCAATAGAATCTATTCGTTTTCCCACTCGGAAATCCATTTTCTTTGCTCATCAGTGAGAGGATAGTTTTCAAGAAGATCGGGACGTCTTAAAAAGGTTCTTCTGATTGATTCTTTATTTCGCCATTCTTGTATTTTGGCATGGTTGCCCGACAAAAGGGTCTCAGGCACTTTTAAGCCTCTATAATCTGCAGGCCTCGTATAGTGCGGATGCTCTAAAAGCCCCGTGCTGAAGGAATCCTCCACGTGGGATGCTTCTTTTCCGAGGACGCCCGGCAAAAGCCTGACAACGCTGTCGGCAATCATCATGGCAGGGAGCTCTCCCCCGGTCAGCACAAAATCCCCGATGGAGATTTCATCAGTGACAAGATGTTCCCGGATCCGTTCATCATACCCTTCATAATGTCCGCAAATAAACATGAGATGTTCCTCTTGTGCCAGCTCCTCGGCTTTCTTCTGCGTATAACGCTCACCTTGCGGGCAGACGAGAATAATGCGCGGCTTGGCGTCCGTACCGGCTGTCAGCTTTTCAACCGCATCAAATACGGGCTGCGGCTTTAACACCATCCCGGCTCCCCCGCCGTACGGGTAATCATCAACCGTTTGGTGTTTATTATCCGAAAAAGCCCGGAAATTGATGACGTCAAAACGGACAGCCTCTTTTTCCTGTGCTTTTTGCAGAATGGAGGAGCCGAGCACCCCTTGAAACATTTCGGGAAACAGTGTTAAAAAGTCGATTTTCATTCGTCTATTAACCCTTCCATTACATGAATCTTAATTTTCTTCTCATTTATATTAATATCCTTTACCACAGAAGCAATATACGGAATGAGCGCATCTTTTTTGCCTTTTCTTGCAACCACCCATACGTCATTAGCCCCGGGCGTCAAGATTTCCTTCACTGTGCCGATCAGTTCCCCGTCTTCTGACACAACCTCGCAGCCAATGATTTCATGAAAATAAAATTCATCTTCTTCAAGCTCTCCCAAGTCTTCTTCAGGGACTTTGATCACCATGTTTCTTAGGTGTTCGACTTCATTGAGACTCGGCATTTCTTTGAATTGCAGCAGATGAAACTGCTTGTGAAGCCTGTGGACGCTGACCGTTACTTTGATTGGCTCCGCAACCCCTTCCGCAAACAAATAGAGCGTATTGCCGGGCTTGTACCGTTCTTCGGCAAAGTCCGTTTTAGAAATGACCCGCACTTCGCCTTTAATGCCGTGGGTATTTACAATTTTGCCTACATTAAACCATCTGTTTGTCATATTATCACCTCGGGCGGATTTCAATTACTACCCCGTCTTTTATGACGATGGTATTTGCCGCTGTTTTTTCATGCCAGTTATCACCGACATTGATTGAAAGCAGCGCATCGATCTCCTTTTCCTTCACTTCGCTTCCAAGCGGGAGCGACTCTGTCTGGCTTATTTGGAAATCGATCATTTTGATTTTGTCTTGTCTTTTCTCAATGGCTTTTTTAAAAGATTCCGCTACATCGGGATTCTGCTGATCTTTTTCATGTTTTCTAAGCTGAAAATAGAGCTGGCTGCATTCTCGTTCAAGCGTTTGCTTTTTTTCTGCAAAAGAGGCCAAAAGCTTTTCCTTGCTTTGCTCGGTCAGAACCTGCATAACGGTTACCCTGTGAATAATCTGCATAGGACCAGACTCCCCACTCTTCCAACATATTTCTGTTCATTTGCCTTTTTTACGTGTAAAAAAAGGGGAGGTGCCGGCCCTCTCCCTTTTTCAGTCAAATATTTCAAATTGAACTTTCTTAGAAGACTGTGCGCCAGCTGCAAAAACGACGGTTCGAATCGCTCTTGCAGTCCGGCCTTGCTTTCCGATAATCTTACCGGTATCTGACTTATTGACAGATAAGCGCAGCGCAATCTTTTGATCAGTCTCTTCCTTTGTGACCGTTATGTCTTCCGGATGGTCGACAAGCGGAGCCACAATGCTGACAATCAAATCTTCCAAGTTCTGATCAGTCATTACTTGCCTTGTTTAGCGTTGTGGAATTTTTCCATAATTCCTTGGCTTGAGAACAAGTTGCGGACTGTATCAGAAGGTTTAGCTCCTGTTTGAAGCCATTTAAGAGCAAGCTCTTCGTTGATTTTCACTTCAGCCGGCTTTGCAACCGGGTTGTATGTGCCGACTGTTTCGATGAAACGGCCGTCACGCGGTGAACGAGAATCTGCTACAACAATACGATAGAAAGGAGATTTTTTTGCTCCCATACGTTTTAAACGAATTTTTACTGCCATTTTACTAGCACCTCCGAAAATATTTCAACAAGATAGTATATTAACAATGATAAAAGTGTTTGTAAAGTGTTTTTTCTTAACAACGGTTTTATCATGTATAACCGATTACATAAAAGGTAATTTAAAGCCTTTTTTCTTCCCTTTTGACATGTTGGTCATCTGCTTCATCATTTTTTTCATTTCCTCAAACTGCTTTAAAAGACGGTTGACTTCCTGAACGGATGTTCCGCTTCCTTTGGCAATCCGCTTCCGCCGGCTGGCGTTAATAATATCCGGCTGTTCTTTTTCAAGAACAGTCATTGATTTAATGATCGCTTCCACATGATTCAGCTGTTTTTCATCGACTTGGATGTTTTTTAAGCCTTTCATTTTGCCTGCGCCGGGCATCATTTGCAGCAGTTCGTCAAGAGGACCCATGTTTCGGACCTGGCCGAGCTGCTCCAGAAAATCATCCAATGTGAAGCTCATCGTTCTCATTTTCTGCTCAAGCTCTTTGGCTTTGTCTTCATCAACGGTCGCCTGAGCTTTTTCAATCAAGGTCAGCACGTCACCCATTCCGAGAATCCGGGATGCCATCCGTTCAGGATGGAACGCTTCAAGAGCATCGAGCTTTTCTCCCATTCCGGCGAATTTAATCGGCGTTTCGGTGACCGCGCGGATAGAAAGCGCCGCACCTCCGCGGGTATCCCCGTCAAGCTTTGTTAAAATGACGCCCGTTAAACCGAGCTGGTCATTAAAGCTTTTGGCGACGTTTACCGCATCCTGACCGGTCATTGAGTCGACGACAAGGAAAATTTCCTCAGGATTTGCGACTTCCTTTACGCCGGAGAGCTCATCCATCAGTTCATGATCGATGTGCAGCCGTCCGGCGGTATCTAAAATCACATAATCATGATGCTCTTCCTTCGCTTTTTCAATCGCCTGTCTGGCGATTTCCACCGGGCTGACCTGATCGCCAAGCGAAAAGACCGGCATATCAAGCTGTTTCCCCAGTGTTTCCAGCTGTTTAATCGCGGCGGGTCGGTAAATATCCGCAGCCACGAGCAGCGGTTTGCGGTTATGTTTTTTGCGCAGCAGGTTGGCAAGCTTCCCCGTGGTTGTCGTTTTACCGGCACCTTGGAGCCCGACCATCATAATAACGGTCGGCGGGCGTTTGGCGACGGCAATTTTGCTTTCTTCGCCGCCCATCAGCTCGGTAAGCTCTTCTTTTACGACTTTAATAACCTGCTGACCGGGTGTCAGACTCTGCATAACGTCCTGTCCGACAGCCCGTTCACTTACTTTTTTCACAAAATCCTTTACGACTTTAAAGTTAACGTCAGCCTCAAGAAGCGCAAGACGAACTTCACGCATCATCTCTTTTACGTCTTGTTCGCTGACTTTTCCTTTTCCGCGGATTTTTGAAATCGTCTTTTGCAGTCGGTCGGCTAATCCTTCAAATGCCATTGTTTGCCGCCTCCTAATCTAATTTCTCAAGCGCTTCAATCAGAGCCGTCATTTTTTCCTCTTCCTGCAAACCGGAAGCAAGCTCTTTCAGCTTTGTAAACATTTCTTTACGCTCCTGAAACTTTTTAAAAAGGAGCAGTTTTTCTTCATATTGTTCAAGCATCGCTTCAGTCCGTTTGATGTTATCGTAAACGGCTTGCCTTGAAACGTCATACTCTTCGGCTATTTCACCAAGGGAGAAATCGTCCAGATAATAAAGCGACATATAGCTCTTTTGTTTTGACGTCAGCAACGACTGATAGAAGTCAAATAAATAGTTCATTCTCGTCGTTTTTTCGAGCGACATTTGAGCTCTCCCCTTTGTTAAGTCAAATCCCTTTACAAAAACTTAGTTTACATGGTTTCAGAGCGTGTGTCAAGTTTTTATCTTGTCAAAGCAGGATGCTCTTTTTACATAATAAGTTTTTTTAAAAAAATTCATATAGACCGTCGTTAAAATACTCGAATTCTTGTTTTGATACACGATAGCGGCAATAGCCTTCGTAAAAAGCATTGAGGCATGCTTCATTTGTGACAAAATGACTGATCGCTAATGATTCATCATATCGCGGATCTCCCGCCGATATTCCCGCAGCATCGATAAACAGATAGACCTCTCCGTCTTTCACCAGCACATTATCAGTCGTGCAGTCACCGTGAATCATTGTCTGCTGAACAGGAACAGGCCTGTACCTGTCCAATTCCTTCAAAAGCTCTGCACTTCCTTCAGCCTGTCCTTTTTTGACATATTCCCCGGCTCGTTTGATTTGCAGATCGAGCCAGTCTGATTCCGGCTGTAAACCAGAGACCATTTCGGTTTCATGCAGCCGTTGCAGAAACCGGCCGAAACTTTTGATCAGCTTTTTCTCTTCGGTATCCCCTTTTGCTTTTCTTAAAGCCGAAGTCAGGGTGATTCCATCCTCAAATGACATGATGATATGGCTGGCATGCTGTTCCTGTATCATCCCATAATAAATAGGAACAGGCAGACGACGAGTTTCCGTCAGTTTTTGTAAAACGAAGGCTTCTCTCATTAACCATTCCCGATACTTCTGTTGAAAAGAACTTTTCAGCAGAAATGCGTCTTGGCCGGCCACTATTTTTCGAACGGTTGAAGTGCCTCCCTGTTCATCCAACAGCGACATATGGTTTATCGCGCCGATCTTACTTTCCAATTCAGCTTTCAGCCATTTGTCCAACAATTGCCCCCTCCATTCCGATCTATCAATGCGTATAAAAAAACGAGTATAAAACCGTCCATTTTATACTCGTTTTTTATTCATTAATCCTCGGCTTTTTCAACTAAATCAGAAAAGAGACCGTATACGTAAGATTCTGCATCAAACCGCTGGAGATCGTCAACCTTTTCTCCGAGGCCGACCAGTTTCACGGGGATGTGAAGCTCATTGCGGATCGCCAGGACGATACCGCCTTTAGCGGTGCCGTCAAGCTTCGTTAACGCGATACCCGTCACATTCGTCGCTTTGGAGAATTCTTTCGCCTGCGCCATCGCATTTTGGCCTGTCGTCGCGTCCAGCGCAAGGAGAACCTCATGCGGAGCCTCAGGCACTTCGCGTTCGATGACGCGTTTGACTTTTTCAAGCTCTTTCATTAAGTTTACTTTATTCTGAAGGCGGCCGGCCGTATCACAAATCAGCACATCCGCTCCTCTTGCTTTAGCCGCGTGTACGGCATCATAAATAACCGCAGCAGGGTCGCTTCCGGCAGCCTGTTTAATGACAGGCACGCCTGTACGCTCCCCCCACACTTCAAGCTGTTCAATCGCCCCGGCTCTGAAGGTGTCTCCGGCAGCGAGCACAACGGATTTGCCTTCATTCTTCAGCTTATGGGCAAGTTTTCCGATCGTTGTCGTTTTTCCGACGCCGTTTACCCCGACAAGCAGAATAACGTTCAGGCGCCCGTCCTGAATATTTAATTCAGAAATCTGTTCGTCGCCGCTGTTATAAATGTCGACAAGCTTTTCAGAAATGACGGACTGCACTTCCTGAGGATCCTGGATGTTTTTCAGCTTCACTTCTTTTTTGAGCTCATCAATCAGCTCCATGACGGTTGTAAAACCTACGTCAGCGCCAATCAGCACTTCCTCAAGCTCTTCGAAGAAATCCTCGTCGACTTTCCGGTAGCGGGAGACGAGTTCGTTCACTTTATTTGAGAAGGAATTTCTTGTTTTTTCAAGACCATCTTTAAATTTTTCAGAGACGGAGTCTGTCTGTTTCGTGATTTTCTCTTTTAATTTTTTAAAAAAGCTCATCTTTCAACCTCTTTCCTCGTTACTGAACGAATTCTTTTGTTTCTTCCAGTTTGACCGAAACCATTCGGGAAACGCCGGATTCCTGCATCGTAACACCGTAGAGGACATCCGCTTCTTCCATGGTGCCTTTTCTGTGGGTGATGACGATAAACTGGCTGTCGCCGCTGTATTTTTTTAAATATTGCGCAAACCTGAATACATTGGCTTCATCAAGCGCAGCTTCCACTTCATCAAGGACGCAGAACGGCACGGGCCTTACTTTCAGAATGGAGAATAAAAGGGCAATGGCAGTCAGCGCCCGTTCTCCCCCTGACAAAAGATTTAAGTTTTGCAGTTTTTTACCCGGAGGCTGCGCGATAATGTCCACCCCGGAATTAAGAAGATCATTCGGATCAGTCAGCTTCAGTTCAGCCCGTCCTCCTCCGAATAAAGAACGGAACACGTCGTTGAATTGAGAACGGATCTGGATAAACGTTTCATGGAATCGCTTCGTCATTTCAGAATCCATTTCTTCAATGACTTGAAACAGTGTATTTTTCGCTTCCGTCAGGTCATTTTTCTGCTCTGTTAAAAACTGATACCGTTCGTTTACTCTTTCAAATTCATCGATGCTGCCGAGATTGACCGTTCCGAGCTCTTCAATTGAAAGCTTGATCAGTTTGACCCGTTTTCTCGCCTCTTCAGGCTCGAGTTCGAGCTGATATTGTTCTTTTGCTCCTTCAAAGGATAAGCTGTATTCCTCGCGTAAATACTGCAAGAGATTATCAAGCTCAACTTCCATCCGGCCGAGTTTTACCTCTTCATCTTTCAGAATGTCTGTTTTTTGCTTATACAGACGCTTCATCTCTTTCAGTTCAAGCTCGTTCGTATCAAGAGCCCGCTGGAGCTTCACACGCTGGTCGCGCCGGCTGGCGATCAATTCGATCGTTCTCGTTTTATCGTGAAGCTTGTGATGGGCTGCTTTTTCAAGCTGCTCCTCACCGCTTGTGCTGGACGTCATCTCTGAGGTCAGGAGGCTTAAATCTTCCCGTGTTTCTTTCAGAGCGAGCTGCGTTTCTTCAAGCTCTTTTTTCAGCCGTTTGAGGTTGTCTTCTTCACTCGAACAAGCCTGTTCTTTTTTCGCAGCAGCCACTTTACATTCCGTCAGTTCATGAGAGAGCGTTTCTTTTGTTGAGGATAGGGTCTGCTTTTGTTTTGTCAGCCTTTCCATCTCTTCCTCAAGCTCTTTCAGCTGGCCGGATGCCTCACTCAGCTGTTCTTCCAGAGCTGATTTGCGCGTCTCTTTTTCCCGGCTGCTTTCCGTCAGTGATGCTTTCTCCTGATCGTAAAGCTCCAGATGGGTATTGATGTTCTTTTCAGCGACTTCGAGTTCATACAGCCTGCCTTTTACATCCTGCTGCTTTGTTCTGTAAGATTCACCGTCTTCACGGAGACCGCTCAGCGTATGTTCAAGCTCTTGAATGGCCTGCTTCAGCGTTTTGACCTCTTTTTCGAGCAGAGCTGTTTTTTCTTCCATTTCGGCAAGCCGCGCAGTCACCGTCTCAAGCTCACGGCTTCTGCCGAGCAGAGAATTGTTTTTCTTTTTGACCGCGCCGCCTGTCATTGATCCGCCTGGATTGACGACATCTCCCTCAAGCGTCACGATGCGGTAGCGGTGCCCGAGAAGCTTGGCCAGTTCATTCGCGCCTTTTAAATCTTCAGTGATCAGCACGGTGCCGAGAAGGTTTTGAATGACATTCCGATACGCGGCATCATATGTGACAAGCCCGCTCGCTGTGCCGAGGAAAGACGGATGCTTCTGAGCCGTCTGTTCATCACGGGTTTGGAGCTGGCGCGGTTTCATAACCGTAAGCGGCAGGAACGTCGCGCGGCCGAAGGAATTCTGTTTTAAATATTGAATCGCTTTCCGCGCCGCCTGCTCATCGTCTGTGACAACGTGCTGCGCCGCTGCGCCGAGTGCAATCTCGATCGCCGTTTCATATTTTTGTTCGGTGGCAATCAGTTCGAGAACGGCGCCGCGGATGCCGCCGAGCTGCTCTTTCTGCTTCAGCACTTCTTTTACGCCTTGGTAAAATCCTGAAAAATCGCCTTGCATCGTTTCAAGCATATCTTTTTTGGATCTGGCCTGCTGGACAAATTGATATGCCTGATACAGCGCTGATTCTTTCTTTTCATACTGGCGTTTTTTCTGTTCATATGCTGTCTGAACTTCGCGAAAGCGGACGACCTGATTGTGAATATCCTCTTCAACGGCGGCCAATTCTTCTTCGCACGCCGCTTTGCGGACTGTAATATCGTTACGTTCTTCAAGATATTTTTCATTGTTTGCGGTCAGTCTCGCCTGCTGGACCGCAGATTGGGACATCTGGTCATCTAAAAGCTGCAGCTCGTTGCGAATCGACGCCTGGCTGTTTAACAATTCAAAGTAATCGCTTTTTAATTGTTCAATTTTCTCTTCTACATTTTCATTATGCAGACTGAGAGCCTGCTGCTTTTCTTTCACTTGGGCGTTTAACCGCTTCACTTCCGCACGCAGCTTATCATAGACGGCAGACTGTTTTTCAATGTCCGCTTTCAGTTCGGCTTCTTTGTTCGTGTAATGTGTAACGGATTCCTCAAGCTGTTCCCGGTTTTGCGCGGCGTTTTTTTTGCGCTCTTTCAGCACTTCTTTCCGGCCTTCCAGCTTTTCCAGCTCTTCACTTGTCACGAGCAGAACCTGCTGCAGCTCGTTGACGGATTCATCAAGCGCGTGGATTTTATCTCTCGTCTCTTCTATCATCGCTTCTTTTGCGGATAGAGCCGATGATTCCGCCAATTCTTCTTCTTTAGCAGCCTGCACCTTGTCTTTTAAACCCGACCATCTGCCATGCAGTTCTTCGATATCAAAGGCTGTAAGGGCAATTTCGACATGCTCAAGCTCTTTCTTTTTTTCTAAGTAGTCCTTGGCGATTGAAGCCTGGATTTTCAGCGGTTCGACCTGATCTTCAAGCTCGTGGAGAATATCTTCCACCCTGTTTAAGTTATCCTGCGTCTCAAACAGTTTGTTTTCCGCTTTTTTCTTTCTTGTTTTATATTTCAGCACGCCGGCCGCTTCTTCAAAAATACTGCGGCGGTCTTCCGCTTTGCTGCTGAGAATCTCTTCGACTTTCCCCTGGCTGATAATAGAGAATGCTTCTTTTCCGAGCCCGGAGTCCATAAATAAGTCAATGATGTCTTTCAAACGGCACTGCTGATTGTTGATGAGAAATTCACTCTCTCCGGAACGGTACACCCGTCTCGTCACGCTGACTTCGTGATAATCGATCGGGAGAAAATGATCTTCATTATCAAGCGTTAACGTGACTTCGGCAAGGTTCAGCCGCTTGCGCGAATCACTTCCCGCAAAAATGATATCTTCCATTTTTCCGCCCCGAAGCGAGCGGGCTGATTGTTCGCCGAGCACCCAGCGGATGGCTTCGGTAATGTTGCTCTTTCCGCTGCCGTTCGGACCGACAACGGCCGTGACGCCTTTTACAAAGTCAACGGATATCCGTTCTGCAAATGATTTAAATCCTATAACGTCTAAACGTTTGAGGAACATCCCAGATCCTCCTTATCGTATAAGTATCTCAATATTATCATAATCACCCGCTTATATCAGGCGCAGACATACTGAAATCCCCCTAGGGATACAGGGGGATTTTATTGTTTCGTATGATGTTTTTGCAATTTTGCAAGAGCTTCCTGTGCCGCATGCTGCTCGGCTTCTTTTTTGGAACGTCCGTTCCCGATACCGAGCGCCTCACCTTTAAGAGAGACTAGCGCCTCGAATTCCCGGTTGTGGGCAGGCCCTTTTTCATTGAGAATTTTGTACTCAAGCGATCCTTTTCCGTCCCGCTGTACAAATTCTTGAAGCTGGCTTTTGAAATCCATCACATGAGAAAAAGCACCATCGTTTATTTTAGGGAACACGTACACTTTCAGGAATTGCTGAACCGGGTCAAGGCCCTGATCCAGATACAGTGCGCCGATAAACGCTTCAAACACATCCGCTAAAAGCGCAGGACGCTTTCTGCCGCCCGTCATTTCTTCTCCTTTTCCCAAGAGAACAAGATCGCCGAATGACAATTCATGGGCAAGTGAGACGAGTGACGGCTCGCATACGATAGCGGCTCTCAGCTTCGTCAAATCTCCTTCACTCATGGCCGGATATTTGGCAAATAAGAATTGGGAGATCGTCAGTTCCAAAACAGCGTCACCTAAAAATTCAAGCCTTTCATTGTCTTCATACGGCTTTTTCCGATGCTCATTCACATAAGATGAATGTGTAAATGCTTGATACAAAAGTTTCTCGTTTTGAAAATGAACCGAAATCCGTTCTTGGAACTCTTTAAATTGCTCTATTTTTTTATAGAACTTTTTTTTATCTTTAAAATGTGAGTGTTTTGACATAGTAACCTCCATAGGCACATCAGGTTCACCGCGCTCCCCGCCGTAAACGGAATCGGCAGCGCGTACAGCGTCAGACGCCGGTAACCGAACGATTAAAGGGCTAAAGCCCCGCTGTCAGGCGGGACTTTTAGCATCAGCTTATTGCTGGTTTTGTATGTAGTTCACAGCGTCGCCGACTGTTGCAATCTTTTCAGCATCTTCGTCAGAAATCTCCATATCAAACTCGTCTTCAAGTTCCATAACAAGCTCAACTACATCTAGGGAATCAGCACCTAAGTCTTCCTTGAAAGAAGCTTCAAGTTTGACGTCAGCTTCATCAACGCCAAGGCGGTCTACGATGATTTTCGTTACACGCTCTAATGTATCTGCCATAGCAATTCACCTCCCCTCAAGTATTATAGAGGATTCGTTTTTAAAAAACTAGAGAAACTAGGATGAAATTTTAAAAACAAATCTTTACATCACCATTCCGCCGTCAATATGAAGGGTTTGGCCCGTCATATAACGCGATCCTTCAGAAGCAAGGAACGTAACAACGCTGCTGATATCGGAAGGATCACCGAAACGCGCGAGCGGAATCTGCTTCAGCATTTCATCTTGGACTTCTTTAGAAAGCTTGTCCGTCATATCCGTGGAAATAAAGCCCGGAGCAATGGCATTGACCGTAATATTTCGGCTCGCAAGCTCTTTGGCTGATGACTTCGTTAAGCCGATTACACCGGCTTTTGCCGCCACATAGTTTGCCTGGCCGGGGTTTCCGCTGACGCCGACGATTGATGATACGTTGATAATCCGGCCGGAGCGCTGTTTCATCATCTGTCTTGTCACGGCTTTCGTGCAGTTGAATACACCTTTTAAGTTAATGTTAATGACGTCATCCCATTCATTTTCTTTCATTCTCATCAGAAGATTGTCTTTTGTGATCCCCGCATTGTTCACGAGAATGTCGATTGAAGAAAATGCAGCGACAGCCTCTTTCATCATGTTTTGTACTTCTTCGGAATTTGATACATCGGCTTTTACCGCGATCGCGTTTCGGCCCAAAGATTTGATTTCATCTACGACTTCGTTCGCTTTCGCTTCATTCCCGGAGTAGTTGACTACTACGTTACAGCCGTTTTTCGCAAGATCAAGCGCGATCGCCCGCCCGATTCCGCGGGACGCTCCCGTTACCACTGCTGTTTTTTCATTAAGCATCCTGATTCTCCTCCTTCAGCGTTTGAATCGCCAGTTCGATGGTTTCATGGTCAGAAACCGCGATTGTTTTAAGGCGGCGGTTCACCTTTTTCACAAGGCCTGAAAGCACTTTTCCCGGCCCGATTTCAACAAACGTCGTGACGCCTTCGTCAATCAGTTTGTTAATGGTTTCTTCAAAGCGAACAGGTGAGTACAGCTGTTCGATCAGTTTTTTCTTGATATCGTCTTTTTCTGTCATAACGTCAGCCGAAACGTTTGAAATCACGGGAACAGCCGCATTTTTTAACTCACAGGCGCTGAGCACCTCCTCGAGTTTTTGCGCTGCCGGCTTCATTAATTCAGAATGGAACGGTCCGCTTACTTCTAATGGGATTGCCCGTTTTGCTCCGTTGTTTTTCGCTTCTTCTGAAGCCAGCTCCACGCCTTTTGCCGTTCCGGAAATGACGATCTGGCCGGGGCAGTTCAAGTTTGCAAGCTGTACGAGATGACCGTTTTCCGTCACTTGATCCGTTACCTTTTTCAAGGACTCCGCATCCATGCCGAGAATAGCGGCCATGGCGCCTTCTCCGGCCGGCACGGCTTCATTCATGAATTCTCCCCGTTTTCTTACCGTGTAAACGGCATCCTTAAATGTCATCGCTCCCGCCGCAACAAGCGCCGAATATTCTCCGAGGCTGTGGCCGGCGGTGAAATCAGGCGTGATGCCGGATTCTTTAAACTTTTCCAATACGGCGATGCTCGTTGTCAACAGCGCAGGCTGCGCATTGTATGTAAGGGTTAATTCTTCGGCGTCGCCTTCAAAAATGAGCGAGCTCAGCTTTGTTTCAAGCGTTTCATCCGCTTCATCAAAAATACCTTTTGACGCTTCTTCGCGTTCGTACAGGTCTTTTCCCATACCGATATATTGTGATCCCTGTCCGGGAAATAAAAATGCAATCTTACTCATGATGCGGTAACCTCCAGACTACTCATCTGTTTTTTCTTCTTTTACTTCTTCTTCTATAAATGCGGCCACGTTTTGGCTGACCATTTCTCTCGCCTGGCGCAGCGCATGGTAAACAGCGCGTGCGTCAGAAGAGCCGTGCGCTTTAACGACGGGCGCTTTCAAACCGAAAAGACTCGCCCCGCCGTACTCAGAATAGTCCATTTTCAGTTTCATTTCCATCAGCTTCGGCTTCAGCACTCCCGCTGCGAGCTTAGAAACAAAACTTGAAGTCAGTGTATCTTTCAGCATTTTGAAAATCGATAACGCTGAACCTTCCAATGTTTTCAACGTGACGTTGCCCGTAAAGCCGTCTGTGACAATGACGTCAGCAGCGCCTTCGAGCAAGTCTCTCGCCTCAACGTTTCCGACAAAATTCACGTTTGTTTCTTTTAATAATTCAAACGTCTTTTTTGTCAGGTCGTTTCCTTTCTTTTCTTCCGTGCCGACATTTAACAATCCGACGCGGGGCGAGCTGATTCCGAGAACCTGCCGGGCATATACAGATCCCATAATTCCGTACTGGACGAGATGCTCCGGTTTGGCATCGACATTGGCTCCCACGTCCAAAAGAAGGAAACCGTCGCCTGAAACGGTCGGAAGCGTCGGCGCAAGCGCAGGCCGGTCGATTCCTTTAATTCTGCCGACGATAAACAGTCCCGCTGTCATGAGTGCGCCCGTATTCCCCGCTGAGATGCAGGCGTCCGCTCTGTTTTCAGCCACTTCCTGCGCCATCAGCACCATAGAAGAGTTTTTCTTTCTGCGTACGGCGCGGACCGGTTCATCCGTCGGTTCAATCACTTCATCGGCGTGCAACACAGTGATGCGGTCTGATGTTGTTGGCAAGTGTGATTCTATCGTTGTCTTGTCACCGACCAGCGTAATATGAAGATCGTCAAATGCCTCAATACTCTTCATTACTCCGTCAATAACAGCTTTGGGTGCGTTGTCGCCCCCCATTGCATCTACAGCTATTCTCATGCATGCTCCACCTTTATGATTGTTTTGAACGGTACATGTCAAAGCTGCCGGAGAACACGACTTCTTCTCCCACATAGCTGTTGACTTCAACTACCGTTCTGCCTTTTTCTTTTTCGACTGCCGTCACTTTGGCTTTCGCAACGACGCGCTCGCCTTCTTTCACCTGTCTTGTAAAGCGGATATTTGCGCTTGCGGTCAGCGCCAGCTCATCATCAATGACGGCTACGGCGAGTGAGTTCGCCTGCGCAAACAAATGATGCCCCCGCGCAATTTGATTGCGGCTGAAGACATGCTCGCGTCTTACTTCTAATATGGAAATGGCCTGGCCGTCAAGCTCCAGATCAATAATTTCACCGATCACTTCGTCTAAAGACAGTGATTTCACTTCATCATCAAGCGTTTGTTCTGCCACGTTTTTAATTCTTTCCCTCAGCTCCGGTATTGAGAGCTCTAAGCGGTCTAAACGGATCGTCTGAATGCTGACGCCGAATTTCCCCGCTAATTCTTCATCTGTGATGAAGGGTGTCGATTTGATCGTCTGCTGCAATAATTTTTGGCGTTCTTTCTTGCTTCTTCTCATCTGTAAACACCATCCGGACAATTAAGACTAGGTACTAATAGTAGTATATAATCTCATAGATTGGAATGCAATGATTGTTTTTTGAAAGCCGCCGAATTTTGCAGAATCAGCTTAATTTCTCCCCTTCCAGGACGCCGCTTGAAAGTAATTGACCGCGCAGCATGCGGTATTCGTCATCTTTCCAAAAAGCCTCTGAAGACACCAGATTGGCCGCATCCTGGCGGGCCGTCTCCAAAGCTCTGTAGTCATGAACCATATCCGCCACCTTGAACTCGGGCATACCGCTCTGTTTTTTTCCGAAGAAATCACCGGGGCCGCGCAGTTCAAGGTCCTTTTCAGACAGCTCGAAGCCGTCGTTTGTCTCTGACATGATTCTCATCCGTTCCTTCCCGGTTTCGGATTTCGGATCTGCCATCAAGATGCAGAAAGATTGGTGGTCTCCCCGCCCGACCCGGCCGCGGAGCTGATGGAGCTGAGATAACCCGAAACGGTCGGCGTCATAGATGACCATAATCGTCGCATTCGGCACGTTCACGCCGACTTCTACGACGGTTGTTGATACAAGTACCTGACATTGATTGGCGCTGAATTCTCTCATCACCTGATCTTTTTCATCAGAATGGAGCTTCCCGTGCATCAGGCCGACATTCCATTTACCGCGGTAAACGTCAGACAGCATGTTATATACGTCAATCGCATTCTGTACATCCAGTTTATCCGACTCTTCAATGAGCGGGCAGATAATATAGGCTTGCCTTCCCTGCTTCAGCTCTTTTTCTATAAAAGCCAAAATCCGCTCCAGCATGTCGTGTTTCACCCAATACGTTTCGATTTGTTTTCGCCCCGCGGGCATTTCATCTATTACGGAAACATCCATTTCTCCGAAGACGGTAATGGCCAGCGTTCTCGGAATCGGGGTGGCTGTCATAAACAGCACATCCGGATCCTGACCTTTATTCTTGAGTTTTTTGCGCTGTTCGACCCCGAACCGGTGCTGCTCGTCCGTAATAACAAAGCTCAGCGCTTTAAATTCCACTTCATCCTGGATTAAAGCATGGGTCCCTACTAAAATATCAATCTCTCCGAGAGCAAGCCGCTCCAAAAGCTCCCTGCGCCGCTTTCCTTTGACAGAACTCGTCAAAAGCGCGATATTTACATCTTCATTTGCAAACAACGATACGAGAGAATCTGCATGCTGTTCGGCCAGAATTTCAGTCGGCACCATTAATGCCCCCTGATACCCCGACAAAATCGCAGCGTACAAAGCGATGGCGGCGACGGCCGTTTTCCCTGAACCGACATCACCTTGCAGCAGACGGTTCATTCGGTAAGGGGATGTCATATCAGCGGTAATTTCCCGAAGCACGCGCGTCTGTGCGGTTGTGAGCGAAAACGGCAGGCTGTCTGTGAAAGCGGCGAGCTTTTCAGCAGGAAACACATGGCTGATGCCTTTTGACTGTTCCCTTTCCGCTTTACGGAACGCCTGCATTTTCAGCTGAAATAATAAGAATTCCTCGTAAACAAACCGGCGTCTTGCCTGCTGTAACGATTCCCGCGTTTCAGGCTGATGCATCGTCTGCAGGGCATGTTTGTAGTCAGGAAGCTTGTAGCGGATTCTCAATTTTTCAGGAAGCGGATCAGCCGCACTGTCCAAATGATGCTGCAGCGCTTCCTTAATAAACCGTCTCATCATTTTTACGGTGACGTTTTCTTTAACGGAATAAACAGGCTCAATGCTTTTATCTTCTTGATGAGGACCGTTTTTTAATTCCTGCACGGAAACGGTCTGTCTGTGTTTATCCCATTTCCCGGATATCGTGACGACAGAACCTAACGTCAGTTTCTTTTTTAAGTAGGGACGGTTAAAGCAGACCGCGGTAATTAAATAATTGCCGACAAGCACCCTGAATGTCAGCCTGTTTCGTTTTTTGCCGTAATAGGTAAGAGAAGGTTCTGAATGAACCTTCCCTTCTACCGTCACTCTTTCTTCATGTTTTACTTCTTCTAAATCCCTCAGCTCATAGTCGTCATAACGGTAAGGGAAATAATTCAGAAGATCAGAAATGTCATAGATACCAAGTTCGTGCAATGTTTTTTCTGTTTCCGGCCCAATGCCCTTAATTTCCGCTATACTAGTTTGCTGATGGTGTGTCACTTGATTTCAGCGCTCCTCCGAAAATTTTTTTCTCTAATTCTCTTCCCGTCGGTGTCGCGGCTAAACCGCCTTGTCCCGTTTCACGCAGTGCTGTCGGCATCGTCTGGCCGATTTTGTACATCGCGTCAATCACCTCATCGCAAGGAATGCGGCTTGTAATCCCGGCCAGCGCCATATCCGACGCGATCATTGCGTTGGATGCTCCCATTGCGTTTCGTTTGACACACGGCACTTCTACCAATCCGGCGACCGGGTCACATACGAGACCGAGCATATTTTTCAGTGTAATCGCCATTGCTTCCGCTGATTGCTGAGGCGTTCCGCCCGCCATTTCCACAATCGCAGCCGCTGCCATGCCTGATGCTGACCCGACTTCCGCCTGACAGCCTCCTGCCGCTCCTGAAATACTCGCATTATTTGCTACGACAAAACCGAACGCGCCGGCTGTAAACAGAAAACGGATCATTTGTTCTGTCGTAGGGTGCAGCTTATGCTTTACGGCGAATAACGTTCCCGGCACGACCCCGGCAGAGCCGGCGGTCGGTGTAGCGCAGATCGTTCCCATCGCCGCATTGACTTCATTTGTCGCCACAGCTTTAGAAACGGCGTCTAAAATCAGATTGCCCGACAGGCTTCTTCCCGATTGGATATATGCCTGAAGTTTCACGGCATCTCCGCCTGTTAAACCGGTCTGACTCGTGACGCCCTTCAGCCCTTTTTCAACAGCTGCTTCCATGACGGAGAGATTGCGCTCCATTCCTTGAAAGATTTCTTCCCGCGTTTTTTGCGTCACTTCCATCTCTTGGGTGATCATCACTTCCGAAATCGGAATTTGTTTTTCTTGAGTGATTTCTATTAATTCTTTTACATTACGAAACATGTCATTTTCCTCCTGACTTTTTAGTCAGCTATCTTAGTAACCTGTATAATATTAGGAAGTGTTGAAAGCTCGTCAAGCACTTCTTCTTCAATATTCTGATCGACCTCAATCGTCATCAGCGCAAGCTGGCCGACGTCCTTACGCGCCACTTCCATATGTCCGACGTTGATGGAGAATTTCGCAAGCACATTGGCAACACCTGCAATCGTGCCGAATTTATCATTGTGAACGACTAAAATAGCCGGATGGTTTCCGGACAAACGCAGCTCAAAGCCGTTGAGCTCCGTGATTTCTATTTTCCCGCCGCCGATGGAAATACCGGTAAGGGCAAGCTCTCCCTCATCATCAGAAATGACGATGCGCGCTGTATTCGGATGAACGGGCACGGCATCCTCTGTACGGAACTCTACATATATGCCCTTCTCTTCCGCAATTTGAATCGCTGTTTTAATCCGTTCATCAAATGTATCAAAATCAAGCAGGCCGCCGATAATCGCGACATCAGTGCCGTGACCCTTATACGTCTCCGCAAATGATCCGTAAAAAGACACAACGATCCGGCGGGGCTCCCGCCTGAATAAGCTTCTGGCCACTCTGCCGATCCGGGCGGCGCCTGCGGTATGTGAACTGGACGGACCGATCATTACCGGGCCGATAATATCAAAAACGCTTCTATACTTCATGCTGGTTTGCTCCTCCTTAACATCACTTCATTCAGCGCTTTTCTTTAGACTAATTGAACATTTCTCAATTGGCAAGCAGGCACACTGCCGCACTGCCGCAGGTAAATAAAGGCATAAGAATAGAAGGGCCTGATAAGCCCTTCTATTCTGCCGCAAATATATATGGATACAGAGGCTGTCTGCCGTTATGGATTTCAACCTCGATATCTTCATAGACGCTTGCAATATACTCAGCGAGTTTCTCAGCTTCTTCTTCCGGCGCGTCCTCTCCGTACAGGATGGTGATGATTTCATCTTCATCCCCGATCATTTCATCCAGCAGCAATTTCGCCGCACTTATCCGATCTTCGGCGCTGCCGATAATTGAACTGTTTAAAATGCCGATAAAATCACCTTTTTTAATATCCTTGCCGTCGATATGGGTGTCTCTGACTGAATATGTCACCTGTCCGCTTTTCACATTCCGGATGGCCTCAAGCATATTGGCTTCATTTACGCCAGCCGGCTGGTCAGGGTTAAACGCAAGCAGGGCGGTCATGCCTTGAGGGACCGTTTTTGCCGGAATGACAATGACATTTTCTTCAGCCACGCTCGCCGCCTGATTGGCAGCCATCACAATATTGGAATTGTTCGGAAGAATGAAAACCGTCTCCGCATTGACAGACTGAACGGCTTCAACAATATCTTCCGTGCTCGGATTCATTGTCTGGCCGCCTTCGATTACGTGTGAAGCGCCGATGCTCGTAAACAATTCAGAAATGCCCTCTCCCATTGCCACAGTCACGATGCCAAAAGGCTTGCGGGCTTCTTTCATAACGCCGGCCGGCTTTTTTTCATCATGTTCTTGGCTGATGATTGAAGTATGCTGTTCCCTCATGTTTTCAATTTTAATTTTAATCAAATCGCCGTAACGCTGTGCGAGATTGAGTACGTTCCCTGGTTCTTCGGCATGAATATGAACTTTCGCCAGCGTATCATCAGCCACGACCAGCAATGAATCGCCGAAACGGCTCAGTTCGTTTCTGAACGTCTCTTCCTTGAACGTCCGTTTATCTTGATCCAGCCTCACCATCACTTCCGTACAAAATCCGAATTCAATGTCTTCTGTACTCAGCATGCTCTGCGCGCTTTTATGATGCTCGGCATTCACCATATCATCGAGTGCCGGAAGAACCGCTTTTTTCGGTACGGCCTCTCCTTTTAAAGCAGCCAAAAAGCCTTCATATACACAAAGCAGACCTTTTCCGCCGCTGTCAACGACACCGACGTCCTTTAAAACAGGAAGCAGATCCGGCGTGCGGTTCAGCGACGCTTCCGCTTCTTCAATAACGGCCTCCATGAGAGCAATGATATCGGTTTCTTCTTTAGCCGAGGCGACCGCTTTTTTAGCCGCATCCTTGGCCACGGTTAAAATCGTTCCTTCAACCGGTTTCATGACCGCCTTATATGCCATATCCACTCCCGCTTGGAGTGCTGCGGCAAATTCTTGGGCGTCTATTTGGTTTTTGTTTTCAATGCTCTTTGTGAAACCTCTGAACAATTGGGACAAGATCACCCCTGAGTTTCCTCTCGCTCCCATAAGCAGGCCTTTTGACAAGGCGATGCCGACTTTGCCGATGTCGGGTGAGTCAATGTGCTCTACCTCTCTTGCACCGGATGACATCGATAAATTCATATTTGTTCCGGTGTCGCCGTCAGGCACGGGAAACACGTTCAGCGCATCCACCGCGGATGCGTTTTGAGACAATGTCTCAGCCCCCGCCAGAATCATTGCCGCAAAAGCTCTCCCATCTAAGTTTCGTCTAGACAATACTCATCCTCCTCACTACGGGTTCGTTACTCGTACGCCTTGGACATAAATATTTACAGAATCAACTGCAAGTCCGATTGTTTGATTTACTGTGTATTTTACCTTCGTCTGAACATTGTGGGCTACTTCGGATATTTTAGTGCCGTAGCTGACAATAATGTACATGTCGATATGTATTTGTTCGGCTTCCTGACGGACATGTACGCCTTTTGCGAAGTTCTCTCTCCGGAGGATTTCAGACAAACCGTCTTTAATCTGGTTTTTTGAGGCCATCCCCACTATTCCGTAACAGTCAATGGCAGCGCCTCCGGCAACCATTGCGATGACTTCGTTGGATATATCAATCTGTCCGTATTTTGTCTTCATTTCAATGGACACACAGGTTCCTCCTTCAGATGCATAGAGTTATCATTATTCTACTATATGTATCCCATTATGAAAAGAAAAGATACAGACAGCGGCCTTCAGCGCGGAAATGTGATTGGTTTTACATGTCAAGTGATTTTTCTTGAAAGTAAGGGAAACAATAGTTGCAAACGGTTTTTAGCTGTGGTAAATTATTTAAAGTATTGTATAACGAAAGCATCTGAGACACTATGTTTGAAAAGATGTTTCGCGCAGTTAGGAGGGAAACAAATGGCACGTAAATGTTTTATTACAGGTAAAAAAACAAAAGCCGGAAACAACCGTTCTCACGCAATGAACGCTTCTAAGCGTACTTGGGGCGCCAACCTTCAAAAGGTCCGCATCCTCGTTGACGGCAAACCTAAAAAAGTATATGTATCTGCCCGGGCTTTAAAATCCGGTAAAGTTGAGCGTGTATAAGCAAAAATGAACGCCTGCCCTTTTATGCGGCAGGCGTTTTTTATGCGTTCAAAGAGGGCAATTTCAGCTTCTTGGGCTTACTCTTTTCTAAATGAGCCCAGCATCGCCCGGACAATTCCTCCTAAAAACTTCGGCAATTTAATGGTATAAAATTTCATTTTGTCCCCTCCTATAAGTCCCGTATCCGCTGCGTTCATCACTTTAGGATTCATGGTTTTTTCCGCATATGGCAGAAGCCGCTTTTCTAATCCGCGCTCCTTACCATTATTAATATGCCTTTTGCAAACGAAAAAGTACCTCGTGAATGAATGAGTTCGTTACTAATACATAGTGTGGAACCCACAGGAATATGACAATTATCAAGGGGATATTTAAAACCGTCGAGTGTCAGGCCGTCTGCCGCTTCCGTAAACGGAATGAAAGAAATATAGCGTCTGCGCGCTTTTTCTTCAATTGTATAACGGCCGGGCCCGAACATCTGAATGTCATTCTGCCGGTCGATCAGCACGACATCGGTATTCTTATGTAAGGCTTTATACAGCAGCTGGATGTTCCCTAAAAAGTGATCGGCTCTTCCGCCCGTCACACCGAATATCCGAATGGTTTCCGGTTCTTTTTGTAAAGCCCAGTCAAGGGCGAGTTCAAGATCGGTATAATCTTTTTCCGCCTGATACACATGGAGGGCCGGCGCTGCTTTTTGAATCTGCATGAGCTCCTCTTCCGTAATGCTGTCAAAATCACCGAAAGCTTCCTGCGGAATGATTCCGGCCTCCAAAAGAGCAACCGTCCCTTTATCGACTCCGACCCACATCGTATCTCCGTCTGTGTATTCGGATAGATCGGGAATAAGCTCCCGCGGGCCGCCCGCAACGATATTGATTGTCTTCATATGTTATCCTCTCTCTTAGACGCGAAAAGAGCCGGCGGCTTTCACCGGGCTCTTTTTCAGCATGTTTATGATGCGTTTCGGATGTCAGCGATGGCTTTTTTCCGATCCGGCTGATTATATACGGCAGACCCGGCAACAAGCAGATTGGCGCCCGCTTCAGCGCATAAAGGGGCTGTTTCTTTATTAACGCCTCCGTCCACCTCGATTAAAAGCTCAGACAGGCCTTTCTCCTCAGCCAGCTGTTTGACCTGACGGATTTTCGGCAGAACCGAATGAATGAAGCGCTGTCCGCCAAAACCGGGGTTAACCGTCATTAACAGCACAAGGTCAAGCTCCCCGATCACATGTTCAATCATGTGGATGGGCGTATGCGGATTGAGCACAACTCCCGCTTTTACCCCCTGCTCTTTTATCAATTGAATGGTCCGGTGAAGATGCGGACACGCTTCAGCATGAACGGAAAGGATATCCGCACCGGCTTTTGCGAATGCCGGGATGTAGCGGTCCGGGTTTTCAATCATAAGATGGACATCCAGCGGCAGATCAGTCACCGGACGGACGGCTTCAACGATAAGCGGCCCGATTGTAATGTTAGGGACGAAATGGCCATCCATGACATCAATATGGATATAGTCCGCCCCTCCTTTTTCCACGTCTTTAATTTCCTCGCCCAGTGAAGCAAAATCGGCGGAAAGAATTGATGGCGCAACCTTAATCATATTAATACCTCGGCTTTCTCTCTTTTATTTCCTGCATAAATTCTTTGTAATGCTCATAGCGGTACGGCTGAATTTCTCCTTCTTCCACCGCTTGCTTTACCGCGCATTTCGGCTCCTTAAGATGCAGACAGCCTCTGAATTTGCAAGAGGCGCTTATTTCTCTGATCTCAGGGAACGTGCTGCTCAGCTCTTCTTCCTCAATGCCGGTAAATTCAAGCGAACTGAACCCCGGAGTATCCGCAACCAGACCGCCTGATGTATGAATGAGCTCCACATGGCGCGTCGTATGTTTTCCGCGTCCCAAATGCGCGGAAATCTCGTTTGTTTTCAGCTCAAGCTCCGGGCTGATCGCATTTAAAAGCGAAGATTTTCCGACTCCGGACTGACCGGCAAACACCGTTGTTTTGTTCTCGAAGTGTTTCACAATGCCTGTTAAGCCGCTGTTTTCTTTTGATGACGTCACATATACGTCATAACCGATCGCCTGATAGTCTTGCACGTAAGAAAGTATCGCCTCTTTCGATTCCCCGTCTGCAGCTAAGTCCATTTTGGTTATGCAGATGATCGGGTGAATGCCATTGGCTTCCACAAGGACGAGAAAACGGTCCAATAAAGACGTGCTGAACGCCGGCTGAACGGCAGAAAAGACAAGAACGGCCTGATCGACATTTGAAATCGGCGGCCTGATCAGCTCGTTTGTTCGTTTTTTGATTTCCAGCAGGTAGCCTTCTTTATCATTTTCAGCCTGATAAACGGCATAATCGCCGACCAGGGGCGTTATTTTATTTTTTCTGAAAATGCCCCGGCCCCTGCATTGAATGATCTTGTCCTGTGATTCATCCAAGACATAATAGAATCCGCTTAACGCTTTTATAATTTTGCCCTCAGGCATAGGGTCCCTCCTTGTCAGTCATTATCTTTCGGGTATTCAATCGTTTTGTAGCTGACGACTTTATGATCGACCATCACTTGATAATACCCCTTCTGTCCCTGATCAATCTTCAGTTCAATTATTTTTTCAGTCGGCTCTTTTATTTTAAATGAGTCATACGTATCAGAGATGCTGTGGTCCTTATCATCGATGGCGATTTGCACTTCAAGCTCGTCCCCTTCATGTTCGGGTTCGTAAGGAATGCTGATTTTTTCTTTTACCGTTTTCGCCGGTTTTTCTTCAGGTCCGAGCGAGAACGTCACTTCAACATTACTTCCCGGCTTAACCGCAGTGCCGGCTGCCGGCTCTTGCTTCATGACTTGTCCTTCCGGCACGTCATCTGAATGGGCTTGTTTTTCAACAAGCTGCAGGCCGTTATCTTCAAGATACCCTGAAGCCGCTTCTTTGCTGTAAGTCTTTAAGTCCCTCAGCGTAACGTCCGCCGGGCCGAGGCTGACCGTTAGATTGACTTCATCGTCGCTTGCGACCATGTCGGTGCCGGCTGAGGGGTTCTGATCAATTACGGTGCCGGCCTCGCTGTCATCGTTTTCTTCTTTGACATTGACATGTTTGAAGCCTTTTTCCTTCAGCGCTTTTTTTGCGTCGCCGATCTGCCGCCCTTTCACGTCGATCAGCTGGGTTTTCGGTTTTCCGATGCTTTTGTACAGTTTTACAGAAGAGCCTTCTTTAACGGTAGACCCCGCTTTTGGGTCCGTTTTGACCATTAATTCCTCTTCTATTTTTTCATCTTCAATATCCGTTATATCAGGATCCGCCCGGAGCCCGTTCTTTTCAAGCAGGGCTTCCGCTTTTTCGTACTTCATGCCCCGTACGTCGGGGACGCTTACATCTTTAGGCATAAACAAAGACGGGAACACGGTGACCGCAAGAACAGCTGCCATAATGAAAATGAAACAGACGGCCAGCAAAACCCACGGCCATTTCCGTTTTTTCTTTTTGGCGGGCTGCTGTTCCTTATCATCCGTCTCCCCCGGCGTTTCCGCCTGAGGCGCGGCTTTTGCGCCGTCAGTAATAACGGGAATGGCTTTTGTCATTTCCTCATCATCCTGCACGGAAAATTTTTGTTCATTCAGCCTGCCGGCGTCAAAAGCCGTTCTGATGTCCGCTTCCATGTCCTCGGCGCTTTCATAGCGGTGAAACGGGTCTTTAGCGGTTGCCTTTAAAATAATGTTTTCGACGCTCTGCGGAATGGAAGGGTTCCACTTTCTGGCGGAAGGCGTTTCTGTTTGCAGATGCTTTAGCGCTATACTGACGGCTGATTCTCCGTCAAAAGGAATTTTACCTGTTAAAAGCTCAAACAGCACGATGCCGAGCGCGTAAATATCTGATTTTTTCGTTGCCAGACCGCCTCTCGCCTGCTCCGGAGACAAATAATGAACCGAGCCCAGCACAGAATTCGTATGTGTGATTGTCGTAGACGTAAGCGCTGTGGCGATGCCGAAATCCGTCACCTTGATATGCCCTAAATGATCTATCAATATATTGTGCGGTTTAATATCCCGGTGCACGATATGGTTTTGATGGGCATGGGCGATGGCCGAGACGATCTGCTCCATAACGGACAGCGCTTCTTTCGGATGAAGCGGTCCGTGTGCGTTTATGTATTCCTTTAATGTCATGCCTTCCACATATTCCATGACAATGTAATAAATATCGCCTTCCTCCCCGATATCGTAAATACTGACGATATTCGGATGATCGAGGCTTGATGCCGACTGTGCTTCTCTTCTGAAACGCCTGATAAAATCAATGTCATTCACAAAGTCAAACCGCAGAATTTTAATTGCGACTTCACGTTCGAGAATGATGTCCTCAGCTAAAAAAACGTTTGCCATTCCGCCGCCGCCAATGGGCCGGAGGATATGATAACGCCCGCTGATCCGCTTGCCGGTTAGCACTTGTCTTCACCCTCTTTTGCATCTGCGGAAAACTCAATCAACACAGCCGTGATGTTATCTTCGCCGCCGTTTTGATTCGCTTTGCTGATGAGAAGGTCTACTTTTTCCTGAGGATCAGATTCGGCTTGAAGCATTTGTTTGATCTCGTGATCTTCTATTTTATTTGACAGTCCGTCAGAGCATAAAAGCAGCTGATCGCCGTCAGACAGTTCAAAAGAACGGGCGTCGGAACTGATGGTTTCATCTGTCCCCAGCGCTCTCGTCAATACATTTTTCCGCGGATGGTGCTCGGCGTCCTCTTTCGAAATTTCCCCCGTCTTGACCAGCTCATTCACAAGCGAATGGTCTTCAGTCAGCTGAGTGAATTCCCCCTCTTGAAGCAGGTAGCACCGGCTGTCACCGATATGAGCCACAGTGACAAACTTCCCGGTGAATAAGGCGCAAACAACAGTGGTGCCCATTCCCCGGCATTCTTCATTCGCTTTAGCGTGGTCATGTACTTTGACATTCGCCTCATGAATCCGGTCTTTCAGCCAATCCTCGCAAGCAGACGGCAGAGAAGGAACCGTTTCGGTCCGGTTCCACTGCTCTTCCATCGCCGCAACCGCCATCCTGCTCGCTACATCTCCGGCAAGATGACCGCCCATGCCGTCGGCGACAACCGCAAGCACCGCGTCTTCTTTTGTGAAAATGCCCGCCGCATCTTCATTATGCCGGCGGACTTTACCTGTATCTGTTTTCAAGGCTGTAATCAACCTCTTCACCTCGTCTCGTCTTGACGCTCCTTCGCGCGAAGCTGACCGCAGGCCGCGTCAATGTCATGGCCTTGCTCTCTTCTGATCGTGACATTTACACCGCGGGATTTTAACGTTTTTTCGAATGCGAAAATCTGATCTCTCGGTGTGCGGACGTAATCCCGTTCAGGCACATAGTTTACCGGAATTAAATTGACATGGCATTTCACGTCTTTTAACAGTTCTGCAAGCTCTTCTGCGTGTTCGACCTGATCATTTACGCCGCCGAACAGCCCGTATTCAAAGCTGATCCGTCTGCCTGTTTTCTCGATGTAATATTTGACGGCCTCCATAAGGTCAGGAAGCTTATAGGCTTTGTTAATCGGCATCAGACGGCTTCTGATTTCCGTATTCGGAGCATGCAGAGAAATCGCGAAATTGATCTGCATTTTTTGATCGGCGAAATCGTAAATCTTCGGAATGATTCCGCTGGTGGAAACTGTGATATGACGCGCTCCGATGTTCAGCCCTTTATCGTGGTTAATGATTTTTAAGAAAGCGAGCATTTCATTGAAATTATCAAACGGCTCTCCGATTCCCATGATGACGACTGAGCTGACGCGTTCATCCGTTTCATCAAGCGCCTTTTGCACTTTCACGACTTGAGCGACGATTTCTCCCGCTTCAAGATTCCGTTTCAGTCCGCCGAGCGTTGACGCGCAAAATGTGCAGCCGATCCGGCAGCCGACCTGTGTCGTTACACATACAGAATTACCATACTCGTGTCTCATTAAAACCGTTTCGATCGTATAACCGTCATGAAGCTCAAATAAAAATTTCATCGTGCCGTCTTGAGATGTCTGTTTTACAGCCGTTTTCAGCGTTGTCAGCACAAAATGGCTCTCGAGTTTTTCACGCAGGCTTTTTGAGAGGTTTGTCATTTCATCAAATGAAGAAACCCGCTTCTCATAAAGCCATTCAAAAATCTGTGCTGCGCGGAACGGCTTTTCGCCATTGTCGGTCAGCCATTGTTTGATTTCATCTAATTCAAAAGAGTAAATGGACGGCTGCTCAGTCCGCAGCTCTTTCCGTACGCTTGTCTTTTTTAATTGTGTCATTTTTTATCCCTTCTTTCTCATGCTGCTAATAAAGAAACCGTCTGTTCCGAAATAATGCGGAAGAATTTGAAGGCTTCCATCCTGAACAAAGGGTCTCGCCTTTTCAGGCAGCCGCTTTTCAAGAGACAAATCGGGTTCAAACTCAGGGTGTTCTTGTATAAACGCATGCATAACTTCTTCATTTTCTGTCCGGTCCATTGTACACGTACTGTATACGAGTGTGCCACCTTTTTTTACTAATGGGGCGATTTCCCTTAAAATGCCGAGCTGGATTTCTGACAGCCGTCTGCTGTCCTCCGGCGTCTTCGTATATTTCATATCGGGTTTTCTTCTGATGACGCCGAAACCTGAGCAAGGGGCATCAACGAGAATACGGTCAAACCGTTCTGCGCCAAAGGCCTCTCCCGCTTTTCGCGCATCCATCGTTTGCGCGTCGATGATCGTAAGTCCGAGCCGTTCTGCGCCCTCTTTAATCAGCTTTACTTTATGGCGGTGAAGATCAAGTGATGTGAGGCTCCCCTCGTTCTCCATCAGTTCCGCAATGTGAGCCGACTTTCCGCCCGGTGCGGCGCATGCATCTAAAACGGTTTCGCCCGGCTTCGGGTCCAGCGCCCGCGCGACAAGCATTGAGCTTTCATCCTGTATGGATACCCGGCCGTTTTGGAAAAATGCCGTGTTCGCGATGCTTCCTTTCAAAAGCTTAATCGCATCAGGAGAAAGGTCTCCGGCTTCCGCTTCCAGACCGGCATTCTCCATCTCATTCAGCACCGTTTCCCTGTCGCTCTTTATGTGATTGACACGGAGCGTCTGCTTCGGCGGAATGAGATGAATCCGGCAGATCTTTTCAGCTGCCTCAAAGCCGTACGCCACGACCCACTCTTTTACGAGCCATTCGGGATGGCTTGTCTCTGTAGAAAGACGGAGAACCGGGTCTTCAATTTCAGCGAATGACGGCGCCCCTTCACGCTGCAGGGAGCGGAGGATGCCGTTGACAAAGGACGCAATGCCCTTATGCCCGCGTTTTTTGGCGATCTCAACCGCTTCATGAATGGCGGCGCGATCCGGTATTTTTTCTAAATACTCCATTTGATACGCGGACAGACGAAGCAGCTGAATCACCCATGGCTTCACTTTATTCGGCTTGCGGATAAAAGGCTTCAGCATGTAGTCTAAGGCGATTTTATTTTGCAGCGTTCCGTAGACAAGCTCTGTCAGCAGTCCTCTGTCCTGATCGCTGAGCGTGTTCGTTTTGATAACCGAGGTAAGAAGCAGGTTGCTGTATGCCTGATTTTGCTCAAGCTTCTCAAGCGCTTCAAGGGCGAGCTCCCGGACATTAATTTTCTTCATTTGCTTCTCCTAACACGTCACCGGGCTGCACATTTTTGCCTCTTACAAAATCTTCGCCCTTCATCCGTTTTTTTCCCGCCGGCTGCAGTTCAGTGATTAAAAGGGCGGTGCTGTTTCCTGATGCGACGACAATGCCGTTTTGCTCCGTGCGGATGACTGTTCCGGGCGCAGCTTCAGTTTTTGCCGCAACTTTTTCAGAAGCCCATACTTTCATATTTTGACCGTTCAAAGTTGTATAGGCGACAGGCCAAGGGTTTAAACCTCTGATCTGGTTGTAAATCTCTTCTCCGGGCTTTGCCCAATCAATCCGCTCCTGCTCACGCTTAATGTTAGGCGCGTAAGTCGCTTTTGATTCGTCCTGTTTGATCGGTTTAATATTTGCGGAAATGACGTTCGGGACGGTCTCTGACAAAAGCTTTGCCCCCGCTATGCTTAATTTGTCGTGAAGCGTGCCGACGTTATCCTTTTCATCAATCTCCACCTCGATTTTCGAAATCATATCGCCCGCATCAAGCTTTTCAACCATATACATGATTGTCACGCCCGTTTTCTTCTTGCCTTGGAGAATCGAATAATGTATCGGCGCTCCGCCTCTTAATTCAGGCAATAGTGACGCGTGTACGTTGATACAGCCGTATTTCGGGCCGTCCAGCAGCTGCTTGGGCAGGATCTGTCCGAATGCCGCCGTAACAATCAGGTCCGGCTTCAGGCTGAGCACTTTTTCTATTTCTTCTTCGAGCCTTACTTTTTCGGGCTGAAGCACGGGAATGCCGTGACGTTCAGCTTCAGCCTTAACAGGAGGGGGCGTCATGATTTTTTTTCTGCCTTTCGGGCGGTCAGGCTGCGTAACGACACCAACCACTTCATACCCGTCTTCAATAAGCATGCGCAGGACGGGAACTGAAAAATCGGGCGTTCCCATAAAAACGATCCTTGTCATCCAATCATCCTTCCATTTCTGCCAGTTCTTCTTCAGTGTAGTAAGCCGTAATTTTTGATGTGAATAAAATGCCGTCTAAATGATCCATTTCATGCTGAACGGCTCTGGCCAAAAAACCCTCCGCTTCTAAAATAAACGGTTTTCCTTTACGGTCATAGGCTTTTACCTTTACGTAATCCGGGCGGGTGACATCGCCGTAAACCCCTGGAAAGCTTAAGCAGCCCTCGACTCCGGTCTGTTCACCGCTCTTTTCAAGAATAACCGGATTTACAAGGTCGATCCGGCCGCTTTCTTCACCGATGTCCACGACGGCCGCTCTTTTTAAAATGCCGATTTGCGGCGCGGCGAGACCGACGCCATCCATTTCGAGCATCGTATCGTACATATCGTCAAGCAGTTTTTTTAATTTTTTATCAAACACTGTCACTTCATCGGCTGGTGTTTCCAGAACCTCCGCCGGATGTGTGACGATTTTTTTCACAGCCAAAATTTTGCCCTCCAAAAACTAATGTTACATCAGCATGTACGGATTCATATCGATTGAAATCATGACATGCTTTTGCGCAATGTCGCGTTTATAGTGCTCCAGTATCTTTTTCAACTGAATCTGCAACTCGTTTTCCTGTCTGTATTTTATCACGCATTGATAGCGATATCTATCTTTGATCCTGGCGATCGGGGAAGCCGCCGGCCCGAGAATTTTCGTATCAGGCCCGCATCCCGCTCTTAAATAGTTTGTAATCTTTTCTGCGGTGACCGCGGCTTTTGCCGCTTCTTCATGAGAAACGGTCACCAGCGCCACGTAATAATAAGGCGGGTATGACTGGGCCCGTCTGTGCGCCATTTCCTGCTGAAAAAAAGTTTCATAGTCATGCGTTTTCGTCAGCTGAATGCTGTAATGAGACGGTGTATACGTTTGAATGACCACCGTTCCCGGCTTTTCATGCCGCCCGGCCCGGCCGCTTACCTGCGTCAGCAGCTGGAATGTCTTCTCCGCGGCCCTGAAATCAGGGATGTGAAGCGTCGTATCTGCGCTTAATACTCCGACGAGCGTCACGTTCGGAAAATCAAGCCCTTTTGCGATCATCTGCGTACCGAGCAGGATATCCGCTTTTCCTTCACCGAACGCTGACAACAGTTTTTCATGGGCGCCTTTTCTTGAAGTGGTGTCCACATCCATCCTGATCACGCGCGCCTGAGGCAGCACTTTCGTAAGCTCCTCCTCCACACGCTGCGTTCCCGTGCCGAAAAAGCGGATATGTTCGCTGCCGCATTCCGGGCATGTTCCCGGGACAGGTTCCTCATGGCCGCAGTAATGGCATTTCAGCCTTTGTCCGTAGCGGTGATAAGTCATCGAAATGTCGCAATGCGGACATTGCGGCACATAACCGCAGTCCCGGCACATCACAAACGAGGAATAACCCCGTTTATTCAGAAAAAGGACGGCCTGCTCTTTTTTTGCAAGCTTCTCTTCCAGCTGTTCCATCAGTTCTCTTGAAAACATTGATCTGTTGCCGTTTCTCAGTTCTTCTCTCATATCAACGAGAGAAACGTCAGGCATGAGCTGGCGATTTACGCGATGTTTTAATGGAAGCAGCTCATAAACGCCTTTTTTCGCCCGCGCAAATGACTCCAATGTCGGCGTGGCGCTCCCGAGGACGACCGGACAGCTGTGATGCTCGGCCCGGCGGATGGCTACGTCCTTTGCATGATACCGCGGCATTTCCTCCTGCTTATAGGAAGATTCGTGCTCTTCATCAATAATGATCATGCCGAGATTTTCAAACGGGGCAAAGATGGCCGATCTGGCTCCGACGACAAGCCGGACTTCCTTGCGCTGAATCTTCCGCCATTCATCGTATTTTTCACCTGTGGATAATCCGCTGTGCATGACCGCAACCTGTGAGCCGAAGCGGCCTTTAAAACGGTTGACCATTTGCGGTGTCAACGAGATTTCCGGAACGAGCACGATGGCTTCTTGTCCTTTTGCCAGCACTTTTTCAATGGATTGCAGGTAAATTTCCGTTTTGCCGCTTCCCGTGACGCCGTGAAGCAGAAAGACGTGATGGACATGATCGGCTACAGCTTGTTTAATTGGCTCAAAAGCGGCCTGCTGCTCTTCTGTAAGAGAGAGCGGCTCTGTTTTTTTGAACATTCTGTCCTGATAAGGATCGCGGTAAACCTCCTCAAAGCTTTCCGTAAGAAGCCCCTTTTTAAGAAGTGTTTTCAGCGTCGCGGAACTGGAATCGGTCTTTTTGCAAAGCTCGGCCGCGGAAATCTTTGCTCCCCCGCCGATAAAATAAGTAAGCACGGCGAGCTGTTTAGAAGCCTGCTTTGTCAATGAATCTGCGTGCCGGGCGAGTTCTTCTTTGTCCGCCCCCGCTTCGATCATGCGGATCATTTTTTTATTCGTTTTTTGGGCGACTTTATATGTGACATCAATGCTTCCTTTGCGCACGAATTTTTGAAGTGACGAAAGAATGCTTTCATCGGTAATATCCGAGTACAGAAGACTTTTTTGATTCCTGAAAAGCTGTTTGATGTCCGGTGTCAGCGCTTCTTCGTCAACGACTTTCAGCTCTTTCTCGTACTTCGCCTTCAGTGCGGCGGGCAGCATTGCCTGAAGCGCCGTGATTTTAAACGACAGCGTTTTGTCAGAAAGCCATGAAGACAGCTGCATCAGTTCCTCAGTCAGAACGGGCGTCAAATCAAGAAGCTTCTCGACTTCCTTCATTGAGCCGCCGTTTAATTCAGACGAATCTTTCAAACCGGTCACAAATCCTTGAAGCTTGCGCGGGCCAAACGGGACAATCACCCGCATGCCGACTTCGATCATCCCTTTTAAATGATCGGGAATTTTGTAATCAAAGGGTCTGTCAATGTTTTTGGAGCTGACATCGACAATGACTTCTGCTACATTCATACGGGTTTTCGGTCCTCGGCTTTCAAAGCGGTCATTTCCTTCAGCATTTCAAAGGAAACGTCAAGTTTAGACATAAGCGCAAGCTCCCGTTTTCTTCCGTCCCGGAAATAGAAGGTGACGACATTCGTATCCGTGCCAAATCCGGCCCCTTCTGCTTTCACATCATTCGCAACGATCATATCAAGGTTTTTCTGTTCGAGTTTTCTGCGCGCATAGCGTTCGACGTCTTGCGTTTCAGCCGCAAATCCGACCAGCAGCTGGTGTGTTTTCCGTTCGCCGAGTTCTTTCAGTATGTCTGCCGTACGGTTGAATTCGATCACGAGCGAACCGTCTTTCTTCTTCATTTTGTGATCAGAAACAGCCGCCGGCGTAAAATCGGCCACGGCCGCCGTCTTAATCACCATGTCGCATGAATCAAACACAGAAAGCACGGCTTCTCTCATATCGGCTGCCGATTGCACAGGAAGAAACTGATACATCCCGACTGGCGGCTCTATTGACACCGGGCCTGAAATCAGCGTCACCCGCGCCCCGAGACGGACGGCGGCTTCAGCAGCGGCGTAGCCCATTTTGCCGGTGGATTTATTTGTGAAGAAGCGGACAGGGTCCACGGCTTCGCGCGTCGGACCGGCCGTAATGACAATATGTTTTCCTTTCAGCGGCGCATCGTCTTCAGGCTCCTTAAAATGCTCTCTGACACGCTCAACAATAAGCTCCGGCTCCTCCAGCCTTCCTTTGCCGACATATCCGCATGCCAAATAGCCTTCACTCGGCTCGATAAAGCGGACCCCGTCCTGATAAAGCACAGAGATGTTCCGTTTCACCGCCGGATGATCATACATATGGACATTCATCGCAGGCGCCACCCAGACCGGGGCCTCAGCCGCCAGCACCGTCGTTGTGAGCATATCGTCAGCAATTCCGTTGGCAAGCTTGCCGATGATATTTGCCGTAGCGGGCGCGACAATAATTAAATCCGCCCAGTCAGCGGCATCAATATGAGAAATCACCTTCGGATTTTGTTCATTAAATGTATCTGTATACACTTCATTCCGGCTCAGCGCCTGAAATGTCAGCGGAGAAACAAACTCACGCGCGGACTCAGTCATAATCACTTTGACGTTTGCGCCGGCCTGAACCAGCTTGCTCGTGAGTGCGGAAGCTTTATAAACGGCAATTCCTCCGCTTACGCATAGCAAAATGTTTCGGTTTTTCATGAAGTCTTCTCCCCTTTATGAAAGCATTGGACAAATCCCAAACGGAAAAAAATAACAACCTATGTAGAGATAGGTTGCTACGTGTGCTTGTTATTCGCTGTCTTCTCTTTCAAACGAAAGCAGGCCCGCGTCAATTTCTTCTAAAGCTTTGCCTACATATTTGTGAGAAATGGTATGTTCAATCTGCTGGTCTTTTTTGATCTGCATTTCACGCGCGCGTCTTGCAGACACGGTCACCAGCGTATATTTAGAATCTAATTTATTCATTAAAGAGTCAATTGACGGATCTAACATAAGTTATTCTACCTCCAGCATTTTCTTATATCTCGGAGCGACGCGTTCACGTTTTAAGTGCTCGGCGAGAACGATTGCGTTAATCTTATCACAAGCCGTTTGGATATCGTCGTTTTCAACGACATAATCATACGCGTCCATCATTTCGATTTCAGCTTTTGCGGCATTCATTCTGTTTTCGATTAAATCGTCGGTTTCAGTCCCTCTTGTCACGATTCTGTTTTTCAGCTCAGAAAGACTCGGCGGCGCTAAGAAGATAAACAGGCCTTCCGGAAATGCATTCCGCACTTGGAGCGCGCCCTGCACTTCAATCTCTAAGAAGACGTCTTTTCCTTCTTGAAGCGTCTGTTCGACATAATCAACGGGCGTTCCGTAATAGTTGCCGACATATTCTGCCCACTCAAGCAGTTTGTTGTTTTCAATCATGCGTTCGAATTCATCTCTGGATTTAAAGAAATAATCGACGCCGTCGACCTCGCCCTCTCTCGGGTTTCTCGTCGTGACTGAAATTGAGTATTCAAATTTCGTGTCCTGTTGTGAAAATATTGCTTGCCGAACCGTTCCTTTTCCAACTCCGGAGGGACCTGAGAGAACGATTAATAACCCTCTTTCTTTCATGCGGCAATTACCCCTGCCCTTCATCCATAATTTCTTCTTTCACAGAAAGTCTGTGTGCAACTGTCTCAGGCTGGACGGCAGATAAGATAATGTGATCACTATCCATGACGACAACTGCACGGGTTCTTCGTCCGTATGTAGCGTCTATTAGCATTCCGCGGTCTCTTGCATCCTGGATCATTCGCTTTATTGGCGCAGACTCCGGGCTGACAATCGAAATCATCCGATTGGCGGAGATGATATTGCCAAATCCGATATTAATCAGTTTAATCGTCATCTTCTACGTTCCCCCTGTAAAATAGACGTCTCTAGTGTAACCTGAAGAGGCCGTCTGTAAACAATACGCACAGTCCCTATTCTATATTTTGCACTTGTTCCTTCAATTTTTCAATAGAACTTTTCATTTCAACGACAAGCTTTGTGATTTGATGATCATTGGCTTTTGAGCCGATCGTGTTCGCTTCTCGGTTAAGCTCCTGAACAAGGAAATCAAGTTTGCGGCCGACTGCCCCGCCTTCTTTTAATATATCACGGAATTGAACAAAATGGCTCTTCAATCTGGTAATTTCTTCCGTTATATCAGAACGATCGGCGAAAATGGCGCATTCCGTGATCAGCCTGCTTTCGTCGAGCGCATCCTCCGTCCATTCCTTCATTCGGGCGTAAAGACGCTCGCGGTATTGAATAACAACGGCCGAAGCGCGCTCTTTCACCTGTTCGGACAGCGTCTCAAGCCGCTCAATGTGCAGAAAGCAGTCTTCCGCCAAAAGCCGTCCTTCTTTTTCCCTCATGTCACAAAGTTCCTTTACAGCCAGCTCAGCGGCTTCCCTGATGACTTCTTCAAGCTTGTCATCACGCATCTGTTCTTCGTGTATCTGCGCAATATGTTCAAATTTAAAGAACTCCATTGCATCGGGTTCTGCGGCCAGGCTGTAGCGCGCTTTCATGACGCGTGCGGCGCTCACATATTCATCAAGGAGCTCCCAATCGATGTTCAGGCTTCTTTTTATGAGCGCGTCACTGTTTACAGTGAGAAACAGCTCTACTCTTCCGCGCTGTATATGCTGCAATATCGTTTGTTTCAGCTTATCCTCTACATATAGCAAAGGCCGTGGCAGGCGGGCGTTCACTTCTTTGAACCGGTAATTGACGGATTTCAATTCAACGGTTGCCGAGAGATCGCCTTTTGTGCTGCTTGCGCTGCCGAAGCCTGTCATACTCCGTATCATATGAAACACCCAATTCTTTCCCGTTATCAAAATAAAAGGGCAATAGACATGCTATTACCCCTAAGATTATATCATATGGAATTATTTTTTTCTTGTCAAAAGTGAACCCGCCAGCAAAAAAGTAGGTATGCCCGACATACCGATAATCAGCATCCAATCGCCCGGCGTAATCGGCACTGTTTTGAAAATCGGCTGCAGCGGCGGATAATAGATGACGATGACCATCAGGAAGATAGAAGAAATGATGGCCCCGAGCAGATAGATATTTTCAAACGGATTCCGGGAGAAAACAGACGTTTCGCTCCGGCAGTCAAACACGTGTATAAGCTGAGCCAGGACAAGAGTCGCGAATGCAACGGTCTGTGCGTAGGGCAGATTTTCAGGATTGCGGTGATAGACGATGATAAACGCTAAAATGGTTGCAGCTCCGATTAAAAACCCTCTTGATACGACTTTCCAGCCCAGTTTTCTCGCAAACACTCCTTCTTTCGGATGCCGCGGCTTCCGCCTCATCAGGTCTCCTTCCGGCTGATCCATACCGAGGGCCATCGCCGGCAGCCCGTCAGTGACTAAGTTCACCCACAATATCTGAATCGGAACGAGCGGCAGCGGCAGAGCGAGAAGCATCGCAAACAGCATCACTAAAATTTCACCTACGTTGGAGGCGAGCAAATACCGGACGAATTTTCTTATATTTTCATAGATATTCCGTCCCTCTTTTATGGCTGATTTAATCGTAGCAAAGTTATCATCTACCAGAATGAGAGAAGAGGCTTCCTTTGCCACATCCGTTCCCGTCACGCCCATGGCAACACCGATATCTGCCTGCTTTATGGCCGGCGCGTCATTAACCCCGTCTCCCGTCATGGCGACGACGTGTCCGTTTTCCTGGAACGCTTTGACGATTTTCAATTTATGTTCAGGCGACACGCGTGCGAAGACGTAGACATCATCGACCGTTTCGATAAGTTCTTTCTCCGTAAGCTCATTCAGCGTCTTGCCGTCCATCACACGCCCCTTTTTCGGAAGAAGACGCAAATCTTTTGCAATGGCCTTTGCCGTTTCGACGTGATCCCCTGTGATCATAACCGTTTTAATGCCGGCTTCACGGCATTCTTTAATCGCCTGTCTGACCTCCGGACGGGGCGGATCAATTATGCCTGACAAGCCGAGCATCGTCAGATTTTTTTCCGCCTGCTCCATTGTCGGCTTTTCTCCGGGCTTAAGCGGTTTATAAGCAATCGCGATCGTACGCAAAGCTTGCGACGCCAGCTCTTTCAGAACCGCTTCCGTTTCTGCTTTCTTTTCTTCTGAAAAAGGCGTACTTCTTGCGCCGTGCATCAGATGTGACGAGCGGTCAATCAGCACATCGGGCGCTCCTTTAGTGATGACGAACTGCTTTTTTTCCTGATCCTCTACAATGACGGTCATCATTTTGCGGACGGAGTCAAACGGAAACTCGGCAACCACGCGGTAGTGCCCGTTGAGCCAATCGTTTGAATAACCGCCCTTTCTTGCAGCCGTCAGCAGCGCTCCTTCTGTCGGATCGCCGTCGAGTACATAACGGCCGTCTTTCAGTGCGATTTCGGATGTGTTGCACAACGCGCCGAAAACCAACATCTGTTCAAGAATCTTCTCATCTTTCGGCTTGATTTCCCGCTCATCTCGGGTGAAAACGCCCTCCGGCTCATAGCCGATGCCTGACACTTTATAAATTTTGCCGCCTGACCACATATGGGTGACGGTCATTTTGTTTTGTGTCAGCGTGCCGGTTTTATCAGAACAAATGACAGAGGCGCAGCCCAATGTTTCAACCGCCGGGAGCTTTCTGACAATTGATTTTTGTTTGATCATGCGCTGGACGCCGATTGATAATGCCACCGTAACAATGGCGGGAAGCCCTTCCGGAATCGCGGCGACGGCCAATGACACCCCGGCCAAAAACATGCTGTAAAGATCATGTCCCTGTAAGACGCCGACTGCAACGACCAATACCGTTAAAAGGAGCGCGACGATAATTAAAATTTTGCCGAGCTCTTCAAGTCTTCGCTGCAGCGGTGTTGAAAGGCTGCCGGCGGATTCCAGCATATCGGCGATTTTCCCCATTGCCGTATTCATTCCTGTACCGACGACGACGCCGACACCGCTGCCGCGCGTTACAATCGTACCCATAAACGCCATATTGCTGATGTCGCCTAACGAAACATCCGGCTTTCTCAGTTTATCAGCTTGTTTAACCACCGGAATTGATTCCCCGGTCAGCGCCGATTCCTCAATTTCAAGGCTTTTTGCTTCAACGATCCGCACATCCGCGCCAATCCGGTCGCCGCTTGAAAATTTCATGATATCGCCGGGAACGAGCTCCTTGGACTGAATTTTCTTCCAGCTCCCGTCCCGCAACGCTGACACATACGGCGTTGACAGCTCTTTTAATGCATGTAAAGACTTTTCCGCCCGCCGCTCTTGAAAAAAACCGAGAACCCCATTGACAAATACAATCGCCATAATCGCTACGGCATCTACATATTCGCCTAAAAACCCGGATATTAAGGTTGCCGCCAGCAGCACGAGCACCATAAAATCTTTAAATTGGGCGAAAAACACGGCGATCGCCGGTGTCCTCTTGCCCTCCTGAAGCTCGTTCGGTCCGTGCTTTTCAAGGCGTTTTTTCACCTCTTTTTCGGTCAACCCCTGTTTAATGGACGTATTTGTTGCTTTCAGCAAATCGGTTTGTCCCATTTCATGAAACTTCATTCTTCTCGTCCACTCCCCTGCCTCGCTTTAGAGATGTCACTCTGTAAACAAGCTTATTCTGACTCGTCCCTTTTCATGCTATAATTATCGAATGCAGGAAGAAGGAAAGGGTGTTTTATATGTCTTTTGATGGCATGTTTACATACGGAATGACACATGAATTAAACAGCCGGATCGCCGAAGGCCGGATTACGAGAGTCCATCAGCCTTTTAAGCACGATGTGATATTTCATATCCGCGCTAACGGAAAAAACCATAAATTATTATTATCGGCGCATCCGAGCTATTCACGGGTGCACATGACAAACCAGGCCTATGAAAATCCGAGCGAGCCGCCGATGTTTTGTATGCTGCTCAGAAAGCATATCGAAGGCGGATTTATTGAGAAAATAGAACAGGCCGGATTAGACCGGATTATGATATTCCGGATAAAAAGCAGAAATGAAATCGGCGACGAAACCGTCAGAACGCTGTATGTTGAAATTATGGGACGGCACAGCAATATTATTCTGACTGACGGAGAAGGAGCCATCATCGACGGGCTGAAACATTTATCTCCGTCGATGAACAGCTACCGGACCGTTCTGCCGGGATATGATTACAAGCTTCCTCCCGCTCAGGAAAAAATTTCGCCGCTTGCCGCGGATGAAGAGGACGTTTTGCGTTATCTCAGTTTTCAGGAAGGACGGCTTGACCAGCAGATCGTCAGACATTTCTCCGGTGTTTCTCCGCTGTTTGCAAAAGAAGCCGTGCACAGAGCGGGCCTCGCTAACAAAATAACGCTGCCGAAGACGCTGATTGAAATGTTCCATGCCGTGAAAGATTGCAGGTTTACACCAAACATTACGACAGCCGGCGGAAAGGAATACTTTTATCTCCTGTCTCTCACACATGTAAACGGAGAGGAGCGCACCTTTCACTCTCTGAGTGAGCTGTTGGACCGGTTTTATTTCGGCAAGGCGGAACGCGACCGCGTCAAACAGCAGGCTCAGGATCTCGAGCGGTTTGTCGCAAATGAACGGAAAAAGAACGCCAATAAGATAAAAAAGCTGGAAAAGACGCTCGACTACTCAGAAAATGCGAAGGAATTCCAGCTATACGGCGAACTGCTGACGGCAAATTTGTATATGCTGAAAAAAGGTGACAAAGAAGCGGAAGTCATCAATTATTATGATGAAGAAAGTAAGACGGTGACCATCCCTTTAAATCCGAACAAAACACCGTCAGAAAACGCGCAGATGTATTTTACAAAGTATCAAAAGGCGAAGAATTCCGTCGAGGTGGTAAAAGAACAGATCCGTCTGGCCGAGGAGGAAATCGCTTATTTCGATCAGCTGATCCAGCAGCTCTCCTCCGCCTCCACAAAGGATATTCACGAAATAAGGGAGGAGCTTGTGGAAGGCAAATATCTGCGACCGAAACAGCAGCGAGGACAGAAAAAACAGAAGCAGCACGTTCCTGTTTTGGAGCAATATGAATCTTCACGGGGATTGACGATTCTTGTCGGCAAAAACAATAAACAAAATGAGTACTTAACGACAAAAGCTGCCGCAAGGGATGATTTATGGTTCCACACGAAAGACATTCCGGGTTCCCACGTTGTGATTAAAAGCAGCGATCCGGATGAACAATCCATACTGGAGGCGGCTGCGATCGCCGCTTATTTTTCCAAAGCGAAAGATTCCGGCTCCGTTCCGGTTGATTATACAAAAATCAGACACGTGAAAAAGCCAAACGGCGCAAAGCCCGGATTTGTCACCTATGACAGCCAGCATACCGTATTTGTCACACCTGATGCCGACCTTGTCATACGGCTGAAAAAATAAACGCACCTCCAAGCTGAAACCCGCACTCAGCTTGGAGGTGTTTTTTATTACTTATAAACGGAGACGAAACTCTCCCCAGCCGTCAGAACCGATCTTTACAGTATCTGGTCAGTTTCCCGTCATGTCTGCCTGATCCGCCGGGGGCCGTCTCTGATTAAAGCGGTCACACCTGATTTGGCGGCGGATACTGTCACCTTCCCCTCGCCAAACCTGAACACATCCGGGCAGTCAATATAATCATGCCGGGTCTCTGACCGTTCCTTTGTATGCGGGCGGAATCCAGGCGGCATTGGGATCAGATAGATATTCCGCATCACTTCGCAATCCTGACTGCTTGCTGGCATATACCATTCAAACTGCCCGCTTTCGTTTTGAATTGTTCACATTCGGGGACTGTCAGGACAGTATAAAAAATACCTTGCCTGATGACAGACAAGGTGTTTTTTATGGTCTTCTTCTTTTCTCAAATAATCGATCCACTTCTTCAGCCAAATCAACAGTAATGAGAGGCTCTATGTCCTCAGCCAGTCTTTTCGTATGTGCCGGGCTTGCGCCGCTTGTTGATACGGATACTTGAATGCGCCCTTTGCGGATGATCTTCGGCATATACACGCTGCCCTGTTCAGCATCGCTTGCACAATTGACCAGCTGCGTTTCAGAAGCGCTCGCGGCTATCTCCTGATTCACGCTCCGGTCATTTGTCGCGGCAATGATGAAAAAAGCGGGCGCAAGATCCTTCATTTTAATTTTACGGGAAACCCAGCGGATACGTCTTTCATCCGCAAGCTGTTTAATTTCAGGCAGGGCATCGGGACTGATTACAGTAATATCCGCGCCTTCCGGAAGCACCGTTTTGAGCCTTCTTAAGGCAACATTGCCTCCGCCCGCGATGATAATTCTTTTTCCGCTTAAATTAATGTGCAGAGGCAGCATACTGTCCCCCCTTAAAATCAAACTGACCGCCGGGGTTTCGAACAGCTTCTGACACACGGTTCAAGAACGCCTGCTTAATATGCGGGTGAAAACCTAAGTATGAAGCGATATGAACATTTTGATTGATCGTTTGAAGCTTTTGAACTTCCCGTTCAATCTCAGTCATTAAAAGCCCGGTAAACAGAAGATATGGAACGATAAAAACGGGTGCTCCGTCATCCTCTTCAAGACCGGCAAACACTTCTTTATAGTGCGGGTTACATGCTGTTAAAAAACAAGGGATGACTTCTTTAACAGGTGTAATCGCCTCAAGTTTTCCGGCAATCTCACTGACTGCGTTTTTAACTGCCGGATCTGTGCTTCCTCTTCCGATCAGCACCACTTTCGCCTGCTCAATGGGCACTCCGGTATCTTCAATGCGATGATGCACCGCTTTTACGACTTCATCGTCCACTCCGATCGGAACACCATATGTCACTTTTATATCGGGATGCAGGGCCGCCGCACGAGCGATTTCAGCCGGAATGTCATGTTTTGCGTGGGCAGCGGTCAACAGCAGTAAAGGCACGGCCGCAATATGAGTGGCGCCTTGTCTGACACATGCTTCAAATCCCGCTTCAATAGACGGTTCCTGCAGTTCTAAAAAACAGATTTCCTGAATGGGAGCGTCAGCGTGCGGCATGCACCCTTTTAAAAACGCCGCCGACTCTGTCTGCGCTTTTTTCAGCCTGCTTCCGTGCCCGATGTATAAAATCGCCTGCTTCATTTACAACGCCTCGCTCAAATCCAGATTTTTCTGTTCAGATGCATACCAGTCCAGTTTGCAGTGATAATTGACGACATCACCGATAACAATTAAGCTCGGGTTTTTGATTTCTTCTTTTATCACTGTGTCTGAAAGCGTGCCGACGGTGCAGACGACTGTTTTTTGCCTGTCCGTCGTTCCCCAATGAATAAAGGCTGCCGGGGTGCCGGCGTCTCTGCCGTTTTCCAGCAGCATTCTTTCAATCTGCCGGATATTTTTAATTCCCATATAAATCACCAGCGTATCAATGCCCGTCGCCAGCGCTTTCCATTTTTCTTCAAAGTCGTCTTCTTGTTTATAATGCCCCGTAACGAATGCGACATTGGAGCTCGCCTCTCTGTGTGTCACGGGAATGCCGGCATAAGTAGCAGCCGCGATTCCTGATGTAATGCCGGGAACGATCTCAAACGGAATGGCGTTTTGCGCGAGAGCCTCCGCTTCTTCGCCTCCGCGGCCGAAAACAAACGGGTCGCCTCCCTTGAGCCTTACAACGGTTTTCCCCTTTTTCGCATACTTCACAAGGAAACGGTTGATCGTATCCTGTTTCATAATGTGAAAATCCGGGAGCTTGCCGCAGTAAATCAGATCCGCTTCTTCTCCGGCATACTGTAAAATCTCTTTGCTTACCAATCTGTCATATAATATAACGTCCGCTTTCTGTATGGCTTTCATTGCCTTCACCGTTAATAAGTCCGGATCTCCCGGACCGGCTCCAACGATAAATACTTTCCCCATAGCATGTCTCCCCGATCCGTTTTGAAATCTTCCCAGAACAGCCGCGAGGCCGCACTTCAGCTATTTTACCATATCCCGCCATTGCGGGGGATATCCGGCTGATTGCGCGGCCTTTTTGGACCTATTATGCTAAGCTGTTTTTCACAAAGTCAACCAGTCTTCCGGTGCATTCTTCGCGTTCACATTTGCCTGAATCAAGTACGAGCTCAGGCGCTTTCGGCTCTTCATACGGTGAGTCGATCCCCGTAAAGAACGGAATTTCACCATTTCTTGCTTTTTTATATAAACCTTTCGGATCGCGCTTTTCACATATATCGAGGTCGCATTTCACGTAGATTTCATTAAATTCGCCCTCTGCCACAAGCTCTCTCACCTGATCTCTGTCCTCACGGAACGGAGAAATAAAAGCCGTGATGACGATGGTTCCCTGCTGAACGAAAAGCTTCGCCACTTCCCCGATGCGGCGTATATTTTCCGTGCGGTCATCATCGGAAAAACCTAAGTCATTGTTTAAGCCGTGGCGGATGTTATCACCATCAAGCACGATGACTTGATAGCCCTGTTCAAACAGCTCGCGCGCTGCGGCGTTTGCAATCGTGGATTTCCCTGAACCGCTTAAGCCCGTCAGCCAGAGGATAGAGCTTTTATGCTTGTTTTTCTGCTGGTATTCTTCTTTCGTTATTGAGGCTTCATGCCACACGATATCACGATTTGTCACTCTATTTTCCTCCTTAAGAAACGCCTGCTTCTTCTTTCGTTTTCAGCCCTTTAATCAACACCTCGACAACTTCAGGACGGCTGAATTCCGCCGGCGGCATGACACCGCTTCGCAGCATTTCTCTGACCTTTGTTCCTGACAGAATGACGTGGTCTTCTCTGTCATGCGGGCATGTTTTGGCCGTTCCCATGTTGCCGCATTTCCGGCAGAAGAAGCTGTGCTCGAATTTCATCGGTGTAATCCCGAGTTCATCCGCTGTAAATTGATCAAACAGCTCTTGCGCTTCATATGTGCCGTAGTAATCACCGACGCCGGCATGATCGCGGCCGACGATAAAATGCGTGCAGCCGTAGTTTTTGCGGACAAGCGCGTGGAAAATGGCTTCTCTCGGCCCCGCATACCGCATAGCCGCCAAAAATACGCCGAGGAAAACGCGGTCTTTCGGATAATAATGATCGAGCAGCACCTGGTAGCTTTCCATTCTGACATCCGCCGGAATATCATCTGATTTTGTTTCACCGACGAGCGGGTTCAAAAACAGGCCGTCAACCGTCTCAAGCGCGGTTTTTTGGATATATTCGTGGGCGCGGTGGACCGGATTTCTCGTTTGGAAACCGACAATGGTTTTCCAGCCCTTTTCTTCGAAGCTTCGTCTTGTATCGGCAGGTTCAAATGTAAACTCGGGAAACTGCTTTGACGCTTTTTTAACTAATGTGATCGGCCCGCCGACATACGTATCGCCGCGTGAAAATAATTTTTTCACGCCCGGATGCGCGGCATCATCGGTTTTATATACGTGAACGGCTTCTTTTTGTTTATCCGGCGTATAAATATCTTCGATGTCGACTACGCCGTATGTGTCTCCGCCGTAAGTCAGTTTCACCGTGTCGCCGACGGCAAGCTCAGCCGCTTTTTCTGAATCGACCGGAAGCGTGATCGGCAGGGACCAGACAACCCCGGATGCCAGACGCATATTCTCAACGACTGACACGTAATCTTTTTCTGTGAAAAATCCTTCAATCGGGCTGTACCCCCCGATCCCGATCAGCTCTAAATCAGCGAACGAAATCAAATCAAGCTCAATTTCTTTTTGGACGGATGTAAGATCATACTGCTCATTCACCCGATTAATTAATGTTCCTCCGTGCGGTGCTAAACTCATAATACATGATTCCTCCCAGTTAACAGATAAATAAACTCAGATTAATAGTTAAATGCCTCCGCCTTGTTCATGGACAGAGCGTTTCTCTTTTCGGATGGCTTTCATCAGACTGGCGGCTCCGCCAGCTGCCAAAAGCACGCTGGCCATCATAAAGATGGAATAGTAATCTCCTTTTAACAGCAGGGAGACAAGCAAATACGAAATCGACAGTGACAAAAACGGAGAAACGACCCATACTTTGAGCATCGTTTTCACGACTTCTTTATGAAAAACGTTCGGCCCGTTTTTGGCCATTCCGATGCCGATAATTGATGATGATGTGACTTGCGCCAATGGGACCGGCAGACCGAAGACGGAACTGATAATGACAAGCCCCGCGCCGGTTCCGGAAAGCAGTATGCCTTCTCCGGCTGAAAATCTCGTAATCTTTTTCCCGTTGGTTTCAAGCACTTTACGTCCTAAAAGCAGAGCGCCGAGAGCGACAAAGATGCCTCCGTACAGCGTTCCTTTGGACACGCTGAGCACGCCCGCAGCAACCAAAGGGCCCACCGCATTTGCGACATTGTTCATTCCGGCTGAAAAAGCTTCCCAAAACCCCGCAATCAGCAGCACAATCCCCAAAATCTTCTGTTTCCGATTCGAAATGACTCGAATATTCAGAGAACTGAATACCTTCGAGACGAGAAACGTGAAACAGAACGCGACAAACGGCACGAGCACCCAAAAAATCACGATGACCAAAAGATGCTGTAAAAACAATACTTTGTACGCGACGCCGACACCGACAATCGCCCCGACAGTGACCTCACTCGTCGACAGCGGAATGCCGAGCACATTCGCCGTGAATAACGATAGCGCCGCCGATCCGATAATAATGCAGACAATGGTGAGCGTAATGGTTTGTTCGGGAATGATTCCGCCGCTGATCGTCTTAACGACTTCACCGCCGCCGATAACCGCCCCTGACAGAACTCCGGCCGCGCAGATGATCAGCGCATACGTTTTCTTTTTAACGGCGCCGGACCCGTAAGCGACTCCCATTGAAGCCGCGGCCCCGCTGGCTCCGATATTCATGGCAAAAAACAGGCAGAATAAAATAGCGGCTAATTCCATCGGGCAGCTCCTTTATTCATGCAGTCCGCATTCTGTTTTCGCCATGCCGTTCCATCTGCCGCTCCGCAAATCTTCCGCGGTAAACGCAGGTGAAGTGCACGGTTCACAGCCGATGCTCGGATACCCTTGATCATGGAGGATATTGTAATCCAGCTCATGCTTGGAAGTATATCTCCAGATGTCTTTCCATGTCCAATGGATCAGCGGGCATACTTTAATCGATTGAAACTTGTCGTCTTTATTCAGGAAATTCGTATTCGCCCGGCTCGGTCCTTGATCCCGGCGAAGGCCGGACAGCCATGCCGGATGCCCTGCGAGCGCTTCTCTTAACGGCAGAATTTTTCTGATGTAGCAGCACTGGTTCGGTTCTCTTTCCCACAATTTATCTCCGTGAGCCTCGGCCTGTTCTTCAAGAGTAAGGCTGGGCTTTTTCAGGATAATGTTCAGTCCCGGGTAACGCTCTTTCACTTTTTCGATCGTTTCATATGTTTCTTTAAAGTGAAGACCCGTGTCGAGAAACACGATTTCCGCGTCTTTCTTTACTTTAGAAATTAAATCGATCAGGACGATGCCCTCAATCCCGAAGCTGCACGCGTAAACAAGCTGGTCTCCGTAGTGGCCGTATGCCCATTTTAAAACGGACAGCGCGCCTTTATAGGAATCGTCTTCCGGAAATGTAATCGCCGGCTCTTCCCATGTGTCATACGTTAGCATTTTTCCTTTCCTCCTCCCGGAGACAATCAAACAGCTGTTGTTTTCTGCCGGTTGTCTTATCCCTCAATCTTTTTTTCATATAAAAAACTTTCAATCCAGCGGAATGAAAGACAGTGACCCGGTATAGCCCTTATCTTCAAAATGCTGTGCATTTTTCTGGATGCGGCACCTTGCATGACACGCAGGTTGCCGGGCGTCATCGGTCCAGTCCCTCAGCCGCTCTTGATAAGCTTTTTAGATTTGTACTAAATTTTAGCACAATTCTAACAGAAGTCAACCCGAGTTTTTTGATAGGAATAATAAAACAGGCCCTGAGGCCTGTTTTTATTGTCATTATTTTTTAAACCAATCTTCTGACTCGGGATTCTGTTTCCATGATTTCAGTTTCTCAATGTCATCTGAATGAATCGTTCCGTTTTCAAGCGCGACTTCAATCAGCGTGTCATAATCCGTTAACGAGTAATAAGGAAGACCCGCTTTTTTAAAGGCTTCTTTTGCTTTCGGCAGTCCGTATGTAAAAATGGAAATGACGCCGAGGACTTCCGCGCCCTCTCTTTGAAGGGCCGCCGCAGCTTCAAGCACGCTGCCTCCGGTAGAAATCAAGTCTTCAATCACGACTGTTTTTTGTCCTTTCTTAATGGCGCCTTCTATTTGATTTCCTTTGCCGTGCGCTTTCGGTTTGCTTCTGACGTAGCACATCGGCGCGCCTGTACGGTCTGCGAGAAGCGCAGCATGCGGAATGCCCGCCGTTGCAGTGCCCGCGATCATCTCAGCCTCGGGAAAATGCTCTTTCAGCAGTTTGCCGAGCCCGTCCGCCACATCATTTCTCACTTTTGGATACGACAATGTCAGACGGTTGTCACAATAGATCGGTGATAAAATGCCGCTCGCCCACGTAAACGGCTCATTCGGGCGTAAAAAGACAGCTTCAATGTGTAATAGATGTTTTGCGATAGCCTGTTTCATCGGCGAACGCCCTCCCATTCCAGTTTAATTGCTTCATATGCTTCAACGGGGTTTTCCGCTTTTGTAATTGAGCGGCCCACGACGATGGCTGACGAACCGTTTTCTTTCGCAAATGACGGAGTCGCCGTCCGGACTTGATCGTCAGCTGTGTCACTGGCCGTGCGGATGCCCGGTGTGACTGTCAGAAATGAAGGCCGGACCGCTTCATAAATGGCTTTTGTTTCATGTACCGAACATACCACTCCGTCCAGCCCGCACTCTTCCGCCATTTTGCCGTAATGCACGACCGTTTCTAACAGCGGCTTATGTAGCAGAAGCTCTTCCTTCGCCACCTGCTCTGAAGTGCTGGTCAGCTGAGTCACCGCGATTAAAGACGGGCGTTTTCTGCCTGCCGGCGTGCCTTCTTCAAGCCCCTCAAGGGCCGCGCGCATCATGCGTGCGCCCCCTGCTGCATGCACATTGACAAGATCAACGCCGAGGCCGGCCAGCCGCTTCATCGCTTTATTGACCGTAGTCGGGATATCATGAAGCTTTAAATCTAAAAATATATCACAATTTCGTTCTTTTAATTGGTGAATGATGGCGGGGCCTTCCTGATAAAAAAGTTCCATCCCCGTTTTGACAAAAAGCCTTTCCTTTTCAAACAAGTCTAAAAACGTTAAAGTCTCTTCCCCTGATGCAAAATCAAGCGCGATGATGGGCAGGTTGTTTTTCATGTTTCCAGCTCCTTCCGATGCATTCACTTACAGATTGAAAGCCGTGCTGGCGCAGCACACGGGGGAGCTGTTCTATGATTTCCGGGCAGACGAACGGATTGACGAAGTTTGCCGTGCCGACGGCAACCGCACTCGCTCCCGCAAGAAGAAATTCTAATGCATCCTCTGCGGTCTGAACGCCGCCCATCCCGATAATCGGGATTTGAACGGCCTGGCTGACTTCGTATACCATCCGGATGGCGACCGGTTTGATCGCCGGGCCTGACAGTCCGCCCGTTTTATTTGCTAAGATCGGCCGTCCCGTCTTAAGATCGAGCCTCATCCCGATGAGTGTATTAATCATCGTCAGACCGTCAGCACCGGCCGCTTCAATCGCTTTAGCAATTTCGGTTATGTTTGCGACATTAGGCGAAAGCTTCACATACACAGGCACTGCGGAAACTTCTTTCACCGCTTTTGTCAGTTCGGCCGCCATGACGGGATCAGTACCAAAAGCAATCCCCCCCGTTTTGACATTCGGACATGAAATGTTAAGCTCAAGCGCATGCACATTCGGCGCTTGGCTGATGTGCTCGGCCACTTCTTTATAGTCGTCCACCTGAGAACCGGCGACATTTGCGATAATCGGCGTGTCAAATTGTTCGAGCCAAGGCAGCTCATGATTGAGCACATGCTCAAGGCCGGGATTTTGCAGACCGATGGCATTCAGCATGCCCGCGCTTGTCTCCGCCACTCTCGGCGTCGGATTTCCGAAGCGGGCTTCGTTCGTCGTTGCTTTAATCATAATGCCTCCGAGGCATGATAAATCGTAAAATCCGGCATATTCTTTCCCGAAACCGAAACATCCGGAAGCGGGGATGATCGGGTTTTTCAATTGGAGACCCGGCAGATTCACCTCTAACATTACAGCGCCACCTCCTCAGCTTTAAATACCGGCCCGTCAAGGCAGACCTTTACATAGGATGTATCGCTTTCACCCGTGCGGCACACGCAGGCGAAGCAGGCTCCGATGCCGCAGCCCATCCGCTCTTCCATCGAAAGATAAACCTCTTTATGGCCGTACTGCTGCTTCAGAGCTTTCAGCATCGGTGTCGGTCCGCAGCTTAGCAGGACATCGAATTCGAGTTGCTTTTCACGGATGACATCGGTGACAAACCCTTTCTCTCCATATGTGCCGTCAGCCGTCGCCACATAGGTGTCTCCGTACGCACGACATTCCTGTTCGTAAAAAACATCCTTTGCTGATTGAAATCCAAGCACATGAATGACGTTTACGCCTTTTTCCGTCAGGCGCTTTGACAGTTCCTGCAAAGGCGGAACCCCCACTCCGCCTCCGACTAACAGCGCGGTTTTGCCAGGTTCAATCCGCCGGACGGGGAATCCGTTGCCGAGAGGGCCGAGAACGTCTATCCTGCCGCCCTCTTTTTTCCCGGACAAAAGACGCGTTCCCTCACCGTCAGCTCTGTAGATAACGGATACTTCATCCGCGGCGAAATTGACGTCCGCAATGCTGAGCGGTCTTCTTAATAGCGGCGTGACCGCGTCACTCACCTTCAGATGTAGAAATTGACCCGGCTCGGTAAGGTGCCGGACAAGCTCTCCTTTCAGCACCATCTTATAAATCCGGTCGGCAATTTCTAAGTTGGATTGAACAGTCAAATGCGCTTTCTTCATATCGTGACTGCCGCCTTTTGATTGGTTTCGGATGCAGGCATATGATCCGCCCGGAATGTCATGCTTTCCAGTACCCGCAAAATGGCTTCGGCCGTATCTAAAGATGTCAGGCAGGCGACTCCGTTCTCAACGGATTCGCGGCGGATTCTGAAGCCGTCTCTGGCCGGCTGTTTGCCCTTTGTCAGCGTATTGATGACAAATTGCGCTTCGCCGTTTCTGATCACATCGAGCAGATTTTTCCCTTCTTCGCCGATTTTTCCGACGACTTGAGCCGGAATCTGAGCGTCTTTTAAATAAGCCGCCGTTCCTTCCGTCGCCAAGATTTTATAGCCGATGGCGTGGAACCGCTTCGCGATCAGCAGTCCTTCTTCTTTATCTTTATCGGCAACAGTCAACAGCACTGAGCCGTAGTTCGGGATTTGAATGCCAGAAGCAATCAGCGCTTTATAGAGCGCTTTTTCCAGGGTTGAATCTTTGCCCATGACCTCTCCCGTCGACTTCATTTCAGGGCCTAACGTAATATCCACTCTTCTCAGCTTCGCGAATGAGAAGACAGGCGCTTTCACGAACACCCCCTGCTGTTCAGGCTGCAGCCCCTCTTGATAGCCGAAATCAGCAAGCTTTTGGCCGAGAATGACCTTTGTCGCCAGATTCGCCATCGGAATCTTTGTGATTTTGCTTAAGAACGGCACGGTTCTGCTTGACCGCGGATTTACCTCAAGCACATACACTTCACCTTGCGACAGTACGAACTGGATGTTCAGCAACCCGATGATGTTAAGGCCTTTTGCCAAGGCTACAGTGTATTGTTCGATTTTTTTCTTAATGTCTTCGCTTAAAGACTGAGGCGGATAGACGGCGATTGAATCCCCTGAATGGACGCCGGCCCGCTCGATATGCTCCATAATTCCCGGAATAACGACTGTTTCGCCGTCAGATACGGCATCGACTTCGATTTCTTTCCCCGTCAGATAACGGTCGATTAACACCGGATGCTGCGGGTTGATTTTGACCGCATTTTTCATATAGTGAAGCAGCTCTTCTTCGTGATAGACGATTTCCATCGCCCGGCCGCCGAGCACATACGAAGGGCGGACAAGTACCGGATAGCCGATGGATGCGGCAATTTTGACCGCTTCGTTCACCGACACAGCGGTTTTTCCGAGCGGCTGCGGCACATTCAGCGCCTCAAGCGCCTGCTCAAACTTATCCCGGTCTTCCGCACGGTCTAAATCTTCAAGTGATGTGCCGAGGATTTTGACGCCGCGGGCGCTCAATTCTTCCGCAAGATTGATCGCCGTCTGGCCGCCGAATTGGACGACAACGCCTTCCGGCTGTTCCAAATCGATGATGTGCATGACATCTTCTACCGTCAGCGGTTCAAAATACAGTTTGTCTGAAATGCTGAAATCAGTGGACACCGTCTCAGGATTGTTGTTGATAATAATCGCTTCATAGCCTGCCTGCTTGATCGCCCAGACAGAATGAACGGTCGCATAGTCAAATTCGACGCCCTGTCCGATACGGATCGGCCCGGAACCGAGGACGACGACGCTTTTTCTTGAAGTAACCTCAGACTCATTTTCTTCCTCATATGTGCTGTAAAAGTACGGGGTTTCTGATTCAAATTCCGCCGCGCATGTATCCACCATTTTATATACAGGCTTGATGTCTGCTTCTTTTCGCATTTGATACAGCTCTTGTTCCGGCATGTTCCATTCCCGGCTGATATATTTGTCGGAGAAACCGAGTTCCTTCGCTGTCTGCAGGACGGTAAGGCTGCCTTTTTCCGCTTTCAGCTCTGTTTCAAAAGCGACCAGCTTACAGAGCTTGTGCAAAAAGAATACGTCAATTGCGGAAAACTCATGAAGCTGCTCGACTGTGTAGCCTCTTCTGAACGCTTCAGCAAGATAAAACAGCCGTTCATCTCCGGCCTTTCTGATCCGTTTTTCCAAAAGCCCGTCAGAAATCTCTTCCGCATCCTTCAGTTCCAGGTGATAGACATCGGCTTCCAGTGAGCGGACCGCCTTTAACAGCGATTCTTCAAGGGTGCGTCCGATGGCCATGACCTCTCCGGTGGCTTTCATTTGCGTCCCGAGCCTGCGGTTTGCCGACTCAAATTTGTCGAACGGCCAGCGCGGGATTTTAGAAACGACATAGTCAAGCGCGGGCTCAAAAGCCGCATATGTTTTTCCCGTTACGGGATTCATCATTTCATCAAGAGAAAGCCCGACTGCGATTTTCGCCGCAAGCTTTGCGATCGGGTAACCCGTCGCTTTTGAGGCGAGGGCAGATGAGCGGCTCACCCGCGGATTCACTTCGATAATGTAATATTGGAAGCTGTCGGGATCGAGCGCGAGCTGAACATTACAGCCGCCTTCAATGCCGAGCGCGCGGATCAGCTTTAATGAAACATTGCGCAAAAGCTGGTATTCCCGGTCGCTCAAAGTCTGGCTCGGGGCAACGACGATGCTGTCGCCCGTATGGATGCCGACCGGATCGATATTTTCCATGTTGCAGACGACGATCGCGTGATCTCTGCTGTCTCTCATGACTTCATATTCGATCTCTTTGTAACCGGCAATGCTTTTTTCAAGAAGGCACTGATGGACGGGGCTGAGTTTTAATCCGTTTTCGACGATCTCTTTCAGTTCTGTTTCATTCGAGCAGATGCCGCCGCCCGTTCCGCCTAATGTGTAAGCGGGGCGCACGATAACCGGAAACCCGATCCGGCCGACAAATTCCTCGGCTTCCTGTAAAGTGCGGATGATCTCACTTTCCGGCACCGGTTCATTCAGCTCATTCATCAGCGTACGGAATAAGTCGCGGTCTTCCGCCTGCTGGATGGCGGACAGCTTTGTGCCGAGCACTTCCACCCCGCATTCCTCAAGAACCCTGAGTTCAGACAGCTCGACGGCAAGATTCAGTCCGGTCTGTCCTCCCAGAGTCGGCAGGATGGCGTCCGGCCGTTCTTTTCTGATAATACGCGTGAGAAACTCCGGCGTCAGCGGTTCTATGTATACCCGATCAGCCATTTCCGTATCCGTCATAATCGTTGCCGGATTCGAGTTGACGAGAATGACTTCATAGCCTTCTTCCTTTAAAGCGAGACACGCCTGTGTGCCCGCATAATCAAATTCCGCCGCCTGTCCGATAATAATCGGGCCTGATCCGATCACTAAAATCTTTTTAATATCTACGCGTTTTGGCATACCGCTTCCCCTTCTTTCTCAGTTGTTTCGATCAAGTCAATAAATCTGTCAAATAAATGATTGGCGTCTTCCGGCCCCGGTGAAGCTTCAGGGTGGTACTGAACCGTAAATGCCGGCAATGTTTTATGCTTGAGTCCTTCGATCGTTTGATCATTGATCGCAATGTGCGTCACTTCAAGCTCTGTCTCATCTATTGAAGAAACTGTATATCCGTGGTTTTGGGCGGTTAAAGCGACTTTCCCTGTCGCAAGCTCTTTAACCGGATGATTGGAACCCCTGTGTCCGAATTTCATTTTTTCCGTTTCCGCTCCGGATGCCAGCGCAAATAATTGGTGGCCGAGGCAGATTCCGAATAACGGCACCTTCCCGAGTATGCCTTTTATCATTTCAATGGCTTCCGGCACATCTTTCGGATCTCCGGGTCCGTTAGAAAGCATGATGCCGTCCGGCTTGAGCTGAAGTACTTCTTCCGCCGTTACATTGTACGGCACAACGATGACATCGCATTTTCTCTTGTTTAACTCTCTTAAGATGCCGTGCTTCATACCGAAATCGACGAGCACGATGCGTTTGCCGCGGCCCGGACTCGGATATGCCGTTTTCGCCGATACTTGAGCGACTTGATTTCTCGGCAGTTCCGTTTCTTTCAGCCTTGCAAGAACCTCTCCGACATTCTCCTCACTTGAAGCAAACGTTCCTTTTAATGCGCCGGCCGTGCGGATCATTCTTGTGAGCTTTCTCGTGTCAATCCCTTGTAAGCCGGGGATATTTTTCATTTTCAAATACTCGTCAAGCGTGTAAGCCGAACGCCAGTTGGAAGGCAGCTCGCACAGTTCTTTTACGATCAGCCCTTTTACAAAAGGAGTGATGGATTCAAAGTCATCTCTGTTAATTCCGTAGTTGCCGATCAGAGGATACGTCAGCGTCACGATCTGCCCGCAGTAAGAAGGGTCTGATAAAATTTCCTGATAACCGGTCATTCCCGTGTTGAATACGACTTCACCCGCTGTATGTTCCAGGCTCCCGAATGCTTCACCCTCAAATACCGCTCCATTTTCCAGCACTAGTCTTCTTTTCATTTGACGAGTCTCCCTTCTTCGTATGCAAGCTTACCGGCAGCCATCGTTGCAACAGGCCAGCCGAAGCACTTCATCTTGTTGAATGGCGTATTTTTTCCTTTAGATAAAAATGTATCTTTGTCAATGGCTGCTTCTTTTTCCAGATCAATCAGGGTGATGTCAGCCGGCGCCCCCGGTGCAAGCGTTCCGTACGGAAGATCAAATGCCTCGCAAGGTTTTACCGTCATGAAATCAACCAGTTGCTTCAGCGTCCACGCCCCGTTTTTCACAAAATGTGTGTACAGAAGCGGAAATGCTGTTTCTAAACCGACGATACCGAAAGGCGCAAGCTTCATATCCGTGTTTTTCTCTTCTTCTGTATGCGGCGCATGGTCAGTGGCGATGAAATCAATCGTACCGTCTAAAAGCCCTTCAATCAGCGCCTCTCTGTCCTCTTTGCTTCGAAGCGGCGGATTCATTTTAAAATTGGTATCAAGTCCCGGGATATCTTCGTCACAAAGCAGCAGATGGTGAGGCGACACTTCCGCCGTCACGCGGATTCCCGCTTTTTTTGCGTCTCTTACGGCTCTGACGGATTCTTTCGTGCTGATATGACACACGTGGTAATGGCAGCCCGCCGCTTCCGCCAGCAGCACGTCACGGGCGATATGTACCGCTTCACAAATGGAAGGTATGCCGTTCAGGCCGTTCGCTTTTGAAAAAGATCCTTCATGCACGCTCCCTCCGTAAATCAGTGAGTTATCCTCACAATGAGCGACAATCGCTTTATTCATTGAAGCCGCCCGTTTCATGGCTTCATACATCATTCCCGCCGTCTGAACGCCGACGCCGTCATCGGTGAAGGCGAATGCGCCCGCTTCATGAAGCGCCTCAAAATCTGTCATTTCTTCGCCGGTTTGTCTGATCGTAATGGATGCGTAAGGAAGAACCCTGACAGATGAGGTTTCTTTGATCCGGTTTTGCAGCCATTCCATCTGCTCTTTCGTATCCGGCACCGGTCTTGTATTCGGCATGGCTGCGACTGTGGTAAAGCCGCCCCGCGCCGCGGCTTTAGAGCCCGTCTCAATGGTTTCTTTTTTCTCGCCGCCCGGTTCTCTGAAGTGGACATGAAGGTCTACGAGTCCCGGTGAAACGAACAGTCCGTCAGCGTCGATCACCGTTTCTCCGTCTTTCGCTGTCAGAAGCCCGGTTTCCGAAATGAATTCACCCGTTACCCGGATATCCTGTGCCACTTTTTCTCCCTGTTCATTTAACATCCAGCCGTTTTTAATGAGATAAGACATAAGCCGCTTCTCCCCTTTTTACATTGGTTTGCAGTGCTCTTTTTAAGACTGCCATTCTGATATACACGCCATTTTCCATTTGTTTAAAGATTCTTGATTTTCCGCATTCCACTAATGTTGTGTCAATTTCGACTCCTCTGTTCACCGGTGCGGGATGCATGATGATGGCATTCCGCTTCATGCTCTCCGCCCGCTTTGCGGTCAGCCCGTATGCTTCCAGGTAGCCTTTTTGGTCGGCTTCTGTCTGATGCCTTTCATTTTGGATGCGGAGCAGCATGACGACATCTGAAGCTTGTATGGCTTCATCCGTCTGTACACAGGTGCCGAAGGCGTTTTTCTCATCCTGCCATTGCGGCGGCCCTGAAAACAGCACGCGTGCGCCGAGCCTTGTCAGCACCTCGGCATTCGACCTTGCCACCCTGCTGTGTTTGATATCGCCATGAATGGAAACCGTCAGGCCCTGAAAGGCCTCAAATTCCTCTTGAATCGTCATTAAATCGAGTAATGACTGAGTCGGGTGCTGGCCGCAGCCGTCGCCGGCGTTTAAGATCGGAATATTGACTCTGCCGGTCAGATCTTTGTAATATTCATCCGTGCTGTGCCTGATGACGCAGGCGTCCGCTCCGATTGATTCCAGTGTTTTGACCGTATCGTATAAGGACTCGCCTTTTTGAACGCTTGTGCTCGTGCCGTCTAAGCTGAGCACGTTCATCCCGAGTTTCTTTTCCGCCACTTCAAAGCTGAACCGCGTTCTCGTGCTCGGTTCAAAAAACAGATTCGCAACAAATTTTCCCGCGAGATCGGGGCGGACTGTTCCCTCTTTTATCGCTTTTGCCTCACGCAGCAGTTCTGTAATTTCAGCCGCGCTCAGTTCAGACATCGCCGTTAAATGATTCATGTTTTTCTCCTCCGTTTCCGCTTGAAGGCCGTAAAAAAACACCCCGGTCTATAGACTCGGGGTGCGGTTAAAGAGAGAAGCAGCGTACAGCTTCTTCCCGTTATAACCCTTCCAAGCCTCTCTGGACTTTCTTTAAAAGGTTTTACATATGATTTTGTTTTTCTGATGCAATCGCGTCTTCTTCATTTGCATGCGGCAGGATAAGGTTCAGGATGACTCCGACGATTGCCGCAAGCGCCATGCCGGATATTTGGAACCCGCCTTTTGATACTTGAATAAAAGCCCCTCCGACGCCGATCACGAGGATGACGGATGTGATAATCAAATTTCTCTTGTTTTCATAATCAATGTTGTTGTCAATCAGCATTCTTAAGCCGCTGGAGGCGATAATTCCGAAGAGCAGGAAGGAAACGCCTCCCATAACCGCGGACGGAACAGAGCTGATCAGCGCTGATACTTTTCCGATAAATCCGAAGCACAGCGCAATCACACCCGCGCCGCCGATGACAAAGACGCTGAAAACTCTCGTAATTGCCAGGACACCGATGTTCTCGCCGTATGTCGTCGTCGGCGGGCCTCCGATTAACGAAGCAATGATCGTCGCTACGCTGTCCCCCATTATGGAGCGGTGCAGTCCCGGCTTTTTGATGAAATCCTGTCCGACGACTTTACTCAGCACCATTTGGTGGCCGATATGTTCTGACATCGTCACGAAAGCGACCGGCACCATCGCAGCCGCAATGCCCAATGTCACTGACGGCGTATAGTCTTTGAAAGGGATGATAAATTCAGGAACGGCGAACCATTTTGCATCAATGACCGGCTGGAAATTGACGATGCCCTGTGTCAGCGCAAACAGATAGCCGCCTATAATGCCGATCAATACCGGAATCAGGCTTAAAAATCCCCGTAAAAAGATGGCGCAGATAATGGTGATGGCCAAAGTGACGCCGGCTACACTGAAATGTTTCAAGCTGTAGACGAGTTCCTTTGCATTCGGATCGGCATACATTGCCATATTGACGGCTGTGCTTGCCAGTCCGAGGCCGATGACAATGATGACCGGCCCGACGACCACCGGGGGCAGCAGCTTCATCAGCCACCCCGTTCCAAGCTGCCTGATGAGCAGTGCGATCAGGCCGTACACAATTCCCGCCAAGAAAGCTCCGACCATGGCAGCCCCCGGCCCTCCCGTCGCCTTCACCAAGATAATCGGTGATATAAAGGCGAATGATGAGCCGAGATAAGCGGGGATCTGGCCTTTTGTCACCAAGAGATAGGCGAGTGTCCCGATTCCGCTCGTGACAAGCGCCACTGCCGGGCTCATTCCGACCAGTTTCGGCACGAGTATGGTTGAACCGAACATGGCGAATAAATGCTGCAGGCTGAATGACAGCCAGGACAATGGATTGGGGACGTCCCTGACTCCCAAGTTTACTTTTTTCTTACTCATGGCGTTTTCCTCCCGGTTGACTTTCAAATGGTATAAAAAAACCTCTTTGCTTTTTGCGCAAAGAGGCATACAAAACCCGGCCGCGTCGATCCGCCCGGCTTTGTGTTTTAAAATCCTCTTTGCAGACTCTCTGGAATGCATTTAAAAAGGGTGATTATTCATTTTCGTAAATGGCGACCATATCAGTCTGATCAACTTCGCTCAGCTGAACCATCACTTTTTCAGCTTTTGAGGTCGGAATGTTTTTCCCGATATAGTCCGCTCTGATCGGCAGCTCCCGGTGCCCTCTGTCGACAAGCACGGCAAGCTGTATCGATGACGGCCGCCCGACATCAACGAGGGCATCCATCGCAGCTCTCACCGTCCGGCCGGTATAAAGCACATCATCAACCACAATGACCTTTTGGTCTGTGATATCAGCCGGAATGTCCGCGCCTTTTACAAGCGGCTCTTCATTGCTCGTTTTTTTCGTCAGATCGTCACGGTAAAGGGTGATATCGATTTCCCCCACGGTGACCGGATTTCCTTCAATCTGTTCGATCCGCTCGGCCAGCCGCTTTGCTAAATAAATGCCTCTTGTTTTAATCCCTACAAGAATGCAGTCATTCATTCCTTTATTCCGTTCGATCATTTCATGGGCTATCCTTGTCAGCGCCCGCCTGATCGCCTGTTCGTCGAGAATAACAGCTTTTTGATTCACTCGTACACCTCTCCATTCGTATATAAGAAGAAAAAACCCCTCCTGCCAGAGCATAGAGGGGTTCCTTTCCAGGACGAAGACACATGCGTATCTCTTCTGTCCTATCCGTTATCCTTCTCAGCCTCTCTGGACTGTGTTAAAGAATCTATTCAGCTTGTTTTTATTATTTCAGAAAAGAAAGTCGCTGTCAATGGCTATTTCTTAAATCTTCAATGAGTTTTTTCATATCTTCAGGAAGGGGCGCTTCAAACTCCATGTATTCGCCCGTCCGCGGATGATCAAAACCTAATATTCCGGCATGAAGCGCCTGACCATTGAAATCAATGGTTTTTCTCGGTCCGTACTTCGGGTCGCCTGCCAAAGGAAACCCGATATATTTCATATGAACACGGATCTGATGCGTTCTTCCGGTCTCAAGACGGCACTCTACGAGCGTGAAATCTTGAAAACGCTCAAGCACGTGGAAGTGCGTGACGGCGTTTTTGCTGCTTTCTCTTGTTACGGTCATGCTTTGACGGTCTTTTTTATCTCTACCGATCGGAGCGTCAATTGTTCCGTCATCATGTGAAATCACCCCGTGGACAACCGCTTTGTACTTTCTGGTCACGGTTTTATTGACGAGCTGATTAACGAGTGATTCATGCGCCATATCGTTTTTAGCGACCATTAACAGACCGGAAGTATCTTTATCAATACGGTGGACGATTCCCGGGCGCATGACGCCGTTAATGCCGGAAAGGTCGTTGCAGTGAGCCATCAGTCCGTTTACAAGCGTCCCTGTCACATGGCCGGGCGCCGGGTGTACAACCATGCCCCGCGGTTTGTTCACAACCAAGACGTCCTGATCCTCATAGTAAATGTCCAAATCCATCGGCTCTGCAAGCACGTCCAATTCTTCCGGTTCAGGAATGGTGGCGTTTACCTGATCGCCAGGCTGCATTTTGTAGTTCGCTTTTACGGATTTGCCGTTAACGGATACCAATCCCTCTTTTACCCATTGCTGCACTTGAGTGCGTGACCAGTTTTCTCCCGTTGAAGCCAAAAATTTATCAATCCGTTCGCTCTTTTGTTCAGGCTGAACGGTTATCTCAAATTGATTCATGTTATTGCTCCTTCTTTTTCCCGCTGTCAAACAGCATATGAATAAATAAAAGTATTACACCGACGCACAGTGAGGAATCCGCGATATTAAAAATCGGATAGTGATAATCCACGATGATGACATGAATAAAATCCACCACTTCCCGGCGCGCCGCCCGGTCAATAAAGTTTCCGGCCGCACCGCCCAGCATTAAGCCGAGAGAAATTCCGAGTAACATCTGCCCTTTTGCATAACGCTGTATGTAATAAACGATTCCGATAATCACGGCGATGGTAATGACGTAGAAAAACCACATTTGGCCGGCTAAAATCCCCCACGCCGCTCCCGTGTTGCGATGAGATGTGATATAAAGCACCTGGTCGATGACAGGTATGCTTTGTCCCAATTCCATATGGCTGACGACAAGCCATTTGGTCAATTGGTCGGCAATAATAATAAAAAGAGCGATTAGATAATAAAGCACACACGTTCCTCCAGTATACAGTTACTTTTATCCTTTATGAATTTTATCAGTAAAAGGTGCCAGAGTAAAGGCAGATCATAAGCGCATGCAAACAGACGCTGTCACTCATACAGCGCCTGATCATATGCATAATCTCCGGGTTCCCAATATGGAAGGGTTTTCTTTTCAAATTGAGCGGGATAATAAAAATCATCAGCGGTTCTGGCCGTCGGCAGCACCGCAAGTTTTTCAATCGGAATGGGGTCGCCTGTTTTTTCACAATAACCGTACGTATTGTTTTCAAACTTAGACAGGGCAAGAAGAACGTCCTGAAGTTCTTCTTTTATATGATAGATCAGAGTTGCTTCTTGGTCGTTCATTGAAGGTTCAACAGATGCTGACATTTGAAAGCAAGAATATTCGAATAATCTTGATTGAAGTTCTTCTTTCATCATGAGAAGCTCCGTGTGGATTGCGGTCAGTTGATCATTCATTCATCACAACTCCTGCTCTTGATGTTATGGCTTTATTGTTGCCCCCAGGGCGCCATTTGAAGCCCATAAGATTTTTCCTGTCGTTCTAATCGATGACATTAGTGGCATGTAAAAAAAGCGCCCGGCTGTCACCGGGCGCTTTCTCATTCATTATTTTTGATAATATTTTTCAACGATTTCCGCATTGCGCAGTGATAATGTCGGATATTTCGGATTGGCTCCGACATCTTTAGAAATTACGCGGGAACGTTCACACATCTGGCCTTCCGCTTTTTCTACGGTCATTTTTCCTGTTGTGAAGCTTTGCGCGTTTTCCGGTGCTTCACTTTCGTCTCTTACTGTCAGTTCTGAGACGATAAACAGCTGCGCGATATTTTCTTTAATGGATGACAAGAGGTCGCGGTTTTCTTTGTTCGGATACAAAGTCAGGCTCGCTTCCAATGATCTTCCGATAATTTTTTCGTTACGGGCTGTTTCCAAAGCTTTCAGCACGTCGTTTCGAAGCTCCATGAAGCGGTCGAACTTTTCTTCTGTCGCTTGACTGTCCGGAACAGCGATGGTTTCCGGCATATCTGTCAGCTGCACGCTCGCTTCTTCAACAAATGATAAGTGAGACCACATTTCATCCGCCGTATGCGGGAGAATCGGCGCCGTCAGCTTCACTAACGCCAGCAGCGTTTCATAGAAGACGGTCTGCATGCTGCGGCGGTCCGGATGATCCGCATGCTCGATGTACACAACATCTTTTGCAAAATCAAGATAGAAGGAGCTGAGCTCGATCGTACAGAAATTGTGAATGCTGTGATAAACAACCGCAAATTCATATTCATCGTACGCTTTTTTCACCTTATCGATCAGCTTATTCAGCTTGATCAGCATATATTGATCCACCTCGCGGAGATCTTTTACATCAACGGCATTGACGCTTGGATTGAAATCGAACAGGTTGCCGTGAAGGAAGCGGAACGTGTTGCGGACTTTCCGGTATACTTCCGCGACCTGCTTCAGAATATCTTCAGAAACCGGGTGATCGGCCTGATAGTTTACGGAAGATACCCATAAACGAAGAATTTCAGCTCCAAGCTGTTTTGCGATTTTTGTCGGGTCAATCGTATTGCCGAGTGATTTACTCATTTTACGGCCGTTTGCATCAAGTGTAAATCCGTGGCTTAATACGCCTTTATACGGCGCTTTGCCGGTGACTGCAACAGCGGTGGAAAGAGATGAGTTAAACCAGCCGCGGTATTGGTCAGAGCCTTCAAGGTATAAATCAGCCGGACGGACAAGATCATCACGTTCTTCAAGAACAGCCTGATGGGAAGAACCTGAATCAAACCACACATCCATAATGTCTTGCTCTTTCGTGAAGATTCCGTTCGGGCTTCCCGGATGTGTAAATCCTTCCGGCAGAAGGTCTTTTGCCTCTCTTTCAAACCAGACGTTTGAGCCGTGCTGTTTGAACAGCTCAGACACGTGTTCAATCGTTTCGTCAGTGATGATCGGCTCACCGTTTTCTGCATAAAATACCGGGATCGGAACGCCCCAGACGCGCTGCCTTGAGATACACCAGTCACCGCGGTCGCGCACCATGTTGTAAAGGCGCTGTTCGCCCCACTCCGGCACCCACTTCGTTTGTTTGATGGCATCAAGCAGATCGGATCTGAAATCTTTAATTGACGCAAACCATTGCGCTGTCGCTCTGAAGATGGTCGGTTTTTTCGTTCTCCAGTCATGCGGATAGGAGTGTGTAATAAACTCGAGTTTCAAGAGCGCGCCGTTTTCTTCAAGCTTCTCCGTGATCGGTTTATTGGCTTTATCGTAAAACATTCCTTCAAAGCCCGGCGCTTCGTCGGTCATGTTTCCTTTTTCATCAACAGGGCACAGTACTTCTAAGCCGTACTTTTGGCCGACGATAAAGTCATCTTCCCCGTGGCCCGGGGCAGTATGAACACAGCCTGTTCCGGCATCGGTTGTGACGTGGTCACCGAGCATGACGAGTGAATCTCTGCCGTACAGCGGATGTTCTGCAGTGATGTATTCTAATTCTCTGCCTTTATATGATGCGACAACTTCAGGATTTTCAAAGCCGCATGCCTCCGCTACGTTTTCGATCAGTTCAGCAGCCACTACATAACGCTTGTCTCCAACCTTGATGACATTGTACTCAAGATCAGGATGAACGGAAATTCCGAGGTTGGCAGGCATCGTCCACGGCGTCGTCGTCCAGATGATGAAGCTTTCTCCGTTTTCCAGAACGCCTTTACCGTCTTTCACCTTAAACGCAACATAAATAGACGCGGAACGTTTGTCCTGGTATTCAATTTCCGCTTCCGCTAAGGCAGATTCACTTGAAGGCGACCAGTTGACCGGCTTCAGACCTTTATAAATATAGCCTCTTTTCGCCATCTCGCCGAAAACGCGGATCTGCTGCGCTTCAAATTCAGGCTGAAGCGTAACATACGGGTTTTCCCAATCGCCTCTGACGCCGAGACGCTTAAATTGTTCGCGCTGTCTTTCGATCTGCTGCCATGCATAATCTTCGCAAAGCTTGCGGAAATCAGCGACGGACATTTCTTTCCGGTTTACTTTTTTGTTTTTCGTCAGCGCCGTTTCAATCGGCAGTCCGTGCGTATCCCAGCCCGGCACGTAAGGCGCGTTGTAGCCGCTCATTGACTTATAGCGGACGATGAAGTCTTTCAGGATTTTGTTCAGGGCATGGCCCATGTGGATGTCTCCGTTTGCATAAGGAGGTCCGTCATGCAATACGAATTTCGGGCGGTCTTTCGTCCGTTCTTGAACAAGACGGTAAATGTCCTGCTCCTCCCAGTCTTTTTGCATGTCCGGCTCACGATTCGGCAGATTTCCGCGCATCGGAAAATCTGTTTTCGGCATTAACAGCGTATCTTTGTAATCCATTTTCATTCCTCCACAACATTTTTCAGAAAATAAAAAAAGCCCTCTCATCCCATAAGGGACGAGAAAGCTTATCTCGCGGTACCACCCTTTTAGAAAAAACGGATCATCCGTCTTTTCCTCTCGAACATCGTAACGTGATGGAACGTCCTTTCCTACTCTCGGTTCAGAAAGGAAACTAAAGGGCTGATCTGCATGATTCCGGCCATCCCGGGCTTTCACCTTCCCCGGGTCGCTTTATAGCCTGTTTTGAGTCATGCCGGTCCCTTTCAATCGTCTTTTCATCTGAATTTATGAACGTATTATATTCGAACGGGCCGGAGAATGTCAAGAAAATCAGAAAATTATTCTTTTTCCTCAAAAACCGCGTCGACTTCGTATTCCAGCAGATGATCCCAATCATCGTTCTTCAGCAGGTCGAGCTGCGCCTCAATCAGCATTTGGAAACGTGTTCTGAAGACTTTAGACTGTTTTTTCAGCTCTTCAATTTCCATTGCGATTTTTCTTGATTTGGAAAGCGACTCATTGATGATGCGATCGGCATTTTTTTCTGCTTCACGGACGATCAGCTTCGCTTCCTTCTGCGAGTTGCGCTTTACGTCTTCTGCGGCTTCCTGGGCTACGAGAATTGATTTATTCAGCGTTTCTTCGATATTGGCAAAGTGGCCGATTTTTTCGTCCAGCTCGTTCACTTTCGCCTCAAGCTCCGTTTTTTTACGGAGTGCGATTTCGTAATCTTTTCTGACCTGCATTAAAAATTCATTTACTTCATCTTCATCATATCCGCGAAAACCTTTTGTAAACGTTTTGTTATGGATATCATTCGGCGTTAATGGCATATTGCCACCTCCATTTTTACATTTCAGTACGGTTATCTAGTTCACATTATAAAACAAATACGGCACAGATGGAGAAAAAAACTGAAAAAACGACTCATTTTTGCCGTTCAAATGTAACTTTCCATTTGTCTTTTTTCGTTTTTCCGTCAACTTTTGCCAAACTGCATCGTCCGAAGCCGCGAATCGAGAGCATGTCCCCTTCAGCAACCTGATAAGACGGATCTTCAATGGCTTTCCAATTCACCTTAACGAGCCCGTTTTTCACAAGCGCCTGCGCTTTCTGCCGGGATTGCCTGCTCATTGAAGCGCAGACGGCGTCGAGACGCAATGAAGAAACCGTGTCATCTCTTATTTCGACATCTGAAGCGGGAATGTGAAGAGCGGAAAGCTCGATTTTCTCAAGCTTTACCGGCGCTTTGCCCGCCTTGGTCAGCTGAGTGCTGACAAAATCGGCGATTTCACCGGAGACGATCAGCTGCACGGCTTCCTCTGAGAAAATCAGATCGCCGTATTTCTGCCGCTTTAAGCCGATCCCCATTAATGATCCGAGAAGAGAGCGGTGGTCAATGCTGACGAATTTTTCAGCGTATTGAACGTCAAAAGCCCGAAGCTCAAAATCATCCTGTTCAGGTTCCATATATTCAGGGTATAAAATCGCGCGTTTGCGCTCAGCTCTGTCATATCCTCCGAAAAACGCAAGACCGCAGGCGTCGCCGATAACGGCCTTTACAATGACCTGTTCCCTGGGGTCTAAGAAATCAGTCAGCTTCATCCGATACTGGTCCAGGACAATCTGTTTCCATTCAAGCGCCTGATCAATAAAAGGCCGCTCGTCTTGTCTGAAGTGCTGGTAAATATCGCTCATGTTCTTTCCTTTCTATGTAAAGAGGCTTGGCTGGTGCCAAGCCCGTATCAAACTGTCGCATTCAAGTATACATTGCGATCATGCGGTATAGGCCCCAAAGTCCCGTCGTGGCAAACCGAAGCACGATAATCGCTACAATCGGGGATATATCCAGCATGGCAATGGGCGGAATGATCCTTCTGAACGGCTCTAAATACGGTTCGCAAATCGCTGCGAGAAACCGTCCGACCGCCGTTTCTCTCGTACTCGGCACCCATGACATAAAGATATAGATGATCAGGGCAAACGAGTAGATGTAAATTAAATAACTCAGAACGGAAAAAATTTGATAAAGAATCATCCTGCTTTACCACCTCTGATGTTCGTCTTCATTTATAAGCTCCGAAATCGTGCCGGAAACGTCGACATTATCAGGCGTGCACAGAAAAATATCTGAACCGATTCTCTGAATGTCGCCGCCGATGGCGTAGACGGTACCGCTTAAAAAGTCGACGATTCTTTTCGCCTGATCATGCTGGATGCGCTGCAGATTGACGACAACCGCCCGCCTGTTCTTTAAATGATCGGCGATTTCCTGCGCTTCCGCATATACACGCGGTTCACTCAACACCACTTTAGAGGATTTCTGAACACTTTGCAAGCTTACTACGTTCTGCTTGCCCTGCGGCTTCTGAGCGTAAGCAGGCTGTTTATCTTTCTGCTGTTCATGCTCTTCCTGATGATCCTGCTCTGTTTCAATGTATTCGTACTCGTACTCCTCCTCATCCATTGAGAAAAAGTTTTTCAGTTTATTTTTCATGCTCATTTGTTTACACCCCCCGGTTCATTTCCGACTAATGAAGAGCCTATTCTGATAAAAGTTGCGCCCTCTTCAACAGCGATTTCATAATCATTTGACATGCCCATTGACAGTTCCCGGCACGGTGCGTTTGCCTGATTCAGTTTTTGCACCTGATCCCTCAGATCACGCAATTGCCGGAAGCAGGCTCTGATCGTTTCTGTATCGTCTGTCAGGGGAGCCATCGTCATCAGACCCTCTACAGAAATGTTTCTAAACTCAGAAAGCTCTCTGATAAAGGGGATGACCTCCTCTGTTTTCAAACCGTGCTTAGACGGCTCAAGCGAAGTATTCACCTGCACAAAACAGCGAACCGTATGCTGCGCCCGTTTTTCAATCTCTTTTGCCAATGACAGTCTGTCTAAGGAATGAATATAAGATACACGGTCAACGACGGCCTTCACCTTTCTGGACTGAAGACTGCCGATAAAGTGCCACTCCGGGCTGCCTTTGATGACTTCCTGCTTATGGATAAGCTCGGCATCCCGGTTTTCTCCCAGACTTGTAATACCGGCATCAACGGCCTCTTGAGCCCTTTCGGCTGATACGTATTTTGTAACCGCGATGACGGTAACATCTTCGGGGCTTCGGCCCGATCTGTTACATGCTTCGTTTATTCTTTCGTTTATATGTCGTAATTGATCAGCAACACGCAAGATCTTACGCCTCCTTCATTCCGATAAAGGACATCATGCGTCCCGTTTTCCCTTTGTCGCGGCGGTGTGAAAAGAATAGTTCACGCTCTCGTTCGGTGCATAAACCGCTGACTGAAATGTTTTCTTCCGGAATGCCGCAATGTATCAGAAGAAGACGGTTGACCTCTTTTAAATCAAGCTGATACTGGCCTTTTTCCGTTTCGCATATGGCGGATTCAGCCGTAAAAGGCAGCGCCCGCACTTCATTGATGACGCGGTCGTCGACTGTATAGCTTCCCGCGCTGATGGACGGACCGATGACAGCCTGAATATCTGTTAAACGGGAGCCTTCTTCGTTTACCCAGCGTTCCGTCATGATGCGTCCGATTTGTTTGACCGTCCCCTTCCATCCGGCATGGGCAGCGCCGATAATGGATTTCACCGGGTCATAAAAATACAAGGGCACACAGTCCGCAAAACAAAGGGCCAAAAAAAGATTCGCATCTTTCGTGTAGAGCCCGTCCGTCCCGCGGAATGCGGAAGAATAGTCTCTCGCCCCTTTTCCTTTATCCCCGGCTGTCACGCGCCGGACGCGGTTTTCATGTGTCTGGTCGGCGAACACCCAGGAATCCAGATCAGTACCGCATAAGGACGCTATGACTTCACGGTTTGTCACAACATCATGAGCTTCGTCCCGGACGTGCAATCCGGTATTTAATGACTCATACGGAGGATTGCTGACCCCGCCGTTTTTCGTCGTGAATCCGGCGATGACCTTTGTGTTAAGCTGATTCACACAGTTCCAGTCTTCTATCATGAGTGCCGAGGGGGTGGTAAGACTAAACGGGTGATATGTATTCATGGAGATCCAACCTTTCGACAAACATTAAAAAAGCGTAATTTCCCACTCATTTTAACACAATTTTAAGCATACGTTTAGCGGCTGATTGAAAAATGAGATAAATAAATGTGCCGGAAACATTGAGATTTCCGGCTTTTTACAAGTAAAGGGAGGATTACGCTCCCCCCTTTGGTTCGTTTACACGCACTAAGATGACATCTTCCCCAATTTTAACTATATTTCGCCAAGGAATGATCATTTCCTCTTCTTTTCCGAAAAAACCGAGAACTTTTCCGCTGCCGCCTAAAATAATCGCCTGAATTTTTCCCGTTGTCACGTTAATATCAATATCACCGATGCTCCCGAGTTTTTTTCCGTTCGACACGTTTACCACATCTTTTATTTGAAATTCAGATATGCTGATCATCCGTATCACGCCCTTTGCCCGTTCTTTTTCCTATTATATGAACGGCCGGGCTGAACCTTGTCACATCGGGCAATCTTTTTTGCGGCTGCACCAGCCGAGGATAAATCTCAGCATAATTTTCGTATAGTCCATAAGCTCATCAACGGACACTTCCTCGTTTACGGAGTGGGCGTTTTTTAAATCGCCGGGACCGTATATGACGCTCGGAATCCCGGCATGATAAAGCCACCCTCCGTCAGTTACGGTTTGGGAAACATCAATGACGGGCTCCTGTTTTCTGACGGCTGAGTGTGATGCAGCCAAGACAGAAACTGCCGGATGATCCGGGTCGATTTCCAGCGCCGGGAACACCTCTCCTCTGTCTTCAATCATCGAAGATCCGCCCCATTTGAACACCGGCCTGTTTTCTTTGAGCCACAGATCACTGTCAGCGACACGATTAATATAGTCTTCGATTTCTGCGGCTGCTTGTTCGTGCGTTTCGTTCGGATAAAAGTGGACGGTGATCCATAACCGGCATTCATCGGCGACAAACGCTGCGTGTCTTCCGCCTTCAATGACGGCAGGGTTGATCGTATTGGTGCCGGGCGCAAAGCCGGGGTAGCTTTTCGTTACCGCCCAGTGGCGCTCCAGCTCTCCCAAGGCAGTGATGATTTTCGCCATTTTTTCGATGGCGCTCGCTCCGAATGTGCCTCCGCCCGCATGAATCATATTGCGCCTCATGCCGTCATGAAATGTTTGTTTGCTTTTCAATTCTATCCAGCCGGTGATGACTCCGCCCTGCCCTTGAATATGCAGGCTGCTCGTATCCGCGACAACGGCAAAATCCGCGTGATAGCCGCGTTTGCAGCATTCCAGCGTCCCCGCCTCACCGACTTCTTCTCCGATTACAGACTGTACAATGAGGTCGCCCGGAAGCTCAATGCCGGCATCATGGATCAGCTTCAGAGAGAAAAGAACACACGCCAAACCCCCTTTCATATCAGCGGCGCCCCTTCCGATCAGCATGCCGTCTTTTACGATCGGCTGAAACGGGTCAGAGTGCCAGTCTTCGCCCCCGGCTTCTGCCACATCAATGTGTCCGTTTAAAATCAGGCTTTGATGCCTGCTTGAATCTGTCCCTTTTAAAACACCGACTACATTCGGATCTTCCGGATACACATCCCACATATCGACCGAGCAGCCCGTTTCTTTTAAAAAGCCGGCCACCCACTTTTGGGCTTCTGCCGTATTTCTTGCTGGCGGGGCCGGAGTCGGAAAGGCTATCAACCTTTCAGCAATATGTATGAAGTCATTCCGCCGTTTTTCCGCCTGGTGTAACAGCATATCAATCTGATGCATTAGAAATCTCCCCTTTGGCTGTATCAAAAAAACCGTTTCATTCATGAAATGAAACGGGTAAAAAACGGATCTTCCTCCGCTTTTTTCACCGCTTCCCTCCGCCGGCATGATCCGGATCAGGTCCTTTAAGGGTTGAGACAACGTCTCTCTCAGCCGCATGGCAGCACCCCCAGGGTGAATTTATGTTATTTTACGGATGATGCCTCTTTTGCACGTGTTAAAAACGGGCGGCCATTGTTCCATAAGACATTGACAGGCATATCGAAAAACGCTGTAAGCCGCTCGTCAGAAAGCATGTCCCTGATTTTCCCGGAGGCGAACACCTCGCCCTGTTTTAAAAGCAGCGCCTGATCAAATACCGGCAGAATTTCTTCAGCGTGATGGGTGACATAAAGGATGGACGGCGCATTTTCTTTTTCGGCGATCGACGTAATCGTGTCCAGCAGCTGCTCCCTTGCCATAAAATCAAGACCCGTCACGGGTTCGTCCAAAATCAGCAGTTCCGGATCAGCCATAAGCGCCCGCGCAATCAGCGCTCTTTGTCTTTCCCCTTGTGATAATGTTTCATACCGTCTGTCGGCGTAACTGATGGCGCCCAAATCCTTCAGAAGACCGATCGCTTTTTCCCTTACCTGCTCACTTGGAGTTTCGTACAGCCCGATTGAGGCGTACGCGCCGCTGAGGGCGATTTCAAAAGCGGAGTCCGCGGCATATAATTTGTGTTGAAGACCTGCCGAAACAAGGCCGATTTTCCTTCTGAGCCTGTCACCGAGCTCAGTTTTGCCGAATTGATGGCCGAGCACCTGCATCTCTCCTGAAGTGGGGAAGTAATAAGAGCATAACATATTCAGCAAAGCCGTTTTTCCGGCTCCGTTTAATCCGTACAGCACCCAATTTTCGTTTTTCTCGACGCGCCAGTTAATATCTTTCAAAATCCATTTCCCGTTTCTTTTTAATGACACACTGTCCAGCTGTAAAATCATTGCAGTTTCCCCCGTTTACTTTGTTTAAATTTTCTAAAAACTTTTACACATTAGAATACATCACTTTTTTGCAAACGTAAACCATCGCATGAAAAAAGCCTTTAAACAAGGTTTAAAGGCTTTTTCCGTTATTGATGGATATTCTTATTCATTTGTTTAATGGCTGCCTTTTCAAGCCTTGAGACCTGAGCTTGGGATATGCCGATTTCTTCAGCGACTTCCATTTGGGTTTTCCCTTGGAAAAAGCGCTTTCGCAAAATCATTTTTTCCCGTTCGTTCAGTCTTCTCATGCCTTCTTTCAGAGCCAGCTCCTCAATCCATTGTGTATCCTTATTGCGCTCATCGCTGATCTGGTCCATCACGTAAATCGGATCGCCGCCGTCATTATAAATCGGCTCAAACAGTGAAACCGGATCCTGGATGGCGTCAAGGGCAAACACAATTTCTTCATGGGGCACTTCAAGAACTTTGGCGATTTCCTCTGCTGTCGGCTCCCTGCTTGTCTCACTGATTAACCGCTCTCTTACTTGAAGCGCTTTATATGCGATATCACGAAGCGACCTCGAGACGCGGATCGGATTGTTATCCCGCAAATATCTGCGGATTTCTCCGATGATCATCGGTACAGCGTATGTTGAAAACTTAACATTATGGCTTAGGTCAAAATTATCAATGGATTTCATTAGTCCGATGCAGCCGACCTGAAATAAGTCATCAACATACTCTCCTCTGTTGTTAAACCTCTGAATGACGCTTAAGACAAGGCGCAGATTGCCGTTTACAAGCTTTTCCCTCGCTGAATCATCGCCCTCATCCTGTAATTGCCTAAACAGCTTTCTCATCTCTTCATTCTTGAGCACCGGTAATTTGGAGGTATCCACCCCGCAAATTTCGACTTTATTTCTTGACACGTTTTTCCCTCCCACTAGGAGCTGCTGTACAACGTTAAGTATCTCCTCGGGTGGGAAAAATATGCACCGCCATTTTACAGAAATAAACATCCGGCTGCGGCAATCCTTGCAGCAGTAAGGGCTGTCAGATGGAAAAAATTTTACACCATTTTGTTAAACTCTTTTCTCAGTCTTTTGATAATCCGCTTTTCGAGCCGGGAGATATAAGATTGTGAAATCCCCATCATGTCGGCTACATCTTTTTGTGTTTTTTCTTCTTCTCCGACAAGCCCGAAACGCAGTTCCATAATCTGCTTTTCTCTTTCGTTTAATTGCTCAAGCGCTTTTTTCAAAAGTTTTTTATCCACATTGGCTTCAATGTCTTTTGTAATAATATCATCATCTGTGCCGAGCACATCCGAAAGCAGCAGCTCGTTTCCGTCCCAATCAATATTCAGCGGTTCATCAAAGGACACCTCTGAACGGATTTTATTGTTTCGGCGCAAGTACATTAAAATTTCGTTTTCGATACATCGCGACGCGTAGGTGGCGAGTTTGATTTTCTTTTCCGGATTAAAAGTGTTTACCGCTTTGATCAAACCGATGGTGCCGATGCTGATTAAGTCCTCGATATTGATGCCGGTATTTTCGAATTTGCGGGCAATGTAAACGACAAGACGTAAGTTTCTCTCAATCAGAATGGCCCGCGCCGCCTGATCCCCGCTCGGCAGCTTTAATAAGAGCACCTGCTCCTCTTCTTTAGACAAAGGCGGCGGCAGCGCCTCGCTTCCTCCTATGTAATACACTTCATCGCTTTTCAGTCCGAGTTTCATCAGCCATTTATACCACAAATATGTCAGACGCAGCTTAAGTTTTTTCATCTTCCTCCCCCTTCTAAATACAACGCGTTTTGAGTATGATGAATAACAGACTTTTCGTCAGGAAACATGTTTTACAGCCTTCCCTGTCAGCATCTTCGGATGAACGATTCCGTCAAATTCACCGTCCGCGGATAATGGTTTTGTGCTGATGCCGATCAGGCATTTTTCACAAGCGATCATTTCGTCTTTTGTTAAAATCGTGACGTAATCCGGCTTTAAACAGAGTAAAAATTGATTGTCCTGGCCGACGCCCCTGTATGGAATCAGCCTCAGCTTATCCGCATGGCGGAACGAATCATCAAGCTGCTCTATCACTTCAAGCGGACTGGCGGATTTTATGAGGTCCGTTTCCTTTTCGCTCAGAATCGGAGCGAATTTGTCAATGTGAAGGATCATGACCGGCGTTTTCGTCAGCGGATCATACAGCTGATTCCCGGAATCCACCAATCCTTTCGCGCGGATTGTCTGTCCGCTGAATTCCGCCTGCACCATGACAAGTTCATCGTACTGAATGGACTTCGTCTCGATGTCTTCAATTCTCTTTTTCGAAAAAAACCATATGGCCGGAAATCCGATAACTACAAACATCCAGCTGATCGGGTCGCCGAATCCGGTCTGGCTTGTGACCATTACGCCTTGCTGCACAATTGATTCTGTCTGCAGCAGGGAATGTACACCGATCATTCCCCCGCCGACGAGAAAAGTCGCGAAATAAAAGGCGAACAAATTTTGAAAAAAGTATCGGAACCGTTTAAAGCCAAAAGCCGCAAGCACGATGACTACTGAAAACGCCATTTTTCCCGCCGGATGCTCCACAAAGGGAGAAACAGGCGTAAACATCAGAAGCACAATGGCTGACCCGATGAAACCGCCGGCGGCCACTCTTCTTTTTTTCACCTGGCGTTTTAAAATAAAGGCGGTCAATAAAAGCAAAAGAGAATCAAAACAAAAGTTCAACAGCCAAATGACATCCAGATAGATTTTCACATCTGACCCCTTTCCTCTTTTGTCTTACTTATCTGTTTCTCTCTCTTGTTTCATAAGTATAAAGCAAGCTCTGTGGGAAAGTCTGTCAATTAATGTTGAGGGTAAAGTACAATTTTTAAGGGATAACCGTTTTATTTGTCGAGGGCCGAAAGGGTTGCTTTCCTATTGTCCGCTTCAACTAAAAAAGCGCTGCCCGTGATCTGGCAGCGCTCTGTCTTACTCATTGATATAAAGTTTTCCTTTAGCCGTCTGTCTCGTTTCATTTCCGTAGTCATCTCTAGCGATAACCTCAATTTTTGCTCCGCTTGCTTTGATGGAAGAAGTCGCCGTCCAGTAACCCTCATATCGTCCCGGAGAAATTTCTCTCAGCGGAAGCTCTGTTGCGTTTTGGCTCCCTGCCCGGGCGTTTGTCAGAGGCAGACGGATAACGAAGGAAGCGTCTAATTTCTTTCCGCTTGAAAAAGCGATTTTCACTGATTCTCCGGCTTTTAATTCCTTATCCGCTCCGGGAACCAATCCGGAAATGACGGGAGCATTGTAATTGACATCGATCACCGTCTTTTTCGTTGTTTTGTTACCCGCTTCATCTGAGGCCGTGACCTTGATCTCATTGCTGCCGTTTTCCAGAAGGGTTCTCGCTTGATAAGAACCGTTATTTACTTCAGCTTTTTTTCCGTTCACCTTTACCCATTTTAAATGGGCGTCGTGCACTTTTCCTTTTACGGTCACTGCTTCTTTATTTGTTTTATCACCGTTTGCCGGACTGTCAATCGTCACATCCGGCTTATCCTCATCCAGTATGACCGTGACAGGGCGTGACTCATCGGTTGACCCGCTGTCTGTCACAGATGCCACCGTCAGCCGATTGGCATCTTCAGTGAGTGTGACGCCGGCCTGGAAATTGCCGTCTGCATCTGCTTTCGTTTCTGCGGCGGTTTTACCGTTATTGGTAAGACGGACAGCGGTTTTTGGTGAAGCCGTTCCTTTCACCGTGATTGACTTCTTGTTTGTAAATGACCGGTCTTCAGGCGACGTTATGTCAGGCACAGAAGCTTCGTAGTCGACCAAAGCCCTGATCATAAAGTTTCCGTCTGATTTATCGGTTTTAGACCAGCGGCCGTCGAGGTATTGCCAGTTTCTGTTCGAGTACGGACTGCCGTCATCAGATGACAGGGCAGGTGTATAAGGATCGGGTTTCGTCTGGCGGAACACAAGATAAAAATCCTTTCCGACCGCGATTCCTTTTGAGCTGAGATCCACTTTGGTCCATTCGCCGTTTCGAAGCGCTTCAGCTTGGAACGGGCCGGCAATTTTGCTGCCCGGAGCTCCATCAGGGCCGGATGCATCATATACTTCTGCTTGAAATTCGGTACCGCCCGGATCAGGCCAGTCGGCGCCCCAAAATTTAAAAAGGCCTCCCGTCAGCATACCGTGTTCTTTTCCGTCTTTGAGCGTCATCTTAACGGCAGATTTGCTGCCGGCTTTAAAATATGACAGCGCGGCTTCTTCCGTTCCGTTATCATAGGCAATTTCCCCTTCATAACCGATATACGGCTTAAGCTTGACGTTTTTTTCAGCATCTCCTTTGATGTCAACGGAAAATTCGCTATTGTAAAAGCCTTTTGCCGCTACTTTGATTGTGTAGGAGCCTTCGTACGCCTTAAGCGAATATTCCCCTTTATCGTTTGTCACCGCCGGTTCAATTGCGGCATCCTCAGCCACATAAAGCGCAGCCCCTTTTACCGGTTCGCCTGTTGACTGATTGGTGATGGTTCCTTTTAGCGTGCCGGACGGCATTTGCTCCAGTGTAAAGTCTGCCTGTGCGGTTTTGTCTGATTGAATAGAAACTTGTTTCGAAGCGGACTTAAATCCGTAAGCCTCGGCTTTCAGCGTATAGCTTCCCGCCTTATGCGACAGGCTGTAGCTTCCGCTTGCAGGGTCGGAATATACGGATTTCCCCGTCTCGGCGACACTGATTTGCGCTCTGAGAGGCAGGAGGTTTGTTTCACGTTTTACTCTTTTTCCGGGTGATTTCACTGCCGGTTTGGCCTGTTTCGGACTGACAGCTTTTTTCTTCAGGTGTCCGGGAGGTGTTTGTCTATTGTGTTTACTTTTTTTAGCCGCCTTGCCGAGAGGGCTGCTTGAAAGCCGGACATCATCGATATACCATCCGTCTTCATTGAGTACTTCGTCTGACTGCATATTAAACATGAGCTTTATGTTTTGGCCTTTATACGCAGATAAATCTGCCTCTTCATCGTTCCATCCTGCGGAGTCACCATTGTAAACGGCCGCCTGCTCCCAATTTGATTTTCCTTCCGGAAGAACGAACACATACCCGTAATCAAAAAATTCTTCGAGCTTGTGCCAGCTTTTAAATTGCAAAAACAGCCGTCCTGTTTCCGGAACTTGAATCGGAGGCATCACCAAATTCATGTTGGCTGAATCGGCATAAGGGCCGGACAGATTCGTCGCATACACTTTATCTCCGGAAAATGCGGCGCCGGGCCCTGAACCCGGGATACCCCATTCCCATTGGTCATGTGTCCCGTAACTGGACCAGCCCGCCGGCTGTGATTCAAAATCCTCTTTGTATCCCGCCGTAATGCTCGGTTTCACGTCAGCCCGGTACGTATCAGATTCTACAGAATGACCTCCGAAATCTTTTATGGTCCATTTATAACTTACCTTGCTTCCCGTTACATCCGGAATCTCCGCCTGGTATGTTCCCTTTTTTTCATCACCGCTTTTTTGAACGGCGGCTGTCGTTTTCCACTTTCCTTCATCAAACTGATAGGAAAGGATGACTTCAGTTACACTTACATCGTCTTCTGCTGTAACCGTTAACGGAAGGTTTGCCCCTTTGTAAGCCGCTGAGACCGGTTCATGGTGAAAGCTGGGCGGATTGTGATCTTCGCCCGCAGAAGAGACCTTGCCTTCTACGCTTCCGATTCCGTCCGTTACGGCAGAAACGGCATCAAAAGCGTTAACGAGACCGTGGCCGTAACCGTTATTCGGTGATTCCGGAAAAACGGAATCTGTCAGCTTTTCGGCGGTGCGCGTCAAAACGTCTTCCATTTCATCGACCGTAATAGAGGCGTTCGCCTGCCTTAACAAAGCCGCCGTCGCCGCCACATGCGGCCCGGCCATTGAAGTTCCGTCCCAGCCGCCTTCGTATGTTCCTCCAGAAATCGAAGAACGGATATTCACTCCCGGAGCCGAAATATCCGGTTTTGTTTCATGATACGGTGAGGGGCCTTGAAGTGAGAAATCAGCGAGTTTCTTGTCGATGTCAGTCGCACCTGTCGCAAATGCTTCAGGATAATTGGCCGGATTTGCGATTGAACCCGGTCCTCCCGGTGTAAATAAGTCTTCATTTCCCGCAGAGAATTCCGGAAAAATCCCTGCCGCTCTCCACGCATTCACCATATCGCGGTACCACTCGTCCATTCCCGAACCGCCTGCCCAGGAATTATTGACAACATCCGGCGCCATCTCGGGATGGGGCGTGCCGTTTTTATCTTTAGGCGCGAGCACCCATTCACCAGCATCCAAAATATCGGCATCGGTTCCTCCGTCATCTGAAAATGCTTTTACTGCGATCCATTTCGCCCCCGGAGCCACACCGATTTGATTTGAGCCGTCAGGTTCTGAACCCGTCATGGTCCCTGTTACATGAGTGCCGTGTTCAAGATCATCGTAGGGAGCGTCTTTATGGGACACGGCATCATACCAGTTCATTTCATGATTCGGCGCTGCGGGATTTTCAGGATCGTAACCCCGGTATTTTTCTTTAAGCGCCGGATGATCCCACTGAACTCCCGTATCAATGGAGGCGACAACCGTGCCGGTTCCGTCGTATCCTGAAGCCCAGGCCTGCGGCGCATCAATTTGGCTGATATTCCATTCGATGCCTTCCTTTGCTTTGATCTCTTTTTGTTTTTTCTTCATTTGAAAAGGAGCTTTTGATTGTCGTTGAGTAAGCTGACGTTTTTCATTCGGAAGAACTTTTTCTACTTCAGGAAATGAGGCGGCTTTTTCCATTACCTCTTTCGAAGCAGTGACTGCCATTCCGTTAACAATATAATAGGAATGGATGTGATCAGCCTTGCCTTTCTTTTTTTGTTTTTCCAAATATGTTTTCAGATTCTGCTGCGCATCATGAGCCGCCAGTTTTAAAGAAGAAACGACGGCTGACCGCTTTTGATATTCGGTTTTTGCTGCGGAAAGCGATTGAGACTTGGCGTTTTTTTCTGCTTCTTTGACCGCTTTTTTCGTATTGGCTTTCTCTTTAAATTTGATAAGAAACGTGACTTTATCATTTTTTTCAAAACGCTTCTTGACTGAATCGGAAATCTTATGCTGAATGCTCTTAGAGGAAGAAAGATCTTTGGTGAAAGAAACTGCCCCCGGTGTGCTGTTCGCTCCGGCTGCACCCGGAAACAACAGGGAACTGACGACAATCGCGCTTAAAACGGAGCCTGTCCATCTGTTTCTTGTTTTTTTCTTCAATCGTATCCCCCCTTATTTGGTAACGCCCTATAAAATGTGTATCCCTCCTTCATAATTGGAATCGTTTGTTATTTCGATGCTGTACGTTAAATGTAGACAATCTTCCATCCAGATATTGTCACATTCTGTAGAAAGCCGTATGAAATTAAAAAACAATCAATTCGTCATAGGTATAAAGTTTCTTTTTTCACTGTATAGATCATGGGGATAGGAAGGAAGACTGTGCACAAAAGAAAAAGGACAAAACCATGTGGTCTTGTCCTTTTTTACATCAGCCGCGTTTGTTGCGGTTTCTTAAAAATGTAGGAATGTCGAGGGCATCATCCGCCGGCTGTGATGTATGGCGGTTCACCGTGTTTTGATGCTGTGTTTCTTCTCGTTTCGGCTCACGTTTCGCAGCGTTTTGGCTTTGAGACTTCAATCCTTGGTTTAAAGTCGGACGCTGCGGTTTTGAGTCATCTTTTTCCTGTTCGATAAAACCGGTCGCAATAACGGTGACGACGATTTCATCTTTCAGATTTTCATTGATAACTGAACCGAAAATCATGTTGACATCAGGGTCGGATGCAGAAGCGACGATGTCGGCTGCTTCCTGCACTTCGTAGAGGCTCAGGTTTGTACCTCCCGTAATGTTCATCAAAACACCTTGCGCTCCGTCGATTGCCGCTTCCAGTAACGGACTGGAGATCGCCTTTTTGGCGGCTTCAGCAGCACGGCTTTCGCCCGTAGCGATCCCGATCCCCATCAATGCTGAACCTTTGTTGGACATGATGGTTTTGACATCGGCAAAGTCCAAGTTGATTAAACCAGGCGTCGCGATGAGGTCAGAGATACCTTGCACCCCTTGGCGAAGCACGTTATCAGCTTCACGGAATGCTTCAAGCATCGGTGTGTTTTTATCGACGATTTCAAGAATGCGGTCATTCGGAATAACGATCAGTGTGTCAACGGCTTCTTTCATTGCCGTGATACCGCCTGCAGCCTGCAGCTGACGTTTTCTTCCTTCAAATGTAAACGGTCTTGTTACGACACCGACAGTCAAAGCGCCTAAGTCCTTTGCGATTTGCGCGATAACCGGTGCGGCTCCCGTTCCGGTACCGCCTCCCATTCCGGCTGTAACGAACACCATGTCAGCACCTTTTAGCGCTTCTTCGATTTGTTCCTTACTTTCTTCAGCGGCTTTTTTGCCGACTTCCGGATTCGCTCCCGCTCCGAGACCGCGGGTCAGCTTTTCCCCGATCTGCATTTTCACTTCCGCTTTTGACAGGTTAAGAGCTTGCGCGTCCGTGTTTACCGCAATGTACTCTACACCCTGCACTTCATTTTCAATCATTCGGTTGACCGCGTTATTACCGCCGCCTCCTACTCCGATTACTTTAATTGATGCTAAGCCGTCTATGTTTGTTTCGAAATCCAACATGCTAAATCCTCCTAATCTGCCGAATGACTATCAATCTATTCCCAAAACATGCTTAATAGTTTTTTCATTTTGCTCGGTTTGTTGTGTTCGGCTTGTGTTTTTTGTTTTGCTTTTGGACGCTGCTGCGCCTCTGGCCGCTGATGATGTTCTTCTTCGTGAGAGACCGCGATTTCCTGCACGGCTTCTTCCGGCATATGAAAGCCTATTTTTCTTCCCTGAATTCTGGCATTTCGGCAGGCAAATTGTATCAAGCCGACACCCGTCATATACTGAGGGTCTCTTACACCGATATAATTCGGGCTTGCGACCCTTACATTGTGCCTCAGCACTTCCTGTGCCAATGAAAGCACTCCGGGCATTGCGGCCTGTCCGCCGGTCAGCACAAAGCCGCCGGGCAGATCTGTAATTCCCATATGCTCAATTTCGGCTGCGGCAATCTCAAGAATCTCTTCCACTCTTGCTTCAATAATATTGGCAATTTCCTGCTGTGTAAAAGATTGCTTTTGATTCGTTCCTATGACGGTGACTTCAAATACTTCATCTTCTGAAGCCTCATCGTAGAATGCATGTCCGAATTGTTTTTTTACTCTTTCAGCCTCTTCGGTGGAAGTGCGCAATCCGATCGATACATCTTTCGTGATGTTTTCGCCTCCGAGCGGAATGACGGCTGTCTCCTTCAGGTGCCCCTGTTCAAATACCGCCACCGTCGTCGAGCCGCCGCCGATATCAATCATGGCGACTCCGAGGTTTTTTTCGTCTTTTGATAAAGCCGCCGAACCGGCCGCAAGCGGCTGCAGGCAAATATCAGTAATTTCAACGCCCGCTCTCTCCACACAGCGAAGTAAGTTATGTAAGATCGTTTTGGAGCCGGTAATCAGCGTGCCTTCTACTTCCAGGCGCACGCCGAGCATTTTTTTCGGATCGGTAATTTCGTCTCTTCCGTCAACGATAAACTGTTTCGGAACGACGTCTACGATCAGCTGCTCATGCGGAACTGACACGACCTGTGCCGCTTCCATTACCCTGCGGACGTCTTCAACGTGAATTTCTTTGTTTTCACTGGAAACAGCGACAACGCCGTTCGTATCTTGAATATGAATATAATTTCCATTAACGCCGACAATGGCTTTTTTCAGCGGAAAACCTACCATTCTTTCAGCTTGGTCAAACGCTTTTCTTATAGAATGAACGGTTTCATCTATATCAACGATTGAGCCTTTTTTCAACCCTTCAGACGGTACATTTCCCACTCCGATAATGTTAAGGGAATCATCTGTCATTTCTCCGACGATCACTTTTGTATTGGACGTACCGATGTCAAGACTGACGTAAAGTTCATTGTTGTTCATTCTATGGCACCTCCTCACATTTCGATCAAATTCTATTCTATTATTTGCGGAACAACAATACAATGAATGTGGCTTTACAAGTGTGTAACAAAAACAACAGCATCAACAAATTCTTATCTGATTTCTCACAATTTATGTTTAATGAAACTATTCGTTATATTCTATGTATATCCTCTTTTATATCGTATTTTTTTTATTTTTTTTAGAGACGGCCCACCTTACCGTAAGATTTCCTGTCACGGTGCCATACTGTGCAACCCAGATGCAAATATATCCGCTTTCCATTAGTCTACACTAAGATGAACCTCCAGAAAAGCTATAGATATTGCCAGAAACATCCGAAAAAAGAAGAAACAGGAGGAAAATTCCAAATGCAATGCTCATTGCAGAAGACACGCCCATTGCATTGAGAATTTTCCGCTTGTCCGGCAGCCATATCCCGGGCAAAAACAAACATAGTCATAATGATTCCGCTATCGGTTATATCGGCTGCCCCGCTGATTGTAATAGATTCTTTTGAATCACCTTGAAATTAGTTCTTTAGAACTATTAATCATTTTCTTTTTTCTTGCCGGATTTACCTTTGTTAAATTCTTCAAAATACGTAGCGACTTCTAAGTGGATAATCCCCTTTTTCCCGCCGTCCAGCTGGGAAACGATAGAAGGATAGGTCTTCATCCGGCCGGCAAACGTTTTAATAGAAGCGGTAACTACATACCCGTCGTTCATATACAGCCTGATCCGGTCCTGATCCATTTTTACCGGTGTATAATAGATTTCAGAAATCGACTGCTTTAGCGAACCGGAAAGCTTATCAAGCTGCTCCGCCATTTTGACCCGCTTTTTCGCGTTTGTCCAGTCAACCAAAATCGGGCCCGCGTCATCCGGCGTGACTTCGTTCGGCAGCACAGTGCCGTTTTCGAGCACTTCATAATATACATCATGTCGCTGCAGATACGCGATCGTCTTGTATTCTTCAATGTGAATGCTGACTTTGTTAGGAAATACTTTTGAAAGTTCCGCCTTTTTCACCAGCTTATTCTGCTCAATCTTTTCTTCTGTTTTTTTCTTGTTCAGACTCCAGAACTCGGTTTGTCCGTTATGTATATCAGAAAGCGCGTTGATCTCTTTTACAGACACGTTTTCGTTTCCGGAAACGGTGACAGAAGACACTTTGCTGATCGGCATCTGCAAGTACACGATGATCAGCACCATCATAAAAAAGAGCACAATGAATGAAATCAGCCGGCGGTTTGCTTTTTGCTTCCGCTGCTCTTTGATTTTCGGAATCCGCTCTTCAATATTTACGATTTTTTCTCTTTCATGATTTGGGTTCACTGCCTGTCCACCTCACTAAGAATGAAACAGCTTGACATTCGTCTGATTGAAAAACAAACGGCATGCTGTGATGCCGTTTGACATTTGTTAAAAGTATATCACATGAGCTCATGTAATCAGAGAACCTTTTAACGATTCCCTCCGATGATTTCAACTTCTGTATGCATGTCAACATCATACTGCTCACGGATTGTCTTTTTCACATATTCAATCAGATCAAGAACGTCCTTGGCAGTCGCTCCGCCGGCATTGACGATAAAATTCCCGTGCATTTCGGACACTTTCGCTCCGCCGATCTGATGTCCTTTTAATCCCGCTTTTTCAACGAGGTTTCCGGCATGATTCGGCAGCGGATTTCTGAATATGCTTCCGGCGCATGGGCTCGAATACGGCTGCGTATTTTTTCTGTAATCTTTGTTCTGCTGCATTTGCGCCGTAATGGCTTCCCGTTCCTTTTGCTCAAGCTGAAGAACTGCCTCGAGACAGACGCCGGGGCGTTTTTTCTGCAAAACAGACGTTCTGTAGCTGAAATCCATCTCTTCGTTCGTCAGCCATTCGATTGTGCCGTCTTCAAATAAGATACGGGCTTTCACAAGAATCTCACTCATATCAGATCCGTGCGCCCCGGCATTCATATAGACGGCTCCGCCGATTGATCCGGGAATGCCCGCTGCAAATTCGAGACCGGACATTCCTTTTTTACTCATGGAAGTCGCAAGCCGGACGACCGAATAGCCGCCTCCGACTGTCACCTGATCACCGTCAATCTCCAAATGATCCAGACCCGCTCCCAGCTTGATGACAACTCCTCTTATGCCTTCATCAAGCACGAGCAGATTTGAACCGCGGCCGATAACCGTCCATGGCAGATCATGTTTCTTCACAATATCCATAATATCTTTGACCGCTTCCACACGGTTGGGGATGATCAAAATGTCCGCCGGACCGCCGATTTTCATCGTTGTATGGTTCGCGAGCGGTTCTTGTTCCAGCACTTTGCCGACTTCGCGGTCTCTTAATTCCTGAATTACGTTCTCCATCATAAACCTCCGCATTCCATTTGCTCTATTTTTTTATGTCTTCCATGATACTGTACAGTCTGGCTGCCGCATCCGGAACACCGAGTGATTTTGTCCGCTCACTCATGTCTTTTAAGGTTTCTTCATTCATGACGATTTTGTCCAGCGCAGCGATCAGTTTTTCTCCGGTGAGCTCGGTTTCCTTCAGTACGATTGCAGCGTCATGCTGGCTGAGCGCCTTCGCATTGACTTCCTGGTGATTGGCTGTCACATACGGGCTCGGAATAAGCACGCTCGGAATGCCGAGAGCGGTGATTTCCGCAATCGTCGTCGCTCCGGCTCTGGCCACAATGACATCAATTGATTGTAAGTACTCCGGCATTTGGTGCAAAAACGGTTTTGTCACCATATTATCAGCGGCTTTTCCGCCTTTCAGCTCAGCCGTTACCTTCTCGTAATGCACTTCCCCGGTAATATAAAGCACTTGGTAAGGTCTCGTTTTCAATTCTTCCTGCATATCTATAACGGCACGGTTAATGGGAGCCGCGCCTCTGCTTCCGCCGAAAATGAGCACCGTTTTTTGATTGTCTTTCAGCCCGAACTCAGTTAATGAGCGGCCTGTCTTAATTGAGACGACTTCAGAGGCTCTCGGGTTTCCCGTAAACACAACTTTTTCAGCAGGAAAATGCGATTTTGCCTCTTCAAAGCAAATTGCCACCTTATTAACATATTTCGAGAGAAACTTATTTGTGATGCCGGGCAGGCTGTTTTGCTCATGAATGATCGTCGGAATTCCCATTTTTGCCGCCGCGTATACGACCGGACCGCATACATAGCCGCCTGTACCGATAACGGCATCCGGTTTAAACTCTTTTAAATATGATTTGCTTTTCTTCACGCCTTTTAAGAAACGCATGACGGTTTTTACATTTTCAAAAGAAAGTTTTCGTTTGAAACCTGTAATTTCAATGGCGCGAAACGGGATATTTTCCCGTTCAACAATTTTTTTCTCAAGACCGTTCTCTGTTCCGATATACAAAAATTCCACATCCGGATGCCGGCGCTGAACTTCTTTAATAAAGGCCAGGGCCGGATAAATATGTCCTCCGGTTCCGCCTCCGCTTACTGCAATACGCATTCGTATGTCCCCCTTAATCACATAGCGATAACCCTGTTTTTTAGGACAGGGTTATTGATGTTGTCTGTTTTTTTATAGATAACGAATAAATCATGAGTGATGAGGCAAAATACAGATCAATACCTCGAGTACCGGCTGACATTTAAAAGCACGCCGACCGCTGCGAGCATCAGCGTCAGTGATGAGCCTCCGTAGCTTAAAAACGGCAGCGTAATTCCTGTTACCGGGATCAGCCCCGTCACAACGCCGATATTAATCATGACTTGAATAGCTATCATAGAAATAATACCGATGGCGACAAAGCTTCCGTATAAATCCGGCGCGCCGAGGGCAATCCTGACGCCCCGCCATAATAAAATACTGAACAGCAGCAATATGAGCGAACCGCCGATAAAGCCGAGTTCCTCAGATAAAATAGCAAAAATGAAATCGGTTTGCGGCTCCGGCAGGTAAAAAAACTTTTGCCGGCTTTGGCCGAGCCCCATCCCGAACAGTCCGCCCGGACCTACGGCATAGAGCGACTGAATGATCTGAAATCCGCTTCCAAGCGGATCCTCCCACGGGTTTAAGTAAGAGGTAATCCGTTTAATCCGATAAGGAGCGGACAGAACTAGTGCCGCAAATCCGCTTAAACCGATGAGTCCGAGGAACGCAAAATGAGCGATTCGCGCACCGGAAACAAAAATCATCACGATGCACGTGCCCACCATTACCGTCCCCGTTCCCAGGTCTGGCTGGCACATAATAATAATAAATGCAGAAAACACGATTCCGAGCGCGGGAACGAATCCGCGTCTGAATGACGTAATATTCTTCTGTTTTTCAGAAAGAAATTTAGCCAGAAACGCAATCATCGCGAGTTTCATAAACTCCGAAGGCTGAATGCTGAACGCTCCCACTCCGATCCAGCTTCTTGAACCGTTCCGCACCATTCCGACTCCCGGAATCAGCACAAGTACAAGCAGAAAAAAACAAATGATCAGAAGCAGCTTCGACCATGTGCGCCATGTCCAATAATCCACATTCATAATGAAAAACATGGCAATGACGCCGATTCCCGCAAACAGCAACTGCCGTTTCGCGAAGAAAAACGAGTCGTCAAATTTATAATCCGCCCATACCGCACTTGCACTGTAGACCATAATTAATCCTATTGTTAAAAGCAATAACGTAATGATAACTAATAACAAATCAGGCGCTGTTTTTTTAGTAGTCAAAGCAATCGACACCCCAAGCATAAGTCATTTAGGGCTGCCGATGAACAGAGACAAGCCCTTACTTAAGCATATGCACGGCATCTATAAACATGTCACCGCGTTCTTCAAATGTTTTGAACTGATCCCAGCTTGCACACGCGGGTGACAAGAGGATGACGTCTCCTTCATTTGAGAGCGCAAACGCCGCAGATACTGCTTGTTCAACATTATCGACACGTTTGACATGTTGTATTCCCAGCTCATTGCCCAGTTTTTCTATCTTCGGCGCTGTCTGTCCGAACGTCAGGACCGCTTTGACATTGTCCATATACGGTTTCAGGTCGTCAAAACCGTTGCCGCGGTCCAGTCCGCCTGCAAGCAGAATAACCGGTGCTTTGAACGCGGAGAGCGCTTTGCTTGTGGCCAGAATATTCGTCGCTTTGCTGTCATTATAAAATCTACGATTCTGGATCGCAGTTACATACTGCAGACGGTGTTTGACACCGGTAAAGCTTGTCAGCACCTTCTGAATCGCTTTATTAGACGCGCCCGCCGTTTTAGCCGCGGCTACAGCGGCTAAAATATTTTCTAAATTGTGCGCTCCCGGCAGTACGATGTCATCAACAGGCAGAATCGCTTCATCGCCGAACATCAGCATTCCGTCTTTAATGAATGCGCCGCTTGACAGTTCCTGGTGAACTGAAAACGGAACGGTGCCGGCTTTTCCGCTTTCGGCAAGCCGCACGACTGTTTCATCGCTTTGATTGACGATGGCCGTATCACTCTCAAGCTGATGAAGATACACGTTCTGCTTGGCTTTTTCATAGTTTTCACGGCTGTGATGGTAATCCAAATGAGCGTCGAACACATTTAAAATCAGGCCGATTTCAGGTCTGAACGCATGAGTCCCCATAAGCTGGAACGAAGAAAGCTCTGTGACGATCCATTCATCACCGTCAGCATGATAAGCCACTTCACTGGCGACAGTGCCGATATTCCCTGCGATCAGCGCCTTTATCGAGTCAGCTTTCAGCATTTCATAAATCAGGGTCGTCGTTGTTGTTTTCCCGTTTGAACCTGTAATGCCGATGAATTTTGCATTGGTGATATAATACGCAAGCTCGATTTCCGTCCAGACCGGGATGCCTCTTCTTTGCGCTTCCTCCACCATGATATTTTCATACGGGATTCCGGGATTTTTGATCAGAATGGTAATGTGATGCTGATCAAAAAGTGACGTCGGATGCTCACCGCAGATGACTTCAATTCCTCTTTCTGCAAGCCTTTGGGCAGGTTCGTTCTCTTCAAAGGCTTTTTGATCATTCACGACGACGTTAATGCCTTTTTCATGAAGAATCGACGCAGCCGCATATCCGCTTTTCGCCAGTCCGAGGACCAGAAAGTTTTGTTTTTGCAAAAAAAGTTCGTTTTCCACTTATAACCACACCTCGATGTAAATTCCTAAAACGGCAAGCAGCAGTCCCGCAGTCCAGAATGTGACGACAACTCTCCATTCAGACCATCCGACCAATTCGTAATGGTGGTGAAGCGGACTCATCTTAAAGATTCGTTTTCCTGTCGTTTTAAAGCTGATGACTTGTAAGATAACAGATAAGGTCTCAATAACAAATACTCCGCCGATAATGACGAGCAGAATTTCAAGCTTCGTCAGAATGGCAACGGTCACGATCGCTCCTCCGAGCGCAAGCGAACCGGTATCCCCCATAAATACCTTGGCGGGATGGGCGTTGAATACAAGAAAACCGAGAACGGCGCCGACAACGGCAACCGAGAAAATCGCAACGTCATATTGTGACTGGTTCCACGCAAGGATGGCGAAAGCGCCGAATGCGATAGCCGCGGTACCGGACAAGAGACCGTCCAGACCGTCTGTCAGGTTGACGGCATTTGAACCTCCGACAAGCATAAAGAGAACGAGGATAAAGTATCCCCAGCCGAGATCGATTGACAGATGTGTGCCCGGCACCCTGATGCCGGTTGAAAAATGGCAATAATGATATACTCCGTAAAATACAATGGCAATAATGATCTGGCCGATCAATTTCTGCTTCGACGTCAATCCGAGATTCCGTTTCATTACTACTTTAATATAGTCATCCAGAAAGCCGAGCAGGCCGTATCCGATCGTGACAAACAGCAGAAGAAACATTTCCGCGCTCAGATGCGAAAATTTCTGCGTCATGACAATCGCCGTAATGGCGATGGATACAATAATCATGACCCCGCCCATCGTCGGCGTCCCTGATTTTTTCATATGTGATTTCGGCCCCTCTTCCCTGATACTTTGGCCGAATTTTAAACGTCTTAAAAACGGGATAAGAATCGGAGATATCAGAACACTGATTAAAAATCCCATTATTATTGTAAATAAAATCACTTGCTCAAGCATTGCTCTTTTCTCCTCCCGTTTCGTTCAAACGACATACGTATTTATCATATTCACATTGTGTCCCCGTAATTCTTTTCATTTCCCTCATTCTAACACTCTTTCCTGTTTTACTTTTTATTCAGCTCAACAATAGCTCTTCCCGCTACTTCGGCGTCATCAAAGTCGAATGTTTCATTGCCGATCTGCTGATAGGTTTCATGCCCTTTCCCGGCAATCAGAACCACATCTCCCTTTTTCGCGTTGGCAATGGCAAAAAAGATAGCCTGCTCGCGGTTTGCGATACTGTGATAGTAGGTGCCTTCTACCCCTCTTTCCATATCTCTTAATATGGCCAGCGGGTCCTCGCTTCTCGGGTTATCTGAAGTGAAAATCGGTTCGTCGGCAATCCGCACCGCAATTTCCGCCATTTTCGGGCGTTTCGTTTTGTCCCGGTCTCCGCCGCAGCCGACGACGACGAAAAGCTTTCCCTCTGTCATGTCTTTACATGTATTCAGAACGTTTTCCAGACTGTCAGGCGTGTGCGCGTAATCGACGACCACAGGAAACGGCTGATTGTGATTCACCAGTTCAAACCGGCCTCTGACACCTTGCAGCTCTTCAAGAGCGCTTGTGATCGTATCAAACGGCAGTCCCGCTGCGATCGCTGTCGCCGCTGCAGCCAGTACGTTATATACGTTGAAGCGGCCGACGAGTGAAACCGTGATCTGCTTTGTTCCTTTTGGCGTAACGAGTTCAAAGCTTGTGCCTTGCGCAGAGATCTCGATTTGTTTCGCCATGACATCGGCATCGTTCTCGATTCCGTATGTAAGGATGTGCGCCGCCGTCACTTTTTCAAAATAAGCACTGGCTTTGTCATCTGCGTTTAAAACGGCCCGCTTCGGCTTTTCGTGATTAAAGGAGCCGCCCAGCTGGGAAAACAGGAGGCTTTTAGCCTGTCTGTAGTCTTCCATCGTCTTGTGATAATCTAAATGGTCCTGCGTCAGGTTCGTGAATACGGCGATATCATAATCGCAGCCGTGAACCCTGCCGAGTGACAGAGCGTGAGAAGACACTTCCATAATAGCTGTGTCAACATGCTCATCATTCATTTTCTTGAACGTTTTTTGCAGTGTGACGCTTTCGGGCGTTGTATTTTTGACCGGGAATGTCTCATCCCCGATTTTAATGTACATCGTTCCGATTAAACCGGTCTGTCTTCCCGCTTTTTTGAAAATCTCATCAACCATGTGCGTCGTTGATGTTTTGCCGTTTGTGCCGGTGATGCCGATAAGCTGAAGCTGCTTTGTCGGCTGCCCGTAAAACGCGTCAGAAAGAACGCTGAGCGCCCGCTGTGACCGGCGGACAATAATGACAGGAACATCGACGTCAAGTTCTTTCTCGGCAACGATGGCCGCTGCGCCGTTTTCTGCGGCTTTTTGGGCAAAATCATGTCCGTCTACCGTATACCCTTTTATACACACAAAAAGACTCCCTTTTCTCACTTCCCTGGAGTCCATCTCAATTGAAGTTATGTCAGGGTCATGAAAGTCATTTTGAACAGGTTCGGCCATTAAATATGTAAGCAGCTTTGTAAGTTTCATTGTATCAAACCTCTCAGAAATTCTATTCATTCTTTTATCATGATAACCGTTTATAAAAGTCAGAATGGCTTTTAAACATACAGTTCATATTTTAGCGTAAATAAAAGGATACATCCAGTTAATCTTAAAAGTTATCTTCTTTTTTTCTCTTTATGATAAGAGGCAGCCGAAAACAATCGGCTGCCTCAAAAAGACTCATTCTTCACTCAAGTAAACACGGATCTTTGAGCCTTCTTTTACTTTCGTTCCGGCTGCAGGTGATTGTTTCACAATTTTGCTTCCTTTTCCTGAGGAGTCAATATTCAAATTGACAAGCAGCGACTCAAGATCAGAGACAGACATCCCTACAACATTCGGAACCTCTATTGTTTTTGTGTCGTTCCATTGATATTTTTTCTCGATTTGATTTTTTCGCGGTTTCACGCCGAGCTCAGGCAGACTGTCTCTCATCATATTTCCGACAATCGGCGCGGCGACGGTTCCCCCGAATTGAATCGTGCCTTTCGGATTATCAACCGCGACATACACGACAAGGCTCGGGTCATCAGCCGGCGCAAAACCGATAAAGGAGACGATATGGTTGTTTTCGAGATATTTGCCGTCTTTGACCTTTTGTGCGGTACCTGTTTTTCCGCCGACGCGATATCCTTCCACAAAGGCATTCCGCCCCGTTCCCTGAGCGACGACGCTTTCTAAAGCATATCTGATCTGCTTTGACGTTTCCTGGGAAATAACTTGCCTTTTCGCAATCGGCGATTGTTTCTTAACGGTTTTTTTCGTAACGGGATCAACCCACTCTTTGGCGATAAATGGAGTATAAAGCGTTCCGCCGTTTATTGCTGCGGAAACGGCTGCCACCTGCTGAATCGGCGTGACGGAAACCCCTTGTCCGAAAGCGGTTGTCGCCTGTTCGACCGGGCCGACTCTGTCAAGCGGGAATAAGATCCCCGTTCCTTCCCCTTGCAGATCAATGCCTGTTTTCTTTCCAAAGCCGAAGTCCTTAATATATTGAAACAGCTTTTGTTTTCCGAGCCGTTCCCCCAGCTGTACAAACCCGGGGTTGCAGGAATTTTGAACGACTTCAAGATAAGATTGCGAACCGTGGCCGCCCTTTTTCCAGCATCGGAGGCGGGCGCCGTCGACCTCGGCAAATCCTTTGTCATAAAAGTGGTCTCTTTGCAAGTTTACTTTTTGCTCTTGAAGAGCCGCCGCAAGCGTAATAATCTTAAAGGTCGAACCCGGTTCATATGTGCTCCATACCGGCAGGTTCCGGTTGTAAACAGACGGATCCACCGATTGATAGTCAGCCGGATCAAAATCAGGACGGCTTGACATGCCGAGCACTTCCCCGTTTTTCGGATTCATTGCGACCGCAATCATTCCGTCCGGGTTATATTTCGCCGCTGCATTGTCGAGCTCTCTTTCTATAATCGTCTGAACCTTGGCGTCAATCGTCAGTTTCATATCAAGTCCGTCTTTCGGAGGGGTGTAATCATCCGCTTCATCAGGCATTTTCTTCCCCTTGGCATCCGTATAAAATTTCACGGATCCCTTTACACCTTTTAAGTCATCATCATAATAAGCCTCCAATCCGAGAAGGCCCTGGTTATCAATACCGGCAAAACCGAGAACATGGGACAAAAAGCTTCCGTACGGATAATGGCGGATGCTGTCTTCAGCCACATAAACCCCTTTTAAGTCGAGCGCTTTGATTTCTTTCGCTTTTTTATTGGAAATTTTCCGCCCCTCGGGTGAGATTTTTTCTATGGAGGTTTTCTTAGTAATGTGTTTGTAGACCTTCTCTTCCGACATATTTAAAACTGACGCGAGAAGCTTGCCCGTTTTGATGGGATTTTGGATCTGGCGCGGTACGACAAAGACGGTCGGCGCGCTTTTATTAGTAGCCAGCTTCACGCCGTTTCGGTCAAGAATCTCTCCCCGCTCAGGCTCAAACGGCAAATTTCGGCTCCAGGAATCCTTAGCCAGTGAAGTCAGCTTTTCTCCCATCACGAATTGGACATAGCCTAATCTGCTGTCAATGATCAAAAAAATGATTACGCCAAAAAGCAAAACCAGTAATAAACGTTTTCGAACCGTTACATTTGAAACGCGCAAGGGACCGTCCACTCCTTATTTAGGCTTGTTTCAATTTATGCCTCAGCTTGGACACATAGAACGGCGGCGCATAAAAAAGAAGCCCGCGGGCATCCGCGGACTTCTCTGTCCCGTTAATCAGGATTTTTAAATTTCACCTTGATCACGGTATTTTCTTTCAGTTCTTTGCCTTTTTTCACACTTTGGCTTGAAGCGTAACCTTCACCGCTCACATCGATGTGAATGCCTGATACTTTGCTGAATTGAAGCACTTCCCGTCTCGACCATCCGGACATATCCGGCATCGTCATCTTTCCGTCTGTTTTTAAGAAGATTTTCTGATTGGTGATCAGATCTTCTCCGGCTGTCGGATACTGCTCTTTTACGGCAACATCGCTGCCGATGACAATCGGTGTGAGATGTTCATTTTTCGCTTCCTTCTCAGCGCTCTTGACCGTCTTATCTGTCAGGTCAGGCATCTTTTGGCTTTTCGTTTCTTCCTGACCGGAATCTGTTTTTTCCGTCGGTTCGATATTCATGTAGTGGAGGCTGTTTTTCATCGTCGGGTTAAAGATTTCCGCGACAGGATCAGAGCTGCTTTGCCCCGCTTTTAATTGCGGCTGCTGCACGGCTACATAGATGACGAGCTTAGGATCATTTTTCGGCGCCATGCCCATGAATGAAAACACATAGTTGCTCGTTCCCTTTAAATATCCGCCCGTCCCGGCGATTTGTGCGGTTCCCGTTTTACCCGCGACGTCAAATCCTTCAATTTTATAAGGTTTTCCCGTTCCGATGTCTGACGTCACGACTTCTCCGAGCAGATTCCGGACTTTTTTCGCCGTATCGGCTGAAATCGGCGTGCCTGCCTGCTCTGGTTTTGTCTGCTTGACGACTTTTTTCGTATCGGGGTCGACAATATGATCAATGACGTAAGGTTTCATCATTTTGCCGTTATTGGCAATCGCCGTGACCGCCTGCAGCTGCTGGATCGGCGTTATCGCCGATGCTTGGCCGTAAGCCGTAGACGCTTTGTCAAAATCATATTTGTAGTTAATTTTACTTGATACTTCACCGGGCAGATCAACCCCTGTTTTTTGATAGAGCCCGAATTTGTGCAGGTACTCATTAAACCGGTCAAACCCCAGTTTTTCGTTGGCCAGTTTGGCAAAAGCAACATTTGAAGACCTCATAAGGCCATCATGGAAGCTTGTCATGCCCCAGCCGGCGCCATCGTTCCAATCTTTAACAGGTCCGCCTCCCACTTTATATGTTCCTGATTTATATTTCTCGTTTGCAGAAAACACATTTTCCTGAATCGCCGCCGCAAGCGTAAAGATCTTCATCGTCGATCCCGGTTCATATGCGTACGACACTAAGTCGTTGTAATAATTGGTGACGTTTCTGATGTTCGGGTCAAAACTCGGACGCTGCCCCATCGCAAGCACTTTGCCTGTTTTCGGTTCTACGACAGCCGCCATAATTTTTTTCGGTTTATATTTTTCCGCTACTTTCGTCATGCTGTCTTCTAAAAAGGTTTGAATTTTCTGATCAATGGTTAAATATACATTGTCACCGTTTTTAGGTGCGGTGATTTTTTCGTTGCTGTTCGGAAGTTTCCAGCCGGATTTATCACTTTCGTAAGTGACGGATCCGTCGCGTTCCGTCAGATAGTTATTCAGTATTTTTTCAAGCCCTAAAGAGCCTTGTATCTCGTTTGTTTTTTCATTCACATCGGCATAGCCGAGAACATTTGACAAAAATATGCCGTTCGGATAGTAGCGCTTCGTATCTCTTAAGAAAGAAATACCCGGAAGATTCATTTTTTCGATCTTTTGTTTTTTCGCATAAGAGATATCGCGGCCGGCTGAACCGAATTCCACCTGCTTCGCGCCATCCCTGTTTAAGATGTCCAGAATCTTGCTTTTATCAAGATTGATAACGGTCGCCAGTTTTTCCGCCGTTTTCTCTTTGTCTTTGACATGCTGAGGATGCTTCGGATCACTTGTCATTTTTTTATCAAGCACGGCAATGAGCTTATATGTCGCCGTGTCCTCTGCAAGCACTTTACCGTTCCGGTCAAGAATAGAGCCGCGGCTCGCTTCTATCGTCCGCTTTTTTTCGTGCTGCTCGGTCGCTTTTGTTGCAAGTTCTACACCGTTTGCTTTACCGGTTAATTGAATGTACGCCATTCTCCCGAGAATGACAAAGAAAAAGAGAGCGAAACAAATACTGAGTATCGCTGCTCCTCTGTTCATAAACTTATTTTTTTTCGGCATGGGTTATCATTCCTGTATGTTTTTCACTTTTTTATCTTTCAGATTCAAACCGTGCTTTTTGGCGATATCCATCAGGCGCTGCGGCTGGCTTAAGTCAGCAGCCGTCTTTTCGAGATCACCGATCTGCTTATTCTTCTCAGATACTTTCTCCTCCAGTTTTTGCACCTCAATATTGGATTGGTACGCCGCGTATGCCTTTGATACGATAAACATTGATGTGGAGAGAACGGCAATGGCAAACAGGACGAGCAGCACCTTTTCCCCGAGTGTAATGGAAGCCCTCTTTTTGACAATCACCTTTTTTTCGGGACTTATCACTGGCCGTTGTTGTTTTTCCTGCTGGTAAGCTAAGTTGCTCATAGGCTGATGACCTCCTTTAATGTTGTCATTTGCTGCCCGTTATTTTCGTTTCTCCGCAATGCGGAGCTTCGCTGACCGGGCGCGGTTATTTTCTTCAAGCTCCTCTTTTGATGCCGTAATGGGCTTTCTTGTAATCAGCTTTAATTCCGGTTCAAATTCTTCCGGTATCACAGGAAGACCCGGAGGCAGTTCGGGAAGTGATGATTTTTCCTTGAATGTCGTCTTGCACATTCTGTCTTCCAGCGAGTGAAAAGTGATCACAGACACCCTTCCGCCCGGCTTCAGCACCTCTATCGCTTGCAAGAGGGCCTCTTCAAATACTTGAAGCTCGTCGTTTACGGCGATTCGTATGGCTTGGAATACACGTTTGGCCGGATGACCTCCGCTTCTTCTTGCCGGAGCCGGTATCGCGTCCTTTATTAGATCGACCAGTTGGCCGGTTGTTTGAATAGGCGATTTTTCTCTTGCCTCTTCAATTTTTCGGGCGATCTGCTTGCTGAATTTTTCTTCTCCGTATTTAAAGAAAATCCTCACAAGGTCCTCATACCGCCATTCATTTACGACTTCTTTCGCCGTAAGGGCGGCCGACTGGTCCATCCTCATGTCCAGCGGTGCGTCATGATGATAGCTGAATCCCCGTTCCGGTGTATCAAGCTGCGGAGAGGATACTCCTAAATCAAATAAAATTCCGTCGACACTCGTAATGCCGTGTTCATGTAAACACTCTTTTAAATAACGAAAGTTGCTTTTCACCAGAATGAGCTGTCCTTTGTATTCGGACAATGTTTTCTTTGCGTTTTCAAGTGCCGTGTCATCTTGATCAAAGGCGATCAAGCGTCCTTTTTCCGATAATTGCTGCAATAAATATGTACTGTGCCCGGCGCCGCCAAGGGTGCAGTCCACATAGGTTCCGTCCGGTTTGATATTTAAACCGTCGACGGTTTCACGAAGAAGTACTGTCTTATGCTGAAACATTTGTGTCGGTCCCACCTTTATCAGGAATGAATTGAATTGTCAGTTGTTGTTGTGATGCACGAAGATCCATTATATATCAAATCCAATCATGTTTTCAGCAATTTCAGCGAATGAATCTTCTTGCTCTTCTGTGTATTGTTCCCATATTACCTTACTCCACAATTCAATTCGATTGGAAACCCCGATGACAACACATTCTTTTTCCAGTTTTGCGTAATTCAGAAGAGATGACGCAATATTAACCCTTCCCTGCTTGTCCAGTTCGCATTCGGTCGCACCGGAAAAAAAGAATCGGGTAAATGCGCGGGCGTCTTTTTTGGTGAGCGGCAGAGCCTTCAGCTTTTCTTCAATCAGCTTCCATTCATTCATCGGATAGCCGAAAAGGCATTGGTCCAGTCCTCTGGTCAGCACAAACTGCTCACCGAGGCCTTCTCTGAATTTTGCGGGTACGATCATGCGGCCCTTTGCATCAACAGTATGCCGGTATTCACCCATAAACATGATAAGGACCCCCACTTTCTCCCCTAAACTCACCACTATCCGCCACTTCTCTCCACAACCTCATTTTACACTGTTTACACATAAAAAAAAACCCTGAACTATTCAGGGTTCTTTAAAACTTTATTTCAAAGTTTGACAATCTGATGTTGGTTTTGAAAAGAAAATGGCAGATGTTTGAAGGTTGTGAAGAATTTTGGACCGTAGCGGTTCAGATAATACATCACATTCCAAATCCGTTCCTGCGGAGCGCCGAGCGGTCTGATGCTGTTTTGGATTCTTTCATAGTCACGCAGCACAAAACCTTCTTTTTCTTCAATTCTTTTCGTTACCGTCCGTTCTAAAAACAAGAGCTGATCTTGAATGAAGGCGGCATTCTTCTGTAAGAGCGGCTCAAGGCTTGAATCGACCTTCAGCGCTTCGTCCCTTGCGTGTTTATGGACGGCTTCAATCTGCGACTTCGCCTGTTCCATTACAGAAGAAAACTCTTCCGGAATCTGCTCTTCAAAATAAGTGTCTTTCAGGTGTCCGGTGCCGTGTTCGATCGCTTCCTGAAGCGGGATATTCCGTTCTGAAAGCTTCTTTTCAATATGGCGCTCAAGAAGCGTAATGTTCAGTCTCGGCACTACCGGCGTCATGCGAAAGCCCATTAATGAGAAAGCCCGCTTCAGCTCACCCCAATAATTGATCTCCCCCGGTCCCGCGATAAACGCCAGAGTCGGGATGAGAAACTCCTGCATAAGCGGCCTTGTCACAACGTTATTGCTGAAACATTCCGGTTTTTCTTCCATATGGGTATGAAGCTCGTCGTTCGTCCACTTCAGGTCAAGCTCCTTAATGACAAAAACGCCGTTTTCTTTTTCAATTAAGAAACGCTCTCCCTCATGTTCGTAAAACAGATTGGCCTGATCTTTGTCCGATTCAATAATCGGGTGATAACCGGCTTCCCGCATAAAACGCTGCTGGTCTGACACGGCTTTGGCAAGCTCATGATTGTGTTTTAAAATCTGCTGAAACATACCCGTTTCCAGCTTTTTAATCCCCGGATCTCCCGAATTCATCAGAATAAGGCCTTCTTCTTGAAACAAGTCGGCGATCAACAGTTCAAAAAAGTCCGTGAATGTCTCTGATGAGCGTAAACATCGCTTCACGTTTTGAAGGAGTGCGTTTGTGTGATCCGTCTCCTCAAAAGCAGCGAACACTTCATCAATCCAAGCCGCGCATTTTTCCTGATCAAGCTCGGTTTTAGCCGCCGATGTTTTTTTCCAGTACGACTGCGGCAGTTTCTGTTTCACCGGACCTTTATTCTCTGTTGACGTGTGCACAAAATTGATTTCTTCCAGATCGTGATCTTCACCCGCCACCCAGAAAATCGGAACGACAGGAATCTGCAACGCCTCTTCCTGCTGTCTGGCAAGTACGATAATGGAGATAATTTTATGTATGGTGTAAAGAGGCCCCGTTAAAAGACCGGCCTGCTGGCCGCCTACTACCGCTGCGCTTTTTGGATCTCTCAGTTTTTCGATGGAGGCCTGCATGGCGGCGGAGTGAAATTTTTCGTGATAGGAGGATAAATAGTCCGCTAATTCTTCTCTGGCAAACGGCCGCGAAGACAGGTCATGAAGCCGCTTTTGCCATACGTCCTCTGAATGAATATCATAATCAAAAAATGAAGACATGTTTTCTCCATCTATATAGTGCTGAACAAACTTATTTTGACTTTTGATGGAAAGTTCAGTTAGCTGCATCTGTCTGGAACTTCCTTTCTCCAATAAATAGTTAGGTTTCCGAAATGAGTATAGCATGTTACCGGAAAACCTCAAAAGACTTTGTTTCAGTTTCTTTCTAACGCTTTTATGCTGCGGTGTAAAAACGTAAGATGAACGGCCGGCAATCCGCGGCTTTCCGCTTCTTTTACAAGGTAGCCGATAATCGCATCGGCCTCTGTCCGCCTGCCTGCCATGATATCGACGAGCATGGAAGAATGATTTTTTTCCGTCAGTCTGCAAACTTCGCAAACCTTGTTCCACGCTTTTTCTCTATCGGCGAGGCCAAGTATTGTCTCCGCTTCTTCAAACACGTTTCTCATATATTTTTTGTAAGCGTCATTTGTTACCAGCTCTCCGTTTTTCACGCGCAGCAATGCAGTTAACGGGTTGATGCATACATTTATGATCAGTTTTCCCGTTAAAAGCCGATACCAGTCGTTTTCATCATATACGGGAAAATCCCGGTGCATGCCGGAAAAGATGCTTTTGAGCGTTTCCGGCCGGGATGCGCTGAATACACTCCATCTTACGGCTCCCGCTCCCGTATGTTCAACGGCATGATCTGATATCTTTTTTGCTCCGTGCTCAACAGTGCCGACATAAAGCGAATGATCCGTATGCCAATCTTTAATGTCGTGTATGTGTCCCATGCCGTTTTGCAAAAACAGCACATTCGTCCCTTTTATCGTCTCAAGATCCCGCAACACAGCACTTAGCTGGTGCTGTTTAACGGCTGCGATTAAGAGGTCGAATCCGGAAATGATGCCTGTTTGCGCTCTGCATGCCGCCGTACATTCTATTCCGTCTTTCAAAAGCCGTATACCGCCTGAGTTAATCGCATCAGCCTGCTCCGTCCGCCGCGTAATGACCGTTACCTGATGGCGGGACGATAAGTAGTAAGCACATAAAAGGCCTACCGCTCCGCCGCCGATAATTCCGATTTTCACACTGTCACACCCTATATCTGCATTTTTCCATATTATCATAGCAGAAGCCGCCGCAAATTACTTCAATTTCGTTTTGAGCAAAAAGACTGGCAAGCATATTATAGTTGGAATTTTCAATTAAAGCGTTTACAATAATGGTAGAACACAACAAAGGGGGAGTTTGTGTTGAAAATAGAGCGACTGCTCATCAACTTTAAGACACTCGAAGAATTTAAAAGGTTTAAGGAATACGGGATGCAGGAGCTGTCGATGCTTGAAGATCTTCAGGATAATATCATTGAAAATGACAGCACCTCGCCTTTTTACGGGATTTACTTCGGGGATAAACTAGTGGCGAGAATGAGTTTATATCAGGTAAACGGAGGCACGAATCCGTATTTTGATCAGCGTCAGGACTTTTTGGAACTTTGGAAGCTTGAGGTTCTTCCGGGCTATCAAAACAACGGATACGGAAAAGCGCTTGTTGATTTTGCAAAATCCTTCAGAATGCCGATCAGGACGAATTCACGCATGAAATCAGCAGATTTCTGGGATAAGATGAATTTTGAGCCCGTTAAATATGATATGGCGCGTGATAAAGGAGAAAATCCTTATATCTGGCATCCCGATATGGACGGTGAAATGACATCCGGAGAAACGGCATAATAAAAAACCGGCCGGGCCGCCGCCCCCAGGCCGGTTCATTTTACAGGCTCTGCGCCGATTTTCTGTCGTCTTCTTTTGAATTGACCATCCTTCTCGCTCTGTCCATAATGTCAATTAACGCTTTATAATCTTCTTCCGTCATCTCCAGCTTGTTTCTCAAGCTTTCATTTTCCTCACGCAGATCCTCGACTTCTTTTTGCAGCGCGGTCAGCTGTTCTGTGAGTTTTTCTTTTTCATGACGCACATCCGCTGCGGCTGGCGACTCTTTAAATTGCTGCAGAAACAAAATGACATCATCAATGGACAGCTCTTTTTCTCCTTCCGCCCTGCGGATCGGAGGCTGTTTGACGGTTCCCGGCAGATTGGCGGAATGCACCCCGATCTGCTTTCTTAATTCCTTCCGCTGTTTTTTCGCCAGCTCTATCCCTGACTGATATTGTTTTCTGACATAAGAATTCCATCTGAACCCGCAGGCGGCAGCCGTTCTCGTCAGCGCTCTGCCGACTTCTTCAAAAGCGGAAAGCTGGGTCCCGCCTTCCCGAATATGCCTGAGCACCACTTCGGCCAGCAGCAAATCTTCATCTTGCGTCCACGCGTCTTGTCTCGTTATCGTCAATCGTATCTCCCTCCATATTTGCTCATTTACCTCATACATATGCCGCTGATAGATTAGATAGACTACTGGGGCTCACAATTTTTTCAGCGGAAGCAGGCCGGAGGGGCAAAAAAAAGAAAAGCGCAGGAACCGAGATTCCCGCGCTTTTCTTCATACATTAATTGCTTTTAACATTTATGTCTTTGCCGTTGTATGATCCGCATGCTTTACATACACGGTGAGACAATTTCATCTCTCCGCATGACGGGCATTCTGTCATACCAGGTACATTTAGTTTGAAATGTGTACGGCGCAATCTTTTTTTCATTTTAGAAGTTCTTCTAAAAGGTACAGCCATTATTCCCACCTCCTTAAAGAGTTAAGATTCATCATCTTGTGTTAAGAGCTTTTTCAGATCCGCAAGTCTGGGGTCGATTTGATTTTTCTTGTCTTCCTCAGAAATCACTTGCCAATCCTTCCCCACTTGGGGAGCGGCTCCTTCTTTTTGTTCAGTTTCACAAAAGACTTGCATAGGAATTTCTAAAAGAATCTCTTCTTTTACGATCGGAGTTAAGTCGACGATATCGTCTTCAGCAATATGAACGTCCTCATCTTCTATATCATCCGAATTATGAAATCTAAACAGTTCTTTTGTCGCGATTGTAAATGGATACGGCACATCAACTAAAGTTCTTGAGCACGGCAAAACCATTTCGCCTGAAATCGTAAAGTCAAACGAAACCTGCTTGGATTCAATCTCCGCGTGGCCCTTCACCCGGACGGGAGAAATGCGGCGGATGTCAGAATTCAATTTTGTCAGCTCATTTAACTCAACTGTTTCATCAAATTCAAAGCTCTTTTTCGCCATTTGATGAAGCTGATAAATCGTCCATTTCATTTGTATCACCTCAGGAAAGCAACAAACATGATTATAGCTTTTCAGAATGTTTTTGTCAATATTTTTTCTTTACAGCATAATGCCGCCGTCATGCAATCGTTGACAGCCGGATAGGCTATGCATACACTAAACGAAACGGACTAAAATATGCACTTCATTTGCAAATGTACCACACGAAGCATAACATAGCAAGAAAGGCGGGACAAATATGAAAGCAGTCGGCCTGGTTGTTGAATATAATCCCTTTCATAACGGACACCGCTATCATGCGGAACAAGCAAAAATCAAAACGGACAGCAGCGTCGCGGCGGCGGTGATGAGCGGCCCTTTTTTGCAGCGCGGGGAACCGGCCGCCGTCTCAAAGTGGGCCCGGACAAAAATGGCGCTGGAAAACGGCGTGGATATCGTCATTGAGCTCCCTTATATATATGCCGTACAAAAAGCGGAATTATTCGCGCGCGGCAGCGTTTCGCTTCTTCATCATTTAGGATGCAGCAGCTTGTTTTTCGGCAGCGAAAACGGGCGGATCGAACCCTTTATTGAAGCGTCTGAAGCGTTCACCCGAAAGGAAGATGACTGCAGCCTGATTCTGAAAGAGGAGCTGAAAAAGGGTCTCAGCTATCCGGCCGCCGCTTCAAAAGCTTTTTCACACATATTCAAAGGACGGGACATGCTCGATTTGTCCAAGCCGAACAATATTCTCGGTTTTCACTACGTTAGAGCGATACACGCTTCCGGTTCCGCCATGAAGCCTTATACGACAGCCAGAATCGCTTCCCAGTATCATGACGCCGAGCTTCCCGGAGATAACAGCCGGATAGCCAGCGCAACAAGCATCCGGAAAGCGCTGATAGAAAAAGGAACGGCGGCCGCAAGGAGCTTTCTTCCGGAAGCGTCTGCACGTGAGCTGGAGGTATACAGAAATTCATACGGAAAATGGCACAGCACGGAAGACTATTTTTCATATGTAAAATACAGCCTCAGCACTCTTTCCGCTGAAGAATTGAGCCGAATCTATGAAGTGGAAGAAGGCCTTGAGCACAGAATTCTGCGCACCATCAGACAAGCCCGATCCTATCGCGAAATGATGGAACGATTGAAAACAAAACGATACACGTGGACGAGGCTGCAGCGGATGAACACGCACATTCTGACACGGACGAAAAAAGAAGACATGCATCGGCTCTTGCAGCCTTCAAGCGCTCCTTATATCCGTCTTCTCGGAATGACGAAAAAAGGACAGGCGTACCTGTCGGCAAAGAAAAAAGAGCTTACCGCACCTCTCGTCAGCAAGCTCTCTTCTTTCTCTCATCCCGCTCTGGATCTGGACATACTGGCGGGACGGGTTTACAGCCTGCCGATAAACGAACCTGAACGCACATTGTTTGAGAAACAGGAATTTTCACAAGCGCCGATCCGCTATGATGAAGACGAAAAGCGTTTTTTGAATGCGTAAAAAAAGCACCTGTCTGTATCAGGTGCTTTTTACTTTCAGCTGATCCAAATAGTCAAGTGCGTCCTGCATGGTGTCGACAGGGACGATCTTCATATCGGACTTGATTGCTTTCGCCGTTTTTACCGCATTTTTGTAATCAGAATTTTCAGCTCCGTTTTGATTCGGCGCAAAGAAAATATCTTTTCCCGCTTTGTCTGCGGCGACGACTTTCTGATCGATTCCGCCGATCGGTCCGACTTTGCCGTCCACGTCGATTGTCCCCGTCCCGGCTATATTATAGCCTTTTGTTTCGTCAGGTTTTGTCAGCTGGTTGTAAATTTCTAAAGACATCATGAGACCCGCAGAAGGCCCGCCGATGTTTTCAATGCTGAAATGAAGATCCGGCTTCACTTTCACGTTCCGGTCCGTATATAATGCGACACCGATTCCCGCTCTTTTCGGGTCGTCCGGGAATGATTTCAGCACAATGTCAACGGTCTTTTCTTTCGTGTCCCGTTCAATGTGAAACGTTACTTTTTCCCCCGCTTTTTTGCTGCTGATATAATCAATCAGCTTTTCAGCGGATTCGTATGTTTTCCCGTCCGCGCTGATAATTTTATCACCGACCTCTATTTTTCCTTTTGCCGGCATGTCAGAGACGACTGAGCTGGCATAAATGCCGTTAAATGAGTATTTCACCTGTTTCCCGGCTTTTTGATAAGCGGCAATGACCGCGTTTTCTTGGGAGCTTTTCATCATTTGCAGCTGGCGCTTCATATAATCCGAGTCCGATTCGCCCTCTTCTTTTATGCTTTCATCAGGGACGATTTCTTCGTAAGGATGCACTTTCGCCCAAAGATATGTATACGGATTGGCGGGGCCTACTTTGACAGTCATCAAGGAAAGGCTTCCTTTTTCAGGATAGCCTCCGTCCACCTTAATCAGCGGTCTCAGCTCTGATGCTTCTCCCGGCTGTGTGATGTAATACGGAAGCTTAATAAATGTAACAGCGATTAATAAGATCAGGATGATAAACACCCAGCGAAAATGTTTTGCTTTCATATGAGTTAGCCCTCCCAGTTCTCTATTTCTTGTTTAATCCGGCCGATCATCCGGTCTGCGGCTTCTTCGCCCGCTGTGATCATATGATCAATGTTGGCAAAAGAACTTGAGCTGAATGATTCAAGAGAAGGGCGGATCATGACGTCTGCGGCAATGGTCTGGTGACGGACCAATTCATTTTGCAGTATATCCATACTTTGCATGATTACATCAAAAATATGTGCCGCCTTTTCCGTTTTTTTCACCCGGGATACGTCAGAGGCGATGACGATATCAGCACCCATATCTTTTACGGCGGAAACCGGTATTCTGTCGACCACCGCGCCGTCGACTAACATACGTCCGTTCATTTTTTGCGGGACGAAAACGCCCGGTATGCTGATGCTCGCGCGGACGGCTTCGGATACTGAACCTTTCGTAAAAACAAGCTTTTCGCCGGTCTGAAGGTCGCAGGCCACGATGCCGAGCGGGATCCGCAGTTCTTCTATCGGCTTGCCGTACGTATAGGCATGAACGAGCTGCCTGATGCGGTCTCCTTTTAAAAATCCGAGCTTCGGCATCGTATAATCCGCGTACAGCCGCCGCTTAAATGCTTTAGCGACTTTTTTCATCGTGGCCACGTCATGCCCGGCCGCATAAAAGCTCCCGACTAACGCTCCCATGCTGCTGCCGGCAATCATATCAATTGGAATCTGATGCTTATGTAAACTGGATAACACTCCGAGATGAGCGATGCCTCTTGCCCCTCCCGAACCTAACGCTAACCCGATTGTAGGTTTGGCCAACGCGACGAACCCCCTAATAGACATCCTATACATGAATTCTATGGTCTAAATTGAACCCCTATGCTCGTATATTAGTACAGGATGACAAATAGGTACTTGCCCGGCCGCCTTTAAGGTCTGTTCTATATTTTATCATGATATAAATGTCAGTGTGCAATTTTAGCATCGGGGAGGTAAGAATGAATTTGTCTAAGTTTCATACATTTTTGATTTCATTGTTTTTCATTTTTTTGACGGCGACGGTTATTTCACACCCTCAGGCCTCATTCGAAGCCTCCAAAACCGGTCTTTCCATGTGGTGGGAGGTCGTTTTTCCTTCATTGCTTCCGTTTTTTATTCTATCTGAGCTTTTAATCGGATTCGGCATTGTCAAGTTTGTCGGCCTTTTACTCGAACCCTTTATGCGTCCCATTTTCAGAGTGCCGGGGGTCGGCGGATTTGTACTGGCTATGGGCATGGCTTCAGGCAATCCGGCCGGCGCGAAGCTGACTGCACGGCTGCGCCAGGATAAACAAATTTCCAGAGTAGAGGCTGAACGCCTCGTCTCTTTTACCAATTCATCCAATCCGTTATTTATATTCGCTGCTGTGGCGGTCGGCTTTTTTCATAACGCGTCTCTCGGCATTCTGCTGGCATCGGCTCACTATCTCGGAAACATCGCTGTCGGCCTGACGATGCGTTCATACGGACGGAAAGAAGAAGCGGCGTATACCGGTAAAAAGACGATCGCTCTCCCTTCTCTGAAGGAAGCATTTCTGGCCCTCCACAAGGCGCGGCTTTCGGAAAAGCGGCCGCTCGGAAAAATTTTGGGCGACGCCGTCACCTCTTCTGTACAAACCTTGCTGATGGTGGGCGGTTTTATTATATTGTTTTCGGTTTTCAGCCGGTTATTATCAATCGTACAAGTCATGGATGTGCTTTCTGTATTTACAAACGCGCTGCTTTCGCTTTTTCATCTTCCGGCAAATCTGGACATCCCTCTTATCAGCGGAATGTTTGAAATTACACTTGGGAGCAAGCTGGCCAGTGAAGCTGATGCCGCCTTGCTGCCGAAAGCCATGATTGTGAGTTTTATTCTCGGGTTCAGCGGCCTTTCCGTACAGGCCCAGGTAGCCGGCATTTTATCGGAAACAGATATCCGCTTTAAACCGTTTTTCGCGGCGCGTATCCTTCAGGGCATTTATGCCGCACTCTTTATTCTCTTACTGTGGAAGCCGCTTTACCTTGCATTGGACGAACCTTACCAGTCCGTATTCCTCCCTTTCCGCGATCAGGAAGCGGTATCTGCTGCCGTCAGCGGATGGAATACACTTGTTGAAACCGGTCCCGCCATCACGCTGACAGCTCTCGCCGTATACGCATTGATTTATTGTTACAGGCTGTCAGCACGGACAAAAAAAGGATGAGACGCCAATCAGCGCTTCTCATCCTTTAAATTTCTGCATCAGCGCCTGTTCAACTTCCGGAGGAACAAACTCTGAAACAGGCCCGTTATATTTTGCGACTTCTTTTACGATGCTTGAACTTAAAAAAGAGTACTGATTGTTCGTCATCATAAAAAAAGTTTCTATTGATTCGTCGAGCACGCGGTTGACGGAAGTCCCCTGCATCTCATATTCGAAGTCAGAAACGGCTCTGAGCCCCCTGATAATCGCCTTCGCCCGCTTTTTTTTCGCATAGTCGATTAACAGTCCCTGTGACGTCTCGACCGTAACATTCGGTATGTCTTTTGTCACTTCTCTTAACAGCTCACATCGTTCCTCAACTGTAAACAGCGGCTGCTTAGAAGAATTATTGAGCACGCATACGTACACCTGCTCAAACACGTTTGCCCCCCGTCTGATAATGTCCAGATGTCCGTAGGTAACGGGATCAAAACTTCCGGGACATACAGCTATACTTGCCACATCATTACCCCCTATTTCGGTATATCGTCACTCCTGTAAGCCCGTAAATTTCCCTTCTTGTTACAGAAAGCGCGCCGACGGCTTCAGGAAGCGCAACGGCTTTATCATGCTCGGCTACGACAAAACCGTCTTCATTCAGCATGTTCTGCTCATCAATCATTTCGATAAGCGCTTTCAGCTTTTGTTCCTTATACGGAGGATCTAAGAAAATTCCGTCAAAACCTTTTTCCCGTTTCGCCGCGGCATAGAGGGCCCGCTCTGCATCATTGCGGTATACTTCCGCTGAAGACAGCAGATCAAGCGCTTTGATATTCGCTTTTACCGTTTGGATGGCTTTGAAATCACGATCCACAAAGATACAGCGGTCAAATCCGCGCGACAGCGCTTCAATCCCGAGACCGCCGCTCCCCGCAAACAAATCCAGCCCCGTTCCTCCGTCAAAATACGGGCCGATCATATTAAAAATAGACTCTTTTACTTTATCCGTCGTCGGCCTTGTTGATGTGCCCGGCACAGCCTTTAAGGCTCGTCCTTTTCTTGAACCGGAAATTACTCTCATTATTCACACCACTTTTTCTGAAAACTTTGATGTACTCATCGGCTGAGCCGTTATGTATCAAAACAATCCCTATCTTATCATAAAGCATTCTTTCAAACAATGAACGTGAAATCGTGTATACATATTCACATTCCTGTCAAGACTACGTGTAACAGCATCAATGAATGATGTTGTTGCCAACCGCGGAGAAGACTTACGTTTCCCCATAAGTTCTTCCTCCGGTTTCTCCTCTCCCTTTTCCTTCTCCTTAACTTGTTAAGGAATAGAAGGACCCCGCAGGTATCTGCGGGGATTTTTTTATATACCGACTTTATAATCGTACTCTTTCGCCTTATCAAGCTTTGATTCAAATTCCAGCTTTAAAAAAGGTTTATAAGAAGGCTCTACCTTCTTCACATAAGAATAAGAAGAAATCTTTTCCATTGTTTTTTCGATTAGGTCCATATCGCAATACAGCACAACGTATTTCAGCCGCTTGGAAACATAATGAACGTTGCCGAATTTTCTCAGCATTTTGCTGTGTTTTAAGGAATGCAGATATACGATTATGCCTTGGCGCTTATTTTCCATCATGATCACCCGCCTGACTTTCTGTTCATTTTATGTAAAAGACGAGACGGCCGTCTCGTCAGGAAACTTTGCATCCGCAGCCGCCGCCGGAACCGCACCCGCCGCCGCAGGATGACAGGCCGTCAAAATAAGGATTCCCCGTCGGCACTTTTACATGCTCCGAGACGGCCGTTCCGAGTTCAATGCTGATCTCGTCAAGCAGCGACTGAAGCTCAGTCTCCGCTTTTTTAAATTCGGCCACCTTATCGTTTAAATCCAGTTCCCGCTTCATTTCTCTCATTTTGCGGGAAATCTCTCTATAATCAGGATGGTATTTGCCAAAGCGCTGCACATCCTCATACTGCTCTTTAACGCTCATAAAAGAACGAATGATCCGCCCTGCCTCTTCATCTTCACGGAGACGCTTGTAACAATCGCGGTAATTTTCAGCCGTCTCAGACTGCAGAATCATGCCGGCAAGCTGCTCCGCTTCACTTTGAAGCTTGACGGACTCAATTGTTGCATACATAAATACGCACCTCCAGTTGCTAGTTTACCATGAAACCACCCAATTGGAAAATGCGGCGTTTAAACACTTTTTAATCCTGCGAACGCATGGCGTGTACCATCTGCATCATCATCTGCGCCATTTGAATCCCGTTTGAGAATTGACTTACCCGATGCGGTATCGTCTTTTCATAAAAATTCATCATGTCAAGCTGAAAGGAATTGAGATCGTCCGGTTTTCTCGCAAGTCTGCGGTACCAGACGGGACGCTGCCGTATAAACCGTTTCCGTTCCTCATCTGCGGATATGAATTCCTGAACCTCTTTTCGCATACACGATCCCCTTCTTTAATCCTTTCTGAATGAAAAAGGATGTTGTCCGGAGCCTTGCCGGGGCTGCTTCGTGCTGCTCCCCGAAAATTGGCTTAAAAGGCTTTGCAATGATGAAATGGACTGGCTCATTTTATTGATCTGCTCATTCATTTGGTTGATATCCATCTTTTTGACGGCAGTGACCATTTTTGAAACGAAATCGTTCTTTTCAGCTGGTTCCTGTTTGGTTTCCGCGTCGGAAGAAGGCTGAACGGCCTCGTCTTTAAAAGGATCCCACATCGAATCATCCTCGCCCAGGAGCACCCAGTTTTCATAGACTTCCTGCCAGCTTCTTTGTTCCTTGCGAACATTTTGGATCAGTTTGGGATGCTTTTTTACGAATTGTTTAAAATCATCGATTGATTGCCGTGATTGCTGATTCGCCACAATTCTCACCCCCTCCGAAAAGTTTTGCCTGCTATAATGTATCGGTTCATGCGCCTTAATGTTCGCCTAAATTGCGAAAAAAAGCAGGTATATTTTTTTCAGCAGGAGCGCCGCTCGCGAAAAAACATAAAAAAACCGCGGGGGACGCGCCCCTCTGCGGTTTTTTACTGCCAAGGCTTAATGAAGTTTTGCGTATAATACTTCCGGTCCACGCCGACACCGAGGTGCGTATAATCCGGGCTTAACAGCGCCTTCCTGTGGCCTTCGCTGTTCAGCCAGCCCTCCACGGCTGCAGGACCGTCCACATAGTTGTAGGCAATATTTTCACCGGCCTCCCGGTATTTCACATCGCCTTTTTCCAAGCGGTCCTTCAGAGTCCCGTATTTCTTTGAGACGTGAGAGAAATACTTGTTATCCTTCATGTCCTTGCTGTGGCCGAATGCCACTTTCGCGGCGCCTTCGTCCCATTTCAGCCTTGCCAGTCCGTGTTTCACGCGGATGACATTTGTAATGTCGAGAATCTGCTGTTCACTCGCTCGTTCAATGTCGTTCCATTTTTTATCAGAAACAGGCTCGGGTTCTGTCAGCTTTCCTCTGTACATGACTTCATACGGCCTTTGTTTCACAAGTGTTTCCGCATCAAATGCCCTGATGCTTGACAGATTCCCGTCAAATTTGTCCATGTACAGCTGAACATACATTCCGCCTATCTTGACGGTGGGACGGGTATTGATATCTTCTTCAGAAAACTCGAACCGATACGTGTTTCCCTTGTCAGTCACATTGACAAAAGGAGAAACCTGCGTCGTTTTAAAAACTTCGCCCGTCGATTCGCCGATCTTAAACGGTTTTGCGTTGATGCCGCTTCCCGAAGCGTATAAAGTCACGGCTTTATCATTCAAAATACCGACTTGTACGTATTGGTCTTTCCCCTGGTTGTACACCCACCACTCGTAATCGTAGGCAGAAGGATCTTTCCGGGACGGTTCCCCAAGTTTCTTTTTCACATCGGCGGCAGATTTCCCCATGAGAGAAAGCAGTCCGGATGACGGCATTTTTAGCCGTTTTCCGCTCTCTTCTTCATTGGAAACCTGAGGCTCCTCCTGATCCGTCTTTTTCTGAGGAGCCGATCCATATTGTATAAACAGAACATACGCTCCGTAAATAAGCAAAAGGATAACGAGAGCCCTTGCGATATTTTTCAACCTCTCACCCCCATATGTTCAAACCGTTCTGTTTTTGTTTACTCTTATACAGTACAGCCTATTTGCATCGTCCGTGATTTATGTTTAATGGATAAACCCCTCCGGACCGCCGTCTTCAGAAATGTCAGACAGCACTCGGCCTGCTTGCTCATTTGATTGCTCGGCCAACGAAAGATCGCCGAGCGTAACAATGCCGACCAGTTTTTTATCCTTTGTGACGGGAATTCTTCTGAGCTGATGTTCAGCCATCAAATGTAGCACCTCCTCCACAGAGGCGTCTTCTTCTGCACTGATAACCCGCTCTGTCATTGCGTCGGTTATTTTTTGAGAGTTCGGCTTTTTTGAAGCAATTCCCCGTAATACGAGATCTCTGTCTGTCACGATCCCGACAAGTGTGGCGCCGTCTTCATCCACTATCGGAATGGCGCCGACATCTGCGTCTTTCATCTTCACCGCAGCTTCATATACATTATCTAATACTGTACAATATTGCAAGTCTGACGTCATGAGCTTATTGATCTTTGTCATTGCGGAATTCCTCCTTTTTTCTGCTACTATTGTCGTCAAATTTTTCTTTTTGCATACTTTCACCGTATGAATCATTGAAAGTGTAACGCTTTCATACTATGATTGTCAGGAAAGGGCATTTTTAAAAGGAGGGGGAAGGTTTGAAGTTTGAAAACAGCGGTCTTGAAGGGGTAACAGCGGAGCTCAGCCGCTTGAATGATCTGATGGAAGGTAAAGGGCTCATTCTGGCTGGACAATGGGATTATGAAAGAGTGACTTACGACAAAAAGTTTTCAGTACCTGAGGGGACATTTTATCTGCGGATTCAAGGAACGGCAAAAGAGGGCGATGTCGGCGGCAGCCGGGCCGTGATTCAGCTGAAGGCCCCTCTTTTAGGAAAGCATTATTATCCGCACGGCGTAGAATACGGCAGCGCTGAAGAATTTCCGGAACAAGTCGTCGCTGAAAGCAAAGCTTTACTGCTTGAATTGGAAGAGTCATTAAAAACAGTGCAAATGTAATAAAAAAGTACAGCATATTCTGCTGTACTTTTTTTCATGAGACGGTATGCTCGATATACGGCGGCTCTGACAGCGTATCTTTTTCCCGTTCCGTTCTGACCCACTGAAAAAAGATGACAGCCAAATATGTTCCGTAGACCACCTCTTGAATGATTTTCATCAGCACTGCCCCAAGCTGCTGATCTTCCAAAGGAGGCAGCGTGTTAAACATCTCCGGCCCGGATAAAGGGATCTCCTCCAGCAAATCTAAAGGAACGCAAAGCTTCATTGCTTCGGCCCAAGCCGCCGGATCTGTATACGTGGCATACATGGGCGCCCCGCTGAACATAATGAGCGCGCAGGCCGGCGTTAACAAAATCCCGTCTCCCATAATATACCCCAGCTTCATTAAACCGCTGAGACGGGGCAGACCGTCCACCTTATGCACAAGCGGCCACCACATAAAAAAAGCCGTTACAAAGATGAGTCCGTTCATCAGCGTGTGATACAGCGAATCCGTTTTGACGAAATCAAATATAAACGGGATGTGATACAGTGAAAAAATACCGTTAAACAGCACTAATGCGATAAGCGGCATTGAAAAGAACAAAAACAGCGGCTTTACGACAGGACGGAAGATCAGTTTCTTCCATGCCCAGCCGGGAATTCCGGAAATCAACAGCGGCGGTACGACTAAAAACAGAACCGCCATCTGCGCCATATGGGCGCTGAACATCACATGGCCCAATAAATCAACCGGACTTCCCGCAGCCGCGTAAAAAAATAGCGCGGAAAGCACAAACAGCACCTTCTCCTTAGCGGACACACGTCCTTTATGCCGGCTGCACCAGTAAAAGTAAACACCTGTTATCACGGCAGTTATACAAAACAGATACGGGCTCCACATTGCGCGAAACCCGAACATTTCCAAATTAATCAAATCTCTCACTCCCCGCCGTCCCGATTACCACCAAATAATCGTGACAAATGCAAGCACGGTGATAAACGCGACAAATATTCCCGAATACAGAAATAATGACGGCGCTTCATGCCCCTTCTGGCTCATATGCATAAAGTAAAACAGCTGAAAGATGACCTGGATGACCGCAAGCAGGATCAGAAACGGCATCGTAAACCATCCGGCAATGCCGTCAGCAGCCACCGTCAAAAACGCGACAAGCGTAAGGCCGATCATCAAACCGAAGGATATGACCTGATATTTCATCTCCTCGGCATTTTTCTTTTTTCGATATTCGAGATCCGTACTGACAGTCCCTCTGTTTTTGTTATCGTCCATCGTTATCCCACCATCCCCATCAAATATACAACGGTAAAGATAAAGACCCACACGACATCGATAAAATGCCAATATAAGCTGGCCACATAATATTTCGGCGCATTATAAAGGCTGAGCCCTCTTTTTGCATTCCGGATCATAAGCGCGCTGATCCACAACAGCCCAAACGCCACGTGTGCTCCGTGTGTGCCGACGAGCGTGTAAAACGCTGAGCCGAGCGCAGAGCTTGTAATGGTAAAGCCGAATTCGTGAGTGTAATGCATAAATTCATAGATTTCTACCCCTAAAAATCCTGCTCCCAATAAAACGGTAACCAAAAGCCACACCTGCATTTTTTTAAAGGAGAAATTTTTCATATGATACATCGCATACACACTCGTTAAGCTGCTCGTTAAAAGAAGCATCGTCGCGATAAATACGATCGGCAGCTCAAACATCTCAGCCGTTGACGGCCCTCCGGCTTTAGATTCCCGTAAAGCAAGGAATGTCGCAAATAGCGAGGCGAACAGAACCGTTTCCCCGCCGAGAAACAGCCAAAATCCCAAAAACTTATTTTTCCCCTCCAGCGTTGCTTTTTCAGGAGAAGCCGGAAAGGTTTCAGCCGTCATTTTTTCCTGCAGCTGCATTACGCCTTCACCCCTTTATCATCATTCGGCAGATCTTCTTTGTGAATATGATAGCCGTAATCATCGACCACAGAGCGAAGCAGCATGGTAAAGAATGTGATGCCGAGCCCTATGAAGATAACCGGAAGCCCCCATGAATAATCGGAGTGGTATAAAAACCCGAACGCTGCGACAAACAGCCCGAAAGATATGATAAACGGCATGATGGAGCCGTTCGGCATATGAATGTCCTCTACAGGCTCTGCAGGCGCCATCCCTTCATTTCCGGCCTGCTTTTCAATCCACAGCGGGTCAAGTCCCCGGACAAACGGAAGCTGTTTAAAATTATATTCCGGCGGCGGCGAAGAGACCGCCCATTCAAGCGTACGACCGTCCAGCCACGGGTCGTTCCCGACGTATTTCCCCTTTATTGAGGTATAAATAATATTGACGACGAGTAAAGCAGCCGCGCCCGCCATGAAAAACGCGCCGATTGAACTGATCAGGTTGCCGGTATCAAGCCCCTGGCCGGGCAGATATGTGTAAACGCGCCGCGGCATTCCCATCAAACCGAGGAAATGCTGAATGAAGAAGGTAAGATGAAACCCGATAAAAAATAAGACGAACGAAATTTTCCCCATCGTTTCATGAAGCACCTTCCCGAACATTTTCGGCCACCAGAAATGCACCCCCGCCAGGATGCCGAACACAACGCCGCCGATAATGACATAGTGGAAATGCGCTACGACAAAATACGTATCGTGGAACTGATAATCTGCCGCTGCGGCCGCCAGCATGACACCCGTGACTCCTCCGAGTACGAAAGAAGGAATAAAGGCGACGGCATACAGCATAGGCGTCGTGAATTTGACATTTCCTCCCCAGATGGTCAAAAGCCAGTTGAAAATTTTAATGCCCGTAGGCACCGCGATCGCCATCGTCGCAACCGCAAATATCGCATTAGCGATCGGTCCGAGTCCCGTCGTAAACATGTGGTGAACCCAAACCATGAACCCGAGAAAGCCGATCAGCACGATCGCAAAGACCATAGACGAATAACCAAACAGACGTTTCCTCGCAAATACGGGAATAATTTCTGAAAAAATCCCAAAGGCGGGAAGAATTAAAATGTATACTTCCGGATGCCCGAAAATCCAAAACAGATGCTCCCAGATTATCGTATTGCCGCCCAATTCAGGATTAAAGAAATTCGTTCCGAACAAACGATCCAGCATCATCAGTGCCAAACCGACGGTGAGCGGAGGAAATGCGAATAAAATGAGTGCCGACGCCACAAATGTCGTCCACGTAAACAGCGGCAGTCTCATATACGTCAAACCCGGCGCCCTCATATTAATAATCGTGGCGAGAAAATTGATCCCCGCAATCAGCGTACCTAAGCCTGATATTTGCAGGCCGAGCACGAAAAAGTCTATGCCGTGCCCTTTCGAATTCAGCGCAAGCGACGCGTACGACGTCCAGCCTGCATCAGGAGCGCCCCCTAAAAACCAGCTCAGATTCAAAAAGATGCCTCCGAAGAAAAACAGCCAAAATCCGAGCGCATTCAAAAATGGGAACGATACGTCACGCGCCCCGATCTGAAGCGGCACAACCGCGTTCATCAGCCCGAATAACAGCGGCATCGCCGCCAGGAAGATCATTGTCGTGCCGTGCATCGTCATAATTTCATTAAACTGCTGCGCACCCACAAAATCGTTCCCCGGCCTCAAGAGCTGAATCCTGATAAGCATGGCCTCAAGTCCGCCGACGACGAAGAAAAATCCCCCGGCGATCATATATAAAATCGCGATTTTCTTATGGTCAACCGTCGTCAAATAATCCCAAAGCAAAGAGCTTTTTCTTCGCTGCCCTGTAAGCGTATTCATCATTTGCGACCTCCCCCCTGATATCTCCCTGTCCTCACTTGTTCTCCGCTTTCAGCCCTTTTAAATATTCATACAGCGCATCCGTTTCAGCGTCCGAGAGCTTCGGATAAGTGCCTGTCATTTTATTGCCCGGTTTAATGCTGTCCGGATTTTTCAGCCAGGCTTTTATATTCTCTTTATTCGCATCCTTAATGCCGGCCACTTTGACCCGTTCACCGAAGGTAGCGAGGTTCGGAGCCGTTCTTGCCGCTTCAGCCCGTTTATCATTGGGCTCAACCGCATGACAGCTCAGGCAGTTTTTTTCCTTAAACAGCTCTTCTCCTTGCGCGGCTAAACCGGAATCTGTTGTATACTTATAATTTTTCATCGCTTTCGTCCATTGTTTAAATTCTTTTGACGGCAGCGGTTTCACTTTGAAATCCATCAGCGCATGTGAAGGTCCGCACAGCTCTGCGCATTTCCCGAAGAAATATTCTCCCGCTTCTTTGCTGCGTTTAGAATCGAAGGTCAGAAAGAAAGTATTGTCATTATCCGTATTCGTATCGATTTTCCCCCCGGCTGACGGAATCCAGAAAGAGTGTTTCACATCTGAGGACTTCAGCTTGAAATAGACGCGTTCATCTGTGGGAACGATCAGCTCCTGACTTGTCACAAACCCGTAATCAGGATACTCGAATTCCCACCAGTATAAATTCGCCCTTACATTAATCACGAGCGCATCCTCTGCTTTACGGTTTTTCTTATCCATCGGCGACGTATCCGCCAGTGCCAATGTGTCGATGACAACCGGAATGACAAGAATAATCAGAAGCAGGATCGGAATAACGGTCCAGGTGATTTCTAAAAAACGGTTCCCCTCCACCTGTTTCGGTATCGTGTCTTCCCCTACACGCGACCGTCTGAATCTCACAATGACGTAAAAGAAAATAACTGCTACGACCGCAACGACGACAACCATGATAAGTGTGCTGAGCACCGTCAGATCATATTGTTTATCAGCCACTTCGCCGGCAGGCTTGAGTGTGGACAGAAACGGTTTTCCACAGCCGCTCAATAAAAGCGGCACTAAGGCTAATAATGATAAAAGACGCCAACGCTTTAACATTTCACCCAACCCCTTTTTTGAATCAGTACGAGATGCACAAGCAGTAAAACTGCTTCCAGCCGAAATACTTCATTTCCTCATTTCTTAAAATATGAGATTTTTTACTTAAAATTCCATCTATGTATAAAAGCAAAGCCGCCTGATTAAACAAAAGGTCAAGGCGGCGTTTACTAGTTGTCATTGTTTGTTTTGGCGATCAAACAAGCTCATTATTCAATTAAAACAGCGTGAAGACCACCATCGCTACAAAATAAATGGTCATGTAATTAAGCGAATAGACAAACATAAGAGTTGCCCACTTCATGATGTTTTTCATGCGGAATCCCATCAGTCCGAGAACAAGCCATCCGACATTCAGCAAAGTGCCGAGAATGACGATCGGAAGACCGAGACTGCCGAGGAAAAACGGAAGCGGCAGCAGGCATGCGACCCAGACGATAATCTGTCTTTTCGTCACTTCAAAGCCGTGCACTACCGGAAGCATCGGAATATTCGCTGCTCTGTAATCTTCCGTCTTTTTAATCGCAAGCGCTAAAAAGTGCGGAATCTGCCAGATGAATAAAATCATGAATAAAACCCACGCGACAACACCGATGTGCCCTTCAACCGCTGTCCAGCCGATTAACGGCGGCACGGCGCCTGATACACTTCCGACAACCGTATTAATCGTATAACGGCGTTTCGTCCACATTGTATAAAGAACAACGTACGTAAACACGCCGATAAAACCGATGACTGCTGCCATCACGGTGGTCATCAAAAGCATGATAAGTCCTAAAGCAATGAGTAAAATTCCTGACCACAGCGCTTGATTCGGCTGAATCTTTCCGGTTACCGTCGGTCTTACTTTCGTGCGTTCCATTAAATGATCAATATCACGGTCGTAATAGTTGTTAACCGCACAAGAACCGGCGATGATCAAAGAAGATCCTATTAATGTAAGAAGCACGGTGTTTAAATTGCCTAAAAAACTCAGACCGGATATATGTAACGCAAGCCACATGCCGGTAAAAGTCGTAATTAAATTCGAATTGACGATTCCTATTTTAATAAGCGAAAGGAAATCCTTCCATGCCGTCGTCTCTTCAATCTGTCCGTCTATAGCTGTATCGTTTAAAATTCTGGAATTAGCCATAACGTAAACCTCCCTTACAAACCTAAAGCAGGTTTTTTAAGACCTGCAACTCTATCATACAAGATAATGACCTGTAAAAAAACATCCTCTTAAATATTAAACGAGAAACAGGAATTTATTTGTGAACTTTTTATGAATTTTACCAAATCCGCCGGTTTCATAATAAAGCGGTTACTTTATTTCTATCAGACCCATCTGGAATAATCAACCCCATTATCTAAGAAGTCCTGATTCTATTATATTTTTGTGAACAAACAGAATTGAGAATTGCCACGAAACACATATTCGCTTACACTTGGTACGTATATCATTTTGTCCAGTTTGTTAAGAAGGTGAATGTAAAATGAATAAAGCTTTGAAAGCGCTCGGCGTACTTACGACATTCGTTATGCTCGTCGTGCTGATCGGCGGCGCTCTTGTCACAAAGACAGGATCGGGTCTCGGATGCGGAAGGCAGTGGCCGCTTTGCCACGGCCGGTTTTTCCCGGAGCTTAACGCCGCTTCTATCATTGAATGGAGCCACAGACTCGCAAGCGGTGTCTCAATCGTTCTCGTGCTGAGTCTCGCTTTTTGGGCATGGAGAAAAGTCACGCCTGTTTTCCGTGAAACAACCTTTCTCGCCATTATGTCCATTATCTTTTTGTTTTTACAGGCGCTTCTCGGCGCATTAGCGGTTGTTTTCGGATCAAATGCGCTCGTTATGGCGCTTCATTTCGGCATATCGCTGATTTCTTTCGCTTCTGTTCTGATTTTGACGCTGCTCATATTTGAAGCTGATAAATCAGACAAAAAGCTCGTCAAGCCGCTCAGAATCGGCAGGAAAATGCAGTTTCATATGATCGGCCTTTCGATTTACACGTATATCGTCGTTTATACGGGAGCTTATGTGCGCCATACGAAATCAAGCCTTGCCTGCCCTGACGTTCCGCTTTGCAGCAGGCTGAACCACGGGCTTCCGTCTCATTTTCAGGAATGGGTGCAGATGGGCCACAGAACGGCAGCGCTGCTTCTGTTCGTATGGATTCTTGTCGCTTTTGCACATGCGGTGCGCTCCTACAAAGACCAAAAACAGATTCTTGGGGGCTGGATAGCGGCTCTTGCCTTTGTTGTATTACAGGCGCTCTCCGGAATCATGGTTGTTTATTCAGAAATGGCCACCGGCTTTGCACTTGCCCATTCGCTCTTTATTGCCGGCCTGTTCGGCGTCTTATGCTATTTCTTATTATTAATCGCCCGCTTCCGCTATGAATCAAAACAGCGGAACATCTGAGGCACATGAAAAGGCCGAAGCATTAGAGCTTCGGCCTTTTTACATATAAAAAACCTGATCGCACACGGGGGCGGATCAGGTTTTTTATGTTCATTTTTTACGCTTTTTCAATTTCGATCAGTAAATCGCCTGTCTGAATCGGTTCACCGTTTTTCACATGAATCTGCTGTATCGTCCCGGAGAACGGCGCCTGTACCGTCGTCTCCATTTTCATCGCTTCATTAATCATCAGATGATCGCCTTTATTCACCTTTGCCCCGGTTTCCGTTAACAATTTAATGACGGTTCCCGGCATGGATGCCGCAATGTGGCTTGGGTTTGTCCGATCTGCTTTTAATTTTTCCTGTACGGACGATTTAATGCTTTCATCTTTAATGACCACCTCACGCGGCTGGCCGTTCAATTCGAAATAAACGACACGTGTCGCATCCGGCTGCGGTTCACCGATAGATACAAGCTTCACGATCAGCGTTTTTCCGCGCTCGATTTCCACTTCGATTTCTTCACCGAGTGTCATGCCATAGAAGAAAGTCGGTGTGTCTAATACGGAAATATCACCGAAGCGTTCAGCCGTTTTAACATATTCAGTAAACACCTTCGGATAAAGAGCATACGCGATTGCGTCCTGATCACTCAATTCCATCTGATGTGTTTCTTTCCATTCTTCTTTAATGCCTTCAAAAGATACCGGTTCAAGCAGCTCACCCGGTCTTACCGTGATCGGCGTCTGTCCTTTCAGAACGAGCTTTTGCAGTTTTTCCGGAAATCCGCCGTGCGGCTGGCCGATCTGCCCTTTAAAGAGCTCAACGACTGAATCCGGAAAATCAAGCGTTTCGCCTTTATCATAAACATCTTGTTCTGTTAAATTGTTTTGCACCATGTAAAGCGCCATATCTCCGACGACTTTGGAAGAAGGTGTTACTTTCACGACGTCGCCGAACATGCGGTTGACGACGCTGTACATGTCTTTCACCTCATTCCAGCGATCACCGAGGCCGACTCCTTTTGCCTGCTGCTGCAGATTACTGTACTGGCCGCCCGGCATTTCATGATTATAAATCTCAGTATGCGGAGACTTCATCCCGCTTTCAAATTCACTGTAATACTGACGGACGGATTCCCAGTATTGCGACAGTCTTTCCACCTGCCGGACATCCATTTCAGGACGGCGGCTGTTTCCTTCAAGGGCATGATAAAATCCGCTTGCGCTCGGAAGTGAAGTCAGACCCGCCATTGAGCTGACGGCGACATCCACGATGTCCACACCCGCTTCAACAGCTTTGGCATAGAGAAAGACGCCATTGCCGCTCGTATCATGCGTGTGAAGATGAACGGGAATATCAATCGTTTCCTTCAGCGCTGAGACAAGTTCATATGCGGCTTGAGGTTTCAAAAGACCGGCCATGTCTTTAATACCGAGAATGTGCGCACCAGACGCCTCAAGCTCTTTCGCCATAGAAAGATAATATTTCAAATCATATTTCGTCCGGGTCTTATCAAGAATATCTCCCGTATAACAAATCGCGGCCTCCGCCACTTTTCCGGTTTCACGGACGGCATCGATGGCCAGCGTCATCCCTTTTACCCAGTTCAGGCTGTCAAAGATCCGGAATACGTCAATACCTGACTCCGCTGACTGCCGGACAAATTTTTGGATGACATTGTCCGGATAGTTTGTATAACCGACGGCATTTGATGAACGAAGCAGCATCTGGAACAATGTGTTCGGCACTTCCTTGCGAAGATCTTCAAGGCGTTTCCAAGGGTCTTCTTTTAAGAAACGGTACGCTACATCAAATGTCGCGCCTCCCCACATTTCAAGGCTGAACAGTTCAGGCCACAGGGCAGCCGTAGGATTGGCGATTTTTTTCAAATCATTGGATCTGATCCGGGTTGCAAGCAGAGACTGATGGGCATCCCTGAACGTTGTATCGGTCAGGAGCACGGATTTTTGCTCTTTCACCCAGTCAGCAAGCCCCTTAGCGCCTCTTTCGTCAAGGATCTGTTTCGTACCGCTTGCCGGCTTTTCTTCGATACCTAACGTAACGGTCTGAGGCTTATCAAATGCAGGTTTTTCTTTTTTCCCGATTCCCGGAAAACCGTTCACCGTGACATTGCCGATATAGGAAAGCATTTTTGTTCCGCGGTCCTTCTGTTTTGGGAAAACAAACAGCTCAGGCGTTGTGTCGATAAACGATGTGTCATATTGGCCCGTCAGGAATTTTTCATGCTTTGCCACGTTTTCAAGAAACGGAATATTGGTCTTAATGCCTCTGATCCTGAATTCCTGCAGGTTGCGGACCATTTTTGCTGATGCCTGTTCAAACGTCAGCGCCCATGTCGACAGCTTGACGAGCAGTGAATCATAGTAAGGCGTGATGACGGCGCCCTGGAAGCTGTTTCCCGTATCAAGGCGGACGCCGAAGCCGCCGCCTGAGCGGTAAGCCATAATTTTACCCGTGTCAGGCATAAAGTCATTCAGCGGATCTTCAGTGGTCACACGTGATTGTATCGCATACCCGTTTGTAAAAATGTCTTTCTGCTCAGGGATATTGACGGCACGGCTGTGCAGTCCGTGGCCCTGCGCGACGAGGATTTGCGTCTGAACGATATCAACCCCCGTTATCATTTCCGTAATCGTATGCTCCACTTGCACGCGTGGGTTTACTTCAATAAAGTAAAATTCACCGCCCGCTACGAGAAATTCCACGGTCCCCGCGTTGATATAGCCGACATTTTTCGCAAGCGCCACAGCCGCTTCACAGATTTCGTCCCTTAATTCAGGCTGCAAAGATACACTCGGCGCCACCTCAATGACCTTTTGATGGCGTCTCTGAACGGAACAGTCCCGCTCATACAGATGGACGACATTGCCTTCTTTATCTCCGATCACCTGAACTTCAATATGCTTAGGATTTTCGATCAGTTTTTCAACATACACTTCATCGTTTCCGAATGCGGCTTTCGCTTCTGATTTGGCCCGCTCAAACGATTCTTTCAATTCGCTTTCGCTTCGGACGATTCTCATTCCGCGGCCTCCGCCTCCGAGCGATGCTTTAATAATAAACGGAAATCCGTGGACTTTTGCGAATTGTTCGACATCTTTTAATGTTTCAGCCGGTCCGTCACTCCCCGGAATAACGGGGATACCGGCTTTTTCTGCCTGCTCCCTCGCCTTTACCTTATCTCCGAACATATCCAAATGCGCTGACGTCGGTCCGATAAATACGATGCCCTCTTCTTCACAGCGTCTCGCAAATTGGATATTTTCAGAGAGAAATCCGTAGCCCGGATGAATGGCATCAACGCCGTTTCTTTTTGCGATCTCAATAATCCCTTCAATATCAAGATACGCGTCAATCGGTTTTTTGCCTTCCCCCACAAGATAAGCTTCATCCGCTTTATAGCGATGATAGGAGCCCGAATCTTCTTTTGAATAAACGGCTACCGTTCTGATGTTCAATTCTGTGCACGCCCGGAAAATCCGGATCGCAATTTCTCCCCTGTTTGCTACTAACACTTTTTGGATGGATTGTTGTGACAAACTTTTCTCCCCCTTGGCCTAATAAATATGTAGTTTATAATAAAGGAATATCCGTCCTGTGTATACACTTGTTTTTTAGAGATACACAGATTTTTCCGTCTGCCGTCTTTTTACCCCCTTAGACGGAACGGGCTCCCTCTTTTTCTTCTTTTCTGAGTATTTGACATGCATGCTGACATTCACCAATATACCGGCGCTCATTAATAACAACAACATTGATGAGCCCCCGTAGCTGATAAACGGCAGCGGAACACCTGTAATCGGAATTAAACCGCTGACACCGCCGAGATTGATAAAGGTCTGAATCGCAATCATGCTGGATATCCCGATTGCTAAAAGGCTCCCGAACGGATCTTCACATTTTCTCGCAATATAAAAACCTTTTAACACGACAAAAGCCAGCAGTACAATGACAAACAGGACGCCGAAAATGCCGAGCTCCTCTGAAATAACCGCCATAATAAAGTCTGTATGCGATTCAGGCAGATAACCGTATTTTTGAATGCCTTCTCCAAGACCGAGACCGAAAAAACCGCCGGAGCCGATCGCATAATACGAATTTATAATCTGCAGGCCTGATGTGCTGGCGTATTTAAATGGATTTTCAAGGCTTTCAAACCGGCTCATACGCCCGGGTGTCAAAATATCGTCCCATTTCAGATAGATGATCGGGCTGACAAGGAGCAATACGATTCCCGCCATGAGAACCAGCCTGAGCAGGGTCCTTCCGCTGAATCCCGAACACATAATGACGCAAAACGCGATCAGACCGATAATCATCGCCGTTCCGAAGTCGGGCTGAATGGCGATAAGCGCACAAATAACTACGGTGACGATCACCGGCGGAGCAACCCCCGTCAAAAGCTGATCGATGTAGCTTTGTTTCTTTGCGTATACCGCGGCAAGGTACAGTATCAGGGTCAGCTTGACAAATTCCCCCGGCTGAATGGCCATTCCGCCGATTTTAAACCAGCTTTGCGCGTTTCCGGCAACATGTCCGAAAACAAACAGCGCGCAAAGCGCAGCCACTGACGCAAGCAGTATGAATTTCTGAATCTTTTGATGGGCGAACACTTTGTACGGAAAAACGGCCGCGATGATAAACAGCACAAACCCCGCGATGACGGCGAACAGCTGCCGTTTAAAGAAATAGTCGCTGCTCACGCCGTAACGCATAACGGCGGTAATCATGCTTGAGCTGTATACCATTACCAATCCGAAACAGCACAGCAGAATGATAGCGCATATCAATGAATAATCGTAAGATTTTAACATTCTTTTAAACATAACATCCTCTTTCCTGCTTAAAGCTTACGTTTAATACCTATAGCGTATTATATTTTACTATAATTCATAAACAATTTACGCAGTTTCTTTATAGTTTTTCGGATGAAATGCAGATTAAGAGACCGTCTTACGAAAAGAAGATGCAAAAAAACGGTTTACGGTTATAAAAAAACCCAAACCGTTGAATAGTTTGAGTTTGATCATTTATTTTCCTGTAAACGCGTCATGCAAAGCAGACAGTTCTCTTTCAAGTCTGTCCAGCAGCTCTTTGCCGTCGTTTTCGTCAACTAATCCCAGGCGGACAGCAAAATCGATTTCCCTCGACAGTCCGAACATCTGAGTATCCAAGACCTCTTCATACAGAGGACATTGAGGCATCGTTAAGTTATCCATTTGTACTCGGATCAGCTTCAAAATCTTCTCAGCATCTAACTTCAACAGCTCGAATGCTTTCTGCTGATGGTCAACTATAATCTCTGAAGCCAAAAGTATCCCTCCGTTCCCCAGGCGAGTACCTAATTCTTCTATTTATCATAAAGGGTATCAGGTGAAATTGCAAGAGGATTTAAGCAGATGTTATGATAAAAAATGTTTCAAAAAATACTCAGCCTGTATTTCTCAGACATGATTTCCAAAAGCTTCACACCCGCGATGCTGTTGCCTTTTTCATCAAGCGCCGGGCCGAATATACCGATTCCGAAGTTGTACGGCGAAATGCCCATGATTCCTCCCGAAACGCCGCTTTTAGCGGGAATGCCGACCTTGATTGCGAATTCCCCGCTCGCATTGTACATGCCGCATGTCACCATAAACGTCTTGCAGATTCTCGCCACATCTTTTTTAATGACCTGCTCCCCGGTTTCCGGATGCTTGCCGTCAAGGGCGAATACACAGCCGATTTTGGCTAAATCCAGACTGCTCATCTTAATCGCGCACTGTTTTGTATACAAATCCATGACCTCTTCTACATCGCCTTTAAAAATGTCATACTGCTTCATGTAATAACACATGGCCCGATTAATCATGGAAGATTTGAATTCCGATTCCGCGACATGGCTGCAATATGTAATTTCCTGATTGTTCGCAAGTCTTCTGATGAATCTGAGCAGGTAATCCAGGCGGTCTTTCGGCGAATGCCCTTTAATTAAACCCGTAACGATGAGAGCTCCCGCATTAATCATCGGATTTAAAGGCTTGCCCGGATTCACTGTTTCAAGCTTAATCATGGAATTAAACGGGTCGCCGGTCGGCTCCTGACCCACGCAGCTGAACACCTTTTCCTTTCCGTAATCCATCAGTACGAGCGCCAGAGAAAGCACTTTCGAAATGCTCTGCAGCGTAAATGTCCGATCGGCGTCTCCTGCCGTCAGACATGTATTTTCCGCATGATAAATCGTGACCGAAAGGCTGTCTTGTTCAGATTCAGCCAGAGCCGGAATATAGTCTGCCACTTTGCCTTCTTCGGTTCTTTTTTTCGCTTCCTGAACTAATGCGTCCAGCTCTTGGTAATGCCGGCATACCATGTCGATCATCCTCACTTCGCTGCCGTTGTATACATCTAATTTGCGACGCAAAGTGACAATTCATGCGAAAACTTTTATACTTTAAATAAAGGGGGGCTTCACCATGAGCGTTATTCAAGTAAAAGGCAATGTTACATACCCGATTACAATTGATCCGAGTGTCTGGATTTTCGATGACCGCAAGTTTCCGTTTGAAAAAAATCAGCCCGTTCATCCGGACGGCTCTGCAGAAACCCAGGAGCATACGCTTGATCCGGAACGGGTGATCAGAGAAGGGCGCATTTCGCCGCCGACTTTAAAAAGCGAAAAACGTTATGAAAAAGAAAGACTGATGAACGGCAGCTTCGCCATGAAGCTCGGCGCTGTTTTAGCAAATGCCGAGCCGAAAGAAAGCGCTGTCCTGTGCGCATTTATTTCAAAATCAGAAAGAACCGAAGTGCAGCTCGAAAAGGCGATGGACGCAATCGCGCATTTCAGCGATGCGGGGAAACCCCTTCAAGACGGCGGCCCGGTCCATTTTTACGTGGACGGAGACTTTGAAAAACCGATAACGGGCGTCACAGAAATCGAAGTTTTATAACAAATCGGCGGCAAGCTGTGCAAGGCCGGATCTCTCACCTTTCACAAGCTTCACGCTGCCGGAGACGGTTTGTTCTTTAAACCGTTCTACAACATAAGCAAGTCCGTTGTTTAAACTGTCTAAGTATGGGTGATCTATTTGCTCCGGATCGCCCATCAGGACAATTTTGCTGCCCTCTCCCACCCGAGTCAAAAGCGTTTTGACCTCGTGCCTCGTCAAATTCTGAGCCTCATCAATAATAATAAACTGATCCGGAATGCTTCTTCCCCGAATGTATGTCAGCGCCTCCACCTGAATCGATCCGATTCCTGCCAAAATCGCTTCAAGTTCACCCGGCTTTTTCGCATTGAATAAAAATTCAAGATTATCAAAGATCGGCTGCATCCACGGCTTGAGCTTTTCCTCTTTTTCGCCCGGCAAATATCCGATATCCTTTCCCACCGGGACGATGGGACGCGCGACGATCAGCTTTTTATAAATACCGAGATCCTCCGTCTGCAGAAGCCCTGCCGCGAGAGCAAGCAAGGTTTTTCCCGTTCCCGCTTTTCCGATCAGGGTGACAAGCGGGATATCTTCCCTCAGCAGGAGTTCAAGCGCCATTGTCTGCTGGACGTTCTTCGGCCTGATGCCCCATACGTGCTCATCATCGAAAACGAGTCTTTTTACAGTCTCGCCTTTCTTATCTGTCATGCCGACCGCAGACGAAGATCCTCCTAATTCATCTTTCATCAGCACAAATTGATTCGGATAAACCTGATGCTGCTGAAGCTCCTTGACTGAAATTTGTTTGTTTTTATAAAACGAAGCAAACCGCTCTTTATTCATAAATATATCTTTGTACCCGCTATATATTTCATCATGGTCAACGACTCTGTCGTTTAAAAAGTCCTCCGCCAAAAGCCCGATGGCATCCGCCTTTACCCTGACAAGCACATCTTTGCTGACCAGGATGACGAGGCGGCCGTTTTCTTTCGTTTCCTCCTCAAGGCTTAAATTTTTTGCCACCGCCAAAATGCGGTTATCATTCGTTTTTTCGATAAAAATTTCTTGGAGCTGGTGAAATGACCGGTGGTTCAGTTCAATTCTGAGCGTTCCTCCGCTTTCAAGCGGAACTTTCTCGTGCAGCCTTCCTTTCTCCCTGAGCCCGTCTATCAGCTTAGATACGTGCCTCGCATTTCTCCCGACCTCGTCCATATACCGCTTTTTTGAATCGACCTCTTCCAGCACGACGGCGGGGATGACAACTTCGTTTTCTTCAAAGGAAAAAATGGCGTTAGGATCCTGCAAAAGTACATTCGTATCTAACACATAAATTTTACTCAAGTCTCAGCCTCCTGAAATAAGGATCAAAGCCCATCGTGTGCTTCTCTTTCCGCGAATAACGGGGATGCCTGCTAAAATATATGATTTGGTGCATAAAGATAGAAGGTTAATTCAACAATAAAATAAATGAAAGCATTCAAGGAGGAAATCTGACGTGCGAATTCTTTTCATTATCATACAAGCCTTGTTTATCCTGACCGGCTGCACTGCTGTACAGGACGGCCGCGGCCGCAATATTCAGAACGAATCAGCCGATCAGCGCGATGCAAAACCGATCCATGTGAAAAATACGGCTCCTGAGACAGCTGAAAATCCCGGCCGGACAGACATCGCTAAGCATCTCGTCGAGGTAACCGAAAAAATCCCCGGCATTTCAGATGCCACCGCGGTTGTACTCGGAAGGTACTCCGTTGTCGGTATCGATGTGGATGACAATTTAGAAAGAAGCAAAGTGGAGAGCATTAAATACACGGTTGCCCAGGCGTTAAAAAACGATCCTTACGGCGCCAATGCCGTTGTCGTGGCTGATCCTGATACGGTTTCCCGTCTGAGAGGCATGGGCAGCGACATTAAGGCCGGCCGCCCCGTTTCAGGCATTTTGGACGAACTTGCCGCCATCGTCGGTCGTGTCATGCCGGAAGTCCCGAATGATGTGACCGACAATGAAAAAGAATCACCGACTCAATCGAATGATGATCAGCTGAACCAAAGAGACCAGAACAAGCTGCAGAACGAACAGAACGATCAATCGGATCATCATATGAAAAACCGCCGGTAAAAAGCAGCGCCCGCTCCAAAGGAAGGGCGCTGCTTTCTTTCCCTTTGGCAGGAGGGGCATCCATGATATAATGCTTGTCATAGTGAAAGAGGTGAAAAATCAATGAGAGTAAAATGTTCCATTTGCGACAAAATCGAACAAATTGATGATGAAACACTGACAGCCAAACGCCTCCGCAATCGTCCGATTCATACATATATGTGCCGGGAATGCCATGACCGAATCAAAGTCAAAACGGAGGCACGGCTGAATACCGGACATTTTTCCTTTCATCCCGGACAAAAAGCGAAAAAAGATAAACTGAAAAAATAAACCGAATAAAAAAATGACCCGCCGGAAGGCATGGTCATTTTTTTATTGCGGTTTAGCTGACTGGCTTTTTTTGGACTGGTGCAGACGGATTTTGTAAACGATCAAAATCAAAGCGGCGACAACAAGCCCTTCTCCGACCGGCAGAAACACACCGAAAAAAGTCAGTACGGTGCAGCCGAGCACGAGAAAGAGATAAACTGCCGCAGCCTTCAACACCGGCAGCCGTTTGGCAAAGCCGAGTTTAAATACAATCACTGAAAGCACGACGATCGTTCCGTATAACAGCCACATTCCCGTCAGCGGATGCTCATCCACTTGGTAAAGAGCCGCAAAGAACGACAGCCGTTCACTTACTTCATTCAAAAGGATCCCCCTCCCCTTTTCCGTTCGGGTTCTACCTCTTCAAATTCTGCAAGTGATTAAGACATTCCTGCTGTTTTTTTCTTTTTCGCCGCTTTTTCACGTTCGTTTTTATTCAGGATTTTCTTTCTTAAACGGATGGATTCCGGCGTTACTTCACAGTATTCATCTTCGTTTAAGTACTCGAGTGATTCTTCAAGCGACATAATGCGCGCTTTTTTAATCGTAGTCGTTTGATCCTTCGTAGCGGAACGGACGTTTGTCTGCTGTTTCATTTTGCTGACATTGACGACAAGGTCATTGTCACGGTTATGTTCGCCGACAATCATGCCTTCATATACTTCTGTTCCAGGCTCAACGAAGATGACGCCGCGGTCTTCAATACCTTGAATTCCGTAAGATGTCGCTTTTCCGTTTTCCATGGAAACGAGCACACCCTGACGTCGGCCTCCGACTTGGCCTTTTTGCATCGGCTGATAGCTGTCAAACGTGTGGTTCAGGATACCGAACCCGCGTGTCAGTGACAGAAACTCAGTAGAATAGCCGATGAGTCCGCGTGAAGGTACGGTAAAGATCAGGCGGACCTGGCCGTTTCCGTTATTAATCATATCAAGCATTTCGCCTTTTCTCGCACCCATTGATTCCATAACAGAACCGGTATGCTCTTCAGGCACGTCAATCTGTACGCGCTCAACAGGCTCGCAGCTTACGCCGTCGATTTCCTTAATGATAACTTCAGGTTTAGACACTTGAAGCTCATAGCCTTCACGGCGCATGTTTTCAATTAAAATGGACAGGTGAAGCTCACCGCGTCCTGAAACAACCCATGCGTCAGGTGATGCAGTCGGTTCGACACGAAGACTGACGTCTGTTTGAAGCTGCGCGTTCAGACGCTCTTCAATTTTGCGGGCTGTGACATATTTGCCTTCACGGCCTGCAAACGGGCTGTTGTTTACGACAAATGTCATTTGGAGCGTAGGCTCATCAATGCGCAGAACCGGCAGCGGCTCATGGTGGTCAGCCGGACAAACCGTTTCACCGACGTTGATGTCTTCCATGCCCGAAACGGCAACGAGGTCTCCCGCTCTCGCTTCTTCAATTTCCACGCGTTTCAATCCTTGGAAACCGAAGATTTTCGTTACGCGGAATGATTTTACCGTTCCGTCAAGTTTCATCAATGAAACCTGCTGACCCACTTTCATCGTGCCGCGGAAAACGCGTCCGATACCGATACGGCCGACATAATCATTGTAATCAAGCAGCGCCACTTGGAATTGAAGAGGCTCTTCGGCGTTATCTACCGGGGCAGGGACATGTTCAAGAATCGTTTCATACAGTGATTCCATATTTTCGTCCTGCTTTTTCGGATCCAGACTTGCCGTTCCGTTAATCGCAGAAGCGTAGACGACAGGGAACTCAAGCTGTTGTTCGTTTGCGTCAAGCTCGATGAACAAATCAAGCACTTCATCAATGACTTCTTCCGGGCGGGCGAAATCACGGTCGATTTTGTTTACGACGACAACCGGATTTAAGTTCTGCTCAAGGGCTTTTTTCAGTACGAAACGGGTTTGCGGCATGCAGCCTTCATATGCGTCAACGACTAACAGAACGCCGTCAACCATTTTCATAATCCGTTCTACCTCTCCGCCGAAGTCGGCGTGTCCCGGAGTGTCCAAAATATTAATGCGTGTATCTTTATAGTTAATCGCAGTATTTTTCGCAAGAATTGTAATACCGCGTTCACGTTCAAGATCGTTTGAATCCATTGCGCGTTCGGCAATATTTTCGTTGGCACGGAATGTTCCGGCTTGGTGAAGCAATTGGTCTACCAAAGTCGTTTTCCCATGGTCAACGTGGGCAATAATCGCGATGTTGCGAAGATCGTTTCGAAGTTTCACATTTTCATCTCCTAAAAAAATTAGATAACTTTCATATTATACCACACATCCTCTTTAAAAGCGTTACGTTTTTCTGTAAACTGAAAGTATGACGTTAAAGGGGATGGAAATATGAAAAAATTGAATTGGCTCTTATTATTATTTGCATTCGCAGCAGTCTTCAGCATGATGCTGATCGGCGTATCAATCGCTGAGAAAAGCGCATGGGGCATCATCGGAAGCATTGTTCTCGTTATCGCCATGATGGGAAGCGGTTTCACCGTAAAGAAAAAAATGCGCGAACAGGGACTGCTTGATTAAAAGCATGACCCTTTGCAAAATTCCGTAAACATGGAAAGACAATATCTTATGAAGCCTGAATCAAAGATTCAGGCTTTTTTATATCCTCAAAACAGGCTCCAGATGTAAGGCTTATCTCCCCCGCCGCCTAGTCAGGAAGCCGGAAATGACAGCTCCCATTCTAGTTACATCAGCAGATTCCCTCAGAATATGCAGTCTGAAATAGTCCGGCATCGTTATGCAGAAAATACCATACCTCCTATTTCAATTCCATCATTGTCTTTTTATACTTGTGGCTGTAAGCAAATACACATGACAAGGAGAGAACGAAATGAAAACATCTTTTTTGAAGAAAACCGCTGTAACTGCCGCCGCAACCGCCTCAGCCGCCTTGCTTGCATTCAGTCCGCTTGATTCTGCCGGCGCAAAAACGATTCAGGCAAATGAACCGCATGCCCTGGAGGCTTCCGCAGAGAAAACACCGGAAGACGCGGCAAAGCTTTTAGACATCATCAGCCAATCGATTTACGAAAAAGACGGTGTCTATTATTTTGACGGTAAAAAAGCGGTTGAATTGGGATTAGATCAAGAACAAGCCCAGATCATTCAAAAGCTGTGGGACAGTTCAACCGAATTTTTAACCGTACTTTCCCAATGTATTGAGAAAACGGACGGCGAATATACATTTAATAAAGAAAAAGCGGTGGAGCTTGGCTTTACGGAAAAAGAGGCCCTTATCGTTGATCAGCTGTTCACCGCTTTTTCCCAAAGTCTTCATATCCTTCAATCTGCGCTGATTGAAGAAGACGGTGTGTATACATTTGATCAGGAACTTGCTGAAAAAGCAGGAGCAGGAAAAAAAGAAGCAAAGCTGTGTGCCGGATTCTTTAATTCACTGCCCCAGGAATTGCTTGAAGGCATTTATACAGCCTTTCATCCGGCTGAGTAAACGGATTAAAACGCCCGGTCATTCAGCCGGGCGTTTTTTTAAATCAGCAGTTTAAGGATCAACATGATAAAGAAAACAGCACCGAACAAACAGGCTGCTTTTATCAGCAGCTTCCCGTAATACCGTTCCTTAAACCGCCTTTCTTCTTCTGCATAACAGGCTGGCGCCTTCATCTCAGGGCTGCCGAGGTCAAGCGGCTCCTTCATCATATGATATAAACTCCCGCACTTACCGCATGATTCAAGATGACGGGAAATAAATCGCTCCGTTTCTGTTTCACAATCGCCTTCAATATATAAAGGGAGTAAATCTCTCACTAAACAGCAAGTCATATCTGTCCGTCCTTCCTTTTTTCCGCCAAGTGCTGTTTCAGCTGCATTCTCGCCCTGTACAGGGTGCTCTTCACCTTCGAAAGACTCCAGTCCAAAACATCAGCAATCTCTTCGTAAGACAGCTCTTGAAATACCTGTCGAAATGCTGAATAAAATGACTGAAAATCTCTGACATCTGAAACAATCCTTTTCGTTTATTAAGGCCTCACCCGTTTAGACAAACGGCTATAAAAAAAGTTTTACAGATCGGAACATTTTTCCCCTATCATTTTTCCCGACTTCATTTGTCATTTTTTTCAGAATAAATCGCATCATTCGACTCATGTCTGATTCAACACGTGCCTCTCGGCTTATCCCCCGATGCCGGCCGCCGGAAGCCTTTCCGGGACGATTCTATCAATTCATCAGCGGAGTCTAGTTTTATATTGCAGAATGAGAGAATGCTGGTTTATTATAACAATATAAGTTTTCATTATTTTCAAAAAGGGGGATTTATTGTGGGTTTAGGTAAGAAATTGTCTGTTGCTGTCGCCGCTTCCTTTATGAGTTTAACTATCAGTCTTCCGGGTGTTCAGGCCGCTGAGAATCCTCAGCTTAAAGAAAACCTGACGAACTTTGTGCCGAAGCATTCTTTGGTGCAATCTGAATTGCCTTCAGTCAGTGACAAAGCAATCAAGCAATACTTGAAACAAAACGGCAAAGTCTTCAAAGGCAACCCTTCCGAGAGACTGAAGCTGATTGACCACACGACTGATGATCTCGGCTACAAGCACTTCCGTTATGTGCCTGTCGTTAACGGTGTGCCTGTGAAAGACTCGCAAGTCATTATTCACGTCGATAAATCCAACAATGTCTATGCGATTAACGGTGAATTAAACAACGATGCTTCTGCCAAAACGGCAAACAGCAAAAAATTATCTGCAAATCAGGCGCTGGATCATGCTTTTAAAGCAATCGGCAAATCACCTGAAGCCGTCTCTAACGGCAACGTTGCAAACAAAAACAAAGCCGAGCTGAAAGCAGCGGCCACAAAAGACGGTAAATACCGCCTCGCCTATGATGTAACCATCCGCTACATCGAACCGGAACCAGCTAACTGGGAAGTAACCGTTGATGCGGAGACAGGGAAAGTCCTGAAAAAGCAAAACAAAGTGGAGCATGCCGCTGCAACCGGAACAGGTACGACTCTTAAAGGAAAAACGGTCTCATTAAATATTTCTTCTGAAAGCGGCAAATATGTAATGCGCGATCTTTCTAAACCTACCGGAACGCAAATTATTACGTACGATCTGCAAAACCGACAGTATAACCTGCCGGGCACGCTCGTATCAAGCACTACCAACCAGTTCACAACTTCTTCTCAGCGCGCTGCCGTTGATGCGCATTACAATCTCGGCAAAGTGTACGATTATTTCTATCAGACGTTTAAACGCAACAGTTACGACAATAAAGGCGGCAAAATCGTATCTTCCGTTCATTACGGCAGCAAATACAATAACGCGGCCTGGATCGGCGACCAAATGATTTACGGTGACGGTGACGGCTCATTCTTCTCGCCTCTTTCCGGTTCAATGGACGTAACGGCCCATGAAATGACACACGGTGTTACACAGGAAACAGCCAACCTGAACTATGAAAATCAGCCGGGCGCTTTAAACGAATCCTTCTCTGATGTATTCGGATACTTCAATGATACTGAGGACTGGGATATCGGTGAAGATATTACGGTCAGCCAGCCGGCTCTCCGCAGTTTATCCACTCCGACAAAATACGGACAGCCCGACCATTACAAAAATTACCAAAACCTTCCGAACACTGATGCCGGCGACTACGGCGGCGTGCATACAAACAGCGGAATTCCGAACAAAGCCGCTTACAACACGATTACAAAAATCGGCGTGAAAAAAGCGGAGCAGATTTACTATCGCGCACTAACGGTATATCTCACTCCGTCATCAAACTTTAAAGATGCAAAAGCAGCTTTGATTCAATCAGCGCGGGACCTTTACGGCTCTCAAGACGCTGCAAGCGTAGAAGCGGCCTGGAATGCGGTCGGCTTGTAAACAAGAAAAGAGACCGGAGAAATCCGGTCTCTTTTTTATATCCGAAACATTTCACAATGGCTTCACCATGATCATATATGTCTTTTCCCGATCGTCTTTTTCAAGCTTAAGCTGTTCAAAGCCGCATTGGCTTAAAAACAAAACCCATTCATGCCTGTCCAGGGGAACGGCTGAAAACATCGCTTTATGCTCCCCTCTCAGCCGGCCCGCAATCTCTTCAATGACCGCGCGTCCGATTCCTTTCTCTTTTGCCTCCGGAGCGACGGCCACGGTTCCGAGCCACGGTTTTCCGTTTGAAGGCGCCCATTCCAAATGAAAACTGACGGCGGCAGGAGCGCCGTCAATCTCCCATACGAGCCACGTTCCATTGTACATGGAGTATGCAAGCATAAACTCCGCCGCATTTTTTGTTCCGAACTCTTCGTTTTTCCACACCGGGTGTGCAGCCGCCAGCTGCTCCAGAAACCCGAGATCTTCTTCTTCAAAATCTCTACCTGTCAGCATGTAAATAGTCGTCAAAGATAATTTTATGTATTGCCGGATTGCCCGCAAGCACGCTGTGGTTGTCTAAAAACGTAAACGGTTCGCCGTCTGTGGTCGTGTAAATGCCCCCGACTTCGTTCAGCAGCACGCAGCCGGCAGCGTAATCCCACGGCGCGAGCCTCATCGTAATGTATGCGTCAATGCGGCCGGCCGCAACACTGGCGAGCTCAAGTGCCGCCGAGCCGTAGGAACGCGTTCCTCTGACCCGTTTTACGAGCGGCGCCAAAATACTCGGGTCAATCCTTCTGTTTTCCGTCACCCATGTGGCATTGATTGCAATAATGGCTTCTTCAATGGAAGCTTCTTTTAAAGGAGCAAGCGGCGTGTCGTTCAGATAAGCCCCTTTTCCACTGAAGGCGTGATACAGCTCGTCCTGCATCACATCATAAATTAAGCCGATTTTGCCTTTTCCGTCTTCAAAGATGCCGATGGAGATCGCGAAATGCCGCTTTTGATGGACAAAATTCATCGTTCCGTCAATCGGATCAATGATCCAGACGATTCCGTCAAGGGAGCGGAGTTTATCCCCCTGCCCTTCTTCTCCGAGAATCCGGTGTCCGGGAAAAGTTCCCTGTATACGGTCAATGAAAAAGCGCTCCGTCTCTTTATCAATATTTGTGACTAAATCATTCGGATTTGATTTTGTTTCAATCGTCAAGCTTTCCTGCATGGATTGTCTGATTCTCGTTCCGGCTTCTTTTACCCATTGTTTTGCGATATCATCAATTTCCGTCCAATTTGTCATACCGTGTACCTCTTTTCTATGTATAGCTTATTCTATAGCATACTGATAAAGGCGATGAAAAAGCAAGGAAAATGAAAAAAATGCCTTCTCACGTAAAAACGAACCATTTCCTGCGGTTCGTTTTTACTATTCTTTATCCGTTAAGCCGAATCCATTCTTTTCTGAGACGTTCCAGTTTTCTTTTGCTGAGATCGATTTGATCTTCATTCTCTTTTTGCATGGCCTCATACAGGGTTGCCAATTCATAATCAACCTCTAGTCTCCAGACAGCTACACGGTTATTTTTTTCCTCCCTGAATCCTTCCTTCACCACTTGCCTCATTGTCTTTCGCCCCTTCCAGAGATCATTTGTTAAAAAAGCATCCCATTTTTCCAATTTATTAATGATACTTCTTATATCGTATGGAAACTTATATTCGGCTGTAACAACATTCTTAAAATTGTGTGTTTACCTATTCGTTTTTTACCACCAATCCTCTCGGTTCAAACGTTCTCAATGTTTTTGCGGCCGGCGGCGGCTGTGGTAAAATATGAATACTTACGATAAGGAGGAAAAAGATGACTCAGATGCGTTTTACAAAAGAAGACTTCGATACATTTACAATAGAAGGTTTAGATCCGCGCATGGAGGTGTTAAAAGAACAAGTCCGTCCGAAGCTGACCTTGTTAGGAGAGCATTTCGCACCGACATTGTCAGCATTGACAGGCGATGAAATGTTCCCGCATGTCGCCAAGCACGCGAGAAGATCTGTCAACCCGCCGGCTGACAGCTGGGTTGCCTTTGCCAACAGCAAACGCGGGTATAAGAAACTCCCTCACTTTCAGATCGGTTTATGGGACACTCATATGTTTGTATGGTTTGCCATCATTTATGAATCTCCGATAAAAGAGGAATACGGCAGATTGCTGGAAGCGAAGCAGGAGGACATCACAAAACAGATTCCCGGTCATTTTGTATGGTCGCCGGATCATACGAAGCCAGGGGCGTACAAGCAGTCCGACATGGATCAGGAGCAGCTGAAAACATTATTTGAACGCCTGCAGACAGTGAAAAAAGCAGAGCTTTTGTGCGGCATTCAGCTGCAAAAAGAAGACGTGATCAACATGAACAACAATGAATTCCTGCAAACCATTGAAGATGCTTTTAGGAAGCTTTCCTTTTTATACACACTGACTCAGAAAGTCTCATAACATAAAAAGCGGGCCGATTGCCGGCTCGCTTTGTCTACATTTTGATAATCGCTTGATCTGATTGTTTCGCCTGTTTCACAGTCCGATACGGGGAATAGGTGCTGTCAGCTTCAAATTGGCTGCAGATTTTCTTTTCCTCCGCTTTCCCGGGAACGATTTCTTTAAAGCGGCGGTACGCATTCAGAAGTCTGTCTCGGTCAGCTCCTTTTTCATAGGCGTTTTCCACCTGCTGAAAAAAAGCAATGACATCCACGGCCTCCTCTGTCGTCCAGTCCTCATTCATCGGATATTGATATTCCAAATGTCTTCACTCCTTTATAATCATGCTCAAAATAAGCATCTTCCATAGATCATAAATTGTTCTTTACTTTCTTTCAAGTTCATAATATAATTCATTTGTTTTACGTTTAAAAAACGGGTAATAAAACTGAATGTAATACAAACTAATCCGTAGGTATTATGATAAAGGTGGGAAAACAATTGCCGCAACATGAAACACCCCTGTACAGCGGACTGAAAAAGCACGCGGACAGACAGCCTGTCCAATTCCACATTCCGGGCCATAAAAAAGGCGCGGGAATGGATCCGGAATTCAGACAATTTATCGGAGAAAACGCGTTAAGCATAGATTTAATTAATATCGAACCCCTGGATGATTTACATGCGCCAAAGGGCATCATTAAAGAAGCCCAGGATCTGGCCGCTCGAGCATTCGGCGCAGACCATACCTTCTTTTCCGTACAAGGGACGAGCGGCGCCATTATGACGATGGTCATGGCCGTATGCGGACCCGGAGATAAAATCATCATCCCTAGAAACGTTCATAAATCCATTATGTCGGCCATTGTATTTTCCGGAGCGGTGCCGATTTTTATTCACCCGGAAATTGACGATGAGCTCGGAATTTCTCACGGCATTACGCTTGAGTCCGCCGAGCGGGCTTTGACGGAGCACCCTGACGCAAAAGGCCTGCTTGTCATAAATCCGACGTACTTCGGTGTGGCAGCTGACTTGAGCAGCATTGTAAAGCTCGCGCATTCTTTCGATGTGCCTGTGCTTGTCGATGAAGCGCACGGCGTGCATATTCATTTTCATGATAAGCTTCCTCTGTCCGCCATGCAGGCGGGCGCTGATATGGCAGCTACTAGCGTGCACAAATTGGGAGGCTCCCTGACGCAGAGCTCCATTTTAAATGTGAGAGAAGGTCTTGTTTCCAAAGAAAGAGTACAGTCGATTTTAAGCATGCTGACGACAACGTCAACATCCTATCTGCTTCTCGCTTCACTTGATGTCGCAAGAAAACGCCTCGCTACAGAAGGCCGCGACCTTCTTGAAGATACGATTCTGCTGGCGGATCAGACACGGAAACGCCTCAATCAAATTGAAGGCATCCGCTGTGTCGGCGAAGAAATCACAGGGTCTAAAGCTGCATTCAGTTATGATCCGACTAAATTAATCATTTCGGTCAAAAACCTCGGACTGACGGGTCATGACGTTGAAAAATGGCTCCGCGAATCATATAATATCGAAGTCGAGCTGTCCGATTTGTATAATATTTTATGTATTTTCACCCCCGGCGACAGAGCGGGAGATGCCGACCGTCTTGTAAGCGCGCTTACAGACATTTCAAAGCAGGCTTCCGACAATGACTATGCTCATCAGCAAACCGAAGTTCTGCTTCCTGAAATTCCTCTGCTAGCGATGACGCCAAGAGACGCGTTTTACGCAAATACGGAAGTCATTCCGTTAAAAGAATCCGCAGGACGGATCATCGCAGAGTTTGTCATGGTGTACCCGCCGGGAATTCCGATCTTTATTCCGGGTGAGATCATTACTGAAGAAAATATCAGCTACATTTTTAAAAACTTGGACGCCGGCCTTCCTGTGCAGGGTCCCGAAGATGCAACGCTTGAAATGATCAGAGTCATCAAAGAGCAAAAAGCCATCCAATAAACATAAAGAAGCCCGAAACGAAATCGTTTCGGGCCTTTTTACGCTTTTTACTCTTCTTCAAGATGACACTGGCATTGTCCGCAGCATGTTCCGTATAACGTCGTGACCTTCTCATCCTCAAAGTAATGAATCGCTTCGTTACAGTCTTGGCAAACAATTGTACCCATCTGTCATTCCCCATTTCTCAGAATTTGAAAACGCTTAATTTTCACTTGTTGTTATTATATTATTATGTCACATTTAATATGTCAACTGATAAATTGTATAACACATTTATTTTTTACGGTCTTTTTATAGCTCGAGGGTCAATCACAGTATATCCTTTATGACGCAATCCTTTTACAATGTCCGGCATGGCTTCCGCCGTCCATTTCCGGTCATGCATCAATATGTTGGCCCCGTCCCGCAGATAAGGACTGTTCAGTGTGATATCGGTAAGCGCTTTTTTGGATTGATATTTCTGATCCCAATCATACCCGAAGGTCCAGTTCATTTTCACCATACCTTCTTTTTTTATAAGTCTGTCACTGTAGTCCGTATTGCTTCCGAAAGGCGCCCTGAAAAATGCGGGTTTCTCTCCTATTACCTTTTCAACCGCTTTATTGACGCCAATGATTTCTTCCCGTTGTTTTTGTTCGGAAAGATCTTTTAAGTTTTGATGAGTCATTGTATGATTTCCGATCATAAAACCTAACTCATGAATATGCTTAAGCGCTTTCTTATTTTCATCTTTTTTCAAAAAATGTCCGTTTACAAAAAAGATCGCTGACGCATTGAGATCGTGCAGTTTGTCCGCAATCTCAGCGGCATGCTGATCAGGCGCGTCATCGATCGTTACCAATGCGATCGGTTTTTTCTCTTTCTGTTCATCCATTTTTTCCACAGAAAAGCTTTTCGGATTGATATAGTAACGGGGCTCCGCCTTCTGTTTTTTCTGTTTTTCCTCTTTTGTATGGTGGTTTTCCCGTTTGGCATGATTGGCCGCGGCTTGAGAATGGGGTTTGTTTGTTTGCATCTTTTCATTTGATTGGCAGCCGGCGAGTAAGCACATACATATGACGGCTGCAGCGGCTTTATACATGACAATCCCTCCTGATATGGTTTTGCTCCCAGTATAACGAAAAAACAGCGCTCTCACGAAAAACAATGTGCCTTTTTTACACATCGGCTGCGCAAGTTGTCACACGTATTATTTCTTCATTAAAAACGGTTTCAATTATATAACAATTCAGTAACAAGCCTTAGGTTTTTCACCTCTCGTGATACACTTGATATAGTCCTTATAAATGGATGAACCAATATATTATATAAAACAGAGGAGTAAGATAGATGCGCTACCGTACGGTGATTCCCTTTTTTTTGATGCTGTTCGTTCTGTCAAGCTGTTCGGTTTCTACTGTCAGTCCATTCACAAAAAACCGGATCGACAGCATTCATCACACTCAAATCTTGTTTTTTTCCGATGAAAATCATATAGATAAAGAAGTGCCTTATTACGATGCGATTCTTGATTTAGAAAAGAAATATCCCCATCATGTCGATCAAATGAAGGTTTATGACAACAGAAAGGGATGGGAAGAGGAAATCAACACGTTCCCTGCGCTGATGGTGATCAATCATCGGCATGTGGTCATGAAGATTGAGGGATCCGTAAAGAAAAAAGAGGATATCATCAAACCTATGCAGCATGTGCTTGCACAATAAAAACAGCCCCCGCTTTTACAAACGGGGGCTGTTTCTTTGTTACATTATTATTTCACGATATGGATCGGGCTTCCGATTGCTACTTCGGCAGCTTCCATAGTGATTTCGCCCAATGTCGGGTGAGCGTGAATTGTCATTGCGATATCTTCAGCAGTCATTCCGCCTTCGATCGCCAGGCTCAATTCAGAAATCATGTCAGAAGCGCTTGCGCCGGCAATTTGCGCACCGATTACAAGACCGTCTTCTTTACGAGTGATCAGCTTCATGAAGCCGTCAGTTTCGTTAAGAGACAGCGCACGTCCGTTTGCTGCAAACGGGAACTTAGCTGCAACGACTTCAATGCCTTCTTCTTTCGCCTGTGCTTCAGTGTAACCGACAGAAGCCAGTTCAGGCTCAGAGAATACAACCGCCGGAATACCGAGGTAATCGATTTCAGCCGGCTCTCCTGAAATAGCTTCCGCAGCGATTTTACCTTCGTAAGACGCTTTGTGAGCCAACGGAGGTCCGTCAATGATGTCACCGATTGCGTAAATGTTCGGTACGTTTGTGCGGCACTGCTTGTCTGTTTTAATGACACCGCGGTCAGTCATTTCGATACCGACTTGCTCAAGGCCGAGCTCATCAGTGTTCGGACGGCGTCCGACAGTGATTAATACGTAATCAGCATCAACCGTTTTTTCTTCGCCTTTTACTTCGAATGTAACTGTTACGCCGTCAGGTCTTTCCTCAACGCCTTTAGCCATGGCGCTTGTATGGATTTCAACGTTGCCTTTTTTCTTCAGTCTGCGGGTAACGAGAGAACTCATTTGTTTTTCGAAGCCAGGAAGAATTTCATCTCCGCCTTCTAAAATAACCAATTCAGTTCCGAAGTTCGCATACGCTGTTCCAAGCTCAGTACCGATATATCCGCCGCCGATAACAACGAGCTTTTTCGGAATTTCTTTAAGCGCAAGTGCGCCTGTAGAGTTCAGAACGCGTTCGCTATATTTGAAGTTTGGCAATTCGATAGGGCGAGAACCGGTAGCAATGATTGCGTTTTTAAATGTGTATGTTTGCGCAGAGTTCTCATCCATTACACGGACAGAGTTGCTGTCTACGAAATAAGCTTCCCCTTTTATAACATCCACTTTATTTCCTTTTAAAAGACCTGCAACACCGCCGGTAAGCTTATTTACAACAGAAGCTTTCCATTCTTGGACTTTTGTAAAGTCAACCGTTACGTTCTCAGCAGTGATCCCCATGTCATCTGAATGTTTTGCATTCTCGTAACGATGGCCTGCATTGATGAGCGCTTTTGAAGGAATACAGCCGACGTTCAGACAAACGCCTCCAAGAGTTGCTTTTTCAACGACTGTTACTTTTTGTCCAAGCTGAGCAGCGCGGATGGCAGCTACATAGCCGCCGGGTCCCGCACCAATCACAAGAGTATCTGTTTCAATAGGGAAATCTCCTACTACCATAACATTACGCCTCCATTAAAATAAGTTGTGGATCGTTCAGTAAACGCTTGATGTGGTTTAACGCATTTTGTGCAGTTGCTCCGTCAATCATACGGTGGTCAAAGCTGAGAGAAAGAGCTAAGACAGGAGCAGCTACAATTTCACCGTCACGGACGATTGCTTTTTCAGCAATACGGCCGATACCGAGAATCGCAACCTCTGGATGGTTGATAACCGGTGTGAACCATTGGCCTCCGGCAGAACCGATATTTGTGATCGTGCAAGAAGCGCCTTTCATTTCCGCAGGTGCAAGCTTGCCTTCACGCGCTTTTGTAGCAAGGCTGTTGATTTCATCAGAGATTTCGAAAACGGCTTTACGGTCGGCATTTTTCACTACCGGCACAAGCAGGCCTTTTTCGGTATCCGCTGCAATTCCGATGTTGAAGTAATGTTTTTGGATCACTTCATCTGTTTTATCATCAATAGATGTGTTTAAAACAGGGAATTTTTTCAAAGCGGATGTTAATGCTTTGACGACGTAAGGCAGATAAGTCAGCTTGATGCCTTGATCAGCAGCAACTTGTTTGAACTGTTTGCGGTGAGCAACAAGATTTGTTACGTCAACTTCATCCATAAGAGTTACGTGCGGTGCAGTATGCTTAGAGTTCACCATTGCTTTCGCGATCGCTTTACGGATACCGCTCATTTTTTCGCGTGTTTCAGGGAATTCGCCTTCAGGAGCCTGAGCCGCTGCAGGTTTAGCTGTTTCCTGAGGTGCAGCTGTTTCTTGCGGTGCCGCTTCTTGAGCCGCTCCTCCATTTGCAAAGCTGTCGATATCTTCTTTTACAACACGTCCGTTATTGCCTGAACCTGTTACTTTACGGATATCCACGCCTTTTTCACGGGCATATTTGCGTACGGAAGGCATCGCGATCACGCGTTTGTTCGGATCAGCTTCCACTTGGTCCTGCTGTCCTGCGCCGGTTTCTTTTGCAGGCTCTTTAGGAGTCTCTTCTTTAGAGATATCCTGCCCTGCTTCAGCAGACGACTGAACTTGAGCTTCAGTTTTCGCATCTCCTGAATCATGGCTTCCTTTAAATTGAAGATCTTCGTAACCAGGTGCGTCAAACGTAATAATCGTTTGTCCAACAGTTGCAACTGTTCCCTCTTCAACTTTTAATTCTAATACTTTTCCTTTAACAGGTGAAGGAATTTCTACCACTGCTTTATCATTTTGCACTTCAGCCAGAACATCGTCTTCTTCTACCTCGTCGTTCGGCTTAACAAACCATTTTACGATTTCGCCTTCGTGGATACCTTCCCCGATATCCGGAAGTTTAAATTCAAATGCCACAGTTTTCGACCTCCTAGTTGATTAAGCAAATTTTAGTTATGCATTCGCAAGCATTGAACCTAGTAAACAGACTCCTTCATATAAGAGAAAAGGACTCTCTTTACCGTCTTTTATGATGCCTGATTAAAATTCAAGAACTTTTTTCGCAGTTTCAAGAACGTCTTTATGGTTTGGAAGCCATACGCTCTCAGCAAGCGAGAAAGGAAATACTGTATCAGGCGCCGCAACACGCAGAACCGGAGCTTCCAGGCTCAGAATCGCGCGGTCATTGATTTCAGCTACAACGTTGGCAGCGATGCCGGCTTGTTTTTGAGCTTCTTGCACGACAATTGCGCGGCCTGTTTTTTCAACAGAAGCAATAATCGTATCAATATCAAGCGGACTTACAGTGCGAAGGTCGATAACTTCAGCAGAAACGCCTTCTTTTTCAAGCTCTTCAGCAGCCTTAAGCGACTCATGAACCATCGCGCCGTATGTGATGATAGAAAGGTCAGTACCTTCGCGTTTCACATCAGCTTTGCCAAGCTCAATTGTGTATTCCTCCTCAGGAACTTCCTGACGGAAAGAACGGTAAAGTTTCATATGCTCTAAGAAAACAACCGGATCATTGTCTCTGATAGAGGCAATCAACAGTCCTTTTGCATCGTAAGGAGTGGATGGGATAACAACTTTAATACCCGGCTGCTGAGCGATAAGGCCTTCCAAACTGTCAGCGTGAAGTTCAGGTGTATGAACCCCTCCGCCGAATGGAGAGCGGATTGTCACCGGAGAAGTCCAGCGTCCGCCGGAACGGTAGCGGAGACGAGCCATTTGTCCTGAGATTGAATCCATTACTTCATATACGAATCCGAAGAATTGGATTTCCATAACAGGACGGTAATCTTGCAGGCCTAAACCGAGAGCGAGACCGCCGATACCGGATTCAGCAAGCGGCGTGTCAAATACGCGGTCCTCACCGAATTCTTTTTGAAGGCCTTCAGTTGCACGGAATACGCCTCCGGCAACGCCTACATCTTCCCCGAAAAGCAGAACGTTTTCATTGTTTTTCAGTTCTGTGCGTAACGCATCAGTGATCGCTTGAATCATTGTCATTTGCGCCATGGCTTACTTCGACTCCTTCGCTTTGTAAATTTCAAGTTGTTCTTTCAAGTTGAACGTCGGCTCTTCAAACATATTCTCAATCAGCTCTGTTACTTTCGGTTTTGATTCGCCGTCAGCCTTTTTGATAGCTTGTTTGATTTCTTCTTTGGCCTGTTCAATCACTTTGTTCTCTTCTTCTTCAGACCATAGTCCTTTGTTTTCCAAGAACTTGCGGAAACGTACGAGCGGGTCTTTTTGCTCCCATTCATTTTCTATTTCTTTCGTACGATATTTAGTCGGATCGTCACCGGACATTGTATGAGGTCCGTAACGGAATGTAAGAGTTTCAATCAGAGTCGGACCTTCACCGTTAATTGCGCGCTGGCGTGCTTCTGCGGTTGCAGCGTAAACGGCAAGTGCATCCATTCCGTCTACTTGAACACCTGTAATACCGACGGCAACTGCTTTTTGGGCAATTGTCTGTGCGGATGATTGCTTTTCTACAGGAGTTGAAATCGCATAGCGGTTATTCTGAACAACGAAGATCGCTGGCGCTTTAAATGCTCCGGCAAAGTTCATTCCTTCATAGAAGTCACCTTGAGAAGCTCCGCCGTCACCAGTGTAAGTAATAGCTACCGCTTTTTTACCGCGCTTTTTAAGACCTAAAGCTACACCTGCGGTTTGGATAATTTGAGCACCAATAATAATTTGAGGTGATAAAGCATTTACTCCCTCAGGCATCTGATTACCTTTAAAATGGCCTCTTGAGAACAGGAATGCCTGGTGTAAAGGAAGACCGTGCCAAATCAGCTGAGGAACGTCACGATAACCCGGAAGGATAAAGTCGTCCTGTTCAAGCGCGAAGTGTGATGCAATTTGAGAAGCTTCCTGGCCCGCTGTCGGTGCATAGAAACCTAAACGTCCTTGACGGGAAAGAGAAATTGAACGCTGGTCTAAAATGCGGATATACACCATTCTTCTCATTAATTCCTTTAACTGATCATCTGAAAGATCAGGCATTGCGTCTTTATTTACGACTTCTCCTTCAGCATTTAAAATTTGGAACGTTTCAAACTGCTTATTAATAGCATCAAATTGTTTTTTGCTATCAACAATTGAAGTTTTTGTCTTTGCAGCCATTTTTTAAACCACCTCTTCTTTTGATTTAACAGGGTTAGGATACCGTTTAGCCATCCGTATTAAAAACAGTCTTATCATGCTCTGCAATTCTAAAATTAATCATTCAGAAATTCACATAGCGCTTAAGCAAAGATAATGACGTTTAAACTGTACTAATAAAAAAAGATTTTTTATTAGTACAATATGATCAACAACCATAGTTTACAGTAATTAAACAAAGCCGTCAATTATTTATAACCTCATTTTGAAACCGCTTATAAAACATAAGATCATATTGCGCCAAACTGTACTATAAAAGACTTTAAACTGTATTATAAAAATGCTCTACTGTACTATAATTAAAAAAAATTACAAAGAGTAAATTAAGTTATTTAACTTCGGGTCAGGCTTTGAAAAGATGCCGCGGGATAAAAACGGGCAGTTAGCAATCGTCCCGCCTGCCGAACAGACGGGACGACGCTTTTGACAATTATTCAATACCCGCCCACACGATATTCAGCGGCGTCAGCACGGCATGAGGATGAAACTCGGAAATCGGAGTGAAAAATACATACGTAAAATCTTCGGCTGGATCAGAAAACATGCCGCACCACCCCATTCCAAGATGTGAGAAGGTGCCTTCTGTCATGAAATAATGGTCACCGGCCGGCCACAAATTAATGCCTAAACCAAAGCCGCCTTCCTCTCTGGGCGCTCCGAAGAAGTAAAAAGGAAGACCGGGCTTTATTTGATTTCTCAGCATCGCTTCGACTGTTTTTCTTCCAAGCAGCTTCTTATCTTTCAATCTGCCTTTATTTCTAAACATTTCAGCTAACTTCCAAATATCTCGCAACGAAGAGTACAGACCGCTTGTCGCTTTATTCGGAAAATACGGGTGATGACTTTTTTCCAGCTGTACGCACTCGTGCTCATTGATCACACAAACTTCTTCTTTTAAAGTATCAGGCACATAAAAATACGTTCTTTCTAATCCGAGCGCTTCAATAATATGCTTTGTTACATACTGTTCGTAGGATACGCCTGTTACTTTTGAAATAATGATGCCAAGTATAACAAAGCCGGTTCTGGAATAGTTCCATGCTTCATCCACTCCGTACTCCAAAGGCGTACTGACCAGATAGTTTATCCATTCTTCCTCATTCGTTAAGTCAATGCCTTCAGCCTTTTGAATATCCAGCTCAAAACTTAATCCCGCCGTATGAGTCAAAAGGTGCAAAATTTTAATTTCTCCGAAACCCGGTTTATCAAACGCTGGCAAAATGAGCTTGACCGGCATTTTCAGATCGAGCAAACCTTTTTCGACGAGCTGCATGACGGCTACAGCGGTAAACACTTTTGTCAAAGAACCGATTTCTCTGATTGTATCAAGCTGAAATGTTTGCTTTTCTTTTTGTCCGCCGGTAAATTCCCCTAACGACTCAGCTGCAAAAACCTCACCTCCTCTTGACATCATATAACTCGCACATTGCAGATCTCCATTGTCTATCATCGTCTGATAATGGCCGTTAAGAGCGTTAATTTGTTTCATATCAAATGCCGGATTGCTTATTGTTTGTTTCATTGTTTTCTCCCCCTGTACTGTATGTATCTTTTTCATCCCTTACTTACTGATTTCTTGATGAATTCTGACACCGTTTTATTGAATTCTTCAGGATGTGTAATGTTCGGAAGATGCCCCGCTCCCTTAATTTTCTTTAATTCTGCATTGCTCAGCAGTTTCTGCAGCCTTTTTGTTTCTTTCTGATCAACTACGCTTTCCTTCTCACCCGTAAGGATAAGCGTTCTTGTATGAATGTCTTTTAAAAAGCCGATCGTAGAATAGCCTTCTTGTTGATGTATCTTCATAAAACGTTCAATAGAAGCATTTAGGAATTGATTACTGTATAAACTTTCATATTCATGTGATTTTCCTATAGCTATAAAATCATTTTTCAGTTTTTCCTCGACACTGCTTTCAGGGTCTTCTTCGTATTCGGTGTAACTTCCGGAAAGAATGAGCGTTTTTACTTTTTCAGGGTATTCATAGGCAATCCTCTGCCCTATCATGCCTCCCCAAGAAGCTGCCGCAATGTGGATCGGCCAAGCAACCCCTATCTCGTTCAGCACTTCGATAAAAGTCTGAGCCAGCCCGCTCAGTGTAAAATCGGCGCTCCCCTCACTCAGCCCGTAACCCGGTGTGTGTATGACAATTACATTAAATTGATCTGCCCACTCCTTCATTTGTTCTTTCCACATGTAAGCAGTGGTAGCAAAACCGCAAATCAGTAAAATTGTTTCACCCTTACCGCTCATCAATATTTCCATATGCCGGGCATTTTCTGTGTTTGCCAGAAAATGAACGGTTTCCGTTTCTTCTGTCTGGTAAAAAGCGATGAGTTTTTTTGCGGCATCGCTTTGATCGTGCTGAAGGGCTCCTTTCTTCAGTCTGCTCCAATAATGCAAATAATCGTCGAGATGACGATTGGAAGCTGTGCCGAGTATCCGGAAAGGACTTTCAGCTTCTCCCGTAACGACTGACGAAGCATCAAAATCGGCTGCAATCGCTGAATCTCTTACCAGAGGCGGTGCTGAACGGGCGGATAACGGCTTGAAATCGTTTTGTATTTTTTCTTTTTCTCCGTATAACACGATCAGCTGGTGGCCTTGGCCGAGAAGCGAGTGTTCAAAAGCTTTGATTCCGGCAGTATTTTCTAATGGGTGAAGTCCGTACTCCATTTTCATAATATCTTGAATGCCGGGATCAACTGACATGCCTCCGTCTTTCCAGAAAGGCCAATTTACAGCGATGGTTTTTCCTGATCTTCCCCCCGCCTTTCTCATACATTCCCTCCACTCGGCAAAATGCTCCAGAAAACGATTGGCGTAGGCGTAATCGGCTTGACCCAGACTTCCGATTTCTGAGGAGATGGAAGAAAACAAAACAAAAAAATCTAAAGGCATATCTCTGAGCGCTTCATCCAAATGAATCACACCATTGACCTTTGATTGCAGCACCGCTTGAGCTTCCGCGTCTGTTTTATTCATAATGAGAGAGTCTTTTAACACGCCTGCACTGTAAATGACCCCATTGATTTCGGTATAATCAGCATGAATTTTTTCCGCTAACTTGATGACCTGCTGTTTATCTGACATGTCAGCCTGGATATAAGAAATGCTTGCCCCGTCATATCGGATGCTGTCTAATTTTTCTTCCATGTCTGCTGTCATTTTCGATCGTCCGGCAATGATAACGCTGGCACCGTGATTTGCATAAAGAAACGCTGAAATAATCCAGCCGATGCCGCTTAACCCTCCGATGATGAGATACACTCCGTTTTTTACAAACTTTGCGGCCTTTTGCCCTGGTTGCAGCGAAGCATCTTTGTATGCTGTCACCCGCCTTTTTTGATCGCCGTCATATTTCACAGTCTCATGATGTCCGGCACTTAATTCATTGAGAAGCAAAGGTGCTTTTTCAATGGTTTGTCTTGAAGAAATCTCAACCGTTTTACACTTTATATTTGGCTGCTCCGCATTCAGCGTTTTAAAAAAGCCTCCAATCGCGGCGTAAACCGGATTTGTATATTGACCCTTGTCATGTACGTACAAAATGTTGATGTTTTCTTTTACTTTTTGACGGATCAAAGCTTTACTCAAATAAAGAATTGAATAAAAGCCGTGAGTCAAATCTAACGCTGCTTCAGTATAAGCTTTTTTTGACAAGTAATGAATGATTGACGCCGGAAACGCTCCGGACTTTTTCATATCTTCCAACAGTCTGGAGTAATGAGCAGACTGCTCCGGATTAAATTTATAATGCTTTTCATTTACCATTTCATATTCAGCGGCGGCTTCCGCATAAATAACATTTTCACTGCCGATGTACTTTCGGATTTCATCACTCACTGAACTGTCGAAATCGAAAATCAATGTATTTTCCTTAGGTATTTCTCCGGACTTTAATGGCGATTCTATCCATTCTTTTTGTAAATATAAAGATTCAAGCATCGGCTTTTCAGACGGCTCTTTCGTTTGCGTTTTTTCTTTAAAAGCTGCGGCCGGCGTATTACGCACAGCATATTTTTCTTCTAAATAAGCCGCTAAATCATGAATATTGTTATAATCAAAAAGCAATGTCGGATACAATTGTGTATCCAATCTTTCCTCGAGCATTTTCGATATATGCAGCAGCTGTTTTGAGTCAAGACCCAGTTCGTAAAAAGATTGGTGTTTGTCCGCATTATTTGGCGGTGTGTTTGTAACCTCTCCAATAATGGATGACAGCTCATCTGTTAATGTTTTATGACTGTCTTGGTGCTGAACTGTATCAGAGATAGAGTCTGTCATGTCGGCTCCGTATTTCTCCTGCAGATATTCCGTCAATTCACCGATTGTGGAGTAATCAAATAATAAAGTCGGGTACAGCTTTGAACCTAACATCAGTTCTAACTTTTTGGATAAGTCTAATAATTGTTTAGAATCCAAGCCCATCTCATAAAAGGAAATATCATTCTTCACTGTTTCAGCAGGTTTTTCAATCATGCCGGCTATCTCTTGGATCAAATTATTTCTGATTATTTCTTTATTTTTCGTTGCGCTGCCGACCTCTTTAGCTTTTTGGGAATGCTCCAGCCTTTGTATTGATTTTTCATTTCTGACTCTTTTCACACCGAATCGCTCATAATAAAAAGCAAGCTCTCCATCAGGCCTGTATACTTCTATATCCGCATATAAAATGTCTTTAGAAGGCGGCTGCGTTATACTGGTTTTATTAATATACACAAAACAAGACCCAGTTGTTTTATGCAGTGCCCGGAATGTCTCAATATATATAGGGATAAACGCATTTGTTCCTTCATCCGGCAAGTCTGATGTAAGGATTCCCAACAAGCTGAGAGACCCATCCAAAAATGCAGGATGCATGTAAAAGTCATCTGTATATTCTTTTGAAAGTCCGCTTAAACTGACCTCTCCCAGAATATAATTTTCACCTTCATATACCGTACCTTCCAATTTCATAAAATCTTTATGAATCAGGCCGCCCCTGCGCAAATTACGATAGGCGGCTTCAGCATCCGAAATCCGGACGGCCCCTTTCTTTAATTCTTCGATTGAAATTGTCTTTTCGTTTATCGCATTTTTTCTTATGATTTCCGCCTGCAAGTTGACTGACGCTTCACCTTCCGCCTTTTCAGCGACCCATTTCCTGCTTGTTGTTTCAACAAGCCAGCCGTTTTCTTGTTCCGTAAACTGGAAGGTGACTTTTTTATCAAAATGGACTGACGTCGCAACAGGTTCACGGAATAAAACATGTTTGATTTCAAAACTTCGGGGGGATATCCCTTTCTCAGCTAAAAATCGTGTTATTAAATCCAGATACGTTACGCCGGGTATCGTACGCACTTGATGAAGGACATGGTCTGAAACAATATAATCGTCATGTTTGACTAATACGCTGAACCTCATGCAACTCGACAACCTTTCTTCTTTTACAAAGTAAAGAAACAGAGCAGGTGCTACTCTGTTTCATCAATAATTTCAAGAAGCCGTTTTTTATTCTGTTTGATTTGTTTTTTCCGAATTGAATCCGGCCAGTACTCTTTTCTGACAAACTCAGCAGGCGGCAGCGGAGTTCTGACGGAATGATATGAATCATCCAGGCCGCTTACCAAAAGGTGGGCGTTTGTTCCGCCAAAACCGAAAGCGCTGATGCCCGCCCTCCGTTTTCCATCCTTCCAGCTTCTCAGCTCTGTATTCGGATAAAAAGGCGACTTTTCAAATTCAAAGCGGGGATTTGGCGTTTCACAATTCAATGTAGGCGGAATTTCCTTATGCCATATTGATAAAATCACTTTAATGAAACTTGCCGCTCCGGCAGCGCTTAATAAGTGTCCGATATTGGTTTTTACACTTCCTACTCCGCAAAATTGCGTTTTGTTTGTGTCTCTTCGGAATACTTTTGTCAGAGCCTGAAGCTCAATCGGATCTCCAATCATCGTGCCTGTGCCGTGAGTTTCGACGTAGCTGACTGATCCGGGAGTGATATCGGCTTTTTCAAATGCATCTTGAATAACCTGCTCTTGAAGCTTAGGATTCGGGGTCGTAATTCCCATTGTCGCACCGTCGTTATTAATAGCTGATGCTTCAATGATACCGTATATCCGATCTCCGTCAGCTTTCGCTTTCTCCAGCGGTTTTAACAGAACAGCGCCAAAACCCTCTCCGGGTACAAAACCGTTTGCCCTTTCATCAAAAGTAAAACACTGACCGTCCGGCGAAAGAGCTCCTCCTTCTGTTAACATCAGGTAAGGAATTTCATCCAAAAGCAGATCCGCCCCTCCTGCCAGCGCCATCTCTGAATCACCGTTTTTTATGCTTTGGCAGGCTAAATGAATGCTGACTAATGAAGAAGAACAAGCGGTATCAGAAACCATACTTGGACCGTGAAAATTAAAGAAATGCGACACATGTGAAGCAATAAAGTTTTGACTAAGCCCGACGATGTGGCTGCTGCTTTCTTTCGGCAGTTTGTGACCGTAACCGCCCATTCTGGAACCGACAAATACGCCGACTTTTTTTCCCGATAATTCCGTTTCTTCATAACCGGCATCCCGTACAGTCTGTACACTCGTTTCTAAGAAATGCCTTATCAGCGGGTCCGTTTGGATGGCTTTCTCCTCTTCCATGCGGAAATACTCCGGATCGAAGCTGCCGATTCCATTGATAAATCCTCCCCATTTGCTGATGCTTTTTCCCTTTTGTTTGACCGGAGAGTAATTTTCTTCTATATTCCACCGGGAATCAGGTACTTCTTTAATATGATTCTTCCCTTTTCTCAGATTGTCCCAAAATTCCTCTTTATCAGCCGCTCCCGGGAACTTACATCCGATTCCGATAACAGCTATCTTTGCAGAGGAAGCCGTCTGCGGTTCTGTATTTCGGCTCGTCACAGACTGCATATCTTGCTGATTGCTGCTTTGAGAATCAGTCTGTTCGATTTGTTTCTTCAACGGCGGCGCCGTCTTACCTATATATTCCGCAAGACCATGAATCGTGTTGTGTTCAAGAAGCACAGTAGGGTCAATTTTTTTCTGAATCATTGCTTCTATTCGATGTATAATGCTGACAAGAAGTATAGAATCCACACCGTATTCCTGAAAATCCGTATTTGGGTTAAGCTTTTCAAGGGGAATGCTCAATTCCTCGGCAAATACGGCAGAAAGTTCACTGACAAGCCCTTCTGAATGATCAAAAGTGACGGGAGTCTCCTGTCTTCGGACTGGAACCGAAACTCCGCCGGTTTTATTGATGTTCAGGAGACTGTCTGCATGAAACACTGTTCCTTTTTTCACGATAGGAATGATATTGGCCGATTTTCTCTCCAGTGCATGATACAAAATCGCCAGTCCTTCCCGTGTGGATAGAGAGTCCAGTCCCAATTCATCATATAAAGGACTCGTCACAGTACCCATTCCGACTTCTTTCCAGCTCGGCCAATTGATGGACGTGAAATACGTTCTCCCCTTTTGAAAATGATAAGCCGCGAAATAGTCCATATATGCGTTTGCAGACGCGTAATCAGTCATTCCTTTCGACAGTTTGGGTGACTGTGCTGCAATTGATGAAAATAGAATAAAGAAATCCAGCGGCCTATTATTAAAAATCCGCTCCAAATTCTGAAGTCCAGTGACTTTCGGCCCGTACACCGTCTTAAATTCACTCATTCTTTTATGAATAAATGCCGGATTTCCGCCGCTGTGCAGTCCGGCACAGTGTATGACACCGCTTATATCTTTAAATTCAAGGCTTACTTGGTGAAAGAATGAACGCAGCTTCTCTTCATTTGTGAGAGAACCGCTGTAATACATATAGTTGACACCTTTCTCTTCAAAACTTTGAAACAGTTTTATATTGCTGACTGTCTTTTCGTCCTGTCTGCCCTCTTTCAGCAAATGATCCCATTCACTTCGCAAAGGTAATGGACGCGTACCCGTCAGCACGAGTTTTTTCACTCCCCGTTTCACCAAATCTTCAGCTATTGCTCTGCCAATGCCCCCTGTCCCGCCGGTAATCACGATGGCTTTATCCGCAGGAAATGAAACAGGCTCGCCGGTATGGATTCTTTCTTCTTCAAAATACGGAACATATCTGACGCCGCTGCGGTAGCATACTTCATTCTCTCCGGTACATTGCCTTTCATTCTTAAAGATTTGTTTCAGCTCATGCGTTTCTTTCATGCTGTCTATATCTATTGTTTTCACATGAACAAAGCCGTATTCCGCAGAAAGGGCTTTCAGAAAAGCCGCTGATTCTGCCCCCGTCAGCTTTGGTTTTTCCGCTTTAAATACCTGCAAGCCATTGGTGATTTGTAAAATGGATAATGGTGTTTCCTTTTTACTCCGCTTAATTATTTCTTGTATAAATAAGAATTTACCATATGGGATGCCGTTCTGATTTTCACTCTGGTTTCCGATATCTGAGAAATCAAATATATTTTCGACCTGCCGCTCACCGCCCGAGAAGATCTCACGGATAACGGCGTATGCGTGGTTTTCATCTAATAAAGAACACTCAAACATTTGATCAGAGTGTTTTATAAATGAAGAGTGATGTTTGATGACAATCAGATTCTCCTGATCTATATCCGAACAAATGGTGCGGGCAATTGATTCTGTGTCTTGATTTACAAATGCTACTGTCAGTCCGTACTCTTTTGTTTCGGATGGATTTACAAACGGATTCTCCCTCCATTTTTTTTGCAAATGATGTTGAAAAGAATGCTGAGGGATCTCTGTCTTCTCAGTCCTGGACGGAACCCAATAACGTTCTTTTGCAAACGGATAAGTCGGAATTGAGATCCGTTTACCCGGCTGCTGTAAATGTTGATGAACGGATTTCCAGTCGATATCCGCCCCCCAAACCCATAATTGAGCCAGCTTTTCCGCTTCACCGTTCTCAATAATGGTCTTTACAAACAATTCACCTGCTGTGCCTTCCGTTAACGCCTTCATTTTTTCAGCGTATGCATCTGATTGCTGATGAACATATACGCCTGGAACTTGCTTGTCACCGCGGCAAAACTCAAATAATTTATCTTTCATTTCTTTAAGAGACGTACCGGTAATCGCCGCTCTGGCCTCCATCGCTTCTCTGCCCGATTGTGTAGTGTATGCCAGATCCCGTAAAACGACGCTTTCCGATTGGCTGCCTTCCATCACTTCATTCGGGAACAGGTTTCTTATCGCTCCGGCATATTCCTTCAATAAGTATTCAGTAACCGCTTGAATGGAGGGGCAATCAGTTAATTCATACATCGTGAGTTCAATATGAAACATTTCGTTAATAAAATCCGCCATCCGACTTAATTCCAAAGGCCCTACGCCAAATTCACTCAGGTGATCAGCAATATTAATTTCTTCCGGATGGATATGAAGCAATTCCGAAACAAACGGTTTGAGTACTTCATACACCTTTTCTCTCATATCAGGCTGCTTATCCTTTACTTCAGGACTTAGTGAACGTTGGATAAAATCTCTCATGTTTTCGGCATACTCAAGAAGACGTTCATTGTCTTTGGCAGATAACAGGACAATATGCGGTTCGTTCTCAACATGTTCTGTTGAGACGTTTGTTTCTTCATATTCTTCTATAATGATATGAACGTTCGTTCCTCCCGCTCCGAATGAGCTGATCCCCGCTCTTCTCGGAACAGTTACTGTTTGTCCGTTTTCCTGCAGTTTCGGTTTCTTCCAATCTTGCAATGACCGCTGTACATAAAAGGGAGATGCTTTAAAATCGATATTTGGATTCAACGTCTCCGCATGTATGGAAGGAAACAGTTTTTTCAGTTTCATTTGCAAAAGAACCTTTGTCAAACCGGCAATTCCCGCTGCGGCCTCAAGATGGCCGATATTTGATTTGACAGAACCGATGGAACAATATTGAGTGTGCTCCGTAAATTCCCGAAACGCTTTTGTTAACCCGGTGATCTCAATCGGGTCTCCAAGAGAAGTTCCCGTTCCGTGAGCTTCAATATAACTAATTGTACGAGGGTCAATACAAGCTTTCTGAAGCGCTTCCTGTATCAGTTCAGACTGACCATTTGGATTAGGAACCGTAAAACCGTTTGTTCTCCCTCCGTGATTGACCGCTGTCGCTTTAATCAGCGCATAAATATGATCTCCGTCCCTTACCGCTTCCGCCGCCGGCTTTAAAAGTACGGATCCCACTCCTTCTCCCGGTACATAACCGTCACCGCCCTCGCCGAATGTCCGGCATCGGCCATCACTTGCAAAGAAGCGGCTTTGATTTAATAATGTATATTTATTGGGATGAAGCGTAAGATTGACCCCGCCCGCAACAGCAAGTGTGCTTTCTCCTCTTCGTATACTTTCACAGGCTAAGTGAATGGCGTTAAGAGAGGATGAACACATTGTATCAACCGCCATACTCGGCCCCTTAAAGTTAAAGAAATATGATATTCTGTTTGCTATTGCAGAAAATGGAGACCCGACGGCCAGTTCATTTCCTTTAAGTGATTCTTCAACGCCGAAAAATTGATAGCTTCCATATGTGACGCCTGCAAATACTCCGACCTTTTTGCGGGTCAGATCTGAAGGTTTATAACCCGCATCCTCTATGGTATTGTACACTGTCTCTAAAAAGAGACGTTCCTGAGGATCAAGAAAAGCCGCTTCTTTCGGTGATATCCGGAAAAATAAAGGATCAAACCGGTCTGGATTTTTCAGAAAACCTCCCCACTTATAGCAGCTTCCCTCCAGCATTTCTTTCCGATCATCAGGAATTTCGCTTACGCAATCCCGTCCATTCATCAGCACATTCTGGAACTCCCTGATGTTTTCCGCACCCGGGTATCTGCCGCTGACACCGATAATGGCTATATCAGCAGAAAGGGGATCGGCCGCAATGTGCTCTTTTGAACCTTCTCCTTCAGAGCGTACCAGCGCTTTTGTTTCCACTGGTTTTCTTTTTGGCTTTTTTTGATATGAGACAAGTTCAGATGTGCCGGCCGGTTTCAGCAGTTTCATCATTCGTTCGCTGTGATGACTCAGGAAATATTCAGCTAACTGAGATATTGAATGATATTCAAAAAATAATGTTTTCGACAATCTGCCGATACTTTGCTCCAGCTTTTTGGTCAGACGCATGATCATTACTGAATCAATGCCGTATTTCTCCAGGTATTGTTTTTCATCTATGAGTGAGACCGGTAATTTCAATTCCTCTGACATTATATTTTTCAGATAACTGATGATATTTTGTCTTAATTCATCGTTTTGCAAATCGGCATCTTCCTGCTGGTCTGAATGTAAGCTGATTGTGCCGGCACGCTTCAGCACATCCTCAATCTTTTCTTTTCGGCCTTTCAGGGCAATCAGCTGTTCAGATGATTGACACAAGCTGTTCTCCAGAGCCTGTATTCCGTCACCGTCATCTAACGGGTCAAGACCGAGTTCCTGTTTCATATAGGATATTCCTTCATCGTCAATATTCATCCCGCCGGAAGTCCATAGCGGCCAATTGACTGACACTATCCTTTCGGCAGACTCTTTTGCGGTCATAACTGCTGCATACTGATCCAAACAGGCATTGGCGAAAGCATAGTCACATTGGCCGGCTGAGCCGAAGACTGCCGATGTGGATGAAAACAAGACAAGTAATTCAACTTTCATTTTTTTGATTTCTTCCGCCAGCCACAGCGTGCCATAAACTTTCGAACCTGTGACTTGATCAATTTCTTCTTTTGTCTTTCTTAAGATAAAAGAGTCACGGAGTACGCCGGCACTGTGAAATACTCCATGTAAGGTGCCGAACTGCTCTTTTGCAAAAGCAAACATCCGTTCAGCATCACTTTGTTTTGAAACATCAGATCGGATATATTCAACTGTTGAACCTGAACTTCTTAAATATTCGATCTTTTTCTCCTGCTCTTCAGTTAAATCAGAGCGCCCCGTCAATATGAGATTCGCTTTCCATTTTTCCGACAGATGTTTTGCCAGAATATAACCGAGACCGCCCAGGCCTCCTGTAATCAGATAATTCCCATGATGTTTCAGCGGCTGGGTTAAATCGAATGAGCCGGCTTTATTATAGCTTTTCGTAAAACGTCTGCCGTTTTCATAGCGCACTTCAAAATGGATATCCCGTTTTTCGTCACACTCTCTCTGATATATATCCGCTATTGCTGGAAGAGCGGCTCCCGCACCCTCTGATTGCGTAATATTGATAATCTGATAGTGAAAATTGGGGTGTTCCTGGTGAACGGTTTTCACCAATCCGCCGAGAGCATGATGCAGCGGCAGTTGTTCTTTATTCTCTGTTTGAAAAATATGCGTCAGCTTTATTATCTTTTTCCATTTTAGTTCAATCAGCGCCTGTGTAATATACAGAAGAGAAAACAATCCGTTTTCCAATTGTTTCTGTATACCTCCCTTACTCATGTCAGCCTGAGAATCAGACCACAAGTGAAGAATCTTTTCGGGCAGCTGATAATGATCATGAATGTATCGGAACAGCTTTAGATAATCGTGTTTTTTCACGTGGTTCATACAAATCGTATCATCATGTAAAACAGCAAATTCTTTTCCGCGGATGACAAACAAGAGAGTACAGCCCTTAAACAAACCGCTCAATTCTTGTATTTGCCGTTCATTTTCTGCAAAAATCAGGAGCAATCCCGTCAAGGGTACGCTCTTCTTATTCGGAATGAACGATTCTGTCCATTCCGGCTTGTAATAAAAAAGCGGATGGTTCGATGCCCGTGATTTTTGATTCTGAATGGATGTCACACGGGCATAACCTTCGTCAGCCGACATTTGTCCTGTTTGAATCAGATCAAGAATATCGCTGATTTGTTCACGTTTTCCGTTCATCATTCTTCCCCCATTAATTGTTTCAATACAGCCTTCTGATCAATATCATTGGTTTCCAATTGACGCAGGAGACGAATGAGTTCATCGTCCGTCTGAACAGTGTCTTTTTCATGACCATATCTGAATCTCACATCTCTGCACTCCGCCAGAATGCTTCCGTTTCCATCTGTAAATGTCATATGACACGTTACATCACGGCTGTTCTGCCGGTTCTCTTTTTGAGTATAGACATAAAAACTTTGAGCGAGAGGCTGATAGACATCCGCCGCTCCCATTCCGATCAATTCCGGGAAGGTTTCTCCGCTGACAAAAAACGCACTGGCTTGAATCGCGGACTCAAGCGCTTCAGGAGAGATCGTAAAATTCTCTCTTTTTGCATAAAACTCATCCGGCAATGAATGAAGCGACAGCATTCCGTCACTGTTTTTCGCTGATTCAATGACAAAAGGCGCTTCAGCAGGATGTTCAGTCATTTCTGATTTGACTTCAGCAATATCAAGCGCTTCAGGAAGCATACCGCTTTCAGGCTTAACAATATGCGCATTTCCCCTGGCAAGACGTACTTTATTCTCATTTTTTGTGTTTGCATATATGTCAAACCGCGCAAAGTCGCGCTCAGGCGTCAGCGTAATCATCAGTTCCCGTATATCAGTTATTCCGTTCATGCTTTCGGTCCACAATAAATCAGTCAATGTTTGAACTGGTTGTCCAAATGCCGCCGCTGCATTGACGATAGCCATTTCAGCCAAAGATGCATAAGGGAAAAAGGACACGTTTCCTTCAGACAGACTTAGTACGAACGGATGATTACGGGTGATTTTTTTCGTGAAACTGAACTGATTAAAATCGGACGTGTTACTCCCCAAGAAAGGGTGACCCGGCTTACTCATATCCGCTGAAACAAGTGCTTCCCCTTTTTCCGCTATCCAATACCGCTGTTTGATCAGCGGTTGTCCCGGAATAGAAATCCTGCGAGCATTCCGATTCACCTCAAAAGTCTCCCAATCTATCTTTCTTCCATTTACCCATTTGGATGCTGCTTCGGCGTAATCTGAACAAACGTGAGACATTTCATTGTGAACTTCTGATTCGAATGTATTACCGGTATAGCTTAAGCTGCTTTTTTCACCCCTGGTATAAGCTGAAAGCTCTTCAGCAATGACCCGCCCGGAATCTGCCACTATCGCCAGCCGTTCTTCCATATGATCGCGTCCCGTCTGAAGTGTATAGGCAATATCCTGAAGACGCAGTTTATGATTGTTATCCTTCGATTCATTTTCTGATAGAAAATCAGCCATAACCTTCGCATATTTTATCAGCCGTTGCTTGTCTTGAGCCGATAAAACAAAGATCACTCGGCCGCTTTGATGATTAAAAGCTTTTGGCGGCTCATACGCTTCCAATATAAGATGCGCGTTTGTCCCTCCTGCCCCAAAAGCGCTTACCCCGGCTCTCAAAGGATGAACAGTATTGCTGTTTTGCGGAATATTCCATTCAGCCGCTTTCCGCTGCACTTGAAAAGGAACCTGATCAAAATCTATAAACGGATTAACAATATCGGAATGCAGAGAAGGAACAAGCTGCTTATTCTTCATTTGGAGAAGCACTTTCGTTACCGCAGCGATTCCTGCCGCAGATTCTAAATGTCCGATATTTGATTTAACCGAACCGATGGCGCAAGGATGGTTCAATTGATAGGAATCTTTCAGTCCTTGAATTTCAATCGGATCGCCTAATGACGTACCCGTTCCATGCGCTTCAATATAATTGACGGTATTCGGATCAATGTCAGCTTTACGAAGCGCTTCTGAAATGACCTCCGCCTGCGCATCCGGATTCGGTATGGAATACCCGCTCGTCTTTCCTCCATGGTTAACGGCGCTTCCCTTAATCACACCGTATATTTGATCTTGATCTTCTATTGCTTTTTTTAATGGTTTTAACAATACGGCCCCGACTCCCTCTCCGGGAACATAACCGCTTCCATCTTTTCCAAAACTCCGGCATCTGCCGTCACTTGATAGAAACTGTCCCATGCTGAGGAACTTATATTTATTCGGATGTATTGACAAATTCACTCCGCCGGCTAATGCCATATCGCTCTCTCCGCAATGTATGCTTTGGCATGCGTAATGAATAGAGGTCAGTGATGAAGAGCACATTGTATCCAGAGCCAAACTCGGACCTTTTAAATGAAAATAATAAGACACCCGATTGGCAATTGAAGAATAGACGGACGCCGGCGAGAAAGCCACTCCATTTTCTTCTCCTTCAAATAGTTGATATTGGCCCCACATTGCACCGACAAATACACCGACTTTCATCTTTTCCAGCATGTTTCTCGGGTACCCTGAGTCTTCAAAACAATGTTTGGCCGTTTCTAAAAAGAGCCTTTCCTGGGGATCCATAAGTTCTGCTTCCCTTGGGGAAATATGAAAGTAAAGCGGATCAAATTGATCGGCTCCGCTGATAAAACCTCCCCACTTGCTGTAAGACTTCCCTTTCATATCTCTGTCTTCGCTGAAGAAATCATCCATATTCCAGCGGTCAGGCGGGATTTCTGTAATACAATCTTTTCCGCTCTTTAAATTCTCCCAAAATTCAGGTAAGTCTTCAGCCATCGGATACTTTCCGCTTAATCCGATAATGGCAATGTCCTCATGCCTTGTATCAGCTGTTTCATTTATTTGGATCTCACGGCTTTCATCCTCTATGAAGGTATCTTGAAGTGCAGATTCCAATTTTTCTTTGTCACCTTCAAACACGATCAGCTGTGGTGCGTTCAGAGAGAGTGAATCTTGAAAAGCTTTGATCCCATTGGTTTTACTAAGAGGAACCATACCGATTTTTTGTTTCATCCATTTTTCAGTTTGTTTATCCACTTTCATGCCGCCGTCTTCCCATAGCGGCCAGCCGATGGCTACTGAGACGCCGGAGCGTTCTTTTTTCCGCCTCATTCCTTCACGCCACTCAGCGAAAAGATCGATGAAGCGGTTGGCCAATGCGTAATCCGTCTGTCCGATATTCCCGTACATCGAGGTGCTTGATGAAAACATCACAAAGAAGTCCAAAGGTTCGGTTTGCAGCAAGCTGTCCAATAAGACCGTCCCATTTATTTTCGGAGCGATCACTTCCTGAATTTCATCTTTTGATTTTTGAATCAATAAAGCGTCGTGCGTCACACCGGCACTGTGTATCACACCGTTGATTTCTCCGAATTGCCTTTTAATGGTTTTTATGATTCGCTCTGCATCACGGCTATCTGAAAAATCACCTCTTATATATTGAACCGAAGAACCGCCTGCTTTCATTCGGCTGATTTTGTTCTTTTTGTCTTCCGTAAGTTCAGAACGGCCCGCTAAAATAATATTGGCTTTCGTTTGGGCTGCGATATGTTCTGCAAATATAAGGCCTAAGCCGCCGGCCCCTCCTGTAATCATGTATACTCCGTTTTCTTTAAAGGAGAAATCTGAGTTTGGAGCCGGTTCTGCTTCCCGTAAGGCACGGACCCAGCGCACATTTCCTTCATAATAAAGATCGGTTTCTCCCGGATGCGCTTCCGTAGATTCGACTCTGATGATTTCAGCTGTAAGTTCCGGCAACGATGACTTGTCTGAAACTGATATCCCGATTGTCTTAAGGGCCAGTTTCGGGTTCTCAAGCACAATAGACTGCCCTGCGCCATGGACTGAAGCGTAAAGCGGCTGATCATTTTTATGATCCGCCGGATAAAGGAAAAGCGATACAACCTTTTTTTCCGTCTTGCTGCGCATCAATGCCCGGCTGAAAAAGAATAGCGGGTAAGCCCCCTTAGAAAGCTGTTCACTTATTTTTTCCGGGCCGGCAAATGACCCTTCCGGCCACCCGTAAACCACGGTGTCGGGCATTTGCCCCCTTTTTTTCAGATCAGCTGCAAGCCTGTCAAAGTGAGCTTCCTCCCTGTGATCTATCTCATAAACACCGTCTCCGTGATAGGAGAAACGATTCCCTGATAAAACGAGAATGATCTGTGTATTTTCGAATCCATTTTCAGCATTTTCCCGCATAAAATGAAAAAGCTCTCTGTCATATTGAAACAGCAGGCATGTTCTTTTCTTTTTATTTCCGCAATTCGGGTCCCAAGCGGCAGCCTTTTGTCTCCAATGCGGCGTTAAATAGGTCAGAGCCGTATGATTCTCTCCATGATGAAGAGGGAGGTCTTTTTCAACGGAAGTTTTTTCGCCGCTCTCTGCAAAATAGTTTGCAAGTTTTTGAATCGTCGGATACTCAAACAATAAAGTAGGGTACAGTTCCCTGCCTGTTTTCTCTTCCAGTGCCTTTACGGCTTGCATAAGTGTTACGGAATCGAGGCCTTGTTCATAAAAACCTTTTACAACAGAGAGTGTTTCAGGGGCAGTCCCTTTGATATCTGCGATCAGCTGCTGAATGTCTCCTTCTGTTATAAGAGCGGAAAGATTTTCGTTCATACTTTCTTTCATGTCAGGCTTTTCAGCCGGTTGATTTCGCGTTAAGAAATAACTGGACATTCTTTGATTTTCTTTAATATACGCGGCGAGTTCCCGGATCGTTTTCTGCTCAAACAGGAGTGTAGGATACAGCTGTTCCCCTGTTTTGTTTTCAAGTTCTTTAACAATGGCAAGCAAAGAAGCTGAATCCAGGCCCTGTTCATAAAAACCAATGTCTGTCCTTATGTCACGCAGATCTATATTTGAAACCCCGGATATTAATTCTTTAAGGTGTGTCTCGATGCTTTCGCTTCGATTTATGATTGAATCTTTTCTGATCAGGCTGTCTTTTGGCTGAGAAGCCGCTTCAGTTTCCAAACGAGTCTGCTTCAGGTTTTCAATTAAATCTTTTGAGCGAATATGTTTCACAGACAGCCGCGTAAAATAAGCGATCATCTCCCCGTATGCATCGTACAAACCGTAGCTTACTTGGATGACATCCCCTGAATCATGATTTTGGTCTTGCTTCTCTATGTACACATAACACCTGTCTTCCAGGCGCTTCGTCATACGGAAAGATTCAATATGAATGGGAATATACGTTTTCATCCGGCTTGCCGGAGATCCTTGTGTAAAATATTCGGGACATGCCTGATAAAGGATCGATATGATGGTAGACGCATCAAGAAAAGTGGGATGCAATTGAAAATAGCCGGTATATTGATTGGCAATTTGGCTGAGCGACAACTCTGCAAGTACAGAATGATCAGACGCATAAACCTTCCCCAGACTCTTCATAAATTCAAAATGCTCTATATCAACCTTTTTTAAATAGTCATAACATATCTCCATATCGGCTTCACGGACGGAGGCATGTTTGATTTCATCGATATGAATTGAACTCATGCTTTCCGGGAATTTCTGCATGAGCCTGCAGGTCATATTCTCATCCCAGCTTTCATCCAGGATGCGGTCATCTTTTACCTTTCTGCTCTTCGCCTGAATTTCCCATCCCTGTTCCAATCCCTGAAAACGGATGCGGATTTCTCTGTCAAAGGTATCCGATGTTGCTACAGGTTCCAAATACAAAATATTCTGACATTCGAGTTCTTCAATAGGCAAACCTTTGCTCAGCGCCATACGGTATATCATATCTAAAAATGTGACACCGGGTATAATCCGGGTGCCATGCACCCGGTGATCCCTGACAATATAGTCCGTATGTTTAATTGTTAATGTGAACTGATAGTTTTGATTACTGGCCACCTGTCTCATTCCTTTTCTTTTCTTTATAATTCTTTGAAATCAAGTAAAGGAATCAGTAATTCTGACTCTTCCTTTTCTGGAGTTTCTCCATTGTCAATCCAGCATTGCTCCTTATTGAATATAACCGGAGAAAGCGGGTGTCTTTTTGTCTCTCCATATCCTAATGTGAGATGGCTGTCGCTCAATATCATATGTGCGTTCGTGCCCCCGAATCCAAAAGAACTGATTCCGGCTCTCAAAACCCCTTTTCTGGGACGCCATTCTTTTAAAGACGTGTTCGGAAAGAATGGCGATTGATCAAATTTAAAACGCGGATTTGGCGTTTTACAATGTAATGTCGGCGGGAGCATCTGATTTTTTATGGATAAGGCAACCTTTATAATACTCGCTATCCCCGCTGCGCTCATTAAATGTCCGAAATTCGTTTTTACGCTGCCTACTCCGCAAAATTGCGTTTCTTCCGTAACCTCCCGGAACACTTCTGTCAGCGCTTTTAATTCAATCGGATCTCCTATCATCGTACCGGTGCCATGCGTCTCGACATAACTGAGAGTATCTGCATCAATTCCGCCTTTTTTCAGGGCTTTTTTTATCACTGCGCTTTGCGCTTTCGGATTAGGTGTTGTCATTCCCATTGTCTGTCCGTCATTATTAACCGCGGATGAGTCAATTACCGCGTAAATTCTGTCACCTTCGGCAAGGGCGTCATCAAGTCTTTTCAAAAGGACTGTGCCGCATCCCTCTCCCGGTACAAATCCATCTGCCTTCTCATCAAATGTATGACATTTTCCTTCAGGTGAAAGCGCCCGAGCCTCACTCAGCATGACGTAAGGCTTTTGATCCAGCAAAATGTCAACTCCGCCCGCAATCGCCATATCTGACTCTTTTGACATCAGGCTTTGACAAGCGAGATGGACGCTGACCAATGAAGAAGAACAAGCCGTGTCTACAACCAGATTCGGTCCTTTCAGATTAAAAAAGTGTGAGATATGCGCGCCTATGAAATTTTGTCCTATACCCACGATCGTATTTTTTGAAGGGGAACCTATTTTGGACATAAACGTCCCGGTCCGCGAACCGATGAAGACGCCGACTTCTTTGTTTGATACTTCTTCTTTTGTATAGCCGCCGTCTCTCAATGTCTGGACGCTGACCTCAAGGCATTTTTTGATTAACGGATCAAGCTCTGATGCCTCACTTTTGTTCATATTAAAAAACGCGGGATCGAAAGACTCAATATCTTGAAGAAATCCGCCCCACTTACTGATACTTTTTCCCTTTTCATAGGTGTCAGAGTAGTATGAAGAAATATCCCATCGCGACGCCGGGACTTCGCGGACACTATTTTGTCCTTTCTTCAAATTTCTCCAGAACGTTTCTGTGTCCGGAGCATCCGGAAACTCACAGCCCATTCCGATAATAGCGATTTGGTTCAGACTGGTTTGTTGTATTTGAGATCCGCTGTCCCGTACTTCGGAAGCATTTTGATTTATATGTTGCTCTTTTTTCCGAACCTCAATGTTTTCTGAATCAATTTGAGGACTGATCCCCTCACTTGCAAATAATTCGTTTAAATAGACGCCTAGTTGTGAAAAACTCGGATACTCCAGAAAAGCTGATGGTTCAATTTTTATTTGAAATGCATCTTCCGCTTTTTTGACAAGCTGAACCAGTAAGATTGAATCAACTCCGTAATCCGCAAAAGACGTATCCTGATCTAAATTCCCGTAAGGTATTTTCAGCTCCGCGGAAAAAATCTCCATTAACTTCCTGATTATAGCTTCATTGTCTCCCTGACCAGAAATCACTTTTTCCTCAGCATCCGGGTTATTTTTAGCATCTTGAATTCTTGTCTGGAGCAGCTGCTGCAGCATGAATTTCTCCGGATGTGTCTTTGCCGGTATAAGGCATGGGTATCCGTTTATCGTCATCATTTCATCCAGCATGGCAATACCTGTTTCTGTTGAGTGTGAAAGTAAACCAAGTGCCTGATATGATGGACTTGTCACCTCGCCCATCCCAATGTCCTTCCAGCTCGGCCAGTTAATTGATTGATAATATGTTCTGCCGGCTGCATGCTGATACGCCGCAAAGTAATCCATAAAAGCGTTCGCCGCGGCATAGTCACTTGTTCCGGCGCCTAATAAAGGAAAGGCGCTCGCAACAGATGAAAACAAAATGAAGAAATCAAGTTCGTCATCAATAAAAATGTCATGGAGTACCTGCATCCCCTGCACCTTTGGCTCAAATACTTCTCTTATTTCTTGATCAGATTTATGAATAAAAGCCGGATTCGAATGATTGGCTGCACCAGCGCAATGAATCACCCCGCCGATTTTGCCGAACTTCATCCTCACCTCTGAAAAGAAGCGATGTAATGTTTCTTTTTCCGTGAGCGGCCCGGAATACACTTCCACCTGAACTCCCTTTTGATCCAACTCATGCAGCAGTTGTAATTTCGAATAAAGAGGTGACTTTTCATCGGTGTCTTTTAACAAGCCGGCTATTTTATCAGATTCCGGAAGGTCGGTTACTCCCATCAACACAAGTTTTTTGACTCCCTTGCCGGCATAATGTCTGGCAAGTTCTGCTCCGATCCCTCTTGTTCCCCCTGTAATAACCAGGGTTTGATCCGTACGGCATACTGGCAGACCGGATAGTTTCCGGTTTATTTCCGCTGCATGTAATTTCTCGACGTATGGAATATAACGTTCACCGTTCCGGTAGCAGATTTCACTATACAGCCCGTCAGCGTAAGCTTCATCTGTGATTACCTGTCTCAATTCCGCCGCAGTCCCGACATGACCGTCTACATCTATTGTTTTTGATTTTATCTTTTGATACTCCGCACTCAGCATTTTATATAGTCCGGCTGTTTCGGCTCCGGCTAACGACGGCTTGTCATTCAGAAATGTCTGCAGCCCTCTGGTCACATGTAAAACGAAAAGCTGTTTACGTGTCTTTATGATTTCCTGCAGCAGTGTCAGCTTCCCGATTGTGCCGGTGCGTGCCCCGTTTTGATCACTCCGCAAATCTGACAGGTCAATCATGCCGATGATTTCCGGATTTTCTTCTATGACTGCTAGGGCCGTTTTTTTGGCTTCTCCATCCGAATGATCCCAGTTATCTGCGCAAATGACAGCGGATTCAATCAGAGGATCTGAATCAAACAATTCGAATGCAAGCCGCTCACTTTCACTATTAGCCAGGATCATCACCTGTCCTTTCGTAAAAGCGGAAGGCGCAGCCTTTTGTTTTTTCCACGCTTTTTTTAATACATCAAATGATAAGTCAGTCGGTGCGTGTGGCAGACTTTGCGGTACACCTGTTTTTTTCTGTTTCTGTGCTGCTTTTGCGGCAGGCACCCAATATCTGTTCCGTTCAAAAGGATATGCGGGAAGAGAGATAAGCTTCGGTAATTCCGCAGTGTACATCTCTTCCCATTGAACGTCTCCTCCGTTCACCCAGTGAATGGCCATTTCTCTTGCACTTTTAAAGCGGGCGGCTGACAGGGCATCCTTTTGACCAGCGTCTCGGCGGGCCTTTCCCCTATATAAACCGTTTAACTTATGATCTGACCGCAAATACATCGTCAGCTTATTGCGAAGGTCGTCAATGCTGCTAGCCTCAACAGCGAGCCGCTCTTCCATAGCGTTTCTCCCGGTCTGCGAGGTGTACGCGGCATCGGCTAGTGACGTTTTTGGCTCCAGTCCTTTTATATATGCATCAATCAAGAGTCTGAGCCGTTCTTCATTTTTGGCAGAAAGCAGAATAATTTGCGTCTTGTTGCTCTGTACCGTTTCCATCTTTTCTTCATTCTTATACTCTTCGATGATAATGTGGGCATTAGATCCTCCAGCGCCGAACGAACTGATGCCTGACGTTCTGGCTTGATTTTGCGGCGTCTCCCAATCGGTCAATTCAGACTGCACGTAAAACGGTGTTTCCTCAAAATCAATATTAGGATTTAAGTTATCGGAATGAAGGGAAGGAGCAAGCTGTTTATACTTCATTTGCATCAGCACTTTTGTAATAGAAGCAATTCCCGCCGCAGCTTCTAGGTGTCCGATATTTGACTTAACCGAACCAATTGCACAACGATAATCGCTTTTCGAGCTGTGCAAAGCTTTGGTTAAACCTGAAATTTCAATCGGGTCTCCCAAAGATGTCCCGGTGCCATGCGCTTCAATATAACTTATGCTGTCTGCATCAATCCCCGCCTTATCAAGAGTTTCACTGATGACGTTTGCCTGCTCGCCCGGATTTGGCACAGTGTATCCGTTTGTTTTTCCTCCGTGATTTACAGATGTTCCCTTAATCACACCGTAAATCCTGTCCCCGTCAGCCTTCGCGGCAGAAAGCGATTTCAAAAGAACGGCCCCGACTCCTTCTCCCGGCACATATCCGTCTCCTCCCGCTCCAAAGCTTCTGCAGCGCCCATCGCTTGAAACAAAATGATTTTGGGAAAGTAAAGTATATTTATCCGGGTGTAAAGATAAATTCACGCCTCCGGCTATGGCGAGGGTGGATTCTCCCCTTTTTATACTTTCACATGCAAAATGAACAGCAGAAAGTGAAGAAGAACACATTGTATCAATTGCAAGGCTGGGCCCGTGCAGGTCAAAGAAATATGATACCCGGTTTGCGATAGACGAATAAGAAGACAGGAGCGCCTGACGTTCCTCATCATCTGAAGCACCGGCTGCAAATAACTGATAGTGGCTGTAGGTGACACCGACAAATACACCTGTCTTATGCCGTTTCAACTTTTTCTTTGTGTAACCCGCATCTTCAAACGTGTGCCATGCTGTCTCTAAAAATAACCGTTCCTGAGGATCAATTAACTCGGCATCACGGGGCGAAATTGAGAAGAACAGCGGATCGAATTTATCAGCGTCTTTTATAAAACCTCCCCATTTGCTGTCATGACGGGCATTGTCACCTGTGTGATAATATTTCCGAAAATCCCAGCGCTCTTTCGGTATTTCCGTTATACAATCTTTTCCGGAAGAAATATTTTCCCAAAACTCTTCCACATCCTTCGCCATCGGGTAGCGGCCGGCTATACCGATAATCGCAATATCTTCCTCGGAAGGTGCGGATGGTGTGCGGGAAACGGAAAGCTTCTCCCGTTTCGCCGGCGCCGAATGATCAATTCGCTGTTCGGCTGCCGGTAAAAATGCCTTCTGCAACTCATGCTGATAGTGTTCAAGAAAATACTCTGACAGCTCTTCAACACTGCTGTATTCAAAGAAAAGAGTCTTAGACACTCTTCCAAAATATTTTTCCAGACGGGAGTTAAGACCTAAAATCGTTAGAGAATCAATTCCGTAACGGTCAAACGTATCCTCGGGTAAAATACTGTCCGCCGGTCTTCCCGTTTCCGCTCCGACGATCTCTGTCAAAAGACGGACCGTTTGCTTTTTCAGATCTTTTTCATGTAATTGCGGCAGATTACTGTTGTTTTCAGGCACAGTCTCTATCTTTTTATGGTCAGTTGAGAGTAATTCACTTATTCTATCTTTGTCTCCGCTGATAACAGCCAGCTGAGAAGCAGAGCGGCTCATACTGTCCTGAAAAGCGGCAAGCCCTGCTTGGGCGGATAAAAGTTCCAGCCCTGCATGTCTTAAAGCCTGCAGCTCTCCCGGCCCGACTGTCATATTGCCCGCATCCCATAACGGCCAATTAATAGAAAGTGTTTTCCCGGGACGTCCCTTAATGCTTCGATACTGGGTGAATCCGTCCATACATCCGTTAGCGAAGGCGTAGTCGCTTTGACCCGCATTAGGCAGAACGGCCGAAAGGGATGAAAACATAACGAAGAAATCTAGAGGCTCTTCTTCAGCTGCTTTATCCAGCCAAACGGTTCCGAATACTTTAGGCGCTATAACTTCTTCTATGCTTTCTTTCGTTTTTTTTATGATAAATGCATCCTTAACAAGTCCGGCACTGTGCAAAATTCCGTTTAATTCTCCGAATGTCTGCTTAATGTGCTTAATCAAAGCGTCCGTCTCTTTTTCCTTTGAAATATCTGCCGGGACATATAAGGCTTCAGCGCCGAGATTTTCAAGAGCGCTTAATTTTTGCGCCGTTTCACGGGAGGCCGGGGAACGCCCGGTTAATATCAGCTTGACTTCTGCCTGTTTCGCCAGATATTCAGCAAACAGATACCCGAGACCGCCGGCTCCTCCCGTAATTAAATACACACCGTTCTTTTTTACACTGAAACTATGTTTCTCCCCATCTTCTTTTTTTACTTTTTGAAGCTGCCTTTTATAATAATGCCTCGGCTCATAGCAGGTAAAGTGGTCCGTCTTACATTGATTGTTCCATTCAAAAGAGATGACATCTGCAATATGCTGCTTTGTAAACGGCTCGTCAAACATTGATTTCAGCTCTGCAGCCTTACATGTGAAATTCGGATTTTCGGCCTGTACGGTCTTAAGAAAACTTTCAACCGCGTTATAAATCGGCTGAACCTCACCCTCGGCATTTTCATACAGATACAAAATTTCTGCTTTCGGACAAAGTTTGTTCGCCATGAAGGCCTGAAACATTTGAAACAAGGAATACAGACTTTTATTGAGCTGCTTTCTCATTGCATCTTCCGTATTTTTGAAGAGCCCGGCAGCTAAAAAATGAATAATATGGCGGGGTCTTATATTTTGAGAACGCAGAACCCCGCATAACGCATCATAATCCTCATCTTTTGCAAAGTTCATTGTAAAACGACCGTTCCGGCAATCTTCGAAACGCTCGCCGGAAGTCACGTAAATGAAAGGCGCCTCATAACCTTCAAGCTGTCTCTTCATTACGGTATACATGCTGTCGTCTTCGCAAAAAAATAAAATTGGCTCTTTCGTATGCGGGAATTTTTTACTGCCTTTAAATTCATATCTATCCCATACCATTTCATATAGATGGGTTTTCCCCAAGCTCTTAATTAATTCCAGCCCTTCTTCAGGCGTCAGGCTGCATTCTTTCACCTTTTTCACGATTTGCTCAATTTGCATCGTTTTTTCATTCATGGAAAAGCAACTCCTCTATCAGCTCTGACGTCTCTTTCGTATTCATCTCACCTGTTTGTGCTTTTTCAAGAAGCGACATGATTTCTCCATCTGCTGTATCTTTATTTGAGTTGTGAAGCTCAGTGTTCGAGAAAGCCTCAGCCTTCTGCGCTTCATCTTTATTTAAATGAATCCAATGTCTGTTCTTGCTGAAAGGATAAAGAGGAAGAGACAGTTTAACCGGTTTGAGTTCCTCCTCATACAAGTCTTCCCAGCTGATTTCACAACCGATCGTCCACAACTGAGCCAGTTTGGCCGGCTTGTTTTGCTGAATTAGTGATTGAACATATGCATGACCTTCGGGGCCGCCGAATAAAGGAGCGTACAGACTATCAAAATCCGTTACATTTCCTTCATAAACACCTTGCAGCCTGCTCCCCTGGATGTAACCGTTTAATTTTTCAAGAAGATCTCCTGTATTCGAGCAAGTGATCGCAAGGCGGCATTCAAATGGTTCCCTTCCGGTTTGCAGCGTATATGCTATTTCTTCAAGACCGAATCCGGACTTTTCTCTAAAATTGCCGTTATGCGGTTTATCAGCTGATCGATTCCGGATGCTGCTGATATAGCGGCACAGCTCGCTCAGTGTCTTTAATTCCTGAAATATGTCTAGTGATATTTCTGTGCCGTACATTTGGTTTATATAAGAGATTAATTCGGAATAAGCCAACGGATCAAATCCGTATTCCGAAAGAGGTGTCTTTGCATCTATATCTGCGGTATCTAAACGCAGGATACCCGCTGCCGCTTCCCGAACCGCCTCTTGCAAATCACGTTCCTGCACCTCTTGCTGACTGAATTGAACTGATAGTTCTTCATGTAAAAACGTTGTTAACTCTTTGGCTTTAACCATCAGCCTTTCCTTTGTTTTGGCCGATAGAACAATGATTTGTTCCCGCTCGGCAGTTACTGCTTTATCTTGTCCGTATTCAAATTCTTCCACGATGACATGAGCATTTGCCCCGCCGAATCCAAAGGAACTGACTCCGGCACGGCGCGGAATTTCATTTCCTTTTCGATCTTTTAATCTGGCCCACTTCATAGTTTTATTGACAATATGAAACGGTGTTCCGCTTAATTGAATGTAAGGGTTCAGTTCCTTGACATGAAGTGTGGCAGGCAGTGTTTTATACTTCATGGATAGTAATACTTTAATCAGCCCCGGCATTCCAGAGGCGGGCTCTAAATGACCGATATTCGTTTTTACTGAACCGATGCCGCAATATTGATCATGATTCTTTCCTGGATGCGGCTCAAAAGATCCAAACGCTTTTTTCAAGCCTTCAATCTCAATCGGATCTCCCAGTTCTGTCCCGGTTCCGTGTGCTTCAATGTAAGATATCGTATCAACAGGAATATCGGCATTTTTGTAAACAGCCGTTAACAGTTCTGCCTGAGCTTCCGGGTTCGGAGCGGTCAATGAAGCAGATCTTCCTCCGTGATTTTCTCCGGTTCCTCTCAGGACCCCGTAAATATTGTCTCTGTCATTCATTGCCGCTTGCAATGGTTTCAATAACAGAACAGCTGCACCTTCACCGCGGACATAACCGTCGGCAAGTTTATCAAACGTCTTACACCGGCCGTCCCTAGACAAAATACCGAGTTTATCGGTATACATATGCGTGACTGGATCTAAAAGCAGCGAAACCCCGCCTGCTACCGCCAGCTCACTTTCGCCATTTTGAATCGAGCGCACAGCTCTGTGGATTGCTACAAGACTGCTTGAGCAGGCTGTATCAATGGACTCACTCGGACCTCTGAAATTAAAATAGTGGGATACACGATTGCTGATGAGCGCCTGGCTGTTTCCAGTTCCCGCAAACGCATGCGCCCCGTCCGAATGCCTCATCAGCAGCTGGCGGTAATCATTAAATTGAATGCCCGTAAACACCCCGATATTTTTGCCAGACAGCTTTGAAGCTTTGTAACCCGCATCTTCTATCGCTTTCCAGGTTTCCTGCAAATAAATTCTGTGCTGAGGATCCATGAGTTCTGCTTCCCGCGGATTAATATTGAAAAACGCCTCATCGAATTTATCGGCATCTGTGATAAAGCCGCCCCATTTTGAATGTACTTCGCTGCTTCCTTTGCCTTCGGCGTATTTTTTCCAATCCCAGCGATCCGGGGGAATTTCCTGAATCAAATCTTTTTCATTGATTAAATTGATCCAAAACTCATCTGCATTTTTTGATCCCGGAAAAACACAACTCATCCCGATAATGGCAACTGGCTGCTTCTCTGGATGATGGTCAGCCTGTCTTGTTGTCTTTTTTTCAAACGGAAAACTTCGCGGCGGCTTCACGGTTTTCCCGGTGGTTTTCCCAGCGTGCACTACTTTCCTTTTTTCAGAAATGTTTTTTTCTGCATCTGTATTCCCTTTTGCAACAGTACGCAGTTCACTGTTCAGAAATTCTGAAAGAGACTTAATATGGCTGTAAGTAAAGAAAACGGCAGGTGTCAGCTTAAGCTTGTATTTTTTATTCAGTCGGACAGCTAATGTTTTCAAACTGATAGAATCAAAGCCGAGATTGCCGAAATTCTCTGCCGTATCCAGCTGTTCAATGTTAATTTTCAATAATTCCGATACCATTTGCTTCAGTTCTCCCAGGACATTGTCTGTATAAGCCGGTGCTGTATAAGAAATTTCCTCTTGACGAACCTGAAGCGTATTTACTTTTTGATGCGGCAGATCTTTTCTTGCTGGTGTTGTTCCGGCATCCCCGGTAACAACCGAAATTTGCGGACAGTCACTTGCCAAAATCGTCTCAAAAGCCGCTATCCCTTCTTCCGTTTCCAAATAATCAAACCCGGATGCGGAAAGATATGCTTCTTCCGCTTCTTTGTTTAAATGCATTCCGCCTTTACGCCACAACGGCCAGTTAATCGAAATGCTCTTGCCTTGTCTCTCTTGCCGGCGGCTCTGTTCGGATCTCCAATTTATATATTGATCTTGAAAATAATTGCCCAACGCATAGTTAACCTGTCCAAAATCTCCGAAGACCGAAGAAATAGAAGAAAATACGATAAAGAAATCAAGCGGCTCATCTTTCGTTAATTCATCTAAACATACCGTGCCTTCAATTTTAGCAGTCATGCCATCTGAAAAATCAGTCAGATTCATCTCTGTAAATAACCGATCATCGGCATGACCAGCTGAATGGATAACGCCTTGAATAGAGCCCCAAGTCCGTTTCGTTTCTTCTATGACCCGTCCCATCGTCTTTTGATCTGCGGCATCAGCTTGATAATATACCGCATCTCCTCCAAGCGCCTGCAGCCGGTCAATGTTATGGCGTTTATCAGCTGTTAACGGTGACCTTCCCGTCAATACTAATTTTGCTTGATATTGAGAGGCCAAATATTTTGCGAAAATCAGGCCCAGACCGCCCAAACCGCCCGTTATGAGGTAAATCCCTTCCTGTTTCAGCTGATGAGAGTGCTCTGTATGATTGAATACATAGTCCTTTAATGTCTTAACATACCTCTTGTCATTAATATATTTAACTTCTTCAGCCTGCCGTTCCACGCCTGAAACCATTTCGTTAAGACAAAATTCAGCCATTTTTTCAATTGATATACGTTCTGAAAAACCGATTGACTTCACATTCTCTGCGGATGGCACCAACATATTTGCCGTTTTTAAACAGCCTGCAAGAGCGCCCGTATACGGATCATTCACGCCTTCTTTAAAAGAGTGAACAAGAAGCAGAGAATGAAGATAAAGAGAGGCGTCACTGCGGGCGCTCAGGGCTTTTAATAAATAAAAAATTGATTCCAGGCCGCTGAGAAGGTGGTCACCCGCGTAAAATGTTTCTCCCGTGTGCAAGATGACATCAGGAGAAAACCCCTTTTTCTCTAATTCTTCGAATAAACGAATGTAATCTGACGTCACTTCCGGGTTTACATAGAATGTCAGCAGATTTTGATCGGTCTGCCGCTGATCCGGCGTGACGAGAATGACACGGCTGTCTGATTGATTTTTCAGAGCTCCAGCCAGTGCTTCATCTTTTGCAAAGACCAGAATTGTTTTTGGCTCCCTATCTTTGATCTCAATCAGAGGGTTTTTTTGATCCCACTTATGCTCATAAAAACGTACATTCTGATAAGGCTTTTCGCCAAAAACCAGCCCGCTCAATTCCATCAAAATCCCGCCGGCATTGTCTAATACATACACATCATAAGCCGAATCGCTTTCTCCAGTTTGTTCTGCATATACATAAACGGGTTCAGTCTCATGATCAAAAATCGTACATTCTTTAATGTTTTCCGGGAGCTCTCCGGCATTTTCCACCGTAAGGTATATGACGGCTTGATATACGCTCTCAATAACTTCCGGTTTGATTATGCACCCTTTCGGCCCGGCCTTTGCTTTTATCTTTAAAAGCACCTGTCCGTTCCTGCTGACGCAGTACTCTGCCGCTTTCAGACTGTCACTGCAGCTGTATCCGAATTCGGCAAGCCGCTGATAAAACGCTTCGTACGGTATGCGGTCTGCGCGCTGAGACAGAAACGGCTCAAGATGAATATTTCCGTTCTCGTACGCCCCGCCTTCTAATTCGAGCCGCCCTGAGGAATAAATGGATGAGTCGCTCTGTTTTTCTATAGAATACGATGCACCCTGATTATCCGGGGTTAATACAATCCGGATCTGCTCATTGCTTCCGCTTTGTAACATCGGTTCTCTAAAGGAGAGCTCTGTTAATTTAATAATCGGATTCCCTGAAGCCATCGCTCCGGCAGCTCTCGCCATTTCAATCTGGCTGAGAAACGGAAACATTTCCTTGTCTTGATACTTTGTTTTTATATACAAACCGGTATCGCTTACATTGATAAGAAACTTCTGTGCTTTAAAATCAGATATATTGCATGAAATGTAAGGATGCAGATCGTTATTAACGTTCATCCGGCGGCTTCCCATATTTTGCGCATCTATTCTGCACAGCTCTTTGGCAAATGGATATCCGGGTGCTGATACCCGTCTCAGAGTGGCATCTTTATAAAGTGACGGCCAATCTACCCCGTTACCGCCAACCCAGTATTCAGCAATCTTCAAAAGATCTCTGTTTGCGGCTGCTTCTTCAATTTCAGCTTTATTCATCCTTTGAGCTTCTGTTGTGTCTTTGCCGCTTGTAAAAATATGATCCGTCGCGTTTCCGAGAATATAGTCTGTCAGTCTTTTAAGCAATTCATCTCTTGTGGAGGCGATAACAGCCAATCTGTGCGGCATTTCTTCTCTGCCGGTTTGTAAAGTAAATGCTGTATTTCTAAGTGTTTCTAATGGATAATCTCTGGCTGCTATATGTTCTTTTGCGCGTTTTGCATATTCTTCCAGCCTGTCGGCATTTTTTGCAGAAAAAACAAATAAAAGCTGTTCAGGTTCTTCAGCCGCGAGAGGAGAGATAGCTTCATCCGCAAATTCTTCTAAAATAACATGGGCATTAGCTCCTCCTGCCCCGAAAGAACTGATTCCGGCACGCCTGGGAACGGATGACTCCCATTTTTCGGCACTGTCCGGTACATAAAAAGGTGTTTTTTGAAACGGTATATTTTCATTCAATTCAGCAGAATGAGTCAGTGACGGAACAATCGTTTTATGTTTCATTTGAAGAATAACTTTCGTAATGCCCGCTATGCCTGCAGCAGCCTCAAGATGTCCGATATTTGATTTAATCGACCCGATCGCGCATGTTTTCTTATCGCGTTCGGCACCTGAAAATGCTCTGGTCAGACCGGTGATTTCAATCGGATCTCCTAACGCGGTGCCTGTTCCGTGAGCTTCTATATAGCTGATGCTTTTTGGATCAATAAATCCTTTTTTTAAGGCTCTCGTAATGACCTCACTTTGAGCTTTGGGATTCGGCACGGTATATCCATTCGTCTTAGCACCGTGGTTGATGGCTGTTGCCTTAATAACTGAATAAATCTGATCACCGTCCGCAATAGCCTTTTTTACAGGTTTCAGCAGCACGGCACCTGTCCCTTCTCCCGGCACATAGCCGTCTCCTCCTGAACCGAAGCTTCTGCACCGGCCATCACTGGATAAAAATCCGCCTTGAGTCAGGAGTTCATATTTATGAGGATGAATGGATAAATTGACGCCTCCTGCAATTGCAATTTCACATTCATTCCTGATTAAACTTTCACAAGCAAAATGAACAGCCGTTAATGATGAGGAACACATCGTGTCCAAAGCAATACTTGGCCCGCTGAAATTAAAGAAGTAGGATACCCGGTTGGCGATTGATGCATATGAGGAGGAAACGGCCGCTTCGTGACCAACGCTGTACAGCTGATATTGGCCGTACATAACCCCTGCAAAAACACCGACGTTTTTTCGTTCAAGCGTTTTCTTTGCGTACCCGGCATCTTCTATGGTGTGCCAAACCGTCTCTAAAAACAGTCTCTCCTGCGGATCAATTAATTCAGCTTCGGCAGGAGAAATATTAAAGAACAACGGATCAAAATGATACACATCGTCAATAAATCCCCCCCATTTGCTTTGGTTTTTTACTTCGTCGCCCGCCGCGGGCTGATAGTGCAGCCCCGAATCCCACCGATCCTCAGGTATCTCAGTTATACAGTCTTTACCGTTCAATAAGTTTTCCCACAGAGTATCAAGATCATTTGCCATCGGGTAACGTCCGCTGATACCGATAATCGCGATATCATTGTCATGATACTTCTCCTGCTGCACCTGATTTTTCATCTGGATTTTCTGTTTCCCGTTAACTTCGGCTGTCTGTTCATGATCTTTTTTCTTCTGAGATGGGGTGCTGCTCCTGTTTTCTCCTAACCGGAGTTTATGAAGAAGAGTATCCCTGTGCTCCTCAACGAAATACTGTGACAATTCTGCCGCAGTCTGATATTCGAATAACAGCGTTTTTGAGAGCGCGCCGAAATGTTTTTCAAGCTCATTCGTCATATTGATAATCATAACGGAATCAAGTCCGTATTTTTCCAATGCCTCTTCTGCATCTATTTTGTCCGCAGGCATCCTGAATTCTGCAGCAATCACTTTTATGATGAAATCAGATGTTTCAGCTTTCAGTTTCTCTGAATCAAATGATTCGATATTTCTCCCTGTTCCTTCATCTGCCTGAATATTGTCTTTTCGTTCATATAATTGCTGAACATGATTGTCAATTTGCTCATCTCCGTAAAATACAGTAAATTGCGAAAAACCGGAGGACAATGCAACTGCAAACGCTTCTTTACCTTCCTCTTTTTCTAAAGGATAAAAACCCGCCTTTTTCATTGTCTCTACCGTGCGCTCATCCACTTGCATGCCGACTTCTTTCCACAGCGGCCAGTTCAGAGAGAGAGAAATCGTATCAGAATCCTGGGCAGAACGCATATTCATGAAATGATCCATATAACTGTTTCCGAACGCGTAATCAGATTGCCCGACATTTCCCAACACTGCGGAAGTAGAGGAGAAGCAAATGAAAAAGTCAGGATTTTCTTTCTCAACAGCATCATTCAGCCACATCGTACCCAATACTTTCGGTCTGATTACCTGATCGAATTCCTCTCGTGACTTGTTAAGAAGGAAAGAGTCACGGATGATTCCCGCGCCCTGAATGACCCCGTTTACTTTTCCATAAGAAGTTTTGGCTTTTTTGACTACATATTCGGCTTCTTCCTTATTGGTAATATCAGCCTGAACATAAACAGCTGAAGAACCGGCATCCTCTAATCGTCTCAGCTGTTTTCTTATATGATCTGAAAGCGGAGATCTCCCCGTTAAAACAAGGCAGCATTTTGTTTGAAAAGCCAAATATTCTGCAAAGGTAAATCCTAATCCGCCCGCGCCTCCTGCGATAATATATACTCCATTTTCTCTCAGCGGCACATCTCCGCTTCGGGAATTTTTTTCGGGTTCATACGTTTTGAGCTGTTTGACATAACGCTGCATGTCTTTATAACGAATCTCTACATCTGAAGGCTGGAAATCACTCAGCTCATTGCGTATGATATCAGCTGCGTGAACAGCTGCTATTGACTGCTCCATCTCAATGCTTTTTGCTGAGATTAACGGATTTTCCAGCTGCAATGTCCGCAAAAATCCGCTTGCCGCCGCGTAAAGAGGCTGTTCTCCAGAAAGATGTGAAAAATATCCATATAACAGTTTGATCGGTTTGCGGCAGTTATTTTTGAAGAGCGCCTGTTGTAATAAAAACAAAGAATAGACTCCGCTGTCGCATTGTTCACGAATCGCTCTCTCTGTCTTTTCAAACGGCATGTCTGACCACAAATGCACCGCTTCCCGTATATCTGACTTCTCTTCTTCTATAAGCCATCCTAACAGGTTTATGTAATCTCTTTCAGAGCGGGGGTCGATTTCAAATACACCGTCCCCGGTTTTTCGAAACTCTTTCCCCGGCTTAACCAAGATAACCCTTGTATCATGCAATGCAGCAAGTTCTTTACTCACATCTTCATTTTTATCAAATAATAAAAGGCTGCCCTCACGTCGGCCGCCTTTTACATGAATGCTGAGATCTGTCCGCTGCCAGACCGTCTGATAATATATCGCCTGTCCGTTACCCCCTGCGGAATGAGAACCAAGCTGCTGTATCCGCTTTACTCCTTCTTCCAAAGAAATGATGCCGCTTTCTATGTCAGAAAGTACTTTTTTTCTAATATGACGGGCTTCTTTCATAAAAATCTTCATCCCCTTTACAAATGGCACTGCCGCAAAATGATAAACTAATCCTGCATACGCTCCAGCGCATAATCTGCTTCCTCCGCAGTCAGTTCGCCCGCTTTTAATTGTCTGAGGAGCTCTTTTACTCTCTCGTTCTTTCCATTGGAATCCGCTGTTGCACGAGTCTGTGCCTCCGCGGAAAACGTTTCTTTTTTACGAATGGTTACATCCTTCAAACCTGCAAGTCTTTCTCCTTGTTCATTAAGCAGCTGAATATCGTAAATAAGCTCGGATTGACCTTTTTGGCCTGTTTTACGCGCATAAGCCCAGCATTCTGCTGAAACCTTTTTCCGAACCGTAATCTCTCCTATTGAAAAAGGAACATAAACAGATGCCTCTTCTCTTCCGTCCGTAATTCCGAACAAAGATTGCAGAGCCCCATCAATTAAAGACGGATGCAATGTATAATGTTCAAGAGCATATGCGGCTTCTTTTGGCAGCAATAAGTGTGCAACCGCTTCTGTTTTCCCGCCCCATAAACGTTGAATCGGCTGAAAAGCGCGCCCATACAGGAACCCGTTCTCCCGAAAATACTCGTAACATTCATCTTGTTCACGGACAAAAGCACTTCTGTTTATCATCTCTTGTCTGTCAATGTTCTCTATATCATCATCACTGTAATGATGATCATAATCTAATTCCCCCGTCACAAATCCAGTCCTTACAGCAGCATCCTCGTCAGGTGACATGTTAAATAATATGCTGCCGTCTTTTACGGAAATGTGAGTGTAAATGGTCAGGCTCTCTTGCAAAAGCATGGCCGGTCTGGCAAATATCACGTTTTTTAAACGAGTGACCTTTTTCTTTCGATATGACCGCGTTCCCGCTGCGCATGCCATTTCAAGAAAAGCAGCTGCCGGGAGAATGCTCTTGTTTTTTACGATGTGGTCTTTTAACCAAATCTCTTTTTCTCTTAATGTCGTTTTAAAAAACTGCTGTTCCAGAGTAGATTCATTCGAATCCAGAAGCGGGTGCAGTGAAGACTGCCGCGGCAATATTTCCGGAAATGTTGCACTTTGGTTTCGAGGCACCCAGTAAGACTCCTCAGCAAATGGATATAAAGGAAGCTTGACCTTTTGCGGGGTATATTCTTCATATAACTCTCTCCAATGAATATCAGCCCCGAAAGACCATAATTTTGCAAGAAGATTCAAGTCCTTTGTCTCCATCATCACCTCGAGGAATTTATCTTTCCTCTTTTGATCATGAAAGATAAAGACTTTATCAAAATCTTTCGTAACATTCCCTTTGTATACGCCCTCTCCAATTGTTCCTTCAGTACAGAAAGTTCTCAGCTTCTCCTTAAGTTCCGGCAAATCGGAAGCTACAACAGCAAGTCTGTCTTCCATCGGTTCCCTGCATGTCTGCAATGTAAAAGCGATATCAGCTGCCGAGACCTTTGTCTCCCGCTCTGTGAATTGCAGAAGGCGCCGGGCGTATTCTTTCAGTCTGTCTTCATTTTTGGCAGAGAGAACTGCGGCAAACGGACCGCTTATTGTTTGTGTGTCCGCATGGTTTTGATATTCTTCCACAATGACATGGGCATTTGCTCCGCCCGCTCCGAACGAACTGATTGCTGCTCTCCTGTTGGAGGCGCCTGATTCTTTCCGCCACTCTTCTTCTTTCTGCTGAACGTAAAAAGGCGTCTTTTCAAATCGGATATTTTGGTTCAGCTGTTCCGAGTGAATGGATGGCGCCAATTTCTGATGCTTAAATTGTAAAAGAACTTTTGTAAGGGCTGCTATACCTGCGGCAGACTCCAGATGTCCGATATTAGACTTCACTGAACCTATGGCACAAAATTGTTTATCGTCCGTAAATTTCTCAAACGCTTTTGTCAATCCTGCGATCTCAATCGGATCTCCGAGCGAGGTACCCGTTCCGTGTGCTTCCAAGTAGCTGACGGAACGCGGACTGATGCCCGATTTCTTGAAATTTTCAGCAATCAGCTCAGCTTGTGCATTCGGATTCGGAACCGTAAATCCATTGGTTTTTCCGCCATGATTTACAGATGTTCCTTTAATTACTCCGTATATATGATCCTGATCAGCAATTGCTTTTTCCAAAGGTTTCAAAAGGACGGCGCCCGAACCTTCTCCCGGGACATAGCCGTCTCCGCCCTCTCCGAAACTTCTGCACAATCCTTCGGTGGAAACAAAATTACCTTGACTCAGCCAAAGGTATTTGCTGGGATGTATGGACACATTAACGCCGCCCGCAAGCGCAATTTCACTTTCCCCTCTTTTAATGCTCTCACATGCCAAGTGAATGGCCGTCAGCGATGATGAACACATCGTATCCAGTGCAATGCTCGGGCCGGAGAGATTAAAAAAGTATGAAACCCTGTTCGCAATAGATGAAAAGAAGGAACTGAGCGCAATCGGATTGCCCCGCGCAGTTTCTTCTGCGCCGAATAATTGATATTGTCCGTACATGGCTCCGACAAACACACCGGCTTTCATACCGTCAAGCTTCTCTTTTGTATATCCTGAATCTTCAAACGTATGCCAGGAGGTTTCGAGAAAAATTCGCTCCTGAGGGTCCATCAGCTCAGCTTCTTTATGAGAAATGTGGAAAAACAGCGGATCGAATTGATCAACACCGCTGATAAAACCGCCCCACTTACTGTTGATTTTCCCCTTCTCCATTCTGTCGGGACTGTAATTCGATCTGAAATCCCAACGTTCCTCGGGAATTTCAATAATACAGTTTTTCCCTCCGGCAATGTTTTCCCAGAACTCCTCAAGAGTATCGGAATTCGGATATCTTCCGCTCACACCGATAATGGCAATATCCTCACCCGGCTGAACCATGCTCGGTGCAGATGCAACCCTCTGCTGCCGGTGCTGTTTTTTACTCAGATTTTCTCTTTTCTTCGGCACTCTTGTTACCGGAGCTGCCCCTGCGGCCTTAAGCACTTTTTCTTTAAAAGATGTTAGGAAGAAGTTTGAAAGCTCTTCAATGTTCTGATATTCAAAAAAGATTGTTTTTGGAAGATCCCCGAAAGTATCTTCAAGCTTTGAAATAAGTGACATGATCATAAGTGAATTGATTCCGAATTTCTCAAAAGAGTCTTTCGCATTTATTTTATGAGCTTGGATTTTCAAGACACCGCTGATGATCTTGATTAAATAGTCATTGACTTTTTCTTTCGCAGCATATTCCTCTTCTTCATCGTGTTCCGCCGTGAGTGTATCTTGATCTGCTGCAGCTGTATTTCTTTGAATCGAAAGCGCTTTTATCATTTTATCCCGCTTTCCTTCTGCAGGCATTAAGCTGGTAAATGAAGACCGCAGCATTTTCAGAAACGCTTCCAAAACAGAGGAAGTTCGCATCGGAGTCATTCCGTATTTTTCTTTTATTTGGTTGATTCCACTGCTGTCGAGACTCATCCCGCCATCTTTCAATAACGGCCAATTGATTGAAAGGGTTTTTCCGTTTCGGGAGAGCTGAGATCGAAGCACTGCAAAACTGTCCATAAAATGATTTGCGTACGCATAGTCACTTTGGCCGGCATTTCCGTAAGCGGAAAAAGAAGAAAAGAGAACAAAAAAATCAAGATCTTCGTCTTTTGTCAGCTCATCCAGCCAGATTGTCCCGTAAACTTTCGGTTTCAGTACGTCCGTAAAATCACTGAGACTTTTATTTACAAGAAATGAGTCACGAAGGATGCCGGCAGCATGAATGATCCCGTTTATGCTGCCGTACCGCTGTTTAACGCCGAAAATGAATCGCTCTGCCTCTGTTCGATCTGTTATGTCCGTCCGCTGATATTCAACAATAGAGCCGCTCTCATTAAGCTTACTGATCCGTTCTTTTTGATCAGCGGTTAAAAAAGAACGGCCTGTAAGTATAATCACGGCTTGGTTTTCTTTAGCGATGTGTTCCGCAAACAGCAGCCCCAGTTTTCCCGCTCCTCCGGTAATGATATATATGCCGCCTTTTTGATACGTTACAGATCCGTTATCGTGTTCAGGAATATCAATATGCTGCAGCCCTTTCACATAACGGGTATGTGAGTCTATTAAAATCTCACATTCATCCGTTCGAAAGCGCTGTATTTCACTGATTGCAGCATCCCACATCTCGGAAACCGGAGAATTTTTGTCAGAATCCTCATGGCGTATCTGTATGGTTTTCGCTTTAAGCTTGGAGCTTTCCATGTTTACCGTTTTCATGAACCCTCCGACAGCTTCATGAAACGGCTGATTCAGACCGCTTGTCCAATAAATATGCAATAACGTAACAGGTTCGTTTCTCCGCATTAAAGCTTTTGATAATAAAAAGAGCGAGTTTATTCCTCTGCGAAGAGTTTCGTTAACGGATTCTTCAGTGAATTCTCTGATTTCTCCGTTCCATAAATAAAGCACGACATCAGGTGTAAATCCGTTTTCAGCCAAATCAGACAGCAGCATTTCGACATGATTTTCATCAGAAGGATTGATTGTGCATCTATTCCGTTCAATTCTATAATCAGAATCGGGCGTTACGAGAATGACACGGTTATGATCTCCATTCATCATCTCAGCATGCTGAAAAAGACGGTTATCCTGATCAAAAATCAGCATATTCCCCGGTGCCTGCTGATTCGGCATATCAATGTTATTTGTCCTTACCCAATCGTTCTTAAAAAAAATGGTTGGGGACGGAGCTTGTGATTCCGGCTCCGCCTTTTTTTCCATTTGTTCTTTTCTGTAAGTGCGAATTAGCTCCAGTCCTGCATCAGGAGACATTTGCTGTTCTTCAATTAAGGAAAGTATTTGTTTGATCTGCACTATTTTCCCTCCAGCAGCTGATAAACTTGGTCAGCAGAAAGTTCACCGTTTTTCAATTGTTCCAATAAGAAGAGAATTTCCTGATCTTCATTTTTATGACCTGCGGTTAATTCTCCCCCGGTCACTTTTCTGACAGTAAAGTCTTTCATGCTCACGGCTATTTCGCCGCTCTCGTTAATAAAATCAATGTTATACGTATAAAAACCGGTTTCTTTCACCGAAACATGGCATCGGGCAGTAAGCGCCCTCTTAATGTGAAGCTCTCTAAGTGAATAAGGAACAAATAAGCCGTCTTTCTCATTATCTCTTAACAAAAATGCCGCCGCTTGAAAACCGCCGTCAATTAATGAAGGATGAAGTGTAAAATGTGAAAACCCGTTCGCTAAATGATCCGGAAGCTCCAATTCTGCCATTAACTCCATATCACCGCGATATACGGCTTTCAACGTTTGAAAACCGCTATGATATGTCAGGCCCATACGACTGAAGCGGTGATAACACTCTTCCCGGTTTATGACCGCCTTACTGCTGCGTTTGAACTTATCAATATCGACATACTCAGCATTGCTGTTTATGTCTCCGAATACTGTTTCACTTTGTGTGCAGATTTGCTGCACGCCATCCGGCCCCTCTTTACATATCGTTACGTTCAACTTATCTTGTTTCATTTCCAAGTCGGTATAAATGTGCAGCGTTTTTCCTTTATATAATATAGGTCTGTTCCACATCACGTCTTTTATTTTAGATACTTTACTTTCTCCGCTTATTTCCGCACAAACAAGAGCCATTTCAAGCGAAGCGGCTCCTGGCAGCACATAGTCTCCTGAAACAAGATGATCAGTGACGAAAAATTCAGTTCCGGAAATAACAGTTTTAAATGCTTGTTTCTTTAATGTTGAGACATTCTCGCTGATTAATGGGTGAAGACTTTTGCTATTAACCTCGCTTTTGTTCTTTTTCGGGGTGAACCAATAACTCTCTTTTGCAAACGGATAAGTTGGCAGCGGCACTCTATTCAATTTCTTTTTGCCGATTGTCTTCCATTCAAACTCGGCTCCATTGGCCCACCATTGTGCGAGCAGCTCCTCTTTTCCGCTTTGAAGAGCCTCCTCAATCATATATTCAGAAACAGCTGTGCGCTCTTTAGTGTTTTCGCTTATAAATACGCCTTTTTGCACCTTGCTGTCATCAAGAAAGCTGACGTATTTATCTCTCAGCTCAGTCAGACTCGCTGCACATACGGCAATTCTTTCGTTCATTGCTTCCCGGCCGTTTTGCAATGTAAATTCCATGTCACTGGCATTAACGGTCATGTCACCGGCAATCACGCGATCCAAGTACTGAAGCATAAGCCGGATATACTCAAGTAATTGATCTTTGGTTTTCGCAGATAAAACAAAAATATGTGTGTTACCGTTGTTTTCCGGCACTTCTTTTTGAGGTTCCCTATATTCCTCTAAAACAATATGCGCGTTCACACCGCCGAATCCGAATGAGCTGACACCCGCTCTCCTCGGCAGATCGTTGTTCTCTTCATCTTTTATCGGATTCCACTTTTGAGCGGTTTCTGTGATATAAAATGGCGTATTTTCCAGTTTGATGTATGGATTGAGTTCTGAAAAATGGGCGAGTCCCGGAAGTTTGCGATATTTAAAAGCCAGTAACACTTTCAGCACTCCGGCTATTCCGGCAGCGGTTTCGAGATGGCCGATGTTTGTTTTCACAGACCCGATTCCGCAGCATTTCTGTTTCGCAAAAGGAATGTCCCATTCTTGATATAACGTTTTAAATGCCTTTATGATGCTGTTCACTTCAATCGGATCGCCAAGACTTGTCCCTGTGCCATGCGCTTCTATATATCCCGCAGTGGCAGGGCTGACCCCCGCCTTCCGCCAAGCTTCGGTTAATAAGTCCGCCTGAGCGTTCGGATTCGGAGCTGTCAAAGAATTGGCGCGGCCGCCGTGATTTACAGCTGACCCTTTAATCAAACCATATATATGATCACCGTCTGCCTGTGCTTTGCTGAGCGGCTTAAGCAATACTGCAGCCGCCCCTTCACTCCTTACATAGCCGTCAGCGCTTTTATCGAACGTTTTGCACTTTCCGTCTTTGGAAAGCATACCTGCTTTATCAAAAGCTATAAACAGAGTAGGGCTTGTCATAATATGCACTCCGCCTGCAATCGCCATTTCAAAATCGCCTCTTTGAATCCCCTCAGCCGCACGATGGAGTGCAACTAACGAACTTGAACAGGCAGTGTCAATCGGTTCGCTCGGACCCGTCAGGTTCAGCTGGTAAGAAATACGATTTGCCAATATACAATGATTTAAACCGGTTGCGGTCTGCGCCTGAACAGAGACACCATTTTCATTCAGACGTTCAGCATAATCCGTTGTGGCGACCCCTGCAAACACCGCGGTTTTCGTCCCTGCCAAATCAGACGGCTTATATCCCGCATCTTCTATTGTTTTCCATACAGTCTCCATAAAAATTCTTTGCTGGGGATCCATTAATTCTGCTTCGGCGGGAGAAATCCCGAAAAACAACGGATCAAAACTGTCCGCGCCTTTGATAAATCCGCCTTTTTTTATTTTTGTTCTATTGACGTCCCTGATCGGATCGCCGTCAAACTCTTTCCAGTTCCAACGGTCTTCAGGAATGTCTGTAATCATATCCCGCCCTTTTTCAATTCCTTTCCAAAAGTCTTCCAGCGTATCTGTTTGGGGGAAACGGCCGCTTATTCCCACTATTGCAACCGGCTCATTCATATGTCTTTCCTCTTGCCTGGTTTTGTTTTCAGGCTCAGGGGAATGTTCATAGGATTCCGGCGGAGGCGTGCTGTACAATGTTTTTTCGTCAGCTGCAGAAAAAGATTCTGTCTCAGCAAAAAGGATTTCTCCGTATTGCTCGATTACATAATCAGTCATTTCAGCCAGTGAATTGCATTCAAAGAAAATGGACGGCAACAATTCCGTACCATATTGTTGATTGATTTCATTTCCGAGTCTGGTAAACGTAATAGAATCAAATCCGTACTCGCCGAATGAAATCTCTTCTTCTATTTCCTTTCTGTCAATCTTCAAAATACTTGACATCATCTTTGCGATGCCCTCAATCAGATTTTCTCTCCGGTCTTTCGCCGCAGATTCATCTGAAGAAAAAGAACCGCAGAGATGAAGCTCCTCGGAATACTCACTCTTTAAAAACTCAAGAAGTTCATTAAAATCAGTAAGACCGAAAAAATCTGACGGCATCATTGATATTCCTAATGTTTCGTTTAATTCGTTGCCCAGCATTGTAAACATAATTGAATCAAATCCGTATTCACTTATCGGCAGTTCAAAATCAAATTCCCGTTCTTCAATTTTTAATACGCCGGTGATGATGCGCGTCAAAGTGCTTTTTAAAGATTCAGTTATTGACAGCTCTTTCGGTTCGTGATTTTCGTCGGCGATTGCCGGATCACTTTTTCCGCTGTCAATCGTTATCATTCGTTCCAGCTTTAATTCATTACCGCTAAATACCATTATTTGATGTTCACACCCTGTCATTGCTTGATCAAATGCTGCAAGGCCTTCCCGTTTTCCCAGAGGCAGCATTCCGAAACGGTCATAAAGGAACTTCTCTGAATGAATATCAATTTGCATACCGCCTTCTTTCCATAAAGGCCAATTAATCGAGACTGTTTTTCCAGGTTTATTTTCCGCCGCTCTCATTTCCGCAAAATAATCCATAAACCGGTTTGCATAAGCATAATCAGTTTGTCCGGCATTCCCGATTATTGCGCTGATAGATGAAAACATAACAAAAAAGTCCAGAGGTTCTCTGTCTGTATACCGGTCAAGCCATATTGTTCCGTAAACCTTGCTGGCCAAAACTGAATCGAGATCCTCTTCACGCTTATTGATGAGTAATGAATCTTTTATCACACCGGCGCTGTGAATAATTCCTTTAACAGGACCTAATTTGTTTTTGACGAGTTTTATCAGGTTATTGACATTTTCCTTATCAGAAATATCGGTTCTTACATAAAAAACCTCTGATCCGTTTTTTTCGAGCTCTTTTACATTGCTTACGGCTTCCTCAGAAAGCTCTGACCTGCCGATAAGGACAAGTTTTATTCTCCCTTTTCGCACAAGATGTCTGGCGAAAATCAGTCCCAGACCGCCTGTTCCTCCTGTAATGAGGTAAACTCCCCCTTCTTTTACTTCCATCTTTTCGGGGGGCTCGGCACTTTCAATTTCTGCAGAGTGCTTTACCTGCCTGATTCCATCTCTGTATCTGATTTCTGAAGTATCATCGCTGATGATTGTTTCTTTCACAAGGTTTTTTAATTCAGGCAGACCGGTGTTCAGCTGTAACTGAATTTCGTCGCTGTGTATTTCAATATTTTTACCGGACAACATAGGATGTTCTAAATGAAGCGACCTAAAAAAGCCGCTGATTGCCATTTGATAAGGTAAGATTTGATTTTCCCTTGTGAAAAATACATGTGATATCAGGATTTTATGTCTTGGGATTGTTGCTAACAGAGCTTTCGTTACATTGAAAACCGGCAAAACAGCCTCTTCCAGCTTTTCACGAATGTTCTGCTCAATTCCCGTTTCAGGGCTCATCCCGATTAAAATGACGCGGTCAATTGTCACTTGTCTTTCTTTAAGAATCGCCAGCAATTTCTTATAGCCGTCAAGTTTGACGCTGTTCAATTCAAAGGAATCAGCTTCTTTTTCTTGAAAACTGCCGCCATGGCGGACAAAGATCATGTTCAGGCCGATATCTTTATATGCCTGGCGGATCAGCGGTTCTGATATATCCCGACGGAGTGAAATCACAAGGCAGCTGTTTAAACCGCTGGCTTCAGGCTGATGAAGCAGAGGGGCCCGCTTCCACATATCTGTGTAATACTTAACTGAATGCCGCTCATCCTGAGTCTGCGGTGCAGCCCTTAATGCCTTCAACGCTAAGTTTTTTATTTTAAGACTTACAGATCCGTTTTCATCCATAAATAGTATATGAAACCTTTTGACATCATCATGTTGTCTTTCATCGGCAGCTGTAATGTAAGCATAGCCGTTTGCCGAAGGTGCGTGAAGAATCTCCAGCTCACCTAATTCAAAAGGCAAATATGCGGTGTGATCGTCTTCCTGACCGGACGTAAACCCTGTTGTGGATTGAAAAATGCCATCCAATAAACACGGTTCCAGCAGCGTGCCGGATTTTTTATGAATGCTCTCAGGAAGTGATATTCGTGCAAGAACAGCATTTTCATGAATAAACAGCTGTTTTATTACCTGAAAACTGGTTCCATAGTCCAAACCGCTCTGCCGGAAGGTCCTATAACACTCAGCGCCGCTGATTAATCTTTTCTGTCCGGTTAACCAGCTGTCCAATTGAAAATGCTCTGTATGAGAGGCATCTTGATCTCCGCATGTGATAATGTTTCCTTGGCAGTGAACTGCCGCTTCAGGTTGCATATCGGTTTTCACCACAAATCTTCCGTCTTTTTGATTCGGCAGCAGATCTATCATTATCGTCTTTTCTTTTTCAACGGTTATCGGAACCGCCCATACAACCTGACTCAGTTTTATGACTGATTTTCCGTACAGCCTCTCTCCCGCTTCTCTGGCCGCTTCGATGATTGCCGCTCCGGGCAGAACCATATTCCCATGCACAACATGGTCTTTTACATAATATTCAGAATCTGAAAGCGTTTTATAAAATCGGCACTCACCAGCTGAAAAATCAAATAAAGGAGCTTTATCAGCTGCTGATGTTGTTTGCGCCTTATTTGACACCCACAGTCTGTTTTTTAAGAAAGGGTAAGTCGGCAGGGCAATTTTTGCCGGTTTTCTGCCGGTGCGGAAGTCATCCCAGCTTAAATTGCCTCCTGATACCCAGAATTCAGCCATTTCGGCTAATGTGGTGCTGCCGGATTTGAGCGGAAGATCCGATTGCCGCTGTCCGCGTTTATGATTCAGTTTTTTCCCTCTAAATATTTCGTAATCGTCAATTCCATTATAAAAGTGATTTAATTTCAACATCAGATCATCGATATTATTTGAAATGACAGCAAGCCTTTCCGGCATGGCTTCACGCCCTTCAAGAAGGGTATACGCAATATCAGAAAGGTGAAGCGGCTTGTTTGTTCCCGCTTGCTGTAAAAACTCGCCCTGCTTATGACGGGCCTTTTGAAGATATTCCTCCAGCTGTTTTGCTGATTCCCGTAAACTCAGTGAATGCTTGGCTGAGAGTACGATAAGTTCCTCACTTTCCTCACGCCTCGTATGACAGTCAGCAGCAGACTCATACTCTTCCACAAGGATATGAGCATTTGCCCCGCCCGCTCCGAAAGAACTTAATCCCGCACGCCGCGGATATTTGCTGTCAGAATGTTTTTCATTCGCGGGTTTTATCCAGTCGGCGGTTTCCTGTTGAAGACAAAAAGGTGTCTCTTCCAGATAAAGATCCGGATGCACCCGTTCAGCATGCAGTGTTGCGGCTATTTTTTTATACTTCATTTGTAAGATAATCTTTGTCAGGCCGGCAATACCCGCGGCCGCTTCCAGGTGGCCGATGTTAGATTTAATCGATCCGAGAGAGCAATATGAAACATCTTCGGTATAAGCTCTAAACGCCTTGGTCAGGCCTCGGACTTCAATCGGGTCACCCAGCGGCGTTCCCGTGCCGTGGGCTTCAATAAAGCTGACACTTCTGGCGCTCCAACCGGCCGCTTTAAGAGCTCCTTGAATTAAATCCGCCTGTGCGGCAGGATTAGGCACCGTATAGCCATTTGTCTTTCCGCCATGATTAATTGCCGTTCCTTTAATGACGGCGTACACAGTATCATTATCACGTATGGCATCTTTAAGCGGTTTAAGAATAACGGCCCCGACACCTTCCCCGGGCACGAAACCGTCGCCGCCTTCTCCAAAACTTCTGCATTTTCCCGATTTTGAAAGCATCCCCATCTGACATCGGTATAAATAGTCAGAAGGATGAAGATACAAATTTACTCCTCCCGCAACCGCAACCGAGCACTCACCCTTTGTTAAACTTTGGCAAGCCATGTGAATTGCCGTTAAGGATGAAGAACAAGCCGTATCTACAGGGACACTGGGACCTGTAAAGTCAAATGTGTAAGACACTCTGTTCGCGAGAGACCATGGGAACGAATTTGGAAGTACATCGTTTTTGTCCGTCGGTATTCTTTCGCCGAGCAGCTTGTAAGAATTGGTCGTCACTCCCGCAAATACACCGACATGTTTTTCGGTCTGCTTTCTCAACCCTTCAATGGTATATCCCGAATCTTCAAATGCTTTCCATACGGTTTCGAGAAATATTCGTTCCTGAGGATCCATCGCTTCTGCTTCTCTCGGCGATATTTGGAAAAACAAAGAATCAAATGATTCAGCATTCTTTAAAAATCCGCCCCATTTGCAATAAATTTTCCCCTCATGCGCTTTAGCGGGGTCTGGATCATAGTAGGTCTCATAATTCCATCGTTCTTTCGGAATTTCTGTGATTGCGGTTCTCTCTTTTGATAGAAGCTCCCACAATTCTTCGATATTTTCAGCCCCGGGATAACGGCCGCTGATACCGATTACCGCTATCCCGTCAAGATGTTCTTTTTCCTCCGCCGCAGGTGCAGTGATGTTTTGTTCCGGCCTGGCGGGGGTAATGCTCTGAATCTGTTTTCCTTTTTCCTCCCGTGAAAATAAACGCCCCAGCCGATCCGGATATTCCTTTACAAGATGATCTGCTAAATCTCTGATTGTATGAAATTCAAATAAAAGCGTTTTCGAAATTGCTCCCAGTGACTGCTCCAGCTTTGTGTTGCATTGATGAATCATAACCGAATCCATTCCATATTCAGCCAGATGCACATCTTGATCGATCTCTTCCCGTTCTGCACCGATCTCAGAGGAGATGATATTGGTTAAAAACAAAACTGTCTGATCCAAAATATCGCCTTGAGCCAAAGGAATGGCACTGCCTGTCTCTGTTTCATCCGTCAAAAATCTCTGCCGCATAAATTGTTCAAAGCGCTCATGATCACCGCAGACTGCAATATTATGCAGCTGACCCGAAGTTACAATCCGCGAAAACCATTGCGTTCCGTCTTCAGCAGGAAGTTCTTCGAGCCCGGAACCATGAAAAAGAGACGTCCGCCCTTGACCTGACAGGTTCGCCCCCATTCCGATGTCTTGCCATAAAGGCCAATTGATTGTCAGCGTGCGGCCGCTGCGCAGAGAATTTTGCCGTTTCTGTTCCCGATATTCGGCAAAATGATCTAAAAAGCCGTTTGCATATGCATAATCACATTGGCCTTCGTTCCCTGCAATAGAGACGACTGAAGAAAAAACGGCGAAAAAATCCAATTCCAGCGACTTCGTTGCATGATCAAGATTCAATGCACCATGAACTTTCGGAGCAATCACCTCTGAAAGTTCCTGCTTTGTTTTTCGAAAAAGCAGCGAGTCTCTGATAACTCCTGCACAATGAATGACGCCATGAAGACCGGCATGCTGATCGGTAATACCGTCAATCATTTTTTTTACCGCTTCTTTATCGGATATATTCGCCTGTATATAATAAACCTTGGCTTTAAAGCTGTTCAGGTATTCTAAATGTTTCTGCTTATCTCCGTTTAAAACAGATCGCCCCGATAGGATAATGGTGGACCTTTCAGTTTTCGCGCAATATTCAGCGACTTTACTGCCAATCCCCCCGAATCCCCCTGTAATTAAATACACTTTATCTTTTTCAGGGTATTGAACGGTCTTTCTGTTTGTTTCTCTCTGCTTCTCTAACATCCGTGCATATCTTACGCAGCCTCTGTACTTGATATAAAGATGCCGATCAGGCGCTGTGTTTATTTCTTTATAAAGAATGTCAGCCTTCTCTGAAAATGAAACGGATGCAGAATCATGTTCAAAGCAAACCGTCTTACAATGAAGCTGCGGGTATTCTTGTTTTACCGAATTTAAAAAACCGTTCATACCTTCAAAATACGGCAATTTTTCTTTTTGATTCGCGCTGAATGTATAAATGAACGTTACTTTATTTATAAGGTTCTCGCTGATTAAAGCCTTAGTCAGATAAAACACGGAATAAATTCCTGATTCGAGTGTTTCTTCCAGTTCAGGCTGTTTTTCAGACCACGTATGCAAAATTGCATCGGGCGCTGCGCCTTTTTCCTTTAACAGACGAATGACACCTTGATAATCTTCGGGACGCTGCCTGTTGATCGTGAAAACACTGTCGCTTATCTGCTCTAAACGCTCACCGGGCATAATAAGATATGCGGACGTATTCTCTCTTTTTTTCAGCTCTTCAAAATAGTCTTTATTCCCGGAGAACAACAAAATAGTACAGGCTTGTCGGCTGCCCGCTTCATTCTCAATTGCGGTTTCTTTCCATACCGGCGTATAAAGTGCCTGATTCTTCTTTTCTGAAAAAGCCGTGTCTGATTTTACCGGCTGAGGGTTTAAAGAAAATTGAGAGCGCTCAAACGGATAAGGCGGAAGCGGGGCTTTTCTTTTATGATCATCACCTAGTTTCGCCCATTCAATCTCTTCTCCTGAAAGCCACATTTGCATAAATGAATGATATAGAGCCTCATCGGCTGGTTTGTCCGCTTCAAAAGCAGCCGCTTTGTTTAGTTTTGCTGATGGAGGGAGCGATCCGAATTGAAAAACTGAAAAATCAGAAATATTCACATCCGGCTCCGTTCCCTTTTCTTCCGTGTGAAGCGGCATATGGTCAGCTATCTCCTGAGACACGGCATCCATTTGATTGTATTCTGTCATCAACGGAAAACGAGTTTTATCATAAAAACCTGCCGGCTGCTCATTAATACAAGCAACAGCCTGTTTAATTCCGTCTTGCTTTTTCAATAACATGCTCAGAAAAAGTTCTTTAGACAAGATTCCTTCATCCAGTAAATTTAATATTTCCAGAACATAATCATTATTAAAGAATCCATCATAATCTGTTAAATCCCATCTCTTATACAGTCTTCTCATAGAGGCAAGGATAGCCATGATCGCCGCTTCCTCATCAGCCGGCAATGCGTTTCTTTTATCCGCCGTGCGCTTCACAATATAAGATAAAATCTCGATTTCCTGAGTCTTCCCCGCTTTATCCCACTCTTCTAAAAACCCTTTAAACGTATATTGGTGCTCAAGAAGCAGCCGTGTTTTCCCGTACAGGCGGTCTGCAAAATCAGCCGGGAAGCTCAGACCGTTCAGCAGCACCCTTACATATTCTTCATTTAATCGAACCGGCGGGTACGTTTTTGAAGTGTACGGATTGACAAATGGAATGGACGGCGGCTCACAGGATAAATGCGAAGGTTTTTCAGCGCCTGTGATGACAGAAATGGCCTTTTCAATTTTGATGATATCCGCTGCTGCAAGAGCGACGTAATATCCGTCTCCGGCGCCTGTAATGAGGCTTGGCTTAAAACCGGATGCCAGGATACTTTTTATGATTTCCGTATTGATAACTAAAGAATACAAGCGGATTTTCTCAGGTGTCCATTTTCTTTTAAATGAACTGTGCAATGTTGGTATACCCTTCAGCACCGGCCTTACGTTCTTTTCTAAATCAGGGAACACCCGTTTCAAAACGGCAAATTGTTTATAACTTTCCCATTTGAAGTCACCGATGGCAAGCGCCCATTCAGAATCTTGTTTCCTCCGAAAACTCAATCCCTCTTTAAGCTGATTTTTAAATTCCTCCTTGCTGCCTGCCAATAAACCAGCCCTGTAATCAAACGATGTCCTTGTTAAAAGGGTGCTGCTGATCACTTCATTTGATATTTTGCAAAATTCCTCTGAATCGTCAGCAAAGGTTCTCCAATGATGTATCATTTGTTTCATGCTTTCTTCACTTTTAGCGGAAAAAAGGAAGGGTACCCTTCCTTTTCTATCAGATTCGTCTTTTGTATGTATAAATTCTTCGATGATGACGTGAGAGTTAACACCCCCAAAACCGAAGGAGCTGATTCCCGCCCTGAGCGGAGCCCCGTCTGCCGCCTTCCAATCACTTGAATCAAGCGCCGGCCTAAACGGTGTTTTTTCAAACTGTATAATTGGGTTTACCGTATGTACATTCAGGCTTTTCGGCACCCTCCGGTGTTTCATCATCATTAGAACTTTTATCAATCCGGCCATTCCCGCTGCTGCTTCTGTATGACCGATATTTGTTTTCACACTTCCGATCCTGCAATATTGAGTATCCTCAGTATATTGCCGATACGCTTTTGTCAATGCTTCTATTTCTATCGGATCGCCCAGAGATGTTCCTGTGCCATGTGCTTCTACGTAAGAAACCGTCGCAGCATCGACAGCAGCGTTGTGTAAAGCTTCTGAGATGACCCGGCACTGCGCTTCTGCTCTGGGAGCGGTTATGGAACGGGTTTTACCGCCATGATTAACAGCTGTCCCTTTTATGATCCCGTATATATGGTGACCGGCTTTTACTGCATCACCAAGGCGCTGCAGCAATACAACGCCTGCCCCTTCTCCGGGAACGTACCCGTTCGCTGCTGCGTCAAAGGTTTTACATTTGCCGTCAGGACTCAGCATTCTGGCTTTGGAAAAAGAAATATATTTTCCGGGTTGGAAATTCAAGTTTACTCCCGATGCGATTGCATAATCGCTTTCTTTTGTCCGCAATGACTTAACCGCTTCATGTAAAGCAACAAGCGATGATGCACAAGCGGCATTTACAGACATGCTTTTTCCGGTCAAACCGAATGTGTATGAAAGCCGGTTGGAAAGCATAGCTTCGAAACTTCCTAAACAGGCATAACTGTCGATTTCCGATTCAGCATGACCTGTCTGCCGGTAGTCAGAATTCATAATACCCGCAAAAACAGAAGTGGTTTTACGCTGGAGATCCTGCAAAGAAACCCCGGAATCTTCGATGCACCGCCAAGTTTCTTCTAAAAGGATTCTTTGCTCAGGATCCATGTTTTTCGCTTCCCGGGGAGAGATATTAAAAAACTTATGGTCGAAATGGTCAGCTTTATGAATAAAACCTCCCCACTTGCTGATTGTTTTGTTCGGTATACTGATATCAGCTGAATAATAAAGTTCGGGATCCCACCGTTCAATCGGCACTTCCCGGATGGAATCTTTGCCGCTATTTATGTTTTCCCAGAATTCATGATAATGATCTGCATCGGGGAATCTGCAAGCAACCCCGATTATCGCGATATCCGCACTCTGTTTATTCAAATGAACCATTGGCCTCCACCCGCTCCTTCTTTAGTGTAGAAATAACGTATTCAATCTGCGCCTTAGCAGACTTTCGGTCTCATTCATCAATTTTTCACCAATGTCATCGACATGTCTGTTTCTCCATGATTCCAAATCCGTGCCCTTTACCCAATGATTAAAAGCGCCTAAAGACGGGCCGCAATGAACTTGGAAATTCACCTTTTGTTCTTCCTGCCCTTCCAAAGCAAGCAGACATCCTCTCTGCAAATACCACTTAAATAGTAACAGCATCTTATATTTTTGATTGCGCTCAGCTTTTTGGGCCAGGTTCGGCTGTTTTTCTATTAAGCTTTCGTAGATTTCATCAACAGTCTTGTTAAAATAATCGTTTTCGAGCTGAATCTTTGTCTTTTCATCTATCTCACTCAAAGACTCATATTGTAGGTAGATTTGAAATAATTTATTTGCCCTGACCGGAAACAGCGTGCCCTTTTTCAGCACCTGCACCTTTGTTCCGAACTCAAACAGAGTCTCCGAAGGCGCATAAGCAGTATCGCATATTCCTGTCTCACTCAGCATTTCTTTAACAAAACCGCTTGTTTCGGCTTCAACTGTACATTGATTAATGGATCCCGTCATAATAAAATCAGCGCCCATTAAAAAAGCAGACGCGGCAGACTCGGGAGTTCCGATTCCTCCCGCAGCCCCGACCCTTATCTTCCTTGCGTATTTGTGTGTTTCCATCATTTCATCCCGCAGGTTAACAAAAAACGGCAGCATCGCTGTCAATGAGCCCTGTTCAGTATTACTTCCGCAATCTGCTTCAATAATGATATCGTCTGCTGCCGGAATACGGCTGAGCCACTCCGCCTGCTCTTCCGTCAGCATACCGTGCTGACACATTCTCTTTACGATACTTGGAGGAGGCGGACTCAGAAATGCGGCCGCAACTTCCGGCCGTGAAACTTTGGCAATGATCCGATTATGAGGTATGACCCTGCCGCTTTTGTCTATCTTCAACTGATGCGCTTTGTAATAAATTAATGGTGCGCTGACGGAAAAATACGAAGACGCTTCTATTACTCGTACGTCATGCTTGATATATAAATCTATCAATTCCTTTTCTCTATCTTGATGATCCGGCTCAAATCGCAGATTCATTCCGTAGGGCTGGCCATTTTTGAGTGTCTTCTTAATAGAAATAAGGGCCTGTTCAATTTCCCTTATAGGTAAACCCGCTGTGCCAAAGAACCCCAGCATTCCTTTCTTCCCGAGGCGGATCAGCATTTCAGCGGAAGAGATCCCTCTATGCATCGCACCTGCCAAATACGCGTATGTCAAACCGTAATCTTCTTTGAAAGATTGATCACCCAATCGGGACACCGGTGAAGCTGCACCGCTCTCTATATTTTCGGCCAAGAGGCTATGCTCTTTCCCGCTTTCCGAATTGTCCTTGTTCCCTTCAGAAAAAAAGAGACTGTCTTCCGGCGCACTGATAGTAAGCGGTTCCTCATCTCTTTGTATGGTTTGAATTAATTTAGTCAGAATGTTTCCAGGACCGATCTCTTCAAACAGAGTGACGCCTTGTCCCATTAGATACCTGATGCTTTCAGTCCATTTTACTGAGTTTGTTATTTGTTCAATTAAATTCCGTTTGATATCTTCTTGTTTATAAGGTCTTGCCGTATAGTTAGAAATGACCGGGAAATTCAATTCAGAAAAATGAAACTCCTCGATAAATTCCGCAAATTCACGCTGTGCACTTTCCATGAAACGAGAATGAAAAGCTCCGCCGACTTGCAATACGATATAAGCTTTCGCCCCTTCTTTTTCAAAAAAAGAGGCTGCCCGCTTTATCTCTTCTGCAGCCCCTGCTATCACAATTTGTGAAGATGTATTGTAATTGGCGATATCTATTTGGCCGAGTTCATACTTTTGAAGTATTTTTTTTATGTGATGCTCATCCAGTCCGATCACGGCAGCCATTCCGCCCTCGGAAGCCTCACTCATTAACTCGCCTCTTTTAGCAACCAGCCGGAGACCTGTTTCAAAATTAAAAACGCCGGCCGCAAAAAGCGCAGTATATTCACCCAGACTATGTCCTGCAACAGCATCAGGGCGTGTATGACCTTCTTTTAAACCCTTTAAATATTGCAGTGCGCTCACTGTATAAATTGCAGGCTGTGTATACTTCGTATCAGTCAGCCTTTCTTTTTCATCTGAAAGGCATAAATCCTTTATGGAGTATCCTAAAATATGATCTGCCTTTTTAATGAGCTCACTGAATTCATCGAATAAGTCTCTGCCCATTCCTTTAAACTGCGCTCCCTGTCCGGGAAAGACGTAAGCAAGCATTTGTTTTCCTCCTGTTCCGTATTTCTGCCGTTTCTTTTCGTTCCGATTTTGATTAACGTTTTTCACTTCAATTTTAAAATTGTCGTTTACTCTCAGCATCCTTACTTAATAAGCATTACGAAGCAAAATAAAAAAACCTTTATGCCGGATAAAGGTTTAAAAGCAAAAGCATGTACAAATATCATATCGCCGTAAATATAAATAGATAGAATTTTCCGATAATTAAAATCGCATTTTCATTCTGTTTTATATATATCAATATAATAAAAACATTCCAACGTGCCGAAACAACGATTGGTTTTATGTGAATATTTCCCTAAATAAATACTATACCATGATTTACTTGTTGTCAATGGGAAACACACGTATATACCAATTCTTCAGCCGCCTTTTTACAGGCGGCTGAACTCGGTTGTTATCAGTTCATCAGCCCATGCCGATATGCCTTCACTATACTATTTGCGGAATAATAGTTCTTTCTCTTTGTTGTAGTCTTTAGTAAATTGATTGAACTCATCTGCTTGTTTATGCACCTTTTCGTAAACTGAGTTTACTTTGCTGATTTGCTCTTCCAGCTGCGCTAATGTGAGCTTTTTATCTTTAATCAGTTTATAAAGGTCCTTATCAAGTGAAATGGCTTTTTCGTACTTTTTGTACAAAAGATCATAAGATGCATACCTTTTCTCCATTAAAGCGACAGCATGCCCGGCTTTTTCTTTTACTTTCTTATCCTTTATTTCTTGAGAAGTTTTTTTTGCGGATTCAAACGCTTTTTTTGAATCATCAATACTGTCTTTTTCTGCTTTCAGATGTTTTTTTCGCTGATTTGCATTGCTCAGAGCCTGATCAGACAGTGTGACAATTTTCTGGTAATCATCCATATTCAGTTTAACCGCGCTGTCGTATAGCTTATGCTCTTTTTTCTCCAATTTTTCTAATGTTTTCTGCTCTTTTTGAAACGGTTTTTCCGCTTGAACGGCTTTTTCCATCGAGTCATGAAGCGATTCAACCGGATCTTTTCCCCCGCAGCCGGCAAGAAGCATACTTGCGGCGCCGAGCGCTCCGATTCCTGCTAATACCTTTTTTTGAATCATATTCACTTAAAATCCCCCAATCTTGACAATTTCCACTATAGAAGCCCGAACGCTTTTTGACAATAGCTGAGCTGTAATTGGCATGACCGTGTAAAGACGCTTACGGTGCTTTCAAAGAATACTTGCGTAAAAAATTGAGAAAACAGGGCGGATGACCATACATCTTTTTGGCTTTTACATAGTTTATAGTAGACGCCGGCCCTGCTGACAGAGGGACAGCGTAATTAAAAGAGGAGGTTTTTTTATGTACGGATATGGATTTGGCGGCGGATTTGGCGGCGGTTGTTGCGGCGGCGGATATGGTTATGGCGGCGGTTACGGTTACGGCTGCGGCGGCGGATACGGCCGCACATTCGCATTAATCGTCGTATTGTTTATCTTATTAATCATCGTCGGTGCCGCTTATTTAGGCTGCGGCTGCTGACATTATACACCATGACATCGGCCGGCCTGCTATGGCCGGCCAATTGTTTCATTGCGCCGCGATAAAGAAATTCGCTATAATTTACATATTAAGCTTTAGGAGTGAAGTTTCTTGATTACTATGGAAAATATTGTACGAGACGGACATCCCGCGCTCAGAGAGATCGCTGAAGAGGTTCAGCTTCCCGCTTCTGACGAAGAAAAACAGCATCTTGCTGATATGATTGAGTTTGTGAAAAACAGCCAAAATCCTGAATTAGCCGAGAAATACAAGCTTCGTCCGGGCGTCGGTCTTGCCGCTCCCCAAACAGACGTAAAAAAACGGATGATCGCCGTCCATGCAGAAGATGCGAAAGGCACTTTATACAGCTATGCTCTTTTTAACCCTAAGATCGTCAGCCACTCAGTGGAAAAAAGCTACTTGACGAGCGGAGAAGGCTGCCTGTCGGTAGACGAACCCATTCCCGGCTATGTGCCGCGCTACGCCCGCATCCGCGTAAAGGCGGTGACGCTTGAAGGAGAACAGATTGACATCCGCCTCAAAGGTTTTCCGGCCATCGTGTTTCAGCACGAAATCGATCATCTGAACGGCGTGATGTTTTACGACCATATCGATAAAGAAAATCCGTTCAAAGAACCTGAAAACGCCATTGCCATTGACCGTTAAAAATAACCGGCACTTCCCAAAGTGCCGGTTTTCTTTATTTCAAAAGGCCCAGTTCTTTGACGGCCCAGCTGATTCCCTCTTCATCCACCGGCTTTGTGACGAAATCGGCGGCAGCTTTTAATTCCGGAACCGCATTTCCCATCGCCACCCCGGTGCCGACAAAACGGATCATCTCAAGGTCATTTAATCCGTCGCCGAATGCATAAGTGTCACTTACGCCGTACGGAAGCCGCTCAAGCACTCTTTTAATGCCTTCCGCTTTTGAACCGCCTTTCGGAAGCACATCCGTTGACAATTCGTGCCAGCGGACGTAATCAAACTCCGGAAAAGCGGCATATGCTTTTTCTTCATGTCCGCGGCAGAATAAAAGCAGCTGATAAATTTCTTTTCCTTTATAAAAAGTTTCATCAACTTCGGGATAAGGCGCTTTCAGACTGCCGATTCCTTCCGAGACGTGCGGATGTCTGGGGGCGGTCGTTTTCATCGTGTCTTCCGCCATAAATACGACGGGGTGCTCCCCCTCTGCCGCCTGCTTTAATAAACGCGCAACCGCATCTTCAGGAAGCGGATTTTTATAAATGACCTCACCTTCAAATACGACATACTGGCCGTTGTATGAAATAAATGATTCAATCTCAAGCTCTTCCAGAATCGGTTTTACCATAAACGGGGACCTTCCGCTGGCGATAAAAACGTGATGGCCAGCCTCTTTAAGCGCCGTCACGGCGTTTCTTGCGCTATCGGGAATATGTTTATCATGGTCATAGATCGTGCCGTCAATATCAAAAAAGATCAGTTTTGGATTCATGTCAATTTCTCCTTTTTCCCGTTTATCAGTCGTGTCTTTTTCAATATCATCATACAGAAAGTTTTTCTTCCGGAAAACCGCCTTGATGAAATTCCAGTTTTACCCACGAAAACAAATTCATTTTTTCCGCATACTACTGCTATAAAAGGCTTTAAAGGAGGTATACGATGCTGCGCCGATTACGGAAGAAACTCAGAAGACAGTGGGGCGGAATGCTCCGGAAAAAAGTCATCGCGTAGAAGGGATCTTTCGGTTTTTGAAAGTCCCTTTTTTGCTCGAGACTTTCCTTATAATCCGTTTTCGAATATAATAGAATAAGCGAGTCTAACATACGGCATTTAAGGAGAGATTTGGATGATTTATAAGGTATTTTATCAAGAGAAGGCTGACGAAGTACCTGTTCGGGAAAAAACAGATTCACTTTACATTGAGGGCGTTTCAGAACGGGACGTCAGAACGAAACTGAAAGATCAGAAATACAACATTGAATTTGTTCAGCCTGTGGACGGTGCTTTTTTAGAATATGAGAAGCAGAGCGAAAATTTTAAAGTATTGGAGTTATGAGCGGAATGAAATTTGTAAAAAATGACCAGACTGCCGTTTTCGCCCTCGGCGGATTGGGCGAGATCGGGAAAAATACGTACGGGGTGCAGTTTCAGGATGAAATTGTACTGATTGATGCGGGAATCAAGTTCCCGGAAGATGAACTTCTCGGCATCGATTACGTAATCCCCGATTACACGTATTTAGTAAAAAATGAAGATAAAATTAAAGGTCTGTTTATCACCCACGGTCACGAAGACCATATCGGCGGTATTCCGTACCTGCTCAGACAAGTAAATATTCCCGTTTACGGCGGTAAACTCGCGATCGGCTTACTTCGGAATAAACTTGAAGAGCACGGGCTGTTAAGACAGACTAAATTAAACATCATCGGTGAAGACGACATCGTGAAGTTCCGCAAGACGTCAGTATCCTTCTTCAGAACGACACACAGCATTCCGGATTCATACGGAATCGTCGTCAAAACACCGCCGGGCAATATCGTACATACCGGGGACTTTAAGTTCGATTTCACACCGGTAGGCGAACCGGCAAACTTGACAAAGATGGCTGAAATCGGGAAAGAAGGCGTTTTGTGCCTGCTTTCTGACAGTACAAACAGTGAGGTTCCTGATTTCACCATGTCAGAACGCCGCGTAGGCGAAAGCATTCACGATATTTTCCGAAAAGTGGACGGCAGAATTATATTTGCGACATTCGCTTCGAATATACACCGTCTTCAGCAGGTGATTGAAGCAGCCGTTTTAAACGGCAGAAAAGTTGCTGTATTCGGACGCAGTATGGAATCGGCTATTGAAATCGGACAAAATCTCGGTTACATTACCTGTCCTAAAAATACGTTTATTGAGCATAACGAAATCAATCGTATGCCTGCCAATAAGGTAACGATTTTATGTACGGGAAGCCAAGGTGAACCGATGGCGGCGTTATCGCGTATCGCTAACGGGACGCACCGGCAGATTTCCATTAATCCCGGAGATACGGTCGTCTTTTCTTCCTCTCCGATTCCCGGAAACACAATCAGCGTAAGCCGCACCATCAACCAGCTGTACCGTGCGGGCGCAGAAGTCATTCACGGTTCATTGAATGACATTCATACATCCGGACACGGCGGACAGGAAGAGCAGAAATTAATGCTCCGCCTGATCAAACCGAAGTTCTTTATGCCGATTCACGGTGAGTACAGAATGCAGAAAATGCACGTCAAACTCGCGACTGATTGCGGCATACCTGAAGAAAACTGCTTTATCATGGATAATGGCGAAGTGCTGGCCCTCAAAGGCGAAGAAGCCGCTGTGGCAGGCAAAATTCCGTCCGGCTCCGTTTACATTGACGGAAGCGGAATCGGTGATATCGGCAATATCGTGCTCCGCGACCGCCGCATTCTTTCAGAAGAAGGCCTTGTTATCGTTGTTGTCAGCATCAATATGGACGACTTTAAGGTTTCGGCGGGGCCTGATTTAATCTCAAGAGGTTTTGTATACATGAGAGAATCCGGTGATTTGATCAATGACGCGCAGCAGCTGATTTCGAACCATCTGGAGAAAGTAATGGATCGGAAAACAACGCAGTGGTCCGAAATTAAAAACGAAATTACCGATACACTTGCTCCGTTCCTATACGAAAAAACAAAACGCCGCCCGATGATCCTTCCGATCATTATGGAGGTCTAAAAAAAACTGCACTCGTAATGAGTGCAGTTTTTTTATTGCAGCGGAATATGCTGAAAGGCTTTGACATCAAACAGACCGGCTGCTGTCATTTTAATATCCGGAATCACCGGAAGCGCTAAAAACGATAATGTGAGAAACGGATTGAAATCACCGGTGAATCCGAGCAGAGGAAGCTTTTCATGAAGCACGCCCAAGCTGTCATTGACCCATTCCGCCGACTTATCAGACAAAAGCCCGGCGATCGGAAGCGGAACGGAGTGAAGCAATTCTCCGTTTTTCACGGCTGTTAATCCTCCTCCGGTGTCACGGAGCCTGTTGATTGCTTTTGCCAAATCGGCATCGTTTGTACCGACGGCGATGATATTATGGGAATCGTGAGAAATGGTTGTGGCGATGGCGCCTTCTTTTAACCCGAACCCTTGTACAATCCCGAGTCCTATCATTTTTTCGCCGCTGTGCCGCTCTGTGACGGCGATTTTTAATAAATCATTTTCTGTATCAGGACAAAACGCGTCAGCAGACGGTGCAGGCACTTCTTTTTTTCTCGTCTCCAAATGATTCGGTATCATTTCGATTACATTCATTTTCTTGCCCTCTTGAATCGGTATATGAAAATCCGATTCAGTCAGCGGCGATCTCAGCCGCACTGTATCCAACAGCGCCTGATCCGGCGAATAGGAACCGGCAGACTGTTCATAAACCGTTCGTCCGTTCTCGGCAACGGTCCGGCCGGCGACCATGGTCTTCGTGACGGCAGCCTCCCGTACATCTGAAATGAACAGCAGATCTGCGTCAAAACCCGGCGCTACCGCCCCTTTTGTTTCAAGGCCGTAGCACTCAGCCGCATTTAAGCTGGCGAGCTGATACGCAAGGAATGGATCAAGTCCCGCCTTTATCGCCATTTTGACTTGGTGGTTCACACTTCCTTCTGAAAGCAGATCATCTACATGCTTATCATCCGTACAAAAGAAAAAGCGGCGCGCGTTTTTTTCATTCACCGCCGGCAGCACATTGAGCGTATTTTTTGCCACCGATCCTTCGCGCAGCATGACATACATTCCCCGTCTGATTCTGTCCAGCGCTTCTTCTTTTGTCGTCACTTCATGATCATTTGACACCATTGCGGTTCTGTATATATTGATGATATCTGAAGACAGTCCGGCTAAATGCCCGTCGATCCGTTTTCCGTGACGCTTGGCATCAAGCAGTTTCTGGAGCATATCCTCTTCACCTTCCGCAACAGACACATAATCCATTACTTCCGCAAGCCCGAGCACCTCTTTCTCCTTATAAAAAGGCTTTAAATCCTCGGCTTTTAATACGGCTCCCGAGCGTTCAAAGCTAGCGGCAGGAACACAGGAAGGAAGCATGAAACGGATGTTCAGCGGCGCCTTTTTCGCCTGCTCTATCATAAATGAAATGCCTTTTGCTCCGGAAACGTTCGCAATTTCGTGAGGATCAGTAATGACAGTAGTCACTCCGTGAGGGAGGACGGCTTTAGCAAATTCAATCGGAGTAACCATAGAGGACTCGATATGAACATGTCCGTCAATAAAGCCCGGAACGATCATTTGACCTTCTGCATCAATGACTTCTTCCCCTTCATATTCGCCCAGCCCGACGATCACTCCGCCCGTAATGGCGATATCTGCAGAAATCCATTCCTGGTTAAATACATCCATGATTTTTCCGTTTTTAATGACGGTATCGGCTTTTTGTCTGCCGGCTGATGCATTCAGCCGTTCAGCCAGTGTTTCTTTGTTCAAAATGAGGCCTCCTCTTTTTCTTTATATGGTACAATATGCTATCGGATCGCCTGATCATAGTCAATAAAAATTGCAGAATATACCGCTTACATGATAAATGTCTTTCTATTCTGACATAATAAAAGACCGTCCTTTTACGGACGGCTTTTCACTTTGTATGAAGCACTCTTTTTTCAAATCGGGAAATGTCCGTAAGAGAGCCGATAACGATGAGAATATCTTCTTTTTGGATCATTTCAGTCGCCAGCGGAGATACGATCACTTCTTTTTCTCTCTTGATGGCCACGATATTAATGCCGTACTTCGCCCGGATGTCCAGATCAAGCAGTGTGTTGCCCGCAAGCCTGCTGTTGGCCACGATCTCCACAATGCTGTGTTCGTCGGACAGCTCCAAATAATCAAGCACATTATTTGATACGATGTTGTGGGCGATGCGTTTTGCCATGTCACGTTCAGGGTGGACGATGTGATCGGCCCCGATTTTCGCAAGCACTTTCTCATGATAATCGTTCTGCGCTTTAACCGTGATCGTGTTCACGCCGAGTTCCTTTAAGATCAGCGTCGTTAAAATGCTCGCCTGTATATTTTCGCCGATTGCCACAATGACGTGGTCAAAGTTGCGCAGCCCTAAGTTTTTCAGCACCGATTCATCGGTTGAATCGCCAATGACCGCGTGTGATGCGATTTTGGCGTATTCATTTACTTTATCTTCATCAATATCCATCGCCATGACCTCAAGGCCTTCTTCACTTAATGCTTTGCAAATACTTCCGCCGAAGCGTCCGAGACCGATAACGGCAAACTCTTTTCTCATAACAGTACTCCTTTAAACAATATCTCTAATAGGAATAGTATCACATTTTCGGCAATGAGTTCATATAGCGTTTAAGCTTTTCTGAAAAGGCGGGCGATAAATACAGATCCAATCCGCGTTCGATTTCTTCCTGATAGTGACCCGGAGGCGCAATTTCCTCAGCTTTATCAAGAACGAGAAACGTCAGGACGCCTCTGTATACACGGCCGCCGGCACACACTTCTATGAACGCGGGACGGTATGTGTGGTTATCAACACCTTCTCTTTTGTACAGATAGGTTGCCGCTTCTAACGGGAGCTTGTACAGCACGCCTTCAGTTCGTCCCCCGTCTTCAACAAGATCGGCTCTGGAACCGTCAGGACGCCTTAACGTGAATCTCGTCGAATACCCTTCAACAACCGCCCCTCCGACCGGCTCGGCAAAAAAGTGGTCGACCCCCGCCTGTTTAAACCGGGCATTGTCCATACAGGAGCCGTATGCGAAATAATAAACCGGACTGTCATCCTCCCGTTTCATAAAACGGTATTCTTTCCAGTCTCCGCTTTTGATACGGCTGAATGAGGCACACTGGTCGGGCTTTACGACATATGCGAAGGCGGTTTTATTCCCGGCATCCGTCGTCACGGCAACCTCTTTTCGATCAAAATCAGCATAATACGCATCCAGCTTACGGATCATCTGATGATCTGTTTCATACAATTCCCCGTACACAAAAGCTGTTTCTGCTAAAGACGCCGCAGGCTGACCTTTATCCGTTTCGTACAGCACGCCGTTTATCGCAGCCTGCTCGCACACACACGGAGCGCCTTTCAGCAGTTCATGGTTTTCTTCACGCTTCCGTAACAAACCGTATACAAAAAGAAGCAAGTTATTTTTCCTCCTTTTGGACAGCAGCCGCTTCTAACGGCAGAATCACCTGAAACGTACTGCCTTCTCCATTTTTGCTCTTAATGTTAAGTTTACCATTATGCTCCTTCAGAATTCGTAAACAAATCGGAAGCCCGAGACCCGTTCCCTGATCTTTTGTTGAGAAAAACGGTTTCCCGATGTTTTCAAGCTTTTCTTTCGACATGCCGTTTCCTTCATCCTGTATGCTGATCACCGCGTATTCTTCATCCCGTTTTGTATAAATATGAATATTCCCGCCGTCAGGCATCGCTTCAATCGCATTTTTAATAATATTGATAAATACCTGTTTCAGCTGGTTTTCGTCACCGTTGACCATACAGGACTCAGTCTGCCTGAAATCCTTCTCAATCACAGTGTTCGACAGCACCGCGTTCGTGTCAAGAAGCGTCGCCACCTGCCGTAAAATATGGTTGAGATGATGAGCGGTAAACGTCACGGTCTGCGGCTTGGCGAGCAGAAGGAGCTCCCCCAGCACAAGGTCAATCCTTTTAATCTCCGAAAAAATAATATCAAAATAATCCGTTCTTTCCGGATACTGGGCTTTCATCAGCTGGAGAAAGCCGCTGACTGACGTTAAAGGATTTCTTACTTCATGGGCGATTCCTGCCGCAAGCTCCCCGGCAATGGCCAGCTTTTGAGATTGCATGGCAAGGCGTTCGTTCGTTTCCAGAAGCTCGTCGACCGCTTTTTTCCGTTCACTGATATCAGACATCGTCCCCAGGCTTCCGACAAATTTCTGTCTGCGGTCATAATACAGCTTATAATGGACTTCTCCCCAAAAGATCGAGCCGTCTCTTTTAATATATTTGGCCGTAAACATTCCTGACGGGGACTGCTGCTTGATTTGGGAGATTATATAATCAATAATATGTTTTTCTTTTATAAAATAATCATTATACATCGTGCCCATACATTCGCTGATGGAGTGGCCCGTAATCGCCGTCCAGGCCTGATTCAAATATGTAATATTCCCTTGTGCATCCGTCTGAAAAACGATTTCCTGCAGATTGTCCATGATCCGGTTTTTCTCATCTGAAAGCGCCTTTGCTTTCTGCTCGCTGTCCTTCAGCTCCGCCAGCAGCTGCTTTTTATTATCCACATAATAAGCCAGCAGCCAGACGCTGATTAATGTGACGGCGGTAAAGGTGATGTCAACGGGCCAGTTAATCGGATTCCGTTCAATCATATAAAATAAATAATCCCAAAACATAATAAAAATCATTGCCAAGATTAAGGAAATGATACGCGCTTGATATTTTCCCATAGTCCCACCTGCCGCTAGCATTTCTACATATATTGTAACATTGTTGACTGCATTATTGACTAAAAAATGATAACTATTCCCAATTAATTGAGCAGGTTCGCTTACTTTTCCCGTGAGTTTTTGCACAAGTTCATAATAAAAGGACGGAATGATGCTCCGCCCTTTTTGCTGATTATGATCTATCTTTTAACGCTTCCTCGATTTCCTCAAGCAGCATTTTCGCTCCTTCAGGACTTAAAATAATTTTGCCGTTGCCGTACTCCTGATTTTCGGGAGTAATTTCTCCCGTCATTAAGCAAATGCCGTGCGGCTTGTATTTTTTCAAGACAATTTTGTCTCCGTCAACGAAAAATTCAATACTATCTTTAATAGCGATATCCAATGCTCTTCTCAATTCAATCGGCATGACAATACGCCCGAGTTCGTCTACTTTTCTTACTACACCAATTGATTTCATAGAAATCCCCTACTTCCTTTAATGTCTCTTCTTTATGTCCAAGGAAAATCCTTCATAAACGTAGACGAAAGGAACGGAGCAAAAGTTTCTCAGCATCCGGAACTGAATGTTTTTTTACAAAAGAAAATCCTTTTGAAATATGGGATACAGACTTTCCCTCCTTTTTTACAAAAACATTTCATTCCCGGCGGAAACCCCCAAAAATCGTGGTTTTTCTCAGAAACTTTAAATGTAGAATCAATTAAATCAGGATAGGGATTGGGTGAAAACATGTTTCAATCAACTGAGATCGGAATCGACTTAGGAACCGCTAATATACTTGTTTACAGTAAAAATAAAGGAATTATTTTAAACGAGCCTTCCGTTGTCGCTGTAGATACAACAACGAAAGCGGTGCTTGCCATCGGAACGGATGCCAAAAGCATGATCGGAAAGACGCCGGGGAAAATCGTCGCCGTTCGGCCGATGAAAGACGGTGTCATTGCTGATTATGATATGACAACTGACTTATTAAAACACATTATGAAAAAAGCCGGAAAAAAAATCGGCATGACTTTCCGCAAACCGAATGTCGTCGTCTGCACGCCTTCAGGCTCAACAGCCGTTGAACGACGCGCCATCAGTGACGCTGTCAAAAACTGCGGAGCGAAAAACGTTCACTTGATTGAAGAACCCGTAGCCGCTGCAATCGGGGCCGACCTCCCTGTTGACGAGCCGGTCGCAAACGTCGTCGTAGATATCGGCGGCGGTACGACTGAAGTCGCCATCATCTCATTCGGGGGCGTCGTATCCTGCCATTCAATCAGAATCGGCGGCGACCAGCTTGATGAAGATATCGCCTCGTTCGTCAGAAAAAAATACAACCTGCTGATCGGGGAACGTACGGCAGAACAAGTGAAAATGGAAATCGGATTTGCATTGATCGAACATGTGCCGGAAACGATGGAAATCCGCGGGCGTGACCTTGTAACCGGTCTGCCGAAGACAATCAGACTGCAGTCTAATGAAATTCAGCACGCGATGCGTGAGTCGCTCCTGCATATTCTTGAAGCGATCAGAGCGACACTTGAAGATTGTCCGCCGGAGCTCAGCGGTGATATCGTTGACCGCGGCGTCGTGTTAACCGGCGGAGGCTCCCTTTTAAACGGAATGAAAGAATGGCTGACAGATGAAATCGTCGTTCCCGTTCATTTGGCGGCGAATCCGCTTGAATCAGTGGCTATCGGCACGGGGCGTTCATTAGACGTCATCGACAAACTGCAAAAAGCGATTAAATAATAAGATTGTGCTTCTTTTTTCTCCGGCCGGCTCATATTGTGAGAACTGGAGAAACATTAAGGAGGAAGCATATGCTTAGAGATGTGGGAAGACGCGTAGCAGTAGCCGTCATTTTAAGCGGAATTATTTTGGGGGGTATGAGCATATCACTGGCCAATATGCCCCATTCTCCGGCCGGCGGCGCCGTAAAACTGAATCACCCGTAAAGACGCAGCAAAAGCTGTGTCTTTTTCGTTTGTGCTCCTTTCTTTCCTTTATGAGGCGATATTTGATATGATGAGAAAAACCGATGAGGAGGAATGAACGATGAGTTCGTTTACTGAAAAGTTACATACATATGCTCAGCTGGCGGTAGAAGTCGGCGTCAATGTCCAAAAAGGACAGCATGTCGTAATCAATGCCTCAACTGATGTCCGGGAACTTGTCAGACTGCTTGCCAAACATTCTTATGAAAAAGGCGCTAAAAACGTCACCGTAAATTGGCAGGACGATGAACTGTCCAGATTAAAATACGAGATGGCACCTTTTGAAGCGTTTGAAGAGTATCCTGAATGGGAAGCAAAAGGAAAAGAAGAGCTCGCGAAAAAAGGGGCTGCGTTTATTTCTGTCGTCTCATCCGACCCCGACCTGTTAAAAGGCACTGACGGCAAACGGATTGCAGCGTTCCAAAAAGCCGCCGGAAAAGCATTGCATACATACAGACAATATATTCAATCAGATAAGGTCAGCTGGACGGTGATCGGAGCCGCTTCAACAGGCTGGGCGAAAAAAGTGTTCCCGGATCAGCCGGAAGAAACAGCCGTTCAGCTTTTATGGGAAGAAATTTTCAAAACGACCCGCGTAAATGAAGAAAACCCTGTGGAAGCATGGAAAAAACATGATCAAAATCTTCATGAAAAAGTGGAACACCTGAACAAAAAACATTACAGCGCCCTGCATTATCAGGCTGAAGGAACAGACTTAACCATTGAACTGCCGAAAAAACATGTATGGGCAGGCGCAGGAAGCGTGAATGAAAGCGGGCACGAATTCATGGCCAACATGCCGACAGAAGAGGTTTTTACCCTTCCGCAGCGTGACGGGGTGAACGGCACGGTTTCCAGCACGAAACCGCTGAGCTACGGCGGCAACATTATTGATAACTTCACTCTTACCTTTGAAAACGGCCGCATCGTTGATGTGAAAGCTGAAAAAGGCGAGGAGATTTTAAAAGGCATCGTCGAAACCGATGAAGGCTCACACTATCTCGGAGAAGTGGCCTTAGTGCCGTACGATTCACCGATTTCACAATCAAATATTTTATTTTACAACACACTGTACGATGAAAACGCCTCTAACCACTTGGCGATCGGCAGTGCGTATGCCTTTAATATTGAGGGCGGCAAACAAATGACACGGGAAGAGCTTGTCAAAGAGGGCTTAAATGAAAGCATTACACACGTAGATTTTATGGTCGGTTCCAAAGATATGAATATCGACGGCATTACGGCGGACGGCAAAAGAGAACCGATCTTCAGAAACGGAAACTGGGCATTTTAATAAAAAAAGGAGGCGATCAGGCCTCCTTTTTTTATTTCGCTTCATACATTTGCAAGTTGGCGCAGACGGTTTCCAAAACAGGTGTATCAACTGCCAAGCCTTTCGCTTTCTCAAGCAAAAATCCGTGTAAATGATCACCTTCCGTCACCCTGCCCTTTTCCATATCTCTCAGCATCGACGATTTCATATGGTAAGACATGCTTGTCAATGTGCGATAACTCTCTTCTTCCAGACCAGGATCTTTCGGGATGCCGGCAGCCTTGAAAATGGCTCCGATTTCAGCAAAGAGGCGCTTTGCCGTGTTGCGGCCGCCTTCTGTATCTAAAATCGGTCCGACCGGCTGTTGAAACAGAGTGGTCACTCCCGCCTGCGCGGCAATAAACATATATTTTTTCCAAATGTCCTTTTCAATATCCCGGCTGATGATGACATCCGCTTTCACACCTGCAAATGCGTTTTCCAGCTCGTTCATACGTTCTGTGCGTTCCCCGTTCCATTCACCGAAAACAAAGCGGTGGGCAGCGCTCGTATGAAGAATTTCCCCTTTGTCGTTAAGGGCGCTCTCAATAAAGCAGAGGCCGCCCAGCACCTGCCGTTTTGAAAAAGCTTCAAACAGCTGGTGATAGTGCCTGTATCCGTTTAAAAAAGGAATAATGACCGACGAAGGTTTGACAAACGGTTTGACATCCCGAATGACGTCCTGCAAAGAATACGCTTTTGAAGCGATGATAACCGCGTCAAATGCTCCTTCTTCGCCCGCCATGATTAATTTCGGCTTGATTGAAACATCACCTTTTTCACTTTTGACGGTCAATCCCGTCTCTTGTAATTGTTCCGCCCGTTTCTTGCGGACGAGAAACGTCACGTCATTTCCCTTTTCTGCAAGACGCGCGCCGATATATCCGCCCACTCCCCCAGCTCCGACAACTAAAAACTTCATGATGCATTCCTCCGTCTCTTTTCAAGTTATGTATTCATTTATTGTAACGGGAAGTCAGAAGATTGAAAACTTTTTTCATAAATAAAAAAGCAGAGTCTCCTCTGCTTCTTTATTACGCGTATAGCTCTTCAAGCTTTTTCTGCACATCTGCGTTTTCAAGAAATTCGTCATAAGACATTTGTTTGTCAACAATGCCTTTAGGCGTTAATTCAATGATGCGGTTGGCAATTGTCTGTACAAACTGATGGTCATGAGATGAAAACAGCATAGCGCCTTTAAAGCTGATTAAGCCGTTGTTAAGCGCCGTAATGGATTCCAAATCTAAGTGGTTTGTCGGTTCATCCAGAATTAAAATATTCGCGCCGGAAAGCATCGCTTTTGAAAGCATGCAGCGCACTTTTTCTCCTCCGGAAAGAACGTTTGATTTTTTGTTGACTTCTTCTCCTGAGAACAGCATGCGTCCTAAGAAACCGCGCAGAAAGCTTTCGCTTTGGTCATGCGGCGAGTACTGGCGGAGCCAGTCAACAAGGTTCGCGTCGCTGCCGTCAAAATATTCGCTGTTGTCTTTAGGGAAGTACGCCTGAGAAGTGGTCACGCCCCATTTAAATGTGCCGCTGTCTGCTTCCATTTCCCCGGAAATGATTTTAAACAATGTCGTAACGGCAAGTTCGTTGCGGCCCGTAAAAGCGATTTTATCTTCTCTGTTCATAATAAAGCTGACGTTATCAAGCACCTTAACCCCGTCAATCGTTTTTGTTAAGCCTTCAACCCGCAGCACGTCATTTCCGATCTCACGTTCCGGCGTGAAATTGACATAAGGATAACGGCGTGATGACGGTTTGATATCATCAAGCGTGATTTTATCAAGGAGTTTCTTTCTTGATGTCGCCTGCTTTGATTTAGAGGCGTTGGCGCTGAATCTGGCCACGAACTCCTGAAGCTGTTTAATCTGCTCTTCTTTTTTCTTGTTGGCTTCCTGAGAAAGCTTTAAAGCAAGCTGGCTGGATTCATACCAGAAATCATAGTTGCCGACGTACACTTGAATTTTATTAAAATCAAGATCGGCGATGTGCGTGCACACTTTATTTAAAAAGTGACGGTCATGGGATACGACGATGACTGTGTTCTCAAAGTTGATTAAAAACTCTTCCAGCCACTGAATCGCTTTCAGATCCAAGTGGTTGGTCGGTTCATCAAGCAGCAGAACGTCCGGCTTGCCGAACAGCGCCTGTGCCAAAAGCACTTTCACCTTTTCTGAACCGCCTAAGTCCGCCATTTTCTTCGTATGCAGGTCTTCAGAGATGCCCAGGCCCTTTAACAAAATAGCGGCTTCACTTTCAGCTTCCCATCCGTTTAATTCCGCAAACTCTCCTTCAAGCTCAGCGGCGCGGATGCCGTCTTCATCTGAAAAATCAGGCTTCATATAAATCGCGTCTTTTTCCTGCATGACTTCGTATAAACGTTTATGTCCCATAATGACGACTTTCAGCACTTCGAAGTCTTCATATTCAAAGTGGTTCTGCTTCAGAATGGCAAGACGTTCGCCCGGGCTCATATGGACATCGCCGGTCTGCGGCTCCAGCTCACCGGATAAAATTTTCAAAAATGTTGATTTTCCGGCACCGTTTGCGCCTATTAATCCGTAGCAGTTGCCCGGCGTAAATTTAATATTGACATCTTCAAATAACTTGCGATCCGCAAAACGCAAGCTCACATTATTTACAGCAATCATTTAGAATCCTCCATCGTGTCTATCATCATTAAAAGTATACCATGAATAAAGGGGAAGAGAAATGTTTCCCTGCGAATATACGGGTTTGAAAAGATGCAGGCGTCAAACCCGGAGCCCTGTGATACAATAGATATATATACATATTCATCACGGAGGAACAAGTTGAAGCTTTTAACACTCACAGAATATTGTCTTATGATTTTCTTTACCGGGGTTTTTCTGGCCGTCACAGGCTTTACCGCACGTGACATCGGCTTGTACGTCGGAATCGCCCTCATTTATACGTTTTCGCATCTCTTTTCAAAACGGATGCTTGAAAAACGCGGCAAAGAGAAGCAGCAGGTGAATCTTTTTTTCAGCGTTCTGGCCATTGTCGGATCAGTGCTGGCCACGGTAATGTTCATCGCCATCGCCGCCTCGTTTGCCAAATAAAAAACGCCTGCTGTCCAAATCGGGCAGCGCGGCGTTTTTATTTTGTCTGACGCATATCATGAAACGGGAAGAACACAAACTTCGAGGTGCCGACGATCCGGTTTTCGGCAATTAAACCGAGTCCGTTCCGGCTGTCCATTGAGTTCAGCCGATTGTCGCCCATGACGAAGTATTTGCCTTTCGGAACCTTTACGGGGCCGAAATCTCCCGTCAGGTTGACTCCCAGTTTTTTCGCTTCTTTTTTATTGCTCGCGAGGTACGGTTCTGCGATTTTTTTGCCGTTTATATAAAGCGTGTCATTTTTCATTTCCACCGTTTCTCCAGGTTTTCCGATGAGCCGCTTTACATAATGGACTTTCGATGTGTCGCCGTTAATAATGACGATGTCTCCCCGCTCGATTTCTCCGATATAATTGACGCTTTTGTTGACAAACAGCCTTTCACCGTCATGTAATGTCGGGTACATTGATGATCCTTCCACTAAGTACGGTTCAAACAGGAAATGGCGGATTAACAGCGCAAGTGCAACCGCTATAATGATGGCCTTTCCCCATTCCCAATATGTGTTGGATTTTCTTTTTACCGATTTTTCAGAAGTAGGTTTTTGTTCTTCAGTCAACGTGGTTCCTCCTAGACGATCACTGTTTCAGTTCATGTACCATCTTTACTTTATCATAACTCATCATAAAATACATAACGCTTCTATGCGTACATGATTGAAAAAAGCGCCCGTAAAGGACGCTTTTTGTTTATTTCTCTGCAACCGGTTTTTTGACGATTCCCAAGATAACCGCCGTTACAATCGCTCCGATCACGATGCTCATTAAGTAAAGCAGCGGATGGTTCGTAATGAATGCAACGAATATTCCTCCGTGCGGTGCAGGAAGCGTTACCCGGAAAAACTCTGTCAACCCGCCCGCTACCGCAGAACCGACAACGGCTGCAGGGATGACGCGAAGCGGATCAGCCGCTGCAAACGGGATGGCGCCTTCTGTAACGAAAGCTGCTCCCATGAAGTAGCACGTAATACCGGCTTCACGGTCACGTTTAGAGAATTTGTGTTTAAAGAATGTAGTCGCCAGTGCGATTCCAAGCGGCGGAGCCATTCCGCCCGCCATGATGGCCGCATGCGGTGCATAGTTTCCGGCATCGATCATCGCAATTCCAAAAGTGAACGCCGCTTTATTAAGCGGGCCGCCCATGTCGATAGCCATCATACCGCCTAAAATAATACCCATTAAAACAAGGTTTCCAGTTCCAAGGCTTTCAAGCCAATTTGTTAAGAAATTCATGAACGCTGCGACAGGTGTGTTTATGACAAATTGCATCAGAACTCCTGTGATAAAAATACCGAGCAGCGGATAAATCAATACAGGTTTTAATCCGTCAAGAGTCTGAGGAATAAAGACAAACAGCTTTTTCAAAAGGACTACGACATAACCGGCTAAGAATCCGGCAATCAGTCCGCCCAAGAATCCGGCATTCGCCTGCGTAGCCATAAATCCGCCGACCATACCCGGCGCAAATCCCGGACGGTCCGCAATACTCATTGCGATGAATCCGGCAAGAACTGCAACAATCAGCTTTAACGCATTATCGCCGCCGATAAAGTTCAGCGCTGCGGCAAACGTGTTGTATGTCGGGTCTTTCGGATCAGCTGAATGAATTCCCCAGAAGAATGAAATCGCAACGAGAATTCCGCCGCCGACGACAAATGGCAGCATGTTGCTGACACCGCTCATTAAGTGTTTATAGAAAGTACTTCCGATACTTGTGCCTGATTTCTGTTTCGGGCCGTCTTCATTTGAAGCGGAAGATCCTCCGCCGCTGCCCTCGTAAATCGGCGCATCTTGGTTAACGGCTTTTTCAATCAGTTCCTGAGGACGTCTGATACCGGCCGTTACAGGCACTTGAAGAACATGTTTGCCTTTAAAGCGTTCCATTTCAACCTGTTTATCAGCCGCCACGATGATCGCAGGCGCATCTTCAATTTCTTGAGCCGTCAGCTTATGTTTGATACCGCTTGAACCGTTTGTCTCGACTTTAATGTCAACGCCGAGCTCTTTCGCTTTTTCCTTCAGTGCGTCAGCTGCCATGAACGTATGGGCGATACCTGTCGGACATGCCGTAACGGCAAGGATTTTGCCTTTTCCTGACGGCGCTGCCTGTTCTTCCTGCTCTTCTTCTTCCTCATCGTCATCTTTGTCATGCTGATTGATGATGTCAATGATCGCATCTTCTGATTCAGCTTCAAGAAGCTGTTTGCGGATTTCCTCACGCATGAGAAGCGTTGAAAGTCTTGATAATGCCTCAAGGTGCGTATTATTCGCTCCTTCGGTTGCCGCAATCATAAAGACCAGGTGTGCCGGCTGACCGTCTAATGATTCATAATCCACACCATCTTTTGAACGGCCGAATGCGATGGCCGGGTTAATGACGCTCGCCGTCTTCGCATGAGGAATGGCAATGCCTTCGCCGATTCCCGTCGAGCTTTGGCTTTCACGATTTAAAATGGCTGCTTTGTAAGCCTCTCTGTCATTTAATCTGCCGGCTTTGTCAAGCACTGTCACCATTTCATCGATAACGTTTTCTTTCTCTTTGCTTTCTATATTGAGATGAATTGTATCTCTTGTTAACAGCTCAGTTATCTTCACTTTTCTTTCCTCCTCTATAGACGTGTGACTTTAACTTCAGGAAGAAGCTGCTGTACAAACTCTTCAGTTCCGAGTTCTTCAGAAAATGCCGTCGCGCTTCCGGAAGCAACTCCTAAACGGAACGCATCTTCCAAAGGCAGCTGTTTTGAAATTCCCGCAAGGAATCCCGCGACGACGGAATCACCCGCGCCTACCGAATTGACAAGCTTTCCTTTAGGAACATTGGCGAGGAAAACCGCCTCTTTCGTAAATAAAAGCGCACCGTCGCCAGCCATCGAAACAATCGCATGTTCAGCGCCTTGTTCAATCAATTTTTTACCGTAAGGAACGGCAGCTTCGGCTGAATCAATGACCGTATTGAACATTTCCCCAAGCTCATGATGATTCGGCTTCATCAAAAACGGTTTCATTTCTGTCGCTTTCATCAGCGCTTCACCGGAGATGTCTACCACTACCCGGGCATTCTGCTTTCTGCATGCCTCAGCAATTTTTTCATACGTGTTATGCGGCAGGGAAGAAGGAATGCTTCCCGCTAAAACGACGATGTCTCCCTCTTCCAGAGCGGAGAACTGTTCTAAAAAGGCATTGAACACTTCGTCTGAAATCGTCGGGCCCTGTCCGTTAATTTCCGTTTCATCGCCCGTTTTCAGTTTTACATTTATACGTGTGTCTTCATCCACCTCAGAAAAAGCCGTTTCCAGACCTTCCTGCTGCAAAAATGACGTGATATAATTTCCGGTAAATCCGCCGACAAACCCCAATGCTTTTGACGGCACATGGTGTCTTTTCAGTAATCTCGAAACGTTGATGCCTTTTCCGCCGGGATACTTCGTGTCATAGCTGGAACGGTTTAAACCGCCTACGGCAAAATCTTCAACGTGAACGATATAGTCAACAGACGGATTGAGGGTTACAGTGTAAATCATGGTTTCACTACCTTTACGACAGTTTTTTCTTGGTAATTATCGAATGCAAGTTCTTCAGCTTCAGTGGTAATGATAGCGGCATCGCCCAAGGCGGCGAACGCTGCGAAAGAAATCTCGCCGAATTTAGAAGGATCGGCTAAAACATACGCATTTTTCGCCTGTCTCACAGCCTTTGTCTTCAGAAGAGCCTCATCCGGATCGGGTGTTGTAAAGCCGGCTTCAATGTGCACGCCGTTCACCCCGAGGAAGCTTTTGTCAAAACGGTACTGGCTGATCGCCGTTAATGAGGCGCCGCCGATCATCGCACCTGTTCTATGCTTCACATATCCTCCGAGAAGATAAAAGGGGATCCCTTTCCTTATTAAAGCGTCGATATGCATAACTCCGTTTGTGACAACCACAATGTCCTTAGATGGATCTATAAAATCAATCATGTGCAATGTAGTTGTTCCCGCATCAAGATAAATACAGTCACCTTCTTCTAATAAAGATGCCGCTTCTTCTGCGATCTTCAGTTTATCCTGAAGGTTTTTGGAGGATTTTTCAAGCATATCGGGTTCTTGCCTGCTGTTGGAAAGTTTAGACGCCCCGCCGTGAACGCGCTTTAAAAATCCGCGCTCTTCAAGTGTTGATAAATCTCTTCTGATCGTTGATTCAGAAGCATTTGTCATGCTTATCAGCTCTTGAATCTTCACCACATCACGCTTTTCAATCTGATCAATAATCAGCTGATACCTTTCAGGAGTGAGCATATTCCGCCTCCTTTGGAAACGTATTCATTTCGGCTGCAAGATAATTGTAAACGCTTTTTTTACTTCTAGCAACTAAAATCAATCAAATTCATTCAATAACTATCAAAATCTTTCACATTTGTTCATATTAACGTATGTACATAGGGTTTGTAAACTGTAAATTCGACAAAAAGGGGGACAATTGTATGACATTTTCTTTTTATCATAAATGAAAAAAGTCTATTATATTCATTCAATCATTAAAACACAAAAAAACCCCATGCAGACTGCATGGGGTACGGGTTATTCATACCGTAACGCTTCAATCGGATCTAAGCGTGATGCTTTGTTGGCGGGCAGCATGCCGAAAATGACACCGATCAGCATACTGAACAGTACGCCGATACAAACCACCTGCCAAGAAACGAGCGACGGCCAGCCTGCGATAAGGGAAACGAGTGATGCTCCCCCGTAGCCGAGACAGATTCCGATTAAGCCGCCGATTAATGTAAGCACAACAGATTCAATTAAGAATTGTGTCAGAATCTGTCCTCTCGTGGCACCGAGCGATTTGCGGATGCCGATTTCTCTTGTCCGTTCTGTCACTGATACGAGCATAATATTCATGACCCCGATCCCGCCGACAACGAGAGAAATACCGGCGATCGAACCGATGATCGTCGTCATAACGGTCGTGACCTGGCCGATTCCCGCCGCGATTTCTTCCATATTCATGACTTGATAGGCCTCTTTTGTACCGTGATTGTCATTTAAGAGACGGGCCGCTTCTTTTCCTGTTGATTTGATTTGATCAGCGGACTCCGTCTGAACGGAAACGTTGCTGTAGTCGTTAGTACCGAAAGACGTTTTCAGCATGTTGAACGGCACATACATTTCACTGAGTCCTAACGATAAAAAACCGCTCTCTTCTTTCAGTACGCCGATTACTTCTACGGGCTGTCCGCCGGCCCAGACGATTTTTCCGAGCGGAGACGTTTTCCCGAACAGCTTTTCAGCCATTTTTTTCGAGATGATTCCTGCTCTTTTCCCGGAAAGAAAATCATTGTCCGTAAATGTCCGTCCATCTTGAACGTCCAGCTTTTTTACGTCCATGTAGCCGCTGTTAATGCCGTTCAGCGTAATATCCGTGTCTTCTTCATGGTAACGGGCCGTCATGGATTTTACCGCGGAAGCGACAACCTGCTTTACGCCGTCCACTCCTTTTAATCCATTAATATCTTCTTCTGTAAAACTCGCTTCCTGTAAGGCGTTCGGATTGGCTGTTAATTCTTCATCACTGGGCATGTAAAACAATTCAATCGTATTGCCCGGCCCGCTGATGGATTGCTTCAGCATTTGCTCTCCGCCCTGGCCGACAGCCACAACAACGATTACTGAACCGACGCCGATAATGATTCCGAGCATTGTCAGAATCGATCTCAGCTTGTGAGCTCTTACGGAACTGAGGGCCATCCGGAGATTTTCTGACAGGCTCATTCCCCCACTCTCCTCTGCTCAGCATCGCGGGAAACGATCATGCCGTCACGGACGAAAATCACTCTGTTTGTACAGTCCGCCACTTCAGGCTCATGAGTCACAAGCACCACGGTCACGCCCTCTGCATTAAGCTCTGTGAACTGCTCCATAATGGAAATGCTTGTTTTCGTATCCAGTGCGCCGGTCGGTTCATCAGCTAAAATGAGCTTCGGTTCGTTCACAATGGCTCTTGCAATCGCGACACGCTGCTTCTGGCCGCCGGACAGCTCATTCGGCATATGACGCATCCGATCCGCCAAACCGACTTTTTCCAGCGCATGCTCAGCCCGTTCCTCACGCTCTTTTTTGCCGATACCGGCGTAGATCATGGGGAGTTCGACATTTTTTCTTGCATTCAATCGCGGCAGCAGCTGAAATTGCTGAAAGACAAATCCGATTGATTTGTTCCGGACCGCCGCAAGCTCTTTTTCGGTGCATGAAGAAACATCTTCGCCCGCAAGCCTGTAACTGCCGGACGTCGGTCTGTCCAGACAGCCGATGATATTCATGATCGTAGATTTTCCCGATCCCGACGGTCCCATAATTGACACATATTCTCCTTCTTCAATCGTCAAGTCGATTGAACGGAGAACATCAAACGTCTCCTTGCCGATCTGATAGCTTTTTTTCACCTTTGAAAGCTGAATCATCTATGCTTTCACATCCGTTCCGTCAGTCAAACCGTCAGCCGGATTCAGAATGACTTTATCATCCTTTGAAAGCCCCTCTTTTATCTCCGTAAGCTGATTTGCGGTATCGCCGACTTTAACTTTCACGCGTTTGGCCTTCCCGTCTTTTACCGTAAAGACCCAGTGCTCATCTCCGTCTTTTTTGACCGCGGAGGACGGCAGCGTATCGGCTTTCCGTTTGTCGGTTTCAATGTTCATAATTAATTTAAACCCCGGCTTGCCCTCCGGAAGGTTTCCGATCAGCTTAACCTGAAACGGATACTGCACAGCCTGTTCCGTGCTTTCCCCTGAAGCAGCGCTTGACTTTTGATCAGGAACGAGGCCGACAGCCGCCACTCTCCCTTTCCACGTTTTACCGGGGATGGCGTCTGAGGTAATCGTAACGCTTTGTCCCTTTTTTACTTTCAGCGTGTCGTATTCGGACAAATTGCCGGCAACGATCAGGTGTTCCGGGTCTCCTATATGTATAACCGGTTCTTGAATATCCGATTTTTTAGAAGCCGCTTCTTGATTTACCGAGATTACCGTCCCGTCCATCTCACTCTTAACATTGAGATTCGCCACCTGATTTTCAAGAGACTGCTTTTGCAAATCAGATTGCTTTAATTCGATTTCCGCCGTTTTTTGCTGAAGCTGCAGATCAGTCCGTTCGGATTCAATTTGTTTTTTGGCTTCCGCTTCTCCCACTTGTTTTGCCAGATCTTGTTCCTTGCTGTTTAATGCTCTGAGTTTTTCTTCAACTTGTTCGATTTGCATCCGTTTTGATTGTTCTGTCAACTCGTTTTGTTCTTTATCAAGATTGAGCTGCTCATTTGTATACGTGACTAACGACGACCCTTTTTTTACTTTGTCGCCTTCTTTTACTTTCACTTTATCAAGAGTTCCTTTATCCGCTTCATAAAAAACATACTGTTCTTTAGAGAATTTAAGTGTTCCCGGAACCATAACCGTAGAGGAGATTTCTCTATTTTCCATGGTTCCGGTTTCGATTTTTTTCCCGGCGCTGCCGCCCGCGGGAGCGGCAGACTTATAAATATTGATACCGATGAATACTGCAACAATTACGGCGATGCCGATTCCGATCCAAATTTTTTTCATGTTATACACCTGCTGTCACTGAACTTAACAGTCCTCCGACTGCTGAAACTAAAAGCATAATAACAAACAGGACAATCGCGGAAGTCCAGGCCGCTTTTTTCGAAATGCCGCCTGTATAGCGAAGTCCCAAAGCGAGCAGAATATAGCTCCAGATGCTGAAAATGTCGAACGCGCTTAAAAAGACCGCGACGCCGTCTCCGGCCGGTATGACACTCGCCAAAGATGTTACGGCATACAATGAGCCCGCACCGGTAAAATAAGTAACAAGACCGTTAATAACTAAGCCGATATTGGTAATAAATGCCGTAAACAGGCTGAGTGAGAGCATTTTTTTGTAAGTTGTCACGCCGCCTGAAATTTTGACGCACAGCCAGTAAATGAGCGGAACGATAAACAGAGCGATAATGCCCCCGAAGATTCCTCCGAACATCGTGCCGAATTTAGCGAAGGTTTTGGTCATTTCAATCTGATCATCCGTCAAACCGTCAAGAGATGGGCTGTTCAGCACTTCTTCATAATTCATCCCCAGTCCGCGCAAAATACTGCCGGCCGCGATGAGAATGATGACAATCAGGAGAGGAATGCCGATGACCGGCTTTTCTTTTAATCTTTTAAACTGCACAACAGGACTTGTAATGACGCCGAAAATTGACGGCTTTTCCGTTACTGCCGTATTGCCTTTTTCCAGGTTTGGTTCCATATTGCTGATGCCTCCTATGTATTATTCTGTTTATACGTACGCTTTAGGCTGAGAGAAGTTTCAATTTTTTTGCCGTTTGCGTATTTATGCTAAATTGTAACACAAATTCTCAGCTTTACGTTCCATAATTATGTAAAAAAAAGCATTGTCAGATCCGTGCGACGGGAGGCTCAAAGCCTTGTGAAGGCACTGTCTTCAGCCTATTCATGCAGTCAAAACCAGCCCAATCGCAAATCCCTTTAAATCCCATTTAGATGTTCTCTGGAATTCAGCTTCTATATACAAAAAGCCGGAGGGCAATGATGCACATCCGGCTCTTTTTTCACCCTCCGCTTACAGGAGGGATAAAGGCAATGGTATCACCTTCTGTTACGATGCTGTTGTCTTTTACATATGTTTCATTGATTGCGATCATGGCATTGTCAATCGTCTGAAGGCCGTACCGTTCCTTTAGCAGCGTTTTTACAGCAGACGCCGCCGTCTCTTTTTCGTCAAGTTCAATGACCGGTGTTCCCGCCTGCTCCGCAAGCCCGGCAAACAATAATACTTTAATCATCGCGATTCCCCTTTATGCAAATCCGGTTTTCCGTTCGGATAGGGCGTTGTTTCCAGTTGATCGCCTATCCATTCTTCTCCGTCTTCCCAGATTTCTTTTTTCCATATCGGCACAATCTGTTTTATCCGTTCAATTGCATATTCATTCGCCTCATATGCCGCCTTTCTGTGCGGAGAAGACACGGCGATTACGACCGCTGCTTCTCCGATATCAAGGACGCCGACACGGTGAGTGATTGCAGCTTCGGCTCCTTCCCATTTCGCGCTGATTTCATCGCCGATTTGAGAAAGCATTTGAACAGCCATCGGTTCATACGCTTCATATTCGAGACGCACCGTCCGCCGTCCTGCAGTCCACTCTCTGACCGTGCCGATAAACGTTGTGATGGCGCCGGCTTCACGCTTTTCAACTTTTTTTACGATATTTTCGGCAATGATAGGTTCCCTTGTAATTTGAAAACGTTCCATTTATGCAGATTCCCCTTTCAGCTGCGAAAGCACAAACATCATGGCAGCCGGATCGTCCGCATGGAATACGGGCATGCCGGCATCTGCCGGCATATGCTCCGTATTTCTGCTGACAACCGCGATCACGCGCTCCAAATGCTTCAGCTTTTGCCAATCTTCGCTGTCTTTGATCATAATGATTTTCGGATGCGGCGCATGTTTAAATCCCTCTATGAGAAGACCGTCAATTCCCAGACATTCATACAGACTGATCAAACCCGCCAGATCCCATTTTTTTCGCGCCGTAAGCTGCAGGACGCCGTCCCCTTCTACTGCCGTAACCGCGGCTCCGGCTTTTGAAAAACGCTCCGAGTCTTTTCCGTCAGAAAAAGGTTCCGGTTCTCCGCCATGTCCGTGATGTTTTAAACATCCAATATCGCACTCTTTCGGCGCCGCTTTCAGCACACGTTCAATAAACGTTGTTTTACCGCTGTTTTGAAAACCTACGATCTGGACGATCGGGAAAGAATTGACCACGGCCATTCACTTCCATTCTCATCACGGATGAGGAGCGCGTGAACCGTCCGGCCCGCTTCATATCCCCTCGTTCCTCCCGGCAGAAGGATAAACGCGTTTGCTTCGGCTAGAGATGTGACTGAGCTTGATTTGTCGAGGCCGACCGGTGACGCCATCATCTTTCCGTCCTTATGATAAACAAACGCCCTCACAAATCTCGTAAACGGATTCGGTTTCGGGAAGTCGTTTGTTAACACGGCTTCCGCCCATCCGGAATGAGGTTTTTCATTCAGAAGCCACGTCTGAATCATCGGTTTGACAAACAGGGTGAATCCGACATAACATGCGGACGGATTGCCTGAAAGGCCGAACAGCAGCATGTCATCGGCCCGGGCGACAGTTGTCACGCTCCCCGGGCGCATTGCCACTTTGTTAAAAAGAACTTCCGCTCCGAGCTTATTATAAATGTCTGGAAGAAAATCAAAATCGCCGACTGACACGCCGCCGGTCGTGATCAGAAAATCAACTTTTTTCATAGCTTCCTTCACCGCATCATAGCTGTCATCAAAATCATCGGAAATTTTCCCTAAGTTCAGCGGCACCGCGCCCGCTTCAATGACCTGGGCATACACCATCGCAGCGTTGCTGTTGCGGATTTTCCCCGGCTCAAGCGGATCGCTGACATGAAGAAGCTCGGTCCCCGTTGCGATAATGCCGACAACCGGCTTTCTGACCACGGGAACGGAAGCATAGCCGAAGGTTGCTAAAAGAGCGGTTACGCCCGGCGTGATTTTCGTCCCTTTTTTTAATAGCGAGCTGCCCTTTTTCGCATCTTCTCCTTGATATGAAATATTATCGCCCGCATGGAAAGGGCGTTTCACTGACATGTAATTCGTCCCGTTTTCAGAAAACGTTCTTGTCAGCTCAAGCATCACTACGGCATCCGCGCCTTTTGGAATCTGCGCCCCCGTCATAATGCGGACCGCTTCATAAGGCCCGAGTTCTTTTTCCGACACGGCGCCTGCTCCGATATGGTCAATGACTTCAAAGGTGACGGCATTGTCACGGGAAGCCGTTTTTGAATCGCTCGCCCTGATGGCAAACCCGTCATACGGGGAACGGTTAAAGGCCGGCACATCATGATCCGCCTTAACATCCTCCGCCAAATAGCGGTGGAGACTGTCCTCAAGCGCCACCCATTCGGTATCCCCCTGTTTTTTATACCGGCTCACCCGGCGGACTGCTTCGTCCACCTGAATCGGCGTTCTTTTTTCAAGCATAGCAATATCTCCCCTTCCTACAGGCCGATCACCCTGGCCAGAACTGAATTTGCTTCTTTTATATCGTTTGTACCGTGAATCAAAGCCCGTCCGTCCTGAAAAATAACGATCCTGAAGCGCTCATACGCCATGTGCAGCAGAAATTCATTTGCTTCCACTTTACCGATCTGCTTCAGACGTTTGACAAGTTCTTCTTTATCCAGCCTCTTTAAGGCTTCCGATCTGATTTGAACGGTGTCTCTTCCGCACAGCACGCTTGCTTTCGGCCTGTTTTCAGGCTGCAGATACGGATATACGGGCTCCGCGCCGCAGGAAGGGCAATGATCCCGTTTGATCTGATCCACATTTATGCTCATATTGGTGTTATTCCACACGTCAAACGTGAAAAAGCGCCGATTTACCGCTGCATGATTTCCTGTCAGCAATTTCAGCGCCTCAGCCTGCTGATAAGCGGAAACGATATGAACCGCCGGAGGTATGATACCTGCTGTATCACATGTCGCTCCGCCCACGGGCATTTGCTCAAACAGGCAGGATAAACACGGCGTAACCCCCGGAATAATCGTCATGCACATTCCCTGACTGCTGACACAGGCACCGTAAATCCAAGGTGTTTTCGTTTTCAGCGCCAGATCATTGATGACCATTCTCGTTTCAAAATTATCTGTCGCATCCACGATGCAATCCGCTTGTTCGATCAGCGGTTCGAGCGTTTCCGCCGTACCTTCCGCCGCGTAAGCATCGATATGTATATCACTGTTTACCGCCAAAAGACGCGCCTTGGCCGCCATTGCTTTCGGCAAGCGCTGTCTCGCGTCTTCTTCTGTATACAGCTGCTGTCTTTGTAAATTGCTCCATTCCACATAATCCCGGTCAATAATCGCCATACGGCCCGCTCCGGCTCTTGCCAGGCCCTCTGCCGCGGCTGTTCCGAGGGCTCCGGCTCCGACAATCAGGACACTGCTGTCAGCCAGCGCCTGCTGCCCTTTTTCCCCTATCGGCTTAAATCTTGTCTGCCGCGAATAGCGCTCTTCCATCTGTGTTGTCCCCTTGCATTTTTATTTCCATCATACCATGTTTCTTCCCGATCAGTCTTGATTTGAAGACTCGACATGCGCCAAAAGTCTGGTGTAATCGTCCTGTGTGTTGATATTAGCGAACTCCTCCGGCCCGGCGCCGATGTCTTCAGCCTGCACATAACAGACAGACAGCCGCTTCAGCGTGTCTGTCATTTTCAGTTTGTTTTGTGTCAGCTGATCAAAAAGCACATCCTGCACCCGTTTATGGTAAACCGCCAAGAGGGGCTGCTCTCTGTTTTTACAAACCGGTATGACAGCGTCCAGATTTCCCGTCAGCTTCATTTCAAGCGCAGCCATCGTTTTTCTTGTCACGAGCGGCGTGTCACAGGATATGACCGTAAATGTTTCGCCTTCCGTTTGTTTCATTGCCGTATATATGCCGGCCAGCGGGCCCATTCCCCGAAACCGCGGCTCATCGGCCAAAACATGCCGCTCTCTGTTTGATAAGAACTTTTTTATATGCTCAGGGCGGCTGATAATTACCGTTTCTCCGCCGCCGAAGGCTTTTTTCGCCTGTTCATAAAACATGCCGCCCTTCCACTTTGCAAAAGCTTTCGGTTCTCCGAATCTTCGGGAAGCTCCCCCCGCTAATATTACATTCACCCGTTTCATGTCATCTCTCTCCCATTCTATATAAAAGCATAGCAAACGCCTCAGCCGAAATACAATATTACGGTGCTTGTCTGTTTAATTAAGAGGAATAGCCGTTGTTCCTTTGCCATATTGTAGTGTTAACATCATGAGGGAGATGGTTCTTATGAAAATATCCGGTCCGTTTTTCCACGACACTTCTCAAGAGAACCTTTACTTGAAATCCGAACTTTCCAGATGCAGAAAATTAATTTCAGAATTTGAAGCAAGCTACTTCCATCAAAAAAATAATAAGCTTCAGGAGGAAAACGCCAATATTAAAGAGCGGCTTCACAAGCTTTCTGACGAATTGGAAGCCATGGCTCAAAAACACAAACAGACAAGTGACACGGAACGTTCTTTGCATGAAATCAGAGCCGGGCTGCTCGATAAAATCGTCATTCTGCAAGAACTGCTTCAGCAGGAAACGTTTCGGCGGAAAAATGAGATGGAAGAAAAGCACCGTCTGCATCTTACAAATGTAAAATTTGAAGAAGAAAATAAAAACTTACATACCCGCATCCGCTCACTTGAGACCGCCATTCAAACTGAACGGACTTCTCACGAAGATATGAAACAGCGTTATCATGCCGCTGCAGACGAAAATACCCGGCTTCAAACACAAATGATAGAAAAAGAATACCAGCTCAAACATATTAAAATAGAAATTAATCATATGAGAGATCGAATACTAGAAACAAAAGAACGGCTTGTAGAAATAGAAAAAACGAAAGAAAAGTTATTTCAAGAAACCATTCTTTCGTATAAACGGCAGCTGGACGAAAGTGATGCTTGGATTGCCGGCCATTTTGCTGATATTGACAGCCGCACGGCGGAACCGGCGGAACAAGCTCTGGAAATCCCTTCTGTTTCCAAAGAGACTGTTCAGGCAGAAGACTTGCTTAAAGCCGTTACCGAACAAGTCATCTCCCTGCAAAAACAATTTGTACAATCAGAGTCCCGCGATCAGTCGTTTGATGAAAAATTGGATGCGTTGAAAGAACGCGCTGACGGCGAAAAGCCTTTCCAAAAATATGTCGTCAAGCTTGAAAAAAAGCCTGGAAAAGAGGCGTCACTTCCGCAGAATAAGCGGGAAAGCGCAAAAAAACTGCTTGAGTAACGCAAGCAGTTTTTACTGTTTTATTCAGCAGCCGTATCATTTGCCGTTTCTGCTGTTTCCTGAGAAATTTCTCCCTCAAGAATATATTGGCCGCGGTATGGTTTTTTCACTTCCGGATACATTTTAATTAAGCTTTGCATAAATGTTGTCATATTAGGAATTTCAAGGCCGCTTTCCTTTTCAATTTCCTTTTGCAGTTCGGAACTTTTAATCGCTGCATTGTGGCGTTTCAATGTTTTAATCGCTGCTTCGCGCAGTTTTGCCGCTTTTGATCCCGGTCTCGCCGTCCCTCTTCTTCTTCTTGTAGAACCGTCTGGAATGCCGGCGGGAAGAGACGTAATAGACTGCATCTGCGGCTGGGAGGATTGAGGCTGTGCCTGCGGCTTTTGATAGCTTCTCATTTCCTGTGCTGCAAGCTCTGCAAGCACCGGGAGAGAGTCACTTTTTTTCTCCGGACGAAACTCTTTTTTTGTATCGGACAGGCTGCCTGTATTGTCTAATTCTCTCAGTTTTGCATATATTTTATCACGTTCTATTTGATATTCACGAATGACTTTTACCTCTGCTTCGTTCAATTGTTCTAAACGTAAGCGCAGCGCTTCTCTTTCATTAAACATGTGTAAAACCCCCTGTCAAAAATTTAAACGCTTTTATTAAGATATTAGATTACAAAAGTAATTTTATCAACTATTATTTTAGCATTTTACTATTTTATTTACTCTATGAAAAATTGCTTATTTTCTGAAAATGGTACTTTATATACAAAAATCCCTTATCATATAGGGGATTCTGGACAAAGTTCCAATTTATTCAACCATTTCAAAATATAACTTGAAATTACTTGTTTAATGAAAATTAGCGTGATATCTACAATTTTCGACTATAATATGTAAAAGATAATGATATCGATAAAACAAGCGGTACAGCGTGTTTACGGCTGTTTCTCTTATTTTTAAAGCCGCACATGTCATATTGGAATTTTTTATCCAATAGGCACAAAAAAACCCTGTTACCTAAACGGCAAAGGGTTTGCAGAACCGAGACAATAGTCCGACGGAGATTGTCCCGATTACTCAGAAGCCCGCTCCGTTTCTGAAAGTACTCGGCTGACGCGTTTTTCAAGCATTTTCATCCCGCTTCATCCCGCTTGAAAATGGCGGAGCTGTCCGGTTTTATCGAAAAGGTAATAAGCCGGCACATATTCATTTTCAAATGCTTCAGTCAGCGTATGATCGCTGTCGACGTAAATCGGCTGAGAGATATCGTGTTCAGCCGCTGTTTCCTTGATTTTCTCAAGGTCAAGATCGTCTTCGGAACGGGGCATGTGAACGGCCATCACATTCAGCTGATCTTTATATTTATCACGAAATTCGTTCATCTCAGGCATCGCTTCTTTACACATGCGGCAGCTGGCGGACCAGAAGTGAATCAGTGCCGGCTTTCCGCCGACCAGCTGTTCCTTCGTGACTTCTCTGTTAATCCATGCTTTAGCGCCTGTCAATTCAGGCATTTGCTGATGTAATTTCATCTTATTTCCCTCCTTATGAAAAAGGTTTTTTGCCGGGGCTTTCAGTTCCGCCAGGCAACGTTCTCCTGTTTTCCTCCAAAGGATATGATTTGGCTGAATCACCATGTTAAAATGAGTGTGGCGATTCCTTAGTTCATATCTTCACAAAAATGATGATATTGAAACCGGGCAATATGAACAAATCATAAATGAAATAACTGGTTTCTATTAAAAGGTTTATCTTATTTTAAAAACGGGTATATCACTTTTAGCTTTTTCTGCAATAGACTTGAAAGGAAGACATCACTATGATTGATTTAAAACACTTTGACTGGGCCGGGCTTCTCACATCTGCCGGGATTTTCATCATAAAGCTGGCTCTCATTATTTTAGCGTACTTTATTTTCCGGGCGGCAGGAAAAAAGCTGATCAAGCATCTGTTTCAGAAATTCGAGCAACAAAACAACCTCTCCACAGGCCGCGCTTATACTTTGCGAAGCCTCGCGCTTAATGTATATGGATACATCCTGATTTTCGTTTTTATCGTAATGATTTTGGATTTATTTCACTACAATCCGAGCGCTCTCATTGCCGGCGCCGGCGTGGTCGGTCTCGCAGTCGGCTTCGGGGCTCAGGGGCTTGTCAGTGACATCGTCACCGGATTTTTTATCCTTTTGGAAAAACAGATCGACGTCGGCGATTATATTACGGTTGCCGGCTACAGCGGCATTGTCGAGCAGGTCGGTCTCCGTACGACGCAAATCCGGAGCTTTGACGGCACGCTTCACTATCTTCCCAACCGGGGCATTACGAATGTGAGCAACCATTCCCGCGGAACGATGCAGGCGCTTGTCGATATTAAAGTGCCGCTTGAAAAAAATCTTGATGAAACCATTCAAATCCTGCAAACCGCGTGTGACAAAGCAGCCGCTGAGCTCCCGCAGATTAAGGAAGGGCCGGACGTCATCGGGGTTCAGGATTTAAGCACGTCAGAAATGGTGATCAGAATCATTGCCAAAACAGAAAATATGGAGCAATGGCGGGTTGAACGCGTACTGCGGAGAGAAATGAAAATCGCGCTCGACCGTTTTAAAAACGCCGCTTCCGCCGAATAGAAAAACCGAAGCCTAAGCTTCGGTTTTTTCTTTTTAATGAAATTTTTTTTCCACTTCGCTGCAGATTTCGTCGGCGGTCATTCCGGAAGCCGTAATGACGGGAGCCTGAGTTGACGTATCGGCAATTCCTTGGACATTGCTGTCAAGTCCGGTTACAACACAGCAGTCACAATTCTTCGCATCCTCAGGAGTCTTCATCATCACTACGTCATATCCTTTTTGTTTTAACGCCTGTTCTACATCCGATAAAGATTGTTCAATTCCAATTTTTTTCGTCATATTGAACACCTCCGTTATGTAGAATGCTCAATTTTTGTTAGATTATTCTTCTTTTCGGATTTAATTGGCATACTTCGAAAAATATCCGACCATGACATTGACCGCGGTTTCCATCGCATCTTCATCCGGGTTCAGCTTGGCGTGATGAAGCCCGTGGGATGAATCGGCCCCCAGCCAGAACATAAAGCCGGGATATTTTTTCAGCATATAGCCGAAATCTTCTCCGGTCATCGCTTCTTTCGCCGTTCTCACGTCAGCAAGCTGATGATCGCTGACAAATTGCATAAATTCTTCGGTCAGGCCGCTTGTATTATAAACTTGATGATAAACGGACGGATACGTGACTTTTCCTTTGCATCGGAAGCCGATTTCAATTCCTTTGACAAGCTCTTCAATCCGCTTTTTCACCATACGCATTGATTCCTCGGAAAGCGTCCGGATAGTTCCCTCCAGATGAGCATGCTCTGCGATGATATTTTGCGCCGTGCCCCCGGTAATCGTTCCGACAGTTATCACAGCGCTGTCAAGCGGATCCGTATTTCTGGATATGACCGTTTGCAGCTGCGTGACAAGCGTGCTCGCGGCGACGACCATGTCGTCTGCTGTATGCGGATATGCCGCATGCCCGCCTTTCCCCTCAAGATCGATGACGAGTTCGCTCGTATTGGCAAACAGCAATCCGCTTTTGGTGGAAATTGTGCCTACAGGAAGCTCAGGTGCTATATGGAGAGCGGTAATCAAATCCGGCGTCCATTTTTTCAGCACATCGCTTTCAAGCATCGGTTCCGCTCCGCCCGGTCCTTCTTCAGCCGGCTGGAATAAAAAGAGCAGATCATGTTTGACGGGATGATGGACAAAATGATCAATAATGCCGAGCGCGATGGTCATGTGCATATCGTGGCCGCATGCGTGCATAAAACCGGGGTGTTCAGATGCAAACGGAAGCCCCGTCTGCTCTTCAATCGACAGAGCGTCTATATCCGCTCTGTAGGCGAGCATTTTTTCCGGAGCCGTGCCGTTGACTTTGACAAAGATGCCGGTTCTCCAAGTTTCGATTTCAATTCTTTCCTCCGGATATTGGTTCAATAGATTCAGCAGGTACTGTTGGGTTTTATATTCCTGAAAGCCGATCTCCGGAATGCGGTGCAGATCTCTTCGGATGGCAATGAGCCGCTCTTTTTCCATATGTATTCCTCCTTGAGATAAGAATAAGGCGTGGATTTTATCATCCACGCCCATTCTATCAAACCATTCCTTACAGCTGGCGTAATTCCTGTTTGATTTCTGTTTTGCCTTTTGTTTTTTCATCGATATCTTTGATTTTTTTCGCAGGTGTTCCCGCTACAACGGTATATGGCTCGACGTCATTTACAACGATGGCTCCGGCAGCGACAACCGCGCCTTTACCGATTGTTACGCCTTCAAGCACAACCGCATTTGCGCCGATCACAACGTCGTCTTCCACGACAACAGGCTTAGCGCTAGGCGGCTCAATAACGCCCGCTAATACAGAACCCGCTCCGATGTGGCAGTTTTTGCCGACAGTCGCGCGTCCACCGAGAACAACGTTCATATCAATCATCGTACCTTCGCCGATGACTGAACCGATATTAATAGACGCACCCATCATGATAACGGCATTGTCGCCGATTTCGACTTGGTCGCGGATAATAGCGCCGGGCTCGATTCTCGCTTTAACATCTTTTAAATCAAGCATCGGGATCGCAGAGTTGCGGCGGTCATTTTCAATGACGTAATCCTCAATTTTGTCTTTGTTTTCTTCGATTGCGCTTTTAATTTCAGCCCACTCGCCAAAAACGACGCCGGATTGGCCGTTCAGGAATGTTTTAGCGGAATCTCCAAAGCTGATTCCTTCAAGATCGCCTTTTACATACACTTTTACAGGCGTTGATTTTGTACTATTTTGAATAAATGAAATAATTTCATTTGCATCCATCATTTTCATATGTATTGTCCTCCTCTGATTTTCTACCTCATTACTGTAACAAAGGAAGGATACAAAGACAAGAAAAAAAGGAACAAGCCTTTATTCTGCCGGCTGGCTGCACAGCGCGGCAAACTGTCTTCCGAATTCCCGGAGCTCTTCTTCCTCACTGCCCTCAGGGTTGTTTTCAATTTTGACCGACGGCAGCACCACCCGTCCGCCGCGGGCTGTAATTACTTTTTCCAATTCGTCAACCGCCCCGCAAAAAAACTCATAGGACGTATCTCCGGAACCGAACAAAGCAAATGTTTTTCCCGTAAACTCCAGGTTTTCCATATCTTCAGCAATATCGAGCATTTCATCAGGAAGATCCCCGTCTCCCCACGTATATGTGCCTAATAAAATATACTTGTAATCATTAAAAAGTTCGGCATGAATATCCATCGCTTCATATCTGTCTACGGATGCTTGTGCTTCGATCAGCCCTTTTTCAATTAAATCCGCCATCGCCTCGGTGTTTCCTGACATTGTGGCGTAAACAAGCAATACATTCCCCATCTTCGTCTCTCCTTTATGCATAAAAACTAATGTGCGAGCCGAACCGCCTCATACGGTCTGACAAACTTACTTTCGTAAAGGCCCGCGCAAAAAAAGTTTTCTTCCCGGTTGGCCACCCGCCATCCGTGACCGCGGATCGTATCAAACCACTTTAATTCACCGGCGGCGAGATCAGCTTGATAAATACGCGAAAATCCGTTTTCGTCCTGTGACGATGTGACATAAATAATCCCGTTATCCTCAGAAACGTCGAGAAATGATTTTTCCCGTACGGCGGGTCCGGCTGTAATGGCAAACTCCTCTTGCGTCCGCACGTTTCGGACGGCAACCTCCCCCCGTTCTCCCTTTGCCGCGCCCTTTGCTGCAATGAGCCAGTCATTCTGATACATCATCATTGAAGCCGTCATGCGCTGCCTTTCGCGGATTATACGCCGGATGCGTTCTTCCGTCAGATCATACGCCCAAATGCCGCCATGATTCATATGAATTCGGGTGCCGATATAAATCGTCTGACCGTGTAAACAAAGCGAACGGATGACAGGCGGCTCCTTTAATTGTGAAAAGGGCTTAGCCACATGCCAAGTGACGCCGAAATCATCAGATAAGTAGAGGCAGTATGTGCCGTGCGCACAGACAAACCCGTCATTCCGCCCGGCAACGGCCCATACGGAGGCGCTGGTCGGAAACCGGGAGGCCGTCCAAGTCTTTCCCTGATCGGCCGATCTGAGGACGGCGCCTTTTTCTCCAGCGGCGAATATGTAAGGCCCTATGTAAGTCAGCACATGAATTCTGCTTTTCACTCGGAACAGTCTTTTCCAGCCTTCATCCGCGGAAAAATGAAAAATACCTTCGCCTTTCACTGCGACAAAAAATCCCGAAGATACTGATGCCATGACAGCCGTCGCGCCTTTATGAAACATGGCATCGGTCTCCGTGGTGAGCGGCCCATGCAAGAAAACCGCGGACAAATTCTTTGCAGCATTCTTGATCTTCAGCCGTCTCGGGCGCCAGCTCAATTTTCAGCGTTTCCGGATATAAATTGGCTCCGGCCTGTTCAAACGCATCGCAAAACAGCGTGACCGCTTCGCAAAACTTCGGGTAGGCGTGATCGCCTGAACCGAAACAGGCCGTTTTCAGTCCGTTGAGCTGGCTATGCAGAATATCTTCGTAAAAATCTTCCGCTTCGTAAGGAAGATCACCGTCCCCCCATGTGTACGTGCCGACAAAAACATAATCATATGCTTCGAGAGAATCCGCATCTGCCTCGTCCATGTCGAGACAGTCAACTGCTATCTGATGCCCGCTCAGTGTTTCTTTTATAATGCCGGCAATATCCTCTGTATTCCCCGACATGCTTGCGTATATCATTAATGCTTTCTGCATATGATCACCTCGTAATTGATAATGATTTTCATTAACATATATAACACTTTAAATGATAATGATTTTCATTGTCAATAAAAAATAAAAAAAGACAGCATGATTGCTGTCTTTCTAAAATGGGCGTTCCTGCTTCAGCATATCTTTAATGACAGAAACAAAAGCCTGCACCTGTTTTAATTCAAATGCCGGCTCATATCCGAGCAGCCATGTGTCACGGCCGATCGGATGATCTTTTGTATCAAGCAGGGGCATTTTATTTACTTTGTCTTCCTCTTCTAAGGTGACTGACGGCAGAATAGCATATCCGATCCCGTGCAGCGCCATCTGCTTGCACGTTTCAATCTGATCGACGAGGATGGTCTGTTTCGGCGAGGTTTTGAATTTTTGATGCCACCAATGCTGAATTTCCTGAAAATATGTACTGTCACTTTTGAATTGGATGAACGGCCGATCGGTATGGGCAATATCATCAATACAGGAAATTTCCGTATCAACCAAATATAAATGATCGGTCATTAAATAATCTTTCCGGCCTTTCCATTCCGGATTTCCCCGGATAATGCCGATATGTACCTGATCTTCATACAGACTTTTCAGCATTTCGCTGCTCCACCCTGTAATGAGAGAGACCTTTGCATTCGGATATCGTTCCACATATGTTTTTAACACTTTCGGAAGCCAGTGCTGCCCGATAATGGAGGCGACGGCAAGCTTTAATGTGCCGTGAATCTCACCCTCAAGTTCATCAATGTTTTCTCTGATTCTTTCTTGCCGATCCGTGACGTCATTTGCAAATTGTATGATTTTTTCTCCTGCCGGCGTTACCGTAAGTCCTTTTTGAGACCTAAGAAAGATCTTTGTTCCCCAGGCTTTTTCAATGGTCTGCAATCGCTGGGACAGAGCCGGCTGTGACACGAATAACCGTTCGGCAGCCTTCCTCATGTTTAATTCCTCAGCTAAAACTACGAGCATATGAAGCTCTTGAAGCTGCATGTCGTCCTCCTTTTCAATGCCTTTTCGTATTTCTTATCTACCATTCTAATAAAATAAAGGCTGCCGAGGCAAGCGCCACTCATATGTATGCGTTTTCTTTTTCTGGCATGCAAAAGAACAAATAGGCTGATCGTGCGAGCCTACTTATTCAATGATCTGATATGGCTGCTCAACTGCTTTAATACGACTCTTCTCGTGAAAATGCCTTCAAAGACGCCTTCATCATTTTCAACGCAGACAAAGCCGTTGTTAATGACCATGCTGAACCCTTTGATAATCGGATCATTGATGTGGAGACGGGGAATGTCTTTCAGCATGACTTCCTCAACCGTAATTTGATCCAGCTTCTCAAACTCGATCCGTTCAAGTCCGAAAATGCTGTTCATAATCATATTTGTCCCGATCAAACCGTGCAGACGGTACGAAGCGTCAAGGACGGGAATGGCGGTATAGCCGGTTTTCGTCAGCACTAATAGAGCATGCTCAAGGTTGTTTCCGACTTGAACGTGCGCCACTTTATCCGCCTCGATCATAAATTGTCCGACTGTTGCATCAAGAAGCTGATCTGATTGTAAGCTAATCATGTCACTTCGACCCCTTTACATTTTTCATCAAAGCATGTATTCCCTATATTGCAATAATATAAACATTATCATTTTTTGTCGAAAAGTTTCCGTCAATAAAAAAGATACTCTTTGCAATCGAGTATCAATTTATAGGCCGCTGATTAATTTTCATTCCGAAAACGGTCATAGAGCGTTACGAGTTTTTTATAAGTGGTTCCATCGACGCTTTTTGACCCTGCTTCTATATCGTTGATTTCGCTGGTCAAAAGCTCAATGGCATATTCTTGATTGATCAGGATATTCAGCAGAAGTTTCTGTTCTTCTTCCGTAAATCGTTCACCGATAAGACTCATACGTAATCAGGCCCCCTATTTTTAACTGAATACCTCCGAAAGCAATGTGAAATTTGCTTTCAGCTCTACCGCTAGAATAAGTAAACAGAAAAAAATCGTCAACCGCATAATTCGACATTTTGCGGATTCTGTATGAAATATTATTTTGTGTAACGATTGGCATAACTGAATGCTGTGCAGGAATCGGGCTTGATTTTCGCTTCAATGCCCATCGAGGTAATGCGGCCGGTCATTTCTTGTATCAATTCTTTTGTCAGCCCTTTTTGACCGATATCCAGATGCACTTCAAATGAAAGATCCGCCCCTTCATCCGCAAAAGGCAAGAGCAAATCTGTCAGTTCCATAAGACGGCCGTCGAGGATATGCGCAGCCATCTCCTGGCTGAACGCGGTTTCCAGCGAAATTTTTTCACGAAGGCTATGTATCGGTCTTGCAAGATCATGATTTTTCAAACAGCCCCAAGCTCCCTTGCCTGTACGGTGCAAGTGTATAGCCGTAATAAACTTTGTGAAGTCGCGGTAAACTTGTGAATCAGTCCCTACAGACAGCACGTATGCTGAACGGGGGTCTTTATTGACAAAGCGTTTCAGCCGCTCCGTCACGTCTTGAAAGGTCATCTGTGCCTCAGAAAGATTATAAAACAGAAAAGAATCAGCCATGTACGGACACTCCTCTTTCCAGAGTCTACAACCAAACGAACAAGCACGTTCCTTTGCATAATTTAATAAAGCTCCGCTTGCGGAAGACCGGAAGCTTGGTCAGCCTGAAAAATCAAATCAAATTACTGAAGGAGCTCAAAAATTTCAATAGAAATCATGTCAATGTTATCAAACGGATATGTGTTAGGTTTTTCACCTTTTTGGAAAACCGTCAGTTCAAACGTTTGATTTTTTTCGAAATATTTAACACTGCAAATTTTTTCGCCGTTAACTTCAAAATAACGCTGCATCGGCTCGTTAGCCGCTTCCGCTGTTTCTTGCAGACTTTGCAGCCGCGTGATGATACCCATTAATTGTGACATTCTAAAAAAAGACTCCTTTCAAAAAACAACTTCAAATCAACAAGTATTTATTATAATACAAGTTCTACAGAGCATCATACCATAAAGTAGACCGGGATGGCATTTTCCCGCTGGATTTTCAAAAAGAAATAAACGGGAAAACCGTGTTTTCGAATAGTTTGAAGCTTTTTTCGGAATGTCATACACCTTTCAAAAATAATTTTTCGCTTTTTGAGCCGCCATTGTCAGATGTATGTGAGGAGAAGCCCTTTTATGAGGAGACAGCATAAAAAAAAACTTGGCGGGGGTAGCGCCAAGTTTTTTCGGATCTTGATCTGATAGAGGGGTTGGGGAACAGAGAGTAACTTCTCTCCATAACTAAATGATAATGATTATCAGTATCATTGTCAATCGTTTTTTAAAACTTTTTTCAAATGAACAAAAAAAAGCGGCATACAGCAGCCGCTTTAAAGTAACCCGTCCTGTTCATATAAATAAGAGTAAGGCAGATCGATAAATAAATACATATTGTCATCCATCGGGTATGAAAAGGTTCTGATCATCTCACCTGTCTCAATATCACTGTACAGGTCACTGAAAAAACCTTTTCTTGAATTCCGCATCTTCATGATGTTTTCTAAAAAGTACGGACGCCAGCTCCAGTTTTTCTCCATGTATTCAGGCTGATAAAGCCATTCGCCGGACTGCTTGAACACATTTCCCGTCAGCTGATAGCCTTCTTCATCACACATATAAATTCTGAAACAGCAGTCCGTCAGGTTTTCCGCCAGTTTTTTAATAAACTCATCGTCCGCCTGATGGGTTTTCTTCAGTTCGGAAACTGCCTGATTGACCCGCTTATAAAAATTCTCAGAGTGTTCATATACCGTTTCCAGCTTCTTTTTTTCTCTCGTGATAAATTGCTGAAACTCCGTTTTCAAGCGTGCTTTTAACAGGCTCCGGTCTATAAAATCCCCGCTTGGCGCCTGCAGATAATAGCCTTGAAAAAATCGGCCTCCGTTTCTCCATGCGTACTGGAGCTGGAAATCAGCTTCTATATCTTCATACAGCAGCGCGGCGCCGATTTTTCTCGCCAGCAATGAAATGCTGTACAGCACATGCTCATATGATGGTGACGGCTGAGATACCTTCAGCGCCTGCAAATCTATTTTCAGAAGGTCCGGTGAAAGGAGCGCGATTCTGTCCAGGTTGCTGCTCTCCTTACCTATATTGTCCACCGCGATTTTAATGCCGTATGTACGATAGTAGGCAAGCATATGGTACAGCTGTTCAATGTCGCCTTCGAAATTGTGCTCGGTGATCTCAAGCACAATACGGTTCAATTCAATGCCCTGCTCTTCGTATTCTTTCAAAAGCTCAAGAAAGCTTTCGCCGTGGTCAAGCATCAATACATTCGCATCCTGATTGATAAAAATCAACAGATCACGGTCAGCTTCTTTAAACCGCTCCAGCGCCTGCCTGATGACTCTGTCATCGACCTCAAGCTTATATTCTTCCGGAATGCCGGAATCTAAGAAAAACGGCCCGAGGCTCTCAATCTCCGCATCTGCCAAAATCCGCCCAAGCACTTCGTAGCCTACGACTCTTTGTTCCTCAGCGTTAAAAATCGCTTGGTAATACGGAATGACATCATCAATATTCGTCAGTATATCAAGTGGGTCCAACATGTTATCACCTGCTTCTCTATCTTTGTCTGATTATACACAATTATATCAGCACCACAAATGTTTAGATTAGGGGAAAAGGAGGCAGTATGGCCGCAGCTTAAAATAAAAGGGGGACATTTTTAAGATCACTCTTCAGACCGGTTAATTAAGGACGTTATTCATTTGTTTCACAATCACAAATAAAAGGATAAATATAAGAGCATTATAACCGGCAGCTGTCCAAAAATAATGGCTCCAATCAGTGCTGTTAAATATCCAATCATCATCATGTTTCAACTGAAAGAAAGTTCCTTTTTTATCTAAAGTGCCAAATGTAAGAGTTGTTAACCCGCCAACACTCTCGGAAACGTCAACTCCATACATTGAACCGGCAGTATCAGTATGATTTATTGGCATATACGTGTAATCAGATAAAATTGTTTCCGCCAGCTTGGCTGGCAGAGACACATATAATACAGCCGATGTATCGCCTCCGAGCCCACTCAAATACTCCCTGGCTTTAATAAATTTCGTTTCATCAGGAAAATCGATGTGATATAGCTTTTCAAATCTGATTATTTCATCAGATGTAAGATTGGTATTTTGATAATACTCCGGAGTAAAAGCACAAATAATAAAGTACCAAATATTAAAGATGATAACGAAACTGCTTACAAATAGTACAACGAACCATTTTAATAATTTCTTCAATTAATCGCCCCTTAATCTTTCAAAATTATATCATAATTTTGAATAGAAAATAAAACAAGCGAACGGCGGCTTTAACGTTCGCTTGTTTTGCAAAATAATCAATATATGAAAAATTAAAACGGATAAGGATTCAGCCATTGCCCCCCGTCCATTGTGATACAATCCCCGTTTATGTAGGACGCTTCATCAGATAGCAAAAACGCTGCCAACGCGGCGATTTCTTCCGGTGTGCCCAGCCGGCCGAGCGGCACACTGTTCATAGTGCGGGACACCGCTTTTTCCGATTCAAACAGCTTCTCCGCACCGCCTGTCCGTTCAATCGGGCCTGGGGCTATCGCGTTTGTGCGGATGCCGTATTTGCTCCCCCATTCAACGGCCAGCGTTCTTGTCAGTGACAATACCCCCGCTTTGGCTGCAGCGGAATGAACGACACCCGCTCCCGCTCCCCATGCGTATGTAGCGGCCATATTTAAGATGACGCCCTTCTGCTCCTGCTCGATCCAATGCCTTGCCGCTGCTTGGCTGCAGAAAAATGTGCCGTTTAAAACAATCTCAATAACAGCTTTCCATCCATTGGGTGTCAGCTTCTCTGCCGGGCAAATAAAGTTGCCGGCCGCATTGTTAATCAGCGCATCGAGCCGGCCAAAGACTTTTTTCGCTTCTGTCATCATGTCTGAAGCGGCGGAATCAGAACGGACATCCATTTGAAAACAGGCGACCTGCCCCTCAAAGGTCTCAATTTCTTTTTTTGTTTCCTCAAGTGCTTCATGGTTCCTCCCTGTCACCATGACGTGCCATCCTAATTCAGCCTGTTTTTTCGCCATTGCTTTTCCCATGCCGCTTGATCCGCCTGTAATGATTACCGCTTTCTTATCCATAACAAACCCACCCCTTTTTATTGAATGAATAATCATTCATAATTTTATCATAGATGTCTTTCCGCGTCATTACATGCTGAGAAGGGATTTTTCAGCCAAGCTGATGATATAATAGAACAACTCTGACAAAGGTTGGTTTTACATATGGAGAAAATGACCAGAAGAACATTTTTAAAAAGAGGATTCGGCATTTTGGGTACAGCTCTCGCAATGGCTTGCGGAGGTTACGGCTATGCCCGGTATATTGAACCGCGCATGATTGAGATCACCCGGCATACAATCACCAGCCGCCTGATCCCCCGCGGTTTTGACAATTTTAAAATCGTTCAATTCAGCGATACGCATCTCAGTGATGTGTTTACATCCGGTGACTTGAATAAAGCAGCGGAAAAGATCAATCAGCTGAAACCCGATCTGCTCATCTTTACGGGAGATTTAATTGATAAGCCGCATTTATTTAATGATCACCAGCATGCACTCGCCGTGCTGCAAAATCTTGAAGCTCCCTTCGGCAAACTTTGTGTTTACGGAAACCATGACCACGGAGGCTACGGTACGAACACGTACAAGGCTCTGATGGAAGCGGCTGATTTTCAAGTGCTTCGAAACGGCTACCGTCAGGTGCAGCTGACAGACGGAAGCCGGATTGAACTCGCGTTTTTGGATGATGTAATGCTCGGAAAACCCGATTATGAAGGCACCCTGTCACGCCTTTCCGAAGATGCGTTTTCCATTTTAATCGTCCACGAGCCTGATGCCGCTCTCAAAATAGGCGGATATCCCGTAAACCTCCAGCTGTCGGGACACACTCATGGCGGCCAGGTCCAGCTCCCGTTTTTCGGCCCTCTCATTACGCCTCCTTACGGAAAAACGTATACCGACGGCATGTATACACTGCATGACACAGCCGTTTACGTCAATCGCGGGCTCGGTACGACAAGACTGCCGTATCGATTTTTAGCCAGACCGGAAATCACGCTGTTCACATTGAAAACCGAGCAAAAATAAGACTTTTATCCTGATGCACAGACACCCCCTCCGTAATATGTATATGGAAAAGAGCAAAAAGGAGGGTGATGAAACTGCTGACATATCAAGTGAAACAAGGAGAAACCATCTCAAGCATTGCGCAAGACTTCAGAATAAGCACTGCTGCTCTCCTTCAGGCAAATCCCTCAATCCAATCGGTCATATACGCGGGACAGCATATTATCATACCGAATCTTCCCGACCCATCCACCATTCCCTACTCCATCATCGTGTATATCGGAGCGAAAAAACTGGAGTTATACCGCCTTGGCAGGCTCATCCGTACGTATCCCATCGCAGTCGGAAAAATATTGACGACCACGCCGACCGGAGAATTTTACATCGTGAACCGCCAGCCTAAGCCCGGCGGCCCGTTCGGCGCTTATTGGCTCAGCCTCTCTAAAATTCATTACGGCATTCACGGAACAAATAATCCTTCCTCCATCGGCAAAGCGGTATCAAAAGGATGCATCCGGATGTATAATCAGGACGTCACTGAACTTGCCGCTGCCGTTCCTAATGGAACAAGGGTGACTATTATAAGATAGAAAGATCTTATTTGTTAATGGAACGAGCTGATGATAATATATTACAGTGGGACCTTTAGGGTAAGGAGCGTGTTTATGGATATATTTAAAAATCGCAATTTTGTCCGTCTCTTTTTCGCAGCACTCGCTTCTCAAATGGGAACGACTGTAGGTAATATGGCTTTCGCTTTTTACTTGCTGGACCATTTTTCAAACCAGCCGGCATACACGACTTTGGCTGAGCTGATGTATTCACTGCCGACAGTTTTCGTATTTCTGATTGTCGGTGTCGCAGCTGACCGGCTTGACAGGAAAAAGGTCGCAGAGAATTGTGACTGGATCCGAGCCGGACTGACGATCGTATTGTTTGCCGCATTATACACCGGGAGCATCCCTCTCGTGTTCTGTATTTTGTTCATCAGAAGCGCCGTGACCAAGTTCTTTTTCCCGGCGGAAGCCAGCCTTGTACAAGCTATTCTGCCTAAGGAGCATTACGCGAAAGCGGCGGGACTTAACCAGATCCTGTTCAGCATCTTCATGGTATTCGGCGTCGGTATAGGCGCGTTTATGTATAAAACGATCGGTATTCACGGAGCCATTATCCTTGATTTTGTCAGCTTTATTGTATCAGGCTTTCTGATCCGCGCGTGCCGCATTCCGAAAGAAGCCCGTCAGCCGAACGGCCCTTTTAAATGGGGAGATTCGTTTCTGAAAGACTCGGTCGCTGATTTTAAGGAAGGGATCGTATATATTGTTAAAAACAAATTGCTTGCTTCCCTTATTTTCGGCTTTTTTATCTTTGGTTTTGTCAACGGCGGCTTTGCCGTACTGCCGATGTTTACGATGAAATACGGACTTGCGCCTGATCATTACGAATCACATACTTCCATCTTCACCGTCGCACTCGGCTTCGGCCTGCTTGCAGGAAGTGTGATCGGAACGATGATCGCAAAAAAAGTCAAACCGCATCATTTGATGTCGATTCCTATTTTGGCAGCCGGACTGCTCATTTTTGTCCTCGGCTATACGGATAAGCTGTGGATTTATTATATGGCGGCTTTCGTCCTCGGCATGTGCATCGGCCCTGTCAATATCGCCATCGGCGGCTGGATGCCGAAAATCGTTCATCCGAAAATAATGGGCCGGGTCAGCGGCTGGCAGGACCCTTTTATGATGTTTGCCCAATCGATTACACTCGGACTGGTTGCCCTGTTATTTCCGAAATTCGTTACCAATATTGATTACCTTTATTACGGCATGGGAATCGTGATTTTAGCGGTATTTGTGTTCTATTTTATCGCTCTTCCGAAATACAGCGCCGAGGCAGCAGAGATCGATGTGCAGCAATCATTAAAGGCTGATTCTGAAAAACATGCGAAACCTGTCTAATAAAGGAAAAAGATGCGCCCTTTTCATCAGAAAAAGGCGTATTTTTTATAATCAATATTTGCATTTCAACGCTAAAAAAGTATAATCTATATATGAACTTGATCAATGCAAAGGAGAGAAATAATGGACGACCACGCTTATTCGAAAGAGCTGCAGCCAACCATCGAGAATCTTTCAAAAGCTGTTTATACTGTGAACCGCCATGCAAAAACCGCCCCCAACCCTAAATACCTTTATCTGCTGAAAAAACGGGCATTACAAAAGCTTGTGAAAGAAGGCAAAGGGAAAAAAATAGGGCTTCACTTTTCAAATAATCCCAGGTTTAGCCAACAGCAGTCAGACGTACTTATCTCTATCGGAGACTACTATTTTCACATGCCTCCAACAAAAGAAGACTTCCAGCATCTTCCGCATTTAGGTACGTTAAATCAATCGTACCGCAATCCTAAAGCACAAATGTCTTTGACAAAAGCGAAAAACGTATTGCAAAAATATGTGGGCTTAAAGGAAAAACCGCTTGCCGCCAACAGGCAGCAGCCCGCTTATCATAAACCCGTATTTAAAAAACTTGGTGAGAGTTATTTTTAATTCCGCCGCAAAAAAGCCGATGCGTTAGGGACTGACCCCCGTTTTTGAGACAGGGGTCAAAACACCTTTTAAACAGCCAATTGCCGATATTGTATCGGCGATTGGCTGTTTAGTTTCGTTTGAATACGAATATTGTTATAATAATGAATGTATTCTATGGCAGTGCGTTCTACGATGGCCGTCGTAGTTCGATCAATGTTAAGATAGAACGTTTCAGACTTTAGTGAGGAATGAAACGATTCGATGGAGGCATTATCAGCGGGCGTCCCTTTGCGGGACATGCTCATGGTAATGCCTTTTGTTTTAACAGCTTTTTGATACTCATAAGATGTATAAACAGAACCTTGGTCACTATGTAACAGGCAGTTCTCTGGCAGTGCGGGCAGCTGATCAAGTGTGTGTAAGACAAAGTCTGTGTCCTGTCTATCGCCAATCGTCAAAGCAATCACTTCTCCATTGTATAAATCCAATATACTGGAAAGGTACAATTGTTTCTGCCCATAAGGCAAATATGTGATATCCGTTACTAGCTTTTCCAGAGGACGATCATACTGAAAGTTTCGATCTAATATATTCTCGGCCACGGCATATGGCTGCCCATTCTTCTTGCGCTTTTTCACCTTAACCCGACACTGCCATTGATTTTTCTGCATAATACGTTGAACCGTTTTATGGTTAATACACATTCTCTTTTTTAGTATGGCTGTGATTTTTCGATATCCATATCGATACTTGTGCTCTCGGCACAACGTGCCGATTTGTTTTTCCAAATGGCGCTTGGGATGATCCTTCATCAGATTCTTCTTCCAACGATAATAAGACGCTCGAGAGATACCTAAATGAATACAGATATCCTGTACGGTCATTGTGCTGTGCAATATTTCTACAAGTTCGACTGACGTTTCGCTATCAACTTCCTTTCCAATTCGTTGTACTTTTTTAAAACTTCATTCTGTTGTCTCAGGTAACGAATCTCTGCCTGCAGTTTCTCTAAATCGGAAGAATACTCCGGACCTTTTCCGTAAGTGTATTGCTTTCCAACAGGCTGTTCGAATCGATGTGTATCACCAGCCTTATACCATCTAACCCATGTCTGAACCTGTGTCTTATTCTTAATATTCAACTCCTGCAGGATCTCTTTCATAGGTACGCCTGCCAATCTCATTTCTACAGCCTTCTGTTTCACTTCAACCGGATAACTCACTCTTGTCCCCATAGAAAAAACACCTCCAAGTCTAATTTCGGATAACAATCATCCGTATTCAAACTTGAAGGTGTTTTTATTTGTCTCATCTTATGGGGTCAGTCCCGTTATGCATCGGCTTTTTTCTATTCAATCACGTACGTATCCACTTTTTTAATGAGCTCGCTGATTTCAGGCTTGCTGATCTGTTCATCCGCTCCGACGACTTCGCCCCGGTGGCGCAGGTCGTCCGTAATCAGGGACGAGAAAATCATAATCGGCACATCAGAGCTTTGCGGGTTATCCTTAAGGAGCTTCGTCAAACGATGCCCGTCCATTTTCGGCATCTCAATGTCACTGATAATCATGTCAATATGGTCTGACAGGTTTGCTCCGTTATCCGTCAGTTCCACGACGTAATCATACGCTTCTTTTCCGTTTTCAAACGTAACGATTTCACTGTACCCCGCCTCAGTCAGCTCATCCGTCAAAAGACGCATCAGAAGCGGAGAATCTTCAACGATGATCAGTTTTTTACCCGCCCGTCTTTCATCAAATCCTTCCTGATGGACATGATAAGTCTCAACTCCGGATGCCGATTCAATATCATAAATGATCTTTTCATAATCAGGCAGAAAGATCATCGTGTCTTCCAGTTTGATGATTCCCGTTAAATGCCGCTCCATGCCCTGGTTCAAGGAAGTCGGCTTTTCAATCGCCTCCCAGGACACCCTGTGGATTTGTGAAACGGAACCGACGTGAAAGACGATTTTCCGCTTGTTGAATTCCGTTACGATATATTTATCGTCTTTTGCTCCTTCGGCATCAACGCCGAAAAAGGTATACAGACTGATGACGGGAAGAATTTCGCCTCTCAGCTTAATCATCCCTTCTACGTCTTTATGAGACTGAGGCACAGATGTGACATCTACCGGCTGAATGATTTCCCGGACTTTCATCACATTTATGCCAAATGTATTGACACCTACTTCAAATTTGACGATTTCTAATTCGTTTGTGCCTGAATCCAATAAAATATCGTATTGTTGTAAAGACAATTCAATCCCTCGCTATCCGCATTCAGTATTGTACTGTATATATCGGCTGGAAACGGAAAAAGTGAATGTATTCGGTCCAACTGGCCATGAACTCTTTATAAAAAAATGCTTTTTTCTGATATCCCATTGACTTTTTGACATCGAGTGGTAAAATAGTCAAGGATTTTTCAGGAAGAAGGGTGTAATAAATGGGTACAGTAGTCATATTCGACCAAGATCAAATGACGGTGTTAGAAGATATCAGCAAAACGGCTTACCTGCAAATGAAAAAAGAGGCGAAAGAGCGTCCCGACAAGCCCGCTCCATACATCTTATGGCGGGAAGACGTCAGCTTTGAATACGGGTATTAATGACATTCGCCACATATCACAATAGATAGATCATGATACAATGAAGACAATCATTTCAGCTGGTTGTCTTATTTTTTTCTGAAAGAAGGTATGTTTTCACATATCGGACATATACTCGGGATAGTTCAATAAAAAGATGACAAATGCTCAGCTAGTGGTAAAATAGGAGAAACTCAATATATAGTATAAGGTGATGAATTATGGAACATTTGCTTAATCCGAATGTAAAAGAAATTGAAATTTCAGGAATTCGCAAATTCTCAAATCTTGTAGCTCAGCACGACAATGTCATTTCGCTTACGATCGGTCAGCCGGATTTCTTCACGCCGCACCATGTCAAAGCGGCTGCCAAAAAGGCAATCGACGATAACGCAACGGCATATACTCCGAATGCGGGCGGCCTTGAGCTGAGACAGGCCGTACAGCTTTATATGAAGAAAAAAGCTGATTTGAATTATGAAGCTGAAACTGAAATCATCGTCACAACCGGGGCAAGCCAAGCGATTGACGCGTCTTTGCGGACGATTTTATCTCCGGGCGATGAAGTTATTCTCCCCGGACCGATATATCCGGGCTACGAACCGATCATCCGCATGTCGGGCGCCGTTCCGGTCCATGTGGATACGACGACACACGGATTTAAGCTGACGGCGCGGCTCATTGAAGAATCGCTGACACCAAAAACAAAATGCGTCATTCTTCCTTATCCGTCAAACCCGACCGGAGTGACATTGTCTGAGGAAGAGCTGCAAAACATCGCAGCCGTCCTGAAGGGCAGAAATGTTTTTGTCCTGTCTGATGAGATTTACAGCGAATTAACCTATGACAGACCGCATTATTCGATCGCGTCTTATTTGAGAGACCAGACGATCGTCATCAACGGCCTGTCAAAATCACACAGCATGACGGGCTGGAGAATCGGTTTCATTTTCGCACCGAAAGAAATTGCCAAGCACATCTTAAAAGTTCACCAATACAGTGTGACATGCGCGTCTTCAATCTCTCAGAAAGCGGCTCTTGAAGCGGTGACAAACGGTGTTGATGATGCGCTTATTATGAGAGAACAGTATAAAAAGCGGCTTGACTATGTATATGACCGTCTTGTTTCAATGGGGCTTGACGTCGTAAAGCCGTCAGGCGCATTTTATATCTTCCCTTCCATTAAGTCATTCGGAATGTCATCGTTTGATTTTAGTATGGCTCTTTTAGAGGATGCAGGTGTGGCTCTTGTGCCCGGCAGCTCGTTTTCAAAGTTGGGTGAAGGGTATGTGAGGCTGTCATTCGCATATTCACTGGATACATTGAGAGAAGGCTTGGACCGGCTGGAAGCATTTATTTTAAAAACGAGAGAATCCATGCAGACTATTTAAACAACGGCATAACGCCGTTGTTTTTTATTGTTTCGGGAATGTAATATGAAAGGCCGTGCCTCTATCCGGTTTGCTGTCTACTTGGATAGCTCCCTGGTGGTTTTTAATAAGGTTGAATGTGACCATCAGCCCCAGGCCGGTTCCTTTTTCTTTCGTTGTCAAAAACGGTTCGCCTATTCGTTTCAGCACGTTTTCCGGTATCCCGTCACCCTCGTCTTTCACCGTCACATTAACGGAATACTCATCTTCTGTCATAAGAATGTGAACCGTTCCCCCATCCGGCATCGACTCAACGGCATTTTTAATCAGATTGATAAACACCTGTTTCAGCTGATTTTGATCACCGTTAATATACATGCTGTCATGTTCATAATCCGTTTTGATAAAAATCCCTTTAAGATTTGCCTGCGTCTCTAAAAGAGCGGTCACTTCACTTATAATTTTCTTTAAGTTTACACGCTCTTTCACGGCGTTTTGCTGAGGTTTGGCAAGCATTAAAAGCTCACTTAAAATTAATTCGATTCTACTCAGTTCAGAAAACACAATTTCAAAGTAATGTTCGTTTTCCTCCATCGTCGGCTTCATGAGCTGTAAAAATCCTTTGATCGCCGTCAGCGGATTGCGGATTTCGTGAGCGATTCCCGCCGCCAGCTGCCCTGCGATAGACAGCTTCTCCGACTTCAGCATTAATTCCTCCGTCTGCTTCCGCTCAGAAATATCACGCAGAATGACCTGCACGGCCGTTTCTCCGAAAAACGTCGTCGGAATGCAGACCATTTCCGTGTAGATCAGCCGGTTTTTAAAGGTAAACCACGACTGCTTAATGATTTCTGACTCGGTCTTTCGGTCGATAATATTTTGGATCCGCTGTTTTACGCCGTCATGATCGCAGGGATGAAGCTGATCATAGACGTTTTTCCCGATTAAATCTTCATAGGTTTCAGCCTCAAACAGCGAAATGCCCGACTCATTCATGAATACCCATTTATCATTGTGAATCACGGCGATCGTGTCAATTGAATTCTGAATGAGGAGCTGATAACGCTCTCTGCTTTTTTGCAGAATCGTTTGGAATTTTTTCCGTGAAGAAATATCAATCAGAAGCAGCAATTCCGCCCGCTGATTTTTATATGTCGTCGGTGCCGCCTTCACTTCTAAATGAACGGGCGTGCCGTCGAGCCTTCTCCACGTCTGTTCGATCATTCCGACTTCCATTCCTTTTTGCATCCGCACAATTCGGTTTTTCACAATGTCGTGATACTCTTCTTCAATAAACTCATAAGAGCGCCTGCCGATTACCTCGTCTTTGCTTTCGGCTCCCAGCATGGCAAGCATCGCGTTGTTGGCGTAGGCGATTGTGCCGTTGATGCTGACATATAAAGGATTCGGCAGCATTTCGACAAGACGCTCGAATTCGCCGTTTCCAGCCGCATCTTCCGACTGTTGTTCTGCCTTTTGCTTCTTTTGTTCATACATATAAGGCCGGCGGGGCGTCTTCTCCTCAAGCACCTTGATTTTGAGGATGATTTCCCGATCCGTCCCCTCCATTTGCGGTGTGACAATTTCCACACCCGCTTCAAGCCATACGATGGTATGATCTTTTTTAATAAGACGAAAGGTGCAAGGCATCAAATGATGCTCATTATAGAAGTAACTTTCAACCAAAAATTGATCTTCTTCATGCAGGAACGTTTTGAGAAATGAGCCGATCATCTCTTCCTGAGAATAACTGAAGTACGATTTGCAGTTTGCAGAAATATACATAATACGCCCGTTAGACGTCAAAACGGCATGAAGATCGGTTTTCGATTGAAACTGTTTGACATGCTGAGTATCCTGTTCCACAGAATCCCTCCTTTGCATTATACTCGCACTGCAGGCTGGACACGGACTGATATAAAAAGAAATTCCACTAGATTGATTCGCTAAAAAATGAGCATTCTCCTTCTATTCTTATTGTGAACGTCAATTTTCCTGAATGAAAGAAAGGGCGCACGAGATGTTCGGCCGCCCTTTCATTTGTTATTTTTTATTGTATTTCTTTTCAAGCTCTTTGTAAGCGTCAACTGCTCCCTTGGCAATGTTTTTGCTGACATGATCGTGATCATCCTGAACAGACGGAACGACAACGCTGAATGCCACTCGTGGATGTTCTGACGGATAATAGCCGACAAAGGTCAGGTTGTACGTGTATTTCCCCCACCAGTTTTTGTTCGTGCCGTAATAGTGCGTCTCCGCGGTTCCCGTTTTACCGGAAACATCGGCGCCTGAACCTTGGAATGTTGAATAAGCCGTTCCTTGAGGTGAGCTTGTGACCAACTTCATTCCTTTATGAACTTGGTCAAAATCGCTCGGGCTGTTATTTACTTTGTTCAAAATTTTAATATCTCGCTGTTCAATCGCTTTTCCAATCTTGTTTTTGCTGTCCGGTTCATGAATGCTTGTGACGATCCGCGGCTGGACGCGATACCCGCCGTTTGCGATGGCTGAAATATATTGAGCCATTTGAAGCGGCGTATACGTATCAAACTGTCCGATCGCAAAGTCCAGCAGCAATCCCCCGACCATTTGCGGATTTGACTGCATGCCCGCTGATTCCTGCGGAAGATCAATCCCGGTCTTCACACCCAAGCCAAATTGGGCGTAATAGTTGCGCATTTTCTTAATATCGTCTAATCCGGCCGGCAGCGTGCCGTGCGGAACGTAGGTAATGCCGGCGATATGCATGGCCACATGAAACATATATATGTTTGAACTTCTTTGCAGCGCGGTAAGCTCAGTAATGGTCCCCATTTGTGTCCACGATTGCTTTTCCGTGCCGTCTTTAAACTTAAGCGGTGCATCGACAAACGTTTTATAATGCGGGAGGCCGCTTTGGTAACCCGCGAGAACAGTCGCTCCTTTAACAGCAGAGCCCATCTCATATTGGGTCGTAAATGCTCCGATCGCAAAATCCTGTGTTTTATTTGTTTCGAGATCGATGCGTTTCCCCGCCATTGAGAGAATATCCCCGTTGTTCGGGTCCATCATGACGGCAAATCCTCTGTCAACCATATAGTTGCCTGCGGCGCGGCTTCTTCTCAGCTCTTTTTCAATAACTTTTTCAACTTTCGACTGTAATTCCATATCGAGCGAGAGCTGCAGATCGTAGCCTCTGCTGCCTTCATCGACGGGCTTTTGGCTGACGACCTCACCTTTGCTGTTTTCCACATACTCTACTTTTTCTTTATGTGCGTTTAAATAGTCTTCATACTGATATTCAATGTAGCTTTTACCCACCCGGTCATTCAGTGAGTAGCCTCTTGTGACATAATAATCTTTCCGTTCGCCCAACAATCCCTGTTCCGGTGTCGTCACACCGCCGAACAGAGAGTACAGCGTTTTGTCGTATGGATATTTCCGCGTCCAGTCATTGATCACGTCAATGCCGGGGAGCTCTTTCAGGTGCTCGGATACGACGGAAACTTCTTCATATGTCAGGTCGCTTTTCGGTTTTTGCTTATTGTTGTCATGCTCGTCAAGCAGTGAACCGCTGTTTCCGTTTCCGTTCAGCTTATTCGGGTCCATTGATTTGACGACTTGCGGCTGATAGGCGTTGCCGCTTGAAAAACGCGTATAAATCGCCGCGATTTCCAGCTCTTTTTTATTTTGTTTGATCGCGTCAATCTCCTGCTTCGGAACGCGTTCAATCTGGCGTTTGTATACTTCTTGGGATTTCAGGCTGTTTTCTGAATCCTTCATAAGCTTTTCCGCCTTCTTCGGATGTGCGGCAAGCCAGTAATCAATGATATTTCGATCCTTCATAAATTCAGTATCAATATGAATCAGTGCGGCGAGATTTTTTGCCGTTTTCAATTTGTCCTTTGCCGAGGTTTTTGAGGTAGAAACGTATACAATTTCAGGCACAGCCTGGTTATCAACCGCCACTCTGTTCCGCTTGTCATACATCTTTCCCCGAGGTGTCGGATAATAGGCGGTTTTTGCATTTGCCTTCTCCGCATCCTGGCGGTGTTTATCCCCTTCGACAATCTGGACGATGCCGAGTTTAAAAATCAGTGCCGTAAAGAGAAGGAAAACAACTAAAAAATAGAGATTCATTCTCAGCGCTCTGTAACGTTTCGTTTTTTTCTTTGGTTCACGCGCAACTTCAGCCACTTTCTGTTACACCTCTCAAATCATTGAATATATTTACATAAACAGATTTTAATTGTAACATTTTTGTAAAAGTTGTTACAGCGAAAACGGGTAAAAAAAACTGTCAAGATCAAATTATCTTAAAATATATCTAACACTTCAAATAATTTGAAGAGATGTAACGGATTTTAAAAAATAAATACAGATCGTTTTTCCTGATATAAAGCCATTTTTCAGTGCTCAATTACAATTATGACAAACGTTTGTTGTCAAAGGAAATGGCTGCCTGCATTATGACAAAAAAGCTGTGATAAGATTTTTCATGTAGAAAAAAACTTCTCTGGGAGGCTATTAACTATGAAAAAAGCATTTCTCTTATCTGCCGCCGCGGCAGTCAGTTTAATTACATTCGGAGGCATTCAGCAGGCATCTGCCAAAGAGCTGTCATGCCAGCACGTCGTTACCGTGAAAAAAGGAAACACTGTACAGCATCTGACTCTTCAAGAGGCTGTTGAAAAACTACATATGAAAACGAGCGTGAAAAAGCTGAACGTTAAAAATGAGAAAGAACTGAAACAGCAGCTGCAAAAACACGCAAAGCATTCTGATATGACAGTTAAAGACGTTCAAAAAGAAACACCGGCAAAAACGGCTCCGGCAGCTGCTGAAAAACCGAAAGCCGATCAAAACCAGCAAAACCAGGCTGCTGACAATGCAAAGCAGACAGATAACACAAACAACAGCAGCGAGAAAACTCCTTCTTCTGTCAGTGCGTACGAAAAGAAAGTCGTTGAATTGACAAACGCAGAGAGACAAAAGCAAGGCTTAAAACCTCTGCAGATTGATGATAAACTAAGCAAATCAGCTCACGCAAAATCACAAGATATGAAAGACAAAAACTATTTCGATCACCAAAGCCCGACTTACGGCTCACCTTTCGATATGATGAAGTCTTTTGGAATCACTTATAAAACTGCCGGTGAAAACATCGCCAAAGGGCAGCCGACTCCTGAAGCTGTCGTTAAAGCTTGGATGAACAGTGAAGGCCACAGAAAGAACATCATGAATCCTGAGTTCACTCAAATCGGTGTCGGTTACGTAGAATCAGGAAACATCTGGACACAGCAATTTATCGGAAAATAAATAATAAAAAAGATTGCCCCTGCGGGCAATCTTTTGCCTGTCGAAAAAGTGGCTGAGACGGTGCAAAAAGTGCTCAAACCCCGTAATCTCGGAGACGGCAAAATCTTTATTTTTGAAATTCACAACACAATCAACATCCGTACGGGCGAAGAAGGGCCTAACACTTTATAAATTTACAAATTTTTGAAGCTCCCGGCACATAAGTGCTGGGAGCTTTTTTGTAAAATCTTAAACGTGATGATTAAATTGGTTTTGTTAGCCTTTGCTTCTTTAGTAATACTTTATTTAATAAAAAGTAGAATTTACCTATTTTTCTGTTGAATATTTTTTCAAAATTTAGTAATATATTGAATGGTTTTCTAAATAAATGGAGAAAGGAAGTTTCAATTGAAAAAAATTGTAATGACACTATTCACAGTTGCTCTTTTGACATTCGGGATTTTCTCAAACAGTTCAGAAGCGTTAGCCATGACTTCAAAAGGAGCAATTAAATTCCAAACAGATGCTAATACTTACTCCAAACACGCTACTTCTATTGTCGTAACAGGTACTGTGCCTTCAAAATATGAGGTAAACTGGGGTGTTACAGTTTTTCTTGAAAATAAAAAAGGAGATATAGTCAAATATATAGTTGTTGATAGACATAATGTTCGCAATTTTAAAGTAAGCTTTTTGACGAAAAATATTCCAGCAGGCAAGTATGATGTGCAAGTAGCATTGACCTGGGGAACTCAAACCCATATAGGAGAACTGAAACACTATATTACTGTACAACATTAAAATTTATATTGCTAACAAATGGATTTAACGTTGATTTTATCTGGAATTCTCAAAAAACAACATGTAATGATAAAATCTCTGGATCGAGGATGTTTTCGTAAATCTCTTGGATTTTTTACGATACATCCTCTTTTATTTTTCAGTTTTGCTAGAAAGCTAATCTGTAGAGTTTCGGATGCCGAATTATTAGGTTTTAATTGCGGGAATCAACTCGATTTATTGCTATGTACATTTGGGTTACTCGAATTCATAGTTGAATCAGTCATGATACATCCTACTTTTGGAAAGTTGTATTAATCCTAATCATTATTCGGAAATCCCCCTTTAGATTTATAATAGACAGTCTGCATCAAACAAACGAGGGGGATTCCAAACAGTAGAATACTATAAACGGATACATGTTAATACATTACCCTGCCAAGTTCCTGTCTTCATTAAAGGCTCTAAGAATCAAGGTTTGCAGATCATTGTTTACAAAACACCATCAACAATACCGTAAGCCTTCGCTTCCTCGTATCCATAAAATATCGCGTTCGGGCAATCTTTTTTATTTCACCCAAAGCTTATAAATGCTTTGAGTTCCGCTGTTTTCTTCACCTTGCGCGGAAAGCTTGTCGTATAATGATTTGGCAAGCGCTAATCCGGGCATTTCTTCTCCCATCAGCTCCGCTTCTTCAAGGGCGATTCCCATGTCTTTAATAAAGTGTTTCACGTAGAATCCTGGTGCAAAATCGCCTTTCAGCATACGGGGAGCTAGGTTGGACAATGACCAGCTTCCGGCAGCTCCGGTTGTAATGCTTTTCAGCACTTGTTCCGGGTTCAGACCGGATTTTTCAGCGTAAGCCATCGCTTCAGCCACTCCGACCATTCCCGCTGCAATCGCGATCTGATTGCACATTTTCGTATGCTGGCCGCTGCCGGCCGGACCTTGATACTGAATGTTTTCCCCCATAACGGAGAAAAGCGGCAGGCATGCTTCAAACGCTTCTTTTTCTCCTCCGGCCATAATGGCAAGCGTTCCGTTCCGCGCGCCGATGTCTCCGCCGGAAACGGGTGCATCCAGAGCGTGAATGGATTTTTCTTTGGCCTGCTCCGCAATCTTTTTCGCCAGAGACGGTTTTGATGTCGTCATATCAATGACAAACGCCCCTTCTTTTGCGTGCCGGAGAATGCCGTTTTCGCCGAGATAGATGTCCTCGACATCACTCGGATAGCCGACCATAGTAATAATAATGTCAGCTTTCTCTGAAAGGTCTTTGACCGTCTCCTGCCAGACCGCTCCCTTATTCAGAATTTCTTCAGCTTTTTGTTTCGTACGCGTGTAGACTAAAACAGGATAGCCCGCTTCTAAAATGTGCGATGCCATACTGTTTCCCATGACGCCCAAACCGATAAATCCGACCGTTTTGTTCACTGCGCTTTCCTCCCCTGATGCGATTCATATATCACTCTTTCATGTCTATATTACCATATAATAGGCTGATAGAGTCCGCGTTACAAGGTGAATTTAGAAATGGCGCTGATCAGATCTTCGCTCGCGCTCTTTAACATATCAGTCGATTGCTTTACTTTTTCAAGCGTAACGAGCTGTTCATCAGTAGAAGCATTCACTTCTTCCGCCGCTGCCGCAGATTCCTGAGAAATGGCAGAGATGCTTTGAATCGCTTCTTGAATCGCGGCTTGTTCTTCACTCATTTTTTGAATGTCATTGTAAATATGATCTATACCTTGAACGAGAGACTGCATTTCCGTCGTAATCAGATTGAGGACCTCACCCGTTTCATGAATGGCGCTGTTTTGTTCATCATTCATTCTGCTTGCCTCAATCATCGCGTGTGACGCTTCTTTTGTCTCTGATTGAATCAGACGGACCGTCTCACTGATATGGCCGGAAGAAAGAGCTGATTGTTCAGCAAGCTTGCGGACTTCTTCCGCGACGACGGCAAAGCCCCGTCCGCTTTCTCCCGCTCTTGCGGCTTCTATGCTCGCATTCAGCGCCAAGAGATTCGTCTGGTCTGAAATAGCGGATATTGCCGTCACGACTTCTTCTATGTTTTTCGTTTGTTCTTCCAGGTCAGTCAGCATTGCCTCTACTTTTTTCGTTTCTGAATTGGCTTCGTTTGACTTCATCAGCAGCTGCCCGAGCGCGTCCAATCCTTTGTAGCTGGCATCCTCTGAAGATTTTGAGAGTTGTTTTATGCTGCCTGCGCGATCTGCGATTCCTTTTATTTTGACCGAGAGATTTTCTGATTTTTCATTGATCGTCTCAACCTCTGACGCTTGCTCTGTCGCTCCGGCGGCGACTTCCTCTATCGCTTTTGCGATTTGTCCGCTCGTTTCATTTGTTTCTTGTGAAATGACGGTTAGCTGCTCAGATGTATCAGACACATTTTCTGAGGAGGCCTTGACCTGTTCGACCATCTCTTTCATATTTTCAACCATTTGGTTAAAGTCTTTTGTTAACTCGCCTACTTCATCTTTTGATTTCGTCTGAGCGCGGACGGTTAAATCTCCCGCTGAGACTGAATTTGTTTTGGCAATCAGCTGCTGAATCGGCCCGGTTATCGTTTTTGCGAGGAAATAACTGAGGCCGATCGTAATCACAAGAGCAATCAGTGACATAAAAATGCTCACCGTGTTCATTTTATCGGCTACTCCCATCAGCTGATCTTTTTCAAACTGCGTTCCGACTTTCCACCCTGTTTCTTTTACCGTTTGGTAGACGACCATGTTCCCCTGCAGCTCTTTGATGCCTTCTTTATCCGCAGTGAGGTCTTTTAACGTCTGATCTTCCGAAATATTTTTTCCCTGTTTTTCCGGATGCGCCAGAAGAGAGCCGTTTTCATCCGCCAAAAACGCAAATCCTTTATACGGTACCTTTTGCTCGTTGACCATGCTCTGAATGGAGGACAGCTTCAGATCTAAGCTCGCCACTCCGACGACGGTTCCGCTGTTTTGAATGGCTTTTGACGCCGTCACGATCATGTCTCCCGTCACTGCATCTTTGTAAGGGTCAGTCCAGACAACCTTATCGGGTTTTTCGGCCGCCATCTTATACCACGTTCGATTTGTCGGATCATAGTCTTTGGCAAAGTCGGCCTTTGGATATGTAAACATTTGTTTGTTTGCGGTTCCGACATACGCAAGCGCGACATATTTGTCATTCTGTCCGATCTGTTTTAACTCATCATTAAAAAGCCGCGCGGTTTCTTTCTTCCCATCTGATAGAAAAGACCGGGACAATTCACCGCCTGCCAATCTCAATAATACGGTCTCATCATTTTTCAGCTGAAGCTCAATGTTCTGACCGAGTGAATTGGTGACATTCTCTGTCGTACGTTTTGCTTCCTCCGTCATCATCGGCTTTAATGTCAAATATGAAGAAACCGTTAAAAAAACAACCGTTACGATAAGCATTGCCGATACAAACACAGCAATTTTGATGTGCATTTTTTTAAACATAACCATCCCCTCCTGAGAGTTATATCGGTCTTTCGGCCAAGAAAATGAATAAACCTTGAAATAAATATCAAAAATTTCCGCCATTTGGCGCTGCAAAAAAAGAGCTGTCGTACCGACAGCTCCGCCTTACGTAAAATATTCGATTTTCGCTTTCGGGAAATAGGTTTCGATATAAGATTCCAGTGTTTCCCTTAAAGCATGCTCTTCGTCTTTTTGGTATATATACTTGCCGATTCCGTAGCGTCCCCATTTGTATCTGCGCTTTTCTTCATCAAGCTCAAGCTTTGTTTTCGGATAGTTCTTCTCAATCACCCGTTTGGCCGGTTTTGTAAAACGGTGCTGGATCAGTTCAAATGTGATGTCATGCCGAACGTCTTCATCAAGCGCCGCATCAAGTTTCTCAAACAGTTCCTTATAGCCTTCCTCCCAGCCATCGTGAATATAAATCGGCGCCACGATGAAACCGAGCGGATAGCCCGCTTTAGCGACTTTGACGGCGGCTTCTATCCGTTTGTCGAGCGGAGAAGTTCCCGGTTCAAAGTTTTTAATGACATAATCCGCATTGATGCTGAATCTGAACCTAGTCTTTCCGTTATGTTTTGCATCAAGCAAATGATCGACGTGGTGAAATTTAGTCACGAATCTGAGCTGTCCCAATTCGCTTTGTCCGAAATGTTCAATGGCTCTTTTTAATGTATGTGTCAGATGATCGATTCCTACGATATCAGACGTACAAGAGGCTTCAAATCTTGTAAATTCCGGCGCCCGTTCTTTCATATACTCATCAGCCTGATCCAGAATCTCTTCCACATTGACATATGTCCGAATGTAGGGCTTTGACCCCATCGTCGTCTGCAGGTAGCAATAGTGGCAATGCCCCATACAGCCCGTCGCAAATGGAATGGCATATTCGGCGGACGGCTTTGAAGAATCGAATTTCAGTGTTTTCCGGACGCCGATTACCAATGTTGATTTCGCGTTCCGGTATTGCTGCAAGTGATTTTTTCCCGGAATATTCCGGACTTGATTATGCGATGTCGTTTCTCTGATCTCAAGCCCCATGTTTTCAAACTTATTCTTCAGCTCTTGTCCTAACGGGTATTCGAGCGCTCTCGGTTCAATATAAACAAGCTGGGGCACAAACGGCTTCAACATAGACAGACACTCCCTTTACATATCCTCATGTTGTTACTTTCCGTTTAAAAGAGAGTGAATATGCGTTGTAAACATTTCCTTTGATCAATGATACCGGTCTTCTTCAAAAAGCTCGCTGTAAAGCGCTTCCGCTTCCTCATATGTCGAAAAGACCGCGTCATCTTCGGCCAGCGGATGATAGGTTTCGTATAAAAACAGAGACAGTTCTCCCTCATGATACGGATGATGGACGATCTCCGCCTCTTTAATATGGGCAACATTGGCCGCATGCGGATTGCGGTAAATCACATAGACCGTATCCCCCGCTGCAAATGATTTTGTCATAATAATCCCTCCTGTTGAAAGTTATTGTTCCCCCCTTTTTTCCGAATATGAAAAAAACCAGACGGCTTACACCGTCTGGCTTTTGTATTACTTATTGAATGTTTCTTTAACGAATGCGACAACCTCTTCTGTCGTGCTCATAGACAAGATTGTTTCTTTGAATGATTCAGCTTCTTTTTTAGAAAGCTTGCTGATCTGCGTTCTTGCCGGAAGGATGGATGTAGCGCTCATCGAGAACTCATCTAAGCCTAAGCCGAGAAGAATCGGAATCGCAATTTCGTCTCCCGCCATTTCTCCGCACATGCCGACCCATTTGCCCTCTTTGTGAGCGGCTTCAATAACAAGGGTGATCAGACGGAGAATCGCCGGATTGTATGGCTGATACAGATAAGCTACGCGCTCGTTCATGCGGTCAGCAGCCATCGTGTATTGGATCAAGTCATTTGTTCCGATACTGAAGAAGTCAACTTCTGCGGCAAACTGATCTGCGATCACGGCTGTAGACGGAATCTCTACCATCATACCGACTTCAATATCGTCAGAAACCGCTACGCCGGCTTCGACGAGTTTTTCTTTTTCTTCGAGAAGAATCGCTTTCGCCTGTTTAAACTCGTTTACTGTCGCAATCATCGGGAACATGATTTTTAAGTTTCCGTATGTACTTGCACGAAGCAGCGCACGAAGCTGAGTTCTGAAGATTTCTTGCTCTTCAAGGCAAAGGCGGATGGCTCTGTAGCCTAAGAACGGGTTCATTTCTTTAGGTAGCTGCAGGTAAGGAAGCTCTTTGTCGCCGCCGATATCCAATGTCCGCACGACAACTGATTTTCCTTCCATACGCTCAAGAACCGTTTTATAAGCGTCAAACTGCTCGTCTTCCGTCGGAAGCTGGTCGCGTCCCATGTAAAGGAATTCCGTACGGTAAAGCCCTACAGCTTCTCCTCCGTTTTCAAGAACGCCTTTTACATCGTCAGGTGTGCCGATATTTGCGGCAAGCTCTACATGATGGCCGTCTTTAGAAACAGTCGGTTCATTGACGAGCTTCGCCCACTCAGCTTTTTGCGCCAGGTAAGCACTGTGCTTTTCTTCATATTTCTTTAACGTTTCACTGGAAGGATCGATGATCACATCACCATCGATGCCGTCTACGATTACCGTAACACCGTTTTCAATTGTCCCTGTAGCCGCTTTTGTGCCGACAACAGCCGGAATTTCAAGCGAACGGGCCATGATCGCGGAGTGTGAAGTGCGTCCGCCGATATCAGTTGTAAAACCTTTTACAAACTGGCGGTTTAATTGCGCCGTATCAGACGGTGTCAAATCTTCAGCCACGATAACAACCTCTTCTGAGATCATGCTCGGGTTCGGAATTTCCACGCCCAGCAGGTGCCCCGTCACACGTTTTGTTACGTCACGGATATCCGCCGCACGCTCTTTCATGTATTCGTTATCCATTGATTCAAACATAGTAACGAACATGGAAGCTGTTTCTTTCAAAGCGAATTCAGCATTGACTGAATCTATGCTGATTTTCTCCTTTACCGGGTTCAACAGCTCAGGATCACTCAGAACTAAAAGGTGCGCGGAGAAAATGTCAGCTTTGTCTTGTCCCAGTTCTTTTAAAGCATGCTCTTTAATTTTTTCAAGCTCTTCTTTAGAACGTACAATCGCTTCATCAAAACGGCTTACTTCAGCCGCAGCATCAGCAATGTTTTTCTTTTCAACCGTTAAGTCCGGCTCTTCAAGCCGGTATGCTTTCGCAATCGCAATTCCGGCTGAAGCGCCTATTCCTTTTAATTCTTGCATTACTCGCCGAGTCCTTCGCTTTTCATTGTTTCTTCTAAAGCGTTAAGAGCATCGTTTTCGTCAGCGCCTGAAGCGGAAATTGTGATTTCAGCGCCTTTAGCGATACCTAGAGACATAACGCCCATGATTGACTTAAGGTTTACTGTTTTGCCGTTATATTCTAAGTTTACGTCAGCATCGTATTTGCTTGCAGTCTGTACAAGAACTGTCGCAGGACGAGCGTGGATTCCGGAATCTGCTGTTACTTTAAATGTTTTTTGTGCCATGATTATCATTCTCCTTTAAATTAAAGCTATTTTACTACACAATATTATATCATACAGCCGTACTTGTCATCTGACAAGCACGGCGTATTTATATGCTTATTTTCCGATTTTCACAATATCTTTTTGTTCCCGTTTTACGGTACCTTCGGCCGAAAGGGAAATCGCTTCACCCTCGGCAAGATTTGTAAAGACAATCGGTGTCATTAATGAAGGAACATGAGGTTTAACCGCTTCAAGATCAACTTCAAGCAGCTTTTGCCCCGGTTCAACCCGGTCACCCTCAGAAACAAAAGAAGTGAATCCTTCGCCTTTCAGACTGACTGTGTCGATTCCGAAATGAATCAGGATCTCTCTTCCGCCGTCAGACTGAAGGCCGATCGCATGTTTTGTCGGGAAAACATTCAGCACTTTTCCGCGGACAGGCGATACGACGATTCCTTCTTCAGGAAGAATCGCAAAACCGTCACCCATCATTTTTCCTGAGAACACCTGGTCAGGCACATCGGTAATCGGATGGATTTCGCCGGTGATCGGAGAAGCGAACACTTCTTCACCCTGCTCGTTTCGGAGCGGATCTGCGATAACCTCTTCAACCTGCTGGCTGACTTCTTCTTGCGCGGATACTTTCGGTTCAGGGCGCGGCGTGCGTCCGGCGATAATATCCTGCATCTGTGTTTTTAAACCGTCAGAACGCGGGCCGAAAATGGCCTGAATGTTGTTTCCGACTTCAAGAACGCCTGAGGCGCCAAGCTGTTTCAGACGGGCCTTATCCACTTTCTTCTGGTCGTTGACCGTAACGCGAAGTCTCGTGATACAAGCGTCAAGGTGCTTAATGTTTTCCTGATCACCCATTGCCTGCAGGATTTCATAAGGAAGGTCGCCGGCTTCGCCTGAGGCGCCCGCACCTTCATCCGCAGCCTCTTCTTCACGGCCCGGCGTTTTCAGATTGAACTTTCTGATCGCAAACCGGAAACCGAAGTAGTAAATGACGGCTAATCCTAAGCCGACCGGAATGACAAGCCACCAAGCCGTCCGGTTAGGCAGAATTCCGAACAGGAAGTAGTCAATCAGACCGCCTGAGAAGGTCATACCGATTTTTACATGCAGCAGCTGCATAACCATAAAGGAAAGCCCCGCGAATACGCAGTGAATCGCAAACAGGATTGGAGCCACAAACAAGAATGAGAATTCAAGCGGCTCGGTAATTCCCGTTAAGAAACTTGTCAGAGCGGCAGAACCCATGATTCCGGCTACAAGTTTTTTCTTTTCAGGCTTCGCTTCATGATAGATTGCAAGCGCTGCCGCCGGAAGACCGAACATCATAAACGGATATTTCCCCGTCATAAATGTTCCCGCCGTCAGCTGTACGCCGTCTTTGATCTGAGCCATGAAAATCCGCTGATCTCCGCGGATGATGTCTCCAGCCGCATCTTTATAGCTGAAAAATTCATACCAGAACGGCGAGTAGAAAATGTGATGAAGACCGAACGGAATCAATGACCGCTCAATCATCCCGAAAATAAAGGCCGCCAAGGTTGGATTCGCTTCCACAAGACCCGTGGAGAAGGAATTCAGACCGTGCTGGATCGGAGGCCAGATCACTAACATAATAAGACCGAGAATTAATGCGGAAATTGATGTGATAATCGGGACGAACCGCTTACCCGCAAAGAATCCGAGGTACTGCGGAAGTTCAATTTTATAAAACTTGTTAAACAATAACGCGGCCAGAACCCCGACGATAATACCGCCGAACACGCCCGTCGCCAAAGTGGGTATCCCCAGCATGTTAATATAGGCCGGATGGTTTTCCGCAAAAAACTTTGCCCGTTCAATTTTGTCAGACGGAATACTGCCGTTTGCCATAAGCACGGCGCTCATGGATACGTTCATGACCAAGTATCCGATAATAGCCGCGATTCCGGCAACACCGTCTCCGTTGGCAAGACCGATCGCAACCCCTACTGCAAAAAGAAGCGGCAGGTTGTCAAATACGATTTGGCCGGCGCTTTCCATGACATTCGCCACAAGCTGAACGTTATCATTGCTTAAGAAGTGCATGACTTGAATCATATCTTTGTTCTGCATGGCATTCCCTAACGCAAGCAAGATCCCTGCAGCCGGTAAAATCGCAACCGGAAGCATAAGAGCACGGCCGATTTTCTGGAGAACGCCGAATAATGCTTTAAACATAAAAGATGTACCTCCTCTGTTAGCTAGTGTGACCTTACAGCGAAAATTCATGACAACGAATTCACTGGCGCAAGTCTTCAGTTTAACCGTTTACATTTGCCCTTTTACACAACAAAAAAGGCATGAGTAAAAAGGGTGTGCAAAATAACGGGACCGTTCTTCCCGTTTTTTACCCTCAATCACTCATGCCTGATCGAATCAGTGACACGTTTTTAAGGTTTCAACTGAAATTATGAAATTTTATTGGTTAATCGGTACAAATGAAGCGTGAGATAAACCGCTTCCGCCTCATGAACTGGTTTTTTCAGTATTTGCTGCAAGATTTTTATCAGTTTCCAAGCAGTATTGTAGCATAGCGGGTATTCATTTTTCAATAATAACATTAACTTTTCTGGTTCTTTTGTCTGCTCTTCCCGATTAATCCTGTCTATGGTAAATCTGATATGCCGGATCAGCCGCAAATAGTGGACGCTTTCTTTATTCACTTTCATCTGGAAAGATTCCTCAATCACCTGAACGAGCCGGGACATCAGCTGTGAATGCTGATTGACCTCTGAAAGGGGCCGATTCGTCAGGGCGGAGTGGATATGCAGAGCGATAAAGCCGATCTCCCCTTCCGGAAGGCAGATTCCCGTCTTTTCATTAATCATGCCGACGACTTCACGGGCAATTTGGAATTCTTCCGGATAAAGCGTTTCGGTTTCCATGAGAAACGGGTTTTTAATGTCAAAACCCTGCTGCAGCCGCTTTACCGCAAAGGCGATATGGTCAGTCAGCGCAATATGGATATGCTCATTTAACGGTTGGCTTGTCCGCTTCTTGATATGATAAATGACGTCATTGGAGATGTCGACAAGTGTCTCGTCCACATAACCGAGGAGCTTTTTAAATTGTTTTTGTTCTTTTTCATCCTTTAAGATGAACATCTTGTCATACCCTTTATCTTCAATGACATCCGCTTGTTTTTTTCCAAAGCCGATCCCTTTTCCGATTAAGACGACCTCACTGTATCTATCATGTGTTGCGATGAGCACATTGTTATTTAATACCTTTTCAACTGTAAAGGACCCCTTCATGATCCTCAGCTCCTTTGTCATTCAATACCTCATATCGTACAAAACGAACGGAAAGCGCGTCAATTCTTTTTTTAGACGGTTGATCGTTCAATAAGGCGGTAATCAAGAACTTTCCTTGCCGGAGGCCCGCCGCTGATCCGGTTCTCAAGCATGTGAAAAGCCTGCTTTCCCATTTCTTTTGTTTGTATATCTATTGTGGAAATACCTAACATCTTGCTGATATCATGATTGTCGATGCTCAAAATCGCAAGCTCTTCCGGGATGCGCGTCCCGTTTGCCTTGGCTTCAAGGTAAAGACCTGCGGATACTTGATCATTCGCCGCAAACAGCGCAGTCGGTTTGTCATCCCAGCTCTTCCATCTATGAAAAAGGGCTTTCCCGTCAAGCAGCGTCAGCGCCTTTTCCACAACCAGCTCTTCCCTGTAAGGCTGCCCGATCTTCTTCAGCGCCTCTTTGTATGCGGCAATGCGTACTTGACTGTTTTTTCCCTTTTTTCTGGCCAGGCTGATCGCTATTTTCCGGTGTCCCTTTTCTATCAGATAATCCAGACCGTGCCGAAATGCTTCCCGATGCGGATTACTGATGGAGGAAAGCCCTGCCGCATCAGTGTACTGGCAGAGGATGAGCGGTTCTTTCACGGTAAGCAGATGTTCATCAGGAATTGCTTTGGAGCAGATAATCAGGCCGTCCACTTGGCGCTCCTGTAACTGTGATAAGGCAAAACGTTCTTTTTGCTGCTGATAATCTGTCTGGTATAAAGAAAGATGCACGCCTGACGCTTCGGCAGCCTCGGCAATACCTGCAACAAGGTTTGCAAAATACGGCAGATTCACCGACGGAAGCACAACGCCGATCATATCGGAAAAACCTTTGGATAAATGTACAGCATGAATGTTGCGCGTATATCCGAGCGATTGCATCGCTTTTTTCACTCTTTCTCTTTTGTCCTTACTTACATAAGGATGATCGTTTAATACTCTTGAAACCGTTGTAACGGAAACCCCGGCAGCGCCGGCAATGTCTCTGATCGTAGCCATGGCGTCCCCCTTTCTTTTTTCCCTTGATCTGGAATGCGTTTCATACAGTAAGCTAGAAACAGAAACAGCCTATTCGTTTGAAAGGAGAAGAACAGCGATGGGGATTCTTTGCTTAATCGGTTTGTGTCTCGCCATAGTCGGCGGCAGTTATCTTGCCATGCGGCCCCTGAATGAAAAGCATGACATCGAACCATTTCAGCATTTTGATGATTTTTTCATTTAAAAGGTGATAAAAAAGGACGCTGCGTTCCAGAACCGTCCTTTTTTATCACAAAGCTTTTTATTTCAGAATCGTTAATTCTTTCGGATACTGCGTTAATGCTTCGGCGCCGTCTTTTGTGACGAACACATCGTCTTCAATGCGCACGCCGCCGACATCCGGCACGTAAATCCCCGGTTCTATCGTGTATACCATGCCTTCTTTGAGGAGTGTGTCGTTCGCGCTGCTCATTGATGGATATTCGTGAACCGAAATCCCGAGTCCGTGGCCGAGGCGGTGCGGGAAATAGTCTCCGTATCCGGCTTTTTCAATAATGCCGCGGGCTTTTAAATCGAGATCGCCGATTCTGACGCCTGGTTTGCTTAATTGAAGCGCCGCCTGTTCAGCTTTAAGCACCGTTTCGTAAATCTCTTCCTGTTTCGGGCTGATTGATTGGTATGCGAATGTTCTCGTAATGTCTGAACAGTAGCCGTCAAGAATAACGCCCAGATCAAACAGAACAAAATCGCCTTTTTTCAACCGGTCTGCACCCGGATTCCCATGGGGCTGACCTGATTTTTCCCCGAACAGCACCATCGTTGAAAATGACATGCCCTGCACACCTTTTTTCTTCAGCTCAAACTCAATCTGCGCGAGTACTTCGGTTTCACTCACACCCTCTTTGAGCGCCGCAACACCGACTTCAACTCCGTAATCCGCGAGCTTTGCCGCTTCCCTGAGAATGCTGATTTCCTTCTCATCTTTCACGAGACGGAATTGGTTGAGCGTTTCTTCTGCCGAAACAAATGCCGCGCCCCCTGAAGCTTGTTTGAGCTGTTCTGAGCGGGAAAGAGAGATCGAATCCTTTTCAACCGCGATGGAATCAAGCCGCACATTTCGTTTTGTGAGCTCGGCTTTGATCAGCTCCCACGGATCTTCGTGATCGCCGTAGCCGATAATATCATGCTCCCACCCGGCGTTGCGGGCTTGTCCGGCTTCCATTCCCGGACAAACGAAAAACGGCTCCTGTTCCTGAAACAGGAACAATCCCATTAACCGCTCATGCGGATCCGTGTAAAAATCAGTTAAATAAAATACGTTTTCCTTTGTATGTATAAACGCCGCATCATGTCCTTCTTTTTTCAGCCAAGATGAAACACGTTCTAATCTGTTCATTTTTTGCTTTTCCTCCTTACCAAAGTGACTCTTTATTCATTCTATCAGTTTTCTGGCGTTTATGCTGTGAACGAACATTTAAAAAACAGCCGCCCGATGTGCGGCTGTCATGTTTATTTTAATAATCTCAGTCCGTTCAGAATGACCAGAATCGTGCTCCCCTCATGCCCGATCACGCCAAACGGCAGTTCCATCACCTGCAGAAAGTTAGCGCAGATCAAAAGGCAGATGACCGAGAGCGAGAAAACAATATTCTGCTTAATAATCCGGTTCATTTTCCTTGAGAGTCTGCACATTTTCACAAGCTTGTGAAGATCATTTTTCATAAGGACTAAGTCAGCCGTTTCAAGGGCCACGTCCGTCCCCCCGCCCATCGCAATACCGACGTCAGCGGTTTTCAGAGCGGGCGCGTCATTAATGCCGTCCCCCACCATGGCGATTGTGCCGTACGTTTCTTTCAGCTTCTTCACTTCTTTTGCCTTTTGGTCCGGCAGACAATCGGCAACAACCGTCGTCATGCCCGCCTCTTTTGCAATGGCAGCCGCAGTTTCAGACTGATCGCCGGTGAGCATGGCTGTTTTAATACCCAGTGATTCAAGCTCAGCCATCACGGCTTTGGCTTCAGGTCGGATTTGATCCTTTAAGGCAAAGCAGCCCGCAATCCGGTCATCTTTTTTAACAAAGACCAGTGTAAAACCTTTATCCTTTAATTCTTTTCCCGATGTTTGCAAAAAAGCATCTGCCGCATCTTCACCTGCAAACCCCGCTTTTCCGACCATCCATTTGACGCCTTCTATTTCAGCCTGAACACCGAATCCGGACGTCTCGTCAATCGATAGATGTCCTGCGGGCGCGGCGCCCCGGCTTTCGGCAAATTCAGCTATCGCTTTTGCAAGCGGGTGGCTTGATTGCTTTTCCATCGCATACACCGCCTGCATGATCTCATCTTCACTCACATGTTCCGCAGCTTGAAATGCCGCGACTGCCGGCTGTCCCTTAGTGACCGTGCCGGTTTTGTCAAATGCGATCATCCGTACGCTTCCCAGCTGCTCTAAAAACACACTTCCTTTAACCAATAATCCGTTGCGGGCCCCATTTGAGATAAGGGAAAGCGCAGCGGGCATAATAGAAGCGACAAGCGCGCACGGGGAGGCGACCACCATAAACACCATCGCCCGGTAAAAGGTTTCACTCCAGCTCCAGCCTAAAGCGAAATGAGGAATGAATAAAAGCAAAGCCACGGCTAACAGCACGCCTTTGACATAGACACTTTCGAACCGCTCAATAAATGCCTGAGCCGGTGACACGCTGTTTTGGGCTGATTCCACCAGCCGGATGATTTTTCTGAATAAAGACTGTTCATTTGTTTTCGTCACACGGACCGTTAAGGAGCCGTTTCCGTTTACCGTTCCTGTAAACACAGAATCTCCGGCTGTTTTTTCCGCCGGCATCGCTTCACCCGTAAGCGCCGATTCATCGAGGCTCGTCACGCCAGACTCAATGATCCCGTCTGCTGCTACGCGTTCGCCCGGCTTAATGACGATCATGTCACCGATCTTAAGTTCAGCAGCCGGCACCCGCTTTTCCCGTCCGTCCGCAAGCAGTGTCGCTTCCTCCGGTTCCAGTTTCATTAAAGATGTTAAATCACGGCTGCTTTTATTCATCGTATATGTTTCGAGCGCGCCGCTTAACGAAAAAATAAAGATAAGAACAGCGCCTTCAGCCCAATAACCGATCAGGGCGGAGCCGACAGCCGCAAAAATCATCAGCAGTTCCACATTTAACGCCTTCGTCTCAATGGTATCCTCAATTCCCTCTTTCGCTTTTGCAAATCCCCCGATCAGGAAGGCAAGGATATACAAAGTGACGGACAGGCCTTTTGTTTCGGTAAAAAACCAGGCCGCAAGAATAAGGACGCCGGATACGAGCGCCGCAATGAGTTCTGCATGCTGGAGCCACTTTTTTCCGGCCCGCTCTTCTTGTATGTGCTGTTGTGAATGGGTTTGTGTCATCACTTGTTCGTTCATTATGAATTCTCCTCTCTAATTGAGAACGCAAATCATCTTCAATTCCCCGATAAAAGCAAAACAGCCGCCTGACAGGCAGCATTTTCACAGTGTTATCGCAGTGTTTCCTTTATTATAGCATGCCGGCGGAAGATTTCAATTATAATTGTTTTAATTTCTTTTTGATAATAATTATCATTAGCGTTTCTTCAGCTGTTCATTATATGCAAAAAAGGTGCTGGAGGAATTCCTCCAGCACCTTTTTATTTCTCTGACCATTCTTTTAATTGTGAGGCGGTCATCGGACCGACGATCTTTTTTTCGATTTCTCCTTTTTCATTCAGCAGAAATGACGTGGGAATCGTCATGACATCGTATTCCTTCATAAGCTCGCCTTTCGTGTCAAGAACAATCGGGAAAGTGAGATGGTGCTGACTGACAAAGTTTTGAACGGTATTTTTGTTTCGCTCGGCATTCATCAAATTTACCGTTACAAGGCTTACATCATCGGACTGATGCTGTTCATAATACGTTTGGAACTGAGGCAGTTCTTTTTTGCACGGCGGACACCACGATGTCCAAAAATGCAAAATCGTTTTCTCCCCTTTATTCGGAATCGATATCTCGTCTCCTTCAATCGTCTTCATCAGAAACACGGCGGGAACTGCCTGTTTTTCTGATGAGGCTTTTGCTTCAGGCATCCAGACGGCGGCAGCTATCAAAAGGACTGCACATACAATTAGGCGGTTTTTATGCATATGATCTTCCTTTCACGCGTTTCGGATAGCTTGCCCTTCCTTATTGAAATGTATCAGCCTTTTCAGCTTTCGATCCGGGGCGCTGTTCTTCCGCCGCCCGTTAAAAACACGGAGACACCGAGGTCTTTGCAGATCGTCGCGTAATGTAAACTTGTCAGAAGAATCATGCCGGTATTCATGCCGAGTATAATGCCGAGCATTTGCAATTCCGGCATAGAACCGAGCACATACATCATCGAAAGCCCTACAATGCTGCTCCATACGTTATGATAAAACGCCGTTTTCACGTGGCCGATACCGATCAGACAGGCCTGAAGCGGCATCACAAACAGATGAAAAAGAAAAAACGGCCACAAAAGCTGCAAATAATACTGCGCTTCCGGAGACTGAAAAAACAAATGGGTCAGCGGGCCCGCGAACTGAAACATGACCCAGACTGCCGGAATGCCGTAGCCGAATGTAATAAAAATCGCTTGTCTCAGCCGTTTCAGCACAATATCATATTGGGACAGCGCATACGCTTCTGAAATGCTGGGAATCATGACGACCATCAGCGAATGGGCGATAAATGCGGGAAACGAACCGATTGTCATCGCAACACCGGCAAGCATGCCGTATTGATCAATCGCGGCTGTCCCGGCTGCCCCGGACGCCAGCAGCGCTCCTTTCACTAAAAAGGGTTCAATGGCGTTCGTCACCGCATGAAATATACGAAGTCCCGTTGTCGGGATCGATACGGCCAGGAGGCGTTTCCGCACGTCTTTCCCGCGAAGATGAATGTGCTGATGGCCGGAAAGCGCCCTCCTCGCCAAAATAAACTGCGTATACAAGTAAACGAACACCACGACATCGCTTGCGACCAGCACAAATAATGAAATGAGCACGGCCATATCAATTTCAAAAGAGTACCATTGAAAAAAGATAAACAGACAAAGCACTTGAATGATTTTTTTCATGACATTCGCAACCGCGATTTTTCCCATTTGCTGCACACCCATAAAATAACCTCTGGCGATGGATGTAAAAGCGACGACTGGAATCAGCCCGATGACAATCCCTTTAATAAACGGGTGATACGTATCGAATACAGGAATGAACGGCAGCGCGATGCTGGCGGCCGCGGTTGAAAACGCGGTAAAAACGGCGGTCATTCTGAAGGCATGACGGAGCATGCTTTCATGCAGCTTCTGATTGGATTCCGCGATGAATTTTGAAATAGAGATCGGAAGCTCCAGACTGGCGATGACGATAATCAAAAAAATGGTGGGCAGAATGCTCATGTAAAGTCCCATCCCATGCTCGCCAAGCTCCCGCGCCAGTATCATATTCACGACAAATTCCAGACATTCCGCGAAAAAGGCGGCGATGGATAAAAGAATGATCCCTTTCACAAATCGATTCATGGTGTCTCTCCTTGTCTCTCGTTCTTCCATCATCATATGAGACAAGTTCTGAAAATATTTTCGATTTCTCAAAATTGAAAAAAGCATAGCCGGGATATTTTTGATCCCGCTATGCTTACATCGCAAATACGTGTCTGCCGATCCGTTCGATAATTTTTCGGGAACGGATCCAGTGGTCAGATGCCGTTTTTGGATTGTAGAAAAACAACGCGTTCGTTTCTCTGCCCGGATGGTCAAGCGCCTCATTTGCGGCGGCGATGGAATCCTTATCCGGCTTTTGATTAATGCTTCCGTTTGCTACCGGTTCAAATGCATTCCTTTGATAGATCACACCCCGAATGGTATCCGGGAAGCCGTTTTTTTCAGTACGGTTCAGCACTACGCTGGCTACCGCAACCTTCCCTTTATAAGATTCACCTTTCGCTTCTGCGTGAACGAGACGTGACAGAAGTTGTCTGTCAGCGCGGGAATACGTTTTTTTCGGCGGCTGATAAGCCGTCTCTTCCGGTTTTGCCTTCTTCTCTTGGTGAGATGACAGCTTTATCGGTTGGATAGAATGCTTATGATCCGTTTTTGAAAGCTTCGGAACCGAGCTTTTTTTATTTAAATCAGCAACCAGTGTGCTGGGTTCTTGCTTTGGCTTCTTCGCAAAAGTAAACAGAGCTTCTGTATGTTCAATTTTTGATGCAGGCATAAAACATAGAAAAAAGACAGCCAAGGCAGCAAATTTTGTCGTCATACGATTTCCTCCTTAAATACTTCACTACCTTAACAAGAGCTGTGCGCAAATTCACGGTTAAAGATTTTCCAGTGCTCCCAATCAGCTTTTATGATGGAAGAAGTTCGTTAACAGCCTTGTTATTGGCAGGAAAACAGCCGTCATTTTCACAACATTAACCAAATAGCAGTAAAAGTATCCATCAGAGGGATTTTACATTTTGTTTACATCTGTTACAGCAAGATGAAATAAGAAACCAAAAAACAAAAAAAAGACTCCTCAAGTGCGAGGAGCCGTCAGCTTCTTGGCTGTTCTAAATACTGAAATACAACATCTCCGCCCTGCTGTGCAATACCGCGGAAATGCTTAAAATCTTCCTGCTTCGATAAAACTGCTCGAAATGCAAGAAAATGTTCTTTCTGCACCCTGAATTCTTTGATTTCACCGGTGCGCATTTGGTTGATACATTCTGAAATTTCCTCAGGCAGCAACGAACACAGCCTCCTTTTCTCGGCTTTTTCCCGAAAATCAATATACCATCTTTCCCCCGCCGGGACAATGATTGAGCGGGCTGATACCCATATCGCTTTACTTCTTAAAGAAAATACTGCAAAATATTTTCAAACAGGATTTATGATAAAGGAGAGGAAGCTCGTGAAAATTGCTAAGGTTGGAAACGTCATTGAATTTAAAAACGGATTAACCGGTATTGTTGAAAAAGTAAATGAAAACTCCGTCATCGTTGATGTAACCATCATGGATAATTATCGTGACCTTGAATTAGATTCCCTCACTGTCGTCAACCATAAGAATTATAAAATCATCAGAGACTCCTATTAAACCCCCCGAACAATCCGAACCATTTACATATCCCGCACAAAAGCTGCCGCCCGGCAGCTTTTTCAAATGAATTCAGATCTCGGTCATTTCTACAAAAAAATCACCTGTCTCATCTTTATTGTAAAGATTAGTGACGGATGTATAGTAGTTGGTTATTTTACCGCGGAATTCAAGCCCGCGCTCGGGCGCCTTGATGTCAAATGTTTTTTCATACAAAAGGACGGCAATATCATGATACGTTTCAGAGGTCACCTTCAATATAAATGAAATCATGCGGCCGTTTTCACCCGCACTTTCTTTACAATCATACATTTTCAGTCTTACACCGTTTAACTCTAACGGCTCCATAACGAACACTCCTTCTTTTTACAGGACATGCTATCATGCTGACCATTCCTTTACAATTGATCCGCTCCGAATGAGAAAAAACAGCGCAGGCCTTTACAAACATATGTTCCCTATTTTATAATGAAACAGACGAGCTGCCATCCAGCATCCCGTCTTTTCATTAGAAAGCGGCGAGTGGAATTCCCCCCGGATTCGCTCGTCTTTTTTATGTAAAACCCCCTCATTTCTGAGGAGAAACTATATGGTCGATTATCAACAAGTCATGGTTCTCCACGTACCTTGGCGCCTTGAATTTCCCCATCCTTTAATGAGAGTGGTCAATCAATTCTCATCATGTTTTTTAGATAAACCAGCATCCATTCAGGATAGAGATTCATTGCAATTATCTTCGAATTTTGCTTTGAACTATAAATCATTATATATTTTTAAACACTGTATTCCAGACTGACGCATCCTCTTGTCCAAGACTCCAGCTGCCAAGACCTTTCAGATTATATTTTTGAGCGAGTTTTATTTTTGCTCTGAGTGACTGTTCATTTTCAAACCATAATGTATATGTTCCCGAAGGCAACAGCCCCTTGTTATCGTGATTGACAGTAAAAATAGCTTTTGGAGATTGACTCTTTGTGTCAAAAATAATTGTCCCGTTATGCCTTTTTACTAGTGAGTCAATAAGGTAAAGGGGAATGGCTTGAGAGGCAGATTGGCCTTTCATCCAACAGCGGCCATAGAATGGCAATCCTAAAACTAGTTTTTTAGGAGAGATTTTTTGGGTCAGAGCATATTGAATGGACTTTTCCACCCATCCTACACTTGCAGTAGGTCCAGCAAGGTGGCTTTCATCGTAGGCCATAATCATAAGGTAATCTGCATATTTAGCTAAATACTCGTAATCATATGATCCGTGCCAGCCCTTTGTCCAGCCAAAAGGATTTGCCGCCACTGCAACTGATACTTCTTTATGTCTAGGAATACTTTCTCTTACCAATCTAACAAAATCTGTAAATAAATTCCGATCTTTTTCTGTAAGGTTTTCTATATCGATATTAACTCCGTCCAAATCCAGTTCTTCTATTGCATGAGAAATTTGTTTAGCTAAAAGAACTCGGTTCATTAATGAAAATCGTCCCAAATCCTGATCCCAATGATTGCTTAGAAAAGGAACTACTTTTAATTTTCTTCTATGAAGAGCTTTAATCACATCGGGATTAGCTGAACGGAGAAGTAATGATCCATCTTTTCTGATATAGAAAAAATCAGGAGACACAACATTTAATACTCCGTTCGTTTGATCAACGTGTTGAATAAAATCCCATCCTAATCCAGAATAGAAATAGCTCATTTGAAACATCTCATAACCCCTTCATCCCCAAAAATATCAAGTTCCCCACAAATAAAAAAATGAGGATTGTCATTTCAATTTGATTCGTTTCCGAAACCTCAAAGATTATCTTTCTCTTATCTTTATAATTTGTCCAGGATAAATTCTATCTGAAGAAAGCTTATTAAGATTCATAAGTTGTTGTACCGGGATATTGAAGGATTTAGAAATCGTCCATAATGTATCGCCGGATTCCACATGATATACTTCGTATGTCACGGGAAATTCCATATAACGAGGCGTTCTTTTTACTTTATTCGCTTGATTTCTTATTTTAGGTATTTTCCCCTTCATTCATATTACTCTCCTTTAGAAAAATTTGTTATCAATATTTCTAAACAGTTTCTCTCTAATCTTAATGATTTGTCCAGCATATATTTGATCTGATTTGAAATGATTAAGCTCCATGAGTTGCTGCAGGGAAACATTATACTTCCTGGCAATTATTGATAATGTTTCACCGGGAGTAACATGATGGATCACGTATTTTTCTTTGAGAACATCTACATAATGAATGGTTTCCCCTAAGTTTCTTATAATTCCTCTGCTTTTTAGCACCTCAAGCATTCTCTCGGCTCTATGCAGATAGGAATCATTCTTTACAGCCTTTTTACCGTTTATCTGAATCTTTTTTCTCTCGCTATCATGATTCAAATAGTATTTAACCTTTTCCAATGTTTCTTTTGGGGAGGAAGAAACGATGAGATCGCGGCCAGGTTTGAATTTACCTCGAACTGCTGGTGTATCCGATGTCAATAAAACCCCCCCGGAACCAAGAATCTCATAGGTGCGTTGCGTAAGTTGGCTTTCACAGTTTTGCAAACCGATAACGACTTTTGCTGAACTGTAGACTTTATATGCTTCAGTATAATCAAGGTATCCATGGATCCAATTGCGGGGAATTTCTCTTCCTATATATTTACTCATTTTTTCCCAGTTTCTCCCCCAAAAATCAATGCGAATACCCTTCCGTATAAGAGGACGAATAAGCGTTTTTAAAGAGGACGAACGGAACACTTCCGGATGTTCTTCAAGAAAATTAGGGTAAGCATTAGCCACCACTGCTATATCACAACTGTATTTTGCTAATGGTTTAATCTGGTGATGTATACTTTCGTGAAATGCAAAGTCTAAGTGAGCTGCTTTAATCCCCATGCTTTCATAAGTTTTACACAGAGAAGGCGTAACCGTGAAAACAAAATCTGGTTTCACCTTTTTAATTAACGGGATAGTAAAGTTTTGAGTGTGCAGCGGGTCTTCAGTCGCCCAATAAACGAGAGGGATATTCACCTTTTTAGTAGCGTTGCGAATCCAGGCCTGCTTTTCCCTTGAATGCTCTGGTGTCCATCCCATAGATACTATTAGATCTGGTTTAAATTCGTCTATCATTTCAGTGATATTTTCCCGACTTACAGGACCGGAAATCATTACGGTATGTCCTGCTTCCCTAAACCCATTTGGTAAACCATAGAGCCACATGGGATGACTCTCGAGGAAAAGAATTTTCACACATTTTCGCCCTCTCTTTCACTTTTTAATGTCTACTTTATTGGTATGTAGAAGAGAAATAATTTGTCGCGGTACCAGTCTATAAAAAATGTTCAAGTGCAAGATAACGTGATTGGATATGGATGCCCCACAAAAAAAGAAAGCAATCTACAACATATTTTCCTTTGATTTTGTTAGCCTTTCTGCCAAAATACTTTCGTTAATAAATTGTTTTTGTGCTTAAAAGAAAAAGACGTACACATTTGTACGTCTTACATTACCTCTGCAATAGCAATTTATTTGCATAAAAGTCATAATAGGCACGCTTTTATAGTGATTAACGATTATCAATCGTCTCCGGATACAAATCATGATTCATCATGCGGTACTCGGCCATTTTTTCATATTTTGTTCCCGGTCTGCCGTAGTTTGTGTACGGGTCAATGGAGATTCCGCCTCTAGGCGTGAATGCCCCATACTTCAATGTAGCGGGGTCCATTAATTCGATCAAGTCATTCATGATGATGTTCATGCAGTCCTCGTGGAAGAAAAAAGGCAGGTCAAAGTCTTGTCCCATAAGTACTTGCTCTAGACATTAATCATGAAGTCACACCAATTTCACACCTTACCAAACGATTGATTTTAACCTTTTTTGGGGACTATTTGTAATCTCTGCGCAGTGAAATTATACCTGTGCTAGCCCGCCATCTACGAACAATTCAACACCCGTCAAGTAACTGCTTTCATCTGAAGCAAGGAAAGATACAGCGTTTGCTACTTCTTCAGGTGTCCCAACTTTTCCAGTTGGAACAGTATTTCTGGCATTTTCCATTGCTCCTTCAAGTGCATCACCAAAAAGCTCATCGTATGCAGGTGTAAGAATAGCTCCTGGACTCACCACATTTACACGGATTTCAGTACCTTTTAGGTCAAGAATCCAGTTGCGAACCAGTGCTCTTAATGCTGCTTTAGATGCTCCATATACACTAAACGCTGGGTTGCCAATTGATCCAGCAGTAGAGCCCGTTACAATAATAGAACCTACTTTGTCCGGGAATAGTGATAACGCTTTTTGAACAGTAAAGATGGTTCCTTTAACGTTAATGTCGAACGTTCTATCAACCTGCTCTTCAGTAATTTCACCTAATGGAAGGAAGTTGCCGATGCCTGCATTAGCAAAAAGAATGTCCAACTTACCTTTTTCCTGCTTTATCATGTCATATAGTTTGTCTAAGTCTTCAAGCTTAGAAATATCACCTTGAACACCGGTTACGTTCTTGCCAATTTGGTTAACAGCTTTATCAAGTTCGTTTTGTCTGCGTCCCGTGATATAAACATATGCACCTTCGTTTACAAATTTTTGTGCTGCAGCAAGACCAATCCCACTTGTTCCACCCGTTACAAGCGCTATTTTACCTTCAAATTTACCCATACTTAACACTCCTTTAGAATTGATTTTATTTTATGTCTAGTACCTTTAAGTACTTGAAGAACAACTTACAAGATATAGTATCCTTCAGTAAGCACATTATCGGAAGTACCCACTTTTTTGTGATATAGTAACTAAAAAGTAATAAATGCGGAATGGAGAGCTTTAGACATGAAAAAATTTAGCTGTGGGTTTGAAGTGACAAAGGAAGTGATTGGCAGAAAATGGAAAGGCCTTGTATTATACTTTTTAATGAATGGACCAAAGAGAACGAGTGAATTAAAGCGCATGATCCCAAATATAACTCAGAAAATGCTGATTCAAACACTTAGAGAGCTTGAAGCCAGTGGACTTGTGAGCAGAAAGATGTATAATCAAGTACCGCCGAAGGTTGAATATTCATCCACTGAACTTGGAGAATCTCTTAAACCTATCTTGCAGGAGCTCTGTCAATGGGGAAGCCATTATGCGGAGCAAGAGTATGCAGAAGGTGAATATGAAATTGTACAACCAGAACAACTAAAGTGAGGATTGATGTAGCTGCTGAAGTAAATGCTAAACAACTTCAATACCCTCACCTAACAGATGAAGAACAGTCAGAAATAAATGAGATATTCAATTTTGAAAGTGAAGTTCTAATAAGAAGTGTCACGGACTATATTCAGGAAAACTTTGATGAAATTCAAAAAAGAGCTGTTTCAAATGTTAAAGAGAAGGTTCAGAAACTTAGCCAAACAATGAAGATATTGATAATAATATTTAATGCCTATGATCTCTAGATAGGCATTTTTTCTTTCGGATAAAAAAGAAGAGACGTACAAATTGTACGCCTTAATCTGCTTCTGTACTATCAATTTTTCACTGCATAACAGTCACAGTTCAGGTTGCACCTCAGGTCACACTTTTTAATACAATTCCCATGAGTAGAGCCATTTTCAGGTGTGACTTTTCCCACTTTTAGTGTGACCGGGTCACACTTCGCTGTGACTCGGTCACAATTCCGCTGAAAATCAGCACTGAATGTTCGGATTTTACTGTGACTCCACTTCGTTTCACACTCCGTATCACACAACGGAATAATTACCGATTATCAATCGTCTCCGGGTACATATCATGATTCATCATCCGATGTTCGGCCATTTTTTCATATTTTGTTCCCGGTCTGCCGTAGTTTGTATACGGGTCAATCGAGATTCCGCCTCTAGGCGTGAATTTGCCCCATACTTCAATGTAGCGGGGGTCCATTAATTCGATCAAATCATTCATGATGATGTTCATGCAGTCCTCGTGGAAATCTCCGTGGTTACGGAAGCTGAAAAGATACAGCTTCAGCGATTTGCTTTCCACCATTTTTTCGTCCGGAATATAGCTGATGTAGATGGTTGCAAAATCCGGCTGTCCCGTTTTGGGGCAAAGCGACGTAAATTCCGGGCAGTTGAATTTAACGAAATAATCACGGTTCACGTGTTTATTCGGAAATGATTCCAAAACCTCCGGCGCATATTCAAATAAATAGTTTGTCCCTTGATTCCCCAGGAGCGTAACTCCTTCTAATTCTGATTCTTTTCTTGTCATATAAATCTCCCTTTCTATTAAACTCCCCGTTTATTGCCCCAAAGCAATGTATGCAGCTGAGGCAGGACTCTGACGAGATTCAGATCCGAATCGGCTGAAACCTTATCAACGAGTGTTTCGTATTTTCCGAGCAGATGTGCGATCAATGCCCGGTCGTCCGTCGTATGGACGTTATCGTTTCCGACCTGAAGATAAAACGGGATATTCGGATACCGCTTGTGCACGGTTTTCGCGAATTGCAGATCTTCATCATTAAAAATGACGACCTTTAAGCTGACCGCGTTAAGCCTTTCTGCCGCATCAAGCGAAGACACAATGTGATCGAGCTTTGCAAAATCGGTTGTCATCCCCGAACTTGGCGGCTTCGGTGAAATTGTCAGGTCGTTAATCATTGTGAACCAATCCTGATAGACCGTTCCCTGCGTTTCTAAAGCGGCGCGCACCCCGTTCTCTTTCAGCAGCAGAATCAGCGCGTCAAGCTGCTTTAACAGCGCCGGGTTTCCTCCTGAGATGGTGACATGGGAAAAGGCGTCTCCGCCGATTTCTCTCAGCTCGCGGTAAATGTCTTCCGCCGTCATCCAGCGGATATCTTTTTTGGCAGAGCCGTCCCATGTAAAAGCGGAGTCGCACCAGCTGCAGGAGTAGTCGCAGCCCGCCGTGCGGACGAACATGGTTTTCTGGCCGATAACCATGCCCTCCCCTTGTATCGTCGGTCCGAAAATTTCTAATACCGGAATTCCTTTAGCCATTCCTATCACCTTTTTTCGGGCGGTATACGCAATAGCTTGTCGGGGTTTCCCTGACAAAAATCTGCACGCAGACCGGCTGATTCTCCAGTGTTTCGAGGTAGGACTGCACCTTATCGTAAATCGTTTTGGCCACGACCTCGGTCGTCGGCAGTGAATATCTGTCATCTTCAGAAAATTCGTCATGGTCATTCAGCAATGTATGGTCATAAGCGCCGTGCACCAATTTCTTCAGCACGCTGAAATTCACGAGAAAGCCTGAATCGTCCAGTTCATCCCCCGCAACTGTAATATTTACTGTATACGTGTGCCCGTGGACTCTGCTGCACGCTCCGGCGCTTTCGCGGGGAATAAAGTGCGCGGCTGAGATGTGCATGTCCTTATTCAACTCAAACGAATAAGGATGCTGAACCTGCGGGTATATTTGAGAAAGCAATTAGTTCCGCTCTCCTTTCATTTTCATATATTCATCATATCCTTTATTGCGGAGCAGGCATGCCGGGCATTCGCCGCATCCGTCCGCAATGATGCCGTTATAGCAAGTCAGTGTGTTATTCTTTACAAAATCAAGCGCGCCGAGCTCATCCGCAAGTTTCCACGTTTCCGCTTTGTTCAGCCACATAAGCGGCGTATGAATGACGAACGGCTTTTCCATCGCCAAGTTGACGGTGACATTGCAGGATTTGACAAACTCGTCACGGCAGTCCGGGTAGCCGCTGAAATCAGTCTCGCAAACACCGGTGATAATGTGGCGCGCGCCGATTTGATATGCAAGAATCGATGCAAAGGATAAAAATACAAGGTTGCGTCCCGGTACGAAGGTTGTCGGCAGTTCCCCGTCCTTCGCTTCAATTTCGATATCATCTCTTGTCAGCGCATTCGGCGCAAGCTGATTTAAAAGAGACATATCAAGCAAGTGATTTTTGACACCGAGCTTTTCGGCAATCGATTTTGCCACATCGATTTCTTCTTGGTGACGCTGATTATAATGGAATGTAACGGTTTCCACTTCTTCAAAGTTTTGCAAAGCCCATAATAAACAAGTCGTGCTGTCTTGGCCTCCGCTGAACACCACAACTGCTTTTTCTTTTTTCATGTCTTTCTCTCCCTTATCTATCATTCCATAAAAAAAGCGCCTTTTTCGGAGAAGGCGCCCTAAAAAACATAAAAAAACCGTATCCAAGGATACAGCTCGTCCTTAGTTTTTTATAGAGGGTGTAGCTAGAACCTCTCCCGCATCAATACGGATTTTCTTCTTTTTTCCCTTTTGCTATCATACCATAATGTTGTTTCCCGTGACAATAAAAAAACAGCCTGAACCCTGTGTCAGGCTGCAAAATCGGGTTTAAGCCCCGCGTTTTTTCCCCGGAAATACCATCAGCGCAATCCCGATCAGAACAAATAAAGCAGGCCAGAAAACAGAAACCGGAATGATCGGCTGATTCGTCATCATAAAGCAAAGTGCTGTCAAGGTCAGCACCGCAACCGGGATGAGCAGCGCCTTCTGTTTCCCGCCGAACAGCCACAGCTCAAATAAACCGAATGCCGTTGCAAGCAGGTAAACAGGCCATGTCACACCGGAGTAGGACCAATTGGTTGCCGTTTCAAAGACAAACAAGATCCCCGTAATCAATAAGATGCCGCCCGGTACGAGAAGTCCCGCGTTTTTGACAGGTTTCGGGCCGAAAATCGGAATGTGAAAAGCGGCGCCCAGCAAAAGAATGAGAGCGGGCCAGCCGCGTTCGCTGATGACTTCATTTGCATTGGTGAATATGCCGAAAATGCCCGCGGCGCACAGAACCGCCGCAGCAGTCAAAAGCCCTCTCTGCTTTCTGCCGAACAGCCAGGCTTCAAACAGACCGAACGCAACGGCAAAGAGGTAGACAGGCGATGTCACATTTGCGTAAGTCCAATCCGTCAGCGTTTCAAACCATAACAAGCAACCCGTCACAAGCAAAATGCCGCCCGGAATAAGAAGGCCCGATCTTTTTTTCGGCTGCATAAAGGCAGCGGCGTGAAACAAAAGCGCGGCTGCGATGATCAAAAGCGGCCACAGCCCCGTCATCAGCATACCGGCAAAGCATAGTGCTCCCACGGCTGTCAGGATGAAAGCAGGAATCAATACACCTAACTTCCTCCCGCCGAAATACCACAGCTCAAACAGACCGAGAGCAGGCGCCCATATATAAACAGGCCACGTCACGCCTGAATACGTCCATCCCGTTGCCGTTTCAAAACAAAACAGGCAGCCCAGCACAAAAAACATACCGCCCGGAACGAGCAGTCCCGCCTGGTCAGGCGTTTTTTTCGCAAAAATAAATCCGGCGTGAAACCCTGCGGACATTATAATGAAAAGAAACGGCCACGCCGAACCTGCGGATATATGAATAACTCCCGCCCTCTGTAAAAAAAACGCAATGCCGATACAAATAAAAATAAATCCCAATAATACACGTCGAGCTTTCATCTCTTACTCCTCCCCATCATTTCCCAATTCATTATACAGAAATGTCAGGAAAAAAGAAGGGGAATTCCCAAAAAATACAGACATTTTCCTTATATCCTTATTCTTCTTTCGGGATTTTTTTGCAAATCAATGCGCCGATGAAAGCGAGGCTCACATACCCAAACACCGGATAAACGGTGGAAATCAGCTGTCCGTAGCCGATTTGGCTGATAATGAAAGCAAACGCCAAAATGCCGCCGTAAATATATGTACTTTTTATATGAAGAAAACTGTTTAATTGTTTTTCCAATCCGTATAAATTACCGATGACCGACGTAAACACTTCCCCGAAAATAATAAACAAATAAATGATATGAAGCGAACGCGAATACGAATAGACGACTTGAGCCATCGGAATGTCAAACTCCAGCACATCCGGCAGCACCGATAATGATAAAAAGCTCGCGGCAAGCACCAGTGTCAACAGAACGCCGCCAAAATAAGCCCCCCTTCTGATCACCTTCTCTGAAGACATTTCATTCGCAAGCGGCACAAGCACGGCTTGGGCGAGCGATAAATTTAACGCGCCGTAAGAGACGGCGGACAAAAGCCAATTCCACTTGTCAGGCCATACCCATTCGTCCGCGTTTCTCGTGCTTGTAAATACAAATGAATCTGCTGTCACGATAAAAGAGAAGGAAATTAAAAGCGGCACAACCAATATATTGACGCCGAACACACCTTTAACGCCGCTTGTCATGACGGCAAAGCTCAGTACGATCGTCAGAAGGATCCCCGCTTGTGCGGACCAGCCAAGCTGTTCATGAAACAGCGCTCCCGCTCCGGACAGCATGACAGAGGTCACTCCCAGCAATATAAACATCATAAACATGTTCACGGCGCGGCCGATGGACTGGCCGAATAAATATATGTTCAATTCCTGATAAGATGCTGCATGAATCCGTTTGGAAATGATCATGATTTTGGCGCCTAAATATGTAAACATCAGACCGCTTACCACGATACCGAACAGACCGATCCAGCCAAACTTCAGAAAAAACTCAACGATTTCCCGTCCCGTGGCAAAACCGGCTCCTACAACCGTGCCTACGTATACAAATGCAAGCTGACTTGCAGAACCTTTTGTTTGTCCCATTTCACCCTCCGGCTAAGCGCAGATTTGTCCAGGCCTTTATATATGCTTATGAGACAAGTCGCCCGAAAAGACGAACAAATCGTCCTTCCCCGGAGAAAACAGATTCAGCTCTCTCCTCTAAGCAAAAATATTGAAAGAAAAAAAGGGCCGGCGTATACTCTTCATCAAGAAAGGTCAAAACATTTCATTTCCTTTCTGACTATATTGATCAAAAATAATCAAACCTCACAAATATCACTTATCATGCTGTAAACATTTATTTTTCAGGGTTTGAAACAAAACACTTGAAAGTCAAAGAAGGTCAGAGTATACTATTAATCAAAGAAGGTCAAAGTTAAGACCTTATTTTCTAATCCATTTGGTCAAAGATGATCAAACATTTTTCGAGGAGGTTTTGGCAAATGCGTTGTCAACATTGTCAGAAAAACGAGGCGACGATTCGCCTGAACATGCAAGTCAATTCCATTCAAAAACAATTCGTTTTATGTGAAACATGTTATACAGAATTAACCCGAAAACCGTCTATGAGCATGGGGCCACAATCATTCGGATTCCCGTTTGAGCAAGGTTTCGCTCCCAATCAAAATAAACAGCAGGCCGGCTCTGAAAAAGGCCTGCTCGACGAGCTCGCTCAAAACGTCACAAACGGCGCAAAAGCAGGTCTGATTGACCCTGTGATCGGCCGCGATCATGAAGTGGCGCGCGTAATTGAAATTTTGAACCGCCGGAATAAAAACAATCCGGTGCTGATCGGTGAGCCGGGCGTCGGTAAAACGGCTATTGCAGAAGGCCTCGCGCTTAAAATCGCTGAAGGCGATGTGCCGAACAAATTGAAAAACAAAGAGCTTTACCTGCTTGACGTCGCTTCTCTCGTCGCCAATACAGGGATCAGAGGCCAGTTTGAAGAAAGAATGAAACAATTAATGAACGAATTAAAAGAACGGAAAAACGTCATCTTGTTCATTGACGAGATTCACCTTCTTGTAGGCGCCGGCTCTGCCGAGGGATCAATGGATGCCGGGAACATCCTGAAACCGGCGCTTGCCAGAGGCGAGCTGCAGGTCATCGGGGCGACAACACTGAAAGAGTACCGCCAGATTGAAAAAGATGCGGCGCTTGAAAGACGCTTCCAGCCTGTCATGGTTCACGAGCCTACAATAGAACAAGCCATCAGCATTCTGGAAGGCATTAAAGATAAATATGAGAAATACCACGGCGTCACATTCAGCAATGAAGCGATAAACGCCTGTGTTACGCTTTCATCCCGTTACATTCAGGACCGCCACCTGCCGGATAAAGCGATCGACTTATTAGATGAAGCCGGCTCTAAGGCGAACCTGGAGCTTGATACCGTAAATGAAGAAGATGCGGCTGAGAGACTCAAAGCAATTGACGCGGAGAAAACAAAAGCGCTTCATGAAGAAAATTATGAGCTTGCCGCGAAACTGCGTGATGAAGAAGCGGCGTTGGAAAAGCAGCTGGCGCATGAAACACCGGCCTCTTCACCTGAAATCGGGGCGGAGCATATTCAAGCCATTATTGAACAGAAAACAGGCATTCCGGTCGGAAAACTCCAGGCTGATGAACAAGTTAAAATGAAGGAACTTGAAGAGCATCTTCATCAGCGCGTCATCGGTCAGGAAAAAGCCGTGAAAAAAGTGGCGAAAGCGGTCAGACGAAGCCGCGCCGGCTTAAAATCCAAAAACAGACCTGTCGGCTCCTTCCTCTTTGTCGGACCGACCGGAGTCGGAAAAACCGAGTTATCAAAGACTCTCGCAGATGAACTGTTCGGTACAAAAGATTCCATTATCCGTCTCGATATGAGTGAATACATGGAAAAACACGCCGTATCAAAAATTATCGGTTCACCGCCGGGATATGTCGGACACGATGAAGCCGGTCAATTAACGGAAAAAGTGCGCCGCAATCCGTACAGCATCGTGCTGCTCGATGAGATTGAAAAAGCCCACCCTGATGTCCAGCATATGTTTCTGCAGATTATGGAGGACGGCCGTCTGACAGACAGCCAGGGCAGAACGGTCAGCTTCAAAGATACCGTTTTGATTATGACAAGCAACGCTGGAACCGGCGAAAAACAGGTGAAAGTCGGATTCCAATCTGAAGAGAGCGTCCTGGAAGAACAAACGCTGATTGATTCACTGAGCGCGTTCTTCAAACCGGAGTTTTTAAACCGGTTTGACAGCATCATTGAATTCCAATCCCTGAAAAAAGAACATCTCGTGAAAATCGTCAGCCTGCTTCTCACAGAGCTTGGAGACACATTAAAAGAGCGCGGCATCAGCCTGAGCGTAACGGACGAAGCGAAAGAAAAAATCGCTGAAATCGGCTACCACCCAGCTTTCGGAGCACGCCCGCTCAGAAGAACCATCCAAGAATTGATCGAGGACGAAATGACAGATCTCTTATTGGATAACAACGATATAAAAGCCTTCCATGTCGTAATGGAAGAGGACGGCATCAAAGTCCGGGCACAATAAGAAAAAAGCGGTTCCCTCCTCGCGGGGAGCCGCTTTTTTGTTTCTTTATCCATGTCAGAAGGGAGAAACTGTGAAGAATTCGGGAACAATTTCTCAATCACCCTAAAGTTCCATGCACTGCCACCGATATTAACCATAGAAAGCTAGTATAAAGGATTTGGTGAAAACTATGGATAAAACATCGATTATCGGTATCATCCTCGCCTTGATTGCTTTAAGCGTGGGCATGGTGCTGAAAGGGGTCAGCTTAAGCGCACTCGCTAACCCGGCAGCTATTCTGATTATTTTGTTCGGTACGATTTCTGCGGTGATCATCGCATTCCCCGGAAAAGAAATCAAAAAAGTGCCTGCCCTTTTTAAAGTGCTGTTTAAAGAAAACAAACAGCTGACAATTGCGCAATTAATTCCTATGTTCTCTCAATGGGCGCAAATCGCCAGACGTGAAGGTCTGCTCGCATTGGAAGCAAGCATTGAAGACGTGGATGACGCATTTTTGAAAAACGGCCTGAGTATGGCGGTTGACGGACAAAGCGCAGAATTTATCAGAGATATTATGACTGAGGAAGTTGAAGCGATGGAAGACAGACACCAGGCCGGCGCAGCCATCTTTACACAAGCCGGCACATATGCGCCGACACTCGGCGTTTTGGGTGCGGTCATCGGCCTTATCGCGGCTCTTTCCAACATGAACAATACCGAGGCGCTCGGACATGCCATCAGTGCGGCTTTTGTCGCCACCCTTCTCGGGATTTTCACAGGATATGTACTATGGCATCCCTTCGCCAACAAACTGAAACGCAAATCAAAGCAGGAAGTCAAACTGCGTGAAATCATGATCGAAGGCGTTCTGTCAGTGCTTGAAGGACAGGCCCCGAAAGTGATCGAACAAAAACTTCTCATGTATCTTCCTGCGAATGAACGCGCAAAAGTCGCTGAACAAGAAGGAGAGGCAAACAATGGCGAGAAAAAAGAAGAAGAAGCATGATGACGAGCATGTGGATGAGTCTTGGCTGATCCCGTACGCGGATTTGCTCACCCTTCTTTTGGCTCTGTTCATTGTATTGTTCGCCATGAGCTCGGTCGATGCGGCGAAATTCCAAATGCTGTCTAAATCATTTAACGCCGTGTTTACCGGAGGCACGGGTGTTCTTGAATATTCAAGCGTCACCCCTCCTGAAAACGAAAAAGACGGCGTTGATCAGTTAAAAAAAGACAAGGAAAAAGATAAAGAACAGAAAAAGAAAGAAAGAGAAGCAGCCGACCGCGAAGAACTTGAAGGCGTGCAAAAGCAAGTCAATCAATTTATAAAAAATAAAAAGCTTGAAACTCAGCTGGAAACAAAGCTGACTAAAGAAGGACTCTTAATTACCATTAAAGACAGTATCTTTTTTGATTCCGGACGGGCGGATATCCGTCAGGAAGATATTCCGCTTGCCAAGGAAATCTCGAATCTCCTTGTGCTGAATCCGCCAAGGAACATTATTATCAGCGGACATACGGACAATGTACCGATTAAAAACTCACAATATCAATCTAACTGGCATTTAAGCGTCATGCGGGCCGTCAACTTCATGGCTATTCTCACGGAAAACCCGAAACTTGACGCAAAAGTATTCAGCGCCAAAGGTTTCGGAGAGTATAAACCGGCCGTGTCGAACAAAACCGCCGAAGGGCGCAGCAAAAACAGGCGCGTCGAGGTATTGATACAGCCTAGAAACGCCGCGACTGACCAAAATCAGTAATATAAAAAAGGAAGCCTTTCAAATGGCTTCCTTTTTTATTTCTGATGAAAATGTTTAGCGTTTAACCCCACTCTCTTCAGCATTTCCGTACACATTTCTATCTCTTCATCACTCAACACACTGATCATTTCTTTAATTTCGTCAGCATGATCAGGGAAAATATCGTCCAAAAGACGGATTCCCTTTTCGGAAATCTGTGCGAAAGTCACTCTTCTGTCAGTCGGCGAGGCTTTTCTGATGAGAAGTTCTTTTTTCTCTAATTTGTCAACAACGTATGTAATACTTCCGCTCGCTAATAAAATTTTGTCGCCGATCTGCTGAAGCGGCTGGTTGCCTTTGTGGTACAGCAGCTCAAGCACCGCAAATTCCGTCGGGTTCAGGCCGTGCTTATGAATATGTTTATTCATATGGTCGTTAATAGATCGGTACGCACGTGACAGTACAATAAATAATTTCAATGAGTTTTCTGTTTTATCCGTCATACATTCAATCATCCTTTTACAAAAGAAACCGTTACAGAGAAACATTAATAAACAAAATGAAAAATGTCAACAAAAATGTTTCCAAAATTTCTCTTCTTTTTGTCAGACCTTAATAAAATAATTTGTTTTTCTATCATTTTGGTTATTTTTTCTTATTAAAGAAGTATAAAAATGATATAATACCTCTATTCAAGTGTAATGTTGGAGCGATGCAGAGTGAATACATTTAAAGGTGCCCGGGGAAAGATCAAGCTTTATCTCATATTGGTGATCATCCCGGCACTTATTATCAGCTTTTTCATTTATGAAAAAGAAAAGCAGAAAATAGCCGATAAACACATACAGGAAGCCAGTATGATGCTCAACCTTCACCGCAATAAGCTCAATTATTTAATCGGTGAAACAAAAGCCCGGATGACAACACTTGCGATCGCTGTCGATAAGCCTGTCAATGAAGAAAAGATCATTGACATTCTCGATCAGGCTTTTGAGGATGAACCCAGATTCAGCGGACTGTATATGCTGAATTCCAAAGGTGATGTCATCGCAAGCACGACTGATCTGAAATCAAAGGTGAATTTGGCCGACAGACCGTATTTTACGAAGGCGAAAAAGACGAAAAAAACGGTCATCACAAATGACTACTCCAGCAGAATTACAGGCCAGCGCATCTTCACGATCTGCGTGCCGGTGTTAGACGCAGAACGGGAAGTCACGGATTATTTAGTAGCCGCCATACAAGTCGATTATTTGAGAAATATGATCAATATGCTGAGCCCTGACGTTTATGTCAAGGCAACCAATCAGAATAAAGTGATATTTGCCAGCGGACGGGCTGATCAATCAGAAGGTGTGAAACCGGTCAGCGGCTATCTGGATGATATTAATTGGAATATCAATGTTTATCCGAAACCGGTTGAGCTGAATGAGCTGACCAAAAGCGTGCTGCTGCCGATGTCCAGTATTGCCGTGCTGCTGAATATTCTGTTCATCCTCGTTCAATATTATTTGCTTAAGCGCAAGACCCAGCTGGAGCGCGCTCAAAATGAAGCGCAGAAATTGGAGCTGATCGGAACGCTTGCCGCCAGCACCGCCCATGAAATCCGCAACCCGCTTACAGGGATCAGCGGCTTCATTCAGCTTTTGCAGAAAAAATACAAATCGGAGGAAGATCAGCTGTATTTCTCAATTATTGAGCAGGAGATTAAACGGATCAATCAGATTGTCAGTGAGTTTTTAGTGCTTGGAAAACCCACTGCTGAACGGTTGGAAGTGAACTCGCTGCAGGATATTCTTGATGAGATTATGCCGATTATTTATTCTGAAGGGAATCTATACAATGTGGAAGTGAATGTGGAGATTCTCGTCAATCGGCCGCTCAAGGTCAACTGCACGAAAGACCATATTAAACAGGTGATTTTAAATGTCGCGAAAAACGCGCTGGAATCCATGCAGGAAGGCGGCCGGCTGTCCATCTATTTAGAAGCCCGCGATCATAAAGCAGTCATTAAGGTGGCTGACAACGGAATGGGCATTTCTGAAGATATGCTTGAGCACATTTTTCTACCGTTTGTAACGTCAAAGGAAAAAGGCACCGGCCTCGGCCTTGTCGTATGTAAACGAATCATGCTGATGTACGGCGGTTCGATTGACATTCAAAGCGAAGTCGATAAGGGCACAGAGGTCACCATTACCCTCCCTGCCGCTTCTCGATGAAAAAAACACCCTGATCGGGGTGTTTTTTATTTAAAGAAGAGTATGTGTAAGAGGATATACCAGAGGAACGGCATCATAGCCGGCAGATAGTACGAGGCGCTTCGTGAGCCGTGCCAGCGGAAAAATGTGCTGACTGTACGCGGTCATCTTTCGGATGCGGCGCTTGATCAGGAAGCGCATTCAGTCTTCGTTATCTGTTTTATCATCCATCATTTGTTTGCTTCATATGCAGGCATGACGTCACCGCGGGAGAACAAGCCTATTTTCTTCACAAGGCCCTGTATTCCTTGGTGATGTGTACGATCACGGTTTACCAGCTGCTGATACGCGTTCATCAGACAGTCCAGTTCCTGGCTGTGCCTGATCGTGTCATATCCTGTAAACCCTTGCCTGTTAGCCGCATCTATCATCATTTTTCTTTTTTTATCAATAGATAGAAGCAATTTTTCTTGTTCAGAATAACTGCCCATTCACTTCACCCCTCACCGCTAAAAGAATAGGAAACAAGTTTGATTGGGTTATTGAGCATTATTACAGATTATACTTTATTTGTAAACATTTTTTTACTAAATAACTTATTTTTTCATTTCATATTGGAATCTTTAGCATGAATAAGAGAATAATACCCATTCGGGTAATGATATAAACAGAATGCGGCATATTCAAGAATTAAAAAACAGCCAAAGCTGACTTTATATTACAATAAAAAACCTCTCATGCCGGTGGGTGCATGAGAGGTTCGGGCGTCTATCAGTTTTGCACACTTTCATTTTCGTAAATCGGCACCCAGCCCTCAGTCGTCACGAAGATTCGGATTGCGACGACCCGGCGGTCTTCCTGAAGCGTAAAGTAGTGGCGGATGTTCTCCGGAACTGAAATCAAATCTCCCGGATTTAAACGGACGTCGAAAAATGTGCCGTCTTTGCCTTGAATGACGAAGATGCCGTGTCCGCTGACGATAAAGCGGACTTCATCATCCGTGTGGTGATGTTCTCTTTGGAAATTTTTTAATAATTCATCAAGATTCGGCGTGGTGTCTGATAAAGAAATGACATCCTGAGACTGATATCCGCGCCGGGCTGAAATGTCCTGAATCTCCGTGTCAAACGCCGCGAGAATCCGTTCTTTTTCATCTTCGGTTAGATCGTATTTTTCCGAAAGCTCAGACGGAAGTTTTTCAATGTTCCACTGCTCATAGATCACCTCTTGTTCGTCTAAGAAGCGCGCTACTTCTTCCTGATGTTCAATGAGCGTATTTTTTTCGTCATGAATTCTGATGGTCGCCATTTTCTATTCCTCCTTTTATTTTACCAGCTGCGGCCGAAGTGACAGAAGCTTGAGGTGACAGCTGAATAAAAATTCATAGGCTTCCAGCACCCTTTTCGCTTCAAATGCGGTCCGCCCCCATGCCGTAATGCCGTGATTGCGGATTAACACCGCGCCTGAGCCGGCGGCCGCATGGTGCGCGAAGTTTTCGGCCAATGCCGGGATGTGCGCCGGATTGTCAATGATCGGAACGGTCACGGACGCGTTTTCCTCCCATAATCCGAGCGCCTTAATCATCTCCTGCCCCTGAAAAGTGATTTGTTTTTCATCCCCGTAAAGCTCTGAGATGACATTATTATTGACGGTATGGACATGCAGACAGCAGCCGGCGTCTGTCTTTTGGTATAAGTAAGTATGGAGAAGCGTTTCTGCTGAGGGTTTTAAAGAATGGCCGGTCTCAGCGGGCTTCCCGTTCTCATCGATTAAGAGAAAATCTTCATCTGTTTCTTTTCGTTTGTCTTTTCCGCTCGCCGTAACGAGGAAAGTCAGCGGCGCGTCGGATACTTTGATGGAAAGATTCCCGCTCGTTGCCGGGAACCAGTCTCTTTCAGCCAGCTCGCGCTTTACCTCGGCAAGTTCGCGCCAGCGTTCTTCTTTTGCAGCCATGCCTGCACCTCCCCGATGTTTTCAATGCCTGTTTTCACCTCATGAAAATCTTGAAAAGGCAGATGCCGGAGGCCGAGTTCTTTGCATTCAGTCATTAGATAATCTCTCGCAAAGCACATATCGGATAACTTTGCAGCCTCAACATCCGTGACCGAATCACCGATCATAATGAGAAATTTCTGCTGATCGGATAGCTTTCGGATGACTGACGGTTTGCAGCAGCCGCATTGATTGGTGCAATCTCCGTCACAGGCATGCGGCCAGTCTATATGAATATATTCATTGTCAAAGGATGCATGATTGCAGAAAATCCGCTCCTTTTCTACGATCCCTTCCAAAAGCGGATGCACAAAAAAGTCCATTCCCCCGCTTACGATATAAAACGGGAGGCCGTTTGACCGGACAAACGAGACAAAATCCAAAAAGCCGTCCCGTATTTTCGCATCCTTCAGGATAAAGCCGGTCAGTTCTTCTTTTAAGCTGCTCGGCAGCAGTCCGAACATCCGGCCGACTCCTTCTTGGATTGATATGCTTTTAGACAGAACACCGTCTTTTAATTCAAGCCACTCAGGAGGCGCGAATTCTTTCATCATGCTGACAATGTTGTCGTTCATGGTGACCGTTCCGTCGAAATCACAAATAATCAGCGGTGTGCGGGTCATACGGCTTCCACCCTTCCCCATTTGTCTAATGCGAGCTGAAGATCTTTGCACGACGCGGCTTTTTCTTCAATCGGCTGCGCTTCAAGCACCGCATCAATGATGGCGCGGAACGCTTTTCCCCCGCCCTCGGCTCCTTTCGGATGGCCGTGAATGCCTCCACCGGCATTGATGATGTGATCGATGCCGAAATCGCGCATCAACAATGGCACCATACCGGGGTGAATGCCTGCTGACGGGACGGCAAACGACGGATGAAAGACATCGTCTTTTACACATTCATCATGGATTGCAAGCGCGGACTCCTTCGGAAGAGCAACGGATCCGTAAGGTGACGGAAATAAACTGAAATCAGCGCCGCAATAGCGGTTCAGCTTGCCGAGCAAAAGCGCATGCGACAAGCCGTAAACGGGAGATGATGTGAACGCGCCGCTGACTGCCGGATGCGCCATGATCGGAAGCGGGATTTCCCTGTCCTCAGCAAGGCTCTGCATCACATCTAAACCGTAAGCAAACACATTCAATAAAAGCGCGTCCGCCCCGAGTTCTGCCGCGCGCCTCGCTTTATCCCGCAATTCAGCGGTCCTTCCCGTAAGGTTTACGGCATACAGCGTTTTATGCCCCGTTTCCTCCCGGGTTTCCTTCAGGACTTGTTTTCCTTCGATAATGCGGGTTTCAAACGGAGCCAGTTCATTTTCAAAGAAAATTTCGTCATCTTTAATAAGATCCACGCCGCCGAGCGCCTGCTGTCTGAGCTGTTCTTTAATGTCGGCGAGATCCCGTCCGATCACGCCTTTAAATATGCTCATCAGAAGCGGTCTTTCAAATTCGCCCAGCAGTTTGCGGATGCCGTATATACCGAATTTCGGCCCGGGAAGGGAGCGTTTAAACCCTTCGGAAAATTCAAGATCAGTCAATTTTATTTTTCCGTCCAGTGACAGCTTTCCGAATACCGTCGTCAGGACGGCCGGAATATCTCTTGAAAAGTTCGCCTCGGGATAGGCGATGGTGATGACGGATTGTGTTTCGTTTTCTGAGGTTCCTTCTTTCTCCTCAACTTTTACGACCCGCCCTTTATGTTTTCTGAGCTGTTCCTGCTTCACCAGGGGCAGGTCAGTCCAGGAGCCTACCGTCAGCCCCGCCGCAATCTGTTCCGCCCGCTTTTCACTGTCCGTTGTGTCTGTCAGAAGATATGTTGCCAATACTTCACTCATGCGTGAACGCCTCTCTTTCTTTCGCAAAACATAAAAAAACCTCTTCCGTATGAGCAGAAAGAGGCTTCGTGTTATGTCCGAATCTTATCTCTCAGCTCCTGCTGCAAGAATTAGCACCGTGCTTTATCAGTCGGTTGCCGGGCTTCATCGGGCTCGTCCCTCTGCCTGCTCTTGATAAGAATAATGATTTTATAAAGTATTTTGAATTATCGCATTGTTATTCTGATATGTCAATGCTTTTTCGGGTGAAAAGATTCAGTTTCCCGATCCGTTCCGCAGCTTCTTTAAGTCTTTCTTCACTTGTCAGAAGACCGACTCTTATATAGCCTTCCCCCCATTTTCCGAACCCGTTTCCGGCAGCGACCGCGACATCCGCTTTCTCGAGCAGCAGGTCTGAAAACGACTGTGACGTATAACCGTCAGGCACAGGGAGCCATGCAAAAAAGGAGCCCGCCGGAGCCGTCACATCCCAGCCGATATCGCGGCAGGCTTTAATCCATGCATTGCGTCTCGATTCATATCTGTCATTTTGCGCCGCGACGCATGCCTGATCCGCTAAAAGTGCGGCTGCCGCCGCCTGCTGCGCCGCGGGAAACAGGCTGACAAACATATGATCCTGATAAAGGTTGATCGCTTCGATGACAGAAGCGTTTCCGACGGCAAATCCGACCCGCCAGCCCGCCATATTATACGTTTTGGACAAGGTATAGATTTCGATTCCCGTCTCTTTTGCGCCTTCGGTCTGCAAAAAGCTCAGCGGTTTATGCCCGTCAAAGCCGACGGCTCCGTACGCGAAATCATGAACGACACAAATGCCGTTTTGCTCCGCAAAACCGACCGTCTCCTCGAAAAACGCCTCTGTCGCCACAGCGCCGGTCGGATTATTCGGATAATTGAGATACAGCAGCTTCGCCTCGCTCCGCACCTTTTCAGGAATTACGCTGTAATCAGGGAGAAACCCTCTTTCTTCCGTCAGCGGCATCATTTCCATTCTCGCTTTTGCAAGGGCGACGCCTGACCAGTAATCAGGATATCCGGGATCAGGCACCAGAATGGTATCTCCCGGGTTTAAAAGACATTGCGGAAGCTCAACAAGTCCCGCCTTGCCTCCGAACAGCACGGCGACTTCCGTTTCCGGATCAAGCGTGACCCCGTACTCCCTTTCATAAAATGCAGCGGCTGCTTTTTTGAAGCTGTAAGCGCCCCGGAATGATGAGTATTTATGATTTTCCGGCCTTTCGACGGCGCGCTTCATTTCTTCAACGATATGCTGAGGCGTCGGCTGATCAGGGTTTCCCTGCCCTAAGTTGATGACGTCTCTGCCTTCTTTCAGCTTTTGATTCACTTTTTGCACCAATGATGCGAAAAATTGTTCCGGCAGCTGTTTGAGTACATCTGAGATTTCAAAGTTCATATTTTCACCTTCTAAAAATGTCTTGAAATGATAGTCCATCATCATATATGGTTAAATAAAAAAAGTAAAGAGAAACTTGAGGTGTTAAAAAATGAAATGGACCGTTTCCTGTTTGCAATTTGATATTTCATACGGAAATCCTTCAGAAAACTTTAAAAAAGCAGAATCTTTGATTGAGCAAGAAAGCCGCCATGCTGATGTAATCGTGCTTCCTGAGTTGTGGACGACCGGCTATGATCTCACACGGCTAGACCAGCTGGCGGATGAAAACGGCAAAGTTTCGGAACAATGGCTTAAAGAAACGGCAAAAACATACAACGTACACCTCGTTGCCGGATCTTTTGCGGTCAAAGAAGGCGAAAATGTCTATAACACTATGTACATCGCCGATAACAGCGGACAGATCGTGAAGCGGTATCAGAAAGCCCATCTGTTTCAGCTGATGGATGAACACCTTTACTTGTCAGCAGGAAACAGCGACGGTTCCTTTGAGCTTGACGGTGTCAAGTGCGCCGGGCTGATCTGCTATGATATCCGTTTCCCCGAATGGATCAGAAAGCATACGTCCCAGGGCGCGAATGTCCTGTTTATCTCTGCGGAATGGCCTCTGCCCCGCCTTGATCATTGGCGAAGCCTGCTTATCGCCAGAGCAATTGAAAACCAATGTTTTGTCGCAGCCTCTAACTGCACGGGGTCCAATCCCGATAATGAATTTGCCGGCCACAGCCTGATTATTGACCCGTGGGGCCGGATTTTAGCCGAAGGAGACCGGACGGAAGGCGCAGTCCGGGCGGAAATCGATGTGTCAGAAAGCGCGGCCGTGCGGGGAACCATTCCGGTTTTCCAAGACTTGCGGCGTGATTTATATTAATTTTCAAAAAAATGTTGACAAGAATATCCGGTACCTGCTAATATTTTCATCAACTGATTAATCCGAATTGTGATACAAATCAATATATTTTTCTCTTATCGAGAGTTGGGCGAGGGATTGGCCTTTTGACCCCAACAGCAACCGACCGTAATTCCATTGTGAAATGGGGCGCGTACATTTTGCGCCGAGACGATTGTCTCATAAGGCACGGTGCTAATTCCATCAGATGTTATCTGAGAGATAAGAGGCGGACTGCACTGTTTCAGCCTCCTTCTCTTTCAGAGAAGGAGGCTTTTTTTCGGGCGTATTCTCCGTCACGATCTCTTACTGCCACTACATAATTGGAGGGTAAATCCATGTCAGCAACTAAAACAAGTCTTTATGAACAATTAACAGAAAGCTCCGCCGCCGCGTTAGCCGTCAAGCTCGGCTTATTCCAAAACAAAAGCACTCTGACATGCCGTGAAATCGGCGACGGCAATTTAAATTATGTCTTTCATGTTTACGATAAAGAAAACAAAAAAGGACTGATTATTAAACAGGCAATCCCTTACGCGAAAGTCGTCGGTGAAAGCTGGCCGCTTACCATTGATCGGGCGAGAATCGAAAGCAGCGCTCTCATCCGCCAGGGCGAACACGTGCCGCACCTCGTTCCGGCCGTTTACTATTCCGATACTGAAATGGCCGTCACGGTAATGGAAGACCTCTCGCATTTGCGGATTTCAAGAAAAGGGCTGCTGGAAGGGCAGCATTATCCGAACTTATCGGTTCATATCGGTGAATTTTTAGGGAAAACGCTTTTTTACTCATCCGATTATGCGCTTGATGCGAAAGTAAAGCAGCAGCTCGCAAAGCAGTTTACAAATCCTGAGCTTTGCAATATTACGGAAAGGCTTGTGTTTACAGAACCGTTTCTCGACCATGAGACAAACGATTTTGAAGAGGAGCTGCGCCCATACGCAGAAAAAGTTTGGAACAATTCCCGGCTGAAAGAAGGCGCTGACGAATTGAAAGCCATCTTTCTGAATTCCGCGGAAACATTGGTTCACGGCGATCTGCACACGGGAAGCATCTTCGCAGATGAACATGAAACAAAGGTGATTGACCCCGAGTTTGCTTTTTTCGGACCGATCGGGTTTGACATCGGCCAATTTATCGCCAATCTGCTGTTAAACGCCCTCAGCCGCGACGGTGACGACAGACAGCCGTTATATGATCATACTGCCGCCGTATGGGATACATTTGTGAAAACATTCAGTGAAGCATGGGAGAAAGACTGCTTGCCTTCCCGCAGACACCTGCTGGAAGACACACTGAAAAACGCGTTTGAGGAAGCGGTCGGTTTTGCGGGATGCGAACTGATCCGGCGCACGATCGGACTCGCCCATGTGGCTGACTTAGATGAAATCACTCCGTTTGACAAACGAATCGAACGGAAGAAGCTGGCGCTTGACATCGGCGCCTATTATATCGAAAACAGAAAAAAACTGAAGCATATCACCGAGGTTCTGGACCAATTTAAGCTCCGTGTAAAGGAATGATGCAGCATGACCAATGAATTTGCCATCCCCCGTTCTGTAGAATGGAAAGAAACCTACATCCGCATTTTAAATCAGCAAAAGCTTCCCGACGTCACTGAATATGCGGAACTTGAAACAAAGGAAGATGTATTCGACGCGATTGTCACGCTGAAAGTAAGGGGCGCCCCGGCCATCGGTATAACCGCGGCGTTCGGACTCGCGCTCTCCGCCAAGTCGTTTGAAGCCCGCGACCTTTCAGATTTCCGACGTCAGTTCGCGGATGTCAAAGCGTATTTAAACAGTTCGAGGCCCACTGCCGTCAACCTCGCGTGGGCGCTTGACAGACTGACGGATTCCATCAGGGATGCGATCTCAATCAATGAAGCGAAGACAACGCTCGTTCATGAAGCCATTCAAATTCAGATTGAGGATGAAGAAACATGCCGAATGATCGGCCAAAATGCGCTGCACCTTTTTAAAAAAGGCGACCAGATCATGACCATCTGCAATGCGGGCTCGATTGCCACAAGCCGATACGGTACGGCGCTTGCTCCCTTTTACTTAGCGAAACAAAAAGACCTCGGCCTTCATATCTACGCATGTGAAACAAGACCCGTTCTCCAAGGATCACGGCTGACGGCGTGGGAGCTGATGCAGGGCGGAATTGATGTCACGCTCATTACGGACAGCATGGCCGCCCATACAATGAAGGAAAAACATATTTCTGCAGTCATTGTCGGCGCTGACAGAATTGCAAAAAACGGTGATACGGCCAACAAAATCGGAACGTACGGCCTCGCTATTTTGGCAAACGCCTTTCAAATTCCGTTTTTTGTTGCCGCACCGCTTTCGACATTTGACTTGCAGATTGAAAACGGCGATCAGATTCCGATTGAAGAAAGAGATCCGGATGAAGTCAGACAGATCTCCGGCATACGCACCGCTCCCGAGGATGTGCCGGTCTTCAATCCGGCCTTTGACATCACACCGGGCAGCCTGATTTCCGGCATTATAACCGAGAAAGGAATTGTGACCGGCTCTTACACGGAAGAAATTGAACAATTATTCGGCTGACTGCCAGCTGAGCTGAAAAACCGCTGATGATATTGCCTCAGGCAATGTCAGCGGTTTTTTTGTCTGCACAATGTAATCACTTCATCTTTTTGGACGGCTGTAATGAGATGCATTTTAAAAAACAGCTCTGCATAACCGGCTATCTTTTGCGGACGGCTCATTTTCATCAGGCTTCGTCCTCCTTTTTCATCAGACCAACTTTTTTCACTTAATAAAATGATATGTCGGACGTGAAAAAACGGAACGTGCCATACGCTTTATTTTTCTTTATAGGATATTTGTTCGATGTTCAGCAGCACCGCTTTTACATCCGTCTTCGTGCCCGCGTATCCCGTTAAGGCGCTGTTTTTGCCGATTACCCGATGGCACGGGATCAAAATGGGCAGCCGGTTTCGTTTATTGGCTTGTCCGATGGCGCGCACCGCTTTCGGTTTTCCGATCGCTTCAGCTATATCGCCGTAGCTTCGGGATTCCCCGTAAGGAATCATCGTCAGCGCGTTCCATACCCTTTCCTGAAAGGGTGTGCCTTTTTGTCTCAGAGGCAGAGAGAATTGCTTTCTTTCTCCTGAAAAATATGATGCCAGCTGCTGTTTCGCCTCCGACAGCAAAGCGGTTTCGCACGGCTTTACGCCGGGCGCGTCTTTCCGCCATTCCTCAAAATCTTCCCCGGTGAGAAACAGGCCGGTAATAAAGCTCTCTTCCTCTGTTATGATGACGGTTCCAAACGGCGCTCTCACACTTGTAAAACAGATCATTCCCCGCTCCTTCTTTCTTCGGTATTCTGCCGGATCGGAAGCGTCAAATGAAAAACGGTGCCCTTCCCTTCTTCACTTTCCACATGAATGCGTCCCTGATGCTCTTCGATGATTTTATAGCTGACCATGAGACCGAGACCCGTTCCCCTGTCTTTTGTCGTGTAAAATGGTTCACCCAGACGTTTTAATTTGTCTTCGGAAATGCCTGTTCCTTCATCTTGAATAGAAATCAAAATGTGGTCTTGATCAGAAGACTGAATGGTCACGTAGATATTGCCGCCGCCCGGCATGACTTCAATGGCGTTTTTTAAAATATTGATAAACACCTGTTTTAATTGATTCGGTTCACAGTAAATCGGCGGGATGTTTCCGGTCAGGTTCAGATGGATCTGCACATTGACAAGATTGGCCTGGGCATTCAGAAGATCAGCCGTGTCTTTCATAATCTGCGTCACGTCTTTTTCTTCATATAATATCGCCTGGGGTTTCGCTAAAATTAAAAATTCAGTGATGATAGACTCGATGCGTTTTAATTCTGAGGTAATGACGTTAAAGTACAGAGAATATTCGCCTTCAATGCTTCCTTGAAGAAGCTGAATGAACCCTTTCAGCGCCGTCATCGGGTTTCTGATTTCGTGGGCGATGCCCGCCGCCAGCTCCCCTACAACATGAAGAGTGTCGGATTTCCGCAGCCTCTCTTCAAGCTCTTTGGCCTCTGTGACATCTTTAAAGATGGCCAGATTCATATTTTGAATGATATTTCTTTTGAAGGAGAATTCCAGTTTGCGGCTGTCGCTGCTGCTTAACAGGAAGGGGATTTCATTATCCATTCCTTCTAAATCAATCTTTCTGGCGGGAACACCCGCGTTTTCAATATCAAATAAAGAAAGAATATCCGGAACGGTGTACGCTCTCAGCTCCTCATCCGGCATACCGAGTATACGGCTTGCGAGAGGATTCGCGTCAATAATGCGGAATTGGTTGTCAAATAAGACCTTGCCGTCCATTGAGCCGTTGAATACTTTTCTGAATTTCAGCTCGCTTTCCCGCAATTCTTTTTCCATCCGCTTACGATCGCTGACATTTCTTAAAATGGTTAAATGCTGACCTTCAAGTATGGTTCGTTTTGATGTGAATTCCAGCTCTTTAAATTGGCCGTTTGCCATCTGAAACAGCATTTCTTCACGGATTTCCCCGTATTTTTCATATTTTTTCTTAATCTGCTTATATTTTTTCTGCGGATCAACGATAAACGTACATAAATTCGTCTCCACCAGCTTATCCATCGGCAGTTCGAAAATGCGGCACGCCGATTCGTTTGCTTTGGCAATCTTTCCGTCATCAGACCAAATGACAATCGCGTCCATGGCGTTTTCAAAAATTTCGCGGAATCGCTCTTCGCTTTTGAAAAGTTTCAATTCCATCAACCGTTTCTCTGTTATGTCCCTCATAATGGACATGTAGAACCCGCTGATTAAGTTGGACGTAATCGTAAATTCAAACAGCTTCTCTTCGCCCGACCGAAGCTTGACGGGCAGTTCTCCTTTGGCGTTTCCTTTTCTGCGGAGGGTTTCCCAGATTTCTTTCAGATGCTTTTTGTTTTCTCCGTCGGTAAAATGGCGGAGCGACAGATGGGACAATTCATTCTGGCCGATCTCAAAACTTTTGCAAAAAGAGAGGTTCGCATCAATAAACCCGCCGTCCTTATCAAACAGCACGATGCCGTCGACAGCCCTGTCAAACAAATCTTTAAACAGCTGCTCGTTCATGGAGAATTCGCGCTCTAATATTTTTTTAGAGGAGATATCCCTCATCACCACAAAAAAATAATCCTTCCCAATTCCGTCTCTGGCGAGGAATTCAATGTATTTCGTCGCGCCGCTGTCAAGCTTAATCGGCACCTCTTTCCACAGATGGCCTTTTTTTAAAAACTTTTTCACGGCCTTATTCAGTTCTTCCTGAGGCACGGAATATAAAAAATCCAGGACGGAGCGGTTAATGAGGCTCTCTGCCTCAATCTGCATCATCCGGGCCGCAGCCTCGTTCGCCTGGACGATTTTCATTTCCTTACGGCATATAAAAATGGCATCAAGCGTGTTATTCATAATCACGTGATACCGGTTCAAATCACTCTTCAGGCGGTCATTTTCCTCTTTCATCCGCTTCAGCTGCTCTTTCAGCGACTCGTTTGTTTGCAAATCCAGAGTTTCAGCCATTCAGTACACTCCTTCTTCAAAAACCTATCCTTCAATATTTCTACAAAATACCTCATCTTCCTTCATTCGCCCTATACATTTCAGAAAATTTCAATGATATGACAAGTTAAAGTCTTTTTCTACGATCCTTACCTCCCCATTACATCATCCTAACAATCCCTTTTGTCCTCCTTCAATTTTTTGTTTTTTATTTTAAAATGAACACCAACAGGAAATAATCATGCAGTGGATGATTTTTGAAGAGAAGGTGATGCTATGACAAAATCGCGAGACAGTTACTTTGACAACGCCAAGTTTATCTTGATTTTTCTGGTGGTGTTCGGCCATATCCTCCGGTCATTTATTAACGGAAATGAGTTTATGCTCCATCTCTACAAATTCATTTATACTTTTCATATGCCGGCCTTTATCCTGGTTTCCGGCTATTTCGCAAAAAACTTTAAGCGGAAAGGTTATGTGAAGAAGCTGGCTGTGAAGCTGATTATTCCGTACTTGATTTTTCAGGGCATTTACTCAGTTTTTTACTATTTGATTCAGGATGAAAGCATGGCAAGCGTCAATCCGATTGATCCGCAGTGGTCTCTCTGGTTTTTAGTCAGCTTATTCTTTTGGAATCTGCTGCTTTACCCCTTTACGAAGCTGCCGAAAATGTGGGCGCTTGGGGCGAGCTGCGGGCTTGCCGTCATGATCGGGTATCTTGATTTTATCAGCAGCACGCTGAGTCTTTCACGGACGTTTGTTTTTCTTCCGATGTTTCTCGTCGGGTTTTATTTAAAGAAACGGCACTTTGATTTGCTTCGGGCTAAAAGAGGCAGGCAGATTGCCGCGGGCGTACTGGGGATTGTTTTCCTCTTATGCTGGTGTATTGATTTTGATTACTCGTGGCTGTTCGGATCGGAGCCTTATTCTACATTCGGCACAGTGTCGCTGTTGAGCGGTCTGTCGCGCATCGGCTGGTATGTTTTGGCCTTTGCCGCCACTTTCAGCTTTTTGGCGCTCGTTCCGCAAAAGCGTTATTTCTTTACGAAATGGGGCACGAGAACATTTTACGTGTATCTGCTGCATGGATTCATTATAAAAACGCTGCGGCAGATCGGGCTTGAAGATCACTTGTCTGATTATCAGAATTTAGTCATGCTCTTAATGTTAACGGCCGCTCTTACGTCCATTCTCTCCAGCAATGCGGTGAAAACGGCCGCACAGCCGTTTATTGAGCTGCGGATCACCGGCTGGCTTGAAGCGGTGAAAGGAACAAGAAACGGTGCTTATTCGAAATAATGCAAAATACCTCTTAAGCGTTATCGCCTAAGAGGTATTTTTTATTGTTTGCCGTCTTCTTTTTTCTTTGGCTTCGTCTGTTCAAGCGTTTCAATCCATTTTCCGGCGTTATAATCACCGAGCTCGCTTGCAAACTCTTCTTCAAGCAATTTAGGGTCCATCGGCTTTTTATGGTTTTGCATGTCTTTGCTGTGGCGGTTTTTTTTCGTCATGTTACTCGCCTCCTTGTTTGCCGTGTTTTGATTTGCGGTTTGCGCCTCTCAGTCCGGGATCACCGTCATATTGTGTTTTGTATGCATCTTTGTCCATGCTCTCAGTCGGTGTGTTGTTGTTGGTCAAAGCTTCATTCTTTGCTGCTTTGCGTTTCATTTGATTTCCTCCTTCTGTCAGCAAATCTGTTTTGAATTCATCAAGCATTTTTTTCAAGTCGCGCACTGTCACGTTTTTGGCCTCATCAATGAGTTCATAGCCGATCTGTCCGTTCGGCTCAAGCAGCACATATTTAAAATCTTGAATGTCTCCGAGGCCTTCCTGCCTGATCCTCATTGACAGCTGAGCTTCGGTAAAACGCATTTTTTTTAAGTTTTCCGGGATGATTTTTCCGTTTCTGACAACGGCGACGGTTTTTCCTGAAAATAAAAACTCAAAAAAGCTTGATTTGATTTCTAAATATTCCATCAGGATTAATACCGCAATAAAAATCGCCGCCGCGAAAATAGTTTCCCATAAATTATGTTCAATAAACGGCTGAATAATAATCGAGCCGATCGAAATCATGATGACTGTCTGGGTCACCGACAGCTGGCTGATTGATTTCCGTCCGGCAATCCGCAATAAAAAGGTACCGACCGCTATCATAACTACCGACTTCCAAAATACGGTAAACAATGGCGTCACCTCTTTACAAGTAGATTCTCCAAAGAAACTGTTTCCACTCATCCATTTTACGGCAATAAAAAACACCGCTTTCTGAAAAGCGGTGTCAGCCGATAATCATTCTTTCCTTCGGATAGTGATAATTTGCTTCGATTTCTTTTCGGCCGATCAGATAAAGGAAGGTCAAAATGCCGATCCGGCCGATAAACATGACAATCATGATGACGCATTTTCCGATGTCGCTTAAATGCGGAGTAATCCCAAGCGACAGGCCGGTCGTTCCGAATGCGGAACACACTTCAAAAAGCAGTCCGAGGAGCGTCTGATTTGTCTCCGTCACGGCCAGAATCAGCGTCGATCCGAACACGAGCAGAATCGCCATCATCGTAACGACCAGCGACTTCATGACATCAGCCTGGTGAAGCTCGCGTTTAAAGACCTTGACCGCTTTATTTCCCCGGGCAAAATGAAACAGGGCAAGAAGGTTAAGCGCAAACGTCGTCGTACGGATTCCGCCGCCGACCGAGCTCGGTGATGCGCCGATGAACATGAGGGCGCAGATGAAAAATAATGTCGGCGCCGACAGCTGGCTGATATCAATTGTCGCAAGCCCGCCGCTTCGCGTAGCGGTTGATTGAAAGAGACATAAAAATAAAACATCATGCCAGCTTTTCCCCTTCATTGCATGGCTTGCTTCAAGCGCGTAAATGCCCACGGCTCCGAACAAAACGAGCATTCCGAACGTAACGGTCGTAATTTTCGTAAACAGCGTGAATGAGTATCTGCGCTGTTTTGAAAACAAAAAGTCCTTTACTTCTACGAGCACCGGAAAACCGATCGCACCGAAAATAATCAGAAGCATCGTAATAAACTGCACGAAATAGTCATGTCTGAACGGGACGAGTGAATTTCCCGTAATATCAAAACCGCCGTTTGTCGTGGCGCTGACGCTCGCAAAGAATCCGTGCAAGTACGCCTGTTCAAACGAATCATAATACGTTAAAAAATATGTTCCTAAGATGATGCCGCCTAAAAACTCGATTAATAAAATCAAAAACAGCACTTGCTTCATCAGGTTGACGATACCGGAAAACTGCGATTGATTCTGATCCACCATGATGAGCTTCCGTTCCCGCAGACCGATCCGTTTGCCCATAATGAGCCAGACGAATGTTCCGAGCGTCATGATGCCGATTCCGCCGAATTGAAGCACGAAAGCCAAAATGACAATCCCGGCCGTGCTGAATGTATCAGCCGTGTTGACGACCGTTAAACCGGTGACACTGACTGAGCTGACAGCCGTAAACAGCGCGTCTATAAACGACCAGCTGGCCCCTTGTTTGTGGGCGGCCGGCAGACTTAGCAAAATAAATGCCACCGTCACAGCAAGAAAATAATATAATGCAATCAGCTGTGCAGGCGACAAGATCTGTATGAATTTCTTCAGTGTTAATTTCATAAGATAGTTCCTTCTGCCTCTCAAATGTAGTACGTAATTATTCTAATGATATTGGGAGTATTTTTAAAGGGCTTTTTAGAAAGATTTTTCATTACCTTATGTAATTTGCCGATCTTTAAACAAAAAACCTCTGAAACGATTGTCAGAGGTTTTGTTGATTATTTTGCTTCCAGCCTGCGGATGCGCTCATCGAGATCAGGGTGTGTGGAGAACAGTGACGAATGCTTTTTACCGTTAATTTTTAACGTCTGCACCGCCGTCTGGTCCTCTTCATTCACATGTCCTGTATAAGACTTCAGCGTACGCAGGGCGTGAATCATTTTATCCTTGCCGGCAAGGTCTGCACCGCCGCGGTCAGCGTGAAACTCTCTGTGACGCGAGTAGGCGAAGACGACAAGACTGCCGAGAATGGAAAAGATAATCTGAAACACGATCATCGCGATAAAATGAACGACCGGCGCGAGGTCTTCTTTGACAAAGCGGCTTGCAACCCATGCCGCGATTCGGGAAAGGAATACGACGAACGTATTGACGATTCCCTGCAGCAGCGTCATCGTGACCATATCACCGTTTGTGATGTGTGCGACTTCATGGGCAAGGACCCCTTCCACCGCAGCATCATCCATCTGCTGCAATAAACCTGAAGAAACCGCGACAAGCGAACGGCGCTTAGAAGGTCCGGTCGCAAAAGCATTGACCTCCGGGGAATGATAAATGCCGACTTCAGGCATTTTCGTCATCCCTGCGGCACGGGACAATCTGTGCACACGGTCAACCAATTGCTGTTCTTCATAGCTGAGCGACTGTTTCTTCGGATTTAACACCCGGACGCCCATCATCGTTTTGGCCATCCATCTGGACATTCCGAGAGAAATAAAAGAACCGACAAAACCGACGACAAGACTGAACACGAGCAATGCCATCAGATCAATGCGGCCATTTTGTATATACGAGCCGACACCGGTAACGCTTGTAATAATCGTAAGCACAATTCCGATTGTCGTAATGACCAAAAGGTTCGTTAAAATAAACAGAAATATTCTTTTCGCCATAATTACCTCCGTCTTTTTTAAGATCAAAAGAACTTATTTACTTAAATTATAAATGATCTGTTTGAAAATGCAACAATTTCGACGTATGATGTTAATGTAATTCCCATTGATATTAGAAAGTAACACGTAATCAATCAGAGGTGAACCATGAACACGTTTAAACTGACCCGAACTGATATGGTCCGGCTTCTTTACGCGCTAAAAGGCCAAGGAGACGCAACCCCTCTCCAAATCTTATTGCAATCAGCGGATATGACCTTGGATGAAGCGGAAAGCCGTCTGCATATCCCTGAATTTCTGACGAGATTCGAACGAAAAAAAGAGAAAAAGGAATACGGGCTTTCAACTAACGAGATTGTCGAGCTGGGAAATCTGTGCGAGCTGACGTCTTTAAAATCAACCGCCGTCCAAAACTGGGTGAAGCGCGATATTAAAGATTTAATCGGCCACCCCTTACTCGGCAAAAAATATACAATTGAACAAGCTGTCATCCTTCTCATTGTACGTGATTTAAAATCAATTTATGACTTCGAACATATACGCGGCATATTAAAAATCGCTTTTAACACGATCACAGACAGATCAGACGACGTCATCAGCCCGATCAGCTACTATGAAAGCTGCGCCCAAGTGATTGATTATCTTCATCATAAGGCAAACCCGCCGATGAAGGAAACGAGCCTGCAGGAGCTCGTCGAAGAGCAGACGGACAAGCTCAAAAGCTGCTTTAAAGAACTCGGAAGCGGACAATGGAACAATATCAGATCCATAATCGCCGTCACGGTGCTCTCCGTTTTGACTTTCCATATTCAAGCTTCAGCCTATAAAATGACCAGCCATTTATTATAATTCATAACGCTTCTTCGCCCCGGTGTCTGCGCCGGGGTTTTTTTGCTGTACAACAATTGCCAGCATAATCAATACCGTTCCGTTTGAAACTAAAACGCGAAAACACATCTTGCCAGAGAAAAGGAGATGAAAAAGATGGCGAGCAGAAATAAACTCTTAGTTCCAGGGGCTGAGCAGGCACTTGACCAATTTAAATACGAAGTGGCTCAAGAATTCGGCGTGAACCTTAGCTCTGATACAGCAGCACGCGCAAACGGCTCTGTAGGCGGGGAAATGACAAAACGTCTTGTACAGCAGGCTCAATCACAATTAAACGGGAAAAATCAATAGTGCAGCTTATTCGCCGGGACTTCTCGGCGAATTTTGATATTTATCGGCATTCTCCTTTCCGTGCCGGTAGCCGTTCGGATTCCTTCGGTCTGATGAATCTTCATGATGCCGATAGGATTCCCAATGTTCATTGCGATCATGATTCCAGTAATGATTGTAATACTTTTGCTTAGGCTCTTTGTCATTTCCGTTTTCCTGAGGATTTTGTGTTGGGGGCTGCTCTGTTTCCCCATCTTGTTCCTTCTGTGTGTTTTCCTCTGATCCGGAAGCTGCATTTTTTTCGGTTTGCTGATTGCCGTCCTGACTGTCCGGCTTCGCTTCTTCCGTACCGGGCGTTGTTTCATTGTTTCCCGGCTTCTCTGCTGCCTTTTCTTCATCAGGAGCTGTCTTTTCATCAGCCGCCGGCTTGTCTGTGTCCGGCTGCTCGCTTTGATCAGCGTCTGTTTCGGTATCTTTTTGATCTGTTTCATTGCCGTCGGTTTGCTTTTCAGGCTGTTTTTCTTCTGTTTTCTTTTCGTTTCTTCTTATGTAGCTGCCTGTTGACATCCCTTCCTGTTTTGCTTTTTCTCTTGTTTCCATATCAGATTCAAGCGATTGGACCTGGTAGGTGCCCTTATATTTTTCAGTCATGTCGGCCAGCTGTTTTTTAACGCCTTTTTTATATGTATTGTCATCTGTATTTTCATAAACCGTGGAAATTAAAATCTCTTTTGATTCCTTTACATATCCATGCTTGCTGCAATCGGTAATAATATTACTGATGACTTCCTTAAAATCGCTGCTTTTCCAATCTCCGATGTCACTGATGACCTGTTTGGCGTCATGGTTCAGCGGTGTCAGTTCAATGACTTCATATTTGCTGTTTAAAGCCATTTCAATGCTGGGATTAATGTCAAGCGTCATATACGCGTAAGCTTTGTTATCAGAAAAAACCGGGAGCAAAATTAAAATAAACAAAATAATAGCAGTCATCGTAAACACTCCCAATTTAAAAGGGCGCAGTTTCAGAAAATCAAAAAAGCTGGCCCTTCTTCCCATACGCGTTTCGCCTTCGAACGTAATTTCCTCTCCGATTTCACAAGTGCGGTGATCATTTTTTGTTTTTAAAAATTGTCCGTCAGGGGTTAGCAACGTGACGAATTTTTTATTTTTCTCTACTATGATCCCTCTTCTCATGAGTGCAACACCCCTTTAAGATAATCTTTTAAATAAATATAATCACCGGTAATAATAATACTCATGGCGATGATATATTTTCGGTTCCGTTCGATCGTTTTTCTGCTGACCGACACGAGCTGCTCCAGCTGCTTGACAGGAAGCTGTTTTTTCTGGTGCAAAATGGACGCCAGCTCTTCATTTTCAACAAGCGTGTAGGCTACCTTAATCGCATTCTGCCTCGCATCTGTATGCTTCGGCGATTGTTCCAGCAGCTCTTTAAAAGACAGGCCGTATTCTTTCAGCTGCTTCTGAAAAAAAAGAATTTCTTCCCGGCGCTGTTCCTGTTCTATCTGTTTGCGGTATTCATCAATGGAAAGCTCCGCTTCGATAAGGCTCTGCGAAGATTCCTGGTCGTCGCCTTCCTGCACATCCATATTGATATGCTGAGCGGTTCTTGCTTCTTTTCTGATATAGTCTATCACTTTTCTTTTTATAATCAGCTCTGCAAATGCAAGCAGCGAATTACCTTTTTCAGCCGAATATTTTTCAATGGCTTCGTTAAACGCGATCAGCCCGATGCTGAATTCGTCGTCTTTTTCATCTATATATCGTTTACAAACGGATGAAACCGTCTTCGCGATAAAAGGCTTATATTGCTGTATTAAATCGTTCTGCAGATCTTTGTCGCCTTTTTGTATTTTTTCAACAGATGTTTCAAGCGTTTGCTTCTTTTTTCCCAATTTAAACAAAAGGCTAAGCACTGGTTTCACCTCAGTTCCTCCCTATAACTACTCATAATCATAGCTAATTTAGTAGGGATTCGCAAAGGAAGAAAAAGAGAAATCGATTTCATTTGTCTCAATTATGACAAGCCAATAAGACGTACTATACATGATTTCGTGCCCCCATGCAGAATTAAGGGGGTTTTCTCTGTGTTTTTTGTAACAATGCTGTTATAAAATTGTTATCATATGTCTTAAATGTAAGCGTTTCAAACAAAAAAGGGAACCTGCTTTTTAAAAAGCCAGACTCCCTTTTTGATCATTTTACGCGTGTTCTCTTTTTTCCGATTCCGCGCCAGACTCTATTTGTTTTGCTCCTGACATAAACCATCCGCAAACCGCAATGGCAGCCAGAACCGCCCAGAAAATGATTTTCCAGGCCGCCGAATGGATGATATCTGCCGGAATTATACCGAGTTCCTCATGGGCCAATGTATAAAGAGCGAGCTTCACGCCTACCCATCCGACAATCACAAATGCCGCCGTTTCAAGGCCCGGCCTGGTTTTCAGTAAGGATACGAACATTGATGCCGCAAAACGCATAATGATTAAACCGATTACGCCGCCGGCTAAAATAACGAGAAACTGACCGCCGTCCAAGCCGCCGATGGCAGGAAGCTGAGTTCCCGGGAGCGTTACGGCAAGCGCGACCGCCGCTAAAATGGAATCAACGGCAAAAGCGATGTCCGCGAGCTCCACTTTCAAGACAGTCTGCCAAAACCCACTTTCTTTCTGCATTTTCTGACCGGCGTTATCTTTAAATACATACCGCTTCAGCAAATGGCTGACCGCAATGTAAAACAGATATAAAGCGCCGACGGCCTGGACCTGCCAAACATTCACCAGAAAAGAAATGGCGAACAGCGACCCGAAACGCAAAATAAATGCGCCCGCCAATCCGTAAAATAAAGCCTTCTTCCTTTGTTTTTCAGGAAGATGCTTCACCATCACAGCCATCACCAGCGCGTTATCCGCCGCTAAAATCCCTTCCAGCCCGATTAAAACGAGAAGAACCCATCCATACTCCAATAATAATGCAAAGTCCAATCCATTCCCTCCGTTTCTTTTTTCTATCATCCGAGCTTATACCGGCGGTTTTTTACGCAAAAAAGACCTTTGCCGATATAAGGCAAAGGTCTTGCTAGACATGAATGATTGGCATGCCAACAAAGCCGATGGATATGATCCATGAATTGACGACTTTGTTTCCGGAATATCCGGACGCTACTCCCCTTTGGGATTTCAAGAAATATTTGTTTATACGCTCATGATAAAGCCTGTTTCATCATTTGTCAACGCTTAACTTTTTTAACAAATTGAGAAATTTTTTCTGTTTTAGCCCGCTGTTTTCTTCTCTTTAAAAACATCCAAAGAATGAGAAGCAACACAATGAATATACCGAGCGGCAGCATATATTGATCGAGAATGGAACCGACGCTTTTCCAATTTTCCCCGAGTTTCATTCCGAGGTATACGTAAGCAAATGTAATCGGCAGCATCGCTGCATATGTATATAGAGAGAAGACCCAGACATTCATCTTCGCAATGCCGCACGGCAAAGAAATCAGCGTCCTGACCCCCGGTATAAAACGGCCGCTGAACGCGACCAAACCTCCGTGCTTCTGAAAGAAATCATCTGATTTCTGCAGGGATTCGGGTTTTATCCATATATACTTTCCATATTTCAGCAAAAACGGCCGACCGCCCAGCCTGCCGATTCCATATAAGACAAGCGGACCTGAAACACCGCCGAGCGAACCGGCAAACACGGTCCCGGCAAGCGTCATATCCCCTTTTGAGACCCAATAGCCCGCAAGCGGAAGAACAATTTCCGCCGGGATGAATTCTATACTGAGCGCCAAAAAAATCCCGGCGTAAGATAAGCTTTTAAACGCCTCTATTATTGATATGATGAAATCTTCGATGATCTATCACTCCCGGCTTACGTCTATATTCCAAAACTTAAGAATGATTTTAACACGAAACCTTGAGGCTGAAATATCTTTTAGACATGCCCTTTATAAATGTGAGTCGTTTCAGATCAGTATAGCGGGAGGGAATGACATGCGCAATACACCGTCCCGCCTGTCTCCTGATTGCTTGTCTGGCGGCGTTTACATCACTTAAGATCTCCGGAAAAGGAAGCGGCGGCTGACCGCGAATTCAGTTCATATGGGAGCGGGAAATTTTCTCAGTCACTTCATGGGAATGCGTAGGCATTTCCCGGGGAATGATTTTGTATAATCTTTTTAATTACCACTGATGATTTTCAGGGACTTCAGCGCTTTAAAGAACTTATCGATTCACTGATTGTAAATAAAGAATTCATTTCCTTTTCAGCCGACCATTTCCGCCTGAGGAAATGGAACAGCCGCTCAATGAAGCGCCGCAACACCCATAAGTTGCTACACATGGAACGGACCCGTTTATCCACAATAAAGACAAAAAGGAGTTTTTATTCATGCACACGATGTGGAAGGGTTCGATCAGTTTCGGCCTCGTCAATATCCCGGTCAAGCTCTTTGCGGCCACTGAAGATAAAGATATAAAATTCCGCAGTCTTCATAAAGAAGACCATGCGCCGATTAAATACGAAAAAATCTGCACCGGATGTGAAAAAAGTCTGGAACCTGATGAAATCGTGAAAGGCTATGAGTATGTAAAAGGGAAATACGTCATTATGACAGACGAAGACTTGAAAGACGTAAAACAGGAACATGAAGAAAAAGCGGTTGAGATTGTTGACTTTGTCCAGCTGCAGGAAATTGATCCGATTTATTTTAACCGGTCATATTATGTTGGGCCGGGAGATAACGGCACAAAAGCCTATACACTTCTGCGGGAAGCGCTGAGGACGACGGGTAAAATCGGGATTGCCTCCATTACGATCCGCTCTAAACAGCAGCTTGCGATTCTTCGCGTGTATGACAACTGCATCGTGATGGAATCCATTCATTATCCGGATGAAGTCAGAAATGCCGGACATGTGCCGGGCGTTCCCGAGCAGACAGCCGTTAATGAAAAAGAGCTGCAGACGGCGATTACGTTAATTAATGAGCTGACAACCGAGTTTGACCCGGAACAATACGAAGACACATACCGGAAAGCCCTTCTCGCTAAAATTAACGATAAGCTCGAACATGAAGAAGCCGGCGTGACACCGGCTGCTGCCGGCCCGCGCGAAGATGTCATTGATCTTGTCAGCGCGCTTCAGGCAAGCATTGACCGGACGAAGCGGCCGGATCGCGAACAGGCTGCACCGGCGCGGACAAAAGACGCCGCGTCAGCAGGCGGCGGAGGCAAAAAGCAGAAAACGACCAGACAAAAAGCCGGAACGTCTTAATCATGGTGCTGACGATGCAGCCGATTTTGACCTCTGTACCGCCTGAAGGCAGTGAGTGGCGCTATGAGGTAAAGTATGACGGATTCCGCTGTCTTCTCCGCATAGACGAAAGCGGCGTTACATTAACCAGCAGAAACGGACAGACGCTGACGAATCAATTTCCGGAAATCACGGCTTTTGCGGCCCGGTGTTTTCAGCACATGAAAGACAGGTTCCCCATTACGCTTGACGGAGAGCTTGTCTATTTAATCAATCCGTACAGAGCGGACTTTGAGCATCTTCAAATCCGCGGACGTTTAAAACGGACGGAAGCAATTGAAAGCACCGCTGATAGACGGCCGTGCCGCTTTCTGGCATTTGATCTCCTCGTTCTGGAAGGCGCCGGCACCGTCTCATTACCGTATGTGAAACGGAAACGCGCCCTTTCCAAACTGCTTAAAGAAGCAAATCTTCCCGCCTGCCCTCATCACTTAGCGGAAGAAGCGATTCAATACATTCCGGAACACACTGACTTTGATGCGCTTTGGGACAAGGTCGTCCGCCATGACGGAGAAGGTATCGTAGCAAAAAGGGCTTCCAGCGGCTGGGCGGAAAATAAACGCTCTCCCGACTGGCAAAAGTATAAACATATGAAAACGGCACATGTGCTATTAACCGGGTTTAATCCGAAGAACGGGTATGTAACGGCCTCTGTTTTAAAAGACGGCACCGCCGTCCCGATCGCTTCCGTTTCCCACGGCATGCAGGCGGAAGAAAAAAACGCCGTCAGAACCATTATGGAGACCCACGGAAAAAAACAAAACAGCGGCGAGTATACACTTGAGCCTTCTATCTGCATGACCGTTCAGTATTTAACCATATTGCAGGACACGCTGCGTGAAGTATCTTTTGTGTCTTTTCAGTTTGAAATGGATTGGACGGAATGCACGTATCAGCAGCTTATCCTTCACTCTAAAACGCTGCCGCCGAAGCTGCAGTTCACAAGCCTGGATAAGATTGTTTTTAAAAAACGTGAAAAAACGAAAGCAGATTTCCTTAGTTATATGGTGAAAATGAGCGATTTTCTTATGCCCTTTCTTAAAGATCGGGCCGTCACGGTGATCCGTTATCCGCACGGCGCGTTTGGCGAATCTTTTTTTCAAAAAAACAAACCGGACTACACGCCGGACTTTGTCTCAAGCGTGTTTGACGGGAGCCACGAGCACATCGTATGCAGCAGCATACCGTCACTTTTATGGCTGGCTAATCAGCTGGCGCTTGAATTTCACGTTCCGTTTCAGACAGTGCATTCTGAAAGGCCCGCAGAGATTGTCATTGATCTTGATCCTCCGTCAAGGAATGATTTTCCTATGGCAGTGGAGGCTGCGCATGTGCTGAAACAGCTGTTTGACTCATTCAGCATTACGTCATTCCCGAAGCTCTCCGGAAATAAAGGCATTCAGCTCTACATCCCGCTTTCACCGGAAGCATTCACCTATGAAGAAACCCGTGCGTTCACAATGCTCATCGCCGATTATTGCGTCAGGACGCGGCCGGATCTTTTTACGACAGAGCGGTTTATCAAAAACCGAAACGGCAGACTCTACCTAGATTATTTGCAGCATGCCGAAGGGAAAACCATTATCGCCCCCTATTCGACCCGGGGCAACGAATTGGGAACGGTTGCGGCTCCCCTTTATTGGAGCGAAGTCAACTCCTCTTTAACACCTGATGATTATACGATCGATACAGTAGTGAACCGCGTCAGGACAGAGGGAGATCCGTTTTATGATTTTTACCGGAACCCGCAGGACGGCCCGCTTTCAATCGTGCTTGAGCAAATCAAGAGAAAGAGCTGACGCTTTTTGTCAGCTCTTTTCAGTCTGATACGTGCACATCAATTTTTCTTTGGAAATAAATAAATAGCAGGAGTAAGGAATGTTTTTGAGGGTGAGCTGTTTTGCAGTAAAGTATAAAATCGGAATATGGGCCGCTTTCTTAAACAGCCTGTAGCAGCCGCTGGACGGTTTTATCACATCAAAACCGAGTCTCGCAGCTCCTTTATGAAGCATTGTAATGCCGACGACTCCCTTAATCTCGTCTTTCCGTTTATGCTGGTTAATATAATCCGCTAAATGAGGCATGGATTGATATACCTTCTGATATAGCATAATCCCCCTTCTGACCGCGCTTTCAATAGGCTGCAGCTCTTTCAGGAGTTTGACATTATGAAGATGAATCTTAACTAACACGTCGTTTTTTTTAATTCTGGTTCCGTCGCTCAGGATGACATCTTTTCCTTTATATCTAGTCAAACGGACGCGGAATACATTCGATTGCCGTTTATCAATCAGCGTCAGCCGGGTAAAGAAGAAATAAAGCGGATCAAGTAAGTACCATATAGACAGCAGACAGCTTCTCACATGTTCACCTTCTTTATAATCAAAGCACCCTCATATTTTGGCATGGGGCGTGTCACATTATGATTGGTAAATAATGATGCCGACCTGTATCAGCTTATGCAAAAACCGCTTCAGGCTCTACTGTCCGGAACAGAAAAAAAACACTCTTCGTGAAGAAGAGTGTCTGTATCCGCTTTCTTTTAACGGAAAAGCAAATGCTGGCTGTGAATTCCCGCTTTTTTCAGTAAGGCTATCAGCTGTTCCTGTTCCTCAGGCATAAGTCCTGAAAACGCTCTCGCAATTCTCAATGAATGAATCGGATAAATTTTATCCAAATACTCGTTTCCTTTATCAGTTAAATGGGCGTAAACAGACCGTTTGTCCTTCGGGTCTTGTTCTCTGACCAAAAACCCGTTTCTTTCAAGCTTGTCGATGACATAGGTGACATTCCCGCTGACAAGCAAAAGACGCGACCCGATTTGCTGAAGCTTTTGCGGTCCTCTCGTATAGAGCAGCTCCAAAACGGCAAATTCAGTCGGATTAAAACCGTGTTCTTTACTGTCGCGGATGCTGTGTTCAGACACACTCTTGAAAGCCCTTGCAAAAACTTTGTACAAATTCATCGAACGCATCACTTCTTCTTCGTTAAATGATAATCTCATCATATCTACCCCGTATTTAAGATTTTTATAAAAAAATAATGTAAACCCTTACAATTCATAAGAGTCGATCTTTGTTTTATATTCTATTCGTGCCGTTTTTCAGAATTCCTTCTTTTTTATATAAAAAAATACCCTTATACATCATTTAATTTGTATAAGGGTTCCGTTCTTTATAGGGAATGTTCCGAAAAAAATACGCGTATTCCTTTCTCAGCTCCGTAATTGTCATGGAATTGAGTATTTCTTTCGTATAGACTCCGATCTGCAGAAGCTTTTTGGAATAATGGTTTCTCTCTTTGTCCAATGCATTTTGAAGCAAACGACTCATGGCGGCCTCCTTTGTTTTTCCGTTATTCTATGATCAGAATAACGCTTTTATATCAAAGACGTATAAAGCCATTGTAAAACTTCTGTAGATTATGATGTTTTTCGGTAAAGTCCGTTCTGGACGGCTCTGAGCAGCGGAAAAGCGTGTTCCCCGGCAAGCTGCATGAACGCCTCCAGCATTTCATCGCGTTTCATATCTAATTCAATGATTTCTTTTGCCAGCGAAACCGCTTTTTCTTTCTCCATTCCTATCCTTCCTCCTCATTGTGTCTGTATAGTAAGCATAAAACGGGGGCACAGGACCATGCATTAACCTTGTCAATTTTTCTGCCGCTTTTTTTCTAAAATTTTCTATTCCGCGTCAGAAAACCTGACAAGCGTCAGGTTTTTTCTCTTTTTTTCTTATATAATATGAGTAAAAGACATCCAGGGGTGGAAAAATGACGACAGACGAACAATCTTACAAAGATAAAAAAGTAATCTCGATCGGCATTGTAAGCGAATTAACCGGATTGTCAGTCAGACAGATCAGATACTATGAAGAACGGAAATTAATCTACCCGCAGCGTTCATCACGGGGAACGAGAAAGTATTCCTTCGCGGACGTTGAGCGGCTGATGGATATTGCCAACAAGCGGGAAGACGGCGTGCAGACGGCTGAAATTTTAAAAGACATGCGAAAAAAAGAACAGGCTCTCAAAAACGACCCGCAGCTCCGCAAAAAAATGCTGGAAGGACAGCTTAATGCTCATTTTAAGTATAAAAACCGCTGATCAAAAAAGTCCGCCTCCTGTGAGACGGACTTTTTTTATAAAGCATGAAGAAATGCAGTTGCAATGCCGAAATAAATTAATAAGGACAAAATATCGTTCAGCGTCGTAATCAGCGGTCCTGATGCAATCGCCGGGTCAATGTTCAGTTTATGAAGAATAATAGGGACGATCGTTCCGGCCATCGTACCGATAATCAACGTTGCAAGCAGCGATGAACCGACGACAAAACCGAGCGTTAAGTCTTTCTGCCAGACGGTTGCGACAATCGTAATCGCGATCGCACAGACGATGCCGATGTAGATACCGGTCCTTAATTCACGGAAAATCAGTTTAAAGATGGTTTTTTTATTCATTTCTTCTTTAGCCAGTCCTCTGATGACGACAGCGAGTGACTGTGTGCCTGTATTACCCGTCGTTCCCGCGATCATCGGCATGAAAAACGCGAGGGCGACGACTTTTTGCAATGTATCTTCAAAATAATTCAGAATGCTTCCGGAAATCAATCCGATAAACAAAAGCAGAATGAGCCACGGCAAACGGCGGTACGCCGCAACGTACGCTTTCGTATCAAATGTAATCGCCTTACCGGAGGCTGCGAATTTTTCGTAATCTTCATCGGCTTCTTTAATCACGACGTCAATAATATCATCGACAGTGACAATACCGACAAGCACATGATTTTCTTCCACGATGGGAATGGCTAAAAAGTCATACCGCTGGATCAGCCGGGCGACTTCTTCCTGGTCTTGGAGCACCCCGGCCGAGATGACACGCGTAAACATGAGATCCTGCACTTTATCCTCAGGCTCGCCGAGAATTAAATCTCTGTAAGAGAGCACTCCGACAAGCTGCTTGCTGTCATTAATTACGTACAAATAATTTATTGATTCTGCGATTTCTGCAAAGCTTTTCAGCTTCACAACCGCATCTTTTACTGTATAATGCTGCGGAATCCAGACGAAGCGGTTCGTCATCATCCGTCCCGCCGATTCTTGCGGATAGTTCATCAAAAGCTGCACGGCCTTTGATTCCTCAGCCTCCATGCTGGATAAAAGCTGTTCTTTCAGTTCTTCATCCATCTCTTCCAGCAATGCGGCGAGATCGTCGTTATCCATTTTATTCATTGCGAGAGTGGCTTTCGTTTTACCGACTTTATGCAAAACGGCAAGCTGAAATTCCCGCTCCAGCTCTCCGATCATGTCGGTGATGTCATCAACCGTCATATATGACAGATAGCGGGCCCGGTGCTTTTCCGGCATTTCTTTAAACAAAAATGCCATGTCATAGGGCTGAAGCTCATCTATCATGTTTCGGAATTCTTTTATTTTTCCGTCCCGCAATAAAATGATAATGCGTAATATGAGTTCGTCATAGGTCATGTTTTGGACCATCGGGACTCGTACCTCCTTTACGGAGACGCGCCGTCCGTCAAGGGAAGTGCGGCGGTTTGTCTCCTCATCATGTCGTCACTGGTTATCTGGCTGTATATGGGTACTTCTTCTGACATACTCGAATGGGGAGAATCCATACTCCGCACCTCCTTATCATGCTCAGTCGTGTACGTTTTGAGGCATAAAAAAAACCTTCTGATATGAAGGCGAAAACAAGCACGGCAAATAAACGTGCGGGGCCTCCAATCGTAGAGCTTTAGCACTGTATGGCATAGGACAGCCATCCAGCTGCGTTAAGAATCACCTTATGTCGATGATTCCTGTTGACCCATTGGCGTCTTTGGACATTTTTGGGCAGCAGCGTATCTCCATACAGGAGCCTCACCTAACGAAGTTCTTATTTGAATTGACACACTGAGATTACAGAAAAAAAAGGAATGTGTCAACCTTAAATTTGTGATTTCAGCACATGCCTATAAAATAAACGGAATAAAGGCATAAAGCCCTTATTCCGGCAAATCGCTTTCATCCTCTTCTGAAAGGAAATGATAGGATTCATGCAGCATGAGCGCATACTCCCCTTCTTTTGTCGGATGCGGTACATACTCAGCCTCGTTGATATACTGCTCTTCCCTTTTCTTCATATGACAGACCTCCTGTTCAATTTTAGATTGTCCAAAAGAAGATCCGTTATCATAGGAAAAAAAATCACTTGCGGAGCGGGACATGCAGCTATATTTTTCGGATCGTGAAAAAGTTCCTAAGCAGCCACGGGCCCGGTTTGAAACCGAGCGTTAATTGCCACGCGCCGATCGCCTGCAGTCCGAACTCCCGAACGAGAACCATTTTTTCACTCATGCTCCGCACATCCTCAAACCACACTTCATGCGTTCTTCCATTTTCATCAGTATACCGGAAGTAAGGGGAACGCTCCTGCTGGGAATAACGGATCACTGATTGGTGCTTCATGGCCGTTTCCATGGCGCGCTGATTGGAGATGGCGGATCCGATCGTTCCCGGACGGTACGGAATCACCCAATCATACCCGTATAGCGGAACACCGAGAATCACTTTTCTTCTCGGCACCCTGCTGATGGCAAAATTGATCGTTTGCCTGACCTCTGTCAAAGGCGCCACGGGTCCCGGCTCACTGCCGGCGTGGTGCCAGTCGTACGCCATAATGAACATATAATCGACGACGGCTCCGATTCCGCCGTAATCATATCCCCTCAGCCACGGCACTGCATCACTTGTTTTCGCCGGAACCGATATCGTTAACGCGAGCTGATGCTCTGAAAGCCGGGTTTTTAACTGCCGGAGAAATCCTGTGAAGAGGTCCCTGTCAGCTTCTCTGACCCGTTCAAAATCAATATTTACACCGCCGTATCCCTTTCTTACGGTTAAGGAGACGATATTGTTGACGAGATTCGTTCTTGCCGTCGGATTTTGCAGCACTTGATGGGCTAATTCCGGACTGAATCCCCCTTCTGTCAGATTCGTAATGACGGCAAGCGGGCGCACTCTGTTCTGCCATGTGGTTTCTATTGCGGTTCTGTCGTTTAAATCGTTAATGATATCTCCGTTCGGGCCAAAATGATATTCAAACAAAGAAATCGCCGAAGAATACGGCGCAAAATCATTAATTAGCTCTCTATCCGCTTCAGGCGTCCGAATGACATAAAATTGCAGGGTTCCCGCAAGATAGTTAGAGATATCAGGGATCTTCACTTTCATACCCGCCCGCAGCCGGTTCGGCGGAATATCCGGGTTTGCCTGCATCAGCTGCATCTGCGGCACATAAGCCTTACCTGCGATAACGGCATACGTATCATTCGGCTGAACCGTATATTCATTAAAAGGGATTAAAAGCGCCTGCCCCGGAACGATATTCGTTTCCTCAAGCCCATTGACGCTTCTGATGCTGTCAACAGGGTATCCGTACTTTCTGCTGATGGAAAATAACGAGTCACCAGACTGCACTGTATGAACAAACATAGATGTCCTCCGTTTCCTTTTGATCAAAAGGGCTCTACTTATCTTTATGAATGATCATCCGGTCCGATTCCAAACTCTGTTTGAAGAAAGGCTGTTTACAAATCAGACATGATCAACTATGATGATGTCATCATAAAAAACTGTATAGGAAACGCACTAGGGGTGCTGTTATCGGCTGAGATAAAACATGCGGCAGGCATGTTTTGATCCCTTATAACCCGATCTGGATAATACCAGCGTGGGGAAGTGCAGATTGACCGGAGCGCAGGGTTTTTCCCCATGCGTTTTCGTTCTGCTGCTGCATATTCCCTCGGATATGCAGTTTTTTATTTTTCATTAAAAAACGGGGGAGGACACCGCAATATGAAACTGAATATGAACCGCCTGTAAAATCATCTCTTTCATACATACGACTATCCGATAAGAAAGCAGGAGATCACAATGAAAAATTGGAAAATGAGAGAAATTGTCGTCATGTCCGTCATCAGTGTTGTATTTGCTGTCATTTATTTAGTATCAACTCATGCAAGCAATATAGCGGCAGGGTTTTTCGGCCGGATGAGCTATGAACCGATTTACGGTATCTGGTTTATCGTCTCGGTAATTGCCGCGTACATTATTCAAAAACCGGGAGCGGCTCTCGTTTCTGAAATCATCGCCGCTTTTGTGGAGTGCTTACTCGGAAATCCGTCAGGACCGATGGTGATTCTGATCGGGATCGCACAGGGAATCGGTGCGGAAGCGGTCTTTTTTGCGACACGCTGGCGGGTGTATACCCTGCCCGTGCTTCTTTTATCCGGTATGGGGTCTTCTGTGACGAGCTTCATTTATGACTTGTTCGTTTCCGGATACTCTGTTTTGAATCCGGGTTTATTAGCCGTCATGCTTCTCATCCGTCTGATCTCAGGTGCGCTTCTTGCCGGCCTTCTCGGCAAAGCAATCAGTGATGCGCTGGCTTACACAGGGGTGCTGAACGGCATGGCGCTCGGAAAACAATTCAAGAAGAAAAAGAAACAGGTGAACCAAGATGCAGGCATCTGAGCCCCTTCTATCGGCCGGCCGTCTTACCTTTTCTTATGATCAGGATGAAAAGCCGATTCTTCAAAACGTGTCCTTTCAGCTCCGGAAAGGAGAGCGGGCTTTATTGCTCGGGCCGAGCGGATGCGGCAAAAGCTCGCTCGCTCTCTGTTTAAACGGTCTGTACCCGGAAGCATGCGATGGGGTTCAATCGGGAACCGTTTCTTTATACGGAACACCTCTTTTACATCTGACAGAGCCCGCCGCCAGATCCATCGGCGTCGTGTTTCAAGATCCGGACCAGCAGTTTTGCATGCTGACGGTTGAAGATGAAATCGCCTTCGGCCTGGAAAATTTGCAATATACAAAAGAAGATATGGACGCAATCATCGATGACGTTTTAGAAAAATTAGAGATCACTCATCTGAAAACGCGAACGATCGCTTCGCTGTCAGGCGGTTCAAAACAAAAAGTGGCGCTCGCCTGTATCATTGCGATGGAACCTGAACTCATTATTTTGGACGAACCGACGGCACAGCTTGATCCATATTCCGCACGTGAATTGGTGCGGCTGATCAAAGATCTTCAAGCAAAAAAAGGCTTCGGCCTTCTCGTTATCGAACATCAGCTTGATCATTGGGCTCCGTGGATGGACAGGACGATTGTCCTTGACGAAACGGGTCAGAAGGTGATGGACGGAGAGACGGACGTTATCTTTGAAACAAAGATTGAAGAGCTGATGCAGCTCGGCATTCCGATTCCGCGTGTGATCTCATTGCAGGAGCACGTCAGCATTCCTTTTACATTGTGTAAAGAAAAGCTGTTTCAAGAATCTGTACCGTCTCTGCCCGAACCCCGGCCCGCCGCGCTTTCGGCAGAAGACGCGCTGAGCGTTCACGAGCTGTCATTCTCAAGAGGGGCAGACGTCATTTTTCAGGATGTGAGCTTTTCCGTAAAAAAAGGTTCAATCACCGCGATTGCCGGCCCTAACGGAACAGGAAAAACAACGCTCCTTTCTGCCGCGGCCAAGCTCATCCGTCCGCTGGGCGGAGACATCAAAATAGACGGCAGACCGATTGATTCCTATTCTGAAAAAGAGCTGCGGCGGCTGATCGGATATGTTTTCCAAAATCCTGAACACCAATTTGTCACAGATTCCGTCATTCAAGAGCTGATGTTCGGTTTTGAAAGCAGCAGAGCCGCAAAGGAGAAAGCTCTTCAGCTGTTAACCCGATTCGGCCTGAGACGCCATGCCTCACAGCATCCGTTTTCTTTAAGCCAAGGACAAAAACGCCGGCTCAGCGTCGCAACGATGCTTATGCACAATGTGAACGTTTTGATGCTTGATGAACCGACTTTCGGACAGGATGCCAAAACGGCGCGGGAGTGTATGCAAATGCTCCGTGAGATTCAAAAGGAAGGAACGGCTGTTTTGATGGTGACACACGATATGGAACTCGTCTCAGATTATGCCGACACGATCCTTGTGCTCTGCGGCACGAAACTGGTATTCCGGGGAACTCCCGACGCTTTATTTTCTGATAACACCGGGATCGCCGAGCAGGCGCATTTGGCTTTACCGCTGCGGTATGAATGGATGAAACACGACAGGAGGCGGAGAAATGAACTTGCGGCTGGAGGCTGTTAACCCGTCAATAAAGGCGGCGGCTGTATTGTTATGCGTCATTATGCTGTCGTTTATTTATAATCCGTACACCCCTGCTTTGTTTTATATCATCATTGCGGGAGGCGTCCTCTCGGCGGGGCGTGTGCCGCTGAAAAAATGGCTGCTGTTCACGATTCCGTTTGTCATTCTGGCCTTCGGTTCTTTATGGACAGCCGCCGTATTCGGAAACGTCCCGACAACCGGAAGCAACCTGCTGTTTAAGCTCGGGCCGATTGCCGTCAACAGTGATAACGCGGCGCTCGGGATTTCTATCGCGTTTCGTATTTTATGTTTTTCCGCTTTGTCGATGATGTTTCTTTTCACAACCGATCCGATTCTGTTCATGCTCAGTCTGATTCAGCAGTGTAAGCTGCCGCCCAAGCTTGCATACGGCGTTATCGCGGGGTTCCGGTTTCTCCCTCTTCTGAAAGATGAAATCCTGATCATCCGGCAGGCGCACAGAATCAGGGGCGCGGGGTCTGATTCCGGGCTGAAAGGAAAGCTCTCCGCCTTCAGGCGCTTCACCATTCCGCTATTGGCAGGCGCAATCAGAAAGGCGGAACGCACGGCGATCGCGATGGAATCTAAAGGCTTTACGGGGAGCCGAAACCGCACGTTTTACAGAACTGTTACCGTGCGCCGCGCCGACTGGTGCTTTTTCCTGCTCGTGCTTCTGTTATTCGGCGCAAGCTGGCTCATTTCATTGTTGTTTGTATAAAAACAGGCCGCCGGAGTGATTCGGCAGCCTGTTTTGTTATGTATGTTATTGATGATAATTGAGAGCCTGAGCGAGATTGGACTTGATCGTAATATCTGAGAAATTAATGCCGAGCTGTACGGCGGTTTGAGCGATTTCCGGCCTGATTCCGGATAAAGTGGACGTGACGCCGATCAATTTCAGCGCCTCAACTAATTTAAAAATCTGATGCGCCACCATCGTATCGACAACCACTACACCCGACAGGTCAATTAACAGATGTTCAATCAGCCGTTTTGCACATGTGCTCAGCGTATTTTCAAGAATGAATTTGGCGCGCTCCGTGTCAATATCGCCGACAAGCGGCAGCAGCGCCGTCCGTTTGCTCAGCGTGATAACCGGCGAGCTTAACTCCAAAATCATTTCTCTTTGCGCATTCAGCTGCATTTTTGAGTTATGCTCGGCATGATCGACAAACGTGTAAATCGTAAAATCAAATACTTGTACAATTAAATTCTCCCATTTCTTCCTTTCTCCCTGTGCAAACGAAGATTCATGTTTATCGGCAAACGCATCATAATAACTGATGTATAGTCTCCGGTTTCTCATGAATTCACGGACCACATACTGTACGGGAGTATCCAGATGCTTCTGGTCTTTCGCAAGCTCAATCACCCACCGCTCGAACTCTTCTAAAAATTCTTTTTCCGGCATGATATACATTTTATTAATATGCCGGTAAAATTCTTTATCCTGCTCCGTCAGTTCTTCTGTGATGACGGGATTTGTCAAAGAATAAATCGAATTCGGATCCGAATCTTCCATCGTTTCGATCCACTCTTTCGCAATTTGATCCACTTGTTCTGAAAAATAGTTGTATAATGCTTCACTTATCTTCATATCTCTTCTCCTTTCCCATTTCCAATTATACCGTCAGCGGATCATGAATGAAAATAAAAGCTGTTAAACTATCCATTTATTTGAAATTTTTTAGTGCGATAGATTACGCCTTTTTTATGAAAATGCTTCAAATGACTCTTTCCGGCCGGCATGCTCTGCCATAAAATAGTAGCAACACCCTTGTATCCACTCGCAAGCATAAAAAAGGAGGGCTTTTTTATGAATGGTGAAATGCATTTGATTCCTTATGTCACGGATGAACAGATCATGGAGGTGAACGAGCTTCCAGAGGGGATTAAAGTGATTAAGGCGCCAGAGTTGTGGGCAAAAGGGTTTAAAGGCAAGGATATTAAAATCGCGGTGCTTGACACAGGCTGCGACATCAATCATCCTGATTTGAAAGACCGGATTGTCGGCGGGAAAAACTTCACCGATGATGACGGAGGCAAAGAAGACGCGATTTCCGATTATAACGGACACGGGACACACGTTTCCGGAACGATTGCCGCCAATGATTCAAACGGCGGAATTTCGGGTGTCGCGCCGGAAGCAAGCCTTTTAATCGTTAAAGTTCTCGGCGGTCAAAACGGCAGCGGCAAATACGAATGGATCATTAACGGCATCAACTACGCCGTTGAACAAAAGGCCGATATTATTTCCATGTCACTCGGCGGGCCAAGCGATGTGCCTGAATTGAAAGAAGCCGTCACAAATGCGGTAAAAAGCGGTGTTCTGGTCGTTTGCGCGGCAGGAAACGAAGGCGACGGAGACGAACGTACAGAGGAACTGTCGTATCCAGCCGCTTACAACGAGGTGATCGCAGTCGGATCAGTCTCAATCGCCCGTAAATCGTCTGAATTTTCAAACGCCAATAAAGAGATTGACCTGGTGGCTCCGGGAGAAAATATTCTCTCCACCCTTCCCAACCATAAATACGGGAAACTGACGGGCACTTCAATGGCCGCCCCGCATGTGAGCGGAGCGCTTGCCTTAATAAAAGGGCTTGAACAGGACGCGTTTCAGCGGACGCTTTCTGAGGCTGAAGTCTACGCCCAGCTCGTGCGGCGGACCCTTCCTTTGGACATCGCCAAAACATTGGCCGGGAACGGATTCCTGTATTTAGACGCGCCTGAAGTGCTGATGGAAAGAGCCGAACAGGCACAGCTGCTGTCTTTCTGATATTTTTCTCATATAATGATTGATCAGCTTGTCACATCACCAATTTTTAAAATGTGAGATTTTCTATTGACAGTGATCTGAATAAACTGATAAGATAACCAACAAATGATGTAACTTTTCAAAAAAATTGAAATATTTTCTCTTATCGAGAGTTGGGCGAGGGATTGGCCTTTTGACCCCAACAGCAACCGACCGTAATTCCATTGTGAAATGGGGCGCGTGATTTTTGCGCCGAGACGACTGTCTCATAAGGCACGGTGCTAATTCCATCAGACGTGATCTGAGAGATAAGAGAGGCTTGCATTTTGAAGTTAAAGCCTCTTTCTCTCATGAGAAAGAGGCTTTTTTGTTACATCTCACTTAAAGGAGGAAACTTAATGACAACAATCAAAACTTCGAACCTCGGTTTTCCGAGAATCGGCTTGAACAGAGAATGGAAAAAAGCGCTTGAGGCTTATTGGAAAGGTAAAACTGATAAAGAAACGTTTCTTAAAGAGCTTGACGGTTTATTCTTATCAGCTGTCAAAACACAGCTTGACCAACATATCGATATCGTGCCGGTCTCTGATTTCACCCATTATGACCATGTGCTTGATACAGCCGTCAGCTTTAACTGGATTCCGGAAAGATTCCGCAGCATCACGGATCCCGTTGATACATACTTTGCGATTGCCCGCGGTGTAAAAGACGCCGTTTCCAGTGAAATGACGAAATGGTTTAATACCAACTACCATTACATCGTTCCTGAATATGACGAAAGCATTGAATTCCGTCTGACGAGAAACAAACAGCTTGACGACTACCGCCGGATCAAAGAAGAATTCGGAGCGGAAACAAAACCTGTCATCGTCGGTCCGTACACATTCGTCACACTTGCGAAAGGATACGAAGAATCAGAAGCGAAAGCGATTCAAAAACGCCTTGTTCCTCTTTATGTGCAGCTGCTGAAAGAACTTGAAGCTGAAGGCGTAAAATGGGTTCAGATCGATGAGCCGGCCCTTGTGACAGCTTCTTCTGAAGACGTCCGTGCCGCAAAAGAACTCTATGAAGCGATCACAAAAGAGCTTTCAGGACTGAATGTCCTCCTGCAGACATACTTTGATTCGGTTGATGCATATGAAGAACTCGTTTCTTATCCCGTACAGGGAATCGGGCTTGACTTCGTGCATGATAAAGGCAGAAACCTTGAGCAGCTGAAAAAGCACGGCTTCCCGAAAGATAAAGTGCTGGCAGCCGGTGTGGTCGACGGACGCAACATTTGGAAAATCGATGTTGAAGAACGCCTGGACGCGGCTCTGGATATCCTCAGCCACGCTGATGTTGAGGAGTTATGGATTCAGCCTTCAAGCAGCCTTCTGCACGTGCCGGTGGCGAAACACCCTGACGAGCATCTTGAAAAGGATTTGCTGAACGGCCTGTCATACGCTAAAGAAAAACTGGCGGAACTCGGCGTCTTAAAAGAAGGGCTTCTGTCCGGCAAAGCGGCCGTCAGTGAGCAGATCGAAGAATCAAAAGCGGCACTTAAGGCTTTAAAAGCATTCGCAACAGGAGCGAACTCAGCTCAAAAAGAAGAGCTGAATCAGCTGACGGAAAAAGATTTCTCCCGTCCGGCAAGCTTTGAAGAACGATTGGCGCTGCAGAATGAATCACTCGGTCTTCCCCTTCTGCCGACGACGACAATCGGAAGCTTCCCTCAATCTGCAGAGGTGCGGAGCGCACGGCAAAAATGGCGGAAAAAAGATTGGACGGATGAACAGTACCAAGCCTTTATTAATGCGGAAACGAAGCGCTGGGTTGACATTCAGGAAGAAATCGGCTTAGACGTGCTCGTTCACGGAGAATTCGAGCGGACGGACATGGTCGAATACTTCGGTGAAAAACTGGCCGGATTCGCCTTTACGAAATATGCATGGGTGCAGTCTTACGGTTCACGCTGCGTACGTCCGCCTGTCATTTTCGGAGATGTCGAATTTATCGAACCGATGACGGTAAAAGATACGGTCTACGCCCAATCGCTGACGGAAAAACACATGAAAGGCATGCTGACGGGACCTGTCACCATCTTAAACTGGTCATTCCCGCGTGTGGATATTTCAAGAAAAGAAATCGCCTTCCAGATCGGGCTTGCCCTTAGAAAAGAAGTAAAAGCGCTCGAAGATGCCGGTATTCAGATTATCCAAGTGGATGAACCCGCGCTCCGCGAAGGACTGCCGTTAAAAACGCAGGATTGGGATGAATATCTAACTTGGGCCGCAGAAGCATTCCGGTTAACGACGTCTTCTGTGCAAAATGAGACGCAAATTCATACGCATATGTGTTACAGCAACTTTGAAGATATCGTAGATACGATTAATGATCTTGACGCGGATGTCATTACAATCGAACACAGCAGAAGCCACGGAGGATTTTTAGAATACTTGAAAGAACATCCTTACGTGAAAGGCCTCGGACTCGGTGTATACGACATTCACAGCCCGCGTGTGCCGGCAACTGAAGAAATCTATCAAATTATTGATGACGCGCTTGAAGTGTGTCCGACTGACCGCTTCTGGGTAAACCCGGACTGCGGACTGAAAACAAGACAGCAGGAAGAAACCGTTGCTGCATTAAAAAATATGGTCGACGCCGCGAAACAGGCACGAAAAAAACAAGCTCAGCTTGTATAATGAAAACAGCCATCCGTAACTTACGGGTGGCTGTTTTTTCTGGGCGTGCTACTTATTCTTCAGCGCCTTCGCAAGTTCACTTAGTGAATCATGCTGCTTAATTTGATAGCCCCGCCCTTCTTTTTGCAAATACCCTTTTTGGCAGAATTGCGTCAGCACATGCAAGAGATGACGGTAAGATACACCCAAATAATCACAGACCGTTACGTGCTTCTCTTTATAACCCCCTTTATAAGCCGTCTGCAAAATAAAATCGGCCAGCCGGTTTTCAAGCGGGAACGCCAGACTTTGTGAATATTTCGAAGCCATAAGCGTTGCCTTAGCACTTAAAAACTTAGCCAATTCACGCAGGAATTTCGCATCCTGCAGCAATTGCGCGCGGCAGCGGTAAATAGGCAGAGCAAAACAAACAGTCTTCGTTGAGGCTTGAATTCCTTTTGTGTAATACACTTCATGTAATAGTTCCATCTCTCCGATGTAATCATCTTTGTTGATAAAATTAATTAAAGAAACTTTCCCGTTTTGGTGGGTTACATATATTTTCGCTTTTCCTTCAAGCACGTAAAACAGGAAGTCAGGCCTCCTGCCCTCTTGAATAATCCATTCGTCCCGCTCATATTCGCGCACTTCCATAAACTCTTCAGCGGGGAAAGAGAATAAATGCGCGATTGAGTGTTTTTTTAACTGATGCCGCTTTTTCTCGCCTTTATAAATTTCCATCGTCCACCCCAAAAATATGAGATATCTCATATTGTCTTTATGTCTTTACATGATAACATGCCAATTAAAGGAGGAACGGGAATGAAAGCATATCGCTGGATGAGTCTGCATTTTTTTAGTTTTTTTATGACATGGGGTGTTTTTCTGCCCTATTGGACGGGATGGATGGTGCATATAAAAGGGGTTTCCGTATCCGAAGCCAGTTTCATTATGAGCCTGGGCTTGGCGGCAAGAGGGATTTCCACATTATTTTTCTTCCCTTATTTATCAGGAAAATTCAGCAGCAAAGCCTTATTAAACGGCGCCAGAACCGGGACGCTTCTCGCACTTTTATGTTATATTCCCGCTGATTCTTTTCAAAGCCTGCTTCTTGTCACATTAGTGCTGCATGTGTTTTACCCTGCTTTAATGCCTGCTTTAGACAGCGCTTGCGGCGTCCTTGTACAGCATAACGAATTAAAGGCCTATGGGACAAGCCGACAGTGGGGGTCCGCGGGTTTTGTTTCAGCCGGCGTCATCCTGTCCGTCTTTACAGGTATATTCGGAGATCAAGCGATTTTATGGGCACTGCTTTTGGGCACCCTGATATTCGCATGCCTCAGCTTTATGCATGCGCCAGCTGTTCTTTCAAAACGGCCGGAAACAGACCGCGCAAGAAAAGAGGGCATGTTTGCTTTATTCCGCATCAAATATTTCGGTCTGGTGCTCGCAATCGTTATCTTACTGCAGGCGGCACACGCGTCTTATTACAATTACGGTTATCTCTTTTTGCAGGAAATCGATGCCCCCGCTTATGCCATCGGAATCATTATCAACATCGCCGTTATCGCGGAGATTATCTTCTTTGCAATCGCTGACCGATACTTTCATCAATTTACGGCAGGCTCTTTGCTCGCCTTGGCGGCGCTTGGTGCTACCGTACGCTGGATACTCGTATTTGCATTTCCGCATGTCATCATTTTCTGTATTGCGCAGACGCTGCATGCCTGTTCATTCGCGATGGGACACTATGCATTTATGAAATACTTAATTAAAAATATTTCACCCGCGCAAATCCCGAAAGCCCAAGGCATATATTCAGCGCTTGCTCTCAGCTGGAGCACTGCGGTATTTACTATTTTCGGAGGTTTTTTATATGAAATTGAACCCCGGTATGCCTTTATCGGAATGATTGTTTGTACGATCCCATCCATGCTTCTCGCCCTTTTATACAGAAAACTTGAAATGAAAAAGAGAGTTTTTGCAGGAAACGCACAAGATATATAGCCATCGCTTTATAGACGATCACATGTCCCGCTGTCATTTTGACCGATTTGCGAATGCTGTGCGATGTATTTTCTCTATATTTAAAGTATTTCCTTCATATATGATGAAATCAAAAACAGCGGTATAACCCGCTCAATTGGTTTATAAAGGGAATCCATTCAGAAACTTGGACAGAATCCGTGAATATACTGATACAGTACTGCTTACGCTCATTTCGGGGAACTTTGTTCGTAATAAAATGATTTTCAACCAACTCATAAGGAGGGACATTGTGTCACAGCCTAATTTGCCCAATATCACCCCTGTCGTTACACTTTCCAGAGACGATACCATTAACCTTCTTCTTTCGTCAATTGCTATGGAAGAGCTGGGAATGGCACATATTCTGAATGCGGAAGGTGAAAAAATCCAATACGCGCTCGGAGCGATTCCCGGATTAACAGGGCCCCCGTCAAGTCTTGCGGATATTCTTAACCTGAATGAGAGCGTCCGGGATACGCTTGACAGCTTAATGAAACAGGAGCTTCTTCTCGGTTCAAAATTGGACAGTATCTCAAATATCCCTACACTGGCGGGACCGACTGGTGCTACGGGGCCGACGGGACCGACGGGAGCAATCGGACCGACGGGGGTCACCGGTGCGGGTCTTCAAGGGATTGTTGCTTTTAATCCGCTGATTGCCCCCACTTACACAACCGGACAGGTTGTCTTGTATAACGGAAGCTCTTACGTCGCCAACGTAAACAGCCCGGCGGGAACCCCTGGAGCCTCAGCTGACTATACACTTTTAGCTGCGGCGGGAATCACCGGCGCTACTGGCGGTACCGGGCCGACCGGAAGCACCGGAACAAGTCTGACAGCAACTTCCGGCTATGCGAGCAATACGGGCGGCGGTGTTGTCGCAGTTATTGTCGGCGGCACGACCATTTCCTTACCGAATGAACAAAACCTTTCGGCAGATATTACGGCTAATGCCGCAAATACCATATTTACCGTTGCTCCGGCGGGACGGTACTATATTTCCTACCATATTAATTTAACGGCCGGCTTGCTTGTAAGTTCGCGTATTTTAATCAACGGCACTCCTCCTGCAAGTTCGATTATCGCCCCGGTCGCGTCTTTGGCAAACTTTAATAACTCCTTTATTGTGACTTTGCCAGCAGGCAGCACCATCCAGCTTCAGCTGTTCGGATTATTGGGTGCGGCCACATTGCTTGGAGGAAGCGTCGGTGCAGCTTTAAACATTATTCGATTATCTTAATGGAACATGCAAAAAAGGATCAGGCGTTTGTCCGCTGATCCTTTTTTAATTGAGACAGAAGTTCTTTCGCGGGTTTAAATTGAGGATTGAACTTCACGGATTTTTTGGCGTAAGCGATGGCCGTCATATCATGGTTTAATGCAGCATGGCATTTCGCCATATAATAAAATGCTCTGAAATCGGCGGCACCTTTTAAAATGAAGTGATCAGCGTTTTCTCCTTCAACCTGCGTTCCGTTATCAAATGCTTTGATTGCCGCTCTGTACTTTTCCAAATGATATAATACAAGGCCTTTATAATAATGAAGATTGCTGTAATCAGGATATAGCTTGAGCACTTTTTCAATCCCTTGTTCGGCTTCTTCATACCGTTTGAGCTCAAGCAATATTGTATATTTCAAATAATACAGGAGAGACGGAGGCATTCGTTTTTCGCTTAAAAATTGAAAAATTGAGCCGTTGACAAGATGTAATGCTTTTTCATAGTCTTTGATTCTGTAGCATTCACTTGCCAAATGATAGACAAGCCACGGATCAGGATTTTCCTCTGAAAGCTCTTCATTTAAAATGCTGATATTCCGTTTATGTTTTTGCTTGATCTTTTCTTCCTGCTCCAAGTAGCCGTAGTGATGAATCACACATGGGAGCGTGAAAAAATCATTGTTTTCTTCCTCATTGGAAGCCGAGATATTCTCGTGAATTCTGCCTTGATACAGAAGGCCTTTATGATTGCGGAACAGTCTCGGCTGCATACTTTCAAACGCTTCGTTTTCATCGAGCTGCTTCCCCGTATAATTGATGATTTTCAAAAGGCCCCGGCTCGGTAATCCGTCATGAAGCAGCGAAGTTAAAAAGCGGCCCGTCTCCTGATCGAGCTCTTCATCCGCGTCAAGCACTAAAATCCAATCTCCTTCGGCATGCTGCAGGGCGTAATTTCTGGCCTTTGCGAAATCATTCTCCCATTCGAAATCAAACACTCTTGCCTGAAAGCTTTTGCATATATCTTTTGTATTATCTTGTGATCCGGTGTCTGCGATGACGATCTCATCAACGATGTCTTGTACACTTGATAAACAACGGGAGATGTATCTCTCCTCGTTTTTCACAATCATGCAAAGAGTCAGTTTACATTCAGCATTTCCGCTCATTTTCTCACCTTTCCCGATTTTGGAGTTGTTGATTGAACCAAGGCCGTTCAGGAGTGCCGTTCATCGAGATGATGACAGGCCGCACCCATCTGACGGCAGGTTCGGCAGTTTCCGTATTCCATTCCTGAAGCTGCCTGACAGCCCGCTTCGTAATGGGATGCGCCCGGAATTCGCGCGGGCTTTCAAAAATGAATTTTTTCGTTCGTTCCGTCACTGTCTTCATCTCATGAAAGTGCCGCTCATACATCTGCTTCTGCTCTTCTTCCAGGCTGATCATTAAAAACAGACGGCCGCCTGTTTCCATCTGCCAGCGGCACAATGCGGAGAACAGCCTGATTTCTTCTTTGTAATTTGAACCCCTTCTTTTATCCACGGTCACAGATAATATATGTAACAGCGCAATCGTGAGACAATGCATAGCTTCAAAAGATGCCTGTTTCGCTTTTGAGATGCTTGAATACGGCATATGCTTCACCCGTCTCTTTTTTTATGAACGCTCCCCGCCTTTTTTCTTCCAACCGCAGTCCTCACAATCCCCGCACTCACAGCAGCTAATGCGGCCGTAAAACAGGCCGTCACACGGATCTTCCGGATCACTGGGATCGTCTGGATTCCACGGGTCATCAGGATCGCCCGGATCACTCGGATTACTTGGGTCGTCCGGATTCCACGGGTCATCAGGATCGCCCGGATCACTCGGATTGCTCGGGTCGTCCGGATTCCACGGGTCATCAGGATCGCCCGGATCACTCGGATTGCTCGGGTCGTCCGGATCCATACAGACTTCAGAATCCTGTAAGAAGATAATGTCCTCAAGCTTCGTCTGCAAAAGGAGTTGTGATTTCATGACGGTGCGCAGGAGCCGTTCAGTGCTTCTATTGATTGATGACAATTCCTCCAAGGAGGGATCGCCGGAAGCGCCGAGAAACATTTGAATCCTTTCCGCTTCCGCCTGCAGAATATGGGATAGTCCGATTTCTTCCATAGCCACGGATGAAAGAAGGAGGTTCAGGGTCTCACATCTGGAGAGTGTAATGTCGGGGGTGATGTTCGGTATGTTTGGAAGAGACATCGATTTCTCCCTCTTTTCTCTTGGTGTCATTATGCAAAAGTGCTATATCGTATTCATATTCCGGGAGAGAAGAGATCATTACTGATGTTTTCGTTAATAAAATATCCCGGATATAAAATCCGGGATATTCGTTCGTTGAATTATTTTAATTCAAGTTTGACGTCTACATTTCCTCTTGTTGCTTTTGAATACGGACAGAACTCGTGAGCGGCGTGCACTAGCTTCTCCGCCGTTTCTTTGTCAAGATCTTTTGTATCAATGACGAGCGTTACGCCGATTTTGTAACCTCCGTCACTCTCATCTTTTAAAAGGCTGACCTGTCCTTCAATTTCAGAGGTCATGTCGATTTTTTGTTTTTGGGCGGCGAGCTCAAGCGCTCCCCCGAAGCAGGCAGCATATCCTGCCGCAAAGAGCTGTTCAGGGTTTGTGCCGGTTTCTCCGTCTTTTTTTGCATTCGGCATGATGATGTCAAAATCCAGCACCCCGTCTTCGGATTTAATATGTCCTGCTCGTCCGCCGACTGCGGTCGCTTTTGCAGTAAATAATGCCATTATTATCAGCCTCCTCATTGTACTTACTGTATATATTGCCCCTGCTCATATTTTTAAACATGATTGGAATAGGAAATGGGCCGTTTTTCGGCTACAATAGGGGTAACGTTAACAAACAAAGAGTTGGTGAAAGAAGTAATGGCAGAAAAAGATTTTGAACATATGAAACTGGAGAATCAGCTTTGTTTTTTGCTGTACGCAAGCTCAAGGGAAATGACGAAACGGTACAAACCGCTGCTTGATAAGCTCAACGTAACTTATCCCCAATATTTGGCGCTGCTTTTATTATGGGAGCACGAAGAACTGAATGTGAAACGGATGGGTGAGCTTTTGTACCTGGATTCCGGAACGCTGACACCGATGCTGAAACGGATGGAGCAGCACGGAATCATCATGAGAAAGCGGTCGGCTGAAGACGAGCGATCCGTGACGATCAGGCTCACAGATGAAGGACGGGCCTTGCAGAAAACAGCGGCGGATATTCCCATTGCCATGCTGGAACAGACGGGACGGTCAAAAGAGGAATTAAAGCAGTTAAAGCAGGCGCTTTATGAGGTTTTGAATACGCTGCACGGCAAAAAATAAGGATGCCCCGAATGGGCATCCTTATTTTTATTCTGCTGCCAGAAGCTTCACTTCAATATTTCCCGCTGTCGCTTTTGAATACGGACAGACACCGTGCGCTTTTTGGATAAGGGCTTCAAGCTCCTGTTTATCAATGCCGGATGCTTTGACCTCAAGCGTAACGCCTAGTTTATATCCTTGGTCTGCTTCATCTTTCAGCAGACTGACATGCGCAGTGACCTCTGTTTCAATACTCAGACGCTCTTTTCTCGCTACGAGCTGAAGAGCGCTGTCAAAGCAGGCTGAATATCCTGCGGCAAACAGCTGTTCAGGGTTTGTAGCATGTTCGAGCTTTTTTGCTCTTGGCGTTCCCGGCATGGCAACATCAAGATTCAGCACCCCGTCAGAAGACGTGACTTTCCCTTCACGTCCGCCGGCGGCTGATACGGTTGCAGTAAATAATGGTTTTGTCATGTGAATTCACCTCTATTATATTGTGTACAATTTAATTTTACACAATATAATAGAGACCGTCAATCTTTCCGCATAAAAAAAGCCTACCCTTTTTGAAGGATAAGCTTAAAAGATTATACGCGGATTTGTCCGTTTCCTTTGATGATGATTTTTGTAGATGTTAACGCCGGAAGCCCCATCGGCCCTCTCGCGTGAAGCTTTTGCGTGCTGATGCCGATTTCGGCTCCGTATCCGAATTCAAAGCCGTCCGTAAACCGGGTTGAAGCATTATGATACACGGCGGCGGCGTCAACGGCGGTCTGGAAGTAAGCCGCATGCTCGGCGTTCTCCGTCAGAATGGCTTCTGAATGGTTTGTGCCGTACTGCTGAATGTGGCGGACCGCCTCCTGTACGTCCTGCACCGTTTTCACACTGAGAATCGGCGCCAGGTACTCCGCTCCCCAATCGGCTTCTTCTGCTTGTTTCGCTTGAGGCTCCAGTCCGCAAATCACCTGATCTCCTCGGAGCTCCACCCCTTTTTCTGTCAGCTGATTCAGCAGCTTTCGCCCGTGTTCTTCGGCCCATTTTTCATGAATCAAAAGAGATTCAATCGCGTTGCAGACCGAAGGACGCTGTGTTTTGGCATTGATGACGACCTCGCTTGCCATTTGAGGATCTGCTGACTCATCTATGTACACGTGGCAATTGCCCGCTCCGGTTTCTAAAACGGGTACGGTTGATTCCCTGACCACAAGATCAATTAAATTTTTACCGCCGCGCGGGATCAATACATCCAGCCCGTCATTTAATGTAAATAGCTGTTTGGCGGTTTCTTTGCTTGTATCTTCTATGAGCTGAACGGCATCAATCGGAAGCTTTGACAGCCCCAGAGCGCGTTTCATCACACTGACAAGCGCTATGTTGCTGTGGATGGCGGAAGAACTTCCTCTGAGCACAACCGCGTTTCCGGTTTTCAGGCAGAGTGTGGCCGCGTCTACGGTAACGTTCGGTCTGGCCTCATAGATCATGCCCACTACTCCAAGGGGCACGCGGATTTTTTCAATGGATAATCCATTCTCTTTTTGAATGGTCTCCAGCGATTCACCGACGGGATCTTCAAGACCGATCAGCAGTTCCACGGCGTCCGCGATATCGAGCAGGCGTTTTTCATCAAGAGTCAGCCTGTCAATAATGTCAGGTGTCAGTCCTCTGTTCCGTCCCGCTTCAATATCTTTCTGATTCTCTGTTAAAATCAGCCGGCGTTCATTTCTGAGTCCGTCTGCAATACATTGGAGCGCTTCGTTTTTTTCAGCCGTCGTTTTCATGACCATTTCGGCAGCCGCTTCTTTTGCCAAGGCTGCTTTTTGCAATACTTCACTCATTTGTGTTCCCCCTCGTCAAATAAATTCACCCAATCATCTCTGTGAATCACTTCCACCTGCTTCGTTCCTGAAAGCTGGTCGCTCCGCTTCCCTTTGACTTCTAAAATTTCATCGGATGAGTACTGCGTCTGCCCTTTGCCGATCATGCCGCCGGGCCCTTTGACTTCCACTACGGCCCCTTTCGGAAAACTGCCGCAGACATCGGCGACGCCGGCCGGGAGGAGACTTGACCCGTTATGGATCATCGCCTGCTCCGCTCCCCCATCAATGATGATTTCCCCTGATATCGGAGAATGAAACATGATCCATTGCCGTGTATTATTCACTGAGGACAGGTCTTTATCGCCGATATAAGTGCCGTCGCCTTTTCCGTCTAAAATCACCATCAGTTTTTCCCGTCCGGAGCCGGTTCCGATAAATACCTTCACCCCGAGCGACAATGCGGTCTGGGCGGCGAGAAGTTTTGACTTCATACCTCCGGTGCCGACCTTTGAGCCTGCTGATCCGGCATATCCGAGCAATTCTGGTGTGATGTCATTCAGATAGTCGAACCGCTTTGCGTCCGGGTTTTCATTCGGATTGGCATCGTACAGCCCGTTAATGTCTGTGAGAATCATTAATTGGTCTGCATGAATCAAACCGCTTACAAGCGCCGACAGCATGTCATTATCACCGAACGTCAGCTCTTCGACTGATGTGGAATCATTTTCATTAATAATCGGCACGACGCCCCGCTCCAACAGTTCCATTACAGTGGCATAGGCATTTCTGTACCGCTCTCTTTTTGAGAAATCATTTCTTGTTAATAAAATTTGTGCCGGCGTCAGACCGTATCTTTTTAAATGGTCCATATATTGCTGCATTAAAAGCGTCTGGCCGACTGCGGCAGCTGCCTGCTTTCCTTTTATCGTAACGGGTCGCGACGGATAGCCGAGAGCGGAAAAACCCGCTGCCACCGCGCCTGAGGTAATGAGGATCACTTCATGCCCGTTTTCTTTTAATAAAGAAATGGCTTCGGTATGTTCCTTGATTTTTGCTTCATCAATACTTCCGTTACTGTTGGTGAGCGAGCTGCTCCCGATTTTCACAACAATTCTTTGTTTTTTCATCGTTTCTCCTCCGTGGCAATCAATCCAAACCGGCTCTCGTCAATAAAAAAAGCCCATTCCGTCCTGAAAAATAAGGACGAAATGGGCTTTCCGTGGTACCACCTTGTTTGAACGCGTTTTTCACGCGTCCCGCTTTCCTGTAACGCCAGGTTATCGCGCCTGAGTTTTCCCCTCAGGACTCCAAGGCAGGTTCGGCAGGTTTCATGCGGCAAAATGTTTCAGCGGGCCATTTTGCTCTCTGTCACAGAAAGTTCTGCGTACTGATCCTCTTCAACGCTCAATGATTTTTTTATATTATGCAAAGAAAACAGGTTCTTGTCAAGACATTTTCATGCATAAAAAACAGTCCGCCTCCCCGGCGGACCGTCATTAATTAAATACGATCGTTTTGTTTCCGTGAACGATGACGCGGTCTTCCAAATGCCATTTAACGGCTCTTGCCAACACGCTCCGCTCAATCGTTCTGCCGATATTCTTCAGATCCTCTGCGTGATCTCTGTGATCGACGCGTTCAATATCCTGTTCAATAATAGGCCCTTCGTCAAGATCGTCCGTCACATAGTGAGAGGTCGCGCCGATTAATTTCACTCCGCGCTCATAAGCCCGTTTATACGGATTAGCGCCGATAAAGGCCGGCAGAAATGAATGGTGGATGTTAATAATCCGATTCGGATGGGCAGATACAAAATCTGACGTCAAAATCTGCATGTAGCGGGCAAGAACGATCACATCAATCTTATACCGCTCCAGCAGCTCAAGCTGGCGCCGCTCCACTTCGGCGCGGATGTCTTTGTTAGCTTTCATGTAATGGAATGGAATATTCAGCGGTTCGACCACTTCTTTGGCCTCTTCGTGGTTGCTGATGACGACCGCAATTTCGGCCATCATATTGCCGCTTTGCCATTCCCAAATCAGTTCATGAAGGCAGTGCAGCTCTTTCGATACAAAGATCGCCACCCGCTTCAGCTCACTTGCCAGAGACAGACTCCATGTCATGCCGAATGTCTGGGCGATTGAGGCGAACGCCTGCTGTAAGTCCTCTTTTTTCTCACGAATGCCCTTGCAGTCGAATTCGATCCTAAGAAAAAACCGTCCGCCTTCAGGGTCAGTCGTGTATTGATTTGATTCAATAATGTTTGCGCCATGTTCAAACAAAAACGCGGACACAGCCGATACAATTCCCGGCTGGTCGGGGCAGCTGACAAGCAGGCGCCCTTTTTCCTCATTCCCGCGGCGGTATTCTTTCAGCCGCTGTGTCATATATGAATTCATCTGTTTTAATCCCTCGTATCTTCATAATTCGTAACTTACTAATAAATTATACTGAAGATTTGATAAAAATCAATTTACGAAAGAATTTTCAGCCCTACGGCAGCGCATAAAATAAGCGCAATGAAAAAGATGCGCTTCGCATCCTTCTGCTCGCCGTAGAAAAGAATGCCGGCTAATGCGCCGCCCGCCGTGCCGATACCGGTCCAGATCGCATAGGCCGTGCCCATCGCGATCGTCTCCATCGCATAAGAAAGCAGGGAAAAAGAAGCCGCAAATCCGGCGATAATGAAAAGAATCCATTTGACTTTCTTTTCTTTTTGAAATTGATTCATTAAAATGACCCCGAGCATTTCACAAAGACCCGCGGCTATCAGGCTGATCCAATGCATTACGCCTTCTCCTCCTTCGTCTCAGGCTTATCCTGTGTGACCAGCTTTAATCCGATGACACCGATCAGCAAAACGCCGATCAGCACGATTTTCACCGGATCGGCCTGCTCTTTGAAAAGCAGGATTTCACTGAGCACGGTGCCCGCTGTCCCGAGTCCGGTAAAGACCGCATATACCGTTCCTACGGGCAGGCTGTCTGTCGCCTTGATTAATAGATAAAAACTGATGATGATTCCCACAATCGTGCCGCTCCACGCCAGTGCCGAATCAGCATGTTTCAGTCCGGTGACCCATACCACTTCAAATACGGCCGCTATGACCACTAAACCCCATTTCATGTTCTTCACCCTTTCTGTATCCGGACAATACAAAAAAGCCCGGATAGTCGTCTCACATGAGATTGACTCTCCCGGGCTTTTTTCCCTCCGTGTGCATATGCGGGATATGTCCGCATATGTGTTTTCTCTCGGACCAGGCCATGTATAAACATGCGGAACCCTAGAAAACATGTCTGTTCGTATCATACTACATTTCGCCGAAACGTTCAACGTCAGATGTGATGTCAAAAACCGTCAGCTGCCTCTCCCATTTGGTAACGGTCTCACCGGGCACCATACCGATTTTTTCCGCGACACGGACGGAGGCAGCGTTTTCCGGATCAATCAGCGCCGCTATGCGTCCGTATTGCTGCGTATGAAAACCGTAGTCCAGACAGGCGTTCGCCGCCTCTGTCGCATAGCCGCATCCCCAGCGGCGGCGGGCAAACATATAGCCGATTTCCATCAAAGTGTTTCCGTTTACCGTCTGCGGAACGATTCCGCATTGACCGAGAAATGCGCCCGTCTCTTTATCCTCTGCGATCCAAAGACTGACGCCGTATCCTGCGGCCAATCGTTTGTTCCAAGCAATCCATTCCTTCGTTTCCCGTCTGCTTTTAAGAGAAGGATAATATTTCATGACCTCTCTGTCGGTAAACATCCCGTACAAATTTTCTTCATCGTAATCCCGCATAGTCCGCAGACGGATACGCCCGGTTGTCAGGATGGTGCCGGAAGACTTATGTTTCATCATGCACGCCACGTCTCCTTTCCCTGTAATAGATTATGGATCCGGCAGGAAAAGTCCTTTCTCAGCATAAAAAAACCGCTTTTTAAAAAAGCGGTTTGACGATTACCAAGGTTTATTTGTTCCGAGCGCCTCGGCCAGGGCCTTGCTGTGTTTTAAGCGGTTTTTTCGTTCTCCGGCGCGCTGAACGGCCGTATTGTGAAGCATGATTTCTTCCTCGGTTTCCGGCACGATCCGCGGAACGGGTACCGATTTCCCGTTTGAATCAAGCGCGACAAAGGTCAGAAACGACGTTGCCGCAAGCTCGCGTTCGCCCGTCATCAGATGTTCTTTAATGACTTTGACAAACACCTCCATAGACGATGTGCCGACCCATGTGACGTAAGATTCAAGGCATACGGAATCCTGTTGGCCGATGGGGCGCAAAAAATCTACAGAATCCATTGAGGCCGTGACTGTTTCACACCGGCAGTGGCGTGCCGCGGAAATTGAAGCGATATCATCAATGTAGCTCATCAGCTTTCCGCCAAACAGCGTATTGTGATTATTCGTATCAAGCGGAAAAACCCTGCTTGTTTTAACAACCCTTGTTTCTTTGCAAAATCTTGATTCTGGCAACTTCATATCATTTAAACTCCCCTTTGGTGTCTGGTCGTTTTGACTCATTCATCTGTACCCTATTAAACAATACTTTGACCGTTTTGTCTAAAATTTTAAATATTAAGTTGGTTAGATATTCTCTCATAAATGTTTTATTATTCATCACATCCGGGAATAATAAACGCACATTGAATACCGATAGGAGGATATCACATGGACGTATCCATTTCCAAATCCACGCGGAAACCGGCTTGCCGCAATGAGTTTGATGCTTTGCAGACAGTCATCTTATGCCGGCCGGAACACATGGCCATCAAGGATATTATTAACGGAACGCAGAAACATTTCAAACAAGAAAATGTTAACATACCCGTTGCCCTCAAACAGCATAGTGATTTTATTGACATTTTAAGATCTCATCAGATTGAAGTCGTCCTGCTGCCTGCCGATCCCGCATTGCCTGAGCAGGTATTCACCCGGGATATCGGATTTGTATTAGGCGAGACGGCGTTTATTTCAAACATGGCGGCTTCAGTCCGGCAGGGAGAAGAAAAAGTGTTTCAAAACCTGCTTGACAATAAGAAAATCCCTTATACGCGACTGAAAAAAGCGAATATTGAAGGCGGCGACATCTTGATCGCAGACGGCACCGTTTACGCCGGGCTGAGCAAGCGCACGGATAAAGCGGCTGTCCGGGAGCTGCAGGAGGCGCTGCCGGAGATGACAGTTGTGCCGATCCCTCTCAAGGAGGATTTCTTACATTTAGACTGTGTATTTAATATGATCTCGGAAACGGAAGCGCTATACTGCGAAAATGGCTTGCGGCAGAAAGAAATTGATCTTCTCGCCGAACGTTTTGAGATGATAGAAGTGCCTGAAGAAGAGCAATTCACGCTCGGCCCGAATATCCTGTCAATCGGCAATCAGACAATTATCAGCCTGCCGCAGCACCGTCATACGAACCGCGAGCTCAGAAAAAGAGGTTATACGGTCATTGAAACCGAGTTTTCCGAAATTATTAAATCAGGCGGTTCCTTCCGCTGCTGCACCTTGCCGCTTGTCAGAACATCTTAAACATTTACAAGGCAGTTTCCTTCAAGATACGTTAATATAGAGAAGACAAGACTCTAAAGGGGGAAACCGAATGGCTAAGTACATAGGATACGCGGGAACATATACAAAAGGCGGAAGCGAAGGCATTTATTGTTTTGAACTTGATACAGAAGCGAAACGGCTCAGCCGTCCGAAGCTGGCAGCAAAGCTCGGCAACCCGACATACGTCACTCCGAATTCTGATAACAGCATGCTGTATTCCATTGAAAAGGCAGACGGAAAAGGCGGCGTCGCAGCCTATCAGATTCATCAGAACAGCGGGGAATTAACTTTTGTGAACCATCAGCTGATTGAAGGCCCGTCTCCATGCCACGTCAGCATTGATGATAAACATGAATATGTGTTAACCGCTAATTACCACAGCGGAAAAGTGCACGCCTTTCCCGTCAATGAGGACGGCAGTCTGCAGGAGCCGACTGCCGAAGCCGCTCATACGGGAACAGGTCCTCATGAAAGACAAGAGAAGCCGCATACCCATTTCGCAGGCTATACACCTGAGCATAACTACATTGCAGCCGTCGATTTAGGGACGGATACGCTGTATACTTACCAAATGAAAAACGGTTCGCTCACAGAGGTGAAAACTCATTCCTTCGCACCGGGTTCAGGGCCGCGCCATATCGTTTTTCATCCGGCGGAAAAATACGCCTATGTCATGACGGAAATCAGCAATGAAGTCATCGCGCTTGAATACAACCCGACCTTAGGTGAATTCAGAGAGCTGCAGGTCATTTCCGCTTTGCCTGAAGGCTTTACGGACAAATCGCAAGGCAGCGCGATCCGCATATCTAAAGACGGCAGATTTCTTTATGCCGCCAACCGCGGACATGACAGCATCGCCATCTATAAGATCAACCAATATTCCGGTGAATTGTCTCTTATTGAATGGGTGCCGACAGAAGGAAACTGGCCGCGTGATTTCGCGTTTGACCCTTCCGAGACATTCCTTGTCGCGTCAAACGAAGAAACGGGAAATCTGGTTTTGTTTGAACGCGACCCGGAAACAGGCAAATTGACTCTGCTTCAATCTGACATTCCGGTTCCGTATCCGGTCTGCGTGTCATTTCTGCATCAGGTTTAATTAAAAAAGAAAGCTGACTTTATATTGTCAGCTTTCTTTTTTGTATAAATGGCAGGCGACAAAACGCCCCGCCTTCACTTCTTCAAGCTCAGGCGTTATCTTACCGCAGAGCTCCATCGCTTCAGGACACCGCGTCCTGAATACACAGCCGCTCGGCGGGTTAAGGGGGCTCGGCAGCTCCCCTTTCAGAATAATGCGTTCACGCTTGTCCTCAAGAAGCGGATCAGGAATCGGGATTGAGGATAAAAGCGCCTTCGTATAAGGGTGAAGCGGTTCCCGGTAAAGCGCAGCGCTTTCTGTAATTTCCATCATGCGGCCCAAATACATCACGCCGATCCGGTCGCTGATATGCTTGACCATTGATAAATCGTGGGCGATAAATAAAAATGTCAGCCCTTTCTCTTTCTGTAGCCTTTTTAAAAGGTTGACGACCTGAGCCTGTACCGACACATCCAGCGCGGAAATCGGCTCATCCGCCACGATAAATTCGGGATGCAGAGAGAGCGCTCTGGCAATCCCGATTCTCTGCCTCTGTCCGCCGCTGAATTCGTGGGGATACCGGCTGCCGAAATCCGGATGGAGCCCGACAGCTTCAAGCAGTTCATCCGCCATCATCAGACGGGCTTTTCTTGTATTGTAAAGATTGTGTATTTCCATCGGCTCCATAATAATTTCCCTTACGGTCAGGCGCGGATTTAACGAGGCGTAAGGGTCTTGGAAAATCATCTGCAGCTTGCGGAAGAAGACCGACCGCTGTTCTCCCGCGGCACGGTGTATATCCGTCCCTTCATATGATACCGAACCGGACGTCGGGTCATACAGACGGAGAATAACCCTTCCGAGCGTCGATTTACCGCATCCCGATTCTCCGACAAGTCCGAATGTTTCCCCTCTGTTAATGTGAAAGCTGACACCGTCGACTGCTTTTACGGCTTTCTTTCTTCCTGCGTCAAAATGCATTTTCAGCCCGCTGACTTCAAGGAGCGGAGATGCCGTCATTTTCTATTCCCCCTTTTCGCTTATACAGCGGCGTACGGTGCATAATTCTTTTTCATAGACGGTTCCTTCCAAAGACAGCACTTCGATTGTTTTTCCCGTTTTCGGGGAGTGCAGCATTCGGCCGTCTCCCAGCGCCAAACCGACATGGTGGATCGCGCCTTTTCCTTCTTCATAGGCGAAAAACAAAAGGTCAGCCGGCAGGATATCGTTTACCGCCGCGCCGCATCCGGCTTTTGCTTGGTCCGTTGCATCACGGGGAAGGGTATAGCCGTTTGCTTTAAATATCGAATACATAAACCCGGAACAGTCAAACCCGAAACCGCTCAGTCCTCCCCATAAATACGGAAGCCCGAGAAACATCATGCCCGTTTCGATGACATCGGCCGCCCGTCCTTCCGTATGCCGGCACTCGTCTGCGTCAGCTTCATTTACGAACCGTTCTCCGAGCGGCGTCACCACCCGGAAAAAGCCTTTCTCACGTCCTGATGCCGGAAGACGCGTTAAGAAACTTACTTCCAAGTCTGGTTCGCCGTTTGTGTGATATAAAAAAGCTGTCGGTTTGGTAATCCATACGGCGGGGGAAGATGCATGAAAGCCGTCTTTTGAAAGCTGGCTTTTTTTCATCCACCCCGGATATCCGCGCACATCCTTGTTTGAAGGCTGGCCGGGAACGGCGACAAAAGCCCATTCCCCTTCCTCTTTGAGAATGATCACTTCTTCCCCGAAAAGCGCTTGCGTTTGGACAAGGTTGTCTGTGCATAATTGCAGCCGCTCTTCATATCCCATAGACGCTAACCATTTTCTGATCTGCGGCGGGTTTTCGAGCATCGGCGCATCATACGAACGGGGAGATGACGGCAGCGTCCATACGTTGGCTGCTGCCGCTGTAACGGCTGCTCTCATCTTTTCGCCCCCTCTTGTATCGACACACCGGTAATGCCGAGACCCGGTTCGTCGGGAATCGCAATCTGACTGCCGCTGTATGTGATGCCGCCTTGAATCAAATCATCTTTCAGCATAAGCGGCGCATCAAAATCAAACCTTGTCACATTCCGTTTGCCCGCGGCAAAATGGGCCGCGGCGGTGATGCCGAGTTTGGTCTCAATCATGCTGCCGACCATACACTCCACGCCGCACGTTTCCGCCATCGCATTGATTGTTTCCGCCTGCTTTATGCCGCCCGCTTTCATCAGCTTAATATTAATTAAATCGGCGCTTCTCGTCTGCAGCACGTGAAAGGCCTGACGGGGGGTAAAGACGCTCTCATCCGCCATAATCGGCGTGTCTACGGCATCGGTAACCTGCTTCAGCCCGGCGATATCGTCTTTGTGAACAGGCTGCTCGACCAGCTCAATGCCGAGGCCGGCGTCTTCCATCTTTCGGATCGCGGTCACGGCTTCTTTCGGCGTCCAGCCTTGATTCGCGTCCAGTCTCAGTTTGACGTTTCCGCCGACACGTGATCTGATCGCCCGAATCCGCGCAACATCGTCTGATATGTCACCTATGCCGACTTTTATTTTTAAAATATGAAATCCTTTGTTCACATAACGGTCTGCATCCCCCGCCATCTCCTCAGGAGAATTGACGCTGACGGTAAAATCTGTTTCCAGTGTATTCCGATAGCCGCCGAGAAGCCGGTAAAGCGGCTGTCCGTGCATTTGCGCCCATCCGTCATATACAGCCATATCCACCGCGGCTTTTGCGCTTTGATTTCTTTCCAACAGCCGGCTGGTATCATACAAAACAGCTTCCGTGCCGGAAAGGCTCCGTCCCAAGAGAGCCGGCTTCAGCACATCGTGGACGGCGCTTTCAATACCGGCCGCGCTGTCGCCTGTAATGACAACCGTCGGCGGCGCCTCGCCCCAGCCGGTCAGACCGTTGTCAAAAGTAAGCTTCACAATGACCGATTCAGCATTGTAAACCGTGCGCAAAGCGGTCTTAAACGGCTTTTTCAGCGGCACGGACATCCGTCCCGTTTGAATATCTGTAATCCTCACGCCTGATCACTCCCTTCCGGAAACCCCCGATTCAATCGTTACCGCTTTGGCCGCCGTATCCATAACCGCGCGGGCTCCGATCGGAACGGCGAAGCTCGGTGAACAATGGCCGATTTTAAAGCCTTTGAGCGCGGGCTTCCCTGATTTGACAATGTAATCGTTCAGCACTTGCTCTAAAGTAAGCGACTTTTCTTTATGTTTCGGTTCGCATTGGTGAAAATCACAGACCAGGATTCCGGCTGCGTCTGACAGTTTTCCGGCCATCTTTAATTGATTCAGCATTCTGTCGATTTGATACGGCTCCTCATCAATATCCTCGATAAATAGCAATTTGTCTTTTGTATCAATTTCAAACGGCGTGCCGAGTGTGGACGTAATGAGCGACAAGTTGCCGCCCGCAAGCTCTCCCTCGGCCCTTCCGCCTGTCAGCACCTCTAAGGGAGAAATGTCCTCCGTATAGGTAAATTCCGTTTCTGTAAAAAGCTGATGATACGACGCTTTTGTCAGGGGATCAGCATTTTCAAGCCCGACATCTGTGCTCAGCATCGGACCGTGAAATGTGACGAGCCCCGTATTTTGATGAATGGCGGTATGTAAAAACGTGATATCACTGTATCCCCAGAAAATTTTCGGATTGCGGCGGATTAAGCCGAAATCGATGTCGGAGGCAATGCGGCCCGTGCCGAATCCTCCGCACGCGCATATCACCGCTTTGACATTCTGATCACTAAACATGTCATGGAGATCATCGAGGCGCGCCCGGTCCTCTCCCGCCAAATAGCCGTGACGGGTCTTCAGCGCCCGGCCGAGTTTCACTTGAAGGCCAAGCTCATTCACTAAAAATAGCAGCGCGGTTTGCAGCGTCCCGCTCTCAGGCGGGCTTGCGGGCGCAATCACACCGACCGTGTCGCCTTTTTGCAGTGCTTTCGGTTTATGGTTCATGACTTTTTCAATCTCCTTTCCGGATTGAAAAGTGAAACACGCCGCTCCTTTAACGGCAAAAGAACGGCGTATGTTTCCGCTGTAAGATCAGGACTTTTCCGCCCACTTCAGATCAATGTAACCGACGGGGTGCCGGACAATGCCCTTCACGCCGCTGTTCTGCAGATGCACCTGATTGTAAAAGTAAATCGGAATGATCGGAGCCTCGTTCATGAGCAGTTTTTCCGCTTTATGCATGAGCGCAAAACGTTTTTTGGCATCGGCTTCCTGTTTTGCCTGCTTGATGCAGCCGTCGTATGCCGCGCTGCCCCAGCCAGTGCGGTTCATGGAATTATCCGTCTGGAAAGCCTCTAGAAAACTGATCGGATCTGCGTAATCCGGTAAAAATGAGCTTTGAGAGAACTGGAACTTCAGTCCTTTCTGCTCTTCTAAAAAGACGTTCCATTCCATATTGGCGAGCTTAACGTCTATACCGAGTACACTTTTGAGCTTCTGCTGAATCGCTTCCGCTATTTTCTTATGCTCCGGTTTTGTGCTGTATGTCAATGTAACGGCGGGCAGCTTGTCATAATGCTCTTCTGCCATGCCTTTTTCCAGCAGTTTTTTGGCTTCTGATTCATCCGGATTTAATAAACTGCCGCCCGCTTCGCGGAAATCTTTCCCGTCAGGCTGAGTAAATCCCGGGGATACAAAGGCATGTGCCGGCTTTTCACTGTTTTTGGTCACATAATCCGTGATTTCTTTCTGATCAATCGCTGCCGCGAACGCTTTTCTGATCTTTTCATTTTGAAACGGCTCCATTTTTACGTTAAAACGATAGAAATAGAGTCCGGCCTGATCCCACGTGCGGACATTTTTTCCTCCCATCAGCTGCTCGCTCAGCTCTGCCGGCACAAAGGCGGTATCCAAATCCCCCGACTGGAACATCTGATAGTCGGTATTCCGGTCACTGACCATCGCCCATGTGACTTTATCCAGTTTCACTGTCTTTTTATCCCAATACGTCTCGTTTTTGACCATCGTCATGCTGTCGTCATGCTTCCATTCCGTCAGTTTGAACGGCCCGTTGCCGACAAAGGTTTTTGCTTCAGTGAACCATTTCGGATCAGCCTTGGCGACCTTCTCATTAATCGGGAAATACGCCGGATTGGACACGACGCTCAGAAAATAATCCTGCGGTGCCGCCAATGTGACGACAAGCGTTTTTTTATCTTTTGCCGTGACTTTCACGTCTTCTTGTTTGCCTTTTCCGCTGTTAAATTCTTCCCCGCCTTTGATCATGTAGCCGAGAAAAGCGGAAGATGCGCCCGTTTTCGGATCGAGCATCCGTTTCCAGGCGTACACGAAGTCTTCCGCCGTAACGGGATCGCCATTTGTCCATTCGGCGTTATCCCGGATATTGAAGGTATATGTCAGCTTATCAGCGGACACCTTCCAGCTTTCCGCCATGGCCGGTTCGGGCTTATTATCTTTTCCGAGCCTCGTCAATCCTTCCATGATGTTATTCAGCGGCTGCCAGGAAACATTATTAAATCCGATCGGCGGATCAAGTGAGGTCGGCTCATTTTCGTTATTGAGCCGCAGCACCGTTTCACCCCCCTGTTCTTTTGCTTTGCCGGGTTCTGTCCCCGCCTGTTCATTGGCTGTACAGCCCATCAGAGCAAACGAAACAACAGCAATCACACCGATCGCCCATCTCTTTTTCATTTCAATCCCCCTTTTTCCTCTGCTGCCGTCAGCTGCTGCTTCAGCCGCTCTGCACGGTGATCCTGAAGCCAGCAGTTGACGATATGGCTTTTGGATTTCACGGTTGTTGCCGGGTATACCTTTTCACAGACGATCATCCTGTCCGGGCAGCGGGCGGCAAACGGGCAGCCCGGCGGCGGATCGAATAAATCAGGCGGCGTCCCGTCAATCGGCGACAGCTCACTATCCTCCATATCCAGCCGCGGCACTGAACGAAGCAGCCCCTTTGTGTATGGATGAGCCGGACGGTAAAAAAGATCATGCCTCGTGCCGATTTCGGCGATTTTCCCCGCATACATGACGGCGACTCTGTCGGCGGTCTGAGCGACGACGCCGAGATCGTGTGTGATCAGAATAATAGACACGCCTGTTTTTCTTTGAATCTTCTTAAATAATTCAAGGATTTGTGCTTGAATCGTCACATCAAGAGCCGTTGTCGGTTCATCGGCGATCATAATTTCCGGCTCGCAGATCAGAGCCATCGCAATCACGATCCGCTGCCGCATGCCCCCGCTTAATTGGTGGGGGTACTGCTTCAGGCGGGATTTCGAGTCCGGGATACCGACCAGATCCAGCATGGCGAGAACTTCGGAATCAGCTTGTTTTCTTGTCATGGCGCGGTGTTCCAACAGCGCTTCTGAGAGCTGATTCCCTATGGTCAAAGTCGGATTGAGCGCCGTCATCGGGTCCTGAAAGATCATAGAAATATCGCGCCCCCGGATTGCCCGCATTTCCCGATCCGACATTTGGCAAAGGTCTTTCTGTTTAAATTGTATGCTTCCGGATTCAATCTTTGCCGAATGTTTCGGAAGAAGACCCATCACGGCTTGTGACGTCACGCTTTTTCCGCAGCCCGATTCACCGACGATCGCAAACGTTTCACCTTTATATAAATCGAAGCTGACGCCTCTGACGGCTTTTACAGTGCCTCCGTATGTTGAAAAAGTAACATGCAGATTTTGAACAGAAAGAACTTGCTGCGCCATTTTTCCTACCTCCTCAGTTTCGGGTCTAACGCGTCCTGCAAGCCGTCTCCAAGTACGTTAAACGCGTACATCGTCAAGGAAATGAAAAAAGCGGGGAAAAACAGCCGCCACCAATGGCCTGATAAAATCGCCGGCAGCCCGTCGTTTGCCATGACTCCCCAGCTTGCAAACGGCGCCTGAATGCCGAGTCCGAGAAAACTTAAAAATGATTCCGCAAAAATCGCCGCCGGCACCGTAAGCGTCATTTGGACAATAATGGCTCCCATCGTATTCGGCAGCAGATTTTTCTTAATGATCCGAAATGTTTTCGCTCCAAACGTTTTCGAAGCCAATACGTGTTCATCATGCTTCATCCTCAGCACCTGCCCTCTGACAATCCGCGCCATGCCGACCCATCCCGTCACGGTCAGAGCGACGATAATGGAACTGAGCCCCGGCCCCATCAGCACCATTAACAAAATGACAACGAGCAGATACGGCAACCCGTAGAGAACCTCGATGATTCTCATCATGGCGCTGTCTGTCCGGCCCCCTTTGTATCCGGCGACGCCTCCGTAGATGACGCCGATCAAAAAGTCGATCAGCGCCGCCATCACACCGACAAATAAAGAGATCCTCGCTCCGTACCACGTTCTTGTAAACACGTCCCGGCCAAGTTCATCGGTTCCGAACCAGTGTGAAAAAGACGGCGGAAGATTCTGCTCGGCGAGCGTCTGCCTTGTCACGCTGTGCGGTGATATCAGCGGACCGAACACAGCCGATAGAAACAGGCAGCATAATATCACAAGGCCGGCCATCGCCAATTTGTTCTTTTTAAGCCGCCGCCACGCATCCTGACTGTAAGACAGGCTCGGACGCTTGACCGACTCGGTTTCACCCTTTCTTTCCGCGCCCGGCTGAAACCAGTCATCAGGCACTTCTGTGTGTTTTACCGTTTCTTGCGGGAGATTCATCAGGATCACCCTTTCTTATGAAGTTTTATGCGCGGGTCTAACAGGCCGTATGCCAAATCAACCAGAAACAGCAGGACGATCAGAATCACACTGTAAAATACGGTCGTTCCCATGATGACCGGGTAATCTCGCTGATTGATGCTTTCTACGAAATATTTGCCCATTCCCGGTATGGCAAAAATTTTCTCGATGACGAAACTGCCCGTTAAAATACTTGCGGCAAGCGTCCCGAGTACTGTCACAACAGGCATAAGAGCATTTTTCAATGCGTGTTTGATCACAATTTTGACGGGAGAAAGCCCCTTTGCTTTTGCCGTGCGGATGTAATCCTGAGTCAGCACTTCGGCCATGCTTGATCTTGTCAGCCTCGCGATAATGGCCATGGGACCAACGGCAAGCGCAACAGTCGGCAGGACCATGTGGACGGGACTCGTCCAGGTAGCTGCCGGAAACCATTTCAGATGAACCGCAAATTGCTGAATCAGCAGCGTAGCCATAATAAAATTCGGAATGGAAATCCCGAGCACCGCAAGGCTCATGGCCGCATAGTCGAGAAAGCCGCCGCGCCTGAGAGCGGCCATTATGCCGAGCGCGAGTCCGGAAATAACAGCGATGATGATCGCCGTTATCCCAAGCTCAAATGAGACCGGAAACCCGCGTTCAAGCATAGCGTTTACACTGTCTGACGGTTTTTTAATTGAAGGACCGAAATCAAAGGTAAGAATGGATTTTAGATAGATGGCGTATTGAGTGATAAGAGGTTCGTTCAGATGGTAGTAGGATTCGAGATTTCGCTGGACCGCTTCGTTTGTGCCCCGCTCTTCGTTAAAAGGCGAGCCGGGTATCACTTTCATCATGACAAATGTCAGAGTGGTGATGACGAGGACGGTCATAATCATGGCGATAAAACGTTTGATAAAATACCGCAGCAATGCCGTTCACCCCTTTAACAGAATGTTGTTCTCATGGCGAGTTCTGTCATGACGAGCATGGCCTGATAGGCTTCCGGCATGTCTTTTGCCTGAAATTGAACGATTGTCGTTCCCGGGATGATTTCTGTGCCCGGCATTAAATGGGCCCATTCAGCCTGTCCGTAGTTGGCAAATTCAATGCCTAATACAGGTCTTTCAGGCGGAGTCAGCGGTTTGACCTTATCTTTATTTTTGAGCGCATAGGCTGTTTTTTCCGTCAGGAGCCGTCCGGCTTTTTGAGGGGACAGGCATTTGACCGCGGTTCTTGAAATGGTTTGTTTGACGGCGGCAGTCGTCACATTCGGGATCAGCTCCTCCGCTTCTTTTGCGGCGCAATCATCTCCGGCAGCCATGATGACCGGGACATCGTAAAATCCGGCGAGATAGGCATTTAACCCCAGTTCACCGACCGGCTTATCATTTATGTAAAAGTGGCGGACGCCGAATATCATGCTGTGCGACATAACGCCCGGCATCGACGCTCTCGCATGATAGCCGATAAACATTACGCCCGAATACGATTCATCAAGCCCCTGCATCATGGAAAACGGCTTGACATCCCCCGTAATCAGCTCTGCCTCAGGGTGAAGTTTTTCCGCGAGCAGATTATTCATCTTTGAGTGGCTGTCATTCACGGTCACTTCCGTGCATCCGTTATTAAACGCTTCTGCGATGCACCAGTTTGCTTCTTCGGTCATCAGAACCCTGCCGCGCTCATAATTGTGCATGCGGGAATTGACAAATGTTTCATCAGGCAGTCCGGAAATCCCTTCCATATCCACAGATAGATACAGTTTCATGTAATGCCTCCTTTTTTACTTAAAATTTCGATATTAAATTATGAATATTCTAACAAATTATATTAAAAAAGGATGAAACATGCAATATACCATTCTGCCATTATGGGAAAAAACAAACCCTTTTCACCGGGAAAAGGGTTTGCTGATAGAAATAGTTACATACTGTTTTTGCTTATATGATGACGCTGAAACTGTCTGACCGCACTTCTGTATTCATGATCGGGAATGACCTGATGCCTGATCGGTTCAGGAGCCTGCGGCGAAGGCTGTTCAGCAGCCTGCTTACGGACGGCATGCGGTTTATGCGCCAGCTTATGTCCCATGCCGGTCGCATTCATGACAAATGATAAACACACTAAAAGCAAGCTTAAGATGAAAGCAATAAGAAACAAATCGCTGTATGTCCCCATCAGCAGCTCATGCGGTGATTGTGTGCCGCGCGCGCCCCGAAGCGTGCCGGAAGCATCTCTTTTCGTAAAATACCCTATTAAAACAGGTGCGCCCATATAAATGAAAAGCCTCAAAAACTGAACTGCCGTCATGCGTTTCACCAGTTCCGGAAGCGGTCCGCCCAACGCGGCTCCCATCAGTCCGGCTGCCACAATAAGCCCTGTCCCGGCCGCCAGCATCACGAAAAGCCCCGCAAATAGAATAAGCGGTATATGATGATCCGCCGTCATCCATTGGAAATTCACGAACACCAGTATAACAGAGCCTGTTATGCCGAGCATGCCCGGACCGACTTTATCATATGCTAATGCACTGATGACAGCGGCGATGGCCACGCCTCCCAAAAGGCTCGCATAAAGGAATATCAGTTGAGTTTGTGACATATGATATGCGGTCTGAAGCTCCCCGTGAAATGCAGAAAGACTGACCGCTATGGAAATACTGCCCGCAGCGATCATGAAAACACCCAGAATCGGCTTTGGAATGAGCATAAGTTTAATCGAAATCAGCGCATGTTCGTTTCTGTACTGCATGGTCAGCAAGATCAGAAGAATGACAATGCTTCCTCCAAATCCCGCCAATATCTGCCATGATGAAAAGCCCCATTTCGGCAGATGAATAAATGTATAGGCGGCCAGCACGGCTGATACACCCGCTAACAGAAAACCCATGCCGTCAAATGGAGATTTTTCAGCATTTTTATGAGCGTCATCCCGCAGCCACATATAACTGAAAATGAGGCCGAAAAAAGACAGCAGGCCAAAAATGCCGAACAGCCAGTGCCAATAGCCGGCGCTTGCCGCCGCCGTGCCTAAAACGGTCCCCATAATGACGGACCCGTAAAATCCGCCGATTAACACAAATAATGCGTAATTCCGGCGCTCAATCGGAAACGAAAGCACCAGCATCGGAATCATAATCATCAGCATAGTGCCCGCCGCAGCTCCCTGTAAAAAACGGCCCGCGGCGAGCGGATAAATATCATTTGTCACAGCAGCAAGGAGCGCTCCGATGACACCCGCGGCCATCGAAATCATATAGACAGGCCGGGAGCCGAATCTTTTTCTTAAATACGGCCCCGCCGGCACGAATAAGGCAAATGCCATATTACCGATAATAATCGGATGAAAAGAGTCAAAGTTTTCCCCGCCGACCGTCTGCCGGACAAGGCTTTGGACAGCCGAAAGAGCGGTATTCGACATCAGCCCCGGCCCGACAGCCAGCACAGCAAGCAGAGAAATGATCCAGTGATGTTTTTCTTTCATGTGACAGCTCCTTTCTTACTATTTGACAAAGTGAAAAAGCTAACAGATCTCCCCCATTAGCTTGACAGAATTTTCATATCTTTTCATGTGAAGGATTGAACATAATATCTCATTTATTATTTCAAATCCGATGGAAATTGTCAATATAAAGCGCCGCCGTCCGATTTCGTCTTTTTCACAATTTCCCACAATCTTTTCATTATTATCCCACACTTTTTGTTTAAGATGGAGTCAGTAATAATAGGCAAATCATGCTATGATGAAATAGAGAAACGGAGTGAACATGATGGATAACTATCGTGATGAAAATCGGACAGACCAAAAAGAACAGGAAGTCCTTTTAGTAAAAGAAAACCCGCAGACGGCCAGATATTCCGCGCCGGACGAGGACAAGAAAAAACGAAGCTTCGGCTGGTTCAGACCGCTTCTCGGCGGAGTGATCGGCGGAGGGCTCGCCCTCGGCATCTATACATTTACGCCGCTTGGAGACCATCAGACTCAAGATACTTCCAATCCGGCTCCCGCTCAGGAAACGTCATCGGTAACCGCCAAGCAGACATCTTCTGAATCAGACAGCGGCAAATCGGCAAACAGCTCATCGGCAAATTCAAGCAGCATTTCGAATATGGTGGAAGACATTTCACCGGCGATCGTCGGGATCACCAATCTGCAGAAGCAGCAAAGCAGTTCCGATTTATTCGGATTCGGATCAAGCTCAGATTCAAACTCAAATTCATCGGGTGATGATGCGGAAACCGGATCGGGTTCAGGCGTTATTTTTAAGAAAGCAAACGGCAAAGCGTATATCATTACGAATAACCACGTGGTCGAAGGCGCCTCTTCCCTTAAAGTGTCATTATATGACGGCACCGATGTAACAGCTAAACTCGTCGGCAGCGACTCTCTGACAGACTTGGCCGTTTTAGAAATCAGTGATAAACACGTGACAAAAACGGCAAGCTTCGGCAGCTCATCCGCTCTGAGAACGGGTGAATCCGTCATCGCCATCGGTGATCCGCTCGGAAAAGACCTTTCCCGCACCGTCACACAAGGCATCGTGAGCGGCTTAAACAGAACCGTCTCGATCTCTACGTCAGCCGGCGAGTCGAGCATCAACGTCATCCAAACCGATGCCGCCATCAATCCCGGAAACAGCGGCGGACCGCTCTTAAATACAGACGGCAAAATCATCGGCATCAACAGCATGAAAATCAGCGAAAGTGATGTAGAAGGCATCGGCTTTGCCATCCCGAGCAACGATGTAAAACCGATCGCCGAAGAGCTTCTCACGAAAGGACAGGTGGAGCGCCCTTATATCGGCGTGAGCATGATCGACTTGGAACAAGTGCCGCAAAACTATCAGGAAGGCACACTCGGGCTTTTCGGCAAACAGCTGAATAAAGGCGTTTATATTCGAGAAGTGGCGCAGGGCTCACCTGCTGCCAAAGCCGGATTAAAAGCAGAAGACATCATTATCAGCTTAAAAGGGAAAGAAACCGGCACGGGCAGCGAACTCCGCAATATTCTCTACAAGAATACGAAAGTCGGCAGCACCGTTGACGTGAAGATTATCAGAAACGGCAAGGAAATGACGAAAAAAATGAAACTGACTCAAAAAGAAGAAACATCTTCTTAACAAAAATCCAAGGCAGCCGCCTTGGATTTTTTATATACAGCTGAAACTTCAGGCCTGGATCAGCCGTATGACTTAGTGTACAAAGGAGGATACATACACATGAAACAAACAGGACTTTTGCTGGTCGTTACAGGCCTGATCTTGCTGCAGCTGAGCATTCAGTTTCCTCAGCAAAACGCTGCTTGGGGAATGACGCTGGGTGCAAGCATTTTACTGAACCTTTCGGGAACCGGACTGATCATGCGCTCTCTGCACACGCAGACCGGCCGCAGATGAATGAAAAAAGCCGCGGGACATTCTGTCATCCCGCGGCTTTTATTTCACATAAAAGCACCCTGTCCGCTGGCCGGACAGGGTGTTTCGGTTAAGACATATGCTGGTCCCGATAAATCTTTTCGTTTTTCATGCCGTACGCTTTTTGCACGATATAGAGCGGACGGTCTTTTGCTTCGTCATAAATCCTTCCGATATATTCGCCGATCATTCCGAGCATTAATAGAACGATGCCGCTGAATAACAGCTGTATCACAATCAGAGAGGACCAGCCCGTAATGGTGCTGTTCGTAAACAGCTTCATGTATAAAACGATAAACATATAGAGAAAACCCGCTCCGGACAAGATCATTCCCGCATAGCTTGCCGCCTTGAGCGGTTTATGAGAGAACGTTGTGATCCCGTCCATGGAAAGCTTCAGCATTTTTTTAAGCGGGTATTTCGTTTCCCCCGCAAGCCGCTCATCACGTTCATATTCTACAGCAGTCTGCTTAAAGCCGACCCAGCTGACGAGTCCTCTGACAAAAGGATTTTTTTCTTTTAATCTTTTCATCTCATCACAGACTTTTCTGTCCAGCAGGCGGAAATCTCCGGTGTCGAGCGGAATATCAATATCAGTCACGCTCCGCAGCAGCCGGTAAAACATAGAGGCCGTCTGTTTCTTGAAAAAGGTTTCTCCCTTTCGTTTCGTTCTGACGGCGTACACCACATCGTAGCCTTCTTTCCACTGCTCAATCATATCAAGGATTAATTCAGGAGGGTCCTGCAAATCGGCGTCAATGACGGCGATTGCATTCCCCTCTGCATAATCCATACCCGCTGTGATCGCGATCTGATGTCCGAAGTTTCTGGAAAAGTCAATAATTTTCAATCTCGGATCAATCAGACTTTGCTCTCTTAAAATCTCAATACTGCGGTCTTTGCTTCCATCATTGACAAAGATCAATTCATAATGCTCTTTTGTTTGATCCATGACTTCTTTCAGGCGCTGATAGGTTGTCTGAATGACGAGTTCCTCGTTATAAACCGGGACGACTATTGAATATTGAATATGTCTGCTCATGTTTTTTCCTCCTATTCATCAGATTGAAGTTCGTATAGTGAAGCTGACTGATTCATTCCGCCCGGCCCGCCGCTCATTCGGCTGTTTTTACCCGCGGCTTTGCTGCTTTTTGTATCAGCCGGATCACTATTTTTCGTTTTCTGGTCTGTGCTTGATTGCCATTTATCTGAAGATACTTTCTTTCCGTTTTTCTCAACCCACTGCACAATATCGTTATTTCCGCCTTTGCCCATTCCGGATGTTAAGAAGTATTTTACTTTCCCTTCTTTTACGAGCTTTTTAAATTGAGTCAGCGTAATGGCCGGGTCAGACCCGCTGAATCCGCCGATCGCCATGACCGCTTTTTTCGTTTTAATAATGTAAGGCGCCGCTGTATTGGAATCGGTTGTAGCAAATAGATAGTCCGCTCCGGCGTTGTGTTTCTCTAAATAGTTGATCAGTTTTGTATTGACAGATGCGTTATCCATTCCCATGCCTTTTCCGCTTGTTGAAGCGAGCTGAGGGCCTGTTTCAGGCAATGAGCTGTTGCCTCCGTACAGAAGCGGTGTGCTCGCCCAATAAATCGGCATGACCATCAAGACGAGAAGGGCTGCAAGTGAAACATAATAACTTAGCGGTTTTTGGCGCTGTTTGAATACGAACAGGGCGATTGCTGCCACTGCGCCGAGAACGCCTGCTCCGATGCTCCAGCCTGCGCCGATTTGATCATTGTAGTTTCTGAGGATAAACAGCTCAAATCCGGTTGTCACAAGAATAGCGGCCGGCAATAGCCAAGTTTTCCATCCCGCCTGCTTGCGGTACAGATGAACGAGGGCGACCCATCCCGCACCGACAAGTACCGCGATCGGAGGCGCCAGCATAATGAGATAATAATGGTGGAAAAATTCCGCCACACTGAAGAATCCGGCAATCGGCACAAGCCACGCTGCCCAAAAGATCGTTTCCTTCTGTTCTGCTGATAATCGTCTTCTTTCTCTCGCCCCGGCGATCAATAAACCGGCCATTCCAAAAATCGCAAACGGCAGGAGCCAGCTGATCTGATCAGATAATTCCGTTTGGAAAAGGCGCAGCGGACCAGGAGTTCCCGTTCCGAACATTCCTGAACCTGATTGCATTTTCGAGCCGGTGCCTGCACCGCTTTTTCCTCCGCCACCGGGACCATCTCCGCCGCTTGGAGGACCTCCTTGACCGCCGCTTGGCATTTTCCCGTTAGATGGAGGTGCCGTCATACTGCCGTTTTGTGGTTTGTTTCCGCTTGCTGAACTGCTGCTTGAAGACTGGCCAGGCGGTTTTTGCATTTGTGAAGAACCGCCGGAAGAAGACCTCTCTTTCGATGCGTTTCCGTCCGGTCCGCCCTGGCCGCCGCCGGAACTTTGCCCTGTCAGCCGCTGAATCCCGTTATATCCGAAAGCCAATTCCAATACGGAGTTTGTCTGGCTGCTTCCGACATATGGCCTTTTGCCGGCAGGAATATTATCAACAATGAGCGGCCATGACAATGAAACGGCTGCTAAAACGGCTAACGCGCTTACCAATGAAATGATTTTTTTCTTAATCGTGGTGTTTGCCGCAATCATATAGAACAGCAAGAAGGCCGGCAAAATCATATAAGCCTGAAGCATTTTTGTGTTAAAGCCTGCTCCGACGACAAAAAATGCCGCCAAAAGCCAGATCAGTCTGCCTTTTCTGATCGCTTTAAAGAGAAGCCATGTGGCGAACAAGAGGAAAAAGACCAGTAAAGCATCGACATTGTTCGTCCGCGCGACCGCTACTGCGATCGGTGTACACGCCATGACAAATGAGGCGATGCGCGCCGCCGTTTTTCCGAACGTCGGCTTTATTAATAAGTACATGAATAGAACTGAACCTACACCCGCCAATGCCTGAGGCAGGATGACGCTCCACCCGTGCATACCGAATATCAGCGCGCTGATCGTTTGTATCTGGTATGTAACAGGCGGTTTATCTACCGTGATAAACCCGGCTGCGTCAAATGAAGCGTAAAAGAAATTATGAAAGCTTTGAAGCATACTCGTTACCGCTGCGGTGTAATAAGGATTCACCGTATCATCATTCCAGATGTTGTACATATTCAAGAATGCGGAAGCGAGTAAAATGAGAATGAAGACTGCGTCTATCTCGCGTTTTTTCATTTTCACCTGTGTTTTCACTCCTTTTGTTTAACTTTGAACAAGTGTAACAACCAAATGTGAAAAATTTATTAATAAACAAAGACAATTATTTTGCCGTTTACAAATAGGTAAAAAGAATGACAAAACGGGTAAAAAAGCAAAAAAAGATGCCCCCGTCAAGCCGGGAGGCATCTGTCATGATTTCTGATTTACTGTATCGGTTTCAGCCGTGCTTCTATTTCAGAACGACGGTGTTCGAGATAAGGCGGGAGCGCAACCGTTTTGCCTAGCTCTTCAGGTTTTTCATCAACCATAAATCCCGGACCGTCCGTTGACAATTCAAACAGAATTCCGTTCGGCTCCCGGAAGTACAGCGCTTTGAAATAATAACGCTCTACAATGCCTGAGTTGCTGAAACCTTCTTTCGTAATGATGCGGTGCCATAAAGCAAGCTCCTCTTCATTCTGGACGCGGAAGGCCACATGGTGCACGCTGCCTTTTCCCGGACGCTCGCGCGGAAGATCGTTTCTTTCAATGAGATGGACTTCTGTACGCGCGCCTCCGTTTCCGGATTCGAGCACCGTAACCGTGCCCCGGTCTTCATGCGTTTCTTTCCCGATTTCAGTGAAGCCCAGCACATCGGTTAACACACGCAGCGTCGGTTCGGCATACGGGACGGTCAATTCAACGGGACCAAGACCGCGGAAAGAATATTCTTCCGGTATGCCGCTTTGCTTCACCGCTTCACCGATGTCTTTTCCTTTTTCGTCAGCTGTCAGCACAAGCCGCTGTCCTTCATGATCCCAAAAAGCGAGTGTCTCTCTGCCCGCTATTGTCATGATGCCGCCATGAGCGACCTGATGCTCTTCGAATCGTTTTTTCCAATATTGCAGCGCTTGTGCATCCGGGACACGCAGGCCGATTGAAGAAATACTGTTTGTTCCCGCATGAAACGGCGCAATCCGCGGAATTTCGAAAAACGTCAATTCCGATCCCGGATTGGCTGCTTCATCACCGTAAAATAAGTGATACATCGTCGGTTCATCCTGGTTTACGGACTTTTTCACAAGCTTCAGTCCCAGGATGTTCCGATAAAAATCTAAATTTTTCTGCGCATCAGCCGTCAATGCTGATACATGGTGTATTCCATTAACTTTCATTATGTTATCCTCCAGTCAATTATCTCGATTTCGAGATATTTTATATATACAATTTATGTTATCCGGATCGCAAAGTCAACCCATCTGCTTCACAGACGGTCTGCAGACTGCCGCTCCCCAAATAACGAACCTTCTATATTAAAAAACCATTAATGTTCGTTTTTGAAACGGTATTTTTTCCTTCTCAAAAGCAGAAACCTTTATCTTTTAGGGAAAACAACAAAATCAGAAAATTTATTTTATTCGTGTTTCAGCAATTAGGGTTTACAATATGGAAAATAGTTTTTTCAGCATGACGATTTTACATCTGGAGGGATAGGATATGCAGATTGAAGAGAACGGACTTAAAAAAGAGATCGGCCTTACCATCGCCCTCTCACTTGTTATCGGCACCATCATCGGTTCCGGCGTATTTATGAAACCAGGCGCCGTGCTTGCCTACTCCGGTGATGCGAAATCCGCGCTTATCGCGTGGCTGTTAGGAGGCATTTTGACGCTTGCCGGCGGCTTGACCGTTGCGGAAATCGGCACTCAAATTCCGAAAACGGGCGGACTTTATACATATCTCGAAGAAGTGTACGGCGAATTTTGGGGCTTTTTGTGCGGATGGGTTCAAATTATCATTTACGGCCCCGCCATTATCGGAGCAATCGGCTTGTATTTCGGCTCTTTGATGGCGCACTTGTTCAATTGGGATTCCGGCTGGTCTAAATTGATCGGGATTTCAGCCGTTTTGTTTTTAAGCATCATTAACATTATCGGAACGAAATATGGCGGCATCGTCCAGGGAATTACGACTGTCGGCAAATTGATTCCGATTATCTGCATGATCGTGTTCGGCCTTTGGAAAGGCGATCAGCATATTTTCACAGCCGTCACAAGCAGCATGTCGGACATGAATTTCGGCGCTGCCATACTGGCCACCTTGTTTGCTTATGACGGATGGATTCTGCTTGCGGCACTCGGCGGCGAAATGAAAAATCCGGAAAAGCTGCTCCCGAGAGCGATGACGGGCGGACTGCTGGTCGTCACCGCCATTTATCTTTTCATTAACTTTGCGCTGCTGCACATTCTTCCTGCGACCGACATCGTCAAACTCGGTGAAAATGCGACCGGCACCGCTGCCGGAATGCTGTTTGGCGACATCGGAGGAAAATTGATCAGCGTCGGAATCATCGTCAGCATCTTCGGCTGTTTAAACGGAAAGATTCTCGCTTTTCCGCGTGTCTCGTTTGCGATGGCGGAACGGAAACAGCTGCCGTTTGCCGGGCAGATTTCGCGGGTGCATCCGACGTTCCGCACCCCGTGGATTGCCGTGTCATTTCAGATCGCGCTGGCCATTATTTTTATGATCGCCAGCAATCCCGATAAGCTGTCTGAAATCTCTATTTTCATGATTTATATTTTTTACGTCATGGCCTTTTTCGCCGTGTTTATCCTCAGAAAAAAAAGCGGCGGAAAACCGCGCGCCTACAGCGTGCCTTTGTATCCGATCATTCCTGTTTTGGCCATCGCGGGTTCACTGTTTGTGCTGATCAGCACGATCATTACAGATACACTGAGCTGCGTGCTGTCCCTCTTGATCGGCCTCGCCGGGCTGCCGCTTTATTTTTGGCTGAAAAACGGCAGAAAAAACTGACAAAAACGGTTCCTTTTACGGGAGCCGTTTTTTTTCTGGCAAAATCACGTGCAAAAGTTGACAGCAAATTCACATCTTTTGTTATACTTTTTAAGCAAGATGTCTGAATTCGAAGTATGTTACGTTTTTTTGGCGAAGTGGGTAACATAAGAAAAACAGGATGAGACACGTTTTTACGAAAAAATCAAGAGGCGTTTTTTTCGACTTTATCTGTTTTTTTTCGACAAAAGGCTATATAATAATTTGATGTGTGCATTGTCTCATTCAAACAATGGAGGGTTTTTAATGATAAAAAGAAAAAAAGATAAGTTCTCACTCCTTTTAACAGAAATCGCAAAAAACATAGACGAAACCGCAGAATATTTTGTCAACTTTAAAGTGACGAACCAGACGACTTTAAAGGAATTTGCCGATACGTTAAAAGAGTTTGAAACAAAAGGAGATAATCATGTTCATGTCATGATTAAAGAGCTGAACAAAGCTTTTATCACTCCCATTGAACGTGAAGACATCCTTGAGCTGACAAACAGCCTCGATGACGTGCTTGACGGAATCGAACATTTTTCAGCAATGATGGAGATTTTCTCGATCACTTCTTCCGATGAGCATATCGATAAGTTCAGCGGATACATCAGAGAGTGCGCGAAGGAAATTTTAATCACGATTGAGCTGCTTGCAGAAAACCGATTGAAGGACATTCACCCTCACGCCATTAAAATTAAGGAATACGAGCACAGCTGTGATAACCTGCACCGTAAATCATTAAAAAATCTGTTCGGCACAGAAACCGATCCGATTAAAGTGATTCAGTACCGCGAGATTTACGAAACGCTTGAGGAAATTGCCGACTCTTGTCAAAGCGTTGCCAATAACCTTGAAACCATTATTATGAAAAACGCGTAACGAGGGGTTATAATGGATACTCTATTACTTTTAACGATATTAATTGTCATATGCGCTTTGGTATTTGACTTCATTAACGGATTTCACGATACCGCAAACGCAATCGCCACCTCAGTTTCGACAAAAGCGCTGAAGCCGCGGCACGCAATCGTCATGGCCGCCATCATGAATTTTCTCGGAGCAATGACATTTACCGGTGTGGCGAAAACCATTACAAAGGACATTGTGAATCCTTATACATTAGACAATGGGTCAGTTGTCATTCTTGCGGCTCTACTCGCCGCAATCGCCTGGAACTTGATCACATGGTATTTCGGCATTCCGAGCAGCTCTTCACATGCGATTATCGGAGCGATCGCCGGAGCGGCCATTGCAGCGTCAGGTTTTGCAACGCTTAATTATAAAGGGTTCATTAAGATTCTCGAAGCACTTATTTTATCACCGATCATCGCCTTTGTTCTCGGCTTTATCGTATATTCGATCGTGAAGCTGATTTTTAAAGACAGCAATTTGGCGAAAACAAATAAACGTTTCCGCAGAGTGCAGATTTTGACGGCTGCCATTCAGTCCTATACACACGGAACGAACGACGCGCAAAAAGCGATGGGTATCATTACGATGGCGCTTATGACGGCCAATTTACATAAAAGTGATGCCATTCCTTTTTGGGTGCAGCTCTCTTGTGCCCTGGCAATGGGTCTCGGCACATCCATCGGCGGCTGGAAAATCATTAAAACCGTCGGCGGAAAAATTATGAAAATCCGTCCGGTAAACGGCGTATCTGCCGACTTAACCGGCGCAGCCATTATTTTCGGGGCCACGTTTATTCATCTCCCTGTCAGCACGACGCACGTCATTTCGTCTTCCATTCTCGGTGTGGGCGCTTCCCACCGCGTAAAAGGCGTAAACTGGGGAACGGCTAAACGGATGCTCATTACATGGGTCATCACCCTGCCGATTGCAGGTACACTCGGCGCCATCGCCTTTTTCATCTTAGATCTGTTTTTCTGATGACATCCGCTTCTTTACAGAAGCGGTTTTTTTTGTGACAGGAAAATGATGTCATGACATAGAATGAACATAGCAGACCATTTTTCGAATTGTGAGGGATGCTCATGCTTTTGTTTTTTCAGATCATGGTGTGGACGATGGCGGCCGCACTCATTTTATATGTGTATGCATCCTGGCGGTATGAGGCAAAGGTAAAAGAAAAAATGTTTGCCATCCGTAAAACGTGGTATTTACTATTTGTACTGGGCTCCATGGTCTATTGGACATATGATCCCGAATCGCTCTTTGCCGCATGGAGACAATATTTGATTGTTGCCGTCTGCTTCGCCCTTATTGATGCTTTTATCTTTTTGAGCGCGTATATCAAAAAGCTCGCCGGCAATGAATTAGAGACGGATACGCGGGAAATTTTAGAAGAAAATAACGAAATGCTTCACTCCTATCTTGAAAAACTGAAAACCTATCAATATCTGTTGAAAAATGAACCGATCCATGTATATTATGGAAGTACAGAAGCTTATGCGGAAGGCATCAGCAGACTGCTGGCCGCTTATGCCGAAAAAATGAATGTCACAGCTTCCTTGTGCGACTATTCCGCACAAGCGGATAAGGACCGCTTGACGGAGCATATGCCTGATGCGGCGGACGTTCAGTCCCGTCTTAACCGTAAAGACGTCTACTATGATCAAAAAGGCAGGCTTGTGCTTATTCCGTTTACAGTCCAGAACCGCCATTACGTGATCAAACTCACGTCGGAAAACCTGTTGACGGAATTCGATTATTTGCTTTTCACATCGCTAACGAGCATTTATGATTTAATGCTGCCAATAGAAGAGGAAGGTGACGGTTAAATGGAGCAGGCATTTCAAAACGGGCAGCCGGAACAAAGAGCGAAACCGTTCAAAATGTTTAAAAAACGTTCAATGACAAGTATCGCAAGTTACCAGGTCAGCCCTCATACCGCCAGAATTTTCAAAGAAAACGAGCGGCTGATTGACAAGTATAAACAAAAAAAAGCTTGATTACACTAAGGACAGGAGACACGGCTCTTGTCCTTATTCCTTTTTTCCTTATCTTTCATATAATAAAACCAACAAAGAGATGCGACAGGTGATGATGTGAAGAAAATTGTCAGGCGCGTAAAGTTTGTGGATTACGGACGCTTCGGGCTTTCCGCTTATTCGCTGAGGATGCGGGCGAGGAATCTCAGGCTATTGAACCGGTTAAAAAAGAAAAAAGGCTGAATCCCGCAATGTGAACGGGACTCAGCTTTTTTGTTAAAGCTGCATCAGAATTTTCGCTTTTACAGCGGGACCGTAGACGCCGTCAGACGTCAGTCCGTTTACAGATTGGAAGCGGGCCACGGCATCTGCGGTTTTCGGACCGTAGATACCGTCAATTCCGTTATTGACAGCTCCTTTTTCAGGATAGAAATAAAGCGCGGCGAGCGCGTTTTGCACCTGGTATACCTTTTCGCCGGACGTGTACGGCTCTGTCAGCTGAATCACCTCGTCCGGAAGAGAATACAGTGCTTCAACCGGCGGGCTGACGATCAGTACTTGTCCGACTTTAATCAGGTTCGGGTCAGCGATGTTATTCCATTTCTGCAGATCGGCCACGCTGACGCCGAATTTCCGCGCGATCGCTGACAGCGTATCTCCTTTTTGGACGGTATACGTCTGTCTTTCCCCAGAACCGATTCCCGCTTTAAACTCATCCCATGTATCCAACAGTCTTCTCGGACAAAGCTTTCCTGACCAATGCTTGTGCGCAACGACGTTTGCAAGCGGAATGCCGTGCGAGGTCATTAATGTGCGGATGAGCCATTGGGCGTTTGCCACGGCCTGTGAAAAGTTGCCGTCTGCGTTTTCACAAATTTCAATACCGATGGATTTACGGTTGCCGTCCCCGTTTCCGTCACCGGCATGCCAGCCGTTTTCGTTCAGCGGAAGATGCTGATAAATTTCCGTATCATCGACTGTGAAATGCCAGCTTGTCGGTGTATCGGGATTTTTCACATAGCTTGCGTGACTTTTGGCGTTAGCTCCGACTGCGGTATTGGCGGTATTGTGCACCGTAATGTAAATCGGTGTCATTGCATAGCCTGGGCGGTTATTGTTTCCTGCCGGGATAAAATCCTGTGTGATTTTTACCATATTCTCATCTCTCCTATTTCGATAAATTGTTTATTTTTAATAAAGCCTGCTGTTTTTTCCCTTTTGCTGTAACGTAATTGTTTTTAAACCAGGCGGCGGCAGTCGTTATGATTGTAAAAACGGCCGACCCGGCGGCATACAGCGTATCTGCAAGCTGGCTGACCTGGTCCTCCTGAATAATCAGCGGCGATTTGCCGAACATCAGCAAAGTTTGATTCAATAAAGCAAGCAAAAGAAGCACCGTCCTGACGACCGTGCCTTTGTCCGCGAATTTCATATTGGTTTCCCCCTTACTTTTGCAGCAGATTGTACATGATGGCGATGGCTCCGCCAATGACGCCCGTGCAGATTGCTGTCACGATCGCTCCTGTAATGGTCCGCTTAATCCATGTTGTGTTTTCGTCAATTTTGTTCAGTTTTTCGTTCAGCGTCATGATTTGCTGATCCTGCCGGTCGGATACCCGCTCTAATGCGGCCACCCGCTGTTCAAGCACCTTTTGTTCACCTTTGATGCCTGCGAATTCTTTTTGCACCGCTTGTTCATCCAGAAGCACTTCCGCTCCCCCCTCTTACATTGTTCTCACCTCCCTTCGGAAGCTTCATTCTTACGAAAATGCCGTGCCTTTGACAGAAAGGCTCCCGCCGGAAATACTTTTGATTTCCATGACGATTTCCTTAAAGCCGGCAATTTCAAATGACCACACTTCTTCTGTGCCTGACGTACCGGCGGCTGATGTCCCGTCATCAGACCTGATTCCTCTGATCGGCACGTTTTTTCCCGAGATGGATCTCCCCCAAAACGCGACATGGCCCGACTCAGCCGTGCCGGTGATTTCGACGAGAAGTTTTTTCCAAGCGCCCGCCGAGAAGATGCTTCCCTCGCCCGCCTCTGCTGCATTTTCATGAAAAATCACGTCTGTATATGAAAACGCCATATCACCGCCCGTACCGACAGATTGGTATAAAACAAATTCGGACTGCTTTTGATTTCCGTTTTCAAAACGGAACCGGTAATATCGTTTTGTCAGGAAGACCCACCCCGAAGCGGTCAGCACTCCGCCTTTTACTGCGACAGAATGTGAAGCTGTCCACGAATTGTTATCCTCGCTCTCTTCGATAAAAAGAGTTCCGCTGCGGTCCGAATAAGCCCACCCCTGTGCTCTGTTTATTAAGACGGCTCCTAAACGGTCTTGTCCGAATTGGCTGTAAACTTCAATCGCTTCTAGCGGCGTATTGGTAAGAAGCTCTGCCATTCCGGACAAATCAGCAACAGGTGTGACATAATCGTTTTTGTTACCGCGATAAGCTTTTACGGCGCCGGGCCTGCCAAGTTGATCGGCGGGAAATTCAAATGAATGCTTTTTCATTGGCCGTCCTCCTTTTCTCATTTATTAAAAACGACAAATAAAAAAAGCCGTTTGGCTTATGACACAGCATTTTTATAATTTTCGTATGTTTCACCCGTTATTTCTTGAAATTCCTCAGGCGTGATATACTTCGCGGCCACACCTTCAGCCAGATCTTCGGCAGAGCAGTCATCATAGCCCATAGCCTGTTTTACCATTTCTATTGTGGCCCACTTATAAAACAAAGCGTAAACCCAAAAGTTAAGTCTCTTCATTTTTTCATTCTCCTTTTACGTTTAAGAGTTCCAGTTTTAAAGACGCTATTTGTTCACCTAAAGTTTTATTCAACATCTCTGTTTTCTCCCTTGCTACCACTTCGGCAGACAATTGTACACCTAAAGCATTTTGAGCTTGTTCTGCTTGTTTTCTCGCTAGTTTTTCATCTGCCAGTTGCTGTCCGATTTCTTTCAACTGTTCCACAATGGGATCCGGCTCCCCCACATCCTGATACTTGTTTTTTTGATTTTCCTTATATTCTTGATCAGCAGATTCGTTCCAAATTTTATTTACTTCATCAAACTGCGGCCTCCATAAGCCGTCCGGAGGTTTTATGGTTGTTGAGTTTTGCGGCATTATACTTGATGTACTGTCTAAGATTTCAGGCCTTTGAAAATAAAAATTCTCATCATACAAAAAGACTTGCATATTCATCCCCCATTACAAAGTGAAATTATTATCTATTGAAATCCCTGTAATATTCCCCTCTATTTTGGCATATTTCCCGTTAATTCTCAGTTCTCCCGTTGGTTCGGCATAATATTTTGTTATCCCGGTTGTTCCAAAGAGTGGGGCAGCCATTGATTTCTGTGTTGAAGGATGAGCTTCAGAAGGAAGTACAGCAAAAACGCTGTCGAAATCTGGGGGAACCACTTCACCACGTGTGAATACTTGGTTGCCCCACACTGCATACTGAGGATTTCTTGCGCCAGCCTTATGCCCATTAATTAGTGTTAAATCATACCAGGTCATTTTATTAAATTCTTCTTCAGTAAATAGACGTTTCCACCCCTTAAAAACACCGTCTGTATGAACAGTTGCAATCCATACATTGTTATCGTAACTTCTCCAAGCCAAAATCGACTTTCTACCTGACTCACTCTCAATCACATCATAGTTAAACAAGGAATTATCATTTTCAACCGGATTGTTTTTCAGCTGAGCACCCATTCCATAATAAAACCCCGAGCTCAGTGCCAGTATGTCTGATCCGCTTTCTAAGCGTGTCCGTTTCCCATCATCCTTTGTCAATTTCGCCAACTGGCCGCCGTTCCATTTGTCTCTTTCGATAGGACTTATATGAATTGATGAATCTATCGCATGTGCATCGACCTTTGACTGCGCTCCAGCTATGGATTCAATTGGATACCAATTGATTGCTGTTTGATTAGTGTTATAATAAAACCACCATGCATTACCCTTCACGTCTACAGCATAACCATTACCTATTCCCGGCTGCCCCACTAACTGCATACCTCGGAGACTCGTATTTGACGGGTTGTCTGTTACTGCATTGGTTCCGTAAAAAGTTACAGAACCAACATCTTTTAACGAGTCATAAAACGAGCCGGAAGTTAAATTGATTTTTTGCGTGCCGTTATCAGCGGTGATTTTAAACAGCTGCCCTGCATTCCATGTATCCTTCTCAGCTTTCGTTACATGGCTATCAGTCTGATTTGTGTGGGCATCGACTTTTTTTTGGGCGCCTTCCGAAGTTTCTAACTCAACCCAATCAGTCCAGCCGGAAGCTTTAAGGGTTTTTCTCCATGTGCCTCCTTCATAATCCATTGCCAGAGCCTCACCATAAGACTTGAATCCGATATATAAGCCTCTGGTGGAAAGCGGAGGAGTATGAACTCCCGTGTTATTTGTGTAAAAGAAAAAAGATTGATTAAGCTGGTCTACAATTTGATGAAAATCCAAGCCATCTTGTATACTTATTAAATATTTCCCTGAATCATCCGTCAGCTTTGTTAACTGCCCGTTATTCCACTTCTGGCGCTCTTCCTTCGTCACATGCCGGTCCAGATCTTGATTGTGCTGATCAAAATCTTTCTTTGCTGCCTGCTGGACATTGTCTACGTTTCCGAGGCCGATTTGCGCCTTTGTCGTTTTGTGCGGGTTGTTCATGTCGTTTTTATGGGCCGCCAGATCCGTGTGTGCGTCATTTATGCCTTTTTCCCAGCGGTTGACGTCATCTTCGTTAATCGGATCGTCCGGAAGCCAGTCTGTTTTTTCTTCGTAAGCCATCGTTACACCACCTCAAAGGTAAATCTTAAATCAAGCGTTCTGTTATTGCTGAGATCTAAATTTGTTTTTCGTTCTGTGATGACGTTTCCTGTTTCGTCAAGCATCTGCACGGTTTCAATGTGTTTGACGTCTTCTTCCCTGCGTGTGAGAACGGTGACTGCGGCTTCTTTTACGGAAATGTCCGCAATCGGAGTTTCTTTTCCGTTTAACAGCACTTTTGTGATCCTGTTTTTCAGATCGGCTGCGGCACGCTGTCTGTAAGCGGCTGATATCATGGTAAGACCACCTCGTTATTGTTGAGTGTGACGGAATAACCGACCTTCAGTTCACTGACTTTTCGGTATCTCCGATTGTTGAGAATGACCCGGTCTTTGATTTCCAGTGTTTCGTTTAATGCGGCTCTCAGTGTATACGCCAAATGAGCAGGTTTGATTTTTTCAAGCGTTTCAATCAGCTCGTTCATGTGCTGCAGGTCATCAAGCCCGATATCGGCATAAAAACGATACTGCCCCGGAAACATCCGAACGTAAGCTGACGGATGTTTTAAAAAACGGTTTAGCGCCTGCTCGATCGCTTGATGTGTGATGGGCGGAATATTCGACATCTTTGAAATCAGCCTGAGCCGTCTCATATCCTCCGTGTCACCTGATTCCCGCGGTATTTTTAATATTTTTTCCCAGCGTTCAAGCCCCCACGTCGCCGTCGTGATAAAGAGCTGATCTGTCAAATCGAAAATATCGTTATTCTGCCGCTCAAATTCGGGAGCTTCCGCCTCAAGCAGTTGTGCCATCTCCTTTAATCGGGTTAAAAACGGCGGGAGGTACGCCGTCATCTCATCGAGTCTGCTCAAGGATTGTCACCTCTTTGAGTTTAGGAATTTCCACGTCACTGAGCACGAGGTTTTCCGCCGCACCGTTCATTTTGATATCGGCATAGTCACTGACGGATGCCGAGTTATAAACGATGTTGTTAATTTGTGATAAACGGACGGTGTTTTCTTCGAAGGCCATTTTCTTAAATAAATTCAGGACGCCTTTTTCAATCTCCGCTTTCACGTCATCGATCGAGCTGTTCAGCTCAGGCAGCACGGAAGCGGAGATTTCGATTTCCTTCCATACGGCGCTTTCCACCGTTACTGCCGCTCCGATCGGCGCCTGTCCTTCTCCCTGCCCTTCGTCCGGATCAATATAATCCTTTACTTTCTTGATCAGAATATCTGATGCCGGTTCCAAATTCGCATTTGTGATGACAACCTTCACCGTTCCGGCTCCGTTCCAAAGCGGGAAGATTTTCGCCCTGCCGACGCCGTCAACCTCTTCGGCCCATTGTTTATAGTGCTGTTTATTTGCGCTGACTGCTTCCCGGCGGACACGGGTAAAATAGCGCGCCCTTAAGCTGTTGTCATCTTCTTCCTCACGGCCGGGAATTAATATATCGCGCACGACTGCTTTCTCAAGCCCGGGTATCGTATCAAGCGGCAGCAGGTTCTGCCCTGAAATGCCGGCATTGCCCGCTTCACCGGCTGTTTCACATTCAAGCGTTCCATCCCCCGTATATTGAAAATACAGGTTATCAACGAAGAAACGGGAGCCTGGCGGAATGGTGATGCCCCCTGTGAATTCTCCGGCTCTGACCGCTTTTGTGGCAGGTGTTCGTTCAATTCCCGCTTCAGCAGCCCGCCTGTCCAGAAATTCTCCCTGAGCCGTATCGGAAAACACGAGCTCCAGCACGGTATCAAGCCAAATATAAGACTTTGCGAGCTCAGCGGCCGCAGGCGCGAGCGCATTGTAAATGACGCTGCCTTCTCTCGTATCAATATCTGCCGTAATGCGCGCCAGCATTCTGTCCATAATGTCGTCAAACGTCTGAGCTTCAAACATCCTCACCCAGCACCTCCTCTATCTCAAGCATGCCCTCATCAGTTTCAACGGTAAAAGAGACGGTGAAGGCATCATCTTTTTTCTCAATCTCAAAATTGGTAACGGCCAAAATACGGTCATCATACAGCAAGGCTTCTTCTATCAGTCTTGGAATCTCCATTTTTTTATAAGCATCCGTCGTGTTCTGATCTGAAAGCACTTCCTGAAGTTCGTTTCCGATATCATGGCTGAAAACCGAATATGAATACCGTTCTGTGTGAAGAGCGATATAGACGAATTGTCTGATTGCGTCCAGTCCGTTTATCAGTTCATTGGTAATCCGGTTGTTTTCAAAATCAATTCGGTAGGTTTGTGAAGTTTCAATGGCCTCACTCGCATCCTCCAAATCTTCAAATTCGATTTCCGGTGTCAGGGCCATTGCACCCGCTCCTTTTAGATTTGATCATGTAAAAAAGCCCTCTTCGGATGATGAAGCGGCTTTAATAGGCTGATATTCTCTTACATTTCCGTCCGAACGCCGGTTAAATTTTGTCCAGTACAAAGAAAGACTGCCCTCCTGTTAAAGCGGCGGTCATCACCCGATCTCCCGCCTGGAGCTGATCATCTTCTCCGGATCTCAGCCGCTTCGGCACAATGAGTGCATCAGACGGAATCAAAAGTTTGTCGTGATCTTTCAGTTTCAGCTCAAGCGGCGAAACGGAGGTCACTTCGGCCGGCATCAGCTCCACCGGCGCTTCGGCGTCAACCGCTCCGACGGCTAAATGTTTAATGGCATCACTTAATCTCATCAGGATGTCCCCTCCGGAAGTGAATTTTTCTCCGTGACGTCAATCGTCATGGTATGTTTTGTTCCTTGGAATTCATGGCGGTCCGTATCTACATAATAGGTTTTCTTCAGCCCGATTTCCGGAATTGAGATATAGACAGGCAATCCGCTTTCCAACCCAGGAATACCGATCGCCTGTATATTTTTCAGCTCTTTCTTAACGCCTTTTTTCTCAGCCTGCTTCACTTTTGCGCGCTGTTTCAGCTGGGCTTCGTTAATGTCGTCAGAAACCGTTTCGGTATACTGTAAAACGCCGAATGTTTTCATGCCCGCGCTGTCTGCGGCGGAAGCCTTCACGGTTTTATTGTCTTTTTGCAGCCGCATGACGACACGGGTTGCGGTGTCATCAATTGAGGTGCTGTATTGATACCCTGTGATATTAACTCCTGTTTCCAGCACCCACATGTCAGACGGCTCCGGCCATTCACGCAAGCCGAGCCTGCCTTTTTCTGAATAGAGCTGATAATTGCGCCCCGTCTGGCTTTTTGTCTGCTTTAACGCTTTTAGCATCATATCGTAAAGGCTTGTATCATTTTTAAAAACGAGTGATTTAATGGTATGGCCTGTGTTGGCAATGGATGTGACGGGAATTTGAAAATCGCTGGCGATCCTTTTCAATATTTGATCGGCGCGCTTGTTGGAAAACACGTAAACGTCCTGGTTTTTCACAAGGTATTGAAGCATATCGTATGCGGTGAAGGCGACGGTATGCTCATCGGGCGTTCTTGCAAAAACAACGCCGCGGAACAGCTCTTTTCCGTTCCATTTGAACAAAACCGTATCCCCTTCTGATACGCCGTAATACGTCTGGCTGCCCTGCTTTACGACAATCGTCGCTTCGATGGAGCGGGGCGCCTGATATCTGTGTCCTTCCAGCGTTACGCTTTCTGTGACAAGCTCGAGCCACTCCGTTTCTTTTATGACAAATAGTTCAATCATCTTTTCACCCGTTTCATTGCGGTATCTTCAGCTTCTGCCCCGGGAAGATCCAATGCCCCGGCTGCCGGATATTCCGTTTGCTGCGCTTAATCATGGAGGTTTTATTCGCGTTCCAGATTTTCCGCCACTCCGTGTGTTTTCCGTAAAACTTGCCGGCGATGTCCCAAAGCGTATCCCCTTTTTTGACGGTATATGTTTTGGGTGAGGCTTTGGACGGGCGCTTCGCTTTCGTTTTTTTCTTTTGTTTGATTTTTCTTGGCGAAGCGGTTTTATATTCTTTTAGTACGATATCAAAATTCCGGTCGCCGATTTCATTGTCACCTTCGCTGTAATTAAAGCTTTCAATGCTGCATGTGACATTGATTTTTGTCCCTGTAATCAAAAACTGAACGGGTTTTTTCGCTTTCATCCATGCTTCAATGGCTGAAATGGCTTTTTCCGGCGAAGGGATGCTTTGATATTCGGCAATCGGGCTGTACCGTTTCGGAAAAAAAGAAGAGAACGAAATTTCTTTCGCTCCCGGTTCTTCGATAAACGTCACCTCTCCAAGTCCGGTGACTTTCACGGAATCATTCTGCACGCTGTTTGCGATATCAATCGCTTCAGGGAGAACGGGAAGCCGGAGCTTGTCCTTCCCCTGAGACAGCCAAAATTCGTAAACAGATTTAGTCAAAAGCAACGGCCCCCTTTGCTCCGGTATAAATGTCTTTTTGCAGTTCATCAATCAGCGCCTGTTTGATTTTGGCGGCGAGGCTGTCGGCGTCCTGTCCGTTATGGAAATGCTGATCGCCGCTGAATTCGATTTTAATTTCTTTTGTTCCCGTTTTTTGAACGGTTTGTCCGCCGCCTTTAACAGCTGCGGAAACCGTGCCGGCTGAAAGTGCCGCCGGTTCCGTCTGGGACGGATCGGACACTTCCATGCCGAGCGCTTGAGCGGCTTTTTGCAGCAGATAGCGGCCCCGGATGCCCCGCTCTTCAGGAATAATCCACTCCCGTTTGTTCCCTTCGCCGACACGGGCGATCTGCTCCTTGGTAATCAGCCCCCCATTGGCATAACCGACGTAAGGGCCTCCATGAGCCATACTTTTAATCCCGGGGACATTGCTGATCGAGCCGTATCGGCTTTTAATATAGCCGATAGCGGCAGCGGCGTTGTGAATTGGGTTTCTGATATCATTCATGCCCGGCGCTTTGTGATCTTCAAAGGTGCTCGGAATCGTCTGCATAAGCCCCTGTGACGGGTGTCCGGCTTTGGCGTTGCTGTCCCATAGATTAATGGAATTAGGGTTGCCGCCTGACTCATGCTGTGCGATCGTCATTAATCCCGGAAGCCAGCTGATCGGCGTATTGGTTGCTTTCATTGCGGCCAAAAGCCACTCTTTGACGCTTCCTCCCGCTGCACCCATGCCGGAAAAGGCTGCTGCAAGCGAGCCTGCCTGTTTTTCGGCGTATTTTTTTACGTCAACTGAGCCGAGACCTTTGACGACGCCGACTGAAGCAAAGCGCCCGAGGCTCATCATGACACGGGAAGGAGAATGAATATCAAGCTCTTCTCTGAATGCGTCCTCGACTTTTTTCGCCATATCTTTGGCCGCCTGTTTGACTTCACTTCCTTTTGCAGTCATCCCTGATACGAAGTGTCCGATCAGGCCTGACCCCCAGCCGTTCGCGGAATCTCTTGATTGCACAAACGGTTTATTGATATGTGTGCTTACGTATTGCGACGTTCCCGTATCTTTTGCATTCTGTCCGGCCGAATATCCTTTCACCGTTGCGGCGCCCCATGATGACGATTGATTAACCGCCGATTGATAAGGTGTTTTCACCTTTGTTTTTAAAAATGAATCGGTGCCCGTCGGCGAAGTATTCTGACCTTTCGCATAGCCCGCAACGACTTGCTTTCCGTAACCGGATGAAGACGAAATGAGGGCATTGAACGGCGTTCCGATGTTTTTTTCCTTCCAGCCGTCCATATCCACCGCTTTTTTGCTGATTCCGCTGTCAAAGCCTTCAGTAAACTGTTTGCCGAGTGATGAAGCCGTCCCGCCAAGTCCGGATGCCTCTACAGATGCTGCTGCCGATACAGATGCAGAAGAAGAAACACCGCCCGCTCCCGCCGGAACAGCAGAAGACTGAGCCGAAGCCGCGCCCATATCATCGACAACACGCATGCCGAGCTTAGACGCAGCTTGTGAAAGCAGCATCTTTCCGCGTCCGCGATTGTTGTCAACGGGAATGACAAATTCTTTACCGGCTTCACCGATCCAGGAAATGGTCGGCTTTGTAATGTAGCCGCCCGTGGCGTTTTTGTCCGTTTTTTTCTTTTTATCTCCGCCGCCTCCTGTGACAAAGTTCATTATGCCTGAAATCATTTTGCCGCCGGTTTTATCCCAAATCTTTTTCACCCAGTCGAATGCTGCAGAAAAAGCATCTGATATGGCCGTTCCCACTTTTACAAGAGGTTCTTTTATATGTTTCTCAAACCAGCCGCTTAACCCTTTCCATATATTCTTTACCGTATCTAAAGCAGTCTGGAAAGCATCTGATATTCCTTTACCGACATTTTTCACCATGTCTTTCACCGGATTCCAGACAGTATCCATGAACCAGCCGGAAACCGTACTGAAAACGGATTTAATTTTATCCCAAGCTCCTGTGATTTTACTCCAAATGGACGTCGCCACTCCGACGACAGCCGATTTTACGGGCCCCCACACCGTGCTCATAAACCAGCCGGATACTGTGCTGAAGACACTTTGAATCGTCGTCCACGCATTCACGATATTTGACCAGATGCTGGTTGCCACTCCGACGACAGCCGATGAAACCGGCGTCCATACATTTTCCATGAACCAGGATGACACCGTGCTAAAAATCCCTTGAATCGTCGTCCACGCATTCACGATATTTGACCAGATGCTTGTCGCCACTCCGACGACAGCCGATGAAACCGGCGTCCATACATTTTCCATGAACCAGGATGAAACGCTTCCCCAAGTATCTTGTATTGTTGTCCAAGCACTTTGCGCCGCTTTGGAAATATCATTCCACGTGTCTTTCAAAGCTCCTGAATCAAAGGCCTCTCCCAAGCTGGAACCGCCTAAACTGCCGGCGATGCCGCCTACCGCGCCGCCGATTAATGTGCCCACTCCGGGAACAACGCTGCCGATTGCCGCTCCGGCCGCGGCTCCGGCAAGACCGCCGCCTGCTGAGCCGACCTTCTCTCCTGCATTATCTTTATTGATGCCGGCTAAATCAGTAAGTGATAACAATTCACCTATGCCGGGAATTCCTTTAGCGGCACCTTTTAACCCTTTCATACCGCCTTTTAGCGCCTTTGAATCTCCCAAGCCTTTCAAAAGCGCGCCGATGCCTTTACCTGCCCCTTTTGTTTTCGGCGTGTTTACGGATGCCTGTTTGCTTCCCTTTGCGGATGAACCTCGTTTTGAAGATTTATTCCGCCCTTCGACTTTACTGCTTTTGCCCCTCGTCACTCCGATACAGCAGCAGCAGCCCCCCAAAGCACCGCCGGTTTTTTTGGCTGACTTTCCTGAAGATTTTGGCGCTGTTACCGTGCGCTGTGAACCCTTTGCCAGATCAGGACGCTTCGGGCCGTTGGAGCCGCCGGCAGTAAGGCCGCCCTTACTCTTTTCTTTTTTCGTGCCGCCTCCTAATAATCCGCCGATATTGAGTTTGCCTAATTTTTCAGCGATTCCTGAAAATATTTTTTCTATTAATTCCCCGGCTTTTTCGATGATTTTGTCCGGGCTGAATTTCTCAAATTTCTTGGCAATCTTGCTGACAATTTTATCAACAAATGCCTCAGCTTTTTCGATGATCGCATCAGGACTGAATTTGCCGAACTTTTTATCAATGCCTCCGAACAGTGAGGATGTAAACTGCTCCACTTTTTCCAAAATCTTATCCGGATTGAGAAAATCGAATTTCTCAGAAATTCGGTCAATCGTGTCATTTACAAATTGTTCGGCGCGGTCGATTAGCTTATCAGGACTGAATTTACCGACAACGTCGTCGACTTTCTTCATAAACGAATCAGTAAAATGATCCAGCTCTTTCAATATGGTCTCCGGACTGAATTTGCTGACAACGTCATCTATCTTTTTCATAAATGAATCAGTGAATTTATCCAGTTCTTTCAATATGGTCTCCGGACTGAATTTACTCACAACCCCGTCTACCTTTTTCATAAATGAATCAGCGAATCTATCCAGCTCTGCTAAAATCGTCTCCGGGCTGAATTTGCTTGCGATTTCGTTCACTTTCCCCATGAATGAGGTCGTGAATTTATCCAGTTCTGCCAAAATCGTTGCCGGGCTGAATTTGCTTGCGATTTCGTCCGCTTTTCCCATGAATGACGTTGTGAACTTGTCCAGCTCTGCTAAAATCGTCTCCGGGCTGAATTTGCTTGCAATTTCGTCCGCTTTCTTCATAAAGCTTGCAGCAAATTTATCCAGTTCCGCTATGATTGTTTCCGGATAAAATTTGGATGCGATGTCATTGACTTTTTTCATGAAGGTGTCTGCAATGGAGTCAAGCATTGAAAAATCGTATTTCGGCGAAGCAGGAGCAGCAGATGCAGAAGCTTTTCCGACGTCCGGCATATTCTTTTGCATTGCAGCCAGCTGTGCTGTCACCTTTTCGTTTAACGATAATTGAATAACATTGTTTTTTCCCGTCAGCGAATCAATGCCCGCTGAAATTCGGCCGACTGTTTTCATGACGTGATCTATGACGCGTATAGTGACAGAGTACCCGTTCTTTAACGCAGATTGCATATAGCGTTTGATACGTTCCATGGCAGGGGTCACTTCGTCTGACGCATACAGTGAAACGGTAAATCCTTTAAAACCGGCAGCCAGATCCCGCAATCTCTCAAATGCCGCTGTCGCGCTGCCTTTTGCTCCTATTTTAATGGTTAAAGACGCAGGCAGACCCGCTAATTGGGCTTGCACCTTTTGAATGACGGCACTGGCTCCGTCTTCAGCTGAAATAGAGATCATTTGTGCGCCCAGCTTTCTTTTCATAGAGCGCTGGATGCGGTCAATTGTTCTTAAAACAGATTTACTCTCTTTGCGTATATCAATTTCACTTTGGCGTTTTGTCATTTTCCTGTATTTCTCAAGCGCTCTGAAGCCATTTTGGATTTTCCTTATTTTCTTTGAAACCCGATCTTCCAATTCAAAACGGGCGGTCAGCTTTGCCATGATGTCGCTCCCCCTTTCTTCGCTTGTTTTTCAAGAATGTCCAGCTTGTAACCGATTAAACCGTACAACAGCGCCTTAAAATGTCTCGGTGCTTCATATAACTCTTTCAGTTCTGATGGAGAATAATGAAGCTCATGCATCGCGTAATAGAGATACACGGCTTCCTTATTCCCATCTTTTATCAGTTTTTTGCTTCTTGCTCCAGATCTTCTAATTCATCTTCAAAACCGTTGATCTCAATCGCTTTATTCAGCCAATTTGCATACTCACCGCCGACTGAAAGCACGCGTTTTGCCACCTCGACCGGATCTGCCGTTTTGTAAGCGTCGCGGAGCTCCTTAGACCGGAAATCAGGGTAAATCGTAGATTCAACCGCGATCCGCGCATAGAAGCGCTGGCTGTCTAAGTCTTTTACTCGGCCTCTGCCCTTCACATTTTTATATGTCGTGCTTTCCTTCTCCAGTTCATCAATGCGCTCAGTCGTAATGGCTTTAAAAATAAAAGGCACGATGTTTCCTTTTTTATCGACAAAACGCTTTGAAAGCGGAACCCGAATCTCCTCAGCCTCGACTGTTTTACCCGGCATAAAGAATGACAGATCATATACTTGTTCGTTTTTTTCGCTCATGATGAAAACTCCCTTACTCTTTTTTTTATAAAAAACAGGCCTGTAAAAGGCCTGTTTCACTCATACCGATCTTAATTAAAACGTTTCAGAAAGCTTTTCCGGCACATCGAAATCTTCAAAAGTAAACGGCACTTCTTCTTCGAGTGCTTCTGAGTCTACGTCCAGTCCGGCGATTTTTGCAGAATCAAAGTTGACGTCATACAGAGTGACGCGTTCTGTTCCGCGGCCCGATGATTTGTCATCAAGAACGGCTTGCAGTGTAAAATACGGGTCGCTTCCTTTTTTGACGTAATCCATCATAAGAACGGCGAATTTGGATGTGACCTTATAGAATGTTGCCGTGCCCGTTCCGTTGGCGCCTGTTGTTTTATGTCCCGTCATGCGGCGGCCCATGATGTTTACTTCTGATTTGTTTTTTTCCACGTTTGCTTCAAACGTTTTAATATGCGCCATCTCTTCTCCGTCGAGAAATAAACGGCCTTCTTTTCCTGAAATCGTGTTTTGCGCTTTTAATGCCATCTTAGTTTACCTCCACGTTAAAGTAGAATTTTTCTGCCGCATCCACAGGCTGTACGGCGAGATCGATTAAAAAGCCGTCGCGGTCTTCATTCAGCCCGATTGTAATGTCTTTGTCTGAATCAAAGTTGGCGATGCCGCCCGCATCCTGAAGCGTAGTCAAATATTGAATGATCATCGTTTTAACGAATTGAAGGCCGTCATTTGTCGCAGGAAGATCGCTGCCCGTGCCTTTTTTCGATTTAATTAAGGCTTTCAGTTCACGTGTCAAATCGTTATTCACCGCATCAAGCACACGGACGATTTTGTTTTTCGCGAACTTTTTGTTTTTCTCTGCCGTAAATGTCACCAATGAGTTGATATCTTTTTCAACGCTGACTGACTTATCACGGGCATCATAAGAGAAAAGGAATTCACCTTTGGAAAGACGTTCGATCACTTCATCATGAGTCAGGCGGTGCAGCACATCGACGGCGCCTTCGTATTCAACGAATGTTAAGGATTGATTAAATGCGGCGCTGGCACTTGCGCCTGCCACCCAGGCGGTCGCATCTTCAGCTTTAATCTCGGTTCCGTCTTCCAGCAGCACACCTTCAGTAACATTGATAATGCCTTCATAATCGCCGCTGTAATGGGCGGTCACCCCTTGCACTTTCTGTCCCTGCGCATCGCGAAGGCGTTTAATGAATGCGGCAAATGTCGCTTTCAGCTGATCGTTTTCCGCGACAGGAAGAGCGATGACATCGAAATTCTCCGTTTCAGCAGCAGCTAAAAAATCCGTGTAGTCTGAGTTGACCGGTGCTTTATCAGTTCCGCCCGCGAGACGGATGCCTGCCTGCGGGTTTAACGTTTCCCCGGACTCTTCCTCAGTGCCTGTCAGCGGGATGGAAGCCGACAGTTCGCCCGTTCCCGTAAATGTGACATAGCCGTTTGCTTTTAATTCTTCGGCTTTTTTCACCGTTTGTTTGTCAACTTCCGCTTCATCCATGTAAGTGGTCACATCGAAAGCGGTCTGATCAAGGACGTTTTCACTGATGCGGATGATGATGTCATTTCCTTTTGAACCGCCGTACAAAGCGGTTGCTTTAACACCTTGCGAAAGATCGGCACTCGCTCTGATTCCCTCTGTCAGACGGTACATCAAAACGGTTTTTGCTTTCTTTTTCGCCTCACGAAGCAGAATCAGTGACGGATCTTCAATATTGAGCCCCACTTTTTTATTCAAATCTTCAATGCTTGAAATGGAAACGAATGTTTTCGCTTCCCCCCAGCCGGATGCGACGGGAAGGGCGACAATCCCGCGTTCACCGATCGATACCCGCTCCTGGGCGGTTGTTTTAAAGTTAAAATAGATTCCGGCACGTTCTTTTTCTTTTCCTTGCGTAAATGTTCCGCCGTTCATTATTGCATGACCTCCTTGGTTAAAAATGCTTCAATGTAAGACTTGGCTTGCGCTTTTGTCATTTGTTTTTGCTTCACGCCGAATAAAGCCCCCTGGAGAATCTCAGGTTTTACGCCGAAAAGCTCCTTCGCGTGCTTTGTTAAATCCGCCGTGTCATAAAGAACCGCTCGTTCCGCCGTTGCGGCGTTTTTCTTTTTATGTTGTTTCACTTTTCTTTCACCCCGCTGTTAATGTCCACATCCCGCAGTGCGGGAGATGTTTGTTTCTGATAGTAGTAGCGGCTCGTCCAGCGGATTGTGATCACTGCCTCGCCTTTGTCTCCGACTCTTGTTTCGATACGGCTGATGCGGACGAAATCACCGGTATCCTCCCCTGATTCCGTAAGCAGCGGAATCAGCTGTCTTGATTCTCTCACCGCATCGGCGATCCGGTCGGCTGTATAGAGCGCCTGCACCGAGTCGGCATGGAACAGCTTCACATTCAGACTGTACGTTTTCTTATAAGTGGAGACTGTATCATTTTCGTCAAAAACAAATGGGGGCGGAATGTATAGTGACGGCACCTGAAATTGTTCAGGCAGTTCATTTTCATATACGGGCACGCCGCACTGCTGATACAAAAAAGCGGCGATTGAACCGGTTTCGCGATTCATCCGATATCTCCCCCCAACGTGTTAAGCCACTGATTGAAACGCTTGTCCAGCGATTCGGCGAAGAGTGTTTCATACAAAAGAAGGGCTTTGTCCCAAAACCCATTCCCGCTGATCCACTGTTTTTTGAGCGCCATTCCCGTTGAAGCTGACGGATCATAGATGAACCGGGAGCCTTGAAAATACCCGGGCACCCATCTGACATTTTCATCTGAGACGGTCCAATGTCCGTCATTTATGAATGAGGCATACTCTATATTGGTGCCGATTTCAAGGGTCAGTCCCCCGTTTTCAATGATCCATACATGATCCTGCGCTCCTTTTCGGAAAGAAGACAGCAGGTTTTCTGTATCAATTCCTCCCGAATGAATAAGCTCCTCCCGTACCATGTCGAGAAAATCCTCTCCTGACTGTTCCAGCCATTCGCCTGCCTGACGGGCAAATTCTCCGGATGATGCCTTTTGCAGCGACCGATTCCATTGTTCAAGGTTTTTTATGTTCATAGTCTGTCATCTCTCACAGCGATAACCTCCCAATGGTGCTGTCTTGCTTTCTTCGGCATTTCCAGAATATACGCCTGTCCTTCCCAAATGATTTTGTCATTGACACGCACAACGGCCTCTTTCGGAAAATGAACGAGAAACCGCTGATATACCTTATGATCAGGCGCAAGCTGAATAAGCTGCTGCTGTTTTTCAACAAACAGACACGGCACGTCTTCAGCATCGGGCACTTCCGGATAAGAAAAGGCAGGCTGGAGCTTTTCGGCGGGAATCCCGAAGCGTCCGGCCTTCGGAACTGACACCGTCTCATGATAAATATCGCATCTGTCAGTGAGCAGCCGTTCGTAGCTCATAAAGGTCTCACCTTTGCGTTTGCAGAAACCGGGGAATAACCCGGCGCGATATATTCACAGAGCAGATGGTGCACCGCCGGTTTTCTGATTCCGCCTTCATCTGCCACCGTATAGGAATAGTCACCTATCTTTTCAGATTGATAGGCGGAAGCGGCTGCTTCATTCTGGTTGATCAGCGCAAAATATTGAGAAAGCTTTAATAACGCAAGCTTAATCTTTTCGGGAAGCGGTGAGTAAATAGGGTCAGTGAACGAATGCCCCGCCATTCTGGCCGCTTCCGCCTCCGCCTCCAGAATGTCCTGTATAAGAAGCGGCTCCGGCCTGTTTTTGACTTGATCATAAACTGAATATGAAACAACGTCAGACGGCTGAATTAACATAACTGCCACCCCCGTCTTATTCTTTAACGTTTACGATTTTGGCGCTTGCATCTTCTTCTTCAAATTTGCTGTCAAGTTTAGCCGTCAGTACGATAATAAATTTGCGGCTGCGAATATCTTTATCTACTTCGATTCGGATATTCCGTGAAAAACCGAGAATGATATTTTTCGGGTGAGTCAAAATGATGTCAGACGCATCGTACTGGGAGTCACCTTCTCCGACCGAGTACGGCTGCAGATTGGACACTCCTTTGACCGGAACGCCGAATGCTGAAGACAAACCGCCCTGCACCGCAAGATCCCCCAGATTGGTCTGACGGTCAGCCACACGGTCTTTCCATTCAATCTCCATGCCTTGAGATGTGTAAAATCTGAATTCCTGAGGCAGGCGCAAATATTTTGCCGGAATGGCTTTTAAGCCTTTTTTAAATGTGGCTCTGGACAGCTCTTCCCCGTTTCCGTCAATGACGTGAGATACAGTCTGCTTACGGATTCCGTCAAGCTGTGCCAAGTACGGATCAGAAGAAGATGTATCGCCGTTTACGACAAGCTCCTCAATATCGACTGCCGCCCGCTCCGCCAAAATCTGCATGATCGTCTGCTGCAGGCCGTCTTTTTCAATATTATTTTCAAGCGTGTCATAGGTGATATTAATTTCCGCAATGACTTCTTTCGTATTCAGCTGCACCGTACTTGTTGCCGGGACGGTCAGCTGATCGTCAGTTAAGGCTTTTCCTTCCTCAGCGGCACGCAGAATCCGCTGGCCGAAACCGATTTTTTCAAATTTCTGCGAGTCATTTTCCATTTGAATCACACGCGATTCGCTGAAAATGGTCGGCGTGTTCTGCACCATGCGGATAAATGCTGAAGCTTGTGCGGGGTTCATTAAACCGCCGCTTTTTAAAGCGGAAAGTGACATTTCCGCCTTTCTGATGATATCTTGATTTCTCACTCTACAGTTCCTCCTTCTGACTGGGCTTAAAGCAGTCCGCTCCAAATGGATTTTTTAACAGGCTCTTGGCCGCCCGTCTCTTCTTCCGGCTGCTTTGATGCGCCTCTTACTTTTTCAAGCGCTTCAATGCGTTTAATAATCGGCGCGAGCATGTCCTCAACAAGCGTTTTCAGCTTTTCTTCATCAGACGGCGCAGCCGCCCCGTCTTTGTCTTCCGTGTTTTGGTCCAAGCTGTCAAGCCGCTTTAAAAGCGGGTGCAACGCGTGCTCAATCGATTCTCTAACGTCTTCTTTTCTCATCTTGTTCAAGTCCTCTCCCTTGCGGTTTCTTGATTTGCGGTCACGGTCGAGAAATTGCTTGACCGCGCCGAATAAGCCGGCTTGCTTTTCTGCCGGCTCTTCGTAAACGTCAGCGGTTCCCGCCATGCTGTAGCCCGTAATGATACCGGCTTTAATCTGATCCCATACTTCATCGGAAGCTTTGGTGACAAGCACCCAAGATCCTTTCCGGATCACAGCATTCCCGATTTCAAAGTCATCCGGGGCGACGTACGACTCCACCACCTCGCCGGTCCCGCCTTCAAAATTATGATTTGTATCGATGTTGCGGGCGTCCGCCAAAAAACCGTGAGCGGCCTTTTCAATCTCTTCAGCCGTCATATAATCGCCATGGGCATCCGGGACATCCGGCTCGTAAACGATGCCGTAAACAAGCTTCTGCTCATCCGACTCGCTTTTTGTAAACACCTGCACCTTTTTTTCAAATGACGGAAGGCCTCCGGCTGATTTTGTAAAAAAGAATTCCGTTTGGTTCGCCGCCTTATCGACATAGCTCACAAAACTGATGACGGCATTTCTCAATTCTCTCGGCACGAGATGTTTTCACCCCCTTTCAGGATTGCTCCTTTTTCCCTTTCAGCACCGGCCGGCTGTAGTACTCTTCAGGCCATTCCTCAAGCGTCTTGCCGAGCACTCTTCCGGCCAGATCACGGAGGTCATTAGGAGAGACCGCACCGGCGGAAATAAATGGCGTAAGCACCTTCGCAATTTCAAGCGGATCGCGAAAATCAGGCCCTTTTAATGTGAGCTGTACATCGTGGAGACCCAGTTCAGGCAAAAATAACGTGTTGAGCTTATTAATCAGCGTTTTCCGCTCCGGCTGAAACACCTGCTCCTCCGTTATTTTCCGTGCCGTATCGGCGGTGGCTTTGTTGTATTCCTGCGCCTCGCCCGTATAAAGCGGCGGGAGACGGAAAGCGGAACGGAGTTTATTTCTGCTTTTGTCGTCATATTCAAGAAACAGCGCATCATCCTGCAGAATTTCCGCAAGTGATTTAATTTCCACAGACACGGGCGTAATGTCTTCGCCTCCGTGAAGGTCTTTTTCCTTCGCAATGCCTTCCGCCTCAATCAGCAGAAATTTGTGGGCGTTTTCCACCCCTTCCAGGTCATTCATATAATCCTGAAGCTCTTTGTACGAGGTTTCTGACAGCATGCCGTTTTCAACCGTAATGGCGGCCGGCACGTGACGGCCCTGCTTGAAATACATAAAATTCAGTTCTTCCGCTTTCCGGGCGCCGTACAGATTGACGATATTGCCGACCCAGCGCGGAATTCCGTAAGTGCCGCTGCCGATTTTTAAATGAATGGCTTCATTTGCCCGGTATTCCTCAGACAGGGTCTTTACGTATTCGCCGGTTCTCATGTCCATCATGCGGGGGTCGCCGTATTCCTTAAAAAACACTTTCCGACCGTTCAGCATCTGAACATATTTACGGAACCGTTTTTGCCTTTTAATCGTTTTGGATGCGCCGTTTTCTTCATAAGAAAATGTAACTTCAACGGGATCAGTCACACCGCAGACGCGCATATGTTTCACATCCAGATATTCAACCCCCGCCGGTTTTCCCGCCCCGTCCCGAAGCACTTCGAGAAAACCGTTGCCCGTTTTTTCACGGTCTTCTATCGCATATCCGAGGATCGTCTCGGCCGATTCATCAAAATGAAGACATTTGTAAAAGCTCTCCAGCTTCATCCAGTTTTTTTCGGCCCGGGCCTTTTTTGACGGGGAGCAATCCGGGCTATTTACATCAAAGGTATATTCCACATCAAACCCAAAACCCGTAATATTGACCCGATACGCGTCAATGCACTGCTGAAGAATCGTCGAGTATTCGGCGATTGTTTTCAGTTCAATGAGATTATAGGGCGGTGAAATGATGTCTTCGCCGTACAGATCGGCAAATTGATCTTCGTTCATCTGCCTTGCCTGCGGCGCGGCCATTTTTGATTTAAAGACGGTGGCTCTAACGTTTTGATAGTTCGGCAACGCCTACCTCCTCCTTTCCCGATTCGGACGTCTCCGTTTTTGTGATGCATCTTTCAAATCCGCCGCGTCATAGTCATCCAGCGCATACCAAATGGCTGAAAGTGTGTGGGGATCAATTGAAAACTCATCTTCCGACAGAACGCCGTTTTTGTTTTTTGCGTACGTTAAGTTCTGCAATTCGCGGATCGTATGTTGACAGCTGTCTGAGCAATAGATGTGTTTGAACCGTTTCAGTTTTTTTGTATACTGAAGTCTTGAGCCCGGAAACTTTTTGGCCGCAACCATGCAAAAGCCCTGCCTGCGAAAATATTGGATGCTTTTCGGCTCAGCCGAATCCGCTTTGATCAGCTCTTTTTGATCCGCCAATTCCTGAAGCTCCTCAGCTGTCTGATCATCGGTCATTTTGTTTTTGTAATACTCCCAGAAAATATAAAGCTCTTTTTGATCCGGATCGACGGCAAGCCGGATGACCGCATTGTATGACTCTTCAAAACCGAAATCCATGCCGGTCCGAAACAGGGGGCGCCTGATGGAAGCAATCCGCTCCGTTACTTCGTTGTGCTCCATGACCTGAAACTGCGGAAACACGCGGATGCCATTGACGCCGAACTGTCCTTTGCGGGCGATCCGGTACAAATCAGGATCGTAATGCCGTAAGCTGTCCAGCTGCTTAATATAGCTTTTCGGCAAAAACAGATTATCGCACGCTGTGGAATGGTGGTAATACGTATCTCCCTTAACGACGGTGCCTTTTTCATACAGCGTCTGATCATCCAATACAAACCGTTTTTTTTGGTCATCACGAAAAAAATGCCGATACGTCCAATTGGAGGTGCCCACTGGATTTGTGGTGCATATCATATGAAGCGAAAGCTCAGGATGGCGCAGACGCCCGATCAGCTCCTTAAAGCCTTCATACTTCACTTCAGAGCATTCTTCAATCCATATCAGTGAAATATGATGAATGGATTTCAATTTGGCCGGGTTGTCCATCCCTTTAAACATAATCCGGCTTCCGTTTGAAAATCTCAGCTGCATCGGCGAAGATACGGCCTTTACGGCATGTCCCAGCTCAAGCTCCCCGATAATGTCTTCAAACAAGGCGAAAGTAGAATCTCTGTGCGTATCGAAAACCTCCCGCACGACAAGTGCCGTCCGCTTTTCACGAAGCAGCTTGAGGATGATTTTCAGCGCGGTATGATAGCTTTTTGACGAGCCGTAGCCTCCGACGAGAAATTGGTACGTTTCATTCCAATTGAACAAATAATCTTCAAAGCGCGGGTTGACCGCTTTTTCAATCATGACCGTTCCTCTTTCCGCGTAATGACAATGTCAATCGGCTTTTGGCTGTCTTCTGTTTTTTCCATCTTCTGCTGTGCCAGCTTTAATTTTTCATTTTCGATTTTTTGTTTAAATTGATCGGGGAAAAGGTCAAAGTACAAGGACAGCTTTTCAAGAGCTTTCATCTTGTCGGCAAGCTTGATTGCAATGCCCTCTTTTCCGAGTTTTGCTTCTGTGACGATGGTTCCGTCCAGAAGGTGCGAATCTTTAACGTCAACGTAGCTGATTTCCTGCATAATCGGCTTATCATTTTCGTCAAAGAGCGGCCCTGATTTTCCGAAGGCCTGAACCTCTTTTTTTCCGAAGGTTACATAATCGGTAATGTCGGCGAAAGCGATTTTCACATAGACTTGAAGAACGTCCATCGCTTCGACAAACACTTTATTGACCATTTCCTTTTTCATGCGGCTGATTTCTTTGGCGACTTTTTCGTTTTTTAACAGCCTGCTTCCCGTCACATGCGCGCTTTCCGGTGAATACCCGGCTTTTATCGCAGATTGGGTGGCGTTAAAGCTTTTCACATAATAAAGACAAAACAGCCGCTGGCGTTCGTTTAACTCATCACCTTCGCCCGGGTTGTTTTTTCCGCCGCTTTCCGCATTCTTATGAAGCGCCTCGTCCCAGCGCCCTTCTTTTTTCCATCTGCCGATCGTTCTTGCGGATACGCCTGATTTGCCGGCAAGGGCGCGATTTGTGATGCGGCCTTTATGAGACTGATAGATTGTAAATGCCTGTTTTCTTTTTGCGTTTTTCATGCTACGGCATCACCGCCACCTCCGACATGATTGTCTATAATAAAAAGCGGCTTCTAATCGGGCCGCTTTTTGTGATCGTCTGTTCACTTCTAGGTGGCAAACGTATGACAACTTATGAAGCAGGCGATTGATTTCTTTGTTCCTGCTGTTTTTGAATTTTCAGAAGCGCCCGTTTGACCGTCGTCTGTACGGTTGATTTCTTTACGTTCAGCAAGGCGGCGATCCGTTCATATGAAAAGCATTCCGCTTTGTGGAGCAGCAGCATTTCTTTTTCTCTATCCGTTAAAACGGCTAATGCGTCCCGCAGTCTGATTCTGTCTTCTTCAGTCACATTTGCGGACGGTTCAAACATCAGCGCCTGCGAATAGGTTTCTATGATTCTCGGATCTTTAATCAGCATTCTCTGATAAGCGTCTCTTCGGTCTATCGCTCTTCTTATGCCGGGCTGCCGGCCTTTTTCAAGCCATTCGATGACATATTCCACATCTGTAATGATCGTTCTGATGATTTTTTTATCTTTCAGTTCTTCTGAAGTAAGCACCGTTTCATCGGCTTCCTCCAGCTGCTTGTACCACTTTTTCGTCTCTTTCAGCGTGCGTTTATATTCAAATAGTAAGTCTTCCATGCAGATCCTCCTCTTTTTCGGAACAAAAAAAGGACACCAACCAATGCGCAGCATATACGCGATTGATCAGTGTCCGCAGGCTTTCCGTCTTGGACGTATTCTGTTTTTTTCGATTAATTCAATTTAAAGCCGATTTCATATTCGACCCGGGCCAGATCCCCTTTTCGCGTTTCGACAAGCGTTTTGCCGTGCTCCGGCGCTTCGGCGAGCCATGCTTCCTTCTTCAGTCCGTCTACAATGATGACCCGCACCTTGCCTTCTTCCAGCTGGCTTTGTAATGTTGTATGTTCAATGTCGGTCAGTTTTTTAGGATTCATGTTTTACGTCCTCCGTCTTTTTCAGGATGTTTACTTCATGTATGAGGCTTCCGAGCTCATTTATGAACGCTTCTTTTTCTTCAGAACTTTCTCCCCGGAGCAGGCGGAGAGCCGTTTCGGCCGCCTCCAAAAGTTCCGGGGCTTTTGCCATCAATGCCGCGTTGATCTGCTGAGAGTATGAACTTAAGTTGAAAACGGCCGCGATGAGCCTTCCGTTTGAATAAGGGAACTTCTCTTTATCCGCTTCGCTGTAAGCGGAATAAATGTAAATGGGTTTTTCTTTTCCGCTGTGTACGGCCCGCCATGGAGCGGGGCTGTGTTTTTCTTGCAATGGTTATCCTCACTTTCCATCAGCCTCATGCCATGCTTCAATTTGCTTTTCTATCCGTTTCGCCCTGAACAGCAGGCAAAAAAGCCATTTAATATATTTATACACGTAGATCAAGCCTCGCTTTTGCGTCTTGAACCATTCGCTCAAGACGTTTAATGACCGGCGTTAAATCAGTGCCTGTTTTGCAGTTCGGGCAAGGGTGAAAGACAGCGCCGAAACCCGTTTCCGTCACAATGACCTTCTTCGGCCCGCACAGCTTACACATTATCTCGCCCCCTCTAATCTGTGGTTTACGTCAAATGAATTGCCATTAATGATGACTAAATAATCGCTGCACATCTCATAAATTCTTGTGCCCAAGGCTTCATCAACCTGCACCAGCCCGTCACAGGCCAGCTCGCTCGAGATAAGAACCGGCTTATGATTTAAATAGCGGTAATTCACGACGGCGTACATTTGTTCAATCTGCCAATCGGTCGCCCGGGGTTTTCCGTTCAGCGGTTTGAACAGATCGTCAATAAAAAGCACATCCGCCTGTTTCATACGGCCAAGCTTTGCATCAAGCAGATCAAAATCATTTTTTAAATCCGTAAAGCCCTCCACAAAAGGAAAATACAGCACGGGTGTCTGCATCTGTCTCATGACATAATTGCTGAGAGCGGTCAAAAGATGGGTTTTTCCCGACCCCGGACGCCCTAAAAGGGCAATGCTGTTTTTCCGGCAGTTTTTAATCTTGTCGAAGTTTTCAACATATTCAAGGGCGCACTCATATGCGTCGACGACTGCCTGAGGCTTGCCCCGCGTGATAAATCCTTTGAAATCCAGCTTTCGAAAGGCGCCTGTAATCTCACTTGCGCTGAGGATGCGCTCTGCTTTTCGTTCGGCGGCGCAGCGGCACTTCACCCACACATCCATTCCCAGCTGGTTTTTGAGATAACCGCCCTGATCTTTACAGAGCGGACAGTCAAAGCGGCTTTCGTCTGATTCTTCCGGTCTGTCCGCCAGTAATGGACGTTTTCCGTTTTTCAGGTCGGCCAGTATCTGCTCGATCGTTCGTTTTGTCATGTATCGTATTCCTCTCTTTTTTTGTTGTGATTGTCCTTCCCGCAATTCGTGCATTCAAGCGGTCTTCCATATACTTGGCGCAATAGCTGAAAGCCTTGATCGTTTCAGCTGAAGAGGTGCGCCGCTGTTCAAAAGCGGTAAAGCATTCGCCGAGCCATTTGATTGCTTCTTGTGCTGACGCACCGAGGGAAACAATACGGGCGATGGCCTGATAATCCCGGGGCGACGGGTATACGCTCCGCCCCTCCTGTACAGACCTTAATCTGATAAAATGGGCGGCAATGTCGTTAATCGCTTCTTCAGCAGTATGATTTTTTGTTATATCTATTTCTCTCCGGACATTTTTGTCCCGGTGATCCGCCGATATTGTCCGGTCAGTTGCTTCCGGGCGGGTCAATGTCTTTTTCGGCGTGAATCTTTTCGAGTGCTTTACGGAGACGATGAGTCCGTAAGGGGCGCGGACGGTTTTGATATATTCATGCTGTTCCAAAACCTCAAGCCACCGTCTGACGGTTTTTTCGCTGACGGCAAATACATCGGCCATCTCTCTTGCTTTTATGGGCTTATGACCAAGGACGATCCCCCACTTTACACCGTCTTTTACGTGTTCCTTTGTCGTTGAGCTGATGAACCATAAAAACAGCCAAATGGCGGATCCTATTTTGTCATAATGTTCTGAATTCAGTAATCCGGAATAGATGAAAAACGGGTAGCTTTTACGATTCATAAGGGACGTCTCCGTTTTTCTTCAGACCTATATAGCGTTCATACTGCAATCGGTTATCAAATCGGAATACCGGAAGTCCGCAAGCGGTAAAAGATATCGAACCGCCTGCTTTTCCTAAACATCTCTGGTCAGCCGGATTGCTGCTGAAACGGATGATTATCGGCTTCATCTCTCACCCTCCTGATCAATTTCTTATCGTATTTTGATACATTTCGTATCTCTATGATGTTGATTATATACGATACTTTTCGTATCATCAAGACCTTTTTGATACTTTTTTTATCATCTCTTTATTTTGATACATTTTGTATCTATAATCATAAGTAACTTAGGGTGTTGAAAAAAGAGAGGTCATTCGGATGATAGGCGGAAGATTAAAGAGTCTCAGAGGAAAGAAAACGCAGGAAGAAGTCGCAAATCATATCGGTGTCTCGCGCGCCAGATATTCTCATTATGAAAACGGCCGATCTGAACCCGATTACGACACGCTGCAAAAGCTTGCGGATTATTTCAAAGTGTCGACTGATTATTTGTTAACCGGAAAAGAACCTTCAGATGAAGACATGTTTGCCGATCCCGACCTGCAGATCGCATATCGGGACATGCAGGACTTTTCTCCGGAAAGCAAGCAGCAGGCCATTGAATTCATTAATTATTTAAAAGAAAAAGAGAAAAACCGCAGGCCGAAACATAAATAATCCGCTCTTTTCCTTTAAACTGCTTAACGTTCAGCCGATATAAAAGCTGAATGTTTATTTTTAAAAGAAAAGGGAATTGATTCAAAGTCCGATCAGGGCTTTTCTTTCTCGCTTAAAAAAGAACTTATGTTCGAAAGGGTGTATTCAATTGGGCGATTTTTTAACACATCTTGAGGAATACGTCAAAAACTTATATTGCCGCATGGGAATGACCGCCCCTCTCCATATTGATATGCAGATGATTGCCAAGGAGCTTGACATTTGGATTCATTTTGAAGATACGCACAGTATGATGCTGAAGCGGGACGGCATGTACAGCATCGTCCTGAATCAAAAAAAGTCACCCGAAGAGCAATGGCAGGATTTTGCGCACGAACTGTGCCATGTGCTGAAGCATACCGGCAACCATTTTCATATGAACAAGCTGTTCAGAGAACTGCAGGAATTTCAGGCCAACCATTTTATGTACCACTTCTGTGTGCCGACCTTTATGCTGTTAAACATGGAGCTTCCCCAGCGAAGGAGCCACGCCGTTATTTTAATCGCAGCCGCTTTCCGGGTGACGGCATCATTTGCGGAAAAAAGGCTGGAGCTGTTTGAACGGCGTAAAGCAGGTATTCAATTTCAGAAGCGGCTCGCTTGTCTGTTATCCGACAAGCGGCCGAATGTGTATTATGAAAGCGGACAGACACACTTACATGCCGCTGAAGAAAAAACGCCGTATTTTATTGAAAATTAGCGATACTCCGCTGGCAGAATGTCATCATTTTCACATCGGAGGAAAGGTTTTTGCATCATGACGCTGTTCTCACCGTGCTGCCCGCCAAGCACTTCTTGCGCCGCATAGCAGCTCCAGTAAATGTAAGAACGGGCCCCCTGTTCATTTATCATAAAAACCGGCCTTCACGGCTTCTACATACCGAAAAAACAGATCGGTTGGCGTATATTTTTCTCCCCGGCAGCCAAAATTGCTGAACAGCGCGTGTCTCTGCGCCGTGCTCACTTCCAATTGCAGCCCCATTTTCCTTTTTGTCCGATTGACAATGTTGCCGGGATTTACACCTGCCAGCCGATCATTCTTCTCTGTCAGCTCGGCATCAAATCCCGCTTCACACAGCAGATCACAAATCAGTCTTGCTTTTTCCAGATCCGCGCCCCCGACGAGTGTATTTGCCTTTTTCAGATCATGATACCCATGAAAAGCCAATCCGTAATGATGGGCGGTCACTTTTTCTAAAGCCAGGGGTTCGTCAAAGCGTGTGCTTGTCAAATGGAGAGAACGGTTATCGCACCGCTTCGTTCCTTCAAATAAATAAATTGAGCTTTGGTCAGAAAATGCCCGCACCAGCTCACTGACACCCGGCTCAATCCTGCCGCCGTGGGGAGCGAGGACGATACATTTACTTCCCTCTTTTTCTTCATAAATAATTCTGTATTCCGATTCAGCAGCAGAAAGGGCTGCGAAATTATCATATCTATCTTTCATGTGTAACATGCTCTCCTTTTCCAGTCAGCACCAGTTTACTCTACTCATCTGGGAATTGGAAACCTTTTTATAGTATGATTTGATAGAATACGTATCAGGGGGGATATATCATGGGGTTCATCAATGGATTGCTGGGCAATGCGTCGACAATATCGACGGCTGAAGCAAAAGCAGAACTGGCTCGTATTCTGCTGGAAGGTGAGAATGTCAACGCCGCATTTAAGCTTGTCCGAGATATCATTGTCTTTACGGATAAGCGTCTTATTCTTGTTGATAAACAGGGACTCACGGGGAAGAAAACGGAGATTCAATCCATTCCGTACAAGAGCATTTCCAGATTCAGCGTAGAAACCGCCGGCCGCTTTGACCTTGATTCAGAGCTGAAAATTTGGATTTCAGGCGCGGAACTTCCCGCTGTCTCAAAGCAGTTTAAAAAAGATGAAAGCATTTATGATATTCAAAAGGCCCTTGCAGCAGTTTGTATGTAAGAAGAAACGGAAGCCCGGGGAGCTTCCGTTTTATGGATTACAGTTTTTCTTCAATTTTCGCCTTCGTTTTCGGGCCGTAAATTCCGTCTGCCGTTAATCCGCTGACGGATTGAAAACGTTTTACGGCATTTGCCGTTTTCGGACCGTAAACGCCGTCCGCCCCATGATTTTTTGCTCCTTTATCGGGATAAAAATAAAGAGCGGATAAAGCGTTTTGCACTTGTTTTACGTTTGTCCCTTTCGTCAGCGGTTTCGTCACTTTGATCACACCTGATGGAAGCGGATAGGAAGACACAGCCTGACTTTTTGAAGAAGAACCCGTCTGAGCGAGCTTGATCACTTGTCCGACTGTAATGTGATTCGGATCTGTGATATGGTTGATGCTTTGCAGCGATTTTACGCTGACACCGTGCGATGCGGCGATTTCCGATAAGGTGTCGCCTTTTTTCACATGGTATTCAGACGCGGAAGAAGAAATAGAGGCTTTTTTCGCCGGCATACTTCCGCTTAATTTCTTTTCAATCTTCGCCTTCACTTCATCCCAGCGGCCTTCAGACAATATGCGGTGCGGGCAGTACTTTCCGTTCCAGTCCTGATGCTTTCTGATTCTGTCAATCCCCCAGCCCCGTTCTTTCAAAAGCTGCGCCGCAAACGCAATCGCCAGTTCTTCTGCGGCTCTGTACCGTTCGCCGCCTGACTTGCTGTAACAGATTTCTATAGCAATCGACTTTCGGTTTCCGGTACCGTTCGTGCCGTCTCCCGAATGCCAGGCATTCCGGTCCAACGGAATTCCCTGGATCACTTCTTTGTCATCAACCGCAAAATGATAGCTCGTTGATTCGCTGTTTCCCGTCATATAGCTGATTTCATTAGCGGCGGATGCGTCGTTTGCCGTGTTATGAATGGTAATATACTCCGGCGTCATCGGATTCGGACATTTTAACGCATATTTATCAGCCGATACGAGCCGTTTTTTCACTTCAATCCCCACTCTTCATCTCTCCTTATGCCTTTTTCATCAATAGGTGGCATTCGTAGGACAGATAACTTGAGCATATAGACCCTGCATTCGGATAAAAATGGAATGGATACGCATGCAAAAAATAAGACCCTTCCAAAGAAGGGTCTTTATGTTATGTTTGGTTGCGCGCGGCAATATGGAATGTGCCGTCCGCTTGGTTTTCCAAATGGCTTTCATGGCCGATCACCTGTGTAAAGCTGAACCCGACAGCAACAAGCAGCAATCCTGACAACAGTTTAGATTTCATATAGACAATCTCCTCTCTGGATTTGTTTTTGGGCGTGCACCATTTTTTCATAAAACGTGAGCGCTTTTTCAGGCTGTCCGTGTTTCATGTAAAATTTGGCAGCGTCATGCGCCAATTCTTCCACATACGGATACAGCATGTGTTCTTCCAGAAAATCAAACGTGTGCCTGACGGATGCGTTATCCATTTCCTTGCCGTATAACGCATGTAAAAATTGGAACAGATTCACAAACAATTCATCATTGTATTCGCGGGCGATACTGAGCCCGAGACGGTATTGCTTCTCTGCTTCGGCTGTAGTGTTCTGTTTATAAAGAACCTGTGTTAATGAGTAAATAGAATGCGGAAGATTATCGAACTTTTCTGACCTGCAAATGGAAACGGATGTCTCAAAATATTCGGCTGCTTTAGAGAGGTCTCCCATTTTTTCGTAACAGTTTCCGAGATTATATAAGGCTGAACTGATAAGACGGGGATTGCCTTCTTGTTTTGCAAGATCTAAAGCAAGTTCTAAGTGGGGCAATGCTCTTTCTGGATACTGCATGTCATCATAATTCCCTGCAATAACGAATTCACATTGGATTCTGCGGACGTTGTACGTCTCATACGATTGGTACGTTTCAAGGGCTTGAACGGCATAACTCATGGAGACGTAGGTTTGTTTCAGGTTGTAAAATATCTCGGCCATTTTAAAAGCAAACTCAGCTTTCTCGATGTCATCAGAAACGAGTGCAAGGTTTTTTTCAGCCCGTTTGTAATACATCATGGCGTTTAGGAACATTTTCTGTTTAAATTCGTACATTCCTCGAAAAAAATTAAAGTAGTAATCAAGCAGTCCTGTCAGTTTATACTGGTTGCCTTCAATGTCTTCCAATAATTCTGAAAACTCAGGCTGAGAAGGGTCCTCTTTTAAGGGCTTGATGTAATCCAGCATGACACGGTGTCTGAATTCCATTAATGAATAATACAGCAGCAGATCCTGATCTTCTTCCATATCCTCGATCTCTCTCTCTACTTCACGTTTGACGCGCTCCGCCTCAAGAACGTGAAACTGCCGGATATGGGTATACCATTCATTAATTTTGAGCCCGACAAAAGAGGACGGAATAGTCTGCTTCATCCTCAATAAATCCCCCCTTTTGGAATGACCGAGATATGTCATATTTTATCATATTTGCTAGAAAAAGAAGAACGCAAAAAGACCGCAATTGTCGAATTTCGGATATCCGCAACGATTTATCTCCGTCACAAGCTTATTGCTTGTTTCTTCCGTGCCGTTGATATAGCATATCCTTGCGGCTTTTTATTCTGTATTAAATGGGGGTTTTCACATGACAGCACAAAATCAATTGGTCAGCCACTTTCTGTCACATCGAAACGTGACGATTGAGCTGGCGGAAAAAATCAGCCGCGAACATTACGATTACAAGCCGGCAGAGACATCAATGTCCGCTCAGGAACTTGTAAAACACATGGTTTATTCTTTTCTTATGTTTGCAAACGTCATTAACGACGGAAACGGATCAGCCATCCAGAACAAACCGAAAGAAGAAGCAGAAACAGACCTCGTCAAACTGGCTGAAACGTGTACTGAAAAAACGACAGACATCCTGTCACAGCTGACAGAAGATCAGCTGAACCGCGAAATTGACCTGACCGCCTCTTTCGGCAGAAAAGTGACCGGCGCGGCTCTCCTTCAGCTTGCCATGGAGCATGAAATTCATCATAAAGGCAATCTTTTCGTGTATGTCAGAGAAATGGGCCACACGGAACTTCCGTTTTATCAGCAAAAATCATAATCCGGCCATCCGCCGGTCTGCGACATAACAGCAGGCTGGCGGATTTTTTGTTCTGTATAAAATTTTCCGAAAATTTAATTGATTACCGCCTCTTAATCATATATAATCTGATAAAAATAGTAGGATTATTCAGGAGGCACACAGATGACTGTAAGCATTGTGTTTATGGGTTTCTTTGTCGGAACGCTTGTCGGATTGACGGGTGTGGGAGGAGCAGCGCTTTTGACTCCTTTACTGATCGTTTTGGGGATCAACCCCTCAATCGCCGTCGGCACTGACCTTTTATATAACTCCATCACCAAACTGTTCGGTGTCGTTTCTCATTGGAAGCAGCGCACCGTTCAATTTAAACTTGTCGGCTACTTGGCGCTCGGAAGCATTCCCAGCGCAACAGCCGCCATCGGTGTTCTTCACTTGTTTCCCGCTTTTCACCAGCATCAGGAGCAGATTATCAAACAGGCGCTCGGCTACGTACTGACCCTTGTCGCCATTTCCATTATCGCCCGCCTTTTTTTCGATAAAAGACTGCGGCCGAACCGCTGGCAGCAAAAAACGCTTGAAGAAAAGCGGACACTCATGATACTGATCGGCGTCATTTTCGGCTTCATCGTCGGCCTGACATCTATTGGATCCGGCTCATTATTTGCAATCGCCATGTTATACCTGTTCAGAATGAAAACGGCAGAAGTGGTGGGAACGGATATCGCACATGCCTTTCTGCTCGTAACTGCTGCCGGTCTGTTAAACGCAAGCTTCGGAAGCGTCGATTACCTGCTTGTATTGAATCTGTTGATCGGCTCTGTGCCGGGTGTGCTTCTCGGCAGCTTCTTTTCGCCGAAATTCTCACCGCGCCCCCTGCAGTTTGTGATGGCGGCGATTATTTTAATCAGCGGAATAAAACTAATATAAAAAAGGCGGTCTGTTGTCAGATCGCCTTTTCCCTTATAACGTCACACCGGACTTAAAGATTGCAAGCTCCCGAAAATCGTTTTTTTCGTTATTGACGAATTCTCCGCTTGCAACTTTAATAATGTATTGAATAAAATCTCTTACAATGTGATCTTCTGTTGTTTGGTCTTCCGCCAATCTGCCCGCGTTGTAATCAATCCAATGAGGCTTTGATTGAAATAAATCGGTATTTGTTGATACTTTCACAGTCGGGACAAATGTGCCGAACGGCGTGCCTCTTCCGGTTGTAAACAAAACGATGTGACAGCCCGCCGCGGCGAGCGCTGAAGAAGCGATTAAATCATTGCCGGGCGCACTGAGCAGTGTCAATCCCTTTGTTTTCAGTGTTTCACCGTATGTCAGCACATCAGAAACCGGTGCAAGACCGGCTTTTTGGGTGCAGCCGAGCGACTTGTCTTCGAGCGTTGAAATGCCGCCTTCCTTATTCCCTGGTGACGGGTTTTCATAAATCGGCTGCTCGTGCTTCATAAAATATTGCTTGAAATCATTGATCAATCGGACTGTTTTATGAAACACTTCTTCACTCGCCGCACGCTGCATGAGAATCGTCTCAGCGCCGAACATCTCAGGCACCTCCGTTAAGACCGTGCTCCCTCCCTGTGCAATCAAGTAATCTGAAAATCTCCCTAATAAAGGGTTTGCGGTGATGCCGGAAAAACCGTCCGACCCGCCGCATTTCAATCCGATGCTCAATTCTGACAGCGGAATCTCCTCACGTTTATCTCCCTTTGCCGCAAGGTGTATCTCTTTAAGAAGCGCAGTACCCGCTTCAATTTCATCTGTGACAGCTTGTGATTCGAGAAATTTCACCCGATCTCCATTCACTTCAGAAAGCGTTTCCCTAATCGCCGCCAGCTCATTATTTTCACAGCCGAGCCCTAAAACCAGCACACCGCCCGCATTTGGATGACGGATGGCGTTCATCAGCATTTGTTTCGTATTCTCATGATCATCGCCAAGCTGGGAGCAGCCGTATTGGTGCTTTAAAACCAGCACATTGTCAAAGGGCGCAATGTCTTTCGCCTCTTTTACGAAGCGCTGCAGGATTTTCTCAGCGACGCCGTTAACGCAGCCGACTGTAGGCACGATCCACAGTTCATTCCGGACGCCGGATGTACCGTTTTCTCTTCTGTAGCCTTTAAATGTCCGGTTCTCATTTGTAAAAGGATTGTCCTCGAAGCGCGGTGAATACGTGTATTCTTGCACATCGGATAAATTCGTTTGCAGATTATGGGTATGAATATGCTCGCCGGCCGAAATCCGCCTTGTCGCACGCCCGATTGAAAAACCGTATTTAATGATGCTGCCGTTTTCTTCAATGGTTTGCAGCGCGATTTTATGCCCCCGCTTTACAGGGTCCTTCACTTCAATCGTCAGTCCGTCTGTATGCAGCCGCTCCCCTTTGTTAAAATGGCGCATGGCGAGAAGCACGTTATCGTTTTTATGGATTTTTATGACCTCTTTCATTTCACTTCCCCCTTTTTGCCGCAGCATTCATGTATCGCCTGCTTCATACCCAGCTCATGAATGACAGACAGAAAAAAAGCCGTTCGTTCAGTCAGCCCCGGAAGATGATTCAGATTCTTCCCCCACAATCGCTCTTCTCCTAATATGGCAGATGCCGCTTGAAACATATCATCTTTGCAACGGGACCGCGCCATTTGAAAACGGTTAAGAACCTCCTCGCAGTCAGCCGGTTTGTTCGGTCCGTTCCAGTATGAATAGATCATGGCGCTGAACGAAAATACCAGCTTCTCAGGTAGCCGGCCCTCCTGTTCGATATAAGCCTTCAGCGTCGGCAGGTTTCTTGTTTTGAATTTCGCGGCGGCGTTAAGGGTAATGCTTTGCAGATAATGGTGGATATAAGGGTTTTTAAACCGCTGTAACACATCTGCCGCGTATTGGGTGACACCCTCTATTTGCAGCACAGGGAGGATTTCTTCATTGATCAGCTCTTCAATGAATCTGCCCGTCACCTCGTGCTCAGCCGCTTCCCGGACGGTTTGCAGTCCGTATAGTAAAGCCACTGGCGCCAATGCCGTGTGAGCGCCGTTTAAGATTCTCACCTTTTTTGTCCTGTAAGACGTAAGGTCAGACGTGATCAGTGCGTTCAGCCCGGCCTCAGCAAAAGGAAGCTCATTCTGAAGCTGTTCCGGCCCTTCTATCACCCACAAATAATAATGCTCACCAACCACAAGCAGACGGTCTTCGTATCCGAGAAAATCGGTAAGTTCTTCCGCGGTATCAACAGGAAATCCGGGAACAATCCGATCCACGAGGGTATTGCAGAAGATGTTCGCGTCATGAATCCATTGAGTAAAACCAGGTTCCAGCTCCCACAGCCCGGCATATTGAAGCACGGCCGCCTTCAGTTTCCGTCCGTTTTCTTCGACCAGTTCACATGGAAGCACAATACACCCTTTCTCGGCGTCACCCGCAAATGCCTTATAGCGGAAATAAAGGAACGCCGCTAATTTCCCGGGGAATGTTTTTTGAGGTCTATCCTCAAGCCGGTCGCCTTTCTCAAACGTAATTCCCGCTTCTGTCGTATTGGAAATGATAAAACGAAGCTCCTCTTGTGCTGCCAGCCGTTTAAAGGAATCATAGTCAGAAAAAAGATCAATGCCGCGGCTGATGGATTTGACGATCATGTGTTCTTCAGCCGGTTTTCCGTCCTTTATCCCCTGCAAAAAAAGCGTAAATAAACCGTCCTGCTCGTTTAAACGTTTTATTTTCTCAGAGCCTCTCGGCTGTACGGCGACAACGCTTCCGTTAAAATCCGTCAATTGATTCAATTGATCGATCTGCCAGTCAGCGAAAGCCCGCAAAAAGTTGCCTTCACCGAACTGAAGGACTTTTTCAGGATATTGAATGTATTCGCCGCACATCTTTTTATTCAGCTGCTGCAAGCTGTCCGCCTCCTTCTGTATTTATGCACACGTTAACATTTCTCCGTGTGAAAACCCGGATATTCAGACGGGCCGTTATGTGAGTTTTTTAATGGAATCTCTTATCATCACCTCGGTGTTTTCATATATTTTTTCCGCCGCCGTATCCGGGTCGGCGATTAGCGCCAAAATCTTCTCTGCGCCGAGTATGCTGATGTTTTCAACCGGGCGTTTTACTGTCGAAAGCCTCGGCGTCATGTATTGGGAAATGCCGATGTCATCAAACCCGATAACGGATATATCTTCCGGAACGTTCAGGCCTTTGGCGAAAATGGCATTCATCGCCCCGATCGCCATATCATCGTTTGAACAAAAAACAGCCGTAGGCGGTGATTGAAGCGCCAAGAGTTTTTCCATCGCCTGACTGCCGCTTTCCATATCATAGCGGCCTTTTACACTGTATTCATGCTTAATCGGGATAGAATGATCAATTAAAGATGTCAAATAGCCTTCTTTCCGCTGAGAAGTTGACCTGAATCCTTCCTTTCCCTCAATGATCGCGATATCTCTGTGTCCGTTTGCGATCAGGCAGTCGACCGCCTGTCTGGAGCCTTCTTTATCGTTTGACAGGATATTCGTGATGCTCCGGTCATCAATGTCCCGGTTCAGCACGACAAGCGGGATGTTTTTCTCGCGGATATGATAAATAAATGAATTATCACTGTCGCTTTGGCTCATTAAAATGATTCCGTCATATCTCATGGGCGTAATGGTTTCAAAGCTTTTCAGGTCGTCAATCGCGCGGACGAACAAATTGTATTCCTCACTGATTGTGCGGTTTACACCTTTGATGGTATCGGAAAAAAAGCTGTGTGAGGTTCCGTTTGTGATGCTTGTAAAAAACAGCCCGATCGTATGGGACTTTTGCATGGCAAGGCTTTTTGCATTTACATTCGGTGTGTAATTCAGCTGTGAAGCGAGCTCTAATATTTTCTGTTTTGTATGCTCTTTAATGTAGGGGCTGCCGTTAAGTGCCCGGGATACGGTTGTGTGGGATACGTTGGCGAGTTTTGCGATATCTTTTATGGTTACCATCGTTTTTCCTTTCTTTCTGTATGCTGTCATTTATTTCTATTGTACCTTAACGGACAGTCCATAAAATCACTAAAGTTAAGGTTTTGCATGATGTAAGTCCTGAACGAGCTCGGCATGCTGCCGGTCCGTCAGTTTATACATTAAACCGATAATCAGCATGGCGAACGCTAAAGCGAAAGCCGGGTACAGCAGCAGAAGCCCTTTAATCCCGATTAACGTGCCTTTTGTCTGAGATGCATTCGGGATATAGCCGATAACGCTCAGCCCGATGCCTGAAAGAAAACCTGATAAAGATTGGGCGAGTTTTCTGGAAAAGTTGAAAAGCGAATATGTCGTCGCCTCCTTCCGTTCACCCGTCTTCCATTCTCCGTAATCAATAATGTCCGACACAAGCGCCCACGTAATGCCGTTTGGTATGCTGATCCCGATAAAAGCAATGCTCGCTAACGCCGTAAAGATATATACATTTGACGGGAGACAGAAATTCAGCGCATCAGCCGCGGCGCTAACGGCAAAACCGATCATCACCGTTTGCTTTTTTCCGAAGCGTTTGACGAGTTTCGGCATAAACAAAACACCTAAAAATGAAGAACCGATGATGATAAAACTCATGTAGGACATCAGCTCCGCATTGTTGAGATTATACTGGGCGAAGTAAACAAGCATAGCGGATTTAATGTTATATGCCGATATTGAGAAAATCGTCATGAAAACGACGGTCAGAAGCGGTTTGTTGCCGATAAAGCATTTGAAAACCGACATGACGGACAGCTTTTCTTTCGGCGCTTCACGGACGATAATTCTTTCTTTGCAGTTTCGGTAGCAGATCATAAATCCCGCGATTCCGATTACGGCCATCATTCCCATGACTGCCGGGTAGCCGATGTGAACGTTATCAAAATGAACAAGAATCGGGATGACGATGACACTTGTAATGAGCAGCGCGCCGAGGGAGCCTATCTGGCGGAATGCGGAAAGCGCCGTTCTGTCCTCCGCATCCTGTGTAATGGCCGCGCCGAGGGAGCCGTACGGAATATTGACGAAAGAATAAGCGATCCCCCACAGCATGTAAGAAGCATAGGCGTACACAAGCTTCCAGGTGACGCTCACGTCCGGTGACACAAAAATCAATACGGTCATGACCGCAAGAATAATACTTCCGAATAATAAGTACGGCCTGAATTTCCCCCGGGGTCCGATCTTTTTTCTGTAGTCAATGGCCGAGCCGACAATCGGATCAGTCAAAGCCGCAAACAGCTTGCTGACCAAAAAAATACTGCCGGCGAACGCTGCCGGAATGCCTGCGACATCTGTGAAAAACTTCAGCAAATAGATCTGCCCGAGATCAAACATAAATCCGTTCCCAAAATCTCCAAAACCATAGGATACTTTTTCTTTCAGACTCAGCTTATGCTCCTTCACTTTTGCGGCAGGTGCTGTCACGACAGGCACATTACTCATAGGCCACCTCTTTCATTCCATTTTTTAAAAGCGGAAATATTCCTCAGCATTCCGGTAACAAATCCCCTCGACAATCTTTCCTAAAAGCTCCATATCGTAAGGCGCTTCGCCTTGTTCCGCCCAGCCGCCGATCAGCGTGCAGACAAGCCGCCTGAAGTATTCATGGCGGGGATAGGACAGGAAACTTCTTGAATCCGTCAGCATCCCGATAAAACGGCTGAACAGGCCCATGTTTGATAACGCTTTCATTTGCTGGAGCATTCCATCTTTCGTGTCATTGAACCACCAGGCTGTGCCGAATTGAATTTTCCCCGGTGTTTTCCCATCCTGAAAGCTGTTGATCATGCTGGCGATAATATAGTTGTCATTCGGATTCAAAGAATACAAAATCGTTTTAGGCAATTGCCGCTTTTTTTCGGCGGAATCTAACAGCCGGGCAAGCGGTTTTGCGATACGTTCATCATTAATTGAGTCATATCCCGTATCAGGACCGAGGCTGCTGAACTTATTTGTATTGGTATTTCTTAACGCGTTAATATGGAACTGCATCGCCCAGTCCAGTTCGGCGTAAAGACCGCAAAGATATTGCAGCGTCCGTGTTCTGAATTTCTTTTCATCTTCAAAAGACACATGCTCTCCGCTTAATCCGGCTGCAAAAATCCGGGCCGCTTCCTCTTCGGTCGTCTCGGCATAAACCATTTGATCTAACGCATGATCCGACACTCTTCCTCCGGCATTGTGAAAAAAGCGGACGCGGGATTCTAACGCATCTAAATACGATTGGTAGGTGGTGACAGCCATTCCGGAAGCGCTCTCCAGCGAACGGACCCAATCGGCAAAACCCGGGCTGCTGATGTCCAGTCCTTTGTCAGGCCGAAATCCGGGCAGCACTTGAACCGGAAAATCACTTTCTTTCAACAGTTCGTGGTATGTCAGCGCATCGGCAGGATCGTCGGTTGTGCAAATGACTTTGACTTTTGATTTCAGAATGAGATCCCTTGCGCCAAACCCGTCTCCCTGCAGGAGCTCATTCGTTTTTTTCCAAATTGCCGCGGCCGTTTTTTCATTCAATACGTCATAAATGCCGAACCAGCGCTGCAGCTCTAAATGCGTCCAGCTGTACAGCGGATTGCCTATCGCCATCGGCACCGTTTTTGCCCAGGCGAAAAACTTCTCTTCATCTGAAGCGTTTCCGGTAATGCAGCGCTCTTCAATGCCGTTGGCCCTCATGATCCGCCACTTGTAGTGGTCACCGTAAAGCCATGCCTCCGTAATCGTTGCGAAGGTTTTATTTTCATAGATTTCCTTTGGGCTTAAGTGACAGTGATAATCAATGATCGGCATGTTTTCGGCGTATTCCCTGTACAGCTTTACGGCCGTTTTACTATCCAGTAAAAAATCATCACCCATAAAAGCTTTCACATTTTCATCCTCCCTCTTAAAAATGTTAACGTTAACAAAATGATTCTTTTTTATTTTAGCTTCCTCTTTCTCACATATCAATCATTTTTATTTTATTTTTCAGAAAATTGTATCCGTTAACATTTTCATACAAAAAAAAAGACACTGCCGAGAAAGTCCGGCAATGTCTTCTGTGTGATCTTAAGGATTAGTAAGCGAGGCTGAATAATCCTTTGATATGTGTTAAATAACGTACGTTACTTGCTTCTTTCATTAAAGATGCCGGAAGACCTTTCAGCGGAGTAGAGTTCGCTCCGATGATGGCAACCGCGTCTTTACGTCCGAGGCTTGCAAGCGTACCAGAGTTTACAGGCTTGAATGTTTCAAGCGTTTTTCCTTCTAAGTAAGCGAACAGGTTGTAACCCACAAGTTCACCCATCTGCCAAGCGATTTGCGCTGTCGGCGGGTACGGACGGCCGTCCGGCGCAAAGTATACAGCGCTGTCACCGACAACGAATACATCTTCGTGAGAAGTAGATTGTAAGAAATCGTTAACCGTCGCACGTCCGCGGTTCACTTCAAGGCCGGATTCGCCGACTAACGGGTTGCCTTGTACGCCGCCTGTCCATACAAATGTGTTGGCAACGACTTTTGAACCGTCTTTCAGATCAATAACGTTTCCTTCAACATTTGTAACAGGAAGACCTGTTAAGAACTCAACGCCGCGTTTTTCAAGACTTTTTGTCGCGCGTTCGATAAGGTCATCAGGAAGAACAGGAAGAATTTTCGGACCTGCTTCTACTAATTTCAGTTTGATTGCTTTCGGATCTACGCCGTATTTTTTCGTAAGGTTCGGCATGATGTCAGCAAGCTCACCGACAAGCTCGACGCCTGTTAAGCCGCCGCCGCCGATAAGGATCGTTGCATCAGCTTCGTTTTTCGTTTTAGCGTATTCACGCACACGGTCTTCCACGTGTTTGTATACTTTGTTGGCATCAGCAGCAGATTTCAGCACCATGCTGTTTTCTTCGAGTCCAGGAATGCCGAAATAAGCCGTAACAGAACCAAGTCCGACAACAAGCGCGTCATAAGTCAGCTTAGAACCGTCAGAAAGGGCAACTTCTTTCTTATCAACTGAGAAAGAATTGACTTCTGCGATTTTAATGTCGACGTCTTTTCCTTTCAGAAGTTTTTCAAGCGGCATAGCAACAGCCTGTTCAGACACGTTGCCCGCTGCAAGGCGGTGCAGTTCCGTAATGATTTGGTGAGTCGGGTATTTGTTCACAACGGTTACGCGTGCTTCATCTTTACTGTAATGTTTGCGAACGGTTAAAGCAGAAAGAACTCCGCCGTAACCAGCGCCTAAAATGACAATATGTTTTGACATCGTATATCCTCCGTCCTTTATATCAATTTGAATCTGAGATTATTTTTGTTTTTCGTTCATGATTTCAAGATAGCTGTTAGCAAAACGGAACAGCTTTTGAGCTTGAGGATCTTTCAGCATGCGCAGCAGGCCGAAAAGTCCGATCGTTTCATTGCTTGCATCCGCGCGGTCTTTTGCTTCGATCGCAGTAGCCGCAACTTCTTTCGCTGTTTCTTTCACCGGCTCAAGAATTTCTGTAAGCGCACCCACTGTATCGCTCTTCAATACTTCGTCTGTCGCTACAGACTGTGCAAAATCATAAGACTTCGTTAAAATATTTACTAACTCAGTCAGTTTTGGAAGCTGATCCACTAAAACAGTCAGTGATTCTTGAACTTCAGGTTTTAGCAGCTGATCAATAAGATCGCGTTGGCCTTGGCTGACAGATGCATTTGTTTGATCGATTGTTTCTGGCATATCCGATTCTCCTTTACTATAAGCAGTATGCTGATTTTTTTGGAAAGGGTAGCCTTTCCCCCTTCATGCAGAAAAGCATGAAAAAGCAAGATTGTGAATTCATGCACAATCATTTACAAAAATAAATGTTTACTACCCAGTTTTTCACTTTGCCATATCCAGTATTATTTTTATATCAACAAAAACAATTGAATAAGTCAAAATTTCTTTTTCCTCTCTGAAAATAGCAAACATAAAAAACCCCAATTTGATTTACTCTTATATAATAACACTTTTTGAACAAAATTTGAACGTGAATTGTTTCGTTTATGAAATTATTTATATGGCGGGGGTGTAATAACGTTTCTTTTAGGCTATTTTTTTACAGACCATCCGCTTTTCCCCTGTCATTTTTCCCACAATTTTAATAGCGGGCCCGTTTTTCCCGTAAAGGGGTCGCATTCCGGGAGCGGGACACGGCTGATTACTTCTGGAGTTCTATCATTTTTCTCCGTTTTTGTATCGTACTGCCGGCCGCCCGGATAAGCCCCGATCACGGTAAAATCAGAACTGCCCGACAGTTTTTTATGTCCGGTGCCGGCCGGAATGACCGCTGCGTCTCCCGTTTGAAGAACGGCGTCCGCTCCTTGTTCCCCGCCGAACCTCAAAACCGCAGTTCCTTTTACCGCGACAAGAACTTCGTGCGTGGTGCTGTGAAAATGGTGATACGGAAATACTCCGCCCGTCCAGCTGTTCGACCAATCGTGCCGGCGGAGGACGGACTCTGCTTTCTGCACCGTTTCTTCATTAAATACCGCTTTATAAATAACAAGCGGAAGATTCGGGTTATTCGGAATGCGGCCGTCATCTTCAAAATAAAGCACTTGAATATCCTCTTTCTGCATTGTTTTCACCTCCGTATATGTCTGTTTCCCATTCATCATTTGTTAAAACGCTATTTTCTCATATTCCATTGCGAAGCCTGCCGGTGAATAGTATAGTATAAAAAAATATGTGTCAAAATGAGGGATTTAATGAAAGCCATCGTGATCGGAATATTGGCATCTCTGTTTTTTGCAGTCACATTTATTTTAAACAGGGCGATGGAGCTTTCCGGCGGAAGCTGGATGTGGAGCTCTTCCCTGCGTTTTCTTTTTATGGTTCCGTTTTTATTTTTGATCGTTTATGTGAAAGGAAAATGGGCGCCGCTCTGGCATGAAATCCGAAAAAAACCGTTTTTTTGGCTGAAGTGGAGTTTTACCGGGTTCGTGCTTTTTTATGCCCCGATTACGTTTGCGGCGGCATATGGGCCGGGCTGGCTGATCGCCGGCACGTGGCAGATTACAATTGTCGCGGGTGTGCTTCTGTCGCCGTTTTTTTACGAAACAAAAAATTCACCGGCGGGCCCGGTTTCCGCCAGACAAAAGATCCCGCTCATTTCGCTGGTTACTTCCGTCATCATCCTGATCGGAGCCGGTCTGATTCAGCTTCAGCATGCGGGTTCTCTGTCCGGCCGCACGATACTATTCAGCGTGGTGCCGGTCGTCATCGCCGCATTTGCCTATCCGCTAGGCAACCGCAAAATGCTGGAACAATACGGCGGAAAACTCGATACGTTTCAGCGGGTGCTCGGCATGACTCTCGCAAGCCTTCCGTTTTGGCTTTTGATCGCCGCTTTCGGCTGGCATAGAGACGGGCTTCCGTCAATGGGACAGACATTCCAATCCTTTATCGTCGCACTCAGCTCTGGCGTTATCGCAACAGTATTATTTTTCCGCGCCACCGATATGGTGAGGAATGAGCCGCAGAAGCTCGCTGCTGTTGAAGCGACGCAGTCCGGAGAGGTTCTTTTTGCACTGATCGGCGAAATCGTCTTTTTATCCGCGGCGTTTCCGTCACTTCTTTCATTTGCCGGACTGTTCATTATTATTGCGGGAATGGTCATGCATACATTCGCTTCCCGGCAGACAGACCAGAAAACGGCTGAGCAAACGTCAGCCAATCTCACCGGTTCCTGATTTTTTTACGAAAGGTGTCCTCCTGTATGAAAGAAGAAATTCCGGCAATATCTTTTCTGTCAGCCGGCAAACGCTTTGAACAAAACAATACGTCCTTTGATGTCCTAAGCCGTGTAACCGGACATATTCAAAAAGGTTCTATCACGGCGTTGATAGGCCCTTCCGGCGCGGGAAAAAGCACATTGCTGTCACTGTGCAATCTGATGAATACACCTGATGAAGGGGAAGTGCTTGTATTCGGAAAAGAAATAAGGCGCTGGGATATCAGGGAGCTCAGAAAAACCGCGGGCCTTGCATTTCAATCAGCTCCCGCCCTCGAGGGAACGGTGCGGGACAACCTTCTGCTCGCAGAAAAACTCCACGGAGCACAGCACTATACGCCTGAAGAGCTCGCAGATTTTACAGACCTTCCGCGCGGGCTTCTGGATCGAAATGCAAAAGAATTATCCGGAGGGCAGCGGCAGAAGCTCTCATTAGCGCGAACTCTCGCCGGACTGCCGTCCATCCTGCTGCTGGATGAAATCACCTCGGCGCTGGACCCGTCATCTGTTCTCATCATTGAGAAACTGATTACGAAACTCCATCGGCAAAAACAGCTGACGGTCCTGTGGATCACCCATAACCTTGAACAAGCGGAACGATTATCCGATACGGTATGGTTTATGGCTGAGGGTCGGCTTTTAGAGACCGCGGAAACGAAAACGTTCTTTAAGGAACCGAAACACGAAAAGGCCCGGGCGCTTTTACAAGGGAGCGGGTGCTGATATGAATGATCTTTCTCTATTATTGACAAGTATATTTGTCATTATTGCTTTATTCCTGTCTAAATCTTTTAAAGCCGGCGTCGAAAAGGATATGATCGTCGCAACCGTCAGGGCCGTCATTCAGCTTCTCATCATCGGCTATGTGCTGTCGCTGATTTTTCGCGGTGATCACCCGATATTTATCATATTAATGGTGCTTCTCATGCTCACGGCCGCTTCGCACAATGTCGCCAAACGGAAAAAAATGCGGATCGGCTCATTTTGGCGCGTTTTTCTGACACTGGCGATCGTGGAAGTTGTGACGCAGGGACTTTTACTGACCCTTCACATCATTCCGTTCACTTCAAGATATGTCATTCCGATAAGCGGCATGGTCATCGGAAACTCCATGGTGCTCTCAAGCCTGTTTTTAAACAAGCTCAGTTCGGAAGCGGATCTGCGGAAAGAAGAGATCCAACTGATTCTCTCTCTCGGAGGAACGCCTAAGCAGGCCGTCCGGCAGATATTGACGTCCAGCATGAAGCTCAGTATGATCCCGACGCTTGAAAGCCAGAAAACATTGGGTCTCGTTCAGCTTCCCGGCATGATGACGGGGCAGATTTTAGCGGGGGCTGATCCGATACAGGCGGTGCGCTTTCAGCTGCTGATCGTTTTTACAACGATGGCCTCCGCTCTTCTTACATGTATCATACTCAGCGCCTTGACATATCCTTCCCTTTTCACGGAACATTGGCAATTAAAAAAATTCAGCAGGGAAGCGTAGGCTTTTTTCCCTGCTGAATGATGGTTTATGACAAGGTCAGAGATTCATAGTAACGGGATAATTCAATAATCATCGCTCCCATCCGCTCAATGTCCGGAGCAAGGACCCTCTTTACCCCTTCATCCCGGATCGCTTCAGCCGTCACTTTGCCGACTGCGGCGGCAAGCACTTGTTTTTCGAATGCCTGCTGCAATTCTTTTGTGAACCCTTTTTCTTTTGCATAATCAAAGAGAGAACGCACTTGAATGGCTGTCGTAAAACATACGGCATCGACCTCTCCGTTTAACAGCTCTCCCAGCAGTTTATCGACCGTCTTTCTTTCAGGCGGAATATGCTGATACGGCAGAACAGGGAATACCTCCGCTCCGTTTTTCTCAAGGAACTCCGTTAAGACCGGCGCTTTTTCGCCATGAAGCTGTATCATGACTTTTTTATCTTTAAAGTCAAATCGTTCCAAGGAGCGGATCAGCCCTCTTGTTGTACCGTCTTCATCTGAGGCATGCGGCGTGATGCCGAGCTTTTTTAAGGCCGCATATGTTTTATAGCCTCTGCAGCCGATTTTCGCTTCATGAACGGCCGCTAAAAATTCTTCTTTCAGACCGATTTTTTCCGATACCGACAATAACGTTTCCGTACCGATGCCTGTGGTGAATATCACCCAGTCGGCTTTTTGCCCGGCAAATGTTCTTACGTCGGGTTCAATTTGATCCTCCGCCAGGTATACGGTTCCTTGGAGGGAACGGACGACCGCCGTTCCGCCCTGCTTTTCTATTAATCTTGTGATCTCTTCTGTTTTCCGCGAACCGCCGATGGCAATCCGTTTCCCGTTCAATCCTTTTCCCATCGCTGTTTTCTTCTTCCCTTCAGATGCCGGGCGCCCTATGGCAGGCCGTCATTTATTTCTATTATTGTTACGCAATCAGCCGGGAAAATCAAGCTATGCTCCCGTTGAATCCCCCGTGCAGTTGCTGTATCATTAACCGGGCAGAATGATTTGATTCGCGGAGGGACTTTCAATTATGGAAACAAAAAAAGAGTTCGAGACAAAAGGATACGATACTTCGGTCATTTATGAGTTCAATGAATATCCTGATGTTCACAGCGGTCGATGTGACAATTGCGACTACACGCTGTTTAAAAGCTCAGTGAAGGGCGGAAAATTTTTGAGGGAATGCCGGAGATGCGGCATGAAGAAAAACATATAACAAAACAGGCAGCCGTCTTCCGGTGCGCTGCCTGTTTCTCAATCAATTTTCGACGGCCGCCGTTTTCAAAAATTCTTCAATGGCGCAAACAGCCTGTTTTGGACCGCCGGTTTCTTCTATTTTCTGCTGCATGCTTTTCACGCGGCTGAGGATGTTTTTATCGCCGTATACGTTCTGAACGTCTTTTTGCAAACGGGCCACAGTGACTTCTTTCGGCGGCAGATGCACGCCAAGCCCCAATTCATCCACACGCTTTGCGGTAACCTCTTGTTCGTGCATTTGCGGAACGACAACGAGCGGGACACCCGCATTCATCGCTTCCATTGTACTGTTCATCCCGCCGTGAGATACGAACAGCTTTGCTTTCTCCAGCACATCAAGCTGAGGAACGTGCTGGCGGATGATAAAGTGATCGGGGACATCCGAAAAACTTTCCGGATCAATTGTTGTGCCGACTGACATAATAACCCGCCAGTCCGAGTCCCGAAACGCGTCAATACACATCTGGTAAAATTCAGGCCAGGCGTTAAACGCCGTTCCCAGTGAGATGAGCATAAGCGGACGGTCATCGGCTGCATCAATTTCCAGACTTCCCGTATTTGTGCGTTCTCCAAGAGACGGACCCACAAAACAGAAACGTTCATCAAAGGTTTCCTGTTTCGGCTGAAAGGCCCTTGGCATAAAGACAATATTCAGTTTTTCAGGCATAAAAAATTCTTCCATTGTCATCCGTTTCAATTGTTCATTTTCAATCTGCTCCTGGTATTCTTCTATCGCCTGTTTGGCCGCTTCCAGTGTTTCTTCGTCTCTTCCTAATTGAAAATACTCATTCATTGCATAGCTCGGGCAGAACTTTACGGCCGGGATGCCGCCATTATCCGCAAACAATTTTCCGGCAAGAGCTAAAAAATCAAACAGGACGATGTCAGGAAGGTCGTCTTTGTACAGCTCTTCCAGCTGCGGAAGCACTTCAACCGCTTCTTCCAGAAACATCACAAACGCATCATTTTTATTTACCCGTTCTTTTATCGTCTCCGGGTCCGCCTTTATGCTTGTGCGGTATAAAACGGGAATGGCGCCCGTTTTGGCAACGGAAGCTTCGAATTCCTCAGTCGTAGCGAATGTCACTTTATACCCGCGATTGACAAGTTCCTCGGCTACGGGCAGCGTGGGATTGACATGACCGTGAGCGGCCACATTAATAATGGCGATGTGTGTTTTTCTCATCATTTTTCTTCTCCCTCATTTTCGTTTATCTCCGCTTCTAAAGACTCCAGCCCGTACATGACACTGTTTCGGATCGGCTCAATCCGAACGGGCTCAAGGTGTGAAAAGGCTTTTACAATTCCTTTCAGCGCGACTTCCGCTTCAAGTCTGGCAAGCGGAGCGCCTAAGCAGAAGTGTACGCCGAATCCGAAGGAAAGGTGCGGATTCGATTGGCGATGAATATCAAATACGCCCGCCTTCTCAAATTTGTTTTCATCACGGTTGGCAGATGCAACGTAGCAGAGAACGATCTCCCCGCTTTTCAAGCGGCGTCCGCGCAGTTCAATGTCGTGCCGGACCGTCCTTCTGACAAACGGAGCGGGAGCGCGAAAACGCAGCGTTTCTTCCACCGTTTGCGCGATGAGAGAAGGGTCCTGTCTCAGTTCGTCATAAAGGCCGGGCGTCTCTAATATGCTGTAAACCGCATTTGAAATGAGATTAGTCGTTGTTTCATTTCCCGCCACTAAAAGCAGGTTGCAAAACGGAATCAGATCTTCTGCCGTGAGCTTCTCTCCCTCTTCTTCCTCTTTTATCAAAATAGAAATAATGTCTTGGCCGGGCTGTTTTCGTTTGCTTTCTATTATTTCCGCAAAAAACGCCGCCAGCTCCGCCTCACATTGGTCACGTTCCTGCTGATTTTTCTCCGCCGCTTCAGGACTCGCATCTTTCGGCATGCTGACGAGAATGTCCGACCATTTTTTAAACTGATCCATACGTTCGGACGGAACGCCTAATAATTCTGAAATCACCATGACCGGCAAAGGGTAAGAGAGATCTTTAACGATATCAATCCGCCCTTTGTTCTTTGCCTGTTTTAGGAGATGATCGGTAATGTCTTTAATTCTCGGCTCCCATTCCTTCAAGACGCGGGGAGTGAAAGCGCGATTGACGGCGGATCTGATTTGGGTATGCTTCGGCGGGTCCATATTCAGCATGGACTTTGCAATCGAGCTTTTCACATCAGTCATGAGGCTTGAGAACGTCTCTTTATCACTGATGACTTTTTTGACATCATCGTATAAAAACACACTCCAAACCTTCGTTTCTTCATCAAAGTGTATAGGGCTTTCCCGTCTCATTTTTTCGTACCAAGGAAAAGGGTTGTATACGTCCAGGCCGTTTTTTCCTTTCATCAGGGTTCTTTGGATGGCTTGTCTCGTGCTCCTCAGCTTACTCATGTTTCATCACTCCTGATTGTTTCATATTTGAATAGTTGACGTACCTTGAATTTTATCCTAGCACATATTTTCAATTTTTTTCTATTCATAACCTTAACTATTAACATAACACAACAAAAGTCATGAATCCGGAGGTGAAATTTCTCCCAAGAAAACAGGAGAAGCGCACAAAAAACCCGAGCCTTCGGCCAGGCTCGGGAGATATGTTCACTCATTCGGCTGCGGTTTCTGGTGCTGCTTTTGGTTTTCAGGAGGCTGCGTATTTCTTTCCATATCGTCCGTATCAGCGCCCATGCCTTTCAGGAAAGAAAACAGCAGAGTGACGGCCTTGTTGATTTCCGGGTCTTTTAAAGCGCGGACGATATCAAAATACCCGGTCTTCCTGCCGCTGTCTTTTTCCTCGACGGCCTTTGTGACCCCCGCATTGATTTTAACGATAAATGGCTCAAGCTGTTTTACATCGAGCATGCCGAGAACGCCGCTTAACAGCAGGAGATTTTTCAGCATATTGGCCGTTTCCGGAGTATTCGCCTTCTTCACGAGGATATCCATCACTTTGTCTCCCTGGCCGAAGAGCCCGCGCAGAAGCGCCAAAACGCCGCGCTCGTTCATGTGCTGAAGAATGTGCAGAGATTCCAAAATCGCGTCTTTATTTCGTAAAAGAGCCGTCTCGATCTCTTCTAAGTCCTTTTTTCGTTTGTCGTCTTCTGTGACGGTCTGTTTTCGGATGCCGCTGATTGCTTTAGCCATTTTGCTGTTTCCCCCTTTTTACGGCGTCTCCCGGAAATACATAATCTTTACGCGCCCATTTCCGATCAACCCGGACACCGATCTGCGGCTGCGGGTTTCCGTAACGGAAATTGATTTTCGGAAGCGGATTAACGCCTTCTTTTTTCAAAATCTCCATCTTCGCTGATGTTTCTTTATAAGCCGGTGTATCGGTATCCTTATCGGCATAGCTGCTTGTCAAAAGGTTAATGGCAGCGTCTTTTGAATCGTTCATCGGGAGATAGACTTGTTTGCCTTTTACCCTGTCTGTGATGACGCATTTGACTTTCACATTTCCGTACGGTGATGTCAGACGGACAAGCGTTCCGTCTTCCAGCCCTCTTTCTTCGGCGAGTTCGGGCGAGACCTCAAGGAACACACTCGGTGTTTTTTCGGATATTCCTTTTGATCGGTAAGTCAGATTCCCTTCGTGAAAATGCTCGAGCAGCCGCCCGTTATTCACATGGATATCATATTCTTCATCAAATTCTTTCGGCTCGGTCCACTGAACGGGATATAGAATCGCTTTGCCGTCTGAAAACGGGAACTTGTCCGTAAATAAAAGCGGTGAATCGGTTCCGTCCGCTGCAACCGGCCATTGCAGTGAATTGTAGCCTTCGAGACGTTCGTAAGTGACGCCTGCGTAGAGCGGCGAAAGCATCGTCGCTTCTTCCATAATGTCTGCCGGATGTTCATAGTGCCAATCAGCGCCCAGACGGTTGGCGATGTCCGTAATGATCTGCCAATCAGGCTTTGAATCGCCCAGCGGTTCAAACACTTCGTAAAGGCGCTGCACCCTCCGTTCCGTATTTGTAAACGTCCCTTCTTTTTCAAGGCTCGGGCTTGCCGGAAGCACGACATCGGCGAACTCGGCCGTACGCGAAAGAAAGATATCCTGCACAACGAAGAAATCAAGTTTTTCGAATGCGGCATGAACATGGTTAATATTGGAGTCGACAAGCCCCATTTCTTCTCCTTTTAAGTACATGGACTTCAGTTTTCCTGAGTGGATGCCTTCGATCATTTCATGATTTGTCATTCCGATTTCTTTCGGCAGGTCTGTTCCCCAGCCCTGTTCATACTTTTTACGGGCTTTTTCATCCGTTACTTTTTCATAGCCGGGGAAGCTGTCAGGCATACTGCCGAAATCACTGGCTCCCTGCACGTTATTATGGCCCCGAAGCGGATATGAGCCTGCGCCGGGCTTTCCGTAATTTCCGGTCACAAGAAGCATATTGGAAATGGCCGTGCTCGTATCACTTCCTCCGATATGCTGGGTGACACCCATCGCCCACAGTGCGCACACGCTGCCGGCTTCATGAATCATCCGGGCCACTTTGATTAAGGTATCCTTGTCCACACCGGTATGTTTTTCCGCATATTCCATTGTATAAGGTTCAAGGCTTTTCACGAATTCATCTAATCCGTTCACTCTCTCCTTCAGAAATGCAGTATCCGCCAAATCGTGATCAAGCAGATATTTCGATACGGCATTCAGCCAGACAATATCTGATCCGGCACGCGGCTGGAAAAACACATCGGAGCGCTCGGCCATTTCATGTTTTCGCAAGTCAGCGACGACGAGCTTCTGTCCGTGCAGTTTATGAGAACGTTTAATGCGTGTGGACAGAACGGGGTGAGACTCAGACGTATTTGAACCGATTATCAGCACGAGCTCAGCTTTTTCTATATCTGTAATCGACCCTGAATCACCGCCGTATCCGACCGTTCTGAACAATCCGGCCGTGGCGGGAGACTGGCAGTAGCGTGAGCAGTTGTCGACATTATTTGTGCCGATGACGGCTCTTGCAAGCTTCTGCATCACGTATGATTCTTCATTCGTGCATTTGGAAGATGTGATAAAGGCAAGTGCGTCAGGGCCGAAATGTTCTTTTATATCGGTAAATTTATCAGCGATCAGCTGCAGCGCTTCATCCCATTCCGCCTCCCGAAACGAGTCTCCTTCCCGGATAAGCGGTTTGGTAAGGCGCTTTTCACTATTGACGAAATCCCAGCCGAATTTCCCTTTCACACACGTCGAAATGCCATTTGCTGGGGCCTCGGCCTGAGGCTCGACCTTTAAAATGTCTCTTCCTTTCGTCCATATATCAAAACTGCAGCCGACACCGCAGTATGTGCATACGGTTTTCGTTTTTTTGATTCTTTCATCCCGCATGGCCGATTCCATGTCCGATATGGCCAAAATCGATCCGTATCCGGTTTCGACGCCTTTTGTGATGTCAATCATCGGACGAAGCGTCTCTTGGTTAATGCCTGTTAAATACCCCGCTTCGCCTTCCATGCCTTTTTCCATCATGGCATTACACGGACATACCGTCGAACAATGTCCGCAGGAAACACATGATGATTCATTGATCGGCACATCCTGATCCCAAATGACCCGCGGGCGTTTCCGCTCCCAATCAATGCTTAAGGTTTCGGTTACCTGTACGTCCTGACAGGCTTCGACGCAGCGTCCGCACAAAATGCACTGGTCGGGATCATATCGGTAAAACGGATTTGATTCATCTTTAGGATACGGTTTTTGATCGAACGGAATGCTTTGATGATTGATTTTCATTTCCTTTACGGTATTATGTACTTCGCAGCTCCCATTGTTGTAATCACAGACCGTGCAGTACAATTCATGGTTGTGCAAAATGTTGTCCATGCCGATAATCTGCGCTTTTTTTACATCGGACGAAAGCGTATCGATGACATCTCCGTCCTTTATTTGCGCGGAACACGAACGCACCAGTTCCCCGTTAACATTGACGATACAGGTATCGCACGTTTCAATCGGCCCGAGACTCGGGTGATAACACACGTGCGGCACGTCAATTGAACTATTGTTCAAAAGCTGCAAAACGGTTTGGCCGTCCGGCGCTTCCATTTCAACCCCATTGATTGTAACTTTCTTTGTCCCAGCCATTTTCTTTTCCCCTTTCTGTACCCCTCTATACATCCTCTATGATTCCCAGCCGGCCTTTCACTAAAACATCTCGTTTATCTCAGGAAACATACGGGTATGAGCGGTAAAAAGGAGGCGTTCACATATGTTGAAGAAAAAAACACTCGCCACGGGATTATCGGCAGTGATGCTCACGGGATGCGCATTCGGCGCAGAAGCATTTTCGGTTACACAGCCCGTCCACGCTGCAGCCGCTTCAAAAACGGAAAACCAACGTGCACAAGAACTGGTGAACAGCCTTTACCAATCGGCGTTTAAAGGGGAAATGCCGCAAAATGTGAAAGGCCTGAAAATCAACCAAAGCACAAGACAGGACGTTTACGATAAAATCGGCGAGCCGGAACAAAAAGCAGACAGCCGCAATCCATTTGATTTATACAGCTGGAACATGGGAAACCCCGGTTATGGATTTTCCTATCATAAAAACGGAAAAATCTCGGAAATACGCTATTTCGGAACAGGGGTCGAGCGGCGCTTAAACCTCGGGAGCGTCACACCTGACGTCTTAAGCAAACAAATCGGCAGCGCTGACAAAATCCTGACAGTGCCAAAAACGGGCGAAACAGATTACGTCTACCATACGGGGCAGTATGAGCTCCGCTTCGTCATCGGCAGTGACCAAAAAGCAGACCATGTCAACCTAAAAGCCAGATAACGCAAAAAAAGCGGCCTCCCGGGCCGTTTTTTTCATAGACAGCTTCTCCGTCGTTCCTTACAATACATGGGAGTACAAAAAAAGGGGAACAGTGTGAAGTGAATAGACATCCATTGACATACGGAATATGTACCGTTTTTATCATCGCCCTCGGTTTGCTGTCCAGAACCGCATACATCACCGCCCTATTGCCCGGCATCATAAACGCTTATTTAGGAGATGCCTTGTGGGCGGCAATGATTTTTACAGGATTCGGGCTTTTGTTTCGGCACATACGGACGGAAACAGCCGCATTTTTGAGCCTCTCGTTTTGCTGTCTGATTGAATGCAGCCAGCTGTATCACGCGCCTTGGATTGACGCAATCAGAAGCAGCACGCTCGGCGGGCTGATCCTCGGCTGGCAATTTGTCTGGAGTGACATTTTCGCCTATACCCTCGGGGTATGCGCTGCCGCATTTTTAGAATGGGCCGTAAAAAGAAACCGCCAGTCTCCTTCATAATCAGAGCATGCCGCCGATATGAAGGGATAAGGAGGTGGAAGCTATGGATATCCCTGCGTTATCAATCGCAATGCATCAGGCATCTCTGGCGCAGAATGTAAATATCGCTTTAACAAAAACGGTCATGCAGCAAGCACAGGCTGCGGCGGAAGAAACAGTGAAAATGCTGCCGTCCCAGCACCCGACTGCCGGACATTCAATTGATGTGAAAGTGTAAAAAAAGATGCCGGATGATAACCGGCGTCTTTTTTTTGCCCGTTGTACGTACACCATACCGGGCATACAGGAATAAGGTAAACGGAACCAAACATTTGAAAAGGAGGTTTTCCTCTTGTACGATCCTTTCTATCATGAATACACAGCCGAGAGCCACGAACGGGTGCCATATCATTATCCGCGGCCGCCTTATTATTTCCCCAGACCATATCCCTACTATCCGCGGCCGCCTTATTATTATCCTAGACCATATCCATACTATCCGCGGCCGTATATCCCGTTCTATCCTTGGTATTAATGTTTGAAAAGAAATGACTGCAGACAGGAGGCTTCCCCTGTCTGCTATTCAACTTTGACCGACAGGATATACGGGAGGGCTTGAACTTTTTCCATTACCGCCGCTTTCCCGCTTTTGCTTTTCACCCTTCCCTTCACTTCAAGCACCGCCTTATTCAATTCATAGGACGTAATAAGAATTCCTTTTTCCTCAAGAGAAGTTAAAATATCATGCATGACGGCTTTCTCCTCAATCCTGAAACTGACAGACAAAGAATGCGCCGCCGGTTTAAACAGAAAATTTAACAGTTCAAGCCCGATTAACGCCAAAATCGTGCCGCTGATGCCGATGACATACATACCTGCCCCGATTGTCAGCCCGATCCCTGACGTAGCCCAAATCCCCGCGGCCGTCGTAAGCCCCCGCACGACATGCCGCTGCAAAATAATCGTGCCGGCTCCTAAAAACCCGACGCCGCTGACGACCTGCGCCGCCACCCGGCTCGGATCAAAGGACGTATGGCTGTTGGATAACAAATCAAAAAAGCCGTATTTGGAAACGATCATCATCAAGGCGCTGCCGACGGCCACTAAAAAATGCGTCCTCAAACCGGCTTCCTTCGCCCTGAATTCTCTCTCCAATCCAATAAGAGCCCCGAGCAGACCCGCAACTGCCAGACGAATCACAAAATCAAGTTCCATCCGTCTCTCTCCTTTCCTTATCTTCTTACCCGCTTTTACACCCCAATCATGCGGTGTATCTTTTTTTAAAATGCACCGACTAATTGACATAAGGAGGTTTTATGAAATATATTCTGTGGTTTTTTATATTATTGTTATTTAGCTTATTTATTTTGGGAGGATATAAAGCATCTGTTTCTCACCCGGATTTCCCGGTTCCATTATTTGCTGTGCACAGCAAAACAAAGGAATATGAAAAAGGAAAATACGTTTCAAACTATACATACCGTTTCGCAAAAGAAGAAGAAGGTCCGAGCGGTTTATACCAATTGGAAATAGCCGAAAAAGGCTGGAAACTTATAGGGCAGGAAGGACTTATCAAAACCTATGAAAAGCGAGGAGAACGTGTTTCACTTTTTTTCGGTACGGGGGAAATAAGCGTCATTGAAGAATGATCCTTCTCAAAAGACAGGCTGAAATCCGCAAACGGCATATCTTTTACGACTTCCTTTATCTCTGCGAATCTATAAATTCAGCCAATATCTCAATTAAGGCGAACACCTTTCTGATCCAAAAAATGCCGCCTTCAATGAGAAAATCATTATACAAAAACAAAAGCGCAACTGAAAAAGAATAAGCACCTCATAAAAAAAGCCCTCTTTTTAAAAAGAGGGCTGCAGAAGGAAACAGGTAATTATTTATTTATCTAAAGTGTATTCATTCACATTAAAAGTAAGAATGTTCCCAAAAACAATATGGTCCCTTCTATTTTGAAAAGGCCCTATATTATTATAGTGCTTCTCGATAACATATCTAGATAAGCCTATTCCAGAACTTTTTTGATCATACCATCTGATAAAATCTTTAATCTCTTCCATTGAAAGATCAAATTCTTTCTCAAGACCTGTGGTCATTGTAACAAGAAGAATTGCCCGATTACTGGCGGGCTGTTTATTTGGTGGTTCCTCCCAACTGCATCTCTCAAACAGAATGTCCGGCAACCTCAAAAAACGAGGTGAAGTCTGTCAGTATCCCGTCACCCGCCAGCTGTTTTTCTTCAAATAACGCGCGGTTTTTTCCGAGCGGATCAATGGCCATAATCTTGCCTGCACCTGCTTTTTTCGCCGCTGTGAGCCCCGAAAAGGCATCTTCAATGACTAAGCAATCTTCAGGTCTGAGGCCTAACTTTTCCGATGCGATGAGAAAAATATCCGGCGCCGGTTTTCCGGGGAAGCTCCCGTCATCAAACGTGACTTTGTCAAAATTAAACCACCGATCCAACTGAAAGACGTCAAAGTAAAACTCGACATTTTCCTTTACCGTAGCCGTGGCAATGGTCATCGGCGTTTCTGATTTTTTCAGATGGTTCAATACGCCGGTCAGTCCCTTCGTCAGCTTTAACTCATCTTTGTTTTCAAGGCATAATTCTCTGTAGTAGGCTTCTTTTTCAAAAGACAGCTTCTTGATTTCTTCATTTGTTAAATCGCCGGAAATAAAATACGTCAGGATTTCACTGTTTGTTCTCCCGTGAATGTTAACGAAAATGTCTTCATCAGAAATGGTTTTCGGCGCGTATTTTTTCACCATGAAAAACCATGCTTTTTCGTGCAGATGCGAATCTTGAAACATCGTGCCGTTGAAATCAAAAATAACCCCTTTCATCGAACCGCCCGCCTTTTTTATTTTTTTGCGATTTTGACATCTACATATTGCTCGTAATGAATTTGAACATCTTTCATCACTTTATCATCCGTAATCAGATAGTCCATATCGTGCAAGTTATAGAATACGTAAAAATCTTCCCGGTTGAATTTTTTATTATCCGCCAGCAAAAATTTCGTCCGCGAATTATTCAGCGCGATTTGATGAGCTTCCCCTTCTTCAATGCTGTAAGAAGAAATCTCATCATTATGTATGCCGTTGGCGCTGATGAAGGCTTTCGTAAAATTGAATTTCTGCAGATTGCCGTTCACGATGGGCCCGACGAAGGCACCGGTATTTTTTCGGAAATCGCCGCCAATCAGGATGGTATCGGCAGTGTCACCATGCTTTAAAATATCAAATACGGGATAGTTGTTTGTGATAATCCTGATTCGCTTATGCAGCAGGTGTTTGGCTAAAAGTTCAATCGTCGTGCCGGGCCCTAAAAAAACGGTATCGCCGTCATTTACATATGAAGCTGCGAGTTCCGCGATCTTCCCCTTCTCCTCCATTTGAACACCCAGTTTTTCATTATGCGATAATTCGTGATCAATGGAATAAGATATGCTCTGTGCGCCTCCGTGAATACGTACGATTTTTCCGGCCTTATCCAGCTCGTCCAGATCTCTTCTCACTGTCATATCAGAAACATCCAGTTCATCGATAATATCACTCACCGTAATAAATCCCCGCGAGTTTACGATATCGATGATTTTTAAAAGACGCTCTTTTTTTAACATGTTCAATCATCCCCTCAACTTTACACACAATCTAACACACCGCGGCACTCCGGTCAACAAAAACAAACACTAACAAACAACATAATCAACATATAAAACAACGAAAAACTTATATAATCCCTATGAACACAGATGTTATTTCTTTATGAAGCTATTGACAACAAAAATGTATGCGTTTACTATTAAACAAAAGATAACAATTACAAACATTAACAAACTTCAATTCACACATTGGCGAAGGAGGATTCAGTAATGCTCAAATTACCTTATGACTTTATTTTCGGCGGGGCGACTGCGGCATATCAAGCGGAAGGCGCCACAAAAGAAGGCGGCAAAGGGCCTGTGGCCTGGGATGAATTTCTTGAAAAACAGGGAAGATTCAGCCCTGATCCGGCAAGTGATTTTTACCGCCAGTTTCCGGAAGATATTAAACTATGTGAAAAATTCGGAATAAACGGCATCCGCCTTTCTATAGCCTGGACGAGAATTTTCCCTGACGGCACGGGCAAAATCAATCAGGAAGGTGTTGATTACTATCATCGTATTTTCTCAGAATGCCATAAACGCAACGTCACCCCTTTTGTCACGCTGCATCATTTCGATACACCGAAAAGATTATTTGATCAGGGAGATTTCCTCAACCGCGCTGCAATAGAAGCGTTCGTCAGCTATGCGGAGTTTTGCTTTAAAGAATTCAGCGAAATCAGATATTGGAGCACGTTTAACGAAATTTATCCCACAGCCACCAACCAGTATTTACTCGGGGTTTTCCCGCCATCTGTTAAAAGTGATATCACAAAAGTCATTCAATGCCTCCATCACATGATGGTAGCGCATGCGATGACCGTCAATCTTTTTAAAGACGGCGGCTATCCGGGAGAAATCGGTGTCGTCCACTCATTGGAAACAAAATATCCCGCCAGCGACTCAGAAGAAGACCGTCACGCCTGTTTTCTGGATGACGCGTTATCAGTGAGACTCCTCCTCGACGCCACCTACCTCGGCTATTATTCTGAGGAAACCATGCGGGCTCTGGATGAAATCTGTGAGGCAAACGGCGCTTCATACGAGTTTTCAGACAGTGACTTTGACGTGATGAAAAAAGCTTCAACGCGCAATGATTATCTCGGCATCAATCATTATCAATGCCATTTCGTCAAAGCGTACGACGGAGAAACCGTTATTCATCATAACGGAACGGGCGATAAGGGCACTTCGGTCTATAAAGTAAAAGGAATCGGCGAAAGAATTTACAAAGAAGGCCTGAAGCGGACTGATTGGGACTGGCTCATTTATCCTGAAGGCATGTATGACATGCTGATGCGCATCAAACGGGACTATCCGCAATATAACAAAATGTACATTACCGAAAACGGCATGGGCTATAAAGATGAGTTTGAAGACGGCATCATTATGGATAAGGCAAGAATCGACTATTTAAAAGTCTATTTAGAAGCCGTCAGTAAAGCGATTACCGACGGAGTCAATGTAAAGGGGTACTTCTTATGGTCCTTAATGGATTTATTTTCATGGACCAACGGCTACAACAAACGTTACGGTCTTTTTTACGTCGACTTTGACACCCAAAAACGGTATCCGAAAGAATCGGCCTACTGGTACAAACTTGTAAGTGAAACAAAAACAATCATTTAACGATCATACATGGTGAAAAGAGTCTCTTTTCATCATGTGTGCCGTCTTTAGGAGGTTTTTTTCATGACAAAGGAAGAATTGCAGATGCTCGGTTTTGAAATCGTCGCCTATGCCGGCGACGCCAGAAGCACTTTATTGAAAGTCCTGAAAGAAGTCCGTGCCGGAAACTTCGAAAACACGGAAGCAGCATTGAAAAGCGCCGATGAAAATTTAACCCTCGCCCACAATGCGCAAACGAAAATGTTAGCTGAAGAAGCTGAAGGCAAGGACATGGAATTAGGATTTATTTTCGTTCACGGTCAGGACCACTTGATGACAACCCTTTTGCTCCGTGATCTTATTCAGGATTTTATAGAACTCTACCGAAGCCGCCGATAAGGAGTGGAAAAATGAATGGTATCATCAAGCAAATCGAAAAGGGAAAACCGTTTTTCGAAAAAATCTCAAGAAACATTTATTTAGGCGCGATCCGCGACGGCTTCTTAACGGCCATGCCTGTTATTTTATTCGCCAGCATTTTCATCCTCACCGCCGCTGTGCCGGAAGTGTTGGGTTTCACTTGGCCTAAAAGTGTTTCTGAATGGCTTTGGAAAGTTTATAACTATTCAATGGGCGCCCTCGGTCTGATCGTTGCGGCAACAAGTGCGAAATGCCTGAGTGAATCAATGAACCGAAAAATGCCGAAAAACAAAGGGATCAACCCCGTTTCAGCGATGCTTGCTTCAGTCGTCGGGTTTCTCATTTTAAGCGTCACTCAAATTGATGGCGGATTCTCCACGGAATACCTCGGCACAAAAGGTCTTTTAGCTGCTTTTGTATCCGCTTTCATAACAGTGAACGTTTACAGATTCTGCGTGCTGAAAAATATTACGATTAAAATGCCTAAAGAAGTACCGGGTACCATTTCACAAACATTTAAAGATGTTTTTCCGTTCGCTTTTTCCGTTTTGGCCATGGTGATCGTTGATTTATTGATCAGGAACACGCTGAACGTATCGTTTGCAGAGGCTCTCTCCTCTCTCTTATCGCCGTTTTTTACCGCCGCAGACGGTTATCTGGGGATTTGTGTCATTTGGGGAATGATGGCGCTGTTCTGGTTTGTCGGCGTTCACGGGCCTTCTATTGTGGAACCGGCCATCGCAGCTATTATTTACGCAAATGTGGAGGCGAACCTGCAGCTTCATAATGCCGGTGAGCAGGCGTCCAACGTGCTGACCGTCGGACTCGGGAACTTTGTCGGCACAATGGGAGGAACCGGCGCAACCCTTGTGGTTCCGTTTATCTTTCTTCTTTTCGCGAAATCCAAGCAATTGAAAGCAGTCGGAAAAGCATCCGCGGTTCCGGTGTCTTTCGCAGTAAACGAACCTCTGCTCTTTGCTGCGCCGATCATTTTAAATCCTTATTTTTTCATTCCGTTTGTTGTAACGCCGATGGTGAATGTCTGTTTGTTTAAATTTTTCGTGGATGTCATCGGAATGAACAGTTTTATGTATGTTCTTCCGTGGGCCACCCCGGCGCCCGCCGGCTTGATTCTCGGAACCGGCATGGGGCTCTCGGCTTTTGTGCTGACGGCTGTATTAATCATTGTCGATTTCCTGATATACCTGCCATTCTGCAAAGCTTATGACAAAGTATTAGCGGCGAAAGAAGCCCAACACACCGAGCCTGAAACCGCGCCGCAAACATTACAGCCCGCCATGGCCGGCGCCTCCGAAGACGCGTCCTCCGTCATCAGCACAAATCTTCAGGAATCCTCATCCGCCTTGGAACACGGCACCAATGTGTTAGTGCTGTGCGCCGGAGCGGGAACGAGCGCCATGCTTGCGAACGCACTGACAGAAGGAGCCGAAGTATATAACGTGCCGATTACCGCCTCAGCAGGCGCCTACGGATCCCATTACGACATCATGAAAGACTTCGATATGATCATTTTAGCTCCGCAAGTCGGCTCTTATTATGATGACATTAAAGAAGATGCGGACCGCCTGCAAGTGAAACTCATCGCAACGAAAGGAGCAGAATATATCAGCCTCACCAGAAATTCACAAAAAGCCATTCAGTTCATACTGGAGCATACCTCAAAATAGAATCGGGGGTTTATCATGGATGCCAAACTTTTAAAATCAAGATTCGAAGACATTTTCAAGAGAAGTAACGGAGAACTGTTTTTCGCACCCGGCCGAATCAACCTGATCGGGGAACATACGGATTATATAGGCGGCCACGTTCTTCCATGCGCGATCACGATCGGAACTTATGCCGTATGCGCAAAACGCGGAGATCACCAGATCCGGTTATACTCAGAAAACTTTCCTGACAGCGGCATTGTCTGCCTTGATCTTTCCGCCACAGCATACAAAAAAGAAGACGGCTGGGCCAATTATCCGAAGGGGATGATCCATTACCTTCTTAAAGCCGGCGGCCAAATAGACAGCGGAATGGATATTCTTTTTCACGGTACGATTCCAAACGGAGCCGGTTTAAGCTCCTCCGCTTCCATTGAAATGTTAACCGGTTCCATTTTAAGAAAGTTATTCAGCCTGGATGTTTCCGATACTGAACTGGCGCTTATCGGAAAAAGAGTCGAAAATGAATTTATCGGCGTGAATTCAGGCATTATGGATCAATTCGCAGTGCAAAAAGGCAAAAAGAACATGGCCATTCTGTTAAACTGCGATAAGCTTGAGCACGAAATGATTCCGGCTGCTTTTAACGGATATAAAATCGTCATTATGAATACGAACAAGCGCCGGGAGCTGGCGGCTTCAAAATATAATGAACGCCGCAGCGAATGTGACGAGGCTCTTTCAGAACTGCGGCAATATCGGAATATCGCATCACTTGCGGAATTGACGGCAGAAGAATTCAACGAACTCGAATCCCTTCTCTCCTGTGAAACTTTGCGTAAAAGAGCCCGGCACGCGGTCAACGAAAACGAGCGGACCCTCTCAGCCGCGGAAGCTCTCAAATCAAATGATTTGAAAACGTTCGGCGAGCTGATGAATGCGTCCCACCGTTCGTTACGCGATGATTATGAAGTGACCGGTGACGAATTAGACGCGCTCGCTGAAGCAGCCAGGAAAGAAGGAGCACTCGGAGCGCGGATGACGGGCGCGGGGTTCGGCGGCTGCGCCATAGCCATTGTGGAAAATGAAGAAACCACCGGCTTTATCCGAGCCGTTTCATCTCACTACCGCAGCAGGACAGGTCTTGAAGCTTCTTTCTACATCGCGGATATAAGCGATGGCGCGGCTGAATGGAGGGAAAAATAAATCATGGCGATTCTCGTTCTCGGCGGAGCCGGCTATATCGGTTCTCATGCGGTTGATCAATTATTAAACAAAGGATTTAAAACGATAGCTGTGGATCATCTGCAGACAGGCCACCGGAAAGCTGTTCATGAAAAAGCAGTTTTTTACCATGGAGATATCCGTGACAAACCGTTTCTTCACTCTGTGTTTGCGAAGGAGAACGTAACAGGCGTTCTCCATTTTGCCGCTCAATCCCTTGTCGGCGAATCAATGAAAGACCCTCTTTCATATTTCAATAATAATGTGTACGGTACGCAAATTACACTGGAGGTCATGCAGGAATTCGGGGTGAAACACATTGTGTTTTCTTCATCCACCGCTGTATACGGCGAACCTGAAAAAGTGCCCATCACGGAAGACATGCCGGAAAAGCCGGAAAGCGCATATGGCGAATCAAAACTCATGGCAGAAAAATTGCTGAAGTGGTGTGAAACCGCCTGCGGCATAAAATATGTCTCGCTTCGGTATTTTAACGTTGCCGGCGCGAAAACGGACGGTTCCATCGGAGAAGATCATCATCCGGAAACCCACCTAATCCCTATCCTTTTACAAACCGCGCTCGGTCAGCGCGAGGAGGTTTTGATATTCGGCACTGACTATGATACAAAAGACGGCACGTGCATCCGCGATTATGTCCATGTTTCCGATTTAATCGATGCCCATATTCTCGCTCTGGAATATTTGCAAAACGGCGGAGACAGCGGCATTTTCAATTTAGGATCAAGCAGCGGGTTTTCCGTATCAGAAATGGCGGAAGCGGCCCGGCAAGTGACCGAAAGAGACATAAAAGTAAGAGCGGCCGCAAGAAGACCCGGTGATCCAAGCACCCTCATCGCTTCCAGCGATAAAGCGCGGAACATTCTGGGCTGGAATCCGAAACAAACGGACATATCGGAAATCATTGCGTCAGCATGGAATTGGCATCGGCAACATCCAAACGGATACAAGGACAAATGAAATGGAGGCGGCGGTCATTGAAGTTTTTGAATCAGTGACAGGGTTTCTGAAAGAAAGCACTGTCTTAGGCGACATAAATGAAACAGATGTGATTTATACAAGAAACAGACTTCTCGATCTGCTCGGACTGACGGATTATGCAGAACCGAAACATATCAAGAAACAAAACAGGCTCCACTATTTGGACGAAATGGTGAAAGACGCGGTAAAACGGTCAATCATAAACGATACACCGGCTGAAAGAGACATGCTGGGAAGCAGAATCATGGACGTGATCACACCGGCCCCTTCTCTCATCAATGCCGCGTTCAGCGAATTGTTATCAGATTGCCCGAGAAAAGCAACAGATTACTTTTACCGACTGAGCCAAAACAACGACTATATTAAGACGCGGGCCATTCGAAAAAATATCGTGTACCGCTCATCAACACCTTTTGGAGAATTGGACATCACCATTAATTTATCAAAACCGGAAAAAGACCCTAAAGACATCGCCGCGGTAAAAAACAGTCCGGAAAACCGGTATCCGACATGTCTGCTCTGTATGGAAAACGAGGGGTATGCCGGTACACCGCACCACTCCGCCCGTTCAAACCACCGCATCATCAGGCTTGACTTAGCGGGAGAACAATGGGGTTTTCAATACTCTCCTTATGCGTATTACAGCGAGCATGCCATCTTTCTATCAAGCGTGCACAAGCCGATGAACATCAGCCGTGACAGCTTCAGAAGGCTTCTGGCCATTACGGAAATTTTCCCGCATTATTTCGCGGGATCAAACGCAGACTTGCCGATCGTAGGAGGCTCCATTCTTTCTCACGATCATTATCAAGGCGGCGCCCATGAGTTTCCGATGGCAAAAGCGGGTTCCCTCTATCCTTTTCATATGCGTCATTTTCCAGACGTTCAGGCCGAAGCCGTGAAGTGGCCGGTATCAGTGATCCGCCTTCGCGCAAAAGATCCGGATTTGCTGACAGATGCCGCTGCGTATGTTTTTGAAAAGTGGCGGGAATATTCAGACGAAACCGTCAGCATCATCGCAAAAACGAATGAACCCCATAATACCGTCACTCCAATTGCCAGACGCAGGGGAACGGATTTTGAAATCGATCTCGCTCTCAGAAACAACCGCACCTCCGAAGATTATCCGGATGGCATTTTTCACCCGCATCAAGATGTCCATCACATCAAAAAAGAAAATATCGGTCTGATTGAAGTGATGGGACTCGCCGTTTTACCTCCCCGCCTGAAAGATGAGCTGGCAGAAGTGAAAAAGTATTTACTGAATGAACCTCATGACATCAAAGATATTCATCTTCCGTGGGCTGAAAACATCAAAGCGGATAAAGACGTGACACCGGAGAATGCAGGCGCTGTTTTACAAAAAGAAACCGCGAATGTATTTTTACGCGCGCTGACCGATGCAGGCGTTTTTAAAATGACACCCGAAGGAATTCAGGCGTTTCAGCGTTTCACGACGTTATTGGAGAATGGCAGCTGAAACATTCAGAGTGAAATCAATCAACAATCTTTTTTATCAGGAGGTATTGTGATGTTCAAAAACCGATTGAAACGTGTATTTGTAAACGCAATCTGTCTTTCTCTCATTTTCACTGCTTTTACATTCATTGAGAAGTCTCCTAAAGCAAAAGCGGAAGCCCCGTTTGCCTATGGCGCTGATATAGGTTGGCTGAAACAAATGGAGGACGAAGGTGTGCGCTGGCTGGATGACGGCGGAAAACAGAAAGATGCCTTGCAGATTCTTAAAGATCACGGAATAAATGCCGTGAGACTGAGAGTGTTTGTGAATCCGCCAAGCAGCTATTATTGGCTGAAAGACGGTACAACATGGACCATGCTCGGCTATAGTGACAAAGCGGGCGTACTTGCGGCGGCCAAAAGGGCAAAAGCGTTAGGAATGAAGGTAATGGTTGACTTCCATTACAGTGATGTGTTCGCTGATCCAGGACACCAGATCAAGCCGAACCAATGGAACGGTTATTCAAACAGCCAGCTGCAGGCAGCCGTGTATAACCATACGTACGATGTCATGAAAGAACTTAAAAATCACGGCATCTCCCCTGATTGGGTGCAAGTAGGGAATGAAATGAATTCAGGAATTTTACTGCCCGACGGCAGCACGAACGATTTCAGCAAATTGACCGCCTTACTGAACAAAGGCTATGACGCCGTGAAATTCGTCAGCCCGGCCACCAAGGTCATCAGCCATTTGGCACACGGCACGGACAACAGCCTATTCAGATGGTGGTTTGATCAATTCTTTAAAAACGGAGGAAAAACCGACATCATCGGCGTTTCGTTCTATCCCTATTGGGAAGGCAAGCCGTACTGGGAGCTCACCAGCCATTTATCATCTAATTTGAATGACATCGCCTCACGCTACAACAAGGAAGTTATGGTGGTTGAACTGGGCGGAGATGAAAATAATCCGAAAGATTCCTACTGGACCATAAAAGACACCATAAAACTGGTGAAAGCCGTTCCGAACGGCAAAGGAATCGGCGTATTTTACTGGGAACCCGAAGCTCACTCCAGCGTTCTGTCAGACGCGTATCCATTAGGCGCAACCGCCAAAGTGTCTAAAAACGTCTTGAAATACACAACCGCAATCGACGCTTTTCATGATGCCGCAACAGGAAAATGATTGATGCGAATCTCAAGCAGGCTCATTGTGCAGCCTGCTTTTTTATAAGGCTGTAGTGTTGGCCTGTTATGAAACAGAGCAAGTAACGAATACGGAAAGAAAAATACCCGAAAACCCGCGTTTCGGTTAAAAAACCGCTTTTTAAATAGAATACTTCTTCTGTTCTCCCTCCTTCTTATTTCTGCGCACTATCTCTCAGTTCCTAAATCATAACTTTACGATTGTTGAAAAAGAAACAAACATTTTATAATATTGTGTAAGCACCACCGAGCAGGAGGACGGGACATGGACAAAAAAGAACAGCTCCTCACGGATTTCAGGGACTTTTTTAACAAGATGGTGTGGCTGAATAGGCTGAAGATGGAAGAAAGCCTTAAGGGGCATAAACCTTCTGAAGTGCATTGCATCGAATTCATCGAAAAAATTGAAGACGCCAATGTGACAAAACTTGCGGAGTCCCTTTATATGACAAGAGGCGCCATAAGTAAATTAACGAAGAAGCTTATCAATAAAGGCCTTATCGAAAGCTATCAGAAGCCGCTTAACAAGAAAGAAATCTATTTCAGGCTTACCGAGCAAGGAAAAGTCATTTATAAAATTCACGAGGAATTGCACAAAGAGTTTCAAGAACGGGACAAAATCGTGTTTGAACAAGTAACTGATGAACAATTTGACACGATGCTGAACTTCGTGGAAACATACAGCAGGCATTTGGATTCAGAAATAAAGAAACTTGGTGCAGACATGAAATCGGAATAAATATGAATAAAACCATAGGCAGCCCTGCTCCATGAAAACGGGCTGCCTTTTTATATCCCTCTTATTGTTGACAAAGAAACAAAATCACTCTATTATTTTGTTGACAAGGAAACAAAGACAGCAATTTTGAGAGGAGAGTAATATGTCAACACATAAAAGAAAGGAACTTCGGATGCCAAAAGAAGTTCTCACAGCCGCCTGGGCTATTGCACTGGGAGCAATCGCTCCAATGCTTGACTCTACGATGGTAAACATCGCCATCGGCAAACTGACCAAAGACTTCAACACGACATTGGATACCATTCAGTGGTCCGTTACAGGCTATATGTTAGCACTTGCGATTGCAGTACCCGTATCCGGCTGGCTTATGAATAAATATAACGGTAAGAAAATCTTCATCGGCTCAGTCATCGCCTTTGGTGTCATTTCTGTTTTTGCGGGGATGAGCCGTGACGTTTCCAGCTTCATCTTCTTCCGTTTGCTTCAAGGATTCAGCGCCGGCATTATGACTCCGCTTATGTCAACACTCTTGGTTAAAACGGCAGGTCCGGAAAACCTGGGAAAAGTGATGGCAATCGTCAGCACCCCTATGATCTTCGGCCCGATCTTAGGACCTGTCATCGGAGGCTTCATCGTCCAAGGCGCTTCATGGCATTGGATTTTTTACATCAACGTGTTCATCGTTTTGATTGCTGCACCGCTTATGATGAAAACCATTCCAGACTTTGAACCATTCAACAAAGATCGTAAACTCGATATTTTCGGGATTATCAATTTGTCATTAATGAGCGCGGCATTGATGTACGGTATTACAAAAGCGGCGGATCATGCATCATTTAACAATAGCGACACCATTTTATGGGCGGGCATCGGTCTTGTTTCAGCAGCCATTTATCTTGTATATAATCAGATCAAGAAAAACCAAACCGTGCTGCCTATGAATTTGTTTGCAAACAAAAGCTTCTTATCATCTTCGATCGGGTTGTTCTTAGCGAATGTTGCCATCATGGGGCCGATGTTAATACTTCCGCTGTTTTTTCAAAACATTCGTCAGTTCACGGCAGCCGGAGCAGCACTCGCTTTAATCCCTCAAGGAGTCGGAATGCTCGTGACTCGTCCGCTGATCGGAAAAATGATTGATAAGATCGGTGCGAAATACGTGGTTACGGTCAGTCTTGTTCTTTCGCTGATCGGATCTATCCCGCTTATTTTTATCACCGATAACACAAGTATGGTTTGGATTTCCGTCGTATTATTTATCCGCGGCACCAGTTTTGGAGGAATTATGCTCCCATTGATGAGTGACGCTTATACAGGTCTTGACAGCAAACAGCTTCCGGAAGCGGGTGTCGGTATTCATATGATTGAAAACCTCGGTTCCAGCTTTGGCTCAGCTGTGATCGCAACCGTTACCGCAACTGTCATACAAGGATTGCAGCCGACGATTTCGAACAGTTTAAAAGGCTACCATGCCGGATTCTTAGTATCCGTCATCATCCTTGCGGCCATCTTCATTCCAAGTCTGTTCCTTACCCATAAAAAGACTGCCATATAAAGAACTTTTTAAAGTAAAAAACCCTTGCACAGCAAGGGTTTTAGTGAATAAAACTGATGATGGTTGCCGGCAAAGTCAGCCAACAACAGACAAAGCCTTTTACTCATTCACATTGCTTTTCATTAACCATTCTACTTCCGTTAATTCTTGTTTTTGAACGTCTTTTGTATGTTTTTTCGTAAAATGGACTTTAACAGCTTCTTCGTTTTCCCAAATCTCCCAAAGCATGATTTTGCGTTCTGATGGTTCGAGCGGATAAGCATGGAACTGAATACAGCCTTCTTCTTTGTTCGTTTCTTCCTCAAGTTTTTTGAACTCTTTCATTATTTCATTAAGGTCTTTATCACTGATGATTTTTAAGCATGCCGTTATGTAATGCATCGAAATTCCCCCTCTTCCCATCATTTTATGGCTTTACATTATAACATCGAAACCGGCATACCGCATTCTCAACATATAAAAAACCGTCCATAAAAATGAACGGCAATGTTTATTTAAGAGCATTTAGAGCGACTTTTGCAGCCTCAGCGATAAGAGCATTATTATAATTGGCATCTTCCGTAAACCGGTTTGACAGGATTGCCAAAACAATTGGGGCTCTGTCAGGCGGCCAAACGATCGCAATGTCGTTTCGTGTGCCGTAGCTTCCGGCTCCGGATTTATCGCCGACTTCCCATCCTGCAGGAGCGCCTGCCCGAATCAGTTCGTCGCCGGTAGCGTTGCCCCGCATCCAATCTGTTAAAATCGTGCGCTTGTCAGCCGTGAGAGTGTTACCCAAAGCGAAAGTCTTAAGGTCAGTTGCCAGTGCTTTTGCGGTGCTTGTGTCACGACGATCCCCGGGAATCGCAGAGTTTAGATCCGTCTCGAATCGATCAGCTTTCGTTACATGATCCCCGATCTGTTTCAATGATTTTTCAAAACCTTTGGGACCGCCAAGCTGCTGCAGCAATAGGTTCCCGGCGGTATTATCGCTGTAACGGACAGCGGCTTCTGAGATTTCTTTCAGGCTCATGCCTGTATCCAGGTGTTTTTCTGTGATTGGAGAATATGTAACTAAATCGTCTTTGCTGTAGCGGATGATGGCATTAAGTTTTTCATTTGAGCTTTTCTTCAGAACAGCAGCTGCAGCCAGAACTTTATAGGTTGATGCGTAAGCAAACCGTTCATTCGGCCGATAGGCAATTGTCTTGTTTGAACCTGTATCAATCGCATAAACGCCGAGCCTGGCATCAAATTTTTTCTCAAGCTGAACAAATTTCTGATTCGTTATACAGCTTGTCATTTTTGCGTCCTCTATAGATTTCGCTTCAGCATGCGCTGAGCCAAATAAAGGATTGAAACCAGTAAAGCTTAAACATAAAAGTCCAATGCATATTCCAACTTGTATTCTCGCTTTATTTTTCACATCCAGACCTCCTCATTATAATGATTTTGTATACATCTTCTAATTAACATTACAAACAAGATGAAAGTCAATATATTTCCTGTGAGATGTTTTCCGTGACAGTTAGGAAATCAGCTGAAAATTTAATTGAAAACACCCCTGAATCTCTTCAATGGATAGTGTTTCTTCCGGCAGATATTTCGAGAAGAACCCGTGTGATACAGCGTTTGATTTCTTGCCGGAGCCGCCCCGCCGCTGTTTTTACGATTTAATGGTGTTCACTGTCACCCCGTATTTCTCGGCAAGGCCTTTGTATTTCATGCCTTTGACGTAATCCTTATACGCCTGAATATGCTTTTCGGCCATCTTCATTCACCCCCGCCCCCTTCTGATTCGTGTTTATTTTTGAAAAGATATTCCCTCTAAACCGACGCCGCACTCAGACCGTTAACCACCAATAGTTTTCCTGAGATTTACCAGAATCAGTTTACAGAGAATATAAAAAAGCACCTTTCGGAATGAGGTGCTTTAGAATTATGAATCTTATTCTAGGATTTACGCCTGTTATATTTATTTATATTTATTCATAGACATGCTCACGTATATTTCATTTGCTTCATCAACAGTTATACCAAACTTTTCGCTTGCTAGCTCAGTAACCATTGAATCATGGATCTCTGGGGTGTAATTTTCCCCGTAATTTGTAATTCTATTAAATTCGTTTTCCATGTAATTATATATGGTTTGGTCATCAGCTGATTGTGCCTCTTCTTCTGATGAATTTTCATTTCTTTTCTCTTTTTCATCCTCTAAATCAAAAATTACTTCATCATTTTTTTCTAACTGGTACAAAGAATCCCCGTGTTTAAAATCGATTGTATAATCATCGTTTTTATACTTTGCATGTACTTCATCTACTGAACAAGTATACTTATCTCCACAGCTGATTACCTTAGAAAAACCTTTATCCTCAATTAACTCATAAACTTTGTAAAGAATTTTATATTTTTCCTTGTTAGAAAGTTGCGTGAATTTCTTATTCATGGACAGGTTGATTTTAAAATCATAATACTTCTTTATAGGATTAGTGTAATCTAAAGTTGGCGCTTCACTAAGATATTGTGATACCGTTTTATTTTTAGACAGCTCTTTTAAAAACTTTTCAGCCTCTTTTGTATCCACGCCACAACCTGATAGAACAAAAATCAGTATAGGAATGATTATAAATATTTTTTTCAACTCTTCTGCCCCCTCTCATCTTATTATCGGTTAAGGAGTAGGAGAAAGGAACCATTCGCAAAATTTGTCGAACGAAAGCACCCTTCATAAATAAGTAGCAACCATAAGACGAAAAAACACCCTTTTGACAGGGTGCAATCAACGTTTCTTTTTATAGCCTTCAATATCTTTTCTCAAGAATAGGCGATCTCTGTTCGTAGTTTTAATCGGAACCAATGTTTTATAATCCACCAGCTGCTTGAGGTTCTGCCGGCTGCATCCGATTATTTCAATGGCTTCAGATGTCGTTATGATTCTTTATCCATAAAATCTCTCAGCTCGTCTATACTCTCAAAAATAAACTTAGCCTTTTCGAAGGTTTCTCCATTTTAGGGTTATATTAATTATCGTCAATATCAACCAGATCAAAGCCAAAATCATAGTAATGATGTCGATAGCGCTAAGAAAACCATAATTAAAATTAGTGAACAATATCACAAACAGAATAAAGAATAAGATCGTTGAACCATCGATTAATTTTTTCATATTTGCTCATTTCCTTCTATATTTTTAAAAATCCAAAATATCCTCTTTCAGAAAAAGCCTGTCCCGAGGCATTTCTTTCATCGGCTCTAATTCCCCACTTTAACTAACTGGTTTAGGTATTGACGAGTGAAGCCCAATATTTTAATTGCTTCGCTTGTATTAACGGTTTCCTCATTTAAGAACCGTTTAATTGCATCACGTTCTTTAAGATTGTACATTAACATCACCCTCTTTAAATCCCCTAAATTGTTACAATAAACAACACCATTATACCTATAACAATAGTATTCTTTAAAGATTTTTTTGAAAACCTTTCTTATGTTTCAATAAATAAACAACCTATTCACGCTAAACAGAATAGGCTGTGATCTGCTCTATTTTCATTTTCATGCGGGAACGCTCAATATTCTTCTACATAATTCCTTTTTTAACCCCTAATAACTGCGCTATCTCTTCGGCAGACAGCGCAACGGCCGCCGCTCCCGTAAGTAATACCGCTGATAGAATTTCCTTGTTATTGCTTCTCCTGCTTTTTGTATTCTGCGATTTCCTTAGGGGTAGCCTTTCGCACTCCGTCTGCGTCTGTCCTGTTTGCCACTTGAACGCCTTCCATGTTTTTTATCTCGCTGACGACTCCCAAATGCTCTAAATACACATGATCACCAATCTTGAAACGATTCAGTTTGGCCCGCTCCTCGGTCATGCTCCTGTATTCAGTCGCGGCTTTCATTTTTAATTCAGCCAGACACATTTGACAAAGGGTTACTGTTACAGAATTGCCGTTAAAATCAGTAAACGAAACCGATCTGACAGATTCCTTTTCCGGGTGCATCGTGCATGTTTTCTTCATAGGCGATGGCCGTGTAAATTTAATCATTCCGCTTCCTCCTCAAAAAAAGTCTTTTCGTCCCCTGACATAACAGCGGATGAATGGGAAGTTCCATTCACCCGCATCCGAACTGTCACGACACATGGAGATTGTCTTTCCTTCGCCGGCTGACGGATATTCATACATCCTGCATAGCTGTAAAGCCTATATTTCTTTATATTCCCAATGCTCGCCGCATTTCCCTGTTAGGATGAAGTTTCTAAAGCTGTTGACCAGTTGCCGCATGTTGGCTCCATGCGAAAAGCCATGTGGACCGCCGTATCCCAATTCATACGGGTAATTTTCAGCCCTCTCATATGTGTGTATGCTTTTTAAAGGAGGTGCATCACATGATGTTCTAACAACCAATTCAACTTAAACAAAGTGATTTAGTCGACAAAAAGATTGTCAGGAGCAAAAAGAACGGTGAATCTAAAAGCAATTGATCTTTTTGAATATGGATTGTAAGTCAACGCATTTTCCAAATTAATAAGATAAATAAAAATAGACCCCCTCACAGTTAATGGTAAGGGGGTTATTGAGTATACGGCCGATATTTCTTTTTTGAATCCAAATGTCTGCATTCCAATACCGTCTACAGATATACTTTCTCTAGATTGGAATATTTTAAGCATGTATAAGGATAACAACTGAAATAAACGAAGATTATGCAAAAATGGAGTGATGAGGTGTTGAGCAGTAAAGTGTTTTATGATTTTGCCGCCATGATAATGTACAAATATTTAATTAATACTGTATTAGTTTATTCAATATGTTAATTTTACTTTGATCTTTATTACTCTTCTTTGTTCTTCTATATCCATCTAATAAAGACTTATTATAAACCTTGAGGTAATCATCAATAGTCAGCAAATGATATTTGGCTCCGTCATCTTCAAAAACCCCTAGGTTATTATAGTCTACGTCTGCAAATGGTTTTAAATCCTCAATGCAAGCAATGCCTATTTTAGTATTCGTTTTCCTCAATTCATGCTCATGTAAATCAACCAATTTATATCCTTGCAGTTCCATACTTTTTTTTAGCTTTTCCCACTTTTCCTCTAAAAATATTACAGGAATAAGGATATCAATGTCTTCTGGTGAAAAGTTCAACCCAGTTACCTTCTCAAGACCTAAAGATCCATATAATAATGGAATAATGTCTAACTCTTTATTAAGAGTTTTAGCTATATTTATAAATTCATTATACAATTTCATCTTTATATCCCCAATTTTTGGCCATTTAGAATCAACTGCTACTTGGAGTTTCTTTGGAATTTCATAAATCCTGTAGGTCAATTTTATAATTTTCACTTTAAAAGGATTCTTTTATCTCAATGGATCTCCTGAAGCTATATGCCAATGCAGATGCTTTGAATCCTGATAATCTCCTAAGTTTGTAAGCACCCTGCAAGAACCACTTTCTTTTGTCACCTTCGCCGCAACCTTTTTAATCACACCCAGCAACTCGAGTAAAAGTTCATTGTCGTCTTCTTCCAAAGTGATTAAAGAAGAGATATGTTTTTTAGGAATAGCAACAATATGCACCGGCCAAAAAGGTCTTGTATGATGATACGCCAATACATTCTCGGTTTCTAAAACTTTATTTACTTTTGTTTTTCCGCTTAATACTTCATCGCAATAAAAGTCTTCTGTCATCATTAATCCCCTTACTCTTTAGCTTTGATCATCATAATCAATATACAAATTAACCCAATGCTCTGCTTTATTTTTCACTTTTGTTATTAAGATAAGAGAACCACAATAAACTTATGAACCCAGCAGCTCCTATAATTGTAGATATAATGTAAGTCCAATTAAGTAAATCCATAAACTTCTCCTCTGAGAAATAATTTCAATACATCACATTTTGTGTTTTTTTCTGATTAATAAATTCTTTATTCTTCCTCAAATTTATTTATTCTGCTTAACATTCTCCTATCGTTTTTCGAAGCTTTCTTCAGCGATCTTTTCTCATATAATGTTCCTTTATTAATCACAACAAAATCAGTATTATTTTGCACATAAACTTGGAAGTCAGATGATTCATAGTAACCCGTAACGTTTTCTAAAACCGTCTTGGAATTGTCTTTATTATATAGATCATAGTTGACTGGCGGTCTGCTGATTGCAAATTTCCCAAAAACAGCAACATCATCCTTACCGGGAGTATGGCTCGCTCCTTTAATAAATATAACGCTAAATATTAAAATCAAGAAAATTGCAATTAAAGTTCCTGCAAACATAAATTTTTCATTTCTTTTCCAGTTCAACATAAACAACCCTTTTCTTTATCATGCCGTGTTGATATAAGTAAATCTTACAATTTATGTACTAACATATAAATGTTTAGAATTTAAACAAGCCGCTTCCATTCAACATACTTAAATCGCTGCTGATGAAGGTCTTCCAGGATTGATGCCCATTTACCTCAGCCTTCCGCAACAATGCTTTTTTCTCTCCATCCTAAATCCGTTCACTTCAAAGTTACTCACCCTTCCGAAAGTGTTTTTACTTAGAGCTCAGCTACTTAACCACAACTTTTTGTACAAGAATAGAGTCCCAAAGCCAAAAGATCAGAGAAAATAATACGCTGAATAAATATATCTCATAACTCGCTAGTATAGACCCTAATGGGTTATAAAGTTCAAAGAGAACCGACATGATTAGCCATGCAATAAATGAAAACACTGTGTATAGTAAGAGATATTTAAAATTGAACATTCTAGGTTTTCGGTTTAAGATAAACTGCAATGGCAATAAAAAAATTGAATAACATGTCAACATGATCCCGCTAATTATAAGATAAGGAACATATTCAGCTTGATGCAGGGTGATCACATATACCAGTGTAGAACATATGGCCGACAAAATAAGGACAGCTAGGTATCTTACTACCATCAAATCTATCTCCCCCCTTACGATTAAAAAACAAAAATGCTTGCAATTGCTATTTTTCGTAATAATAAGATTTGACCCAAGGATAGCTTCTGCCCTTATTTTCACACCATTCAACAAATCCCTTTGATTGTTCTTCTTTAAACAACAACCAGTCATTCAACAAATCTTGATAATAGTTAAGCTGTTCGTTATTGCTTTTTCTTGTTTGTTGACATTCTATCTTGTTGTTCAACTGCCGGGACTTGGTAAGAAGTGCTTGATCTTCTTTAATATCGCCTAGATATAAATCTTCGGATATGTGATGAAATGAATACCACAAGGCGTTCAAATGAATATCGATTAACGTTAATAAAGATAATTGTTCATTACTGCCGCCCAGTCTAAGTGCATTATTTAAGTAATCGATACGGTTTTCAGTATTTAAAAACACACCATACCACCTGTATGGTCTTGGATCTTCGGGGTTACTCTTCATCCATGCTTCAAGCAGAGGCTTTAAAAGATCCGTTTCTAAAGGGTGAACAAGTATATGGTGAATATCATCAGATGTTTCTAATAAAGCAAATAGCCAACAAGCAAAATTCTGTTGTGCATGATTATCCCACGTCTTGGCTACATCAATAAAGGAAGATAGTGCTTTAAAGGATTCCTTACGTAACCCTTTATCTTTGAGAGAGCAAAACTTTTTAAATAATGGGTATTCATCCAGTCTGTCATTTTTTAAGATATGAGTTAAGACATCTATCATGATTCACATCTCTCTTTGCCTAGAATAAACTTAAACAATTTGAAATACGACATACAATGCAACTTCAGCTACAAGCAAATAAATCATATATCTAGCATAATTTAATACATCTTCATCAGTATTTTTCTCTTTTTTAAAAGTCCATGCAAATAAACCTAATACAGTTGCCACTAACACGATTTCAATTATTGTTAAAATTGACATACCTTCCTCCTAAAAAAGACGAGAGTTCCTTATGATGCATATTTACTTAGTTTCTTCAAAATAATAATGACAATAAACTGAGTTGCTTTCTTCATATCTAATATATGTATCTTGGGTTAAGAACTTTGTATAGCCGGTTGTTTTGAGTATCGCTTTACTCATCATGAGCATATCCTTCTGGATATCATAATCTGTTTGGATATCCAAATTAACTTTAAATGCTGCATGTAACTCAAAGAACCAATCGTCAAATTTAAATTTTAAAATTTTCATTGCGATCCCCCGATCTGTTTCATTGAAATGCGTCAATTTAGACTAAAACTATAAATCAACCTCAATCGCCTTTTCATATGCTGAATGGAAAATTATTTTGTTATCTTTCCATTCGGCATTACCTACTCCTAACACATCAAGGTCGTCTTCACCCTCGGTATTTCGGGTCATAATATATACGGTGTCCTTATTCACTTTTCTCATTAAACCAGGGTATAAACTAGGAACATGCACATAAAAATCGTAAAAGTGATTCGTTTCCCCTAAGGTGGCGTTTCTATATTCTATGGTTACTGTTACATTTTTAGCTGGCGAAGAAATGGTCCCATATGAATCACCAGTTGCCGCCAACAATGCAACTATAAGTACTACTGGAATTGTTAAGCAAATTACATATAATTGCCGTATTTTATATCTACGAGCTAACACAAAAAAACCGACTAAAGTAAGCAGTACAGGGAAAATATAATTTGTTTCCACTACAAAGCTTAAGTAATAACCATCATGAGACATTAAGAAAACAGTTAAATCAAATGCTAAAACCAATACAAAGAAGATTGTTGCTCCATTTATTTTGCGTAATATTTTGTTTACCATAATCATTGCCCCCGTTCATACACCGCACTCGATCATTTGCGATCTGCAACCTTAGAGTTGCATTATAGCAAAGTAAAAGGGGCGTCAGTAATAAAGACAGAACAAAAAGACTTATACAAATTTAATCTCTTCATTTAATTCAGAATTATTTCACCTTATAAAAACTTTCCATTTCTTCATGTTCATCACCTTCAATGAGTTCAAAGCTGCCTGGTACATTATACATTATTTTCCGTTAATCTATCAATTCCGGTTAATACCTCACCATCATCTTGCATCTTCATCTATCACACACCATAATTCATTATCTAATAATACGTTCCAACCTTTTTAACCCGCTTAATCTTTCCAATTCAATTAATTCGAACACTGCCAAGTAATTCCCTGCACTCCGGTTTCTCACCCATAGCCTCTCTTCTCAAATTCTTAACCACACAAGATTTAGGACAAAGACTCAGGTCAAATTATTCATTTTCTTCTCCTTGATCACACATTGTTCTGTTTCTTCATTCCTACATGGTAATATCTTGTTAAAGTATTTCGTATGAAAGGATATGGTCATGAAAGTTTTTGAAGCAACCACCCTGCTGGCCGCTGACAAACAGCGCGCGGGTGAATATAAAAAACTGCGCGGTCAGATGGTCAATCTAAAAAAATCGTTTCAAGGTATGGCTGACCTCGGTGACAGCGACTTTTCAGGCCGGGGCGCTGACAATATCAAAGCCTTTTTCCAAGACCACGCCGGCGTCACAGACAGCTGGCTTGATCTGATCGACATGAAAATCGCATTTCTCACAAGCCTTCCCGGCAAAATCGAAGACGCAGGTCTTTCCGGATCTCATGTAGAAGAATCATTTCTGGAGCACGAGCTCACCCACGCCCTCAGTAAATCAAAGGCAATTATGGAAGAGCAGAAAAAGGACATGCGCTCCATCCTCGGTGAGATCGATGACATCATCTCGCTTGATCTATTTTCAACGGAAAGCACAGATCAGAAGCTTTCTTCAGCTGACAAAAAAAGAAGCGAAACGATACATAAGCTCGGCAAGCTTGATCACGATCTAACGAAAGAATACGCAGAAACCGAAGCGAACGAACAGTTCATCCAAGCCGACTTTCAGCAGCTTCAAAACGCAACAGGCAAAGGAAAAAGCGCCACGCCGCTTCACTACAACGCCAAAGCGTACCGTGAAAGCGACATCCATAATAAAAAAGGCGATATCGCAAGACATTCGGATGCTTATTTGACGATTAAAAAGGAAGAAGCGAAAGAGCGGGAAATCAAGGATCTAAAGAAAAAGCTGGCCGATGGTGTCACCGATCCGGATGAGTATTTGGAAATCGCGAAGAAGATCGGCTATGAAAACCTTGAACCCGCTCAGGTGGAATATGTGATGCAGCTTGAACAACAACCCATTATTTGTATTTTAAGGATAATTTAAACTAGGAGGTTTATAATGACTAATCTTACATTCAGACTTTTCCATTACACATCGCTAGCATTGGTTCTTTTATTTCTCATATTAGGGTTTACCTTAAATGGCGCTTTCTTTTATTGGACTCTAATATTAGTCGGCCTTTATTATCTAATCAGAGGGATAATAACAGCTAAATCAGAACAACGAAAAAATGGAACATTTATTACAGTTTGTGGAGCAATTATAATACTTGCCGGTTTATTTACATTGATTGTACGTTAGGTTATTCGCTTCAATTCAAGGCCTCCTCATTGTCTCAGTGCAATTTTGAATTGTTGGTCAATGTAATCTTCAAGCTTGAATTCACCTAAAAAGGTTCTCTTTTTGATTACAACTTGCCCTGAGGGCTTAGTTTCTTTTTCAGCTGTTGATTTCAAATTGTTGCTCCTTCCGTCCAATTTGCTTTATCATCACTTCAACTTCTTGAATTAAGATTACAACTTATGCGATTTTAAGTCAACACTTTCTTGCAATTTTATTAAGACTTTTTATTCTTCACGTTCAATATGTGTTATAATTACTTCAAGAAATTGAATTATAAACAGGTGATCTTGAAATATGAAACCATTAAAATTAAGTTATAAACCATTAAAGGTGACATTGATATTGAAGGACAAAACGAATTTGGATTTAAAACAGGACTTGAGTCTAGCTCCTGGAACAATGGCCAAATTAAACAAAGATGAGTATGTAGCGCTTTCTGTAATTCACAAGATCTGCGAGTACCTTGATTGTCCAATTCAGGAAGTTGTAGAGTTTGTAGAGGATGACCCTAAAGAGTCTTAAGCAAAAGTATTGCTTTTATTTTTTTAAAATTCGTTAAACAAAACCATTGAAATATTCGTTGGTAACAAATTTCGGACAATCAAAAGTATTGCAATTGCTGTTATACTGTACGGAGAGGTGAACGGGATGGAAGATAAAATTTTACAAGCAATATACGAACTTTCAAGAGAAGTGAAAAGCATTAAGTCTGAGCTAAATGATTTTAGAGAAGAAACAAAGAAGGAATTTAATCAGATTAACGTTAAGTTAGACCGCCTGGAAGAGAATCAGCCAAAAGATATTGCGGCTCACCTTAAACATATACAGAACGTAGATAATAAGACAGAGCTATTGAATAAGCGATTATTTGATGTTGAAAGTCGATTAAAAAACTGATTTAAAATAGGTCACACTTTAGATTAGTCATCGAAATTGTAATGGATGAGAATAAGAAGAGAGGAACAGTTAATAATTCTCATCTGATAATATATATTCCTATTTATTATGTGCTTAATTTAATGTTATTTTAAGGTTGTAGGACTTTAATCCCCTCTTTTTTAATGTTAGTATTCAATTGTAAAAATAAAGGGGGAATGGTAAAAATGAAAAAAGTTGTCAAGGTAATCATTGCTTTAGGTTTTGTGCTAACTCTATTGGTTTCTGGGACATTTACCGAAACAAAAAAGGCTGAAGCTTGTTATCCAGCTTATAAATGTATGTCGAAATCTACTCTTCCCAAAAACTACAAACTGTATTATAAAAATCCGGACAGACGAGCTGGTTCTTATGCAGGAGGTATTGTAATTGCTGGGGTAGGTTTCTTTGGTGGGACACCAGGAGCTGTAGCATCTTTTTTAGGTGGAGCTGCATATAGTTATAGGGAGATGTATCATGGAAATCTGTCGTTCAAAACATACATCAAAAGAAGCCCGAAATCCAACAAGAAATTCAGAATTAAAACAGTTTATTATGAACGAACGAACTATAAAGGGAAGCAAACTGTCAGAGTTAGAGATGAAAATTAATTAACTTTAAAGGGGCGATTCGTATGAATCTGTATAAGGGTTTAAATATATTTTTCGTTCTGATATTTATAATTGCTATTCTAGTAGGGAGAATAGCACTTGATAAAGATAAGGGGATAATGTTGATCTTTGTCAGTGCAATTGTACTTATTATAGCATCAGTTTTGAATTTTATTTTAAATCGACGTCCCTATAAAAAATAATTTAATCACACAAAAAGAGCAGATTAATTAATCCTGCTCTTTTTTATTAACCTTTAAATTATTACACTAATATATACTTCCTTTAAAATAGTTTGTAAATCAAAAAAGACCCCCTCACAGTTATTTGTGAGGGGTCTATTTATTGTGTGGTCTATTTTCAGATTAGACTCAAATGTCCGAAAGAAAAAGCCCTATCCGGTTAAGGATAGAGCTGTTTTATTCTTGTATTGTTGTTAATACTCCATTATCGAAATATAGGTATCTGCTGCCGTAAACCCATTGTTCGTTTATTCCTGATGCTGTCGTTGTCTTATTAATAGACATAGGTCTGCCCCAATCTTTAAGTTGGATAACTTCCTGCTTGGTCATGCCAATAGCAATTTTCTTTTCTTGATATTCTTCATCTTCAGACTGTTGTTCATCATTTTCGCTGTATGTAACTTCTCTTCTTTGGAAACCAGTTGATTCAGGATTATCATCTACACGATCTTTTATTAGTAAAGTGTTTTCTTCAGGGGTATTTAATGGATCATAAGCAACTTCATAACTGACTGCTTTATCATTTTTATCCGGCAAAATATAGATACGACTGATTGAGCAAACCTTATCTTTTCCACAGTTTATTTTATTAAAATTAGAGTTTTTTTGAGCTACTTCCATTGCTTCACCCACTGTAAGCAACTTTTCTTTATCTGATAGCGATGTAAAAGATGGTTTAGCTGCTAAAGATAAGTCGTATACTTTATCATTGGATTTATCGGTTTTAGACATCCACACTTGATTAAAGTTTTTCTTGACTCCCTTATCATTTCCCACTTTCTCGGCAATTGAGTCTAAATTACTGGTGTCTAATCTGTTTATGTACATCGGAATTGTTATAGCTAGAATAATACCAACTGCCACAACACTAAGTGTTGATATTAGAAGTATGATTTTCTTTTTTGACAAATTAACCTCCCCTTCCCATCTTTACTTATTATCGGTTATTTCACTCACTATTCCAACAAAAAACAGACGTATCCAATAAGGATACGCCTGTTTTTTGTACATGCCTATATGCTTCCCAGATGTACTTTGTATTTAATTTATTCCCTCTTTGATTGCCGTCTGAGCCTGTTATAAACCCAAGTTCGTTTATAATTCCATATGTAGAGTTTCCTCCAATCAGGTATATTCCCATTTCATTTACCTGATACGTATAACCTCCTGTCTCATCAATTAATAACATGGAATCATTAGAAGACACTGGCCACACTTTCACATGTGTTGGAGTAAAAGGCAGTGATATTTGCTTACTAATTGTTCCATCACCAACATATGTCCCTCTAGCCAACTGAGGAACATCCGAGGATAGCGCGTATTCTGAGTATGGTTTACCACCAAGAAACTCAGCGTTCCCATCTATAGAACCTGTAATGATTCCTTGGTCATTACGTACAGGTATTGAATTAGGCGTGGACAGTGTTGAAGCCGTGTAACCATTTAATGAATCAGCCGAGCCCGCAGAAGACACAATCCACTCTTCACCATTGAAAAGCTCTTGTTTATTAGTCTTTGGATCGATCCAAATCGTTGCCGCTTCTGGAGTTTCAGGCTTCGCTACTGATGATATAGTATACAAATTGTTTACTTTTCCATTAAGGTTTCCACTCACCTCTACAGTAGAAGAAGGGAGGTAGGGGTTTTCGTTTGGGTGAAGGGATTTTACGATGTCAGATCCAATGAATTGAGTTATCTCTATATCTGCATCAACTCTTCGATAGGCTTGAATACCAATGGTGTAGTATTTATTAGAGGGCAACCCTGTGAACGCTGCAGCTCGTTTGTCATACTTTACATTCTTCAGGTCTTCACTGGCCATCTTTGAACCGAAAACATATTCATCCTTATCGTTGCTAGAATATAGATACAATTCAAATCCATCAATATTATACTTGTCTTCATTAGAAGTTGGATAATCCCATTCTATTGTGATATCTACTGATCCATCATCATTGTTTGTATGAGATATAGCTGTGCCGTCTCTTTTAATAATTGGAGGGTTAGGTTTTACAGCTATTCTGTCATTCCTAATATTGAAATTTTCAGTTGCATTCTCCCAGTCAATTTTTCTTTTGTTATAATCCGTGTTTGTTTTTATAGATGTATACATCATATTACTGATGGTTTCAAAATCGCTTTTAATCTTCTTTCCATTTGATATTGTTACATCCATTGTCTTTTGAGCAAAATCAAAATTAAATGTAACAAGTCGAGCTTTCACATCAGTCTTCAGTTCTTCTGATCTGATTCTAACAGTATCGCCAAGTGAACACCTATCCCAGTTATGAGATTCAGAAAGACAATTGAAAAAGTTAACTACATCTAAGGTAATGTTAATTGGTGGCGCATTTCTCTTTTCCATCTCCTCTATGCTCTTTTCATAAAGTTCAGTTTCATCAAATAGGCTATCATTCGACCATTCTCCTTCCAGAATAAAAACTGAAAGTTCTTCTTTAAGATCGTCTGTAATATATTTTTCAAATTTAAGCGTTTCTTTAAGCTCAGAAATGGAATTTTGGATTGTTTCCTTATCTTTATCTAAGATAGCGATCTGATTAATCTTGGCATCAAGTTCCTGAATTTTCATTTGTAATTGGGCTTTTAATTCTTTAGTGTCATCCCCTGCTTTTTTAGCTACTTCAATATGGTCTAATATCTTTTGTTTTTCTAGTTCCAGTGTGTACTGTTCATTTTTAAGCATTGTTTTCTTTTCTTCGACTTGTTTTTGCTGTTCAAGTAACAGGTGAAATTAGTTCAATAAAGATGCTAAGGAACATGTTATCAGTGCATTAAAAGAAGGTTACGAAAAAAGCAATACCGGATGGGGAGAGCGCCCTAGCTGGTAAAAATAAAAAGGAGAACGATTAATGGCATCAGTAAAAAAAGATAAGAGAAACGGCAATTGGTACTATGTGTTTGATATAGGGAAAGATGAGAACGGCAGACGGAAGCAGCGTAAACGAAGTGGGTTCAAGTTAAAGAAAGATGCAGAAGAAGCATTAAGAGAAGATCTCCAGTTATATCACTCTGGGGATCTTCTTAAAGATAATGATTCAACCTTCAAGGAATTGGTTGAGTATTGGCTTAACATCAAAACTCCAGATGTAAGCAACCAAACTCTAAAGGTTTATCATTATAATTTGAAAAATCATATACTCCCCGCCTTTGGAAGCATGAAACTAAGCGATATAACAACTCAAAAGGTACAAGCATTTATAACAAGGTTAGTTAATGCTGGCTTATCGGCTGCCACAATAAAGAAGATATATCACGTACTCAACAATGTAATGAAAACAGCTGTCCAAGATGAGTTTATTAAAAAGAACCCAGTTGAAAAAGTTAGGAAGCCATCAGTTAAGCGTAAAGAAGTTGAAGTTTGGTCAGCGGAACAGATGTCTTTATTCCTGGATCACACTAAAAACAGTCGTTACTATATCGCATTTTGGTTAGCGATTTCTTTCGGGCTTAGACAAGGTGAAATTTTAGGCTTGCGTTTCAAGGATATAGACTTCAATAATGGCGTTTTGAGAATTGTTCAAACACTAGAACACTCTGGTGGCCAAACAAAATACGGTGGAAAATCATCGACAAGCACACGCACCATCGACTTATCAGAACATGATATCCATATACTGAAGAAACAAAGAAGTCGTGTACTGAAAGAGAAGAGTTTATGCGGAGGACTCTATACAGACCGAGATTTAGTTGTATGTACAGATACAGGGAATGCAATCAATCCAAGAAACCTTTTAAGACAGTTCAAAGCTTATTTAAAGCAGCTTGATTTACCTGATATCCCATTCCATAACCTTAGACACTCTCATGCATCCTTACTGTTAACAAAGTTTCATCCTAAAGTCGTCCAAGAAAGGTTAGGGCATAAGGACATCCAGGTTACGCTTAACACCTATTCGCATTTAATGCCAAACATGCAAAAGGATGCTTCCACATTTATCAGTGGTATCTTACAAGGCAAACAAAAAGAGGAATCACATTAAATTGTGACTCCTCTTTTTTTGACTCCAGTGTGACACGAGTAAGTGTCCAACACGCTGAAACCCTTGATGATTCCGACTGGGCTCGAACCAGCGACCTCTACCCTGTCAAGGTAGCGCTCTCCCAGCTGAGCTACGGAATCATGATATGTATGTGTTGCTGGGTATGTTGTTGTCTCTCTGACATTTACAATTATATATCCTGATTTCTCATTCGTCAACACTTTTTTTATCTAAAATAAAAAAAGGGCGCGTCACAAAATTGACGGCGCCCTTTTCGTTTATGATCTCACTTGGGCAGGGGTTATTTTTTTCAATGCCTGTTCGAAGTCCCGCTCTAAATCTTCGGCGTTTTCGACTCCGACGCTCAGGCGCAGAAGGCCGTCTGTGATGCCGCGTTTCTCCCTCTCTGCTTTCGGCATGGCGGCATGCGACATGGCTGCAGGGTATGAGAGAATGGATTCGACGGCGCCGAGGCTGACGGCAAATACCGGAAGCGATACGTTTTCGACCAGCTTTTTGACGGCTTCTTTGCTTTCCAATTCAAAGGACAGGACGGCGCCCGCTCCGCTCGCTTGCCGTTTATGGGTATCGGCTCCCGGGTGTCCGGCAAGGCCGGGATAGTAAACGTTTTTGATGGCGGGATGTCCGTCAAAATAGGCAGCCAGCCGCTCAGCTGTCCGGCTCGCTTTTTCTAGTCTGACCTGCAATGTTTTTAAGCCTCTCAATACGAGCCAGCAGTCCTGAACGCCGAGCACCGCTCCAAATGAATTTTGCAGCTTATACAGCTGATTGCCGAGCTCTTCATCTTTTACGGCGGCAAGGCCTGACAGCACGTCACTGTGTCCGCTTAAAAATTTCGTCGCACTGTGGAGCACGATATCTACACCGAGATCAAGCGGACGCTGCAGAGCAGGCGTCATAAAAGTATTGTCAAGGTATGTCAGACAGCCGTGATCCTTTGCCAGTTTGACGACGCCCTTAATATCCGTGATGCCGAGCGTCGGGTTTGACGGTGTTTCCATATAAATGGCTTTCGTGTTCGGCCGGGTGGCGCGGGCGACAGCTTCTGTGTCCGTCATATCGACAAAGGTATGTTCGATTCCGAAACGGGACAGAACCTCAGTCACCATGCGGAATGTTCCGCCGTACACATCCTCCGTGACGAGGACATGGTCGCCTTGGGATAAGAGCAGAAACGCCGTCGAAATCGCCGCCATTCCCGAGCTGAAAGCAAAGCCTCTCGTTCCGCCTTCAAGACCTGCGATCGTTTCTTCAAGCGCTGTTCTTGTCGGTGTGCCTGAGCGGCTGTAGTCATATGTCCCGAATTCTTCAAATGAAGACTGATGGAATGTGGAAGCATGCTGGATCGGGACGCTGACGGCTCCGGTGGCTCCGTCTGTTTTAAATGGATTGTGCACGAGCTGGGTTTCCAGCGTCCAATTGTGATTACTCATATGACACGCCCCCCCTCTTTTACTTGCTGTAATGCCTGCTTTACATCCCGCTTCAAATCTTCTGCATGTTCAATGCCCACTGAAAATCTCAGCAGACGGTTGCAGACGCCGTTTGCGATACGGATGTCTTCTGGAATATCCATGTGCGTCTGTGTCGCGGGGTACGTAATAAAGCTTTCCACCCCGCCGAGACTTTCTGCGAAACAGATCGTTTTCAGCGCCTTTAAAAACGGATTGACCCATTCCTCTTTTTGCAGCCGGAAAGACAGCATCCCGCCTTTTCCGGGATATAACACATCGGCGATTTCTTCTTCCTGTTCTAAAAATTCTGCAAGTTCACGGGCGTTTTCTTCATGACGGCGCATTCTGAGTCCGAGTGTTTTCATCCCTCTCATTAAAAGCCACGAATCAAACGGCGAAAGAACCGCGCCGATCGCATTTTGGTGATTAAACATGATCTCGCCGAGCTCTTCATCCTTTACGACAGCCAGACCAGCAAGGAGATCATTGTGCCCGCCTAAATATTTTGTGGCGCTGTGAATGACGATATCAGCTCCCAGTTCAAGCGGACGCTGGAGCACCGGGGTATAAAACGTATTATCCACAATCAAAAGCAGGCCGGCTTCTTTCGTAATCCGGGCGATTTTTTCAATGTCCGCCTCCTGCATTAACGGGTTTGTCGGCGTTTCAACAAATACCGCTTTCGTTTTTTCCGTTATTTTGGAGCGTAAACAGTCTTCATCGCTGAAATCATCGTAAATAAAGCTTAAGCCGTATTTTCTCCATTCGTTTTCAAACAAACGGTACGTGCCTCCGTATAAATCGGAGGATACAATCAATTCATCTCCGCTTTTAAATAAAGCCATAATCGTTTGAATGGCTGCCATTCCCGAGCTGAAAGCAAAGCCTCTCGCACCGTTTTCCAACACGGCGATAGCGTCTTCAACGAGCTGGCGTGTCGGGTTTTTCGTACGCACATAATCAAAGCCTGTAGATTCTCCAATTCCTCTATGTCGGTAAGCGGTGGACAGATAAATCGGCGGACTGACCGTTCCCGTTGCTTCTTCGCTTCTATTTCCGATTTGGGCTAATTTTGTATCAACATGCTGCGTCATCAGTAAGCACCATCCTTTTTCAAAAATAAAAAAGCCCCCTCTTCATAAGAAGAAGGAGCTTTTCTCTTCCTCTTATCTTCCAAGCATGTGAATCGCTTGCTGGATTTAGCACCTTGGCACTTTGCCTTCCCGCGGCAAAGCAAACCGGTTGCTGAGGTTTCAAAGGGCCAGTCCCTCCACCTCTCGTGATAAGAATATTGTTTTGTATTTTCTGATTGTTCTATATTAACGCACTATAAAATGAATTTCAATAACTTTTTATTTATCTGAACTCTCGCAAGAAGTGCATCTGAAGAAAGAAATTTCTAATAATTCATGGTACAATAGGAAAAAACCATCAAGACAAGAAGCGGCCTGGAGGAATGCGAAGTGGCATCAAAAAACGGAATCATTCATGAGAAAAAACTTTTCTCCCATGAGCTTGAAGAGGAAATGACCGTTTTGGTCTACCTGCCCGCCACCTTCTCCCCTCTGTATAAATATCATACGGTCATCGCTCAGGACGGCCATGATTATTTCAGATTAGGGAGAATCGGGCGGCAGGCGGAAGAGCTTATGTCAAAAGGGGAAATTGACCGCTGCATCATTATCGGTGTCCCTTATAAAAATGTGCGGGAGCGAAGAAACACATACCATCCAGAAGGCTCTAAATTCGCCTCATATAAGCGGTTCATCGCAAATGAGCTCGTTCCTTTTATCGACAAAGAATACCCGACTTATCAAGTCGGATACGGCCGCACCATGATCGGGGATTCCCTCGGCGGAACCGTTTCGCTTATGACGGCGATTGACTATCCGAACATGTTTGGAAACGTCATCATGCAGTCTCCGTATGTTGACGGGCACGTGCTGGATGCCGTCCGGCAGTCGGAGGATCTCAAACAGATTTCCGTTTATCATCAAATCGGAGAAAAAGAAACCGGCGTTCACACGACAGACGGCCAGGTTCTTGATTTCACCGCGCCGAACGAAGAGCTCAAACAGCTGCTGGAAAGCAAACAGTCTGAATACACGTATGAAACCTTCGACGGGGATCATAAATGGACCTACTGGCAGCCGCTCATCACGCCGGCGCTGAAAAAAATGCTGTAACCATTCATTTAAGGAGGGAACTTTCATGAAATACGGTATTGTTTTATTTCCATCAAAAAAATTACAGGATCTCGCAAATTCGTACCGGAAACGCTACGACCCGAGCTACGCGCTCATTCCTCCGCACCTGACGCTAAGAGATCCGTTTGAAGCGACAGAACAGGAAATCGAGCAGGTCGTATCACAGCTGAGACAGACGGCGAAAGAGTCGCATCCGCTCGTTCTGAAAATCACAAAATACAGCTCGTTTTCTCCTGTGAATAATGTGATATATATGAAAGCAGAGCCGACGGAGGAATTAAAATCTCTGAGTGAGAAATGCTACTCAGGAGCATTATCCGGCGAGCCGGAATACAGCTTCGTTCCGCATGTCACGGTCGGCCAGAAGCTGTCGTCAGATGAACATTCCGACGTACTCGGACAGCTGAAAATGCTGGACATTTCCCACGAAGAAGTCATCGACCGTTTTCACTTGCTCTATCAGCTGGATAACGGCTCATGGACTGTGTACGAAACATTTTTATTAGGCGGAGGAGAATAACTGCTTGGAATCCATCATCGCAAAAACTGAAAAACAGCTAAACGACGCTTTTTTCGTCAGAAAAGTGGTCTTTGTTAAAGAACAGCACGTTCCGGAAGAAGAAGAGATTGATCAATTCGAAGACACGTCAGAGCATATAGTCATATATGACGGCGGCCAGCCGGTCGGAGCCGGCAGATGGCGCTTGAAAAACGGGCATGGAAAATTAGAGCGCATCTGCGTGATGAAAAGCCATCGTTCTTTAGGCGTCGGAGCCATCATTATGCAGGCGCTTGAAAAAGCGGCGGCAGCCAAGGGCGCCGACAGCTTTATCTTACATGCGCAGACGCAGGCCGTTCCGTTTTACGAAAAACAAGGATACCGCGTCACATCCGGCGAAGAATTTCTCGATGCGGGCATCCCCCATCTGGAAATGATAAAGGAACACAAACGATAAAATCAAAAGCACTCCTGTTATATGGCAGGAGTGCTTTTTTTATGAAAATAATACTATTACATGAATTTTATTGCATTTTATGGAAAGTTAATGTATGTTTAGTGTACGAAGTATTACAATTCATACAAAAAATACAATTCATATTTCGGAGGGATAAACATGACGGCACCAAAAGGAAAACACATATTCGGGACTGTTAAAGTGGGCACAAAAGGACAGATTGTCATTCCTAAAGAAGCAAGAGATGTTTTCGATATAAATCCGGGGGATTCACTGCTTATGCTCGGGGATGACCAGCAAGGTATCGCACTTGTTAAACAAGAACTCTTTTTCGAGTTTGCAAAAGATATTTTAAACGCTAAGCAAATCGATGAAGATAGCGAGGATGAGTAAATGCACGCGATTGAGCTGAAGCAATTAACGAAACATTATAAAGAAACCGCCGCCGTTGACCGTCTTGAGTTCTCAGTTGAGAAAGGGGAATTTTTCGCTTTACTCGGTGAGAACGGAGCCGGAAAAACGACATTAATCAGTATGCTTTGCGGACTCCTTTCTCCGGATGACGGTGATGCATCAGTGCTTGGACACAGTATTTTGACTGATTTGGATAAAATAAAACCGAAATTGAATATGTCCCCGCAGGAAACAGCCATCGCTCCTCATCTAACCGTACGGGAAAACTTAGAGTTTATAGCCGGAGTCTACGGAATTCCGAAAAAAGAAGCAAAAAAAAGAACAGATGAGATGCTCGAATTGTTTCAATTAAAAGAGAAAGAAAGAGCAAAAACCAAAACATTATCAGGAGGAATGCAGCGCCGCCTCAGCATCGCAATGGGAATGATCACCAAGCCGGATATTTATTTCTTAGATGAGCCGACATTAGGGCTTGACGTCCGTTCACGCCGCGAGTTGTGGAAAAATCTTGAGGCATTAAAGGGTGACATGACGATTATTTTAACGACACACTATTTAGAAGAGGCTGAAGCCCTGGCAGATCGTATTTGCATTTTAGAAAATGGGACTTTAAAAGCACTGGGTACGGCGGAGGCTCTGAAAAAGCAAACTCATTCAGCTACATTTGAAGATGCCTTTTTAGCGATTTGTGACGGGGAGGCGGGTCTTTATGCTTGATTTCGCCATTCGCAACCGCAAAGAAATTTTTCGTGACCCCCTGTCTATTATCCTTGGAATCGCACTGCCTGTTATTCTATTGTTTCTGTTTACGGCGATTGAAAAAAATGCGCCGCTTGATACCTTTAAAATTCAGCATTTAGCACCCGGACTCATTGTTTTCGGTTTCGCTTTCCTTACGATGTTCTCTGCATTGCTGATCGCAAAAGACAAACAGACCGCCCTTTTGACCCGTTTGTTTGCTTCCCCTTTAAAAACAGCCGATTATGTTATCGGTTATGCAATGCCGATGCTGCCGTTAGCCATTTTACAAATCGTCATTTGTTTTATCGCAGCTGCTGCTGTCGGTTTATCCGCCGAGTGGATGAATCTTCTCGCAGGTATCGCTGTCTTGCTGCCGATTGCGATGATGTCCGTTTTCTTCGGTTTATGTTTAGGGGCTGTGTTTACGGACAAACAAATTTCAGGTATCGGAACGATTTATATTACACTCGTGCAATTTCTGGGCGGGGCTTGGATGGAGGTGAGCCTGCTCGGTGACACATTCAAACATATCGCTTATGCCTTACCGTTTATTCACTCGATCGAGCTGGCCCAGGAAGTCATATCCGGAGATTATTCTTCCTTTCATCAGCATATTTGGCCGATAGCGGGATATACCGTTTTGGCGCTTGCACTTGCTTTCCTCAGTTTTATGAAAATCAGGAAGAGATAAAAAAAGCCGGCACTCCGTAATGGGAGCGCCGGTCTTCTTTATTACGTTTCTTTCAGAAGGCTTATCGTATGCGGCAGCAGACGGTCATCCCCCGGACTGCCATGCCCCGGAACGACAATGCTGATGTCCTGATATCTTTTCATGACTTTGCGGACGGCGCGCGGCCACTGATCCGGATAAAAGCCGGGAGTAGGCACGATTTCCTTTGTTTCTAAAGCCTTGATTAAGCAACCGCCGAATAAGAGCTTATCCTCAGGCAGCCAGACGGTCATATTGTCTTCCGTATGCCCTTTTCCCGGATAAAACGTTTCAATTTTCATATCGCCAAACTGCAGCTTTGTCACGTTTTTCAGATCTCCGAGCGGCCGGTCATATCCCTGCTGTCGGGCGAAGTCGGCGGTCAGCTTCGTGCTGTGCACCTTTACACCGTATTTGTACAGGGTGTTCAGACCGCCGATACGATCATCATGGGCGTGTGTCACAATGGCATCGGTCATCCTTTTGCCGGGAAACCGCTTTTTTATTTGTGTCATTAATTGCTCTGTGAGACTGTCATTCCACGGAGTATCAATCAGTACGATTCCTTTGGAAGTCTCAAGAAGCAATCCGTTCGCAGGGACGGGACTTCCGTCTGCCGTACCGATGCTTGTATGCATCCAGACATGCGGCGCCAGCTGTGTGAGAGTGACACCTTTTGCTGCGGAGCCCTCCGCCGCGTCTGCCGGTTTCATTCCGGGAGTAAAGAGGCCGAAAAGAAATAACCCCGCAATTAATAATGAAAGCTTTCTCAAATTGAATCATTCCTTTCCGCATCTTTCATATATACGACTCAAAAAAACCCGGATATATCCGGGCTTTTTCACACGTATTGATTTATTAACCGGCCTTTTCCCATGATTTGCGGCAGACGGGAAAGAGAGCGCTTACGTTTTTCCTCATGTACTTTCTTTTCTGCGGCTGCGGTGTTTTCCTGGCGGCGCTCCACCTCTCTGTACACCCTGTCATTGGCGAGGGCGGCCGCTTTCGTAATGCCGGCGTAATCAGGCTTATAACCCGCTGCCCGGTTTGCGTATTGAGAATACTGCTGGTTTTGAATCCGTCCTGCATAAATCATATGTACCCCTCCCCTTCGCTTTTCATTTCCCTTAATCTTACTTTTTGAAACGCTGTTCTTTTGTTATGATATTCTTTGTCTATCAAATGGATGAACACCTTTTAATGGGAGGACCCCTTTTTGAAATGCGCCCGACTGAATAACCGAACGATACATTTACATACATATTCTAGAGAACATTACCAATTCCTTTTTGAAGAAGCTCAGAAAGGAAATATTTTTTGCGCACATTGTGAGCAGCCCGTCTTGATGCGGCTTTCGATTTTAGAGCAGCCGGCATTTTATCACCGGCAAAAGGGAGACTTCACCGCCTGTGAAAAAGCATGCGCGGCCAAGGAACCACTAGCGGAGAAAGAAACAGAAGAGTATAAGGAAGCCGGCATGTTCCGCCTGCCGAAAGGAAAAGCGATTTCAGAGAATCCGAAACCGATCGTCTCAGAATGGAAAAGCCCGAAAAAAGTGCCTGCGGCCGAACCGTTTTCACCAACATCCGAGGCGGCTGATACATCTTTGTTCCCCGGCATCGGCCTGAACCGTGAACAGATGAAGGCAGTTACTGAAACGGACGGGCCTTTATTAGTGCTTGCCGGAGCGGGAAGCGGAAAAACAAGGGTGCTGACAGCACGCGCCGCCCATATGATTGAACACCTCGGCATTTCACCTGAGAATATGCTGCTTGTGACCTTTACGACAAAAGCCGTCGCCGAAATGAAAGAGCGGATGGCAAATGAGTACGGTCTGGCAGCCGGAAAAGTCTCCCGTCTCGTGACAGGAACATTCCACAGCTTTTTCTATAAAATACTCTATCATTATGATTCTTCAAAATGGAACGGCAGCCAGCTTTTAAAAATGGAGTGGCAAAAAGAGCAATATGTGAAAAAGGCGCTCTATGAAGAAAATTTGGATGAAAAAGAGTTTCCCATCGACCAGGCGCTTCAGCTTATCGGCTGCTGGAAAAACACGTATCTCCCCCATGAGACCATTCCGCTTGCGGACGACTGGGAGAAAAAAGTGTACAGGCTCTACGAACATTACGAACGGCAGAAGCGGGAAAAACGGCAATTTGATTTTGATGACATGGCCCAAGGCTGTTATGAACTGTTTCAAAGCCGGCCTGATATTCTCGCGCAGTACCAAAACAGATTTTCTCATATTTTGATTGATGAATTTCAAGATATCAATCCTGTCCAGTACAACATTATGCAAATGATCGCAAGCCCAGAGAATAACCTGTGCTGCGTGGGTGATGACGACCAATCCATTTATGCGTTCCGCGGCAGCAGCCCGTCTTTCATTCTTGACTTTCAAAAGGATTATCCGGCAGCAAAGACCATTTACTTAACGGCAAATTACCGCTCGCCGCATCCGATCGTCTCAAGCGCTCATGCCGTCGTAAAGAAAAATAAAAAACGGTATGAAAAAACACTTTCTGCCGTCAAAGACGGCGTTCACAATCCCGTGATGTTTTATCCTTACGATGAAGAAGAAGAAGCGACCATGATCGTTTCGGATATGAAAGAGAAGATTCAAAACGGGGCGAGTCCTGACGATTTTGCCGTGCTTTACCGGACAAACAGCGCCGGACGGGCCATTTATGAAAGACTGCACCAATCATCGATTCCTTATCATGCCGACCGGGGCGTGCAGACGTTCTACAGCCGCAGAATCGTACGCCAGATCCTCGCCTACTTATATGCGAGTCAGAATGAAGATGATCCGGATGCGGTGAAAGACCTGCTGCCCGCCTTATTTTTAAAGCAATCCGCCCTGCAAACGTTAAAGGCGCTGTCAATTACGGAAGATTGCACGATGATTAAGGCACTGACGAAACTGCCTGACCTGAAGCCTTTTCAAATAGGGAAGATCAAGCAGATCGTTCCGTTTTTCGCAAGCATCCGGACAATGAAGCCGGTTGAAGCCATCACCTTTGCAGAAAGCAAAATGGGTTTTTCCGAGTATTTAAAAAAACGGGGCAATGAGGGAAACAAACTGGAAAAAGGCTCTGATGATCTCAGGGATGTCAAAGTGGCCGCCAAAAAATTCAAAACCATTCCCGATTTTCTTGCGCATGTCGATCATATGCGCGCCGCTGAGAATCTGAAAACCGATGAAAACGGCGTCGAACTGCTGACCATTCACCGCTCTAAAGGTCTTGAATTCAATACGGTCTATATTTTAGGCGCGGCTGACGGCTCGATCCCCCATGACTTCGCGCTTGAGACGGCGAGACAGGGCGATCCCGCTCCGCTCGAAGAAGAAAGACGGCTTCTGTATGTCGCAATGACAAGGGCCATGCAGCATTTATATGTATCTTGTCCCGCGTACAGGCGGGGAAAAACAGCGCGCAGCTCAAGATTTCTCGAGCCCCTTCTTCGGACGGACAGACGGAGCGCACTCAGGATATAAAGAACCCGGCAGATCACTGCCGGGTTCTTCTCACATAAAAAGGCCTTTTTAGCAAGGCCGGCTGACGCCTATTTATTGTTCAGCATTTTAGAAATGGTGCCAAAATCAAGTTTCTCTTTACCGCTTGTAATAGATTGAACGATTTTGTCTTCCAATTCTTTCGGAACACGCTTGTTAGCCAGCTGGGACACCTTCTGAATGACGCCTCTCACCGTGTTTTCATCTTTGAAATTGGCATTTTGCAATGATCCTGCAAGGTTCATGACATCCTTCATGCTGACGCCTGTTTTCTTCTCAATATTTTTGAAAAATTGATTATCCATGGTGTGCCTCCTTTTGTGGAGTAATACGATATTGTATGAATAAAGAGCGGAACATGTGCCCGTAAGACAAGGAAAAAATTCCGAGTGCCCCGTCTCTATACTCCTTCATACATCAGGGAAGCACGGGACTGAACGGTCCCGCGCTTATCCAAGGTCTTGCTAAGGTTTAGCCAAAAAAGGATGCACCGACAATGATCAGAAGGATGAACAATACGACAACAAGAACAAATGTTGAGCCGTATCCGCCTCCGACATAGCCGCCTCCGTATCCGCCGCAGCCGCCATAACCGCCGTAGCCGCCGCCGAATCCGCCATATCCGAATCCCATATCTAAGCACCTCCTTTACTCTCTATACTCTATGTGAGCCGACTTGTTTGGCTTGGATAAATGCATAGGGCCGGTGCGGATTTCGTTCATTTTAGTGAGAATGCTCATTTTTCTTCAGTTTTGCTTCTGTTTCGGCGGCAAACACATCTATCCATTCCTCAAAGCGCGATCCCGCTTCATCAAACTCAGACAGCTGTTTTTCAATAGATAAGATATATTTGTCATGCTCCCGCTGGTTTTGATTGTGCCGGCGGTATTTACCGTTTATGAATGATTCAAATATATTCATAACATCCCCTCCTCCTATGATCTATGCCGAACAGAGGCCGGCGTTCGGCAAAAAACAAAAAAACCGGAAGCTCCGGTTTTTTAGAAAACGGCTATTTCGGTTTTTTCTTTTGGCCGCAGCCGCAGCCTTTTTTCTTAATTTTTTTTTCGTAAGGCTGATGCACAGTTGATTTGTATGGAGAATGTTGGGAAGGTTTGCTTGATTGACTCATGGTGATCCTTCCTTTCCTTATGTCATATATGCCAGTTTATGCCGAAAGTGACGGTAAGTTGCTGGTGGAACCGCCTTATTCCTGCAGAAGACGAGAAACCGCAGCTTCAATGATTCCGGCCGCGCCGGCTATGGCTAACAGCAAAATCAGCCATTGCGCGGCCCCGGGTATCACAATCTGCGCCGCAATTAAAAAGGCGGCACACCACACGCCCGTACACCAGTAGCAGCTGAGAAGTTCACCGATAAATGCCCTGATGCCTTTCCCTTTTATGACAATGTAGGTTTCTGTCGTGCCGTCGGGTGCGGTTTCTGTTTTTTCCTCGTGAAAAAGGCTCCGAAGCGGCGCCATAATGGTGTCAAATACGAAAAGCCTGGCCAGCCGGAAAACGGCAAACGATAACAGAATAAATGAAAGCCAATTGATAACCACCTGTTCACTCCTTTTCAAAACTTGACCTCTTTATACATATGCGAAAACCCTGATCTTCATGAATCGCACCTTGTCCGGTAAAAAAATAGGTGCGGTTTAGTTGTTTTTCTTATTCCGCTCGGCGTTTCATTTGCATTATATAAAGTATGAATGAGAAAGGAGTGAAGGTTATGTCGTTTGAAGAAAAAGTCGAAACACTGCAACCGCAAATATACGAACAATTATCCAACGAATTCGAGCAGACGATCGAAGTGATTGATTGCGAAAATGTCACAATAGATACAACACATATAACGGCCGCTCTTTCTATACAAGCCTCAGTTACTACGGCGATTATCCTCGCGACACAGCTCGCGATCGCAGATGAAGACACAGCCGACCAAATAGCAACCGAACTGCTGATCCTGGATGATTGCCAAATAAAAAAGAGGACCGTCATTCAAGTCCTGAACAGCCGCAATATTAAAATCACACTGACTGCAGACGATATTATGGCCTTTGTACAAATTTTGTTTCAATTATTAAATATACTTTTTGCTGAACTAGACATCCTTTAACCTTTCTTTTCAAATATTTAAATAGAGGTGAGAACAAATGGCAGATAACGAAAAATTAAAAAAAGAACTCGAAAATCTACCAGAAGTGGATCCGCTTTTAAAGGTGCTTGTCAGCAATGTCTTCAAAAAACACGGCGTGACAAAAGATAAAATGCGGGAAATACCTGATGAAGAAAAAGAAATGCTGATCGCATTAGTCAAAGACATGCAGGCAAAAACAGAAGCTTTTCTTGAAAGCCAGAAACAGAAAAAAGAGCAGGAAAAAGCGCAAGATCAGCAGACCAATCCGCAAACCCGCAGAGAACAATTAATCGAACAGCTCCGGCAAAGACGCCAAAATCCCGGTCAATAACTAAAAAATAGTGATTTTTATCAGGATAGATGCCTGAGTCAAAGTAAGGGGCCGGCTCATTTAATATTAGTAAAAGAAAAGGAGGAATAGATATGGAAAGCAGACCATACTCTTGGGTTGCACTTGATCCTGAATGCGAACATCCGCGAGAAGAAAAAGAAGAAAAAGAAGGCAGAAGATGCAGTGTTTGCTGTAACGGAAACGGATTCGGCGAAGATAATGCCTTCCTTGACCAAGACCTTGCTCAAGCGAATATCAACAAACAAGTTTCTGAAGAAGCGATTATTATCAGAGACTCTTGTGATATCAACGTAACGTCAACAGACGTTCAAGCAGTCGCTTCAGTCATGACAGCGATTAATGCAGCAGTCGTAACGGCCACTCTCACTTCAATCGCTGACGGAGTCATCGCTGAATTGGTCGCACAAGACTTATTGCAGCTAACAGCTAACAAACAAATCAACCGTCAAAAACTGCTCATCGAAAACTCCCGCGGCGTAAACGTGACAACAGTAGATGCCGATATCGCAGTATTGATCTCAACAGCGACAAATTTACTGATTGCTGTCTTAGTCATCACCCTTGTCCTCTAAAAAGAAAAAGCAGAGCTAAAAATGCTCTGCTTTTTCTTATTTTCTCCGCATATGATGAATATATAGACGTTCACCCACACCAAGTGAGGCTCGCGTACATATGTTGTTAAAGACAAAAGTCAAATACCCTAAAAGAAGGAGCTGAAATCCATGAGCTGCGGAAAACACCATGGCCGAGATGAAAGTTGTGTATGCGATGCAGTCGAGAAGATTTTAGCAGAACAAGAGGCTGTTGAAGAACAATGCCCGACTGGATGCTATACGAATCTTTTGAGCCCGACGATTGCAGGTAAAGACACCATTCCGTTTCTCGTATTTGATAAAAAAGGCGGATTGTTCTCCACATTCGGGAACGTCGGAGGATTTGCGGATGACAGCCAGTGCTTTGAGTCCATTTTCTTTCGTGTAGAAAGACTATGCGATTGCTGCGCGACGCTTTCAGTATTGCGCCCCGTAGATGTGCACGGCGACACCCTCAGCGTCTGCCATCCTTGTGATCCTGATTTCTTCGGTTTAGAAAAAACAGAATTTTGCATTGAAGTTGATCTGAGCTGCTTCAGCGCCATTCAGTGCCTTTCACCCGAGCTTGTTAACCGGCCTGCGCCGCACAAAGAGAAAAAGCATCACGGATAGTCATTGATTCGCATCTTTCCTAAAGAAGAATCCCCTTCCAACCTTCTATTACAGATGCAATCATCAGCCCGCCCGGACTTCCGGGCGGCTGACTCTCCGATATCGTTTAAACCGGTACCATTTAAAACGTGAAGTCAGGAGGGATATTATGAGCAAGCATACAACATACTGTGTGCGTGAAGCGGTAGAAAATATTGAAGACCTGCAAAATGCGGTTGAAGAAGATTGCCCGACAGGCTGTTATTCTAAACTTTTATCTCCGGCTTATACATTAGGCGATACAGTGCCGTTCGCCATCTTCACCTCAAAATCGAAACCGTTCACCGCATTCGGAAACGTCGGCGAGCTGGATAACGGTCCGTGCTTTAATACCGTTTTTTTCAGAGTTGAAAGGGTCTGTGACGGCTGTGCCACATTAAGCCTGCTTATTGCTTTTGACGAGCATAAGCACATTCTTGATTTTACAGATAAAGACTCTCTCTGCGATGTATTCCGTTTAGAAAAAACGAACTATTGCGTTGAAGTCGATCTCCATAGCTTCTGCGCCATCAATTGCCTGAACCCGAGACTGATCAACCGCACACATTCTTAAATCAAAAAGCATAAAAATAAGCTGCCGGATGAAAGAATTCAGGCAGCTTTTTGTATGGTTAAAATCCAAGCGGATGCAGCGAGGTAATATCGTCTATTGCGAGTTCTGCCGGCGCTCCGTTGCTTGTCGTCCGCAGGAAGATCGCATTATTTTTTCTGCCGACGATTACGCCTCTGTAGGTTTTCCCGTTGGCTTCTATCAGACAAAGGGTCCGCGGCATATTATGCGGCAGCTTCGTTAAGAAATCAATTTTTTCAAGAATGGACATTCTGCTCATCGGCTTTTTCACGCGCTTTGGCGGAACCTTTTCCTCTGGGGCGGCATTGTGAACCGCTTCAGGCTCTTTTTTAGCGGCATCAGGCTCTTTTTTAGCGGCGTCGGGCTTGGCAGTGTCCTGCTCCGCTTGCGCCGGAACTTCTTGAACGGCTTCTTCTGCGCGGCTGTGCTGTTCAGGTACTTGCTTTTCTGGTTCGACAGCCACTGCTCCTTCAGGCTGAGTTTGACATTCTTCCTCCCGCTTTCCATGCATCGGCTCTTCTTCCGGCAGCTGAGGCGCTTTCCTTTTTTTGATTAATATGTCCTGCATTGATGATTGCGTGTCTGAATAATCCGCCTGAACAATATACATGAGCGGTTTTTTTTCCGCGTTTCTGTTTTGTTTTGACATCTTCATCCCTCCGATTCTGTCATGTTTTATTTATATGACGGAATGATTAAAATCAGAAGAAAGAAAAAAGCAATCCCTGAAAGGGACTGCTTGTTATTTAACGTGCGGTAATATGGAATCCTGAATCAACGTGAAGATTTTCGCCCGTGATGCCTCTTGACAGGTCACTGAACAAGAATGCAGCCGTGTCGCCCACTTCTTCAGGTGTTGTCGTGCGGCGCAGAGGCGCGCGCTCTTCAATTTCTTTCAGGATGGAGTTGAAATCACTGATTCCTTTTGCAGACAGCGTACGGATCGGTCCTGCTGAAATGCTGTTGACGCGGATGTTTTCTTTTCCTAAGTCAGCGGCTAAATATCTGACGCTCGCATCAAGAGACGCTTTTGCCACACCCATTACGTTATAGTTTGAAACGACGCGCTCTCCGCCGAGGTAAGTGAGTGTAACGATGCTTCCGCCTTCAGTCATAATCGGACGCGCCGCTTTTGCGACCGCTGTCAGAGAGTAAGAACTGATGTTATGCGCAAGCAGGAATCCTTCGCGGTTCGTATTTAAATATTCGCCGACAAGCTCTTCTTTGTTTGCGAACGCGATGCAGTGCGCGATGCCGTGAATCACGCCGACCTGCTCTTTAATGCTCGCAAAGCAAGTTTCGATCTCAGCGTCATTTGTCACATCACACGGAAGGATGATGGAATCATTTCTTTCTAATGTAGCCGCAAGGTCATGAACTGATTTTTCCAAGCGCTCTCCCGCGTAAGTGAAAATGAGGCGCGCTCCGGCTTCATGCAGCGAACGGGCGATTCCCCATGCGATACTGCGTTTATTGGCAACGCCCATCACAACGATGTTGCGGCCTTCAAGTGAGAAATTCATATGTATAAAGCCTCCTGTAATCGTCTTAAAGACATAGTTTTAGTACCTGATCTTAATTTTTATCATATCATAACCTTGTCCAGATTGAAAGCATGGGAAAAAGACCGCGGATGTTGAAGCGGTCTCTTTTTTATCTCGTCTGCAGACTGTTCCTTTTAAAGGCAAAATGATTGGTCGGGCCGTGTCCCTCTCCAATGCCAAGCGTATGTTCCACGGCTTCCCGCACAAAATTGACGGCTGTCTCAAACGCGGTCTGAATGTTTTTCCCCTTTGCCGTTTCCGCCGTCAGCGCGGCTGCGAACGTGCAGCCTGTTCCGTGGGTGTGTTTGGTGTCAATATAAGCGTGGCTGATTTGGGTAAAAGACGAACCGTCAAATAATAAATCAACGATCCTCCCCTGTTCAGGCTGGTGTCCGCCTTTTATGATGACATGCTTTGCACCAAGCTTGCAAAGGCGTTCGGCCGCTTTTTTCCGGTCCTCAAACGTGCGGATTTCCATTCCCGTCAATACCTCAGCTTCCGGAACATTCGGCGTCACCGCATAGCTGCGCGGAATTAACAGCTCTTTTAACGCGGCCTGAGATTCCTCACGCAGCAGGGAAGCACCTCCTTTGGCAATCATGACGGGGTCGGTGATGACATGATCAAGCCCGTACTGATCCGTTTTTTCCGCAATTTCCGCAATCATTTCCGCGCTCCACAGCATTCCCGTTTTTACAGCGTCAGGCCGCAAATCTTCCGCCACCGCGTCAATCTGGCTGCCCAGCGCTTCCCGGGTGAGCGGATAAATGCCGTGAACACCCAAAGTGTTCTGGGCGGTTACCGCTGTAATGGCTGACATCCCGAAAACGCCGAGCTCCTGAAAGGTTTTGAGATCCGCCTGTATACCGGCGCCGCCTCCTGAATCTGATCCGGCAATCGTCAATGCTTTGCATATGCTCATGATGTTTTTCTCTCCTTTCGCATTATCCGATCCATTTATGATAAAAGGATTTCGCTCTGCTGATATCACTTGTGCCGTGTATTAATGCTCTGCCGTCACGAAACAGTACCATCTTGAAATTGTCTGTGCAAAACGAAATTAAATACGGGTTGGCTGAAACATCAAGCCCTGTCCGTCTGAGCTGTCCCGCAAGTTTTTGCAGATCAACCTGCTCGGAGATCCCCGTTCTGATCTGCACCGTGTTCCGCCCGCACAGAACCGCCGCTTTTGTCTGATTTTCATAGGATAAAAACGGAAAATCGTTTGTGCCGCAGCTTGGGCAATCAGCCGACTTAAGACGGGCGACGTTTATTTCTGACCGTTCATTTTTCCATAAATCAAAGGAACGGAGAACATGCTCGATAGATCCGCCCGTTAACAGCTTCAGCGCATCTGCTGCCTGAAAAACGGCCGTCTGCAATACAGCCGGGCTGATGATTCCCGCCGTATCGCATGTCATACCGCCTAAAGGCAATGTTTCAAGCAGACAGTGAAGGCACGGCGTGACACCGGGAATGACGGTAAAAGAGAGCCCGTAGCTGCCGACACAGGCGCCGTACAGAAAGGGAATCCCTTTCTGTACAGCCGCATCATTCACAATCAGCCTCGTTTCAAAGTTGTCGGCGGCATCCACGATGAGGGAGGCATCACGAATCAATCCGGGTGCGTTTTCCGCAGTGACATCCATGACAAATCCCTCGACCTCTACATCACTATTTATAGATCGAAGCCGTTTTTCAGCCGCCGCGGCTTTCGGCATTTCCTGTCTGACATCGTCTTCGGTATAAAGCTGCTGGCGCTGGAGATTACTCCACTCCACATAATCTCTGTCAGCGATCGTTATCTTCCCGACCCCTGCTCTGACAAGCATCTCCGCACTTGCCGTCCCAAGCGCACCCGCGCCGATAATCACGGCATGAGACGACCGGAGCTTCTCTTGGCCGGAGGGACCGATCGGCTGAAACAGCTCCTGTCTGGAATATCTCTCCGTCATACCGGAAGACCGTCTCGCGGACTGCTTGCAGTTCCGTAATCTTTCACCGGAATTCTCCCGGCTTCATAAGAAAGGCGGCCCGCTTCTACGGCAAGCTTCATCGCCCGGGCCATCTTGACCGGATCATCAGCGCCTGACACAGCGGTATTTAACAGCACGCCGTCTGCCCCGAGCTCCATCGCGTAGGCGGCGTCTTTTGAAGATCCGACGCCGGCATCGACAATGACCGGCACCTTCGCCTGTTCAATGATAAAGGAAAGATTCAGCGGATTTAAAATTCCCTGACCGGAACCGATCGGGGAAGCGCCCGGCATAATGGCATGCACTCCGAGCTCCTCAAGACGTCTTGCGAGCACGACATCATCTGACGTATACGGAAGCACGATAAATCCCTCTTCGAGCAGCTGTTCTGATGCTTTCAGCGTTTCAACCGGATCAGGCAAAAGTGACCGGCTGCATCCGATGACTTCTACTTTTATCATGTCACAAAGCCCTGAAGCTTTGGCAAGCCTTGCGATTCGGACCGCCTCTTCAGCCGTTGCGGCGCCGGCCGTATTCGGCAGAAGCGTGTATTTAGACAAATCAAGCTGTTCGAGAAAGTTAGGCTGAGACTCTTCAAAGATGTTCATCCTCCGCACCGCAAAGGTTAAAATATCTGATTCCGAGACGGCCACCGCCTCTTTCTGAATCTCAAAACTCGGATATTTTCCCGTTCCTAACAGCAATCTTGACTGAAACTGTTTTCCGCCTATTGTTAACATCCTCATCCGCCTCCTACAAAATGGACAATTTCTATGACATCGCGGTCACACAAACTCGTCTTTTCATAATTCTTTTTTTCAATGATTTCTTTATTTCTCTCCACAACTACGATTCTTTGATCAAGCTGGTACGATTCAAGCAAATCCTGAACCGTCCCCTCATTTTGATTCCAATCAATTTGTTTTCCGTTCAGCTGAAGGATCATATATGAACAGCCTCCTTGCGATCAATTCGAAACGCTTCTTCCCATTCCTGTTTAATCTGTCTTTCCAGGATCATATCCCGCACCATTTCAGCAGTTGCCGGCGCCAACAGGATGCCGTTCCGAAAATGGCCGGCGGCGAAGATGATCCCGCTGTCTTCAGGATGCCGCCCGATAAACGGCTTTCCATCTCTTGTTCCCGGCCTGAGTCCCGCCCAAAACCGGTCTATTTTCATATGTTCGATGGCGGGAAGCATGGTTTTCGCTTTTGCAATGACGGCCTCAATTCCTCCGATGTCAGGCGTATCGCTCCAGTCGCCCTGTTTCATCGTGGCGCCGATGACAAGCCGGCCGCTTTTTCTCGGGACGACATAACAATGATCATGGTAAAGGGTTTTGGTCAGCGGGGTATCGTCATTCCACACGGAAAGGCATTCTCCTTTTACAGGAAAAAAAGGCTGTCCCAAGCCGAGCTGGCTGAAAAACCGGCCGCTCCATACACCGCTTGCAACTGCGACTTTGTCAGCATAGACATCCCCGCCGGACGTTGTGATGCAATATTCTCCGTTCACTCGTTTTACGGAGGTGACTTGTGTATGCTCATATATGTCAGCGCCATAGCGCCGCGCCCCTTTTGCATACGCTTTGCAAACATAGTACGGTTCGACATGGACATCGTCTTTTATAAAACTTGCGCCTAGAATGTCTTTTGAAGCGTAAGGCTCTTTTTCAAGGGCATCTTCCGCTGAAAGCCAGGTGACGGAAGGTAGATCATCCATCTTCCGCAGACGGGCGATATCTTCTTCGGTATACGCCAGTTTAAGCATTCCGCCGTTATGGCGCCTGATGTCAATGCCGCAAGCTTCCTCAAGCTCTTGCCCCGCCGCTTCATACAGCCTTTGACTGTGCATGGCAAAATCAAAAAACGCATCCCGGTTTTCACATTCCGCATGAGCGCCCAGCATTCCCGCGGCAGCGCTTGTCGTTTTTCGGCCGACTTCTCCGGCTTCAAACAAGACAACGTTTTGCTGCGTCTTCGCCAGCTCATAAGAAATGGCGCACCCGATAATTCCGCCGCCGATCACCGCCGTATCATAGTGCTTCTTCATAATCGGCCTCCCTTACCGCGCGTGCATACCGTTTTGCCGCCTCCTCAGGATTTTCAGCTGAGAAAATGCCTGACATGACGGCAATTCCGTCCGGCTTCGCCTGCTTTGTGTGTCCGATCGTCTGCAGTGTCATTCCGCCGATTGCGATAACGGGGATGGAAAGCGTGCGTTTGATCTCTGAAAGCAGGCTGATGCCTCTTGCTTCAAGTCCTTGTTTACATTCGGTTTCAAATACATGGCCGAACACCACATAATCCGCATCTTCCTTTTCAGCTTGGATGGCTTCTTTCAGCGAATGAACCGAACGTCCGATATGAAGATGGGGAAATCTGCTTCGCACCTGCTTTACGGAAAAGCTGCGGGACGGAAGCTGAACACGGTGTATATTGGCAAATAGCGCGATATCCGCCCTGTCATTGATGATCAATTTGTCCTTATCCGCACCGCCCTTTTTCAAAAGGGACAAAAGCTGCATGATTTCTCCCGCTGTTTTATCCCGCTCACGGATATGGATAAAGCTTACTTCGCGCTGAATCGAAAGAATATCCTCGGCCAGCTCGGCAACGGATTTGCGATTATCAGTTACCGCGTGCAGCTCCAAAAGATTCCACCTCTTTTCCGCCCTTCTCGGACCAGCCTTCTTTTAGATAGGCCATTCCCCAAAATTGATATTCATAATAGCTTGAAATCACAAAATTCTCTTTCATTTTCGCGCGGATGTCCTCTGTGCTGTTTTCAGCAATCTCGTCAAAACGGCTGATCTGTTCTTCGACTTGCTGTCTGAACCAGTCTCCGCCGTATGTACCGATCCATTTTTCATAAATCGGATGCTCCGGTTTGCACTCCTTTAAGTGTTCGCCGACTTCATAATATAGCCAATAACAGGGCAGAAGCGCAGCTAATATTTCTCCAAAATTGCCGCTCATCACCGATCTGTACATATGAGACGTATAAGAATAGGCGGTCGGTGCCGGTTTAAATGCCGCACGCTCTTCTTCCGTAATCCCTAAAAGCTCCGTAAACTCGCGGTGCAGCGCCATTTCCGCTTCATATGTCCCTTGAGCGTGGCCCGCCATCCTGCCCGTCGTAAACAAGTCTTCGGCATATGCGGCGCCGAACGCCTGAACTTTTGCAAAATGCGTCAAATAGTAGGAATCTTGCAGCACGTAATAGCTGAAACGGTCTATCGGCAGGCTTCCGTCACCGATTCCCGTTACAAACGGATGAACAAAACTTCCGTCCCACCATTCGGCAGCCGCCTGTCTGCATTCTTCAGAAAATGTCATTATGTCTTCCCCCCTGATAAAATAAAAAAAACCACCTTCCCGCATCGGAAAAGTGGTTTGGAATTTAAATGGATAAAAGGAACCCCAAAAAAATACCGCTCCACTTCCCTACGCAGGTCTGAACCTGTTCAAGTTATGAGGGTCTAAAAGTCTCACTTTTATCTCAGCCCTTATGAAGGACACCCCTAGTGGTCATACGATTATTGATTTATTTGTTATGCCTTCTATATTATCACGAATTGCAATTTGGTCAAGCTTCAAGGATTTTTCTCAGTTCCGACACGTAGTTGCGCGAGCCCGTGACGATGAGACGGTCTCCTGTTTTCAGCCGCGTGTCTCCGTGCGGAACGATGCTGTCCACACCTCTGAAAATCCGGACGAAAATCACATCGCCCATCAGCGGAAATTCTCGCAGAATGATGCCGTTATACGCCGGGTTTTCCAGATTGATCTGATATAACGAAGACTCCTCATTCGTCAGGAGGCTCATCACGCCCGGCGCCTCAATTAATGCGCGCAAGAGCGTCTTTGTAGACAGAAGGATAGAAAAAATACTGATGCCCTCTTCTTTCAGTTTTGTTTCATGCTCAACCGAGCCGACGCTTGCGATGATACGCTCAGTCCCTTTCTCTTTCGCTATTAAGGCGATTTCAGCGTTCACATCTTCATTTCCCGTCGCCACGACAAGAATATCCGTTTTGAAAATACCGTGCGACTCAAGCGTTCCGGGCTCGTAATCAGAAATCGTGTCAACCGAAAAAACGGATTCCGCAAGCGTTTCCCCGGCATTTTCCTGATACACATGGACGACCCGTACTTCATATTCCTCCTCAGGCAATTCCAGCGTAACCGGAAGCGTCATTTGGTTGGCGCCGATAAATGTAATGCGCTTTTTTTCCTGCGGCGCACTTTGCCGTTTGTATAATTTCTTAAAGCCGATCGGCGTGATGATGCTGGCAATAACCGCAACTAAAGTCAGCGCGCCGGACATATTGGCGCTGATAATGTGGAGCCTTTCTCCGATCGTAGCCGCCGCGATAACAAGCGACAGCGTGGACGTCAGCAAAAAGCCCGAAGCAAACACGGTTCTATTGTCATACCATTTCTTTAAATAAAACACCGGGAACATCTTGCTGATAAACAGCGCAAGCAGAAGCAGCGGAATCATCGTTAATGTTTTCGGATCTTGGAAGAGCGTCCAAATGTCCAATTTCACCCCGACCATGACGAAAAAGATCGGAATTAAAAACCCGTAGCCGAAGGAATCCAGCTGTTCCACCATTTCTTTATTCGGAGACAGAAGCGATACCAGAACGCCTGCCAAAAACGCGCCGAGAATATTTTCCGCCCCGAGAGATTCCGATAAAGCGACAAGCACGATAATCAGTGTGAAAATGGCTCTCGTGCCGATCTGCACGGTGCCTTTAGACATCGACTGCACAAATGAACGGTGTTTAAAGATCCTGCCGAAGAAATACAGCACGACCCCCGCGGCAAAGAGAATCAACAGAAGCCACATATTTCCGCTGTCTTCTCCGTAAAGAGAAGAGAAGAAAGCGAGCAGAATCATCGTAGCCAAGTCCGCGATAACGGCGACAAGCAGGATGATCTGGCCGATATTGGAGTTCATAATCCGTTCTTCCTTTAAAGTCGGGACCACCACACCGAGTGATATCGTCGAAATAATAAGCGTCATTAAAAATGCGTTTTGAATAAAACCGGCTAATACAAAGGCATAGGACAGCAGCAATGATAAAATAAAGATGCCGAAAAAGATAATCAGTGCGGCAGAAAACGTGTTGGGCGCTTCCTTGCCGTTCGGAAGGAATTGTTTTTTCTTCCCTTTCTCAAATGAAGAAAAATCAATTTCCAAGCCGCTTAAAAACATTAAAAAGATAAAGCCGAGAACAGACAGCGTCTCCAGCCACGTGTCTCCCTGAACGACAAGATTCAGGCCGCTTTTTCCGATAATAAGCCCCATGATGATCTCCGCGACGACGACGGGGATGCTGAGCTTAAACCGATGTAAAAGGAGCGGCGTCAAAAAAGCGACGATCAGAACGACGACTAAAGATGCGACTGATGTGTGTTCCATTCGTAAATACCTCCTTAAAACAAGGGTTATAAAAGCCCGCTTTAAGCGGGCGAAACCTTACTTTTTTTTAAAAACATAACGCATATTCTAACAAGGCTGAACGCGAAAAAAAAGTGATAAGGCTTTATTTCTTCAATTCTTTTTTTAATTTGTGCAAAAACAGCGTAATTAGGTATAGGAATTAGCCCCATAATAAATAAAAAACCGTTAATAAGGAGGCTGACACGAATGGCTTACGACATCATCAGCGATATACACGGATGTTATGACGAAATGATCGCGTTAATGCAAAAGCTCGGATATGAAGTGAAAGACGGAACGCCCGTTCACTCTGAAGGCAGGACGCTTGTCTTTGCGGGGGATTTAACGGACAGAGGCCCAAAATCCGTAGAAGTGATGCGTTTTGTGGCAAAAGCATATGAAAAAGGAGCCGTCCGTTATGTCCCGGGAAATCATTGCAACAAACTGTATCGTTACTTAAAAGGAAACCCCGTAAAAGTGATGCACGGACTGGAAACGACGGCAGCCGAACTGAAAGAGCTGTCTCCCGCCGACAGAACGGAAGTCTCCAGACAATTCATCCGCTTATATGAGTCAGCGCCGCTTTATGACATTTTACATAATGGCGATCTCGTCGTCGCTCACGCCGGCATAAAAGCTGACGATATCGGTAAATACTCGCGTAAGGTAAAAGAATTTGTTCTGTACGGCGATATCACGGGTGAAACGTATCCCGACGGCAGACCCGTCAGAAGAGACTGGGCCGCCGCTTATGAAGGCAAGGCATGGATTGTTTACGGCCATACCCCGGTAAAACGCCCCCGGATCGTCAACCGTACAATCAACATTGATACAGGATGCGTCTTCGGCAATCAACTGACAGGCTTTCGCTTTCCAGAGCATGAAACCGTCTCTGTGGAAAGCTCAATGCCCTATGATGCCTCACGATTTCGCGAGGATCACGGAAGGCAGGCATAAAAAAAAGCCCGAAACCGGTAAACGGTTCGGGCTTTACACGTGTTCAATTAATGTTTTCATATCGTCAGGCACCGGGGCCTGAAAAACGAGCGTTTCTCCGGTCATGGGGTGTACGAATGAAAGCCGCTCACTGTGAAGAGCCTGCCGGGCAATTCCCTCATTTTTTCCGCCGTACAGTGTATCACCGACTAACGGATGGCCGAGGTAGCTCATGTGCACCCGGATTTGATGCGTCCGCCCCGTTTCCAGCCGCAGGGCTGCAAGCGTAAACGCATGTCCCGCTTTTTCCGTTTGAAAATGCGTCACCGCTCGTTGTCCCTCCGGCGTTACCATCCGCTCAATAATACTGTCGTGTTTTCTTCCGATGGGCGCGTCCACCGTTCCTTCCTTCTGCAGCATGACCCCATGTACGACAGCGAGATACCGCCTGCTGACAAGCCCCTTCTTCTGCGCTGCCGACAAAAGAGAATGGGAAAGCCGATGTTTGGCGATCAGCATCGCCCCCGATGTATCCCTGTCAAGGCGGGTGACAAGATGAACCGTTGATTGTATGCCGCTTTTTCGGTAGTGGCTGATCACTCCGTTAGCGATGCTCTCCGACGGGTGTTCTCTTGATGGAATTGAGGAGACATACGGCTGTTTATTGATCACAAGCACATGGTCATCTTCATAAAGAATATCAAGAGGAACCGGCTCAGGCAAAAGCGTTTCACTCACATGCTCCTTCGGAAATTCAATCTTAAGCACGTCTCCTTCCGCTAACACGGCGCGGACGGTTACATGCTCTCCATTCACAAGCAGGTCTCCCCCGCCGAATTTAATGTCAGCGAGAAGCCGCTTTGAAATGCCGAGCTGCGCCGTATATTCTTTTACCGTCATGCCGGCTTCCCGGGCAGTCATGTTCTTTTGGATAAAAAAGTTGTCCAATCCGTTTCCTCTTTCTATTCGCCTTTTCCGATAAAGGAGTCCTGCACCCTTTTCCAAAACGGAAAAGGACGGAATCTTGCAAATCTGACTTTTTCATTTGCCACACGGCATAGAATGGACTTGACATCCTTATGCAGCAAGGTTAAATGATCAATTGTGACTTGAAAGTCGACGTCGTTTCTCGGTTTGATGACACAGTTATGATGATCGGGAAGCAAAAGCGGCGAGCCGACAGTCCTGAACACTCTGTTGTTGATGGATGCCATTTCAGCAAGCTGAATCGCCCTGATGGAAGGGTGGATGATTGCGCCGCCTAACGCCTTATTATAAGCCGTGCTTCCGGAAGGCGTGGACAGACATAAACCGTCTCCCCTGAACGTTTCAAACAGCTGGCCTTTAATTTCCACGTCAGCGACGAGGCTGCCTTCTATGCTTTTGATCGTACATTCGTTCAAAGCCAGATACCGCTCCTCACGCTCTTCATCATGATAAGTGACAATCACCTCAAGAAGGGGATACTCCACGGTATGATACGGCGTTTTGGCAATGGCCAGAACGAGCTTTTCTATCTCCTGCGGAACCCAATCGGCATAAAAACCCAAATGCCCCGTGTGAACTCCGACAAAAGCCGTTTTATCAAGACGGTCGCTGTACCTGTGAAATGCGTAAAGAAGCGTTCCGTCACCGCCGACGGAAATAACGATTTCCGGCTCTTTTTCATCCAAGGTCATATCAAAATCGAGTAAATACGCCTGTATTTTGCTTTTCAGTGTATCTGAAACCTCGTCTCCTTTTGAAGAAACGGCAAATTTCATGCCATTCCCCTCCTTTCCTACTGGCGGTCTCCCGCTTTTTTCTTTCGCGAGAACGCGGCTTGGGCTTCCTGGATTTCTCCGCGGATTTCTGACATTTCTTCATCGAGCCGGGATGCGGCTTCTGAGGCCCGCTGCAGCCTCAGCTTTACTTTTTCGGGAATGTTCCCGCTGTATTTGTAATTCAGTGAATGCTCAATGGTTGCCCAAAAGTTCATGGCAAGCGTCCGAATCTGTATTTCCACAAGAACGTGCTTTTCACCGGACGTTGTTTGTAAAGGATATAAAACGACAAGGTGGTAAGACCGATATCCGCTTTCCTTATGCTCTGCTATGTAATCCCGCTTATCCACAACGGTAAAATCTTTTCTGGCAAACAGCATATTTTTGACGATCTGGATATCATCGACAAATTGGCACATAATACGCAGCCCCGCGATATCCTGCATCGTTTCGATCTGATGAAGCGGTATGCTTTTTCGTCTCGCTTTTTCAAGTATGCTCGCCACCGGCTTCACACGGCCTGTCACAAACTCAATCGGTGAGTGGTCATCTTCATACTCATAAAGGGTTCTGACGCCTTTCAGCTTCACCTTTAATTCTTCAACAGCCTGGCGGTATGGCGCTAGAAATTGCTCCCATTGTTTGTCATCCATCGTACATCCCCCAATTCCGAACCTGTTCTAAAGAAATACGCTTTTCACTTTTTCTTCCATATCTCCGTAGTTTGCATTATCTTTAATATTTTCAAGAAGATAATCGAGTTCTTCATGCAGCCCTGAAAGTTCAACCGTTTTTCCGCCGGCCTCAAGGACCGCCGGTTTTCTTTGGTCTAAGGCTTCTTTCAGATCCGGCCAGATATGTTCTTTTATAATGACATATTCAAAAGAGTCAGCTGATTCAAGTATGTATACAAAAGCAAAGTGATCGGAATCAACAAGCATTTGACCTGAGGCTTTGCGTTCCGCTCCGTTTAAGTCTTCTCCGCACTTTAAGCGGAGCGCGTCTTCTGTTAATGATGCATTTTGGATTTCAATTCTCTTTTGCATAATGTTCTCCTTTTTTAACAAAGTACAGCATTTATTTTATCATATCAAGGTCGATATTGATAAACGTAACCTCTAAAGAGATAATGGGAATTATACAATTTTTCGTCCTGAAAGGAAGACTGTCATGACCCAAGAAATAGAAATTGAATTCAAAAACCTGCTGACAAAATCAGAATTTCTGAAGCTGAGTGAAGCACTCTGCATGAAAGAACATGATTTTAAACAGCAGGTCAATCATTATTTCGACACGAAAGATTTTTCCCTGAAACAAAAAAAATCAGCACTCCGCATCCGAGAAAAAGACGGCGCGTTCGTTCTGACGTTAAAAGAGCCTGCCGCGGTCGGTCTGCTGGAAACCCACCAAGAGCTTGCGGCACCTGATCTTGACGTCTTCAAGATTCCGGATGGCCCCGTCAAACGTCAGCTGGAAGGTCTCGGAATCAACTCAGAACACATTTGCTATTTCGGGACGCTGTCGACCGCACGCGCGGAAAAAGAATCAGAAAAAGGCTTAATCATTTTAGATCACAGCCGATATTTAGAGAAAGAAGACTTTGAATTGGAATTCGAGGCTGCTGACTGGGATGAAGGAAAACGGGCGTTTGAACAATTGCTCAAGCAATTCGGCATCCCAGAGCGAATCACGAAAAATAAAATCCAGCGTTTTTATGAACAGAAACAAAAAAAGGTGGAATGACACAGTGAATATAACGAATTGGGCGGCCCTTCTCCAGCTGCAATCAATGGCGCTGCAATCAATCTCTCATACAAGCACGGCTTCAGGCGGACAATCTTCAGAAAGCCCGCTTGCAAATTTCAGCGCGCTGCTCAGCCAGTATACGGACACAGCCGTCCGGCAGCAGCCGGAATCGGGAATTTTAAACGGTGTGCGGACCGCTCACGCTTCATATTCACCGAGAATTCCCGTTTCATCCGGCTCCGCGGCTGCTTCACAGACCGCTTCCGCTTCCCCGGGCATCAAGTCTCCGGATGCGGCTTCTGATATCAGCACCGGAAACTTTTCAATAGACAGCGCCATTCAGAAAGCAGCCGAAAAATACGGAGTGGACGAAAAGCTGATCCGCGCGGTTATTAAACAGGAATCAGGCTTTAATCCGAAAGCGGTCAGCGGTGCGGGGGCAATGGGACTGATGCAGCTTATGCCTTCCACGGCAGAATCACTCGGGGTGTCAAACCCGCTTGATCCCGTCCAGAACGCTGAGGGCGGCACAAAGTACTTAAAGCAGATGCTCACGAAATACGACGGAAATGTATCTCTGGCGTTAGCCGCCTACAACGCAGGCCCCGGCAACGTAGATCGGTACGGAGGCATTCCGCCGTTTAAGGAAACACAGCAATATGTCAAAAACATAACCAAACAGTATTACGCGTAAACCAGAGAGGCTTCCTTCGCCCTCTGGTTTTTTTGCGGAGTGAAATCTTACACATGAATGAAGGCGATGTGATATGATATGAAATACAAGCGCCTGACAGAAAGGCACTTTGTTTGTAGAAATAAAATGTTATTGCTAAAATATACAGTAACTGAAGATAGTAAAACTGAAAGATAAATTCGCAATGGGAATTATGATTCCTATTAGCCATATAAAGGAGTAGTCAACATGGGACAATCGTTTAACGCACCATATGAAGCGATTGGAGAGGAACTTCTATCGCAACTTGTTGATACTTTTTATGAGCGTGTCTCGTCTCATCCCTTGCTGAAGCCGATATTTCCAAGTGATTTGACTGAAACGGCCAGAAAACAAAAGCAATTTTTAACCCAGTATTTGGGCGGACCTCCTCTTTATACTGAAGAGCACGGACACCCCATGCTCAGGGCAAGGCATCTCCCCTTTCCGATTACGGACGAGAGGGCTGATGCGTGGCTAAGCTGTATGAGCAAAGCGATGGATCAGGTCGGGCTGGAGGGCGATATTCGTGAATTTCTGTACGGGCGTCTGGAACTGACGGCCAGGCATATGGTAAACCAGTCAGAAGCGGAGGATCGATCATATTGACGAATTATCAGCATGAGCAATACTTCGCCCATTGCCACGGACATCCAAAAAAACCGCTCGAAATTTACATGTTTGTCGACCCTTTATGTCCTGAATGCTGGTCGCTGGAGCCCGCCATAAAAAAATTAAAAATCAAATACGGTCGTTTTTTTACGCTGCGGATCATTGTTTCCGCGAGCATTACATCGCTGAATAAGCAAAAGCGGAAAAAACACCTTCTTGCCGAAGCTTGGGAAAAAATTTCGAACCGTTCCGGGATGCCCTGTGACGGAAGCCTTTGGCTTGAGCAGGATCAGCCTCTTTCATCGCCCTACCTTGCCGCACTCGCTTTAAAAGCGGCCGAACTGCAGGGAAGAAAAGCGGGCATTCTGTTTCTCCGCAGCATGCAGGAAAGCCTGTTTGTTTCCAAGCAGAATATTACGGATGAAGACGTTCTTTTAGAAATTGCCGAAAAGACGAAATTGGATGTTGAAGAATTCAAGCGCGACCTCCATTCGCAAAGCGCGGTAAAAGCGCTTCAGTGCGATATGAAAATCGCGGCGGAAATGGACGTCACCGTCAACCCGACATTGACGTTCTTTAACAGCCTGCATGATGATGAAGGGCTGAAGGTTCCCGGCAACTATTCTTATGACGTATACGAAGAGATCTTATTCGAAATGCTCGGGGATGAACCGAAGCCTTCTGAAACGCCGCCTTTGGAATGTTTCATTGAATATTTCCGGTTTGTCGCATCGAAAGAAATCGCACTCGTTTATGATTTGAGTCTAGAAGAAGTTGAAAAAGAAATGAAAAAACTGGCATTCGCCAAAAAGGTCGCCAGAGTGGAAGCAAAGCACGGTCTGTTTTGGAAGTCTCTGACCGGCACCCAGGAGGATGTCACCTGTTGTGATCATTAAAAAAAGCTGATTCCTTACGGAGCCGGCTTTTTTTTGTGCAAATAAAGAAACCGCGCCGGGATAAGCGCGGTTTCATATGTCTTAACGACAACAAAGGGGATGGGAGAAATTTTTCACGGTCAAACAAAGGGGTAATGTTTGTTTGTGATCAATTTCACATCCTTATCATATCAAATCTTGTCGAGTTTTGACAAGCCATAAGATTAATGTTCATATTTTTGTCACAAAACATAACTGACTGCTTGTTTTCATAGAATATATCAATGAAAAACAAGGAGGGAAATCAATGCTCCGCACCGTATTGATCATCGGAATGATTGTGTTTTTCTTCTTTTTAAACCTGCTGGCCATGATGCACATGCTGCCGATTTACATTACATCTCCCCTGCTGTTTCTTTCCATATTGTTTGCCTTGTACCGGCTGAATCACCGAAAAACGTTTAAGGGATTTTAGAAAAAGCCTGCGCATCTAATGCACAGGCTTTTTTGGTTACGAAGGGTTCACTTTCGAAAGAAGCTCTTCCATTTCGTTCAGTTTCTCTTCAAACATTTTGCAGGCCGCCTCGATCGGTTCAGGCGATGTCATATCAACTCCCGCTTTTTTCAGTATGTCGATCGGATATTCCGAGCTTCCTGCTTTTAAGAATTCGGTATAGCGCTCCACCGCAGGCTTGCCTTCTTTTAAGATCTGGCTGCTCAGCGCTTGGGCCGCACTGTAGCCTGTCGCATATTGATACACATAATAATTGTAATAGAAATGCGGAATTCTTGACCATTCCAGACTGATTTCTTTATCAATCACCATGTTGTCACCGAAATACTTTTTATTCAGATCATAATAAAGTTCGTTCAGCAGTTCAGGCGTTAGCGGCTCGCCTTCCTGCGCTTTCGTATGAATCAGATGCTCAAATTCAGCGAACATCGTCTGTCTGAACACTGTGCCTCTGAATCCTTCAAGCATGTGGTTGAGCAGGTACAGACGCTGTTTTTCATCCTTTAAGCTGTTCAGCATATATTCACCGAGCAGCGCTTCATTAGTCGTTGAAGCAACTTCAGCGACAAAAATGCTGTAGTTACCGTACGGATACGGCTGATATTTTCTCGTATAGTAGCTGTGCACGGAATGGCCGAACTCGTGAACGAGCGTAAACAGATTATTGACATTGTCATGCCAGTTCATCAAGATGTACGGATTCGTGCCGTATGTACCGGACGAATAAGCACCGCTGCGTTTTCCTTTATTTTCGTATATATCGACCCAGCGGTTTTCAAGTCCTTCTTTTAAAATAGACGCGTATTCCTCGCCCAGCGGAGCAAGTCCTTTGAGCATATAATCTTTCGCTTCCTCATATGTGACCTTCATTCCCGAATCTTTTACGAGCGGTGTGTAAAGGTCATAAATATGGACTTCATCAAGGCCGAGAACCTTTTTCCGCAGGTCAATGTAACGGTGTAATAACGGAAGATGTTTATTGATCGTTTTAATAAGGTTATCGTAAACTTCTTCAGGGATGCTGTTATTGGATAAAGCCGCTTCCCGTGCTGATTTATATTTTTTCACACGGGCGTAAAAATTATCTTTTTTCACAGTGCCGCTGAGTGTAGTCGCCATCGTGTTTTTATACTGTCCGTATGTTTTATATACGGCTTCAAATGCGTTTTTGCGGACTTCACGATTGCTGTTTTCCAGGAAATTAATAAAGTTGCCGTGTGTGATTTGAGTTTCCTTGCCGTTTTCATCTTTAATCGACGGAAATGTAATATCGGCGTTATTTAAAACACTGAATGTATTGGAAGGCGAGGACAGCGCTTCTGAGGCTTCCGCAAGCAGGGCCTCTTCTTGTTCGCTCAGCACGTGCGGACGCTGTTTTGTAATTTCTTCAATTGCATGGGAGTAAAGTTTAAGCTCCTCTTTTTCCAGAATAAACTGGTGCAGCTTGTCCTCCTGAATCGCCAGAATTTCCGGTTCAATGTAAGCAGTCGCGCTGGCAGCCTGGGAATACAGGCTTGCGGCTTTGTCGTTCAGCCCTTGGTAGAAAGAATTTCCCGTATCCTGGTCTGAGCGCATATGCGCGTATGCATAAAGTTTCCCAAGGCGGTTCGTCACTTCATCCTGTGCCGTAAGCGCCGCGTATAAATTATCAGCCGAATGAGCAAGCGTGCCTTTAAAAGAAGATAAATTCGGGATTAATTCTTTAACTGCTTGAAATTCTTTATTCCAGGCCTCATCACTAGGAAAAATATCCTCTAGTCTCCATGTATGCTCTGCCTTTACTTCACTTCTGTCAGGCAGCTGTGCTGCTTTATTTTCCTCAGTCATGGTGATCCCCCTCGTTTTCTTTACTTCAAGCCAATTGAAAAAACGATTGTTTCTCCAAAAACTTGTGTTGTGATTATCTTCCGGCTTTTCACTGCCTTTTGTCAAATTATATGCGGCATATAAGACCGAGCATACCAATAATACAGTGAAAAAACGAAAACAAAATGCTTGTATGCCCCTCACATTCGCCACCACCTTGACGTTAGGGTGAACGAAATGAAGCATTCTCATTCCCCAAAAAAGAGGAGATCCCTCCGGCGCAGCTCTTCTGCCGTTTGAGGGAGCTTCCGTTGAGATGAGGGCATATATACTTCATTCTCAATTTCCCTTAAAAAATCCTGCAAGCATAAGAAATCAGCATATTGTTTTACCGCCATTCTGATAAGGCTATCTTGTGAACCATACCGCATCCGAATCTCCTTACGCCTGATTTTTTGCCGCAAATCATGAACCATGCCGGATAATCGGATCGGCGCGCCTTTTTTAGAAAGTTCCGCAAGCCGCAAGTATAAATGGCTCTGCCACACAAAAACGGGACTGGCAAACACAAAGCCCGCTGAAACGGGAATAAACACTTCAGATGGGAGAAATGGAAATGCAACCTGATGTCTTTCGTAAAAAAGACGCCGGATAAGACCGGCATCTTCAGATAAAAACCGCCCGCTTTTGCTGCGGAAGCCGGCTACGGCACGTCCCCACGAGGGAAGTCTGACGCTGTGCCGCCCTTCCGGATGACAAATGTCTTTCAGGTTTGCTTTGTGAAGAGGGATTGTGGTTAAGCCGGCATAAGAATAGCCGGTGTAAAACGGAGTGATGGAATGCAGCCTGTAAAAGGAGCGGGCGTCGGGGCAGTAAAACAGTAAGGAGGAAAATGAATGGACTTCAAAGAACTGCCAGTGAAAAGCAGAAAGCCGGAAAAATTGCGCGGCCATCCGTTTTAACCGTTTTGCCCCGATGATCCAGATCGGCCGGTACCCGGCGTTTTTCAGGCCTGCCGTCCGGCTCTTTAAAGAGTCCGCCGAAAGATTCGCACATTGAAATTCAAAAGCCAGCCTCTCTTCTCCGCTTTCTGCCGTCAAGTCAGGCCGCTGTCCAGCGGAAGTCAGATACGGTTCCAGGCTGACGCTGCACCCTTGTGTCTTCAGCCAGAGAAAAAGCTGTCTTTTTCCCTCCAGATGGTATTCGCTTTCAGGTTCGGATTCCCCGGGACACAGCCTGCTTTTTTTATGAGCGAAGTGCGGCAGTTTCTCCCGCCCCAGTTTGATATCAAGCTCACTTTTGCAAACGGGGCAGAACCAGCGTTTCTTTCTCAGCTCCGCCGCTTTTTCCTTTGAATAGCTTCCGGCCAGCTTAATGAGCCGTCCGTCGGCAGTCACAGCACTGAACATGTTGCATCTTCTCCTTTCCTGAATCTTGTTGTATTCAGCAGGAAGAAGATATAATCCTGTTTGCGAATGAGAGCCGTTATACGGTTTTCAGCCGTTAATCCTGTCATTCAGAATAAAAAAAACCGATTTCTGCTGAGAGAAATCGGTTTGTTATGATGCAAAGTGTTTTTTTATTGTATATAACGCATGATCAGCGATCACCAATTTGCCGTATTCTTCAAGACGGTGAATGCTGACTGATGATTCGTGCGCGTACTCCAACAGGATGCTTAGCTGATTTTCAACCTCTTCATCAGTTTGCTCATAAAAATCTGCATATAAATAATATCGGTCTTCAAACGAATACAGGGTCGTTTTGATTCCGTTAAGATTCAATTTTGATAGCGAGATGAGATCCTCAAAATCATCGAACCGCAAAGTGAACTGAAGCTTTTGCTCCTTATCTTCCCGGCTCTCGGCCTGCTCTTCTTTCTGGAAATCATCAAGTAAAGCATCGAGATTTTCATCTGCCGGCTCTTGTTTTTTATCTTCCGGGATCGGCAGTTCGAGTTTTTGTCCGTCCTTGGAAAGCTGGGCTTTTGTTACGATTATTTCCAGTCCTTTGTCCAATGCCTGAACCTGAATCCAAAGAGGACCCTCGACAGCGAATTCCTCTTCATCATGCACTTCATCCATGACTTCCCAGAACAGTTCTTCACTGCGCTCGCGATTGTACCAGATTTCTTCTCTGTCAAAACCGCGATCTTCAATATCACCATAAGACATATAAAATTTTACAGTATGCTCATTAATTCTTTCTATTTCCATTTTGCCAACCTTCCCTTCTTTATAAGATGTTGAAGGGACATCTAAGCTCCCGATGAATAGTACTTTACTACACTTTACCCATTCCGTCCACATCTTAACCTTATAGAGGACAGCGCAAATTCTTTATATTTCTATTTTATGATAAAACAGTTATAAAAGAAATAAAAAAGCATTTTCACACCGAAAAACAGGCTTTCTCCCGGTTCCCATCATAAATAGCGCACTGCTTCATATATTAGCTGTACAAGCAATCGATCTATAAGCGAGGTGTTACCATGCCGCACGATTACCTGCTGTCCCTTCTGCTTATTATCGGGATTGACCTTATTCTCGGCGGTGACAATGCCGTCGTCATCGCGATGGCCAGCCGGAATCTGGCTCATAAACAAAGACAGCAAGCGATCATCTTCGGAACGTTTATCGCAGTCGTCTTGAGAATCGTTCTGACGAGCGCTGCGGTCTATTTATTGAATGTTCCTTTTTTACAATGCGCAGGCGGGGTATTTTTATTGTATCTCGGCTATCAGCTTCTGATTGAGAAGAAAGATGCGCAGCATGTGAAAAGCAGTTCTTCTCTTTGGAAAGCCATCCGCACAATCGTTATGGCTGATATCTTTATGTCGCTTGATAATGTCATCGCAGTAGCCGGCGCTTCTCACGGTGAGCTGACACTTGTAGTCATCGGCCTCTTCATCTCGGTGCCGATTATCATTTGGGGCAGCAAGCTCGTTCATGCCGCCATGGACAAAATGCCTTTATTGATGTACGCCGGGAGCGGTCTTCTCGCATTTACCGGCGGTGAAATGATTGCCGGAGACAGCAAGCTGTCATTTTTCATGGCAGAACACGGCATTATACAAATGACGCTGCCGATTTTGACCGTCGTATTTGTTATCCTCGCCAGTATGATTTACCAGCAGACTGAAAAATAACAAAAAGCCCAAACCGCGATGGTTTTGGGCTTTTTCCATGCTTATCGTAAGCTTATATCAGTTGGCAAGACGCTGTGCTTCTCTTAATTGGAAAGAACGCACTTTTCTTGGCAGGAATCGTCTGATTTCATCTTCGTTATAGCCGACTTGCAGACGTTTTTCATCAATGATAATCGGACGGCGGAGCAGTCCCGGATGCTCATTGATCAAAGTATATAAGTCTTGAAGCGGCATAGATTCAACATTTACGTTCAGTTTCTGGAATACTTTAGAACGGGTAGAGATAATTTCATCCGTACCGTCTTCAGTCATACGCAGAATCTGCTTGATCTCATCAATTGATAACGGCTCGGAGAAAATGTTTCTCTCTACAAACGGAATCTCGTGCTCTTCAAGCCAAGCTCTTGCTTTTCTGCATGACGTACAGCTAGGTGATGTGTATAATGTAACCATTAATCTTCACTCCTCTAATTAGTAGGATGAACATGTTGTATTCTCAAATTGAAATAACTTTAAAAAAGGAATCTTTATAGGTATTATACTATAAAAAAGTAAGTGTGAACAGTCTCCTGAGAAAAAAATGTGTCAATCCGGCAAATTTACGGCTGGCGGATGTTTCCCCATTCTCAATTAGCTCAGCTGATCGAAAATGTTTTTTCGTTTTTTCTCATCAATGACTTTGAGAACTTCATCCGTTTTTTCGTATGATTCTCCGTACCATTTTTCATCTTTATAAGTGTGAATGTTTTCATATGTCTGTTTCATCGCTTCAAACATTTCTTCTTCTGATTCCGTCTTAGGTGACCAGTACAGAATCTCCATTTTGTTCACTTCATTCGTAGCCAATGACCGGCGCCGATACCCGATTGACTGCGCGTGCTTGAAATGCTCTCTTTGATAAAAACGCAAGCGTTTCTGTGTATCCGTGTCATCCTCGTCAACAGGCTCCACCTCAAGCAGAATCGGCTTGTTTTTCTTTTTCAGCCTGCCGATCAGCTTGCTTCCGAGGCCTTGTCCTCTGGATTTCTTTGACACAAACAGGTAATCAATAAAGATGAAAGAGTCAAATTCCGCATACATCAGCACGTGGTACTGCCCCTCTTCTTTATGATAAACATCGCTTTGCTCCTTTAACAGAGCTTCCATATGCGCTTTTGATTTCATTTCTTCAATCGGAAAATATTCACTCAGCTTTTCGTACCAGTTCATTCATTTGCTCCTTATGGGTTCGTTGACTTCACACTTTTAGATATACCCCATTTCCGATTGTTTAAACAATCTTACATCTATTAAGACGTGTGATCCTTTAACATGGTTTCAATTTTTTTAAAATGGTGTGTAATCGACGTTTTTGGTATAGCGGTTTGCCGCGTCCCACAATAAAAATTCGTCAATTCCTTCATCATGCAGCGCTTTAACCTGGTCTTCCACCTGGCGTTTTCCGTACTTTTGATAATTTCCGCTGCCGAGATATGATGCCGTGAAGTCCTGAAGCCACGGACGCGATACAGGCGGGTGTTTCAGCTTAGACAGTTTTTTATGTTCCACCTTCGCGTATTCTTTGACGACTTTGTAAGGCTCAAGATCCGGTTTATCAATGCCGAAATAGCTTGTCCAATGGCTCGGATAAATCATGGATGAAATGACATCGACCTGTTCTGAAATTTTGCTGAAATTCTGGCCGATCCCAGGCGCTTCCGGCAGCGTGGCTGAATAGCCGAAAATATCAACCGACACATCCGCGCCGTACGGCTTGAGTTTTTTCTTCGCATAACCGACAAAATCGGTGACGGCGTGAACGCGTTTTTGCACATTGCTGTCTGCTGTTTTTCCGTAATCGCCGTGTCCGTATGTCAGTTCGTCATCACGTTTTTCAAATCCTTCAGGAAAACGGACATAATCAAATTGAATTTCTTGAAAACCCATCTTTACGGCTTGTTTTGCAATCTTTACATTGTAATCCCATACTTCTTTCATAAACGGATTGACGAACGACTCGCCGCGGCCGTTTTTCCAGACACTTCCGTTTTTTTCTTTAAAGGACCACTCCGGCTTTTTGTTCGCGAGTTCGCTGTCTTTAAATACGACAATACGCGCGATCGGATAGATCTTTTTTTCCTCCAGCTTTTTCATCATCTTTTTTGGGTCTTTGATGTACGGCTTGGCGATTTTGGCATACTCAGAATGGCCGTCCGGCTTAAAGGTGAGGTTTCCGTTGTCATCCTTGACATCAATCACCATTGTATTGAGCTCCGTTTTGTCCACAAAGTCTGTCAGCTCCCCGAATTTGCTTCCTCCCGCTGAATGCCCTGTGACGTAAATGCCCCGCACCTTATCAGGATGTGAAAAATGCAGCCCTGACGGATAAGCGAACCGTGCATTTGATTTCGGCAGTTCTTTTTCGGCCAGCGCTATTTTTACAAGCGGCTGCTCCTCTTTCGCAGCGGCGTGAGCCGGATAAGCGGCTGCACTGATAAACAGTCCCGCACAAATGGCGCACAAAATGGTTTTCATACTGATCTCCCCCTTTTTTTCCATTATAGAAAAACGGGAGCAAGCTTAATAAACTTGAATGTGCGCAAAAAAATCCTCCAAGACTGAGTCTTGGAGGATGATACGTTTATAGGTAGGTTTTAAATTCATCTTCAGTGCACATAACAAAGTGTCCCGGTTTCACTTCTCTGAATTCCATCTTTTCTCCGTCTTGCAGCTGATGAATGGACGGATCGTATTTCTTTCGCGTACGATTTCTTTCATAGTCCGGATCAGGGAGCGGGATAGCGGACAGCAATGATTTCGTGTATGGGTGAAGCGGGTTTTCGTAAAGCTCATCCGCCGGCGCAAGCTCCACCAATTTTCCAAAATACATGACGCCGATGCGGTCACTGATGTATTTGACCATTGATAAATCATGGGCGATAAACAGGTAAGTGAGCCCTTTTTCTTTCTGCAATTCTTTCATTAAATTGACGACTTGCGCCTGAATGGAGACATCAAGCGCCGAAATCGGTTCGTCCGCGATGATAAACTCCGGATCAACCGCCAGCGCTCTGGCGATTCCGATACGCTGGCGCTGTCCGCCCGAAAATTCATGCGGGTAGCGGTTGGCGTGCTCTTTATTTAAACCGACCGTTTCCAGCAGTTCGTGAACCCGCTGCATCCGCTCTTTTTTCGTTTTTGCCAGGCGGTGAATATCTATTCCCTCGGCAATAATGTCGGCGACTGTCATTCTCGGATTTAAAGATGCGTACGGATCCTGGAAAATCATCTGCATTTTCCGGTTAAACTCCAGCAGCTTCTTGCGGGATTTTTTCCCGTGCACATTTTCCCCGTTAAAGAGAACTTCCCCGCCGGTTGCCTCATACAGCCGGATAATGCTGCGGCCCGTCGTTGATTTACCGCAGCCCGATTCTCCGACAAGGCCGAGCGTTTCACCTTTATAAATATCAAATGACAAATCATCTACGGCTTTTACCGTTCCTTTCTGCGTGAAAAAATGCTGTTTTAAGTGTTTAATTTCGAGAAGTTTCTCAGTCATTTTTTTCACCTTCCTTCATTAAAACAGGATGCTGATACGTATTCGGAAGCTGACGGATTTTAGCCTTCACCGCTTCAGGCGGCTCGACCTTAGGCGCATCAGGATGCAGAAGCCACGATTTCACAAAATGCGTGTCAGACACTTTATACATCGGCGGTTCCTGTTCAAAGTCAATTTTCATCGCATATGAGCTGCGGAGCGCAAATGCATCCCCTTTCGGAGGATTCGTCAGATCAGGCGGCGTGCCCGGGATGGCCGTCAGTTTTTCCTGATCGGTGCTGTCCAGGCTAGGCATTGAGGCAAGCAGTCCCCACGTATACGGATGGCGCGGATCATAAAAGATTTCATCCACCGTGCCCGATTCGACGACCTGACCCGCGTACATGACAGCGACCCGGTCGGCGACATTGGCGACAACGCCGAGATCATGCGTGATAAAAATGATAGATGTATCAATTTTCTTTTGCAGATCTTTCATCAGCTCAAGGATCTGTGCCTGAATCGTCACATCAAGCGCTGTTGTCGGTTCATCGGCAATTAACAGTTTCGGATTTGCCGCAAGCGCCATCGCGATGACGACACGCTGTCTCATCCCGCCTGAAAATTCATGGGGGAATTGGCCGATCCGTTTTTCGGGCATCGGAATCCCGACGAGATCAAGCAGCTCTATGGCGCGCTTTTTCGCGGCTTCACTTGAGATTTTTTCATGTTTGAAAAGCACTTCCGTAATTTGTTTGCCGACTCTCATCGTCGGGTTCAGAGAGGTCATCGGATCTTGGAAAATCATTCCGATGTCCTTTCCTCTGATGGCCTGCATTTCTTTTTCGGACATCGGCACGATATCGCGTCCGTCAAAAAGAATCTGTCCTCTTTTAAAGTAGCCCGGCGGCATCGGGATCAGCTTCATAATCGCTTGGGAGGTCACACTTTTTCCGGAACCTGACTCCCCCACGATCGCCAGCGTCTCTCCTTTATTCAAATGGAAATTCACGCCGCGGATTGCCTGTACCTCTCCGCCGTATGTTTTAAATGAAATGGCTAAGTCTTTTACTTCTAGCAAACGTGTCACTCATATCACTCCTTATTTGCGTAACTTAGGATCCAGCGCGTCTCTTAACCCGTCGCCGACAACGTTAAAGCCGAACATCGCCAGGCAGATAAAGCCGGCAGGGAAGAACAGACGCCAAGGGTAATAGGTTAATGCAGGCAATCCGTCTGAGGCCATCGTTCCCCAGCTCGCAAGCGGCGCAGGTACGCCGAGGCCCAAATAACTTAAAAACGCTTCTGTAAAAATCGCCGTCGGAACCGTCAGTGTCATTGTTACGAGGATAGAGCCCATCGCGTTCGGGACGATATGCTTAAACAATAGCCGGCCGGTTTTGGCGCCGAGTGTCTGTGAAGCAAGCACATACTCCTGATTCTTTAATTGCAGCACCTGTCCGCGGACGATCCTCGCCATATTGATCCAGCCCGTGATCGTCATGGCGACGATAATGGTCAGCAATCCTTTCGGCAGGACAACCATCAGCAAAATAACCATTAATAATGAAGGAACAGCCCACAGAATGTCGGCGATGCGCATCATCACTTCATCTGTGCGTCCGCCGCGGAATCCGGAAATGCTGCCCCAGATTACGCCGATTAATAAATCAAGCACGGCAGCTGCGACACCGATAAAGATGGAAATCCGCGCGCCCACCCATGTCCGGACGAATATATCCCTTCCAAGGTCATCCGTGCCGAACCAATGATCTTTCGACGGCGCTTTATCCGCATTTAATAGATTGGTAGTGGCATAATCATACCTTGAAAAGACAGGCGCAAAAATCGCCATCAGAATAATAAGAACGATCAGTACGAACCCGACCATCGCAAGCTTATTGCTGCGGAAGCGGAGCATGGCGTCTTTCCAGAGGGAAAGGCTTTTTTTATTTATTTTTTCGGCATCGCCGGCATTAGCTGAAGCTGGTTCAAACATATTTTTAGGAATGTTCTGCATGGTCTAGGCTCCTTTCTTTGCTTTGGAAAGCTTGATTCTCGGATCGATTAATCCGTACAGCACGTCTACAATTAATACGCATAAAAGCAGGAGCACGCTGAAGAACACGGTAACTCCCATAATGACCGTATAATCACGGTTTGTAATGCTGTTTACAAAATGCGCGCCTAAACCGGGAATTCCGAAAATGGATTCAATGATGAAACTCCCCGTTAAAATGGATGCCGCCATCGGCCCCATATATGTCACGACCGGCAAAAGCGCGTTTCGCAGCGCATGGCGCACGGTGACTGACGGACGGGAAAGTCCTTTAGCTTTTGCAGTCCGTATGTAATCGCTGTTTAACACTTCAATCATGCTTGAACGGGAGAGTCTGGCAATGAACGCCATCGGCATGGAAGCGAGCGCAATAGAGGGCAGAAAGGTGTATGCCCAGGATTCCCACCCTGCGACCGGGAACAGTTCTAATTTAATTGAGAAAATATATTGCAAAATCGTCGCCAATATAAAGCTCGGAACTGAGATCCCAAATATCGTTAAAATCGCAATGGTATAATCCTGCCATTTATTATGGTACAGGGCAGCAAGCACCCCGAAAAGCACACCGAACGCTAAAGCGAGGAGAATAGCTTCTGCACCGAGAGTGAATGAGACGGGGAAGCCTGAATTGATTAAATCATTAACACTTTGGCCTTTATATTTAAAAGAAGGTCCGAAGTCCCACATCGCCACAGATTTTAAGTAGCTGACATATTGAACGAAAAGAGGCTTGTCCAAGCCATAGTGTTCGTTTAAGTTTGCCTCAATTTCAGGCGGCAGCTTTCTTTCGCCGGAAAATGGTCCGCCCGGCGCTGCCTGCATTAAGAAGAATGTGGCGGTCACAATCACAAACAGCGTGATGATCATGTAAATGAATCGTTTACCGATATATTTCAGCAAGGTGAACACCTCCATGTTTTTTACAATTTTATACTTAATCAGTAAGAAAGGTATATGGGGACATCCTCCCCATATACCTTGGGTCTTTTGTTTTCAGAACCGTCTTTTATTCAAAAGAAGCATTTCTGAAGTAAACTTCGCCTGTTCCTGTCAAGATCACATTTTTGAGGTTTTTATCCTGCACCCAAGGATCCGTATAGAAATAAACTGGCGCGACCGGCATTGCGTCAATAAAGATCTTTTCTGCTTTTTTCAGCTCTTCGATACGTTTATCCGGATCCGTTTCAAGCTGAGATTGGTTCAGCAGCTTTTTAAACTCAGGATCTTCCCATCCGGTATCATTGTTTCCGCCTTCTTTATCACGGAACAATTCTAGGAAGTTGATCGGATCGTTGAAATCGCCGAGCCAGCCCATACGCCCGATTTGGTAGTTCTGGCTGTGCAGCTTGTCGATGTAAACATTCCATTCGGAGTTATCAAGCTCAACTTTGACGCCCAAGTTCTTTTTCCACATTTCCTGTACGGCCTGCGCAATTTTCGCATGCGCGTCATCCGTATTGTAGGACAGTTTGATCGCCGGAAGGTCAGAGGCATTCTTGACGCCTAATTCCTTCAGTCCTTTATTTAAGAATTCTTTAGCTGATTTGACGTCATTGTCTTTGAAATAACCTTTTGTGTTATCCTTGAATCCCTTCATTGACGGCGGCACCGCAGCCATGGCCGGGATCTGTTCGCCCTGCGTTACATTTTTTACGATGGACGAGCGGTCGATCGCATAAGCAAGGGCTTTACGGATGTTGACATTGTTCAGCGGTTTCGCTTCTGTGTTGAATTTGTACCAATACACGCCTGCGATCGGTTCAACGTGAAGAGATCCGTCTTTTTTCAATGTCGGCAGAGATTCAGTCGGAAGCTGGCCGAGCGGCATTCCTGCCCAGTCAAGCTCACCGGCCTGGAATTTTTTCAGTTCGGTGTTGTTATTGTTAATCATCACCATGTTGATTTTCTTCAATTTCACAGCGTCTTTATCCCAATATTGATCGTTCTTTTCGAGCGTGATGGAACCGCTGTGTTTCCAGGCCGTCATTTTGAACGGGCCGTTTGACACATAATTTTCGCCCGCGTTTGTGTTCCAGTTTTTATGTTTTTCCGCGATTTTCTTGTTGATCGGCATATACGTATAGAATGAAGTTAATTGCGTGAAATAAGGTGTCGGGTTATTCAGTTCAACCTTTAATGTTTTGTCATTTACGGCTTTTACGCCTACATCATCAATCTTGCCTTTTCCTGTATTGGCAGCTTCAGCGCCTTTAATGTAGTAGAGCTGATAAGCATATTGTGATTCGTTGTTCGGGTCAAGCGCCCATTTCCACGCATATTCAAAATCCTGCGCCGTCACAGGGTCGCCGTTAGACCATTTCGCACCGTCACGAATCGTAAATGTATAGGTCTTTCCGTCTTTGCTTGTTTCAATTTTAGATGCCATTCCTTCTTCAGGCTCACCTTTGGAGTTTACGCGTGTCAATCCTTCAAAAGTCTGGCGGATTACGCCTCCTGAAACGGAATCATTCGCTAAACCCGGATGCAGTGAGAACGGCTCGGTTTTAATATTGATATTAAGTGAAGTCTGTCCTTTGGTGTCTTTTTTACCGCCGCCTGATCCGCCGCTGAATCCGCCGCACGCACTTAATACAAGCGAGAAGATAAGCATCAAACCTACAATAGACCAACGCTTTTTCATGCACTAACCCCCTAATCAAATTTTTCAGCCTTTACTACTAAATACTCAGAAATATCAGACAAAATAACTTAATATTTTTCTAAACTTTAATTGTGTTCCGTCTTTTCTGATTATTTTATGTAAAGAAGCTGTAACAATAGAGTGAACAAGTTCATTATAATGAAATGAATAATTTATTGCAATACTATTTTCTCAATTTAAAATATTTAAATTTGGTCAGTTTTTCTGTCAAAAAGGTGATACACTTCTATAGTTTAAAGCATGACCTAACTAAATTTTTTTATTGCAATTTCCAGTTCATATTGCTTTTTACATATAATATTCGTTATACGAAATGTTGATATGCGTTATCATTTAAGCATTTTCAGTTCTTTTTGAGGATTTCCAGCCCTTAAGCAAACTGGAAATAAGCTTGTATTCCTCTGATGACATTTGGCTATAATTGATTTATAATAGATCAATCAAATACATTTGTTGTGATTGCGATGATGAAGAGTAGTACACATTTTCATCCGTTTGAAGAGAGTCTGCGGTGCTGGGAGCAGGTAACGGGCGATGTGGAATGGACTTCTGAGCAGCTGACCGAACGTTAGTAGGCCCAGCCGGAGCAGCCTCCGTTACCAACGTCTCGAGCGATTCCATTGTAATGGAATAATCAGGGTGGCACCACGGTTCATTCGTCCCTTTTTTCTACGGGAAGAATGGGCTTTTTTTATTATGTTTTAAGAAATGAGGTAAGAACTATGAAGAAAACGATTTTTTCTGGCATTCAGCCGAGCGGTTCCGTTACCCTCGGCAACTACATCGGCGCAATGAAGCAATTTGTTGATTTGCAGCATGACTACAACGGCTACTTCTGTATTGTCGATCAGCATGCGATTACGGTTCCGCAGGATCGGCTTGAGCTGCGGAAGAACATCCGCAATCTCGCGGCTCTTTACCTGGCCGTCGGACTTGATCCCGAGAAAGCGACCCTCTTTATCCAGTCGGAGGTTCCCGCTCATGCCCAGGCGGGGTGGATGCTCCAATGCGTCGCATATATCGGCGAGCTTGAGCGGATGACGCAATTTAAAGATAAGTCAAAGGGCAAAGAAGCCGTCGTGTCAGGACTGTTAACCTATCCGCCGCTGATGGCCGGCGATATTTTACTGTACGGAACGGATCTTGTTCCGGTCGGAGAAGATCAAAAACAGCATCTTGAACTGACCCGCAACCTGGCGGAACGCTTCAATAAAAAATACAATGACATCTTCACGATTCCTGAGGTGAAAATTCCTGAATCAGGCGCGCGCATCATGTCACTGGCTGATCCGCTCAAAAAAATGAGCAAATCAGATCCGAACCAAAAGGCATACATCACGCTGCTTGATGAGCCGAAGCAGCTCGAAAAGAAAATCAAGAGCGCCGTGACTGATTCTGAAGGCATTGTAAAGTATGATAAAGAAAACAAACCGGGCGTTTCTAATCTTTTGACGATCTATTCTATTTTAGGAAACACATCAATTGAAGAATTAGAAGCTAAATATGAAGGCAAAGGGTACGGTGAATTCAAAAGCGATTTAGCCGAAGTCGTTATCGGCGCATTGACACCGATCCAAGAGCGCTACCGTGAATTAATTGAGAGCGACGAACTTGACCGCATTCTCGACGAAGGAGCGGCGCGCGCAAACAAAACGGCCGGCAAAATGGTGAAGAAAATGGAAAACGCCATGGGTCTCGGACGAAAAAGAAGATAAAGAAAAGAGGCGGGAGAATCCCCGCCTCTTTTTTAGTTCACTTTTGATTCCTGCTCCATTTCCCAAAGCTTTTCGAAAAACGGCTGCCCTTTAATCAAATTTTCACAGAACGCAAGATGTTTATCTGACCAGCCTTCAATTGTTTCATTGTAAAGCATGTCCCAAATCTCTTCAAAGCTCATCCGTTTGATCTGCTCGTACATATGCGGATTCCATTCCGTGTACCAATACACAATTTCCGCACGGTTTTTCAACCCTTTCAGCTGGTCGAGCGCCATAAACATCAGCTGCTTGATCTGCCGCTCTTTTCTCGTCAGCCCTCTGACATGCTCCGGCGCCAATGACAAAATGTGATATTCCTTTGAAGACTCCAATTGCGCCGGCTCAAATTGAAACGATTCCGGTTCTACATCCTTTACCATTTCATAAACAAGCTGCTCCTGTCTCGGAATCAGGCGGCTCTTTCTGACCGGAATGGTATATCCAATCGTATCCACGGCAATGATGCCGATCCCGTCTGTCACGACAAAACAGTACTCCAGCTTTGTCCGCTCATGATTTTTTCGCACGTATGACTTTTGGTGGACTTGGTCAAGCAGCTCTTTCGGAAGCTCTGATAAGTCGTTTTCTATGTAATGAAATAATACCGACGGCACTCTGAGCAGCGGCGTCTGATCCAAAAGCTCAACCGTGTCTTCCTTCCGCCATTCGTGAAAATGGCATACATTGTAGCCGTTTTCTTCCCCTTCAAACCAATTGACCCATACATCATGAAGAAATAACATATTCGACCCCTCACTTTATAAAAACTGTTGTCCACAGTATAGGCAAGGGATAGATAAATTATTCCATTTCAATATGAGATTTCCGCATTACGGAGCTGGATTTCCGACTGCATCGCAACAAAAAAATCTCCCGTTCCGTCCGGGAGATCATTTCACATTTTTCGGATCAAGCGCATCACGCAGCCCGTCTCCGACAAAGTTAAAGCACAATACGGTAAGAAGAATCAACAACCCCGGGAATAACGGGTACCACCAAGCCTGAATCATAAGCGTAAAGTTCTGTGCATCCTGAAGCATATTGCCCCAGCTTGCGATCGGCGGCTGAATCCCGAAACCGAGATAACTTAATGTAGATTCCGCCAAAATAACCGTTCCCACCTTTAATGTGGCTGAAACAATAATCGGTCCGAGCGCATTCGGCAATATATGAGAAAAGATGATGTGATGATTTTTTGTACCGATCGTCTTTGCAGCTAATACAAACTCTCTGGAACGAAGCGATAAAAACTCCCCTCGGACAAGGCGTGCCGTTGTTGTCCAGCCTGTAAGGGAGAAAATTAAAATTAATTTATCCATTCCGGGCTGGAAAATCGTAACAAGTGTAATAAGCAAAAATATATCAGGTATGGATAATACGATATCAACGGTTCTCATGAGAACGGCATCGACAATCCCTTTAAAATATCCGGCAACGGCTCCGACAACTGTCCCGATTGTAATCGCGCCGATCACAGAAGCGAATCCGACAAGCAAGGAGACGCGCGCCCCGTACAGAACCCTCGTAAAGATGTCTCTTCCGAATTTATCAGTTCCCATTAGATGTTTTAAGCTCGGCGGCTTCAAACGATTGATAAGAGATTGACTCTCCGGAGAGTAAGGAGCGATTACCGAAGCGAATAAGGCTGACAAGATGATGATGGTTAATATAACGGCTCCGATTACAGCTAGTTTATTTTGAAAGAACTTTTCGAAAAAAATCTTCGTCATTGTTTCCGGTTTGGATTGAATATTTTCCTTTAATTTTACTTCGCTGGGGGGTGTGCCGGTATTTGGCTGTAACATTTGACCTCTCACCTCTCTTTGTTAATATTCAATGCGGGGATCAACCAGCGCATATAAGATGTCCGCAATTAAATTCCCCACCACAACCAAAACAGCTGAAATGACCGTCATGGCCATGATAACCGGATAATCCCGCGAAAAGGCTGAATCAATAAACAATTTGCCGAGACCCGGCCAAGTAAAAATCTGTTCTACCACTACCGCTCCCCCGATAAATGACGGTATCATCAGACCAAAAATAGTGATGACAGGAAGAAGTCCGTTTCTCAAACCGTGTTTAAAAATCACTTTATTATCTCGGAATCCTTTCGCACGCGCCGTTCGTATATAATCCTGTTTTAACACATCAAGCATACTGGATCTTGTGTATCTCGTTATCCCTGCCATGTCTGCCGTGGCGAGCACAAAAGCAGGCAGAATCAAGTGATGCAATCGGTCAAATATGTTAAAGTCAGCATTCAAAGTGCTTACTCCGCCAGTGGGAAACCACCCCAGATTTACAGATAAAACCATGATTAAAATCAAACCGAACCAAAAATTCGGAATGGCAAGCCCTAAAAATGAAGTAACAGTTATCCCGTAATCCAATTTTGAATAAGGACGTTTCGCTGACAGAACACCAAATGGAATAGAAATAAGAAGAGCGACAAGGGTTGAGAAAAGCATAAGCACAATCGTATTCGGTAAGCGGGATAAGATAAGTTCAGAAACTGGAGTGCCTTTCTTGACGATAGAAGTCCCGAAATCCCCTTGCAGCATATTACCCAGCCATTTCACATATTGAACAGGTTCCGGATCATTCAACCCGTATTTTTCAATGAATTTCGCCCTGTCCGCTTGACTGATTGTAGGGTCCATCATAAGTGACATCGGGTCTCCCGGCGCTGCTTTCATGATGGCAAACGACAAAATTGTAATGCCTAAGAGAATCGGCAAGGACATTAATGTTCGCCGTAAAATATATGTAACCATGTTCTTGTCCCCTTTTTAAATAGGATAAGAGAGGAAAGGAACCTCCTTCCCTCTCCAGGGCTTTTGCTATTTTTGATCCAGCCACCATTTTTCAATATTGTACAAGTCATTTTTAGGGTGGAATACATAACCTTGTAAATTATTCGGCATCGCTCTGTGGTAATTGTAATAGAATAAGAAGCTGTACGGCTGATCTTCAGCAATCAATTTGTATATCTCTTCATATTTCTTTTGGTATTCTTTTCTGTCTGTAATTGTCTTCGCTTCTTCAAGCAGCTTATCGACTTTCGGGTTTTTATACCAGATATTATTCAGCCCGTTTTTCGATTGGCTTGAATGGAAGATAGAGAATTGATCCGGGAACGTTGCAAGACTCCATCCGAGAAGAAGAGCGTCATAATCCCAATTAGGGGCACTTGTCTGTTCAATTAACGCACTGAATTCAACAATTCGCGGTTTAGCCTCGATTCCCACTTCTTTTAATTGCTGCTGAACGACAACAGCTAAATCTTCACGAATTTTATTGCCTTGATTCGTTTTAATTTCAAATGAGAATTTTTTTCCGTCTTTATCAAGGTAGCCGTCACCGTCATGGTCTTCCCATCCGGCTTCTTTTAGCAGCTGCTTTGCTTTTTTCGGATTATAATCAAATGTCGGCACTTTAGACTTCGGATAATTCCATGACAGCGGACTCTCAGGAACATCCGCTACCTTACCGTCTCCGTTCAGCACTTGATCCACCATTGCCTGCCTGTCAAGAGCGTAAGTCAATGCCTGACGCACTTTTTTGTCCTTAAAGATCTCTTTTTTCTCATTCCAGCCGATATAGCTGTAGTTTAAGCCAAGGTCAGATTTGACCTTCACATTTCCAAACGTTTTAACCGTATCAAAATCTGTGCCCGGCACAACGAAGAAATCAATATCTCCCGCTTTTAACTGAGCCACGGCAGCGTTAGAATCAGGTATTGTTTTTACTGTCACTGTATCAAGGTAAGGTCTGCCGCCAAAGTAATCATCATTTGCTTCCAGTTTGACATACTCGCCCTTTTTCCACTCAACAAACTTAAACGGACCGGAGCCGATTGGATTTTTACGGTTAAATTCATTCTCTCCCAGATCAGCAACCGGGACCTTACCCAATATATGTTTAGGCAAAATGCCGTAACTGTCGAGAACGACATTATAGAAATAGGCATCTTTTTTCTTCATTTTAAACTGAATTTCATATTTTCCTTTTTTCGTTACGGATTTAAGGGACTCAAAACCCGAGCCACGCTCACCGTTGTAATCTTTGTTAAGAGGGATGCTGTAGGTGAAAACAACATCATCGGCCGTCAGCTCTTTTCCATCATGGAATTTTACGCCTTTTTTCAGTTTTACATCATACGTTAATCCCCCGTCAGCTTCTGTTACTTTTTCAGCCAGCGACGGCTTGACGTTTAATTTCTCATCAGTTTCCAATAATGTGCTGTAAAGCATTCCTTCAATATCAGAACTTGCAACATCGGTAGAATAAAGTGGATTAAAAAGTGTGGGTTCCCCGGTTGACCCGACAACCAAATCTCCGCCTTTTTGCGGTTTTCCTGCCGGTTTGGATTCGGTGCTTGTGGATTTTGAGCCGGAGCAGGCTGACAGGAAGATGGCAAACGCCATAAAAACACTTAGCATCATCAGTGCGCTTTTACGTAATTTCATATCAATTCCCCCTTTGTGATATATATGCAGCAAACTGGTTATGTAATCCGGCATACCCCCTCTCGATGCTTGTCATTTCAGGCATATAAATGGCAGGCAACGTAATGGCCGGGAGCGGCTTCTTCAAATGCCGGGATTTGTTCCTTGCAGATCGGTTTGGCCATCGGGCACCGCGTGTGGAACACGCAGCCTTTCGGCGGGTTTGCCGGGCTTGGCAGTTCTCCTTTCAGGATGATTCGTTCCCGCTTGACGGCGTCTTTTTTTCTCGTGACGGGCACTGAAGACAAAAGCGCTTGCGTATAAGGGTGAAGCGGATTGCCGTACAGCTCGTGTTTATCGGTCAGCTCCATCATTTTTCCCAGATACATGACGCCGACTCTGTCGCTGATATGGCGGACAACACTCAAATCATGAGAAATAAACAAATAGGTCAGGTTGAATTCATCCTGCAGTTCTTCCATCAGATTGATGACCTGGGCCTGAATGGAGACATCGAGTGCGGAAACGGGTTCATCCGCAATAATCAGCTCGGGATTCAACGTCAGAGCCCGCGCAATCCCGATCCGCTGGCGCTGCCCCCCGGAAAATTCGTGCGGATAGCGGTTTGCAAAGCTCGGATGAAGGCCGACTTTCGCCAGCAGCTCCTCCACTCGCTCGTTCCGCTCGCTCATGCTGTACATATGGTGAGTCTGGAACGGTTCTTTAATAATGGAACGCAGCGTTTTCCTCGGGTTAAGGGATGCGAAGGGATCTTGGAAGACCATCTGGATGTTTTTGCGAACGCTTTTTCTCAGCTTTTCTTCAGATAAGCCGGAGATATCCTGACCCTTAAAAAGAATCCGGCCGTCTGTCGGCTTGTATAAACGGATCATCGTCCTTCCCGCCGTTGATTTGCCGCATCCTGATTCACCGACGATGCCGAGCGTCTCCCCGCGCTTCAGTGAAAAAGAAACACCGTCAACAGCCTTTATATCACCGACTTTCCTTTGAAAAAAACCGGAGCGGATCGGGAAATATTTTTTTACGTCTTTCAGCTCTAAAATCGTTTCTTGGCCTGCAGCTGTCATTTTGATTGGGCACCCTCTTCCTCATATAAAAAACATCTTACAGAACGGCCGCTTTCATGCGTTATCAGCTCCGGCTGCCCTGTTTTGCATTTGTCCATCGCTTTTGAACACCTCGGGGCAAATCGGCAGCCTTCCGGAAGATTATCCGGTGTCGGGACACTGCCTTTGATCGCTTTTAATGTATCAATCTCTCCATCTATCACCGGTATGGAGTTTAACAGCCCTTCGGTATACGGATGAAGAGGGTTTAAAAATAAGTCCTCCACACTCGCGCTCTCTACGACTTGTCCGCAGTACATCACGATCACCCTGTCGGCGGCTTCGGAAACCACACCTAAATCGTGAGTGATCAGCAGAATGGAAGTATCAAATTTTTTGCAGAGGTCTTTCATCAGCTCCAATACTTGGGCTTGTATCGTCACATCAAGCGCCGTCGTCGGCTCATCAGCGATCAGAAGCTTCGGATTGCAGCTGAGCGCAATGGCGATCATCACCCTCTGTCTCATCCCTCCGGAAAGACGGTGCGGATATTCTTTCATTACTTGTTCCGCTCTGGAGAATCCGACGAGTTCCAGAAGCTCAACGGCTTTTTTAGCCGCTTCTTTTTTATTCATTTTTTTATGGTATTCAAGCACTTCGGTAATTTGTTCGCCGATGGTCAGCACCGGATTCAGGGAAGTCATGGGCTCCTGAAAGATCATAGAGACGTCATTTCCGCGGATTTTGCAATATTCGTTTTCGGTGAAGGAGGCCAGGTCCCTGCCTTCAAGCTTAATCGAGCCGTCCATAATTTTTCCGCCCGAGCCTTGGACAAGTCCCATAATAGAAAGCGAGGTGATGCTTTTGCCCGAGCCGGATTCTCCTACAAGAGCGACGGTTTCGCCTTTGTTAATGTGAAAATCAACCCCGTCGACTGCGGGGATCGGCTGTTTCTTTCTGAAAAAATAGGTCTTTAAATTATTCACTTCTAATAGTGTGCTCATGATACGCCCCTTTCTCATTCCGCTGAAGCAGAGGGAAACATACGTTTCGCTATCACAAAATATAGAATAGTCGAAAAATTTTATAGTTGTATATTATTACATCATTATTACAAAAGCAAGAATTTTTTAGGATAAATGTAATATCCTTAAATAATTTCCATTCTTTTAATCTATTAAAGCGTTGCCTCCAGAAAGGTTTTTGAAGGGATGGCCAATGCTTCTTTTACTGTTTTTTGATGGTCGGTTAAATATTTTTTTACTATATTGAATCCGACGGCATAGCCGAGCATTGAGGGGAAGTATCCTTTTCCGTATAACAGCTGGGAAAACATTCTGCTGTCTCTCGTTAAGCGGAGGTTCGGCTTGATTCTTTTTTCAAACAGAAAATCAAGCTGCTCAGGCGTATAGTAGGACGTCCATTCAGCCGTAAGACTTGAGCCGAACCGCTCATATACAGCATATTCTGCCAGCCCCTCCATCATGATTGTATCAAGAAATGTCTCGTCTTTTTCGTCCTTTGTCACATGTTCTAACCGGCAGACGTGATTATATTCATGTGTCATAAGGGCGGATACAGCTGAATTGGAACTATCCGACGATAGAAAGAGGAACATTTTGTCCCGAAAGGCCAGACCGGATTTTGATCCGAATTCCTGACGGATTTTCCGGTTTCGTTCGTCGACGGGCAAAACTACGATCGGCACGTCCGGCCCGTTCCACTTCTCCTTTAAATAAGCTTCCTCCTTTTGAATATGGCTGTAGCATCCTTTTTCTTTCAGCCGTTTACTGGTCCTAACGCCGTCCTTCAAATGGCGGAACATGCCGTGGTTTTGCAGCATCCCGAGTATCGGCTTCCACTCTTTCTTATCGGCCCCTGCAAAAAGCGGCAAAAGATGCGGGGCCAGATCATTTACGGATGCCGCCTTTTCCATCCATTGATATGTCTGCTTGACGCTCATACCGGTTCGCCTCCTCTTGTTGTTATCATATGCACACACAAAAAAACCGGCCACCTTTTTCAGGCAGCCGGTCAAAACTGTATTATTGATATTTTTTAAAGATCAAAGTGGCATTATGTCCGCCGAAGCCGAGCGAGTTGCTGAGAACGATGTTGACATCCTGCTCGCGCGCTTTGTCCGGTACATAATCTAAATCACACTCTTCATCAGGTGTTTCGATGTTAATCGTCGGCGGGATAATGCTGTCTTTAATGGCCATGACGGAGAAGATTGCTTCAATTCCTCCGGCAGCGCCTAACAAATGACCCGTCATTGATTTTGTCGAACTGACGGCGAGCTTGTACGCATGATCACCGAAAACGGTCTTAATGGCTTTTGTCTCGTATTTATCATTGTAGTACGTGCTTGTGCCGTGAGCGTTGATGTAATCAATTTCTTCAGGCTTGATGCCCGCATCTTTGATTGCTTCCTGCATCGCTCTCGCACCGCCTTCCCCGTCTTGGGCAGGCGCGGTAATGTGATAGGCATCACCCGTTGAGCCGTAGCCGACAATTTCCCCGTAGATTTTCGCACCGCGGGCAAGGGCATGCTCAAGCTCTTCAAGCACGACGATCCCCGCGCCTTCTCCCATGACAAAGCCGTCACGGTTTTTATCAAACGGGCGGCTTGCCGTTTTCGGATCAGGATTTGTAGAAAGGGCTTTGTTTGCGCTGAAGCCCGCAAATGACATTCTTGTCAGCGGCGCTTCCGTTCCGCCCGTAATCATCGCATCGGCATCGCCGCGCTGAATGACTTTAAACGCGTCACCGATAGAGTTCGTTCCCGTCGCACATGCCGTCACCGTACAGGAGTTGACTCCTTTTGCTCCGAGAGCGATTGAGATTTGGCCTGTCGCCATATCCGGAATCATCATCGGAACAAAGAACGGGCTGACTCTTCTCGGCCCTTTTGTCAGGAAGATTTCGAATTGGGATTCAAGCGTTTCAAGACCGCCGATTCCGGACCCGACCCAAACGCCGACTCTCGGCGCGATCTCGTCTGTGATGTTCAGACCGGCATCTTGAACGGCCATTTTCGCGGCTACGACAGCGTATTGCGTGAAGCGGTCCATTTTTCGCGCTTCTTTTTTATCCATGTAATTTTCAATATTGAAATCTTTCAGTTCAGCAGCTACTTTCGCCGGATACTCGTCCGATTCCACACGTGTGATCGGTCCGATTCCGGATACGCCGCCGATTGCATTTTTCCAGCTTGTTTCGGCGTCGTTTCCAAGCGGAGACAGGGCTCCAAGCCCTGTAACGACTACTCTTTTTTTACTCATCTTGTGTGCACCTCACCTTTTTTTATCGTCCCCAGCGTATTGCTATGGCGCCCCATGTCAATCCTCCGCCGAAACCGACCATGACGATGACGTCGCCGTCTTTAATTTTGCCTGCTTCCAGTTCCTCTACTAATGAAATCGGAATGGATGCTGCGGATGTGTTTCCATATTTATGGACTGTTTTAGACATCTTTTCAACCGGAAGCTCCAAACGTTCCCGTGCCGCTTCCATGATGCGGATGTTTGCCTGATGCGGAATCAAAAAGTCTACGTCCTCTTTGGAGAGGCCGGCTTTTTCAATGACATTTACACTCGATTCACCCATTTGCCGGACGGCGAATTTGAATACTTCTCTTCCATGCATGATTGTATGCCCTTTTTCATCTAAGTACAAGTGCTGACCGCCTGTACCGTCTGCTCCGAGCTCAAATGACAGTATGCCTTTGTCGTCGCTGACCGGTCCGATGACCGCCGCTCCGGCTCCGTCTCCGAACAGCACAGCCGTATTGCGGTCGTCCCAGTCGGTAATGCTTGAGAGCTTTTCCACGCCGACCACGAGGACATGTTTGTATGTTTGCGATTCAATGAATTGTTTGGCGGTTACGATACCGTACATAAAACCCGCACATGCGGCGCTGATATCCATCGCGCACGCTTTTTTGGCCCCGAGCTTCTCTTGTATCATACAGGAAACGGTAGGGAAGGACTGGTCAGGAGTAACCGTCGCCACGAGGATCATATCAAGCTCCTCAGCGGAAATGCCGGCCTGATCAAGCGCTTTTTGCGCAGCCTCAGCGGCCATGCCGGATGAATACATATCTTCCGCGGCGATTCTTCTTTCTTCTATACCTGTTCTCGTACGAATCCACTCGTCCGATGTATCTACCATTTGTTCAAGATCATGATTTGTCAGCACTTTTTCCGGGATGTAACGGCCGACGCCAAGAATTCCAGCTTTCATTGGAAAGACTCCTTTTTTATAATGAATTTAAAACTAATTAGTTATGATCAATTATTAGTATCAGGTACTAATTCTACCCTATTTTTTTTCTGTTGGCAATATATTCGTCTAAACTATCGGACGCTGCTCCTCATAGAATAAAAGGAAGACGAAAGGAGGCTTCACTATGGATATTTTCTCCAAAATGATGTTCGGCGATTCCAGAGACCGGGATAAAGAACCGGAAGAAAACCCGGAGCAGCCTCAGGCTGAAAACGAAGAAGAGATCGATTACAACCACGTGATGAATCAGCTGGGGTCCATCATGAACTCTCTGGATCAATTAAAGCCCGTATTTAAAGACTTCGCGCCGATGGTGTCCGCTATAAAGAAAAAAATCATGTGAAAAGCCACTTCATGAAAAGTGGCTCTCTTTATTTATTCAGCTCCCCGGCATCAGATCTGCCAAGCTCATACGCTTCCGCCATGACCGATGTAAACAGGTCCATAAACGGCTGAATCATTTCCATAGACAGATCTATGCCGGATTTCTCAAGCTCCGCCTTTGCTTCCGGCAGGTATTTCATCGCGATCTGCATAAATTCAAGAGACTTTTCATGCTGCATGTGTATCCACCTCTATTCATTTGACGGCAGTTCATTTGTTCGGTTATACGTTTTTACAAGGTCTGAGATTTTGTCTTGAAATGCTTTGTCCACCAGAGGGCTGAACGTCCCCATTTCAACGACTCCTTCCCTGAAATCAAAGTTGTGATCTCCGCTCTTGAGCGTACCTTTATTATATTGCTCGGCAATTAATGTATAGGCTTTATCTACGTTTTGCACCGTGCTTGTCAGCACCGTGTTTTTGCCGAGATTCGATTGTTCGGCGACATAGCCGATGGCGTAAAGCCCGTCTTTTTTGATTTGCTGAATGACAGGAACATTATACCCGTCTCCGGCCGGATATACAACATCCGTGCCTTCCGCTTTTAACTTCTCGTAAAGATGCAGCGCTTCATTGCCGTTATCCCAGTGGTCCGTAAATTCAGTATTGACGGTGATATCGGGTTTTTCATATTTCGCCCCTTTGATAAAGCCGTCTACTTCAGGCTGCCACAAAAAGGAGGCGATGACGCCGACCTCATTGGTTTTTGACATATGGGCGGCTGTCATTCCCCCGAAAAAACCCATTGCTTCTCCCATAAGATGAACGCTTGTGACATTATCGCTTTTCGCCGTTCCGTTTGCGACGACGAATTCCATGTCGGGATAATCCTTGCTGATCATATTGAAGATTTCCTCGTATTCATTTCCGTGCCCGTATAAAAGATTGACTCCTTTTTTATGAAAATCATCTATCGCTTTTAAAATATCTTCATCGGATCTGATATTTTCTTTATAATAAACGTCAACGTTAAATTCAGATTGTATCGCTAATAAACCTTTGTAACCTTTTGTGCCCCATACCAAGTCACTGATGGTATCGGGAAAAAGCATTCCGACCTTCTCAATTTTTCCTTTAAACGGAGTTTGTGCGCATCCGCTCAATAAAAGGAGGACAGAAAAGATCATGACAAGCCTGGTGATCAAGCCATGTTCAACCCCTTTTCAAACTCATAACATGTATAATTGATATACGTTTATTGTAGCGGTAATGCACATAACATGGAAGGTATTTCTTAAAAAATGTCGAATATTGATGAAAATTGTCTTTTCCACTCTTGAATTTTTTCTTCCGCTTCCGTTTTTTGCGTTTTTTCTTTTATTTCCAGGGTAATAATCTGATTTTCGTCTTCTGTGCCGTCAGCCTCAAGCTGATTCATCAGCCCGCAGACCGCGTCTTCTAAAAAGATCCTGCTTTCGCCATCTTCTTTTTCTTCCGTCCACGGACCGTAAAGGGGAGGAAGGATAATCGCTTTGGCTGTATCCCGCTGAGCGTTTTTCTCCCAGTCTCCGTGATCCTCACTGTAAACAATCCAATATAAGGGCTCAGCCCTTTCTTCAGGCAGACACCCGCTCCCGTATTGAACGCAGATACGATCGTATTCCTTTTCACCGATTTCATCTATTATTTGAAAAAGCCCGTTTCTCGCGAGCCACATTAAACGTTCTTCTAAATACAGCTGCCTCGTTTTGTCCTCCGGTTCTGCCAAAATGACCTCAACGTGCACACCCTCATCCATCAACCGTTCGCACAATGAAAGGCCGAGAAATTCATCTGCTCCAATGATCAGCGCTGTTTTCATCACATCTGCCGCCTTTCCGGTTTTTCATTCACACACAAGCCAAACAGCCCTCTGAAAAGAGATGGCTGTTGTATTCTATTCATTACAGGTCTTTTTCATGACTGCGGAAAAACCGGCAGATGGCTCTGTAAATACGCGCAGGGTTCTCAAGCAGGTGATACGTGATATCAGTCTTGCTTCCGGTCTTTTCCCGGGCTTCTTTATACGCGTTCGCATGCAGGGTGTACGGGTACGGCGCTCCGGTCGTTCTTTGCCATATATGTACCGGCGCCCGGGTGCGGCAGCCGGTAATGGTCTGATAGCTCAGTGAGCTTGCCTCTTTTTCAGAAACACCGAAGCTCTGTGCCGTTTCCCTCAGAAACTGCTTATAAAAGAACTTATTTTCTTTCTCTGATTCAAAATGGGCTTGAAGGTCAAGACAAGGATCTAACATTGCGGCTGAACGGATATGCTCCGCTGAAGACTGCAGCAATTGATCGGCGATAAGGGCGCCCATGCCTTCTGCGAGCAAGTGTATTTTCGGATTGAGGGTTTCTTGTTTCAGCACATAATGCATCAGCTGTCTGGCGTAAAGGACGGCTTTTTCCGAACCCCAATGCCGCCCGTATAAATTGCTGTTAAAAATGGTGTACCCTCTGTCAAGCAGCACATGTAACAGCTGGTTTCTCCCTTCATGTTCGAGCCAAAAGCTTGAGTCCCGGCTGACAAAGTGGGTTCTGTCCCCCAGAATAAAGATACAGAAGCCATTCGGCCGATACGGCAGATGGATGACGTTCAGCTCAGATCCGAATTGGAAAAATCTTTCCGTAATCCCCATGCCTGCCCGCCTCCTTTTACTCCTAATCTCTCTATTGGCTATCATATGTAAGAAGAATGAAAACGGATCGGATAAACTCCTATTTGCTGCTATGTTTTGGCTATTATCCCGAGCACAGGAACCGAATTTTCCGTCAGACGGCCGGACAGGCGGGCAAATGTCAGTTTCAGGCGCGCTTTTTGATGAGAAAATGACCTTCCGCCCGCGCTTTATGTATGGTATGATACAACGTAGAATAAAATGAAGGACGAGGTGGAAACGTGCGGTTTATTATCGGTTTTATTTGGACGTTCCTTTTAACACATATGGCCTGTTATTTGGTCGCCTCCATGAACAGCGCGGCGTACAATTTCAAGCAATCATCCGTTATTGCCGTGGTTATTGCGGTGCTAGTCTTTGTTCTTGCGGAGATCATGCCTGTCAAACAGGATGCAAACCAGCATTAAATAAAAAAACCTGCTATTCAGCAGGTTTTTTTGTGTTCACGGTTTTCGTTGATACGTCCACAATCTGTTGTGGTTTGAAGTTTCAGGGAACATTTCCCCCACCGTAAGCTTGATTTTTTGCGGATTTTTGACCATGCTTCCCGTTTCGCCGATTTCAACGTACACACCGTTATTCGGCGCTTTTTGTCCCGGGCGGAATTGATGCTGCTGTCCCACGTCATTTCCTCCTTTTTCTTTTTTATGTAGTATGCGCTTGTATGCGGAGAAATATCAAAAACCGCTGAATGAGATTCAGCGGTTTTTTTGTTCATCCTGTTTGTAAAGAAGAGCTTTCAGGAGCGCTTTTTGCGCGTGAAGCCGGTTTTCCGCCTGCTGAAATACCGCAGAGTTCGGACCGTCGATAATCTCGGACGTGACCTCTTCTTCCCGATGCGCGGGCAGGCAATGCAAAAATGTATAGTCGGGTTTTGCGAGACTGACGAGTGAGGCGTTGACTTGATACGAGGCAAACACATTCAGCCGCTGCTGCGTCTCTTCCTCCTGCCCCATGCTCGTGAAGACGTCGGAGTAAATCACATCTGCATCCCGCACCGCTTCCTGCGGATTTTCGGTAAGGGTGATTTTCGCTCCGGAAACAGCCGCCGCTTCTTTCGCGGCATTCACCGCCTCTTCCTCTACTTCATAGCCTTTCGGCGAAGCAATCGCAATGTCACAGCCCATTTTTGCGCAGCCGATCATAAGTGAATGCGCTACATTATTTCCGTCACCGATATAGGCGGCTTTTACTCCTTTTAATTTTCCTTTTATTTCTTGTATCGTTAACAGATCCGCGAGTGCCTGACACGGGTGATACCGGTCGGTCAGCCCGTTTATGACGGGAATGTCTGCATGCTCGGCAAGCTCTTCGACTTTTTCATGCTCAAAGGTGCGGATCATAATGGCATCAACGAAGCCGGACAGCACCTTCGCCGTATCCGCGACCGTCTCCCCCCGCCCAAGCTGCAGGTCGCTGCTTGAAAGAAATAGTCCCGTTCCCCCGAGCTGGGCCATTCCCGCTTCAAAAGACACACGTGTGCGGGTTGAAGATTTTTCAAAAATCATCGCCAATGTTTTCCCTTGGAAAATCGGCTGTATCGGATGTTGTTTTAATAATGAAGCTTCTGTCAGAAGCGCTTTGATGTCTGACGGGCTGACATCTTTTAAGGAAAGAAAATCTTTGCCGTACAAATGGGTTAATGTGTGTTCCGCTTTTATTGTGTGCATGATGCCACTTCCTTTTGATAAAGATCTTTGAGCGATACAGGCTGAGGTTTGCCGGAGCCGCTTGCTAAAAATGCCTTTACGGTTTCCGGTTCAGTAAAGACCGTCACACCGTGCGTCATGGCTTCAATCCGTTGTTTACGCGCTTCTTCAGAGTGATTGAAATTGATATGGACCGCTTTATCCTTTCGCTCTGCCCATGCCGGGAACGCATCTTTGCATACGGTAAATCCCGCCTCTTGAGCCTGACGTTCCAATTCCGCATCACAGCCTTCCAGATAGATGCTGCCTTTTTTCTCCCAGACGTGCGCGTAGATTTTTTTCAGGGCGCTTTCTGCGTCAAACGCGACACACATGCCTTCTCCGGTCGACTTCATTTCCGGCCCGGGCTTTACGTCCACATCCTGAATGGCGTGCGAAGAAAAAACCGGGAATTTCACTGCCGTTCCGTGCTGATTTTGAACCTCGGGCTTGATGTCTTTAAGGGAAGCGCCGGCCAGCAATCTGGCGGCAAGCGGGATCATCGGCACCCCCATCACCTTAGACACGACAGGAACCGTGCGGCTTGCCCGCGGATTCACTTCAAGAACGAGAATATCCCCTTTGTCATCAATGACAAACTGAATGTTCATGATGCCTTTAAAAGCCAGTTTTACCGCGATTTTTTCGGCGGCCTCTCTTATATTCCGCTGCATATCAGGTGTGACAGACGGACCCGGAAGAATCGCAAAACTGTCGCCCGAATGGACGCCGGCGCGTTCAATGTGCTCTGTGTAAGTCGGCACAAATACTTCATGTCCGTCGGAAATCAGATCGATCTCCAATTCTTTTCCTGTAATGTACTGATCGATCAAAATCGGATACGGCATGCCCGCTTCATTTTCCAGCAGTTCTGACATTTGCGCTTCTGAATCAACGATGATCATGCCCATCCCACCGATGACATAAGACGGACGGATCAGCACGGGGTAGCCGATTCGGCTTGCTTTTTCCGTTGCTTCTTCTTTTGAATAAGCGGTTTCGCCTTTGGCATGTTTCAGGTCAAGGTCATCAAGCAGCTGATAAAACAGATCCCGATCCTCCAGCGCATCAAGGGTTTCAAAGGATGTTCCGAGCAGCGGAATGCCCGCTTTTTCCAGCGGTTCAGCGGCATTGATCGCGGTCTGCCCCCCAAACTGGACGATGGCAAAATCAATGTTTTCATGTTCCGCCACGTTCAAAATATGTTCTGTCGTCAGCGGTTCAAAATAAAGCCGGTCAGCGATTTCATAATCCGTGCTTACTGTTTCCGGATTGTTATTGATCATAATCGTTTCATACCCCAGCTTTTGCAGGGTCAGAACGCCGTGGACGGCACTGTAATCAAATTCCACTCCCTGACCGATGCGGATCGGGCCTGAGCCGATGATGAGGGCGCGTTTTTTCTCTTTCCGGCTGATATCTCCGTCGCTTTCCCCGAGGTAGGTGGAGTAGAAATAATTCGTCTTGGCATCAAATTCAGCGGCGCATGTATCTACGATTTTAAACGACGGGACGATGCCTGATTTCTTTCTGAGAACACGGATGTCTTCTTCCGTTTTTCCCGTGAGAGATGCGATCATGACATCCGTGAAGCCCTTTACCTTCGCCTGCTTTAAAAGCGGCATAGACAGATGATCCCCTTCTTCCATCAGCTTGTTTTCCAATGTGATGATATTTCGGAATACATGGAGAAAAAACGGGTCAATTTTCGTTTTGGCATGGATGTCTTCTATCGTTTCACCGCGGCTTAACAGTTCCATGACGACGAAAAATCTCCGGTCATCCGGCGTTACCGCTAATTCCCACAGCTGATTGATCGTACAGCCGCCGAGTTCAGGCAGGCGGGTGCCGATCGTTTTCAGCTCAAGGGAGGCCGCCGCTTTTTGAATGGCCGCTTCCATATTTCTTTCAATCGCCATGACCTCTCCCGTCGCTTTCATCTTCGTTCCGAGCGTGCGGTCGGCATGTTTAAATTTATCAAACGGCCAGCGCGGGAATTTGACGATGACATAATCAAGCGCCGGTTCAAAGCTTGCATAAGTAGAGCCCGTCAGCGGATTTTTCAGTTCATCAAGCGTATAGCCGACGGCAAGTTTCGCCGCCATTTTGGCAATCGGATAGCCGGTCGCTTTTGACGCGAGAGCTGAAGAGCGGCTGACACGCGGGTTCACTTCAATGACATAGTACTGTTTGCTGAACGGATCCAGCGCAAATTGAATGTTGCAGCCGCCGACCACATCCAGCGCCGAAATAATCGCCAGGCTTGCTGAACGCAGCATCTGATATTCTTCATCCGTTAACGTCTGGGACGGTGCGACGACGATGGAGTCCCCTGTATGCACGCCGACGGGATCGATGTTTTCCATATTACAGACGGTGATACATGTATGATTGCTGTCGCGCATGACCTCATATTCGATTTCTTTAAAACCGGCGATGCTTTTTTCGACGAGGCATTGGCTGATCGGGCTTGCTAACAGCGCCTGTTTAATAAGCGTCTGAAACGCTTCTTTCGTTTTCGCGATTCCGCCTCCCTTTCCGCCTAACGTGTACGCCGGTCTCAGAATGACTGGAAATCCGATAGACTCAGCGAAACGGAGGGCGTCTTCTTCGTTGTCAACGATTTCGCTTTCCGGAACGGGCTGATCGAGCTCTTTCATCAGGGCGCGGAACTGCTCCCGGTCTTCGCCTTTTTGAATGGTTTCCACCGATGTTCCCAAAAGCTTGACGTGATGCTTCTTCAGCACGCCTGCTTCTTCAAGCTTAACGGCTAAATTCAATGCCGTCTGGCCGCCCAAATTGGCAAGCAGACCGTCCGGTTTTTCTTTTTCAATAATGGCCTCGATGCTGTCGGTTGTGAGCGGTTCAAAATATATTTCATCGGCAAACGCCTCATCCGTCATAATCGTTGCCGGGTTGTTGTTAACTAGAATAACGCGGTATCCTTCTTCTTTCAGAGCCATGCAGCCCTGCGTTCCTGAATAATCAAATTCTGCCGCCTGGCCGATGATGATCGGGCCGGAGCCGATGACTAATATGCTGGAAATGGTTGTATCTTTAGGCATGAGCGATTTCTCTCCTTGCTGGTATCACTTTCTCTAGAAATTCATCAAATATCCACTCGCTCTCAGCCGGTCCGGGATGAGCTTCAGGGTGGAACTGGACGCTTAATACGGGAAGGCGCTTATGAATGAGCCCTTCCACCGATGTGTCATTGACATGATGAAATCTGATCGACAGCTCGTTTTCGTCAATTGATGCTTCATCAACGACATAGCTGTGGTTCTGGCTTGTCATAAACACCCGTTTCGTTTTCCGGTCAATGACGGGATGGTTGGCACCCCTGTGGCCGAACGGCAGCTTATACGTATTTCCTCCGAAAGCCAGGGCAATCAGCTGATGCCCGAGGCAAATACCGAGTGCGGGGAAATCACTGAGTAATGATGTAATCCGGTTCATGTACGGCGCAATCGCTTTCGGGTCGCCCGGGCCGTTTGAGAGCACGATTCCGTCAGGCTGAATGTCGTAAACAGCGTTCATCTGCTGATACGGAATGACCGTTACTTTACAGCCGCGCTTTACAAGTGACGAGGCGATTGATTTTTTATAACCGAAATCAATCAGCGCAATATGCCGGTCTCCGTTCCCCATTGACGTGATGTCTTCAGACTGCGCCAGCTCCGCCGGGTTTTCTGTTCCGGATGCTGCCGGAATTTCTCCTGTTGTTGACACGGCAGCGTTCATCGTGCCGCCGGAGCGGATGGTTTTGACGACGGCCCGTGTGTCCACTTCGGTTAAGAGCGGGATGTTCCATTTATTTAAATACTCTCTCAAGCTTGAGACTGCTTCATGGTGAGAAAAATGTTCACACGCTTCATAGACGGCAACAGCCTTGACTTGAGGAATCTTACTTTCAAGGTCTTTTTCATTAATTCCGTAGTTTCCGATCAGCGGATACGTAAAGACGACGATCTGGCCCTTATATGACGGGTCTGTAAGCACTTCCTGATAGCCCGTCATTCCGGTGAAAAAAACAGCTTCGCCAACACAGCGGGCCTCTTTTTCAAGTTCACCGCCGAATGATGTTCCGTCTTCCAATACTAAATAGCCTTTCATCTAAAGCCCACCTCTTGATGAATAATTAATTAAAAATATGAATTTTTATACTTTTATATCGAAAAAAATTACCGTTTCACTGCCGAATGCGCTTCGATCGCTGCTTTCAGCATACTGACGGCCGACAGCATTTCTTCTTCAGAAACCGTAAGCGGCGGGAGCAGCCTGATGACATTCGGTCCGGCCGGAAGCACGAGAAGCCCGCGTTCCTGCAGATCTCCGATGATGCCGGACACGGGACCTGCGCATTCAATGCCGATTAATAACCCTTTTCCGCGGATTTCTTTTACAAAAGGCCCTGTCAGTTCACGGTTCAGCTGCGCTTTTAAAAATGATCCTTTGTCTGCCGCCGCCTGGAGAAAGTCCGGCTGAAACACAATATCCAAGGTTGCTTTCACAGCTGCCATGGCAAGCTTATTGCCGCCGAAAGTCGTACCATGCGTACCCGGCGTAAAGGCGTCGCCAAGCTTCTTTTTGCCGATCACGGCTCCGACGGGAAAACCGTTTCCAAGCCCTTTCGCAGCAGTGATGATGTCCGGCGAGATGCCGAAATGCTCATAGCCGAATGCCTTGCCCGTCCGGCCGATTCCGGTTTGAATCTCGTCTGTGATAAGCAGCGCCTGTTTGTCTTTGCAAAATGTCTGTAAGGCTTCGATGAATTCCGGATCGGCGGGATTGACTCCCCCTTCTCCCTGCACCGTCTCAAGCATGACGGCGGCGATATCATCCTCTTTTGAAAGCGTGCTGAATACCGACGGATCATTGAACGAAAGATAGTGAAAGCCTTGAAGCATCGGTCCGAAACCGGTCTTGATTTTGTCTTGTCCGGTGGCGGCCATCCCCGCATAGGTCCGTCCGTGAAAGGATTGATGGAACGTTACGATTTTTGTCTTTCCCGTTGCTTTACGGGCAAGCTTAATGGCGCCTTCATTCGCTTCGGCCCCGCTGTTGCAGAAGAAAACGAGATCCCCCGCGCTATGTTCGGCAAGCTTTGCCGCGGCTTTTTCCTGAAGATCATTTTCAAACAGATTGGAAACGTGCCATACGCTGTCAAGCTGTTCTTTCACCGCTTCTGTGACCTCATCATGACAATGGCCGAGATTGGAAACGGCGATGCCCTGAATAAAATCGAGATACGTTTTTCCGTTTTCATCCTCTGCAATTGTCCCTTTCGCTTTTTTGATATCGATGGGCCAGCGGCTGTAGGTTTTAAATAGACTGCTCATGACACGCTCTCCTTTTCTTTGACGATTTTTGTTCCTTGGAAGGCTTGATCGGTGAAAAACGCTCCTTTTCCGTTTACGATCATCACTTCCTCGACATCTTCACTCAGTGCCGATAATGCCGAGTTTACCTTCGGAATCATCCCTCCTGAAATCACGCCGTCATCTATGAGGGCCTGAATCTCTTGCGGCGTCAAAGTATCCAGCCTGCTCTCTCCGTCCATAATTCCTTCGACATCCGTGACAAATAAAAGTTTGTCGGCGTGTAAGGCTGAAGCGACGGCCGATGCCGCGGCGTCTGCGTTGACGTTCAGCGTTTCGAAATCACTTGTCATGGAAAGCGGAGCGATAACGGGAATGATGCCTTCTTTCATTAATGCGTGAATGATTGACGGATCGGTTTTTTGTATTTCGCCGACTTCTCCGTATTTGTCTTGATTAAGATAGGATGCTTGAAGGAGACCGCCGTCCTTTCCTGATATTCCCGCGGCTTTCAGCCCGTTTTTCGCGAGTTCGGTTACGAAAAATTTATTGATCGTCCCTGACAAGACCATTTCCGCTGTTTCCAGCACCGGTTTGGTCGTTTTCCGCTGTCCATCGACAAATTCCGTTTCAATCTGCAATGTTTTCAGCATTTTTGAAATGTCCGGGCCGCCTCCATGGACGACGGCAATGTTCCAGCCCGATTGCATAAGCTCTTTTACATTTTGAAAAAAATCGGCGGATAACTCGCGGATTACGCTTCCGCCGCACTTAAAAACGATCGTTTTCTTCATGCCGCTCCCCTTTGTTATGTGCGATAGCTCGCATTGATTTTGATATAATCATAGGTTAAGTCACAGCCCCATGCCCGGCCGCTGCCGGATCCTTCCTGCAGGCGGACTGCAATCGTAATTTCATCACCTGATAAGTACTCCTTGGCATCAGTTTCCGAAAACGGCTGAGGTTCGTTGTGTTTAAACAGACACTGGCCGCCGAGGAAAACTTCCACTTGTTCGGCCGTTACGCTTGCCGCACTGTGCCCGATTGCGCCGATGATGCGCCCCCAGTTGGCGTCTGTGCCGTAAACGGCGGTCTTCACAAGGCTTGAGCCGACGATTTTTTTGGCGATAATATTCGCCTCAAGGTTGTTTTTCGCGCCTTCGACTCTGGCTTCAATTAATTTCGTCGCTCCTTCACCGTCTCTGGCTATATCTTTGGCAAGGTCTTCGCATACAAGCTTTAATCCCTTTTTAAAAGCCGGCCAGTCAGGGTGCTGCTCCGTCAGGCAATCATTCCCCGCGCAGCCGTTTGCCATCACAAGCACCATGTCATTCGTCGATGTTTCTCCGTCAACGGTGATTTGGTTAAATGAAACATCCGTAATCTCTCTGAGCGCGTTTTTGAGCGCCTGTTCTTCCACGGCCGCGTCCGTTGTGACAAAGCCGAGCATTGTCGCCATGTTGGGGTGGATCATGCCGGAGCCTTTCGCCGCTCCGCCGATCGTGATGATGTCTCCGCCGATCACCAGTTCATAACACGTCTGTTTCGTCACTGTATCCGTCGTCAGTATGGCTTCTTCAAATGCTCCGGACACGGACGGCGCTTGACCGAGCTGTTCAATGCCCGCTTGAATTTTTTTCATATCTAAAAGCTCGCCGATCACCCCGGTTGACGAAACCGCAACAAGCTCCGGCTCAATGCCGAGCTGGCTCGCGAAGCCGTCCCGCATTTTATAGGCGTCCTTTAATCCTTGGTCTCCCGTACAGGCGTTGGCAATCGCGCTGTTGACAATAACCGCCTGAAGCACACCCTCTTTTTTCAGGCTGGCTTGCGTCACTTTCAGCGGCGCTGCCTGAAAATGGCTCTGCGTATATACGGCTGCACTGACTGCAGGCGCTTCGCTGATAATCGCTCCGAGATCTTTTTTTGAATAGCGCAGACCGCAATGCACGCCCTTTGCCTCAAACCCTTTCGGCGAGGATACGCCGCCTTTTATTTTCGTGATTTCCTCACTCAGCTGAATCATATTTTTGAATCCCTCTTTCGTTCTATGGATAGACTGGCGTCATCGTAAGTCCCGTTTCTTCCTGCCAGCCATTCATGATATTTAAATTTTGAACCGCCTGCCCTGCGGCGCCTTTCATCAGATTATCTATGACAGAAACGATGGTGGCACGGTTTGTTCTTTCATCCACGGTGACACTGATATCACAAAAATTGCTGCCGTATACCTCTTTCGTCGCCGGAAATTCACCTTCCGGCCTGATTCTGACAAAATATGAATCTTTGTAGAATTCGGAATACAATTCTCTTACCTGTGCAGCAGACATACCCGGGGGAGCCTCCGTATACATCGTCGCCATAATGCCCCTTGTCATCGGCGCCAAATGAGCGGAAAACGTGATCGGGCCTGTGCCGGGCTGCCAAGCCGCTAATTGCTGTTCAATTTCCGGAGTATGCTGATGCTCATTAACCTTATAAATTTTGAAATTATCATTCAGCTCAGAATAATGAGTGCCCATGGATGCTTTTCGGCCGGCGCCGGATACGCCCGTTTTCGCATCAACAATCAGAAATGAATCTTGTAAAAGCTTATTCTTCGCCAGCGGGGCGAGCCCGAGCAGCACAGCCGTCGGAAAACATCCCGGATTGGCAATCAGCTTTGCAGTCTGAATCTCTTCTTTTTGCAGTTCAGCTAAACCGTAAACCGCGCTTTGAATCGTTCCTTTCGGAGCGGCCTTCCGCTTATACCACTTTTCATACACGGCCGGGTTTTGAATCCGCAGATCACCGGATAGATCAATGACCGGAATGCCCGCCTCCGCCAGCTTGGGCGACCACTCTCCGGAAACGCCGGGCGGCGCGGCTATGAACATGACATCAATTTCGTTTCGGATCGTTTCTATATGAAGCGGCCGAAGTGATTGTGACGCTATACTCCTCAAATGCGGATATGAAGCGGCATATTCTTTTCCTTCGTCGCTCGATGAATATAATATACAATATCCTGCATAAGGGTGATGGTTAAGAATCCTGACAAGTTCGGCGCCTCCATAACCAGTCGCGCCTATAATACCTATTTTCAACGGGTTCACCTTCTTGGTTTTTGTGAAATTATTTAACATTATAACATGAATAAAAATTAATTCAATTGTATATTTAATATTTTTTCATTCATTTTCCATCTGTTTTCGCTGACAAAAAACCCCCTCTCGATCGAGGGGGGCATAAGAAAAACAGGCTGATCGGATCAGCCTGTTTTTTTCAGCATCATCAGCCCGCTTATAAAAAACAGCACGGAGCTGGCGTAAAAAATAATATAAACCGTAAAGAAATCAGCGAGAAACCCGCCGAGAATAATGGCGGCAGCTGAAAATACAGCCGTCCAGAAATGATAGCTGCCGACTTTTTTCCCCCGCTCCCCGCCGTCGGTGTAATCGGCGATCATGATTTTCTCGCCGTGTTTTTGCATCGCGCCGAACAGGCCCAGAAGCACCTGCACAACATAAACCTGGTGCACGCTGGTAATGTGCGGGAGCGTCAGAAGAAGCACCGCCATCCCCCACGAATTTGCCATAAGGAACCAGCGGGAATCCAGTCTTGCCGACAGCCGGCCGAGCAGCGGATGAATCAATGCGCCGCTCAGGCCGAACAAGCCGTATGAGAGACCGAATTGCGTGTAGCTGGAACCGATGTTTTTAATAAATAAAATATAAAACGGAAAGATCAGGCTGCCGGCAAAAAAGACACTGCTCTGAGACAGGATCAGCCATTTTAAATGGTTGTGTTTCATGATTTGTACCTCTGATAAAAATAATTCATAAACAAGTCATCCGGATCATATTTGTGTTTTTTCTGAAAGAACATATCGCTTTTCGGATATGCCTCGCGCATCTGCTCTTTCGTTTGATACAGCATATACGGGAGATAATAACTGCCGCGGTGGCGCAATGCCGTATCCGTCATTTTTCTGACAATCCGCGCAGCACTCGCCTGGCTGTCTGTTGAAAACCCTTCATTGATTAAAAGAACGAGTGAAAACATGTCTTCCTTTGCGTATGACAGATCGGCTTTTTCATTTTTTTGCACGTAGCGGATCGTAATATTTACGAGATTGAGATCTTCATGTGACAGCGTCTTGCGTAAATCATGAATGTACGGCGCAAATTCGCCGACGGGCACGAAGTATTCTTGTAGCACGTCGGTGTTGTCCGTGTTTTCATATTCCAAAAATTTCGATTCTGACCGCATGACATTGTTCCTGGAGACTTTCACGCCGTTTTGGCTGAGAAAATAAGACTGCTGGGTTGACCAGAACCAATTTCTTCCCCAGTCATACCGGCGGGAGAGGCCGAGCGCGAATTTCGTCAGCGCCGGATGCTCATCTTCTTTCAGTTCATTGTGCCGCTTTAATTCTTTCTGGTTGTCTGAGAGTGTGTAATCAGTCACATACATATCGTGCAAAAAGCCTTTATCCCCTGTTGCGATCCGCGCGAGATGCATGCGCACGGCGGGGTTACGCTGAACATGCTGCGTAAAATATTGACTGTATGTATCAGCGTTCATGCGTTTCGTTTTCATTTCATAAAGCTCATCATCCGTCAGCTCAATATCCGCGTCCAGGATGACGCCGAACAGGCCGTAGCCGCCGATGACGGCTGAAAACAGGTCATCTTTCGGAGTAACGGTGATGACTTTGCCGTCCGCCTTTAAAAGATGAAACGATTTGACCGTATCAATCAGCGAACCGTACCGGATATCCCGGCCGTGGGCGTTGGCGCTCAGTGAGCCGCCGATCGTAAAAATGTTTTGCGATTGCATGACTTTTACCGCGAGCCCGTACGGATTGACATAGCGCTGAATATCATTCCACGTCGCTCCCGCCTGCACTCTGATGATTTTTTTCTTTCGGTCGAGACCGAGTATTTTGTTGTAGCCCGTCATGTCGAGAACGATACCGTCTTCATAATACGTCTGGCCGCCCATTGAGTGCTGGGCGCCTGCGATTGAGATCTTCAGATGCTTTCTCTTTGCTTCCTTAATCGTTTCGACCAATGTTTCTTTCTCTTTTCCTTTGACCGTCTGCTTAATTTTCACGGGCATGAGACGGCTGACATCCGTCATTGTCCCTGCCTGCTGCTCCGGCTCTTTGTGAAAAGCGGAAACAGCGAACAGCGCCGTATAAACAAGAATGCTAAGGATAATGAGAAGTAATTTTTTCTTCATGGATTCCTCCCTCGCATGCAGCCGGTCTATTATATCATGCCTCACGTCCGTTTTTTTCCTTTTTAACCCGATACCGCAAAAACCCCGAATAGTGGGAAACTCGGGTTTTTTTAGTGACTTGCCCTTCTTTCCGCACGCCGGTCTCTAGCGGCAAAGCAGACAGAACGGCGCCCGACAGAATCATGTTTAGTACAGCTCGAAACGGTCAGCCGGAAAACACCGGGCATAAAAATCCGCAAGAATCCTTAAAATGATTTTTTAGTCAGTATATAATCGATATATATGCAGATGTATTACCAAAGGGATTGTTTCAAACAAACATGTTAAACGAGGTGGGGAAAATAAATATAAAAGGAATCAATCATCTTCTTTTTTCTGTTTCAAATTTGGAAAAATCCATAGAATTTTATGAAAAAGTATTTCATGCACAACTCCTGGTTAAAGGGCAAAAAACAGCTATTTTGATCTGAACGGGCTTTGGCTTGCACTTAACTTAGAGGCGGATATACCAAGAAATGAAATACATAAATCTTATACGCATATGGCCTTTACAATTGACCCAAAAGATTTTGATGCAATACATCAAAGGCTAAAAAATCTAAATGTAAATATATTAAATGGGCGTCCTAGGGATAAGCAAGATCATAAGTCAATTTATTTTACTGATCCCGATGGACATAAATTTGAATTCCACACAGGTACACTCCAAGACAGACTGTCCTATTACAAAAAAGATAAACCTCATATGAAATTTTATATTTAAAGGTTTGTTTGCGATCCAAAACAAACCCTCACTGTCGCTTATCCGCGTTGATTTTTTCCTTGTAAATGCAGACAAAAGAAAAGCACCTCCAAACTTTAGGATGTACCTAAAATCCGAGGTGCATTTTCTTATTACTGAATCCCTAATGCGATTTTTGCGTAGCGTGACATTTTGTCTCTTGTCCAAGGCGGATTCCAGACGATGTGGACCTCCGTCTCTTTTACATCCGGAATGTCGGCGAGCGCTTTTTTCACCTCGTCGACGATGATCGGAGCGAGCGGGCACCCCATTGATGTCAGTGTCATCGTAACGTGCGTCAGGCCGTCGTCATCCATATCAACGTCGTATACAAGGCCGAGATTGACGATATCGACGCCGAGCTCAGGGTCAACAACCTGCTCCAAGGCGCCCATGATGTTTTCTTTTAATGCTTCTTCCACGTTCCATCACTCCTTTTTCCTCAGTATAACGTAAAAGCGGGTTTTGTTAACACCTTTGTGCTTTATAAATGCTTATCGAACCAGGCGACGGTTTCTAAAACGGCGTATCTCGGGACTTTATGGTCAGCCCGTTCGTCTTTCAGAAACTGAAGATGGTCAGGCCGGCTGCTGTAATGAGGTTTAATCGTTTCATAAAAACCGCGGGTCGGTGCATACGGAACGACTTTGTCTTGAACGCCGTGCCAGAACAGCAGCGGGCGGCTGCGGAGTTTTTCCGGTTCCAGACTGAGATCGAACGGTTTGAGCCGTGCAAACAGTTCATCGACCTGTTCTTTTGTGACGTCAATGTCGATGTCCTGCTTTTGAATGTGGTCAATCTGCTGCTGAAAAAATGCCGTATAGTTCGGGCTTCCCATCAGACTGACGCCGGCTTTGACCCAATCATACGCGGCCATCGCGCCGAATGTCGTAATTCCGCCCATTGACGTGCCCGCAAGACCGATCCGCCCGTCTTCAATCAGACCGCGCGCTTCAAAATCCTTTTTCAGCACGTCAAGCTCCTCGATTTCATTTAATACAATGTCCCAAAAATGGACGGCGAGCTCTTCTGCTGACAGCTGTTCAGCGCGTTCACCGTGGTAAAGAGCTTCCGGCAGCACCGCCCTGAAGCCCTTTTCAGCAAGCAGGTAAGCGAAATGAAGATTATGCTCCTTCGCGCTTGTAAAACCGTGAATAAAGAAAACAAGGGGAGCGGGACGGTCCCGATTTTCTTCTTTTACAATATGTAAAAACGGAATGCCTGATACGGTTTGATGATCAATAAGAATCACGTTGACTCCCTCCTTAGGATAACCATAATCATAAGTGTAACATGTAGACAATAAAGATGGTAAAAAGCTACACTGTACATAAGTGAAAAACAGCAAATTATATGACAAAAGGAGTTATTTATGGAGACAAAACCTTATCTCATCGCCTTAGATCTGGATGGAACTTTATTAAAAGACGATAAAACCATTTCCCCTGAAACGGCACGGACGATTCAGAAGCTGAAAGAAGCGGGCCATCATGTCTGCATCTCAACCGGGCGCCCGTTCCGTTCCAGTTCGATGTATTATGACGAGCTTGGGCTGACAACGCCGATTGTCAATTTTAACGGGGCATTTGTCCACCACCCGAAAGACGAATCATGGGGACGCTACCACACGTCTTTATCGGTCGATGTGGTCAGACAGCTTGCCGAACTTACAGAGACCTATCAAATACATAATGTGCTCGCTGAGGTCATTGATGATGTGTACTTCCATTATCATGATGAGCATTTAATTGAGGCGTTTCATATGAATACGGCGAATGTCACATTCGGCGATCTGCGTGAAACGGTCAAGGAGGATGTAACGTCCGTATTGATTCATGCAAAGGAAGAGGACGTCGCGGATATACGCGCGCATTTATCCGATGTGCACGCCGAGGTCATTGACCACAGAAGATGGGCGGCTCCGTGGCATGTGATTGAAATCATTAAACACGGGATGAATAAAGCGGTCGGCCTGAAGAAAATCAGCGACTATTACCAAGTGCCGAGAGAACGGATCATCGCGTTCGGCGACGAAGACAACGATCTTGAAATGCTCCGGTTTGCCGGGTGCGGCGTAGCGATGGGAAACGGCACGGATGAAGTCAAACAGGCCGCCGACCGCGTCACGGGATCAAATGAAGCGGACGGAATCGCCGAATTTTTAAAATCCTATTTCTCCCTGTGAGGTTTTGCCGCTCATAACACAAAGCCTTCCGCCCATACTAAAACAGACGACTCATCTCGTCTAAATATGGAAGGGGGACATTGCAATGGGTAAACGAAACAAATCAAAACGGTTTATTCAGCAAGGCAAGGACTCTGTCAGTCTTCATGACGCAAGATTTCCATATCGGTCTACATTAGAGGAAGCACAGCATGATGCAGCAAAAGATTCGGCTGAAAGGCAGGTTGACTTTTAATGAGAAACGAACTGTTTTCTCAAGCCAAGTCATTTGTCCAGCAGGCCGTCATGATTGCTAACGGTTTCGAGGACGGCGATCAGGAAAAAGCTGTCTCACGCGCCAAAAACGCCGTGTCTTCCGCGTACGCCAATTCGACGGATGCAGAACGTCAGCAGCTGCACCAATTTCAGGATCAGCTGGAGAAATTGCAATAAAAAAAGGCGCCCCGTTTAGACGAGGGCGCCGCTTTTTTATTTCACTTCAAATGTTTTTACCGTTTTCAGTCTTTTTCCGATCTGATCGGACTTCCCTAAAAACGTCACCGTCACCGTGTATGTTCCCGGACCGGGCACGTTCTTCCACACATCTGATAAGTCATACGTTTCATTCGGCATTAAGGTCACAGTCTGAAACGCCTGAGTAAACATTTTGTCTTTTGAATAGCGGTACAGTTCTTTGTGATGTTGGTCATGTACGGTCAATTCGAATTTCTGCCCTGAGCTGAATGTGAAATCGATCGGGCTGCCGCTCTTATTTTTTAAAGACATTTGAAATTCGATCTGCTGATCCGTCTGCACAGGGTTTACGGCTAATTCCGCTTGCTGTTCATTCATCTCTCCGGATACCTCCTCAGCGGGCTCCTTCTGCCCGGATTGACTGCTGCATCCGATCAGTAAAATGACCGGTAATAACAGGCCAAACAGCCACTTCATTCTATCCGCTCCTATCAGTCTTTTCTGAAGAAACCAAAGATCCCCGTCGTTTGCACGATGTTTGTGAAGGCTTTCGGGTCGACTTCTTTCACGATTTTCTCAAGGTCATACAATTCGTACCGCGTGATGACGATGATCATCATTTCTTTCTGTTCGTTTGTGTAAGCGCCTTTTGCCGGCACCGTCGTAATGCCGCGGACCATTTTCCCGTAAATCGCTTCTTTGATTTCATCGGCTTTTTTTGTAACGATCATGGCGGTCAGTTTCATGTGGCGGGTGTGAATGGCGTCAATCACCCTTGTTGTGACATACAGAGCGACAAGGGTATATAATGCTTTCTCCCATCCTTGCAATAATCCTGCCGTCAAAATGATAATCCCGTTCAAAATGAAGAAATATGTGCCGACCGGCTTATCCTTCCATTTGGCCAGCACCATCGACACGATATCAAGGCCGCCTGTCGAAGCGCCGAATTTCAGCGTTAAACCGATGCCGATAGCTGAGATGACTCCTCCGAATACGGTATTCAGAAGAATATCGTGTGACAGTCTCATTTCAGGGAGAATTCCCATAAAGACGGACGTCATCGCTACGCTTAATATGCTGTATACGGTGAATGATCTGCCGACTTTCAGCCACCCTAACACACCGATGGGAATATTTAAGAGGAACATGAGAACTCCTGTCGAAATATAAAAGGGGGCGTATTGATCAACGACGCTTGACAGCAGCTGGGCGACACCGGTAAAACCGCTGGCATATACATTCGCCGGTATCAGGAATAAATTCAGTCCCGCCGCATACAGAAACGCGCCGATGACGACGATTGCTAATTTTTTTGCTTGTTCTAGTACCATGGCTTGCTCCTCCGCTCATTTTCATTATTAGCTTTTCCCTTAAAATAAAGTTTTGAACACTATTTTGCCACATTTATATGATATAGTTGGCATCACTCTCACCATTCGGAAAGAAGGGAATTATGATGACAGTTCACCTTATTGCTGACAGCGCCTCTGATCTGCCGAAATCTTATATTGAAGAAAATCGGATCGGGTTCATTCCGCTGCACGTAACACTTGACGGAAACGAATATGAGGACGCGGTCACCATTCAGGCGGATCATATATTTCAAGCGATGCGGGACGGGAAAGTTCCGAAAACATCACAGGCATCACCGGATACGATAAAAAAAGTATTTTTACAATACGCGGAACTGGGAGAACCGGCGATATACATCGCCTTTTCCTCAGGTCTTTCCGGCACCTATCAGACGGCCGTAATGATCGCCAATGAAGTAAAAGAGGAATTTCCCGATTTTGATTTACGGATTGTAGATTCCAAATGCGCTTCATTGGGCTGCGGACTCGCAGTGATGCACGCGCAAACACTCTGTGTTAACGGGAATACAATACAAGAAATCGAAACGTCTGTAAAGAGCTTTTGCGCACGGATGAAACATATATTTACGGTCGATGATGTCGCTTATCTCGCGCGGGGCGGCAGAATTTCAAAAACGTCCGCTTTTGTCGGGGGGCTTTTGAACATTAAACCGATTCTGCATGTGGATGACGGCAGGCTCGTGCCGCTCGAAAAATTACGCGGACAAAAGAAACTGTTTAAACGGATTATAGACATGATGAAGGAAGAAGGCGGCGATTGGGCGGATCAAACCGTGGGGATCAGCTATGCAGATAACGAGGAGACGGCGCTTCGGATGAAGGAAATGATTGAAGAAGCGTTCCATCCGAAAGAGATCATTCTTCATTCAATCGGCTCTGCGATCGGCGCGCACTCCGGGCCGGGCACGCTCGCGATTTTTTTCCTGAAGCCATAATTTCAATGCGGGCGGGCATCCTAACGGACAGAAGGGAGGCTTTGCCGCATGAAAGATGATGACAAAAAACCGTTGGACAATAACGCCGTAAATCAGAAAAAGAACCGGCTTGCCGAAAAAAACCGGCAGGCGGGAAAAAACCAGAATTCCAAAAAACCGGACCATCTGTAAAAGCAAAACAGCCCTCTTGTGTATGAAGATAGAGGGCTGTTTTTTGTTCTATATGCGTCTAACATCACTTATCACGAATCCGCTTTCAGGCAATGCCGGCATTCTGGACAGGCTGAAGCTCAAATCTTGGGACGGAACATCGTACTCTATTTCATTGGCAAGAAACGCAAGTGAAGTTTTCATGACTTCCACGGTCATTCCCTCACCCGGACAGCGGTGGCCGTTAGCCGGATCACCTCCGCCCTGGGGAATGAAATCAAATTTATTTTCCTCCCGCCCCTGAAAACGTTCCGGGCGAAATTCATTGGGATTCTCCCAAAGCCGGGAATCATGGTTTGTCCCATATAGGTCAAGCATGACGGATGCACCCTTTTTAAACTCACAGTTCTTCCATACGAAATCTTTTTTCACAACGGCTCCTAAAAACGGGGCAAACGGGTAATACCGCCGAACTTCATGTGCAAATCTTTCGGCCTCCTGATCATCTCTCGATCTCAGTTTGCCCCGATATTCAGGGTAATCATGCAATGCAAGAGCTGAAAACGTAATGAAGTAAGAAATGGCGGCAATCGGGCGCAGAACATTAATAAGCTCAACAGCAGCCATGTGAGAATCAAGTCTGTTCCCGTCAAGTTCTGTATGAAAAGCCATTTCATACAAGGCTGAGCCCTCCGGTGTTTGCAGCTTGCCGGACCGCACATCCTCAATGACCTCCTCTATCCATTTCTCCGTTTTCAGCCTCGCCCTTCTGCCTTTCCAATGACGCGGTCCGACAGCGCCGAATGCGTCTACCATATCGGTGAAATCCTCCGCCCGCTCTTTCACTTCTGAGTCTTTCAGCGGGACGCCGGCCCACTCACAGGCAGCCCGGCACAGCACTTTCTTCGCTTCATCAAAAAGGACAATTCGGTTTGAACCCTCCCACTTTTCCGCAGATGCTTTCCACTGTTTTGCCACCGCTTCCGCAAGCCGTTTTTGCCGGGGCGGCGTCAACAGCGACATAAATAGAAGCTTCCTGTGCTTATGCCGTTCACCGTCCATTGACTGGATTGCCCCTGTTCCGAATAACGTTTTCTGCACCCGTTTGGGGAGGGCATGCTCCCGCTGAAATCGTTCTGTGTCATAAAAAAGCTTTGCGGCTTCCGCTCCGCTCATACAAATGAATGTCTTCCCTAATAAACGGGCGCGAAACACATCCGAGCGATAATTCTCCGCTCGGTTTTTCACAAATACATAACCATCGCGTAATAAAGCCAGACTATTATCAAGACCCTTATCATGCGGAATTTGTTCATTCATCCCGATTCCTCCCATCTTTTTTCACCTTTCACGAAAAAGAATAAATATAAACACAAGTATATTCAGTATTTGTGTTTCATTCAGAAGTTACTCATGTCAGGCTGCAAAAATCAGGGGGCGGGCATAAGCCCGTTACAAAGTAAACCGGCGGACCTGATCGTTTAACCGCTCTGTCAGGCTCACCAGATTATTTACGCTTTCCGCCATTTTATGAAAAGAAGACAGCTGCTCAAGCGCGGAGGCAGAAATCTCTTCGCTTCCCGCAGCCGTTTCCTGAACGACGGCGCTGATGCTTTCGGCATGATGCAGCACTTGCTCACCAAGCTGTTTCGATTCGATGATCCGTCCGTCCAATTGAGTAAGCTCCGCTTTAATATGGGCGGCTTTTTGTTCAATATGGACGAATGATTCTGACGTTTTCTCCATCAGCTCCTGCTGTCTGTCCGCTAAAGCGACGCCGGTCGTGACAGCTCCGGTAATAGACGTGATGCCGTCTTCAATTTGCTTTACCATATCGAAAATCTGCGCGGTCGCTTTGGCTGATCCGTCTGCGAGCTTCCGTATCTCCTCGGCAACGACGGCAAATCCTTTTCCGGCCTCGCCTGCTCTGGCCGCCTCGATTGCGGCGTTTAATGACAGCAGATTGGTCTGGCCCGCAATGTCAGAAACGGTCTGCGCCATCATACTGATGCCTGCCGCATGCTCTATGAAGAGATCGGCGGCTTCGGAAATCTCTTTTGATGTCTCATTGCTTTTATCAATGGCTTGCTTGGTCTCGGCTAAAGCACCGCGCCCCGCAGCCACCGCCGCAATCGTCTCTTCGCTGCTTCTCGTCGTTTGTTTTGAACGTTCGGCGTTCGCCTTTGAATGTTCATCCATTTGTTCAATGAATTGCACCGCATGCTGCAGATCTTCTGAAATGGTTTGGGAGCCTTTCGCCATTTCTTCCGTCGACACGGACACCTGCTCGGTCATGTCCTTCAGCGTCTGGTTTTCCTTCGTCAAACCTTCCGCGAAAGTCTCGACTTCACGGCCGACCTCTCCGATCGCCTGAATTAAGGTGCGGAGCTGTTCAGCCATCATTCCGAATGAGTCATTCAGCTCTTTCAGTTCGTCCTTCCCTTTATAATCAAGCATTTCAACAGCAAGGTTTCCTCCTGCAATACGACGGGCATTTTCAGCCATGCGGCGGATCGGCCCTGCAATTCTCTTCGTCAGCCTGATGGAAGATATGACGGTGACGGCAAGTATCACGATGGTCAGCACGGCTGCGCTGTAAACGATAAACTGAATCTGGTCAGCCGTCTGCTTCTGCATGTCTTCATAGTGATCCCGGCTTTTCAGATTCAGCATATAAATATCATTCAGAAGACCGTTGATGCGGGCCGCCGTCCTTGTCGCTTCAGCCGGGCTTTTCGAATCAAGAGCAGCGTCCGCCTCCGCCTGCCATGATTTGTATTTTTTGGCGAGTTTGTCATAAGCGGCTTTGTCTGCACCGTCCGTCATCGTTTTTTTGAGCGCCGCCAGTTTGTCCGAGCTGCTTTTCATATAGCTTCGCACATCTTCTTTCTGGGCGTCTGCGAGCGTATTGGAATAGCCGGTGATGCTTTCTTTTAACGTATTAAGGTCAGCTTTTGCTTCCTGGACGTTTAACAGCGCGTCCACTTCATCTTCATTTGAAGCCTGAATCTTCATCATGTTTACGATGGTAAAGCCGATGACGGCGGCGAAGCAAATCATCGTAACGGCTGCGTTAACGAGCAGCCTTGTCCGTAATGTCACTTCAGATCGCCTCCTTTTTCAATCAGACTGTTTTTCATATCCGTGATCTTTTTCGTCAGCCCGCCTGCGTTTTTGACAACTCTGATCTTGGCTAAGTCCATGCCGTTTTCCTTCAGTCCGTAAACGATCTCACCGCTTTTGATCTCCTTGTTGTCTTTTAAATCTTTCGCCAATTCATAGATGACATGGTCGACGTTTTTCACTAAAGAAGAGATAACGGCGTGCTCGGCGGTGTAATATTGATCGCTGTCAACACCGATGGCGTATACTTTTTGCGCCTCCGCTTCTTTCAGTGCGCCGACACCCGTGAAGCCGGCCGCCGTAAACAGGACATCGGCTTTTTTTCGGATCATGTTTTGGGCGATGCGCTTCCCGAGCTTATCATCGTCAAACGTACCGCTGATGTCCGACAGCACGCGGATTTTCGGTTTGACTGATTCCGCGCCTTTCAGATAGCCTTTCTTAAACCGTTTAATGACGTCGGCATCTGAACCGCCGATAAATCCGATCGTGCCGGTTTTGCTCGTCATAGCCGCCAGCGCTCCGGCTAAGCAGCTTCCTTCATCTTCTTTAAACGTGACGGAGGTGACATTATCCAGGTCTGATACGGAATCAATCAGCACAAACCGCTGCTTCGGATATTTTTTGGCGACCTTTTCTAAATCCGCCTGCATGCTGTAACCGAGCCCCACCACAAGATCATTGCCTTCCCGGACAAGCTGGGTCAGTCCTTTTTCGTATGTACCGGTATCTTTTATTTCCCGATAGTCAAATGTGATGCCGAGCTCGTCTCTTGCTTTCATCAAACCTTGAAAGCCTGAATCATTAAATGATTGGTCGCCGAGGCCGTTGTCTGTCAGCATGATACCGATTGTTTTCGTTTTTTCGGCCGCTGTTTCCTCAGATCTGCCAGCACATCCCGCCGTGCTGAGCGCAATCAGCAGTACAGCCGCAAATATCGCCATTTTTCTCATTGAAACTCTCCTTTTATTTTTTTCTATAGTTATATATCGGTTCGGATGTCAGAATATTTTATTTCAATAAAATATGTATGTTCGGCATGGTGTTAAACAAATGAGGGTCATAGGAGCTTTTGAGAAAATAAAAAACATCGGTTTTGGTTCACCGATGTTTTTGCAGAAAATTTATTGTTTTTCGTATGTCCAGCCGTCTTCCTGATAGACCTTGCCGTTTTTCATCAGATGCCCGAGCGCCCGCTTAAAGGCGGCTTTGCTTAAATGAAACCGTTCGCGGATATCGTCAGGATGGCTTTTGTCTCCGTAAGGCATCGCGCCGTTTCTTGATCTCAGATAGGTCAGAATTTCTTCCGCGTCAACCGAAAGCGCATCCTGCTTTCTCGGCAGCAGGGACATGTTGACGGAGCCGTCTTCCTTCACCTCGATGACACGCCCTGTCACGCGGCTGCCGAGTCTCGGCTCTTCTTTTCTTTCTGAAGGGTGAATAAACGCGCGGATGCCTTCATCGGTAATCAGAAAAGAGCCTGATGCAATCAGTCTGTACACCGTACCCGTCAGGTCTTTATTCATGACGTCTTCCTCTGCATCCGTAAATAATTCACTGATGATATCCTCGGGCGCCGGCTTGGCAAACATGCGCCCGCGGCTTGTCACCTTCAGCATGCAATACAGTCTGTCTCCTTTTTGCGGCCAGACGGATTTGTACGGAGGCAGGTGCTCCGTTGCGACGAGCGCGTCTTTTGACAGACCGACGTCGACGAATACGCCCATATCTTCCACAGCGTCCGTCACTTCCACCCATCCGTAGTCATAAAAGCTGATGAGCGGCTTTTTCATCGTCGCCGCGAGTCTTTCCTGATGATCGACGTAAATAAATACGTCCACTTCATCTCTGTCTTCGATATCCTCTGTGATTTCACTGTTATGTAAAAGAACCGTATCCTCGCCGTCGGTTAAAAAATAACCGAAATCGGTTTGGTGATCTATACTAAGCGTGAGCTGCTGCCCTGGTCTCATGTTATCGTCCTTCCTGATTCGCCCGTATGAGGCTGATGTTTTTCTCATTTTTTCCAACATGCATAAATTCATGCTTTATGCTGTTGGACATTTCTCTTTATTCTACTATAATCAACTCATAAGTGAAATGTTATAGGAGGTTTTCTCATGGCAAAAGAAAGTTCTTTTGATATTGTATCCAAAGTTGAATCTCCCGAAGTGCAGAATGCGATTCAGATGACGCTGAAAGAAATCGGCACGCGCTATGACTTTAAAGGATCGAAAAGCGATGTAACTTTAGAAAAGGAAGAACTCGTCCTGATTTCTGATGACGAGTTTAAACTGAATCAGCTCAAAGATGTGCTGAGCGGCAAGCTGATCAAACGAGACGTGCCGACGAAAAACATTGAATACGGCAAAATCGAAAATGCATCGGGAGGCACGGTGCGCCAGCGCGCGAAGCTTGTACAGGGCATTGATAAAGACAACGCCAAAAAAATCAACGCGGTGATTAAAAACTCCGGCTTGAAGGTCAAGTCGCAGATTCAGGACGACCAAGTGCGCGTCACCGGAAAAAATAAAGATGATCTGCAGCAGATTATTGCAGCCGTCCGCGGAGCAGACCTGCCGATTGACGTTCAATTTATTAATTTTAGATAAATTATGTGATTCCTATTGATTATTGTCTCTATTTTCGGTAAATTTGGAGAAAGGGATTTTCACAGTTAAGTTTTGGAAACCCATGACAATTACATGAACGTTCTTATCAAGAGAAGCCGAGGGACTGGCCCGACGACGCTTCAGCAACCGGTGTAGTGGTTTACCCAAACCATGACCAAGGTGCTAAATCCAGCAAGCTAAAAACAGCTTGGAAGATAAGAAGAGAGACAAATGATTACAAAGTCTTCTTCTTAAGAAGACTTTTTTTATTTCTCTTTTTTCCTTGCTGAATGTGACGAAGGAGGCAAACAATGGGACTATTACAAGACTTAAAAGAACGGGTTTTAATCGGAGACGGCGCGATGGGCACTCTCCTCTATTCCTACGGCATTGACAGATGTTTTGAAGAACTGAACGTATCAAAGCCCGAAGAAATCAAGCGGATACATAAGGCTTACGTGGAAGCCGGGGCAGATATCATCCAGACAAATACGTACGGCGCGAATTTTATTAAGCTCTCAAGATACGGACTTGAGGATGAAACGAAAAAAATCAATCAGGAGGCGGTCAGAATCGCGCGCGCTTCCTCAGACGGCGCTTATGTATTGGGAACGATGGGCGGCATCCGCACCTTTAACAAAAACGCCTACAGCCTGGAGGAGATTAAACGCAGCTTTCGGGAGCAGCTTTATTTATTGCTGCACGAAGAGCCGGACGGTCTGCTTCTGGAAACATACTATGATTTAGAAGAGGCGCGCGAAGTGCTGAAGATCGCGAGAAAAGAAACGGAACTTCCGATTATGCTGAACGTATCCATGCACGAACAGGGCGTGCTGCAGGACGGAACGCCGCTTCGGGAAGCCCTCAGGTCCATTGCCGATCTCGGCGCTGACATAACGGGAATCAATTGCCGGCTCGGCCCGTACCACATGATTGAAGCGCTCACCGAAGTGCCGATTTTCAGTGACGCTTATTTATCGGTCTATCCGAACAGCAGCCTTCCGTCTTTAGAAGAAGGCCGGCTTGTTTATGATACGGACGATGCCTATTTCCGGGAGAGCGCCGTACAGTTCCGCACTCAGGGCGCGCGCATTATCGGCGGCTGCTGCGGTACGACGCCAAACCATATCAGAGCCATGGCTGAAGCGGTCCGCGGCCTTTCCCCCGTCACTGAGAAAGAAGTGAAAATCAGACGGGAAGAAGAAGTCATCTCAGTCAGCAACGAACGAATCGAACCGGGTTTAAACGAAATCGCCGCTCAAAAACGGTCAATTATCGTAGAGCTTGATCCGCCGAAAAAATTGAATTTTGACAAATTTCTGCAAGCGGCGGCTGAATTAAAAGAAACCGGCATAGAAGCGCTGACGCTCGCCGACAATTCATTGGCGACACCGCGGATCAGCAATGCAGCCTGCGGTTCATTGCTGAAAGAGCGCCTTGATATCCGTTCTCTCGTTCACATTACATGCAGAGACCGCAACATCATCGGCCTTCAGTCACATTTAATGGGGCTGGATACGCTCGGGCTCACCGACATTTTAGCCATCACGGGTGATCCTTCAAAAATCGGCGACTTTCCAGGGGCTACCTCCGTCTATGATTTAACGTCCTTTGACTTGATCAGGCTGATTAAACAATTCAACGAGGGCATTTCTTTATCAGGGAAACCGCTCGGCAAGAAAACGAACTTTTCCGTAGCCGGAGCATTTAATCCGAATGTCCGCCATCTCGATAAAGCAGTAAAACGGCTGGAGAAAAAAATCGAGTGCGGAGCTGACTACTTCGTGTCCCAGCCTGTCTACTCGGAGCAGCAGCTCATTGACATTCATCATGAAACGAAGCATCTCAAAACACCGGTGTATATCGGAATCATGCCGTTAACGAGCAGCCGCAACGCAGAGTTCATCCATCATGAAATCCCGGGCATTAAGCTGTCAGACAGCATCCGCGAAAAAATGGCGCTCGCCGGCGAAGACAAGCGGAAGCAGAAAGCCGAAGGCCTCGCCATCGCCAAGTCGCTTCTCGACACGGCGTGCGAACTGTTTAACGGAATTTATTTAATCACCCCGTTTCTCCGTTCTGATTTGACGTCAGAGCTTGCAGCTTATATTAAGCAAAAGGATGAAAAGCGGGCTGATGTATATTTGCATTGACGCGGAAGAGGCCGCCTGATATGACAGGCGGCTTTTTCATGGTACGATACAGAAAAAGAATCAAGCAAAGGAGGATTTTTTCATGGTTGAAGTAAAACCCATCACCGCAGAAGACACATACGCGATCAGACACAGCGTGCTGCGCCCCCATCAGACGATTGAGGATTGTAAATATGATCAGGACAGCGTCAAAGGAGCCTTTCATCTCGGAGGTTTTTACGACGGGACATTGATCAGCATCGCTTCTTTCTACCCGCAGAACCAGCAGGCGTTACAGGCAGCGCCCGCCTACCAGCTGCGCGGCATGGCGACGCTTGAGGAATACCGGACGCAAAAAGCGGGAAGCACGTTAATCGCCTATGCAGAACGAAAACTGGCAGATATGGGGGCGGCGCTTGTCTGGTGCAACGCCAGATGTCACGTAAAGGGATATTACGAAAAGCTCGGCTGGAAAAGCACGGGCAGCCCCTTTGACATACCCGGCATCGGCCCGCATGTGATCATGTATAAAGAACTCGCCTGAAACAGACAAATGCCCTTGGGGACATGTCTCTAAGGGCATTACCTTGAATGTCACGCCTGCTTTTATATGCGGTACTATTGACGCCCTCCCGCTTTTTTAATACCCTTTGTACATTACACAACAGCAAGGATGGCAGGCAGAACGATATCTGTCAATTGCCGTTTTCAGCTATTAATTCAGAAAAGGAAGTATGAGATGAATACGATCCAAAAACCGAAAATCCCGAAAGAATTGCCGGTGCTTTCTTTCACAGAAGCGCTTCAGGACGACCTCATAAAAGAAGTCGTCATAGAAAACGCCGTGGTAAACAGCAAACTGGACGGCCTGCGCGCCGAAAAAGTCATTTTCAGAAACACCGTTTTTACGGATGTCTCTTTCAGACATATGGAATGTACGGATGTCCTGTTTGACAAATGTGATGTCTCAAACGCTGATTTCAGCGGAAGCATCATCCATAGAACGGCGTTTCAGCATTCAAAAATTCTCGGCTTGAATCTGGCGGATTCCGCCATGCGTCATGTACGGTTTGAAGACTGCCTCGCAAATTACAGCTCCTTCAGCTATTCCAATATGAAGCATGTCCGGTTTGACACGTGCGCTCTTACAGAAAGCGAGTGGAATGATGCGGTTCTTGAATACACAGATCTTGACGCCTGTGATTTGAACAGCTCAAATTTTATCGGCACGTCTCTTTTTAATATGGATATCAGCACGTGCACATTTGATCACCTGCACGTCTCACTTGAGAAGCTGAAAGGATGCCGCATCTCTCCGGCGCATGCCGTTACATTCGCAGAAGCGCTCGGAGCCATTGTGACGTGATCTTTTATTAAACGAAACGGCGGGCGATGTCCGCTATCGTTTGAATGCCTTTTTCCAAGTCCGGTAAGGATGCGTATGAATAGGAAAGACGCAGGCTTTGCCGGTCTTCGGGAAGATAGAGAGCTCCCGGATTGATCAGCACGCCGGCCTCCAAGGCACGGGTGAAAAGCGTCTGAACGGCGATTGCTTGATGAAAAGTGACCCAAATATAAAAGCCCCCCTCCGGCACACGCCACTCCGCAATATCTCCCGCGTATCTCTTAAGAAAACGCAATGCCGCATCTCTTCTGATTTTGAGTTCCTTTCTGAGACGCAAAAGGCGCGCTTCATAGCGGCCGCTTGACAGCCATTGACATGCCGCCCATTGAGATAAAGCACTGGAGCCGTAATCCGTCTGCATTTTAATATCGGCGAGCCTGTCTGCAACCGGCTCAGGGGCGACGACCCATCCGATGCGCAGACCCGGGCTTACGGTTTTTGACAGCGTGCCGATATACAGTACATTCCCCTCACCGTCCATGGATTTTAACGGAGGCGGCGGTTCTTTATCGATCCATAGATCACCGTATGCGTCATCTTCAATGACAGGCAGGCGGTGATTTCTTGTGAGGACGATGAGTTCCTTCCTCCGCTTGAGTGACATCACCGTTCCCGTCGGATTATGGAATGACGGAATGGTGTACAGCAGCCCTGCTTCGTATTGCCGCCGGTAAGCGGGAAGATGATCCGTTTTGATTCCGCTCCCATCCATCGGCACTCCCTTAAGCCTGACGCCCGCTGATTGAAACACACGCAGGGAATGGAGATACGACGGGTTTTCAGTCAGCATGACGGAGTTTGGTTTTAGCAGCCCGATTGAAATGAGCTGAAGCGCCTGCAGCGCGCCTGAGACGATTACGATGGATGCCGGGGACGCGTGAATCCCCTTTGTTTTCAAATGTTCCGCGACGCTTTGCCGAAGCTGCAGGCTGCCCTTCGGTTCTTCATAGCCGAGCGCAAAAATGTTAGTTCCCGCTTCACGGAACAGTTCGGCCATCTCCTGCTCAGGCAGCAGCTCTTGACTCAGTTCACCCGTCCCCAGCCTGATCAGATCCGGACGCGGCTCGTTTTGATTAATGGCCTGAATCAAGGATGAATTCGGCTGATGACTCCCCGATGTAACGTATGTGCTCCAATCAAGGGGCTTAGCCGCTGCCATGATGCTCCACGTATTGTTGACGACCTTTGTGCCTCCCCCTCTTTTTCCTTCCAGAAGACCTTGGGCGATTAACTCATCAACTGCTGCCGTCACTGTGCTTCGGTTGACCTGAAGCTCCTCGGCGAGCTTTCTTTGTGAGGGAATTTTCGTGCCAATGGTCCATTCGCCATGAAGTATTTTTTCTTTTATATGCTGTTCGATCTGGAGATAAAGCGGTATGTGCGACTCCCGATCCGGACGCCAGCTGTTCATACGTCATCCCTCCTTCTTTATTTATTATACATTTGGCTGGTTTAAGTACCAGCCAAATGGCCGGAGACATCAGCACACAGTGCGGCTACAATGAGATTTAGTTGACGATTGGAGGGTTTTACGATATGAATGCCATTCTTCACGGAGTGATGCTCGCTTTCGGCCTTATTTTGCCATTGGGCGCGCAAAACGTGTTTATTTTTCAGCAGGGAGCCTGGCAAAAACATGTGTGGCAGGCGTTTCCCGCAGTGATTGCCGCCGCGGTATGCGATACGATTCTCATCAGCGCGGCGGTCGCAGGCGTGTCAATGATTATTGCAGAGATTCCCGTTTTTCAGACCGTCATGCTTATAGGCGGCTTTTTGTTTCTCAGTTTTTAGGCTGGCAGACTTGGAGAAGCAAACCGCAGGCCGAACAGGCGAGAAAAACGTTTTTCACGGCAAAAAAACAGGCGGTCACGGCCGCCATGGTATCCCTTTTGAACCCGCATGCGATTTTGGATACCGTCAGTGTCATCGGCACAAGCTCCGCCGCCTATCCGGGAATTGATAAATGGCTGTTTGCCGGTGCTTGTATCGCGGTTTCCTGGGTATGGTTCGCCGGACTGGCATTCGCGGGACGGCTCGTCCAAACGGCGGATACAGGAGGCCGGCTCCTCGGCATCCTGAATAAATGCTCGGCATTGGTGATGTGGGGTGCTGCTTTTTATTTTGCTGCGCTTTTGTTTCGATAAAAGGAATTCGGCCAGGCCATGTTGAATGTACCGGAAGGAAGAGGGGGAATTGGAATGTCAGACATTTTAAAGCTGTATCACTACCACAGATGGGCAAATGAGCAAGTTATTCAGCATCTGAAGACGCTGCCCGCGGTCAGCTTACAGCAGAAACTGAAAAGTGTTTTTCCGACTGTGAACGCCGTGCTTGTGCATATATACCGGGCTGATTACATTTGGCTTCACGTGCTTTACGGAGAAACTTTCGAACAAATCGTCTCGCAGTTTGATCAATTTGAAAAGCTTGACGGAGATTTTGAGGCGATTGAACATAGAATGACTGAACTGGACAAAGAATTCAGCGAATTTTTAAAAGAAATGGAGAACCCGGAAGGTCCGATCTCTATTTCTCATCCGCGCCTGGGGACGCTTCAGACGACATATGCCGATGTGATCCGGCATGTTGTGAATCACGGCACATACCATCGCGGCAATATCACCGCGATGCTTCACCAAATGGGCTATAAAGGCGTGCCGACTGACTACATTTTTTTCTCATACGAATCATAAAAAAGCAAAGGCCTCCCGGGCCTTTGCTTTTTTACTTCGAATCTATCATAATCCGATATAGCCGGAGACGCCCGCTTTTTCGGCCACATCGTAAATTGTCATTTCCATGCTTACTGATCCCTCTTTTGTTCTCTGGTTTTAGGTCAGTCCGTTTTCCGGCTTACGAATTTGCGGTATTCAAGCGGCGAAATGCCTTCAATCTGTTTAAACAGTTTGGAAAAATAGGTTGGGTCCTCCATACCGATGGCGTCCGCGATCGCCCCCATTTTGTCATTGGTTGCGGACAAAAGACGTTTCGCCTCCGTCATTCTGACTTTGTTCGTATACTGGCCGGGCGTGACGCCGAGCACCTGCTGCATGCAGCGGGTCACGTAGTCTTGGTTGTAATGAAGAGCCGAAGAGAGCGCTTTAATGGTTGTTTTCTCCTGATAGTGCTCCTGCAGGTACCGGGCGGCCTCCCATGCGACTCTTTCCTTTGCGGACGGGATTTGGAACGCTTCTTTCTGAAGATGGAGCAGCAGCTCTTCAAACAGAATCTGCTTTCTGAGCGGCAGATCGGAGTTCTCTGCGCTGTCATCGGTCAGCACACTGAATTGCCCGGCCATAAACTGCGGGCGTCTCACCTTCCCTTTTTGCGGCAGGGACAGGCGGTAGCGGGACGGCTCTTCAAAGCTCCCTTTTTTTCGCCTCAGCTCCGACCAGTTGTTCCCGGTTGTTTCCGTCACCTCATAAGCCGCTCCTTCAAAATGAAGCCACGAATAGGATGTCGTTTCTTCACTGCCTTTTGTTCCGTAATGTTCAAGGCCGGGAGAAAGCAGAATATATTCTCCCGCTTCAACGGAAAAGGCGTTTTCGTCTTCTGTAATGTAGAGGACGCCTTCTTTCACATACAGCAGATCAAACACCGGAAAGACCCGTCTCACATGGGTTTCGCCTTTTTTGAACACTCCTTCTCCCGCAGCGATAAAGACCGGGAACGGAGGAACTGTGAACTCGAGAAAGGACATATTTTCGGCCCTCCTTTTTAAGTCGGATTTTTGCAAGAAGTTTCGTTTCTCTCCCTTTTTATTATAAGAAAATGGAGGTACACTTTTAAACGTTGATTTTTTCAGGAAAGGGGTTAAAAGAAATGAAACAAGCGATTTTAAAACGGGCTGCATTCAAACAATCCTCTGATCACAAACTCTCATTATACGCGCTGACTTGGCCGATATTTATTGAGGTTTCATTATATATGTTTATGGGAAACGCCGACACTCTTATGCTTAGCCAATACTCCGACAACAGTGTGGCGGCCGTGGGTGTCAGCAATCAGATTTTAAATTTAATTATCGTGATGTTCAGCTTTATCGCAACGGGTACGACAATTGTGATTTCACAGTTTTTAGGATCTAAACAGAAAAAAGAGGCGCAGGAAGTGGCTTATGTATCAATAGGAGCGAACTTTGTCATCAGTCTCGCCATCAGCGCCGCCATATTTTTTGCGGCCGTTCCGCTGCTTCATGTGATGGGTCTTTCCAATGAATTGATGCCGGATGCCAAAGTCTTTTTGCAGGTGGTCGGCGGGCTGTCCTTCATTCAGGCTTTGATTATGACGTTCAGCGCCATTTTAAAAAGCTACGGTCATACGAAGGATACGATGTTCGTTACGATCGGGATGAATATTTTAAATATTGCCGGAAACTTTCTTGTCATTTTCGGGCCGCTCGGCCTTCCGGTGTTAGGCGTCGCCGGTGTTGCGATGTCAACGTCCTTTGCGCGGATCATCGGGCTGATCGCGATGATTGTGATCGTCAAAAAACGCATCGGACTCGGTCTGACATGGCAAAAGATTTTTCACGTCCATAAAGAGCACTTGCGGAAACTCCTGAAAATCGGGATTCCGTCTGCCGGCGAACAGCTGTCTTACAACATTTCACAAATGGTTGTCACTTATTTTATCGCTATTATGGGCGCTCAGGCACTTACAACAAAGGTTTATACGCAAAACATCACCATGTTTATCCTGCTGTTCGGAACGGCGATCAGCCAGGGCACACAGATTTTGATCGGCAGATATATCGGCGCCAAACGGTTTGACGAGGCTTATGACCGCTGCATGAAAAGTCTGTACTGGGCGCTTGGCATTGCCGCTTTGACATCCGTGATCATGACCTTGTTTTCAAAGCAGCTGATCGGAATTTTCACAAGCAGTCCTGACATTATTGCGACGGCGAGCATGCTGATCGCGATGACGATCATTCTTGAGCCCGGCCGTTCATTTAATGTCATTATCATCAACTCGCTGCGGGCTGCCGGAGATGCAAAATTCCCCGTCTACATGGCAATGATTTCCATGTGGGGTATCGGACTGCCTCTCGCTTATCTGTTCGGCATCCATTTCGGATTAGGGCTTATGGGCATCTGGATTTCATTTATCGCGGATGAATGGGTCAGAGGCATTCTTATGTACAGAAGATGGCGGTCGCGGATTTGGATTCAAAAAGGGATTGCATAAACGCCCGAAGCTTCGTTATGAAGCCGGGCGTTTTTTTATGCTTGCGAAAGCCGTTGTCTCATGTCACCGAGCTCTGACCGATAATGTGCCAGCAAACCGGTAACGGCGGGCCTTGAGTATAACGGAAACAGCTCCAGCTCTTCAGACGCCTCCTCGAAATACGCCTCAGCCTCGAATGCGATGTACTCCCATACATTCATAAAAGCTTTGTTGACGGTATGGCTCTCCAGCTCTTCTTCCGTATAGCCGAATTGCTTCATCACCTGGCGCGGGAGACGCTTTTTCGCCCGCTCATCCGTATGGACCCCCAGAAGCACCCGGGTCAGCTGAATGGCTGCTCCTAATGAAACGGCTGCATGGCGGAGTTTCTCTTGGTTCCGGCGCGCACAAACCGGCAGCAGAAGCAGGCCGAGGGCTCCGCCTGTTTGGCCCGCGTACATCAGCAGGTCATCAAACTCTTGATACGCTACTTTTTCTCTGTCAGAGATTTGGCCGGCGATAAACTCACGTAACGGCTCTTCTTCAAGCGCAAATTGCTGCCGCACATCGGTGAGCGCCTCCCACAAAAAGCCGTCGGCGCGTGCCCCGTTCAGAAAGTCTTGTGCCGCCTGTTCAAATCCTCCAAGTTCCTGCACATCAAGCCGGTCAGCTTCGTGAAACAAAGCAAGCACCGCCCATGCGGCCCGCCTGTTTTTTGGCGGCAGGGATGAGAAAGTCCGTTTATATAAAGGAAAGTGCGCCTCGGCAAGCTGGGCGCATGTTTCGTATTCGGTCATGGTATCACTCCTCTGTTTTTTAGTGTACCATATGTTTCACAATAAAAAGACCGATATCCTTCAGCGGAAACCGGTCGCGGCACTGTTATTCTTCTATATCGATACGGTACGCCTCAAACCATGTATGGATCTGGGCAAGATGGGCGATCAGCTGCGGGCCTTTCATCAGCTGGCCGAACCACGGAACCTGAAAAGATGAACCTTCTGTCTCCAGCAGCATTTCCAGCTTCTTTCTGTCAAGCAGGGTGTGAAGCACGGAATCTTTCTGTTGTAAAATCGTTTTCAGCCATTCCGTGACCCCCTGCGTGTATTTCGGGTGATGCGTTTTCGGATAAGGGCTTTTTTTGCGGTACAAAATATCTTCAGGAAGCAGTCCTTCAAGCGCTTTCCGCAAGATGCCTTTTTCCCGGCTGCCATGCATTTTCATTTCCCAAGGAATATTCCAAACGTATTCCACAAGTCTGTGGTCGGCGAACGGCACCCGTACTTCAAGACTTGCGCCCATGCTCATGCGGTCTTTGCGGTCGAGCAGATTTGTCATAAACCAAAGCATATTTAAGTAGAACAGCTGCCGTCTCGCTTTATCTGTTCCCGTCTCACCGTCCAACAGCGGCGTTTCCGCAATGGTTTCTTCATATCTCGCATTCACGTATTCTCTAAGATTCAGCCGTTTTTGCCACTTTTCATCCAAGAGCGTGATCCTCTCCTCAGTCGACCTCATCCAAGGAAATCCGTCTTCTTCTGCCGCGGTGTGAAACCACGGATATCCGCCGAAAATTTCGTCCGCGCATTCTCCGGAAAGGCTCACGACAAAATCTTTTTTAATTTCCCGGCAGAACCATAATAGCGAGGAATCAACATCAGCCATGCCCGGCAGATCTCTGACGAGAACGGATTCCTCCAGATGTTCAACCAGCTGATCCTGCGTAATCACGCACTTATGATGCTGTGTGCCGAATGCATTTGTCATTTTATCGATCCACGGGCCGTCATCATTCGGCTGAAAGGCGCTCGCTTTAAAAAATTTGCTGTTCTCCTCATAATCAATGGAATAAGTATGAAGGGGATCTCTGCCTTGTTTCTCAAAATGAGCGGCGGCTATCGCGGTTATCGCGCTCGAATCAAGCCCCCCTGATAAAAACGTGCAAACCGGCACGTCAGATACGAGCTGGCGTGTCACTGCATCCTGAAATAAGTACCGAATGTGAGCCGCGGTTTCATCGAAGCTGTCTGTATGCTTTTCGCTCTTTACATTCCAATAACGCCATATGGACAAACCGTCCTTTGAGAAAGTGAACGCATGGGCGGGACGCACCTCGTGAATTCCTTTAAACACCCCGCAGCCCGGAGTTCTGGACGGCCCGAGTCCGAATACTTCCGCAAGTCCGCCGCTGTCTGTGCGGGCTTTCACATCAGGATGAGCAAGAATGGCTTTCAATTCCGACCCAAACAGAAAGGAAGAGCCGTGTTCTTTATAAAAAAACGGTTTGACGCCGAGCCGGTCTCTTGCCCCGAACAGCCGCTTGCGCTTCTCATCCCAGATGGCAAAAGCGAAAATACCGTTCAAGCGGTCCACGCACTCCTCCCGCCACTCAATATAGCTGTGCAGCAGCACTTCTGTATCAGAGGTCCTCTCAAAACGGTGGCCCCTCGCCTGAAGCTCCTTCCGCAATTCCTCCGTGTTATACAGCTCTCCATTATAAATGATGGTGTACGTTTCCTCTTGATGCGTGCAGGCCATCGGCTGGCGGCCGCCTTCAATGTCAACGACCGAAAGTCTTTTATGTCCGAATAAAACATGGGGCTCTCCCCAGACGTTTGAATCATCAGGCCCTCGTTTTGAAAGAGTGTCTATCATATTGTTCATAATATGTTTCTCTTGGACGAGCTGCTTTTGAAAATCGACCCAACCCGCAATTCCACACATGTGATATCAGCTCCAATCCCGTTTCTGTCGGTATCAAATTCGTTTCTATCAGCACTTTACCCAGTTTATGCAAAGAAACGCAGATAGTTGATTTGTCCCACTAAGAGTTGTATGAGACAAGCCCGATTTGGAAAGAACGGAAGAGAAGAAACAAACAAAGGAGACCGGCACGGTTATGAAACGAAAACAGCTTTTCTCAGAAAAAAACAAATGGGGGCGCGGCACCCTGATGATAGAGGACGGCATCTGCCTCGTCGAAAACGATGAAGGCGATATCCTGCTGGCAGACAGTCTAGGTAACGCAGACGTATTGATGAAACGCGGCGGCAGATGGCAGCCGGCACGGATTTGCGGCGGTGCGGCCGAAATCGGCGCAGACACCATCCCCCTGCTCGGCGGGGAAGAAATCCGTTATGAAAAGGCGGTCAAACGGCCGCTGTTAACCTTGCTCGATTCGCTGGACGATGAAACGTTTCTGCTGTTTCTCAGCCATCTTCACGGGTTCGGCCTGTCTGTATATGATTGCGTATTTTCCTACAATCAGGCGCTGTTTTCCGGTGAAGGCGTTTCGTTTTATCACTTCTCGGCGGATGACGCACAATGCGCCCTGCAGCATCACCGCGGCAGCTCGGGTAAACACGACAGATTTGAATGGACGGCATCTGACGGGCGGCGCTCCATTATGTATTCAGCGGCAAGACAAGACGGCACCGCGTAACAAACAGGCGGCACCTTTTAAATAGGTGCCGCCTGATGTATTCAGCTTTGTTTTTCACGCTGATTGACGCCCGGCGTTTGCTATTACCCTTCACAGCCGCAGCTTTTGCGGTAACGAGAGTGATTGACGCTTTTGGCATCCTGCACATCTTCTTCGCCTCATCAACATCCCCCTGCCACGGCATTTCTCATTCAGCGGCACAGTTGCGCGACTAAAAAAACCCGGATGCATCCGGGTTTTTCAAGCGATTGATTAAAATACGTGAAAGCCGATCGGCAAGTGTAGGCCGAGCAGCACCGTCAGGACGAGCACGATAATAAAACCGATCCACAGTCCGCCGGTTGATTTGCCTTTTTTCTTGCGGATGACGAGCATTTCCATCAGTCCGATGGTAATGATGCCGAGCAGCATTTTTCCGGCGTACTCTCCGTTCCAATTCGCAAAACGGACAAAAAGCTCAGCTCCGGTCAGAATAATAATAATGTAGAATAAGCGCAGAATCATATGCGTAATTTTTGCGCCCTTCGCTTTTCCGGAACCGTACAGCCCGTAGCTGACAAATACCAGGATAAGCGCAACGACCCATGAAGTAATATGCCAATGTGTCATTATGTTCAATTCCCCCTATCAGATCAATCTGCCTCACTTATGGTACCACAACAAGCCGATCGGAGCATTATCAATCGTGCGAAAGACACACAATTATCCGATTTGGTTCGACAGCGTGCCGATCGGTTCAATTGTAATGTCAATGCGGTCCCCCGGCTTTAAAAATTTCGGCGGCTTAAACCCTTTTCCGACACCGGACGGCGTCCCCGTCGCTATAATGTCACCGGCTTCAAGCGTCATTCCTTTTGACAGCGTTTCGATTAATTCAGCTATCGGAAAAATCATGTCACCCGTTGATCCTGATTGGCGCAGTTCTCCGTTCACCCGCGTTTCAACTTTCAGGCTTTGCGGATCACTGACGGCCGACTTATGTACAATGACCGGGCCCATCGGGCATGTCGTATCGAGGCTTTTGCCGATAAAAAACTGTTTATGTTTCTTCTGCAGATCGCGCGCTGTTATATCATTTACAATTGTATAGCCGAATATATGATCAAGTGCATGTTCTTTGGAGATGTGCGATCCGCTTTTTGATATGATGACCGCAAGCTCCCCTTCATAATCAAGCTGCTCCGTTACGTCCAAGTGGCTGTCCACTGTTTCTCCGTGTCCTGTAACGGCAGCGGGGGCTTTCGTAAAAACCATGGGATGCTCCGGTATATCAGCCTCACTCCCCATTTCAACAGCATGATCACGATAATTTTTCCCGATGCAGATCACGTTCTTTGAAGGTCTCGGAATAGGCGCGCAAAGCTTTACGTCAGACAGCGCATACATAAATGAACCCGACTCATCATTCGGTTTTTTCGCCCATTCCGCAAGCTGTCCGGCATGCGCGACAAACTTATCTCCTTTTTGAATGCACTCGATCAGCGAACCCGGAATCGTCTCAAGTTCAAACAATTTTTTTTCAGCCTTTTGCAGATCTAAGATTTTGTCATCATCAATGATCAGACCGACAAATGTTCGGCTGTTCAGTTCCCCTGTCGCAAATTTCATGTTAATCCCCCATCATTTTTAAATCTGGCATTCCTTTATGTATTCTTCCTCCGGGCGGGAAATTCCTCTTTTAAACAGGCTGAAAATAAGTGTAAAAGAGTATCAAAAATTGTCACTTTTTTAGTCATATTGACGAAATAAAACCTTCTTGGCCAAAATGGGTTATACTATTATCATCCTATGTTTTCCAAAATAATCGAGAATTGGAGATCACACGATGAACAAAATTGAAGAAAAAAGATTAACTTTATTCGAGACAGCGCAAAAATTCGGAATCAATGCAACGGAGACCATCAGGTGCAGCCAGGAGCTGGACAGCCTTTTAAACGGGTGCCGGGGCGGGCTCATCCAACAAACGAAAGACAGCGGGCTGAACCCGGCCGCACAGATTGAGCACGGCCGCACCGCAGGAAAAAAAGAGGCTTTCTCATAAACGTGATATGTATATAAATCTGTATCATTTATGTATAAGACCCGGCATGCGTAAAGCGCCGGTGTTTTTACGTCTAAAGTTTTTTCCGCTCACAAAAATGTGCATTTGTCATAAGCTATTTTAGGCAGGCAGCCCAGATAAGCTCCTGGAGTGCAGTCATGAAAATCTTCACGAAAAGGATGTGCTCGTATGCCCGCAATTGTCGGAGCGTTTAAAATTAATGCCGTCGGTACGAGCGGAGTCGTTCATATAGGCGACTGCATCACCATTTCTCCAAAAGCAGAGGTTAAGACATTTGCCGGAGCGGGCAGCTTCAATACCGGAGACAATCTCACACTGACGAATTACAGGAATTCAACGAATGTGTACGATAATGATGTAATCGATCAGCCGATGGCAGGAAACGCATAAAGGAGGCGCCGTATGAATTTTTACGTCAATCAGTCGATCCATATCAATTACATGCGTGTAGAATCTGTCAGCAATTCCTCCATACTGCAAATCGGAAGCGCCGGTTCAATTAAATCTCTTTCCAATCTGTACAACACAGGGAGTTATGTTGAGCCGGCGCCGCCTGTCACCGCGGGGCAGCAGACTGTAACAACAGGGGGAGGTCCCGGCACCTCATCATTTGTACCGCTCCAGCCGCCAAGCCGGTAGTTTTAATGAAGGAAACGAGACGCGAGGTGAATGTCATGTATGATCAATCCGTTTCATCCTACCTGCAGAATTTAAATTCTTTCGTCCAGCAGCAGGCGCAGCAGATTCAGGAGCTCGAACGGCAGCTGAAAGAATTCCAAAATGAAATTTCAACGCTGAAGCAGCAGCCTTCTACAAGAATCGATCGGCTCGAGTATAAATTTGATCAGCTGAAAATTGAACGGCTGGAAGGAACGCTGAATATCGGATTGAATCCGACTGATCCGAATGCCGTGCAAAACTTCGAAGTCGGCCAGACATCTCCGCAGGTCGGAATGATGCAGCAGGAACAGGCGGGCCAGCAAATGCAGCAAATCCGCCAAAACGTCGATATGTACCTGAATGAAGAAATCCCCGCGCTTTTAGAACAGCTCGAAACTCAGTATGAGAGCAGGCTGGACGAAACGAACAAATATCATATTATTGAAGATATCAGAAAGCAGATGGACAGCCGGATTCAGTATTATCTGTCCCATGTCCCGAAAGAAGAAAATACGGCGCCCGCGCAATATGCCGAGCAGATTGCCGAACATGTGAAGCGTGATATTGTCAGGGCCGTCGAGCACTTTATTAAGCACATACCTGGTGAAATGAAAGGTGATGATCCGTCATGATTTTTACAGTGATTAACCGGAATATTGAAGTCGGCGACATCCGGTCTACCGGTGTATCCAGTTCTTCCTTATTATTAATCGGCGACACCGATTCCGTCTATCTGTCTTCCATCTTTGACACGCCTCCGGAATCTCTTATTATCGGGCCTTATGTGCCGCTGGCGCCGGAATAATGTTAAAGCGCATTTCACGCCTCCGGAACGCCAAAATCAATTCAGTCGGGATTGCGAGTGTCTTTCAAGCAGGCGATACAAATGAAATCAATATGCGGATCAAAGTATTGGCCGATCAGCGTAGTCTTGCTGTATACAGAGATGATGAAGGCTCATTTAACAAAAAAGAATACCAGATTTTTCGGCAGCCGGCCGTCATGCCGTTACCGGAAACGGGAGTCCAAAGCGCATTCTGCCATGAAAACCCTTCAATTCGGGTAAGGAATGTGAAAGTTCAAGGGGTATCGTCAGCGTCCGTGGTTCAAATCGGATCGACGTCGATCGTTCTGGGAGATTCGCGGCTGAAACATATTAGGCAGATCTTCACGCCAAGCTCACAATCACAGCAGCCCTGACATATAATGACGATGAGACTTCTATAAAGGGTGTCGTTTATGCCAGCAATTACCGGACCTATAGCTATCAATTCCATATCGGGCGGAGTCGTAAACTTTGGTGATTCCTTTTACCTTTCTCCAAAAAGCTCTTCTAAATCTGCGCTCGGTTCGGGAGCAGGCAATACCGGAGATTTCCTGTTATTAAACAACGTTGTCAATGCGACAAACTATATAGACCCCGATGTCAGCGATCAAAATGTGGTCGGAAACGCCTAAAAAGCAGCCGCTCTTTCAGAAGAGGGCTGCTTTTGTTTCAGCGTTATTTTCGTTCATTTGCTTTTTTTGTTTTTACAAGCTTTTCCGGCGGCTGTTTTCTGATCCATTTCACAAACCGCGCGAGTTTCGGGTCACGACGCAGCTCTTCTATTCCCGTGAGCCTTGCCGCAAGCTCCTGATTCGTATAGAGCGCGTGAACCTGTTTATGACAAGGGATGCAGAGCATTGCGGTCGGAAGGAATGTCCCGCCTTCTTCCTTAGGCGTTAAGTGGTGCTCCGTCAGCCGCACATGATGGCGGCCGCATAATTCACATGTGCCCTCGGCAGAATCGGCCATGATTCCTTCTCCTTTCTACATGATCTCCAAGGTGACCCGGGTGCCTTTCCCGCCCGGTTCGGACGGATGAACGATTAATTTTTTCGGCAGACGCGCTCTCAGCTCCTGCACATGGCTGATCACTCCGACGGATAAGTTGTCCGATTGCAGCTTTTCGAGCGCTGTGACAACGGTGTCTAAGAGCCCTTGGTCAAGAGTCCCAAATCCTTCATCTAAGAAAAAGAATTGCAGCGGGTATTGCCCCCGCAGCTGAATCTGGGCGGACAAGGCAAGCGCAAGCGACAGCGATGTCAGAAACGTCTCTCCGCCGGAAAGGCTTGATACGGGCCGTTTGACGCCTCCGTTCGCGTCATCACGCATGACGAAACCGCCTTCTGAATCGACTAATATGGCATACCGCTGCCTTGTCAAAGCTCCGAGACGGGCAGAGGCGTCTCGAGCCACGCTTTCCAGCTGTTCTTCCGCTAAAAATTCGACGAATGTATTGCCTTTACATACAGACTGGAGCTTATCAAGCCTGTCAATCTGTGTCTGCCAGCTTTTCAGTTCGGCTTCAATCTCTTTAAAGCGCTTATGCTGTTTTTGCATAACCGCGAAGGCTTTTGCCTGTGCTCCTTTTTCCTCCATGGCGGCGCCTGACTCAGCCTCTGCCTGCTTCAGCAGAGAAACGGATGCTGTCCATTCTTCCTCCGATATCCGGCGCTCGGCTAATTTATCAGTAACACGGCTGATATTTGCCGATAGCTGTTTTGAGGTGTCCAAGAACTCATCTATTTCTTTTTTCATTTCCTCTGCACGCCCTTGCGGAAGCAGACTTTTTTTGACTTGGTCCGGGTCGGCAAACCCGGTGTCTTTTGACCTCACGCGCCAGTCGTTTTGCGCTTTCTCAAGGGAGGTCTCAGCATCCCTGAGTGACATGAGACTCCCGGATTCCCGGCCTTTTGCGTCATTCAGTGATTGCTGCGCCTGCTTCAGCGCGTCGAATAGGGACTGTTCTTTGGATTTTAACAGCTGTAATTCCTGCCGCACCGCTTCAAGCTTTGCGGAAATTGATGTTTCTTCGGCTGCTGTTCCGAGCTCTTGTTCATATCCGTCAATCACCTGCTGCAGGCGCTCAGACGCATAGTGAAGCTCGAGCCGTTCCCGTTCAAGCCGATGCTTCATCTCCTGCAGGCGTTCTTTCTCCTCTTCATGTTCCTTGAGGAATGCGATGCTTGTTTCAATGCGCTTCTCACATTCTTCTGCCTGCCTGTCCTTCTCATCTATCGAAGCCTGCCAGGCGTCAATCCGGTTTGGCGGAATATCACCGCAGACTTCATTGTACTGATTCAATCGGCTTTCTGACAGCGATTCAAGCTCTTCTAATGAATGTCTGAGACGGCCGGCTTCTTTTTCCTCGTAGCGGATTCGTTCGGCAAGCTGCTCAGCTTGTTTCACCGTCTGCTGATGCGCGCTGATCAGTCTTGTGACCTTCTCTTTTACCGACAGCATATCCTGTTTCATTTGTTTCCATTCCAAGCGGACGGCGCTGAACGCTTCATCAAGCGGGCGTCCGCTGATGGAGGAAGCGGCTTCCAGCTCCGGAACCCGGACGCTTTGCAGAAACGGACATTCTTCGGTAAAACGCCCCGACTGTTCTTCTAATGCAACCTTGGCTGTCAGCACTTCCTGAGAAAGAGCCGCCGCCTCAGAAAGCAGCGCTTCAACCTGCTGCAACTGTTCCTGTACAGCCGTATCAGGCGAGAATGTTTCATGAGCGGAACGCGGGCGGTCATGCTGCGTCGAGCCGCATACAGGACAAGGCTTTCCTTCGATTAGTTTTTCCGATAATTCTTTTGTTAATGCAGCCGTTCTCGCTTCCTCTGAGCGCCTGCGGAGATCGGCTTGCGTTTTGTCAGCCCGTTCGGCTGCGGCTTTCAGTGAACGTTCCGTTTCACAGACCATATGGTAAACGGTTTGAAGCGTTTGATAAGCGTGCGTAACATCTTCCTCTTCCGTTTTCGCTTTCGCTGTGAGCGACTCGCTTTCTCCGTTCAGCTTCTCCACGTTTTTCAGCTGCGTTGTCAGATTGGCCCGTTCTTTCGTGATTTGTTCCTGTGTCTGCTGAAAGCCTGCCGCCAGCTGTGCGGCGGTCTGGCATTTTTTCCGTTCATCGGCGGTCACTTGAACTGCTTTCAGCTCTTCTTTCAGCTCATTCTGCCTGTTTTGGCCGCGGGTCAGGCGGTCTTTCACTCCGGCCAGCTGTTTCGAGGCGGCTTCGTATTCTTCCTCTTTTTTGCTGTGTTCCGCATTTGTTTTTTCCGCTTCTTTTTTCGCTTCAAGCAGTTTTTGTTCAATGGCTGAAAGTCTTTGATACAGCTCTTCTTCCTTGACAAGCTTCGGCTCCTGTTCGGCCTTATGGGCCCGCCATGCTTCATAGGCTTCATTTTGCCGGGTAAATGAAACGGTTTCCGCCTCTGATTTCCGTTTGGCCAGTTCGTGTTCCTGTTCGGCGCGCTGCTTCCGGCGGACGGCTTCTGTGTAACGGTCTGCGTACGGCTCAAGGGCGAGAGCTGTTTCCGCCTCTTTAAGACGCTCAGTCAAATCCGTGATGTACGGGCGTCTTTCCTCAAGCTTTTTCTCCCGGCGCTCATATTCATCTCTTTCTGTCTGCAGGTTCCAAATTTCCTGGTGATTCTCAAAGCGCTCTTTTGCCCGGACCCGTTTCTTCTCAGCTTCTTCAAGCCGTTCGTTCGCTTCGTGAAACTGCTGTTCAGCCTGCTTCAGCGCATCTTCTCCTGCGTCTCCGAGGCCGGATTGTTCGGCCAGCATTTCATTTTTTTTCGCTGCCGCTTCCTGCGCCCGCCGCCGCAATTTTTTGACAAGCCTGTCCCCGTACTGTTCCAGATTAAACAGGCGCTGGAGCATATGTCTTCTTTCCGCGCCTTTAAGTGACAGAAACTCGGCAAACTTTCCTTGCGGCAGCACGACGGCTCTTGTAAAGTCGTCAATGGTCAGGCCAAGAAGCTCTTCCACCTTTTTGTTCACTTCATTCGCTTTATCGGCCAGCACCGTTTGTTCGTCTTTGATTTCAATCAAGCGGCAGAGGGCGGTTTTTACTTTCGTTTCATCCGTTCTCTTAAAAACGCGCTCGACCTTGTAGGAAACCCGGTGGCCGGATTGAAGCGCGAATGTAAATGAGACGGCGAGCTGATCTTCGGCATGATTCAGGATGCCGTGCGTATTATTTGCGGCGCGCTCCACTTTTCCGTATAAAGCGAGTGTCATGGCATCAAGGATTGATGATTTTCCGCTTCCGGTCGGCCCGAAAATCCCGAACACCCCGGCTCCGGACAGTCCGGCAAAATCAATGGTCTGTTCCTCCCTGAAGCTGTGGAGCCCTTTTATCGTTAACAGAATCGGCTTCATGTCGCATCCTCCTCATCATCTGCTGACGCAAGCTCTAAAAACAGCTTGACCATCTCCTCATCCGGCACGCCGCCGCCCGTTTGTTTTTCATAAAACTTCTTAAATCGATCCTCAATTGATGTGTGTTTCACTTCAATCCGGTCATTTTCGGTCTCTTTTTCTTCAAAAACCGGCCTGATATGGATAAAGCCGGGATGCGCCTTTCTCAGCCGATGAATTTCCTCGAGAGAAAGCTGATCCGTCAAATGGATATCAAGATCGATCCAGGCATTCCGGTCACGCCCTTCATCAAGCCAGCCGTGAACCTCGCTCAGCCCCTGCGCTTTCCATTTGACGAGCGGTTTACCGGAAGACAGGAAAATCTCTTCCCACTTCGCTTCTCCGCCGGGCTTCGCTTCTACCACCGTCACCGATTTGGCATAACCGGCTTCCGAAAAGCTGTATGCGAGCGGAGAGCCTGAATAACGGGCAGCCGTCTTGGCGCGCTTGATCGTTTGCGGACGGTGGAGATGGCCGAGAGCCACGTAAGCCGCATCAGCCGGCAGGCTGTCAGCGGCAACTGTGTAAGCGCCCCCGACTTCAATCGGACGCTCTGAATCGGTCTGATTTCCCCCCGCGACATAAATGTGGCTCGCCGCGATTTTCACGGCATCGTCCCGGCACAGTCCGCACATGTGAGCAAACGCCTCTCTGATTTTGACATCGTAATGATCGCGAAGAAGCTTTTCCTCAAACGTATCAGAAAGCACTTCGTTTAATCTCGCCTCTGACGGATATGCCAGCGCAGCTACGGCTAACAGCTCGTCCGCCGACGGCACTTCAATATGCACAGGTTCTGTCCGCGGATAGCCGATTAAATGAATGCCGCGCTCATTTGTTAACGGAGAAGCCGCCGCCAGCCTGTCGGGATTGTCATGGTTTCCGGCAATGACGACAACCGGGCGCTTTCCGCCGTCAGAAAGCGCGGAAAGACTTTCGTAATACAATTGTTCAGCGAGCGCAGGCGGGTTGACCGTATCAAATACATCCCCCGCCATAATGACCGCATCAATATTTTCTTCCTTGACAATGGTATTCAGCTCTTCCAATACCTCGGCCTGCTCGCTCAGCCTGCTTCTGCCTTCCAGCGTTTTGCCGAGGTGCCAGTCAGCTGTATGTAAAATGCGCATACCGCATTCACCTCACTTTTTGATAGAAAAAAAGATCCGCTCCAAAAAGGAGCTTCGGATCTTGTTACAGTGTAAGAACGTGACCTCCATCGAAGAAATAGAGCGCACGCCCTTTCACTTTCGTTTTTGTAATTTGTTCAACCGCTTTTGTATACAATTCGATTTGTGTTTCATACCTTTTTTGCAGAATCGGAGCCGCGCCTTCAAATCCGTTCCGGAATTTCCCCTCTATCCGATCTGTTTTATAGTCCAGCAAATAGAGACCGTCCGCAGTTTCGTAGAGGCAGTCAATAATCCCCTGCACGAGCAGCGGTTCACCGGCCGTTTCGGCATCCTTGTACACCTCGCCGGCCGGAAGCGCCATACTGAACGGCACTTCCCGGTCAATCCGCAGCGCCCCGAGAAGGTCTTTCCCGATTTCAGTTCCGAAAAACTGGACAATTTCTTCTATATCAATAGCTTCCTGCTGTTCTTCTGTCAGCAGCTCTTTTTCGTAAAGCATCCGGACCGTCCGCTCCGCTTCTTCGGCAGTCGGAACGTGCGTCAGCGGTATGTGCTGCATCACCGTATGCATCGCCGTCCCTTTTTCGGCGGCTGTCAGCCCTTTTTTCATCATAAAACCGGGACGCCTGTATAAAAGCGTGTCTCCTGACGGTTTGATGAGAGAGCGGCCGCTGTATTCATCCTCGTATTCTTGCTTTCTCTTCAGCTCAGAAACTGACTGCTTCGTTCTGATAGCCGTCAGCTCTCGGTACGGATATTCCCATTCAAGCAGACGGCGCGCCTGATCATCAAATGAAAACGAATCAGGAATCGGCTCGCCCTGCTGAATCGCTTTGAGACGTTTGCTCTTTTCTTCAGCACGTTCTTTCGGATTCTCTTCCAGCAATTCACTTTGCTGCAGCATCCGGATATGAAAACGCGACGGGTCGCGCGCGATATCCTCAGATGAGGAAAGTCCCGGCGTCCTGTGCGCCTCCATGTCACGGTGGCGGATGAGCGCCGGCCCGATAAAGTCCAAATAAGATGACGCCTGATAGCGGTCGAATTCAGAAAGAAGCCAATCGGCCCGGTCTGCTTGCGCCTGCCATTTGGCCAGCTGTTTTTCCCGGTTTTTGCAGGAACCGACGAGAAACAGCTTTTCCTTCGCTCTGGTCAGCGCCACATACAATACGCGCAATTCTTCGGATAAGAGCTCTCTGCGCATCTTTTTCTTCATCGCCACAAGCGGAAGAGTCGGATAGCTGATTCTGAGTTCCGGATGAATATACTTCGTGCCGAAACCGAGCTCTTTATCAAGCAGGTATGATTTGTTGAGATCCATCATATTAAAACTTCTGCCGAGTCCGGCGGTGAAAACGACGGGGAATTCAAGTCCTTTGCTGCTGTGGATCGTCATCAGCCGAACGACATCCTCCTGCTCGCTGAGCGCCCGGGCCGTCCCCAGATCATCGCCGCGCTCCTGCATCCGTTCAATGAACCGCAAAAAGCGGAATAACCCGCGGAACGCCGTCGCTTCGTACGAGCGCGCCCGGTCATACAAGACGCGCAGATTGGCCTGGCGCTGCTTTCCGCCTGGCATGCCGCCTGCATAGTCAAAATATCCGGTATCGCGGTATACTTCCCAAATCAGCTCAGACACCGAATGATTCGTCGAAAATGACCGCCACTTTTGCAGACTGTCATAAAAGGTTCTCAGTTTTTGATACAGGTCATCATGCCTGTCAGCGTTCGCTATATATGCTTTCAGCGCTTCATAAAACGGCGCTTTTTTCTTTTCAAGGCGTATCAGCGCAAGTTCATTTTCGTCACAGCCGACGATGGGCGATCGCAGCACGGAAGCAAGCGGAATATCCTGATACGGATTATCAATCACCTTCAAGACTGAAAGCGCCGCAGCTACCTCCACGGCTTCAAAGTAACCCGACGTCAAATTGGCGTACACCGGAATGCCCTGGTTTTTCAGCTCTTCCATTAATTGCGGCGCCCACGGCATGGAGCGCAGCAAAATTACGATATCCCGGTACTGGATATTCCGGTGTGTTTTTGTTTTGCCGTCATATACCTTAAACGGAGATGAGACAAGCTTTCGGATCTCCCCGGCTATCGCTTTCGCTTCCCAATGCACAGTTTCAAAGTCTTCGGCATCCTCGGAGCTGTCTGCGCCATCAGCGCTGTCAATGAGCAGCAGTTCCGTTTTTGCCGCGTCATTCGGCGGATACGATGCGCCGAGCTTCAATGCCGCCTGTTCATCGTAATCCACTTCGCCGATTTTTCCGCCCATCAGCTGCTTAAACAAGAAATTCGTACTGTCCAAAATATCGGAGCGGCTGCGGAAATTTTGGTTCAGGTCAATTTTCTGCCCCGCGCCTTCCCCGCTTTCTGTAAACCTTTTATATTTCCCGAGAAACAGCAGCGGCTCAGCAAGTCTGAAACGGTAGATCGATTGTTTAACGTCGCCTACCATAAACAGATTTCCCGCCTCTTCATTCCCGCTTTTAACAAGCTGCAGGATAGACTCTTGCACAAGATTCGTATCTTGATATTCATCAACCAGAACTTCATGGAACTGGTCTTGATAATAAACGGCCGCTTCGCTCGGCACTCGCCGGCCTTCTTCATCAACCGCAGTTAAAATCGCCAGGCAGTAATGTTCCAAATCTGAGAAATCAATAATTGATTTTTCTTGTTTCGCCGCTTCAAATCGTTTTCCGTACGATATCACGAGCTGAACGAGCGTTTCGATGACAGGCTTCATATCTGTTAAACTCTTTAAGTGATCTTGCGGACTTCTTGTAAAGTAATCGGTCTTTACCTTTTCGATCAGTTTCTTCGCGCCGTTTCGCAAATCGGTCGCTTCGTTCAAAAGCGCTTTGTCAAATTCATCGCCCTTTACCGCCTTCGCCCGCTTAAAGGAGACTGCGGGAACCCGTTCATACAGCGCATCGAAGTCATGCCGGCAGCTGATCAGCTCTTCTATCTGCTGAAGGTCATCCAGAAAATTATCAGCGCGCGGGGCCGGCCCGCCGGGCGCTTTTGTCAGTTCAAGCGCCTTCTCAAGCTTTTGTTTTGCCCCGTAGAGCGCCATTTCAGCATCTTCTCTCACATATTGGTAAAACGGAAGCTCTTCCATTTTGCTTTCTTCCGTCACGTCATACAGGCGGACAAAGCTTTGCAGCCACGCTTCCGGGTCAGGATGCGACCGGGAATACTCGTACACCCGTTTGACAAGGTCTTGAAGATCCAGATCATGCCTGTCTGTCGTGTATCTGTCTGCAAGCTCAAAAAACGCCTGATTCCCTTTTGCGTATTCATCTTCAAACAGCTCATCAAGCACTTCGTCTCCGAGCAATTCGCCTTCCGTCTGGTCAGCCATCCGAAAACCGGGGTCAAGATCAATCATATAATAATATTTTTTAAGCACTTGCAGACAGAAAGAGTGAAGCGTCGAAATGCTCGCCCGATTTAATAGAGAGAGCTGCCGTCTGATATGCAGAGATCCCGGATTTTTGGCGAGCTCTTTTTCTAATGCTTCCGCGATCCGATGCTTCATCTCCGCTGCTGAGGCGTTTGTAAAGGTCACCACAAGGAGCCGGTCAACATCAACCGGATCTTCCTCCGCGGTTATCTTTCTGATCATCCGTTCCACGAGCACGGCCGTTTTACCTGATCCGGCTGCGGCAGCGACCAGAATATCGCGGCCGGAAGAAACGATGGCGCTCCATTGGTCATCCGTCCATATGCTGTCTTTCGGTTTAGGAATTTGCATCATCATCCGCCTCCTTCTTCAGCCAATCCAGTATGGTGCCGTCTTTTTCCGCTTTCAGGCTGCGGTATTCATTTTCCTTAAGCGACTCATCAAACTGGCACACCGATTGAAACGCACAGTACGTACAAGGCGTCTTATCTTTCAGCTTATACGGGGTAATGGACACAAGTCCGTCCGTTATCGCTTCGCCCGCCTGTTCAAATGTCCGCCGCACATGGTCTGTCAGCAGATGAAAGTCCCGTTCGCTGACCGCGGCTGAGTCGGATCTTAAAGAACCGTCCTTTTTCAAACCAGCATTGACGATATTTGAACGCCCTTCCTCCAAAGTCGTGTCCATCAGGCTGATCGCCTCCCGGTCACCGAGGAGAAGGCCTTTCATTTTAAATTTCTTAAAAATTTCCTGCTCGATTTCATCAAGCCCCATCGGCAGACTGGCCTGAATCATCGGATCATGAATATGGAAATACAAAACGCCTGCCGGGGTCGCTTTCATGCCGAGCCAATCCGCGGAATGTGTAATCGATAAGTCAAGATATGTGAGCATTTGCAGAGCGAGCCCGTAATACACCTCAGCCAGATCAAGCCCCCTGTCGCTTGATTTATAATCAACGATTCTCAGCAGCAGGCCTTTTGAACTTTCCGCTTTATCCACGCGGTCGATCCGTCCGACGAGTTCCATCGTACAGCCGTTTTTCAGCGTGAAAGTGAGCGGGGGCAGCGGCCCGCTTCCGCCGAAACCGAGTTCAAGACCGACCGGGACGAAACCGCTCGCCTTCGCATGCTCGCTTAATATGCCAGAAACACGCGTGACGATCTTCTGCAGTTTTTCCTTCACATAAAAGTGTCTGTTTGAGCTGAGCAGAATCTCTTTTTGCAGCTTTGGCGCAAGCCGTTCCACCGCTTCATAGGAGAAATTCCGGCACTGATCTTTCGTCAGATCGCGCCATTCCAGCTTCTGCTCACGAAGCCGGTCTGAAATCAGCTTCAGGCTGGAGTGAAACAGCTGGCCGATATCTGGCGCGTCCAGCTTGAAAAACTGCCGCTCTTTTAATTGAAGCCCGTGAGATGCAAAATGAGAGAACTGGCAGGCATTAAACGCCTCCATCCGGGAGACGCTTCCTTTAATATGCTCGCCGTAAAGCCGGCGCGAAACAGGGCGTTCAAGACGCTTCGCCTCATTGCGGAAAAACAAGCTTGAAAACAGCTTTTTCGCACGCCGGTGATCAGGCTCTTTCATCAGCACATTGTATGCGCTCCACCATACGTCACTGATCTCGTACTCTCTTGTCCACAGCCTGAGCTGACTTGCCGTATATGTCTGAGCCACCTGTTTATTGACGAGATACTGAAGCTGCTCTTCTTCGCTTACCTGCTCGGGATCAGCCGCTGACAGCTTTTCCTGATGATCGGGAAACAGCTCGCCAAGCCTGTTTACAACGATTGACGGCAGGAGCGTTTTTCCTTCCGCATCGGCAATCGGGTATGACACATAAAGACGGTCAGACGGACTCGACAGCGCCATATAGATGAGAAAATGCTCATCAAGCAGCCGCTCACGCCCCGCGGAAGACAGCTCCACTCCGACTGCTTTCAGCCACTCCCGGTCATCATCAGACAGCACGCCGTTTTCATCCGGGCGCGCCGGAAGAACGCCGTCATTGGCCCCGATGACGAATGTGCAGGACGTGCCGTACATTCTTGAGAGATCCATATTCCCTACAAATACTTGGTCAAGCGCAGGAGGAATTAAAGAAAAATGAAGCGATTCCGTTCCCGTTTCAAGCATTTGCTGGAACAGTGCCAAAGATATTTCATCTTCACCCATCATGCCGGCAAACTCCTCAAGAAGCTGGATAACGGCGTCCCACGCCTGGCCGTGCTGCTGCGCTTCGATCATGTTTCCGGCCTCTTCGGCCTGCTGCCTTTTCCGGTCCAGCTTCAGGGGAACATCGGTATCTTCCAAAAAGAGATAAAGAGCCTCCGCCATGCTTTGAACCGTTTTCGCCTTTTTCATCCGGTTTTGAAGCCGGACAAGGGGCGCGGCCATCCACTCTTTCGTCTCATTCAGGATGTGTTCCATCTCTATTTCCTGATCCGTCTGCGCGAAATCCTCATCGAGCGATACGAAGCGCCTGTATACAAACCGCTCGCCGCTCGTCCAGCGCTCCCCTTTAATGCCGTAGGCGATACAGTAATTTTCAAGCTGATCGACCTGCTCTCTTATTTTCTGCTCCGGCTGATCAAGCGGGAATAACAGTTCGGTTTTCGCACAGCGGAACACCGCTTCATATCTCCAGTTCCCCTTCACGACATCCAGGCTTGAACGGATGAATTCAATAAGCGGGTGATGCTGCATAGAAGCTTTTCCGTCAATAAAATAAGGAAGCCCGTAATCGGCAAACACTTCCTTCAGCAAATCTTTATAATCTTCCGGCTGACGGACGAGAATCGCCATATCTTTGTACCGGTATCCTCCGTCCCGGACAAGTGATTGAATTTCCCGGGCAATACCTTCAAGCTCAGCTCTTCTGTTTTGCGCCTGCATGACGGCAAAAGCTTCCTGTCCGCCGGTATACGCCGCGGCGGGACGCACATCGTACTGCGACTCTATACAGGCAAGCTCCGGAGCATGCTGATGCCGCTTCGTGCCATGCAGTTCCTTGCAGGAAATATCGGCATTCAATTCCTTTGCCGTCTGATAAAGCTTATAGTATGTGCTTCCCGTCATTCTGAACAGATCGAGCTCATCCGGTGCCTGTTCCGCCGAAGGGCTGTCCGCCGTCAGCGAGAATGTGACATGTTCAGCATGCATGATCAGCTGCTCCAGCACCCTTAATTCCTGCGGCGTAAATTGATAGAATCCGTCGACGTAAACACGGGCGCCTTTTACAACGTCCGCCAAAGGAATCTGCTGAGCGAGCAGCGTCAAATAGTCCTCTGAATGCAAATAGTGTCCGGCGAGGCTTCTTTCCATCTGCTGATATAAAATGCCTAAATCATGAAGTTTTTCAGACAGCATCCGCTCTCCGCGATATTCTGACGCCGTTCCGCTTTCCGCCATGCGGCGGACGTCTTCAGGCTCAATACAGTACCGCTTAAACTCTGTCAGCATCCGTTCCACCTGCTCAGTGAACCCGGTTTTGTCACTCGCTTTTTGATACACTTTAAACTCGTGCTTATGTTCTTCAATCAGTTTCCTTAAAAGCATCTGCACACCCGTCGTCGTCACAAACGGGCGGTTCATGCCCCCGGTATGCTGAAGCACGCGCCACGCCAAACGCGAAAAACTGAACACTTGAGCGCGTATCATGCCGCCGATATCCGGCGTTTTAGCAAGCTCATATTCCATTAAAAACGTCATTTGATCCGGGACTAGAAAAATGATCGGTTTCCCGAACGGCTCCCGGCGCAGTTCATCTTGAATGCTGTCGATAATCAGCCTCGTTTTCCCACTCCCCGATCTGCCTACTAAAAACTCAACACCCAATTAGAAGACCCCTCTCTTTTTATCTTTCTACATTTTATCGAAAGTTGACGAAAATGACCAATCTCATCTGCTGGTAAAAACGGGATGACTGTTTTAAAACATATCGTTTTTGACCAAAATAAAGAAAAAAGGACTAATGATGATGTCAGAATATCCCGAAGTAATTGTACGGACGGCTCTGTCGTTCAGCATTCTGTTTATCGGCGCCCGGATACTCGGTAAACAAACCATTTCACAGATGACGCTTTTTGATTTCATTGCGGCCATCTCACTCGGCGCCATCACGGCAAATCTGTCGTTTAATACAAAGCTGCCGATTCATTTTACTGTCAGTGCTTACACGATTTTCGTGGTCATCATTTATCTTGTCGCATATCTTTCTATGAAAAACAGAACCGCCAGGGGTTTCTTTGCGGGCAAACCGACCATTATCATTCAAAACGGAAAAATACTTGAGCATAATATGAAAACGATGCGCTATACCATCGACTACTTGAACCAGCAGCTGCGTGTAAATGACGTATTTGACATTTCTCAGGTTCAGACTGCCATCATTGAAACAAACGGCAGCATGTCAGTGGAGGTCAAACCGGAATTTGCGCCCGTTATAAGAAAGGATCTCGGCATCTTTGCCGGACATGAAAAGAACTTTGCCGTTGAGCTGATTATGGACGGCCGGCTGGTGATGAATAATCTGGAAGAAAACCACGTATCGGAAAAATGGCTGAGAGAAGAATTGGACAAGAGAAACCTCAAACCGGAAGACGTCGTATACGCTGTGCGCGGAAGCAACGGCCGGCTTTTTGTCGACACATACGACGACCATATTACATCGCCGCTAGATCAAGAATAAAAATGACATCCGCACATGTCACGGGCTGCCGCCGTATAATACCCTATAAACATTCGGGGGTGAGTCCAATGCACGAGAATTTTTTTCATTATACAGCCATCTGCAGCGACGATTCTGTGCTTATAAAGGATCTGGTAAAATCCATAAACGGTGAATACAGCGCTGTGATTTGCTACTCAATATTAGCCGAAAAAGCGCCGACCGCAGAAATCAGAAGACGAATCGAACATATCAGAGAGGAAGAAGTGCGCCACCTGCACGCTTTCTCTTCACTGTATACGTCAATTACCGGAAAACAGTTGACGCCGAAACAGACGGAGCATTGTCCGCACACATACAGAGAAGGACTGAGGGCGGCGTTTTATGATGAGCAGAAAACGAATGATTTTTATTTGCAGGCATCCGATAGAGCGGTGCATCCGGAAGCGAAGCGGTTATTTGCCCGCACGGCATTTGACGAGCAGCGTCATGCCGTCTGGTTTTTATACGATATGGCCCACTCTCCTTTCCACCATACAGGGGGAACGGTATCAAACGCGCCGAACACAAGCTACACCGAGGTAAATAACGGCAAATAACGGTTCAGGCAGATCACGCTCCCCCGCCGGGAGTCTTCAGACCGCTGACAAACCCCGTTCTTTCAACATGAGAGAATGGGGTTTACTTTTCGAGCCGTTTTATACTCCCTCTAAACAATGGATACCTTCTTCATTGTATAATCAGCAAAAACCCTTTATAATAAAATAAACCAACTGGTCGGTTTCAAACGAACCGAGCCCCGCTTTGCGGGACAACGATATGAATGAGGCGGAAAGGATCTGTGTGAAGTGACAAATACAAAAGGCGGTGCCGGAAAGAGCCAAAAGACGAAGAACAGGCTCGTATCCGCTTCGCGTGACTTATTTGCAAAAAAAGGATATTCAGAAACATCGATTCGGGATATTTTAGAGGCTGCCGAAATCAGTAAAGGCAATCTATATCACCATTTTAAAGGAAAAGAGTTTCTGTTTCTTCATATCATGGAAGAGGATCACCGCGTGATGATCGAGACGTGGAGGGAAATGGAAGCTGATCTGAAAGATGCTGCCGAAAAGCTGGCGGGCTTTGCGGAGCTGCTCAGCCGGATGAGCATCAATTACCCGCTTATGAGAGCAAGTGAAGAGTTTTATGCGAGTGCGTTTACGTCAGAGGAGGTCGTAAAGCGGCTCAACAAAATTGATATTGAATATGACGATGTGATGAGAGAGATCTTAGAAGAGGGGAATCAAGACGGCAGCTGGTCCATTCATCATGTCGAATCAAAAGTAAAAATCCTGCTATCCGTCTTCTACGGTTTAGATGTGTTATATAAAAACGATACCATTCAGCAAAGAATCGAATTGCAAAAAGAAGCCATCTCCGTGTTTATTCACGGGTCGATCAGCGCTGATAAACAGAATGACAGCTGACAAAGGAGAAACAACATGCAAAAACCGATCAGAGAACAAAAGGCTGTACTCATCATCTTATTAAGCAATATATTTATTGCGTTTTTAGGCATCGGATTGATCATTCCCGTTATGCCGCTGTTTATGAATGTGATGCACTTGACGGGCAGCACAATGGGATACCTTGTCGCTGCCTTCGCCGTTGCGCAATTAATTGCATCCCCCATTGCGGGGAGATGGGTTGACCGCTTCGGCAGAAAAATCATGATTCTCGCCGGACTGTTTTTGTTCGCATTATCCGAACTGACCTTCGGATTGGGCACACATGTCTCCATTTTATATTTCGCAAGGGTGCTGGGGGGCATCAGTGCCGCTTTTATCATGCCCGCTGTTACAGCGTATGTCGCAGATATTACGACGGTGCAGGAAAGATCGAAGGCGATGGGCTATGTATCTGCCGCCATCAGCACAGGGTTTATCATCGGGCCCGGCATAGGAGGATTTATTGCCGATCACGGCGTTCGAATGCCGTTTTTCTTTGCGGCGGGAATTGCATTTATCGCAGTGATTTCCTCTGTCTTTATGCTGAAAGAGCCGTTAACTAAAGAAGAACGCGCAAAGCAGCTGGAAAGCGTCAAAGAATCAACTTTCTTAAAAGATTTGAAAAAGTCGATTCATCCAAACTACTTGATCGCCTTTATCATCGTTTTTGTTTTGGCATTCGGACTGTCGGCTTACGAAACGGTATTCAGCTTATTTACAAACCATAAATTCGGCTTCACGCCAAAGGATATCGCCATTATTATTACGTTCAGCTCCATTGTGGCGGTCCTCATTCAAGTACTCGCGTTCGGAAGACTTGTCAACTTCCTCGGGGAGAAAAAAGTCATTCAGCTTTGTCTGATCATCGGCGCTGTGCTGGCTTTCGTTTCTACGGTGATGTCAGGATTTTTGCCCGTGCTCGCTGTCACCTGCATCATTTTCCTTGCGTTTGATTTACTGCGCCCGGCACTGACTACTTATTTATCGAAAATCGCAGGAAATCAGCAGGGGTTTGTTGCCGGTATGAACTCAACATACACGAGTTTGGGCACCATTTTCGGCCCGGCTCTGGGCGGTATTTTATTTGATATGAATATTCACTTCCCGTTTCTGTTCGCAGGTGTGGTTTTATTTCTCGGTCTGGGATTGACCTTTGTGTGGAAAGGAAAAGCGGGCGAGGTTTCGGAGTAGGGTGCACTCACCCATCTCCGGAGCTTTTTTTGCGTTTGCGATAAGAAAAATGAATGGATTATGAGAAATAATTCATTATTTATTTATCTCAAAATCTATACTATAGTAATAGTAAGGTTAACGAGCTTAACAATTTAATATGAATGTTTCAGGAAGAAGGGTTTTCATTGAAGAAAGACAAACATCTCCTTACGGATATCTGGTTTATTCTCATCAGTGCGGCAGGGGGGTTTCTTCTTTCGCTTACAGGGATGTCGATCGCCTGGATGCTCGGAACGCTGGCCGCCGGCTGCATCCTCTCCATGACGAGGCCCCGCTGGCTGTTCATGGCGCCTGACAGAAGAGGGATTCACCGCAGATGGCTTGCCGCGGGACAAATGATCCTCGGCATCGAACTCGGCCAGAAACTGAACCTGTCCGTTCTGTCGGTTTTACGGGAGCATTGGCTTCCGGTAGGCTTCATGCTGATTTTTTCTATCGTGATGGCGCTTGTTTCCGGATATGTGCTCTTTCGGTTCAGCCGGACAGACATGATGACAAGCTTTGTAGGCACGGCGCCGGGCGGTTTATCCGCCATGCCGGGTATCGCCCAGGAAGTCGGCGCAAACACCGCGATTGTAAGCCTTATTCAGCTGACGCGCGTCCTTTTGGTCGTCATGACAATACCGTTTCTTGTCATTTTCTTATTTACCAAACAAAACGGTGCAGCTCAGACATCAGCCGGAGCCGTTTCGGCAGGAGCTTCACATCCGGGCCTTACTCCCGTCTTGTTAACGGCCGGATTTATTTTGGCTGCCTGGCTTGCAAGCAAAGGCGCAAAACGGCTGAAATTTCCCGCCCCTTGGCTGCTCGGCAGCATGATTGGCGTTGCTGCTGCGGAAATCGGCGTGTCCGCCTTGGCGGGCAAAGACATGCTGGCCTGGTGGCCGCCGGAAGCGAACCAGCTGTCACAAATTTTTCTCGGCGCCACAATCGGATCAAAAATGTACAAAAGTATGTTCACCGGTGTGACGAGAGTGCTGACCGTCGGATTTATTTCTTCCGTCGGATTAATCGCCGCCATGATTCTGAGCGCGATTGCGGTTTCTAAATTAACGGGCATCTCCATGATTACATCTGTTCTCGCCTTTTCTCCCGGCGGGATCGCCGAGATGGCGGCGACTTCGATCACCCTGCACGAAGACTCGACTTTCGTCGTCGCGGTTCAGGTCATCCGGATCGTTCTCGTCATCGCCATGCTTCCGCCCTTCTATCGGCTGCTGCACCACCTTTCTCAGCTGAAACGGGCACACGGTGAAAGAGGCCGGGCAGAAAGAGGAACATGATCCGAATAAAAAAACACGCATCCATATGCGTGTTTTTTATTTGAACAGCTCTCCGCCGCCATTTACAGACCGCCAGTTTGCTGAAAGATCACGGAACAGCCGTTCAGCAAATAACAGTTCTTCATCTGTATAGCGGTCTAAAAACGCCAAGAGCCGCTTTTTTATCAATTCATGATATTCATGATGAAGAGAATGCAGCTCTTTCCCGGCAGGAGTCAGCCGGAAATAGACTTCTTTTTTATTGTCGCTCAGCCGGGTCCTGCGCAGAAAGCCGGCTTCCAAAAACTTCGCGCAGCTTCTCGACACGGTCGGCTTTGTCGTCTTCATTTTTTCCGCTATTGACGTGACATTGATCGGTTCATGATCTCCGATACACGACAAAATGTGAATTTCCGTCAAAGTCAACTGTAATTTTTTTCCGTTTTCTTCACGGAGTTCGTCCATCCGTCCGGCCAACGACGCCCTGATGTCCTCCTGACACCTCTCCTGCTCGTGAAAAATATCTGTCAGCCCTTCAAGAATCATGTGTTTTGCATGGTCTGGCTGTCTTCTGTCCAACTGCTGAATCACCCTTCCGTATTGATTGTTTCTTTTACTATAACGTTTTGTTACACAAGAAACAATCACACAGGCGCATAAAAGGGTATCAGATGAATCCCCATCTCTCCAAACCGGCCAGAACAGCTTCTTCCGCTTCACGTCCCGAGCCGCCGGCTGCCCATGCCGCGTGGCCGTCCGGCCGGATGAAAACGGCGTGGACGTCATCCCAATCGGCACGTGTTTCAGCAAGCTCCGCCCTGACAGCTGCCACGCTGTCCGTATCAATACCGGCGGGAATGCTCCCTCTTAATGACAAAAGCACAAAGGCGCCCTTATGAAGAAAATCATACAGCCGGGCCGGCCGCCCGTCATGAAGGGTCAATTCGATATCCGGCAGGCGTTTTCCGTTCAGGATATGCGGCGGCAGCTCCGCATCCGGTTCATAATGCAGATCAAGCGCGGATACTTTTCCCGCCAATAAACGGTTGGACTCCTGAAAATCCAGCAAAGCGGCCATCGTTTCTCTTAATGCCATCCACGACTCGGTAAAATCCATGAGCTTTATCTGGGTTTTTATATTGTGCAATACTTCTTTTCCTGTGCTGTGCCTTTCCTGATGATAGCTGTCCAGAAGATAAGGCGCCGCTTTCCCCTTCATTTGCGCCGCCAGCTTCCAGCCGAGGTTGAAGGCATCCTGAAGCCCCGTGTTCAGCCCTTGGCCGCCTGCGGGAAAATGAATGTGCGCCGCATCACCGGCCACAAAAACCCGGCCTGATCGGTACTGCTCAGCCTGACGCTCGGCATTGCCGAACCGCGACGTCCATACCGGATCACCCAATCCGAAATCAGTGCCGCATATCCGCCGCAGGTCTTCTTTCAGCTCATTTTCGGTGACCGGCTCTTCCTTCCGCTTTTGCGGAGCGTGCGGAGAAACGATGAGGACGCGGAAAAGTCCGTCCGTAAGAGGGACAATCACAACCGATCCCTCCAGGCGGCACGTTGACAAAAAGGAAGATTCGGGCGGATGTTTCAAAGCGGCATCACAGAGGGTTCCTGTTAAGTCGGCATCAGTGCCCGAAAAAGCGATGCCCGCCTGTTTCCTGACAATGCTCCCCGCTCCGTCTGTACCCGCGGCATATAAGCTGTGAAGAGTGCGGATCCCGCTTTCGTCCCGGAACACCGTCTCCACTCCGTCATCCGTCTGGGTGACAGCCACCGCTTCCGCCCCGCGGATGATGTCTGCGCCGAGACTTGATGCATACTCCTCCAAAATCCGCTCCGTTTCTGCCTGAGGCAGCATTAACGAATAATTCTGCTTCGTATCCAGCCGAGAAAAATCCAGCCGTGTATCCAGCATGGAAAAATGGCCGGAAGACACCTTCGTCCCTTTTTCCAAAAAGCGTTCCAATATGCCTCTCATGGCAAAAAGCTCAAGTGTGCGCGGATGCATGATAAGCGCTTTGGAATATGGCACCGTCTTCTTCAATCGTTCAATAACAGTCGTTTTCACTCCGGCCAGCGCCAGTTCTGATGCAAGCATAAGTCCGACCGGACCTCCCCCGATAATGGCAGCCTGTGTTTTCATCTCATCAGCCCTCTTTCATATTTTTTGTTGCACACGTAACAAAATCACCAAAAAATAAAACGCCTCCTTTTTGTTTCGCGCGTAACAATTTTCATTATAGTCTTCCCTCTGCTTTTTTACAATCATTTCCGAAAAAAAAGACGCCGTTTACTTGGCGTCTGATTCACTGATGACTCCGACAATGTCTTTATCCTTAATCGGACCGAAATGACGGCTGTCGAGGCTGTATATGCGGTTGTCGCCAATAACAAAGTATTGTCCCTTCGGTATGCTTTTGCGCCCGGTCGTTTCCTTCAGCGTATAATCACCGGTCACATGGCTCCCGGCGGACAATGATGACTTTAACGGTTTTAAAAACGGTTCCGCCACCCGTTTTCCATTCACATACAGCTGATCCTCCCTGTATGCGATTGACTCGCCGGGGAGCCCGATGACACGTTTGATCAGCACTTTGCGGTGCGGGCCTTTGAACAGGACAATATCGAAACGGCGGATCGTTTTGTAACGATGGGAAAACTTGTTGACCATCAGCTCATTTCCTTGTTTAAAGGTCGGATTCATGCTGATTCCTTCGACTTTATAATCAATAAAAATGGCATTCTTTAATTGTATGGCCAAAACAACGATAAGCACGCCGGCTATAAACCAAAATCGTTTTTTCAAGATTCCTGTCTCCCTCCGTCTTTCTCATGCTGACTGATTCTCGTCTGTAACCGCCGTTCGATATGCTTTCCGGCATACCACAGCACCGCGATCACCATTATGGCGCCCGCCATCCTGAAAGGCTGTGTCATGAGTGCATGTAGATCATATCCGATAAAGCTGATCATAAAAATCATGACCATTTTCCCCATAGCGGCTGCTGATATAAACTGCAGCGCCCCGACCCGTGACAGGCCGGCAACGATATGAACCGCAGCGGACGGCGTAAAGGGGAAGCAAAGTAAAATAAACAGCGGACCGAAACCGTGCCGCTCAACCCAGAGCATCATCCGCCTTATGGTCTGATGCCTGCGGATGAAACTGAAAGCTCTTTTCTGTCCGAAACGGCGGACGGCATAAAACATCAGCATCGATCCTGCCGCAGACCCGAGCCATGACAGAAAAAAACCTTCCCACAAACCAAATGCATTCGTATTCGCCACCACAAATACAACGAGCGGCAAAAACGGAAGAAACGCTTCAATAAAAGGCAGTGCAACCGCAGCCGCCGGGCCGAAAGCTCTATAGCTTTGGAACCATTCCGTCAGCTGTTCCTCAGTCAAATATGATAAAAATTGCTCCAACGTTTATACTCCTTAACGAGTTTGTCTATCCTTATTCTACACATTATCTCCAAAAAACGAAAATGTTTACGAGATTTTCCGACTTGAAATATCGTGTAAGCGAGTATAAAATAAGAACAAACGTTCTCTTTTTTAAGAAAGAAGGAGTATTTATGCCTGACATCCGGAGCGGCACCCGCGATCTCATCGAAAAAGGGCTGTTTCTGCCCATGGCGGCTGCCATCCTGAACCGGGACCTCGAAGCGCTTGATTCGTGCCCGTTCAAATTAAAACAACCCTATAAACAGCTTATCAGCTGCTCTTTAAAATTAGCACAAAAGGATTTGAGTGATGTTCGAAAAGAGTTAAGAAAGCGTAAAATTAAAATATACGAAGCGGAAAGAGACGAAGCATTTACGCTTTATATATGCACCATTAACGGCTATGAAGAAAAACACCGTTATTTCAACCCGAGAATACGGGAACAGGTAACCGCCTTATTAGAATATTACCTGTCTCTTGCGACCATTTAAAAAGCAGCCGGGACTGCTTTTCCTTTTCAGTTGATAAATTTCAGACTATTCACACTATACATTCGACATGATTTTCTTTATAATCGGGACACGCTGTTTTCAATGAAAAGGAGGAATGTTATGAAACTGATTCATGTTCTCGCCGCCCTGCCCTTTTTCGGAATTCTCGCCGGCATTCCATTTGCCAACCGGGTGACGCCTTATGTTTTCGGAATGCCTTTCATTCTCGCGTATGTCGTCATCTGGGCGGTGCTGACTTCCGTTCTGATGGCCGCCGTTTACAAATTGGACAAAGAAAACAAGGCGGGTGAGGCGGAATGAACGCAGCATTTCCCGTAATGGCCGCCGTGCTCCTGTTTTGTGTGTATCTCGGAATCCGGGCCCGAAAAGGAAAACATATGGACCTTGAACAATGGACAGTGGGCGGACGCGGCTTCGGCACGATGTTTGTCTTTTTATTAATGGCGGGAGAAATATACACGACCTTTACATTCCTCGGCGGAAGCGGATGGGCTTACGGAAAAGGAGGCCCCGCCTTTTATATTATCGCATACGGCTGCCTTGCCTACATTTTGTCATATTGGCTTCTGCCAGCCGTGTGGACTTACGCCAAACAACACAAACTGATGTCGCAATCAGATTTTTTTATTTCAAAATACAACAGCCCGCTCCTCGGCATTCTCGTATCGCTCGTCGGCATCGCATCCCTCATCCCCTATCTCGTCCTGCAGCTGAAAGGGCTCGGATTAATTGTTTCAGCAACGTCATACGGACAGATTCCGCCCTCCGCCGCTGTCTGGATCGGCGCTGTCTCCATCACGATTTATGTGATGATATCAGGAATCCACGGTTCAGCGTGGATATCAGTCGTTAAAGATATCATGATTTTAGGCATCGTCCTGTATTTAGGCATTTATCTGCCCATTCATTACTATGGCGGGTTTACGGAGATGTTCAAACAAATTGACGCCGCAAAACCCGGTTTTCTCACGCTGCCGGAAACCGGACAGAGCGTTTCCTGGTTCAGCTCAACGGTTTTGCTGACCGCCCTCGGCTTTTATATGTGGCCCCATACATTTGCCGCTTCCTATTCGGCGGAGCATCCGCGGGTGTTTCGGAAAAACGCGATCATCATGCCTCTTTATCAGCTCGTCCTGCTGTTTGTCATCTTTACCGGATTTGCGGCGATTCTGCAGGTGCCCGGTTTAAAAGGGGCGGACACGGATCTCGCCTTATTAAAGCTGTCTGTGAAAACCTTTGATCCCTGGTTTGTCGGACTGATCGGATCGGCGGGCATTCTGACGGCGCTTGTACCCGGTTCAATGATATTAATGGCCTCAAGCACGCTGTTCGCCAAAAATGTGTACAAAGCCATTCTGCCCGGCACGACTGACGACAAAGTCTCACGGCTCGCAAAATACGCCGTACCCGTCATCGCGCTGATATCCGTATATTTTACGCTGAAAGGCGGAAATACCATCGTCACCTTGCTTTTAATGGGCTACAGCCTTGTCACCCAGCTTTTCCCCGCCCTCTTATTCAGCCTGCCGAAGCGGCGTTTCATCACAAGCCACGGCGCTTTTGCCGGCATAACGGCCGGGGTCGGAACGGTGGCCTTCATTACGCTGACCGAATCAACCATCGGAACCCTCTTTCCGTTTCTTCCGCAGATCGTTAAAGATATGAATACAGGCATCATCGCACTGGTTCTGAACATTGTCGTCATGTTTGCAGTCAGCGCCGCAGTCAGAAAAAAACAAATCAGCGCAGCCGAAAAGGCGGCTTAAATGGTAAGATAGCGGTAAGATACACGAAAGGGGAAAAACGCATGATCATGACAACGACCGAAACCGTCGCCGGAAAACAGATTACAGAAGTGAAAGGCTTGGTGACAAGCAGTATCGTCCAGTCCCGTCACATCGGAAAAGACTTGCTTGCAGGCTTAAAATCTGTCGTCGGCGGCGAATTAAAAAGCTATACCGAAATGCTGGAAGACTCCAAAAAAGCGGTGAAAGAGCGGCTGATCAGAGAGGCGGAGCAGCTCGGAGCGAACGCCATCGTCGGCCTGCGGTTCGAACTGACCGCAGGACAGAACACATCCGAATTAATCGGATACGGAACCGCCGTCACCGCCGAATCCATTTAAAAAACAAGCCTCTTTAAAGAGGCTTGTTTTTTTATTTCTCACATGCGATATAGTCTTTATCTCGGTCAAGTCTTTTATTTGCATTGTAAAGCGCTTTTGATACATACGGCTTGTACTTTGTTCTGCCGCCCTTGTTTTTCACTTTCGACGATTTGGCCACGCCGCCCTTATACACCTTGTTCAGCGCCTTGCAGTTTTGATACGTTTTTACCTTTGTTTTCGCTTCTGCCGTCTGCCCCGCTCCATATGAACAACCGAACACCAGACCGAAAGACAAAAGCACAGCTGCCGTCTTTTTCATTTCTATCCTATCCCCTTTCCTGAATCATGCTGTATTGCTGAACATATCACAGTTCAAATAATCTCCATTTACAAGATAAATAGGAAAATAGGTTTAATTTACGTCCGCCCGTATATCTTTTATGGAATTTTTCCCAAAACCTTTTATAATATGAATTGATAGCGCTATCTGACTATGATGATAGGAGGAGAAATGATGATGAAAAAAGGGCTTCTTGCGGGTGTTCTCACTTCAGCCGTTCTATTCGGCGCATGTACGGCGGATATTCCGGGGGTGATCAGTCCCAATACGGCGGAAGCGGCGTCCCAGCTCAGCAAAGGAATCGGCGGAAGGGCCTACCTGAACAGCACGGGCTCAGTTCTCGTCACGAAAATTCAGCTTCCAAGCTCGATTCAGGTGTCAAATGGGACAGCCTATATTTACTCAGGGTTTACCGGAGGCACAGAGGCTGATATCGGACTTCAGTACAGTGACACCTATCATGTATGGAAACCGATCATGAAAGTCGGTTCAAAGGGACAAGGCCAGGTCCGGTATCTGGAAGGAGAAAGCCAATTCACCTATACGAAAGGCTTCCGGCCCGGCAGCACCGTACAGCTGACCATTTACAAAAATCTGAACGGCAATACCCGCGCCACATATTGGGGCACAAATAATGACGGATACACCGGCCGCATCATCTCAGAACTCTCCCAAACAAATGTAGGCTCTGTCTCAAAATGGAAAGCGCTCGCCACCGTCGCGGTCACATCAGAGGATCAGCGCCCTTACATCAAATCAAACTTCTCAACAGCCTTTACGAACATCACGATTGACAATAAAGCAGTCACACCTGTGATTGATACACAGGATTTTGCCAAATTGACAGTGTCAGGCAGCAGCGTCAGCATGTCTGTGGTCAAATAAAGAATTTTGAACGCAAGATTTCTGACATCGTGCGTTTCGTGAGGGTCTGCCGGATACGCAAATCCCTTATTTTTCGGATGACGTTTAATAAACAAACTCTGTTACATTCAAAATGTCGATTTCTATATAACAATTAGAGGAACCTCATTTGTTGAGGTTCCCCGTTATTCTCCAACTCACGCACCGGTTAACTTCACATACTGTCAGCCGGCTCAGGGCTGTCCAATTTTAGTTAGAATATAGCTTTAACAGGTCTTGTGCTGGAAAACGATCTGCATCGTTCGCCTCAACAAAATATGCCAACTGCCATTTTTGTGTTTCAATAGCTTGTTTGCTAGTGGGATTTTCCCATTTAGGGTAAACTCTAATTGCCATTTTTCCTTTTGTAGCGGCTGTTTTAAGGATATTTTGCTTTACAAGAACTTCTTTTGGAAAAATGAATTATCCAAAATGATTATTACTGGCAAAAGTATTGATAACCAATAAATCAGCAGCTTTTTTATATGAAAAGGCTTGATTTTTACCATCTCCATCTTTTTCCCAAAAAGCAACAAACTGTCCTATCTTGTCAGGCGTTATTTTTGCGACTCTGAATCGAACTGATTTTGAATGCAGCTGAAACATACCGGCCCCATACTCTGAGTTTTGAGCTTCTTCTTGAATATCATGTATCGTTAAGTGATTTGGTTCATAAAAAATTTTATTTACATGTGTTAACGCCTTATAAAATTCATTCACTGCTTCGTACTCCTTATTTTTTATAGTACGTCATCCATTGCTTCTTGATTAAAATGGGCTGATCATGTGTTTCCAATAAAAAAACAGCCCTCCTCAGGGTTGTTTTTTTAACATTCCTTTCATTATTTCCGCCAAAATGCTGAGCAGTCCGCCTTATCCTGAATATTGAATTGAATCATGCGTTCAAGCAGCTCATAATGCACCGGTTCAGTCCATTGAATTCTGAACAAACGGGAAGTAGCGCTGTAGCCGGCACAGGCAATGTCCTCGGCAAAATGCGCAATTCCAGCTTCTTCGGGGGAAACACTTACATGATGCTTCGCTGCCGCAAAGCCGATAATAAAGGTGCCGTGATTGGTAAACATCGGCGTGTTCCACTTGATCTGCGCTTCTAAGTTCGGAAATTGGTCAGCCGTCCACGACAGGATTTCCTCCATTCGCAGACGATGATCAGGGCTGTCGATACTTGATAAATAGTCTTTGAAAATGTCCATGTCTTCCTCCTTCAACATCACGTCCGCTAGCGCCAAAACCCCGGATTTTCAGCTTTTTCCTTGATGTTAAATTCGATGATCTTCTTAAGCAGATCATAGTGCACCGGATCAGTCCATCGAATTCTGAACAGGCGCGAAGAAGCGCTGTACCCGGCTTGAGCGATGTCATCGGCAAAATGCTCCATCGTCTCTTTTTCAGGTAAAATGCTCAAATGATTTTTTGCCGCGGCAAACATAATGATATAGGTGCCGTGATCGGTAAATGTCGGTTTGTTCCACTTGATCTGCGCTTCTAAATTCGGAAATTGGCCAGCCGTCCACGACAAAATTTCCTCTGCTTTGAGACGGTGATCCGGGTTATCGATTCCTGATACATATTTTGCAAACACATCCATGCCCATCTCTCCTAAAATGAAATATCATTACTCTTTACATCATCATAGCCAACAGACGGACACGATACAACTCTGCCCGGGCATGTAAATCGAAAAAAGCCCTCCCCAAAAGGAGAGGACCCGTCCCTTCACATCACAGCTTTCTCTAATATCTCTCCCCCAGCTCCCGCAAAATAAAGTCGTAGATCATTCTTGTCCGCTCTTCTTTCGGATACAGCATGAATTCCTGCCGCTTCGGGATATGACTGCCCATCCTGTCCTGAAAAGTGGTTCTGAGATAGGCGGTTCTGTAAACCTGATTTTCAAAAGAATGATAGGATACTTCCAGCTCCATCGTTTTGCCGTTTGAGAACGTGACCGCTGTGTCATCAAATGCCGTCGGTTGAAAATCTTTAACGTGCACATGAGATATCCAGCCGCATTGAGGCCTTGCAGAAGAAAGTGTAGGGAATAAAAAGATGTGATTTGAAGGGTCCACCATAATCGGCGGCTTGTGAGAAATTTTAATCGCTTCATATGTTCCCGCTTTTCTCCCGGCATAGCTGGAGCCAAAGTAGCGGCAGCTTCTGTCGATGATGTGAATCGGCTTCATACTGACATACAGAATGCAGTCTTTTTCAATGACCTTAGACCCCATTTTACCGTCTATTTCCTCAGGCAAAACAGCGATGGTTGAACGATTTACTTCATAGCTTTCTAAGGGTGCGTGTGTTTTCTGGCACATAATGTGCAGCCTCCAATCCTTTTCTTGAAAATTTATACTAATAATCTATCATCTGTCATTGGAAAACGACAGGTTTTTTTTGAATATAGCTAAAAATCACCTTTTAAAGATGTAATTTAGTCTTAAATTACTATTTAAATATTATTTTTCTTTTTCATTTCACCTCATTTATACAATGCTAATTTTCGTTTTTTCGTCAATTTGCAGGATATGTCGATATAATTCCAAGTATTAGTTGTCTAAAGATTATAAAAATTAATTGATTTTTCCGGCCGTTATCCATATACTATAAAAAAGGCATTGGGGGGATTCTTTATGAAAGAGAAAAAGTCGTACACTGAGCTCATGAAGTCCCGCAACACGCAAAAAGCAAACGAATTCGATGTGACAATGGCCGATATTTACATTCAAATGGTGCTTGATGAATCCTTGTATAAACGCCGGATCGCCATGCTGACCATGCAGATTAATAAGGCGCTTGATGATAAAAATAAAGAAGCGTTCCTCACGCTTTCAAAAGAATATGCCGCACTCAAACAGAGTGAATAAGCCAATCCATATGGATTGGCTTTTTTTACATTATCCGTTTACGATGGTGCCGCCGTTCACATGAATCGTCTGTCCCGTGACATAGGAAGAATCATCGCTTGCTAAGTACAAATAGCTCGGCGCCACTTCAACAGGCTCTCCCGGGCGCTGCATCGGCACGTCTGAGCCGAAGACTTCCACTTCCTTCGCCGAGAAGCTCGCCGGGATCAGCGGCGTCCAGATCGGCCCCGGAGCCACTGCGTTTACCCTGATGCCCTGAGTGACAAGAGATTGGGAAAGAGATCTTGTAAACGTGACGATCGCCCCTTTTGTCGCTGAATAGTCAATCAATGTTTTGTGGCCTTTATAGGCGGTAATGGAGGCCGTATTAATGATTGAACTTCCTTTTTTCAGGTGAGGGAGCGCGGCTTTCGTTAAGTAAAACATTGAAAAAATATTCGTCTGAAACGTTCTGATGAGCTGGTGGCTCGTGATTTTCTCAATCCCCGGCTGCACGTGCTGCTCACCTGCGTTGTTGACCAGGATGTCAATGGAAGGAAAGGCTTGGCCCGCCTGGCGGATGACATCGTTGCAAAAGGCTTCGTCGCCGACATCCCCTGCGATCAGCAGACACTTCGCCCCCTCTTTTTCTACATATTGCTTCGTCTCTTCGGCATCCTGATGCTCATCAAAGTAAACGATGACCACATTAGCGCCTTCCTTCGCGAATAAAACGGATACGGCGCGGCCGATTCCGCTGTCTCCGCCCGTGATGATCGCCGTTTTCCCTTCAAGTTTTTTCGCCGCTTTCGGTTTGTCAAAAACGGGGCGCGGGTCCATTACATATTCAAAGCCCGGCTGCCGATTTTGATGCTGCGGCGGCAAGGTTTTCTTCTTCTGGTTAGCCATTTTGATCACTCCTTTACATTAATTACTATATTATGAGTAATTTGAGCATCTTATACGAATTTCATGTATGAACAGAGTCTTATTGGAAAAATTAAGAATATACAACAGAGGAGGTAAATCTGAATTGACTACTTTTTCAAACGAGGAACCGGCTTCCTATTGGAAAGCAACAGCTGACATTCCTTCCTTTCCCGCCCTCACTGAAGATACGGAATGTGACGTTGCGGTTATCGGCGGAGGAATTACGGGCCTGACAACGGCATACGAACTGACGAAAAGAGGTTTCCGTGTCGCTGTCATTGAAGCAGACCGGATTTTAAACGGGACGACCGCGGGCACGACCGCAAAAATCACCGCCCAGCATGATTTCATCTATGCCGATCTTATTCAGCAGATCGGCCTGACCAGCGCAAGGCTGTATTTCGAAGCCCATCTCCGCGCCATGGAAGACATGAAGCAGATCATCAAGGACCTTTCGATTGACTGCAGACTGATTGAACAAGACGCATATCTTTACACCAATACAGAATCAGGCGTCAAAAAAATCCGCAGTGAGCAGGAAGCTTATACCAAGCTCGGTATTGAACACGAGCTTGTGAAAGAACTTCCCGTCCCCGTTGATTGCAGGCTCGGTCTCGCCATGAAGAATCAGGCGCAATTCCATCCGCTTTTATATGGTGCGGCGCTCGTTAAAGAGATCGTTAAAAACGGGGCGCGGATTTTTGAACAGACGGCTGCGATCGACATAAAAAAAGAACCGCAGCCGGAAGTGGTCACGAAAAACAGACACGGCATCAAGTGCAGCTATATTGTCTGCTCTTCCCACTTTCCTTTTTATGACGGAGGCGGGCTTTACGCCGCCAGAATGTATGCCAGCAGATCCTACGTACTGGCGGTAAAACCGAAACAAGCGTATCCGGACGGGATGTATCTCAGCATAGACAAGCCGTCCAGATCACTGCGATACACCGATTTGAACGGTGAAAAACTGGTTCTTGTCGGCGGCGAAAGCCACAAAACAGGCCAGGGAAAAGAAATGTCCGAGCATTACGAAGCGCTGAAACAATTTGCGGAAGACACAATCGGAGTTGAAAGCATCCCATATCATTGGTCTGCACAAGACCTTGTCACCATTGACAAAATTCCGTTCATCGGTCCCATCTCGGGCGATGAAGAACATATTTTGGCGGCGACAGGCTTTAAAAAATGGGGCATGACAAGCTCAGCGCTCGCGGCGAAGCTTTTGGCTGATCATATTCAAAACAAAAAGAACCCGTTTTCCGGCCTGTTTATTCCGTCACGCTTCCACGCAGATCCGGGACTGAAAAAACTGATTTCCTATAATGCCGACGTGGCCAAACACCTTATCTCGGGCAAACTTGAGAGGCCGGACGCTTCACCTGAGACTCTTCGGCCCGGGGAGGGAAAAATCGTAACGGTAAACGGCAAACGGGCCGGCGCCTATAAAGATGAAAAAGGCTGTCTGCACCTTGTCGATACGACATGCACCCATTTGGGCTGTGAGGTCGAATGGAATGACGGCGAACGGACGTGGGACTGTCCTTGTCACGGGTCCCGGTTCACACCCGACGGCGGGGTTGTCGAAGGTCCCGCCATCAAGCCGCTGAAGCGCCTCAGCCAAGATTAACTAAACCATTCTGTACGAATGGTTTTATTTTTTTGCATTAAAATATTTTTATCAGATTCCTTCATTCAAGTTCCTTCCATACCGATAAAAAGAAAAAGAGAATATCTGGGGGAACTTATATTGTTATTTAAAAAAGACCGCAAAAAAGAAACAGCTTATTTTTCGGAAGCCGATGGAAAAAAACGCATCGCGCTTTCAAATCAATATGCAGATGTCCAAAAACAGCTGAAAATGGTCAGGCTGGGAAACGAAGAACTTCATGTGCTTGAAGAGCTGCAGCCGTTAATTAAAGAACATATCTCAACAATCGTCGATTCCTTTTACCGAAACCTGGATCACGAAAAATCATTAATGACGATCATTAACGACCACAGCACGGTCGAGCGCCTGAAAAAAACATTACGGCGTCATATCCATGAGATGTTTGCCGGCACGATTGATGATGAATTCATTGAAAAAAGACAGCGCATCGCTTCCATCCATTTGCGGATCGGCCTTGAACCGAAATGGTATATGGGAGCGTTTCAGGATCTGCTTCTGTCGATGATGAACATATATGAAGCAACCATTCCGGATTTGCATGAGCTTTTAAAAGCGATCAAAGCGACGACGAAAATATTGAATCTTGAACAGCAGCTCGTCCTTGAAGCATTCCAGAGCGAATATAACTGCCAGCGTGACGAACAAGAGGAAAAGAAAGCCCGTCTTCATCAAAAAATCCAGGAAACATCCGGATCACTCGCTGATTTGTTTTCAGAAACGAGCAGAGCCGTGCAGGAGCTGGTCGATAAATCCGAGGGCATTTCCGAGGCGTCAAAAGCCGGCACCGTCACTTCCGTACATGTCGAAGAAAAATCAATCGGCGGGAAAAAAGAGCTTGAAAGCCAGCAGCAGCAGATGAATAAAATCGACGCCAGCCTTCTGCAGATTGAAGAAGAAATGGACAAGCTGAATGACATCGCCCAGCAGATCGAAAAAATCTTCGGCATCGTGACGGGGATCGCCGAGCAAACGAATCTCCTGTCACTCAACGCTTCAATAGAATCCGCGAGAGCCGGGGAGCACGGCAAAGGGTTCGCCGTTGTCGCGACGGAGGTAAGAAAGCTTTCAGAGGATACGAAAAAAACCGTTTCCACCGTATCAGAGCTTGTGAACAATACTAATACACAAATCAACATCGTGTCCAAACATATTAAAGATGTAAACGGACTTGTAAGTGAAACGAAAGAAAAAATGGCGCAGATCAACCGTCTGTTTGATGACATCGTCCAAAGCATGAAAACGAGCAAAGACCAGACAGGCAAAATCGACGTTGATTTGCAGGCCTTTCTCGGCGGCCTTCAAGAAGTCAGCCGCGCCGTTTCCCACGTTGCATCATCCGTTGATTCACTTGTTATCCTTACAGAAGAATAAAGACAAACCGACCGGCCTTTTTCATAAAGGGCCGGTCTTTTTAATGTTAACTTAAAATATAATAGAGTTGACATACATAAAGACTCGCTTTATTGTATAAACATATTTTGATAAGCTGGAGGAATACATAATGAAATTGACAGAAATGATGCATATTGCCGTGTTTACCGCCATTATGGGACTTTTGGGGCTGCTCCCGCCGCTTTTCTTATCCTTTACGCCGGTTCCGATTACGCTCCAGACGATCGGTGTACTCTTATCGGGAAGCATCCTAAAACCGAAAGCGGCGTTTTTAAGCCAATTGCTTTTTTTGCTGATTGTGGCATGCGGAGCGCCTCTCCTTTCAGGCGGCAGAGGCGGGTTCGGGGTTTTTTTCGGGCCGAGCGCCGGATATCTTATCGCATATCCGCTGGCGGCATTACTGCTGAGCCTCAGCATCCAAGGCCTTCGCTCAGCTGCTGTCCCCCATTTGTTTATCAGACAGTTCTTGTTCGGCGTGCTGTTTTTGTATGTCATCGGCATTCCCTTTCAGGCTTTTATGATGCACATTGATATCTTAACTGCCGTAAAGCTCAGCCTCATCTATGTGCCCGGAGATCTGCTTAAAGCGGCCGCAGCCTCATTCGCAGCCGTAAGAATCAGAAAAACTCTTCAAGCAAGCCGGCTTTTGCCGACGAAAGGAAGCTGATTTTAGTCATCATGATTACATCATCATATTCAGATACAGCCGGACAAGCGCCGGAACAGATCGCAATTCAGACAGAAACAGAACAGATCACCTATCAAACTTGGAACAGGCTGGTTAACCAAACCGCAAACTGGCTTGGCAGCCTTTCAAGTAAGCCGGAAAACATTGCAATATTACTGCCGAACGGCATCCCTTTTTTACAACTTTTCGCAGGCGCGGCGCATGCCGGCTGCACGGCGGTTCCGTTAGATCCCCGCTCGGCAGCGGCGGAACTCGCGGACCAGCTGCACATCAGCAAAACCGGCCTCGTCATCTGTGACCGCCGGCTGAGCGGCAGACTGGACGGCGTCAAAACGCCTGTCATCCTGTGGGATGAATGCAGGCCTTTGATCGAGGCGGAAAAAACGGAAGGCGCTTTTATCAAAAACGCCGGCCTGCCCTTTTATACCGGATTCACCTCGGGATCGACCGGTAAGCCGAAAGCCTTCACCCGCTCTCACCGTTCGTGGCTGGAGAGCTTTTCTTGTACGAAACGTGAATTCGGCATTTCCCCTGATGACAAAGTGCTGGTACCGGGCACGCTTCGCTCGTCACACTTTTTATACGGCGCCGTCAGCACTTTGTTTATCGGCGGAACCGTCATCCTTCAAAGAAAATTCAATCCGGCCGGAATGAAAGACCGGCTCAGACAAGCTGACGTTCTATATACCGTTCCGACAATGACGGACGCCCTGCTCTCACTAGAGGCGTTTCCGGATACACCGCTCAAGGTGATTTCTTCCGGTGCAGACTGGCCCGCTTCGTCAAAACAAGCGCTGTCAGAGCGCTATCCCCATTTGCGGTTGTACGATTTTTACGGAACGTCCGAGCTGAGTTTCGTGGCGTTCTTATCGCCTGAAGACAGCGCCCGAAAGCCTGACGCGGCGGGCCGCCCGTTTGAAAATGTTACAATCGAAATCCGCCGGCCCGACGGAGAACGCTGCATGCCGGGCGAAACGGGGAAGATTTTTGTGAACAGCCCGATGAAATTTTCCGGATACATCAACGGCGCAAAACCTGATGATTCCGGCTGGATGACGGTTGATGACATGGGATATATTGATCGTGAAGGCTATCTTTATATCAAAGGACGTGAAAACGGGATGATCGTATCAGGCGGCCTGAATGTATTCCCTGAAGAGATAGAACGTGTGCTCAACCGCTGTCCGGGCGTCAGAAAAGCGGCCGTCATCGGCATTCCTGATGATTATTGGGGCAGCATCGCCGTTGCGGTGATCGACGGAGATGCAAATGTAAAGGAACTGAAGAAACAGTGCCGCGAGCAGCTGGCGGCATATAAAATCCCGAAGAAATGGCTGTTTTCAGAAATACCGGAAACAGCCGGCGGAAAGATCGCCCGTGCCGCCGTACAAAAGCAGGCAAAGGACATGATGGAATGGAAGCTGTAATTACGGATGCGAAACGGACAATTTTCGCCCGGGAAAACGGCCTGTTAAAAGACTGTCTCCCAGAAGATTTGGCAGCTCCGCTGATCCGCCATTTGAGCCGGAACATGCCCGAAGACATTGATGAAGTCCTGATCGGAAACGCGACGGGCCGCGGCGGGAATCTCGCCCGGCTGTCAGCCTTGGCCGCCGGACTTCCTTTGAGCGTGTCCGGTACGACCATCGACAGGCAGTGCGGCTCCGGACTGGACGCCGTGAGGGTCGCGTGCCACTTTGTTAAAGCCGGTGCGGGGAGCACATACATCGCGGGAGGAGCGGAGAGCAGCAGCCGTTCCCCTTTCTCATCCCGGGCGCGCTTTTCTCCTGAACACATCGGCGATCCTGATATGGGCATAGCAGCAGAGTATACGGCACAGGCTTACGGCGTAACGAGAAAGATGCAGGACGAATATGCCCTTCTCAGCTATGAACGGAGCGTCAAAGCGCACGAAGACGGCTTGTACCGCCCGGAAATTCTTCCCTGTCACGGATTCGCCGCTGACGAAAACATGCTGAAAAAGCGGAACATGGAGCCTCTCATCTCCCGTGCCAAGCCCGTCTTTCAGTCCGGAGGCTCTGTCACCGCCGCCAACAGCTGCGGAATTTCTGACGGGGCGGCGGCAGTTTGTGTGATGGAAGAACAAAAAGCGCGGTCTCTCGGTTTAAAGCCGGGATTGCGTTTTATCGGAAGCGCGGTAAGCGGCGTCCATCCGCATTATCCGTCAGCAGCTCCGGTTTATGCCGTCAAAAAACTTTTGAAGGAACGGGACCTGTCACCGGATGATATTGATATATACGAAATCAACGAGGCGTTTGCCGTCAAAATATGCGTTTTTTCACAGCAGCTTCGAGTGCCGTATTCTAAAATAAATGTCAGGGGCGGCGCTCTGGCCGTCGGGCATCCGTACGGGGCTTCCGGAGCGGCGCTTGTCACCCGGCTTTTTTATGAAGCAAAAAGACGCCCGGATGCCCGCTACGCAGCAGCAGCGATCGGCAGCGGAGGCGGAGTCGGACTGGCGCTTCTCTTTGAAGTGTTAACGTAACGGCAGTATAATAGATGATATCGATAAAAAATGATCGGAGTGGAGACTTTATGACTGCCGTTTGTTTAGTAAGACATGGAGAGACTGATTGGAATGCCCAAAAGAAGCTTCAAGGCAAATCGGATATTCCGTTAAATGCGACGGGAGAGCGTCAGGCGAAAGAAACAGGAGAGTACTTAAAGGGGTCCGAATGGGATGTCATCGTCTCAAGCCCGATGAAACGGGCCAGAAAAACAGCTGACATTATTAACGGGTTTTTGAATCTTCCCATTGTGGTCATGGAAGATTTCAGAGAACGGAGCTACGGTGATGCGGAAGGAATGTCTTTACCGGAACGGTCGAAGCGCTACCCGGATAAAAACTACCCGAACATGGAGACAGCAGAAGAGCTGACAGACAGAATGCTTGCCGGTTTAGTGAAAGTTCAGGAGCGGTTTCCTGATCAAAAAGTACTGATCGTCGCTCACGGCGCAGCCATTCACGCCCTCTTGTCGGCCATTTCTGACGGTGATACCGACATCCAAAACGCAAAGCTTGTCAATGCGTGCCTAAGCAATATCGAACGAATTGAAAATAAATGGCGCGTCAAAGATTACAATGTAAGCAGCCACCTATCAGAATCATAACAAAAAGGCCCGAATTCAGTTTTGGGCCTTTTTGGCGAGCATTTTTTTCTGAAGATCATGTAATATGGCGTCCGCCCCGTCAATGCTCCGGCGCTCCGTCCATACCGCCCTGTCCGCGCGGTAAACGTGTCCGTTTTTTACGGCTGTCAGCTGTTTCCAGAGGTGATTTTTTTCGAGTTCTTTCTCACCGTCCAACAGTACGATGTAATCAGGATCGATATGCAAAAGCTGCCCGGGCGTCATCTTGATAGAGTCTGATTTCCCGCCGGAATCCGTCTGGACCGCATAGGTAAACCCTGCGAGCGTCAAAAGCCGGGACGTAAAAAACTGATCATCCTTTACGGAAATGCTGTCATTTGCAGCGTCAATTAATAAAATCGTGCCGCCTTCTGCATCCAGCTTTCTTTTGATGTCATTCAGCTTTTCTTCCTGAGCCGACAATTGTTTCTCTATGATGCCATCTTTACCGACCGCCTTTTCAATAGTAAGGGCAGCGTCAACCGCATCCTGATAATCCGCAGCTTCATTTTTTAAAGCGATTGTCGGAGCGATCTTTGTCAGTTTTCGGTATATCCCCCTGTGAAGGCTTGAGTCTGCAATGATGAGATCGGGCTTTAACGAAGTGATCTTTTTCAAATCGGGATGTGACGGGGGCCCGACGGACGGACTGCCGTCGTTTCGCTCTGTCCGATTATCCGCCGCAGCCACAGGCTTTATGCCGAGATCATGGAGAATATCATTAAAGCCCGGATTCAACACGGCAACGCGCTGCGGGTGCGCAGCCACATGCGCCGTCCCCAGATCGTGCCTGACGGCGGTTTCATGTTCCTGTTCTGAGCATGCCGTTATGAAGAGAACGGATAAGATCATCAGCATACTGAAAATTGGTTTCATCTGTTCCCCCTCTTTCGTTTTTCCGCAATTATATCATTGACAATATAAGTATCAATGATATTCATTATCATTATTTTTATAAAATGGTTTCACAGCTTTTCTCCGTCAAGAAAGCCGAAGACTGATTCATGCCGCCCGCTTTATTTCATTCCGCTTTCGTTTCCATCAGACTTCTGCATTCAACAAAAGGTGACATTTATCCTGTTTTTGCCGCAGCTTCCAAAAATGGAATCAAACCGTTCGACCCAGCAAACAAGAGAGCGATTGCGGCTGTGTACAAATACTCATGTCCTTCCATCGGTTTTTTCCATTAAAATTTAAATATTTCGGGTTCCTATTAAACGAAAGAGAGATGATATACCTAAATAGAAATAAAACAAATTGAAAAAAATTGGGTCTACTAAAATATTATTCCATGCTATACAATTAATCCACAGAATAATCTGTCTATTGGTTGTTCTGCAAATGAAAAAAAGGAGAGGATAAAGAGTGAGAGGCAAAAAGGTATGGATCAGTTTGCTGTTTGCTTTAGCGTTAATCTTTACGATGGCGTTCGGCAGCACGTCTCCTGCCCAGGCGGCAGGGAAATCAAACGGGGAAAAGAAATACATTGTCGGATTTAAACAGACAATGAGCACGATGAGCGCCGCTAAGAAAAAAGATGTCATTTCTGAAAAAGGCGGGAAAGTGCAAAAGCAATTCAAATATGTAGACGCAGCTTCAGCTACATTAAATGAAAAAGCTGTAAAAGAGCTGAAAAAAGACCCAAGCGTTGCTTACGTTGAAGAAGATCACGTTGCAAAAGCGTACGCGCAGTCCGTGCCTTACGGCGTATCACAAATTAAAGCCCCTGCTCTGCACTCTCAAGGCTTCACCGGATCAAATGTGAAAGTAGCGGTTATCGACAGCGGTATCGATTCTTCTCATCCTGATTTAAAAGTAGCAGGCGGAGCCAGCATGGTTCCTTCTGAAACAAATCCTTTCCAAGACTACAACTCTCACGGAACTCACGTTGCCGGTACAGTTGCGGCTCTTAATAACTCAGTCGGTGTATTAGGCGTTGCGCCAAGCGCATCTCTTTACGCTGTAAAAGTTCTCGGCGCTGACGGTTCCGGCCAGTACAGCTGGATCATTAACGGAATTGAGTGGGCGATCGCAAACAATATGGACGTTATTAACATGAGCCTCGGCGGACCTTCTGGTTCTGCAGCGTTAAAAGCGGCAGTTGACAAAGCCGTTGCTTCCGGCGTCGTAGTCGTAGCGGCAGCCGGTAACGAAGGCACTTCCGGCGGCTCAAGCACAGTGGGCTACCCTGGTAAATACCCTTCTGTCATTGCGGTAGGCGCTGTTAACAGCAGCAACCAAAGAGCATCTTTCTCAAGCGTAGGTTCTGAGCTTGATGTCATGGCACCAGGCGTCTCTATCCAAAGCACGCTTCCTGGAAACAAATACGGCGCGTACAATGGTACGTCAATGGCATCTCCGCACGTTGCCGGAGCGGCTGCTTTGATTCTTTCTAAGCACCCGAACTGGACAAACACTCAAGTCCGCAGCAGTTTAGAAAACACCACTACAAAACTTGGTGATGCTTTCTACTACGGAAAAGGGCTGATCAACGTACAGGCGGCAGCTCAGTAAAACATAAAAAAACCGGCGTCGGCCATGGCCCCGCCGGTTTTTTTTATTATTTTTCTTCCTCCGCATGTTCAATCCGCTCCATGATCGACGGGTGGCTCCCTCTGAAAATTTTGACGAGAAACGGCGGGTTGACCCGGCTCAGTCCCGTATCGGCCAAGTCCTGAAACGTCTCAATCGCCGCTTCCCGGTTTCCGGTCAGCTCAATGCCGTAGCGGTCGGCGGCGTTTTCCTGATACCGGGAGACGGCATTCGTAATCGGATCAGAAGCAAAACTGAGAACGGATATGAGCAGCAATAACAGCGGGAGGGCGGCCAGATCTTCAGGCCCCTTTATATGAAGCATTCGGCCGAAGAATTTGGACAGCCGCTTATAAAGCTTGTCAATGATATAGAACCCGGCTAATGACAGCAGGAGATACCCGGCCAGTCCGATGTACACGTGCTTCATCACATAGTGCCCCATCTCATGCCCCATAATGAACAAAATTTCCCGATCCTTCAGTTTGTTAAGCGTCGTATCCCACAAAACGATTCGCTTATTCGAACCGATTCCCGTCACATACGCATTCAGCGCATTCGTTTTCTCCGACATATTTACTTCATAAACATGGCTGGCCGGAATATCGGCCTTGTCGGCAAGCGACAAGATTTTGCTTTCCAGCTCCTTGTCTTTCAGCGGATAGAAATCATTGTATAAAGGATCAATCACGACCGGCTGCAGGAAAAACAAAAACAGGGTAAACGGCACAGTAAGACACCAAGCGTAAAACCACCATTTTTTTGTATGCTTTGTGATCAGCCAGTAAAACACAAGAACACACACGGCAAACAGCGGAAAACTGATCCAGAAATCAATGACATGGTCTCTTATCCAGCTTGCTGCTGTCTGCGTCGAAATATGATACGCAAGCGAAACCCGATATCCGATCCATTCAAGCGGAAGCGAAGCCGCCGTAACGATGAGTGAAATCACAAATACGAAGCTTACGATTTGCAGCACCCGAAAGCGCACCGCTGCTTCCAGCCAATGCTTTATTTTCTTGGCAAGCCCCGTAATGAGCAGCAGAAAAAATAAAAACCAATCTAACGGCGCACCGATGAAAAATAAAAAATCCTTTACATTTGAAAAGTTTTCAGCGGCTTCCAGGCGGCCCGGGTCCATAAACGAGGACGGATCGGCTTTCGTTCCCTTTACGGCCTCCGGGACGGCGGAGTCGCCTGTCATAAAGAAATACCAATAGAAAAAAAGGCCGTACAGCACATAGGCAAGTCCCGCTGCCGCTATCCATTTGCGCATGGAAGTCTCCCTCCTTAGCCTTATGACTTACTCCTATTGTAAGCATAAATGCAAATAAATAGAACCAAGCCTCCGAAACGGATGTTAATCTTTTCACAACAGAAAAGAATGGAACAACAGGAAGCGGGAAAGACTAAAAAACGGAGTGATGAATATGAAAAAAATAATCGCGTTTATTGTAGTAATCGCCCTTTTGGTTATTGCTTTCTTCTATGTATACAGCCGGACCGGCGATGTGTTTCCATCAAGCAACGCAGATCTGATTATTCTGTCTGAGCACGGAAAAAAAGAAATCAAAATTAAAGACAGGCAGAATGTAAAAGATATGCTCGATATCTTGAACCAAGGAAAACAAGTCAAACTGACCAAAAGCGTATCTCCCGATTACGACGGAACGGTCAAATACCATGAAGACCGTTTTGATTCATTCAGCATGTGGCTCGAAGGCGGCAATTATATGCTGTACAAGTATAAAAACACGTATTACAAACTGACCCGGCATGATACGAAGCTTGTGCAAAGCATCATTAAGGAAGAATCGCAGAGCTGACCGGATCAGCATGTAAAAGCGAAGCCCCCGGCTTCGCTTTTCGTCCGTCATTTCGGAAGCATGTCCCGGACCGCCCGCCTCAGCAGCTTCCCGGTCGCGTTCTTCGGAATCTCATCAAGAAAAACCACTTCCGCCGGCCGTTTATATTTTGCCAAATGTGTTTGACAGTAATCAAAAACCGCCTGCTCTGTCAGCTCACCGTCCCCAGGCACTATATAAGCATGCACCGCTTCCCCCGTTTTGGCGTCAGGAACGCCGATGACCACGGCTTCTTTAATGCCCTCATGGCTGTAGAGCACTTCTTCTACTTCGCGCGGATAGACGTTGTATCCGCCGACGAGAATCATATCTTTTTTTCTGTCGACGATATAAAAATAACCGTCTTCGTCGCGCTTCGCCAAATCACCCGTGTACAGCCAGCCGTCTTTCAGCGCGTGCTCCGTCTCCTCGGGCATCTTGTAATAGCCTTTCATCACATTCGGCCCTTTCACGATCAATTCTCCCACTTGATGGTCGGGCAATTCGCGTCCGAGCGTATCGACGACTTTATTTTCGACATGTAAAATATTCGTCCCGATTGAGCCGGGCTTTCTCCCCCGGTCAAACGGATTAAAACAAGTAACCGGAGACGCTTCAGAAAGTCCGTACCCCTCCAGAATGGTGACGTCAAAGGTTTGTTCAAACGTCTGCAACAGAGCGACCGGCATGGAGGCCCCGCCTGAAATGCACAGTCTGACGGACGCAAAATCCTCCGCCTTGCCGTGCTCGTATTGATACAGATAGTTATACATCGTCGGAACGCCGGCAAAAATGGTTGCCTGACGGCTTTTAATCAGTTTAAACACAGAAGCCGGGCTGAATTGCGGCTCGATTAAGACACACGCTCCGCTCATCAGAGGCGCATTCATACAAACGGTTAAACAAAAAACGTGAAACATCGGCAATGCCGCCACAATTTTGTCTTTCTCATTCATTCCTAAGTATCCGGCGACATCATTTGCATTGGAGAAAAGATTCTGATGGGTGAGCATGGCGCCTTTCGGTTTTCCGGTCGTCCCTGAGGTGTATAAAATGACGGCAGTATCATCTTTGGACAATGTCGGATAAGTTCTGCTGCGCTCCGCCGGGCGAAGCATTTTTGTAAACGTTGTCATTTTTAAGCGCAATTGAGGGTCTTCTGTCGATGGAGCGTTCTCTGCTGTCTGGCTGATAATGATATGCTCCAGCAGCGGCAGCGAGCCGTGCAGGCTTTCAAATACGGGAATTAAAAGGTCGATGCCGGCGATCGCTTTGACATCGCCGTTTTTCAGCATGTATGCGATTTCTGAAGGTGTATATGCCGGATTAACAGGTATGACGACAATTCCCGCTTTTAACGCGCCGAAAAACGCAATAACAAAATCAGGCGTATTTCCGAGCAGCAGCGCGAGATGATCCCCTTTTTTCAGTCCCCTGTCCTCCAAGCCGTTTGCAAATGCTTTGATTTTACCTGCCAGCTCCTCATACGTCATGTACTGATCTTGAAACAGACAAGCTGGTTTTTCCGGTTTCTGCGATGCGGTTTCTTCCAATTTGGAAACCAGATTCATTTTCCCACCCCTTTAAAAATTGTAATGAATGAATAGTCATTCATTTATCCGGAATAAACGTTCACTTTTATTATAGAAAAATATAGAAAAACACTCAAGGGCAAAAAGCCCCGAGTGCCGTAAAACCGGAAACTATAATTGTTTCAGCGCTTCACTGACCGGCGTGCCGCCCGCCGTCAGATCGAATGCTTTTTCATACGTATTCGGTTCATCAAGGGATGCGATAACGGTCTTGGCGACATCGTCTCTTGAAATGGAGCCTCTTTCCAAATCGGCCGCGGCTTTGATATTTCCCGTGCCGGGATCATTTAATAACCCGCCCGGCCGGATAATCGTATACGTCAGACCGCTCGCTTCAAGAATTTTATCCGCATAATGCTTTGCGGCGTAATACGGCTTCAGCGCTTCATTCCAATTGCCGCGGTTATGAGCCTGAAGGGCGCTTACCATAATGAACCGCTTGATGCCTGCTATCTTTGCCGCTTCTATCGCTTTCGCGGCTCCGTCAAGATCAATCAAAAGCGTCTTATCGTATCCGGTGCTTCCTCCTGATCCGGCGGTAAACACAATCGCGTCACAGCCTTCAGCGGCTTTCGCGATGTCTTCCGGGCTTCCTTCCAAATCTGCAAGAACGGCTTCTGTTCCCGCGGCTTGAAGCGCTTCTTTCTGCTCTTGTTTCCGGACCATCGCCCGCAGCGTATGCGTGCAATCTTTTTGAAACAGCCCGGTCAGCCGCTGTCCGATCTGTCCGTTTGCTCCGATGAGAAATACCTTCATCATGATCCCTCCCCATTCATTATGGTTCTATCATTTCACAAAAACGGGCGCTGATTCAAATCATGCGTTCGGCAAATGTTCTAATAAATCAGCTCGAGGAAATCTTCCAGCTCTATTTTGCCGAAATACTGTTTCAGATCGATTCCGGCCAGCGCCTCCTTGATAGCGGTTCGGTCATACTGTTTTCCGGTCAGCGCCTGTTCGACTTCACTCACATCTTTCGCACCGAAGAAATCACCGAAAATTTTGCAGTCCTGAATGATTCCTTTTTTCACTTCAAGACGCAGATCAATCGATCCGACCGGATAACGTTTCGAATGCTGAAGATTAAATGCGGGCGACCTTCCGAAATTCCAGTCCCAGTTTTGATAGCGCTCTTCGGAAATCTTCCGGATCGCTTTCCAGTCTTCATCGGTCAGTTTATATTCCGGCACTTCGGAAAGATCATTTGTATTAAAAATATGGTGAAGCAGGTGCTTTTTGAATTCATCCGCCGTCATTTTGTCATCAAGAAACTCGCTGATGTTGGCGACACGGCTTCTGATCGACTTAATGCCTTTTGATTCGATTTTGTCTTTTTTCACTTTCAAGGCTGACACAACATGATCAATGGCGGAATCCAGCATTAATGTTCCGTGGCTGAAAATACGCCCTTTCGTCGAAAATTGAGCGTTGCCGGAAATTTTTCTGCCGTCCGCGACGATGTCATTTCGGCCGCTTAATTCAGCTTCCACACCGAGCTGGCGCAGCGCCTGAATAACGGGTTCGGTGAATTTTTTAAAATTGTGAAAGCTGTCGCCGTCATCCTTAGTGATAAAACTGAAATTCAGATTCCCGAGGTCATGGTAAACCGCGCCGCCTCCTGACAGCCTGCGGACGACGATGATTCCGTTATCTTCTACGTATTTCGTATTGATTTCTTCTATTGTGTTTTGGTTCTTCCCAATGATAATCGACGGCTGATTGACATAAAACAGCAGGTATGTCTGTTCAGGGTCGAGATGCTTCACGCAATATTCCTCGATCGCGAGGTTGATCCTCGGGTCGGTTATGTTTTGGTTGTCGATAAATAACATGGTGCTCCTCCTTTATTTCTCCCACTTTAATCCGGAAGCGGCGATTGTCACTTCGCCCCCGAACACGGATTCCGCTTCTTCTTTCAGCTTCCGGTGCTCGCCGAAATGAGGCAGATGCGTGAGAATCAGCTCCCCCGCTCCGGCCTCCTTCGCGATCCGTCCGGCTTCCAAACTGTTCATATGGCCGGCTGACGTGCCGTCCTGGTCCGCGTAAAAATTGCACTCGCAGATCAGCAGATCGGCATTTTCCGCAAACGGGATAAACGCGTCCTGGTAGCTTGAATCAGCCGTATACACAACAGAAGCTGAACCGTCAGTAATCCGCATCGCATAACAAGTGACCGGATGCACCGTTTTCAGAAAGGTAATGGTGAACGGACCTAGAGAAAGCGGGCGGTCCGGCTGATAGGCCACTCCTTTTGTATGCGTTTTATATGTAAGGCGCTCAAACTGTTCTATATCAGCATCATGCCCGTAAATCGGCAGTGCATGCGTCCCTTTTCCGAGAAAGGAGCCGACCTGTTTGGCAAATTGAAGCGGCCCGATATCAGCGATATGATCATCGTGATAATGGGACAAAATGACGGCATCAAGCTCTTCTGCCGGAACATAGGCAAACAGCTTTGATAATACGGCGCTTCCGCAATCGACGAGCAGAGAATAGCCGCCGGACTGAAACAGATAGCCTGAAGTTGCTTCGTTTGCGGCCGGAAACCCGCCGCAGCATCCAATAACTGTAACTTTCATATAATCCTCCGAATGTTTATGATAAAAAGATCCTTTCCTCCAATATACCTATTTTTCGTACAAATTGCATGTTTTAAACATTGTGCCAAAACAGCCGTTGATTTTCTTAAACTGTTATAATACAATGTAGAGACAAAACAATGAAAGAGGGATGGGTATGTTGGAAAAGATGTCGGATTTTTTCAGAAATTTACCCGGTAAGAAATGCGAAGAATGCGGAAATGAGATTGTTGAGCAGTATGAGTGTCACATTAATCTGTGCAATGACTGCTTGAAAATTAAGGATATGTGACAATAGGGCGCCGCACAATTCTAAGTTGTGCGGCGCCCGTTTTTTCGGCCGTCATCATACTTTCTGAATAGGGCGTTATTCACCATTATTAGCAATTATCTGTACGTTTTAAAAGATTCAGTATATTCAATCTATATTTTTCTATAGACGGATTGTTTTCTTTTCTATTATAATTTGTTCTAATAGCTATCTTTTTAGATACTTATTGCACTTTTTTCTTCGGGAGGTAATCTATGAAAAAATTACGCTTTGGACTAGCGACGCAAATTTTCGTCGGACTCATACTAGGGGTTGTAGTCGGTGTCATCTGGTACGGCAATCCCGCCATTCCAACATATTTACAGCCTATCGGCGATTTGTTTTTACGCTTAATCAAAATGATAGTGATTCCAATTGTCGTCTCCAGCTTAATCATCGGCGTTGCCGGCGCGGGAAGCGGAAAACAAGTCGGAAAATTAGGCTTCAGAACGATTTTGTATTTTGAGATCATTACCACTTTTGCCATTATTCTCGGGCTGGCTTTAGCGAATCTGTTTCAGCCGGGAGCAGGCGTTAATATACATGAAGCTCAAAAGACAGATATCAGTCAATATGTTGAAACAGAAAAAGAACAAAGCGGCAAATCCGTTGCGGACACATTCCTGCATATCGTACCGACAAACTTCTTCCAATCATTAGCCGAAGGAGATCTGCTTGCCATCATCTGCTTTACGGTGCTGTTTGCACTCGGCATCTCGGCAATCGGCGAAAAAGGAAAGCCCGTATTGGCCTTCTTTGAAGGTGTTTCTCATGCGATGTTCCATGTTGTGAACCTCGTCATGAAAGTTGCGCCGTTTGGTGTTTTTGCGTTGATCGGTGTTACCGTTTCCAAATTTGGGCTCAGTTCCCTGCTTTCACTCGGTAAACTGGTCGGTTTAGTATATGTAGCTTTGGCTTTCTTTCTCATTGTTGTATTCGGAATCGTCGGAAAGCTTGCCGGTTTAAACATTTTCAAATTCCTCGCCTATATGAAGGATGAAATTTTATTGGCGTTCAGTACGTCAAGCTCCGAAACCGTACTCCCCCGCATCATGGAGAAGATGGAGAAAATCGGCTGTCCGAAAGGTATTGTTTCCTTTGTTGTGCCGATCGGATATACCTTTAACTTAGACGGATCTGTGCTGTACCAATCAATCGCCGCTTTATTCCTCGCTCAGGTATACCACATTGACTTGACCATTTGGCAGCAGATTACCCTTGTGCTTGTCTTGATGGTCACTTCCAAAGGAATGGCTGCCGTGCCCGGGACTTCTTTCGTCGTCCTGCTTGCGACACTCGGCACAATCGGCGTTCCTGCAGAAGGCCTTGCATTCATCGCCGGTGTTGACCGGATTATGGACATGGCCCGTACGGTCGTCAATCTGACCGGAAACGCGCTGGCATCCGTTGTGATGTCAAAATGGGAAGGCCAGTATGATCCCGTTAAAGGCGCGAAGGTCATGAGCCTCGCCAAAACAGAACAAAACACAACCATCTCAGGTTAAAATGAAAACCCTGCACGGAATGATTTCCGTGCAGGGTTTTTTATGCCATCGGCGATAAAACGTACCGGTGCAAAAGCTTCGCCGTATTAAGAAGCGATAATTCATGTGTGCGTTCAAAAGCGTGTGAAGCATCAATTCCCGGGCCGATCAGCCCGTGGACGATGTCATGGCCCGAACGGATGGCTGCGGAGGCATCAGAACCGTAATACGGATAAATATCAAGCTGATAATCAATGCCATAGCGCTCCGCAAGGCCGGCCAGATGTTTCCTGAGCTGATAATGGTACGGGCCGCTCGCATCCTTCACGCAAATGGAGACGGTATATTCATCCGTAGACTGGCCGTCGCCGATCGCCCCCATATCAACAGCCAAGTATTCGACGGTCTCAGGAGGAATGTTGGAATTGCCTCCGTAGCCGATTTCTTCATTATTAGAAATCAGAAAATGCGTCGTATACGGAAGTTCGATTTTCTCTTCCGTGATGCGGCGGATTAAATTCAAGAGCAGAGCCACGCTCGCTTTGTCATCAAGATGACGGGACTTAATAAAGCCGCTCGGCGTAACCTGCACGCGCGGGTCAAATGAGATGAAATCGCCGACCCTGATACCGAGATCGGACGTCTCTTCCTTCGTCCGGACAGGCTCATCAAGGCGGACTTCCATATTCTCCTGATTCCGCTCTGCCTTGCCGGCGTCCTTGTAGACGTGCACTGAAGTCTGATGCATTAAGATGGTGCCTGTATAGGTTTTGCCGGAAGAAGTTTGGATCTCGCAATATTCCCCTTCAATCGAGTGATATCGGAAGCCGCCGATCAAGTCAATCTTCAGCCGGCCGTCCGCCTTTATCTCCTTTACCATCGCGCCGAGCGTATCAACATGCGCCGTCAGCAATCTGTGTTTCTTGTCATCACGGCCGGGGATTGTGACAAAAAGACCGCCTTTGCGGTTTCTGTAAGAGGAGACGCCCCATTCTTTTAAAAGACTTTCTGTATAGGCGATAACCTCGTATGTATTGCCCGTCGGACTCGGAATCGACACCAATTCTTTAATCAGTTCCATCGTATGTTTCATATTTGCCACAGGTCATTCCTCCTATCAATTTTATTCTTCTTAAAATATACTCTTTTGATCCACAACCCGTCCAATCTTTTCCTTCTCTTTTTTCATAGAATGAAGGGAGCATGAGCATAGGAGGGAAATGTATGATCAGCCGTAAACCGCACAAGCGGAAAAGGTTTCATAATGATTGGTTTGAGGATTGGTTTGAGGATGATTGGTCTGGTGCAGCCTTCTGGGGCTGTAAAAAAGAAAAAGATCACTGTAAAAAGAAAAAAGAAGACCCTTGTAAAAAGAAGAAAGAAAAAAAGAAGAAAGATAAAAAGAAGCATCATCATTCATGCCGCCGCTGCTGCCGTCATTGGTAATCGTTCACACAAGCCCGTTTTACAAATAGATATCTCATGCTCCCCAAACAGCGGATGCTGCTTGGGTTTTTTTATTAAAATTAGTACCAAGTAATAATATCAGGTGTTATAATCTGATATAAAGGAGTGATTTTTTCATGTCAAAATCTAAAATTACAGCAATCGGTACATATGCTCCGGCACGCCGATTAACAAACGCGGATTTGGAGCGCATCGTCGATACATCTGATGAATGGATCGTCCAGCGCACCGGTATGAAGGAAAGACGCATTGCCGGCGAACATGAATTCACATCGGATTTGTGTGTGGAAGCGGTGCAAAACCTTGCAGAACGATACAGCGGAACTCTTGATGATGTCGATATGATCCTTGTCGCCACAACGACGGCGGACTATGCGTTTCCAAGCACCGCGGCACGCGTGCAGGCTTACTTCGGCTGGCCGCACACGGGGGCGCTTGATATTAACGCCACATGCGCCGGACTCACTTACGGCCTTCAGCTCGCAGACGCATTAATTACCGCCGGTTCCCATCAAAAAGTGATTGTCATTGCCGGTGAAACATTATCAAAGGTAACGGATTATACTGACCGGACGACCTGCGTTCTTTTCGGAGACGCTGCAGGCGCCCTATTGGTGGAACGCGATGAATCAGCGCCGGGCTTTTTGGCAGCCGTGCAAGGAACAGCGGGAGGAAGCGCGGACGTGCTGTATCGCACGGGACTGAGCACAGAATTAAACGGCGAGCCGCTTAAAGGCGGAGGAAACATGGTGCAAAACGGGCGCGAAGTATATAAATGGGCGGCCAGAACCGTGCCTGAGGAATGCAATGCCCTTTTAGAAAAAGCCGGCTTTTCAAAAGACGATCTGGATTGGTTCGTTCCTCACAGCGCCAACATGCGGATGATCGAATCCATCTGCGAAAAACTGCCCTTCCCGCTTGAACGGACGTTGACAAGCGTTGAATATTACGGCAACACTTCATCGGTTTCTATTATTCTCGCATTGGATGAAGCTGTGAAAGCAAAAAAACTGTCGGAAGGCCAGACGCTGGTATTATTCGGGTTCGGCGGAGGATTGACGTATACCGGACTGTTGGTAAGATGGGGATTTTAATAGTACGACGATCGAAATCTAAAAAAAGAGGCTCTGAGCATCTGCTCAGAGCCTCTTTTTCTTATGCTGTTATTTCTTCTTCCGTTTTGTGTTCTTTTTTGCTTTGCACCGTAAAATACACGATGGTCAGCGCGATCATGACAACGGCGATGCCCAACAGAATGGATGCCTGCTGCCACATGTAGCCGTAGTCGCCATTTGAAATGACGGCACGGAACCCGTTGATGCTGTAAGTCATCGGCAGTGCCCCGTGAATCACTTGATAGAATCCCGGCAGGAGTTCAAGCGGGAAGGTTCCTCCGCTTGCCCCGAGCTGGAGCACCAGAATGATGACAGCGATAAAGCGTCCCGGATTCCCCATCGTTGTCGCCAATAATTGAATCATGGACAGGAACGCGATGCTGGTAATCATCGTAAAGAGATAGAATCTCCACGTGCTTTCCACATCAAGCCCGATTCCTTTCAAAAGAACCGTGGCGACAATAACGGATTGAATCAGTCCGACAAGCAGAATAACACTGAATTTGCTGAGGAACCATTCAAAACCGTTTCTCGGACGCCCTGAAGCTTCACTCAGAGGGAATACGACCGTCAGCATCAATCCGCCGACATACAAGCCCATAGAGAGAATATAAGGCGTCAGTCCGGTACCATAGTTAGGCACGGAATGAATCGCGTTATCGTCCGTTTTTACCGGATCGGCAAACATGCTGTACGTTTTGTCATCTGTCTTAATGTCCCCGGTTTGATCAGCCGCATCTTTCAGCTGGCTGGACAATTGTCCGGTGCCGTCTAAAAGTTTGCCTAAACCGGTGCCGAGAGACGCTTGACCCTGCTCAATTTTGGACGAGCCGTCATGGATTTTGTTTTGCGCGTCCAGCAGTTTCGTTAAGCCGCCTGACACTTGGCCGCTCCCTGACACTAACGCTTCTGATCCTGATTTGAGCTGTCCGAACTTGCTGTTGTATTCGCCGATGCCGGCCGTCAGTTTGTTTTGGCTTTCAAAAACGGTCTGCGCTCCGCTGTACAATTTATCAGTTCCCGCTGTCAGCTGGTTAATCGCGTCTTGTACCGCCGCTGCGCCGTTATACAGTTTCGATGTGGACTGAGGCAGTGCTTTCAGCTGATCAGCCTTCGCTTTTACATCTTTGAGCGCGCTTTTTATGACTGACATATCCGGAAGCTGAATATCTCCGCCGGACGGAAGCTGGCTGACGATATTGTCTAAATTCGGAAGGTCAGCCTTCGGAAGCTTCTCATTCAGAAGCTGAACAAGTTTCGCTTTTTGCTCATCCGTTAAGAAATCACTGTCCTTAATCACCTTTTTGACCGCATCATCCCGGGCATCCAGGCTGTTTTTCAGATCAGAAAGCTTCTTCTTAAACTGCTGCAGGTCCTTTTCAGTCTGTTCGAGCTGCCCAACCGCGTTTTCAATGTCTGACAGGTTGACTGAATTGATCGCATCTTCAAATGCCGCCGCTTTTTGCGACACTTCCTGCGCCTTGCTGTTTAACGCGCTTAATCCATTCGTTAAATCCGGAAGCTTTTGCTGGAGCTGCTTTTGTGCGTCAAGGCTTGTTTTCAGCCCGCTGGCCACTTGGCCTCCTCCTGAAGCAATCTGTCCTGATTTATCTTGAATTTCGGCGCTTGCGCTTTGAAGTTTTGCGATAGAGCTGTCAAGCGTTTGAATTCCGCTTGTCACTTTCGCCGCGCCGTCTGCAAGCTGCTGTGTTTTATCGCCGATGGTGGCGGTGCTTTCAGTAAGCTTCGCTAAATTTTCCTTCAGCTTGGCGCTGCCGTCTTTCGCGTTTTTCGTGCCGTCGTCTATTTTCTTGGCTCCGCTGCTGGCTTTGCCGAGCCCTTTGGCAATATCTTTAAAGTTATCAAAAATGACTTTTGCGTATTGCTCTGTCACTTCTTTCGACACGGAGGCTTTCAGTTTGTCGATCGCCTTTTCCCCGATTGTCGCGCCGACATAGTTTGATCCGGCATTCGTATGATATTTCAGATCCAGCTTCTTCGGATTTTTATCCATTACCGTGCTGGCGTTTTTAGAAAAATCTTCAGGAATCTCGACCAATAAATAATATTTAGCATTTAATAAGTCCTTTAACGATTGATCAAGATCGCTTGAAAAATGCCAATCAAAATTATCATTTTTCTTTAACTCTTTCACAAGATCGTCACCGATCTGAAGATGTTTCCCTTCGTAGTCCGCCCCTTTATCCTGGTTGACAACGACAACCGGCAGCTGATCCACCGTGCCGTACGGGTCCCAGTACGCCTTCAAAAACACTCCGCTGTAAATCAGCGGAACGAATAATATGGCAATGATGGGGATTAACAGTTTCTTGTTCGTTACAATGTCTTTCCACTGGCTTTTTATTGTATTCAACCCTGTTGCCTCCTTCCGCAAACTGACTCATTTGACAAAACGGTCACGGCACCTAAAAAGTGAAGGATCATCTATTATTTAGATAATCCTTGACCAACATACATTTCCAGCAATTCGGCGATCGTCTCTTTTTCAAGAGGCGGATGGTTTTTTTCCCAGTCAAATATCAGCGCGATGTAGAGCTTGAGCATCACAAAAGCGGTCAGTTCCGGATCACACGGTTTAATGCTTCCGTTTTCAATGGCTGTTTCTATCTTTTCTTTAATGTATGACAGAATGGCCCGCTCCATTTTCGCAATGACATCCTGAACGGCTATTGTACCAATCTCGGCGTTCTCCTGAAAAATTTTAATAGTCAGCTGGTGTGTTTTTCTGAATTCCAAAATCGCGACAAGCGCCCGGTGGACATTTTCGTGAAATGAAAGCTCCGGTTTCATCGCTTCGTCTGCGTGTTCCTTCATTTCTCTTAAAATAGTGGTGAAAATATCATCAAACAGTTCTTCTTTGTTTTTGAAAAACGTGTAGATGGTTCCCTTCCCCACATTTGCAAGCTTTGCCACCAGATCCATTGTCGTTGCTTTGTAGCCGAATTGTGTAAAAGACTTCGTTGCCGCTTCCAGAATGAGCTTTTTCCGATCGACGGACATGTTTCCCACCTCGTTAAATTGACCGTTTGAACGTTTTAGTCATTTTGTACATAAGATAACTTATCACAGTCACAAAGAAGATTCAAATGTTTTCTCTCTTTATTGGTGTTCCCTTTACAGAACGGGAACATGCAAAAAAACCTCCGTTTTACGATAACGGAGGCTGGTACGTTTCAAATAAATAAGCCAGTGAATCGTATACGGCGGCTTTTCCCTGGTCGATACAGTCGGGGATGCCCACCCCTTCGAAAGACGCGCCCGTCGCGTATACGCCCGGATAGGAAGCTTTCAGCGCATCTCTGAACTCTTTGATGCGCTCCTTATGGCCGACATGGTATTGCGGCATGCTTTCGTTCCAGCGGGTCACACAGGTCATTTCCGGTTCGCCATTTATTTTCATTACTTTTTTCAAATCTTCCATTACGATTTTAATGATCTCGTTATCTGAAAGATCTACGATGGATTCATCTCCGGCCTTTCCGACGTACGCCCTGAGAAGCGTTTTGCCCTCCGGCGCCGCGTGCGGCCATTTTTTATTCGTCCATGTGCAGGCCGTGATGGAGAAGTCGCTGTTTCTTGAGATAACGAATCCCGTACCTTCATGCTCCATCTTGACGGCTCCCTCAGGAAAACCTAAGGCGACGTTGGCAACGGACGTAGAATGCATGTCTTTAAGACATGAAACCGCCGGCAGATCAGAAAGCATTTTCGCCGCGGCTTTATGCGGGGCTGTTACTATGCATCCTTCCGCATAGAGCACTTTGCCGTTATCAAGCGTCACGGAATATCCTTTCTCCTCGCGGCCGATATGGGTGACTTTCGTTCCTTTCATCACCTTTGTCAGCGTAAGCTGCTTTTCCAGCTCCTCCACCAACGTTTGAAGCCCTGTCGTCAGCGTTAAAAACTGGCCCTGCTTTTTGGCCGTCAGCTGCTGTCCCGAAGGCTGCGGACGTGATTTTTTCATACCGAGAATCAGGCTTCTGTGCTTCTGCTCAGTCTGATAGAATTGCGGAAACGTGGACATGAGGCTCAGCTTATCAATATCTCCGGCATAAATCCCTGATAATAGCGGTTCTATTAAATTCTCAACGACTTCGTCACCGACGCGTCTGCGGAAAAATTCACCCAGAGACTGATCTTCCTTCGGTTTGCTCGCAGGCAGGACAAAGTCAAGCGCCGCCCGCGCCTTTCCGGGAACAGAAAATAAACCGGTGGAGATGAACGGAGCGATTTTGGTCGGAATGCCCATCACCGCGCCCTTCGGCATCGGATGGAGCGTCTCGTTGACGAGCACGTAAGACTGGCCGGTCGCATTGTTTACGAGCAGATGCTCAAGCCCCAAATCTTTGACGAGCTGCGGCGCGCTTTTTTTCCTTTCCAAAAAAGAATCCGGCCCCCGCTCAATGATGTAGCCGTCTTTATGCGCCGTCTGAATTTTGCCGCCCGCTCTCGGGCCCGCTTCAATCAGAGTGACCTCAAGCGGCAGCTGTTTTTCTTTGATTTCTTTTTCCATGTAGAAGGCGGCGGCTAATCCCGTTATGCCGCCGCCGATGATGACCAGATGTTTTTTATCGCCACTCATTTTTATCGCCTTCTTTACCGTTTAATTCTACTTGTCCAGCTCTTTCAGCACGACCGCTGCAAGCGCGTCGATAAATTCAGGCTGTGCGTTCGGCATGGCCGGACGATAGTAGCTTGCGCCGACTTCTTCGGTCACAGCTTTGCATTCATAATCATTATCGTAAAGCACCTCTAAATGATCGGCAACGAAGCCTGCGGGCACGTATACAAATGCTTTATAAGGATGCTTTTGGTACAGATCGCGCGTGAGATCCTGCACATCCGGCCCGAGCCACGGATCAGGGGTATTCCCTTCGCTTTGCCAGCCGACTGCGTAATCGGTAATTCCGGCGCCTTCGGCAATCAGTTTTGCGGATTCCTCCAGCTGGTCAGGATACGGATCGCCGTATTCTTTTATTTTTTCAGGAAGGCTGTGCGCTGAGACGATCAGCATCGCGTCATCCCGTTCTTCTTTCGGCATTGATTCATACGTTTTCTTCACCTGGCTGACCCAATAATCAACGAATTTCGGTTCATCATACCAGCTTTCAACAGACTTGATGGTCAAGCCGCCGAGCTTCTCCGCTTCTTCTTTCGCGCGTTTGTTGTATGACTGGACGCTGAATGTTGAAAAATGAGGGGCGAGCACAAGGCTGACAGCTTCTGTAATGCCGTCTTTATGCATGTCCGCCACCGCGTCTTCAATAAACGGTTCAATATGTTTTAATCCGATGTACACTTTGAATGTTACGTCATCCTGGATTTCATTTAAACGCTGTGCGAGCTTCTCCGCCTGCTCCTGCGTAATTTTTGCAAGCGGCGAAATGCCTCCGATCGCTTCATATCTGTCTTTTAAATCTTGAAGCATATGAGGCTCCGGCTTTCTTCCGCGTCTGATATGCGTATAATAACGTTCTATGTCCTCTTCTTTGTAAGGCGTTCCGTAAGCCATGACAAGAAGTCCCATTTTCTTTTTGCTGCTCATTTTGTTAAACACCTCTTTTGATGGTCTGTCCACCTTGATTTTGACAGGAAAATCTTCTTATAACCAACGATCTGCTCAGGAAGATCGTTCCGTTTTTTTGGCCGCGGAGTATTCATGTACAAACGCCGTCAGCTTTTTCAGCGTTGCCGGATTGACATCAGGGAATACACCGTGCCCTAAATTGAAAATAAACCCGTCCGTTTTCATGCCTTGATCAAGTATCGCTTTCGCTTTTTTCTCGATGACTTCCCAAGGCGCAAGAAGAAGCGACGGATCAAGATTGCCCTGAACCGTTTTTGTAATGCCTTGTTTTCTGGCGTCATCTATGCCGAGTCTCCAATCAAGACCGACGACATCAAGAGGAAGGTCATGCCAATCCCCGGCCAGATGGCTTGCGCCTACGCCGAACATGATCAGCGGAACTTGTTCTGCTGAAAGCTCCCGGAATATTCTGTCCATCACCGGTTTTATAAACTGCCGGTAATCTTCGCGGTTCAGCGCGCCGACCCATGAATCAAAAATCTGAATGGCTTTTGCGCCGGCGTTAATCTGCGCTTTCGCATAAACGATAATCATGTCCGCGAGCTTGTCCATCAGCATTTGCCACGCTTGCGGCATACTGTGCATAAACGCTTTTGTTTTGTTGTAATTTTTAGAAGGCCCGCCTTCAATCATATAACTGGCCAGCGTAAAAGGCGCTCCCGAAAAACCGATGAGCGGAACATTCAGCTGTTCGTTTACGAGTAATCGGATCGTTTCCAGCACGTAAGGAACATCCTGTTCGGGATTCAGTTCGCCGAGCTTTTCAATATCCGCAGCAGAGCGCACCGGCTGATCGATCACCGGGCCGATTCCGTTTTTTATTTCAACATCCACTCCGATATAAGGAAGCGGCGTCATAATGTCTTTATATAAAATGGCAGCGTCCACTCCGTACTGCTCGACCGGAAGCCTCGTCACATACGCGCACAGCTCGGGCTGATGCGTAATTTCGACTAAGCCGTACTTTTCCTTCAGCTTGCGGTATTCCGGCTGAGACCTCCCCGCCTGTCTCATGTACCAGACAGGGACGTGATTTGTTTTTTCTCCCCGTGCCGCTTTTAAAAACGTATCATTAAACGCTTCTCGTTTACTCATCTGAATTTCCACCTTTCCTCCTGCAACCATACGTTCGTGTTCTTCGCCCATTACACTATACCTTGTTTTTTCAAAAGCGTATAGAATTGAGGCTCAATGTTCAAAAAATCGCCGAATTCATGATTAAGAAGAAAAAAGCTTCGGCTGAACGTATTCCGTTCCCTCTCCTTCTTGATCCGTCTGTGAATTATATGGAACGACTTTGTATGAAGCCCCTGAAAACAGATTGGCGTACGGTATGTCAAAGCTGCCTTTTCCTTTCACCGAATCCAGAAGTTTGTCTTTTCCGTCTTTCTTCTCATATATTCGGTAAACAACCCGATCATCCTTTTGAATATCCCATTTTAATTGAACCGTAATCAGTCCCATCGCCTTAAATGTATAACGGGCCGACAGGGACTTTACCGCCTCCAGCTCAATCGGGCTGCCCAGTTCCTTCACATTTTCAGGCTTTTTGAATGTCCGGCCGTTTTCCCCCGCTTTTGTGACGATATCTTTAAAGAGTCTGACCGGGTATTGGCTTCCGCCTTTCAGGTAATGGGTTTTATCCGTTTTGTCATAGCCCATCCAGACGGCTCCCGTCAGTCCGGGAGTGTATCCCGCAAACCAGGCGTCCTTTGTCGCGCCGGGGACGCCGGGAAATGTGGTCGTGCCGGTTTTCCCCGCCAGGTCACCTTGATAGCTGCCTTGTGAAGCGGTTCCTTCTTTCACGACCTGCTGAAGCATTCTCGTCATATTCCATGCCGTCTGTCCGCTGAAGACGCGCGTTTTGCCGTTTTTAGGCCCGGATAACGTTTCTCCGTCTTCGTCCGTGATGTTCTCTATAAAAAATGGCTTCGTATACATTCCGTTTGCCGCAAAGGTATGATAAGCTCCGGCAAGCTGAAGCGGGGTGACGCCTTCTGACAGACCGCCAAGCGCAATCGCGAGTCCGTTGTCAGAAATGTTCATGCCGTTTTTCTCAAGATACGATTTTCCCGTATCTACGCCGATCTGCTTCAATGTCCAGACAGCGGGCGCATTTATGCTGTAAGTGATCGCATCCTGCATCGTCACTTCCCCCTTGTACTGTCCGTCATAATTTTTCGGTTCATACCCGTCGTAGGACGTCAGTTTGTCTTGGAGAAGCGAATACGGTTTGAACTTGTCTTCCTGCATGGCGGGCCCGTATACGGCAATCGGCTTAAACGTTGAGCCCGGCTGCCGCTTCGCCGTAACCCTGTTGTATCCTTTTGTCACGTAGTCGCGTCCGCCGACTGCCGCGCGCACGCCTCCGGTTTTATTATCAATAAAGACGGCGCTTCCCTCTGCCGCCTGATCCGTCCCCGGAAAATAGCCGCTTTCCTTCATGAGGGTGTATGCCGTTTTCTGCAGCTTGGAATCAAGTGACGTCCGGATCGTATAACCGCCTTGAAGCAGCTGTTCACCTGACATCGAATAACGGTCTTCCGCCTCCTTGATGACAAGATCAATATAACTGTCAAACCAAGGCGTTTCTGATGTTTTCTTGACATTAAGCCCCAATGTCCGGCCCTGGGCTCTGACGGCTTCCTTGGCGCTGATATAGCCTTGGTCGTTCATCATTGCAAGAATCGTATCGCGGCGTTCTTTATTTTTATCCGGATGCTGAATCGGCGAATAAAGAGATGGCGCCTTCGGAATCGCTGCCAGAACGGCTCCTTCCGCAACGGTTAAATCTTTTACTTCTTTATTAAAGTAGTAGTGGGACGCGGCTTGAATGCCGTAAACGCCATGGCCGAAATAAAGCTGGTTCAGGTACATTTCAAGCAGCTTGTCCTTGCTGTAATCACGCTCAAGATTGATGGCGATAATGACTTCCTTCGTCTTGCGCAAAAATGTTTTATCATGAGTCAGAAAAATGTTTTTCGCCAGCTGCTGGGTGATCGTGCTTCCGCCCTCCACCTTGCCGCCTGCTAAAACATCCCGGAACACCGCCCGGCCGACAGACTTCACATCAATGCCGTGATGTTCGTAAAACCGTTTATCTTCAACGGCGATAAAGGCATCTCTCACATCTTCCGGAACCTGCTGAATGGATACCGGCTCGCGATTTTCCGTATAGAGGCTCGCGATTTCATCACCGTTTTGATCGACGATTTTTGAAGATGCGTGCAGTATTAATTTCTTTTCATCGATGACATAATGGCCGAGAAATATAATGATAATGTATCCGATTAACGCGAGAAAAGCGGTTGCCGCCGCAATTACAGCCGGAATAAAGAATCTTTTTTTCTTTTTCAGCATAAGTCACCTCGCCTTTCTTAACTTGTAGTATGGGAAATATTGTTTCGAATTATGTCAGAATGAGTCGCCAATAGAAACTTATACCACTCTTTTGATATACTAGCAAGCAGGAGGTGGCTGATATGAAGGTTTATATTACATACGGGACAGCCGATTTTTTAAAGACGATTGCAAAGAAACACCCGAGTGAGAATATGGTGCTGATGCAAGGGGAGGATAATGCGGTTTTAATTCATGAAACAAATGGAGAAACCGTTTTTCAGGCGCCCCATTCCTATGAAAGCATCGACAGCGTCGGGGAAATCAAAAATCCGGGCTACGCCGTCCTCAACAACATCGCCGTTACCCAGGAAGGCCGTCCGCTGTTTGAAAACCGGTTTAAAAACCGCGCCGGCAAAGTGGAAAATGAACCCGGTTTTGAAGCCATCCGCGTATTAAGACCGCTTGAAGGCGATACGTATGTCATTTTGACCCTGTGGGAAGAGGAAAAAGCCTTTCAGGGCTGGCAGCAGTCAAACTCTTATCAGGAAGCTCATAAAAAACGCGGAACATCTGCCGGCATCGACACAACGTCTATTTTCTCCCGCCCGTCTTATGTAACCGCTTATTACGCAATAGACTGAAAACCGCCGGAGATTCTCCGGCTTTTTTGATGTCCCGATTTTACGCATCCTTCTTTGCACCTTCCGCCCGCCTATGAATAATCTGTAGCAATCCTATTTATAAACGGAGTGGTTCAATTGGGGATCGGCGTCTACTCGGTACATCTGCTTTATGTTGCTTTTATCGCTGCCATTATCGTTTTTATGCTCCTCAGGAAAGATACAACCTTTATTTCACTCGCCGGCATTTTTGTGATTGCGCTATGGACGACGCATTCATTCTCCGCTTCGGTCAGCAGTCTGTTTCACAGCTTCACGTATGCAGCCGGAGAATTGCTGCCGACGATTTTTATCATTTGTTTTATCGTGGCGATGAGCGGCCTCTTGACCGAAACCGGTATTAATGAAGCGATGATTTCTCCGTTTGCAAAGGTGATGAAAGGGCCGGCTGTCGCGTATTGGGTTATCGGCTGCCTGATGTTTGCCATCTCTCTTTTTTTCTGGCCGTCACCAGGGGTGGCGCTGATCGGCGCTGTGCTGCTTCCCGCAGCGATCCGAGCGGGCCTTTCTCCGATCGCCGCGGCTATGGCGATGAACCTGTTCGGCCACGGATTCGCTTTATCGGGGGATTATGTCATTCAGGCGGCCCCGAAATTAACGGCCGATGCCGCGGGCATTCCCGTGAGCGATGTCATGCAGGCAAGTATTCCGCTCGTTTTGATTATGGGGTTTACGACGACAATCACCGCTTTCTTCCTCATCATGCGGGATCGAAAAAAAACGAAGGCCCCCCTCTCCTTGGACAGCTCCGGTTCTTTGGACACAAGTATGTATCTGCCGAAAAAACTCAGGGTGATCCTGGCGGTTTTCATTCCGCTTGTTTTTCTCGCCGATATTATCTGCATGATCGTATACCGCCTGCAAGGAAACGATGCGACGGCACTCGTCGGAGGAACCGCGATCGGCATTCTCCTGATCATTCATTTCATTGTATATAAAGAGCGGCATTTAGAAAAGATCACCGAGTATTTTATCGGCGGTTTTCAATTCGGCTTTAAAGTATTCGGCCCCGTCATTCCGATCGCGGCCTTCTTTTATCTCGGTGACGCGGGGTTTAAAAGTATTTTGAACACCCCGCTTCCGAAAGGATCTGCGGGGATCGTCAATGACCTCGGATTGGCCCTGTCCCATTCTTTTCCGATGTCCGGAGAATTCGCCGGCATCGCCCTGGCCGCAGTCGGTGCGATTACCGGGCTCGACGGGTCAGGGTTTTCCGGTATATCTCTTGCAGGCTCGATGGCAAAGCTGTTTTCCGCCGCGCTTCATACGGACCCGGCCGTTTTAACGGCGCTGGGCCAGATTTCAGCGATCTGGGTCGGGGGCGGAACATTGGTCCCTTGGGCACTGATCCCCGCTGCGGCTATTTGTAAAGTTGATCCGTTTGAGCTTGCCAGGAAAAACTTTATCCCGGTTGCGGCCGGGCTAGTCGTCACAACGATCGCCGCCATCATCATTCTCCCGTAGCAAAAGGATTGAAATCTTCTGACATTTTCTATACAATCATGGGAAAAGCAGACGAGGGGGGCATCGCTTTTGACGTTAACGACACTTCAAAAAAGCTTAAACGCTCAGCTTGACGGGCTGTATGAGGAAATGGTTGAAATCAGGCGTCACCTTCACATGAATCCCGAGCCATCCTTTAAGGAGAAAAAAACACCGGCGTTCATCGCCTCATTTTATGAAAAGCTCGGCGTTCCCATCCGGACGAATGTCGGGGGAAACGGTGTCACAGCCTATATTGAAGGCGGTGAACCGGGACCGGTCGTGGCACTCAGAGCTGATTTTGACGCTTTGCCGATACAGGATGAAAAAGATGTGCCCTATGCTTCACAAATTCCCGGCGTCATGCACGCCTGCGGGCATGACGGCCATACGGCGGCTCTGCTCGCGGTCGGAAAAGTGCTGTACCGCAACCGAGAAAAACTGAAAGGGTCATTTGTGATGATTCACCAGCACGCCGAGGAATTATCTCCCGGCGGAGCAAAAGCAATGATTGAGGATGGTTGCCTCGAGCATGTCGATGCCATTTTCGGCACTCACCTTTGGGCGACTGAACCCGTCGGGACGGTCTTATGCCGCCCGGGCGCAGTGATGGCCGCCGCTGACGGCTTTACGATTAAAGTCATCGGGAAAGGCGGCCACGGCGCGATTCCTCACGATACGAAGGACGCCGTTTTAATCGGCTCACAAATCGTCACGGCTCTTCAGCATATCGTCAGCCGGCGGGTAAATCCGGTGCAGCCGGCCGTCATCTCAGCCGGCTCGTTCACCGCTGAAAATCCGTTTAATGCGATTGCCGATCAGGCAGTCATATCAGGCACCGTCCGCTCGTTTGACGAAAGTGTGCGCAGCCTGCTCGAAGCAGAAATAGAAGCCGTCGTAAAAGGAATCTGTTCCATGCACTCCGCTTCCTATGAATATCGTTTCAAGCGCGGTTATCCCGCCGTCGTTAATCATCCCGAGGAAGCAGCGCACGCGGCGGCAGCCGCAGCGGAAACAGAGGGCGTCACGAAGGTCGTTGAAGGAGAGCCGCAGATGGCCGGAGAAGATTTTTCTTATTATTTGCAGCATACAAAAGGCGCTTTTTTCTTTACGGGGGCCGCTTTAGAAAATGCGGAAACCATTTATCCTCATCACCACCCGAAATTTGATTTTAATGAGAAAGCGATGCTGACGGCCGCCAAGGTGCTTATCGGCGCCGCGGTAAGCTACCCCCGATAGGGCATAAAAAACAGCCGGCACATTACGTACCGGCTGCTGTGATTCTTAAATGAAAAACGTGCCTTGCCGTCTCACCGAGCTGTGACAGCAGTTTATAATTGGCCGCTCCGCCCACGGCGGCTCCGACGACCGGCAAAAGCTGAAACAATTTCACCACGTCCAGATAATCGCGGTATTCCTGCTGAAAAACTCTCCAATCGACATCATGCTTTTTCGAATCCCACTGTTCAATCATTGAGTATATGCGTTTCCGCTGTTCACCGCTTGAGAAAGCCAGCTGAAAAATAAACAGCAAAAACAATCGTTCATCCCTGTCTTTCACATCATAGCCGTAAATAGAGGCAAGATCGAACAGACATTTCATTTTAATGGATAACAGCAAAGGAAAATCAGCCATCCCTAAAAAAATTCCGCCGGCCCCCGTACCGATACCTTCGGCTGCCGCGACCTTTTGGTACGATGCGATGGTTTGTCTGGCGAGGGCATCTTTTTCAGCAAGCGTCATACCGTTTGTATCCCGCTTGCCTTTCACCAGATTTGAACCCGCCATTGTTGCTTCGGTCATTTTTTTAATGCTTTCTGTGATGACGGCATGAATTTTATCAGGAATCCGCTCATTTATTTTCGCCTGCATTCCTTTAGAAAAACGTTCAAGCATAGAATCTTTGCGTAAAAAACGCGCTTTCCATTGCAGTGCTTCCTGTATCAGCTGCTGATCGTCGGTCATCTGTGTCTCCTTCTTTCATTGAGGTTTCAAAAACCCGATTGATTACAGCTTGCCGTACTTTTTCAATCTTCCGCCCATATACGAAGGCATGATCACAAAAATCAGAACGGCTGAAGCAACAGCCGCATACAGCGCCCCGCTGACTCCCGCGGCATAGGCTGACGCTGCACAGAACAGCAGCGCCTGCACGGTTAATGCCGATTTCATCAGCGAAAAGAAACTTTGCAGCTTCGCTTTCTGATTGACCGGGTAAAGCTCCTGCAGAGAAAGATGATGAAAATGCCCGAACAGCGGGAGAAGCTGTATTCCCGTAATAAAGACGGTAAATACGGTTAAAGCCGCCGTTATCCACGGATTGGCGGAAACGAGCATAATAATCAGGATAAAAATAATCGTGAGCCTGACCTGAATGCCGAGATAATCATTTGAACGCAGAAAGGCCCGCGCATACATATAGGAGAACGTTTTCCGCTGTTCGAACGGAATCATTCTGAGCAAAAAGTCGAGATACGCCCGCCGTTTTGCCTGTTTTTTCAGGTGAGGCACATCGGTAAACAGATTGGCGATTCTGTAAAACCGCTGCTTCCTTCTTAATTCATATTCAATATGGGCTTCCCATTTTAATGATTTATGTTTTGCGGCCGATGTGAAATACACATAAAGGCCGGCCATCACAATGTAGACGGCGGCAGCGTACACATAAAACGACTGTAAGACGAAGTATAAAAGCAGCATATTGCAGATAAAGCGTATGACCGCATCCATCATTTTCATGCTTCTGTCATTCATAAACGTCATCCGCCACTCCATGGCCTGATTCCACGCTTTTACCGCCAGCATCTGAATAAATACGGCGGCATACGACGCAAGCGACGCCCCCGGACTTACAGCGAAAAACAGAGGCATGCATACAAGCGACAGAGCAATAAGCGGAAACAGCTGTGACAGATAGCTGTACTTAAATGCATGCTTAAAGTATGTCCCCATTTTCGGTTCAAGCGGCAGCAGAAACACGAGGTCCGCTTCCTTTAACAGCGTCCGGACGTATGAACCGGTCAGCACAAATGAAAAGAGCACCGCCATCACCCAAAATGACGGAAAATGAACAGGAATGTCTTTGACCCACTTGCTGTACCAGCTTGCCGCGCCGGCAATAAAAAAGATCAGCACAATGACGAGATGATCATTGAGCATATATTTCATATACATTCTGGTTTCCTTTATATGCTCTTCAAGCCGGGACTGCCAAATCGTAGACATATTATTCATGGCCGGCGTCTTCCTTCGTCAGTTCAATATACAAGTCATCAAGAGCTGCGTCTTTCATGCCGAACTGCTCTCTCAGTTCTTCCAGTGTGCCGCTTGCCCGCACTTCGCCGTTATGTAAAATAATGAAAGCGTCACAGTAGCGCTCTGCCGTAGCCAGGATATGCGTTGACATCAGCACGCTTGATCCGGCTTTTTTCGCGGCGTCCATCCGCTCCAGCAATGCATTGATCGCAAGCGGGTCAAGGCCGAGAAACGGCTCGTCAATGATATAAAGCGAAGGCTCCGCGAGAAACGCGCACATGATCATGACTTTCTGCTTCATCCCTTTGGAAAAGTGAGCGGGAAACCATTTCAGCCTTTTTTCCATTCTGAATTCTTTCAGAAGCGGAGGAAGCCTTTTTTCAAGCGTTTCTTTGGAAAGGCCGTACGCCATGGCCGTCAGCTCCAGATGCTCTTTGAGCGTCAGTTCTTCATACAGCACCGGCGTTTCGGGGATGTACGTAAATTGCGAGCGGTAGCTTTCCTTATCCTCCGAAAACGTCTTGCCGTTCAGCTCGATCGAGCCTTTATGCGGGTCCATTAATCCGATAATATGCCGGATCGTCGTGCTTTTGCCCGCGCCGTTTAATCCGATGAGTCCGACAATCTGGTTCGGCTCAAGGGTGAATGAAACATTTTTTAAGACCGGGTTTCTCGTATAACCGCCGGTTAAGTCTTTTACCGATAGCAGAGACATAATTTCTCCCCTTCTGATTCGTTTTTCTTCATAGTACCAAAAATAAAGTCTGATTTGAAACGATTCCCTTTTTTTCTCACGTGAAAAGTGTGCATAGTTATCGTTTTGGCGGACATCATAATGTATGTAGAAGGAAACAGCTTTAATCAACTGAAAATGAGGTGTTTATAAAAGACGTCTTAGAACAGTTGGATGAAAATCAACATGTCCTGTGCTTACAATTTCTTCACACACTGCTTTGATGATGTTCTTCATTCATGATGAAATAATCAAATGAGGTGTTTGTCCCAGGAATGATTAAGCAGACCCATAAGTCTTCATTTTAAAAACAAATGAGGTGCTTACAAAAGGCATATTCAATTTTCTGTGATAAAGCTCGTACTTCTGCATCAGGGTGAACGCGCAGCCGTTCATCCTGTTTTTTGTTTTGGCCGTTTTTGTGGTACGATGAGAATATACATATATTTCTTTTCAGGGAGGAAACCCATCTATGCACAAAGCGGACGATTGTATTTTCTGCAAAATCATTGCCGGTGACATTCCGTCTTCAAAAGTATACGAAAATGAACACGTCGTGGCGTTTCTTGATATCAGCCAGGTCACAAAAGGCCATACGCTCGTGATTCCGAAAACACATATCGAAAACGTGTACGAGTTTACGCCTGAGCTTTCTAAAGAATATTTTGAAGCGGTGCCGAAAATCGCACGCGCCATCCGCGATGAATTCGAGCCGATCGGGCTGAATATTCTCAATAACAACGGTGAAAAAGCGGGCCAATCGGTGTTCCATTTTCACATGCATATCATTCCGCGTTACGGAAAAGGCGACGGTTTCGGGGCTGTCTGGAAGACCCACGCCGAAGACTATACGCCTGACGATCTTCAGGAGATCGCTTCAACCGTCAGAAAACGGCTTGCCTCATCTTAAAGATGAGGTTTTTTTGCGTCCGGAAACACAAAAAACATAAATTATATTTTTTTATATCAAAAAAATCAAAAAATTGTGATAGGATAATTGTATTATTTCTTACACTAAAGCGGAAAACAGGGAGAGATCGTAAACATGGAACGTACAACGAATTTCAATGCAGGACCCGCAGCCCTTCCACTGGATGTGCTGCAAAAAGCACAAAAAGAATTTGTCAACTTCAATGATACCGGCATGTCCGTCATGGAGCTGTCCCACCGGAGCACGGAATATGATGCGGTGCACCAAAAAGCAAAAAGCCTTCTGAAAGAACTGATGGATATTCCCGACGATTATGATATTTTATTTCTTCAAGGCGGCGCAAGCCTTCAATTCTCCATGCTGCCGATGAACTTTTTAACGCCGGAAAAAACGGCGCACTTCATCGTAACGGGCGCATGGTCTGAAAAAGCACTCGCCGAGGCGAAACTGTTCGGAAACACATCCGTCACGGCAACAAGCGCAGATTCAAACCACAACCACATACCGGAAGCGGACCTCTCAGGAATCAAAGACGGCGCCTACCTGCATATTACGTCAAACAACACGATTTTCGGAACGCAGTGGAAAGAGTTCCCGAATTCACCGATCCCGCTCGTAGCCGACATGTCAAGCGACATCCTGAGCAGAAAAATTGATGTCAAAACGTTTGATGTCATCTATGGCGGAGCCCAGAAAAACCTCGGGCCGTCCGGCGTCACGGTCGTCATCATGAAAAAATCATGGCTTGAAAACGAAAACGCCAACGTCCCTAAAATGTTGAAATACTCCACTCACACAAAAGCCGATTCACTGTATAATACGCCGCCTACATTTGCGATTTATATGCTGAGCCTCGTCCTTGAATGGCTGGCTGAAAACGGCGGTGTCGAAGCGGCTGAACGGCGCAATCAGGAAAAGGCCGACGTCCTGTACGGCACAATCGACACAAGCGGCGGGTTTTACGCGGGGCATGCCGCAAAAGACAGCCGTTCTCACATGAACGTCACGTTCACCCTCCGCGACAGCAGTCTCACGAAAAAATTCGTTGAAGAAGCGAAAGCGGCTAAAATGACCGGACTCGGAGGCCACCGCTCAGTCGGAGGCTGCAGGGCGTCTATCTACAACGCCGTCAGCCTGGCTGATTGTGAAAAACTGGCTCAGTTTATGAGAAAGTTCCAGCAGGAAAACGAATAAATTTCTTCTAACATAACGGTTCCTTTGATATACTGTTTGCATATCAATTTTTCCGGCCATCGCAATAAATGACGAGCATATTATTGGATGGCGAAAAAGCTTAGCAGAGGAGAGCTTAGTATGAAAACAAAAGAATTAGTCATTATGGCCCTGTTTGCGGCAATCGGAGCGGTGCTTCATTCCATTATGCCGCCGGTATTATTCGGAATGAAACCCGATATGATGCTTGTGATGATGTTTATGGGTATTCTGTTATTCCCCCGTGTGCAGAACGTGCTGATGATCGGGATTGTAACAGGAATCATTTCCGCACTTACGACATCTTTTCCGGGCGGACAGCTTCCGAATATCATTGAAAAACCGGTAACGGCGTTTCTGTTTCTCGCGCTGGCGCTTTTGGTGAAAAAGAGCGTGAAAACAGCGCCCGCCGCCGTCATTACGATAGCCGGCACCTTCATCTCCGGTTTGCTCTTTTTGGCGCTGGCCCTTCTGATTGTCGGCCTGCCGGGCGGATTCACCGCATTGGTGCTCGCGGTCGTCCTTCCGGCGGCTGCGCTGAATACGATCGCCATTATCATTATGCATCCGATTGTGCAGACGATCTTAAAACGGTCCAATATGATTGAAACGGTGAAATAACCGCATACCGAAACCTCTTCCGGCCGGAAGAGGTTTTTTAATGTGTTTCAGCATGTTTTATACGAGAAGTTTTGTGAAAAAAATAAGGAACAATGCGAGGGCGGTTCCTGCTGAGCAGACGATGGCCTTTTGGCGGACGACCCGCTTCGGCGGATAAGAAGCGGCCTGGCCGAGCAGTTTCAGGTAATAAACGGCGCCCGCCGCAAAGACAAGAGCCATACAAGATAAAACAATCATAAAGACAGACAACCTTCTCCCTCCTTTTCCCTTAAAAAATATGCTAAAATAAAGCAAGCTATGTATAGAAGTTTATTCTTCTGAACAAAAATGATAAAAGTTATGAGAAAAAAAACGGGGTGATTTCAAATGGCTGACGGACGTTCCCTTTTAACAGGCCTTTTCGTAGGCGGATTGATCGGAGGCGCAGCGGTGTTACTCTCGGCTCCTTCATCCGGAAAAGAGCTGCGGGGCAAAATCAAAGCGAATTGCAATTCAATTGAGGACACAATCAAACGGTTAAAAAAAGACGGAATGGCGCTTAAGGACCAGCTTGTCCAAACGGCGAAAGAAAGCGCAGAAGTCATTAAAGACGTAGGCGGAGAGCTTCAGACCAACATTAAAAGGTGGCAGGAGGAAATCAAGCCGCACCAACAGGATCTCCAAAAGGAAATCGCTGATATCGAAGAGAAAATCAGACAGCTGGAGAAAACCTTACAAAACTAATATCCTATACAACCAAAAAAAAGTGCGGACATATTGCGTTCCGCACTTTTTTTTGCGGTTTAAAGCCTTTCCCAGCAACGGATCAAGAATTTATTATAAAATTCTTAAATTTTCATCTTTATTAATCTTTATTTTATTGGCATAATAGAGGAAAAGAAAATGTGAAGCAGGTGATCTGTATTGAATCGTGTTGAACCGCCTTACGATCTAAAAGAAGCTTTAATCTATACCCAAAAAATGGCGCAGCTGTCCAAAGCGCTCTGGAAATCTATCGAGAAAGACTGGCAGAATTGGCTGAAGCCGTACGACCTTAATATTAATGAGCATCATATATTATGGATTGCCTATCAGCTTAAAGGAGCTTCTATTTCAGAAATCGCCAAATTCGGCGTTATGCACGTATCAACTGCATTTAACTTTTCAAAAAAGCTTGAAGAACGGGGATATCTGAAATTTTCCAAGCGGCTGAATGATAAACGGAACACGTACATTCAGTTAACAGAAGAAGGGGAAAATGTATTCGAAAGCCTGCTTGAGGAGTTTGATCCGTCGAGAAACGCTGTGTTTAAAGGCTCACAGCCGATCTACCACTTATTCGGGAAGTTTCCTGAGGTTGAAGAATTAACCTGTGTCATCCGCCACATTTACGGCGAAGATTTTATGGAGATATTCGAGAAATCATTGACAAACATAAACAATGATTTTGATAGTGAAGACGGAAGGCTGAAGAAAAAAACGGACGAATCGGCTGTCCATGAAACGGCTGAAGAGCTGGAACCGATCAACAGTTAATCAAAGTGCTTCATAATCTCAATAAATTCTTCCATCAGCGCTGTATAAAGCCCCTGCTCATACAGAGCAAAAATCGTTTCATGAACATCTAATTTTTCGTTCAGCTGTCCCGCAAAAAGCGCAAGGAGCTTGTCAAACGTCACAAAGCCTTGCGCTTTTTGCGACTCCAGCTCGTCCTCCAATTCGCGGCAGATCCGCCCGACCTCTTCTCCTTCTTCTTCGGTCAGCCCTTTTTCAATCATCATCGCATAAAAAGGGTACTTATCCATATCCACCGTTTTCACCAGCAATTGTATGTAATATTCTAAACGCCCGATACGCTGATCCATTGAATCCATCCGTTTCACTTCTTTCTATCTTTAATCTTATTTTAGCTGATAATGAATGGAGAAGAAAGGTTAAACCGTACATTTCCATGTTTCACCGAGCTCTTCTGTTCTTCTCTTTCCAGGTTTATTTTTTTCTTTAAAAAAGGATTGATTTTTTCTCCTGAAGAGAGTAAATTATTTTGAGATTGTATTCCATCTTTGTACGGAAGGATGACTCTGATGAATTGCTGGAAAACCATTAATCTGATCAAAGATTATGGTGCGGTTCGTTTATTATTGACTGCTGTAGGTTTTATGATCCTGTTTTTTATATGCAACTTCTTGGCATTCGGGCTGCTGCGTCCGAATATCAGTTTAAGTGACGGGCACGTGTTTGCTTTTTGTGTGCTGCTCGTTGTTACTTTATTTGTACATAAAGTCATACATGTCCTGCCGATGATCTGTAAAAAAAGAAAAAAGGAAATGAAAATGTACTTCTTGCGGATGCCGACATGGAAAGGCATACCGAAAACGACGATGCTGATTTCAACGATCAGCCCGTTTTTATTCATTACGCCGTTATTGTTTTATGCCGGACTGGCATTTCCGAGACACGCTCATTACTTTTATATGATTTCGAGCATCCATGCGGGGTACTGCCTGCCTGATCTTCTGTTTGCGCTCCATCTGGTCAAAGCGCCCAAATCATGTCTGATTGACCAGGAATCCGACGGTTTTGATATTTTAGTAAAAAAAGTGCCGGAGTCTTGATGTCCCGCTGATTTTTCAGGTTACATTCTATCTTTTTTAATAAATATTTGGTAATGTAATATGGGAGCAGTTCAGAGAGAGGGGGAATCTCCCATCATTTTATTCTATTTTATCGTGGCTGCCCTGTTTATTCTTTATTTCATAAACAGGCTCACAAATACATTATGCCTTGTCAGAGAGATTCCTGAAGACCGGCAGGATAAGGTATTCCGTTTTATTAATGTATCTATTTTAATTTTACTGATCTCTTCATTCGTCGAGATCTCCTTTACTGTGTAAACAGGCAAAAAAATATGGCTGACGGAGGTCTGACCCCCGACAGCCATATTTTTTTCTTAATAAAGCCAAGAAGCGCCGATGATGATCAATAAGATGAACAGAACAACCAATAATGCAAAACCGCCTGCAAATACTTCACCCATCTCCAAAAGCACCTCCTACAAAACGTTTTATTTTTCCAATTACATCATATGCAATTTACTTCTGAAACGATTAGGCGCCCGGGTAAGAAAACGGACCGCTTTTGGAAAAAGCGATCCGTTTCGCTTAACAAATGTAAGCTGCACCTACGATGATAAGCAATATGAACAGTACTACGAGCAGTGCGAAACCGTTTGAATATCCTCCGCCCATGGTTCATTACCTCCTTTTCATGATCAATATATTTGTATGTATCAGGAAAAAGTTTGACTAGACGAATGCCCTTTATTTAAAATCTTTTTACAGAAAGCCACAATATGTTATGATACGCATATGCAATTTAATTTGGATGATTAGGAGTGTTTAATGGAATGAAGAAAATCGCGATAGCAGCTATTACGGCAACGAGCGTCCTGGCTCTCAGCGCTTGCAGCAGCGGCGACAACGACGTGATTGCCAAGACGGATGCCGGAAATGTAACAAAAGGCGAGCTCTACACGAACATGAAAAAAACCGCGGGCGCAAGTGTGCTGACACAGCTCGTACAAGAAAAAGTATTAGCAAAAAAATACAAAGTATCGGATAAAGAAATCGATACCAAGCTGAAAGAGTACAAAACGCAGCTCGGTGATCAGTACAGCGCCCTTAAACAGCAGTACGGCGAAGATTACCTGAAAGATCAGGTAAAGTACGAACTGCTTGCACAAAAAGCGGCGAAAGACAACATTAAAGTATCTGACTCCGATACGAAAGAATATTACGACGGCTTAAAAGGTAAAATCCGCGCGAGCCACATCCTTGTCGCTGACAAAAAGACAGCTGACGAAGTGGAGAAAAAGCTGAAAAAAGGCGAGAAGTTTGAAACGCTTGCGAAAGAATACTCAACTGACACATCAAAAGACAGCGGCGGCGACCTTGGCTGGTTCGATAAAAAGTCAATGGATGAAACATTCAGCAAAGCTGCATTTGGCCTGAAAGTCGGACAAGTCAGCGATCCGGTCAAAACCAAATTCGGTTATCATATCATCAAAAAGACAGAAGAACGCGGCAAATATGATGACATGAAAAAAGAACTGAAAGAAGAAGTTCTTAAACAGAAATTAAACGACAACTCAGCTGTACAAGCGGCAATTCAAAAAGTCATGAAAAAAGCTGACGTAAAAGTGGAAGACAAAGACTTAAAAGACACGTTTAACACTTCAACATCATCATCTTCTCAATCTAAATAAAAAAACTGTGCGGGCTCTCGGTGAGCCGCACAGTTTTTTTATGCGATGGAATGATTGGAGTTTTCTTCCGCATCCGCGTTTTCACTTGGGGGCGCCGCCATACGGCGCTCGCGTTCCTGTTCCATCCGTTCAATATACACCCTTCCTTCTTTTTCAATAAACGACTGGTCAAGCTTTTCCTCTTCTTTAGCTGTTGTGAAAAGCTTATAGGCGCTGAAAATAATTCCGATAATGCAAAGGTATACCCACCAAGGAAAAAATAGCACGTCGGTTTCCTCCCTTTTTCACCCAGAGTCTTTATTCTAAGCTATGCTTGATAAAGACAAGTTATGAGAGCTGAACGTAAAAAAGACCGATCATAGAGAATCGGCCTTTTTATCTTATTGATGGAAAGTCGGTTTGTAGAAAGAACGGTTTTCAAGCGCAAATACACGCTCTGTGTATTCGCCCGGCTTCACCCGTTCCAGCGCTCTGTCCATCATGATCATTTTTGCATCCAGATTGTCAATGTAGTGAAGAATTTCCGCTTCCTTCACCATCGGCGGTTTCGGGCTTCCCCATTCCGCTTTTCCGTGATGGCTTAAAATCAAATGCTTCAGAATCAGCACTTCTTCAGCGTCAATCTGAAGCTCTTCGGCTGCTTTTGAAAGCTCTGTCACCATGATCGAAATGTGTCCGAGCAGATTCCCTTCCACGGTGTACGTTGTGGAGACGGGGCCTGAAAGCTCTTTTACTTTGCCGAGATCATGCAGAATGACTCCGGCATACAGTAAATCCCGGTCAAGAGACGGATACAGATCGGCTATCGCTTTTGCCAGGTTCAGCATGGACACTACATGATACGCAAGCCCTGAAACGAACTCATGGTGGTTTTTAGCCGCCGCCGGATAATCCATAAACTCAGCCGCATATTTTTTGACCAGATGTCTCGTGATCCGCTGGATGTTTGGATTTTTCATTTCAAAAATGTATTGAGTGACGGTTTCCATCATTTCGTTTTTCGGAATCGGCGCCGTTTCCAGAAAATCATCAATGCTGACATTTTCGTTCTCGCCGGCCGGCCGGATGTTTCTCAGCTTAAGCTGGTTTCGTCCGCGATAGTGATGGACATCTCCAATCACCTTCACGATCGTCTGCGCCGCGTACGTTACTTCATCAGTCGGCTTGGCATCCCACAGCTTCGCTTCGATATCTCCCGATTGGTCCTGCAGCATTAACGTCAGGAATGGTTTTCCGTTGCTTGCGATTCCCTTAGTCGAAGATTTAATCAGAAAGTATTGATCGACCTGCTCGCCGACCTCGTGCAGCATAATACCTTTTGCCATTCTATTAAAAGCTCCCTCCATATCTTACATAATACCAGTATAGCACATACCTCTTTTTTGAAAATAAACTCTTTTATGACAGGAGCCGCATGACTTGTCCGCTGTGAAAAGACCGGCTGACATGCTCATGGCAGGTAAAATAAAGTATCTGCCGCCCGCCTTCTGAAAGCTGATTCAGCACATCAAACAGCCGCTGCAGCCGCTGCCTGTCAAAATGGACAAAACTGTCATCAAGTAAAAACGGCAGTGATACCGCAGATTCCCTCTCTGACGCAAGGGCAAAACGAATCGCCGCATAAAGCTGCTCGCATGCCGCCTGTGAGAGTTCGCCTGCAGAAAACACCGTTCCGTCTTTCCGCATGACCATAATGGAATCATCAGCCTCGGAAAAATACAATTTGTGATAGCGTCCGTCCGTAAGCGGTCCGTATAATGCACCGGCGGTTTCTAACAGACGGGGAAGCGTCACTTTTTTATGCCGCTCCATTTTTTCCCTGATAATGTGTCTGACCGTCTGTAATGCGGCCCACTCTTTAGCGGTTTTTTTCACGCGCTCCTTCTGCATTTCTGTCTGCTGTTTTAAATCGGATACAAGCCCCGAGGACTCCAGCTGCTCTTGCTTCACCGTTAATAAAGCGGTTTGCTCACGGAGCTGGGCGCTTTTTTCCTCAAGCGTTTTTTTCTCTGTTTCCTTCTGAACGACTGTATGTTCAAGTTCGGACACTGTGCGGCTCATGTACGGCTCCAGCTGTTTTCCGCCTATGCCGGACAAGTGCGTTTTGATTTCGCGCAGCTGCCGCTCTGTTTCCCGGCGGCTTTCATTCAGCCTGGCGAGTTCACAAAAGTGTTCGCGGTTTTTTGCGCCTGCCGCCATGAAAAGCTGTTTGACCTGCTGTTCGTAGTAATGAACTTCTTCGTTTAATTCACGCATTTGCTCTTGTGCATGCAGCAGATCCGTTTCGAGCGCCTGCTTTCGTTTTGCTTCCTCACGGGCCCGTTCCGCCTGCGCCAGCAAAACGTGCAGTCTTTCTCTTACGGACAGCTCCCTTCCGTCTGAAGGACTCAGCTTTTTGACCCGGTCCTCAAATGCTCTTTGCAGCTTTTGCAGCCGGCCCGCTTCAATGGTCAGCTCATGCTTGTTAAGGATTTCTTTTTTGACATCTTTCATTACATGATATGCGTCAAGAAGATGGGAAGGACTTCCTGAAAACCCCAGTTCCTTCATAAAAAGTTCCGCCTGTTTTTCAGACGGCGCCATTTCCGCCTCCCATTCTTCATATTGGCGGATGACTCTTTCATATGCCGCTTCTTTCTGTTCAAGCACGGCTTGATCCGCAATCAGCTGCTGCCGGTGCCGGCCGTCACGCCAAAGCTCTTCCTGCAGAAGATCAGCCGCTTCTTTAGAGATCGCCGGCTTCTTTTTCTTGTGTCCGGGCCCTCCTCTTTCTGACGGCAGCGGTTTTTGCATGCCGGACAGCATATACAGCAGCAGAGCACCGGTAAAAAGGGCGGCGGGCAGCCATTCCTTTAACATAGCGAAAATCGCAATGAACAGAATGCCCGCACCGAGAAAGAGCTTTTTTTGTTTGGCGCGCTGTTTTTCCAGCTGCTGAACATGTGCCTGCCATTCGTTTCCTTCTGTATCAGCCGTTTGCTTATATGATTGTAAAGCGGCTTCTTTTTCTTTCCTGACAGCGGGGTCCAAAATGTTTTCCGCCGTCAAGGCATGTTTTCGTTCGGCTTCTTCCAGCTCCAGCCGCGCTTGTTCGAAAATCGCATCAAGCTGTGTCTTTCTTTCTCTTGCCTGTCCGGCGCTCTGCACGGCTTCCTGCAGCCGCCATTCATATTCATAATCGGTGTTCAGTGAAAGAATGCCGTCTTCCTCATGTCTTCCGAGCTGCTGCAATTCTGACAAAACGCGGGCAGATGTCTGCCGGATCTGTGATTGGATGGCTGCAAGCTGTTCGCCGCGCGATTCATACATATGCTGCTCGCCGGAAAGCTCCTGCAGCTGCCGCTCTTTTTGCAGCAAGTCCTCATTTGGAGCGAGCAGATCAGCCTGCCGCCTGAGTTCAGCCGCTTTTGCCCGAAGCCCCTCAAGACGGGCCGCTTTCGGATGGAGATGCGATTCGTATTTTTCAAGCTGATGCATTCCATCCTTCGGGAATTGCTTCAATGCTTCCGGATAAGAAGAAAGTTCGCTTTCCAAGGCTGTTTTTTTGTCTGCGAGCGGCTTTGCTTCTATCGCCGATTTTACTGTTTTGATTTCTTCAGTTATGTCTTTCAATCGTGCTTCGGCATCCTGCAAACGGCCGCCGGCGCTTTTTTTCTCTTCCAGAAGGCTGTGATAGCCCGCTTCCGCAGCTTCCGCCTGTTTCAGCTGGGCGCTGAGCCGCTTTAATGTATCCAACTCCTGATTTAAGCGGGGGTTCCGCCCGTTCGGCTTATACATCCTGTCAAGTTCTTTTGCCAGCCGCCCGTCAAGCTTTGCCGCCGCTTCCGACCCGAATAAGCTCGAATACAGGAGAAACTCGCCGATTTTGTCCCGGTTAAAAGCTTGAATCTCCTGCAGTCCGAATACATCGAACGAATAGATCGCTTCGTACAGCGCCCGATCTGTATCGGAAAGAAGCTGTTTGAGCCATTCTCCGTCCTTGATTTCGCCTGAAGCCGTATACACTCTGACTTTTTCGGCAGCGCCTTTTGTCCGTTCGATTTTGACAGCGCCGTGATCGCCATGCTTCAATTCCACAGTGCCGCCGTAAACCCCGCCGTTTTTCGGTTCGTATTTTTTTGATTTCGGAAAACCGAACAGTACGCTTTTGATAAAGGACATCAATGTCGTTTTGCCCGCTTCATTTAACCCGTAGATCACTTGCACGGGAGAATCTGACAGCTGAAAACTTCGGTCTGAAAATTTTCCGTATTGGTAAATATGCATCGCCGTTATTTTCATCGCTGAAGCTCCTTCATCTGGCGTCTTAAAACGGCTTGAGCCTGCCGCTTAATATCCAGTATCTCTTCATCTGTAAATGAAGCCATCTGACGCCGGTATACGGGATGACGCTCAAGGGCTTCAAACACACCGCTCATGTCCGCGCATTGTTCTATGTCCTGAAGGAGCCCTTTAAAAAACGGATCGGGCGGCACGGTGTCTGTTTCATCCGTCCGATCCTCAAGCGCAAGCGGCCAGACGAAACATTCCTCTTCGGCCTCTTCCTCCTGTAAAGCGGAAAGAAGCTCCTCCGCGATGCCTGCGGGCGCCTCCGTCCAAAAGCGGGGCGCCGCGCCGCGAAGCACCAGCCTGACACATGCCGGGCGGCCCGCCGCGCGCAAGCCGGAGAATGTATCCGATGCGGCTTTCAGAAGTGAAGTCATATGTTCAGCTCCGGAGATATCAAGATCAATTTCCTCCCATAACACATCATGCGCTTCTTTGAATTCCCAAGACATCTCACCGTTTGCCGCCCGGACGAGATAATATCCCTTAGGCCCGGTTTCTTTTAAATGCCGGGCTTGAATATTCCCCGGGTAAATGGCGGCGGGATGCTGGGCGGACAGAACCTGCCGTTTATGAATGTGTCCGAGCGCCCAGTAATCCATGCCGCTTTTTTCAAGGTCTTCTTTCGTAAACGGGCTGTACGGGTCATGCCCTTCCGCTCCTGATAACATGCCGTGGAGCATGCCGATATGATAAGGCGCGCCGGTCATTTTCCGGTAACGGGCCGCCTGATTGACCGTTACGCTTCTTTCCTGATAGCTGCATCCGTATATGCTTGCCGCAAGCTCTCCGTTTTTAAAGAAAGATTTTTCCTCCGGTGTATCCGAGGTGAATGTATGTACATTTTCAGGCCATTCAATCGGCGTCCACTTACCGCCCAAATGATCATGGTTGCCGAATATGACGAACACTTGGATATCCGCTTCCTGTAATCTCGTAAACTGTTTTCTCAAAAACAGCTGGGCTTTTAAACTTCTGTTGGCTTCGTCAAACAGATCCCCCGAAAGCAGCACGAAATCTGCCTGCTCCCGGAGTGCCCCGTCCGTCAGTCGGCGGACGCTGTGAAATGTGCTTTCTTTAATACGCGCATATACCGGTTCAGGCAGATTCGAAATGCCGTAAAACGGGCTGTCCAGATGCAGGTCAGCGGCATGAATAAACGTCAGATCAGCCATCTCGCCCTCCCCTTTCTGCAAATTGAATTACCCTTATTTTAGCACCGTTTTTATACGAATGCACGTTCTGTAAAATAAAAAAACAGCCCGGCTGTTCCGGGCTGTTTCACTTATTTTTTGGAGATGCGCAGCGCTTGTTTGATCGCTTTGAATCCGCTGGCGTTTCCGTAAATCAAAACGCCGCCTTTGTAAATTTTCGCGCCGACCGCTGCAAAGATCACGATAGTGACCAGTGCCAGGGCGATTCCGGCCGCAGCCTGCCAAAACGGGATATCGAGCATCCCGACGCGTAAAAACATAATCATCGGCGTGAAAAACGGAATGTAAGATGTAACGGTAATAAAACCGGCGTCAGGATTGCCGATGCCGAACATGGCGATCATAAAACCTGCCACGACTAAAAAAACCATCGGCTGAATCGTCTGCTGTACGTCCTCTATCCGGCTGACAACACTGCCGAGAAACGCGGCAAGCGTCGCGTAAAGAAAATAGCCGAGCAAATAGAAAATGACAGCATAGACTATCGTCGAGACGGGAACATCCGTAAAATTGAGAAATGCACTGATCGGCGACGACGCATCATTTTGAGGGTTCAGCTTCAGTGAGAGATAACCAGCCGCAATCAGCACCGCAAACTGTGTGATCCCCACGAGCGCGATACCGAACAGTTTGGCAAACATCTGCTGAATCGGCGGCATGCTTGAAATTAAAATTTCCATGACGCGGGACGATTTTTCCGTCGCCACTTCCATCGCAATCATGCTTGCGTACATGATAACTGAGAAGTAGATGACAAACAGCATGATGTATACAAGCCCCATTACCTGACCGAGCTCTTCCTCAGATTTCGCCCCTTTTTCCAGCGCGTCTTTGCTGACTTCCGGCGGAGTGTAGAGGCTGCTGACTTTTTCTGCCGAAATGCCGAGCTTGGCGGTTTCAACAGCGGTTTTTGTCTGGGTTAAAGCCTGCTTGAGCAGTTTATATGCTGATTCATCGGAAATGGTCAGCGCCTTGTATGCTCCTGTTATCGTTCCTTTTTGATCTTGTCTGATGATAAACAGTCCGTCCCATTCACCGTCTTTGACACGCTTTACGGCATCTTTTTCGGACTCCTTCGTCTCCATTGCCTGCAGATCATTGTCTGTATCCGCCGCTTTAAGCTGTTTTGCAAACGCCGGGTACAGCCCGCCCGTTTCATCAATCACCGCAATTTGCTGCTTGCCGTCATCCGATTGAAACACGGATATAATCGATTGCAGGTTGGTCACCGCTAATACTAATAAAACGGTAATGGCCGTCGAAATAATGAATGACTTTGTCGCGATTTTGTTTTTATATGTATGAAACAGCATAATCCAAAATTTATTCATATACGGCCCCCACCTTTTCTATAAAAATATCATGCAGTGACGGCTCTTCCAATTCGAACTTCCGTATAAAACCTTTCCCTTGCAGCGCCTGGAAAATATCCTGAGAAACCGGTTCATTCGCGACCTGCAGTCTGATCCCGTCATTTGTTTCCTTCCATTTCACGACGCCTTCATGCGTTTTTAAAAAGCTGAGGTCATCATCTGAATGAACGGTGACATTTTTTTTGCCGAAAGACCGCTTAATGTCTTTCAGATTGCCTTGAACGACGGGTTTTCCCTTCTGGAGAATGCACAAATTCTCGCAAAGTTCTTCCACATGCTCCATTCGGTGGCTTGAAAAAACGATGGAAACGCCGCTGTTTTTCAAAGAAATGACCGCTTCTTTCAGCAGCTCGACATTCACCGGATCAAGACCGCTGAAAGGTTCATCGAGAATCAGCAGTTCAGGCTTATGCAGGACGGCCGAAATGAACTGGATTTTCTGCTGGTTTCCTTTCGACAGCTCTTCGACTTTCTTATTCTTGTAATCTGTAATGCCGAACCGCTCGAGCCATGTCATGAGCTCTTTTTCCGCCTCTTTTTTGCCCATTCCTTTTAATCTCGCCAAATAGACAAGCTGGTCACTCACCTTCACTTTCGGATACAGCCCCCGCTCTTCCGGGAGATAGCCGATTTTTTCACTGATGGAATAATTGACCGGCTGCCCTTTCCAGGTGATATGCCCGTCAGTCAGGCTTAAAAGACCTAAAATCATCCGAAAGGTCGTCGTTTTTCCCGCGCCGTTTGCGCCGAGCAGCCCGAACATTTCCCTTTCAGGTATTTGCAGGTTCAAATTGTCAACAGCGGTAAAGCTGCCGAATGTTTTCGTTACGTTTTCAATTGTAAGCACGAATCCAACTCCTCCCTTGACCCATTATATACTAATAATGGGTAAAAATTAATGGAGGATTTTAAATTCTTTATCAGAATATCATTCTATAAAGGGGGTGACATGATGGGACAATATGTATTGACCGCCTTCCATGCGTCGGGAGAAACGCTGCTGAATGAACGGATCGAAGCGGATAATGAGGCGGAGGCGAAGGCCGCCGGAGAGGCTTTATTGAAGGAAAAAAAGCTTGAGAACAGTACTCATCGCTTGGTAAATGAAGCCGGAAAGCTGATTTTATTCCACAGATAACAGAAGCTTTCCGGCTTCTGTATGTTACCGGTTAAATTGCGGCGTCCGTTTTTCTAAAAAGGCGCGGATGCCCTCTTTATGATCATCCGTTTTTCTCATATTTTCCTGGGCCTTTCGTTCAAGAGACAAAACATCTTTTAACCGGCTGATATGGAGGCTCTGATAAATAGCCTTCGTTTCAATCATCGCTGACAGCGGCGCATGCAGCAATCGGTCGATATACGGTTGTGCCCCCTCCGCAGGGCCGCCGCTGAACAGCCCGTCGGCAAGCTTGAGCCGCACCGCTTTTTCAGCAGGCAATTTTTCACCGCTCCAAATCAGTTTTTTCGCTTCGATCTCACCGACGCGTCTCATTAATAAATAATGGCCTCCTCCGTCGGGAACCAATCCGATGCCGATGAAATTCATCGCGAGTCGGGCGTTTTCTTCGGCGAGCACCACATCGGCGCACAGCGCGAAACTCAGCCCGAGCCCCGCCGCAGCTCCGTGGATGGCGGCTATCACAATTTTTTTCATATCATAGAGCGTCAGCGTAATGGATTCGATCATTTTCATGAGCCGTTCATATTCTCCTGAATCATGATCCGACGTCATCATCTGAATATCACCGCCCGCGGAAAATCCCCGGCCTTCCCCCCGTAAAAGCACGATAAGCGCCTCACTGTCGGCTGCCATCACGCATGCGTTTTCCAATTCCCGGAGCATTTGTTCATTCAGCGCGTTGTAACTGTCAGGCCGGTTCAGCACAATCTCCGCAATCTTTCCCTTTTCTTCATAGCGAATATACTGCATGTTTACATCCTCCTTGAATCCGCTTACATATTTTGTTCAAATGATATATTCCTTCCGCCGAAGCGAAATTCCTTTATTTTTCAAGGTCAACAGATACCGAAAAATGCATATCATTTGAAACTGAACATACATTTTTATATAGTGAAATTGATATACAAAACAAAAGGGGGGAAAAACGCCGATAATGAAATATGTGATACTCAGCTTGTTACTGAGCTTTTTTATGGTGCTGTTCCCCCCTTCGGATGTCGCTCTTCCTTCCCAATTGGTGACAGAAACAGACAGCCATGTACAAATTTCGGTTTACCCGCAGGAAACGGATTCGGCAAAGACGCCGGTTCACACCAAAACCGCTCCGCAAGGCCTGTCAAAAGGATACGGTGCGTTATCCCGGATGATCTCCCTGTTATCTGTCAAACCTCTTGATCAATTCATTGATTCCACAATGGAAAGGACATGCGCCATTCCGATACAATACCAGTCAAATTACCTCCGGCATCAGAAAATTTCTCATTGCCAATCTGTATTTACGATGTAAAAACAGTATATTCCGGAGGGATTTTTTATGAATATTAAAGAAAACGATCTGCCCGGTATCGGGAAAAAATTCGAAATCGAAACGAGAAATCATGAAAAAATGACGATCATCATTCATGATGACGGCAGGCGGGAAATTTACAGATTTGATGACCGCGACCCTGATGAGCTTCTGGCAAGCATTTCACTTGATGATGCGGAAGCAAGACAGATTGCCGCGATTATCGGCGGTATGGTGTATAAACCGCAGGCGCTTGAATCGATTGAAATGGCGTTCAACGATCTGATTATCGAATGGTTTAAAGTTGAAAAAGGGGCAAAAGCGGCAGGGCGGACGCTCGGCGAACTGGATGTGCGGCAGAACTATGACGTGACGGTCATCGCCATCATTAAGCATAACCGGAAAAAGCTTTTAAACCCGGGCGCTGATTCGCTCCTTGAAGCAAACGATACACTCGTCCTCTCAGGTGAAAGAAAGCATCTGAAAAAGCTGATCCAAGACTTCCTCTCCAGAGACGGAGTGTGATCTGTTTATGGACCATCTCGTATTTGAAGTCGGTACGGCGTTAGTTCTTGTAGCCATTGCGAGTGTCATAGCCAATAAAATTAAATTCTCGATCATCCCCTTCCTGATCATTTTAGGAATGCTTGTCGGGCCGCACGCACCCCAAGCGGGCATCATTGACCTGACGTTTATCGAAAGCCGGGAAGTGATTGAATTTTTCGGACGGATGGGCGTCCTGTTCCTCCTCTTTTACCTCGGGCTTGAATTCTCGGTCGGAAAATTAGTCAAATCCGGACGTTCAATCGCCGCCGGCGGAACGATTTATATTCTGATTAATTTCAGTTTAGGGCTGATATACGGCTTTATCACGGGCTTTTCCTTTTTGGAAGTGCTTGTATTGGCAGGCGTCATCACGATATCATCAAGCGCCATTGTCGCAAAGGTGCTTGTTGACTTAAAGCGCACGGCCAATCCGGAAACGGAGCTGATTCTCGGCATCATTATGTTTGAGGATATCTTTCTGGCGGTTTACTTATCGGTCGTTTCCGGGCTTGTTCTGGGAGACGCGACGTCTGTCGGAGGCGCGCTGATGTCAATCGTGATCGCTTTCGGATATATGCTGCTGTTTTTCATTGCCGCCCGAAAATTGCCGCCTCTGCTGAACAAGCTGCTTGATATCCGTTCAAACGAGGTATTTGTCATCGTCATTTTCGCCGCGCTCTTTTTCATTGCCGGCTTTTCCGAAACGATTCATGTCGCTGAAGCGATCGGCGCGCTCTTGCTCGGACTCGTGTTTTCGGAGACGGCCCATTCTGACAGGATTGAGCATCTTGTCGTGCCGTTCCGTGACTTTTTCGGGGCCATGTTTTTCTTCAGCTTCGGTCTCAGCATTGATCCGTTTTCACTCGGAGATGCGGTATGGCTTGCCCTTGGCGCCGTTCTGCTGACGATTGCCGGAAACTTTATCGCCGGCATGATCGCCGGGCGCCGGGCGGGGCTTTCTCATAAAGCATCGTCTAATATCGGGCTGACCATTGTGTCACGCGGCGAATTCTCCATTATCGTCGCAAATCTCGGCATCGCCGGCGGCCTGTCCGCTTCACTTAAACCTTTCGCCGCCTTATATGTTTTGATACTGGCCATCTTCGGCCCTTTGCTCACGAAAGAATCGAAGCGGATATATCTCCTGTTGAACAGCGTGTTCAAATGGAAGACGCCTGAAAAGAAGCCGCAGAAATCATAAAAAAAACTGACCTCTTCATAAGGGGTCAGTTTTTTTGAGCGGGAAGAAATTGCTGAAAAGCCGTTTTTTTATTAATGGAGAAATGCTCTTTTCCCAGAATGGTATTGATGATTTTTTGGTTTCTGTAAACAGACAGCTTCAAATTCGTAGCGCCCGTTCCGTGAGCATGATCAAGATTCGTTAATGTGAAAAAATGATGCCGCCTGTCGTCCTTAAAGACAAGACGGGAATCTGCCGTCACTTTAAACCGTTTCTCATCCTCCCATTCGATATCAGGGGCAATTGCCGTAAACCATTCCGGAATATGAGGTTTAAAACCGGTCGCCAATATCACTTTTTCTGAATCGGCCGTAAAGGTTTCATCCATCTGCCATTGATGAAAGCTCAGTACGCAGCGCCCGTTTTGCTTTTCAATTTTTTCAAGCTCCGCCATCGGCTGAATATACACGTCAGGCGAACCTCCGCTGATCGATCTGTGATACAGGGCATCGTAAATGGCGGCAAGTGTGTCAGAATCAATGCCGTGGCGCAGTCCGTCCAGCTCAGGAAGTGTGTTCAGCCGTTCTTTAAAAGGCAGGCGGTTAAAATATTCCACATAATCAGGTGTAAACATTTCCTGCCCGAGCTTGGCGGTTTCTAATTCTCGGAATCCGGCGGAGCGTGTCACCCATTGCAGCCGGCTGCGGCGGTATTTTTCATCGTGCAATAAGTCAGAAAAGATCTCCGCGGCGCTCTGTCCGGAGCCGACCACTGTAATTGATTCGGCGCCGGCGAGCTCGTCTTTCCGAAACAAATATTCCGTGCTGACCATCGTGTCCTGACGCGCTTCGGCAGCAATCTCTGCGGGAATAAGCGGTTCAGACCCCGTCCCCATGACGAAATGCTTCGTTTGATAGACACTGATGCTTCCGTCCTCAATGTTCTTGACGCTGACGTCATAATGTCCGCCGGCATTTTTCACGCCGATTACCTCTGAGCCGAAACGGCATGATTTGATTTCTGAAGCCGTCCAGCTCAAATAGTCGTTAAATTCCCGTCTCGGAATATCAAATTCATTAAACGTATAAAACCGGTACAGCCGGTCATGTTCATGGAGAAAGTTTAAAAACGTGTAGCGGCTTTTCGGATCGGCGAGCGTGACCAGGTCCGCCAGAAACGCCACCTGTAAATCCGTTCCTTTAATTAACAGGCCCGGATGCCACGCAAATTCTTTCTTTTTATCGAAAAAAAGAGCGTCTGTTCCGGGTATATCCTCTAACAATGCGGCAATCCCTAAATTAAACGGCCCGATTCCCGCTCCTATGACATCATACATATTATGCACCTCTTGCGAATAACAGTCTGATAGTCTTTTCCCGTTTTTACAGACGGTTAAACATAAAAAAAACGGCACGCTGATTCCGTGCCGTTTTTGATATTATAATGCAGATTTGACGAACATCTCATCTAAGTATTTGATTTTCTCTTCTGTATAATGCTCGAATCGGTCATTATATGATTTCGGATCTTTCGGATTGGCGAAGTGCGTGATTTTTCCGGTTTCCGGATGAATGAATTTGCTTGCCGCGCCGCAGCCGATACCGATAATCGTCTGCACTTCTTCCATAATCATAATGTTGTAGATGCTTTCCTGACCAGGGAAGGAGTATCCGACATTTTCAAGGTTTCCGAGAATGTTTTTCTGCCGGTACAAGTAGTACGGCGTATAGCCGTGCTCTTTTGTCCAGCGGACGGCGTCATCCATCATGCGGGACACTTCCTGTCTGTCGGCAACTTTATACTTATGCTTGTTTCTCGTCATTTCTGACGCCCGTTTAAAAGAAAGCGTATGAACGGTCAAAGATTCAGGCATCAGCTTTTCCGTTTCCTCAAGACTGTGCCTGAACTCAGCCGTCCCTTCTCCCGGCAGGCCGATGATCAGGTCCATGTTGATGTTGTTCATGCCGTGTTTGCGGGAAAGATGGTATTTTTCGATGGTTTCTTCAACTGTATGATGTCTGCCGATGGCCTTAAGCGTTTCGTTTTCATAAGATTGCGGGTTGATGCTGATTCTGTCAATCTTATACTTATTTAAAACGGCCAGCTTTTCCTCCGTAATCGTGTCGGGTCGGCCCGCTTCAACGGTAATCTCCCTGATATTCGCGACATCCGGGAAAGAGCGGACCATTTCTTCATATAAAAGATCCATTTCCTCAGCGGTAATGCTTGTCGGCGTGCCGCCGCCGAAATAAATGGTCGTCACTTTGATATCATGCCGCTTCAGCCATTCTCCGATTTTCTGCATTTCATAGTGAAGCCCCCATAAAAAGGAGCCGACTCTTCCCGCCTGTCCTTGAATGGCATAAGCCGGAAACGTGCAGTAGGCGCATTTTGTCGGGCAGAACGGGATGCCGATATATATGCTGACTTCATCTTTGACCCGGTACAGATCGGGAACCGCAGCGAGCTGACGGTCGACAATCTCCTGCATCAGATTGATTTTTTCATCATGGATCAGATAATCTTTTTTCAGATCGGCATGCGCCTCTTCTTTTGTCAGGCCGCTCTGCAGCTTTTTATGAAGAAGTTTAGTAGGCCTGATGCCGGTTAAGATTCCCCATTTTTGTGTCATGCCCGTATGCGATTGAAGAAGATTTAAGTAGACATATGACAGCGTATTTTTCACCTGTTTAAATACTTCTTTTTCGCTCCATCCGGCAAGAAGCGGTTTCGTATGATGTTCCTTTTCGCCGGTTCCTTTGATTTCTCCGGATACCGACACGCTGTCTGCATCTTGAGAAATGGCAAGTGAGATGACGAGATCAGAGGGTTCCTCCGTTTCGCCGTATGCAAGAACACACTCTTCAAAAAATAAATTCGCGATGTTTTGCAGCGGACGATGCAGCCTGTCATCCGTGATGCCGTCTATTTTTATTTGCAATGTGATCACCTTATTTTTCAGATTCAAAACTTTCTTTAGTGTACAGAAAGAACAGGCTAAAATCAATCCGCGAAAAAGCCGCAGACCGGCGTTTCGCGTCTGCGGCTCTTGATTACGGCCGTTTCATATGGAACTTATCGAGAAAGCCTTTGCGGTGCTGCATGCGGAAATATTCCTTAATCATATAGGCGACTCCCTGTTCATCATTTGACCTTGTCACCCAATCCGCTTTTCTTTTTAATTCATTTGAGGCATTCCCCATCGCGACGCCGAGACCGGCCAGCTCGATCATCGGCAGATCATCTTCCTGATGGCCGATAGCCACAACCTCTTCCATTGAAAGCCCGAGATCAGCGGCGACCATCGAAAGTCCGCTTTCTTTTGAAACCCCTTTAGGCACGATGTTCAGTTTTTCTCCGTTGACGCGGATCACATCGACGGCCGGGAATGCTTTCATTATCGTATCCGTTATATCAGCCTGCAGGCCATCTTCGGCATGCACTTCAATGACGGGCGCTGAAACCGGCTCATCAAGGAGCAGGTCACTTAATGATTCGACAAACTGCACCGGATAAAAAATCGGGTCGGACGGATGAATCATCGTTTTCCCGACCAGATTGGAGTTCACTTTCTTCTTGTTTCCGATCGAATATTTTTCGTGAAGAAGCCGGATATTACATGGATAGCTTTCCAGCACTTGAACGATATTAAACGTGTGATCTTCTGATATTTTCTTCTCAAAAAACGGCTCATCTATTTTTTCAGAAATGTATGCGCCGCTGTGGGTAATCAATTTCGCATTCAGCTTTAATATTTTCGCCACTTTTTGAGCGGAGCGAAAATGGCGGTTTGTGACCAGTGTGACGTAAATTCCTTTTTTCTTGACGTATTCGATGGCATCCTTTGTCGTCTGATGAAGTTTGCCGTTGGAGCGAAGAAGCGCTCCGTCTATATTTAACGCCAGCATTTGTTTTGACACAGAGAAGTCCCCCTCCTTGATGACTGTACTTGTCATTAGGATATGACCCTGTCTCTTTGTTTAGAACAACCTTTTCTCCGCAGCAAAAAAGCCTGCCTCAAGCAGACTTTGAACTGTCGTTTTGTTGGGATACGATCGATTTGCTGCCTTCTCCCCAATGTGTATTTCTATTTACGAAATATATCAGGAACCCCTTATTTGACCGTTGATGCGCTCGTTTCACTTACTCTCTGTTGCTACCCCTTAACATACCAGGCAGTATAGGCGACCGTATCCTTAGATCATCTGTAAGTGTAGGCGCTTTCAGAGTTATTATCTCAATTATATTGTTAAAAAACAAGGGTTTTTTTAACTAAAAAAATCAGAGGAAATATCTATGCTGAATGTATGATAAAGTTGCAAGGGAACATACATTCTCATATAATAAAAGAAAAAAAGCGGTGACTGTCATGTCTCTATTAAAAGATATTTATAACGAAGAATTTGCAGAAGCACTTCTGAACAGAATCAAATCGGCATATCCGGCTTTTGAGCGGGACAAGTGCCGGGCGCTGATGTTTCAGGAAGATTGGCCCGGACTGACGTTAAAACAGCGGATGCGCCGGATCACAGACTCTTTATATGAAACACTGCCGAAGGATTACATACGGGCGCTTGACGTCTTATATGAGACAGCTCCCCGCTTCTCAGGGCTCGCCGGGATTATTTTTCCCGATTATGTCCAACAGTACGGAACGGATCACTGGGACGAATCAATGAAGGCGCTTCAGTATTTCACTCGTTTTTCCACTTCCGAATTTGCGGTCCGCCCGTTTATCAGGCTTGACCGGGTGCGGATGTTCAAAGAGTTCCGTTCCTGGACGGAGCATCCGGACGAACATGTCAGAAGGCTTGCCAGCGAAGGCTCAAGACCGCGCCTGCCATGGGGAATCTCCATTCCGGCTCTTCTTGAAGATCCTTCTCCGATTCTCCCTGTTCTGGACCGCTTGATGAAGGATGACTCGTTATATGTCAGAAAAAGCGTGGCGAATAACCTGAATGACATCTCCAAAACACATCCGGATCTTCTGGCAGAGATCGCAGCCGAGCGGTTCGGCAGCTGTCCGCACACGGACTGGATTTTGAAGCACGCCTGCAGGACACTGTTAAAAAGAGGAGACAAACAGGCGCTTGCGGTTTTCGGGTTTGAAGACGCCTCCCGGATTTCATTGGAACGTTTTACACTGAATTCGGAAACGGCCGCCATCGGAACAAGCATACATTTTTCTTTTCAGATCCGCTCATCCGCCCGGCAAAAAGTCAGGGTTGAATACGCGATTGATTTTGTAAAGAAAAGGGGGCACCGCAGCCGCAAGGTGTTTAAGATGTCGGAGTCCGCCATGGATAACGGAGACGTAAAAACCTTCAGCAAACATCATTCCCTTAAAGATTTAACCACCCGCAAGCATTATCGGGGAATTCACACTCTGTCTGTCATCATTAACGGTACGGTAAAAGGTTCGCTTGATTTTTCTGTTGAATAAAAAAACCCCTCCATTTCATAGATGGAGGGGTGTGGAGCTTATTCCGGGCTGCCGTAAAGCTCTTCAAGAGGTTTCATAATGATTTTGTTTAACTCGCCGATCAGCATGCTCATGCGCTGTTCCGCTTCCATCAGCTGAGAAATCAATTCATGCTGCTGTACGAGAGCAACCGTTTTTTGTGCCTGCTCTACTTCTTCCTGAGTGATTTCTTCACCTGACATCTGTTTCTGCTGCAGCTGCAGCTGTACATTGCGGAAGTTATCAAACATGCGTTTTGCGGATTCATCTGCGTTTACTTGATCATAAAGCCCTCTCAGACGGCTGTATTCATCACTGTTTCGCAAAGCTTTTTCAAGATCATATGCTGCATCATAAAAATGAACTGCCATAGTAACCGCTCCTTTCTTCCTTTCGGACATACCACTCCACTATAACAGACTGCGGAGCGACTTTCATCATCGGCGTATGTTTTCCTTAGAAAAGAATGACAAACAAAGCCTGAATTGCTCCGATTATCCCGCCGAGCAGACCGCCTAAATACGTTATCATCTTAAATTCTCTCTTGGAAATCGACAGCACCATTTCCTCCAGCCGTTCAACGGGAAACTGATCAACCTGCTCTTTGACCACTTCCTCAAGACGCAGCCGTTTCAGCACATCCTCCAAATGAGCGGCAATACTGCCGAGCGCCGCATCAAGCAGCTTCGGCGCGTACGTTCCCGTAATCTCCCCTTCATAACGGGAGATGATGTCACCGAGCCGGCATTCGAAAAAGGGCGCGGTTTGAAGTGCGGCCAAAGCCCGCTTTTTCATGCTGAACAGCAGATCTTTCGCATTCCACTTTTCATCGGCCTCATAAAGTGTATAAGATTTGAGCTTGCCCCATTCTTGAGAAAGCAGATCAGCCAGAAGCTTTTTCGTTTCCTCATTGCGCAAAAACTTTAACAGCTCAGGCAGCACACGGTCTGCCAAGCTTGAATTGCCGAGGAACATCTGCACCATGCTGCCGAGCATCCCCCGGGAATTCAAAAAGTCGTCAATCATATTTCCGAGCCTGTCTTTCCCTTCTTCGCTCTCAAAATAATCAATGCTCCGCTTTAGAATATAATCTGCGGCCATCGGGACTTTTTCATCCAGCTTTTCCTGAAGCTCATCAGGAAGCCAGTCTTTTATGGCGCGGTGCTCATATTTCCGGTACAGGTCCGAAAGCTTTTCATCGGTAAAACGGTCAATCCAGGCATCCGTCTTTTCCTGCGGATTCCGGATGCCCGCGGCGGCCAAAGCTTCGTGCACCGTCATCTCGGAAGCGGCCATTTTTTGTGTGAATTGTTCGGCGAAAAGAAGCGCCTGGTTTTTAACGGTATCTGATAAAAGCCGCTTTTTTATTCCTTCCGGGGTTAAAAGGTGGTTCGTCACCATGAGCCCCATTTGTTTTGCCAATTCATCCCGCCTTTTCGGGATCAGCCCCGGCGTAAACGGAACCCGTTTTCCGAACAGGTAATACGGCCGGTACGGACGAAATAACATCTGAATGGCAAGATGATTCGTCACCGCGCCGATCGCGGCTCCGATCACAATCATAAATAGAAACGTTCCTGCTATGCCCATTCCTTTTCTTCTGCCTCCATCTTATGTTCTATTTTCTTGATGATATATCTATTCGTATTATAGAGGCTGGCGGGCATGCGGGCAAATGAAGAACCTGAATTGTTGTTTGTGAGGAATAAGGCAAGATGCTGTTTCGTACTCTTTACAGTAGATCATCTTTTATGATGCGCTTAGCATATTTATTGGATGGAAGGGCCGTTCCATCAGCGGCTTTTTGAATAAAGGGGGAGTAATAATATGACAACACTCGGTTTTATGTCTGTATCCCGCCGGCACGAAGAAGATTACGCCGGGGAATTGGCTGAAAGAGCGCCTCAATATAATGTGCGCTTAGCCCGCTTTACACCGTTTGATATATTTCCGGATTCTTTGCGCGTGAAAGCGCTCGTCTATCACCCGCAAAGCGGAAAGTGGAACGAAACGGAAATCGATATTCCCGAATATATTTACGACCGCTGTTTTTACGGAAAATCCGCTGAAGCGCAAAAAGCCAAACCGATCGTCGAATGGCTGAAAAAATATCGGAAAACGGAATTTATCGGCCGGGGGCTTCCTGATAAATGGACGGTCACGGATGCGCTCCAAAAGCATCATCTGATCAGTCCCTATATTCCTGAAACGGCCGAAGTCAGCCGCTATGAACAGGTGCAATCATACTTAGCCAAGGAAAAAGCATGTATACTTAAGCCCGCTTTCGGCGCGGGAGGCAGAGGCATCATCCTGCTTGAAACAGGCAAAAAATCAATTACGGCCACTTACTATATCGGAAAAAACAAACAAACAAAATCATTTTCCAATCACGTGTCTTTTAAGTCTTGGTGCAAAAAAGTGCTGCAGCACCGCTATTTGCTTCAATCCTACTTAAATATCCAGGATAAAGAGCGGCATCCGTGCGACATCCGCATTTTCATGCGCAAAACTGAGTCAGGCGTTTGGGAAACGGTCGGAAAAGCGGTCAGAAGGGGTTATCAGAACGGTCTTTTATCTCATTTGCCAGGAGGATCTGAACCGATTAAGTTTGACACATGGTTTGAGGAAATTCCGAGAAAGCAGCAGGCCGTTTTATTGGATGATGTCTTTTCGATCACCCAATCCGTCCCTTATTTCCTTGATGAACGGTTCGGGCCGCTGTTTGAGCTGGGGCTCGATATTTGTTATGCCAAAGACGGACGCATCTGGCTTTTGGATGTCAACTCAAAGCCGGGACGGAAAGCTATTTTAAGCGTGGCTCCGGAGGCGAAAGAGGATTTGTATACGAGTCCGCTGAGACGCTTCCGCGAACTTCAGTCACAGGAAAGCCGGAAAGGAGTATTACCGCGTGAATCATAAAGGGATGATTGTCGGCATCGATAAAAAAAGCAAAAATACGCTGTTTCTCCCCTCCTCCATGAAACGGGAAGGGCTTTTATCCGCTGCCTTCGGGACCAAGGTTGTCAAATGCCGTGTAGCCTTTTCTCAATCACTTGAAAAAAGCGCGCTCCTTTCTGAAGATTTGTTTGAGGAGCTGTTGATACCGCATAAAAGCCGGGCTGACTTTCTCATACACGGCCAGACGGTGCACATCGGACCGCTGATCGGCGTTTTCACAGCCGGGTTCACATCATCGCCGTCCCGCCCGTTAAGAGACCGTACAGCCTTCTTTTCCAAGATGCTCTCTCTTCATGAACAGGCGAACGGATATTGTTTCGTTTTCGGGGCTCATCAGATCAACTGGGAAGAAGGCACCGTCCAAGCGCTGATTTATAAAGAAAACAGCTGGAAACGGACGGCCGTCCCGCTTCCGAATGTCGTATATGACAGGCTCCCGAGCCGAAAAACGGAAGAAGTTCCGCTTTTACAGCAGACAAAACAAAGGCTGATGAATGACTATCAGATTCCGTGGTTTAATCCGCAATTCTTTAATAAATGGGACATTCATAAGCTTCTGGAAAAAAACAGTCTCACCGCTTCACTTCTGCCAAAATCTGTCCTGCACCCGAATGCGGAAGCGTTAGAAACGTTATGCAGCACGTTTGGCACCGTCTATATCAAACCTGCAGACGGCGCACTCGGCACGGGGATTTATAAGGTGGAAAAAACAGATGCCGGCTTATCTGTCAAACACACGAATGAGGAAAAAACGGTGGTGACGGCAGAGTATTCAGATGCGGCATCCTTCATGACATCATTTAAAGAAAACAATGACCCGTCCGCATTTTTAATTCAGCAAGGCATTGATCTGATCCGGCTGGATGGGCGCCCCGTCGATTTCAGGGTGCACACGAATAAAAACGCCGAGGGGAAATGGACAGTGACGGCCATTGCGGCAAAAATTTCCGGTGAAAACAGCATCACGACGCATCTGGCAACCGGCGGAGAAGTCAGGACGTTAGCTGAATTATACGGCGATCCGCGAGAGAGAGTCGGCATGATGCGGAAACTTTCAAAAGCCGCCTTGGCGGTCAGCCGCGTGTTAAATGAGCACATTGAAGGTTTTATCGGCGAAATCGGTTTTGACCTCGGCGTCGATCATTCAGGGAAAGTTTGGATGTTTGAAGCCAATTCCCGCCCCGGGCGCAGCATTTTTTCCCATCCGAAGCTGAGATCGGTCGATTACCTGACAAAACGGAGAAATTTTGAATACGCGTCGTATTTATCAGAACGGTCCATCACCGCCCCGGAAAAACTTTGGCGGTGAGGCTGTCTTTTTTTAGGTTTACCCGGGACAGGCATTGAACGATGAGCTACAATGAACAAGATCAACATTTCCCATAAGGAGCGTGAACGTCATGATTTCGCACTTCAGCTGGAAACCGTTATTCAAAAAAGAGAAACTGCCCGGATGGCGGATTTCATTTTACTGGCAGGGTACGCATTACGAAGGGATTTACCATAAGTCCGGAGACATTGAATGGGGACACACACATCCGGGAAAAGAAGAGCCGGCTCTCGTAAAAGAGCTGCATGAATTAATGCTTTATCACATATATGACTGAAAGCTAAAAGCTCAGCCGCACCAGGCTGGGCTTTTCTTTTTCCTTCCGCTATTTACCACACCGTTTTCCGAATGAGATGCCGTTTGATTCACCATAATACGTAGTACAAAGCGGCAAACAGCATTGGGTGAAGCCGAGCTGGCAATGGTTTTCATTCCGAAAACCATCGGCTGGTGCAATTCCAGCAAACCCAACCATACTACTTTATAAAGGAGATCATACAAATGGCAAACAACAACTCTTCAAACAACCTAGTAGTACCCGGCGCTGCTCAAGCAATCGACCAAATGAAATACGAAATTGCTTCTGAGTTCGGCGTAAACCTTGGCGGAGAAACAACTTCTCGTGCAAACGGTTCTGTCGGAGGAGAAATCACGAAACGTTTAGTATCTTTCGCACAGCAGAACATGGGCGGCCAAGGCGTACAATAACTCAATAAATGGCTTACAGAAGGCGCGGGATACCGCGTCTTCTTTTATGCCGTCACCCTTTTTTCCTATTCCACATACCCTAGGAAAAAAGGAGGGAAAACATGTCATTCATTGCCTCAGTCAATTGGGAGCTGTTTCAGTTCGTAAGTGTCTCTTTGGTCAATGAATATGTTGCCCACCATTTCCCGTTTATTCACAGGTATTCTTTTCCCCGCTGCTTTGAATGATATAATGAGCGGCGAGGAGGTTTTTTTACATGAACATCGCTTTACTCGGAGCAACAGGAAGAGTCGGACAGGCTTTTATAAAAGAAGCGCAGAAACATGGACACATGGAGATATTCGCTCTTGTCAGATCAGCCGGAACAGTCCTTCCCATTCCTGAAAAACAAATCATAACAGGGAATGCGAGGCGGCGGGAAGATGTAAGCCGATTGATTTCCAAAGCGGACACAGTCGTGAGCTGTCTCGGCACGGACGGTGACGATACCCTTTCAGCCGCTATGACCCATATAATAGACAGCATGAAACGGCATCATGTTCAGCGTCTGATTACGATCGGCACCGCGGGTATCCTTCAATCACGGCTTATGCCTGATCAATACCGGTTTGAATCGGCAGAATCAAAACGAAAATCAACAAGAGCCGCAAAGGAACACGCCCGCGTATACGAAATGCTGCTGGCAGAGGATCTTGACTGGACGATCATCTGTCCCACCTACCTTCCTGACGGAGACGCTGCCGGAGTTTACCGGTTCGAACAGGATCGCCTTCCTGAAGACGGCGCTGAAATCACCGTCGGAGACACGGCGCACTTTCTGTACCGTGAGCTGATCAGCCCGCAGTTTGTCAGAAAACGGGTGGGACTGGCTTACTGAATGAAAAAAAGGGCGAATCTTTAGATTCACCCTTTCCGATTACACCGCGGACTTCGCCGTTCCTTTCTGCAATTCATACATTTGATGGTACTGCCCCTTTTGCGCCATTAATTCGTCATGGCTTCCCTTTTCAATAATGCGGCCCTTTTCCAGCACGAGAATCTGGTCTGCGTGTCTGATCGTGGAAAGCCGATGGGCGATAATAAATGTCGTGCGCCCTTCTTGAACGACTTGCAGCGCTTTTTGAATGACTGCTTCTGTTTCGGTGTCAATGTGCGCCGTCGCCTCATCCAAAATTAATATGGCCGGATCGAACACAAGCGCTCTTGCAAAAGAAATCAGCTGACGCTGGCCTGAGGACAGTGTGCCGCCTTTTTCGGTGACGGGCTCTCTGATACCCTTCGGCAGGGATTGCAGAAGACTTGCGGCGCCGACTTGGCGAAGCGCTTCTTCCGCCTGCTCCAAAGAAATACGCTGATCATCGAGTGTCACATTGGAGCCGATCGTGCCCGAGAAAAGATACGGGTCTTGCAGCACAATGCCCATATGCGACCTCAGCTCCTGCCTTGACATGCCGTATATGCTTTTATCGTCCAGCAGGATATCTCCTTTTTGGGCATCATAAAAACGGAACAGAAGATTCAGGATGGAGCTTTTGCCGGACCCCGTATGGCCGACGAGGGCGACCGTCTCCCCTTTTTCAGCTGTAAAGCTGATGTGTTTCAGCACCTCTTCCCCCTTTCGATATCCAAAAGAAACATCGCGGAATTCCACTGTCCCTTCCGCCTTTCTGTCTGCGGGAGCGCCTTCTTCTTCCGTTTCCTCCTCCTGTAAAAGCTCGAATACCCTGGCGGCAGAGACACGGGCCAATTCAAGCTTCGAAAATTGGTTGACAATCCCCGTAACCGGCTGGAACAAACGGTTTAAATAATCAACAAACGCGTATAAAACGCCGATCGAAACAATTCCGGCCGCACTCAGACTCGCGCCTCCGAAATACCATATCAGCCCGACAAACGCCAGATTGCGCAACACATTGACAAGACTGTGGGACATGAGGGAATTTAAGGACAGCATTTTGTTTTTGTAGCGAAAATGAGCTTCATTCAATTCTTCAAATTCCTTCATCGTTTCCTTCTCGCGGCGGAACGCCTGAATAATCGGCATTCCTTGAATGGATTCGTTCATTTTCGCATTGATGTTACTGTTAATGGAACGGATTTTTTGGTTGAAGACGGATGCGTATTTGCGGTACACAACCGACCAGATCATTAAAATCGGAATAATCAGCAGGCAAACGGCGGCCAGCCTGACGTCAAGCATAAACAGCGCCGTAAAAATGCCGAGCATATAAACGCCGCTTGTGATAAATGTCGACAGCACCGTTACATATAAATCCCTGACCGCTTCTGTGTCATTCGTAATGCGGGCCACGACTTTTCCGGCAGGCAGATTATCAAAGTAGCGGATCGGCATTTTCTGAATGTGTGAAAATACATCCTGCCTCATGCGCTGTATGATCCGGTTCGCTCCCATCTGCAGCAGATAATGCTGGCCGTAATGAAAACATACGGAAAACATGAGCAGTCCCGCGTAAATGGCGGTCAGCGTCAGCAATCCTTTTATTTCGGGACGGTAAAATTGAAAAATCTCCTGTCTTGATAACGTAATGGCGGGATATGACCTGCTTTCTTTACCGTTTGATATTGTCAGCCGGCCGTCAGACACCGAACGGTTTCCGTCAAAACTGACGGGACGGTCAACAAAATAGTAGCCCGCACCGACTTGATAAATGTGCGCCTCTCCGGTTTTGTCCGCCCCCGGTTTGAGCCGGTCCTCCCTGACATAATCATGCCCCCGGAACCTGACGGCGCCCGGATCGTCCGCAGAGGCTTTAACCCATGTTTTTTCAATGCCGAGAATGTGGTCGTCAATCATTTTTTTTCCGATAAACGGGCCGGTCAGCTCAGTGCCGACCGCAATAATGAGCAGGACGACCGCCCATATCAGCAGCTTCTTATATTGAAGCGCGTAATTCCATAATCTTCTCCCGGTCTTCATGCGCCCGTCCCCCCTTCTTCAAGAGAGGACAGCCGCTGCCTCTCATATTGTTTTCGATACCAGCCGTTCTGCGCCAACAGCTCCCGGTGCGTGCCTCTTTCAGACACCCGGCCTTCATCCATGACGAGAATGAGATCTGCGTGTTCAACTGCCGAGAGCCGATGGGTGGTGATAATCGTTGTTTTATGCCGCCGTTTTTTACGGATGCTGTCAATGATGGCGGCTTCCGTTTTCGCGTCTACGGCAGAAAGCGAATCATCTAATATGAGAATGTCAGGATCGGTCAAAAGCGCTCTCGCAATTGAGATGCGCTGCTTTTGTCCGCCAGAGAGCGCTACGCCCTTCTCGCCGACAAGCGTCTCAAGCCCGTCGGAAAGCATGCCGATATCGTTTTCAAAATGCGCATCTTTCAGCGCGCTGCCGATTTCCTCTTCGTTTGCATCCTGCCGGCCGTAAAGCAGATTCTCTTTTACAGTCTTTGAAAATAAAAAATGATCCTGCGGCACATAGCCGATCCACCCGCGGAGCTCCTCAAGCGGAATCTCCTGAATCGGAACGCCTGTAAACGTGATTGCTCCCGCACCGGGCGGATATTCACGCAACAGCTGCTTAATGATCGTCGTCTTTCCGCTTCCCGTCTTCCCGACGATGCCGAGCGTCTGCCCTTTTTCTACGGAAAAAGATACATCAGAAACCGCCGGTCCCGCTCCGCTCGGATACGTGAAAGTCACTTGTTCAAAAACAAGACGCCCGGGCTCCTTGATGCCGGCGGGGTGCTTGGGTCCTGTCACGTCTGGCTCATAGGAAAGCGTCTCATTGACACGATCCAAGGAGGCATTTCCGCGCTGCATGATATTGATTAATTCTCCGATCGCAAACATCGGCCAGATCATCATTCCGAGGTACACGTTAAACGATACCAGCTCTCCCAGCGTCAGCCGGTTTTGAAAAACGAGATAAGCGCCGTAGCCGAGACCGATAAGATAGCTGAGGCCGACGAGAAGTTTCACAGTCGGTTCAAAAAGTGAATCGATAAACGCCACTTTCATATTTTTCTCATATACATCCGCCGTCATATCACCGAACCGGCTGACATCATTTTTTTCCTGCACGAATGCCCGGATGACCCGGACGCCGGATACCGACTCCAGCACCTTGTCATTTAATGATCCGAAAGCATCCTGCGCTTCCGTAAACCGCTCATGGATCTTTTTTCCGTACAGGCTGACCGCAGCCGCCATTATCGGCAGCGGAATAATCGCGGCAAATGTCAGCTTCCAGCTGATGAGAAGCCCCATTGTCAAAAATATCGTCAGCATATACATCGTTGAATCAACGAGCGTTAAGACCCCGAAGCCCGTCGTCATACTGACGGCCTGCAAGTCATTTGTCCCCCGCGCCATTAAATCGCCCGTTCTGTATTTCTCGTAAAACGGCGGTGACATTTGAAGAAGCCTTCCCATCAGCTTTGAACGGAGAATCTTCTCCATGACATTCGCCCCGCCGAAAAGCTGATACATCCAAAAATAAGACAGTAAATAGACGGCTGCCGTTAATGCGAGAAAAACACATATGTAAAACAGCATCCCGCTTTTTGTAAACACGCCCGCCTTCATATCGTCTATCGCGTTACCGAGAAGTTTAGGCGGAAACATTTCAATGACATTCACAATCAATAACAGAACAATCGCTGTCGTATAGCGCAGCCAATAGGCTTTAAAAAACCACGCGAGCTTTTTTAATACAGTAAACAAATACCGTCATCCCCTTTCATCAATCAGCCGCCCTCAAGCTTTTCCGGATTGTTTTTCATTGTTTTCGCTAATACCGCCACATGCATCACACCTGTCTTTCTTTCATTTTTTTGTATAAAAAAAGACATGAAGCCTCAGCTCCATGCCTCTTATTATTATAAATAAGGTACAGACCCGCCGTTTATGCGCGACTGCCTCGTTTTTAAGCAAATGTTCAGAAAACGGAAGCTGTATGGGAGTCACGCCGGTATTCAGCTGAAGATGAGTTGACAAGCTTTAGTTTTGACATGATCCATACCTCCTTTTTCCCTATATTGTTCCTTCATCATATAAACAAATCCTTTTTTTGTCAATGCAGGTTTTACATTTCTGCCATTCGGGTATTGTAAAACAAACCTTTTTTACTGAAAGGATGAGGCCGATGTTTCACGCGGACCGGTTGATAGCAGCTTTTGACGGAAGTGATGATAGTAAAAAAGCGCTCCAAAAAGCCATAGACCTTTCAAAAACGTTTCACGCGGATTTAACGGTCGTACATTCCCACAATGCAAAAGATACCCAGACGATTGTTGATCCCCCGAGGCCGGGAGCCGGGGCAACGTATATCGGCGGCGGGATTGCAAGCGTTCCTGATCCGCTCCAGGCGGAAAGAATCTCCCCTGATCCGATGATTTATGAAGACCGTACGGAAGAAATCGTTGCGGAAGCGAGAATGCTGATGAACGACAGCCAGATTGACGGGGATATCGACATTTTAGAAGGTGATCCCGCTGATGCCATTATCGAGCATGCCGACCGTATATCGGCGGATTTGATCGTCATGGGGAGCCGGGACCAGAACAGGCTGAAAAAACTTTTATTCGGAAGCGTCAGTGAAAAACTGTCATCGAAATCCGATATTCCCGTGCTGATCGTAAAATAATTCTTTCTGTAAAGCAGCTTAATCAAAAGCTGCTTTTTTTACAGCTCCCGGCTGTTTCTTCTTTTTTTCGGCATCACAAAAAAACTCGCCATGATCAAAAAATCGATGCACAATACGACAGACCAGCCCTTTAACAGCTTGCTGAGCGCTTCGGTGCGGGAAGCGTCCTGAATGAGAAATACCGTTCCGGCTAAAAGAACGCCGCCGATGGCAAACGCTAATACATGTCTCCCCCACCCTTTTGCATAATGTTTGGCATAATCCAGCCCGTACTGCTTGACCGGTCTTGCCCCTTCCTTGACCACATAATAGCGGAACCGCTCATCCGCCCATTGAATCATGCTTTTCCCGAAGGCGACAGACACTCCGATATAAATGGCCGCCACCGCATGCGCCATAGTCGCCGCCGCCCCTCTGTATAAATCAGCTGCGGCCGCCAGAAACAGTACGGCATCCAATAAAGGAATGAGAGCGAAAAAAAACATTCCGAGCTTTTGCCGCCTGAATATATAGCGCGCCGCCAATCCGAAGATGACAGCCGCCCAAAAAGCAGCCTCACAAATGACAATCAACCAAGCAATCGCGTTCAATCCGGTTCCCCCTTATCGTTTTCTAAAATGCATTGTATCACTGCTTTTTATTTAATACAACTGTATTACAAAATTGCAAGAAAAAATATTTCCTGTTACACTGGAACCATGCCTAAAATAATCGATCATGAAAAAAGAAGAAAACAAATAGCCGAAGCCACTTGGCGGACGATTTTGGAGCGGGGAATGGAAGGAGCGACAGTGAGAAACATCGCCCAGGAAGCGGGTCTTTCTTTAGGCGCGCTGAGGCACTATTTCACCACCCAGGATGAGCTTTTAGGGTATGCGATGACACTCGTAAAAGAAAAAGCGGCCGCCAGAATTAACGAAGTTGCCATGAAAGATCTGCCGCCGAAAGAAAAAGCGGTGCGTCTGATGCTTGAAATCATCCCGACAGATGAAGAAACGATGGCTGAAATGGAGGTATGGTTCGCTTTCACAGCTTATGCCAGACATAAGGGAGAAGAGTTTCAACCCCAGCAGGACGGGATCTTAGCATATATCCGCGGTCTGATTGACTGGCTGGATGAAAATAAGCTTCTGAAACCGAATCTTGATAAAGAGATTGAAGCGGAGAAAATGTACGCCATCGCCGACGGATTGGCGCTGCATGCCATGCTTGAACCTGAGCGTCTTTCAAAAGAGAAGATCTCCCGTGTGCTCGTTCAGCATATCGAATCTCTTTTTATCTGACTGAAGTAAAAAGGCCGGATGTGTTCCGGCCTTTTTTCAGCTTATGACTGAACCCCGAGCTCCTGCTGAATGTGCGACTGAAAAGCCTCCTGAATCGTTTTGGCTACAGGTCCCGGCGTTCCGCTTCCGACCGGTTTTCCGTCAAGGGTTACGATCGGGATTAATTCAGCCGTCGTTGACGAGATGAAAATTTCATCCGCATCCCTGAGTTCGTCTTCGGTAAGAGCCTTCTCCCGCACCTCAATCCCGTTTTCTTTCATCAGCTCTAACAGTTTCATCCGCGTAATGCCGTTTAAAATCAGCTCATTTGCAGGATGCGTCCGGACAGTGCCGTTTATGACGGCGTATACATTGGAAGAGGTTCCTTCCGTGACCGCTCCGTCCCTTATCAGCACCGCTTCATAAGCGCCTGCTTCATAGGCTTTTTGTTTAATCATCACATTATACAGTAAATTCAGACTCTTAATGTCACACCTCAGCCAGCGTTTGTCTTCCGCCGTTATGGCCTGCGCTCCGGCTTTTTGTTCATTTTCCGGTTTTTTCACTGAAAAGGTGTATGCCGTCGTCTGCGGTTCCAATCCTTCGTCATACTGGTGCTTCCGCGGCGCCTTCCCTCTCGTCGTCTGTATATAGACCCCGCCGTCAATGAGTTTGTTTTCCTGTACGAGCTTTTGCAGATCCCATTCTATGTCCTCTGCGGAGAACGGCAGGGTGATGCCGATTTCTGCGGCGCTTCTGAAAAGACGGACGATATGCTCACGCAGACCGAATAAGGCACCGTTATACACTCTGATGACCTCATACACACCGTCACCGAATTGATATCCGCGGTCCTCAATATCAACTGCCGCTTCTTCACGATCAATCAACTGGCCGTTTACTAATGTCTTCATGTAAACCCTCCTCATCGTTATCTGCCGTGATGTGCATTCTCAGCTGTTATTGTCAACTATTCTATCATACTGAACGAGCCGGCTGCGGAGTTTATTTTTTTCTTAAAATCTTATTATTCGACATCTTTTCTATGTCTTTTCCAGTTTTGTTCCTGTATACTTGATTCGACATACATATGCTGTTAACTTATGGCACTTCGCAAGCCTCCGCTGTTATCGGCATTATGCAGAAACTTATGCTACTGGAGAGATTGTTATGCGCAACACAAAAGAAGGTGCTTCCCCTTCTCTGTTTTCATTGGCTTTTAAACTTACGAGTTTAGCAGTTTTGTGCGGACTGCTTCTGGTAATCGTCATAATGGGATATTCCGCTTCCGCCGCAAAAAACAAACAGGTCACCGTGACCGCAAACGGGCAGCTTCGGGATGAAGCAGAAAGCCTGCGGCTGAAAAATGATTCTCCCGACGTCTTAATGAAACATTTGCAGAGAGAGCGTGACCCAGGGAAAAAAACGGTATATTTAACCTTCGACGACGGGCCGTCTCCATATACTGAACAGCTGTTGAATGTATTGAAGGCAAATGGCGCAAAGGCCACTTTTTTTATGCTTGAACCGCGGATGAAAGCCTATAAGCATTCCGTGCAAAGAGCGAAGCAGGAAGGAATCGCGCTCGGCCTGCACGGCGTGACGCACGATAATCACCTGTTTTATCAAACACCGACATCACCGCTGAACGAAATGCAGCAGGGACGCGATACACTCGAGGCAATCACCGGAGTAAAAACGGATCTTGTCCGCACGCCTTACGGCAGTAAACCGTCATTGACGGATGCCCAGATTAAGAATCTCGAAAAAGGCGGATTCGTGTACTGGGACTGGACGATAGACAGTGAAGACTGGAAGTACAAAAACGCACGGTACGTGCCGGAAGTATTGAATCAGCTCGCATATTTGGAAAGCGTTCATACGAGCAGGCCGCATGTCATTTTAATGCACGATCTGCCTGCGACGGTGCACGCTTTGCCGAGCCTGATCCAAAAACTGAAAGCCCAGGGCTACTCCTTTGATGTTCTGACGGATCAAATGATTCCCGTCCATGAATAAGAAAAGCCGGATCTGTATATGATCCGGCTTTTTTTATGTCGCGGCGCTGATCCGTTTTGCAAATTCACCGATCTTCTCATGGATGACAAGATCAAATAAATGGTCGCAATATGTCGGCTCAAGGTTAATGATCACCTGCTTCAAACCGGGAATCCGTCCCGCATCCTCAGGGACAAACCTTGCCGGCGCCACTTCAAGCGAAGTGCCGATCACAAGAAGAAGATCAGCTTTATCTAGCTTTTCATAAAGGGTTTCAAAATGCTGAACGAGATCGCCGAACAGCACGACATCCGTTTTTAATACGGTGCCGCATACCGCATGATCACCGATTTCCGCCGTACATTCCGGCACTTCGTCCTTCAGCAGATGAGAAAGCCCGTAGCGCGCTCCGCAGCGGGGGCATGCGGCGGTCTGAATTGAACCGTGAAGCTCATAGACACTGCTGCTTCCCGCTTTCTTATGCAGCCCGTCAATATTCTGCGTGAAAATGTCTACCTGCTTTCCCCGCTTTTCAAGATCCGCCAAATACGTATGGCCGGCATTCGGCTCATAGCTTCCGCTCATTTTCATCTGAAAGAGCTGTTTGAATTTAGGCCAGAATTCACGCGGACGGCGTTCAAAGTATTCCCTGCTCATCGCTTCCATTCTGGAGGTGTCTTCGGTCCATATACCGCCCGCCGAACGAAAATCGGGAATGCCGGATTCCGTGCTCATTCCCGCTCCCGTCAGCACCACGATACGTTCCGCCTGATTGATCAATGTCATAAACGCTTCCACTCTTCCACCGCCTTTTCTTTTTATCATATCATGAAAAAAGAACGGCGCCTGTTATGCCCGTTCTTTTTCTCCGGAATGATCCTTCACATGAACCGGATCATCGTGGCTTTTCTGTTTTACGAATACATTCTGGCCCGGATAGGCGAATTCCACGCCTTCCTCAGCAAAAATATCAATAATCCGGCGGTTGATATCCTGCCGCACGTCCAAGCTTTCCGCCCAGACGATGGTCTTTGTGTAAAAGTTGAAAAACAGATTGTAATAGCTGTCCGCAAACACGTCAAAGTTAACCATAATCGTATCATCATGCACGCCTTCATGTTCACGAAGCATTTCTCTGAGCCTTGTGATGCACCGCTCTAAACGATCAATCGGCGTCGCATAAGAAACACGAACGGAAAACGTGACCTGGCGCTTCGTCATCCTCGTCCAGTTTGTGATGGCTTCCATGGACAGCGTTGAATTGGGCACGGTAACAAGCGCCCCCTGCGCCGTGCGGAACCTTGTGCTTCGGAAAGTGATATCTTCAACGCCTCCCGTCACAGATGACGTCTCGACCCAGTCGCCGATCGTAAACGGCTTTTCCGTAATGATGATAATGCCGCCGAAAAAATTGCTGATCGTATCTTTAGCCGCGAGCGCGAAGGCCAATCCGCCAAGTCCGAGTCCGGCCACGAACCCGTTTACATCATAATTGAATTCCTGCGCGATCACACTGACGCTGAGCGCGAGAATGACAAAGCGCAGCACCTTGGATAAAAACGGCGCCAAAATGTCATCCATATCAAGCTCAAAGCGCTGATTGACTTTATGAAATAAAAACGAAGACGCCGATGTCAGATTGCAAAGCCCCCAGGCGATCAGCGCAACGATCAGAGAGCGGTACAATTTTTTGACAATGTCCATCTGCCCGTCTAAAAACGGCGAATACTCAATCGCCAAAAACAGACCCAGCGCCACGAAAAACCATCTGGCCGGCTTGTCAAACGCTACGGCAATCTGTTTGAATATGTCGGTTTTCGGCTTGTTTGCCAATTTGTAAATGAGCTGAAAAAAGTATTTGACAAACAGTTTTCTCAAAACGAGAAAAGCCGCTAAAATTCCGATGCTGATACTGATCTGCGAAATATGGTCAAGCGTAAAAAAGCTCTGAAATTGTGTCATCATGGCATATGCTCCTTTGTCTTGTCGAAAATCTATTATACTAAAACATTCGGACATCAGCTTCTTTTAATGTCTTTAGGCAGCCTGAAAAACCCCGGCCTCAGAGCACAGCCGGGGTTTTCACACATTCGTTCATCTTTCAGCCAGATACAACAGGGTCAGGCACTATTTCTTCTTTGATTGTGTCTGTTTCAGGAGAGTCGCTTTTTGGATTTCAGCATCGGTTTCGGCCTTAATTCTTTCTTCCACTTTCAATCTCCCTTTTTCCATGATCTCGCCTCCTTTTTGCCATTATAAATCATCACTGCGGATTGTAAACCGAAAAAAGCACTATCTTTATTCCAAAAAAATACTGTTTCGCACATTCACCAGTTTGAATCGCTGTGCATATACGAATCTGATATAATAACAGAAATGCCCATGAGGGGAGCTGACAAGCTTGTATACCATCGCTCATCGCGGCGCATCCGGTTACGCGCCCGAAAATACATTTGCGGCATTTGATATCGCTGCCGAAATGAACGCTGATTTCATTGAGCTTGACGTCCAGCTCACAAAAGACGGCCAGATTGTCGTCATCCATGATGACAAAGTCGACCGGACGACGGACGGCTCCGGTTTTGTAAAAGATTTTACGCTGAAGAAGCTGCAGTCTCTGGATGCCGGCAGCTGGTATGGGGCTGAGTTTAAAGGGGAGCGGATTCCCCTGCTCGAAGAGGTCTTGAAGCGTTATCATTCTGAAATCGGTTTTTTAATTGAACTGAAAGGGCACGTTTCTCAAGTCGGTCTTGAAAAAGCAGTCGGCCAGCTGTTAAGCAGGTTTTCCTTTTCCATCCGCCCTATCGTTCAATCATTCAGCCTCAAGTCAATTCAGACCTTTCACGACATGTATCCGTCCGTTCCGACTGCAATAATTGCAAGACCCAGCTTCGGGATGTTTTCCAAAAGCCAGCTGGCCGCCTACAAATCAGCCGTAAATTATGTCAATATTAAATATACCCGCCTGAATCGGTTCTTGATTTCCACCGCTCACAGACACGGCCTGAAAGTATTTGCCTGGACGGTCAGAAATCAAAAGACGGCCGAAAAACTGCAAATGATGGCAGTTGACGGCATTGTAACTGATTTTCCGGATTTTATTTCTAAGGATGGCTGATATGAAACAATACATCGCAATTTTTATCGGAGGCGCGCTTGGCGCATTGCTCCGCTTTGAAATGAGCGCGCACATTCACAGCGGTTCTTTCCCGGCGGCCACTTTCCTCGAAAACGCGGCGGGAAGCCTTTTACTCGGTCTTATTACGGGTTATTTCATCATTCGGGCTAAACGCCCTCTTTTGACCGCCTTTTTAGGAACCGGTTTTTGCGGAGGTTTCACGACGATGTCAACCTTCGCAAAAGAAACCATTTTTCTGCTGCAATCGTCTCCCGCAGCGGCTTTTTGTTATGCTGCCGCGACATTAATCTCTGGCATTGCCCTTGCATACGCCGGCATTTTCTGGGGACGGCGTATTGCCCTTCACGCAGCGGGAAGGGGGCATGATACACCATGACGATTGTCCTGATGCTTATCGCAGCGGGTATCGGAGCGGTATTACGTTCTCTTTTGGGTAAAACAATTTCAGAAAGAACAAAAGGTTTTCCGATGCCGCTTGGAATGGCTGCGGTCAACCTGCTCGGCTCCTTCGGCCTCGGCATGTTCACCGGCCTGGGTCTGGATAATCCTTCTGCCGGCATCATCATCGCGACGGGCTTTTTCGGTGCGTTTACGACCTTTTCCACGTTCAGTATTGAAGCCGTGCAGCTGATGATGAACAACCGCATTAAGGAAAGCCTGCTCTACATCGCTGTTTCAGCAGCCGGAAGCCTTTTGGCGTTCTGGTGCGGCTTTGTTATGATATCCATTTAAAAAAACCTTGAGCTTATTTTTCGCTCAAGGTTGCGTTATGAAGCATGACCGTTTCAGGCACGGGAAGCTGGCGGTTTATTGTTCCCTGACCGCCCGGGCGGCCCTGTTCTTCTTTGAGTTCAAGCTGTTTAATAAACCGGCCGTCCATTTCTACTATGAGGGCAGTGTATCCCCCGATTTGTATCGACTCACCCGCACAGATGTCAATATTCCGTTTCAGCACAAGACCGCCGATCGTGTCGACTTCCTCTTCAATCCCTGCGCCGAGAAGATGATTCACCTGATCGATCCGAACCTTTCCGTCCAGCACATAATGGCGTTCGGACAGCTTTTGAATCTGCGGCTGTTCGTCCTCATCAAATTCGTCTCTGATATCGCCGACGATTTCTTCAAGTATGTCTTCGGTCGTCACAAGACCGGACGTTCCGCCGTATTCATCAGACAATATCGCCAAATGAATCCGTTCTCTCTGCATTTTTATCAGCAGGTCGTGTATCGGGATCGTCTCGATGACTTCAATCACCGGGCGGATGTAAGACGTGATGGATACTTCCGCTTTTTCATCTTCTGTCATAAACAGCAGATCTGAAAAGAGATGCTTCGTATTGATCATGCCGATGACATTGTCTTTGTCCCCGTCCGTTACGGGCCAGCGCGTATATTTGTCTTTCAGCATCATATCAAGCATTTCCGGCACGTCCATATCAGTGGAAACAGCCGCGATTTCTTTTCTCGGGATCATGATTTCCTTGGCGATCCGATTATCAAAATCAAAAATTTTATTCACAAATGTATATTCAGACGGATTGATTTCTCCGTTTTTTAAACTTTCTGACAGCAGGATCCGCAGCTCTTCTTCAGAGTGGGAGCCTTCATGCTCAGATGCCGGCTTTAATCCGGCCAAACCGGTCAGAATTCTCGCGGAGCCGTTCAGCACCCAAATAAACGGGAACATGAACACGTAAAATAACCGAAGCGGTCCGGCAATCCATAACGTCAGCTTTTCAGCTTTTTGAATCGCAACCGTTTTAGGCGCAAGCTCACCGACGACGACATGCAGAAACGTAATCAGCCCGTACGCCGCAGCAAAAGCAATCACATGCTCAGCAGAATCCGGCAGCCCCATGCCCTGAAACACAGGATGAAGCATCCGCTCAAATGCAGGCTCTCCCAGTACGCCGAGCCCGATGGATGTGAGTGTAATGCCAAGCTGCGAGGCGGATAAATACTCATCAAGATCCGTAATGATACGCTTTGCGAGCACCGCCCGTCTGTTCCCTTCTGAAATGAGCTGATCGATTCTGGATCTTCTCACTCTGACGATCGCAAATTCACTCGCCACGAAAAATGCCGTTAACGCAATGAGCACACCGATTAAAATCAAACTGTCAATATCGTCCATTTCACCTTATCCCGAATTAAAGGATAAGGACGTCACCTCCTGATTTCATCGTTTTTTCTTAAGCGAGAGGAACGAAATGGGTGATTGACTACACAGAGGGCCCCATCCTGCCACCTCCTAAGTCAAAGCATGATTGTCATTTGTATAGTTTATTGTATCACAACTCCATTCTTTCATCATTTTCAGATTTTTATGATATAAAAAACAGCCTTCAAAAAGAAGGCTGCCGTTATCTGCCTCGGAAATGATTTTCTAAACAAAGCGCCGTATTAATCCCCCCGAATCCCATGCTTAAGCTTAACGCATGGTGTACGGTATGGGCGCTCGGCCCGTCGGTCACCCACTGAAATGAATCGTCAATCGGCTCCGTTAAGTTTCGGATCGGATGAAGCTTGTTTTCCCGCATTTGCAAGAGAGCAGCAATGATTTCCACCGTTCCGGCCGCACTCAGACCGTGTCCGGTAATCGATTTTGTCGCATTAATCCGCGCGTGCGACAGGCCGCTTTCAGAAAGCGCCCGGCATTCAGTCTTATCACCGATCGGCGAACCGGTGCCGTGCGGGTTGATGTAATCGATCTCTTTTGCTGAAAGACCGGCCCGCTCCAGCGCCTGGCGGATCACCGTCATTTCGCCCTCTGCTGAAGGATTCGGGTTGCGGTTCGCATCGGAAGCCATCCCCCAGCCCTTTAAGCCGGCCCACGAACGCGCGCCCCTCTGTTCGGCAGATTCAGCGCGTTCCAGCACAATCGCCCCGCACGCCTCTCCGAATATAAACCCGTCCGTATGCCGGTCAAACGGGCGGCAGGCGGCTTCAGGCCGTTCAGCGTATGTATCAGTGCCCATCGCTCCCAAAGAACGGAGAGCATGACACTCCATGTACGACAGATCGGCCAGCGCCCCGATCACGATGCACCGGTCAAACAGGCCGCCTTTGATTCCTTGAGCAGCCTGAATAACCGCCGCCTGGCCGCTTGCCGACGCGCCGCCGACCGTAAAGGCCGGCCCTTTTATCCCGAATTGCTCCGTACAAAGCCCCGACAAATCACTATCCATAAAAGAAAGCCCGTATGTCGGATTTACAAATTGCGGCGTTTCACCGTTTTTCTCAAAGGCCTGCAGCAATTCGCGCTGCGTCATATTCGAGCCGCCGATAATCAGACCGGTGCGGCTGTGATCAGCGCCGTCTAATTGAGCGTCATGCCACGCTTCATATAAAGCGATAAGCGCCGTCTTTCCCGATAATGCGGCCCTTCGGTACAAGCGCTTCGACAGCGCGTCCGGCGGCGTTAATTCGCTAAGCTCCGCGCCGATAAACGAACTGCCTTTCTGCCGGCCGGGCCGTTTCATCACATCAAAGGCGTGCCGCCCCTCCATAAGCGCATCGAGAAACGCCTCCTTGCCTTGTCCGACCGCGGTTAAGACTCCGATTCCTGTAATGCTGATGTCTGACGTGCCATTATTACTCCTCGACATTTGTCCGTTCTCCCATCTTTATGTATTGGAAGCTATGAAGAAAAATCTTGATACAGTGCTTTGAAAATATCGCGCGACTGTCTGATCTGTTCTGAAGGCACGCTGAAAGATAATCGGAAATAGCCGCTTTTTCCAAATCCGCTGCCGGGTACGATCAATAGTTTGTATTTCTGTGCGGCATGCATGCAGAATGCCACCTCGTCTTCAATCGGTGATTTCGGAAAGACGAAAAAGCCTCCTTTCGGCATTTCAAATTCGAAACCGGCTTCTGTGAGGATGTCCACCATAAGGTCTCTCCGCTTTCTGTAAGGTTCAGCGTCAATCGAAAGATCATCCATTTTCGCCACGGCACGCTGCATCATGACCGGAGCGTTCACAAAGCCGAGCGTCCGGTTGCAGAAAACGAACGCATCCGTCAGAAGATCGCCCTCAGGCATTTGGGCGTCTGCCGCGATATACCCGAGCCTTTCCCCCGCAATGCCGAGATCTTTACTGAACGAACTGACTAAAATCACGCGGTGATACGCCTGAAACGGATTCGCCTGCTCTTCTCCGTAGATCAGCTGGCTGTACGGTTCATCAAATAAAATAAATATGCTTTGGCCGTTCCGCTCTTCGGCTTCTTTTAATAAGGCGCCCAATTCGTTAAGGTTTTTCTGGCTGAGCACAGTCCCCGTCGGATTATGCGGCGTATTAACGATCAGTCCTTTCGTACGGGGGGTGATCGCACCTTTAACCGCTTCAATATCAATCTCAAATGAGTCAGTCAGCGGGCAGATGACGGGTCTGCCGCGGTAATTTTCAACATACGCTTTATATTCCGCAAAATAAGGCGCAAGAAGGATGACTTCTTCCTCGGGGTTTAAAATGCTTTTCAGCGCGACATTCAGCGCCCCGCCGGCTCCGACCGTCATGACTGTATGCCTGGCGGAAATTTCTGTCTGAAACCGCTCTGACAAAAAGCGCGCAACCTTTTCTCTCGCCTCCGGAAGCCCCTGGTTTTGTATGTATCCGTGCCGCCCTGTTTCAGCCGCTTCGCAAAGCGCCTTTTTAAATGTTTCAGGCGGCTCCGCAACCGGATTTCCTATTGAAAAGTCAAACACCTTATCGGCGCCGAACTCTTTTTTCAGCCGAGCGCCTTCATCAAATAGTTTGCGTATCCATGAACCTTTCTCCAGATTCTGTGTCACTTCCCGTGATAAACCGGCCACTGTCATCTGTCCCTTCTGTCTTTTTCTTCCGTTTCTATTTACAATGATTATGAAAGATTTACATGGCGCAGTCAACGCTTTTTCAGACAGCCCGCCGCGCCGTTTCAGGAGAAAGACGGAAAACAATAAACTTGTGCAAACTCCCCTTCATATATTAAACTATTCTCATAACTATAACGTGATGGTTGGGGAGGGATTTAGATGGGGCTGAGACTTATCGCATCAGTGAATTAGCAGAGCTTGCCGGTGTAACGAAACGCACGGTGGATTACTACACAAACCTCGGGCTTTTAAAGCCTGACAGGTCTTGTTCGAACTATCGTTACTACGATACACTTGCACTTAATCGGTTAAAGTTTATAGTCGCTTGTAAAAAGCAGCGATTGGCCCTGTCTGATATAAAAGATCGACTGGAGAACCAGTTTCCCTCTTCAGCCCTGCCTGACGATATTGGAAATCTGGCATCGGAAATTGATCACATGAATCAAAACATCTCCGTGATCTTGAATCGGTTTGAAAAGCTTGAACCAGAGGAGCGCGCCCAGCTGAAAAAAAGGCTGGCTCCTGAAAAGCTTGCAGTGCTTCAATCATTTATGCTGCTGTTAAGTTAAACCATTATCTTACTAACAGGAGGTGTTACCTTCATCTTCCCAAAAGAAGTGAAGGTTCTAATTGGACATTGTGAATTTGATTTTAGTCGCGGTTTTAATCGCGCTGACGGCATTTTTCGTAGCATCTGAGTTTGCGATAATCAGAATCAGAGGCTCACGGGTTGACCAGCTTATAGCAGAAGGAAATAAAGCCGCAATCGGTGTCAAAAAAGTGACCACGCATTTAGATGAGTATTTATCGGCGTGCCAGCTCGGCATAACATTGACTTCCATCGGTCTTGGTGTCTTAGGCGAATCAACGATTGAACGCTTGCTTCATCCGCTTTTCACAAAGATAAACGTACCAAGCTCATTATCGCATATTATTTCATTTATTCTCGCCTATGCGATCATTACATTCTTACACGTGGTCGTGGGAGAGTTGGCGCCGAAAACAGTCGCCATCCAGAAAGCGGAAGCCGTTTCAATGCTGTTTTCGAAACCGCTCATTTGGTTTTACCGCATCATGTTCCCGTTTATCTGGCTTCTGAACAACTCCGCCCGTCTTTTAACGAAGACGTTCGGTCTGGAGACGGTATCTGAAAATGAGCTTGCCCACTCTGAAGAAGAGCTGCGCATCATTTTATCGGAAAGCTATAAAAGCGGTGAAATCAACCAGTCTGAATTTAAATACGTGAACAAAATCTTTGAATTTGACGACAGACTTGCAAAAGAAATCATGATTCCGCGTACGGAAATCGTCAGTCTGCCGCATGATATCAAAATTTCTGAAATGATGGACATCATTCAGATTGAAAAATATACCCGGTACCCTGTCGAAGAGGGTGACAAAGATAATATTATCGGCGTTATTAACATTAAAGAAGTGCTGACCGCCTGCATCAGCGGCGAAGTATCAGTCGACTCGCCGATTACCGATTTTGTCAATCCGATCATCCATGTGATTGAGTCGGCACCGATTCACGATCTGCTTGTAAAAATGCAGAAGGAACGGGTTCATATGGCGATTCTGTCGGATGAATACGGCGGAACCGCGGGGCTTGTCACCGTTGAAGACATTATTGAAGAAATCGTCGGGGAAATCCGTGATGAATTTGATATCGATGAAATCAACGAAATCCGTAAACTCGGCGACGGCCATTACATGCTTGACGGCAAGGTCCTGATTGATCAAGTGAACGAACTCCTCGGCATCCATTTGGAAAATGACGAGGTCGACACCATCGGCGGCTGGTTCCTTACCCAGAAATACGACGTCGAACAATACGACTCGATTATCGAAGAAGGCTGTGAATTTATCATTAATGAAATTGACGGCCACCACGTCGCATATATTGAAGTGAAAAAACTGGCGTTTGATGAACTGCTGGAAACCGCCGAACAAAAAGAAGCATAACAAAAAAGCTTGCGCGTCTGATACAGACGGCAAGCTTTTTTTCATTTACAGTTGTTCAAGTTTTTTCTCAAGCTCTTTAATTCTGGCATTCAGCTCTTCTGTCATGGCCGCAAGCCTCTCCTTCGGCGCAAGATCGGAAAAGTCCTCCAAAAAAATCGGCTCGCCGATGATAAGCCGCATTTTTCCCTTTTTAAACAGCGCTTTTCCCGTAGACGGCCCTTTATATGCGGCCGGAACGAGCGGCGCTTTTCCCATTTGGGCGATGGTCACGGCCCCTCTTTTCAGCGGGACGTCTTCTGATGTTCTCGTACCGCTCGGAAAAATCCCGACAATCTTTCCTTCCTTCAGAAGCTTAATCGGCGTTTTAATGCTGCTCGGGCCCGGATTTTCACGGTCAACCGGGAATGCGTGAATCTTCTTCAAAAAACGTCCGATCCACTTTTTCTGAAACAGCTCTTTTTTCGCCATATAATGAATCTGATGGGGCAATATCCCGACACCGAGCGTGAGGACGTCCACCCAGCCCGCATGCGTGCACGCGATAACGAATCCTTTATCAGACGGAAGATTCTCTTTATTGTACACTTTCACTCCTCCGCGCAGGGATAGAATGCATTTGATGGCATTTGCACAAAACTTATACATAACGCACTTCCTTTGTTGTAATGATCAAAAGTGTTCTCTCTCTCTATTATAACAATATTTTTTATTACCTGGTACTAATAATTATATTTTTCCTCCGCCGATCTCTATCTTTTATGACGGATTTTGGGTACTATAGAGAAATGGTGTTTGATGAGGTGAAAATGAATTTAAGCCGTTTGCATGGAACGTGCAACTTTAAACCTTTCTTATGCGTGTATAACATAGAGGGGAGAAAAGGCAGTGACGATCGATGAAATTTACCAAATGTATATGAATGATGTTTACCGGTTCCTGCTCTCCATGACAAAAGACAAGCATCTCGCTGAAGATTTGCTGCAGGAAACCTTTATGAGGGCATACATACACATTCACTCCTACGACCACAGCAAAGTAAAGCCATGGCTTTTTCAAGTGGCGAGAAATGCGTTTATAGATTATGTCAGAAAACATAAAAAGGAAGTGACCATTTCCGATGACTTAATTGGGAGCCTTTTTCAGACGGCTGTTCAAAGCCCGGCTCATCAGATTGAAATCAAGGAAGTGCTGACAGGGTATATGTCCGAACTTCCCGACAATTATCGGGAGGCCTTAACACTGTATTATTTAAAAGAACTGAATTACAAAGAAGCATCCCATATTATGAATATTTCAGAGGCTAATTTTAAAAGTGTTTTATTTCGTGCCAGACAGCGGCTGAAAGCACTTTATAATAGAGGTGTTAATGATGAATGAAGAATTTAAAAAGCGTTTTTACCAATACAAAAATGGAGAAATGAGCGACCGGGAAATGGCCGCCTTTGAAGAAGAGCTGGAAAAGCTGGAAGTCTATCAGGAGTTGATTGAAAGCGAAATGCAGGACGACCGGGAATGGGACGTCGGCATCAGCCCGGAAAAACAGAAGGCCATTTTATCATACGGAAAACGCAAATCGTATTTGCGGATTTCAGTTCTCGCCGTCATCTCCACTTTGATGATTTTGCCGCTTTGCACATTAGGAAGCTACCTCTATTACGGTCTGGGAGGAAAAGAAAGCACCGGCAATCAATTAATGGAGACCGCGGCAGTGACGGTGGCGACCACAATGCCGAACGTCCTCGTCGATACCTCCGGACTGAAAAGCCAGGTGAAGCTGTTTGGAATGAATACGGAATTTCCGCTGCAAAAGCAGATCGGCACAAAAACGAAATCCGTCGGCGGAGAACGGATTGAAATGTTTTTAGATACGGTCAAATCGCCTGCCGTTAACTACTATGATCTAGACGCGGCACAGGCAAAGCATTATTTCGCCCATCCTTCCGGCTTAAAGGGACGCACGATTGAAAAAGCCGGACAGACATTAAAAAAATTGCCTGAAGGAAGCGTGGCGGAGGTCTATCTTTCTTATGACAGGGCCTACCCTTCTTCTCAAGTATATTCGACTTTTAAAAAATACGATGTGAAGTTTTTATGGAACGCGGTCGAAACGGAGAAAAATCTGAAAGACAGTCCTTATGCCGAGCCGTTAGGATTTCCCGGGAAAGATTCCAAGATGGTGTCCTCTTTCGAAACGCAAGGACAGACAGACCGTGAACAATTTATCAATGCCCTTGAATTTATGTCCAGCCATAAAAAATGGGCGCATGCAATATCGAAACGAAAAGACATGAATCTTGGCAGCCGAATCGACTATGTTGAACATCACGGAATGAACGTATACGGCTCTGTCGTGACGGGGCCGACAAAAGAAATCGAACGTCTGCTGAAAAACAAAACAGTAAAAGCAGCAAACATCGGTGAGGTGGAATTATGGAATTGGTAAGAATTTTTAAAGAGCATAATGTTTTCGGCTGGATATCAGTCGGTACCGCGATTTTGTCGCTGCTGCTTTTGAACGTGGCAATCATCAGCAATGTGACTTTCTATTCTTATCAGATGCTGCCGTTTGCGATGGCCGCCGTGCCGTTCGGCATCATTGAGCTGTTTATTAAAAAAGGACGGACGGGCCCGGGACTGCTCGGTGTCATTCTCAATCTGTTCGTCATTGTCTGTGTATATACGATCGTTGCGGTTGATACGAATCTGCAATTCGGTTTTTAAACGTAAAAACAGGCCCTTTTACGGGGGCCTGTTTTTTTAAAATGAAAGAACGCCGATTAAATGCAGCAATACGACGATGATAGCCAGCGGCACGAGATATTTCAGAAGGAAATACCACACCTGAAAGAAACGATAGCCGATGGCGGAACCGCTTTTCATCTCGGCAAACAGCTCCTGCTTCGGTATTTTCAGCGGGACGAAGATTGATATTAATAAAGCGCCGAGCGGAATCAGCACATTGCTGACGGTGAAATCCGCAAGATCAAAAAACGTTTTTCCGAACAAATGAACATCACCGAGAACACCGTATGATAAACAGGACGGAATTCCGACTAAGAAAATGAGCAGACCGCTTGTCCACGACAGCTTCTTTCTTTTCGTTTCATCACCTTTCCCGACAGTCGCCACGATAATTTCCACCATCGAAAAGGCCGAAGTCAGCGCGGCGAAGAAAAAGACCGCCAAAAAGCTGATAAAAAACAGCGAGCCGAACGGCAGCCGGTCAAACACAGCCGGCAGTACGGTAAACAGCAGTGTAGGCCCTTCATCCGGTTTAAAGCCGAACGAAAAAACCGCCGGAAAAATGGCCAGTCCCGCAAACAGCGTGACGAGCACATTCATCATAACAATGGAACCCGCCGATCCCGGAAGGTTTTGGGTTTTCGGCAGATACGAACTGTATGTCACCATGACCGAAACGCCGAGCGTTAATGTGAAAAACGCCTGTCCTAAAGCATATAGGATGGATTCCGGCGTCAAATCTTCAAAGTGCGGAACCAATAAAAATCTAATCCCCTCAACGGCATGATCGAGCGTGACTGATCGCAGCACAAGCAATAGAAACAGCACGAATAAAATCGGCATCAGCACTGCACTGACACGTTCAATCCCTTTCTGCACGCCTTTTGCGACGACCGCCACCGTCATGATCATAAATACAAGCTGCGCAACGAGAGTCTGGATCGGATTTTCAATGACCGTCCCGAACACCGTTCCGTACTGCTCCTGAGTGAGCCCGGATAAAGAACCCGTAACGGCTTTTAACACATAAAGCAAAATCCACCCGCCGACAACACTGTAAAAAGACAAAACTAAAAAACAGGCCGCCACACCCACATAACCCGTGAGGTGCCATACCGACTTCGGCGCGGCTTGTTTGTAGGCATCAATCGCATTTGTCTGGCTCCGTCTTCCGAAAATAAATTCACCGAGCAAAAGCGGATAGCCTAAAAGCACGGTAAAGAGGACGAATACAAGAAAAAAAGCGCCTCCTCCGTTCGTACCCGCTACGTAAGGGAACTTCCAAATGGCTCCCAGGCCGATCGCCGAACCGGCAGCGGCCATAATAAATCCTATTTTTGAGGCCCATTGAACCCTTTTTTGGTCAGACACGACTTTCCACTTCCCTTCCGCCCTATATTATCCCTTATTCACTGCGATAACTTAAGCCCATTTCAATATGTTTCATTATTCCGAAAAATAAAAGGGAGCGGCGGGTGCCGCTCCTTACAAATCCCCGTTTAATTTCGAATGCTTTCTCGAATATAAGAAATAAATCACCAGACCGATGATCAGCCAGATAAAGAAACGGAATATGGTCGTGGCGCCGAGGTTAATAATCAAAAACACGCAGAACAGAATGGACAATATCGGAATAAAGGGAACCCCCGGACATTTAAAAGCCCTCGGCAGATCAGGCTGTTTCTTTCTCAATACGATAACCGCCACGGAAATCAGGACAAACGCGGCAAGCGTGCCTATGTTCACCAGCTTCGCCAGTTCATCAAGCGGGACGAGCGAGCCGAGTAATGCTGACAGGATGCCGAACACCCATGTCACCACGTGCGGCGTTTTATGCTTCGGATGAACTTTTGAAAGCGCCCCCGGCACCAAACCGTCACGGGACATGGCAAACATCACCCTCGTCTGCCCGTACAGCATGACGAGCATCACCGTTGTCATCCCCAACACTGCGCCGATATCAATAATCCCGGCCACCCAATTCTGTCCGGCCATCTGCAGAACGAGAGACACGGGATGGTCAACGCCTTCAAAGCGGGCAAACGGAACGACGCCCGTCATAATCGCCGATACGGTCACATACAGCACGGTGCAGACGATTAATGAAAAGATAATTCCTTTCGGCAGATCCTTCGCCGGATTTTTCGTTTCTTCAGCGGCGGAAGAGACGGCGTCAAAACCGATAAAAGAGAAGAAAACGAGCGCCGCGGCACTGAAAACACCGCCGAAACCCATCGGTATAAACGGCTGCCAGTTGTGAGGTTTGACATATACGGCCGCAACGGCGATAAACAATAGAACAACCAGAACCTTCAAAATGACCATAATATTATTGACCCGCTTCGATTCCCTAATGCCTAAGTAGAGGAGGAATGTAATCGCAAGCACGATAACAAATGCGGGGAGATTAAAGAATGTGACCGTGCCTTTAATGGATCCTGGCGCGGCCGTTAATGCGGTCGGAAGATGAATGCCGAAGCCCGCCAAGAATGATTGAAAATAGCCGGACCAGCCGACCGAAACCGCGCTGACGGCGAGCATATATTCCAAGATTAAATCCCAACCGATGATAAACGCTAGAAGTTCACCCAGTGTCGCATAAGTAAACGTGTAGACGGAACCTGAAACCGGGACGCTTGAAGCAAATTCAGCATATGACAGAGCCGCAAATAAACACGCAAGAGCGGCGATGACAAATGAAACGGTCAGCCCCGGCCCCGCCGTGACAGCGCCTGTTCCGGTTAATACAAAAATCCCCGTTCCGATGATGGCCCCTATCCCCAGAAGGGTCAAATCAAAGGCCCCTAACTCTCTTTTCAGCGACTTTTCCCCGCTCGTTGCGGCAAGCAGGTCCTGAATGCTTTTCTTTCTGAATACGCTCCCCTTCATCTGCTTCACTCCTTGTAAACCAATATATGTTAGAATATTCAGATAACAATAGCAATAATGACTAAATTCTTATTTTTCGCATGAAATGTTTCAGCACATCATTCCTTTCTCCTACATCATATTATAGCGAAAAATATAAAAATGAAAATAACTTTTTGAAAATTCTATATATTATTTTTAGTTTTCATAAAACAGAACTCAGCGGATTCTCCACTGTGAAATATTAACATTAGTGATTCAGCTGGCGACTTCCATTTTTCAAAATCGTATTCATATGTACGTTCAAATAAAAATCCCGCCCTTTTTAAAAGCGCGGGATAAGACTTGCGTATTATGTTGAAATAAATCTGCCGCCATTTACGTGAATGGTTTGCCCCGTCATATAGGAAGATTCATCTGAAGCCAGAAGCACGTAAGCTCCGGCGTGTTCCGCAGGCTGTCCCGGTCTTCCCATCGGAGTGTCCAGACCATGCTTTTCCACCTTTTCTTCAGTAAACGTTGCCGGAATCAGGGCGGTCCAGATCGGGCCAGGGGCCACCGCATTTACTCTGATCCCCTGATCGGCCAATGACATCGCCATTGAACGCGTAAAGGAAACGATGCCGCCTTTCGTGCACGAATAGTCGATCAATGATGTGTCTCCCTGATAAGCGGTAATAGACGTTGTATTAATGATGGCGCTCCCTCTTTGCAGGTGGGGCAGCACGGCTTTTGTCATATGAAACATGGAAAACATGTTTGTACGGAATGTCTTCTCCAGCTGTTCAGATGTAATATCAAGAATCCCGTTTTGCGGATGCTGCTCAGCCGCATTATTAACGAGAATATCTATTTTTCCGTAGCGATCTAAGACTTGCCGGACCGCCTTCTGACAATGCGCCTCATCACCGACGTCGCCCGGGATTAACAGGCATTCGGCCTGGTATTCTTCCGCACGCTTTTTCGTTCTCTCAGCATCGGCATGTTCGTCTAGGTACAGGATGGCAAGATCCGCTCCTTCCTTCGCGTAAGCGATCGCAGCCGCTGCGCCGATGCCGCTGTCTCCGCCCGTGATGACGGCGACTTTTCCTTTTAATCTGCCCGACCCTTTTACATCCGGGTCCTCCAAGAGCGGTTTCGGCTCCATGTCTGACTCAATGCCGGGCTGGCGGTTTTGCACCTGCGGCTTTTGTCCTTCCGTCTGTCTGTCCATCGGATTCATATTCTCACACTCCTGCAATTGGTATTACTGAGACGATACCACGCAGTGCGGGGAGTTAAACGGACAAATATGCCGGTAATTAAAGCTGCTGAGCCGTTTCGGGAAAAGCGCCGGTGTATTTCGCAGACGGTCTGTAAATCATGTTGTCAGCGGACTGTTCAAGCACGTGTGCGCACCAGCCTGCCATTCTGCTTGCTGAAAAGGTCGGCGTAAATAAATCATTGTCGACATCAATGGCCTGCATCACAGCCGCTGCGTAAAACTCCACATTCGTATACAGCTTCCGTCCGGGCTTATATTGCTCTAACAAGCGGATGGCTTCCTTCTCTACATAAAGCGCCAAGTCAAGCGACGGATCATTTCCCGCCACTTCTTCAGCTTTTATGCGCAGCGCTTCCGCCCGCGGGTCTTTTGTTTTGTACACCCTGTGCCCGAAGCCCATCAGGCGTTCTCCCCTCATAAGCTTCGCTGCCAAATACGCTTCTGCATTTTCTTTTGTCCCGATGTCTTCAAGCATTTTCGTGACGCCTGAAGGCGCGCCTCCGTGCAGCGGCCCTTTCATCGTACCCAGTGCGGCAGTGACGGCAGACACTAAGTCCGATTCAGTCGAAACGGTGACTCTCGCTGAAAAAGTCGATGCATTCATCCCGTGCTCCATCGCCAGAATCATATACGTTTCAAGCGCTTTCTTTTGGGCTGCGGACGGCTGCCTGCCTGTCAGCATATACAAATAGTTTTCAACGTGTCCGTATCGCGCCTCAGGTGACAACGCTTCCTGCCCTTGTTTACGGCGGTATCTGTACGCAATAATCGTCGGTGTGACGGCAATCAGTTTAATCGCTTCTTCCGGCTTGGGCGGATATGTAAATGAATCTGTGCCCAAACCTGAAACAGCCGTTCTCAGCACCGCCATGTCGTCCATTTCATCCGGAAGCGTTTCCAGTAAGTCGATCAAATGTTTCGGAAGCCCGCGCTCGGCTGCAAGTTCTTCCTGAAACGCAAGCAATTGCCGCTCATCAGGAAGCGCCCCGTTCAAAATGAGATACGCTGCTTCTTCAAAACTGGATTGCAGCGCGATATCCTTCGCGTCATAGCCGCGATATATTAAATGCCCCTTTTCTCCGTCAATGTGGCTGATCGCCGTTTCTGCACAAGTAATCCCTTTCAATCCACGATAAATCAATTTCATTCCCCCTTATCCTCTTTCTGTTATTATAGTAAATATAATATTTAAAAAATAATGAATATTTTTAAGGGAATTAATTAAAACTTTTAATCAGAGGAGTGCATCTATGGATTTTAAATGGCTTCACACCTTCGTCACCGCGGCAAAATATGAGAATTTCAGAAAAACGGCGGAAACGCTTTTTTTATCTCAGCCGACCGTCACCGTTCATATAAAATTATTAGAGAAAGAAATCAGCTGCAAGCTGTTTCAGCGAAGCGGCCGGAAAATACAATTGACGGAAGAAGGAAAAGCATACGTGCCGTTTGCCATGAGGCTTTTGGAAGACTATGAAAACAGCATGGCGGAGCTGCACAGAGTGCGCCAGGGCTACTCGCACACGCTGACACTCGCTGTTTCGCCGCTTATCGCCGACACCGTTCTCCCGTCTGTCATGAAGCGTTATACAGAGGACAATAAAGAAACCGAAATGACGGTCACCATTTTCGAATCGGAAGAAATCGCCTCTCAAATCAGAAACGGCTCAGCCGATATCGGACTGAGCTGCTTAAAGGTGCAATCATCTTCCCTCACTTGCCGCCCCCTGTACAATGACCCCGTTGTCCTCGTCGCGCCGCCCGGCCGAAAACCCGGAACAGGGAAGGCGGATGAAGTAAAAGACCTGTTCGGACAATATCTGCTTTTGACCCATAACCATCCTGACTATTGGGATGATTTGCTCCGCCAGGTCAGAATACAGTTTCCTTTCGTCAGGACGATGAAGGTGACACAGACGCATATTACGAAAAGATTTATTAAAGAGGGGCTGGGTGTCTCATTTCTGCCGCTGTCAGCGGTACGGGCCGAACTCGCCGCAGGCAGCATGATTGAAATTCCGTGCGAATTCGCCCAGATGCCGAGCGCGGGCGCGTACGCCATCGCCCTCTATGAAAATGAAAAAAAGAAAACCTTTTTAGATTTTTTATCACATTTTCATTTTAGGTGAAACAAATGGAGCTCTGTCCCGTCTAAATAAAAAACCCGTTCTGATGAACGGGTTTCTATCGCTGCTAGAATCTTTTCGCGCCAAGGTAGCGAGGTTTCCAGTAGCTGTTATTCAGATCACTTGTTGCGACGCCGTCAGAACCGGCATGGATGAACTTGTTGTTTCCGATGTACACACCCATGTGTGAAGGGCCGGCCTGATATGTTGTAAAGAAGACGAAGTCTCCTCTTGACGGACTGGACACGCTCTTCATTGAGCTCCAGTATCCCGCAGTGCTTGTTCTGCCGACACTCGTCTGTTTGTTTAATAGGTACCAGATAAATCCGCTGCAGTCAAAGCCGGAAGTCGTTGTTCCGCCCCATACATACGGCGTGCCGATTAAAGATTGCGCATCAGAAATCAGCTTGTTTACATTCAGGCTCGTCTGTGCAGCATTATGGCTGGATGAAGGCTGCTTTGATGACGAAGATCCTGAAGACGTTGAACCGGAAGTTGATCCCTTTACTTTAAGAACTTGTCCGATGCGGATCAGGTCCGTTTTTAAACCGTTTAAACTTTTTAATTGGTTTACCGTCATTTTATATTTATTCGCAATTTTCCAAAGGCTGTCGCCTTTTACGACTTTATATGTAGACGATGATGACTTGCTGCCGGAATTTGAACCTGAGGATGATTTACCGTTGATCGAAAGCGTCTGGCCGATGTAAATGATATCCGATTTTAATTTATTCTCAGATTTAATGGAATTAATTGACGTTCCGTACCGATTTGAAAGTCCCCATAATGTATCGCCTTTTTTTACCTTAATCGTTTGCGCAGATGCCGCGCCCGCAAACAAAGTCGTCCCCAAAACCACTGCCGTTGTTGCTGTAACAAGTTGCTTTTTCATATTTTCCTCCCTGACTGATTCTATCTATTTTATGTGTCTCTTTTTTAAAGTTTTTATCTGTTTCCTATTATAAGGTTCAATTTCCACTAGAAATAGACTTGACTTCCCGTGACAAATTTCTTACTAATTCGTTTTAGAAAAAAGTTTTTAAGGGTATTAAATATTTCAATTTGATTTCAAACGTGACGAAAAACAAGTCAATTTGTCATGTTTTTTTCCTGTGATCCTCGTATTTTGGAAAAACAAAGCAGTTTATTTTCCAAATAACCCCTTGTTAAAAAAATCCTCGGCTTTTTCAAAAAAGTGAATGGTTTTCACTCTTTCTTGAAAACATAACTTCACACCGGAATTTACATTTCTAACAATGTTTCACCTGAAATTTACAGGAGGAACAGGCACTCTTTACAAACATCCCCTACCATTAGACATGCAGACACGATTAAAGGAGGACGAGTGAGAATGAGTCTATTTAAACAGGTTCGATCAAAACTTCTGCCGGCGGCAGCCGTATCCGTGCTGACAGCCGGTCTGATTGCGGGCGCGGGGCTTCAGCACTCCGAACAGGCTGCGGCAAAAAAACAGCCTGACAAAAACGAAATCAGAAACGTCATCTTCATGGTCGGCGACGGAATGGGCGCTCCCTATATAAACGCCTATCGTTCGGTCATTAACAAAGGAAAGCCTTCGGATGGTATGAAACTGACGGCATTCGACCCCAATCTCGCCGGTATGATGATGACTTATCCTGACGATCCTGATTCCAATATTACCGATTCCGCGGCGGCTGGCACGGCAATGGCCACGGGCGTGAAAACGTATAACGCGGCGATCGGAGTCGATAAAAAAGGAAAGCGGGTAAAATCCGTCCTCGAAGAAGCGAAACAAAGAGGGAAATCCACCGGACTTGTCGCAACTTCGGAGATTGCCCACGCCACCCCTGCGGCATTCGGAGCCCATAACAAATCCCGAAAGAACATGGATGATATCGCAAGCAGCTACTTTGATGACCGCATCAACGGAAAACAAAAAGTCGATGTGCTCCTTGGAGGCGGCAAGTCAAACTTTATCCGTAAAGACCGCAATGTAACAAAGGATTTCAAAAAAGCGGGATACAGCTACGTGACATCAAAACAGGAGCTCAAAAAGGATCGTAACAAGAAGATTCTCGGCCTGTTTGCCGATGGCGGACTCGACAAAGCAATCGACCGCTCAAACGCCGTCCCTTCATTAGAAGACATGACAACGGCGGCGATCGACAGGCTGAACAAGAATAAAAAAGGGTTTTTCTTAATGGTCGAAGGCAGCCAAATTGACTGGGCGGGACATGACAATGATATAGTCGGTGCAATGAGTGAAATGAAGGATTTTGAAAAAGCGTATAAAGCAGCGATCGCATTTGCCAAAAAGGACAAACATACGCTTGTCGTTGCCACGGCTGACCATACCACCGGCGGATTGACGATCGGCGCGAATGACGATAAAAACTGGCATGTTGAACCGATTCTTGCCGCCAAAAAAACCCCGGCATTTATGGCTGACCAAATCAAAGCGGGCAAATCCGTATCTTCCGTGCTTGCGCGTTATACAGACCTGAAATGGTCAAAAGCTGAAATCAAACAGATCGAAACGGCCGCAAAACAGGATGCTGACAAGAGCGTCTACAAAGCGATCATTAAGCTCTTTAATGCGAAAACCAACAGCGGCTGGACAACCGGCGATCATACGGGCGAAGAAGTTCCCGTTTACGCATACGGTCCGGGAAGAGAGTCATTTACGGGGCTTTTAAACAACACGGACCAGGCCAAAAAGATCTTTCACATCCTGAAACACGGAAAATAAAAAAAGGATGCGGGGGTTTCCCCGCATCCTTTCTTCTTTTACAGATATCTCCGGTGCACTCCTTTGCCGTCATACGAAAACATCACTTCTCTGTCTTCAAGAACAGATTCGATGTGCACGCTCCTGCCCCACAGCTGGTACAGATACGGCAGCACTTTCTCCAAATATTTCAGATCAAGCTCAATTCCCTCATACCAATGTTTAATATAAAGCTCATTATTCTTCAGGTAATCCCCGTCATTGACGGTCAGATAAGGAAATCCCCCGTTGACCCGCATGTTCACGAGCTGGTCGCGCACGGCCTTCCATTCTTTGTCGATCACTTTATAGTCCCTGCCCTGCTTTTGGAATAAATACAAATCCTCACGCATTACGAGATCTTTCGTCAAATAATTGCGGATAAATGATATATCCGATTCAATTTCCCTGACCTCAAACATTTTTTCGCGTCCGGAACCGGGCTTTACCCCTGTTTTTTTCATTTCATCTGTCGGGTTGTCATAACGCTCTTCGATGTCTTCAAAAATTTTCAGCCCTAAATAATACGGGTTGATTCCCGTTTTTGACGGCTGAACGACGCCTGCGTTCAGCTTCGCAAATTCGATAGCTTCATCTGAAGTCAGGTCAAGCTCGCGGATAATCCGCTGATGCCAATAGGATGCCCAGCCTTCGTTCATGATTTTCGTTTCCAGCTGAGGCCAGAAATACAGCATTTCTTCTCTCATCATGGTTAAAATGTCACGCTGCCACGGTTCAAGCTCCCGCGAATGTTCCTCGATAAACAGCAGAATATCTTTTTCCGGCCGGGGCGGAAACGGTTTTTTCCCTTTTTTCTTTTTCAGCTGCTTCGGCTTATCCATTCCCCATAAATCATCGTAAGGCGATGGCGCGGTTTCTTCTTCGTCCTCCTCTTCGTCATCGACGCTCCACAGCAGCTTCGGCCTGACGAGCGACGGATCGATATGCTCCTGAACCGCCAGAATGGCATCTAAAAAGGACTCCACCTCTTTTATCCCGTGAATTCTTTCATAATGCTTAATCCGCTCCGCCGCAGCCGCCATACTCTCAACCATGTCCCGGTTCGTATTTTGAAAGCGGCAGTTATGTTTGAAAAAATCACAATGGGCAAGAACATGGGCTACAATTAATTTATTTTGGATCAGCGAATTGCTGTCCAGCAAAAAAGCGTAGCAAGGGTTGGAATTAATGACAAGTTCATAAATTTTGCTCAAACCGAGATCATAATGGAGTTTCATCTTGTGAAATTGTTTGCCGAAACTCCAATGGCTGAATCTCGTCGGCATGCCGTACGCGCCGAATGTATAAATAATCTCAGCCGGACAAATTTCATATCTCATCGGGTAGAAATCAAGGCCGAAACCCTTCGCAATGTCGGTTATTTCCTCAATTGCCCGCTGTAAACCTTTTGTCTCCTCCGCGTTCAACCGAATCCCCCCTACTTGGACTTATTTATAATGTATGACCCCTCCTCTCAAAAGATGAAATAACAGACCGGTTTCCGTCTGAAAACTTTCGGCACACCCGCCCCGTTTGCTTTATATGTAAGTGGGTAAAACACACACCATACCCCAAAAAGAAAAGGAGCGATTCTACTTGAATACAGCAGACATGCTTACGACGTATCTCAGCAAACTCCCGAATCTGGTCATTGCACTGCTCGTCCTGCTTATCGGCTGGGGCATTGCCAAAATCATTGAAAAAGCTGTATACAAAGGCCTGCAAAAAACAAAAATCGACGACAGACTGTTCGCCGAAACAAAGCCGGCGCGCTATTCCTCAGAAAAAGTCATCAGTAAAGTCATTTATTTTATCGCATTAATCATCGTTTTTATTCTATTCTTTAACATTCTGCATCTGACAACCGTGGCTTCGCCTTTTGTCAGCATGCTGTCAGCGATAACGGCGGCTGTGCCGAGCATTTTAAAAGCCGGCCTGATTCTGCTGTTGGGCTGGGCGGCCGCTTCGCTTTTCAGCTATCTCGTCAAAAAAGCGGGCATGAAACTCGCTGAAAACGGCCGGCTCAGAAAATGGACAATGGTGTCTGAAGAAGCGGAGATGAGCAGATCCGTTACGGCCGCTTCACGAATCGTTTTTTACTTCGTCTTGCTCTTGTTCCTGCCCGGCGTCTTGGCCGCTCTCCAAATCAGCGGAGTATCAGGGCCGTTTACAAATATGATCCAAAGCGTTTTGTCCTTTATACCGAAATTATTCGCCGCGGCGCTGATTGTTTTAATCGGCTGGCTTGTTGCCCGTCTCGTCCGTGATATCGTCACAAACTTTCTGGCGAGTATCGGCACGGAAAGGCTCGCCGCACGTATGGGGCTTTCTATATACCTGAAGGATACAAGCCTGTCGGCAATCATCGGAACGATTGTCTACGTGCTGATTTTCATTCCGGTGATCATTTCTGCGCTTGACCGGCTTGATGTGGCGGGTATTTCTGAACCGGCGTCAGCCATGCTGCACACGGTCTTCACAATGCTCCCTAATATCATCATCGGTATCGTGCTGATCATCGCCGGCATCTGGATCGGAAAATGGGTCAACAGCATTGTATCCGGGCTCTTGCACCGGGCCGGTTTCGACTCTCTTCTCGGTAAAATGGGTTTTGAACAGACGGGTACCCCGAAGCTGACGCTTTCTCAGACGGTCGGCATGATTGTTCAGATTATCATCGTCCTGCTGTTTACGGCAGAGGCGCTGCAGCTTGTTCATCTCGAATTTCTCGTCGTTATCGCAACAGGTATTATCGCTTACCTGCCTAATGTTCTGGCCGCTGTATTTATTCTCGGAATCGGACTTTTGGCCGGACAGCTCGTCAGCAGACTGCTTGCCGGCATGCTGAGCGGAAAGGAATTCAGATTCCTGGCGCCGCTTGCGAAATATACCATTATCACTCTTTCAATCTTTATGGCGCTGGATCAGCTCGGTGTCGCCGACACGATCGTAAATGCCGCGTTTATTCTGATTCTGGGCGGTTTCGTGCTTGCCTTCGGACTTTCATTCGGTCTTGGCGGAAAAGATTTCGCCTCCCGTTATCTCGCAAAATTGGATCGCAAAATTGAAAAACATCAATCGGCTGACGATCGGAAGCCGCCGATGTCTTAACGAAAAAAACGTGTGCTCAGAAGGAGCGCACGTTTTTTTTGAGTTAAGGGGGCAAATTCCTTTTTTTTCATTTTAGATTCATATATGATAGACTGTAACAGAAGCAAAATCTCTTTTTTCGAGGTCATTCTATGAAATTAACGAACTATACCGATTATTCTTTACGCGTTTTGATTTTTTTGGCTTCCAGACATTCCGATGAACTTTCCAACATAAAAGAAATCGCAGATACTTATTCCATCTCTAAAAACCACCTCATGAAAGTCATTTACCGCCTCGGCCAGCTCGGATATGTCGAAACGATCCGGGGCCGGGGAGGCGGAATCCGTTTAGGAATGACACCGGAAGACATAAACATTGGAGAAGTCGTTCGAAATACAGAAGACGACTTTAACATCGTAGAATGCTTTGACTCCAAAAAAAATCTCTGTATCATATCTCCCGCCTGCAACTTAAAGAACCTTCTGAATGAAGCCCTGCAAGCTTACCTGGCCGTTTTAGACAAATATACGTTAAGGGATCTGGTCAAAAACAAAGAGGAGATTATGAGACTGCTCAGAAGCTGAAGGAATGTCCGCATTCCTTCTTTTTTTTATGCCGGCATAAGAAAAAAGGACTATTTCTATTAATATGATAAACGATTGCAGACAAGTGCCGATATAAAGATTATCATTACTGATATCCTCACCTTGCGGCTGCAACGAATGGGGATAGTAAAATCATCGCAGGAAAAGGGAGATTCATTATGAGAAAAAAGGTAGCGGTCGGTTTGACTGCATCTGCGATCGTCGGGTCTGCGTTAGCTGTAACACCGGCAGAAGCACAAACGATTAAGGTTAAAAGCGGAGATTCATTATGGAAGCTTGCCCAAAACTACAATACGAGCGTGGATGCCATTACATCAGCCAATCATCTAAAATCCACCGTTATTTCTATCGGGCAGACGCTCAACATTCCTAACGGCAAATCAGATTCCGGCAGCAAAAATCCATCTTCAAAGAACAGCGGCACGACTAAAAGCGTTTATACAGTGAAAAGCGGCGACTCGCTGTGGCTGATCGCATCTGATTTTAAAATGTCCGTACAGGAACTGAAAAAATTGAACGGTCTGACAAGCGACTTAATCCGCGCGGGACAGAAGCTGCAAGTGACGGGGAAAGTTTCCTCAAGCACCGATCAGAAAAAAACCACGCCGGGCAGCAGCTCAAACAGCAGCAAAAAGCAGTCATCATCTTCCGGGACGTATAAAGTCAAACTCGGCGATTCACTATGGAAGATCGCAAACAGCGTCAATATGACCATTGCGGAACTCAAAGTATTAAACAACTTAAAAACGGATACGATCTACGTAAACCAAGTCCTGAAAACAAAAGGAACGTCTTCTTCGGGAAACACGCCGTCAAAAGACAATTCAGACCAAAATAAAAACCAGACGCAAACGTCCTCCTATACAGTAAAAAGCGGAGACTCACTCTGGAAAATCGCAAACGCATACAATATGACGGTTCAGCAAATCAGAAGCATCAACAAACTGACGTCAGACATGCTGCGGGTCGGACAAGTGCTTAAGCTGACCAAAACGTCATCTTCCGGCTCTTCGACTTCACCGTCAACTCCGAACCAGTCCGGAAATACAGGGAAAACCACTACATATACCGTGAAAAGCGGGGATTCTTTATGGGTGATCGCCCAAAAGTTCAATGTGACCGCCCAGCAGATCCGCGAGAAAAACAATCTGAAAACAGATGTTCTTCAAATCGGACAAAAGCTGACGATTACCGGGCAGCAGACAAACACGACACCAAATCAGTCCGGCAACACAGGCGGCACAGGTTCAACAAGCGCGAAGATTAATGTAATGATCGATGCCGCAAAAGCTCAGCTGGGCGTACCGTATGTATGGGGCGGGACGACGCCGAGAGGCTTTGACTGCAGCGGTTTCATTTATTACGTTCTCAATAAGGTCACTTCTGTATCCAGACTTTCAGCCGCAGGCTACTGGAATACGATGACATCAGTCAGCCAGCCGGCGGTCGGTGACTTTGTCTTTTTCTCAACTTATAAAGCCGGACCTTCCCACGTCGGTATTTATCTCGGGAACGGCCAGTTTATTAATGCCAACGATTCGGGTGTCGTTATTTCCAGCATGAACAACTCCTATTGGAAACAGCGCTACCTCGGCGCAAAACGTTTCTTCTGATATCTGATAAGCTGTACGGCCTCAATAAGGCTGTGCAGCTTTTTTTACAGTCTGAAAATATTAATGCTGATCACGTGTTTTGTCACGGGATGGAAATACACTTCAGCACGGGATGAAAACGTTTCTTTTGCTGTTTGCACCGTTACGCGAAACACATCTTTCGTCTGTTCCCGGTTCACTTTTGTACGGCCCATGTACGAATAATCGGTAAGCTCGGCCCCCTTGTATTCACGTTCAAGCTGGTTCCATGCGAGCTGTTCCCATTTTTCAACTGACGGATCAAGGTGTTTTGTATGCCCTTTTTCAGCGATCGAGGCAATGAGAATGCCGCAAAACAAGAGGGCAAGCACAAATGGAAGGGATTTCATCTTTATGTTCTCCTGAGTCGTTTTTTGTCAATCTTAGCGTGTCCAAAGAAGAAACGGATATGCGGTTTTATTTTATGTCTCCCTCATATTGCTATGCCGCTGTGATAAGGCCACCAACTTTTCCCCTGTTGCATCGGTCTTCGACGGCATAAACTAACGGAGAACTTCTCATTGAAAGGAGAAGCGTAAGATGGATCATGCGGATTATGATAAAGCCTTGTATTACACACACCGGTCTCAATGGGACAATTTGTTAATTTTGATGGTTCGTACAAAAGATGATTTATTATCAAAGCGTATTGAGCACTTTCTGCACGCGTATCATTTCGAATATGATCATGCGGTGCTTGAAAAAGAGCTGTATTCCCTTCTCGGGTATATTGATCATGCGACAGAACTCGCTTATGAAGATCAATTAGCCATGCTGACATAAAACAATCCCGGCGTCAGACGCCGGGATTTCTTGTATTTGTGAACATATTCAGCTCTTCGATCATCTCTTTCAGGCTGACCGCCATATCCTCAGATACGGTCCGGCGCTCCATGTCAATGTGAATCGGATCTAAGACCAGCTGTTTCGGGATGACATTTGCATAAACGCCCCGCATGACCGTCCGCATATTCGCCAGCGCGTTCATGCCTCCTTTTCCTCCGCCCGCCGCGGCAATGATTGCCACCGGTTTGTATGCCCAGTGATCGCTGCTTAAAAAATCGATGGCGTTTTTTAAAGCGCCGCTCATGCCGCTGTGATACTCGGGAGATAATAAGACGACGGCCGCCGACTTTTTCACCTGCCGCCTTAACTCTTGCACTGCAGGCAGCTCGTTCTGTTCTTCTTCACCGTTATAAAGCGGCAGATCACTTTCGCTCAAATCAATAAAATCGGTATGAAACCGATCTCTTATATAAGAAGCGGCAATTCTAGTCCGCCCGTTTTTTCTCGGTGTTCCGCTGATCACTAATATGCTCATCATTTTACCGCCTTTCCAAAAACATTATATTTTACCGCATACAATGCCGCCTGCGTCCGATCGAAAGATTCAGCTTTGACAGCAGGTTGGATACGTGGGTCTTCACTGTTTTTTCTGAAATAAACAGTGCCGCCGTAATTTCCTTATTGCTTTTCCCTTTGGCTATTTCTTGAAGAACATCTTTTTCACGGGGGGTCAGCTGATCATATTTTTCCTTATCCTGATCATCCTGAACCATATGGGTCAGCACGTGAGGCACAATATCCGCCGACAGCCGGTAACGTCCGGAATACACTTCCCAGAGCGTTTTCACTAAATCATCGGGCTGGGCGTCTTTCAGCTGATACGCTTTTGCGCCGGCTTTAAGGGCGGGAATGACATGCTCCTGATCAGAATAGCTCGTCAAAACGACGATACTGATGTCCGGAAATCGTTCAGCCGCAATTTTTGCCGCTTCTATGCCGTCCATATCAGGCATTGATAAATCCATCAGAATGATGTCCGGCTCCGTCTTTTCAGCTTGCTGAAGCGCTTCAGCACCGGTGGACGCCTCACCGACAACTTCAATGTCTTCCTGAGTGGCGAAGAAATAGCGCAGTCCTTTGCGGACAACGTGATGATCATCAGCAATCACAATTTTCATCAATCAGACCTCCTGTCCCGAAATGGAAGCCGAACGGAGACAATCGTTCCGGCGCCAATCTCGGATTGCAATGTAAAGCGGCCTCCGATTGCTTCGGCGCGCGCTTTCATGCCGGTCACGCCGAGCGACGGCAGCACAGCATGCGCATCAGCGCTGAAGCCCGCTCCACGGTCGCTAATATGAAGCTCCGCGCAATCCGGCTTTTTAACGGCGGAAATGATAACCCGGTCCGTTCCCGCATGCTTTTTACAGTTATTCAAGGCTTCCTGGGCGATCCGCCAAAGCGCGTGTTCCTGTTCATCCGTAAGCTCCAGCTCATCCTCCATTTCACAAACGGCTTCCAGGCCGATAAGAGCGGCATAGCTTTTGATCGACGCATACAGCCCTTTCGTCAAACTTTCCGGCTTCAGCTGCCAAATAAGCGCCCTCATTTCTGTTAGCGCATCCTGAGACAGCTCTTGAATAAACGTAATCATCTGCCGGAGCCGATCATCATCTGTAAAGCTCTTTGCGGCTTTTGCCGTTAAGCTGACAGAAAACAGCATCTGATTGACGGAATCATGCAGCTCTTGCGCAAGTCTGCTTCGTTCCATCAACAGGGCGTTCTGCTGCTCAAATTCGGCCAATTTCATCCGCTGAATCGCCGTTCCGATTTGAAATGCAACCGCTTCAAGCAGATGCAGTTCTTCTTCGTTGAAAAATGTCTTTTCGCTTGCGGCGACGTTTAATAAACCGAACTTCCGGCCGCCGTCCTCAAGCGGTACGGTCGCATGATGGGTAATGCCCTCCGTATCGCGGCAGTTCGTCGTCTGTTCCGCAAATTCAATCCGTTTACAATTCATTATGTTTACGGCCTTTGTCAATCCGCCATTGCTGAATTTGGTCAGACAATAGCATTCCCCGCTGCAAATCAGTGCATTTTCCCGCTGACCGAGAGCCGGCGGTAAATAAGCGGATGCGGCGAGCGTATAAGACCCGTCCGGCTCAATCAGAAAAATCCACCCTGTCTGCAGCCCGGTCAGGCTGAGCAGTTCGCGGAGCACTTTATCAAGCGCTTCCTTTAAATCGTGGCTTTGGTTTAAGGTTTCCGCAATCGCTTTTAACGTTTTTAACGTTTCTACCGTCGTTTTCGTCAATTTCCCTCACTCCGGCCAATCAGAATTATCCATATTATATCAATTCTTTTCTGTATATTCCTTTGTTTTCAGCATGAATTTTCCTCATACTTTCGGATGAGACGCATAAAAAAACCGCCGGATGTCGCTTCCGGCGGTTTGTTGTTTATTTCGTTTTTTCCACTATGCCATCCACTGTTTTCATGACGGCTTCAGATAATGCGGCAAGACGCTGTTCGCTGTCTTGTAAAGAAGTTCCCTTCACGGCGAAATAGAACTTCACTTTCGGCTCCGTTCCCGATGGACGAAGGCAGAACCAAGAGCCGTCTTCAAGGAAATATTTCAGGACATTTGACTTCGGCAGATCAATATCTTCTTCATGATGATCGGCAAATACAGTCCGTTTTCCCGTTGAATAGTCTTCAGCCTGCGTGATTTGTTTTCCGGCCATCTGCTTCGGCGGATCGTTTCGGAAGGAAGTCAGGATAGCGGAAATCTGCTCTGCACCCTGTTTTCCTTTTAACGTCAATGACTTCAAGCCTTCACGGTAATAACCGTATTCTTTAAAAATGGACAGCAGCGCGTCATAAAGCGACATGCCCTGCTTTTTATAAAAGGCGCATACCTCGACGGCTAACAGCGCAGCCTGGATCGCGTCTTTGTCACGCGCGAAATCGCCGATTAAGTAGCCGTAGCTTTCTTCATACCCGAACTGGAACGTGTATTGGCCTGATTTTTCATATTCTTTGATCTTTTCACCGATAAATTTGAAGCCTGTCAGTGTGTCAACCGTATCTAATCCGAACGATGAAGCGACGGCGCGGCCCAATTCGCTCGTGACAATCGTTTTCATGACGACACCGTTTTCAGGAAGGGCGCCCTGTTTTTTCTTCTCGGAAAGCAGGTAATGCAATAAAAGCGCGCCTGTCTGGTTTCCCGTCAGCACTGTGTACTTGCCTTCGCTGTTTTTTACGGCAATGCCGAGACGGTCGGCATCCGGGTCCGTAGCGACGAGAATATCAGCGTTTTGTTCTTCTCCGAGTTTAATGGCATATTCGAATGCCGCGTGCTCTTCCGGATTCGGCGATTTGACGGTTGAAAAATCCGGGTCCGGCAGCTCTTGCTCCTTCACGACGGTGACGTTTTTGTAACCGAGTGCTTCAAGACCGCGGCGCACCGGTTTATTTGCCGTGCCGTGCAGCGGAGTGAACACGACGCTGACATCCACTTCATCCGAAAGCTCGGGATGTACGGAGATGGAAGTCAGTTCTTCAGTATATGGTTTATCAATTTCTTCACCGATTATTTTAATCAAACCTTTTTCTTTCAGCGACTGTTCATCTTCAACTTGAATCGTTAGTTCATTTTCTATGGCATTCACTTCCGCAATGACGATGTCCGCTTCTTTCGGCGGCAGCTGTGCGCCGTCATCGCCATACACTTTATATCCGTTATATTCAGGCGGGTTATGGCTGGCCGTCACGACGATACCGGCATAAGCGTTCAGCTTTCTCACCGCAAAAGACAGCTCAGGCGTCGGGCGGAGCTCATCAAATACGTATGTTTGAATGCCTTGGGAAGCAAGGGTTTTTGCAGCTTCCATCGCAAACTCAGGAGATTTATGACGGGAGTCGTATGCGATCGCAACCCCTCTTTTTTTCGCGTCTTCCCCCTGTTTCGCGATATACGCCGCAAGTCCGGCGGATGCTTTGCGGACCGTGTAAATGTTCATCCTGTTCGTACCCGGCCCGATTTCTCCTCTCATGCCTCCTGTTCCGAACTCAAGATTTTTGTAGAAAAAATCTTCCAGCAGCTGCTCGTTTCCTTCTGCGTCCGCCAATAATTTTTTCAATTCTGAATCTAATTGTTCGGCCTGATTCCAGCGTTCGTAACTCTTACTCCAACTCATGTTCGTCCTCCTATAATTTCAGCTTATGACCATATTTTAATATGAAGCGGCTGCCCGTGTCACTTGATAACTTAACCAAATGCTTTATGTAAAAAGATAAAAGAAGGGCTCATGCCTTTTCGGCACAGCCCTCCGGTTATTATTGTTCGAGCGGAACAACCGCGTCGTGCAGCAGCGTATTTAACCACTCAGTGTGTTTTTCTTTCGTTTCGTCATTCCATTGGAATCGGTCGCTCATGTAATCAATCACGGCCGTTTTATACGTTTGCACCCATTTGATGTCGAAGAACAGTCTTCCCGTTCTGCGGACGAAGAAATCGGCAGGTGTCGCAGCCATTTCTTCTTCGATGCTGTAAGCCGCTTCCGCCAGAATGTGAACCGGAATCTGGCGTTTTTCCGCTTCGTCTTTCAGACCTTCAATCCGGCTGAATACATTTTCAACGTTAGAGCCGTATCTGATGGCTAACTGCTTAGCGGTTTCCTGTGATAAACCGATTTTCAAGCCGTCTTTTGTCTTTGCTTCCACAAATGACTCGAAGTTTTTAGAGCCGCCGACATGTCCGCCGGAAATCGGCATCGTCTTCGTCTTGCAGCCGCCGAAGTCTTGGCCGCCCTCTTCTTTCAAGCGGTCGCGGACAAGGTCGACAATGTGCTCAGCCATTTTACGGTAGCCCGTCAGTTTTCCTCCGGCGATCGTAATCAGGCCTGATTGAGATGTCCAGATTTCATCTTTACGGGAGATCTCAGACGGGTCTTTCCCTTCTTCGTGAATAAGCGGTCTGAGGCCGGCCCAGCTTGATTCAATATCGTCCGCCGTAATGTTCAGTTCCGGGAACATATAATTGATGGAGCTGACGACATAATCGCGGTCCTGCACCGTCATGCGCGGGTGCTCAAGTTTTTGTTTGTAAACCGTATCGGTCGTACCCACGTATGTTTTTCCTTCACGCGGAATGGCGAACACCATCCGGCCGTCCGGCGTATCAAAGTACACCGCCTGTTTAAGCGGGAATACGGATTGGTCGAATACGAGATGGACCCCTTTTGTGTGCTGAAGATGTTTTCCGCTTTTGCTGTGGTCTTTTTCTCTCAGCTCGTCGACCCACGGACCTGTCGCATTGACGATTTTTTTGGCGTAAACTTTGTATTCCTTGCCTGACAGCAGATCTTCAATTAAAACGCCGACAACTTTTCCTTTTTCATAAAGCAGTTCTTTCACTTTAGAATAGTTGACAGGCTCCGCACCGAATTTAACGGCTTCTTTCATGACTTCAATCGTCAGTCTCGCATCGTCCGTCCGGTACTCTACATAATAGCCTCCGCCTTTTAAGCCGTCTTTTTTGACGAGCGGCTCTTTTTGCAGCGTTTCTTTAGCAGACAGCATGCTTCTGCGCTCTGATTTTTTTACTCCCGCTAAATAGTCATACACACGCAGGCCGATGGAAGTAGAGAATGAACCGAACGTGCCGCCTTTATGAAACGGCAGCAGCATCCATTCCGGCGTCGTGACGTGCGGGCCGTTTTCGTACACGATTGCACGTTCCTTACCGACTTCTGCAACCATTTTGACTTCAAATTGCTTCAGATAACGCAAACCGCCGTGGACAAGCTTTGTGGATCTGCTTGATGTGCCGGCCGCGAAATCCTGCATTTCGCTCAAAGCGACTTTCATTCCCCTTGAAGCAGCGTCAAGCGCCGTACCGGCACCCGTAATACCTCCCCCTATAATAAACAGATCGTATGTTTTTTTAGTCATGTCTTCCAGCATATGATCCCGTTCCAAACTTGAAAATTGGTGATTCATCATTACGTTTCCTCCTTGTTGTCACGGTATAGAAAAAGAGACCACAACAGCCAAAGCGCAGTTATCACTTTGGTGCTGTGGTCTCTCCTCATCTCAGGACCGTTCCTATTAACTTGTTTTCAGTATACCACATTTTTATCTTATTTAAAAGCCATAGCTGCATTTACTGCTTTTTTCCATCCGCCGTACAATTCATCGCGTTTTTCATCTTCCATTTCCGGTTTGAATTGCTTATCAAGGTTCCATTGATCAGCGATTTCAGTGCTGTCCTTCCAGTAGCCGACAGCGATTCCGGCCAAATACGCGGCACCGAGCGCCGTCGTTTCATTAATTTCCGGACGTTCGACCGGCACATCAAGCAAGTCGCTCTGGAACTGCATGAGGAAGTTATTTTTTACCGCTCCGCCGTCTACACGCAATGTTTTTAAAGAGATGCCTGAATCAGCCTCCATGGCATCAAGCACATCTTTCGCCTGATAAGCGAGAGATTCAAGCGTAGCCCGGATAAAATGCTCCTTCGTCGTTCCGCGTGTCAGGCCGAAAACTGAGCCGCGCACGTCACTGTCCCAGTACGGTGTGCCTAATCCGACGAAAGCGGGCACGACATAAACACCGTCAGCGGAATCCACACGCTCTGCGTATGTCTCGCTTTCTTTTGAATCTTGGAACATCCGCATGCCGTCTCTCAGCCATTGGATGGCAGAACCTGCGACAAAGATGCTTCCTTCCAGTGCATACTCGACTTTTCCGTCTAATCCCCAGGCGATTGTCGTCAGAAGGCCGTGATCAGAAGTGATGGCTTTTTCTCCGGTATTCATCAGCATAAAGCAGCCTGTGCCGTATGTGTTTTTCCCCATGCCTTCTTCAAAGCACGCCTGACCGAACAGCGCAGACTGCTGGTCTCCGGCCGCTCCCGCAATCGGAATGTTTTTACCGAAGAAATGATAATCAACCGTTTTCGCGTACACATGAGAAGACGGTTTCACTTCCGGCAGCATTGATTTCGGCACGCCTAAAATATCAAGCAGCTCGTCATCCCATTTTAATTCATGTATATTAAACATCAGCGTTCTTGAAGCGTTGGAATAATCCGTTACGTGCGCCGCCCCTCCGGACATTTTCCAGATGAGCCATGAATCAATCGTTCCGAACAGAAGATTTCCGTTTTCCGCTTTTTCCCGCGCGCCTTCTACATTGTCAAGAATCCATTTGACTTTCGTTCCTGAGAAATAAGGGTCGATCAAAAGTCCCGTTTTTTCTCTGAATGTATCATTATATCCTTTTTCACGAAGCTCTTCGCAAATGCCGGATGTTTGTCTCGATTGCCACACAATCGCATTGTATACCGGCTTTCCGGTATCTTTATCCCATACGACCGTCGTTTCCCTTTGGTTCGTGATGCCGATGCCGGCAATTTGATCAGCGCTGATTCCGGACTCGGAGATCACAGTCGCGATAACGGCGAGCACCGTTCCCCAGATTTCGTTCGCATTGTGCTCCACCCAGCCCGGCTGAGGGAAATGCTGTGTGAATTCCTTTTGAGCGGAATGCACGATTTTTCCTTCTTTATTAAAAAGAATCGCTCTTGAACTTGTTGTGCCTTGGTCAATTGATAAAATATAGGTCTCCATGATGCCGCTCTCCTTTTTAAATATATTCAGAATTTGATAATGTTTTCTGTGATTGAGATTTCTTGGTATAAATATAGAGTATGAAAAGCACTACAACCATTATAACGCTTACAAACCAAAAGCTAGGTGTCACATTTCCTTTAAACGCGGCATTGTAAAATACGCCGCCGAACGCACCGCCCATGATCGGACCGACTACGGGAATCCAGGCATATTTCCAATTTGACGGCCCTTTTTTCGGAATCGGCAGAAAGGCGTGAGCGATTCTCGGCCCCAAATCCCGCGCAGGGTTGATCGCATATCCGGTCGTCCCTCCAAGAGAAATCCCGATAGCAACGATGAGGAATCCGACAATCAGCGGGTTCAGCCCTTTTGTAAATTCATTCGCTCCGATTGCCAAAATGCCGAGCACAAGCACAAACGTACCAATGACTTCACTTATCATATTCCCAAATGTATGAGGAATACTCGGGCCGGTCGAGAAAACGCCCAGTTTAGCGGCCGGATCATCCGTCGCCTTCCAATGCGGCAGATAATGAAGGAACACAACAACCGCACCGATCATTGCTCCGATCATCTGTCCTGCAATATAAACAGGGACCTCTTTCCAAGGAAAGCTGCCTTCAAGCGCAAGGCCTATCGTTAAAGCCGGATTCAAGTGGGCGCCGCTGATGCTGCCGACGGCATATGCCGCCATGGCTACTCCCAATCCCCAGCCGAATACAATAACAATCCATCCGGATTGGTATGAAAGCGATTTCTTTAAATTGACTCCCGCACAAACGCCGCCGCCGAAAATAACAAGCAGCATTGTACCGATTACTTCTCCCCAAAATGCTGTCATCATCATTCCTCCTAAATGACATAATAGCAGGTTTGACAGAGTTATAGAGAATAAAAAACCCACAACAAACCGCTTTACGCTTTATTGCTTCCGTAAAGAGCTGTTGTGGGTCTCCGGGTCTCCATCACATAGTATTAACCTAGGTCTATTGTAACAATGGGTGTAAGCGGTGTCAATCTTTTTTTGTCATAGAATGTTCATATTTAGCCCATAGGTCGGTGTCTGAAGTCGTCACGGCCGTGGCTCCTGCCTGCAAGGCGTTTTCAACGTCCTGCTCCGTGCGGATGAAGCCGCCGGCAAAAATCGGAATCCCTGTCATTTCTTTAATTTCTCTGATTAAAGTCGGAACGATGCCCGGGAGAACCTCGATAAAGTCAGGCTTATGCTTTCCGACGAATTCCATGCTTTTCTCCATGGCGCTCGTATCCAAGAGAAACAGACGCTGGATCGCGTATATTTTCTTTTGTTTCGCTTTGACGATGACTGATGATCTCGTCGAAATGATGCCGGCGGGCCTGATGTCCTGACAAATGAACTCCGCACCGTATTCGTCATGCTTAATGCCGTGAATTAAATCGACGTGAACCATCAGAAGTTTTCCGTGTTTTTTCGCTTCATTCACGACACCTTTTAATTGACCGAGGTGGATATCTAAAATGACGCCGTATAAGAACGGACTTTCTAAAAATGCATCGAATTGCTTCATGTTCCGGATTGCCGGTAGAATCTGCTGGTTGTGAAAACTCATGTTTTACTCCTTTACATTAAAAATCAATGCTCAGCACGCTTTCCTTGACGGTCGAAATGATGAAAGAGAGCTCCTCGTCCGACAGGCAAAAAGGCGGAGACAGCTGAATGACATTATTATATCCCGCTACAGTATCCCCATTTTTCCCGACAAGCAGGCCTTTTTCTCTGCACGCGGTGATGACGTGCTGCACAAGGGCGGCATCAGCGGGTTCCTTCGTGATTTTGTCCTTGACGAGCTCAATGCCGGCAAGAAGGCCCTTGCCCCGTACATCTCCGACCGCCGGATGTTCTCTGAGCGGCTCAAGCTCACGGAGCAGCCTTTCTCCAAGCTCCCGGGAGCGGGCGATCAGATTTTCGTCCTCCATCAATTGCAGGTTTTTCAAGGCCAGGGCGCAGGCTGCCGGATTGCCTCCGAATGTATTCACGTGCCGGAAGCGGCCGTACGGCTCACCGCCCGAATACGCCTCAAAAATCTCCCGTTTTACTGCCGTTGCCGACAGCGGCAGATAAGCGCTCGTAATGCCTTTTGCCATTGTGACGATGTCCGGTGAAACGCCGTAATGCTGAAATCCGAACGGCTCTCCCGTGCGGCCGAAACCGCAAATAACTTCATCACTGATCAGAAGCGCGCCGTGGCGGCGGCAAATGTCCTCTACCTTTGCCATATACCCGTCCGGGGGCATCAGTATCCCTCCGCCTGTAATAATCGGTTCCATAATAACGCCGGCAATCGTTTCGCTTAACTCCCACGTCATGATCCGGTCGATGTCATGCGCGCTTTCCAATGTGACGGCATCGCCGGGATTCCGATAAAGATCAGGCGGCGCCGCGTGCAAAAAACCTTGTGAGAGCGGCTCATATTTATACTTTCTCTGCGCCTGGCCGGTAGCGGCGAGCGCCCCCATCGTATTGCCGTGATAGCCTCTGTACCGGGAGATGAATTTGAAGCGGCTGTGATCGCCGTTTTCAATGTGGTATTGGCGGGCAATTTTGAACGCGGTTTCATTTGCTTCCGATCCGCTGTTGGAAAAGAAGATTACATAATCGCCGCCGAGCCATTCATTCAATTTTTCCGCAAGCTCAATCGCGGGTTGATGGCTTTGGGTCAGCGGATAATAAGGAAGCTCCTTCAATTGGCTGTAAGCCGCATCGGCAAGTTCCTTTCTGCCGTATCCGATATTGACGCACCACAGGCCTGACATGCCGTCCAAATACCGTCTGCCGTCAATATCCGTAACCCAGGCGCCTTCCCCTTTTTGGACGATTATGCTGTCATCCGGCTCCGCCCCTTTCATCGCGTGCCAAATCAGCTCTTTATCCTTTTGTTTGAGTGACTGATTTTTTTGTACATGTTCCACACCGCTCATCTCCCTTTCAATATCATTGCACTGTATCGAAAGCTGCCCGGCTTCTGACGCCGATTCTCTTGGTGAAGTATTCCTCTTAATAAGAATATAAAGGCGCGGCATGGGCGAGTCAATAAAGCGGCGGCAATTAAAAAAACGCTTTCTCCCAGAAAGCGAAAGGGCTACAAGAGCATATCCCGAAACCGGGGCCGGTGCAAGTGTTTTTATAAAAAAACCCGCCCCTTAAGCGGAGCGGGCGTTTTTTTATTTCAGATGCGTAATCCGGTAAATATCTTTGCGCCGATCTTTCAGCTGGCGCACGGTTCCGTTTTCACGCTGCCTTCTTAAGATTTCAAGGTCCACGTCCCCGATCACGACCATTTCGATATTCGGATTCGTTTCACCGACGATTCCGTCTCTGGCAAATTCAAAATCAGACGGAGCAAAAATGGCTGACTGCGCGTATTGAATATCCATATTTTCTGTTTGCGGCAGGTTTCCGACCGTACCTGAGATGACGGTGTAAATTTGGTTTTCAACCGCTCTCGCCTGAGAGCAGTACCTTACGCGCAAGTAGCCTTGGCGGTCTTCAGTGCAGAACGGCGTAAAGATAATTTTCGCCCCTTGATCCGCTGCAATTCTCGCAAGCTCCGGAAATTCGATATCGTAACAGATCTGAATGGCGATCTTTCCGCAGTCCGTATCAAATACGCGCACCCTGTCTCCGGCGCTGATGCCCCACCATTTCCGCTCATTCGGCGTAATGTGAAGCTTATATTGTTTTTCAATCGTGCCGTCACGTCTGAATAAGTAGGCGATGTTATAAATTTTCCCCTCTTCTTCAACGAAGTGGGAGCCGCCGATGATGTTGACGTTATATTTCACCGCGAGATCTGTAAAGAGGCTGATATAGTCCTCGGTATATTCGGTAATCCTCTGAATGGCCAGACTCGGAGAACGCTCCTCGAGGAAAGACATCAGCTGCGTCGTGAAAATCTCCGGGAACACCGCGAAATCAGATCTTGCATCGGAAGCCACATCGACATAATATTCAACCTGATTGGCAAATTCCTCGAAGGAGTAAATCTTTTTCATTTCATATTGAATGACGCAGATGCGCACCGGAAATGCCGATTTGTAATAGCGCTTCGACTGCGGCAGGTAATCGACATTGTTCCATTCCATTAATGTCGCATATTTAATGGACGCGGTGTCATCCGGGAGATAATTCGGATTGATCCGCATGAGCGTAAATCCGTTCATCAGCTGGAAAGAAAGCACCGGATCATAAATCTGATGGCGCGTCACCTGTTCGACATAGGCTCTCGCCGTCATTTCTTCCGCATACTTATGATAATTCGGAATCCGCCCGCCGATAATGATGCTTTTCAGATTCAATCGTCTCGCCAAGTCTTTTCTCGCCTCATACAGCCGGTGTCCGATTTTCATCCGTCTGTATTCCGGGTGAACCATTACCTCAATCCCGTACAGATTCAATCCGTCCGGGTTGTGGTTCGTGATATAACCGTCGTCTGTAATGTCCTGCCACGTGTGGCGGTCATCATATTCATCGAAATTGATGATCAGGCTTGAGCATGAACCGATAATTTCCCCTTCATACTCGGCGCAAAACTGACCTTCCGGAAAGTGCGCGAGATGGCTGATTAAATGCTCAGGCTCCCACGGCTCCATCCCCGGAAAACAATCCTTTTGCAGCTCAATAATTTTGTTGATATCTTTCTCTTCCATATTTCGGATGACCATTTTCTTTTCAAAACGGGTCAGATCAAGTTTCTCAGACAATGCTGCTTCCCCCTGCCGGTTCGTTTTGATCGTTCAATCGCTGTAAGAGTAATTCAAGTTCCATTTCCGCCATCGATTCCAGTCTGTGATCGTATTCTTCAAACAACAGGGCGCTTGTTACCTTATTCGGCACGATGACACATTTCATGCCGGCCCGTTTGGCTGCGATAGAGCCGTTGACCGAATCCTCAAAGGCCAGACATTCAGATGGTTCAACGCCTAAATGTTCCGCAGCTTTCAGATAGAGCTCCGGATTCGGCTTCACTTCTTCTACGTCGTCAGCCGTCTGAATCACTTCAAATTCATCAAACAGGCCTAATTCCTTCAGATGGCCCGATACCCATTTGAAATCTGAGCTGGACGCGAGCCCCACCTTCAATCCTAATTCTTTTGCCGCGGCTAAATAAGCTTCCACCCCGGGGCGCGCCGTTTCCGTCTTCATCCGCTGTTCGAAGCGCCCGCGCCTGATCGCCGTCAGTTCATCATGATCGAGCTTTCTTCCCAGCTGCTCCTCTAAATATGCGAACGGCTTAAACCCCGCGGCCGTTCCGATCACCTTTCCCCAGACGGATAAAGGCAATGTTGAACCGTGTTCCTCAAACATTTCCTGCAGCACTTCATATTCATGGGTTTCTGTATCTAAAATTAACCCGTCAAAATCAAAGATTAATGCTTTTATCAATGGTTACAGCTCCTTTAGCTAAACGTACTGACCTATGTATACACTATACCGTGAATTTCTTTCGCGTTCAAAATGTAACATTCTCACGGAAAGAAGAGCCTGCATGAGTGCAAGCTCTCTTCATCCGTTACTGTGTGTTTTGACTGGAAATATTGGAAAGAGCTGCTCCCGCAGACTCATTTGAACGCTGATCGACCGCTAAGTCTCCAAGCGCAACGATCCCGACCAGATGATTTTGATCGACAATGGGAAGGCGGCGGATTTGGTGTTGGGCCATCAGATGTGACGCCTCTTCAAGACTCATTTCCGGGTTTCCGGATACAACTGCAGAAGACATCACGTGTGAAACAGGTGTTTGGCCGTCGCGGCCTTGAGCCGTTGTTCTCAATGCGATATCACGGTCTGTCAGCATTCCTTTTAATTCCCCTCCGTCAACGACGGGAATTGCTCCGACATTATGCTGGTGCATCAGCGCAGCCGCTTCCTGAATCGTTTGATTGGGAGAAACGGTAGCCACGTGGGTAGTCATTGATTGTTTGATTGAACTCATTGTAAAGCACCCCTTTCGACATTTATTATGCTCGGGGATTTGTCTCATTATAAAGGGAGTTAGAGGAAAGAAATTGTGGTATCATGTCAAGGAAGCAAAAAAGAGCCTGTCAAAAGGCTCTTTATACCCGTCAGATCAGCCTTCTGCGACCGCAGGCTTCTGATCCGGCCCCTGTCTCGAAATCATCATAGGTAAAGGGAAAATTCATTCCGCATTCATTCAGCAAAGCGCAATTTTTATCAAACAGCGCCCGCTCTTTGACGTCATATACCGGGTGCGGCTTTGACAGCATGATATGTACCGTTTGCAGACAAGCCATAATTTGAAACGCTTCTTTTAAAGTTCCTTGGTAACGTTGGTTTTGTAATGATAATACGCCCCTTTTTTTAAAGCGCTGAATTTCCAGTTCGGAGAAATAAAGAGGAAAGACATTTTGAAACAATTCAGAGGAAAGCTCTTGTATCGCGCTTTCTTGTCCGTCAGTCGCTGCGTTCACAATTCTCACATCAATCACCTTTCTTGCCATGTGAATATCCTTAATCTTTATCAAGAATAGCATAGAAAAAAACGCGAAAGCTAAGGTAAGTGTTTCCTATTGAAACAGCCGCTTTCCGCTTGAAAAGGAGCTTTATGATATGAAACAAAATGACCGCGGTCTGGAATTCCTGATTACGGAAAAGCACGCCGGACAATGGCTGTTTTCAGTCCTGAAATCTGAATTCCAGGCGTCAAAACCCGTAATTACGGAATGGATGAACCAAGAAAGCATTCAGGTGAATCGAACATCCCCGAAAAACAACATCATACTGAAAACCGGAGATCGCTTATTCATTGATCTTCAGGAAAAAACAGGTTCTTCGGTGACTCCGGAATACGGAGAGCCGGACATTTTATTTGAGGACAATCATATGCTGATTGCAAATAAGCCGGCGGGAATGCCGACTCATCCAAATGAAGAGGGTCAGACCGGCACCCTCAGCAACCTGATCGCTTACCATTTTCAAATCAACGGCGAGCAGGCGAAAGTGCGCCACGTTCACCGTCTTGACCGTGACACGTCAGGCGCGGTCGTTTTCGCGAAACACCGCCTGGCCCATGCAATCCTTGACCGTCAGCTCGAAACCAAAACATTAAAACGCACCTATATCGCCGCGGCGGAAGGAAAAGTCACGCCGAAAAAAGGCACGGTTGACTCGCCGATCGGACGCGACAGGTCACATTCCGTCAGACGGCGCGTCTCACCCGGCGGACAAGCCGCCGTCACCCATTACAAAGTGAAAGGCTATCATCCCGGTGCGCAGCTTACATTGGCAGAGCTTGAACTGGAAACCGGGAGAACACATCAAATCAGGGTTCATATGGCAAGCATCGGCCATCCGTTGGCGGGCGATGACCTGTACGGAGGAAGCAGGACGCTGTTTCACAGGCAGGCGCTTCACGCAAAAAAAGTCAGTGTCGTCCATCCGATCTCAGGAGAAGAAATCGTTGCCGAGGCGCCGATGCCGGCTGATCTGGCTCATTTTACCGAAACGTATTTTTCTTAAACCGGGTCGGCATATATAATATATCGTTTCGGCGCATTTCCAATGTAAGAAAACGGATAGCAAGTGGTCAGGATCAGTTCCTCCCGCTTGTGCTGAAGGGTGATGACAGATGTATCATCCCGGCTGACGATTTTTGTACGGCTGATTTTATAAGAAAACGTGCCGTAAGACAAAATCACGTTCAGTCTGTCTCCTTTTTTCAGTTCGCCGGTCCGGCGGAACACCGTGTCCCTGTGGCCGGATAACACAATTTGGCCGTGATCGCCCGGATAATAGCTGTCCTTATAATGTCCGACGCCTTTTGCTAAATCATCTGCGTCAGTCCCTTCGACGATCGGGAGCTCAGCGTCGATTTCAGGGATTTCTAAAATGCCGCTTGCCTCACCCGTTTCGGGGTGAAATTCTTTTTTGCGCTGTGTCAGCACAGCGCTTTTTGTTTCGTTCTTTTCCAATACAGGTTCTGTTGCTTTTTTTGCTTCTTCAAGCGATTGGTTCGTTTTCATATGTGAATCAATGATCTTCCAGCTTCCGTAACATGTGATGATGATACCGGCGATGATGACGAGAAGCGGAATATGTTTCAGTTTGTTCATCGTGTGCGGGTTCCCCTTTTCTTTCTGAAAAGCCAATATACGCCGGCACCCGTGATCACCAGGCCGGCCAATGCCGTCTGATGGCTGCCCGCTGAAGTATCAGGCAATGGGCGGCCTTTTTGTGTGCCGCTTTCAGTCTGTTTTGTGCTTTGTTCCGAATTTGCGGCAGACGCCGGACGGGATTCGGGAATTGACTGCACTGTATCAGATGCTGTTTCTTCTACGACAGGACGTTCAGGTTTTTTGGTTTGATCAGGCTGTTCTGCTGCATCCGGTTTTTTAGCGGGTTTTTCCGCTTGAGGTTTTTCTCCTTTATCAGGCCTGGTACCGCCCGGTGTTTCCCCGCTTCCCGGCTGATTGCCAGTGTCATCAGGTGTTTCGGCGGCTGATGCCGTGCGGATTCGGCCGTCGGTTTGATAAGAAATCGGCGCGGAAAAGCTTTTGACATAGTCTACTGTCGCTTCCAAATCCTCAGGCCCCGTCACCGGATTCTTGCCGAGTTTCCCGATCGGACCGTATTTTGCCCCCGCTGCCGTTGCCATAAATTGATTGACTGTTACTGTATATCCTTTTTCGGGCTGTATGTCTGTCCCGTCCGCCATCTTCATATCAACCGCTTGTCCGGTTTCCGGGTTCCATGTATAGGAAAATCCGCTGATGCTGTAATCCGGACCGTACACCGGAGAAATTTGCGCGTTAATGATCTCCCGCAAATCTTTTCCTTTGATTTCAAGCTTCGTCAGCACATTGCCGAACGGCTGTACATTATAAAGGTCTCCCCATGTAATCGTCCCTTTTTTTATGCCGTCCCGGATGCCTCCTCCATTCATAAGCGCAAAATCGGATTTCATCTTCGCTTTCATACCGTCGGCAATCAGATTTCCGAGCGCCGTGTCGCCGTCATTTGAATACCCGCCCGTTATATCATGGGCCGCTTCCCCGACTGCTTCGCTGATAATCGGTTTCACTTTCTCTTCATATTTGCTTAATATGCCTGCCGCAGCCGGGTCAGGCTTGATTTTGCTTTGATCGATATATTGGATTTCCGCTGATTTTTTCACGATATCCTTCGACTCTTTATCAAGTTCAAGATCGGCGATTCCGATTGCTTTTCCGTATTCAAATGCCTGCACGATCAGCTTGCCGTTGATTTCTCCGTTTACGACTTTATGATTGTGCGCGGCGAAAATCACATCAATCTCTGAGTCTGTTCCGCTTGCAAGCTTTGCGGATTCTCCCGTGATAGCTGAGCCATTTTGTTCAGCAGACATATGGGCGAGCACGGCTATTGCTTTAATTCCTTTTTTCTTCAGGTCAGCGGCGGCGTCATTGACGGCCTTTACCTCATCTGTAAACGTAATATTTTTAATTCCGTCCGGGATGACCATGCCTGCCGCCGATCTGGTTACAACCCCGATAAATGCGACCGGAATTCCGGAAACGTATTTAATTTCATACGGCGGCAGAAAGGACTCCCCTGACTTCAGTTTACAGTTGGCGCAGACGAGCGGGAAATTTTGTCCGTCATAACCGCTTGTCCCCTTACCGTCCGGATGATCTCCTCCATTGATGATCCGTTTAAGCTCATTCGTTCCTTCATCGAATTCGTGATTGCCGACAGTTCCGACATCAAAACCGATGTCTTCCATCAATTCTACTGTCGGTTCATCCTGAAAAAGGGCTGACACGGGAGAGCTGCCCCCGATCATATCGCCCGCATGCACGACAAAGGCGTGTTCTTTCTCGGCTTTCGCCTTTTTAATGTACGCTGCGGCGTAGTCCATCCGCCCGAACGTGCCATCCGGTTTACCGTCTCCGTTAAGGTCAAGCTCATATTGCTGATCAATTTTTCCGTGCAGATCATTCATACTGATGATTCTGAGCGGGACACGGCCGGAGTCTTCAGTCTGCTGTTCTTTATAGGCCTTATCTGTTTTAGCTTCATTCAGTGAGCCGGCTTGTCCGATTGCTTCCGCATCTTTCACACTGAACATCAAAAAACAAACCGTCAGCAAACAGCACGAAAGACGCATACCCCTTTTTTTCTTCATTCATTTCCCCCCTGTCTTCTAAGAAATACGTTAGCTTATTTTCTTAAAAATCACATCACTTTTTTGTAAAGATTGTCTTCGCTGGCGCAAAATAGTAAATAATCCCCACGTAACGAAACAGGACTTGATGTATAACGGATCGGCTTTTTTCACATCTTAATGATGATTTGACATGAAGGAGGAAAACAACCAGTGGAACAGCAGCAGAATCAGCAGCAGCCGCCAGTAAATCAAGGGATCCCGGGTTCACCGCAAGTGAATCACGGAGGACATGAGCTTTTCGATATGCATGAAGTGCTGGCCGGAACAGTCGGCGTTTTGGATCAATTTATGATGCTCAGACAGTTTATACAGGATCAGCAGCTGGCCGACATCCTTGACCGCCAGTATCAATTCATTCTCGGACTCTATAATCTGACGGCAGAATGCTTTAAGACCGGCCAAAAGCCTTCTCAGGAAACGTCGACATATATGATGAAGGAACAGAACCAGGCCGTCTACGGTATAAAACCGACTCAGCCGAAAAAACCGAATCAATCATTAAATGATGTCAAAGATCTCGGGATCAGCGGCCATATGCTCGGCCTGATTAAAGCTCAAGCTTCTCTCTTGACGATGAGCTCGCTTGAAATGACCAATCCCGTCACTAGAAGAGTGCTCTCCGCCCAAATTCAGCAATATGTCGAAATGGCGTATGAAATCTTCTTATACCAAAACAAACACGGTTATTATCAGGTTCCTCAGCTCAATGCACAAGATATGCAGACCATGCTGAATTCATTTGCACCGGCCCAGGGACAGCCGCAAATGCCTCCGATTAAAGGACAAATGGGACAGCAGCAGCAAAACCTCCATTGAATAAAAACGGCGTTGGAAACCTGACTCTCCAACGCCGTTTTCTTTTTTTCATATGCTTTTATGAAATCATGTTCAAATCGTTTCAGGCTTTCTTTCGTAGCCGCTTCAAAGCCTTTTTCAAAATCCTGTGTTTCGGCGGTTTTGTTGATAATGGTTAAGATAATGCCTTCTCCGAATGTGTCGGTTAAGTCCTTTATCATATAGAAGCTTTGCAAATAGACATCCGTTTCATATTCCATACGCGATTTCTGCCATTTTCGGTCGGTCGTTAATTGATCAAACGGCACGACGGAAAATGCAATCGGATCAATGACTACATCATAATGCGCGACCCACTCGCTCAGCCCCTCATGAAACCAAAGCGGAAATACAGACGTATCCGTCCCCAATTGCCGCGTTTTTTGATGAAACGCGTAGTGTGTATATTCATGTATAATCAATTGCTTATACATGAAAACGGCCAGCTCATCTTTTTTCAAAAGCTGTTTTTTCTCTTCAGGCAAAAGCCCCATCATCTGCTCCTGTTCTGAATAAAAACCGACTACATTTTTCAATCCTGAATATTGCTCCATTTCAGCTTCATCCGAAAAGAAAATGAGTTCTAGCGGCGCTGCACCTTTATAGCCGACAATGATTTGATTGATACGCTTTGCGTGGTCCAGCGTAAGCTTGGTCAGATCCAAGAGCGGCTTTTCATCCGCCGTATAGTAAATCGCTGTATGTTTGTAAATTTCTTTATTCATGTGTTCAGTCACTTGTTCCTTCGTCGGAACAGAGCGGCTGTTTTGGCCTGACAGGACGTACATCATACTTACTGAAACGGCTGAACTGACAGCCAATATGACAAGGACTCCGCACAGGATCAGAGTGAATGCCGCCCGTTTCCCCATGCCGTCACGCAAACAAGCTCCCCTCCCCGATCCTTTCATTTTCATCTCATTCTTTACTTTATGCTCAGGAGCGCTGGGTCGTGACGGCAGATAAAATAAAAAAGCCGCAGCAAATGCGGCTTTTCCATTCATTTATTTATTGGGGTTTGGGAATACACGCTGCACCATTTGACCGAATTCATCAAACAGACCGGATACAGGATGTCCGTTTTGGATTCGTTTTCCGTAGCCTTGCATGCGTTCAACGAAGTCCGGGTTCGCTGATACATATACAGTCCGGACATGTTTATCGGCTGATTTTACCTTATCGGTAATCTTATTTTTCAAATGGTTGGCGATGGCGCCTTTTTGCCCGTTTGTCAAAACAACGGCAACATATGCGCTGTTTCCGGCAACGATCACAGTCGCATTTTTAACCTCTTTTAAATCAGTCACCTTGTCGGCGGCCTTATCAGCCACTCTCAGGTTACGATTGTCATTGTGATCGGTGTTTTGGTTATGACGGTTCACTGTATTCATATTTGTCGCACCGTCGTTAGGCGTGTTGCGGTAATTTACATTCTGGGTGCGGTTGTCATTTCGTTTTCCTTCTCCTTGGTTCCCCATACTGCACCCTGCGGTAATCAGCATCGGCAGAAGAAGGGCAGAGATAACTGCTTGCTTTTTTATCATGTGAATTCCTCCTTTCTCACTTTACGTATAGGTTTTTCTATTCGGCGGGATTTATGCACGCCGTTTGCATCCTGAGCGGTTTGGATAAATATCAGAAGGAAAGGGAAAGGTAAGCGTAATCAATTGAATGAGGAGGGATTTAACTTGTTCAGAAAAAAAAGCGGTATCAGCCCGACAGCGCTGCTGATCGGATCATCGATTCTGATTGCAGCTTTATCACCCGAAATCCGCCGGAAAATCTCCGGAATGGTTTCAGGCAGAATGCAGCATAAAGATGGCACACACTCCATGCAGCCTGCTGACCTGATTCAACAGGCGTTCGGCGGGGAATCCGGCGGACAGCAGCACGCAGACAAAGCCCGGCATTCACAAACCGGCTCATTGCAGCCTGCCGAGCTGATCAAACAAGCTTTCGGCGGGGAATCCGGCGGACAGCAGCACACGGACAAAGCCCGGCATTCACAAACCGGCTCATTGCAGCCTGCCGAGCTGATCAAACAGGCGTTCGGCGGGGAATCCGGCGGACAGCAGCATGAGCAGACTTCCCGCAATCACTCCGGCTCATCCCATACGGACGGACAGGCAGACCGCAGCCGCAGTAAAGAAACTTCGCCGAAGCCTCACTATACCGAGCCGATTCACTTCGAAGAAAGCGCGGTGAATGTTTTAAATGACAGCACCGTGATGAATATGCTGGAAGAAATTGAACCCGGAAATCATTAGAAACGAAAAAATCCTTCATTCGTTCAACGATGAAGGATTTTTCGTTTTAGTGCTATCTGCTTTTTTATTAAGCTTCTTCAGTTTCAATGACGATTGTGGAATCATTGTACACCGCGGTATCGGTTTCCTTCGTCATTTTACTTGTTAACAGCCCTGCGGTCATACTGCCGCTGACATTTAAGGCGGTGCGCCCCATGTCAATTAACGGCTCAATTGAAATGAGCAGCCCGGCAAGCGCGACAGGCATGTTCAAAGCGGATAGGACGAGCAGAGCCGCAAATGTCGCGCCGCCTCCCACGCCTGCTACACCGAATGAACTGATTGCCACGATGGCGATGACGGAGATGATAAATCCCGGTTCAAACGGGTTTTGTCCTACTGTCGGCGCAATCATCATCGCGAGCATCGCCGGGTAAATGCCGGCACAGCCGTTTTGACCGATCGATAAGCCGAATGAACCGGCGAAGTTCGCAATTCCTTCCGGGACGCCCATGCTTTTTTGTGTTTTAATATTAAGCGGCAAAGCCCCTGCGCTTGAACGGGACGTAAACGCAAACACCATAACCGGAAATGCTTTTTTCACGTATGTGATCGGATTTAAACCGCTGAACGTGATCAGCAGCAAGTGAATGATAAACATGGCGATAAGCGCGGCGTATGAAGCGATCACAAACATCCCCAGTTTCGCAATGCTGTCGATGTCGCTTGTCGCGATCGTTTTGGTCATAATCGCCAATACCCCGTAAGGCGTCAGTCTTAAAATTAATGTCACGACGCGCATAATAATCGCGTATACCGCATCGACAATTCCGCTGAAAGTCGCAGCGTGCTCCGGCTGCTTCCGTTTCACGCCCAGAAAAGCGATGCCGAGGAAAGCGGCGAAAATAACGACTCCGATGGTGGAAGTCGGTCTGGCCCCCGTGAAATCAAGAAACGGATTTCCCGGCAGAAGCTCAACGATTTGCTGAGGCAGCGTTTTGGCCGTCATATCCTCAGATTTTTGCTGCAGCTCCTGGCCTCTTGATAACTCGGTGCTTCCCTGGTCGATATGAACGGCTTTCAGATCAAAGGAAAGCGCCGAAACAATTCCGACTGCCGCAGCAATTGCTGTCGTAGCGATCAAAATTCCGATGATCAGTCCGCTGATTTTCCCGATGTTATGGGTCAGTTTCAGCTTCGTAAATGCGCCGAGAATAGAAATAAAGACTAGCGGCATGACGATCATCTGAAGCAATTTGACATAACCGCCGCCGGCGATATTAAACCAATCGGCCGTTTGTGTCACGATATGTGAAGCCGGCCCGTAAATCAATTGCAGTGCAAAACCGAATACAATGCCTAGTCCGAGCGCGGTAAAGACACGTTTAGAAAAGGAAACGTGTTTTTTTTGCATCACAAACAGACCTGCTATAAGCAAAAGCATAATGAAAACATGTAAGACTATAAATAAATTCTCCAAAACAGGTAAACACTCCCTTGCTCATTTATCCTTTAACACTATATTATATGAATTCCGATCGGTCAAGTAAGAATTGACAAAATATGTATTTCTATAGACTTTTCTCTTTTCTTTCCACCCTTTCTCTAGTAACTTATATAAGGGTGATTGTTATGCTGAAGGAACTGTTTCTTAATTTAACGATTTTAATTACATTTAATTATCTCTTCACCCTTCTCTTTAAAGAGTCGCTTTCGTATAAAGAAGACCGTCTGATGTTTCAATTACTGAAGGGGACGGTCTGCGGGCTTTTAGGGGTTTTTCTGATTGCTTTCGGCTTTTCTTACTCCGATTCCATCATTGATCTCAGAAATATCCCCATTATCATCGCCGCTCTTTACGGAGGCTGGGTGTCTACGGCAGCCGCCTTTGCGATTATCGTCGCAGGCCGTATCCTGATCAATTTCAATGCCAGCGCCATTTTTTCCATCGTCGCCGTCGGGGTTATTGCGATACTTTCTGCAGCCGTCCTCAGAGGAAAAAAGCCGGATCACAAAATGGCGTTCGTTATGCTGCTTTTTTCAAATGTTATTTTCACCCTGACGCTGCTGTTTCTTATGCCCGAACAGCCTGCCGGGGCTCTCGTTTATTATTGGCTCATTTCCGTCTTGGGCGGAATGCTGTCGCTGTATATCATTAAACACGAAGCCGATGCCCGCCTTTTGTTCAAGCAATACAAGTTTCAAGCGAATTATGATTTTCTGACGGGGATTTTTAATAAGAGAAAATTCGAGGAAGTCTCGCGCGTTCTGTACGATCGGGCGTCTCAATCCCCCTCGTCTCAGCTCGCGCTTATTTATTTGGATATTGATCACTTTAAGCAAATCAATGATCAATACGGCCATTATGAAGGGGATCAAGTACTGAAGGAACTGGGGACGCGTCTGAGGTTCTTACTCAGCAGTTCTGATCCGTCAGCCCGCATCGGCGGGGAAGAATTTGCCGTGCTTATGCCCAATTGCACGTATACGAAAGGGCTTCACCTCGCAGAAGAAATCAGGCAGACGATTGACGCGAACCCGATTCTGCTGACGAGCGGAGATACAATTCCCGTGACCGTTTCCCTCGGCATCGCGCATTATCCGACAAATACATCGGATCCTCAGACATTGCCCCTGATCGCAGACCGGATGCTGTACAAAGCGAAAACATCAGGGCGCAATCAAGTGTGCAGCACTGAAAAAAAAGAATGATCGCCCGAAGAGGAAATCATTCTTTCTTTTCAGTGAGAAAGCCGCCTCTCAGGAAAACAGGAATCAGGCTGCCCTCATATTCTTTTTCAATAAACGCCGCGGTATCATCTGATTGATACAAAGACAGGAGTTTTTGCATCCGTTCATCATCTTTATCCTCAGCTCTGACGGCGATCAGATGAATATACGCTTCCTTCATTTGCGCCGATCGGATCAGCGCGTCCTTCTCCGCATGAAATCCTGCTCTTTTCGCCTCGCTTTGACTGAGAACTGCTGCGTCAGCATGTTCCGCCGCCTGATATGCGTTCTTTTTTGTTTCCGTTTTTAATGTCAGATGCTTCGGGTTGTCCTTGATCATATCAGTTGAACCCGTACCGGTGAATCCCTTTTTCAATGTCATCAGTCCGGCCTCCTGCATGAGAAAAAGCGCCCTGCCGAAGGCCGCCGCTTCACCAGGCACGGCAATGACCGCTCCGTCCGGTATATCCTTCAGCCGTTTATGTTGCTTGGAATACACCCCCAGCGATGCCGCATATGTCGTTCCTAAAGGAGCCAGCTTCTTTTTCACATGAGGCGGCAAAGATTCAAAATAAGAAACGGATTGAAACGCATTGGCGTCGAGATCCCCGCCGGCAAGCGCCAAAACGGCCTCGGCATAATCCGAAAACGTTACCAAAGAAAGCTGCAATCCTTTCTCACCGGCTTTTTTCGCGACAAACTCCCAGATCGATTGATCAGATTCATTGATTCCGATAGTAATTGTCCGGTTCCTGTCAGGATAATGGCATGAAGTAAGTGATATGATCAAAATGATAAGAAACAGACTGTTTATAAGCCGCAGGTTCAAGTTGACCTACTCCCTATCTATTTTTATGTACAGAGGCTGCACCATGGTATTCGGGCTCATGATTACATACAATACCGATTTAAAAAAGGGTTGTCAATTGCTTCCTTAAGAGGCTGCAAAGCGGTTTTTATCAGCTGAAAATGGGCTGTTCTAGTCTCAAATCAGATTTCCGTACCAGAGCGTTCTCCTCTTAAAACATGTTATTTCGAAAAAAGTTACATTTAGCAGTTGTTTTTTCTTCGAATTACTGGTAGAGTAAAGGTAATTATTTTTGTTCGAACTATCTTTAAGAAGAAAGTTTTGTAAGAGTTTTCGTCTTGGAAGTTTGTTTTAGAGCAAGAATAGTGAATTTAAGCGTTATGTCGCTTTAGGAGGAAATTTCATGTTAGAAGGTAAAGTAAAATGGTTCAACTCTGAAAAAGGATTCGGATTCATCGAAGTAGAAGGTCAAGACGATGTATTCGTTCACTTCTCTGCTATTCAAGGCGAAGGCTTCAAAACTTTAGAAGAAGGCCAATCTGTTTCTTTCGAAATCGTTGAAGGAAACCGCGGACCACAAGCTGCTAACGTAACAAAAGCATAAATTGTTTAAAAACCCTGCCGGTGTACGCCGGCAGGGTTTTTTTCATCTAAAACGAAAAGCTGTTTTGCAAAGGCAAAACAGCTTTTTTATATCAGGTGGCAATATCGCGTTTTAAGAAGACGCCGAATGCGAGCGCCAGAAAAATAACGAAGTAAATCACAAGCATCACAACCGAAAATGTCATCGTCATCCCCTCTACTAAAGGAGTCCCGTTCATATATTGCGACAAATCCGTATTGGCGAATAAAATATATTTGGTCCATTCAAATTTCGTGGCAAGAAATACAGTCGCCGTGTTCCCCATAACCAATAGAAAAATAGAAAATCCGACCGCTAATGAGCTGTTCCGGAATACCGCAGACAGCATAAACGCCATCGTCGCAAGCATAAAAGCGGAGACAGATTCATAGACATATGTTTTAGCGAGGAAAGCGATGATATTTTGCTCAAAAACATGGCCGTCTTTGTATACGAGATGAACATCAGCCGCAGTATCTCCCCCTGTACCGAAAAAGACCAATCCCAGCAGAGCGGAGCCGGCAAATAAAATCACAAGCATCAGCAGTCCGAACAGCAGCACCGTCATATATTTAGATAGCAAAATCTGAAAACGGCTGAGCGGACGGATGGCAAGCAGCTTGATCGTGCCCCAGTTGAACTCATTCGCCACGATGCCTGCGGCAATGATAATCGTAAACAGCCCGGTCAAAACCGTCATCATCGAAGAATCAGCTACGTATGACCACACTGTGTACCCTGTATCCTCAGGGATGTTATGATCCATACGGTATTGATTGATCGCGACATTCTGTTTCAGGTTATCAATGAGCGTCTGGTTTCCGGTTTCCTTCATCTGCTGTTTCATTTCTTTGTTTTCGGCCTGGAGCTCCTGTTTCCAATTCGGATTGGCTTCGCTCGAGGTGAAATGGTTTGACAGAAGCGCAAAACCGATCATCGAAACGCCTAAAATTACAATCATAGCCCACGTGCCGACGCGGCTGAAAATTTTTATCCATTCATTATAGATCAGCTTAAACATATTGAACCTCCTCTTTCGTCCCGCCGGTAATCTCCAAGAAACGGTCTTCCAAAGATTTTGTCATGATTTTCACTTCATATAAGCGGATGTTTTCACGGACGAGCAGTGAAATCACATCAGGCACTTCCTGTTTTGACAGCTTGATCTCAATGCCGTTTGTCTTCTTCGCACAGTCAAACTGACTCAGAACGGCCAGAGCCTCTTCTCTTTGTTCAATACGGAAGAAGTATGTATCTTTATCCTCTTTTCCTTCATCCCTTACTTTTTGAATATCGACAAGCTCCCCTTTTTGCAGAATGCCGATTCGGTCGCACATTAACTCCATTTCTGACAGCAGATGGCTTGAGACGATGACAGCCATTCCTTTTTCACGTGTCAGCTTTTTCAGATGGTCCCTGATTTCCCTAATGCCCGCGGGATCAAGGCCGTTTGTCGGTTCATCCAGAATCAGCACCTTAGGATTATGCAGCAGGCTTTGGGCGAGGCCGAGACGCTGTCTCATTCCGAGAGAGTAGGTTTTTACTTTGTCATGTATTCTGTCCTGCAACCCGACGAGCTCGATGACCTCATCTATTTTTTCTTTCGTAACGCCTTTTACCATCCTTGCGTACTGCTGTAAATTTTTATAACCGCTCAGGAATTTGTACAGTTCCGGGTTTTCCACGATGGCTCCGACGTGCCTGACCGCTTTTGCATAGTTTTTCGTAATGGATTCCCCGCAGATTACGATGTCTCCCTGAGACAGTTTCATTAATCCGACCATCATTCTGATCGTAGTGGTTTTCCCCGCTCCGTTCGGCCCTAGAAACCCAAACACTTCGCCCGCCCGGACGGAGAAGCTCAGATCATGAATAATCGTTCGTCCTTTTATCGTTTTCTTTACCTGTTGCAGTTCTAATACCGTTTCCAATTAGAATCCCCCTTCTATTTCGTGCGCCTGCATGACGCTTCTGTACCATTGCAGCACGGACATTCCTTCCTGTTCCCGAATTTCTTCGACCTCGCGCCGTTCAGCGATTTTCCCTTTTATGAAAACCATCACTTCGTCTAACAGCGTCTCAATCTCGCCGATCTCATGCGTGGCGATGACGACGATCTGGCTGTCAAAATCAATATAAGATACGAGACTGTTGACAATCGATTCTCTGACAGCCGGATCAAGACCTGAAAACGGCTCATCCAGCAGAATGACGGATGCTTTTCTCGACAGGGCCAAAACGATTTTCAGCCTGCCCCGGCTGCCTTTGGACAGCTCTTTTATCTTCTGCTTCGCTGAAAGATTCATTTCCGTTAATAGGTTATGTGCTTTTTCCAGCTGAAAATCCGGGAATTGCGAATGATAAAATGTGAGCATATCACCGACGGTCGTCCGGGCGAAAAACATATCATGTTCGGTTAAATAAGCCGTACGAAACAGCATGTTCCTGCTTACTGCGCAGTCTCCGATCCGGACGGCGCCCGAGGTCGGGAACGCAAGCCCGGCAAGCATTTTAAGCGTTGTTGATTTACCGCTTCCGTTCGGCCCTAAAATTCCGTAGATTTTACCCGGAGACAATGAAAATGATACATCGCTGACCGCGAGCCTGCGGCCGTATTTTTTTGTTACGCGTTCAAAATCAAGATTCATCGTTTGCTTCCTCCGCATATTGTTTGATCCCGTCGATCATTTCCTCAGGAGATAACCCCAGCTCCGCCATTTCCTGAATAAAGCGTTTGAAAACGTCTTTAGTCAGCCTGTCTTTCAGCTCCGCTTTCAGATCGGACCTTTCCGCTATAAAGGTTCCCTGTCCTCTTCTCGTCTCCACGATCCCCAGCCTTTCCATTTCACTGTACGTTCTTTGTATCGTATTCGGATTCACTTTCATCTGTACGGCCATCTCCCTTACGGACGGCAGTTTGTCCCCCGGTGAAAGCTCACTTCGGATCAGCCGGTAATATACACGATCGGCAATCTGCAGATAAATCGGCTTGGATGACTGAAATTCATTCTCCATCATTACACCTCAACCTTTCGATTCAGCAGCATAGAGGCCAGCGCGAGACAGAGCGCCGCAAGCACGATCACTGCCAGGAAGCTGAAAAGCGAGATGTGGACGGCCTTCAGCTCCACCGTCCAGCCGGTCAATTTTGTATAGTGAAAATCAAAATCCGCATACACTTTTACCGGCCATAAATCATGTTGAGATGAAGTGAATGGCGTAATGATTTTATCGTCAATATAGGTCCAGACAAACGCAAGCACGATGCAGATCACCCACCGGAGGACGGGAACATGTTTTAATGAGTGAAAAACAGTCCAAAATACGGCCACGATCACAGATAAATACGCTGAACTGATCAGCAGGTAAGCATTCAGTCCGGTTAATGTGCCGGCCAGGGGAATGGTGTGTTCCAGCGCTCCTTTTGCAGAAAGCATCCGGTACATCCAAATGCCGTAACCGGTCAGCGCCAGCTGCCCGATCAACTGATACAGCAGTGAGGCCGTCAGCTTGGAAGCCAGCAGATAAAATCCTCCATTCGGATTGTAAAGCCACAGCTGATTTTTTCCTTCTTTATGAAGGTGATAGTACATAAAAAGCGGCGCTACAAGAAATTGAAAAAACCCCATTGCCGTAAAAAAGCCGAAAATGACGAGCGGTTCTTTCTGACGGGCAGCGATGACGTGGGCTGCAAACGCCCAGCAAATCATGCCGCAAAGCCACACCGCGAGCCAAATCCATGAAACTTTCGCATCTTTTTTCAGCAAACCTAAAAACGATGTCATTCTTTCTCTCTCCATTCGGATCAAGTGTATGAGTAACATAGTACACTAGATCATCACGTATTACAATATCTTCAATAAAAAAAAAGACAAATCCGCTCTTACGCAGATTTGCCTTTCCAATTACTTCTTTTTGTTTTTTAAGGAGAGCAGCGCATCACGATAGCTGCTATCCTGCATTTTGCCGCCGCTATCAGGATCGTTTGGTTCCTGATCCGTCTCAGAAGTCTTAAACTTCTGAAGCGCCTGACGGTACACATCATCGCCCATTGTATTCTTTTTCTCACGGGGAGATTCAGATTTTACAACGACGGGAGCATGCTCGGCTGAGCGCTCCTCGGCCGGATCATGCTTTTCCGGCTGTTCGGCTGTAGTGCCGATCGCTTCTCTCTTTTCTTCTTTGACATCCTGTCCTGCAGAAGTGCTGCGGACATTGAATGTGATAAGAAGTGCAATCACAATGACAGCAGCAATAACCGCTATAATAATGGCCATATAACCCTCTCCTTACTGTCGTCCGGCAGTTAGATTACCTGTGACTTGGCTGACACGTCTGCCAAGCGCACGGCCTAATTGAAGGCCTTCTTCCGTCATCAGCACATCGCTGTCAACCGGGCATGTGACGCCCGCGCCGTAGTAAGAGCCGTACAGCGCGTTTTCAGGAACGTTGCCGGGAAGTCCGACAACAATCATGCCTTGGTGAAACATAGGAGTGATCAGATTGTGCATTGTCATTTCTAATCCGCCATGTGTTGTCGCCGTCGTACAGAATACGGCGCCGACTTTATCAATCAGCTCGCCTTCAGCCCACAGATAGCCGAGTCTGTCGATCCACGCTTTTAAGCCTGAACTGATGGTGCCAAAGTGACCCGGACATCCCCAGATAATGGCATCCATGTCTTTCAGCTTGCGGATGTCTGCTTGATCGACATGATCGATCAGGACTTCAGCCTCAGCGTTTTCTCGCGCTCCTTCGGCAATGGCTTCAGCAAGGTGTTTTGTATGTTCGCCTTCACTATCGTACACTACGTAAATTTTCATTCAGGAAACCTCCCATTCAGATGATTAAGATTCCTTCACTTCTTTAGGGGCCGGAAGCAATGACAGCTCCTCTTTTTTCTTCGCCCGCTGTTTGTCTTTCCGTACGTCACGCAAGAACAGGCTCAGGACTACGCCGATAACCGCAAAGATCGTCGCCCACATAAACGCGTCATTAATCCCCATAACGTTGGAATTAAGTGAAGCTGTTTTGTAGAGATAAGAATAAACGGTTTGTTTCGCCGCATCAAGCGACATGTTCATGTTGACCATTAAATTCGAAACCGCGCTTTGGAACGACTGCATGAAGCTTGGATCAGCCGTGCTCGTTTTATCCGCAATCTGCGAATAGTGCATTGTCGTACGGTTCGTATAAATCGTTGTGATCAAACTTGTTCCGATTGAACCGCTGATCTGGCGGAGCGTGTTGCTCATCGCCGTGCCGTGGCTGTTCAACCGTGCCGGAAGCTGGTTCATTCCGGCTGTCATAACAGGCATCATTAACAGTGACATACCGAATGCGCGGATGGCATAGACAAGCATAATGTGCGTGTAAGGTGTGTCAATTGTCAATTTTGTGTACTGGAATGTCGTTGCGACCGTGATGACCAGCCCGATAATCGCAAGCGGTCTCGGACCGATTTTGTCAAACAGAATACCGGAAATCGGCGACATGATCAGCATGACAATCGCGCCCGGCAATAGCAAGAGGCCCGATTGCAGCGCCGTAAAGCCGACTAAGTTCTGCAGGTAAATCGGAAGCAGGAACATTCCTGTGTAAAGCGCAACGGTAATAATGATGTTAATCACACTGGAAAGTGAGAAAATATCATATTTAAATACCCGGAAGTCGAGCATCGGTTTTTCAGAGCGCAATTGCTGAATGACAAACGCGGCAATCGCGATGACACCGACAATGACGGTAGACAGCACGATCGGATCTCCCCAGCCGTCGCTGCCCGCTTCACTGACTCCGTAAAGCAATGAGGCAAATCCGACAATGGATAGAATCGCACCCAAGCTGTCGAGTTTGATTTTTTGCGGTTCCACCAAGTTCTTAAAGAGGAAGAACGCTATGATAATAACGATTGCCCCGATCGGAACAAGGCCGTAGAACATAATGCGCCATGTGTAATGCTCGATGATCCAGCCGGAAAGAGTCGGTCCGACCGCCGGAGCAAACATCATCGCAAGACCGAAAATCCCCATTCCTTTCCCCCTGCTTTCAGGCGGGAAGATAAGCAGAATGGTTGTCATGACCAGCGGCTGCAGGATACCGCCGCCGACCGCCTGAATTAACCGGCCGATCAGCATGGTTGAGAAGTTAGGCGCGATTCCGCAGACTAACGTTCCCGCTGTAAAACAGAACATGGCTACGAGAAAGAGGCTTCTCTGTCCGAACCGGGTAATTAAGAACGCAGATAACGGAATCAAAACACCGTTGACCAGCATGTATCCGGTCGTAAGCCACTGAATCGTCGTCGCACTCACACCGAACTCGGTCATTAAGTGCGGCATCGCCACGTTAAGAAGCGTTTGGTTCAAGATCGCCAGGAATAACCCGGCCATAAGCACAATAAGCAATGTTTTAGGACTTTTTACTTGATTATCTGATTTAGCCACCTAAGACAACCTCCCTTCATGGTTTGATGACTGATCTGTATTATTCAGAGATTTTTACAGATGCGTTCATACCAGGAAGCACCTTGTCAGATGGGTTGCTGAGTGAAATTTTAACAGGAACTTTTTGCGTTACTTTTGTGTAGTTGCCGCTTGAGTTTGAAGAAGGCAGCATATCAAATGTTGAATTTGTCGCATAACCGATTTCTTCTACTGTTCCGTCAAATGTTGTATTAGGGTCGCCGTCAACAATTACGTCTACTTTGTTTCCTACTTCAATGTCTCTAATGTCTGTTTCTTTAATGTTTGCAGTGATGTAAAGGTGTTTCATGTCAATTTCCTGGGCAATTGTCGTACCGGCTTGCACCATTTGGCCGTTTTTCACTTCGTTTTTCACGATTGTTCCATCCATGATGGCTTTTACGTCAGCATTTTGCTGTCCTTTGATTTTTGCAACAACGTCGTTTTTGCTTACTTCTTTCCCCTCATCAAGGTTCCAGTCAGTTACTTTACCCGCAGCAGGAGCTGTGATAGCAGCCATGTCGCCGGCAACTTTTGCTTCATCGGTTTTTACATAGTGTGTGCTTTGATAATAGTAGTAAGCACCTCCGCCTATAATTGCAAGAACAACAATCAAACCGATAATGTTGGTCAGAATTAAACGTCCTCTGTTCATTTTGTTTTCTCCTTTCGTTTCTTCCTCTATCATTTTGTGGAATGATGATAAAAATATGTGGGGATTTTTTTATTTTCCGTTTTTCACTGCACAGCCGTTTGCAAGCTTCGTTAAACTTTCCGCAAGCTTGCGCAGGTACTGCAGTTCAGCGGTATTGAGCTGCCGGTATAAGACCGCCGCTTTTTCGGCATATTGAACAGCAGCTTTCTTTAGAAGTTCTTCCCCCTCTTCGGTTAACTGAATCATAACAACACGCCGGTCGTCGTGATAGTCGCTCCGAACCATTAGGCGGCGCTTATACAGAATATCGGTCATTCTCGTGACAGACGCCGGTTTCAGATCAAGCGACAAAGCCAGCCTTGAAAGCTGCGTGCTTTTGCTCTTATGTATTTTGAACATCAGCAGATACTGCAGCACTGTAATATCAAAAGGTTCAAGAACTGTCTCCAGAATCATTTTCTGCTTTTTGTAAATCGATCTGGAAGTATCAAACAGTTGTTCAAAACTGAGCAAAGCGAGCTCTGATTCAATCACCGTATTTTCACCTCATTCCCTTAATAATAGTTCACAAGATAAAATATTAATAAATGAAAGAAGGTTTGTAAAGAGAAAAGTTTCATTTTTTAAGGATTTTTTTTATGCCGTTTTTTCTCTTTATTTTTAATTTAAAAAAGCCGGGTGAAGAACCGCGGCCGCACGATTCTTCACTCGGCTTTATATTTCATACGATGCTTTGCTTACACCGGCTTCCTCATTTTTAAAAAAGCTTTTCAGCGCTTGAAATACGTCTGATTTCTGTTTCAGGATGTAGTATTTAAATTTATCATCTTTGACATTTTTATAGGCGGACATGAGGGTGGAATGCCTGTTATATTGATTGACCTCACCGTAACAGAACAGATTCGATTTTTTCATGATGTCATTGACGAGCTTTACGCACCGGGCGTTATCCGAAGTCAGGTTATCTCCGTCTGAAAAATGAAAGGGATAGATGTTGTAGCGGGCGGGGTCATATTTTTCATCAATTAATTCAAGAGACTTCCGGTAAACGGAGGAACAGATGGTGCCCCCGCTCTCGCCTTTCGAGAAAAAATCTTCTTCGGACACAACCTTCGCTTCCGTATGGTGAGCGATAAATTCGATATCAACCGTTTCATACTTTGTCCGTAAAAATCGTGTCATCCAAAAAAAGAAGCTCCTCGCCATATACTTTTCCCATACGCCCATCGAACCGCTTGTATCCATCATCGCTAAAACGACAGCTTTCGATTCCGGCTTCGTCACATCATTCCATGTTTTGTATTTCAGATCTTCCGGATAAATAGGGTAAAACGACGGCTTGCCTGTCATGGCGTTTCGTTTATAGGCCGACAGCATCGTCCTTTTCTTATCGATATTCCCTGTCAGCCCGGTTTTCCGGATATCATTGAACTCGATATCGGTATGGACGATATTGTCCCTTTCCTTTTGCTGCAGATTCGGCAGTTCTAATTCCTGAAACAGCGCTTCTTCCAGATCCATCAATGAAACTTCCGCTTCATAATAATCCTCGCCTGCCTGATCGCCTGCTCCCTGGCCTTTTCCGGCCCCCTGCTTTTTATCTGCGCCGTCTCTTGCGACGACATCGCCGACTTCGCTGTCGCCGTCGCCTTGGCCGACATGTTTATTTTTATCATAGTTATAACGGATTTTATATTCATCAAGCGAACGAATCGGGATTTTCACGACATCTTTTCCGTTGGACATAATAATGCTTTCCTCAGTAACAAGGTCCGGAAGGTTGTTTTTTATCGCTTCCTGTACTTTCTTTTGGTGGCGCTGCTGGTCGTCAAAGCCTTTGCGATGGAGGGACCAGTCTTCCTCTGAAATCAAAAAATTTCCGCTGTCATTACGGGACATGAATTCCCCTCCTTAACCGTTATGGTCGTTTTACATGTGTATTCCGGCTTGGTCCTGTTTATGAAACAAGTCCGGCGAAAAGATTTATTTTTATCTTATGCCGGCCGGACTCTCCAATTGACAAACAATTGTGAAAAACAGACAAAAGAACCCGTCCTTTTACAGACGGGCCTCTCAATGAAATCAAACATCAGCGGTTTAACAAGCTTCCGACATACTTCAGCAGTTCATTAGCGCTAGTCGAATTATAGCCGTGTTCATCTATTAACCTTGCCACTACCTCATTGACCTTTTTAAGCTGCTGCTCATCCGGCGTTTTGGTGGAGGTCGTAATTTTCACCACATCTTTTAAGTCTGCGAACAGCTTTTTCTGAATCGCCTCGCGGAGTCTTTCGTGCGAATTATAGTCAAAGCGTTTTCCTTTTCTTGCATAGGCGGATATGCGGATTAAAATTTCTTCGCGGAACGCTTTTTTCGCGTTTTCTGAAATGCCGATCTGCTCTTCAATGGATCTCATCAGTTTTTCGTCAGGATTCATTTCTTCACCCGTCAGCGGATCGCGGAGCTTATTTTTATTGCAGTACGCTTCCACATTATCTAAATAATTGTCCATGAGAGTTTTCGCGGATTCTTCATATGAATAGACGAACGCCTTCTGCACTTCTTTTTTAGCGATGTCATCGTACTCTTTCCTGGCGGCGGAAATAAAATTCATATACCGCTCTTTGTCCTCGGCGGAGATGGACGGATGCTGGTCGAGTCCTTCTTTCAAGGAACGCAGCACGTCAAGCGAATTGATCGATTCCATATTTTTTCTGATAATTGTTGAGGAAATGCGGTTGATGACATAGCGCGGGTCAATTCCGCTCATTCCTTCATCATGGAATTCCTTCTTCATATCCTCCAGATCAACGGAATTGTAACCTTCAACGCTTTCTCCGTCATAGAGCCTCATTTTTTTGACGAGATCAATATCAGAGCGGTTCGGTTCCTTCAGCCGGGTCAAAATAGAAAACATCGCGGCCACTTTTAATGTATGGGGGGCGATGTGTACGTCAGAAACATCACTTTCAGAAATCATTTTTTCATAAATCCGTTCTTCCTCTGACACCTTTAAATTATAAGGAACAGGCATCACGATGATCCTGGAGTGAAGGGCTTCATTTTTCTTATTGGCAATAAACGAGCGGTACTCCGTTTCGTTCGTATGCGCAACAACCAATTCGTCGGCTGAGATGAGCGCAAACCGTCCGGCTTTGAAATTCCCTTCCTGCGTGAGTGACAGAAGGTGCCACAGAAATTTTTCATCGCATTTCAGCATTTCCTGAAACTCCATCATTCCGCGGTTCGCTTTATTTAATTCACCGTCAAACCGATAAGCGCGCGGATCTGATTCTGAGCCGTATTCGGCAATCGTTGAAAAATCAATACTCCCCGTCAAGTCGGCGATATCCTGTGATTTCGGGTCAGACGGGCTGAAGGTTCCGATTCCGGTACGTTTATCCTCCGAGAAGAATATACGTTCAACCTTTACATCCTCAATTCTGCCGCCGTATTCTTCTTCAAGCCGCATGACATTAAGCGGAGAAAGGCTGCCCTCAATTCTGATGCCGTATTCTCTGTAGAAGTCGTCGCGCAGATGATGGGGAATGAGATGGAGAGGATCTTCATGCATCGGGCAGCCTTTAATGGCGTAAACAGCGCCGTTGTCTGTCAATGAGTAGGCTTCAAGCCCTTTTTTCAGCATGGTGACAAGAGTTGACTTTCCGCCGCTGACGGGTCCCATCAATAGTAAAATCCGTTTTCTTACATCGAGCCGCTTGGCAGCCGGGTGAAAGTATTCCTCCACGAGCCGTTCCAGAGATTCCTCAAGGCCGAACAGCTCCCGCGAGAAAAAGCTGTATGTCTTTTTACCGTCATCCTCCTCGATTCCGCTGTCTTTTATCATATTAAAAACACGAGAATGAGCAGACTGCGCGACCAATGGATTTTCTTTTATGATCTCCAAATAATCAGCGAACGTCCCTTCCCATTTGAGACGCTGCTCTTCCTCTCTGTACTTTTCAATTTTCTTTAATATATCCATAAGAACCTCCTCTATCATGGTTAATGCACTAGAAATAAGGTACTTTGTTACAATCTATGCGGTGACGTGATAATACATGCTTTTCGTTTCTTAAAAATAAAGACGTTACAAGGCCGTCATTGACAAGGGTCCGGTGCACCGTTCATAATGAAAGAAATACAGTTTCATCCAGACTCGGACATCAAATGGAAAAGCAAAGAGGAGGAGAAATGATGAAAACGATCATTTTACTTGGGGTCATTCTCACTTTTTTAGTATCCATTTTTACGGCGGGTTACGACAGCAAACCTGAAAACAAATAACGGCAAAAGGGTGCTCTTTATGAAGAGCACCCTTTCCTGTACAACATAACACTGTTTCATATTTGAATATGTTCTTGGACAGTTGATTTTTCATGAGATTTGCAGCTTGTTTGATACTCGATTTTTCCGATTTTGCAGCCCGGGCCGATTTCCACATGTTTCCCTCTGACGATGTCCGCTTCCGTGTATTCGAGATAAATTGCGTCTCCTTCGATCAATTCAGCAGAAAGCGTGCCGGCTTTCCGTTTAAGAAAACCGAGTTTCCGTCTGACGGTGATCGATGTGCCGCCGATTTCTTTCACGCGGCTTCGGTCATAACGCAAATGGATGTTTACGTCCCCCGCGTTTAACAATCCTGCCACATTGATACATCCTGTTACATGAAGCAGCTCCGTCTCGCAATCGCCGCCGACGGTGAGACTGCCTTTTATATGACACTGCTCTCCCGCGGCCCCGCCGCCAATTTCAGCAAGTCCTTTCAGCCTCATCGTGGCGAAACGCATGGAGCCGCCGACTTTCAATGTGCCCATCACGTTTGCTGAACGTACTGATAAATCTCCTGCAACTTCATGCTCTCCGAAAATTTTCAGCCTGTTGATCTCGGCATCTCCGAGAAAAAGTCCCGTACCGAATACCCGGCAGCGTTCGCTTTGAAGTCCTTCGCCGACAGTTCCTTCCCCTTTAATGCTTACATTTTGGTAGGAGCCGCCGGAGGCGTGTCCGGCTCCGTACATTTTTAAATGACTCAATTTTTTTGTCGTTTCCATCGCAGTTCCTCCTATCGTTTCACGACTTTGTTAACCAAAGCGGAAGGATCACATGTAAAATCGCCGCTGTATTCCACAGTCCCAATGGTGCAGCCTGCGCCGATCCGCACATGATTTCCGCGGACTGTCTTCGCGTTCGTGTCCGCCAATTCAATGATGTCACCTTCAATCAGCTCCGCTGTCAGCACCGGGGCCGGCATCAGCTTAAAACGCGTAAGCACGCTCTTTCTGCTCATCACTTTCAAATGGCGGCAGCCGATCTCTTTCACATGGCTCTCTCCCGCCGTCAGCTTAATACTGACTTCATCGGCATTCAGCAGGCCGCCAATCTTGCATTTGCCTTCCGAACGGAACGTCTCTGTCTCGCAATCGCCTTCAATCCCGGCTTTCCCGGATATGAAAATATCATCAGCTTTCACACCGCCGCCGAAAGATGAAAATCCCGCGACGTTCAGCCGCTCCGTTTTGACATCACCTTTAATGACACCCGTTCCGTTGATACGGATGGATTCAGCTTCGGCACTGCCGGAAATTTTCCCCGAACCGCTGATCGTCAGCGTTTGCGTCTTGACATGTCCGTCTGTTTTTCCGCTGCCGTTAAACAAAAGGCTCGTGCACTCCACATCACCCGATACCGTGCCGCTCCCGTTGATCTCCACTGTATGAAAACGGCCTCCTTTTGAACTTCCTGAACCGTTGATGATTAATTTATCTGTTACTTCCATTGATGGTCCTCCTGCATCCATTTCGTTTTTAATTCTTCCGATGCCGCAGCAAGCGCCACCCGTTCAACCACTTTGACAGTCGGTTCAAATAGAATATGTTCCGCGTCTGTGATGAAGCACGTCGTTACGCCAAGCTTTCGGAGCATGACAAGCTCCGTATTCGCTTTCAGCTCGGAAGCCTCATACGTTTTCAGCACCCCTGCCGCCAATTTTCCTTCCTCAAGGCTGATATTGCCCGATTGCAAAAGCCCTTCAAGCACATATAAAGACAGCAACGCGCGGGACGTGAATGTCACGCCGTCTTCGCCATAAACTTGCAGCGCGGCTTTTGAAATCAGTCCCTTTTGAAGCAGTTCCGCAGACGTTATATTGACATCAGTCATTTGCGGAGACAGCATTTCTCTCATTTCATCCAAAGACAAATTTTCTTTCATTTTCTGTATTTTTGAGATACGTTTTAATATTTCCGCTCTCGGAAAAAATGTTTCCTGGCCTGTAAATGTTGATTTTCGGATAAACCATTCTTCAGGGATTAAATTTTTCCGTTTCCAGCGGTACAGCTGCCCGTATGAAATTGATGTTTCTTCCAGCAATTCTTTTTTAGAAATCAGTTGTTCCTCCATGAATCCAGCTCCTTTGATGAATGTATTGTAACATAACACTGTTACGTTGTTAAGCCTGGAATATAAAAATGCCGTGAACAGCTGCTGTCCGTCTTTTTTATTCAATAAAAAAAACGCCCGGATGCGGGCGTTTTTTCTCACGTCAAATCTCTGTAATTTTGCTGGCGCAGCGCTTCATATACAAGAATCGCGGCCGTGTTGGACAGGTTTAATGATCTCACATGCTCGGTCATCGGCAGACGCAGGCAGCGGTCCATATTGTTTTCGATCAATTCTTTCGGAAGTCCGCTCGTTTCTCTGCCGAATACGAAGAAAAAGTCTTCCTCCGTATTTGAGTAATCAAATGATGTGTGCGGCTTTTGGCCGAATTTTGTAATGAAGAAAAACTTTCCGTTCTCATATGCCTCAAATAACTCTTCCAATGAATCATGATATACGACGTTGACGAACTCCCAATAATCGAGTCCGGCGCGCTTCAGCATTTTATCATCGGTCGAGAATCCGAGCGGGCGGATCAAATGAAGCGTTGTGTCTGTTGCCGCACAAGTACGTGCGATATTTCCCGTATTGGCCGGGATTTCGGGTTGATATAAAACGACATGTAATGCCACGATGTTCACCTCTGTTTTTTATTCCGCCCACCATTATATCATTAATTACTCTTTTGTCGTATCATCCGTAATATGAAAAAACGCATATCTGATGGAAGGAGTATACGCCGTTGAATCCTCATATGACCAATATCTCATTCTGCTGTCATACGTTTGGGCATTGACAAGCGGCATATTGCTTTTATCTTTCGCGACCACGATCGCCGTATGATTAAAACGGCCGTCCCCTTCAAAATCATAGCAAATAATATCTCCGGGCATCAGTTCTTCAGCTCTTGATACTTGCACCGCGCGAAGCCCTGCCTTGGATTGGGCCAGATACATCTTCATCGAATGCGCGACCGTCCAGCTGTAGCTCCACGAGCTTGCCTTCATCCACCAGCCTGAGCCTCTGTTCGGATGCCCCCGCATCGGTGCTTTTCCGGCATGTAAACATTGGGAAATAAAATTGGTGCAGTTGTCGCTGAAATTTTTATAAGCGGGATTTCGTTTATTCCAAAACTTCTCCGCGTACTGCACGGCAGCCAGACGGTCGTATTGAAACGCCCGCCCGAAATCTTCCCGTTCACTCCGCTCATATTCAATTACGCTGTTTCCGTCAGAAAATCCCGCCGGTTTTTTCTTTACTTCCCGGTCTTTAATCAAAAGCTGATCATAGAGAAATGCAGTCCGTTCCTCAATCTGCTCTTCTAAGTAAAGGTGTCCGTCATGCTCCTTGCACAAATATTCGAAATGAATCGTGTACATGACGCATAACGTGCCGTCGTCCTCAAGGCTGCTTTTGACAATGACGGCTTTTGCCTTCGCTTTCACGATGTCAACTTTCCGTTTTTCAAACAGCTCTTTTTTTCTCGTCAGGACCTCAAGATCGCCGGGCTGCCCATTGTGCCTCATCTCGGTTCCGTTGATTAAATAATGAAGCCGGGCCTCCGCTAAATCTTCAATAATATGCTTCAAGCGCTCCACCCACCATACTGTTTTATAAAGAAAAACACTTGAACTCACGCCAAGTGCTTTTTCTCTATACATATGTCAGGACCGGCCGGTTTTAGTCTTATCAGAAACCGATAACAGCTCCAGTCCCTTTTCAATTTCCCGTATAGCTTCCTCATCCTGCTCCTTTTGAAGCGCTTTTTCTAATTCCCCCGCATAATCAGGATCACCGATTTTCCCGATGGCCCAGGCGGCCGTCCCCCTGATAACGGGGCGCGGATCTTGGTGCATCAAGGCCGTTAATTCCGGAAGAGACGAGGCATCTTTAAAATGAGCCAAAGCTAAAATCGCATTCCGCTGTATCGGCTTCTTGCCGCGCCATGATCCCGATACATGTCCGAATTTTTCTTTGAATTCGCGGTTGCTTATGGTCAAAAGCGGCTTTAACAGCGGCTTTGCGATTTCCGGATCAGGCTCCATCTGCGGATGAAGATGAAAATCTTTCCCCTTATTAATCGGACAGACCGTCTGGCACGTGTCACAGCCATACAGACGGTTTCCGATTTTCGTGCGGAACTCATCCGGCAAAAATCCCTTTGTCTGGGTCAGGAACGAAATACAGCGCTGGGCGTTAAGCTGTCCGGGATTGACGAGCGCGCCGGTCGGACACGCGTCTAAACATTTTGTGCACGTACCGCACATATCTTCAATCGGCACATCCGGTTCAAAGGGCAGATTGGTGATCATTTCAGCCAGATAGACGTAAGAGCCGTATTCAGGCGTGGTGATCATGCAGTTTTTGGCGCTGAAGCCGATTCCCGCCCGTTCAGCCACGGCCCTGTCGGACAATTCCCCTGTATCCACCATTGACTTTGTGCGGATATCCTCATGTTTGCTTTGGAGAAAATTCTCCAGCAGATCAAGCTTTTCCCTCAGCACGTCATGATAATCCTTCCCCCAGGAAGCTCTGCAAAAAATGCCGCGCCGCCCGTCCCTCGTGCTCCTCGGCGCATCTTTCATTTTGGAAGGATACGCAAGGGCGATGGCGACGATTGATTTGGCTTTCGGGAGAAGCAAAGACGGAGTAACCCGTTTTTCAATATCCGGCTCTTCAAAACCGGATAAATAGCCGAGTGATTCCTGAAGAATCAGCCGGTCCCGCAGACTGTCGAACGTATCAGCCGTCGTAAACCCGATTTTGTCGACTCCGATGCTTTTGGCGTATTCGATTAATTCCTCTTTCAGTTTATGAATATTCATTTTTTGCACAGCCTCCTTTCTTTGTGATCAGGCTCCCGCACAGGTATAATAGAGTTTTATCATCCCGAAATGGAGTGAACACACTTGAACATCAGTTTAGATCCACTTATTGCTGAACGGGTGCCGGGGATCAAAGCGGCAGCCGTCTTATATGAACAGATCGAAGTCGGGCCTGCTCCGCAAATGCTGAAAGGCCGCCTCCGTTTATTTCAAGAATCTCTTTACTTTGATTATGCTGACGGCGGTATAGAAGAGCAGCCTTTTGTAAAAGAGTGGGCGCGTATAATGGAACAGCTCAGTCCCGCCTTTTCAGGACAAAAAACGCCGATGGAGCTTATGCTCGGCGATATTTCCCGGGAACGATTCATTGAAAGTGTGAATTCAGCCCATGATACCATACTTTTTTTCTCCTTGAAATATTCATTGCCTATCATGGCGTATGACGCCGCAGAAATAGATGAACCGATTTCGATTACGATCGGAGAAAAAGAAAGCGTACTGTCTTTCTCCGGCCCGGACGGCGTTTTCGGCGACTTCACCGGACATATCAATACCCGCCCGGTCACGCCCGGCACAAAGAAAATGCTGCAGCTGATCTTTTTCCCGCCTTCATTTCATGCCGACGCGGCGGATGAGCTGCTATCATCCTTAACAAAAATGTTTGAACAAATTCACGGAGGCACGCATACCGTCTCTTGGCTTTCATAAAAAGACACGCCTTCGTGTCTTTTTTCACATAAAAAAACGCAATACTTCGTTTATCAGAGAAACGAAACACTGCGTTAATAACGTATGTATGGAGCGGGTGATGAGAATCGAACTCACGACATCAGCTTGGAAGGCTGAGGTTTTACCACTAAACTACACCCGCATCAAAATTATTTTTTGTCAGTACCGATTTGATGTTTCTAATATTACATGTTTATTTTTTTTTCGTCAAGGGAATGTTAAAAAATTTGTCGAAAAAAATTCTTTTTTTGTCCACATGTTAAGTTGGGTTTACATTTTGTTAAGAGTCTCATACAATATAAAAAAGAAAAAACTTGAGGTACGCCTGATGATGAAAAATAAAGTAAAAGAGCTGAGAGCCAGATTCGGCTATTCTCAGGAAACGCTCGGAAAAGAAGCCGGAGCCACCAGACAGACGATTGCAGCGATTGAAAAAGGAGATTATGTGCCTTCACTTTTATTGGCGCTTAACATCTGCCGGGCTTTCTCCCTGCCGATGGAGGAAGTTTTCTGGCTGGAGGAGGAGAAAAAATGAGTTTGAAAAGAAAAGCGTGTTTTCACCTTGCACTCTACGGATTGGCCTGCTGGACGCTTATTTCCTTTATGGAAGCGGCGCCGCGGATCGCTCAGTTTTTCCAAACGGAGGGGAGCGGTTCATTTGAGCTGAATATCACGCCGTTTCTGCTGTTTACCGTTTGTACTGCATTATATATCTATACTGAAAAGAAAAAACGGAACGGCAAAAAGCACAGGCTTGTGCCCGATGAATTTGAGGAACAGGATGAAAGAGAACAGATGATGACGGCTAAAGCTTGCCGTTCCTCGTATATCGCCGTTTACTTCTCATTGCCGGCCGCAGCCGTTCTGCTTTTGTTTTATCCGCTGATTCAGCCGCATCTTCCCTTTTTTCCGATTCTTTTGATTTTCATTCTGATGATGATTCAGCATTTGGCTTATGTTTTCACTTTTCATAAGCACGGCAAAAACTCCGGTTCATGACAGATCCGGAGTTTTTTACGTTACCAGCTCGCTTTTTTCACCCCGGGAATCCGGCCTTTATGGGCCAGCTCCCTGAATGCGATTCTGGACAGTTTAAATTTTCTCATATATCCGCGGGGCCGCCCCGTCAACGTACAGCGGTTATGAAGCCTGGCCGGAGCAGAATCACGCGGCAGTTTGCTCAGCGCTTCCCAGTCTCCTTTTGCCTTTAATTCTCTTCGGATGTCCGCATATTGTTCAACAAGCTTCTGCCGCTTGAGCTCTTTGATCACTTTTGATTTTTTTGCCATTTCAGCACCCCTAACAAATCGTAATAATTACGTTTTGTATCATATCATCCATATGAGCATCGTGCAAGCTAAGCGCTTAAAAAGGCGGGTGAATACCCGCCTTCACTGCCGGCATTTCCCCGAAATGAATCCGCAGAAAGCGCCCGCCGTCAATTATCCGCCTTGCGACGTCATCAGACTGTCGCTTTATTTCCTCTTGCAAAATGGTCGTTTCCCATTGCTTCACCCAGTCTGCGCTCAAGCTTTTTAGTCCGTTCATTCTGAAACGGCAGAAGCGGAAACACGAGTTCAGCCAGATAATAAGCTTCTTCCAGATGCGGGTAGCCTGAAAAGATAAACGTCTCAATGCCGAGTGCCTGATACTCTAAAATTCGAGCAGCGACAGTCTGCGGATCACCGACAAGCGCCGTGCCCGCTCCGCCTCTGACCAGTCCGATGCCGGCCCAGAGATTCGGGCTGATCTCAAGCTTCGAGCGGTCACCGTTATGGAGATCGGCCATCCGTTTTTGTCCCGATGAATCAGCGCGCCGAAGCGCAGCCTGCGCTTTCGCAATCGTCTCTTCGTCTAAGTGGCTGATTAATCGATCAGCCGCTTCCCATGCCTCTTCCTCAGTCTCCCGGACAATCACGTGAAGTCTGATACCAAAACGCATCGTCCTTCCTTCCTTGGCAGCCTGTTTTTTAACGGTTTCAATCTTTTCTTTTACCTGCTCCGGCGGCTCTCCCCATGTTAAATAGACATCTGTATGTTTCGCCGCAGCTTCAATTCCCGCCTGTGATGAACCGCCGAAATATAATGGCGGATGCGGAGACTGCTTTGGCGGAAACAGCAGATTGCTGTTTTCCACTTTGATATGGTCCCCTTCATATGTCACCGTTTCCCCCCGCATGAGTCCGCGCCAGACGGTTAAAAATTCTTCAGTCGCCTTATAACGTTCATCGTGGCTGATAAACATGCCGTCTCCCGCCAGTTCATAAGGATCTCCGCCCGCTACGACATTTACGAGCAAACGGCCGTCTGACAGCCGATCCATTGTCGACGCCATTCTCGCAGCGACAGACGGCTGCATCAGTCCCGGACGGACCGCCACTAAAAATTTCAAGTCACTCGTTTCCCTCGCTAAAGCGGCAGCCGTCAGCCACGGGTCTTCACATGATCTCCCCGTCGGCAGCAGAACCCCCGTATACCCGAGTCTGTCCGCCGCCTGTGCCACTTGCTTAAAATAAAGATGATCCGCCGTTCTCCCTCCCGTTTGCGTCCCTAAATACCGGCCGTCACCATGCGTCGGAATAAACCAAAGAATCTCCATATGAATCTCTCCTTTTTTAATAGGTTACCCTTCATAACTGTTCCGCCATTTTAATAGTTTCCGTTCGAGCATTCTGACCAATGCATCTGTCAGCTTGCCGACAGCCGCAAAAATGATAATGCCGACAAACACCTTATTTGTCTGTGAAAATTGTCTGGCATCCATAATCATATAACCGACGCCCTCGCTCGATCCCATCAGTTCCGCCACCACGAGACCGAGCCACGCAATGCCTAGAGAGAGCCTGATGCCGAGCAGGATATTCGGCAGAGATGCCGGAAGAATTAATTTCGTCATCTGCTGATACCAGTTAAATTCCAGCACCCGCGCGACGTCAAACAGCTTCGCGTCCACACTGCGGATTCCGAGAAACGTATTAATGTACACGGGGAAAAATGCCCCTAATGCGATCAGCAGAATTTTTGATGTCTCATCAAACCCGAACCACAAAATAAACAGAGGAGTCACGGCCAAGTGCGGAACCGTTCTGAGCATTTGCAGAGACGGATCTAGATATGCTTCCGTCCGCTTTGAGAAACCGACCAGCAGCCCGAAAACAAGTCCGAGGCCCGCGCCAAGCAGAAATCCGGCAGCAGCCCTGTATAAACTGATCTCTAAATGACCCCAAAGTTCACCTGAAAGAAGAAGTTCCTGAAACGTCTGCAAGATGACGACAGGTGAGGGGAGCACCGTGGCCGAGACGATGCCCAGACTTGCGATAAACTGCCATACTGCGATGACCGCAGCCGGGAGTACAATCCCTTTCATCCATTGGTATGAATACTTCCGGGATCTTGCCAGAGCTTTCTTTTCTGATTGGCTTATTGCGCTGGCAGCCGTTGATGCTTCTGCTTTCATTACTTGCCATCCCCCGTTTCAAGCGCTTTTTTAATAAATGAATTGTCGACAACGTCTTTTACATGAATTTTCTTATGAATCGCTTTTGTTTGATATTGAAAATCAGCGGTTTCCTGCTGGGCTTTGACAATATCATCATTGATCGGTTCATTGAGAGGCTCAGTATTGTTAAGCACGTTTCTGACGACTTTCGGATCAAGATGTTTGATTTTCGCATATAAGGAGACAGCTTCATCTTTGTGTTCCTTTTGCCATGCAACTGCTTTATTGAGCACTTTCAGAAAACGGACCACCTCATCCGGGTGTTCTTTGGAAAATCCCGTTCTGACTAACGTGAAACCGGGAGAATATAAATCTGTGCTTTCTCCGTTCGCCAATATTTCCGCCCCGTGCTGCAGCGTTTCAATCGACAAATACGGCTCCCAAATGGACCATGCGTCAACTGATTTGTTTTCAAAAGCGGAAACCGCCTCATCAGGCTGAAGCTGGATGATGGTGACGTCATCGGCGGAAAGCCCCGCTTTATCTAAAGCTTTATAGAGAAAATCAAAGCCGCTGCTGCCTTTGGCTACAGCGATTTTTTTACCTTTCAATTCTTTCAGGCTCTGAATCCCGCTGCCCTTGTTTACGAGAATGCCGTTTGCCTTTAACCCGTCCTGAGACAGCCCGATCTCTTTAAAATCAATCCCTGCCGCCTGACCGGAAATGACCGGTGAATTGCCGACCTGGGAAAAATCAAGCTTATCGGCGGCAAGACCTTCAAACTGCGGAGGACCGCTTTGGAATTCGACCCATTTTACTTTTATTCCGTCTTTTTTGAAGGCCTCTTCAAACCAGCCTTTTTCCTTGGCAATGAGAAGCGGGCTTAAACTCTGCTGGATGCCGATCCGGATTTCTTTCACCGTTTTCCCGCTCCCTCCTGTCCTGTCTGCACTGCATCCGGCTGACATCATGACTGCTGCGGCTAAAAGAATGATGATTTTTTTCACTTCGCTTCGTCCCTTCTATATTCCGGACCCATCCGCAAACCGGAGGTCTTCCGTTTTCTCAAATTCAGAAAGCACCTTCTGCCGGACGGCCTGAAAATCCGCTGACGTCCGATTGCGCGGATGCCGAAGCTGAATCGGCATCAGGCTGTGCAGCCGGCCGGGCTTTGCCCTGAGGATCGCCAGCTTATCGCCTAAATAGACGGATTCATCAATATCATGCGTGACCAGAATCATCGTCGTTTTTTTCTCGCGCCATATATCAAGCAGCACATCCTGCAAATGTTTTCTCGTAAAAGCGTCAAGCGCCCCGAACGGTTCATCTAAAAGCAGCACCTCCGGCTCGCGCAAAAGGGCTCTGGCGATGGCGACCCGCTGCGACATGCCGCCGGATAATTCGCGCGGATAAGCGTTCTCCGCTCCCTGCAGCCTGACAACCTCAATCAGATCATCCACTTTTTTCCGAACGGCCGGGTCGTTCATATTGAGATCGGCAGCGATGTTTTGTTTTACCGTCAGCCAGGGAAACAGCCGGTGCTCCTGAAAGATAAATCCCTGCCGGATGCCCGGTCCCGACACATTGCGGCCGTTTATTGTGACAGAGCCTTTATAATCGGTATCAAGACCGGCAATCAATTTTAAAAGCGTGCTTTTGCCGCATCCGCTCGGACCGATGACAGTCAAAAATTCTCCCGATGCAATTGAAAGCTCAATATCATTCAGCACCGGCGTTTTCCGGCCTTCATACTCAAAAGCTTTTTCTTGTATGCTGATGGTTACAGCCATCTGTCTTCCCCTCTCCTCCTGCCGCGCGCGATCGAAAAACAAAAAGGCCCCCATCTCCGATTGCTTGCAGAGATGGGAGCCTTCGGCGGTCCGATCGGCAACCCGTTTGTTTTTAAATTTGAATATCATGTTAATTCAAATTATTCCGACTTGTCAACTGTTTTTTATAAGGATTAAAATACGCCCTCCGGCATAACCCTGCCAGAGAGCGCATCGGCTGTATCACGTATTTACTTCCTTTTCTTGACGGGCGATTTTCAATAATGTCCGCGCGTTGTTGCCGAAAATGTTTTCTATATCTTCTTCCCGCATATTGATTTCCCGGCAGGTCCTCACCTGCTCCTGAAGATATCTGTATACATATCCTCTCGGAAATCCGTTCGAATCCGTCCCGAAGATGATCCGTTCAGCACCGATTAATTCAGATGTCTTTCGAAACAGAATTTCCAAATCAAGCGGGTACGGCATCCACCTCATCCACTGATTTGAGCCGGACGTGTCAATATACACATTCGGGCAGCTCCAGCACAGCTGCAGCAGTTCCTGATAATATCCGGCGCCGAAATGCGGAATGATGAACGGAATATCAGCATACTCTCTCGCGACGCGGTAGATGGAGAGCGGGTTGATGTTGCGATGGCTGACAATGCCCCCCGCTCTTCCTAAAAGCCCGAAGTGAATTAATACAGGCAGCCTTTTGTCAGCCAGATACGTCCACAGCTTTTTCAGCGACGGATCATGAAAATCAATGTCTGTCAGCGGCCCGAACAGTTTATATCCTTTCAGACCGAGCTCTTCTACCGCTCTTTTCAGCTCTTCATACGCATCCTCCCGCTCCAAAGGATGATATGCAAATCCGGTAAATCTCGCAGGATTGGCTTGAATAAACGCCGCCATCCGGTCATTGCTCTCTGCTGTTAAAAAATTCAGCACGTCAATGCCGTACTTATCTAATTCATTCTCCCATCTTGTCATCAAAGCGATTTCGCCGTCATCGCCCTCAACATCATGCGGATCAGGAAAATCCCAAGTCAGATTCATTCTATCTGACCGCTCCCGGTTATAATCGGAAAATGTCTTATCGTTTTTGCCGAAATAAAGGCTGTACGGCAGATGACCGTGAATATCGACAGGTTTAAAATGCTGCCGGAAAAGCATACAATCGCCGCCTCCCTTACCGCCTGACAATAAAAAAAGGCCCTTATCCAGTGAAGAATAAGAGCCTCTTGTGTCCAAGTCAGCGGTTTCTATTTTTCCTCATCTTAAACCCATTATTCCCGCCAGTCAAGTAGGCTTTAAAATCCAAACCATTTTTTCGATAATAAAAATAATTATTTTATAATCATTATAAAATAATATTGACTTTTTAATGATAGGTGATATTATGTTTTTATAAATCTAAAGAGGTGATCACATGAGTTCAAATAAATTGACAACCAGCTGGGGCGCTCCTGTCGGAGATAACCAAAACTCAATGACGGCCGGCGATCGCGGTCCTGCTTTAATACAAGACGTCCATCTGCTTGAGAAATTGGCGCACTTTAACAGAGAACGCGTTCCCGAGCGTGTCGTTCACGCAAAAGGCGCGGGCGCACACGGTTATTTTGAAGTCACAAATGACGTTACAAAATATACGAAAGCCGCATTTCTGTCAGAAGTCGGTAAACGCACGCCGCTCTTCATCCGTTTCTCAACCGTTGCGGGCGAACTGGGCTCTAGTGACACAGTGCGCGACCCGCGCGGATTTGCCGTTAAGTTTTATACAGAAGAAGGAAACTACGACATCGTCGGAAACAATACACCCGTGTTCTTCATCCGCGATGCCATCAAGTTCCCTGACTTTATCCATACACAAAAAAGAGATCCGAGAACACATCTGAAAAATCCAACGGCCGTTTGGGATTTCTGGTCTCTGTCGCCGGAATCCCTGCACCAGGTAACCATTCTGATGTCAGACCGGGGCATTCCGGCGACTCTTCGCCATATGCACGGATTCGGAAGCCATACATTTAAATGGACAAATGATAAAGGCGAAGGCGTCTGGATTAAATATCACTTTAAAACAGAGCAAGGCGTGAAAAACCTTGATGTTAATACAGCCGCAAAAATCGCGGGCGAAAATCCCGATTACCATACGGAAGATTTGTTCAATGCGATTGAAAACGGCGATTTCCCCGCATGGAAATTATATGTTCAAATCATGCCGTTAGAAGACGCAAACACATATCGCTTTGATCCGTTTGACGTCACAAAAGTATGGTCTCAAAAAGACTATCCGCTCATTGAAGTCGGCCGCATGGTTCTGAACCGCAATCCGGAAAATTACTTTGCGGAAGTAGAACAGGCGACGTTCTCTCCCGGCACATTAGTCCCCGGCGTCGACGTCTCACCTGACAAAATGCTTCAAGGCCGGTTGTTCGCATACCATGACGCGCATCGCTACCGTGTCGGCGCGAACCATCAGGCGCTGCCGATCAACCGTTCCCGCAATGAAGTGAAAAACTATCAGCGTGACGGACAAATGCGTTTTGATGATAACGGCGGCCGCTCCGTCTATTACGAGCCTAACAGCTTCGGCGGCCCGAAAGAGTCACCTGAAGATAAACAGGCGGCATATCCTGTATCAGGTTTCGCTGACAGTGTAAGCTATAATCATCATGATCATTACACACAAGCCGGCGACCTGTACCGCCTGATGAGTGAGGAAGAGCGCGCGCGCCTTGTTGCCAATATCGTCAGTGCGATGAAACCTGTGGAAAAAGAAGAAATTAAGCTGCGCCAGATCGGCCACTTCTACAAAGCTGATCCTGAATACGGCAGACGCGTTGCCGAAGGACTCGGACTGCCATCACCAAAATAACATCAAAAAACCTGCCGGTCTGCCCGGTAGGTTTTTCCTGTTTATTATCAATAAAACCGTTTTTTCTCAATTATATGAAGTGGCATGCCGCAAAATGATGAAGCCCTTTTTCTGACAGCGCCGGACTTTTCTCAGCACATATCTTCTTGGCTGCCGGGCATCTCGTTCGGAATTTACAGCCTGAAGGCGGATCAGAGGGGCTCGGTATATCACCCTTTAAAATTATCCGCTCCCTTTTCGCTCCGGGATCAGGAACAGGCACGGCTGATAACAGCGCTTTCGTATAAGGATGAAGCGGCCGTGAAAAGAGCTCCTCCTTTGACGCGTATTCCACAATCGTCCCTAAATACATAATGGCGACCTTCGTACATAAGTGCTCCACCACGCTTAAATCATGAGAAATGAACAAATATGACAGCCCGTGCTGTTTTTGAAGGCTGCTGAACAAATTCATCATCTGCGCCTGGATGGAGACATCTAACGCCGCCACGGGTTCATCCATAATGATAAATTGCGGCTTGAGCGCCATCGCTCTTGCAATCACGATCCGCTGCCGCTGCCCTCCGGAAAATTCATGCGGATAACGGTCGATAAAGTTTGCGGAAAGTCCGCAGGCTTCAAGAACTTCCGCCGCTTTATCACGCGCGTTCCGCTTCACCGCCAATTGATGCTCGATCATCGCTTCACCGATGGCTTCTCCGATCCGACGCCGGGGATTTAAAGAACTGAACGGATCTTGAAAGATGAGCTGCGCTTCTGATCTGAAAGTTTTGAGCTCGCGCCGACTCATCCGAAACACATCACGCCCCTGAAAAAACACCTCTCCCGCTGTTTTTTCATGAAGCCTCAAAATGGTCTTGCCGATTGATGACTTTCCGCTGCCCGATTCTCCCGCTAAGCCGAACACTTCTCCCTTTTCTATCGTAAAACTGACACCGTCGACCGCTTTTACGGGATTTTTGCGGGTCTTTCTCATCCCCCCATGCTCCTCGTAATATTTTTTCAGCCCCTTGACCTCCAGCAACACATCACCCATCTGCTTTCTCCTCTCTGTAAAGCCAGCACGCCGCCTGATGCCCCTTCCCGAATTCAGTAAAATGCGGGCTCGATTTCCGGCATATTTCCGTGCTGTGTTCACATCGCTCCGCAAAATAACAAGACGATCCCGACAGGTCCGCAAGCTCGGGGACCTGCCCCGGAATGGTGTACAGCATCTCCCTTCTTTGACCGATAACCGGCTTGGCCGCGAGCAGCCCTTTCGTATACGGATGCTTCGGATCAGAAAACAGCTTTGCAACCGGTCCTTCCTCCACAATTTTCCCCGCATACATGACAATCACATAATCAGCCATTTCAGCAACTACGCCAAGGTCATGAGTAATGAATAAAATAGACATGCGGAATTGCTTTTTCATATCCCTCAATAAATCCAATATCTGCGCCTGAATGGTTACGTCAAGCGCTGTCGTCGGCTCGTCGGCAATGATCAGTTTCGGTTCGCAGCTAAGCGCGACAGCCGTCATGATGCGCTGCAGCATGCCGCCGCTCAGCTCATGAGGATATTGGTGCATAACCTGCTCGGCATGCGGGATCTCCACTAACGTGATCAGTTCAACGGCCTTCCGCCATGCTTCTTTCTTACTCAGCAATAAATGTTCGCGAATCGGTTCGGCCAGCTGCTCACCGATTATAAACACCGGATTCAAAGATGTCATCGGTTCCTGAAATATCATCCCGATTTCGCTGCCGCGGATTTTCTGCATGTCTTTTGGTTTCAATTCCAACAGGTTCCGTCCGGAAAAATGCACTGCTCCCCGTTCGATTCTCCCCGTCTCGGGAATAAGCTGCATAATGGACAATGACGCCATGCTTTTCCCGCAGCCGGACTCCCCTACAATACAAACCGTTTCCTCCTCATGTATCGTAAAGCTGACATCGTCCACGGCCTTTACCGCCCCCTCCTCTGTATAAAAAGCCGTTTCCAAATGCATCACTTCTAAAAGCGGTTTTTTCATTTCATTTTCACCTGCCGTTTTACCTTAGGATCAAAAGCGTCTCTTAAACCGTCTCCAAGCAGATGAATCGCCACAACGGTCAGAAAAATGGCCGTTCCCGGCGGAATCCACAGCCACGGGCGGAGTGTAAAATCCATAAAATGATTCGCCGCTTCCATCATGTTTCCCCAAGAAGGTGTGGGCGGAGCAACGCCAAGCCCGAGAAAACTCAGCGCCGATTCACTCAGCATCGCTCCCGCCACATGCAAAGTCGCCGCTACCAGTAATAACGGCAATGTATTGGGAAGCAAATGATAGAGGATTTTCCGTTTATCACTAAGCCCCAAAACTTCCGCGGCCATCATAAACGGCTGCTCCTTCAGCGACAAAATCTGTCCGCGTACAAGCCGCGCCAGACCGGGCCATCCAATCAAGCTTAACATCATCATGATCAGGTACATCCTGTATTCAGAAGGCACTTTCCACTCCGACATCACCGCAGCCAAAATCAAAAGCAGCGGCAGGCCCGGGATGGACATGAGCATATCAGCGATGCGCATAATGATCATATCAGCGGCTCCCCGATAAAATCCGGCCGCAGCCCCGAGTAAAGAACCGATGACAAGCGACAGCACCATTGAAGCAAGCCCCACGGTCAGAGAAATCTGCCCCGCCAGCATCAGCCTCATCAGCACATCTCTCCCGTACTGGTCAGTTCCCAGCCAATGATGGATTCCCGGCTGCTGATTGGCATTTGAAATATCCGTCCGATCTGTTATGTACGGAGAAAAAGACGGCCCGATAAAGCACAATAAAAACATAAAACATAAGAAAAGAAGACTGATGACCGTCAGCTTATGCTGCAGCAGGCGGCGGTACGTCTGCTTCCAAAGAGAAGGCGGCACCCCTTTTTGTTTTTTCATTCCGAACACCCCCTATTTCAGCCTGACCCGCGGATCAACCGCGGCATAAGCGATATCCGCCAAGAAGTTCCCCACAATCGTTAAACAAGACAAAAACAAGGTAAACGCCATCAAAACCGGATAATCACGATAATGCACAGATTCCAGCTGAATACGTCCGACACCCGGCCACCCGAAAATCTGTTCAATAATGATGGCTCCGGAAAACAGTCCCGGCAGTTCAAAAGCAAGCAGGGTGATGGCCGGAATGAGCGCGTTTTTCAACGCATGTTTCCAGATGACGGTGCGCTCTTTCAATCCCTTCGCTCTCGCCGTTCTGATATAATCCTGTCTGATCACGTCCAGCATGCCGGAGCGGAAATACCTTGTCAGCGAGCCGATGCCGAGCATAGATAAAATCACGGTCGGAAGAATCATATGTCTGACGGCTTCAAGCACGTACGAAAAACCTGTACTCGTGCTTCCGGTATCAATCATCCCGCCGACGGGCAATATTTTCAAATCCACCCCCAACCACTTAATAAACAGAAGGCTGATAAAAAAAGACGGGAACGCCATGGAAGCAAATACAAGAAACGTCACGATCCCGTCAAACCATGAGTATTTCCTGACAGCGGATATGACACCCGTTATCATCGCGGCTGACCATGTGACAAGCAACGCCAAAAACGCGACAAAAAACGAATTCCAGACATATTTCCGAAGCAGTGACAGGACGTTCTCCTGATATTTCAAAGAAAACCCAAAATCTCCGCTGAGCACATTTCCGAGCCACGTCACATAGCGTTGCCAAATCGGCTGATCCAACCCGTAAAGCGCTTTTAACTCCTTCGCTCTTTCAGGAGTCAGGTTTACATTGGAATCAATATAGTCGCCCGGCAGCATGGCGAATAAGAAAAAAATAATAAAGGACGTACCGAATAAGATCACAAGCATTTGAATGAATCGTTCTGCGGCATACCGTTTCATAAAAAGCCCCTCCTTTCCGCTGAAAGGGCAAAATCCCCAGGATGCACCGGGTATTTTGCCCAACCGTTCTATTGAATTGAGACATTTGAGAGACTTGAACTGATTCCAGAATAATTGTCAGGCTCAAGCCCTTTTATTTTTCCGCTGACCGCCCTTGCGCTCTGACGGTAATGAATCAGAATGTAAGGCGGGTTTTCCCCGAGCTCCCGGTACAGCTGGTGATAAATCTCTTTTCTTTTGCTGATATCAAGCGTGCCGGCTCCTTTCTCTATCAGCCGGTCCGCTTTCGGATTGGAATACCCCGTTACATTATTGGGATGGCCGGAAGCCAGCTTTTCCACCGTGTCATTCGGATCAAGAATCTGCGAGGTGGAAACGGCGGCAAGGTCATATTGTTTGTCATTTATTTTCGCTACTTCTGTATTAAAATCCATCACTTCCGGTTTTAATGCGATTCCGATGTCCGCGTAATTTTCTTTCGCGATCGGAATAAAATCATCATCCGCTTTAGACGTGTAATAGCTGATTTCAAGCTTTTTGCCGTTTTTTTCACGTACACCGTCTTTGCCCGTTTTCCAGCCCGCTTCATCGAGAAGCTTTTTGGCTTTTTCAGGGTTAAACTCATACCGATTAACACCTTTGTCATCATAAGCCCACGAAACCGGAGACACCGGAACATTCGCGACCTCTCCGTAGCGTTTAAAGCGGACATCGACGATTTTTTGACGGTCAAGTCCGTAAATAAGCGCCTGGGACACTTTCTTATCTTGAAAAGGCGGACGCTTGTGATTGACGTACACAAGCCCGTAATCATTCACGACAGATATGCTTATATTGGCAAAACCGAGACTTTTTAAATGCTGAACCGTATCATCATCAGGTGAGAAAGAAGCGTAATCAAGGTCACCCGTTTCAAACAGCTGAAGGGAAGTTGACGGATCGATAATTTTATAAATCAGCTTTTCCGTTTTCGGTTTTCCGGCATAATAGTGTTCATTAGCCTGATAGCGTATTTCCTGTCCCGGAAGGTATTCTGTAAATTGATAAGGTCCCGCTCCGAGCGGTTTGGCATAAAGCTCTTTTAAATAGTCCAGTTTGCCGAATTGATATTTCTTCCCGTAGTAGGCTTCTGACAGCACCTGCCCTCCCAAAAGAAGCAGCGACTTCGCACTGACTTTCTCAGTCGTGATTTGAATGGTTCTGTCATTAAGGACGCGAATGCCCTCTATCGTCTTTGCCTTTCCTTCTTTGTAAGCCTTACCGCCTTTAATATAGGCCGTGGTGATATCTTCATAGCCCGCGTATGCAGGATCATGCAGCAGTGTTAGAGTGAATGCGGCATCCTTTGCGGTCAGCGGTGAACCGTCGCTGAAAACGAGATTTTTTCTTAAACGGAACGTGTAGGTAAGCTGATCTTTGGAAATATTCCAGCTTTCCGCAAGAGCCGGGGCAGGCTTCCCCATTTTATCCAGTTTGACTAACGGTTCAAAAATAGGATCTGTCGCATTTCCATCCCAGCCGTTTTCGTAGAAGTACGGCAGAAACACACCGCCCGGCGTGGAAATCCCAGCAACAAAAGTGTCAGTTCTGGCTTTCGATTTAGCGGGAATGGCCGCCGGATGAGAAGCTTTAAATTCCTTTGTCTTGACATGGGCAATACGTGTTTCTTCCTTTTTATCCGCCGCAGATGACGGTTCTTCCCCGGCGCTCCCTAACGCGCACCCTGATAACATGATGGATACCGACAGCGCGAGTACCGTTGTTTTTATCCTCCATTTTCTCTCCTTCATCTTTATCGAACCCCCGCATGCTTTTCATCTATCTTTATATAAATCTGCTCCATCTGTTCCTCATTTCTCATAATCTCCCGTTTGTTTTTCTCTACAAGCAGTTCGAAATTCAATGTGTATTTTCTGTACTTTTTTCGTTTTTTGCTCTTTTTGCGCACATGTGATACCTTTTTTAACGCCACTTTTCATCCCTCCGCTTTTCATTTCATTCATGACTTTCACGCAAAAAAGGCCCTTATCTGTTTAAAAGATAAGAGCCTTCGGTGATCCGATCAGCCATCGTTTGGAAATATGTAATGATTATGTTAATTCATACAATCACTACCTGTCAACTATAATTTAAAATATCGTTTCCTTCCGGGGGTTTTCCTCATACACTCTCTCATTTTTCCGCATATGCTAGAAAACATAGCAGAGTACAAGTGAAAGTGAGTGAGAATGTGGAAAAGACAACATTGACCGGTCGCATCGTCAAAAAAGATGACCCGGACTATAATGCTGCAAGAACCAATATCAATTTGAGCCTGCAAAGATATCCAGACATCATTGTGTTTTGTCAAAACAAACATGACGCCCTCAATGCGCTGAGATGGGCGCGTGAGAACAATGTGCCTTTCCGTATCAGAGGCGGAAGACACAGCTACGAAAACTTTTCCCTGTTAAATGACGGACTAGTCATTGATCTCAGTGAAATGAAGAAAATAAGAGTAAATGAGGATAAGCGGCTGGTCTCGATTGAAGCGGGAGCCGAATTGGGGGAAGTCTACCGCACACTCTGGCGGTACGGCTTGACCCTTCCTGCGGGAACCATTGCGAATGTGGGAATCACGGGGCTGACGCTCGGGGGAGGAATCGGATATTTAACAAGGACAGCCGGACTTACTTGCGATCGTCTCCTCCAGCTCGAAATGATCATAGCGGACGAAAAAGCGGGTGCTGACTTGATCACAGTCAACCGTTCAAAGCACTCTGATCTATTTTGGGCGTCTCAGGGAGGAGGGGGAGGCAACTTCGGCATTGTCACATCCATGATGTTTAAAGCCGTGCCGATCTCGTGCGTGTCTGTTTTTTCTGTCACTTGGGGCTGGGATGATTTTGAGGAAGTATTTAACACATGGCAGCGCTGGGCTCCATTTACAGACAACCGGCTTACCTCATCAATTCAGTTTTGGCCTAAGGAAGTCAACCGCATAGAAGCGCTCGGTCAATTTACCGGGACAAAGGATGAGCTGAAAGAACTGCTGGCTCCGTTAATGAAAGCGGGAAAACCGGCAAGCGGCATGGTCAAGACAGTGCCATTTATTAAAGCGGCAGCCTTTTTTAACAGCCCGGGAGGCAATCAGCCGCAAAAGATGAAGCGGTCAGGATCCTTTATTGAAAAACCATTATCAACACGCGCGATTTCCACTTTAAAGCGCTATTTAGAGCACGCTCCGAACGAAAACGCCAGTGTGTGGCAGCAATCTCTCGGCGGGGCGGCCGGACGGATCGCTCCGGACCAAACGGCATTCTACTATCGCAACGCAATCATTGCCCAAGAATATATTACAACTTGGACATCTGCTGAAGAAGAAAGACAAAATGTCCGCTGGATCGAAGGACTGAGAACGTCCCTATCAAGAGAAACGATGGGAGATTACGTGAATTGGCCTGATAGAGAAATCAGAAACTGGCTGCAAACGTATTACGGAGAAAATGTTCACCGCCTCCGTCAAGTCAAAACGAAATATGATCCGGAAAATATATTCCGCTTTGAACAGAGCATTCCGCCGCTTCGCCGTTCACCGTTTTTCTAAAAAAGATGAAGATGGGCAAACTCCATCCTCATCTTTTCTTTTATTGATATAAGCGGCTTCCCTTCTCTGCAAACTCTTTTGCTTTTTCTTTCAGCCCTTCGTTGACGGCCTCGTCTTCAGTAAGTCCGTTTTCCTTCGCATAATCACGAATATCCTGAGAAATTCTCATGCTGCAGAACTTCGGACCGCACATCGAACAGAAGTGAGCCGTTTTTGCGCCTTCAGCCGGCAGCGTTTCATCATGATATTCCATTGCTCTTTCAGGATCAAGAGACAAATGAAATTGATCACGCCACCGGAATTCAAACCTCGCCTTAGACAGAGCATCGTCACGGATCTGTGCACCCGGATGCCCTTTAGCAAGGTCTGCGGCATGTGCCGCGATTTTGTACGTGATGACACCTTCTCTTACATCATCACGATTCGGCAGCCCCAAATGCTCCTTCGGCGTGACATAGCAAAGCATCGCCGTCCCGTACCAGCCGATCATCGCCGCGCCGATTGCTGAAGTAATGTGGTCATAACCCGGAGCGATATCCGTCGTTAATGGCCCGAGCGTGTAAAAAGGCGCCTCTTTACAAATTTCCAGCTGCTTGTCCATGTTTTCCTTAATTTTATGCATCGGCACATGACCCGGTCCTTCGATCATCACTTGCACATCGTGCTTCCACGCAATCTCCGTCAATTCTCCGAGAGTCTCCAATTCCGCAAACTGCGCTTCATCATTGGCATCCGCAATCGAACCGGGGCGAAGCCCGTCACCAAGAGAAAAAGCGATATCATAGGTCTTCATGATTTCACAAATTTCTTCAAAATGCGTGTACAGAAAGCTTTCCTGATGATGAGCCAGGCACCATTGCGCCATAATCGCCCCCCCGCGGGATACGATTCCCGTCGTGCGTTTAGCCGTTAACGGGACGTAACGAAGCAGTACGCCGGCATGGATGGTGAAATAATCCACGCCCTGCTCCGCCTGCTCAATCAATGTGTCACGATAAATGTCCCACGTTAAATCCTCGGCAATGCCATTTACTTTTTCAAGCGCCTGATAAATCGGCACCGTCCCCACAGGCACGGGACAGTTGCGGATAATCCATTCACGCGTCGTATGAATGTCTTTTCCCGTGGATAAGTCCATCATCGTATCGGCGCCCCAGCGAATCGCCCACGTCATTTTTTCGACTTCTTCTTCGATAGAAGATGTAACAGCCGAGTTGCCGATATTGGCATTAATTTTCACATGAAAATTCCGGCCGATAATCATCGGCTCGCTTTCCGGGTGGTTGACGTTAGAAGGAATAATCGCCCGGCCGCTGGCTACCTCGTCTCTGACAAATTCGGGAGACACATGCTCACGTATTGCGATAAACTCCATTTCAGGCGTAATGATGCCTTTTCTCGCATAATGCAATTGTGTTACATTTTTCCCCGGCTTGGCCCGAAGCGGTTTCCGCTGTAGGCCGGGGTATTCAGCGGCACGGCCCTCTTTTTTATAACCGTTGTCTTCAGGTCTCACGGTCCGGCCATTATATTCTTCTACATCTCCGCGCCCGGTAATCCACTTTGTGCGGAGCGCCCCCAGCCCTTCATGAATATCAATCTGTACATCTGGGTCTGTATACGGCCCGCTCGTATCATAAACACGGACCGGCGCATTCTCCTCTTCCCCGAATGCCCCCGTAGTCGCACTCAGGCTGATTTCCCGCATCGGCACTCGTATATCGGGCGAAGAACCTTCTGCATAAACCTTTTTACTGCCGGAAAAACTCGACATAATGGAAATGTTCGCTTGCTGTACTGATTGATTTTGCATACAAATCTCTCCTTTATCATTTGAATAACAGAACCAAGCTCAGCACCAGCACAAAAAAACCGGGTTCAAAGAAGAACCCGGTTTTGCAGTCAGAAAGAAACTATTATTGTTTTCATCAACAATAATAAAACCTTTACTTCCCCACGCTGGTACGAACCAGATCAGGTCCAAAGGGTTAAGAAGCCGCCGCTTCTCTCTCAGCCCGCTCAGACGGGCACCCCCAGTAACTATTGATTTCGCTCTCATCGTAACATAAGTTGTGTACAAAAAAAAGCATATTATCAAAATTCAGATAACGGTACGGTCATAAGCTCTGTTTCCCGAACGCCTTTTTCGGTATTAAAAACCCGATAACCCTTTACGGTTTCCCTGGAAGAGACAGCCCGGAACAGCTGACCGTCTTTATAATGAAGCGCAGCGCCGTCATCAGCGGCATAGCCCTCCCTGAGTTTCTTTTCTGAAATCAGACGGTGATACACCGGCCGGCGCTCCGCTTCTCCGTCATAGTGCGGACAAAAGCTTCCCGGCAAAAATCCTAAAGCTCTTAACTCTCTCAAATCTCCAGCCGAATCCGTCAATCCTTCTTCATACCAGCAAATCGCCCCGGCGCTGAGACCCGCCAACATGATGCCGTTTTCCCAAGCCTCACGAAGAATAAGGTCAAGCCCCCACTCTTTCCATAAGACAAGCATATTGCGCGTATTTCCGCCGCCGACATATATAATATCTTTCTTCATGAGAAAGGATCTGAGATCAGAACCCGGCGGTTTAAACAGCGACAAGTGATCCGGCTCACCCCGCAGCTTTTGAAAGGCCTGATAAAACCTGCCGATATAATTCTCCGAATCTCCGCTTGCCGTCGGCAAAAAACAAATTTTCGGCTTTGACCGCGCCGACTGCTCTAAAATATACTGATCCAGCATAAGATAATCCGGCTCCATGGAAAAGCCCCCGCCGCCCATTGCAATAATCTGCTCCAATGTCATCACCTCTTTTTTCCTCTAGTATAACAGCTCATAAAAAGGCGTTATCCCCATTTCGGATACCGCCTTTAAAAAGTATTTGTTATCTAAAAAATGAAAACGCACCGTATAACACAACGGAGATCCCCGCGGCGATAAGCGCCGGAACAAGCTTCGAACGGGCATACTTCACAACATCGATCCCCAACACCGTACAGGTTGTCACCGTATTATCACTGAGAGGAGAAGCAAACGCTCCAAATGTTCCGCTCGCAAACACGGCCCCGATCGCTAATAATAAACTGGTATGTGACTGAACCGCCAGCGTTACGCCGAGCGGCATTAAAAGCCCCCAAGTCCCCCAAGATGACCCGATAAAATAGGATATAACAGCCCCCAGTATAAAAAGAGACGGCGCAATAAACATATGAGGGATCCATGACGTTAAATGAGAAGTAACATATTTCGAGAATCCCAGATCTTCAGATACTGCTGTTACGGCCCAAATCAGCGATAACATAATAATAACGTTGACCAATTCGTTTCCGCCCTTAATAAAATGGGTAACAAGCTCGCCTGCATGAAAACGCTGAAACATAAAAAGAGCAAATGCTGCAATAACCGCTGCCAATAATGCGGTTAACATGACGCCAAGCATATCGCTTTTGATAAAAGCATTCAAAAACCCTTGTGCTTTTGAATGGCCGTCCCACCAACTGAGAAAGAGTGTTAATAGCAAAAACAGCCCGATCGGAATGATTAAATTCCACGGCCGAATCGGTGTTTCCTTAATATAAGCACGGTGCGCCGAATCCAGCTCCTCCTGCTGGTCAGCATGATCATCACTTTCGAACATTCCCGTATGTCCATCGTGAATATCTGAGATCGTCCCTGTTTCCATGTTGAATGAACCTGAGCCTTTTGAAAGCAACACACCGCTGTTCCGCGGAATCGGTTCCGTATTTTTGTTATGTTTGCGAGCAGAAGTTTGTCCTTTTCTGTTTTTTCTAAGCTTTCGTCCGCTTTTTGTTTCTTAAAAAAGCAGTAATAAATTCCGACTACTATAATCACAATGGAGAAAAAATTGAAGGGAATACTTTTCACATACACCGTGTAAGCCGGCTGATCTATTCCTGACGTTTTGAGGGCCTGTCCGATAATGGAAACCATGTAGCCGACAAATGCCGTTGCTATCGGAATCAAGGCAATGACAGGGTTTGCCGTAAACTCAATGGCATACGCAATTTTCTGTTTCGACAGGTCCAGACGCTTGCTTAAAGCTTTCATGATCGGTGCAATTGTGACGATGCGAAAGTCCGGTTCACTGAACGTGCCAAATGTCGACAGCCATGCAAGCAGCATCGCACCTTTTTTGGTTTTAACTTTTTTACTGATCAAATGGACGAATCCTTTTATCCCGCCGGTCAGCTTTATAATCCCTACAAGGCCGGCAAATGAATATAGAAACACAATGATTCTAATATTATTGGTGACGACAATGTTGCTGATTACATATTGAACCATATGTTCAATCCCGCCAAGCAAGCTGGGATGCAAAAGATAGCTTCCGACCAGCAAACCGACAAACAGACCGGACTGCACTTGCTTTGTAATGATTGAAATGGGAATGACCAGAATAAATGGGATAAGACAAGTCCAAGTCCCTTCCATAAAAAACACCTCTTTCAAAGAACTTCTTGTTAGTATCTTTGAAAAAAGCGTATTTATACAATCTGCACGCGTATCATGTTTTCACAAGCCTTGGAGGATATTTTCACACAACAAAAAAGGCTTCTACATATTGTAGAAGCCTTTGTATACCGGTGGCCGGGGTCGAACCGGCACTCCAGAAGGAACACGATTTTGAGTCGTGCGCGTCTGCCAATTCCGCCACACCGGCATGTAATGCGTCGTGTTCAACCGACGTATATAAATATAACATGTATTTCATAAAACGTCAACGGTTTTAGCAAAGTTTTTTAAATGGTAATGCAGTATATACGATACAAGCAAGAAACTTATATTGATGGTCATTACGTTTTTATTATATAAAAAAAGTGATCTGCAATATGCAAATCACTCTCATATATGTTTTATAATGTGAAAACTGATGACCAATTTAACATAGTTCGTTCAAAGTTAAATTGGTGCCGAGGGCCGGACTTGAACCGGCACGGTAGTCACCTACCGCAGGATTTTAAGTCCTGTGTGTCTGCCAATTCCACCACCCCGGCAATAGAAAGGCGACACCCGGATTCGAACCGGGGATAAAGGTTTTGCAGACCTCTGCCTTACCACTTGGCTATGCCGCCGTAATTTGGAGCGGAAGACGGGATTCGAACCCGCGACCCCCACCTTGGCAAGGTGATGTTCTACCACTGAACTACTTCCGCAACATGTAAAAGAACTTAATACATCTTATGCTGTTGTTTTTTAAAAAATGCAACTGGGCTAGCTGGATTCGAACCAACGCATGACGGAGTCAAAGTCCGTTGCCTTACCGCTTGGCTATAGCCCAATGATAAAATGGGGCGATTGATGGGAATCGAACCCACGAGTGCCAGAGCCACAATCTGGTGCGTTAACCACTTCGCCACAACCGCCATAATCTGAAGATGAATAAATAAAATAGTGGCAGGGGCAGTAGGAATCGAACCCACACCGGAGGTTTTGGAGACCTCTGTTCTACCGTTAAACTATGCCCCTATTTAAAATGGTGGAGGGGGGCAGATTCGAACTGCCGAACCCTGAGGGAGCGGATTTACAGTCCGCCGCGTTTAGCCACTTCGCTACCCCTCCATCATTTAGAGTGCCGGCCAGAGGACTTGAACCCCCAACCTACTGATTACAAGTCAGTTGCTCTACCAATTGAGCTAGACCGGCAAATGGTGGCTCGGGACGGAATCGAACCGCCGACACACGGATTTTCAGTCCGTTGCTCTACCAACTGAGCTACCGAGCCTTTTTATAAATGGCGGTCCGGACGGGACTCGAACCCGCGACCTCCTGCGTGACAGGCAGGCATTCTAACCAACTGAACTACCGGACCATTTTTTTGGTTGCGGGGGCAGGATTTGAACCTGCGACCTTCGGGTTATGAGCCCGACGAGCTACCGAACTGCTCCACCCCGCGATGATAATGGTGGAGGATGACGGGCTCGAACCGCCGACCCTCTGCTTGTAAGGCAGATGCTCTCCCAGCTGAGCTAATCCTCCATCATATAAGTGACCCGTACGGGATTCGAACCCGTGTTACCGCCGTGAAAGGGCGGTGTCTTAACCGCTTGACCAACGGGCCCTGGTATTTTTTCGTTTGTTATGTATTGATAATTAGTGGCGGAGAGCAAGGGATTCGAACCCTTGAGACGGGGTTACCGCCTACACGATTTCCAATCGTGCTCCTTCGGCCACTCGGACAGCTCTCCATAAATGGCTCCGCAGGTAGGATTCGAACCTACGACCGATCGGTTAACAGCCGATAGCTCTACCACTGAGCTACTGCGGAATGAAGTCTGCCTGGCGATGTCCTACTCTCACAGGGGGAAACCCCCGACTACCATCGGCGCTGAAGAGCTTAACTTCCGTGTTCGGCATGGGAACGGGTGTGACCTCTTCG
>NZ_CP152036.1:622500-890000 GCF_040311405.1 Bacillus sp. FSL K6-2865 | reverse complement strand
CACTCCCCTTCCGGGGTGCTTTTCACCTTTCCCTCACGGTACTGGTTCACTATCGGTCACTAGGGAGTATTTAGCCTTGGGAGATGGTCCTCCCGGATTCCGACGGAATTTCACGTGTTCCGCCGTACTCAGGATCCACTCAGGAGAGAACGAAGTTTTGACTACAGGGCTGTTACCTCCTATGGCGGGCCTTTCCAGACCTCTTCATCTACCTCGTTCCTTTGTAACTCCGTACAGAGTGTCCTACAACCCCAAGAGGCAAGCCTCTTGGTTTGGGCTGGTCCCGTTTCGCTCGCCGCTACTCAGGGAATCGCATTTGCTTTCTCTTCCTCCGGGTACTTAGATGTTTCAGTTCCCCGGGTCTGCCTTCTCATATCCTATGTATTCAGATATGGATACCACTCCATTACGAGTGGTGGGTTTCCCCATTCGGAAATCTCCGGATCAAAGCTTGCTTACAGCTCCCCGAAGCATATCGGTGTTCGTCCCGTCCTTCATCGGCTCCTAGTGCCAAGGCATCCACCGTGCGCCCTTTCTAACTTAACCGTTAAAAAGAATCACTACGTGATATCTTGCATTACTAATTGAATGTGAATTACTTCTGTTATCTAGTTTTCAAAGAACAACGCATAGGACATGCTAACACATGCGTTGCCACAGGAAGTGGCGCATTTAGCAGGTGTTCCTATGTTTTGAAGGAATGATCCTTCAAAACTAAACAAGACAGGGAACGTTCTGTTTATAAGACCCAAGGTCTTATATTCCGTTAAAATCCTTAGAAAGGAGGTGATCCAGCCGCACCTTCCGATACGGCTACCTTGTTACGACTTCACCCCAATCATCTGTCCCACCTTCGGCGGCTGGCTCCATAAAGGTTACCTCACCGACTTCGGGTGTTACAAACTCTCGTGGTGTGACGGGCGGTGTGTACAAGGCCCGGGAACGTATTCACCGCGGCATGCTGATCCGCGATTACTAGCGATTCCAGCTTCACGCAGTCGAGTTGCAGACTGCGATCCGAACTGAGAACAGATTTGTGGGATTGGCTTAACCTCGCGGTTTCGCTGCCCTTTGTTCTGTCCATTGTAGCACGTGTGTAGCCCAGGTCATAAGGGGCATGATGATTTGACGTCATCCCCACCTTCCTCCGGTTTGTCACCGGCAGTCACCTTAGAGTGCCCAACTGAATGCTGGCAACTAAGATCAAGGGTTGCGCTCGTTGCGGGACTTAACCCAACATCTCACGACACGAGCTGACGACAACCATGCACCACCTGTCACTCTGCCCCCGAAGGGGACGTCCTATCTCTAGGATTGTCAGAGGATGTCAAGACCTGGTAAGGTTCTTCGCGTTGCTTCGAATTAAACCACATGCTCCACCGCTTGTGCGGGCCCCCGTCAATTCCTTTGAGTTTCAGTCTTGCGACCGTACTCCCCAGGCGGAGTGCTTAATGCGTTAGCTGCAGCACTAAGGGGCGGAAACCCCCTAACACTTAGCACTCATCGTTTACGGCGTGGACTACCAGGGTATCTAATCCTGTTCGCTCCCCACGCTTTCGCTCCTCAGCGTCAGTTACAGACCAGAGAGTCGCCTTCGCCACTGGTGTTCCTCCACATCTCTACGCATTTCACCGCTACACGTGGAATTCCACTCTCCTCTTCTGCACTCAAGTTCCCCAGTTTCCAATGACCCTCCCCGGTTGAGCCGGGGGCTTTCACATCAGACTTAAGAAACCGCCTGCGAGCCCTTTACGCCCAATAATTCCGGACAACGCTTGCCACCTACGTATTACCGCGGCTGCTGGCACGTAGTTAGCCGTGGCTTTCTGGTTAGGTACCGTCAAGGTGCCGCCCTATTTGAACGGCACTTGTTCTTCCCTAACAACAGAGCTTTACGATCCGAAAACCTTCATCACTCACGCGGCGTTGCTCCGTCAGACTTTCGTCCATTGCGGAAGATTCCCTACTGCTGCCTCCCGTAGGAGTCTGGGCCGTGTCTCAGTCCCAGTGTGGCCGATCACCCTCTCAGGTCGGCTACGCATCGTCGCCTTGGTGAGCCGTTACCTCACCAACTAGCTAATGCGCCGCGGGTCCATCTGTAAGTGGTAGCCGAAGCCACCTTTTATGTCTGAACCATGCGGTTCAGACAACCATCCGGTATTAGCCCCGGTTTCCCGGAGTTATCCCAGTCTTACAGGCAGGTTACCCACGTGTTACTCACCCGTCCGCCGCTAACATCAGGGAGCAAGCTCCCATCTGTCCGCTCGACTTGCATGTATTAGGCACGCCGCCAGCGTTCGTCCTGAGCCAGGATCAAACTCTCCGATAAAGTAGTTTGACTGACTACGCACATCACTGTGCGATTTATTTAAAACTTTGAATTAACAGGTACGTTTTGTCTTGTTTAGTTTTCAAAGATCATCTCAACCTCATCTTGAGGCGACTTTTTCAGTATAACATTTCAGCGATTTGCTGTCAAATGTTTTTTGTTTTTATTTCTCCGCCGCTGTGAGCTTTTTGTTGAAGCGCATCAGCGACGTTTAATAATATACCATGCCTATGATTCAGCGTCAACACTTTTTTTGAAAGAATATCCTCGATGATATACTTCCTGCCCTTTGGTCTCTATTTGAGATACTTCAACAAAGCCTTTTTCCGTCAGGTAATCAAGCATAACACCAAGATCTTGGGTGAAGTGCACCAGTTCAGGGTGCTGAAGCAATTCTCCAAACTGCCACATTTCTTTTTCTTTCATCACTTGAAAAAGGTGGGCAGAACCGATTTCAGCTTTTGAATGGATGAGAAAATCATTTGCTAAGAATAATAATTCGAGCCTTTTCTCCAAACTTTCGTGACTCTCGACAAGTTCGGAATATAGCTTATATACCTGCGGCTCAATGTGACGGACCTGGTTCCAGACTGTCGTTTCGGGATAAAATCCCCGGTCAATCACTTCTATGCGGGCCAAGTGGTGAAGAGCATGCACTACCGCATAATATGCATCCAGAAAATGATCAGCTTCAAAAAACGCTTTTCCTTCTACAAATCTTCTGATCAGCTTGCCGTATTCCATTCCGATCTTTAATTTCCGCTCGGCGAAAGGAAAAGTGCTGAGCCGGTCATTGAGTTCAGATATATATTCATTGCGGTCAAACAGTACTTTGCCGTTGATGATCCAATCTATGACTCTTCTATTGGTCCCAAGCAGAATCCATTCCTGAAGCAGAGCATCCGTTACAATATGTAAAGAAGCGGTTTTTTGTTCGAATTCATAATGCTTTATAAAAAGAGGTTCATCAGCCTGTTTGACAATGACAAGCATGACCGCATCAAAGTTATCCGTGATGGATGATGCTTTACTCCTTCTCTCAATCATAAGGACGGCCAGCGTATCGGGATGACTTGCTCTTTCTTGGTAAATTGGACGGAGAAGATTGTCCATTACGATTCCTCCAATGCGATTGTTTCACTAGCTATTGTTTCTACATTTCTATGATAAAACATGAAAGTCCTTTTTTCTAAACACATTGCACTATTATAACAAATTTCCTTTCAGGTGCCATATTTATTCTTCCCTTTTCTTACGAAAACATGAAGAATATGCCATCTGTTTTGTGCTATAGTTAAACGGGAGGGGGATGGACATGGCGAAATACTCAAGCAAAATTAATAAGATCAGAACGTTTGCGTTAAGTTTGGTTTTCGTTGGGTTTATCATTATGTACATCGGGCTGTTCTTTAAGCAGTCTGTTTTGCTTGCCAGCTTGTTTATGATTCTCGGCCTGCTGTCGATCGGGCTCAGCACCGCCGTTTATTTTTGGATCGGCATGCTGTCCACAAAAGCGGTCCGGGTGATGTGCCCCGCTTGCGAGAAAGAAACGAAGATTCTGGGCAGAGTGGATATGTGCATGCATTGCAGAGAGCCGCTTACATTGGATAAAGGATTGGAAGGCAAAGCGTTCGATGAGTCTTATAACAGAAAAAACAGTGTAAAATAAACGAAGCTGACCGTATCAAAGCGGTCAGCTTCGTTTAGTGGTTTTCTTTTTTGGAACATTCTTGGCAGGCGCCGTAAATCTCCAAACGGTGGTGGCTTACCTTAAACCCCGTGACGTGAGCCGCAAGCTGTTCCACTTCGTCAAGCCCGGGATAATGGAAGTCTACGATTTTTCCGCAGCTTTCACAAATGGCGTGATAATGGTCAGAGGTGACAAAGTCAAATCTGCTGGACGCATCTCCGTACGTCAGTTCCTTTACAAGCCCCGCTTCCCGGAATACACGCAAATTGTTATACACTGTCGCAACACTCATATTAGGGAATTTCCCTTCCAAGGCTTTATATATATCGTCCGCTGTCGGATGTGCCATAGAATCCACGAGATATTCCAGAATGGCATGACGTTGAGGAGTAATCCGGACTCCCGTATCCTTCAACGTGTCTAAGGCTTCTTTTAATTCATGTGCAGCCATCCGTCATGCACCTCTCTTCTAAAAAAGATTCTTACTTTATAATGTTTATAATTAGTGTACATCTTTTTCCGGTCTCCTGTCAAATGTAATCTGAAGAAAACCCCGTGAGTTCAGCATTTGTCCATTAATTAGACGCAATTTGTTCCAATTCGCGAAGCGCCTCGGCAACGTGATCTTTCACTTTTACCTTTCTCCACTCCTTCACAAGACGGCCTTCTTTATCTAACAAAAAAGTGGATCGCTCGATACCCATATATTCTTTCCCAAAATTCTTTTTCAGCTTCCACACATCAAAAGCTTCCGCCAATTTGTGCTCATCATCAACGAGGAGCTGGAAAGGAAGATCGTGTTTTTGCTTAAATTTTTCATGTTTATCACGGCTGTCAGGGCTTACTCCGATAATAACCGCATCAAGTCCCGCGAAACTTTCGTGCTGATCACGGAAATCACATGCTTCCGTCGTGCATCCGGGTGTCATGTCTTTCGGATAAAAATAGAGAACGACGTACTTCCCTTTAAAATCCGTCAATGCTACTTCTTCCCCGCTGTCATTCACTAATTTCATATCCGGTGCTGTTTGTCCGATTTCAATACTCATTTCTTATACCTCCGGGTTTTTTATTAAGCGTATCCAATTCACGTTAAGATTACAACCGTTATCCCCCCGCTCTTTTCTGGAAGCATGAACCGTTGTGCTCGCAATGAAGCATGCTACAATAGAACATGATGTAAGGAGATATTAGGAGGGTCATTTTTTGTATACAAAATCAGTTGAACTTCATAAGGAAGCGTTAGAGCATATCGTCGGAGGCGTGAACAGCCCGTCCAGATCCTATAAAGCGGTAGGCGGCGGTTCACCCGTTGCGATGGAAAAAGCGAACGGCGCTTATTTCTGGGATATAGACGGGAATCAGTATATCGATTTTTTAGCGGCTTACGGCCCGATTATTACCGGACATGCCCATCCGCATATTACTGAAGCGATTAAAACAGCTGCTGAAAACGGCGTGCTGTACGGGACGCCGACCAAACATGAGGTCACTTTCGCCAAAATGCTGAAGGAGGCCATTCCTTCACTTGATAAAGTACGATTCGTAAACTCAGGCACTGAAGCGGTGATGACAACGATCCGGGTTGCACGCGCTTATACAGGCCGGACAAAAATCATTAAATTCGCCGGCTGCTATCACGGCCATTCTGACCTCGTACTTGTCGCTGCGGGTTCCGGCCCGTCTACGCTCGGCACCCCTGATTCCGCCGGCGTGCCGAAAAGCATCGCCAATGAGGTGATTACCGTTCCTTTCAATGATATTGAAAGCTACAAAGCCGCGATGGATAAATGGGGTTCGGAAATTGCAGCGGTTCTCGTCGAGCCGATCGTCGGCAACTTCGGCATCGTTGAACCTGAAGAAGGATTTTTAGAACAGGTAAATGAATTGACCCATAAAGCGGGCGCGCTCGTCATTTATGATGAAGTGATCACGGCGTTCCGTTTTATGTACGGAGGCGCGCAGGATCTTCTTCAAGTGAAGCCTGATTTAACGGCGCTCGGTAAAATTATCGGGGGCGGCTTGCCGATCGGCGCTTACGGAGGCAAAAAAGAGATCATGGAGCAGGTTGCTCCGCTCGGTCCGGCATATCAAGCCGGCACGATGGCCGGAAACCCGGCATCTATCCTATCAGGCATCGCCTGCCTGGAAGTGCTGAAGGAAGAAGGCGTTTATGAGCGGCTTGATGAGCTCGGCGCCAGACTTGAGCAAGGCATTCTCGCCCATGCGGAGACACATGGCATTACCATCACCGTCAACCGTTTAAAAGGCGCGCTCACGGTTTACTTCACTGATGAAAAGATCGTCAATTACGAGCAGGCGGAAAATACGGACGGAGAAGCATTCGCCAAGTTCTTCAAGCTGATGCTTGAGCGCGGCATCAATCTCGCTCCATCGAAGTATGAAGCTTGGTTTATCACAACCGCACATACTGAAGAGGATATCGACGCCACTTTACAAGCCGTTGAAGATGCGTTCAGACATATGAAAAAATAACTGCTGAAACAAGCGGGAGCCCGGGGCTTCCGCTTTTTCTTTTTGTCCGATTTGTGAGATAATGGTTTTTTCAAAAAAAGACCTTGAATAATTGGTATGATCCCTGTATATTACTTTATTGTTTAGCAAATCAGCCAACAGGGAAATGTAAGTGTCAGCCGTTCGTTCGGCACATAATTTATTAGAGAAAGGAATGCACGCACAAACCAATGAAACTTGGTGCCCGCATTTTAAAAACAGGGATTGCGATTACGCTCGCGCTCTACTTAGCATCATGGATCGGACTTCCGTCGCCGATCTTTGCCGGGATTGCAGCTATATTTGCCATACAGCCCTCTATTTACAGGTCTTTTCTTATCATTATTGATCAGGTTCAGGCAAATATCATCGGCGCTGTCATCGCTACGGCATTCGGACTGATTTTCGGACCGAGTCCGATTATGATCGGATTGACCGCAGTGATTGTCATCACGATCATGTTAAAACTGAAAATTGAACACACCATTTCGATTGCGCTCGTGACGGTTATCGCGATTTTAGAAACACCGGGAAACAGCTTCCTGACGTTCGCTCTGATACGAACAAGCACCGTTATTTTAGGCGTGCTGTCTTCTTTTATTGTGAACCTTGTGTTTCTTCCGCCGAAATACGAAACGAAGCTGACTCATCATACGGTTGAATATACCGATGAGATCATGAAATGGATCAGGCTGACGATGCGCCAGTCCACGGAACACTCGATATTGAAAGAGGATATTGAGAAGCTGAAGGAAAAGATGATGAAGCTTGATCATACGTACCTTCTTTATAAAGAGGAGAGAAGCTACTTTAAGAAAACGACGTATGTAAAGTCGCGCAAGCTTGTATTGTTCAGACAGGCGATTATTACGGCGAATCGGGCGCTTGATACGCTGAAAAAGCTGCACCGCTATGAAAACGAGATTTATCATATGCCGGAGGAATTTCAGGAGACGCTGACAGAAGAAATTGATTATCTGCTTCATTGGCACGAAAGGATTCTGATGCGGACGGTCGGCAAGATCAAACCGCATGATGACGATGCTGAAGAAAGCATAAGATATAAACAGCTTTTGACGAAGTCTTTCTTGAAAAATCAGCAGAACTGCGAGGATGAACTGCTTGATTACAATATGCTCAGCATTATGGCTGCGGTTGCGGAATACCGTGAGCAGCTGGAACATCTCGATACACTGATTACGAGTTTCCAGACATACCACCCGAAAGACAGCGAACTAGAAACAGACGATGATGAGTAACCCGGTGCTTCCGTAAAACCGGGTTTTTTTGCATTCAAAAAAACGTATGCCGCCCATTCGGACGGCATACGTTTTTGTATCAGTTCAAATTCTGAATCGTAAATAAGTGTCTGTACTGGCCGCCTTGGGCCATTAATTCCTCGTGCGTGCCGGTTTCGACGACGGCGCCGTTTTCCATGACGACAATTTTATCCGCGTGCGTAATCGTGGACAGCCTGTGGGCGACGATAAATGTCGTCCGGTTTTTGGCAAGCTTTTCCATCGCTTCCTGAATGTAGTGTTCACTTTCCAGATCAAGAGCCGATGTCGCTTCATCCAAGATTAACAGCGGCGGATTTTTTAAGAATACACGCGCGATGGAAATCCGCTGTTTCTGCCCGCCTGACAATTTGACGCCCCGTTCGCCGACTTTGGTTTCATAACCTTCGGGGAAATTCATAATAAATTCATGGGCATTTGCCGCTTTCGCAGCCGCAACCACCTCATCCAGAGACGCTCCCGGTTTACCAATGGCGATATTTTCACGAATCGTCTCACTGAACAGAAACGTATCCTGAAGCACCATTCCGACTTGATTGCGGAGGCTTCTCGCTTCATAATCGCGAATATCTGTGCCGTCAATCAGCAGGCTGCCGCCGGATACATCATAAAAACGCGGTATGAGGCTGACAAGCGTCGATTTACCGCCGCCGCTCATCCCGACGAGCGCGACGGTTTCCCCTTTTGTCACCTTTAAGGAAACGTCCTGCAAAATCGTTTCTTTTCCTTCCTCATAACGGAACGAGACATTTCGGAATTCAACTTCGCCCTTAATGCCGTCAGCTTTTACTGCATTCGGTTTATCAGTCAGTTCATACGGCTCGTCGATAAATTCAAATATGCGGTCCATTGAAGCGATCGACTGGGTCAGCGTCGTCGATGAGTTGATCAACCTTCTGACCGGATTGTACATTCTGTCAATATAGCCGACGAACGCAACCATCGTCCCTACCGTCAGCGGACCGTTTATGACAAAATAACCCGCAAACGCGATAACAAGCAGCGGCGCCAAATCCGTAATGGTATTCACGACTGCAAACGTTTTTGCGTTCCAATTCGTATGACGGATCGCTCTGTCCAGAAAATGTCCGTTTTTTTCATCAAAATTGGCTTGTTCATAATCTTCAATGGCAAAACTTCTGATGACAGGCATCCCCTGAACTCTTTCGTGCAAATGTCCCTGAACTTGGGCGAGTGCCTGAGAACGCTCACGTGTCAGTTTTCGGAGGCGGCCGTAAAAGTATTTCACTGAAATTCCGTATAACGGAAACAAAATGACAGATATCAATGTCAGCTTGACATCAAGTGTAAACATAATGCAGATGACGATCAGCACCGTCATCATATCAAGCCAGATATTCATCAGTCCCGTTATGACAAAGTCTTTTGTCTGTTCGACATCATTTATCACCCGGGAAATGACTTCGCCCGTTCTCGTGTTGGCATAAAACCTCAGGCTCAATTTTTGAATATGATCAAACAATACCCCCCTGATATCATAGAGCACCCGGCTGCCCGTCCATTGCGCGAAGTATTGCCGATAGTACTCTACCGGGGGACGCAGAATTAAAAACAGCACGAACATGATGCCCATTATCGTGAATAGCGATGATGTTTTAGCGCTTGCCGTTCCGCTCCCTTGAATAATGTCATCGACCACGTATTTTAACAGCAGCGGGAGAGCCAGCGGGATGGAGAATTTTATGATGCCGATTAACACTGTGATAAAAATTTGTTTTTTATAAGGTTTTACAAATTGCATATAGCGTCTGATTACGCCCACACTTTATCCCCCTCTCTCTTTAAGGCGTGTGAGCCCATGTGAAAAACCTGTTGACACCCCAACAGGTTTTTTATTGTATTCTTTATTTTGTATAGCGCAGATACCGTTCATACCACATATCAACAAATTCCGGAGCAAACGGTCCTTTCCGCTGATGAATCCAGTGCAGCAGCGTATTCAGATACTCCTTCAGAATGCTGTCGATCTCTTTAGGGTAATTCATTGATTTGCGGTGGTCATCGTATTCATCCTCGTCAAGAATGTTATACGTCATATCCGGAAACACCTTGACATCCAAATCGTAATCAATATATTTGATGGCCTCTCCGTCATAAGCGAACGGCGAGCTGATGTTGCAATAATAGTGTACCCCGTCATCTCTCAGCATTCCGATGACGTTAAACCACTGACGGGCATGAAAGTAGCAGATCGCCGGTTCTCTCGTCACCCACGTCCGTCCGTCGGATTCCGTCACCATTGTCCGGTCGTTGGCTCCGATGATACACAATTCCGTACTTTTTAAAATCGTCGTTTCATTCCAAATTCGATGAAGCAGCCCGTTATGCTTATAGCTGTGAATTTGAATGGTTTCTCCTTCCTTGGGATATCCCATATTTCTCCCCTACTTTCTGTAAAGCCCTGCAGTCAATGCAGCCGCAATTGCTTTCCGACAAGTCTTTTCACTATTATAACGTTACGAATTAAAAAATGAAAATAAAAGAACCACTCCGCTTCCGGAATGGCACATTCATTTCTGCACATAGGAAGACGGCTTTTCCGTGCTGCGATAAGACTGGATGACTTGCTCTGTCTGCCTTTGGAATAACTCCTGTATGCCGGCCAGATCTTTTCGCTTTGTCGCAATTTCGTCCTGTACATTGTCCAGCTTTGCATCTCTTTCCAGACTGATGAGTTCCGCTTCCACCTGGCGGCAGCGGTCAAGTTCTGACTGCAGCTCGAGAAGCTGATCCATGATTTTCATCTGTTCACTTACAAGCTTTTCAAACTCTGACATCGGGTTCCTCCTTAGGCTTTTAGGTTGATACTCCTTACCATTTCGATTTTCCGCCGGAAAACCCTTTGACTCATTCTGTAGAGGAATCACAAGTTTTGTCGTTTTGGCAACAAAAAAAAGCACTTCCATCCGAAGATGAAGTGCTTTTTCGTTTCAGTGATTAGCTGTTTTGTTGTTTGTTTTGTTCAGCAGATTGGTTTTGCTTTCTTACCTGCTGCACATCAGTTTCACTGCCGAATTCAGTGCCGAATTGACCCTGACCGGAAGCTGATTGCTGGTTTTGTTTTTTCACCTGCTGAACGTCTGTTTTGCTGAATTTTGAGTTTGCCATTGTTATCACCTCCACGCACTTTAGAATGCGCAGGAGACGATAAGGCTATTCATCTTTTTTTAAAACTTATACGAGCAGAGAACGTCCGCCGTCAATAATAATGGTCTGGCCGCGGATCATGTCCGCTTTTGAAGAAACTAAAAACTCCACCGTATCGATCATATCTTTAATTTCGACCATTCTGCCGGCCGGCGTATTTTGGCGGGCATCTTCCAGCAGTTCATCTCTGTTAGGGAAATGCTTCAGCGCGTCCGTATCAATCGCTCCGCCTGACACCGCGTTTACGATGATATTTTTCGAAGACAGCTCAACCGCCAGATAACGGGTTAACGATTCTAAAGCGGCTTTTGAGACTCCGACCGTCGTATAGTTTTCAAGATAGCGGATGCTGCCGAGCGAGCTGATGCTGACGATGTGGCCGCCTCCGTTTTTCTCCATCATCTTTGCCGCTTCCTGGGCGCAGAAAAGCAATGCTTTCGCATTGATATTCATCGTCCAGTCCCAGTGTGTTTCTTCGAGTTCCATGACCGGTCTCAGCACGCCTGAAGCCGCATTATTGACGAACACGTCCAGTCTGCCGAATGTTTCGTCAATCTGGCGGAACATGTCTTTGATTTTTGCCGGCTGGCCGACATTGGCTTTAATGACGAGCGTTTTAACGCCGAGTTTTTCAATTTCTTCGGCGGTTTCTAATGCTGCTTTTTTACTGCGGGCGTAATTGATGACGATGTTGTATCCTTTTTCCGCGAGTCTGATGGCGGCTGCTTTCCCGACGCCGCGGCTGCTTCCCGTGATCAGTGCGCATTTATTTTGTTCCATTTTTCCTCAGCTCCTTGCTGTGTATAGTTCTTTTCATTCAACAAACAATAAAAGCAATATGTGTTGAAAGGGGTCTTTTATATGTATGTCGGACGTTATATGGGCGAATTGGCCATGATGCCCAAAAAAGATTGGAGAGATTCAGAGCTCGCCTATTTCCATCATGCCTTCCAGCAAATTATGCCGTATTTAAACGAAGAAGGCCAGTCCAAATACCGGGAACTGATTCAGGAAATCGAAGCCCGCGGCGGACTGAAACGGAATGAAGCGGATTACGGCCACGGCACTCGCGTCAGCTATGACTGACGCTTTTTACAGGCGGCCGCTTTCTTCCGCCATTTTCCATATCTTTTGATGGGAAACGGGAAATGCGTATTCCTCGAGCTCCTCTTTTGTGACTCGTATGAATTCCGTTGTATCCGACACTTGTTTTACTTTACCGAAAAAGACCGAAATATTCCAGACGAGATGGGTGAAAACATGTTCTACGATGCCTTCCAGCTCCCCGATTTCAGCGGTTGTTCCCATCTCTTTTTCTAAATAGGCTTCAAGCTGCTCTCTTTCGGTTTTGATTCCTTTCTGGGTTTCGGTATTCGGAAACTCCCACAAGTTGGCGAGCAAGCCTTTTGGCGGCCGTTTATGAATATAGACATCGCCTTGATCGTCTGTCAGCACAACGGCTGCCATTGTTTTTATTCCGGGCTTTTTCTTTTTGCTTTTAACAGGCAGCTCCCGCTCTGTCCCTTCCGCAAATGCCGAGCAGTGCTTTTGTACGGGGCAAAGCAGGCAGGACGGCGATTTCGGGGTGCAGATGATCGCGCCGAGCTCCATTAAACCCTGATTGAATTCAGATGGTTTTTCATGAGAAATGAAAGCGGATACCGCCTGTTCGAAAATGGTTCTGGTTTTAGGTTTTGCGATATCGTCCCATATGGAAAGAATTCTCGACATGACACGCATCACATTGCCGTCTACGGCGGGAATCGGTTTGTTGTATGCGATGCTGAGCACGGCGCCTTTTGTATAAGGGCCGACGCCTTTCAGTCCGCCAAATTCCTTTTCTTCGGCAGGGACGACTCCCCCGTACCGCTCATGCACTTCTTTTACGGCACTTTGCAGATTTCTTACACGGGAGTAATAACCTAGCCCTTCCCAGGCTTTGAGCACTTTTTCCTCATCGGCTTCAGCGAGCGCCGAAACGGTCGGAAATTGCTCAACAAACCGCCGGAAATAAGGGATAACGGTTTCTACGCGCGTCTGCTGCAGCATCACCTCTGACACCCACACCCGATACGGGTCCTGATTTTCTCTCCACGGCAGAATTCTCTGTTCTCTTTCGAACCATGTAATTAAGTCCTCGCGAAATTTGTCTATATCTTTTTGTTTCATTTTTTCTTCAAGTGCGTTCATATCTTCTCCTCAGATGTTTCGGGTTCCGCTTTTCTTGACACCGTATTTTGGTGTAAACTTAGGGCACGTTACGATAATATGTTACATTAAATAGTGATAAAGAAAAAGCGGAAACATATGAGAACGGCGGATAAACGCCATGATTGGGCAAACAGAAAATGGGGAATATCTTATAATGCGAAATATGCGGGCGACTGATTGTTAACGCCTGCTAGGAGGTCAACAATGGATACTGGCACTCACGTTGTCATGGGTATCGCGCTTGGCGGAATCGCAACTCTTGATCCTGCCGTCGGCATGCACACCCCCATGTCTCAGGCAGTTATGATCGCCGCTCTTGCCGGCTCTCAGGCACCTGATATTGATACCATATTGAAGCTGAAAAATAATGCCGTTTATATTCGAAATCATAGAGGGTTCACGCACTCCATTCCCGCCGTTTTATTTTGGTCCGTTCTGATTCCGGGTATTTTGTTTATGTTTTATCCGGAAGCGAACTTTTTGCACCTGTGGCTGTGGACGCTTCTCGCTGTCGTTTTGCATGTGTTTGTTGACATTTTTAACGCGTACGGCACGCAGGCCATCCGCCCGTTTTCGAGAAAATGGATCGCTCTCGGTTTAATCAATACCTTTGATCCGTTTATTTTCGTCAGCCATTTGGCCGCGATTGCCGTGTGGTATATCGGAGGTCATCCGGGCGTGACATTTCTGATGCTTTATATCATCCTCGCAGGATATTACGCCGTCCGGTTTTTGATGCAGCTGCGGATAAAGCGAAGGCTGCGCGAAATGATTGAAGAGGAGATTGAAACCATCATTATTTCGCCGACGATGAAATTCAGGCAGTGGCGTATCGCCGTGACGACGGCGCATGCCTTTTATGTCGGCAGAAGCCTTGACGGCCATGTCGTGATATTGGATACATTCAACCGCGTGCCCGTTCCGGAAACCGATGTGATGAAGGCCGCGAAACAGGACGAAAATATTGCAGCCTTTCTTTCATTTTCCCCCGTTTACAGGTGGGAGGTCGATACCTTTAAAGATCATTATGAGGTGCGCTTTATTGATTTGCGCTACCGGAGCAAAGGCCACTATCCTTTTGTCGCCATCGTCCATCTCAGTCATGATTTAGAGCTTCTCTCTTCTTACACGGGCTGGATTTTCAGCGAGGAAAAATTGCAGAAAAAATTAAAGCTCGGCTCTGTTTAAGAGCCGGGCTTTTTTTGTCTTCTCACATATATAGCGGCAAACACGAGGCTGATCACCGATAGAGCGGCCGCGGGTTTAAAAAACGGCGGGAAATACGTTAATTGAATATCGTTTTTTCCTTTTTGCGCTTTAAATCCGATGAAGGAATAATCCGCTTTTTCAATCTGCTCTTTTCTGCCGTTTATCTTCAGCTCCCAGCCTTTTTCATATGGAACCGGAAGCATGATATACGGCGCGCGGGTTTTGTTATCATACGAGATATGAAGCGTATTTCCGCGCCAGCTGAGATCGGCCGGCGGTTCTTTTTCCGCTTTTCGGTATGCGTTTTTCAGCGTATCGTACCGTTCTTCATAAAGCGCCAGTCTGTCAAGCTGATACGATCCTTTCGGCAGACGGATTTGGATGTTTTTTGTTTTCGGCACTCTGACAGTAAGATCGTTGACACCTGTTTTGTAAATGGATTGATTCGATTTTCTCGTTGTCGTGTAATCGTTCACTTTTAATGTAAAGCCCTGGTCCTTCGCTTTATTCTTCAAATAAAAGCTGACGTAATAATCGCCGCCGTCCATCTTAGCGGCTTGCGGCGTAATGATCAGGCCGCCGCCGTCTTCGTTTACCGTCAGGATGCCGTTATGATAATCGCCATGTTCGGCCGCTACCTCTGCATGGCCGATCATATTTTTCGCCTCAGGCGCTTTTTTCGTGTTGGTTGTGCTTGATTCCATGACGATCCCGTCAAGCATTGCCCGTTCCCTGGCAAGGGCGGGCGCTTTTTTCAGGCCGCCCTCGTTATATACGCGATCGGCTGTCCGTACGAACGGAAGCATATATTGATTTTGATAAACCGCATAATGGGTTGATTCCATGATTTTTTTGAACCCGTACGGCACGCCGGCCTCGTTTGTTTTTTCCGTCATATAATATTTTCCGTAAAGCAGGCTGTATAAATTAGCCCTGTTTCCTAATGTCGCATAGCGGCTGACGCTTTCTCTGCCCATGTCAATCTGGAGGTCGTTCCAGTAAAAGGACAGCAGATTGCGGTTCAGTATGCTTGAGTATACGCTGAATCCGTTGAACCCGTATATGATCGGGGTGTTATTGAAAACACCGTTCATCCAATCTAAACGGGCAAACGGATCAGGGTCTTTTTCTTTCAGACGCTGAATGAGCTCTGATTGCTCTTTGCCTTTATAGTCAGCACCCGTCATAAAGGTATGCGATACCGTATAAATCTTCCCGCCTTCTGATAAAGCATATTTTTCATATGTATTAGCCGTAAGCACAGCCGTAAGCAAAATGACGGCATAGACGGCGGGCACCGCGCCTTTCAGTCTTGTCTTTGCTGCAAAGAAAGCGGCTATGCTCAGCACCAGAAGAAGGATGACGGGCAGGTTGGCGTGATCAGAAATATCCAGACTGTACCGCCTCACCTGGCTCCAATAGAGCAGAACGACGAGTACGGCGGACATCAGCATACTCTTCATGCTGATGTCTGAAAGCTTAGAAAGCCCGGCTGAAACCGTTCCGGCAATCGTGAAGCACAGGACGTATTCAAACCTGTTCTGCGGAGCTGAAAAACCGTTAAAGGCACTTGCCGCGAACGGACTGAAGTGAAACAGAATATACAGCAGACTGATTCCCGCAAACAGACGGAACAAGCGATTTTTGTATAAAGTAAATGTAAATAGAAAAAGCAAAAAAGCCGCCGGCAGGATGATAATCCGGCTAGAAAATAAAATATTGTCGGAAAAATCAAGCCATGCAATATGCTCTGAATACGGCGGCCGCAGATTATGAAGGTACCCGTATACGACAGGAATAAAGGAAACTGCGCTTATGCCGAACCCGAGAAGACCCGACAGAATAAATATCCTGCATTGAGTGAGCCTTTTCGCCTCATTGCCTTCAAGGGGGATCATCCACCTGAATAAGATATAAACGCCGATGAAAATCAGATTAATATACGCAAAATAAAAGTTGTTGATCAATGTCAGCGCACAGGCGAAGATAAACCACGCCGGCTTTTTTTCCCTGATGATTTTTTCCGCGCCGAGCACGAGCAGCGGCAGCCACACCATACTGTCAGTGAAAAAGTCCCAATACACCTCATGCCGGAAGTAGATAATCGAGACCCCGTACAACACGGCGCCGGCAAAAGCGGGCACCGGCCGTTTGACGAAATAACGGAACACACACGCCGCCGTGAATATGATCAAACTCTGCTTGGCGATGCTGATAAAAACGGAGGCCTGCGCCCAAAACAGCGCATCAGCCTCACCCGTCAGCTGAATAAGCTGCAAAAAGCGGACAGCGGCGGAGATAAACAGGAATAGAAAAGAAGTAGAGAAATAATAGCCGAGCTGACTGTACACGCCCCCGCCCAGTCCGAACGAATAGCTGTAAAACAGCCTGCCGTTCATATATTGATCAAACAGCAGCTTTTTGAAGACCGCCATTTGGGCGATCCCGTCTCCAGACCCCGTCATATAGCGGCCTTGCGACCACTCTTTTAAGAAAAAAATATGAGCGGCTGCCGCAGCCAGCACACAGGCTGCCGGCAAGATCCATTTATTTTTTTTCATACAACGTCCCCAGACCCTGCGCACAGCGGCGGCTGTTTAATGGTTCCACTTGCGCTTTTTTGTATAATTCGTTTCATTTTGTTCTCCGTACGTTATATTCGCTTCTTTAATTAAATAGTGCGGGCGTTTTTTTGTTTCATAGTAAATCCGGCCGATGTATTCTCCGATGATGCCGAGACTCAAAAGCTGGATGCCCCCTAAAAACAGCACGGCGGAAATAATTGTGAAGTATCCGGGTACGGACACGCCGTGTGTCAGAATATGAACAAAGGTCGTTACAATATAAACCATCGACAAAAGCAATATCAGAATACCGGTGAAAAAGCATACCCTAAGGGGCTTGTTGTTGAAGGAGACGACACCGTCCATTCCGTAGTTGAACAGATTGCTGAATGACCATTTGGACGTGCCGTTCTTCCTTTCGACATTTTCATAAAATACGATTTTCTGGTCAAACCCGATCCAGCAGAACAGCCCTTTCGAGAAACGGTTTCCTTCACTCAGCTTCAAAAGGGCATCAACGGCCTGCCGGCTCAGCAGGCGGAAATCTCCGACCCCGTCACGCAGGTCCACTTCGACGGCTTTGTTGATAAATTTATAATACAGGGAAGAAAGCACGGAACGCACGGGGCTGTCCCCTTTTCGGTTGCGCTGCGCGATGACTTGGTCATACCCTTCTTCATAGCCTTGAATGAAGTCTTTCAGCAGATGGGTCGGATGCTGCAGATCGGCGTCCATCACGATTACCGCTTCGCCCTGCACGTGTTCAAATCCTGCCAAAATGGCCGCTTCTTTCCCGAAGTTGCGGGAAAAAGATATGTATTTGACGCGATGGTTTCTGGCGGCCAGTTCTTTAATCTGCTGAAGGGTGTCATCCGCGCTTCCGTCATTGATGTAGAAAATTTCATAGTCATAATGAATCGTCTGAAACTCTTTTTTTAAAGATTCATGAATGAGCTTGACGTTGTTCCCTTCATTGTAAGACGGAATAATAATTGAGATTAACCTTTGTTTCATGAAGGCACCTTCTTTGTATTATTCTTTTTTTAGGACGGCCTTAAAGGAATTGTCCGCAAAACTTCAGTAAGGCTTTTCCTTTTTTTAATGACGTTTAAACCATTTTTTTGTTACAGGGAAAGAAAATTTTTTCTGCATATGGTTTATATTTTGTCATGTTTTTCGGCAGATATGAGAAAAAAAAGAAAAAGTCTGTACGCGGGACAGACTTTATTGCTGAAGGTATTCATGAATCAAATGGCTGACGATGCGCGGTTTTTCGTGAATGACCCAATGTGAGGCATCATCTATGAAGATTAAGTCGCCGTTTGGAATCATCCGTTTTGTTTCCTTGGCGAGCTTTTTGCTCAGCGCTTGGTCATTGACGCCCCATATTAATCGGTACGGAACGGGCATTTTAAGCGGAACGGCAGGGCCTAAACCGCCGGCTCTGATCGCCCGGTACCAGTTCAGCATCGCCGTGAGCGCTCCTTTTCTGCCCCAAGCTTCTTTGTAGCTGTCGACATCTTCCCGTGAAAAAAGCGCCGGTCGTTCGGATAAGCCGATCGCGTGATCCAATACGCGGTAATTGTCTTCAGACAATCTCCGTTCCGGCTTTTCCGGCAGCTGAAAGAAAGCGATATAAGAGCTTTTCTTCCACTGCGGCGGGTAGAACGGTGTGACCTTCCGCATAACCGCCGGGTGCGGGATATTGACCGTGATCAATTTTTCAACGTATTGCGGCCGCGTGGATGCTAAATGCCAGGCCACGGCTCCTCCCCAATCGTGGCCGATGACGACGGCTTTGTCATCTGTAAAATGCGTGATCAGCCCGATAATGTCGTCTCTGAGCGTATCAATGGTATAGTTTTCAATGCCCTCCGGTTTGTCACTGAGATTATAGCCGCGCTGATCAGGCACGACAACATGGTATCCGGCATCCGCCAGCGGTTTGATCTGACTCTTCCAGCCGTACCAGAATTCCGGAAACCCGTGCAGCAGCACCGCCAAAGGACCGTCTTTCGGACCGGCTGAAGCCGTGTGCAGCGTCACTCCGTTTGTTTCGATCATGTGAAACGTAATGTCATTCATCGATTCTCCTCCCCGTTTGATTCAATCTTCTTTCTGTTAAGACGATGATCAGTACGCTGATCACAATCAACAATACGGCCTGAACGATCAGGGCGAACGGCTGAGTCAGCCGGATAAGCAGGCTGCCCGCAAATCCAGCTGCCGCCGAAATAAGGCCGAACAAAATCATGAGGAGCGCACTGAATCGATTGCCTTCTTTCCACTGCGACTCATCCGCCATAGAGCGCTTCGTCCGATATCCGTACAGGCTGTTGATCGACTTCGGCGGAAAAAATGTGACTAAAATGCCGGCCGCAGCCATCAGAAGGCCGCCGATTACCATTATCATATCCCTCACTCTCCTTTTCATCTTTTACGAAAGGAAAGGCGGAAGGTTTCAGAAAAAAAGCAGGCTCATTCGCCTGCCTGAATCTTTATTTTTGAGTTAAGTCGGCCGTTTTCACATAACCTGCTTTCCCGCCGTATGTGACGTACGCCCATTTACGGTCAAATCCTCCGTCATGGCTGAACCCCCAGCCGAGCACATTGACGGTTTCACCCGCTTTAACGGACCCTTTTTTGCCGGTTTCCAAAGTCGGCGTATAAAAGGCGGTTTGTTTCGCGGTCACCGCCTTCACCGGCTGCTTCATCAGAAAATGCGTGGAAATATAGGCTTTGTGCCCTTTGTAGTCAATCTCAGCCCAATCTGTTCCTTGAAGCCGTTTAACCTTTACGGAATCCTCTGAACGAAGCGTGCCGATAATCGCCCCCTGTTTATTTGGTTCTTTGCGGACGTTAAGTTCTCCTGCTTTCACGATATATGTATCTGCTGCGGTGTCTATTTTTGTCTGGTGAACTGCTGCGGCATTCGCTGCCGGATCGAAAAAAACGGTGCCTGCGGCTAAAAATAAGCAAAGTCCTGCGGCCGGAATAAATGCGGTTAACCCCTTTTTCATGTTCATTGTGGTTCCTCCCCGCTATTTTATAAGTTATTACACATTTCCACATTCCGCCGGTCGCCAAACATGATTTTCCTATTTCTTTTATAAAAAAAACCGCCGGACGATATCCGGCGGGCGCACTGCTATGTTAATGCAGGAGACCCCTGCTTTGATCCAAATAATGAGAAACGTCTTCCCGAACGCTCTGGAACATATGGAGCTTGCTGCCGTATGATTCGATCCATTCCTTGACGACGCGTTCCGTCATTTGCTCTCCTTGATACGGGCGGCCGGCTTTTGCGTAAGTCGCTTCGAAATCTCCCCATAAAAGCTCAACCCAAGTTCGCGCTTGCAAATAGCTGAGCATGTCATTTTTCTCAAGCAGCAAATTCGTCAGTTTGTCGATATATGTATTCATGTCTCTGTCTCCTTTCCTTGGGAAAACCTGCTGCTTTTACGCAGCTTGTCACAGGCATATACTAACTTTACGTCTTCAGTCCAGAAGGCGCAACCTTTTGATATTGGCCGAGGGGGAAAACAAATGGTCCGGAACAAGGCAAAAGGATTTCCTAATCAGAACAATAATAAGTTTGAAGGCGAACCGCGGGCAAAGGATGACTACGCTTCTAAACGGGCGGACGGTTCAATTAATTCGCACCCGCAAGAACGCATGAGAGCTTCAGGCAGACGATAACACACACCGTAAGAGACCGGGAATGACCCGGTCTTTTTTTTGCGGAGAAAAACATTCTTTTGCGGTCATAACGCTAAATAAATTCCATAATATGTTAAATGTTCAACCGAAAGCCGGTAGACAAAAAAGGAGGGGTTTTATAAAATGAAGACAGTTTCAAAACGATTGCTGAGCCTTACCGCATTCTTACTGTCAGTTTCATTATTTGCTGTTTCAGCTGAAGCAGCGGGCAGCCCGCAGACATCTGTATCAAACAGCGGTGAGGAGTTTGACGCACATCTGAATCAGCCTGTACAAACAACACAGACATCCCCCGCTTATGAAGGAACGGGTCTCACCAAAAGACAGCTTGCACAAAACAGCAAAGCTGACATCAAGTCATTAAAGCCTTCCAGTATTATTGGGACAGACGAACGAATCAGAATTTCTCCTACAACATCATTTCCATATCGCGCGACAGCACAGCTGACCGTCACATACAGCGGCAGCACAAGCACCTACGGATGCACCGGTTTTTTTGTCAATGCCGACACGATCGTTACGGCGGGACATTGCGTGTATGACCAGAAAAACGGCTGGGCATCGAAAATTACGGCAGCTCCCGGCCGCAACGGGTCATCGTACCCGTACGGCTCTTATTCAGGAAAGACATTCTACAGTGTCAAAGGGTGGACAGAAAACGGTGACACAAACTATGACTACGGCGCAATCAAAGTAAACGGGTCGCCCGGGAATACTGTCGGCTGGTACGGCTACCGGACGACCAACAGTTCCAGTCCGGCCGGGCTTTCCTCAACCGTGACAGGATATCCGTGCGACAAAGTGTCCGGTTCCATGTGGTCGGACAGCAAGCCGATACGTTCTGCCGAGACATATAAACTTACTTACACGACAGATACGTTCGGCTGCCAGAGCGGATCGCCCGTTTACCGCAATTACAGCGACACCGGCCAGACCGCCATTGCCATTCATACAAACGGCGGGTCGTCTTACAATTTGGGAACAAGGGTGACAAACAGTGTATTCGACAACATTCAATATTGGTCAAATCAATAAAGCTTTTGTTTTCTTTCTCGCGGCGGCCGTTTTATGCGGATGCGGCAAAGCGGATGATTCCGCCGCCAAAAAAGCACTGCCTGTTACGCTCCATGTTGAGGATGCAGACGGCTCACCGGCGGCCGGTGTGACGGTCACCGTGATGAAAGCGGCGGAGTCAGATCATCAGCCGAATATAGACCGCGGGGAGATAATAGGCAAGACTGATCACCACGGCGAGATTGCATGGAAAAGCGGCGCGAAAGGAACCTATGCCGTCGTTTTTGAAAAAGACGGAGTACCGGAAACCCGGAATATTTCCTTAGCTGAGAGTGATAAACATACGGTGATCAGCATTACATTGAAACGCTGAAAAAAGCTTGCAGGCGGAATATCCCCTGCAAGCTTTTTGTTATCCTTTATGCATTTGGTATTCATAAACATCTTTCTTCTCTGACAGATGAGCGAACGTGGAAAGCACAAGGCCGAGAGCCGTCATCAGCGCACCGCCGGCAAACAGCCATGAGTAAGATCCCGTTCCCCCGAGAATCAATCCGCCGATCCAGGCGCCGAGCGCGTTTGCCAGGTTAAAGGCGGAAACGCTCACCGCAGCGGCGATTGTCGTGCCGTTTTCAGAGGAAGAAATAACCTTGGTCTGCAAAAGCGGCGGCGTGCCGAACGCACATGCGCCGAACAAAAATGTCGCTGAAACGGCGGCGGCGGGAAAAACAGCGATATAAGGGAAAATCGCCAAGACGCCGATCAAGCCGATCATCACACCGATCATCGTGCGTGTCAGCAGTTTGAGCGGCACTTTCCCCGCGAAGAAATTCCCCGCCACTCCGCCGAGACCGTAGGCAAATAATGCGCCTGTAATGCCGACTGTGCCGAACCCCGCTGAATCTCTTAAAATCGGCTCAATAAACGTGTAAGCGATAAATACGCCTGAGTAGCCGAGAATGGTGATCGCAAAGGAAAAAATCACTTGCTTATGCTTAAAGACACTCCATTCATTCATCAGCATCGGAATCACTTTCGGTTTCCGGTTCGGTACGACCAGCATCAGTCCGATCAGCCCGATCATGCCTAAAACGGAAATAATGAAAAAGACGGCCCGCCAGTTAAGGGCATCCCCTAAATAAGAGCCGAACGGGACACCGAGCATCAGCGCCACGGTTAATCCGCCGTTCATGGAAGCCGCGGCGGCGGAACGTTTTTCAGGCGGCACCATTTCACTCGCAAACACCATGGCGATCGCAAAAAAAGCTCCGTGGATGGATGCGGATAAAATTCTGGAAATCGCCAGCACGGCGAAGTTTGGCGCAAAGACGCTCATCAGGTTGGCAAGGACGAAGATGCCCATCAACCCTAGCAGCACCGGCTTTCTCGGCAGCTTAACCGCGATAATGGTTACGATCGGGCCCGTCAGGCAGACGCTTGCTGCGTACGCCGTAACAAGCATGCCCGCTGAAGATACATGTATATGAAAGTCATCGGCAATCGACGTCAGAATACCCATGACAGCATATTCCGTATACCCGATGGAAAATGTGCAAATCATTAAAACAAAAATCATTAATTTCACTGATGGCTGTTTCATTTTGATATTCAACGCAAATCGCCTCCTTTTTATTAAAAAAACAACGAATTCCATCTTAAAAGATATCAAAAATGAATTCAATCATTTTTTACTGAAAGGTTGAAACGAATGTGCCCGAAAAGAAAAAGAGGCCGTAACCGGCCTCTTTTGTTATTTTTTTTCTTTTAAAACGGAAATCGGCAGTGCTTCTTCCCCGTCAGACGGGGAAGATCTGTGTCCCCAGGCGAATACGCCGTTGATGTAATCAATGCGGAAAGTGTCATTAGAACCTTCTATCTGATACACCCCGCCGGGCCGAAAGTCTTCCGGGTTCAGCATGTAAGCTTTGGCCATCGTAATTTTCCGTTCAAGCACGGCCAGTTCATTTACAATGCCCATCTGTTCCGCTTTTCGCGCTTTTTCCGTCAGTCCTGCAATTTCTGTCTGTAGTTCATGAGGCGTCATTTGACTGTATCGTTTGTCCATTTCAGTTTACTCCTCTTCCTGCAAGAATTGATCAATATCGTCAATCGAGAATCCTTTTCTGAATAAGTACTGTTTAACCTTCATTCCGCTTTCATAACTGCCGTCATAGCGGTATTTCCTGATCGCTTTTTCCGCATGAGCCTTCAGAGCCTCCATCTCGGCTTCATCATCATTTTCATACTCCGTCTGCTCCAGAGCGGCATTGATGACGTCGAAAGGGAAACCTTTTCGCTGAAGCTGCATCTGCGCCCGCTGTCTGATCTCTTTTGTGGACAGCTTTTTGTCTTTTTTGAGGATTTTGCCGATATGTTTCAGCGCTTCTTGTATCTGCTCATCAAATGTAAACGCACTGAGCGTCTCCTTGATGCTATCGTCGTCTATTCCTTTCGCTTTCAGCTCGCGGAACAGGACGTCAGGGCCTTTGCCGTTTGTTTTTTTGTGGGTGCTCGCATAGGCTTCGGCAAATTCTTTGTCATTTAAGTAGCTGTAATCGTACAGTTTATGGATGACTTCAGAAATGACCATGTCCGGCGTTTCTTTTTTCTTCAGATGATCCCGGACTTCTTTTTCAGAGCGCATCCGGTATGATAAAAATTCTACGGCGCGGTTAAAGGCTTTTTTCACGTCATCGCCGTACTGGATTTCAAGAATGTCAAGCTCGTCCAGTTCTTTCCCTTTTTTCAGGTCAAAACGCACAAGCACGTCGGCGTCGACGCTGAATGCATATTTCTCATCAAGAAAGATGTTGAAGCGCTCGGTATTTTTCTTTTGGGTCGATATTTTTGTAATAAACGGCATCCCGGTCTCCTTTCCCGCCCCGATGTTCAGGCGTTTTTCTTTTTGGCAAATGAGGTACAGTATATGTATCAACGTGTAAGGAGAGATGGATATGAATATCGCGATGACAGGCGGCACTGGTTTTCTGGGCCGGCATCTGACAGGTGTGTTTACCCGCCGGGGACATCATGTCTATATTTTATCAAGAAAACAGAGAGAAACCGAACAAAAAAATGTGACATATGTTCAATGGCTGGCCGAAAACGCGGCGCCTGAGCGCGAGCTTCCCCCTATTGATGTATGGGTGAACCTCGCCGGCAAATCCATCTTTGACCGCTGGACGGACACAACGAAGGAACAAATCATCTTAAGCAGAATAGAAGCGACGAGAGAAGTCAGACGGATTATGAAGCAGCAGCCGAAAAAACCCCGGGCTTTGATTCAGGCCAGCGCCGTCGGCATTTACGGCACAAGCACAGAAAAAACGTTCACCGAACAGTCAGATACGTCAAATGAAGATTTTCTCAGTCATACGGCTCATATGTGGGAACGTGAAGGCCAGAAAATTGAAGCGCTCGGCATCCGGACGGTATATGCCAGATTCGGGGTGATGCTCGGTGAAAAAGGCGCCCTGCCGCTCATGGTTCTCCCTTATAAGCTGTTAGCCGGCGGCACCATCGGCTCTGGACGGCAGTGGCTGTCATGGGTTCATGTCGATGACGCCGCGGAACTTATTGCTTTTGCGGCGGAGCATGATGACTTGTCCGGTCCCATGAATGTGACATCGCCGAACCCCGTGGAAATGAAGCAATTCGGAAAAACGATCGCAGGCGTCCTGCACCGCCCCCATTGGATTCCCGTACCGGAACTTTTTCTGGAGAAGGCCTTGGGAGAAATGAGCCTGCTGATCGTAAAAGGCCAGCGCGCCCTGCCTAAGCAGGCGCTGACATCCGGTTTTCAATTTACGTATGAAGAACTTGATTCCGCTTTAAAGGATCTCTTATCTGCATAAAAACGGAAATAAAAGCCAATCCTATTGGTATTCTGTTTTGAAGGAGGGTCTTCTTTTATGGAAAAGAAGCGCGAAAAACATCAGCAGGGAGCCAATCTGAAAAAAATGCAGGAAGTCCTTTATTCCGGTGAATTCAAAAAAGCGGAAAGAGCAGCCAAGCGGAAATAAACTGAATAAAGATCGGGATTGGGCAGATACTATGTTTGTTTGATATCACTTTTTTCAGGGGGCGATTGATATGGGCAGAAATCATACTCACAAAAACCGTGATAAAAACAAACAAAAACTTCCTCAAGTTCCGGATGCTTTGAAACGCGAAACAGACGGCACATATGAGGAATATTCAAGCGAGCTTGCTGATTCCGCTGACCGTGAAGCGCAGGCGCGGATGAAAGCCGCTGACAACAGAGCTAAAAGCAAAACCCGCTAATACGAAATCCCCGCCTCTGTATAGAGACGGGGATTTTTTTTACAGTTCGGTAAACAGGCTTTTTGCCGGCGTCCGTTCTTTCGCCTTAGGCTGTTCATCCGGATAGCCCGTTTGAATGATGGCGGCAAAGCGCTCATTGTCAGCAAGGCCGAAGTCTTGGTGCACCTGTTTGTCATACATAATGCGGCCGCTTTTCCAGACCATGCCGATGCCGTTTTCATGTGCGAGAAGCTGAAGGTTTTGAATCATGCCGCTCAGCGCCGCGAAATCATCGTTTCTCGTAAATTCATTTTCATCTTCTTTTAAGACGACCAGCAAAAATCCCGGAACGGCGCTGAGATTTTTTCTCATGTTCCGCTCTTTTTCCTCGTTGAAATCATCTTTTATCTTTTTGAAAAATGAGACGTAGCTGTCCGCAAGCTTTGCTTTTCCCGCTTCGCTTGCTGCGTAGATAAAACGCCATGGCTCCGTCAGCCTGTGGTTCGGTGCGTAAACGGCCGTTTCAAGCATATCTAATATGACTTCAGAAGGTACGGTTTCCGGTTTAAACGACCGGATGGATCTTCTGTTTCTGATTGTATGTGCAAGACTTTCGTTTTGCTGTAATTGTTCGGTTTTCGGCATGCCGATTCACCTTCCTATCCAAATGAAAATGATTATCATTTATAATATAACGGATACGACCGGCTTTTGTAAACCGTTACGGAAGCTGAAAATTGATTGTTTCGGCATACACGGCCGTTCCCGTCATCTTGATGTTCATCTCTCCGTTTTCCTCCGCGATCCTGATTTCCACTTTTCCGTCTTTCCCGATTTCCTGGCCTTGTTCAATCGTGAGGCATTCGGCTTCAGAGCCTCCGTATTGCCGCATATAGGCTGCCATGACGCCTGAAGCGGTTCCCGTGACAGGATCTTCGGTCGTTCCGGAGAAAGGGGAAGAAAAATGGCGTCCGTGCAGATCACTTTCCGGATGAACGGTTTCCAGAGAAAACGGATGAACGCTCGCTTTCGGAAGATCGCGCAAAATAGCGGGGAATTGTGCGTTGTCCGGCACCATATTCCGTGATGCTTTAAGTGATCTCAGCGGAACAATCAGTGTCCAGATCCCCGTTGATCCGTAGACAATCGGCAGCCCGCTGTGAAAATCCTCAGCCGTAATCCCGAGCGAGGCCGCAAGCTTTTCTTTGTCGCCCGTAAACGGCAGAAATTGCGGAGGAGCCTGATCGAGTGTGATGTATACCCGGCCGCTTCGTTCAGCGGCTTTTACGGGAAGAATGCCGGCTTTTGTTTCAATTTGATATGTCTGATCAGCCTGAAGCCTTCCCTTTTCAATTAATGCGTAAAGAGAGGCGACGGTAGCATGTCCGCATAAATTCATTTCGTGGCCGGGTGTAAAATAGCGGATGCGCAGATCGGCTTCCCCGCTTTTACAGAGAAATGAGGTTTCATTGTACCCTGCCATTTCGGCGATCATCTGCATCTCTTCATCTGAATAATCATCTCCGTTAAAGACGATTCCCGCGGGATTTCCCAAATCCGGAATATCGGAAAACGCTTCATATTTAAACACGGTTGCCTGTTTCATTCATCAGCCTTCCTTTCACCTTATGATCATGTTATTCAGTATAACAGAGCAAAATTAGAATTTTTGGTTAATTCTTCGAAAAAAAAGACGCCTTTTAACGGCGTCTTTTTTTGGTTTTTCCGATCAGGCGGGTGACGAGAATCATCGTGACGGACAGCGATCTGTTTTTGCGGTACGCCAAGTATTTCCCGCGCCACTCCGGTTTGTATTTTTCTTTAAAGGCCCGCAGCCCGCTGAAGCTGTACATATACCGGACGTTGTTGAAGATGACGGCCGCGATTCTTTCCGACCAGAAAGATGTAAAAGCCGTACCTACGTTTGACAAAGGCGCCATGCCCATATTGAAGGTAGTATAGCCTTTTTCCTGCGCCCAGAGAAACAGCCGGATGAAAAGCGCGTCCATAATACCGTTCGGCGCGCTTTTCCGATAACGCATCAAGTCGACGGATATCTCGCCTTCCTGATACATCGGCATCAGGTTGGCAAAAGCGATGATCTCCCCTTCCTCGTCTTTCACGTAAGCAATCGGCGCCTGTTCCAAATAATCCCGGTCGAAGAAACCGAGAGAAAAACCTTTCTCTTTTTTCGGTCCGAGCCATTCGTCCGAAATGTCTTTCAGTTTGGCGATAAACTCGGAGGAAAACGGCGGTTCCCCGACATGAAATGTGTAGCCTTCGCGGTCAAATTTGTTGTTAATCGCCCGCAGCCCCGCTTTTTTCTTACCTGAGAGCGTAAAGGCCTCCATATCCACGAACGCTTCTTCTCCAAGCTTGAAGAAGTTATAGCCGAAGTCATGGTACAGCGCCAGATCTTCACGTTCGATCTGATAAAACATGACACTCAGCCCCTGCTTATGCGCTTCATTCAGAAATTCCTCAATCACAAGCGGAAAAGAGTCTCTCTGTCCTGACGGATCCCCGAGCACGACAAGCCTTCTGGAAATCTGGCTGAACAATAAAAGCGCTTTGCCGTCGCTTGAGAAATAAAACCGCTTATCCCCGAGAAAGCCGAGATGGCTGAGCGCATTTCCGCCTTCTTCCGCCAAAAAGGACTTCAGCCGTTCAGGATCGGCCTCTTCTCCGATCGGCTTCGATCTTTTATGATAAAAGAACGTAAACAAAAGGAAAAACAGCGGCACAACAATAATGGCCGTCATCGTGGCATATGTAATGTGCGAATTGTTATGGACGAAATAGTCGTGGCGCAAGAGCCGATTCATTTTATCCCAAATAAAGCCGGCAATGAGATTGTAGTTAAACAAGGCGATAATAAACAGAGCGGCCGCAAAAATCATCTGGCCGAGCGTATACGAAGCCTGCTCTCTGATAAACTGCCGCTTTAACAGCACAAGCAATACGATGACGACAGGCAGAATAAAGATCGCGCTGATGTTCAATCCTTTTAAGAAACTGAACACAAAACCGCCGACCAGCGCGGCAACCGCCATTGAATAAGAACGTTTCGTCCGTTTGTATAATTCAATCGGCAGGATTAAAAGAATCAAAGCCGCGCTTAACGATAACGCGTTAAACGCAAGGAGCGCCGGGCGCGGAATATGCGGGATGACCGTCTCCCTGTCAATCGGCAGGGCGACGGACGCCAGCACGACGACTCCCGCCATGAAAACCAAAAGCGACAGCGAACCGTAAAGTACCCTGATTAAGATAGCGCGCTGGAATACGAGAAGCACGTTCGTCGTTTCCACAGCAGGCGCCATCTTCGGATTTGATTCCAGCCGTTTAAGCGTATTTTCCGTTAAATCGCCAGCCGCAAAGAACAGCCCGAACACAAACGGAATAAATGAATACACAATCCGGTAGATGACGATGGATGTCACAACCGCCTCCTGCGGAAAGCCCATATTCTGCATGCCGAGCAGAAACAGAAGGTCAAACGAACCGAATCCTCCCGGCACAAGACTGATGATTCCCCCGATAGCGGCAATGGCAAATACCCCGAATACATGGCGGACATCCGCGTGAATTCCCATGACATACAGGGAATAATACATGACGACAGCCGCCGCAAACCATTCGGCAAACGATGCCCCGATATAAGAAAAAACCGGATGCCTCGGTTTTGCTTCACCGTCTTCTGCGCCAGCTTTTTTATTGTTGATCCCAGCGGCGATTAAGGCTGCCGGCACAATAAGCGCCACTCCGGCGATAACAGCCCACAGCCACGGTTTCTCACCTGTAATCTCTCCAACCGGCAGAACCCGGGCGATGGTCAGGATACTGAAGACGGACAGCCCGAGCAGCGCTGAGGACGTAAGCCAGGCGATGCCTGCGACGAGGCGTTTTACGTCATTCGTATGTTCTTTGTATAGCATCGTCCGCAGCCCGACACCCGCCAGACCGCCGAATCCAAGGACATTGTTAAAGGAATTGGCGATAAAAGAGACCCTGAATACTTTCCAATTCGGAATGTTGAGGCGAAGCGTCCGTTTCAGCACAAAGTCATAAAAGGACATCGCGCTGACGGCAAGAAGGCCGAGCAGAACGAGAATAAATAAATCGTAACGCTCAATCCCGTTAATAATGTACAGCGTTCGTTTAAAAGAAAGGTCTGTCAATTCCTTTTTGGACTGATAAATGACTAAAAGCAAAACTGCAATAGGAAATAATACTTTTAATATCGATAAGGCATTCTTTTTAGTCAGCAATGTTCTCTCCAATCATCATAAAATAGCTTATTTATTTTAATTCCCCCAATAATCTCCAACATATTATACACTACCACCTCACATTCAAACAAAACTCGTCTGCAACTTTCTTTCTCTGATTAAAATCAGTAATATGATATGCAGGAGTATAAATGAGGAAGTGAGACGATGGATTATAATCTGCATGATACAACAGTATTAAGCGGCGATATTTTTTCTCCTGAGGAACGGGATATTTGGGTGCTGTACATGAAAGTGATGACATCGGCGGGGCTCGGCGATGTATCGGAGTGGATGAAGCTTGATATGAGCATGCCGCAAATGAAAGTGCTGATGCTTCTGAACAACCACGGGACGCTTAAGGTGAGTGACATAGCGGAGAAAATGGGCGCTTCCCTTTCAAATACGACGGGGCTGCTTGACCGTTTAGAAAAATCATGTTTCATTACACGCGCTCCGTCAGAAGAAGACCGCCGTTCAGTCGTCGTTCAATTAACGGAAAACGCGAAAGATATTTTCCGCAGCCTTTATCAAAAAGGACATGTAAAATTGAAGCGTTCATTGGAAACGCTGACCGCTGAAGAAAAACAAACGGTCAATCAAGGGCTTGCCATTTTGGCAAGAGCGCTTGATTCTTCCAAACAGGGATAGAGGTGAAAAAGGCCTGCCGGTATCGGCGGCCTTTTTTTGTTTGACATTTAATTCACTTGAAGTGAATAATATATTCGAAGTGAATTAAAAACAGGAGGATTGATCAGTATGCCGGAGCCATTGCAAACAGAAAAAAACCAGAGCCGGGCCATCACTCTCTTTACGATCGGTGTGTTCATGGCGGCGCTGGACAACGGAATTATTTCCGCTGCTCTGACGACGATGAACAGCTCTTTTGATGTTTCTCCTTCATGGGGATCGTGGGGAGTGACCCTTTACACATTGGGACTCAGTGTCAGTGTGCCGATTGTCGGCAAGCTGTCGGACCGATACGGGCGGAAAAAGCTGTTTATGATTGAAGTCGGGCTGTTCGGACTCGGCTCTTTGCTTGTCGCACTCAGTCAGAGCTTCCCGATGTTTTTGGCGGCACGGCTCATTCAGGCGCTTGGCGGCGGCGGAATTTTTATTATCGGGAGTTCGCATGTGCTGGCCGTGCTTCCGAAGGAGAAACAAGGGAAAGCTCTCGGGCTTTTAGGGGCGATGAACGGTATGGCGGCCGTCCTCGGACCGAATATCGGGAGCTTTTTGCTTGATGTAACCGGATCGTGGCATTGGCTGTTCTTGATTAACCTGCCGATTGCCGCCGCTTTGGTTGTGTGCGGCGGTTTGTTTATCGCTGAAACGAAAGAGCCTGAGGCGAAACGGCTTGACCTCGCCGGCACAATGCTGCTGTCTCTTGCGATCTTATCTTGCATGATCGGCATCACGAATCTCGATGGGGCGAAGCTGTCAGAAAGCATAATGAACGTAAAGGTGTACGGTTATCTTTTGGGAGCTGCACTTCTCTTTCTGGTGCTGCTTAAGGTCGAAAAGCGGGTTGAAAACCGAGGGGGCGATCCGATTCTCGCCTACTCGCTGCTGCAAAATAGAGTGTTTCAATGGACACTCGTCATCGGATTTTTATCGGGAGGGCTGCTCGCTGCGGTCATTTTTATTCCTTCTTATGCGGAGCAATATTTGCACGTATCGGCGGAGAAAGCAGGTTATTGGATGACGCCGCTCGCTTTGGCGTCAGGAATCGGAGCGTGGCTCGGCGGGGCGATCACGGATAAAAAAGGTCCGGTCTTTTCCGCGGTTGTATCAGGCGCCATCGCATTTGCAGGCTTCAGCCTGTTTCCGTTATGGGTGACGGATAAATGGGAATTTGTCACAGCGAGTGTCATTGCGGGGATCGGTTTCGGATTTCTGCTCGGGGCTCCGCTGAATGTGCTTGTATCAGAAACGGCGGGCCAAAACAAAGGAACAGCGCTCAGCACGCTGTCACTCGTAAGGCAGGTCGGGCTGACGCTCGCTCCGGCTTTATATGCCGGCTTCATTACAGCGGGCTTTGACCGGATCGGAGATGACATCAAAAACCGTTTAGCGAAAAGCGGCATTCCCGCTGATCAGGCGCAAACGCCGGATATCGGCGGCGGACTTTCTTCGTTGCAGGAGCAGGTAAGCCGAATCCCCGTTCCCGCTGTCAAAAAAGCGGTTTCTGATGCGATTGAAGCGGGCATTGCCAGCGGCTACCACCATCTTTATACGGCAGCCGCCGTCATTTCATTATGCACGATTGTATCTGCGGCTGTTTTGGCGTTTTTCCGAAAGCCGGCATCCTCTAAGACAGATGCCAGCCCATCCGCCGGGAAAGCTCAGTAATATGGGCGATGTGATGTTCAGAGTGCCAGACATATAGTCCTAGCGCTTGTTCCAGCGTAATCGTCTCTTTAGATACAGGATGGAAGTATGTCCGTTTGAATTGGGCTTCCGTCATGGAGCGCAAAAGAGCGGCCCATCTTCTGTGCAGGATCGCTAACAGCTCAAGCGCATCCCCGCAAGCGGCGGTTTTGGAATCATGAAGATCGGCCCAGCCTTTTTCATCATAAGGACGGATTTCCGGTTCATTCTCCGTTAAGCTTAATTTAAACCGGGTATAGCCGTTCATGTGGCTGTCCGCCAGATGGTGAACCACTTGGCGGACAGTCCATCCCCCTTCGCGGTACGGCGTATCAAGCTGACTGTCCGACATCGCTCTGACAGCTTGTTTCAGTTTGGCCGGAGCGTGTTCCAGCGCATTGATCCATTCTTGTTTCTGTCCGGCCGAAATCGATTCAGCCGGCTGATATTCTCCAATCGGATAGCTGAGAGTTTGTTTTTCCATTTTTGTCTCTCTCCCGTTGCTCGTATTATGAAAGTATAATGGTGATGTCACAGCCTTCCGCTTTCGCTTCACGAAAGACCTGAAGCACACTCTCGGCTCCATTTTTTGTAAGCTGCTTACTTTGCTCAAACTGTCTCCATTCTAAAACGAGGGGGTATTCCACCCAGCCGGTAAGACAATCCCATAAAGCGTCAAGGTTTTCACCGTAGTATTCAGGAAGGGCAAGTTCCTTTTTCAATGTCTGGTGCAGGTCGCTCATACTTCTGATTTGCTCCCCGTTAATAACTGCTTTATTCATACGCGGCTCCTTTCCCATGTTTTTATTCTATCAGTTTACCATTTTCCTCTTCAGAAGTGACCGGAGTCTGCCGCGGTTCCAGCTGGACAATGCCTTGCCCGCCGTCAACGGCCACCCTGTCCCCCGTTTTCAGTTTTGACGTTGCATTTCCGCACCCGACAACGGCAGGAATCCCCAGTTCCCGGGCAACGATCGCCGCGTGGGACAAAGGGGCGCCGACGTCCGTTATGATAGCGGCCGCTCTTGGAAAAAGCGGGGTCCAGCCTACATTGGTTGTCGACGTCACTAAAATTTCCCCCGCCGCAAAAGAATCCCCGTCTTCCGGGACATCAAGGACACGGACAATGCCCTCCACTCTCCCGGCCGCTCCCGCGAAACCTTTTAAAGTGTGCGCATCATCAGTTTCCGCAGGCATAAAAGCATCGTAATAATCCGCTCTTCTGTCAGGATCCTCAGCCCATTTAAACGGATTGAATCTTCCGTTAATAACGGATGGGAACGGCGGCAGTTTTTTATAGGTTTCATAGTTTTGCTTTCTCGCTTGAATCGACGCAACCGCCGGCTCTTTCCCCGCGAGCAGATCGGTTATTTCATGCAGATACAAGAAGAAAATATCGTCCTTCATGCCGGTCATTTCCGCCGCTCTGAGCGCGAATGCTCTGGCTGTCCGGTACACCCTGACAAATTCGGATCTGGTTGTTTCTCTCATATTCGCGTATCCTGACGCTTTTTCCATTTTGGCTTTGAGCCATTTGACCTTATGAGGAAACTTTTCTTCAAATCTTCGGAAGGCCTGTTCATGCGCCCGCTGCTGTTTCAAAAGCAGTTGTTCGGCATCAATACCCGACTCCTTGTGTTCTTTGATCTGCTTCGTCAGCCAATCCCGGTTTTCTCCCGGATGAGGTATGGAAAGTTCGTATTCATGCGGGCCTCGGTGGCCTTGGTTCCTGAGATATTCTTCCTCGCTCATACGGCCTTTCATGACTTGATCAATGCCGATAATCGGCTCCAGGCTTGCCAGTCCGCCTTTTCCCCTTAGATTGGAGAGCAGGAGATTCGCATCTTCTATCCCTGCGAGTTTTGTTAATTGAGAGGTTAACGACGAAGAGGATTGCGCAGAATCACGCCCGCCGGATATTAACGCAAACCACGCGTTGCATAAATACGGATAGACCTCATCATTCCATATCGCTAATAATGCCTGCTCCGTTTCGGCACGTTTCAGCTTTTCCTCAATATTCCGGCACCAGTCGGGCGATTCGTCCAAGTAGGAGGCCATGTTTTTTTTCGCTTGCTTCATTTTCGACAGATACGGTTTCAGTTTTTTCGGGATGATCTTCAAAAGTTCATACTTTGAGAACGGATATAAAGGTATCTTCATTTCCGCCGGGATTTCTCCCAATGTATCGCTCATCATTTTTCCTATTTTTCCGCCTTTCGGATTCAGACCGAAAGCGGCGAGCACGGAAAGAGGCTGGCTCATATTGTTATAGGCTCTTCCGCAAATATTGCCGGACCAGACATAATAACCCGGAATGATGCCCGACTCTTCATCCAGATTCCGGAGGAGCGACCATGTCAGCGGCGTCATCACATCGGGAATCGCTTCTCCTATATTTGTGTTTGTCCATAAAAAATCACCGCTGAAAGAATCATTCCATTCATAGGTTTCCAGATTTCCGGCCTGTAAGGTCGTAATCGGGCGGGATTGAAGAATATACAATGTCCCGCCCGCGGCGGCCCATTCAATATCCTGCGGCCCTCCAAGATCTTTTTCCAGCTTTTTCGCCAGTTTATAGAGCTTTGACGCATATTTGCGAAATTCCCCGGGGCCGTCATATTTTTTCTTAGGCCGTGCCAGTTTAAAAGAATAGGCATCGGCTTCCCCGGAAACGAGCTGCTCCCCGAGACCGTAGACGTAATTGCCTGTCATCTCCCGCCTGCTCCCCGTAATCGGATCTGCGGTAAACAGCACTCCGGATATCTCAGACGGTATCATCAGCTGGATGACGATTGCGATTTCATGCTCATCTTCCATTCCCTGAACGGCGCTGTACGCTTTTACCCTTTCTGACTGTGCCGATCGGCGGACTTCATCAATCGCCCTGGACATGTCTTGATCTGTTTTGACATTCAACACCGTATCGAATTCTCCGGCAAAGGAAGCCTGAGCTGAATCCTCGCTCAGCGCGGATGAGCGTACGGCAAACAACGCAGATGCATGGCGGCTGCGGATGGAATTCACATATTGATCAATAGCCTCTCTCGCCTGATGGCGCAGCTGTCCGTCCTGAAAGGCAGGCGGCAAAATCACAAACCCTTCAGGCACAGGATACCCGCTTTGATACATTTTAGAGAGAATGCTCCCTTTTCCTCCCGCAAAGGAATAAAGTTCGGCCGGAAGTTCTCCGAATGTTTTGACACAGTCATTCATAATGTCCCCGCTCCTTTTTAGTCGTTCATCCAAGCTCACAGTTTTTCTCTTTTTCACTTTTTTTGAAAGTATTTCCTATAAGTATACAATATATCGGTCTTCACAAGGGAGAAAATCGATGGCGTTATGTTGTCATAAATGCATCCGTCAAAACGGCCGCAGCGGGGTCTTCAGCCTTACAGTGAAAGCGCTATTAAAATTAGAGATAGGCTGCCCGATACTGCTTGCCTGGCATTCGCTTCCGGCTTGCCGCGGGGGGTTTCGTTTGCAGGTTATGTCAACTTCCGTATCAAAAAGGCGGCCGAAACGCCGCCTTTTTTTCAGACTGTGCGGCCTTGATGCGCCGCCGTATTTCTTTTGGTCTGCTTCGGCTGATACACTTTCCCGACAAACAGGTATCCGTATCTGAAATGGTTGCACACCCAAGATAAGAAAATGGGACCGAGCGTGCAGATCAAAAATAAAAGAAGGATGGCAGCCGGCAAAGGCATTGATCGCAAATAGCCTTCCAGAAGATATCCGCTGATTAAAAAGTAGGAGTGCAGCAGATAGATTGAAAACGAATAGTTGCTGATCATCATCACAATCGCGGGCACTTTTTTGAGCTTTGAAAACAGATGAAAACACAGAAAGATCATACTGACCGCGTACATCATAATATCCGGACGCTTAGAGGAAATGGAGCCGCCGCTGATATATGAAACGGCCACAATCAATATTGCCGATACGGCCGCACTGAAGTAAACCGCATAACGGTACTGATTGATGAGCGATAAAAAACGCGGATATTCCTTTCCGCAATAAAATGCCAGACAGAAATAAAACACCCAGCCCGGAAACGGAACCCAAAAGAACGGAAAAATAGAATCAAGCCCCGATGATGCCGGCGGATGAAAGATGGAAAAGTAAGCCAGATAGACGGCGTTGATGATAAACGAAACAGACAGCACCCACACGGGAGATGTGTTGTTCAGCCAGCGGTGCAGCAGCATATGGAGAATGTAAAATTGAAAGATCACAAGAATGAAGTAGCCGATGAAGTTTCCTAAAAACACATTTTCTAAAAATTTACCGATCACTGAAACGAATCCGGCTCCTTCTTCCGCCACGCTTTTCATTAAAATGGCATCCACCGCGGCAATAAACAGAAACGGCACGAAAATGACTTTGCCCCTTTTCTTTAAAAAACCCGCGGGAACGCCTCCCGGGTATGACCTGGCAAGCAGAAATTCCGAAATAAAGATAAACGCCGGCGTGCTGAACATCAACAGGGTCCGAAAAGCATCAACCGTATGGGCGGCACTTGCTAGGGACTCTTCCTGAATCATCAGCACCATTGAAACAACGTGAAGCAGAACGACACTTAAACAGGACAGGCAGCGAATTACGAAAATTTCTTTTATCTGCATGCGGCCGCTCCTTTTTCACAAGCGCGCCGGACTTTAGCGTATGCTTGGCGCAGCCATTTTTCCCGCAGCTTGGGTGTGCTCGTTTTGACGACAGAAAAAAGGTTCCGCTCGGCTTTTTGAATGCCGCAAAATTGCAGAATGCCTTTTTTCAGCGTAATCCAGTCCGAGTTTTTCCGGAACCACTTTAAGTACCAGCCCGGGGAATCCGCCGTATAAAAGACCTGTGCCGTCTCTGCCCGGAGCAGTCCTTTTACGCGGCCGTTTTCATATGTGTAGGCTTCTCCGGAGACAAGCACTCTGTCAAAAAAGCCTTTCATAATCGCCGGAACGCCTCCCCACCACAGCGGGTAGATGAAAATGAGATGATCCGCTTCTCTCATCAGTTTCCGGTATTTCTTCGTTTCAGCGTCCCGGTTCATGTCAGAGCGCTTTTTTTCGCCGCCGTACTTCAGCACGGGATCAAATTGGTCGGCGTATAAGTCAATGACCGTATAGCTTTGGCCGCTGTCCTTTAAAGCCATGACGACGTATTTTACGAGAGCCGCATTGAAACTGTTCTCATCCGGGTTTGCATACACAATCACCGTCTTCATATGTCCCTCCTATTATTTCTTAATTTTTACAATGATTATATCATGATGTCATATGAATGAGGCAAAGACACGAGAAAGGCTTTTTCCGTTCTGCTGCCGTTTCGATAACCTCTTTCTGCATATTTTTGCTGATTTTGCCGCCGCGGATTCAATGACAAGCATCCGGCACTTCTGCGTTTTTGAGCGGCCGTATGGTATACTAGCTGTCAAATGAATGGCTTGGAGGACAACATGAGAATTTTAAAGTACGCGATTTTAGGGCTTTTGCGAAAAGGCGAATTGAGCGGATATGATATATCGAGCTATTTTAAGGAAGAGCTCGGCCAGTTTTGGAGCGCAAAGCACAGCCAGATTTATCCGGAATTAAAAAAACTGACGGCTGAGGGATTTATTACGTTTCGCACTGCGATTCAAGGAACAAAGCTTGAGAAAAAAATGTACACGCTGACTGACAAAGGAGAGCTGGAGCTTGCTGCCTGGCTGACGAAAAAAGACCCGATTCCGGAAACGGTGAAGGATGAATTTATGCTGAAGGCTTATTTCATCTCAGCGTTGACACAGGAAGAAGCGGATGAGCTATTCACCGACCAGCTCGTAAAGCGGAAGGAGAAATTGTCCGATCTGGAAAACAGTTATCAAGAACTGATGACATCGTCCGCGGAGGCGGATTCATTTTCTTCTCCTGATTTCGGCCATTATCTCGTACTGACAAAAGCGCTTGAGCGGGAACGGAATTATATTTCCTGGCTTGAAGATATTTTGGCTCTCATCAAAAAAGCATAAACAAAACGGGGCGGCTCTGTATCTGCAAGCCGCCTGTTTACGTTCTGAGAACCGCATTGATAAATGAATCAGCCATTAAAATAAGAAAAAGCAGACTGAAATACACAATCGAATAAAAAAACATCCCCTTCGACCATTGCGTGTCATCCGCCGCCCGAAAGCCTTTGACGCTCCGGTACAGCCAGATGGCTCCGAGCAGGAGAGCGGACGCGGTATAAAACGGGCTGACGTCTATATAAAGAGGAACGAGCAGCGAAACCGCAGTCAGAACGGCAATATAGCGCAGCATTTTTATTTTTGTGGCGCGGTTGCCTTTTATGATCGGCAAAAGCGGAATGCCGGCGGCACGATACTCTTCCTTTCGCCTGATTCCGATCGCCCAGAAATGCGGCGGCTGCCACAAAAACATAATCGCGTATAACAAAATCGCGGGCATATCAATGTACCCGGTGAGCGCGCAATAACCGATTAAAGGCGGAGCCGCCCCGGGAAAGCTGCCGACAAATGTGCTCCAGACGGATTGTCTTTTAAACCAAAGCGTATAAACGACGGCATACAGCAAAAAGGCAAGCAGGCCAAGAACGGCGGTCAGTACATTAAGTGAAGCAAGCATGATGAATCCGCAGGCGCCGAGACATGTGCCGTACAGGATCATGGCCGGCGGCGGTATTTTTCCCGTGACGCTTGCGCGGGTGCGGGTTCGTGCCATCTTTGCGTCCATGCCGCGGTCAAAGAAGTTATTAAAAACAGTGCTTGATGCCATGACCAACGCCGTTCCGATCATGGCAACCGCCATGGCGGCAAATATACCGGGCCCTCCGCCCGTCCTTTCTGACTGAATCCATGCGATCCAAAATCCGCCCAATGCGGCGAGTGAATTTGAGATGATAATCCCCGGTTTGGCAAGAATGATAAAGTCCTTGACCGTCATCCGGTTTCCGTTATGCTTCATCGGCTGTTCCGTCTGTGCTGCATTTGAGTTCATTTGTTCAGGTTCTCCTTTTTCGGCTTATCATATCAGGAAGAATCAGGAAGCGCAATTTATTTTGGACATTTTTCACACAATTGTAAATTGTATATGAAAAGCCGCATCTTGTGACCGGATGCGGCTTTTGCCTTTTTCTATTCAAATTCTGCCCATACAGCTTTTTCAATCCGGCGGATGCCCTGAGCTCGGGCCGGCGATGGCGGCTCCACGCGTCATTTTTGCGCATCACTGAGATGTTCGCTCTCTTCAGTCACTCAAAAGCCGTGTGTATATTGCAAATCGACGTTCTTCTTTCCCGAGCCTTTTCAAGAAAACTTCAGAAAAATAAAAAACCTTGCCGGTTAGACGGCAAGGTTTGTTTCTTACAGTGTAAATGCGATATCCGCCCCTGATACAGGGTCTTTGACGAATACGCCCTCTTCTTTTTCTTCGATCTCAAAGCCGGCATCGGTCAGCGCTTTTGTCACACGTGACAGCTCTTTTTGATGCGGCAGCGCGATGGTGTAATAATCCAGCCCGCTTGCATTTCCCGGTTTCGGCGGCGCATGTTTTCCGGCCCATATATTCAGACCGATGTGATGGTGATACCCTCCCGCTGAAACAAACAGAGCGGACATGCCCGCGTAATTGCCGACAATATCAAAACCGAGAATATCGGTGTAAAACGCTTTGGCTTCCTGTAAGTCCGTCACATGAAGATGGATGTGGCCGATAACAGTTCCTTCTGGGAGACGGCTTTTCCGTTCAGCTCCGGCTTCTTCCAAAAGCCCGTCCACATCGACGGGCGCCGTTTGCATGACATAATTGCCCTCTGCATCCCGGCGCCACGTGCTGCGGGGACGATCGGCGTATATTTCAATACCGTTGCCGTCCGGATCAGACAGGTAAAGAGCCTCACTGACCGCGTGATCCCCCTGACCGAGCGCGATGCCGTTTTCAATCAGCCTGGCCAATGCGATGCCGAGTTCTTTCCGGTCAGGCAGAAGTATCGCGAAATGGTAAAGGCCGGTGACAGACCGCTCCGGCAGAACGACGGCGCTTGGATTTTCTTCAAGCACCAGCAGGACGCGTTTTCCGTCTGCTGACAGTCTTGCTGAACGATCTGTCTGCGAGATGACTTGAAGGCCGATTACATTCCGGTAAAAGCCGAGCGAGCGTTCCATATTTTTAATGGTCAATTTGACATAACCGATTGCCGTATCTTGATGAATGCCGGTCATTTGAACGCCTTCTTTCTTATGCTGAAAAAGTTTCTCCCTTTTTTGATTTGAAAAGGAGCTGATCCAATGAAAGCAGACGGCTTCCTGAAAGCGCTAAATGAATTGACGCAACCAGTAAGATGAAATCAAATTCCGATCCGCCCATAAATGGTGAGGAAAGCTTCGCCGTGAAGATGGCGCCGACTAATGTGACGGCAAACAGAACGCCGATAATGCGCGTTGCCAAACCGAAAAAGATCAGAACCCCGCCGACAAGCTCAATCGTCGCGATGACATAGACCATAAAGGCCGGAAGCCCGATGCTCTGGAAAAATTGCGCAGTTCCTTCCAACCCTTGAAACTTGGATAAACCGTGAACAAAAAAGATAATACCTGTTACAACCCTTAAAAGCAGTGTTCCTGTTTCGAATGATTTATTCATAAAATCCTCCTTGAAAATTATTATCACTTACTTTATGTAAGCTAGTATATATACATAACTTATTTACGTCAAGTAATTTTGTTACATTTAACGAAAATAACTTAAAAGTACTATTTGCCTTCGCTAAAAAAAGACCTCCGCACTCTGTCGGAGGTCTTTTTCCCTATCTATGATTCCCGGAACTGGCTTTCATATAATTCCCGGTAAAACCCGTTCTGGCTTAGAAGTTCGGCATGGGTTCCTTTTTCAGCCATTTCGCCGTCTTTCAGCACAAGAATCTGATCAGCTTTTTGAATCGTGTTCAGCCTGTGAGCGATGATGACGCTTGTTCTGCCCGCCATTAAACGGCCGAGCGCTTCTTGTATTTTCACTTCGGTCACTGTGTCAATGTTGCTCGTCGCTTCATCCAAAATGAGCAGCACCGGGTCTGCCAGCACAGCTCTCGCGATGGAAATGAGCTGTTTTTGTCCTTGGCTGATGCCCGCGCCGTTTTGGGTAAGAACAGTATCATAGCCTTTCGGGAGCCGTTCGATGAACCCGTGGGCATTGGCGGCTTTTGCGGCTTCCTCCACCTCTTTGTCAGAAGCATCCAGACGGCCGTAGCGAATATTTTCCCTGATGGTGCCCTGAAAGAGAAAGGAATCCTGCAGGACAAACCCCATGTTTTTTCTCAGACTGGATCTCGTCAGTTTTTTGATGTCCGTTCCGTCAATGAGGATTTTTCCATTATTCGGCTCGTAAAAACGGGCGATCAGGCTCGTAATGGTTGTTTTACCCGCTCCGGTCGGTCCGACGAAGGCGATGGACTGTCCTTTCGGAACGCTGAAGGACAGGTGTTTTAAGATCGGGCTGTCTTCATGATAGCCGAAGGAGACATCTCGGAATTCAATCTCTCCCGTTTTGATCGGCTGGTACAGCGCATGCTCTTCATCTTCCCGCTCCTCTTTTTCATCAAGCACGTCAAACACCCGTTCAGCCCCGGCGATGGCCGATAACATCGTATTGAACTGATTGGCTAAATCATTTAAAGGGCGCGTGAACTGCCGCGAATATTCGGCGAATACGACGATGGAACCGATTGAAATCCATCCCTTCAGCGCAAACAGCCCGCCGACCGCCGCTATAATCGTAAAGCTTAAATTGTTTAAAGAGTTCATGACTTTCGGAATGAATCCCGAAATTGTCTGCGCCCAAAACCCCGATGATTGTAACGCCGCGTTTTTTTCTAAAAATTGTTCCATGACGCGGTCTTCCCTCGAATAGGCTTTAATGACCTTCGCCCCTGATATCGACTCTTCAATAAAACCGTTCAGCTCGCCGAGGTTTTTCTGCTGCTGCTTAAAAAGCAATCCCGTCCGGTTGGTGATCCATTTAATGCTCAAAAGCATGATCGGAATAATCAAAAGCGTGATCAATGTTAAAAGCGGACTCATGTACAGCATGACGGCGATTGTGCCGACGAATGTAATGACGCTCGACAGCACTTGAATGACGGATGTATTTAAAGTGGAGCTGACATTTTCGATATCATTGGTGACCCGGCTCATTAAGTCCCCGAGCCGCTGTTTATCAAAAAACGGAATCGGCAGCTCATGCAGATGGGTAAACAGCTCGCTCCGCATTTTAAACACGGTGCTTTGCGAGATATTGATCATCCAATAGTTTTGAAACCATAAGGACAATGATTGCACGAGGTAAATCCCAAACAGGATGAACAGCACCCCCGCCAATCCGTCTGTCGTCTGTCCGACGATAAAATGATCAATCGCTTTCCCGATGACGAACGGTCCGAGCAGGCCGAATATGGCGCTTATGACTACCATGATGATCACAAGGGTTAAAAGCCCTTTTTTCTCGGCTACATAAGACCAGATTCTGCGCAGCGTGCCTTTTGTATCTTTTGCTTTCGCGCGTTTTCTGCCGCCTTCATTTGATTTGAGCGGTATTTTCGGATATCGGAAAGGTTTACGAATGTCTTTTTGCATTGTCAGCTCCCTCCTTTCCGAATTGTGATTCATAAATCTGCCGGTACAGATGAGACTGTGCCATCAGCTCTTTGTGCGTGCCTTTGGCCAGCAGTTCGCCGTCTTCAAGCAATAAGATGGTGTCAGCCTTCATCGCAGTCGTTATTTTCTGCGTAATAATCAGTGTCGTGCATTCATAGGATCTGATCGCTTGTAAAAGCTTCGCTTCCGTTTGAAGATCAAGCGCGCTCGTACTGTCATCTAACAGCAGGAGGGACGGCTTTCTGATAAAAGCGCGCGCGATGGAAATCCGCTGCTTCTGCCCGCCTGACAAATTGACGCCCCGCTGTCCCAGCACCGTGTCGTATCCGTTTGACAGCTTCATAATCGTGTCATGGATTTGCGCGTCTTTGGCCGCCTCCATTACTTCATCTAGTGAAGCATCCTCCCGCCCCCAGGCGATATTTTCACGGATGGTGCCCGAAAACAGAAGCACTTCCTGCGGAACATAGCCGATTTCCCTGCGCAGCCCGCAAGCGGAGAATTCACCGATCGGTTTGCCGTCTATGAAAATACTGCCCGAATCAGCCGTGTACAGGCGCGGAATCAGCTGAAAAAGCGTTGATTTTCCTGAACCTGTCGCGCCCATAATGGCAACCGTTTCTTTCGGGCTGGCAGAAAAGGACACGTGATGCAGCGCGTCTTTTTCCATGCCCGGATAGCGGAAGGACACTTCGCGAAACTCAATCCCGCCTGCAAGCGCCCGTGCCGGGTCCTGCCCCGTTCCCTCGCCGCCTTCTGTTTCCAGCACCTCGCCGATTCTTTCTCCGGAAGCCTTCGCCCGGGAAAATACCATGATAAGAAAAGGAAGGACGGACAGCGCGCCTGTAATCCGCGTCGCATAGTTAATGACGGAAACGACATCGCCGACCTGCGCTCCGCCCTGAGCAATGCTTTTGGCGCCGAACCATAAGATAAACAAAATACAAATGTTCATCAGCAGCATTAAAATCGGCATCGCCGCTTCCACGAGACGAAAAGCGGAGACCGTTTTTTCCATCAGCTTCGTATTCGATTTCAAAAAACGTTTCACTTCGTGGTTTGCACGGAGGAGCGCTTTAATCAGTTTGATCGCCTTCAGGTTTTCCTGCATGATCGTGTTGACCTGATCAAGCCGCTTTTGCACAGACCGAAACAGCGCGCCGCCTCTTTTCAGCACCCACAGCAAAAACAAAAGCAAAATCGGCACCGTGATCAGCAGAAAAAACCCGAGTTTCGCATTGACGGTCAGCGAGAGAATAATGCCGCCCGCGATCATTAACGGCGCACGAAGCATAAACCGGAGACTCATGAAAAGCATATTTTGGACCTGTGTCACATCGTTTGTCAGCCGGGTGATAAACGATGTGGATGAGAATTGCGCAAACGTCGAATAAGAGAAGGATTGAATTTTTTGAAAAAGCCCTTTTCGCGTATCATACGCATAGCTCTGGCTGATGTGGGCGGAGTAGAATGAATTTAAAATGCCCGATGCGAATGAAACAGCGGTCAGTCCGATCATCACGCCGCCCCACAGCCAAACCGTACCGAGATCCTGCTTTAAAATTCCTTCGTCAATGATTTTCCCGATCAGCAGGGGCTGTATCAGCTCTACCGCAAGCTCGATGAGCATGAAAAACAGAGCGATTCCCGCTAAAAGAGAATACGGTTTTACATATGATAAAGCCTTTGACATGTGTAAGCCTCCAAATCCTTTGTTCAATATGTATGTATATTTATTTTATTTGTTTGTCTTAAATGAATAAAGGATTAACCCTTGAACTCCCACTTTTATTATGTATTTTGTGTAAAAAAAGCGGAAATCATTGAGGATAAAAATTGAGGGAATGAAGCGTGCAGATATATGGAGGCTGTCTTATCTTTTCTTTTTACCAGCTCCTGAACCGGAGCCTTTTATTTTAAAATGACTAGCGGAGCCTTTAACAGACGTCCGCTAGTCAGATGATCATTCATACCGTGTCATTTCATCTAACGAATAAAAACGAGAGCGACCCCGAATCCTTTATCAGCATCAAACTCATTGATCACTTTCATGACCTGCCAGCGCTGGTTTGGAGCATCAGATTTTGTTGCAATCCCGTTATGAGCGTGAATAAAATCTCCCGGTTTCACAGTCTCATCGCATCTGACATATACCTGGCCGATGAGTCCGACAATGTTCCACTCGTCTCTCTCTTCTCTTGAAGCGTAGTCTTCTTCAGGCCGAAAGTCCGGATTTTCCTTTGGCGCCATGACCGTATGGCCGTTCGCATCTTTCTGTTCTTCATAAACATAGCCGCCAAATTCATTCTTTACGTATCGTCCCGACCAGTGAAAACTCGACTCGCCAAGAATCACTCCGGCGGTCTCGGAAATGACCCCAAGCATGAGGTCACCTTTTTCAGCCGGTCTGATCTTATCACCTTCAAGTGTGACAAGTGTTCCCGTCGGAATCTTTTCCCCTCTCAGGCTTTCAAAATACTCGGCGTAGTCAGAGAATGTCGAGGAACCTGTTACGCCTCCCGTAGCCTTAATTGTTCCTTCTTTTGCGTGAAGCTCAATCTTTCTGTTGGCTGATGACGGAGTGCTGCCGGCACCCCAGCCCCATACAGTTGAGTTCGCATTTGGGTTAATCGTATTATATGAACCGATTACTCCAGATTGAGAACCTCCTGCAGCCTGTCCCCGGACAGAACCGACGACAAAGCCATTAGTTCCTGTAACATGGGAATCTTTAGATGCCATAACAGAAGATCCTTTATGTTTAAACAACTCATACGGTGTTTTTTTACCGCCTACATGAAATGTTGTTTCATATCCTTGAAAATCAATATTTGATATATTCAGATCCGGACCCGAAGAATAGAGTCCGACCGTTCCGCTGCCGGCTCCCAATCTATGCCCGTATACATTGCTCACTGTACAATTATCAACGCCTCCGCCAAAAGCAAGCCCCGTCGTGCCGCCGTCAACTAGAAAAACGCCGTCAATCATGCACTTACCTACCGCATTTTCTCCGCCAAGAACATACAGATCATGAGCAGCGGAGCGGAACCCGCGGATCGTAATATTCTTCAGATTGACATACCGCCCTTTGTAATAAATCATAATGATCGTGTCATTGCTGTAATCGTATGAACGATCTTCACAAATAGCTTGGAAATTCACTATATTAACTGAATCATAGCCCGAAACAACCAACGCACTCGCTCCGACGCCTTTATATATAGAATTTTGTTTAGGATTTGTTGCCTGACAATTTACTAATTGGACATCATGGGCAGTTTTTGATGTCGGCTCAGCCGATAAATGATGGCCAATATGTCTAATGCAAAAACCGATCGCATTTTCGTAAGCACGGCAATTAGCCAGTTGAACTCGTTTAGCCGCCGGTGCATAGTCATGCGCCTTAATTTCAAAACCGCGTGCACCGCCAATTGCAACACAGCTATCTACAAATACATCTTGAGAACCGTCATCGATCTCAAAGCAATTTGAATTTGACGTGCCATTCCCATTGCCCATCGGGTGATAGGAAACACAGTGGCTGAAAGTAGTGTGGAATCCAAAATGACAAGTAAAGTTATCATCCCCGGACCCTGTTGCTTCACAATGTGAAAACGTTACAAAGTTACAGCCGTTGGGCTGATAATAAGTTGGATCATCTTTTTCTCCATGTCTGTTATAGTTCGGGCTTGTAGAATCAAAGCCGTGCAGGCCGGCGTTCTTCGCAAACACATGCTCGACAAAAGAATAGTCAACATTCGCAAAAAGCAAACAGCTTGAAGTGGGACCTTTCGGAATCTTCCAGCCGGAAGGACGCGTATCCTTGTTCCAATCCAAAGTGAGATGGCCGACATAAATATTTTCATTACCGTTCGTATAATCACTGTTGGTCAGAACAGAATGGCCGACCGGTGTTTCGTCTAATAATTTAATGACCGTTCTTTTCTTGCCTGCTCCGACAAGCATTGTATTTGAAGGAACAAACAATCCCGATGTTCTGAATACACCCGCGGGAACTGTTACGACATAACCTCCGTCGGCCATGGCATCATGAAATGCCTGCGTATCATCCGTTACGCCGTCACCTTTAGCTCCAAAATCCATAACGTTCCGCTCTGTCACATGTTCAAATCTGTTTTCATACATTTTAAGTCTTTCGTTTAAATTTTCATAAGTTGACGTGCCATTGCTAAGCGCAGCACCGATTTTGCTGTCAATCGCTTCAAAGTTTTGAGCAATGCTTTCAACCTCAATCCCCTCCGTTTTATCGGGTTTGTAAAGTCCTAAGAAAGTCGTATAGTTTGTCATTGCCTTGCCTCCTATTTGTTAATTGCTATTTAAAATACCGCAGAAGTCATTTCGTTTTTTGCACCCTCTCATTTTCACTCCTGCATGTACAGGTGGCAAAGGTATGACAAATTCATACATTTTTTCAAAACATAAAAAGAGCGCCGGATTAACAAGCGCTCTGCACATAGTCTGCTGCTGCAGTATTTTAACCGTTCAATATTTTCTCGACACGCTCCCGCATTTGCGGAACGCCTAATCCGACAATGACCTGAAGCGCCCTGCCTTTTCTGACGACCCCGTGGGCTCCCAGCTCTCTGAAATCGGCGTCACTTTTGACCTTTGATTCATCAGCGACAGTGACGCGGAGACGGGTGGCGCAGTTGGTGACCTCCGTAATATTGTCCTTTCCGCCCAGCGCTTCAATATACAAAGCGGCTGTATCCCGCTGTGTTTCGTCTGCCGCCGCTGTTTCTTTTGAAGCCTGCTTCCGTTCTCTGTACTCCTTTTTCGAATAGAGCTTTGTTTCCTGCCCTTCCTCTTTTTCTCTGCCCGGTGTGACGATGTTGAATTTGAGAATGAGGAAACGGAAGACGAAAAAGTAAACAGCGGTAAAACACAACCCGATGATGATCTGGTATACATACGTCAAGCCGTGGCTTGACGCCAGCGGGATCCAGTTCAAGGTCGCAGCTTCGATCAAACCGCCCCCCATATTTCCGACGACGCCGGCCATATACATGACGGTTGCCATGGAAGCGGCAAGCAAAGCATGAACCGCAAATAAAAACGGAGAGATAAAAAGGAATGTAAATTCAATCGGCTCTGTAATTCCCGCGACAATGGACGTCAAGGTGACCGGGATCAATAGACCGGCGACGATTTTTTTCTTTTCCTTTGAAGCCGTGGCGTAAAAAGCGAGCGCGATTCCCGGAATGCCGAAGATTTTCGAGTTGCCGTGAAGCGCGAAGCCCCCCTGCGGGAACAATTCTTTCAGCGGTTTGACGCTTTGAGAGTATTCCCCGAGATGCTGCGCCCAATAGGTGACGATACCGCCTTCAGCCACAGCCGGACCGTAAATAAACGGCGAGTAAATAAAATGATGCAGGCCGGTCGGAATTAAAATCCGCTCCAGGAACGTGTAAATCCACACGCCGATCGCCCCGGAAGAAACGAGAAAACTTTGCAGCGAGCCGATTCCGGACTGAACCATCGGCCACACGTATGCCACCGCAAGTGAAATCGGTATCATAATGAAGAAAGAAATGATAACGATGTAGGAAGATCCTTGAAAAATCCCCAGGAAATCCGGCAGTTTTTTATCAAAATAACGATTGTGCAAATACACGACAATAGATGAAATAAAGATGGCGCCGATAATATTCGTATCAAGCGTTTTGATGCCGGCGATCATCGTCAGCCCGCTCGTTCCGCCGGCTTCCTGATTCATATCGACGTGAAAAGCCCCGCCCCAAACCGTCAGAATCGCATTGATAAAGTAATTGAATGTCAGATAAACTGTAAGCGCTTCCAAACAGGCCCGCGCCTGCGCTTTTTTCGCTAAGGCGACAGGTATGCCGATCGCAAACAGGAGCGGCATTTGATTAAAGACGGTCCAGCCGCCCTGTTCAATGACGTACCAGCATTGATACCAAAGCCCGTCAGGATCAGCCAGCGGCCCCATCAGCGTTTTATTTTTAAACAGCGTACTCAGACCGACAATAATACCGGAAAATGCAAATAATAAAACAGGCACAAACATCGCGCTGCCGAAGCGCTGGACTTTTTGCATCATTTCACGTGACCTCCCGCTATTTATCAAAATTTTCGAGCTCTTTATAATCAACATATGCGCGGAATAACGCTTCGCCCACCAGAAAAAACGGGGCAAATGCGACGATTTCCGTTTTATCGCTTAACGTCACCGGCTTGCTGGTCGCATAAAGATTATACGGCGTCGTTTGCGCCAGTACGTTGTTTTTCAGATTGGTGATTGAAATAAACGGAACTCCCTTTGCGGACAGGGTCCTTACCTGCGGAATTAATTCGGGTGTTTCGCCTGATAAAGAAATAATGATGAATACGTCATCAACCTTAAAATCATCACACATGATATCAAACTCTGTGATGTCCTGAATTAAAATCAGATACTTCCGCCGGGATACAAACATCCGCTGCAGCTCACGGGCGCACACCCTCTGAGCCGTCCCCGATCCGTAAACGAAAATCCGTTTTGCTTCATCTATCAGCCGGCACATCTCCGTCATATCTTTTGACTTCACGTATTTTACATTGGCTTCAATATCATCCAGCAGCTTTTCAAACGTCATATTCTCGCCCTCTTCAGGCTGATCCTCCCATTTCAGAAAAACCCGGAATTCACTGTAGCCGCTGAAGCCCAGTTTTTGGGCGAGCCGCAGGATGGAAGACCGAGAGACATTGCAGGCTTTCGCCATGTCATTGATACCGAGATGGTAGCACGTATGTTTATGATTCAATATATATTTTAAAATATAAAAATCGTTGTCATTTAATTTCGCGTAATGCTGGTTAACCAGTTCTTCAAGACTCATCCCAAAAATCCCCCCGTTTTCTTTCTATTATATAGAATAACAGATAAAGAAAACGGGGAAGATTGTCATCAGGAAATAGGAGACGGACTCACATCAAGCTCAGGCCAGTAGTCCTTGTTAGCCTCCATCAGATCTTCAAGAATCAGTCTTGCCACACGGGCATTCGGCACTGTTTTTGACAGGATCAGCGCCTGCCACAGCTTTTGAAATGACCGCTCTTCCCACGCTTCAGCCGTCAGTTTTTCGACAGACACCTGCTGTTCCATCAGGCCTTTTTGAAATTGCGGTATGTTCCCGACTGAGAGCGGTTCCGGTCCGTTTGAACCTACGAGACAAGGAATCTCAACCATGGCTGACGGATCAAAGTTTGCGATCGCGCCGTTATTTTCAACGATTAACAGCATTCTCTCCCCTGTGTTGTAAGCGATGGCCCGGGCAAGGTCGACGATATAGGAAGCATGATCATCAATTTTAATTTCACTGTTCTCCGATGATTGTTCGCGCGTAATCATATCGCATTGGTTGAAAATGAAAGCTTCCCGCCCTTCCATGACTTCGTTGGCTCTCGTATGGTTCGGATTTGATTTTTTTACCATATCATCCGGGAATAAGTAATATTGCAGATATGTGTTCGGAAGCGTATCCGGATCAGCCGCCTGAACGTCGCGCGCTTTTTTGAATGTGTCATTCCAGCTTGCTTCAGTCTGTTCGGCCTCCGTCTTCGGAACGTAGCCGTATTCACGGACATGCTCTTTCAGCTTCGGCATTAAATCATTGCCATGCCGGTCTGTGATGGACGTCCACCAGCCAAAGTGGTTCAAGCCGTAGTAACGGACGTTCATTTCTTTTCGTGAAGATAATCCGAGGATGTTCGCCATGCGATCCTCAATTCCGACCGGCATGTCGCAGATGTTCAATATTTTTGAATTCGGTCTGAGGCGCCGTGTAGCTTCGGCCACAATCGCCGCCGGATTGGAGTAATTCAGCATCCATGCGTCGGGCGAGTACGTTTCCATATAATCAAGAATCTCCAGAACACCGCCGATAGAGCGCATGCCGTATGCGATTCCGCCCGGCCCGCATGTTTCCTGGCCGACCACGCCGTACTTCAGCGGGATTTGTTCATCGAGCGCGCGCATCGCATATTTTCCGACGCGGATATGCGCCATGACGAAGTCAACATCCGTAAAAGCCGTCTCTGGGTCATCAGTCGCCAGAAATTCAATGTCCGGCGCTTTTTCTTTTATAAATACCTCACACGCACCCGCAATCCGCTCCTGCCTTTCTTTATCATTGTCATAAAGTTTCAGCTTTCTGATCGGAAACTCTTCCAGGTGATTCAAAAGCATTAATACAATTCCGGGGGTAAATGTGCTGCCGCCGCCTGCAATAACGATTGAGAATGATTTGTCTGTCATGTGAAGCCCTCCTCTGATAACGTTTACATTTTATTTATATCATGAGAAGGTCCGATCTGTACCGGGTTTGGAGGAGTTAGATCATTTAATCAATTTTAGTTATTTTTCTCAAAAAGCGGGAAAGTTCCCACAGGTACGAAAAAGGCCTGCTGTCATCAGCAGACCCATTCTCAAAAATGCTCTTGTAAATCAGAAAGCAGCACTTCCTGCTCAAATTGCGGATTTCCGATCGGAAAAATTCTGGCTGTTTCCTTGTCTTCGTTGACATGCTGAATATAAATCGGAACTCCTTCGTACGTCACATACGCCATGGCGGCGGATTCTGAAATGTCTTTCGCACGCTGTGTATTCACGTCTCAAACCTCCTTTAGGCCTCACACATAACGTGTCCGGCAGCCAAGAGAAGTATGCTTGTTTCTTACAATTGTCCGGTGGTGAGTTTGAATTTTTTGAGGCGTTTGTAAAACGTGCTCCGCGGGATTCCGGCCATTTTGGCGGCCAGCGTGACATTCCCCTTCGCTGATTCAAGCGCGTTTACGATGATGTTTTTCTGAATGTGCTCCCGGATGGAGACGGGGGACGCTTCTTCCTGTTCATAAGACTCGGCCGCCTCATTAAGACCTGACGCTTCAAGCAGGGCTGCGATGGGGCGTTCTGACAGCCGTCCGTCCGGGAACATGACGGAAAGACGTTCAAATACATTAAACAATTCCCTGATATTCCCCGGCCATTTCCGGCTCTTTAATAGGTCTAAAAAGTCATCAGGAAGCTCTCCCCGCCAGCCGCGATTTCGCTGAAATTCAAGGAAGAGGCCGGGAATGTCTTCGGTGCGTTCTCTTAATGGAGGGAGGTGGATCGGACAGACGTGAAGCCGGTAAAATAAATCTTCTCTCAGCTTTTTGCATTGGACAAGCTGTCTCAGATCAGTGTGGGTGGCAGTGATGATTCTGATGTCAACGGGAATCTCTTTTGTCCCGCCGACCGGGGTGACTTTCCGTTCCTGCAGCACCCGTAACAGAGCGACCTGCATGGAGTGTGATATTTCTCCGATTTCATCGAGGAAAAGAGTGCCTTTATCGGCTTTTTGCAAAGCGCCGTTATGTCCTTTCCGTTTGGCCCCGGTGAAGGCGCCTTCCGAGTAGCCGAACAGTTCGCTTTCAATCAGCTTTTCGGGGACCGCTCCGCAATTGACGGCGATAAACGGGCCGTTTTTCCTGGAGCTGTTGTTATGAATCGCCCGGGCGGCAACCTCCTTTCCCGTCCCGGTTTCTCCCGTAAGACAAACGGTTGCGTCCGTTCGGGTGACAAGCTCCAGCTGCTGAAGCATATGTCGGGATGACGGGCTTTTGCCTGCCGCACCATGGAATATAAAAGACGGCTTTTCTTCTCGTTTGGATAAATAAACGCATGTGTAGCCGTTCTCCTCCCGCTTCGCCTGCTTGATGTGATAGCCCTGTTCCTCAAGCTCGCGCAGCGTATGTCCGGTAAAATGCTGAACGGGACGGCTTGCGGCGATAACCCGGCTCATGTCATTGCAAAGCACGATCGGATCGTGAGACCGGGTAAGCCCGGCGAATTTGCTGATCATGTCAAGTTCTGTCATTTTGATCTTTAGGGCAAGCTCCCGTTCCGCCGTAAAAGCGATGGAGGAGGCAATTCCGAGCATAAACGGCTGAGCGCGGGCGGCGGGGCAGGAAATATCAATGACACCCGCCAGCCGCCCGTCTTCATAACGGATCGGCGCGGCGGAACAGCTCCATTGATGAGAAACGAGCGAATAATGTTCAGAGCCGTGTATCATGACCGGCTCTTTTGTATAAAGAGCCGTCCCGATCGCATTCGTGCCGACGGCCGTTTCCGTCCAGCGGGCGCCTTTTAAGAAATTGATGCGGTTCGCTTCATGAATGGTGCGCGGGTGGCCGTCAACTGAATGGACAACGCCGTCAGAATCAATCAGAAGAACCATCATTTCCATTTCCCGCATCGCCGTTTTCATTCTTTCTGCATACGGCGTTGAGGCCGCTAAAAATAACGCATGCTTTTCGGCCTGCCTTTCTAAATGATCTGCCGGCATTACATTCGGCCCCTTTTCGAGATAAGGGTTGACGTCGGCTTTTTTGCAGCGGTGCCATGAGGCGGCCACCCGCTTCTGAATACGGGATTCATCAAGCACGCCTTCTTTCACAAAGCGCTTCCAGGTTTTAAAATCATTCCGAATGACATTCATTGTATTCGCTCCCCCCTGTTCGGACCATCTTTTCATATATTGTAGGGGAAAAATAAAGCGCTTTCAACGAAAAATACCCCTTCTCATCTGAGAAAGGGTATTCCGGTTATACGGAATGCACCGCAAGTCCGGTGACATTCAGCAGGGCTTCCTGAAGCGTTTCTGACAGAGTCGGATGCGCCGCGATAAAGTGCTCCGACATATCAGCCGTCATTTCACCGTTCATCATCATGACCGCCTGACCGATCAATTCCGTCACGTCCGGCCCGATCATTGACACGCCGACGATTTCTCCGAATTCAGGTTCGGCAATGATTTTCATTTTGCCGCCATGCTGATGTTTAATTAACGCTTTTCCGTTAGCAGAAAATGAGCATTCTCCGATTTTCACATCTCCGTATGTCTCTCTCGCCTGTGTTTCCGTCAGCCCGACAGCGGCCATTTCAGGCGATGTATAAATACAGCGGGGCACCGCCCGCATATTGACTTTGCTGTCCTTTCCCGAGGCATGCGCGGCGGCTGTGATTCCTTCATGAATGGCGGCATGCGCGAGCTGCATTCCTCCGGCCGCATCGCCGCATGCGTATATATGAGGCACATTGGTCTGCATATGGTCATTGACTTCAATGCCGCGCGGAGAATACCGGATGCCGGCCTGCTCCAGATTCAGCTCTTGCAAACGCGGCTTTCTGCCGATTGCAACCAAAACGTGATCAGCCTGAGCCTCAATTTCTTTTCCGTCTTTTGTCCACACGGCGGTTTTCCTTTCTTTGTAAATCCGCTGAAGGGCGGCTTTTGTCTGAATATCAGCCCCGCTGTCTCTTAAAGAGTCTTCGAAAACGGCGGCGATTTCCCCGTCTTCTGCCGGGAGCAGCCGGTCAGCCGATTCAATCACCGTTACTTTCGTTTTAAACCGGCTGAATAAAGAGGCAAATTCGCAGCCGATCACACCTCCCCCGACAATGAGCAGAGAAGAAGGAATTTGCTGTAAAGAAAGCGCATCTTTGCTGTCGATCACCCAATCGCTGTCAAACGGGGCAAACGGCAGCTCCGCCGGTTCAGATCCGGATGCAATCAATATCCGGTCCGCTTCCAGAATGTCTTTTGCGCCTCCTTCTTCTTCAACAAGCAATGTCTGCTCTGTGAGAAATGAAGCTGTCCCGCTGATGACTTTAATCTGATTTGTTTTCATTAAGTATTGAATTCCCTGCACGAGCTGGCTGACGATCTGCCGTTTGCGCCCCTGCATGCGTGCCCAATTGAGTGTAATGTTTTGCGGCAGTTCGATGCCGAATGTATTTGCATGCCTGATTTTATCGAGCACATTCGCGCTTTCCAAAAGCGACTTTGTCGGGATGCACCCCTCATTGAGACAAGTGCCTCCGAGCGGCCCTTTGTCGATCAGAACGACTTCTGCTCCCCTCCGCGCGGCAGTCACGGCAGCTGCATATCCGGCCGGCCCGCCGCCGATAATGGCTAGTTTCATTTTTTCACCTCTCTCTATAAAATCAATCCGGCCGGCTCTTCAAGCAGCGCTTTGACCGTTTTCAGGAAGTCCGCAGCCGGGGCGCCGTCACATACTCTGTGATCAAAGGTAAGGCTCAGCGGCAGCATGGTGCTTTTGACAAGCTCATCTCCTTTAAACGCCGGCGTTTCATAGCTTGCGCCCACTCCTAGAATACCGGCTTCAGGCGGATTAAGAATCGGGGTGAAATGCTCAATTCCGTAACCCCCGAGATTTGTAATAGAAAATGTCGATCCGTGCAGGTCATCTCCGGAAGCATTGCCTTCCCGCGCCCGGCGTGCCGATGTGCTGATGTGATCCGCAAGCTCAAGGAATGAAAGCTTTTCCGCATCCCGGATCACCGGCACGACGAGACCGTTTTCAAGAGAAACCGCCATCCCGAGGTGGACATATGGATAGGTGATGATCCGCTCCTCTTGATAAGAGCTGTTCAGCTCAGGATGCTGTTTCAGCGCAAGCACCGCGGCCCGGGATACGAAATGTGTGACCGTCAGTTTAACACCGCTCCGCTTTTTCGCGCTGTCGGCGAGCTGCTGCTGCCATTTTACAAGCTCCGTAATGTCCGCTTTCATAGTCAGCGTCAGCTGGGCGCTGTTTTGCAGGCTTTTGTGCATTCGGTCTGCAATCACTTTTCTCATCGCTGAAGCCGGTTTTCCCTCCGGCTGTGCCGTCTGAACCGAAGACTGCGGTTCAGCTTCCGTCTTCATGGCCTTGATGACGTCAGCTTTTACGATTCTGCCTCCGGGCCCCGTCCCGTTCAGCGTTTCAACTTTCAACCCGGCTTTCTCCGCCATTTTTCGGGCAACGGGAGATATTTTCACGCGGTGTTTACGCTTTTGCACGGCTTTGGGAGCGGGAATATGTTCAGGTTCAGATTGCGGTTTCCCTGCATTTTCAGGAGCCGGCGCCTCCTTCTCCCGCACTTCTTCGCCGTTTTCCCCGATATAACAGATGGGCGTTCCCGGCGGGACTCCTTCTCCCTCTTTGACTTTAATATGGAGAAGCGTGCCGCTTTCAGGCGCTTCTATTTCCATTTCTATTTTTTCCGAGTTGATGCTGGCGATGCTTTCTCCCTTTTCAACCGGGTCGCCGACTTTTTTATTCCAGACGGATACTTCACCTTTCTTCATCGCCATTCCCAGCTTCGGCATTACTACTTTTACAGCCATTCTATATCCCCCCTTTAATTCATTGCCGGCTCGCCAAGCAATTCAAGCGTGACGCTGACAATTTGGTCTGGTGTCGGCAAATATTGATCTTCAAGCACCGGCGAAAACGGCACTGGTGTATGCGGCGCTGTAATCCGCTTAATCGGCGCATCAAGCAAATCAAAGCCCTTATCGGCGACAATCGCAGCAATATCCGTGGCGATGCTGCAGCGCGGATTGGCTTCGTCAATGATGATCAGCCGGTTTGTTTTTTCTAACGATGTGAAAATCGCTTCCTCATCTAAAGGAGACAGACTCCGGGGATCAAGCACCTCGGCGTCGATGCCTTTCTCAGAAAGCTGCGCAGCCGCTTCAAGCGCAGTATTGACCTGCTTGCCGACCGCAAAGAGCGTGATGTCGCTGCCTTCGCGTTTGATATCCGCCTTTCCGAGCGGAATTGTATAATAATCTTCCGGCACCTCGCCCTTCATGTTGTAGGACGTTTTATCTTCAAAAAAGAATACCGGATCATTGTCTTCTATTGCCGAAAGCAGCAAACCTTTGGCGTCATACGGATTGGACGGCACAACCGTCTTCAGACCCGGGATGCTGGTGAACAGGCCATACAGCGCCTGCGAATGCTGAGCGGCTGCCCGGAACCCGGCTCCGTATGTGGTGCGGACGGTGATCGGCACTTGCGCTTTACCGCCGAACATATAGCGGAATTTCGCCCCTTGGTTGATCACTTGGTCAAAGCACGTTCCGATAAAATCGTTAAACATCAGTTCCGCAATCGGTCTCAGCCCCGTGGATGCCGCAGCCATGGCCGCACCCATGTAGCCCGCCTCAGAAATTGGTGTGTCCAGCACCCTGCTTCTGCCGAATTCCTGTACGAGCCCCTTTGTGACCCCCAGTACACCGCCCCATGCTTCATCATCTTGCAAGTGATCGACCGCCGCTCCCCCGGCGACATCTTCACCGATTACAAGCACATTGTCGTCTTTTCTCATCGCAAGCTTCATTGCTTCATTGATCGCGTCCGACATGCTTATGACTCTCGCCATCTCACATTCCCCCTTTTTCATATGACACGTAGACGTCTGTCAACAGCTCTGACTCTTTCGGATATGGACTCTTTTCGCTGAACGAGACGGCTTTTTCAATCGATTCGCTGACACGCTGTTCGATGTCTGACAGTTTATTTGCATCTGTTTCTTTTAGAAGATAGTTTTTAAAGCCTTGGATGGCATCCTTTTCTTCAAGATGCTCAGTCTTTTCATCCTTTGTTTTATAAGTTTGGGCATCCCCTTCGAAATGGCCGTAGTTTCTGTAAGTCATACATTCAATCAAAGACGGGCCTCCGCCGTTTCTTGCTCTTTCTATCGCTTCCCCGGCTGCCTGATAAACTGCTAAAATATCTTTTCCGTCCACCGTGACCCCCGGCATATTGTAGGCAGCCGCCCGATCGGCGATTGAATCACAGGCTGACGCGTACTCAAATGTCGTGGCTTCGCCGTAGCCGTTGTTTTCGGCGATGAACACGACAGGAAGGTTCCATACTGCCGCTAAGTTCAGCCCTTCATGGAAAGTCCCTTGGTTATTGGCTCCGTCCCCAAAAAAGCAAACGCTTACATTTTTAGTTTGTTTATATTTAGCCGTGAGCGCTGATCCGCATGCGAGCGTGAATCCGCCCCCGACGATTCCATTTGCGCCTAACATGCCTTTATCAAGATCCGCAATGTGCATAGAACCGCCTTTGCCTTTACACAGTCCGGTCGCTTTTCCGAATATTTCCGCCATCATGCCGTCCAGATCACAGCCTTTGGCGATACAATGGCCATGTCCCCTGTGCGTGCTTGTAATGCTGTCGCCATCATCTAAATGAGCGCACACCCCCGCAGCTACCGCTTCTTCACCGGCATACAAATGGACGAATCCGGGAAGCACTCCTTGCGCGAACAATTCATGCACTTTGTCTTCAAAGCCCCTGATTTCCAGCATCTTTTGGTACATCCACAGCGCTTTCTCCTCAGTTAATGACAAGCCTTCTCGTTTTAACAATTCCATTTTGTGCGCCTCCTTCTATTTAGGGTTCACACTTATAAATGCAAGAAGCATGCCAGCCTTTAAAGCCCGTAAAATGAATGTTTTTATTTTTACAATGGAGACAGTTTGAGACAGGTGTCTCATTTTGTCTCGATCTGTTCCCTTTGTCTCGTTTTATGGCATACAAAAAAGACCGGGCATGACCCTGTCTTTGACAATGATCGACGTATTTATTTCCTCGGAAATCTTTTAACTGCTTCATTCTTCTGCATACAGTCTATCGTGGCGTTTGAGTGGTTACACTCTTTTTTTTCATATCCACGTGCTGCAGTTCATGCTTTTCTTCAACAGCCCGATTCAGCGCTTGAAGCATGTAGCCAATGCCTTTATACGATGACAAAGGCCAGGTGATATGCTGATGCTCTCCGATGACGGCGTTTAGGACGCTTCGGTATTTTTTCCCGCCAAGCATGACAAGCTCTTCGATGTCGGAAAAGCCTTTTTCATGAAATTGACGGCGCAGCTCGTCCGCTGCCATGATCTCCGGATGACCGGTTCCAAAAGTGACATCGTAATTTCCGGGAACCATATCATCCGGACGAAGGAATCCGTGCTTCGCCGACAAAATCACCCACTCATCGAAAAATACTTTCGCATATCGCTCGCACGCCTGATGAAACGGGCTGAGATAAGCGTCTTCCGCCCTTACCGGACCTGTATCTGAATGGACATCCCAAATTTTTTTCTTGCCGCAGGGGATGATGCACAGTCGTTTCATTTTTCTCTCCCCTTTATGATGTATGTCCTATCAATGTACCATGATTCGTTTATTTCTGCATGACGAAACTGGCCATGGATCTGTCTGGGTAAAAACTGCACACAAAAAGACCCGGAATTCAAACCGAAATCCGGGCCGGATGAAGAGTTATTTATGTCACTCTTGCTCCATCCCATCAAGATACTTTCTCTCAAAGTCATCGAGCAATGCACGCACTTCATCTGTTGACTTTGTATTCATGCATTGATTTCTTAATTCACTTGCTCCACGGAATCCGCGGAGATATATCTTGAAAAAGCGGGGGAGCGGTTTATATGCTCGAGCTTCTGCTTTTGAATATTCATCATGAAGATCCAGGTGCAATCTCAAAAGATCAAGCAATTCCTTACTGCTATGCTCTCTCGGCTCCTTTTCAAAGGCGAATGGATTAGTAAAAATGCCTCGTCCAATCATAATCCCGTCAACACCGTATTGTTCAGCGAGTTTCAAGCCGGTTTCACGGTCAGGAATATCCCCATTGATCGTCAATAGGGTATCCGGCGCTATCTCATCACGAAGTTTCTTGATTTCCGGGATGAGCTCCCAATGCGCATCTACTTTACTCATTTCCGCTCTTGTACGCAGATGAATGGAAAGATTCGCAATGTCTTGTTTCAGTATGTGTGTCAGCCAGCCGCGCCATTCGTCTATATCCGTGTAGCCAAGTCTGGTCTTCACACTTACCGGCAGACCTCCTGCTTTCGCCGCCTGTATTAATTCGGCTGCAACTTCAGGACGGCAAATCAGGCCGCTCCCCTTTCCATTCCCCGCCACATTAGGTACAGGACAGCCCATATTGATATCCAGGCCCTTAAACCCTAATTCCGCCATCCCAATACTCATTTGGCGAAAGTTTTCAGGCTTATCTCCCCATATGTGGGCAACCATCGGCTGTTCATCCTCCGTGAAAGTCAAACGGCCGCGCACACTATCCTTCCCATCCGGGTGACAATAGCTTTCTGAGTTTGTAAACTCTGTGAAAAACACATCAGGTCTGCCTGCTTCACTCACAACATGGCGAAAAACGACATCCGTCACATCTTCCATTGGTGCCAGTACAAAAAATGGCCGTGGTAATTCACGCCAGAAATTATCTGTCATAACAAATCCAAATCCTTTCATGATGGGATACAGCCAAACCTTTATCCCAAAATTAAAAACTGACCATGCTTCTTTTACACTTATAGCATGTGTCAGCACTTCTTATCAAACGATAGTAAATTTTGAACATTTCACTTTTTACACGTAAAAAAGTGAAAAAGCAAACTGAAGCAGAACGCCTTAATTGAGTTAACGTAATAGACTATCGCTATAGTTAACCCCATATCGTTCATTTCTGATCAACTCAGCCAACTCCTTAACCTTTAAAAGGGTTTGAGAGAGAAAAAAGTGTGATGATTATCTACACCTATTTTTTTATTTATATTGTGGTTTATTAATAGTAGCGCTGACCTTCGTCTTTCTTAGCGGCCTTACTTTTGCTCTTTTTGGATAAAAGGATTCCAACCTAAATAGAATATCATATGAGTTCTCCCTATTACCAATGCAAAATAATTGTCCATATGTCAATATCTTTATAACGTTTTAGTTTTAAAGTTATTACTTATAAACAAAATATCTGCATAAAAAAAATAAATAATTACATTTATAAGGTGCCACAGTAATCATCTATAAATGTTTGTATAAGGTTACGATTCGGTAATCCTGATCCAAAACCAATAAAATAGACTGCTGACTAAGTGCCGCAGTCTCATTCATAAGATTAATAAAAAAGTGTTCATTTTCTTTCATCATTAAATAAGGCATCAGAAGTTATTGCTTTCATTTCGAATATCCTTTGTTATACCTGTGATGATTTGTATAACAGTGAAAACCCCCAAGAAAACAGTGACAATATTAAACCATGGATTATCATAGAATGAAAGATATGTTTGAAAGAAATCCAGCTCAACTATGTTTGCTGGGAATCCATTCATTTCTCTATAATTAGGACCCCATCCCGTTAATTCTGCAAAATTAAAATAAAGCTGTGAAACTAAAAATGCCAACAACGTTTGAAACCAACTTCTTTTAAATAACGGTCGTTTTTTGTTTACTTTATCCATTTCATTATCCGTTTCCTTTTCTGCAATACTTTTTAGCCAAGTGTCAATCTATAATCTTTATATTATGAAGCATGATTGTCGCAATAATTGCTTATTAAGGATATAACCATTGCAGGTATTACTGTAATAGTTGTTATCACTTGCGTTTCCGCCTCGGATTTATTTCTTCTTTGGGAATAAGGAAAATAATCGGGGTCCTTTTTTCCTGTTTAGGCTTTCATATCATGTATAACGACCAAACATGCTTTTTTAGTGTGTTTGATCTTTTATCCACAGTTGTTGCTAATAGTAGATGTTCCAACTGCCGTTGTGATTAGTGTAAGTAAGCAACCTTGCCTTTTACACCTTCTGCTTCAGAACCTTCGTTCAGTGGTTGAGGTTCCAATATCTCTCATTCGGTTTCACCTCCTTTTTATCATTTATTACAACTATCGCCAATAGTAGAAGTGCCGATGAGTGTCGGGGACTTTATTCTTTAAGAAAGAAGTTTACAAAATATTAACTGAGATTACAAGTATTCACGGAACATGAACGACTTGTTATTGCTTCTGGTTCACAACAAGATCTTCATATTTTGTCTGTAATGCCGTTTCCAAACGAAAAAAAGAAAGTGAAGCAGCCTACTTGGCTGTTTTTCACTTGCTTTTCCATACGTTTTTTTCAACTCTTTTTATCAGTTAAATAAAGACAAAAGACAGATAGGACAAGGGCACAAAACATAAAAAAACCCGGAAATCGGAAATGTTTAATTTACCTAAATCCAGGTCTGATTACGAATTGTTTATTTTAGTTAGACGATTTTAATACAAGCTTCGCCACGGCTTCCACATGAGCCGTCTGCGGAAACATATCAACAGGCTGAATATATTCGACGCGATAGTCCTTCGACAGCGTCTGCAAGTCTTTCGCCAGTGTGGAAGGATTGCAGGATACGTAGACGAAGCGTTTCGGTTTTACTTTTTTGATGGTATCTAAAAATGTTCTGTCACAGCCGGTTCTCGGCGGGTCGACGATGACCACGTCAGGGCGGAAGCCTTCTTTCGTCCATTTCGGGAGCCAGTGTTCGGCTGTTCCTGTGACATATGCCGCGTTTTTGATGCCGTGTTTTTTGGCGTTTTTCTTCGCATCATCAATTGATTCTTTAATGACGTCCATGCCGCGGATCTCTTTTGCGCCGTTTGAAACCCACATGCCGATCGTACCGACGCCGCAATACGCGTCTACGACTTTTTCTTTTCCTGTCAGCTGAGCCGCTTGTTTCACTTCATCATACAGCTTGACCGTCTGCTCAGGGTTGAGCTGGAAGAAGGCGCGGGCGCTCAGTTCAAATGACACGTCACCGAGCACTTCTTGAATGGCATGGCTTCCGGCCAGCGCTTTTGTTTTGTCACCGAAAATGACGGATGTGCGCGCGCCGTTGACGTTTTGAATAATCGATTTCACTTCCGGCAGACGGTTTTGAATGGCTTTGACGATCTCGTCTTTATTCGGCAGTGTCTCTTTCGCGGTGACAAGCACGACCTGCACTTCGCCTGTTTCAAAACCGACTCTCGTCACGATGGTGCGGACATCGCCTTTTTTGGTCCGTTCGTTATAAACGGATACGTTGTGTTTTTCCAAAATACGGCGGACGATACCCGTTGTTTTGTTTGTCGCCGGATGCTGGACAATGCATTCCTTAATCGGAACGATTTTATGGGAATCAAGTCCGTATAAGCCGGCAATGATGCTGCCGCTTTGCGAGCGTCCGACTTGGAACTGGCTTTTGTTCCGGTAATTCCAAGGGTTGTCCATTCCGATCGTATCTTTAATGTTCATTTCTTCGACATTGAATCTCGTATGACGTTCCAGAGACTGAATGACGATGTCGCGTTTTTCGCGAAGCTGCTGAGTGTATGCCAGATGCTGAAGCTGACAGCCGCCGCACTGGTCGTAGACCGGGCATGGCGGCGTGACGCGGTGTTCAGACGGCTTGCGGATTTTTTTGACACGTGCTTCTGAAAATTTCGGCTGCACATTTGTCGCTTCGGCAACGACTTCTTCACCGGGCAGAGCGCCGGGAACGAAGACAACTTTTTTCTTAAAATAGCCGACGCCCTCTCCGTTAATGCCGAGACGTTTGATGGTCAGCGGAAATGTCTGTCCGATTTTCAATTCGGCAGGCGCCTTTTTTTGATGTTGATTCACGTTTTTTTCTCTCCGTTTCTATATAAAGCCTTCCTCCTGGGAAAACGGCTGATTTGAAATATCACATCTTTTCAGTATAACATGCAGCCGGCGGTTCCTTCATGTTTTTCACTGGAAGTTTCCAAAAATCCTCATCATTCAATACTTCTCCACAAGTACAAGGACGCATAGCTTAAATACGGCGCCCATTCGCTGCTTACCTGGAGCATCACGTCTTTTGACGGTTTATCCTCAAGGGCGAAGCGGCGTTTGACGGCGTTTTGCAGGCCGATGTCCGCCAAAGGAAACAGATTCGGGCGGCCGAGGCCGAACATGAGGACGTTTTGGACGGTCCACGGGCCGATGCCTCTGATGGTGATCAGCTTTTTCATAATGTCTTCATCCGACAAATGGGTAAGTTCCGCCAGATTGAGCGCTCCTTCTGCAATCATCCGTGAAATGTCAATCGCATATTCCGCTTTTCTCATGCTGAACTGGAGCTCCCGCAAGTCCTGATACTCAAGCCCCGCGATCGTTTTCGGCTCGGGATAGCACCAGACGCCGTCTTTTTGTTCACCGAAGGCATGGACGAACCGTTCTGTTAAAGTAAAAGCGAAGGACAGGTTGAGCTGCTGGTGGATGATGCATTTCATGAGACAGTTGTAGACGTCATATTCCAAGACGAGCGGGGTTCCCGCATGCTCCTCAAAAAGCGCCGACAGATTTGTTTTTGAGAAATGATCAAGCACAGGCTGAAGCGGCTGCTCCCACTGAAAAATGTGTTTGATCCGTTCAATCATCTCCTCGCGGTCCGTTTCTCCGCTGACGAGAAAGACCGGGTCTGCGGCGGTGCCTTCCGCTTGAACCGTGATGACGGACAGTTTGCCGTCCCGTGTTCTGAGCGGCACTTTGATTGATCTTGCATGAAGATCGACCGCATTCAGCGGATCGAGCGACAGCCTTTCAAGGACTTTATCAAAATGATACGGCGGTGTGACCGAAACCGTTTCCTTCCACATATGCTCCACCCCTTTTTGTCCAAGTATATCATGAAGCGGCCGGGCGGCAATTCGTATACTTTTCTTCATAACGCCGCATGATATAATGGCAGGCGGAGGGTTGTTTATGATACATATAACCGCAATCACAACACATAATGAGATATTAGATAATATCCCCCTATCACGTACAGAACAACCGGACATCGCATGGTACTGGATTGATTTTTTCGGCGCTGAGATGCATGAAACCGAGCTGCTGCGTGATTATTTTCACTTTCATCCGCTTGCGATCGAGGATTGCTTTCAGCATATGCAGCGGCCGAAAATCGACCATTATGACGGCTACCGTTTTTATGTGCTCCACGCCTTGAACCCAGACACACTGGAAATGGAAGAGGTGGACATTTTTCAGTCCGACCGTTTCATCGTCAGCTTCCATTTGCACGAATCGCCCGGCGTCTCAAAGGTGAGAGAACGGTTTTTCGCTTCTCCGGGATTAGCCAAAAAAGGGCCCGGGCACATCACTTATATGATTATGGATCAGCTTGTCGATGAATATTTCCCCGTGCTGTACAAAATTGAAGACCGGCTGAATGAAATTGAAGACAGCAGAACCCATAAATCTTACGGCACTTTAATGAATGAAGTGTTTGAATTGCGGACTGATCTTTTGAACCTGAGGCGGACGATCATTCCGATGCGCGATTTAATGTACCGGATTTTGAGCCTTGACCATGTAAAAGAAAGCCGTGAAACGAAAGCGTATTTCAGCGATATTTATGACCACCTGTTAAAACTGGCTGAGCTGATCGAGTCAAACCGTGATATGACGTCAGATTTGCGGGACAGCTATGTGACGCTGAATTCAAACCGGATGAACGCCATTATGATGACATTAACCATCGTCTCGACCATTTTTATCCCGCTGACGTTCATCGCGGGGGTTTACGGCATGAATTTCGATAACATGCCTGAGCTTCATTGGAAATACGGGTATTTTATCGTTTTGGGCGTAATGGCCGTTCTTGTGGCCGCCATGCTGTTTTGGTTCGCCCGCAAAGGCTGGTTTAATATTTTCAAGTAAGAACGGCTGCCGGCTGTTCTTTTTTTTGAGAAAACATGATAGTCTGGAAAAAAACGTAAAGAGGTGTGCGCCGTTACCATCCTTTCTCACAAAATCATTTCTTCTGTCCTCCTGGCTTTCAGTGTCATGTCCATTGCCCCGCTGTATAACGGCCGTACGGTGTCTGATTACATCTTTGAGTCGCTCGGCTTTTCCTCTTGGCTGGAAGATGGAGCCCATATCTCCGTCATTCCCGGGGTCGTGCTTTACTTTGCGGCGTTAATCTGGTGTGCCGCCGCGTTCAGGCGGACGCTTCCCGCGGCGGGGCTGTTTCTGATCTTTCTCAGTATGGGGGCCGCTTCCGGTATCAGTCCTGCCACCGAATATGCCGTTTTTTCCTTAAAACAGTTCGCGCCCGAAAAAGAGGCTGTCGAATATGTGAAGCACCGCAGCGAATGCAGTCATCTGGTTGAGCGAAAAAGAGCAGGCATGAGCTGCACACTTTATATCAATCATTACGGAAAAGGGGAACAAACCATTTCTGTCACCCCGGATTTATCAGAAAACATAAAGGACGTCACATTCAAATCAAAAACATTCACTGTAAAACCCCGTTCAAAAACAATCATCAAAACTCGATTTACCGGATTTTATAAGGGGAAAGCCGCCTCAGACTCCGGATGGTCTTCAGAACCTGAACTGAAAGTGGCAATCCTGTACACAGCAGATTAACCATTTTGCATGTATAATGGTGGAAAACTTTTCATTGGAGGGACTGTGAAATGAAGATCGCCATCGTCGGACTCGGCAATATGGGCCGCCCCATCGCCGAAAATATCATGAAAGCCGGATACAGTCTGACTGTATATAACCGGACGAAAGAAAAAGCGGCTGACCTGCTGGATAAAGGGGCAGAATATGCCGAAACGCCCCGACAGGCAGCTGAACATGCGGACATCGTGCTGTCCATGCTGTCAGACGATGACGCCGTAATAGATGTAACGTTCGGAGCTTGCGGCATTATTGCCGGGTTATCTGAAAACGGCATTCATATTTCAATGAGCACGATCAGTACGGTGCTGTCAGAACAGCTTTCCGCCGCACATTCGGGCAGAGGACAGTCCTTTATTGCCGCTCCCGTCCTCGGCCGCCCCGATGCCGCCGAGAAGGCCGAGCTTCGCATCATCACAGCCGGACCGGCGGAAGCGAAGAAAAAGGCCGAACCGCTGCTTAACATCCTGAGTCAGCAAGTATTTGATACTGGTGAAGAAACAAAAACGGCCAATGCCGCGAAAATCAGCATCAATTTCTTGCTCGTGTCCATGCTTGAGGCGTTATCTGAATCGTTCTTAATGATGGAGAAGTACGGGTTAGAACAAAAACAATTTTTAGAAATCGCCGGCGCGCTCTTTGGCTCTCCCGTCTATCAAAATTACGGCACGATCATGGCTGAGGAGAAATTTGAGCCGGCCGGTTTCAAAATGTCTTTAGGGCTGAAGGATACCAATCTGGCGCTCGCCGCCGCAGAACAGGTTTCCGCAAAACTCCCTCTTGCCGAACTGGCCAAGAGCCATTTTGAAAGCGGGATCGCACAAGGCTTCGGGGATCTGGATTGGGCCGCTTTGATTAAATGCCTGAAATAACAAAACACCTCTCCATTACCAGGAGAGGTGTTTTCTACAGGCGCGGCAGCTTCATTTCTTTCTCAAACATCAGGTCATCTATGCTTTTAAACGTGTAGCCTTCTTTTTTCAAATCGGTAATGGCATCGTCCAGAGCTTCTGAATTGTCCTTTGAAACGGTGTGGAGAAGGTAGATCGCGCCGGGATGAGCCTGCTTTATCATGTGATCATAGGCGTATTGTTTCCCTTTTTGCTCGTTAACCTTCCAGTCGACAAATGCGACGGACCAGAAAACGGTTTGGTAGCCGAGGCGCTTCGTTTCTTTGAGGACATATTCGCTGAATACGCCGCGCGGCGGACGGAGATACAGGTTGTCCCGTTTTCCGGTAATGTTGTACACAGCTTCCGTGACGGAATCGAGTTCGTCTTGAATCTGATCGCCCGTTTTTGTCGTCAGATCAGGATGATGAAAAGAATGATTGCCGATGATATGGCCTTCCTTTGACATCCGTTTAATCAAATCAGGCTGCTCTTTCACAAAATGACCCGTGACAAAAAAAGTGCCCGTGACGTGATGTTTTTTTAACACATCAAGCACTTTCGGGGTGTACCCATTTTCATATCCATTATCAAACGTTAAATAGATGGTCTTTTCTTTCGTATTGCCCAAATAAAAGGCATCATATTTTTTGACCAGATTGTTTAGCTGTCTGCCGGCATCCGGCGGCTGATGATTGACGCTGCGTTTAAATCCCCAGTTTATCCGTTCATTCGGCACGGCTTCTGCGCTGTTGATGCCTCCCGCAAGTAAAACGGCCATGCAGCAAATTGAACAAAACCATTTCATGACCAGCACTCCTTCTGCATTTTTCCTTATTTTGCAGTAGGCTCTGCCCTTTTATACAGCCGCATTATGGAAAAAGAAAAACCCCGGCATCCGCCGGGGTTTATTCCCAATCCTTTTTAAAGCGTTCGTATTTTGCTTCCAGATCATCAAGCATGCCGATGAGCCGGTCTATATCTTCAACGTCCGTTGATTCAGGGTCTAATGAATCAATGACATTCATAAACATATCGAGTCTGTTCTTCAGGTAATCGAGCTGCTGATCTTTGCTGTTTACTGCATTCCCCATACTTCCACTCCATTCATTTTTTATAATGGTAGCGTATTTTTTGCCGTTTTTCAATGGTTCCGCTACTTGCGATCTTGGCAGATCAGGTCTAAAATTAACAGTTGGCAGACGTTAGTATGCCCCATTTATAAAGGAGTTAGATAGTCATGACACAAAACACAACACTGCGTCCGATCACACCGGAGTACGATCCTTGGGAAGCGTACATGGATGTCGACCAGTATGGAGATATGAAACTGACGAACGTTGAATTCACAACAACGACTTTGTGCAATATGAGATGCGAGCACTGCGCCGTCGGGTACACGCTCCAGCCGAAAGACCCGGATGCGCTGCCGATCGACCTTTTATTAAAGCGGCTTGATGAAATTCCTCTGTTACGCTCTATCAGCATTACGGGCGGCGAACCGATGCTTTCGCTGAAATCGGTAAAGGAATACGTCGTCCCGCTTTTAAAATATGCGCATGAACGCGGGGTGCGCACACAGATCAATTCAAACCTGACGCTTGATATCGGGCGCTACGAACGGATTATTCCTTATTTGGACGTTCTTCACATTTCTCACAACTGGGGAACGGTCGAGGACTTTGCCGACATCGGATTTGCGATGATGGAGAAGAAACCGACATTTGAACAGCGGGCGCGCTATTTTGACAAAATGATTGAAAACAGCCGCACGCTTGTCGAAGCAGGCGTAATGGTTTCAGCGGAAACGATGCTGAACAAACGGACGCTGCCGCATATTGAACATATTCACCGGCAAATTACCGAAGAAATGAAATGCCAGCGGCACGAAGTCCATCCGATGTATCCGAGTGATTTCGCCAGCGCGCTTGAATCACTCAGCCTGAAGGACATGAGACAGGCCATTCATCATCTGCTCGACATTCGCGATGAAGAGACATGGATGCTGTTCGGTACGCTCCCGTTTTACGCATGCAGCCCTGATGAAGAAGACCAGAAGCTCCTCCGCCGCCTGCGGGAAGCAAAAAACGTTACGGTGCGAAACGACCCTGACGGCCGCTCCCGCCTGAATGTCAACATTTTTGACGGAAATATCATTGTCACGGATTTCGGCGATACACCGCCGCTCGGCAATATTAAAACAGACAGCCTTCCCGAAGCATATGACAAGTGGAGACAGACGAAGCTGAGCAAAGAGCTGAACTGCCGCTGCACAAACGTCCGGTGCCTCGGCCCGAACGTCCTTGTCAAAAACAGTTATTATCAGGACACAGATTTTTCATTACGAAAAGCCAGAGGTTAACAAAAGATGGAAACGACAATTACAGACATTTTGAAAAGCAAAGTGGTTGAGATCATCATCGTCGCTCTCGTGCTTTACGCCGGTGTTTTTCTGATCAACCGCTTTGTCCAGGTGTTATTTAAACGCACGGATTTCTTGGAGGAACGGAAAGGGAAAACGATTGAAAGCCTCGTCCGGTCCATCACCCAGTATACGGCGACGATCGGTTTTATCTTTTACGTCATTTCTTTATTCGTTCATGATTTCGGCCGAATTTTAGCCGGGGCGGGTGTTGCCGGTATCGTCATCGGTTTCGGCGCCCAGTCGTTAATCAAGGACATATTGGCCGGTGTCTTTTTAATATACGAACGCCAGCTTCATAAAGGTGATTACGTGACGATTAACAATCTGTTCAACGGCACAGTCGAAGAAATCGGACTCCGTTCCCTCCAGATCCGTGAGTGGACCGGCAAGCTGCTTACCATATCTAACGGTGAGGTCAGACAGCTTCAAAACTATAACATTGATTTTATGCGGATTACCGAGTCCGTCGTGATCAGTTACAAGGAAGATCCCGAGCGGGTCTATGCCGTGTTAGAAAAAGCCTGCGACATGCTCAATGATGAGCTTCGCGATTCACTGAAGCGGGATGAATTTCTCAATGCGACGGAGCCGTTTCAAGTGCATGGAATTATGAGTCTGAACAAATTAACCAGAGGCATTGAATTTACAGTGAAAGGCATGGTTCAAGACACAGAATACTTCTCGGCGAGCCTTGCGGTGAGACGCGTTCTTGCCCGGGAGCTGTACAACAACAATGTGCAATTGCTCGAGGAAATGTATCACACACAAAAAAGCTGATTCCCGAACCGGAATCAGCTTTTTTTATTTATCTCGGCTGCGCTGTCATTTGAAAACCGAATGTGACGTGATCCTGCACCGGAATCCAAGCCCCGATTCCTTGCGAAGTCACATTTTTGACGACAAGTTTCCGCTTGCTGCCTTTCAGCACCAAATACACTTCACCGTATGTTACTTTTCCTTTTTCATTAACGGCCGGAGCGTAGGCATGCAGGTAGCCGAGCCGCTGCGGAGAAATTTTGTAGGTTTGATCGCGTTTTGTGCCTGCGCCGATAACCGTTTCAAACGCGAGCGGCAGTTTTGTTTTCTTCATCGCTTTTTGCATCATCATGCTTTTTACGTCTTCTGCGTTCGGCACCTTCGCTGTGAGCCCGCCTTTGATTTTGTATTGCTGTTCTTGGGCGTATGAGATAACCGCGGTTTGCTGTCCGCCCCGGTTATCCGCTCTGTTTGTGTTGATTTTTTTATATTCCCAGTTGGCGACCGTTTCGTTTGACTGATAGCCGAGCGCCCATTTCCCGAGAAATATTGTCGCCCGGTATCCGATGGCAAGCGGTGAACCGGACACCGAGGATTCATTCAGCATCTTTATCAGATGCGGATTTTCGATGTTGATCTCTGATGTGTCTAACAATTCCTTCGCCAGTTTGCTCGGCTGAAGCATCGGCTGGTCCTGTGAAGCATTCGGATACGTATTTTCCTTTGAAATGCTTACGACAGAGTTGGGAACTTTAAACGGTTTTTTTGCACCGGCAGACGGCGTTGCGAAAAAACTAAAGGATAACAGCAGAATCAGTGTGGCATGAAACAGCTTTCTCATCATATCACTCTTTCTATAGCATTTTCCTTTAGTCTTTTCCTCTGCAATCGTTGTTATCCGCATTTTTTACAGGTTAAAGCAGGAAAAAACCGATCGCCATAATGACATAAGCGGCAAGGAGCGTAGCCCCTTCAAACCAGTTCGAATCACCGTCATTTGAAATCATCGTCATCAAAAGGACGGATGAGATCATCGCGACAAGCTCGGGCAATGTGAATACAAGCGGCATATTGACCGGAAAAAAGATGGAACAGATCACAAGAACCGGAGCCACAAACATGGCGATCTGCAAAGTCGAGCCTACCGCGATTTCAACGGCGACATCCATCTTGTCTTTGTACGCCATAATAATCGCCGACGCATGCTCTGCGGCATTTCCGACGATTGCGACGATAATCACTCCGATAAACAGCTCGCTCCAGCCGAACTGTTCAGCCACCGCATGAAACGTATGGACAAGGTTTTCAGATATGTAGGCGACGATAATGGTTGAAATAAATAAGACGGCTGTCGCTCTTTTCCCCGACCACTCAGGCTGCTCCTCTTCTTCCTTTGCCTCCGGCTGATTCGGCTGATAAACACCGCGGTGGGTGACGAGCTTGAAATAAAGAGCTGCCACGTACAAAAGGATCATGATGATGCTGATGCCGACACTCAAATCAAGCTTGTTTTTTTCCCCCATATCCATGGAAAACACTTCGGGAATGACAAAAGCAACGATAATGGCAAAAATCAGCAGGCCTGAATTATGCCGTGCATCATGAATATTGAATTCCTGCCGCTTGTATTTCAAACCGCCGATAAAAAACGACAGTCCCGCGACGAGCAAAAGATTGCCGAGCACCGAACCGGTCAGTGAAGCAAGCACGATGCCCGTCAGCCCTTCTTTTAAGGCGAAAAGCGATATAATCAGCTCTACCGCATTGCCGAACGTGGCATTCAGCAGACCGCCGATCCGCGGTCCCGCGATAATGGCAAGAGATTCAGTCGCTCTCCCCATATAACTTGCAAGCGCAATAATCGTCAAGCAATAAATAATAAACAAAACCGCTGACGGCCAGTGCATCAGGCCGCCGATGACTGAAAGCGGCACTCCCGCCGCAGCCGTAAAGAAAAAAATCCGATTCATATCTGCCTGGCTCCTTTTTTCGAATGAGTCTTTTTATATCCTTCTCAAAAACTCCCTCAATTACACTTCCGCGGCAGCCCGAATTGGCATTTTCAGGTTGCCGGACGCGACAAATCCGTGTACGATCAAGAAAGATACTGACGAAGGAGAAAATACGCGATGTCACGACTGTACTTCTTTATTTTGGTTCTGCTTGTTTCCATCTCCGGATTTTCCCAAGGCATGCTTCTGCCGGTGATCTCCGTCATTTTTGAAACGAACGGGGAATCAGCCGCTATAAACGGACTTCACGCAACCGGCCTTTATATCGGCGTGCTTCTGGCGTCGCCGTTTATGGAGGCCCCGCTGCGCAAGCTCGGATTCAAACCTCTGATGGTCATGGGCGGATTTCTTGTTATCATCAGCTTATTCAGTTTTATTTGGCTTCAATCCATATGGTTATGGTTTTTTCTTCGGCTGCTTATCGGAATCGGGGATCATATGCTGCATTTTTCAACCCAAACGTGGGTGACGTCAAAGTCAACGCCCCGAAACAGAGGAAGAAACATTTCGCTGTACGGACTGTCCTTCGGGCTCGGATTCGCTGTCGGCCCGTTCATGGTCCCTCTTGTGAAAACAAGTCCGTCCCTTCCGTTTATCGTATCCGGCTGTATCAGTCTTGCCGCCTGGCTGTTTGTATTTGTCTTACGTAACGAGTACCCGGCGCAAGGTCCGGATGAAACATCCGGGGATAACAGCGCAAAACGGTTTTACCGCGCCCTTCTTTTCGGCTGGGTCGCTTTTCTCCCGGCTTTCGGGTACGGTTTTTTAGAAACAGCGCTGAACGGAAGCTTTCCCGTGTACGCCCTGCGCTTAGGCATATCCGTTGATGCCGTCGCGCTGATATTGCCCGCTTTTGCCATCGGAAGTATTGTATTCCAGTTCCCTCTCGGTTTATTAAGCGATCGATTCGGGAGAAAACGTGTCCTGCTCGTCATCTTATTAACGGGTGCCCTTTGCTTTTTGACGGCCGGACTGTTTCCGTCGCCTTCTGTCATCGGCTGCTGCTTTTTTACGGCGGGAATGGCGGTCGGCAGTATGTTTTCCCTCGGCATCAGCTATATGAGCGACCTGCTGCCGTCCCATCTGCTGCCGGCGGGCAATCTGCTCTGCGGCATTTCCTTCAGCCTCGGCAGCATGATCGGCCCGGTGGCGGGCGGATGGTATATGCAGCGGTTTGAAAACGCCAATCTGTTTTACTTTATTACGGTGATTCTGGTCTGTATTTGGCTTGCGCTCGTCTTCGGGAAAACAAAGCACAATCCCGCATCCGAATCCCATTCTTTTCCGGCCTCATAAAAAAGCCGCCTGATCTAAGTCAGGCGGCTTCTTTCTAGTGGTATCCGTTCTGCCCGTTAGCGCTTCCGCTTGTTTTATTCTTCGGGCCGTTTTTGGAGTTTTGTTTATTATGGCTTCCGCCTTTTTTCGTATGCTTGGTCATAATCGATTTCCCTCCGTTATTCAGCTTGAACGTCATCCGTTCCTCTATAGCTTGCTCCCGCGGTACGGATTTTCATCAGGAAGCTTTTTACGTTTATGTAAAAGCGCGTTGATTTCTCCTCCTAAAATCAGCAGTGTTCCCGTAAGGTAAAACCAGATCATAAGGACGATAATTCCCCCGATGCTCCCGTATGTGGCGCTGTAGTTGGCAAAGGTGCCAACGTAAAATGAGAACAGCATACTGACGATAATCCAGCCGGCTGCCGCAAATACGGCTCCCGGCAGTACAAAACGGAGGGAAAGCCTTTTATTCGGCGCGAAAATGTAAAGCGCGGTAAACACGATTAAAAGGATAAGCGGACTGATACCCCAGCGGACAACCGACCACACCTGCAAAAACAGGCCGGAGGCGCCGATGAAATCTGCGGCCAGCATTCCGATTTCTCTGCCGAACACCGGCAGAAGCAATGCGATTAAAATCGTAACCACCATCGCGATGGTTAAAAAAATTGAGGTCAGGCGAATGATGATAAATGAGCGGTTTTCCTCGACTTCGTAGGCATGGTTAAATGCTCTGACAATCGCGTTCATACCATTCGAAGCCGACCAGATGACGGCGATAATCCCGAATGACAAAAGCCCGCCGCTGCGCTTGTTCAGCGTTTGCTCCGTTATGGATTTCACCATAGACATGGCGCTGTCGGGCGCGTATTGATCGACCGCCCCGAGCACGTCTTCTGCCGATATGGGAAGATAGGCGGTGAGCGTCAGCATGAAAATCATTAACGGAAACAATGACAGCAGGAAAAAATACGCCAGCTCCGCCGATTTACTTTGTCCTTCATGGAGAGAAAACCTTGCAAACAGCTCCTTTATAAAACTCATGACATCCCACCTCAATGATCGTTTTTCGAAAAATGCTCCTTCGTTTCTTTTAACAGGTCAATGACCTGCGGTGTCGTCTGCTTCAGCTTAGTGATCTGGCCGTTTAAAAAACTCAGATCATCCGATACGGTATTGGCGATGGTCTTCACTTGATCAAGTTTTGCAGATGCCTGCTGTTTCAGCACTTCAGGATGTTTTCGGTAGAATGCCGCACGCTGCCTGCACGCGTCCATGTTCCGGAAACATGCCTCTCTTGTCGGCTTATGTAATAAGGACAGTGCTCCGCCGGCGGCAGCGCCGATCAGAATCGCTTTTGCCATGATGCGTGTCTGCTTCATCGGTCAATCCCCCTTATAAATGATGGTCTTTCTTTATTGTCTCCAGCAAATGACGGCACCCGGACTCGACCAAAGCGTACACCTCGCTGAAATTCCCGGTATAATACGGATCGGGCACGTCCGCAAGGTCCGACTCCGGTACATAATCAAGCAGCCTTGCAATACGCGGCGCCGCTTTTTTATAACCGGCCATGCTGCGCAGATGTCCGATATTTTCTGCATCCATCGCAATGACGTAATCAAAATCGGTCAGATCAGACTCACGCACCTGCCTCGCCGTGATGCCGCTTGAGCTGATCCCTTTCTTCTTTAGGATCTCCTTTGTCCCTTCATGCGGCGGATTTCCCGCATGCCAGGCGCCGATTCCCGCTGAATCAATGTTAATCTGCCCGTTCAGCCCGTTTTTCTTCACCATATCAGAAAATACCGCCTCTGCCATAGGCGACCGGCAAATATTTCCCAGACAGACAAACAGCACATGTATCATATCGATAACCTCCCTATTCTTTCCCCGCATTTTGAGGATCAAAAACCTTATCATCATCTTAGCAACTTTTCTGCTGCTGTGGAAATAAGCTTTTATTCTAAATGAATTCTGTTAGAATAAAGGGTACGAAAACGGTCATGAAAGGATGCATGAATTTGCCGAGCCAACAAACAGAAACGTTAAACAAAATGATTGAAGACATTTCGCAAAAGCTCAACATGCTCAATGTCGGCGTCATCAGAGCGGAAGATTTCAGTGATGAAAAAATAGAAGATCTTACATACCTTCATCAAATGGTCATGAAAAAAGCATCATTCAGCCCGAGTGAAATGCAGGCCATTGCCGAGGAGCTCGCCTCTCTCAGAAAATAAACCCGTGTCAGACCTGCCGAAAAACGGCGGGTCTTTTTTTGATTTAAAAAAGTAAAAAATAAAAGTTCATCGGTTTGACACATATAAAAAGAAGGAGTATAGTAACTGTGAACTTGGTAGAACGATATACTAAATGAGCGGGCCGCTTATCTTTTTTTATTTAGTAGAACGATATACTCGTTGTGATATCAGCGTTATTCAAGTTTTGTATCTGCAACCGTTTTATCAAACCAGTTTTCAAAGAAAGGCAGTGGTTCAATAAAGGGGAATGGTTCTGTGCTTTTGTTAATTTAAAAATTAATTTAATTCTTTATTAACCGCATTAGGGGATGTCATCATGAAAAACATATACACCAAAATGGCAGCGGGTCTTTATATTAATTATTTCCTGCTGGGCATGATCAATATTATTATCGCATCCAATATGGAGGCATTATCAAAACAGCTTCATACATCCGCAGCCGGGGTCAGCTATTTGGTCTCCGCCATCGGGATCGGGAAGCTGATTTCGCTTCTGTTTGCCGGGAAGCTTTCGGATACATTCGGGAGACGGCCGTTTATCGTGTCGGGCGCCTTTCTGTATCTGATTTTCCTAATCGGAATTCCGCTTTCGACAAACTATACGGCCGCGTTTATCTTCGCCATTTTCGCAGGGATCGCCAATTCCTTCTTGGATTCCGGGACATATCCGGCGCTTATTGAAGGATTTCCGAAAAACGCAAGCTCTGCAACCGTGTTAATCAAAGCGTTTGTATCCATCGGCGCGACGGTGCTTCCGTTTTTCATCGCGTTTATTGCGGACAGGCATTTGTTTTACGGCTGGACGTTTTTCGTACCGGGCATTATTTTCTTCCTGAACGGCTTTTTCCTGTTAAAAGTTCCGTTTCCGAATCATAAGCAAAAAGAAGACGGCGGCCGGACGGAAGCCTCTCCGTCTGATGACGCGTTCACATCACAGCCGTCGATATGGCGCGAAGGTCTTGCGATCATTCTGTTAGGCTTTTCATCTACGGCGCTGTTTATGCTCGTTCAAGTATGGCTTCCTAAGTTCGGGCAAACCGTTTTGGGCATGCCTGAGGTGCAGGCTGTCAAATTGCTGAGCTATTACAGCATCGGTGCGCTTGTGTCCGTATTATTGCTGGCCGTGCTGTTAAACAGAGTGATTCAGCCGATTACGGTAATGGTGCTGTACCCTGTGATCGCGGCAATCGCGCTGCTTGCTCTGATTTTCATTCATCAGCCGGCCGTATCAGTCATCAGCTCCTTTGTCATCGGACTTTCAACTGCGGGCATTCTGCAATTGGCGATGACGGTTATGGCTGTTTTATTCCCTAAAAATAAAGGTACGATCACATCTTTTGTTAATATAGCATCAAGCTTATCTTTTATTGTCATTCCGCTTGTAACGGGAGCGATCTCCAAAGCGGCCGGCCTGACGCCTGTTTTTCTGCTTGATATCGGAATTGCGGCCGTCAGCGCCCTTCTCGCATTGTTTATCGGAATCCGCTTTAAGCAAGTGATGAAAGCCTGACTATTTTTTAAGGGAGAGGATTTATCATGCAATCTATCACGATCAGAAACACGGTCATCGGCGAAGGGCTTCCGAAGATCATTGTGCCGCTGATGGCGGCCGGAGAGAAAGAACTGCTCGAAGAAATTGAAGCCGTCAACAGGCTTCGCCCGGATATCATTGAGTGGCGGGCGGATGTGTACGAGCACGTTGACAGCCTGGACGCCGTAAAAGGCATGCTTGAAAAGCTGCGGAAAGCCGCAGGCGCAACACCGCTGCTTTTCACATTCAGAACTCATAAAGAAGGCGGAAATAAAGTTATTGATGACCGCTTTTACATTGAATTGCTTAAAACCGCCATCGAAACAAAACACATTGACCTTGCAGACGTTGAGTTGTTTACGGGAGAAGCGGAAGTCAAATCAATTGTGAAAACCGCTGAAGACAACGGCGTATATGTCGTCATGTCCAATCATGATTTTCATCAGACACCGAAAAAAGAAGAAATCATTTCTCGGCTGCGGAACATGCAGGCGTACGGCGCGCACATTCCGAAAATCGCGGTGATGCCGCAAAGCACTGAAGATGTTTTCGTATTATTGGATGCCACTCACACGATGAAAACACAATACGCAGACCGGCCGATCATCACGATGTCAATGGCGGGAACAGGTCTGATCAGCCGCCTGGCCGGCGAAGTCTTCGGTTCAGCGTGCACGTTCGGAGCGGGCAAAGAAGCATCAGCGCCCGGACAGATTCCCGTTGAAGAATTGCGCAGCGTACTCAGCATTTTAAATAAACATATGTAATCAGCGTTTTTCTGCCCTCAAAGCGGGTTGAAAAACAAATGAATGGACTAACGGAGGAATACATCATGAAGAAAGATTTAGGACGGATTAACGGAAAAACTCAGCTTATCGGATTATTCGCAACACCGATCGGACACTCTTTATCTCCGGCGATGCACAACCTGGCGTTTAAAAAATTAGGATTGAACTACGCGTACCTCGCGTTTGAAGTCGGCAATGAACAGCTGGAAGATGTGGTAACGGGAATGCGCGCCTTAAACGTCAGAGGCTTCAATGTCTCGATGCCGAACAAGATGAACATTCTCCCTTACCTCGATGAACTCGCGGATTCAGCGAAATTCACCGGCGCGGTGAATACAGTCGTTAATGAAAACGGCAGACTGATCGGACACTCCACTGACGGTATGGGATACGTCCGCAACTTAAAAGAACACGGCATCGATATCACGGGCAAAAAAATGACGCTGATCGGTTCCGGCGGGGCTGCCACTCCGATAGCGATTCAATCCGCATTGGAAGGCCTCGGAGAAATCTCTATTTTCGCCCGCAATGACGCGTTTTTCGAAAAAGCGGAAGAAAACGTCCGCATCATCAATGAAGAAATGAAGGGATCTTCGTGCAAAGCGAAAGTCTTCCCGCTCGAAGATCAAGATGCGCTGCGTGCTGAAATCGCTTCAAGCGATATTTTCACAAACGGAACGGGTGTCGGCATGAAACCGCTTGAAGGCTTGAGCGTCATTGAAGATACATCCATGCTCCGTCCTGATTTGATTGTGACAGACGTCGTTTACAACCCCGTTACGTCGAAATTGCTTGAACAAGCTCAAGCGGCCGGCTGCAACACCATTAACGGCCTCGGCATGATGCTTTGGCAGGGCGCCATGGCGTTTGAATATTGGACAGGCCGTGAAATGCCGGTTCAGTATATTAAAGAGCAAATGTTTGAATAACCTATTGTGACAGAAGCGCCGAAGGACAATCCGTCTTCCGGCGCTTTATCATTTTCTCCCCTCTCTCTTTCTTCTCAGCCGCCAAAACGCTTATAATGGATGTAACGAATAAAACCAAGTGAGGAATGCGACGTATGAAACAGCAAAAAAAACGCCGGGTGACATTGCAGCAGGTCGCTGAACATGCCGGCGTCTCAACATCCACCGCTTCATTAATCGTCCGCAATAACCCGCGAATTTCCGAAGCGACCCGTGAGAAAGTGCTGCAATCCATGCGGGAGCTGGGGTACGTATATGATCGGGTCGCCGCGAATTTGCGATCACAGACGTCCACAACGGTAGGATTGATTATTACTGACATTTCCAATACGTTTTTCTCAGAGTTTCTGATCGGCGTTCAGAATACGCTTGAGGAAGTCGGATTAACGGTGCTGTTAGGCACGACATTTGATTCCGTCGCGAAGCAGGAGCAGCTGATCTCGACCATGCTGGAGCACAGGGTCGGCGGATTGATTTTATGTCCGGTTTCAGGTACGGCTGAGGAAACCCTTTCCCGCCTTGAGCAGCTTGACATTCCGGTCGTGCTCGCCGTCAGGGAGATTGCCGATGCCGACTGTGATTTTGTCGGAGCCGATTATGAGGAAGGCACCTATAAGGCAGTGCGTCATTTCATTGAGAAAGGCCATCAGGAGATTGCGTTTCTGGGCGGCGTGAAGCACTCGTCAACATGGACGAAGCGCATGAAAGGGTTTAAAAAAGCGCTCCGTGAAGCGGATCTGGAAGTGAAAAATGAATATGTCATTGACAGCGCGCCGACCCGCGAAGCAGGCTGTGAAGCCGTGACGGAGCTCCTCCGCCGGTCTGAGCGCCCGACCGCGATTTTCTGCTTCAGTGATTTGGTCGCGTTCGGCGTCATGCAAGGGATCAGAAAAGCCGGGCTCATTCCGGGCGAAGATATTGACATTGTCGGCTTTGATAACGTGCCGGAAGCTGAAATTTCTTATCCCCCGCTTACAACCGTTTCTTCCTTTCCGCGGCAGTCGGGAAAAGAAGCGGCTCAATTGCTGCATCATAAAATCACCAGTTCCCAGCACAAAAAACAACGCATTATTCTGGCGCCTGAGCTGGTTATCCGGGAATCTTCACAAAAAAAGCGGAACGCCTGATACGGCGCTCCGCTTTTATATTACGCAAGCAGTTTTAATGATTCGCGGTTGAATGCCGGTATGTCATCCGGTGTGCGGCTTGTGACCAGCTGGTTCTGGCAGACGACGACTTCTTCATCCACAACATTCGCGCCCGCGTTTTCCATGTCGATTCGGATTGATGTAAACCCTGTCGCTTTGCGCCCGTCCAATGCTTTCGCGTTGATGAGAAGCTGAGGTCCGTGGCAGATGGCGAACACCGGTTTTTTATCATCCATAAACGCTTTGGCAAATTGGACGAAACGGTCATCCGCACGCAGCATGTCAGGAGAGAATCCGCCCGGGATCAGCAATGCGTCAAAGTCTTTCGGATTTACATCATCGATGGACGCGTCTACTTTCACTTCCGCTTCCCCTTGTTTGCCTTTGACTGTTTTTCCTTTTTCCTGTTCAATTACGGTTAATTCATGACCCGCATCTTTAAAAGCTTTCGCAGGTTCAGTATACTCGACATCCTCAAAATAATCGGTTAATACAACTGCAATTTTTTTACCCATAGTTACTACCTCCTGCTTGATGAAGTCTACATAAATCCATGTACCCCAGCCACACTAACATCAAACATAGGTAACGCGTTTGCCGCTCATCCGTTTCACATAGGTCATTATCCTCATTTTTCATCTTTTTACAAGAATCATCATGAAATCTATATGAACTTTCACAAAATATTCTTACAATGGTACTGCATGACAAAATTTGTTGAAAGGTGGAGAACAGGTGAGAATACAGAAAAGACGATGCAGCGTCAATATGACACTCCGTATTCTGCTGCCCCTAGTTATGATACTTAGTCTAATCCTCCCAACATCACCCATTAAAGCAGAAGAAAACAAATCCTCCAGTGTGAATCTCAGCATTTTAGCCACAACTGACGTTCACGCTAACATGATGGACTACGATTACTACAGCGACAAACCGACAACGGAATTCGGGCTGGCCCGAACGGCTCAGCTTATTGAGAAGCACAGGCGCGAAAACCCGAATACGCTGCTTGTCGATAACGGAGACCTGATTCAGGGGAATCCCCTCGGAGAATACGCCGTAAAATATGAGAAAAATGATATTATTTCAGGCGCAAAGACCCATCCGATCATTGAAGTGATGAACAGTCTGCATTATGACGCAGGAACACTCGGCAATCATGAATTTAATTACGGGCTTGAATTTCTGGACGGGACAATCAAAGGCGCTGATTATCCGATCGTTAACGCCAATGTGAAAACATTAAGCGGCGAAAACCGTTATACGCCTTATGTCATAAAAGACAAAACCGTCACGGATGAAAACGGCGGCAAGCATCAGATAAAAGTCGGCTACATCGGATTTGTTCCTCCCCAGATCATGACGTGGGATAAGAAAAATCTCGAAGGCCGCCTTCAGGTCGAAGACATTGTGGAATCCGCAAAGAAAACCGTTCCGAAAATGAAAGCTGAAGGAGCCGATATCGTCATCGCCCTCGCCCACAGCGGCATCGAAAAAAAAGCGCAGTCTTCCGGAGCGGAAAACGCCGTTTTTGACCTGGCAACGAAAGTCAGCGGAATTGATGCGATCGTATCCGGCCATCAGCACGGGCTTTTCCCTGATGCCGAATACAAAGGCGCTGATCAATTTGACGTCGATAAAGGCACGATTAACGGCATCCCCGTTGTCATGTCAAGCAGCTGGGGCAAATATGCGGGCGTCATCGACCTCCGGCTTGAAAAAACAGACAGCGCGTGGCATGTGGAAGATGCAAAAGGCAGCATCGAGCCGATTGCCGGCAATGTGACGTCGGAAAACGAAACCGTCGTCAATACCGTCAAAAAAGCGCACGAAGGCACATTGAAATACATCAGAGAACCCGTCGGCCAGACAAAAGCCGATATCAACAGTTTCTTCGCCCAAGTCAAAGATGATCCGTCCATTCAAATCGTAACGGATGCGCAAAAATGGTACGCCGAAAATAAGATGAAGGATACGGAATACAAAGATCTGCCTATCCTCTCGGCGGGCGCCCCGTTTAAAGCCGGCGGGCGGAACGGCTCAAACTACTATACAAACATTTCCGCTGGCGACCTCGCCATCAAAAATATCGGCGATTTGTACCTGTATGACAACACGGTTCAGATCGTCAAGCTGAACGGAAGCGAAGTGAAGGACTGGCTCGAAATGTCCGCGGGGCAATTTAATCAGATCGATCAGGCAAAAGGCGGCAGCCAAGCGCTTTTAAATGACGCCTACCGCTCATACAATTTTGATGTCATTGACGGTGTCACCTATCAGGTCGATGTCACAAAACCGGCGAAATACAACGAAAACGGAACAGTCATTCATCCCGATGCAAGCCGGATCGTCAACCTTTCTTATCAAGGAAAGCCCGTCAGCGCCAAGCAGGAATTTCTGATCGTCACAAATAATTACCGCGCTTCAGGCGGCGGAGGATTCCCTCACTTAAGCAATGATAAAATCGTATACTCTTCTGCCGATGAGAACAGGCAGGTCTTAATGGATTACATCATCCAGCAGAAAACGATTAATCCGCAGGCTGATCATAACTGGTCCATCCTTCCGGTCAAAGGGACAAACCTGACATTTGAATCTTCCTTGGCCGCAAAGCCGTTTGCCGACCGCGCAGATGACGTCGCCTATATCGGTGAATCACAAAACGCGGGCTACGGACAGTACAAGCTCCAATTCAAAGATGATGAACCGGGCACAGATCCGCCGAAAGATGACGCATGGAAACTCACCGTTATGCATACAAACGACACGCACGCCCACCTTGATAACGCGGCGAGGCGGATGACGAAAATCAAAGAAATCAGAAGCGAAACCGACCGCAGCATTTTGCTGGATGCGGGAGACGTTTTCTCAGGCGATCTCTATTTCACAAAGTGGCAGGGGCTGGCTGATTTAAAATTGATGAACAGCATGGGTTACGACGCAATGACTTTCGGAAATCATGAGTTTGATAAAGGCCCGGGTGCTCTCGCCAGCTTCCTGAGCGGGAACGGAAGCGCGGCTGACCCGTCCGGAAAATACAATTTTCAAGCGCCTGACTTTCCGCTCGTCAGCTCAAATGTCGATGTGTCCAAAGAGTCAAAACTCAGACCATTCATGAAAAAAGCAGACACATTTACGGCAGGGAAAAAGAAAAAAGCAGGCATCTATCCATACATTCTGCTTGATGTAAACGGAGAAAAAGTCGCCGTATTCGGCTTAACGACAGAAGATACGTCCGTCACATCAAGCCCGGGAAAAAGCATTGTCTTTCATGATGCCTTCCAATCCGCACAAGATACGGTAAAAGAAATACAGAACAAGGAACATGTCAATAAAATTATTGCCCTGACCCATATCGGGCATCAGCGTGATCTCGATCTTGCCAAAAAGGTAAAAGGCATCGACTTGATCGTCGGCGGACATACGCATACGCTTGTAGATAAAATGGAAGTTGTCAAAAACGAAGAGCCGACCATCGTCGCCCAGGCAAAAGAATATGGCGAATATTTAGGCCGTGTCGATGTCGCATTTGACAAAAACGGCATCGTCCTGCCGGAACAATCCTCTCTTCAGGCGCTGCCGGTGAACGAGCAGACGAAAGAAGACCCGGATCTGAAAAAAGAGCTTGATCCGTTTAAAAAAGAGCTCGTCTCAGTCAAAAATGAAAAAGTCGGCTCAACAAAGGTCGCACTTGACGGCCAGCGCGAGCATGTCCGCTCCAAAGAAACCAATCTCGGAAACTTCATCGCAGACGGCATGCTGCAAAAAGCGAAGGAAGCGGCCGGCGCCCAAATCGCGATCACAAACGGGGGCGGCATCCGCGCGGGCATTGATAAAGGAGACATCACACTCGGCGATGTGCTGAATGTGATGCCGTTCGGCAACACGCTTTACGTCGCGGATTTAACCGGAAAACAGATCAAACAAGCCTTGGAACAAGGGTTAAGCGGAATTGAGACTCAAGGCGGCGCCTTCCCTCAAGTTGCCGGTTTAACATACACGTTTACACTGAATAAAAAGCCGGGACACCGCGTTCTTCAAGCTGCGGCCGTACAGGATGACGGCAGCGTAAAGCCGATTTCTGATAAGAAGACATACAGAGTCGCCACCAGTAACTTTGTCGGTGAAGGCGGAGACGGATATTCCGTCTTTAACGAAGCGTCCCATAAAGAAGACCTTGGCTTTGTCGACTATGAGGTCTTCACCGAGCAGCTTGAAAAAGCGGGAAAAGCGGTGGAACCGAAAGTTGACGGCCGCGCGCAGGAAGTGTATCTGCCGACGAAACAAAAAAACGGTTCGTGGACGCTTGAAGATGACAGCGCATTTGCCGTTTATGCCAAAAACGCCAACACGCCGATCGTGTATTACGATAAGAATGACGGCGCCAAAAAGCCGATTGATCTCAGCGTGACCAAAAAACAAATCGGCCTGTTAAAGGACAGAACATCGGATTCTTCCCTTACGATCCTGCATGACAAGTTCAGCATGAAAATGCCGATGGCAAACGCTGCTTCAGCTGATACACGATTCGGCGTGACGCCGAAAGGAAAAGTAAGCGGGGCGCTTTCAAATGTATACGACTTTACAATGAAGCAGAAAAACAAAGACATCAAAACATTCAAAGCGCCGGTAAAGCTCACCCTGCGCATTGAGAATACGAAAAAGGCGAAACAGCCGGGCATTTACCATGTAGACCGGAAAAAGAACGTCTATACAAAAACAGACAACGGTTCGGTTTCACACGATCTCGTCACGGGCTATACAAATCATTTCAGTGAATACACCATATTAAACGCAAACACGAAGAGCGCGCCGCCGACAAGCGGAGACCACGGCTCCGGAAAGCAGCCAAACGGACAAAAACCGTCATCCGGCCCTGCACAGGACGGAGTATCGCCGGGCGGCCTGCTTCCTGATACGGCCACAACGATGTATTCCATCCTTCTTGCCGGGTTTCTCATCAGCGCGCTCGGAACCGCACTGTATCTGTATCAAAGAAGAAAAGCAAAAAAAGTGAACGAAGCATAAAAAGACCGCTTTTATCGGGCGGTTCATCCCAAGAGCTCTCCTGATCTGATTTCAGGGGAGCTTTTTCTCTCGGTCCCCCTCTGAGTCGACAGCCGTACGGCCGAGTGATAAAATATGACCGTTATTCGCGAAAGACTGCATCCGCATCGTTTAACACTTCACGGCAGGGCCTCTCTTTCATACGGCGCCGCCTGTTTGGAGGACTTTTTTTGAAGATAACAGGACACAAACGAAACCGCATGTCTTACAAGAAAAAGCTGTTTTACGTGATAACAGCGCTCTGTTTTATCAGCTCGCTCATTTTCGTCACTCACAATGCTTCTTTTTATGAGCGGCCGATTGCCAAAGTGACGAAAACAACATTGGAACATCAGTCTGACGTACAGGACAAGCATAAAAACAAAGATAAGATTTTCAATCAGACGATCACAGCCAGACTTGAAAACGGCAGTCAGAAAGGACAGCTCATTCATTTGTCCAATCAGTATTCATCATCCGGAGCGAATGATCAGAAATATTCGATTGGCGATGAAGTATTCGTTTCTATTGATAAAGGGAAACCATCAAACAAGGATATATCGGGAAGCATTATAGATAAAAAACGGGATAAGCAGCTTTTGCTGATCGCTTGGGTTTTCATCTTCACCTTGCTTATCGTCGGCAAAAAACAAGGCTTCTTTTCGATCGTCAGCCTGATATTTAACGCCGTTTTACTGTCGTTTGCATTAGATTTGTACAGGAAGCATCCTAATATAGGGTTAATTTTCATCTGCGGTATCTGTATTCTCATCTTTACTGTCATCTCATTGCTGCTTGTCAGCGGTTTTCACGCGAAAACATACGCTGCCATTGCCGCGACGCTCGCAGGCACTTTCGTTTCCCTGCTGATTACGTATCTGGTGATGCTGGCAACCGGAGAGAAAGGTCTCAGATATGAGGAAATGCAGTATTTAACCCGCCCTTATCACACGGTGTTCATGGCCGGGGTATTTATCGGATCACTGGGAGCGGTCATGGATGTAGCCATTACCATGACGTCATCTGTCTTCGGATTATATGAAGAAAACAAGGGTATCTCATTACAAGCTCTCAGACGTTCCGGGATGGAGATCGGAAAAGACATCATGGGGGCGATGACCAACATTCTGTTTTTTGCTTATATAAGCGGCTCTATTCCGATGATGCTGTTGTATTTGAAAAATGATTCCCCGATAGGATTCACTCTTTCTATGAACATTTCCTTGGAAATAGCCAGAGCATTGGCCGGAGGGATCGGAATCGTATTAGCCATACCCGCCAGTCTGTATGCTTCTATCTTTTTTATTAAACGAAAGAAGGCAAGCTCATGAATGTCATCGTAATTCTCGCGGCGATTTTATTTCTATTGATGGTCATCATCGGCGGAAAAAAAGGAGCGAGGTCTTTTATTGCGCTATTTTTAAATTTCGGCGTTCTCTTTCTCACCATCATTTTAATGACAGACCCGCACATCAATCCGATTGTTTTAACATTGCTCTCTTCCGCCGTGATTTGCAGCATTACTCTTTTTTATATTAATGGAGGAAACGTCAAAACCGTAACCGCCTTTATTTCTGCAATGCTGACGATTGTACTGCTGCTGTTTTTTATTATGTCTGTAACAAAACATACTTCGATTCAGGGATTCGGTGAAGAAGAATTGGGTGATATCGGCATATTCACACTGTTTGTCGGGGTGGATTTTGTGAAGGTTACCGCAGCCATGATCATCATGGGCACGATAGGGGCGATTACCGATGTCGCGATTTCCATTACTTCACCCATGCGGGAAATTTACAGTCATAATCCGTCCATGAGCAGAAAAGATCTGTACACATTCGGATTAAGCATCGGGAGAGATATTTTAGGAACGAATACGAATACGTTATTCTTTGCTTTTTTCGGCAGCTATTTGGCTTTAATTATCTGGTTTAAAGACTTATCATACTCAGCTGAAAAAATAGTGAACTCAAAAGTATTCAGTGCGGAAGCCGTCACCATTCTTTGTGCCGGAATCGGGATCGGCATCATCATTCCCGTTACGTCCTGGATCACCGCCTGTTTTTTAGCAAAACCAAATAAACGTTAAAAGCTGCCGGGACACGCCCGGCAGCTTTTTTTATCTTATACCCACTTTACAACGTCTTTTGAGGCAGATCTTGTTTTCGGGCGCGGTTCTCTGACACGGTAGCCGAATGCGGCCATGACAGAGATGTCGAAACTTCCGTTTTCCAGAAGCCCTTCTTCTTCAAGAATCCGGTGAATTTCTTTGTAGTTGAAGCCTTCTACAGGGCAGGAGTCGATTCCGATCTGCGCAGCGGCTGTCATCATATTGCCGAGGGCGATGTATGTCTGTTTGGATGCCCAGTCAAACAGCGCGCGATCTGATTCAAGCAGATTGAAATCATTTTTCTGGAAGTCTTCCGTTTTGCTGATATAGCCTTCATACATGTCTTCCGGCATTTTTTTGACTTCCCGCAAGTGATTTTTGACATAGTCGGCGTCAAAACGGATATCCTTTGCCGTCCGGGCAAGCAGAAGTACGAAATGGCTTGCGGTCGGCAGCTGCTTTTGCGCGCCCCAAGTGAACTCGCGGAGTTTTTCACGAAGCTCCGGATTTTGAACGACGACAAATTTCCAAGGCTCCAAACCGAGTGAGCTTGGGGATAATCTTCCCGTTTCTAAAATGAATTCAAAATCGCTTTCTGAAATTTTTTTCTCAGGATCAAATTCCTTTGTGGCGTGTCTGAATTGATACGCTTCGATGATCTGCTGTTTTTTATCTGACATTCATGATCTCTCCTTTTCAATCGTTATGTACTATTGTAGCCATTATTTTTGAAAGTACCAGTACGCACATTTTTGTTGGATAGTATTCATTTTGATACTGACAAAAAAAACGGGCTGCCGCGGCAGTCCGTTTTTATTTTTCTCTTCTCGCAAAGTCGACGAAACGGAATTTATCGAGCCTGTGCCGGCTTTCCGTGTACTGAAAGAGGCTGGTATCCTCCAAAAAGACGCGGTTTTTCACGACCGCCATATGGCTGAATCCGCCGAGATCCAAATACTTCCGGTCCTCTGCCCCCGCCGGCTCCACGACAATTTCCTTTTGCGCGTAGCTGATGGACAGGCCGAGCTCTCCTTCGAGATACTCATAGATCGAATCTTCACAAATCGCCTTCGTCAATAGAGGCACATGTTTTTTTACAAAGTAATCCTTGTCCAAAATAATTTGTTCTCCGTCAATCCGTCTTGATCTGACGACTTCCCACACCTTTTCATCCGCTTCTGTACCAAGCTCTTTTGCGGCTTCTGAGGGAGGCAGGATCAGCCCGAGACGGTGAACCGTCGTTCTCGTCTCTTTTCCGAGCGTTTCCGAAAGCTCTTTGAAGCTGATCAGGCCTGAGACGGGAAAACGCATTTTTTCTCTGTCTAATATGACGGAGCCTTTGCCTTTGATTTTCTGGATGTAGCCGTTTTGCGCCAGCATATTGAGCGCTTTGCGGACGGTTTCTCGTGATGTGCCGTATTGATCGCACAAATCATTTTCAGACGGAAGAACGTCTTCAGCCTGCCGCTGGCCGCTTTCGATCTGCCGCACCATATCTTTATAGATTGTGATGTATTTATTCACTTTCATTTGACCACCCAGATTAGTGTATCACGCTTTTGTCAGATGATAAACGATCGATTCATACGGACGGAGCGTCAATCGTTCCGGCCGCCCTTCCCTCGGTTCATCATTCGTCAGCAGCACCGTAAACCGCCAGCCGTCCGTGTCTTTAAACGGAACCGTAAAGTCCGCTTCTTTCCCGTAGAAGTTGTTGATGCACAGCAGTTTTTCATCCTTGCCGTGTCTGACGTACGCCAGAACCGCCGGATCGTCTTCAGCTAGCAGCTCAAACGTTCCTTCCGTCACGATGTCATATTCCTTTCTGAGCATGATGAGCTTCTGATAATGATAGAAAATTGAATCCGGGTCCCGCAAAGCCGCTTCCGCGTTAACGTCCCGATAATCATCCGCCGCCGGAATCCAAGGCGTTCCTGTCGTGAAACCGCCGTGCGGCCCGCTGTTCCACTGAATGGGGGTTCTTGCATTGTCTCTTGATTTCTCTTTTAAAATGGCGATAATGTCTTTTTCGGGCACACCTTCTTCCTTCATCTTTTTGTAAATGTTCAATGATTCGACATCGCGGTATGAGCCGATGTCATCGAATTTCGGATTGCCCATGCCGATCTCTTCACCTTGATAAATGTAAGGCGTGCCCTGCATCATATGAATGGCCGCCGCCAGCATTTTGGCTGATTTCGTCCGGTATACGCCGTCGTCTCCGTATCTGGATACGGCCCGCGGCTGGTCATGGTTGCACCAGAATAATGCGTTCCAGCCTCCGCCTTTTTGCATCTCCGTCTGCCAAAACGCTAAAATCCGTTTCAGCTTCAGAAAATCAAACGGAGCGAGCGCCCATTTTTCACCATTCGGATAATCCACTTTTAAATGGTGAAAGTTAAAAGTCATATCGAGTTCTTTATTCTCAGGGTTTGTGTACCGGATGCAGTGGTCAGCCGTTGTCGAGGACATTTCACCGACCGTCATACTGTCATATTTCGAAAACACTTCCCGGTTCATCTCATGGAGAAATTCGTGCACGCGCGGCCCGTCCGTATAATAAGGGCGCCCGTCACGCCCATCCTCGGCATCAGGAAACGATTGGTCTTTAGAAATGAGGTTGATCACATCCAGCCGGAAACCGTCGATTCCTTTTCGGAACCAAAAATGCATCATGTCGTAAACCTGTTTTCTCATCTCTTCATTTTCCCAGTTCAAATCGGCCTGCGACACATCAAATAAATGCAGATAGTGCTGGCCTGACGCCGGGTCGAGCTCCCAAGCGGAACCGCCGAATTTTGATTCCCAGTTGTTCGGCGCCCGGCCGTCTTCCTTTCCATCTTTCCAAATGTAAAAATCCCGATACGGACTGTCGGGTGACGAGACCGCTTCTTTGAACCACCGATGCTCGACTGATGTATGGTTGACGACAAGATCCATAACGACCTTGATTCCTCTTTTGTGCGCTTCATCGAGAAGGCGTTCAAAATCCTCCATCGTTCCGTATTCTTCATAAACGGTGCAGTAATCGCGAATGTCATAACCGTTGTCATTCTGCGGCGAATCGTAAATCGGCGTAAGCCAAATGACATCAATCAAAAGCTTCTGCAAATAATCAAGCTTCTCGATAATACCGTTCAGATCACCGATCCCGTTTCCCGTCGTATCATTAAAGCTCTTCGGATAAATTTGATATACCGCTGCCTTTTTCCACCATGGTGTGCTGTCTGTTTTCATTTTTCTTCACCGCCTGTAATGTTTTGAATTGAAAGGGAAAAGGGACAGCCTGATAGAAGGCGCCCCGCAGGTTTATTATTTTTGCCGTTTCAGCCGCGCATACCCGTATGTTCCCGCAAACGGGAGAATCAGCACGATCAGCATTCCGATCGCAAACGGACCCCAGTACCGACTCATAATGGAGAAGATCCCCGGCACGCCGCCGACTCCGACCGAGCTTGCGAGAACGCCTTTGACGGAGATGAACATCCCCGCGATTCCCGAACTGATCATGGCGATCACAAACGGAAATTTGTAACGCAGATTCACTCCGAAAATCGCCGGCTCGGTAATGCCCAAATATGCGGAAATGCCGGCCGTCAGTGAAAGCCCCCGCTGTTTTTTATCTTTTGTAATCAGCATCATGGCCAAAGCCGCCGACCCTTGAGCGATATTTGACAATGCGAGCATCGGCCATAAAAATGTGCCGCCGAGCTTTGATCCGATTAATTGAAGATCGACCGCCAGAAACGTATGATGCATCCCCGTGATTACAAGCGCCGAATACAGCCCTCCGTACAGCAGGCCTCCGATGGCGGAGAATTGGCCGAAAACGGCAATCAATCCCGCCGTCAGCGCGTTACCGATCGCAAAGGTAATCGGACCGATGATGACAAAGGATAGAAAACCGATGACCAAAAGCGTCACCGGCGCGACGACCAACAGCTGAATGCCCTCCGGCGTCCGTTTCGTCAAAAAGAGCTCAAGCCTGGCAAGTAAATAAGACGCCAGCAGAATCGGGAGCACCTGACCTTGATATCCGACTTTCTGCACCTCAAGGCCGAACAGGTTCCACACCGGAATATCGCCGCTCTGCTCGGCGGCCCCGTAGCCCCATGCGTTTAACAGATCAGGATGCACCAGCATCAGCCCGAGCACGATGCCCAAGAGCGGGCTTCCTCCGAACCGCTTCACTGCCGACCAGCCGATTAAAGCCGGCAGAAAAGCGAAGGCCGTCCCCGCGATCAGATTAATCATATTGGCGAGATCCGCCCATTGCGGATACACTTGGACAATCGATTTGGCGCTGTAGAAAATGCCTTCCGCCGTTAAGATGTTGTTCAGACCCATTAACAGCCCGGCCGTGACGATCGCCGGCAAGAGCGGAATAAAGATGTCCGCAAGCGTTTTCACAGCACGCTGTAAAGGATTCATTTTTTGCGCCGCCGCCTTCTTCACGTCATCCTTGGACGCTTCACCCATCCCCGTTTCCTTCACTAATTCCGCATATACTTTGTTGACCGTCCCCTGCCCGATCACGACTTGAAACTGCCCGTTTACCGCAAAAGATCCTTTGACAATGTCTATTGCATCAAGCATTTTTTGGTTTACTTTGGTTTCATCTATTAATGCAAACCGCAAACGCGTCACACAATGAGTCGCCGCCTCAATATTTTCGATTCCGCCGACAGCTTCAGCGATCTGCCGCGCAGCCCGGTTAAACTCACCCATGCCATCCCCTCCGTAACCGTTTTCATTTTGTCTTACAAACTTGTATATACATGTTTATGACTCTATTGTAATGATGTATATACATGTCGTCAATCTATTTTTATAGCGCTTTCATCACAAATATACTGCGAAAGACCCTGAAACAAAAAAGGCCCCGCCGGAACCGGGCCTTGACTTCTTGTTTATCGGGAACATGTCCGGGCGGAATTCACAACAGGAGCACAAAAAGCATACAGTACTGTACAACTAAGTTAAAGAGGTGTGAAGAGATGCCATCCACTGTTATCAACCTGTACTATTTGAAGATTAACAGTATTTCTGGCAACGGATCTATTACGATTGGGGAAGCGGCATACAACAGTCCCACCACAAATAACAAATCACAAGGACTGAACTCTTCATTCGGCGATACGTCACCTATAGAATCGATGATGGAGAACTTGTTAAATGATCCTGATGTCAACGACCAGACAGCCATCGGAACCGCAGATACCGCAAATATTACGCCGGTGCCGCCCATTATAGATTAAAGGGGTTTTTATGAATGCCTTACCAAATTAACGTCGTCAATATAAAAGTAAACGGAGCAACGCAAAACGGAAACGTCGATATCGGTCAGACCGTGCAAAACAGCCACACCGCCAACAGCAAATTTGTCGGCGCGAACTTTTCTTTAGGGGATTTTTCGCCGGCCGCCGGATGTTTGAATTCGGGCCATCTTGACCCTGACGTGAGCGATCAGGATCAGATCGCCAACCCGTCAATGCCGATCGCAAATCAAATATAGGGAGGTTCTGCCGAAGTGGATATCGAAAAAATGAGAAAGTGGCTTGAGATTACGAACGAGCACAAGCCCAGCGACTTTTGGACCAATGTCCTGAAACGGAAATCTCCCGAAGATTTTTTCTCCTTACAAAAAAACACCCTGACTTATGATATTTATCAGGATGAACAGCACACATTCGTCATTGTGGAAATGCCCGGCGTTTACGAAGAAGAATTGACATTGAGGCTGCTGTCAAGAACACGGCTGCATATCAGAGGAAACATCACACCCCTTTTTCCAAAGAACATGGGCGTCTGCCAAAACCGGTATTACGGGGAAATCGATGAGACGATTGAGCTTCCTGAACCGGCTGAGCCCCACCTGTTACAGGCGCAGTGCGTAAACGGCCTGCTCCACATTTCCTACCCGCGCCTTATGGAGCACATTCCTTTTCAGAAAAAAATCTAAAGAGCCGGCTTACGGGCGGCCCAGCCGTCTGTACACTTTCTCCTTATAATGAGAAGATGCGGGTTTTGAGAACATGGCTTTCTCCTCCGTCAGTTTGTCGAGTCTGACTTGTTTTTCCGTCCGTTTGTTCCGCAAGTGATCCCGCTCCTGTTCATTGCGGCACTTGGCGATCAAATAATCGAGCGTCATCAGCTCTTTCTTCAGCGCGCCCTCATCCTCGGCGATCCCGGCGTTTTTTAATATGCGGTAGCCCATTCTGAGCGACTCCGGAAGATGTGCGGCATCGTCTTTCGGCAGGGGCTTTCCCATTCCTTTGATGCCGGCGAACTCTCCGTCCTTAATGGCGCGCTTGATTTTATCTTCAGCCACGATATGGGCAATATCCATCACTGTTCACCTCTTTTTTCAATAGAACCGGGTATGATCATACGGAAACACAAATCCCAGTTTGTTCCATTTATATGTTTTAAAGCTGTCATTCAACAGATTAACCGCCGTTGCGACAGCGTTTTTCGCCCTTTTTCCGATGAGCCTTTTCCACCTTTTCTATTTGCTGGTTTCATGGTATATTGATTACGTTCGTTTTTTCTATCGTTCCGTTTAAACCGTGATCGGAAAAAAGGAGTGTAACAATGAAAACATTTATAAAAGAAAGAGGACTTGCCTTCTTCTTGATAGCGGTCGTGTTATTGTGGGTGAAAACATATGTCGCTTATATTTTAAACTTTAACCTCGGCATAGACAACACGATCCAGAAAATATTGCTTTTTGTGAATCCGCTGAGCTCCAGCTTGTTCTTTCTTGGACTTGGGCTTCTTTTCAAGAAAAAATTACAGCAGACAGCCATTATTGTGATTCATTTTTTATTGTCTTTTTTGCTTTTTGCAAACATCGTCTATTATAGATTCTTTAATGATTTCATTACCATCCCGGTCATGATGCAGGCAAAGACAAACGGCGGCCAGCTCGGAGACAGCGCGTTCTCGTTAATGAGATGGACAGACGCCTTCTACTTCCTGGATACCGTCATTTTGATTATTTTGGCCCTTAAGATGAGAAAACCGGCTGAAAAACCGGCGAAGAAATCATTCAGAATCGTTTTGGCTTCCGCCGTGCTTATGTTCCTGATCAACCTCGCCGTCGCGGAATCCGACCGTCCCGAGCTTTTGACACGCTCATTTGACCGTAACTATCTGGTGAAATACTTGGGCACGTACAACTTTACGATTTACGATGCCGTGCAGAATGTGAAATCAAACAGCCAGCGCGCGCTTGCCGATTCAAGCGATGTAACGGATGTGGAAAACTATATGAAGGCCAACTATGACGTGCCGAATAACGTCTACTTCGGAAAAGCCGAAGGAAAAAACGTCATCTATGTCTCATTAGAGTCTCTGCAGTCCTTTATCATTGATTACAAAATTAACGGCAAGGAAGTGACGCCGTTTTTAAACAAACTGGCGCACGATAATCAAACATTCTACTTTGATAACTTTTTCCACCAAACGGGACAAGGTAAAACATCTGATGCGGAATTTATGATGGAGAACTCTCTGTACCCGCTTTCGCAAGGTTCGGTTTTCGTCAATAAAGCGCAAAACACGCTGCAGTCCGTTCCTGCGATCTTAAAAGGCAAAAAGTACACGTCTGCCGCTTTCCACGGAAATACGCAGACTTTCTGGAACCGTAACGAAATGTACAAAGCGGAAGGCATCGATAAGTTTTTCGATTCCGCTTATTATGACATGAGCGAAGAAAACACGAAAAACTACGGCATGAAAGACAAACCGTATTTCAAAGAATCCATGCCGCTCTTAAAGAGCCTGCCGCAGCCGTTCTATACGAAGTTCATTACGCTGTCCAACCACTTCCCGTTCGGAATGGATAAAGAAGACACGGACTTCCCGGCGGGAGACTTTGGCGATTCAGTCGTCAATAACTACTTCCAGTCCGCGAACTATCTGGATGAATCAATTGAACAGTTCTTTCATGACCTGAAAAAAGACGGCCTGTACGATAAGTCGATTATCGTGATGTACGGAGACCACTACGGCATCTCCGAAAACCATAATAAAGCGATGGCGAAAGTGCTCGGCAAAGATGAGATCACTGAATACGACAATGCCCAGCTTCAGCGGGTGCCGCTCTTTATCCACGCTCCCGGCGTGAAAGGCGGCCGCAATCACAAATTTGCCGGTGAAGTCGATGTCGCGCCGACCGTTCTTCATCTGCTCGGCGTCGATACGAAAGATTATCTCATGTCAGGTTCAGATATCTTATCGAAAGAACACAGAGAAGTCATTCCGTTCCGTAACGGAGACTTCATCTCGCCGAACTATACGAAAGTGTCCGGCAAGTATTACGATACAAAAACCGGAAGACTTTTAGATGATTCAGAAGTCGACAAAAAAGAAGACTCTCTCGTCAAGACTGAGCTTGAAATGTCTGATAAGATCATCAACGGCGATCTGCTTCGTTTCTATCAGCCGAAAGGCTTTAAGAAAGTGGACCCTTCACAATTCGATTATACGAAGCGTGAAGATTCCTCAGCAGACGATCAAAAAGAATAAACAAAAGCCAGATCATATCAATGATCTGGCTTTTTATGTTCAGCTCCCGGCGGCGGCCATAGAGCGCTTTTGCAGGCTGTCGGAAAGAACTGAATAAGCGACGACTTTCTTTTTCTGCTGTTTGACGACATCTACATGATCTCCGTAGCTGTATACAAACACCGTCACATCTTTTTTTCCTTTTCTCGTCTTAATGACAAGCGGATCGGCTCCGTTTTGCGGATGAAGATAACGCTCTTCATCCCCTGGGTATATATAATGCCGTTCGATAAACACGGCCTCGTTAAAATCATCAATCACCCGGCGTTTGTCTTCGCCTTCCAGACGTTTTCCGCCGAGGGAAACGGCAGCGGACGCGTCACTGAGCTTTGAATGGGTTTCAAACTTGCGGAGGATCCATTCCACCGCTCCGGTAGGAAGGCATGTCAGCACAATCTTAATCAGGCTTATGACGACAATTGAAACAACTGCAATCCATGTCACCTTACATCATCTCCATACTTGTTCTACATGAATCTTAACATAGAAGAAAACGTTGTTTTTTGTACGTTATGTGAAACTTGATATATGTTCAAAAAAAATCCGGATCACCTAGGTGATCCGGATTTTTCAAGTCTGCTTCCGGTCGTCACGGCGGACGGCTTCTCTCAGCTCTTCCGCGACAAATTCGACGTTCGGCCCGATAATGACCTGCGCCGTTTTATTCCCCGTTTTGATAACCCCTTTTGCTCCCGCTTTTTTAAGCACCGCCTCATTAATGAGAGACGTATCCTGCACGGTCAGCCTGAGGCGGGTCGCACAGTGATCAATCGTTTCGAGGTTTTGCCTGCCGCCGAGCCCCTTGAGCATGGCATGTTCTTCGACGGAACCGGCCGTATCTTCACTAAGCACTTCTTCCTCTTCCTCATCATCTTCCCGTCCCGGCGTTTTCAAGTTTAACGTTTTGATGAGCATATAGAAGACGACAAAATAGATCACCGCATAACAAAGCCCGACAACGAGCAGCAATAGCGGTTTTTCGGCAATGCCGTAGCTGAGGAGATAATCGATCGCCCCCGCCGAGAATGAAAAACCTGACCTGATTCCGAGAACATTCACGATAAATAAAGAGAACCCGGTTAATATAGCATGAACCCCGTACAAAAGCGGTGATAAAAACATAAATGCAAATTCAATCGGCTCTGTAATTCCGGTAATAAATGCCGTCAGCGCGAGACCGATCATCATTCCGGCCGTCGCTTTGCGCTTACTTGGCTTAGCCGTGGCAATCATTGCCAGACATGCGGCCGGAAGCCCGAACATCATAATCGGGAAGAATCCCGTCATATAAGTTCCCGCCGTCGGATCCTTCGCAAAGAAGCGGGCCAGATCTCCCGTTTTTCCGTGAAAATCGCCAAACTGGAACCAAAAAATATTATTCAGCACATGATGAAGACCGAATGGAATCAAAAGCCGGTTAAAAATCCCGTAAATCCCGGCGCCGATTCCGCCAAGCCCGATCATCCATTCCCCGAAAGACGTAATCACCGACTGAATCGGCGGCCACACAAATCCGAAGATCCCCGCCAAAATAATGGTAATCAGCGCCGTTACAATCGGAACGAGCCTGCGCCCGCTGAAAAACCCGAGATATTCGGGCAGCTTCGTATCCTTAAAGCGATTATACGTGTATCCCGCAATTAACCCGGCGATAATCCCTCCGAAAACGGCCATATTATTTGTCGAATTGATTGATTTTACAGCCGCGTCCAGCATGATATAAGAAATTGCTCCCGACAGAGCGGCGGCCCCGTTGCTGTCTTTCGAAATCCCGATCGCAATTCCGATCGCGAAAATCAGCGGCAGATGATCAAATACCGCGGTCCCCGCCGCGTAAATGAACGGAATATTTAATAAGTCCTCTCTGCCGATGGCCAAAATAATACCAACGGCGGGCAGAACGGCAATCGGAAGCATAAATGATTTTCCGAGTTTTTGCAAAAATTGAAGCATTTTACCCATCCCCCTTCTTTTTTCTTAAATATACCACATAAGTTATCTAGTGATCTATACCAATTTTCCTTCATTTATTCACATAAGGCTTGTTGGTTTTCTATTTATAAACCAGTTGTGGTAAGCTTGAATCAGATGATTAAAAATAGAAAGCGGGAATGACAATGATTGTAACGAACGATCAAGAATTAGAAGGCCTTAAAAAAATCGGCAGAATCGTCGCGCTGGCGCGTGAAGAAATGAAGAAAAAAGCCGAGCCCGGCATGAGCACGAAAGATCTTGACCTGATCGGAAAGGCTGTGCTTGACGAGCACGGAGCCGCTTCCGCTCCGGAGAAGGAATACGATTTCCCGGGCGTGACATGCATCAGCGTAAATGACGAAGTCGCTCACGGCATTCCGAGCGCCTCTAAAATCTTAAAAGCCGGGGATCTTGTAAATATCGATATTTCGGCGGAGTTCGGCGGTTTTTATTCCGATACGGGAATTTCATTTGTGCTCGGAGAAGGCGATGAACGTCTGCAAAAGCTTTGTAACTGCGCAGCATCCGCATTTCAGAAAGGATTGGATCAGGCAAAAGCCGGCAAACGCCAAAACCAGATCGGCAGAGCCGTCTACCATGAAGCCCGCTCCAACGGATTTACCGTTATTAAAACGCTGACGGGCCACGGAATCGGCAGAAACCTCCATGAAGCGCCGAACCACATCATGAATTACTACGATCCGTTTGATAACGCGCTGTTTAAAAACGGAACCGTGATCGCGCTTGAGCCGTTTATTTCCACGAAAGCGGAAACGATTGTTGAAGCGGGAGACGGCTGGACGTTTAAAACGCCGGATAAAAGCCTTGTCGCCCAAGTGGAACACACCATCGTGATCACAAAAGACAAACCGATTATTTTAACTGCATTGTAATGTTTCATCTCCCTTCCAAACAGGTATACAACAACTAACCCGAAGGAGGGAGACGCATGAAAAAAGATAAAGAAAAAATCAAAATCGAAAACGAAATACACGCCATGCACGGCGTAACGAAACAGCAGATTTTAGAGGATTTCGAGGAATTTAAGGCGTACCTTCATCAGAAAATTTCCGCCGGAAAAAAACTGGGTCTGGATGACAGCAAAATCATCAAAAGCGCCGCCATCCTCGGGGACTATCTCGCCAAACACGAGGAGCCCCGCAATGCGGAAGAAAAACTCTTACAAGAACTGTGGGACATTGCGGATGACAATGAAAAACAGCATTTGGCCCAGCTTCTCGTCAAACTTGCCGGACACTGATACAGTGCCCGGCTTTTTTATGCTCCGTTATAAGAGTTGTGCTACACTGGACATATGTCTGTGAAAGGAGCCATTTTTCAACATGTGGTTTATTATCTTCGGGTTTATTTTCTTTATTGAAAGCATCATTCTCACCGTTTACGGAGTGAAGAAAAAGAAGGGGATGCTGATTTATTTCGGCGTCGTTTTCGGAATCATGACACTCGGAACGGTGCTGTTAAAATTAACCGGCCATTAAGCATGAAAAGACCGCCCTTTACATATATATGTAAGAAAGCTTTACATCTCTGAATCGAAAGTCTCAGTTTTTGCATTATCCCTTTTCAGCGTCTTTTTATAGATGTTACAATGCCAAAAGTTTGGCAAAAGCTGAAGAAACCTCCCCAGCGGGAGAACGGAGAAAGGAGTTTTCTGACATGCATTATGGCAGTAAAGGCTGGTATGTAGAAGAGTTAAAGAAAAAAGGAATTACCCACTATGAAGGAAGAAAGCTTCAAAGCTTCAAAAAGTACTTCCTTGCCAATCTGCTGGAAACAAAAAAACAAGCATAACGTAAATCAGCCGTGCTGTCAGTGCAGCACGGCTTTTTTTCTATACATTAGTGAGCCTGTCTCTTTTTTTAAGGAAGGACTCCCTCCAGCTTTCTGACAGCGCTTCTTCCCGCAGTATTTCTTCAATCGCTGACAGATTGCCGGAATCACGATATTTCACTTCATTCGCATACCAGACGGAAATGCTTTCTTTTCCTCTCGACAGACGCTTGAGGACGGGACGCGGATCGACATATCCTTCTTCAAGCACCCTGAAATAAAAGCCGGTAAATCCCGTCTGCTGTACACGGAGCACCATATCTTTGATGCCATATTTGAGCGCGAGTTTGACGCAGGGCTGGCGCGGCTGGCTTACTTGAACGACGGCTTCCCCCAGCTGAAAGACGTCTCCGATCCACACGTCTTGTTCGGCCAGTCCTTTGACCGTTACATTCTCCCCGAACGCGGCGGCGGGAAGTTTTCTCGCGAGCGTTGTTTCCCAATATGAATAATGCTCGGCGGGATACACGCACACCGCTTTATCGGGGCCTCCGTGATGCTTCAAGTCGGCTTGCCCGTCCCCGTCAAAATGGGTTTTATACAGCATGACGGGAGAATCTGCGGGCCGCTTTATGATGCCGGAATTGATTTGTCTGCCGGCAAATTCATGAATTGCGGGCTTTCCGAGATTGATAGATAAGACAGAATAGTCTTGCGTCACCTCGTTCACATCCTTTGCGAAATCTCATATCTTTCCTTTATCATAGTAAGAAAAAGGTGGTTTTTCCATGCTTCAATATCATATGATTGCAGACGGTCGGGTTCAGGGCGTAGGTTTTCGCTACTTCGTCCAGATGGAAGCCGACAGACATAAGGTAGCCGGCTGGGTAAAAAACCGTGATGACGGCCGGGTGGAAATCCTTGCCGAAGGTCCTGAAGAGTCGTTAAAACAATTTGCCGAAGCAGTCAGAAAAGGCAGCCCCTTCTCAAATGTCACAGGCGTAACCATCGAAGAATCACACCGTCTGAAAGGGTACCGCACTTTTACCATCAGTTACTGATAAGGCTTGTCCTGATAATAATAATTCGGCTTCACAATCGTATTGTCATATGATTTATGGAAAATGTGGGTGGAAGCCGGCGAGATCGGCGGAATCAGCCAGGTCCAGTCGCCCGTCAGCTTTCTGCCCGCGTCTTGTTCCTGTTCTTCAAAGCGTTTAAATTGATTCGCCGCCGTATGGTGATCGACAATGCTGACACCGTGTTTTTTGTATGAATAGAGCACTGCCTTATTCAGTTCCACCAGCACCTGATCTTTCCACAGGTCGGTATTCAGGCTGGCGGAAATCCCCATGACCGCAGCGGCTTTTTTGAGCATATCATACCGTTTTTCGTCAGCAAGGTTCCTTGCGCCGATTTCGGTTCCCATATACCATCCGTTAAAAGGCGCCGCGTTGTACGACAGCCCGCCGATTTCAAGCCTCATATCGGCGATAATCGGAACCCCGTACCATCTGAGATTTAAATCGGCAAACTCTTCAATATCCGGATGGGTGATCGGCACTTCTTTCACGAGCGTCTGAGGCAGGTCATACCAGACCGGCTGCCCGTCCCCTTTCATCCGGAAAAGCAGCGGCAGAATATCAAAATCGGTCCGCTTCCCGCGCCAGCCGAGTTTTTCGCAGACAGCCGTCAGCTCATATGATGCCGGATCACCGACTCTTCCTTTTTCAGTCTCATATCCCGCATAGCGGATGAGCTGGTGATTCCAGATCTCCACTTGTTTTTCCCCATTCTTCTCAGGAGGGAAAATCGTAATCGTCGGTTTAATTTTTCCGCCGTTCGTGGCGATTTCAATATGTTCAAATAATGCGTCGCGCACCTCTTCTTTCGTTTTCACACCGCGCCGGTCAATGACGTTCAGCGATTGCCAGAACAGACGCCCGATACAGCGGTTGCTGTTGCGCCACGCCATTTTCGCCCCGTGTTCAAGCTCTTCCGCCGTATGGACGTAACTTCCCGTCCGATCTATCTCATCTTTTATCGCGTGTAGACGCGCGTTGATTTGCGATTCCATTCCGAGTTCCTGATAGCAGACATCAATAAAATCCTTCGCCTCATCCCAAAGTATTTCCGTATGTTTCAAAAAACTCTCTCCTTCAATTTACATCTGTTTCCCATTGTATCGTTTTTAGGAGTGAACACAATGGTTTTTTTGTATCATACTGGAAACTGCAAAGAAAAAACACCTGTGATGTTCGCAGGTGTTTTACAAAACGGAATGCAGTTTTTCAGCCAGTGTAAGCAAATCCTCACGGTAGTTTTTTCCCGTCATCGGAATTCCGTGACCTGTCAAAAGCGCTTCCGGCTCCAGTTCGGCCAGTTTCTGAACGGATGCGGCCGCCGTCTGGGTATCCGCTGTAAAATAAGCGGGCGGCCCGTGAAGCTCTTGCTTTTGAATGACAACGTCCGCAAGCGATTCCTGTTCAACAGTGATCACGGCATCACCGGCAAGCAGAACGCGGTCTTTATCCCGGAATAATGAAATATGGCCGGGGGTGTGACCGGGCGTATGCACCCATTTCCATTCTTCAAGAAACGGAACGGTACCGTCTGAAGGCAGTGCCTGAACGGACGGAATGCGGATCGTATGGCGCGGAAACAGCGGTGACAGCTTTGCGACAAGCCCCTTTTTCGCATCGGGCCTGGCAGGCGGATAATCCGCTTTCCCCGTGACGTACGGGAGCTCCTTTTCATGAATGTAAACCGGCACATCCCAAAGCTCAAGCAGCTCTTCAATCGCACCGACATGATCAAAATGACCGTGTGTCAAAATGACCGCCTTCAGCTGATACCCCTCTTTAAACCGGCGTTTCATTTCTTCTGTTATCATCTCCGCCGATTGCGGCATTCCCGCGTCAACCAGAATGATTTCCCGCGGAGCTGAGGGATTTTCGATAAAGTAAACATTCGCAATCTGCACGGTCAGTCCGTAAACGCCGTCCGCCGCTTTAAAACCGGCCCCGCTTCTCACTGAAAAAAGCGGCATAAACGGATCACTCATCATGGCACCTCCTCTGATGCCTTTAGTGTGCGACGAACCGGGTGTTTTATGTTAAAAAATCGTGATTGCGCCGATGATGAGCGCAAAGGCCGTCATGACGATAACGGCAAGAACCGCCCATTTCATCGCAAACTTCTGGTGTTCATCAATGGTGACCCCGGCAAGCCCGACTAATAAATGCGTCGACGGCACGAGCGGGCTTAACATATGAATCGGCTGGCCGATGATCGAAGCGCGGGCGATTTCCACCTTATCTACACCGTACGCCACGGCGGTCTCGGACAAAATGGGCAGCACGCCGTAAAAATAGGCGTCATTGGGCATCAGAAACGTAAAGATACCGCTCGTTAAGGCAACAATCGCCGGAATAAATCCCCCCATCTGTCCCGGAATAAGCGATACGAGGGAAATGGCCATCTCATCAACCATCTTCGTCCCCGTTAAAATTCCGGTAAACACGCCTGCGGCAAAAATCATCGAACCGATCGCAAGCACATTGCTCGAATGGGCTGAAATACGCTCCCTTTGATCGTTAAGCTTCGGATAGTTGACAATCAGCGCGATACAAAACGCAATGATGAACAGCACGGTTAAATTCACTTTTCCTGACACTAAAAATCCCACTAAAGAAAGCGTTAACACTAAATTGAACCACCATAGTTTCGGCCGCCTCCATTCATCTTCCGCAGCCGCAGCCGTTTCATTTGTATGGGACGGCTGCTTTAATTCGATCACCCCGAGCCGTTTCCTTTCCATCCTTCCGAGTACATAAGCGACCACAATCATACATACCATGCCGCTGGCAATGACAGGCAACATCGGCCCCGTCAGCTCTGCCGGGTCAACGCCGAGCGCACTCGCCGCACGCGGCGTCGCGCCGCCCCATGGTATCGTGTTCATGATACCCATGCCGACACCGGCGATTCCCGCTAAAATAATCGGACGGATTCCGAGCATGATATACAAAGGCAGCATTGCGCTTGTCGTAATCATATACGTCGTCGAGCCGTCTCCGTCCAGTGCGACAAGCATGGTCAAAACGGCTGTTCCGACTACAATTTTGAGCGGGTCGCCTTTAACCAGCTTTAAAATACGCGACACCATCGGATCAAATAAACCGGTATCAATCATAATGCCGAAATAAAGAATCGCAAACATAATCATGACTGCAATCGGCGCCACCTGTTCAATCCCGGAAATCATCATCTCGCCGACCCGGTTAAAAGAAAACCCGGCAAACAGCGCAAACACGATCGGCGTTAATACGAGCGCCGTTAACACTGAAAGCCGTTTTGTCATAATCAGCACCATAAAAACAAGCATCATAAGAAAGCCTAAGATTGCTAACACAGTATGTCCCCCTTATTATGAATACGCTTACATTTTAAAGGCCCGATCCCCTTTATCCGCCTTTTTGCTATCTTATGAGAATTGGATATTGAAGTAAATATTTTGGATTTTAAAGATTTTTAATTTTTTATAACCTTTTCGTTCATTTTGTTCATTTATAAATAAAAAGCCTCCCGCAAATATGCGGAAGGCTTATTTTTCGCTGCTCATCATCTCTTTATAAAACTCGGTCTGCTCTTCTAAAAAGCGTTTTGCGCCGCTGCTGTTTTTATAAAAGCTCTCCCAATCCCGTTTTTTCAACATTTGCTTCCACTCCGCGGATGAGGTAATCTGTTTCAAAGCCTGATCCCAATAGGCGATCTCGCCTTCGGTCATGTCTTTCGGCCCCATGATGCCTCTCCAGTGCGCAAAGACAAACGGCACCCCCTGCTCTTTCCATGTCGGCACATCGCTGAAGCCGGAGAGCCTTTTGTCCGACGTAACGGCCGCCAATGTGATTTTCCCTTTCCAATAGGCGTCTCTCGCTTCTGAAATGGTCATTGAGGCGGCGTCTATCTCGTGGCTGATAAGAGCTTCAATGACTTCATTGCTGCTCCCGTATTGAAAAAAGCGGATATCAAACGGAGAAATTCCGGCCATTTCCGCCGCTCTCGCAAAGGAGAGCTGGTCATCATTTCCGAGGCCGGGCGCAAATCCGATTTTTATGCCGCCCGGATGTGCTTTAATATCGCCGAGCAGCCGCTTTCCGCTTTTTATCTTTGAATCCTTCGGAAGAGCGACGGTCTGCCACTCTTTTGCGATAATGGCCAAAGGCGTAAAATCAGCTGCCTTCAGCCGGCTTTGTCCCAAAATTTCATTGCTTAACAGCAGGCTTGAATTCATACTGATGACATCCGTTTTTCGTTCGTTTACATATTTCCAGCCGCTGTCTCCGCCTCCGCCGGGTTTATAGACGATCTTTACGGGCCGGCCTAATATTTGCTTCCGCTCTATTACCGATTGCAAAGCTTTTGCCGTTACGTCCCAGCCCCCTTGAGGCGCTGCCGGGACGACAATTTCAACCGGCCCTTCGGCTGAACGGATGCCCGCCATCTGCCGTCCGTCAAAAGAAACCAGCGCCGCCAGCATGACAAGATGCACTCCCAACCGCTTCATTTCTCCCATCCCTTATTCATGTGCTAAATAATATTTCCGTTCCGGCCTGCCGATAATGCCGTACTCTAATTCAGCGAGCGCTTCTTCCTGAGAAACGAGAAACTCGGCGTAGCGCCGCGCCGTTGTTCTGGAGGCGCCCATTTTTTCGCCCAGTTCTTCGGCCGTCATCCCTTTTTGGGCTGCCCTGAGCGCGTTTTTGATTTTTTGAAGTGTAATCGAATTAATCCCGGTCGGCAGATCATTGAGCTGTTTTTGTTCTTTCTGACCGCTTCCGAAAAACATGTCGATAACGGACTGGCTCAGCTCCGGCTGTGAGCGCAGCCATTCTCTTTTTTCACGGTACTGCAAAAGCACTTCTGTAAATTTATGTGCCGACACCGGCTTTATGACATAGTGGAAAACGCCTGATCTGAGCGCTTCCTGCAGCAGTCTTGTTTCGGCAGAAGCCGTAATAATGATGATATCAACAGAAGGAAAACGGCCGCGGATAAGGGGAAGCAGATCTGTTCCCAGCTCATCCGGCATATAAATATCCAAAAGCAGCAGATCAGGCTGCCGTTTCTCAAGCAGCGATATGGTGTCTTTGGCATTGATTGCTTTACCGATGACATTGAATCCATCAAGATGTTCGATAAATTTTTCGTGAATTTGCGCTATTCGAAAGTCGTCCTCTGCAATCGCGATGTTAATCACACCGATTCCCCCTTTGGCGTTTCTTTCGGTATAAACACCGTAAATACGGCACCGCCGCTCTTTTGCTGCGAAATCTCTATCGATCCCTGCAATTCACTGACGGCTTCTTTCAGATTGGCTAAGCCGTATCCTCTCCTCGTCCCCTTTGAAGAGTAGCCCTTTTCAAATATCGTTTCTGTTTTTTCCTGAGGCACGCCGTCTCCTGAGTCCGCCACTTCGATGACGATATCCCTGCCGATATCGGTCATAAAAAAGGCGACCTCTTTTTTCTCTTTTTCGGCGACGGCTTCGAAAGCGTTATCAATAAGATTTCCGATGATCGTAATGAGCTGGGATGAACCCACATGCTCCGGCAGCGATTCTAAAAAGCTGTTTTCATCTATTGAAAGCTTCACTTTCTTCTCAGACGCCTTTCCCATTTTTCCTAATAGTATGGCCTGAACCCGCTGTGAATGAATGTTTTGAAAGAGGATTTCATGCTGTTCATTCTGGATGGCGTACTCTTCTTTTATCAGTTCAATGGCTTCATTATATTCTCCCAGCTCTAACAGACCGAGGATCGCGTAAAGCTTATTCGAGAATTCATGCGTTTGCGCCCGAAGATCCTCTGAGTATTTTTTCATTTCAGTCAGCTTGTTAATCAGTTTCTTGAGCTCTGTTTTCTCCCGGAAGCTGATCACCGCTCCGTATACTTGTCCGGTCTGCTTCATTTCTTTCACGTTTAAGATAAATACTTTATCTCCGGCACGCACCTCCACGTTCGGCGGTAATTCTCCCCCTGCCAACACCGGCATGAGATTTGCGCCCGGCATGATTTCTTTTATATGCCTTCCGATCATCGGTTCCGGAAGATTCAGCATATCAGCCGCAGATAAATTCATCATGGTTACCGCGCCTTCTTTGTTTACGGCGATAATCCCTTCTTTAATCGCAAGGAGCATCGCATTGCGCTCCCTGTACAGTGCTGCAATTTCATGCGGTTCAAGGCCGAGTGTATCTTTACGGATGCTTTTTGCGAGCGCCGCCGCTCCCCCGATGCCGATAAGAAACACCAAACATGCAAAATAGCCTAAATGCCGCAGATGCGCTTTCATATCTTTTTCTATCTCATCTTGTAAAAACTCGACTGTCACCGTTCCGACGACTTCGTTATGATTTTTTTCCTCCAAAATAACCGGGGCGCTCCCCCGGACAGCCTTCATTCCGTCGGAAACCGGTGACCCGCCGAACATGACGGTTTTATTTTGCAAATTTTGATTTTCTTTCGGAATACTGCTTCGGGCCGAATGAAATGCAACATGCCCTTTTTGATCAGTGATGTAGACGGCGTGCGCGCCTGCCTGTTCTTTCATTTGTTCAATGACGTCTAACTTTGTAAAAGCCTCTTGATCCGCAAGCCGGAACGCCTCTTTTACGGGAGGCATATATGAAATGGTTTTTGCCATTTGCACCGCCAGCTGTTCAGCCTGCTTCTGGCCTTCCTTTAATTGCTGAAAGGCAAATATAACTGTGAGCGTTCCGATGACAAGTATTAATAAAGCCGCAATTAATCCGGCGATTTTCATTTGCAGAGAGACATAAAACCGCTTCGCTTCCAACACAGCACCAGCCGTCCTTTCCTCCTAAAATCATACCATTTTTTAAATCTTTATTTCTCATTTTTGAGAATTTTCGTGATCTTTTTCTCTTGTCATTTCTTTTAAAAAGTGCATTCTGGTATAATTTCCCTCAAGAGAGATAAGAAGGATAACTTTTTATAATCGCTGCGCAAAAAAAGACTGACAGAAGCCAGTCTCGGGATGTTTCACAACGGACGTATATTCAGTTGACAAAGTGTTTCTCTATGATGGCCGAGATACATTTGAATGACCTGAAATATCAATCAATTTTCCTTTGACGGCCAGGCGTCCTTCGGTTCTTACCGCCTTGTCGCATGTGATTAATGTAATCTCTTTATCTTTTGTCTCCTGAATTGCGTTTGCTTCTATTTCTGAAATCATGGTTTTTGATGTTACAGAATAAATATAGTCTTTTCTAAAGTCGGTCATCACGATTTGCGCGCCTTTTTTTATGTGTAAAAGAGGGCCGAACAATAGGTTCTCCTGCTTCAGATGGTGGCCTGCCAACGGGTAGTTTCCCTCGCCCATTTTCTGATCCGGACGCATAGTTGCCGCGCCGATCAGCAGGTTTTCATTGGTTGTGCCTTTTAAAATCGGAAGGTCTAAATCGATGCTGCTGATGGTTATCCGTCCGATTATCGGTTTTGGTTTGCGATTAAAACTTGACTGAACTGTTTCCCTGAAACCGGGCGGATGAATGGATTCAAAATCATAGTCCGCTTTTTTCATGTTATTTTTCCGCGCTTGTTCTGCGGTTAATTCCGATTCAATTTGGCTTTTACTGAGGTACGCGATCAAACAGCCTTTCATGAGAGGTGAGGAAATGAGAAGCAGCCCGGACAAAATAAGAACGGCAATGATCATTTTTTTAATCATGAAGAAAATTCCTTTCTTGTACGTCATGCGGTGAGTATTTGGTGAGAAATGATTCTCTTTTTAAAAAAGCACCTGATCGATTCTTACATGATCAGGTGCGATAACGTCTATCTATTCCTTGCTTTCTTCTTTCTTGATACAACAGCCGCGGCTCCGCCGGCTAATAGCAGCAGAATACCGGCCGTGACCGGCATCATACCGTCCGTATCACCGGTTTTCGGCAGGTTTTTGCCTGTATCCGAGTGATTGGTTTTACCATTGGTATCAGGGTGATGCCCGCCTTGATTCGTTTGATGATTCGGTGTGTCTTTCCCAGGTGCGGGATTTTTTAATTTCTTATTAGAAACGACGACCTCAACGGCTTTTGACTGTCCTTTTTCAATTGTGAATTCAATTGGTTTTTCGTTCAGCTGATAGCCGTCAGGCGCTTTTGTTTCGATAAATCGATACTGCCCGGGCGCTAATCCTTTCACCGTAAACCGGCCCTTTTGATCCGTCTTCCATACCGCCGGCCGTTCTTTGCTGCCGCCGGTGTTTACCGGATGTCCGGCAGAATCCGTGATCTTGAATTCAGCACCTTCCAGCACCTTATTTTTATCGTCATGATCCACTTTTGTCAGTGTGACATCACCAGGCGTCAGTGTATTCTCCGCACTGATTTCGACTGGTTTTATGTCGGTATTTGTGATCTTGAATGATATTGGCGTTTGATCCAAACTGTAAAGTTCAGGCGCTTTTGTTTCGATAAATTGATATTCGCCCGCTTTCAGTCCCCGTACATTAATTTGTCCGTGCTCATCTGTCGTCAGACCCTCTGTCAGTACTTTGCCGTTTGCATCTGTCAGATTAAACTTTGCACCTTGCAGGACTTTCCGTTTGTCACCTTGATCCGATTTTGTGAGAACAACGCTGTTCTTGATGTTAACTGCAGTCAGGGCAGCCTGATTCGGTTTTCCGCTGTTCTCAGCCTTAATCGTAAACGGCACAGGGGTTGTTGACAGCAGATAACCATCCGGCGCTTTTGTTTCAACAAATTGATAGTTTCCGGGCGCCAAACCGCCGGCGTCAATTTTGCCGCCTTCTTTTGTCATCAGATCGTCTCTTACGGTTTTTCCATCACTGTCAATGATTTTAAATTCTGCACCGTCTAAAACGTTTCCGTCTTGATCCTTCTTGATCAGCTGGACAGAGCCTTTATAGTTGACTGCCGTTCCTGCGTCAGTTGACTCCGGCTTTCCTTCCGCTGTTTCTGAGATGGTAAACTCTTTTTTCTCCGTATTTAACACATAACCGTCGGGTGCTTTCGTTTCAATGAAGGCGTAATGACCCGGTGCAAGACCGGACGTTTCTACTTTTCCGTCCTTATCTGAAACCAGATCTTCTTTAACCGTTTTTCCATCACGGTCGACGATTTTGAAGACTGCACCTTCAAGCTTCTTGCCTTCCGCATCTTCCTTCGTCAGCCGGACAGAGCCTTTATAGTTGACGGCCGTTCCTGCGTCAGTTGACTCCGGCTTTCCTTCCGCCGATTCTGAGATGGTAAACTCCACTTTCTCCGTATTTAACACATAACCGTTGGGCGCTTTCGTTTCGATGAAGGCGTAATGACCGGGTGCAAGGCCGGATGTTTTTACTTTTCCGTCCTTATCTGAAACCAGATCTTCTTTAACCGTTTTACCATCACTGTCGATGATTTTGAAAACTGCACCTTCAAGGTTTCGGCCTTCCGCATCTTCCTTCGTCAGCCGGACAGAGCCTTTATAGTTGACGGCCGTTCCCGCGTCAGTTGACTCCGGTTTTCCTTCCGCTGTTTCTGAGATGGTAAACTCCACTTTCTCCGTATTTAACACATAACCGTCGGGCGCTTTCGTTTCGATGAAGGCGTAGTGACCGGGTGCAAGGCCGGATGTTTCTATTTTTCCGTCCTTATCTGAAACCAGATCTTTCTGAACCGTTTTACCATCCTGGTCGACGATTTTGAAAACTGCGCCTTCAAGATTCCCGCCGTCTGCATCTTTCTTCGTTAAAGCGGCTTTTCCTTTATAATTCACCATTGATCCCAATTCAACATCAGGTACTTGATTCTTTTCGTTCTTTGCGATTGAGAAGTGAATAGCTTTTGTGTTTACGATAAACCCTGATGGGGCTTTCGTCTCCATCAGCCGATAGTATCCGGCGGGCAAACCGTTTATCTCAACTTTCCCATTTTTATCGCTTTCAATATTATTTTTTATCAGAGTATAGGTACCGTCGCTTGATTTTTTCTCAAGCTTAAATACAGCAGCGGCCAAAGGATTATTGTTTTCGTCTTTTTTGATAAGCGTCACCTTATTTTTTTGATTTATGACTTTATAGAGTGCTCCTGCTGCGGAGGATTTACCGTCAATCGTAACGGAGACCCCGTTTACATAGGCGTCGCTGATGGTGTAGCCGTCCGGAGCTTTTATTTCTTTCAGTACATAGGTTCCGTAACGGATATTCCCAAACGCAAGTTTACCGGCATCGTCTGTTGTGCCCGTACGAAGCAGCTGCTTGCCGTCTTTAGACCATAATTGAAAGTCGGCTCCTGAAAGAGATGTTCCGTCTGATCCTGTTTTAGATATCGTCAGGCTTCCCTTCTCTCCTGATCCTGAGCCGCCGCCGCTTGAAATGGCGACAAACACTGAGCTGTTGTTCTCTTGGGTCTGCTCCTCAACATTTGTCCCTGATATCGACACTTTGTTGCTGACCTGACCGCTGCTGCCGGAAATATTAATGAGAGAACGATATTGTATGACATACGCACGGTCGATTTGTTTATAGCTGCCTGTAAAGGTGAGGACAAATGATTGTTCACCGGTGGCATTGTCAGTTTTTATATCTAATTTATAGTCCTTATCTTTTTCAAGCTTCACATCACCCGGAATAAGATTTCCGCTGCTGTCTTTCATAACGCCGCTCTCATTATATTTTGCTTGATATACTTTAAAAGAATCTTCATCTATTATTTGATTCTCATCCGGGGTGTCTTTGACTTTTACGTCATCCAGTGTCGATTGGCTGGCATTGACATTGATGTTCCAATCGATATAGTTTCCGTTCTGTTTGCCGCCTTTAGAAATCAGGTTTCCTCCGTTTGCGATGGAAACTGAACCCGTCAGCGTTCGGTCTGCATGGTCATTATTAAAGTACTCTGCTTTGTTTGTGTATTGACTCTGTTTAATGACCTGGCCTTTTAATGACGTTTTAAATTCAATCAGGTATGGTAAAGCGTCATCTGTTTTGAGACGTACGATTAACGTATTTTTGTTGCCGTCTGACGGCTCTTCTATTTCATATTTTGAAGGATCCAGCGCCTCTCCTTCAGTGATGGAGCCGTTTTTGCTGATGGTATACGTTTTAACAGCAACCGATCCATGCAAAAATTGCTGACCATCTGTGATCGTATCTTTTATATAAGGATTTTTTGAAGGTTCGCCATTATAATTGATGCCGACTTTCCATGTGATTTCTTTTGAAACGGCGTTGTATGAGCCGTTTTTGAATCCGTTATGGGACGTCTGATTGTTCGGTGTGAAGCCGCTCGATTCCTTATTTGTGCGTTTGCCGCCGTTTTTATCCGTCCATGTCGACTCAGCCGTATTCTTAATGGGTTCGTTTGAAAAGTCAGCGTTGAATTTTGTCTTATACGTGATCTTAAACTGACTGTTTGTTTCTGCATAATCCCCGATCAATGCTATTGTAAAGCCTTGATTTCCGGGTTTTTTTGTTAATATATAGTCTGTTCCTTCTTTCAGCGTTTTGTTATCAGTCGTGTCTTGCATGTGAAATGAATCGTCAATGAGCGCCAGGCCTCCGCTGGTGAATTGATCATCCAGCGTCCAGTCTTTCATTGTGTAACCGTTTTTATTAACTGTGATTGTCCAATCAACCGTCTTCTTCTCATAGTCTGCATTTGAATAATTTTTGATCAGATTCTGCTGAATGGCGGTTCCCGGAGTTTCCTTTGATTCCCCTGTATCTGTCATTGCTGTATTGGTGTATTTGACAGGACTGTCAATAATGACCCCATCGTTGACTTGAGATTGATAAATGATCTTATATGCTCCTGTGACAGTTTGCTTGAATTTTATTTCAAAGCCGTTCCCGTTATCAGTCAGCGTATAATCCTCACCCTCTTTTAATGGGGCGCCCTCTTGTTCGCTGCCGTTCTGGCTGAATGTAATCGGAAGGACTTTCAATGAACCGGGAACAAGATGCAGATCGTCTGATCCGAACGTATCCTTGATGCCGGCTTTGGATTGATCAATCTTTTTCTCACCGTAGTTGTACATAACAGCCCAGCTGAACGTTTGGGATTCTCCTTTATAACCTGTCGAAGATTTTTCTATCATTTTTCCGTAACCCGCTGTTACGGAAGCTTCCGCAGAAATTGGCTCCGCATTGTCTCCGCTGAATGCCGCCTTGTTTGTCAGCGTGATGTTTCCGCCTTTACCCGGCTTTGCCTCATCTTTAATTTCCGTGTCATATATGAGCCGGTAGGCTGAATCGATCGTCCCGGCGAAGGTGACATTACCGTTTTCGCCAACGGTATAACCTGAAGTTATCTCATTTCCCTGACTCACCGAGCCGTCAATATTCACATCAAGTTCATACACTTTCACAGAGCGGAAAGTCAATTCGTCCGGAAGGCTTTCAGTCAATTTCGCATTTTTAACTTCTTCTTCCTTTTTATTAAGATCAACCGTCCACGTTACCTTTCCGGGATTAATACCTTTATCCAATGACCCTGATTTCTCAATGGTTTTATTGACATTCGGTTTAAAATAAACCGTTACGTCCGGCGTATCAGAGTTAACCGGAAACTTAATCTTTTGTGTGGTTGATCCTTTTATTTCTTTCTGATTGAATTGGGTGTTTACATACAATGACCCCTTGACGTTAGTATCTTCTTTTACCTCGCCGTTAAACGTCATGATGACATGGCCGCTCGTATTAATGGAAAAAGTTCCGTACGTACTATCGCCGTCGGTCAATGGCTGGTTCGTAATGTCATTATGCATGATAAATTCTTTAGGCAGATCAAATTCATATCGATCACCGTCGTTTATTGTTTTCCCCAGCTCATTCGGAATCGCCCATTGAATGGTGATATTTGCCGGAGAGTTCGTATTCGCAGGGTTGTTTTTGTCATATGGTTTTCCTTTTTCATCCGTCAATTTCACATCAGTTAAAATATTTTGCGTAATCCGGCTTCCGCCTGATTGAAGGCTTTTAGCGGCAGATTTGCTTGAAACCGCCATTTTTGATTGACTGCGTTTAGCAGAAGGTTTTGATTTCGTTTTCTGTTCTGCTTTATCACCGCCGTCCGCAGATGCTGATTTTTTCTCTGTCTTTTCCTGAGGTTCAGCAGGTGTTGAAGAGGTGTTTTTTTCTGTTTCGGAATCCGTTGTTCCGTCTTTCTTCACAGGTATTAACACCTGCTGGGTCTTGCCGGCATCCAGTTGAAAAAGAGCTTTTGCCATTTTCGTCTCATCTGTTATGTCGGGAGTAAACTTCGCCGACAGTGTAATGGAGCCTTTGGCATCCCCGGCATCTGCTTCAGCATCGTTCACTTTCACTTCCAGCGTGCTGCTGTCTGCTTCAGCTTTATATATACCGATCACCCGATCAGCTGATGTCAGCTCACCTTCGGCATCGTTATCTAATGTAAAACTTTCCGGAATCTTTAAGGTGATATTCCGGTCACTTGCATCTTCCTTGTTTTTTAGTGACCATTCGTATGTCAGTGTCACTTTATCTCCCGGTGCTAAAGCGGGCTCACTCCCTTTTGACCCGTCAACAGTCTGCTGTCTGCCGTCTTTGACTGCAACTGAATCAAAGAACCCGCTCTCGCTTTGTTGTGATCCGGAAGCGGCTGCGATCGGAGTAAAGCTGACAACTTGGCTGAAGATGAAAAACAGCGTAAAGCATGAAATTAATGCCGCCCTCAGCCTTTTGCTTTTTTTCGGGCTGAACGAAAAGTTCCTCACTCCCAATGTCTTATTCCTCCCCTTTTATATAGACTTACGTTCGAACAAGCCGGTAAGCATGGGATTCTCCTTATCCGAACCAAACTACATTGTATGAAATCGGCCTATACAAATTCTGTACATGGGATTATTTCAGAAATAACGCACAAAAAAAGACCGGCATCAGCCGGTCCGGTCATTCAATCGTCAATTGATTTTATCCTTCAATTGTTTATAGCGTTCGTATTCCTTTATCGCCTCTTCTACCTTTCCCAGTTTATTAAATAACTGCAGTTTGTATTGTATAATTTTATCGTCACCGGGCTCTATTTTCTCAACCTGCAGGCAAACATCCATCGCTTGATGATCGTTCTTCTCTTGGATGAGAAAACCAATCAGTTCGTACGCTTTGCTGAGCCACAGATGGGCCAGACGCGCTTTTTCCGGCTCCGCCCACAGATAGCCATTCTCCATGAGATAATGGTTCTCATATGACATGACAATGTCCAGGTGCCGGGTTAGTGCAGCTGCGCTGACCGGAGGAGCCTCTTTTAATGTTTTTTCCCATTCAACTGTATCAACCTTTACTCCGGAAAGCCGGAGAATGTATCCTATATCGGTATTTTCTATTGATTGGCTGAAGGGCAGCTGACCGATTAATTTCCGTATTTGATATATTGTCGAATAGAGCTGGGTGCTTGCTTTTGATACATCATAAGCAGGCCAAAACATCTCCATCAGCATGTCTTTACTGACCGTACGCCCTTGATTAAGAAGTAAAAATGCATACAGTTCACGGGCTTTGGATGTTCTCCACTTGACTGTTATGTATGTTTTGACACCATTTACCGATTGATAAAAGTCCAGGTTCCCAAAACATTGTATAACATAATCCGTCCCGGTATTCTCGTCTGCCGACCTGAGTTTTTTATTCATTCGGATTCGCTCAACAGTTGTCAGCAGCCGGGCATGGTCAACCGGTTTTAAAAGATAATCGACAGCATTTAATTCAAACGCTTTGATCGCGAATTCATTATAAGCGGTGATAAAAACAACTTGGATATTTTCATTGACCTCCTGAATCGATTCAGCAAGCTCAATACCGTTTATCCCGGGCATTTCAATGTCAAGAAACACCGCATCAGCTGCTGAAAGCTCCGAATGCTCCAGAACTTCCGCCGGATCTTGAAACGTTATAATAGATTGAAATGCGTTTGTCCGCTCAAGCATACGATTAAAATGAAGCAATGCCAGTTCCTCATCATCCACAATTAACGCTTTCAAACCGCATCCCACCCGTCAATATAGATATATCTGAAAATAATTTCAATTATACCATGCCTAATGCCCTATATAGTTGGATTCTTTTTCTTTCTCTTGTTGTATCATAACGTTTGTGATTACAATATTTATACATTACATAGGATAATAGAATGCCCCTGAATGGGATAAAGGAGTAATGATGTGAAAGAAAAATTTATTTCGATTTCGATTATTTGCGGCTACGCTGCTTTCTTTATGCTTTTTATGGTCCTGAATCATTTTTCAGGATCATCCCTCCCTCAAGCGGAACAGGGCGTGATCAATCTGGAAAAGTGGGATTTTCAAAAGGATGGAAATGTCCAGCTGAACGGGAAATGGATTCTATATCCAAATCAGATGCTGTCACCGCAGGCGCTTCATTCAGCAAAAGGAAAAAACCCCGTACTCGTTGATGTCCCCGTCAATGTGAAGCTGTTCGGCAAAACGGCCGATGTGGATTACGGGACGTACAAACTGACAATCCGATCAAATGAAGACAATCAGGTTTTGGGGATCAGCACATCTTATATCTACAGTTCAAACCGCCTTTATCTTAATGGGAAATTAATCGGACAGAGCGGCAATCCTACAGAAAAAGCTGATTTTAAGGCGCAGAACAAACCGTACAGCAGCTTTTTCAGGCTTCACAAGGGTGACAATGAACTTGTCCTGCATTTTTCGAATTTCGGAAAAGTTCCCGGCTGGGGGATCGCAAAACCGATAACGTTTGGGACTCAGGAACAAATTATACGCGAGAATCAAATTTCCTTTTTTAATGATTCCATTATGATTACGGCTTTTTTCATTACCGGTTTATATTTTCTCGGCTTTTTTTTGCAACGGACAAAGGATAAACATTTATTGTTCTTTTCCGTGATGTGTCTGCTTTTTTCTGCCATTATTCTTATGATCGGGAAAGAAAGAATTATCTTTCTCCTCTTTCCGTCTATTTCATTTTCATTGCTGAATTCCTTGCGTATCATCTCAACCGTGCTTGTCAGCATGGCGGTTTTTCTTTATCTCTTTTATGCATACAGAGAAATTGTTTCAAAAACGACGATCACCTTTTTAACCGCTTTATCCGGGATTATCTTGATCACTGATTTTATGTCCGGAAGTTTCATTGACCATCTCTCATACATTTTACATTCTGTGCTTGCCGTTACGACTCTGTTTTATATTACATATATTTTTACGATTGCCGCCATAAGAAAAATAAAAGGAAGCACGTACCTTACACTCGCATCCGTCTCGATGAGCGCTTTTGTGATTCTTACTACCATTTCAGCTTACAGCGGCAAAACGGCTTTTTCTTTTAATTCGCTCTATTCATTGCCGACAGTCATCGCTTTATTGGCGGTGGTTCTTCTGATGGCGCAGCAATTCGCCGGAGCTTTCCGGGACAATGAAGTCCTCTCACGGAAATTAGTCAAAATCGACCAACTGAAAGATGAATTTATCGCCAAAACTTCACACGAATTCAAGACGCCGCTGAACAGCATTATTAATATATGCCAAACCCTTGTAGCCGGCAGAAAAAAGAAGACGATAGAGGAAGAGAAAGAAAATATGCAGCTGATCATCCGTATGGGCTACAGACTTTCTGATCTCGTAAATGATATTCTTGACTTGGAAAAAATGAAGCAGGGTATGCTGCAGATTCGTCCGGTTCCCGTCGATGTGCGTGCCGTCATATGCAGTGAGATGAACTTCTACCGGCTTTTATCCAAACATAAAAAACTTGCCATTCTTAATCATGTGCCGGACGGCCTCCCTTTGGTGCTTGCAGATGAAAACCGATTCCGGCAAATCTTAACCAATCTTGTTGAAAACGCAATCAAGTACACATCCGAGGGGAACATTATTCTTTCTGCTGAAAGCCTGAATGACAAAATGATTCAAATCACGGTGGCCGATACCGGCAGCGGCATTCCTGAGGCTGATCTTGAAACCATTTTTGATTCTTTTCAGCAAGCGGGAGGGACGGAAGAAGGTGGAACGGGTTTAGGTTTAAGTATTGTGAAACAGCTCGTCAAGCTCCAAAACGGGGACATCTGGGCGGAGTCAGCGGCGGCGCAAGGATCAGCCTTTCATTTTACGTTACCCGCCGCTCAAATTGATTCTTTACCGGAAGCAAAGACCGAACTTCCTGAATCACATCCCGGGCAGAGAATGTCGGATATTTCGCTGGTCACGCCTTATTACTCAGAAAAAATCGATGCTCCGACGATTCTGATCGTCGACGATAACATCGAGAGTTTAAAAATTTTAACTGATATGCTGGAAGGTGTTCCTTATAACGTAATCGCAGTAAAAAGCGGAAAAGAGGCGCTTCAAGCTGTCTCTTCCTCGAAGCTTGACTTGGTCATATTAGACTTGATGATGCCCGACATGACGGGTTTTGAAGTCTGCACAAACATCCGCGAAAGATTCAGCATGGTCGATCTGCCGGTTCTTATCGTTACGGCAGCCATTATCAGCCATGACAAATACAAGGCGTTTCATGCCGGAGCAAACGACATCTTACAAAAGCCTTATCATTACTCTGAATTCACCGCGCGTATTAAAAATTTAATTTTGATGAAGCATACGGCTCACCAAGCCACAAATTTAGAAATGGCATTTCTTCAGTCGCAGATTAAGCCTCATTTTCTTTACAACGTATTAAATACGATCATCGCGCTCAGCCATTTGGATATTGAAAAAGCACGGGAAACCACTGCTGCATTTACAAACTATTTAAGGATGAGTTTTGATTTTCAAAACACTTCGGACATCAGCTCATTCAGAAACGAACTTTCTATCATTACGTCATATCTTTCTATAGAAAAAACACGCTTCGGCAAACGGCTTGATATCCTTTTTGATATTGAACAGGACATTGACTTCCCCCTTCCGCCTTTAATGATACAGCCATTGGTGGAAAACGCCGTTCATCACGGGATCAGTAAGAAAAGAGGCGGCGGACGGATAAAGCTGACAGCGAAAAAACAAGGCGAAAACACGTATTTTATCAAAGTGGAGGATAATGGAACCGGCATCATGCCGGGCATACAGAAAGATATTTTGTCTTCTGATGTTAATCGCAGTGTCGGCCTGAAAAATATCAATCGGCGGCTGAAGCATTTTTGCGGAAGTGAATTGACGATCACCAGCACCCCGGATGAGGGCACCGCTGTTTCGATGATGATTCACACTGCCGGCACAACGGATGATTCGAACTCACTAAAAACGTCTTCATTAAGATACTGATTAACTTCAGAAGGCTTGTAAATACTTCTGCCGGCTGTCGGGGAATTCCCGTCAGCCTTTATTTACCCAAAAAGACGTAAAAACAAAAAAGCTTGAAGAAAAAGTGATATCTTCTCCAAGCTTAGATGATCCGCACCAGTCTGGCCGTTTTCACTTAAGAAATCGTAACTCCCGCGCTTGCATATCCCGCCACTGTATTAATAAGCGAAAGGCCTGTCGCAGTGGCGGAGAATACCATTAACAGCCGGGTTTGAGGAGTTACCGCAATGTTCAGCCCTGTCGTGATTCCGTTGCTGATGCTGCCGATTGACAATATGCCGGTGAGGGGAGGAGCTAAAGTGACGGATGCTCCGGGGATCGGCGTGAACGTATTGTTCGGCACTGTGGAACTGTATAATTGTGCGGTTATCGTAACAGTCGAGCCGACAAGCGACAATGCTGCGGTTGTACTGAAATAGGCGGCAATTGATGTAATGGTTCCGCTTCTCGGAGCCGAAAAAGCAAAGTTCAGCAGAGTTCCTCCAGCCCCGGTAAGATCAATTGCACCTCCCCCTCCGACATTGACGCCCGTCACAGAATTGCCGAAGCCGACAAGGCTCACCGTTCCGATTAATCCGCCGGCAATGGTCGTCACGGCAGTTGGAAGACCTGAAGCATAGGGAATGATCGCGCCTGCTCCGGTTACTCCTGTTGCCCCGGTCGAGCCTGTTATCCCAGTAGCTCCTGTTGCTCCGGTTACTCCCGTTACCCCAGTTGCACCTGTTACTCCGGTCGCTCCCGTTACTCCAGTGGCTCCCGTTACCCCGGTCGAGCCTGTTACTCCGGTGGCTCCCGTTATCCCAGTTGATCCCGTTACTCCAGTGGCTCCCGTTATCCCAGTTACTCCGGTCGCTCCGGTTACTCCAGTTGATCCCGTTACTCCGGTGGCGCCGGTTATTCCTGTTGCTCCAGTATCCCCGGTTACTCCCGTTACCCCGGTCGAGCCTGTTACTCCGGTTGTTCCCGTTACTCCGATGGCTCCCGTTATTCCAGTTGCGCCGGTTACTCCCGTTGCTCCCGTTATCCCAGTTGATCCGGTTACTCCGGTGGCTCCCGTTATCCCAGTTGATCCCGTTACTCCAGTGGCTCCCGTTACCCCGGTGGCGCCGGTTATTCCTGTTGCTCCAGTATCCCCGGTTACTCCCGTTACCCCGGTCGAGCCTGTTACTCCGGTGGCTCCCGTTACCCCGGTTGTTCCCGTTACTCCGATGGCTCCCGTTATTCCAGTTGCGCCGGTTACTCCAGTGGCTCCCGTTATCCCAGTTGATCCGGTTACTCCGGTGGCTCCCGTTATCCCAGTTGATCCCGTTACTCCAGTGGCTCCCGTTATCCCGGTGGCGCCGGTTATTCCAGTCGAGCCTGTTACTCCGGTTGCGCCGGTTACTCCCGTTGCTCCCGTTACTCCGGTGGCACCGGTTATTCCAGTCGCACCGGTTGCTCCGGTCGAGCCCGTTACTCCCGTTGCTCCGGTGGCGCCGGTTGCTCCAGTCGCGCCGGGATCTCCAGTGACGCCGGTTACCCCAGTCGCTCCGGTATTCCCGGTCGAGCCCGTTGCTCCAGTGAATCCCGTTGCTCCAGTAAACCCCGTTGCTCCAGTGAACCCCGTTGCTCCAGTCAGCCCTGTTGCTCCGGTCAGCCCCGTTGCTCCGGTCAGCCCCGTTGCTCCGGTCAGCCCCGTTGCTCCGGTGAATCCTCTTACATGAAAATGATTTGGATGACAGCATGGACACCATCTTTCATGACAGCAAGAAGTTTTGCAACAGAATTCTTCACAGCAATGGGCCCGATTTTGATAACTGCGCCTTTGATTTCTTCTTTTATGTTGAAAATGACAGCAACAATCATTGCAATTCCGGCAGTCGTAATCCCAAGAGTCGTATCTGTTATACCAAGTATCTCCTTTTCTCATTACACCACCTCTATTTGCATAATATTTCCACGAGAAAAAAAGGTGTGGCAAAATCCCACTTCTATTGGGCAAATTTTCAAATGTTCGTTAAGGTTGCATCATGCAGCATTTACAGAAAAAAGACCTAACTGTGCATAAGTCAGGTCTTTCATCTTTAAAATATCAGACTGCTATTTTCATGAGGTTGTCGGGAAACTTATGCTGTTAAAATCGATATTGAGAGCAGTTGCTGTCGTTAAATTATTAGCAGTTGTGAAAATAACCCTGAGCTGGTAAGTGTTCGTTCCTGTGGTCGGCGCAGTATCCACTGTTGTATCAGCAATCGAAAAACTATCCGTAGCTGCGAGAGTACTGGTTCGCGACAGAGTTCTTGTATGAATTTGCACTGCTCCCCTATATAATCTCACTTCAAAAACAAAGTTTGAATTGGCTGCAGTTGTTAACGCGACACTGAGTGCATAATCCAGCTTTACATTCTGCAAAGCATTAACTGGGACTGCCAGCGTAGCAACGGGAACTTCTGTATTTAACGGCGGATAAACAGTGAGCGGCCCGTTGGTTCTTGTGAAGAGCAAGGTTGGTGTACTGCCTGTGGCGCCGGTTGGTCCGGTTGGGCCCGTTGCTCCTGTGGCTCCTGTTGACCCGGTTGCTCCTGTTACTCCGGTTGGGCCAGTTGCTCCGGTTGGCCCTGTTGCGCCGGTCGATCCTGTGGCGCCGGTGAGCCCGGTTGCTCCCGTTACTCCAGTTACTCCCGTGGCTCCTGTTACTCCCGTTACTCCCGTTGCTCCAGTCAAGCCGGTTGGGCCCGTTATTCCGGTTACTCCGGTTGAGCCTGTTGGCCCTGTTGCACCGGTTGGTCCGGTCGCTCCGGTGGCTCCTGTTACTCCAGTTGCACCCGTTGCTCCTGTTACTCCCGTTGATCCAGTCAAGCCGGTTGGACCCGTTATTCCGGTTACTCCGGTCGATCCGGTTGAGCCTGTTGGCCCTGTTGCACCGGTTGGTCCGGTCGCTCCAGTTGAACCGGTCGCTCCGGTGGCTCCGGTGAGCCCGGTTGCTCCCGTTACTCCTGTGGCTCCTGTTGCTCCAGTTAGTCCTGTTACACCAGTTATTCCCGTTACTCCAGTTGGACCAGTTGCTCCGGTTGAACCTGTTACCCCTGTTGCGCCTGTCGCTCCGGTTGAACCTGTTACACCTGTTGGGCCAGTTTCTCCCATTGCACCGGTTACTCCTGTTGCTCCAGTTACACCGGTTATTCCTGTTGACCCTGTTACACCAGTCGCTCCGGTTTCTCCTGTTGACCCTGTTACACCGGTTGTTCCCGTTACTCCGGTTGGGCCGGTTTCTCCCGTTAAACCAGTCGGTCCGGTTGAACCAGTCACTCCCGTTGAACCTGTTGATCCTGTTGGACCCGTTACCCCAGTCACTCCTGTTGAGCCAGTTTCTCCGGTTGCGCCAGTAACTCCAGTTGAGCCGGTTATCCCCGTCGCCCCAGTCGCTCCGGTTATCCCCGTTGACCCTGTCGCTCCTGTTGAACCGGTTGCACCTGTTACTCCTGTTGGGCCGGTTTCTCCTGTTGAGCCAGTCGGTCCGGTTGAACCAATTGCTCCTGTCGCTCCAGTTGCACCTGTTAGCCCGGTTGAGCCCGTGACCCCAGTTGCTCCGGTTGCGCCAGTCGCTCCTGTTATCCCCGTTGACCCAGTCACTCCAGTTGCACCGGTTGAGCCTGTTGCTCCTGTTGAACCAGTTGCTCCAGGTGATCCCGTTGCACCTGTTACTCCAGTCGCCCCTGTTGGGCCAGTTGATCCCGTTACTCCGGTTGCGCCGGTTTCTCCAGTAGCTCCGGTATCCCCGGTCGAGCCAGTTGCTCCGGTTGAACCTGTTATCCCCGTTGCCCCAGTCACACCAGTTGCACCTGTTGATCCGGTTGCTCCCGTTGAGCCCGTTGAGCCGGTTGGGCCTGTCGATCCAGTTACACCAGTTGGGCCGGTTTCTCCGGTTGAACCTGTTACTCCAGTTGATCCCGTTACACCAGTTACCCCCGTTACACCAGTTATCCCCGTTACACCGGTTATCCCCGTTACACCAGTTATCCCCGTTACACCAGTTGGACCCGTTGCTCCGGTTGCGCCGGTTTCTCCCGTTACACCGGTTGGGCCGGTTGGGCCTGTTACTCCAGTTGATCCCGTTACACCAGTTACCCCCGTTACACCAGTTATCCCCGTTACACCAGTTATCCCCGTTACACCGGTTATCCCCGTTACACCAGTTATCCCCGTTACACCAGTTGGACCCGTTGCTCCGGTTGCGCCGGTTTCTCCCGTTACACCGGTTGGGCCGGTTGGGCCTGTCGATCCCGTTTCTCCGGTTTCTCCTGTCGCCCCGGTTACTCCGGTTGTTCCCGTGATTCCGGTTGGGCCTGTTATTCCGGTTGGGCCTGTTATTCCTGTTGCTCCGGTTTCTCCTGTCGCCCCAGTCACACCCGTTGGACCGGTTGGCCCTGTTACTCCTGTTGGGCCGGTTGAACCGGTTGTGCCTGTCGATCCCGTTGGGCCTGTTATTCCGGTTGTACCGGTTGCGCCAGTCGCTCCAGTTGCTCCGGTTTCTCCTGTTGAGCCAGTAACCCCTGTTGGGCCAGTCACACCTGTTGGGCCCGTCGCGCCTGTTATTCCAGTTAGCCCGGTTACACCAGTTGCGCCTGTTGCTCCGGTTGATCCCGTTATTCCGGTCGCTCCTGTTGCACCGGTTGAGCCTGTTGCTCCTGTTATCCCCGTTTCTCCAGTCACTCCAGTTGCTCCGGTTTCTCCTGTTACACCGGTTGGGCCGGTTGATCCTGTTGGACCCGTGATTCCGGTTGGGCCTGTTATTCCTGTTGCTCCGGTTTCTCCCGTTGCTCCGGTTGAGCCGGTTTCTCCTGTTGAGCCAGTTTCTCCAGTTGCACCTGTTGATCCCGTTACTCCGGTTTCTCCTGTCGATCCTGTTGCTCCTGTTATTCCGGTTGAGCCTGTTGATCCCGTTGGACCGGCCTCTCCCGTTGAACCTGTTGATCCTGTTGGACCCGTTACCCCAGTCACTCCTGTTGAGCCAGTTTCTCCGGTTGCGCCAGTAACTCCAGTTGAGCCGGTTATCCCCGTCGCCCCGGTTGCTCCTGTCGCTCCAGTTGCACCTGTTATCCCGGTTGAGCCCGTGACCCCAGTTGCTCCGGTTGCGCCAGTCGCTCCTGTTATCCCCGTTGACCCAGTCACTCCAGTTGCACCGGTTGAGCCTGTTGCTCCTGTTGAACCAGTTGGGCCTGTTGCTCCAGGTGATCCCGTTGCACCTGTTACTCCAGTCGCCCCTGTTACTCCAGTTGATCCCGTTACACCAGTTATCCCCGTTACACCAGTTGGACCCGTTGCTCCGGTTGAGCCGGTTTCTCCCGTTACGCCGGTTGTGCCGGTTGAGCCTGTCGATCCCGTTGCTCCGGTTTCTCCTGTCGCCCCAGTCACACCCGTTGCTCCAGTCACACCCGTTGGACCGGTTGGCCCTGTTACTCCTGTTGGGCCGGTTGAACCGGTTGTGCCTGTCGATCCCGTTGGGCCTGTTATTCCGGTTGTACCGGTTGCGCCAGTCGCTCCAGTTGCACCGGTTGAGCCAGTTGGGCCTGTTGCACCTGTTGATCCAGTTGCACCTGTTGATCCCGTTACTCCGGTTTCTCCTGTCGATCCTGTTGCTCCTGTTATTCCGGTTGAGCCTGTTGATCCCGTTGGACCGGCCTCTCCCGTTGGGCCGGTTGATCCGGTTACACCCGTTACCCCAGTCGCTCCTGTTGTTCCCGTTGCTCCGGTCGATCCGGTTGGGCCTGTTGCGCCGGTCGATCCCGTTGAGCCCGTGGTTCCGGTTTCTCCTGTTGGCCCTGTTGCGCCGGTTGGACCTGTCGATCCTGTTGCACCGGTTGAGCCAGTTGGGCCGGTCGATCCCGTTGCACCTGTTGCTCCGGTTGAACCAGTTACTCCGGTTGGGCCGATCTCTCCCGTTGGGCCGATTTCTCCAGTTACACCCGTTGCCCCTGTTGGGCCTGTTGATCCCGTTACTCCTGTTGGGCCGGTTTCTCCGATTGAACCTGTTGCTCCGGTTGGACCGGTCTCTCCCGTCGGGCCGATTTCTCCAGTTACACCCGTTGCCCCTGTTGGGCCTGTTGATCCCGTGGTTCCGGTTTCTCCTGTTGGCCCTGTTGCGCCGGTTGGGCCAGTTTCTCCCGTTGCACCGGTTACACCTGTTGAGCCCGTTACACCAGTTGGACCCGTTACTCCGGTTGAGCCGGTTTCTCCCGTTGAGCCAGTTGAGCCAGTCGCGCCGGTTGAACCTGTTACTCCTGTGGATCCCGTTACTCCTGCTGGGCCGGTTTCTCCCGTTGCCCCAGTTACTCCTGTTGGGCCAGTTACTCCCGTTACTCCGGTTACTCCTCTTGCTCCCGTTGCTCCGGTCGATCCGGTTGGGCCTGTTATTCCTGTTGCTCCGGTTTCTCCGGTCGCCCCAGTTACTCCCGTTGCTCCAGTCACACCCGTTGCACCGGTTGGGCCTGTTACTCCTGTTACTCCAGTTGATCCCGTTGCGCCAGTCGCTCCGGTTGAACCGGTTACACCAGTTGCGCCTGTTGAGCCGGTTGCTCCAGTTACCCCCGTTGATCCTGTTGAGCCCGTTGCACCAGTCGTTCCGGTTACTCCGGTTACACCAGTTGCGCCTGTTGAGCCGGTTATTCCAGTTATACCAGTTGATCCCGTTGGACCTGTTTCCCCAGTTACACCTGTTGGGCCGGTTGGGCCGGTTTCTCCAGTTATACCTGTCGCCCCAGTTTCCCCTGTTATTCCGGTTGTACCTGTCACTCCCGTTGGTCCAGTCTCCCCCGTTGGACCGGTCGAGCCTGTTATTCCGGTCGCTCCTGTTGTTCCCGTTCTCCCGGTTACACCCGTGACCCCAGTCGATCCTGTCGATCCCGTTACTCCTGCTGGGCCGGTTACTCCCGTCGCACCGGTTTCTCCTCTTGCTCCAGTCACTCCGGTTGAGCCAGTAGCTCCGGTATCCCCGGTCGATCCAGTTACTCCGGTTACCCCAGTCACTCCAGTTGCACCTGTTGATCCCGTTACTCCGGTTTCTCCTGTCGATCCTGTTGCTCCTGTTATTCCGGTTGAGCCTGTTGATCCCGTTGGACCGGCCTCTCCCGTTGGGCCGGTTGATCCGGTTACACCCGTTACCCCAGTCGCTCCTGTTATCCCCGTCGCACCGGTTTCTCCTGTTACACCCGTTGGACCTGTTCCCCCGGTTGCGCCTGTTTCTCCAGTTAATCCCGTCGCACCAGTTGAGCCGGTTGCGCCTGTCGGTCCGGTTGTTCCCGTTCCCCCGGTTACACCCGTTACCCCAGTCGCTCCTGTCGATCCAGTTGGACCCGTTACTCCGGTGGGGCCTGTTGATCCCGTTGCGCCTGTTATTCCTGTTGACCCGCTTACTCCGGTTGGACCAGTTACACCAGTCGCTCCTGTTGGACCGGTCAAGCCGGTTGGGCCCGTTGCACCAGTTACTCCTGTCGCTCCTCTTACTCCAGTTACTCCGGTTGAGCCCGTAGTTCCGGTTGCTCCCGTTGCACCAGTTACTCCGGTCGCTCCTCTTGCTCCAGTTACTCCGGTTGAGCCAGTGGTTCCGGTTGCTCCTCTTGCTCCAGTTACACCAGTCGAGCCGGTAGCTCCAGTTACTCCCGTCGTCCCTGTTACTCCTGTCGGACCAGTCACTCCGGTTGGGCCGGTTACACCCGTTGATCCTGTCGACCCGATTGAGCCGGTTACTCCTGTGGGACCTGTTACTCCAGTTGCCCCTGTTACTCCGGTTGATCCAGTCATTCCAGTCGACCCAGTCGCTCCTCTTGCTCCGGTCACTCCTGTGGGGCCCGTCACTCCTGTGGGACCTGTAATTCCCGTTACGCCAGGTTCACCCCCGGTTTGCGCCAATGAAACATCGTCTATTAAAACCGTTCCGGAAGAAACTTTACTTACTACAATGACGGCAAAGGCCGCGCCAGAAGGCACAGTACTTGTTTTATAGATTTCAGACCATGTGTGAAAGAGAACGTTCGGCAAATTTCCGGGTGTAATATTTTCTTGAATGGAACTGATTTGTTCACCTGCTGCGCTGACATAGATGATCTGGAGAGTGACTTGGGGACTTGGCTCATTTCCGAGCGTTGCGAGTGATACGAATAGAGTCACTGACTTGGCTGAAATTGGAACGATTTGACTGAGGTAAGCATATGGCTGAGCTCCAATAAATTGCGCAGAATATCTCCCTGAATGTGCAAACAAACTGTTAATCTGGGTATTTGCCGAACTCCACCCCGCTAATGTGCCGGTTTCAAAGCTTCCGTTTATAATCGGATTATTCATTCAATCTTTTTCCCTCTCCTTCCCGTTGTTGACCGTCTTACTTATTAAGACAGCATATTAATACGGGCTGTGTTTTGACAATCTAAATAAAAAAGGTGATTTCTTTTCATCACCTTAATCCGATCCTTGAATGGGGAATCCCGTCGCAATGAGGGAGCGGTTTGCCGCTGCGACTTGTGTTACGTAATTCGAAGAAAGGACGGATAAATAGAGCTGATACGCGGCTGCTTCATCCGCCTTCATTTCGTCGATGTACGTAAAAGGAATTCCTATGATTTGCCCGCCTGAAGAAAAGAGGTTCCGCTCTTGTCTCTGTGTTTGTATCGATACGCCATTTCTTTGCAGCTCGAGAGCTAAGACCAATGAGAAATGAGACGCGAGCGGATCTAATTCCACATTTACTTGTATGACGGCATCCGTTTTCACCAATTGATCTGTCGGCGCGGCTATCACTGCGCTTAACACGTTTATCGGTGTTCCTTCTAACGGAATCATCATCTGGTCTGCTGTATTTTGAAAAGCTACCGCAGGAACCGCTCCCGGCGGCCCCTCAGGCCCCGGGGGACCGGGCGGACCCGCCTCCCCTTGCGGACCGCGGGAGCCGGCGGGGCCTCTTTTGCCTTCGGGACCTCGCAGCCCCGGTACGCACAAGGCAGATCGATTTTCATCTGAAGACGGAAACCGTTTTTCTGTCCCTGTTTCCGGTCTTTCATGTTCACATGGTAATTGTTCATACCGGCGTTTCATATGTCTGCTCATATATTTGTAAGGTTTCTGTTTCAATATCATGTATTGATTACGGCCGCTGCTCATATTATCACCCCGGCCATATTCTATTCGCACTGGAGTCATCATGTGCAGGCCCTTCCCCTTCCTTACAGAAATAAAAAAAAGGCAGACCTGAGTCTGCCTTTTTTTCTTCTACCATAACCCTAATACTTTCCACCATAATCCGCCGATCACAAGCCATGTCACAATATGGACGATTGACAGGATAAAGCCGATGGACCACCATTTGCTTTGCGATATATAACCCGCTCCGAAAAAGACCGGAGCCGCTCCTGAGCCGTAATGCGTCGTCGAACCGAAAAGGTTGCTGAAAAACGCCAGGCTGAGCGCCGCCAACAGCGGCGGAGCGCCTGCCGCCACGATGACGGCGAGAAATGCCGCATACATGGCGCTGATATGCGCGGTTGCGCTCGCAAAGAAGTAATGCGTGTAATAATACACGACAATCAGAATCATAAATGCCACAATCCATGAAAAACCGGAAACAGATGATTTCATCATATTGCTGAACCAAGACACCATGCCGAGCTCATTCAGGAAATTCGCCAGCATCACAAGCGCCGCGAACCAAGTCAGCGTATCCCATGCACCTTGTTCCTTTTTGATGTCCTCCCATGTTAATACCTGTGACAAAAGCAAAACGGATAATCCGATCAGGGCCGTCGTCGTTGCATCAATATTTAAGCTTCCTCCGAAAATCCACAGCGCAAGCACCAATAAAAAGACGATGACCATGGAGAGTTCGGATTTTTTAAACGGACCCATTTCTTTCAATTTTTCCGTTGCGATTTTAGCCGCATCCGGTGTTTCTTTAATTTCCGGCGGATACAGCTTATAAATGACCAGCGGCGTAATGATTAAGCTCGCCAATCCCGGTACAATGGCCGCGATTGCCCAGCTTGTCCATGTGATGTCCACCCCTGCGACATCGTGGGCCAGCTTGGCGATCAGCGGATTCGCCGCCATTGCCGTCAAAAACATCGCAGACGTAATCAAGTTTCCTTGAAAACCGGTTTTTAATAAGAAAGCGCCGATTTTCCGCTCTGTTCCGTCTGCCGGCGTTGATCCGAAAGTTTCGGATAATGATCTGATAATAGGAAAAATAATGCCGCCCGCCCGTGCCGTGTTGCTCGGAATGGCAGGTGATAAAATTAAATCACTGAAAAGCAGTGAATAAGAAAGGCCGAGTGTTTTCTTCCCGAACCGTTGTACGAATACGTAAGAAATCCTGGCGCCGAGCCCGGTTTTGATGAATCCCCGGGAAATAAAAAAGGCGATGACAATCAGCCAGATTGTCTTGTTTCCAAATCCGCTTAACGTATTTTCAATAGATAGCGTTCCCGTTAACGCGGTGACTGCCAATGCAAAAATTGCAATTGCGCCCATTGGCAAGGGCTTGGAGATAAAGCCGATAATTGTTGCGACAAAAATAGCGAACAAATGCCATGCTTTAGGTTCAAGTCCGGACGGCGCGGGAATAAACCAAATGATTAATCCCATAGCAACAGTAATAAGCAAAGGAATGATTTTTACTGCCTGCTGTTTTTTTGCGTCTTTTTCTGAAGCCATTACAGGTCTCCTCCTATTTTGTTGTCTTCCATCCCCTATCCCATTTTACTACTTAACTAAGTTAATAAACGTTTTTGTTAATTAAAAAACACAAAGGAATATTTTCCTTTGTGTTTCTTGTTTATTATTTTAATATGCCCGACCCGGCTTTAGATATAACATCTGATTTTACATTTGATGATGAGCCGATGGAACCGTGCAATGACGGTGTCCAGCCGACGGACTGACTTAATCCGTTGGCGGCTGACGCATTAATGGAGGAGCCGTTTAAAAGAGTGCCGTCTTCATGAAGTGCTTTTCCGCCGCTGAAGACGCTGATGACTTTATCAGCAGCCAGTCCCGGCACTTCAAAGAAATTATTCTGGGCATATATTTTTGACGCGTGGCCCGCGCCCCACGCATAGCTGAACGGGTATGCGGCACTTTTAGAGCCTGCGTAAAAATTATTATAAATATGAACCTGCCCGTACCGGACCCGCGGTGCGCGCTGGACGATGTTCTGGTAATAGTTATGGTGAATGGTCACCTTCAGTTTTCCTTCATCCGACGTCTTGCTGTCGCTGTTTCCGATGACAGAGCCTTTGTCATGGTCATGATATTTATTATAGGACAATGTAATATAATTCGCCCCGTTGGCTATATCCGTCTGGCCGTCATGGTGCTGATATTTTCTCCCGTAATAGTAGGGAAAACCGCTGTCGGGATTCGATCCGTCATTAAAGGTGCAATGATCGATCCAGATGTGCGTCGCGCCGTTAATGGTGATATTGTCATATTCCGAGTTCCAGTTGCCGCTGCTGCCGTCCGTCGGGTCCCATTGCGGAAAATAGTCGTAAGCGTCTTGAAATTCAATGTTGCGGATGATGACATTGTTGACGCCGTTCTTAATATTAAAATTCCCGCCTGTCACTTTGGCATTTGAACCCGAGCCGATGATCGTCGTATTTGAAGGAATGTCAACCACGACCCGTGCCTTCTGGTTTTTTTGCGATCGCTGTCTGGCGTCTTCCTGGGTGCCTGACGGCGCTTTTTTTCCCCATTTGTCCGGGTCGTACGCCTTCAGATAGGCGTTCGGATCATATGCCGGATCTTTATAATCATGAAAGCCGAGCGTTTTATTGCGGTCGTCCGTATTCATATTGATTGTGCCTTGTATGTAAATAATCTTCGGCGTGCTGTTGGCGCTTCCCCCTAATGCAGAAACGAGCTGCTGTCTGTTTGATACGGTGTATACATTCGATGAAGAGGCTTTCGCGCCGCCGGTTGTCCCGCCGGAAGCGGCTCCCCAGCCGTCATTTGTTCCTAACGTCTGCCGTCCCAGATCAGCGGCATAGACGTCCGCAGGGATCATACACAAACAAACCGCCAGCATAAATAACAATTTTTTCATGAATTGTGCTCCTCCTGATTCTTTGTTCCAATTTATTACAATTGAATTGTATCAAATCAGTTGAGAAACAGCACCGAAAATGTACAGAATGCGCCTTTCGGTTTTATTGCGGAAACCGCAAAAAAATCCCAAGGGGACCGAAAACCCCTTGGGATCTGTTCAGCTTACGCCCATGATTTCACTTTTTCGTTATCCGTGACAAACAGAAGAACTTTTCCTTCATCTAAGCGCTTTTCAAATTGTGATGCTTCCTCTTCTGAAAAGCCGATTTCGTGAATTTTGTTGCGGAGCTCGTCGCCTTTTTTATTAAACATATTGCCGACTGCGTGTTTAATGCCCGTTTCTTTCGCTCCGATGGTATTGACATCAGTATTATCGGCCAGGCGGTCCGTTCTGTCGTCATCATGAGAAAGCACATATACATCTTCTTTTGCGACACCCAGCTGCTGAAGCTCTTTTACGTCCTGCATCAGTTTTTGATCATTTGTATATTCTCTTACTACCGGTTTCATTGATAAGTCCTCCCTTTTGTTTTGTATATTGGATGTTTACCCGCTCAATCAAGGATCAAACAAAAGAAGGAGAGTTCCGTGAAAAATCGGGCAGATTGTCGGTGGATATTTTCTGGCGGGACATGTTACAGTAGGGAAAGCTACTTCTATCAGAAAAATAAAAATCTTCATGAGCCGATCAAGCAGGGAGGTGGTTCCTATCCATTACTTTTCACCGGAACAGCGATTTAACGCTTGGGTTGTCAGTGATTTAGTGAAGCAGGTATTCCGCCGGCAAACCCGCTGCCCGGATGGAATAAAAGAGCTTACGGCCTTTGCTGAAGATACTTTTCATATTAATATCGATTTCGTTTTCTCTATGATTATCAATATCGGTGATATCGAATCCGTTCTGCCGACAGAAATTGAAAATAAGCTGGGTTCTTACCTGACCGCGCTTCAGCCCGTGATTACCGCTGACATGCTTCATTCTTCAAAAACGAATGCCTATGAATATTTGGAACATGAGAAAAACACCGATGTGTACCGGTTATTCTATTAAATATGCATATAAGGAAAGAAGGGCCCTGGCCCTTCTTTTTTTATGGCCGCTGACGGTTTGATTTTGTAATCGGGAAATGGTTCGTGTTACATTTGGAACAACCACTTATCTTGAAGGAGGATTCAGTATGCCGAATAATCAGCAGCAAATTCAATTGGCAAGACGCCCCAAAGGCGTTCCCGCCCATGACGATTTCCGCTTTGAAACGATTGCCGTGCCCGAACCGAAAGACGGCGAAGTGCTTGTGAAAACAAGTTATGTGTCCGTTGATCCGTACATGCGCGGACGGATGCAGGATACAAAATCATATGTAGAGCCGTTCGCTTTAGATGAAGCCATAACAGGCGGAGTGATTGCCGAGGTTCTGACAGACGGCGATAAGCTGAAAAAAGGAGATGTTGTGATCGGAAATCTCGCATGGCAGGAATATTCAGCCGTCAATGAGTCCGCCCTCCGCAAGTTGGATACGGATATCGCACCCGCCCAGGCGTATCTCGGCATTTTAGGGATGACCGGACTGACCGCTTACTTCGGGCTGCTCGATATCGGCCGTCCGAAAAAAGGCGAAACCGTCGTCGTTTCAGGCGCGGCGGGCGCCGTCGGCTCAACAGTCGGACAGATTGCCAAAATCAAAGGCGCGCGGGTTGTCGGCATCGCCGGATCTGATGAAAAAATCGCGTATTTGAAAGAGGAGCTTCAATTTGATGAAGCCATTAATTACAAAACGGCGGATGATATTCAAAAAGCGCTGGAACAGGCATGTCCTGACGGCGTCGATGTCTATTTTGACAATGTCGGCGGACCGATTTCAGATGCGGTGATAAACCTGCTGAATGAATTCGCCCGCATTCCGGTATGCGGAGCGATCTCATCGTACAATACCGAAAGTGAAGAAGAAAACATGGGCCCCCGCGTCCAGCCGAAGCTGATCAAAACAAAAGCGCTGATGCAGGGATTCATCGTCAGTGATTATGCTGACCGCTTTTCCGAAGGTGCGAAACAATTGGCCGAATGGCTTAAGGACGGAAAGCTTCATTATGAAGAAACGATTACGGAAGGATTCAGCCATATTCCTGACGCGTTCCTCGGCCTGTTTAAAGGAGAAAACAAAGGCAAACAGATCATCAAAGTCAGTGATCTAAGTTAACATGATGATAAAAAAAAGGAGGGCTTTGTCCCCTCCTTTTCTTTTTTTCGGATCAGCCGCGAAGAATCAAAGTAAGAAAGCCGTCTTCATCAGGATCCGTATCTTCCAAAGTGAATCCTGCTGCTTGAAAGCAGGCTAAACTGATTTGATTGTCTTTTTCGATGCTTGCCGCCCATTCCCGCACGCTGGTAAACCCAGGGTCAGTCAGCAGTTTTTGCAAGATCTGTTTTCCGTACCCTTGAAGCTGGTACAAAGGATTGACGATCAATCCGATATACGCCCGCTCCTCCACAAACTCTATAGAGACCATGCCTCCCGGAAGCTGCCCGTTATATGCCATAAGGACAGTATCGTCTTCATCTTTACTCAATCGTGCATACCACGCGTCTAATGGCAGCATCGCATCCATTCTCCGTCTGATAATATCGTTCTTAAACCAGTGTTCAAGTATTTTCAGCTCACGTACCTTCAATATTTGAAATCTGTCTATTGACACCATCTTCCCGCCCCCGCCTGAACCTTTTCTATTATTTTACAACAAAAAAAACGAAGGGCTTTCCGCCCTCCGTTTCTTATTTCTCAGATAATTTTCCGCCTGAATAAACGGCCTCTTTCAGCTCAATTCCGAGTGATTTGGCCATTTTTTTCAATTTGGATTCTTCCATCGGCGTGACAAGGCTGAGTACGGTTCCTTCTTTACCGGCCCGCCCCGTCCGGCCTGATCTGTGAATGTACCCGTCTTCATTCGGGATGTCCGCGTGAATGACGTACGGAAGATCATCGATATCGAGTCCGCGCGCCGCAATGTCAGTCGCCAGAAGCAGCGGAAATTCTCCCCGTTCAAACGCTGATAATATCTTTGCCCGCTCCATTTTTTTCGCTTCTCCGTGCAGGATGCCGAGATCCACATGGTGATAGGCGAGTTTTTCCGCATAGACGCTTAAATTTCCGATATCTCTGACGAACACGAGCGCCTGCATGCCGTTCAGCCGTGACAGCTTTTGCAATAGCTTCACTTTATCCCGCTGATCGCAGACGAGATATTGATGCGTGACGCGCGCTTTTTCCGCCGTATTCCGCTCCACTTTCAAAACGGCCGGTTCGTGTGCGATGGTATTCAGCACCTGTTCTGTTTCCGGCTGCAGCGTAGCGGAAAAGCTTAAAAGCTGTCGGTCTTTCAGCGTCGTTTTAATGATTTTTTTCATCGTTTCGCGGTGTTCCTGTGTCACGAGCTGATCCGCTTCATCAAGAACGATCGTCTTGACTTCATGCATTTTCAGCTTTTTCGCCTGAATCAATTCGAGCACCCTGCCCGGTGTGCCCGCAATGATATGCGGTTTATTTTTGAGCTTTTCCACCTGCTTTTTCACGTTTGCTCCGCCGATCAAAGACAAAGCGCGAAGATCAGAGCCTTTTTTCCATTCCTGAATCACTTGGAAAATCTGCATCACCAGCTCGCGGGACGGCGCTAAAATGATCACTTGCGGATGTTTCTGTTCCGGGTTGATCCGCTCCAGAACCGGAAGCGTGTACGCCAATGTTTTTCCCGTTCCCGTCGGGGATTCGGCGATGACGTCTTTCCCTTCCATAATCACCTGAGCGGCTTTTTCCTGAATGACGGTCGGCTCCTGAAAACCTGACGCCTCCCAGTTTTCGGCGATAAATGGTTGTGTCTGCTGTAAAAATGGCCATGTTTGGGTCATGTCGTTCTCCTCAATTCTTAAAATCTACTCCATAGTATCTCAAATGCAAGCGCCAAACGCAATTTTCTTTTTCCTTCCAAGCCTTTTAACAAACGGTCTCCTCCTTTATAATCATAAATGAGAAAGACACATGATAAATAAAGCGTGTCTGATAACGATAGAGGTGTAATGATGAGTATTTTATCCGTAAAAGATTTAAGCCACGGCTTTGGTGACCGTGCGCTTTTTAACAATGTATCGTTCCGTCTTTTAAAAGGGGAGCACGTCGGCTTAATCGGAGCAAACGGCGAAGGTAAATCAACGTTTATGAATATTATTACCGGAAAACTTGAGCCTGATGAGGGTAAGGTTGAATGGGCGAAAAACGTGCGTGTCGGCTACCTCGATCAGCATACCGTGCTTGAAAAAGGAAAAACGATCCGCGACGTGCTGAAAGATGCGTTCCATTACTTATTTGCGATGGAAGAGGAAATGAATGAGATTTACAACAAAATGGGCGAAGCGGACCCTGATGAGCTTGAGCAGCTGCTTGAAGATGTCGGTGTCATTCAAGATGCCCTGACAAACAATGATTTCTATGTGATTGACAGCAAAGTTGAAGAAATCGCCCGCGGCCTCGGCCTGCAGGATGTCGGACTTGACCGCGACGTCACTGATTTAAGCGGCGGACAGCGGACGAAAGTGCTGCTCGCCAAACTGCTTTTAGAAAAACCGGAAATTCTTCTGTTGGACGAACCGACCAACTACCTTGATGAGCAGCATATTGAATGGCTGAAACGCTATTTGCAGGAATATGAAAATGCGTTCATCTTAATTTCTCACGACATTCCGTTTTTAAACAGCGTGATCAATTTGATTTATCATGTGGAAAATCAGGAGCTGACTCGTTATGTCGGCGACTACCATCAGTTTATGGAAGTCTACGAAGTGAAAAAGCAGCAGCTCGAAGCCGCCTATAAAAAACAGCAGCAGGAAGTGGCTGAGCTGAAAGATTTCGTCGCCCGCAACAAAGCGCGGGTCAGCACGAGAAATATGGCGATGTCCCGCCAGAAAAAGCTTGATAAGATGGATATGATCGAACTGGCGGCCGAAAAACCGAAACCGGAATTCCATTTCAAGCCTGCGAGAACGTCAGGCAAGCTCATTTTTGAAACGAAGGACTTAGTCATCGGCTACGATACTCCGCTGTCACGCCCGCTCAATCTCAGAATGGAGCGCGGACAGAAAGTCGCCCTGTACGGCGCAAACGGCATCGGGAAGACGACGCTGTTAAAGAGCCTGCTCGGTGAAATCCAGCCGCTGGAAGGCACGGTGGAACGGGGCGAGCATCAATACACGGGCTATTTCGAGCAGGAAGTGAAAGAAACCAATAACAATACGTGCATCGAAGAAGTGTGGAGCGAATTTCCTTCCTTTACCCAGTACGAAATCCGCGCCGCCCTCGCCAAATGCGGCCTGACGACCAAACACATTGAAAGCCGCGTCTCCGTTCTCAGCGGAGGAGAAAAAGCGAAGGTCAGACTGTGCAAGCTGATCAATTCAGAAACAAACCTGCTCGTGCTTGACGAACCGACAAACCACCTGGATGTCGATGCGAAAGAAGAGCTGAAACGCGCGCTGAAAGAATACAAAGGCTCCATTCTGCTGATTTCCCACGAACCCGAGTTCTACATGGATATCGCGACGGAAACATGGAATTGTGAATCTTGGACGACGAAAGTGCTGTAAACACAAAAAGGAACTCCCGCCTGTGCGGAAGTTCCTTTTTTTCTTAATGTCCGGCTTTTATTCCGGCGAGATGTTTGCGTCCCATGAGAAGGACAAGCATGCCGACAAAAACGACGATCCCGCCTACTGTATATGGAGTGCTTGCGGTGAAGTGTTCTGACAGCATCCCCGCAATCCACGGAGCGAGCGCACCGCCGATAAAACGGACTGAGCTGTAGGCTGAAGACGCGATTGAACGTTCAACCGGCGCAGAACCCATCACAGCGGTTGTCATGATCGTATTCACCATACCGAGAACAGCACCGGCGACAACGATACATGTAATGATCAACGTCTGATGGTCAGTCCAGATCCCCATGACGATGAGAATGACCGCAAAGGCGATAAAGAGAACGACGAGCGAACCCACTGTTCTCAGCGCTTTGTGCACGAGCGGCGCCGTAAAGACTGACGTAATTGCCAGCAATAACCCCCAGCCGAAGAAGACATATCCAAGGCCGTGTTCATCTAAATCCAGCACGAACGGAGAATAAGCAAGCAAAATAAAAAATCCAAAGTTGTATAAGAATGCAGATACTGCCATTGTCAAAAGGCCTTTATATTTGAGCGCCTTCATCGCATCAAACACACCGACGCGTTTCGCCGGTTTCGGCAGCTTCGGCAGCATGAGTGAAATCGCGCAAAGCGCTATGAACATAAGGACAGATACTCCGAAGAACGGAGCGCGCCATGAGATGCTGCCAAGCTCTCCGCCGGCAAGCGGCCCGACGGAAATCCCCAAACCGAGCGCAGCCTCATACAGAATAATGGCTTTGGCGCTGCCGCCGACTGATACCCCGACAATGACGGCAAGCGCGGTTGAAATAAAGAGAGCATTCCCAAGCCCCCAGCCGCCGCGATAGCCGACAAGCTGAGCGATTGAACTTGAGCTTCCGCCGAGAGCGGCAAACACGATGATAAAAATAAGTCCGAGAAGCAGCGTCCATTTTGCGCCGATCCGGCTGGAAATCGCGCCGGAGAAAAACATCATAAAACCGGTAACGAGCAAATAACTTGTAAATAACAGAGATACTTCACTAGGTGAAGCATGTAATTGTGCGGCGATCGCCGGAAGAATCGGATCGACAAGACCGATTCCCATAAAGGAAATAACACAGGCAAACGCAACCGCCCAAACGGCTTTCGGCTGGCTGAATAAGCCTGTTTTCTGTTGTGATGATGTATCCATTTGACCAGACCTCCTGTTTCATCCATTAAAAGAAACGCTATATCCATAGCGTTTACAGCAAAATCATTCGATTGATTGAATGGCGCGGTCAGCTTTTTCTTTCATTCCGTTAAGGCGCGTTTTAAAATGCTGAAATGTGCTGATCTTCTCATCAATCATCTCAAGCTGGTGGTTCAAAGCGTGCTGAATCTCTTCCAGCTTTTCTTTCCGTTCCTTCAGATCCAGTGACAACAAGTACCCCTCTTTGTTTAATTCCAGCTGACGGCTCATCTCCATAAACTGCTGAAGCTCCTGAAGGGAAAAACCGAGCACTTCTTTTGTGCTGGTGACTTTTTCGAGCTCCTCCATATCATCTTCAGAGTAAAGCCGGACGCCGCCTTCTGTCCGTTTAGGAGCAGGAATCAAACCAATCTCCTCGTAAAAACGAATGGTTCGTTTTGTCAATCCGCTTCGCTTGGCAACTTGATCAATCTTCATCCATTCCAAGGTGAATCCCCCTCTTGTCGTATCTGTTTCTATTATACACTATTTGAACCTTAACGTAAACGTTAACTTTTTATGCCTGATAAACTTGGTTTGGACAACACGTTTGTCTTTAAAGCGCCGGGAGACATCTGTGTAAGATAAAAAAAGCCGGTATGACCCGCCATCTTTCTCGGGGGCCGTACCGGCTTTTCTTAATTCTCAAGTTCTTCAATCATCAGTGACAATTCGGTCCAGCGCTCCATCGCCGCTTCAAGCTCTTCAGCCGTTTTTGCCTGTTCGGCCATCAGTTCTTGAATCTTTCCGAAATCACTTCCCGCTTCAGCGATTTCCGCTTCCAGACGCAGATGCTTTTCTTCAAGGCCGGCGATTTTGTCTTCGATGCCGTCCCATTCGATCTGATCCTTATATGAAAGCTTTTTGCGCTTTTTCTTCGGCTCTTCCTCCGCCTTTTTCTCTTCGGCCGGCTGTTTTACCGCCGTCTTCTTCGCTTTTGCGTATTCCATGTATTCACTGTACGAACCTTGGAAACGGGAAATGACGCCTTGTCCTTCAAATACGATCAGGCGGTCAATGACGCGGTCAAGGAAATAGCGGTCATGGGATACGGTGATGACGACGCCGGGGAACTGTTCGATATAATCTTCGAGCACGCTTAATGTTTCCGTGTCCAGATCATTGGTCGGCTCATCTAAAAACAGCACATTCGGTTCCTGCATCAGTACATTCAGCAAGTACAGACGGCGCTTTTCCCCGCCCGACAGCTTTCTGATATATGTCTGCTGCATCGGACGCGGGAACAGAAAACGCTCAAGCATTTGTTCCGCGGTGATGACATCGCCTTCCGCCGTTTTGACGATTTCAGCCGTCTCTTTTATATATTCAATGACTTTCATATCACCGTTCATTTCGCTGTGGTCCTGGGTGTAGTAGCCGATCCGGACCGTCTGCCCGATGGTGATATTGCCGCTGTCAGGCTGAATTCTGCCGGCGAGGCTGTTTAAAAGTGTCGTTTTCCCGATTCCGTTCGGCCCGATGATGCCGATTCGTTCCCCCGGGATGACAAGCTCATTAAACTGACTGATCAGCGCTTGGCCGTTATAGGTAATGGCGACGTTATCGGCTTCGATCACTTGTTTTCCGAGACGGTGGGAGCCGATCGCGAAATCGAGTGATCCGGAGACTGCCGGCCCTTTTTGCTCTTTGAGCGCCTCCGCTCTGTCCACTCTCGCTTTTTGTTTCGTCGAGCGCGCTTTCGCCCCTCTTCTGAGCCACGCCAATTCGCGGCGCAGGAGGTTTTGACGTTTTGTTTCTTTCTGCTCCGCCAGCGCTTCCCGTTCGGCCCGTTTTTCCAGGAATACTTCATAGTTTCCTTTATACGTATAAAGGCTGCCTCTCTCAAGCTCGTAAATTCTGTTCGTCACCCTGTTCAGAAAATATCTGTCGTGCGTGACAAGCATAACGGCGCCCGGATATTGCGATAAGTAGCCTTCCAGCCATTCAATCGTTTCATTGTCCAAGTGGTTTGTCGGTTCATCCAAAATGAGCAGGTCAGCCGGCTGGATGACGTTTTTCGCAATCGCGACGCGCTTTCTCTGGCCGCCGGACAGCTCGCTGACATCCTTCATCAGATCGGTGACGCCAAGTTTGGTTAAAACCGTTTTGGCTAACGTATTCGCCTCCCACGCATCATTCGCATCCATTCGGGCCTGCGCATCAAGCAGCTGTTTCTGGCGCTGGTCATTTTCCGGTTCTTCATTCAGCGCCTGAAGCGCTTTTTCGTATTCTCTCATCGTTCTCATGACGGCTGATCCGCCGGAATAAATATGTTCAAGAACGGTTTGTCCGGCCGGAAGATCAGGGTCCTGATGCAAAAACTCAATATGCACGTTTCCTGAGGCCGTAATCTCGCCTTCCTCCGTTGATTCAAGGCCGGCAATGGTTTTCAGAAGCGTAGACTTCCCCGTTCCGTTCGGGCCGATTAAACCGATTCTTTCATTCTCTTCAATATGAAAGGAGATATGGTCGAATAATGTCTTATCTCCGTATGTTTTATAAAGGTTTTCCGCTTTTATGATGCTCATGGTCCCTATCAATCCTCACGTAAGTTCATGTGTTCATTTTAAATCAGGCGCTGGAATAAAACTAGTAAAAGGACAGACAAATTTCTTGGAAGAGATCATTTTGTCCGAAGAATGTTTCCGCCTCTCCTTTTATACACTGGAGGTGAAGAGGTGATGACATGATCAGCGTCAGTTTGTGCGTTATCGTGAAAAATGAAGAGGAAGTGCTTGCGGGCTGTCTTGATTCCGTCAAAGACATTGCGGATGAAATTGTGATTGCTGATACGGGCTCGACCGACCGGACGAAAGAAATCGCGGCCCGTTATACGGATAAGATTTATGATTTTGAATGGATCGATCACTTTGCGGCCGCCCGTAACTTTGTGTTTTCGAAAGCGGAAATGGATTATATTCTGTGGCTGGACGCCGACGATATATTGACGGAAAAGGACCGTGAAAAGCTGATTGAACTGAAGGCGTCGCTTTCAAAAGAGGTGGACGCGGTATCCATGTATTATCACGTCGGCTTTGATGCACGGGGAGAGGTCAGCTTCAGATACCGCCGCAACCGACTCGTCAAGCGTGAAAAAGGGTTCCGCTGGATCGGAGCCGTGCATGAGTATCTTGAAGTATACGGAAACATCATAGAAACCGATATTGCCGTCACACACCGGAAATCCGAGAAAAAGCACTCGCCTCCCTCAGACCGCAACTTGAAGATTTATGAGAAAATGGCGGAAAACAGTGAAACGATGACACCGCGCGATTTGTTTTACTTCGCGAATGAATTAAAGGATCACGGCCAGTATCAGCGCGCCATCACGTATTATCACCATTTTCTTTCCACAAAACAGTGCTGGATCGAAGACGAGATCAGAACGTGCCAATATCTATCCGATTGCTACAGGGCGGTCGGCCATGAAGAGGCCGCCATGACGTCTCTCTTAAAATCATTTCTGATCGATTGTCCGCGGCCGGAGTTCTGCTGCAGGCTCGGCGACTATTTTGCGGAGAAACGGCAATACCGGCAGGGCGTGTTTTGGTATGAGCTCGCCCTATCCGCCAAAAGCAGTGATGCAGGCTTTACCCAGCTCGAATATTCCACCTGGTATCCCCATCTGCAGCTCTGCGTCTGCCACTGGCAGCTCGGCGACAGAGAAAAAGCGAAGATTCATAACGACAAAGCCGCCTCCTATCATCCGTCACATCCGAGTGTCCTGTATAATCAAAACGTGCTCGGCACATAACATCGAAAAAAAGAGCTGCCCCGTATGAAGGGCAGCTCCTTATTGATTACGCTGTCGGAATTCCTCCGCTTACACTGTAAATCTGGGATGTCACATAGCTCGATTCTTCTGAGGCCAAAAAGACATAAATCCCTGCTAGCTCCGCCGGCTGTCCGGCGCGCTTTAATGGAACGGCCGGTGTTTCCTTGCCGAATTTCGGAATGTTTTCACCGGGCTGTCCTCCCGAAATCTGCAGAGGCGTCCAGATCGGCCCCGGCGCTACCGAGTTGACTCTGATTCCTTTATTCGCCAGCTGTTTTCCTAAGCCGACGGTAAAACCGATAATGGCATGTTTCGTCGCGGCATAATCCAACAGCATCGGGCTTGGATTATAACCTTCTACGGACGTTGTCGTGATAATAGACGCGCCTTCCGGCAGATACGGAAGCGCGGCTTTGACGAGCCAATACAGCGAGAATACGTTGACTTCAAATGTTTGATAGATTTGTTCTGTAGTAAGATCGCTGATATCATCCACTGCCTGCTGTTTGCCGGCGACAAGAGCGAGCGTGTCAAGACCGCCAAGCTCTTGATACGCTTTTTCCGCCAATTCTCCGCAAAACGCTTCATCGCTTAAATCTCCCGGCAGCAGAACGGCTTTTCTTCCCTCTTTTTCAATTAACGCTTTCACTTCTTCAGCATCCGGCTGTTCCTCAGGCAGATAGTTAATCGCCACATCCGCCCCTTCCCGGGCATAAGCAATCGCGGCGGCCCGGCCGATACCTGAATCGCCGCCGGTGACGAGGGCTTTTCTTCCCTTCAGCTTGCCGGCTCCTTTATAGCTCGTTTCACCGCAGTCCGGCACAGGCTTCATCTCTTTTTGTAAACCGGGCGGTTCTTGATATTGTTTTGGAAATTCATCATGATCATATTTCGTCAGCGGGTTGTGCAGATTTGCATCAGACATACAAGACTCTCCTTTATCATTGGTGATGTATTCGTATGTGTACCCCTTTAGCATGACGGATCAAACGTGTAAGTGCAGTTTCAGATTGATAAAGGGAAAACAAAAAAGGAGCCCGTAAGCTCCCTTTTTTATGACTCTCCGAGTACGTTTTCAGCCATTTTCGCTAAATGCTGGGCGCTTCCCGAAATTTCCTGCATGGTGGCAGAAATTTGTTCAACCGCCGCCGCTTGGCCGTCCGTGTTCTGGTTGATGGATTCAATTGAGTCCTCCAGCCCTTTCAGCAGGCTGTGGATTTTTTTCGTAATCTGGTCAATTTGGCCGACGTTGTCTTTTGAATGAGTGGCAAGCTTGCGGATCTCGTCCGCCACCACGGAAAAGCCCTTGCCGGATTCTCCTGCTCTCGCGGCTTCAATGGCCGCATTCAAACCGAGCAGATTGCTTTGATCCGAGATGCCCTTGACAGTGACGGAAATGTCGGCGATTTCTCCCGCGCTTTCACTGACTTGTTTCGCCTGAGCGGAAATCCCGGTCATCTGTGCTGAGAAACCGCTGATGGATTCTGAGATATCCGCGATGGCCGAAGCGGTCTGTTCCACGACGGCGGACAGGCTTTCAGCGACATCGTGAAGCTTGGCTGATTTTTCAAGGCTCGTGCCGAGACCGACGCCGCCGATGACTTTTCCGTTTTCATCGTGAAGCGGAATCGCTCTGGCGATCAGCGGAAATCCGAAGAGCTCTTTCGGCACCATGCTTGTCTTCTTCTGATTCATGCGGATCGCGTCTGTAATGATGTCCCCTTTTTGCAGCGGGTCTCCCGGCTTTACGTTAAGAGAAAACGTTTTAGCCGGAATATTCACGATTAATTTTTCTGTATCATAAATTCCGATGGTGATGTCATCTTGGATCAGGCTGTTTAAAAAAGGCGCAACTTTGACAAATGCGTCAAGCAGGCTGTGCGTTTGCTGCTCCGTCTGTATACTCATTTCTTTCACTCCTTCTTAATATGGGAATTGCCGTTTTTCATGCTGAACCGAAATCCATTTCAGCGTGGTGAATTCTTCTAGGCTCCATTCGCCGTTCAGCCTGCCGAGACCTGATTGCTTCTCGCCGCCGAACGCGACGTTCGGTTCATCATTAATGGTCGTATCGTTGACGTGAATCATGCCGGTTTCGATCCGCTTAGCAAACTCAACGCCGCGCTCAACGTTTGCCGTATGCACGGCTCCGCTTAAACCGAACGGTGTCGCGTTTGCGATGCTTACCGCTTCATCCTCCGTTTCAAACGGCATGATGCAGACGGCCGGTCCGAACAGCTCCTCCTTCGCAATGCTCATCTCAGGCTTCACATCTTTTAAAATGACGGGCTCAGCGACCGTTCCGCTGAATCGGCCGGACAGCACCGGAACCGCTCCCTCTTCTATCGCTTTTTCGACAGACCGTCTCAGACCTTCCGCCTGTCTCTCATTGATTAAAGGGCCGATAACCGTATCAGGGTCCATCGGATCGCCGACTTTCAGCGATGACACTTTCGCTTCGTAAAGCTCTGTAAATTTGTCATATACAGATGTGTGAACGAGCACGCGGTTCGCCGACATACAGATCTGGCCTTGATGCGTAAACCGGCTGAATACGGCCGCATTGACGGCGTATTCAAGATCAGCATCCTCTAGCACGATCAGCGCGCTGTTTCCGCCAAGCTCCAACAGCGGTTTTTTAAAGTGTTTGACCGCAAGCTGTCCGATATAGCTGCCCACTCCGGTTGAGCCTGTAAATGAGATTATCCGCGGGACGGGATGCTCAACAAAGCTGTCGCCGATCTCCCCGATATCCGTCACGATAACATTCAGCAGCCCGTCCGGTACGCCGGCCGCTTCAAAAATTTTCGCGATAAGCGTTCCGCCGCAGATCGGTGTTTCTTCATGAGGCTTCAGCACGACGCCGTTCCCCGCGCCGAGTGCCGGCGCAACAGATTTCATCGAAAGGAAAAACGGGAAATTAAACGGGCTGATCACCCCCACGACTCCTGCGGGTATTCTGTACAGCCTGTTTTCTTTTCCGTCAATCGTGGACGGGAGAATTTTCCCTTCCATCCGCACCGGAAATGTTGCGGCTTCTTTTATCATATTTTTGACAAGTCCGATTTCAAACTCAGCCTTCAGCCGTGTTCCGCCAAGCTCCTCCATGATTAAGTAAATAATCGCTTCTTCGTGCTCTTCAATGAAAGAAACGGCTTTTTCCAAAATGGCCCGCTTTTTAAAAGGGTTTACTTTGTCCCATTCTTGTTTCGCAAGAGCCGCGGCGCGATATGCCGCATCCACGTCATCAGACGTCGCTTTTTGGAATGAGGTGATGACTTTTTGAGTATAAGGATTTCTGTTTTCCAATACGTTCCGGCTGCTCCCATCCCTCCATCGGCCGCCGATAAACTGCTTATTTAGTTCTTCATATTGAAACATGTAAAACATCTCCCTTTCACCGAAACTTGAAATTAGTTGATGAGTCATCTTTTGTATCGGTCTTAAGGTGAGAAAATTGAACTATTTCACAATAAAATTCCCGTTCCTTCCGTGCATCGACGCTTTTTAGCTTTGTCCTTTTAAAGTGGAAAATTCTTTAATTGACTGCGAGAAATTTCGACAATATAATACAAACGTCAGTGTATATAATGATAAGAATATTATGAATTTTCAGGAGGACCCATATGTCTTTACTATTTCGGAAAAAGCCGCTGGCCGACTTAAAGGCCCAGAGCAAACAGACCAGCCTGTCCCGCTCGTTAAGCGCTTTTGACTTGGTTTTGCTCGGAATCGGCTGTGTTGTCGGCACGGGGATTTTTGTGATTACCGGGACTGTGGCCGCGACAGGCGCAGGACCGGCTTTGATTCTGTCGTTTGTGCTCGCGGGCCTTGCCTGCGCGCTCGCCGCGTTTTGTTATGCGGAATTTTCTTCATCCATTCCGATTTCAGGCAGCGTATATACGTATTCATATGTCACTCTCGGGGAGTGTCTCGCGTTTTTAATCGGATGGGACTTAATGCTTGAATATGTCATCGCGCTCGCCGCCGTCGCAACCGGCTGGTCATCCTATTTCCAGTCGCTTCTTGCGGGCTTCGGGCTGCATCTTCCGGAGGCGCTGACCGCCGCACCCGGCAGCAAAACGGGTGCCGTGTTCAACCTGCCGGCCGTTATCATTATTTTGGTCATTACCGCGATTGTTTCAAGAGGCGTGAAAGAAAGCACCCGCTTTAACAATGTCATTGTATTGATGAAAATTGCGATCATTCTGCTGTTTATCATCGTCGGTTTCGGCTACGTGAAACCGGAAAACTGGTCGCCGTTTATGCCGTTCGGAATGAAAGGCGTCATCACGAGCGCCGCGACCGTTTTCTTCGCGTATCTCGGATTTGATGCCGTGTCAAACGCGTCGGAAGAAGTGAAAAACCCGCAGAAATCAATGCCGTTCGGAATCATCGGCGCGCTTGCCATCTGCACCGTCCTTTACATTACGGTATCGCTCGTCCTGACGGGAATGCTTTCGTACACCAAGCTGAATGTCGGGGATCCGGTATCTTTCGCGCTCCAATTTGTCGGCCAGAACAAGATAGCAGGCATTATTTCCGTCGGCGCGATTATCGGGATTACAACGGTCATGCTCGCTCTGCTTTACGCTCAGGTGCGCCTGACATTTGCGATGAGCAGAGACGGCCTTTTGCCCCGCATGTTTTCCAAGGTTCACCCGCGTTTTAAAACACCGTTTCAAAACACATGGGTGACGGGGATCGTTGCCGCCGGGATCGCGGGTTTTATTGATCTGGGAACCCTGGCTCATCTCGTCAACATGGGAACCTTGGCGGCCTTTACGGTCATTGCGATCGCCGTCATCGTTTTAAGAAAGAAACATCCGGAGATCAAATCTTCCTTCCGTGTTCCTTTCGTGCCTTTTGTGCCGATCATCAGCGCATGCTTATGCCTGTATCTCGCAAGCAGCCTGCCGGGCGTGACATGGCTCGCCTTTGTCATCTGGATCGCCGCCGGGATCGTCGTTTATATGATGTATTCGAGAAAACACAGTTTGTTAAATAAATAAAAAGGGAGGCTCTTTTTTCTGTTTGAGAAAGAAGAGCCTTTTTTGCACTTGATAATTCATTCACCTTATGAATAATATGGTGTATGCTTCGTTTACATAAAAAGGAGGAGAATCACTTTGGCAATTGCCGCCCCGCTTAAAGAAAAACCTGTCCATCGTCCCGAAACAACCATGTATTCTATTTTGTTCATTATCGGGATCTGTCATCTGCTGAACGATTCACTGCAAGCGGTGATTCCGGCGATGTTTCCGATATTGGAACGTTCCATGAATCTTACATTTACGCAGCTCGGAATTATCGCCTTTACGCTGAATATGGTGTCTTCCGTGATGCAGCCCGTCATCGGCTGGTATACGGATAAACGCCCGATGCCGTATGCCTTGCCGCTCGGACTCACCGCAAGCATGCTCGGCATTTTAGGTCTCGCGTTCGCCCCGTCTTTTCTGACGATTTTATGCTGTGTCTTTTTTATCGGCCTTGGCTCCGCCGTCTTTCATCCTGAAGGATCGCGTGTCGCCTACATGGCCGCCGGCGAAAAGCGCGGCTTGGCGCAATCGATTTACCAAGTCGGAGGGAATACCGGCCAGGCGATGGCGCCCTTGATTACCGCGCTGATTCTCGTTCCGCTCGGTCAATTCGGCTCTGTCTGGTTTACACTTGTCGCCGCAATCGCTGTGCTGTTTCTCATCTATATCGCCAAATGGTATAAAGGCCGCCTTATTCATTTGCGCGCCGTAAGTAAAAAATCACCGGCCTCCGCTGTGCAGACCGTGATTACAAAACCGATTATTCTCGCCCTTATCATGATTATCTTCTTAATTTTCGCGCGCTCCTGGTATGTGAGCGCGATCGGCAACTTTTATACGTTCTATGCGATGAATGCCTATCATGTCAGCATTCAGCAGGCACAGAGCTACATCTTCGTCTTTTTATTTTTCGGAGCTGTCGGAACGTTTCTCGGCGGGCCGCTTGCAGACCGTTTCGGAAAGCGGAACGTCATCTTCGTTTCGATGATAGCATCGGCTCCCTTGACGATTTTCCTTCCGTTTGCGGGGCCTGTCATCGCCTATGGCGTACTGGCGCTGATCGGTGTTGTTCTGATGTCCAGCTTCTCCGTGACTGTTGTCTACGCGCAGGAGCTTGTTCCAGGCAAAATCGGAACGATGTCAGGGCTTACGGTCGGGCTCGCCTTCGGAATGGGCGCGATCGGAGCCGTTGCGCTCGGAGCTCTTATTGATTCAGCGGGATTGACGCCGACCATGACAGCCGTCGCCTTTCTGCCCGTTTTAGGTCTGCTCGCCTTTGTCCTGCCGAGCGACAAAACATTAAAAGAATGGCATTCATAAAAACAATCCCTGCCGAAAAGGCAGGGATTTTATGTTTCAACCGTATAAAAATGAGTGTCAGGAACCGCATACTTCGGAATAAACCCGTCTCTGAAATCAGGAAACGCTTTTTGAATTTCATCAATCCATTTTTTTACGTTTTTGATGTACGGCACGTAAATCATATTGACTGTCGCCTCGTCATCAATGTGATAGTACCAGCACAGATTGAATTCGTTCTCCGTGACGAGCGTAAAGCCTGAAAAATGATAAAAAATCAGCGGGGTGTCATTGACATATACAGCCCCGCCGCGCAGGCTGACGTCATATTGCTCAATATTCCACAGCGCCGCATTCGCGCCGATCGACTCCGTGACATGAACGTCTTCAAACTGCGCGGGCCACTTTTCAACATACCTTTGGTCACCGTATGTCTTTTTTTCTTCATTCATCTCCACCGTACAATAGGAGATGCAATCCTGTCTCCACTGCCAGACCGCCCGATACGCTTCCCCGGTATTCCGCGCGCCGACAAACCCGGTGTTGTACTGCCCCGTCAGCTTGTAATAAGACGCAAACCGTTCTGAATTGCGGTGATCCGTCAGAAAAAGGGAAGCATCCGGCTTTTCCGCAAACAACTCGCCCGCATCTGAGAAGAAAAAGAGATCGGTGTCCAAGTGGGCAAAATATTCGGCTCCATCATACTCCGTCATCACATGGAACAGAAATGCCGGTTTCAGCGTCCAGCAATATTCATGAAACGTCCGTCCGCCCTTTGCTTCAAGCAGCTCCGGGTCCTCCATTTCATGGAGCTGAACCGCCGTGACATGTTCCCACGGCACCTGCTGAAGCAGTTCGTACGCTTTCTGGTCGACACACAGCACATACAGATGAAAATCCCGGCAATGCTCATGGAGAGAATGAATCATCGGCATCAGTTTAAAGATATGCGTTCTGGAAACAATGGTTGAAAAATGATATTTACTCACCATATCACATCCAATTTATTTAAGATCCACATGCAGTAAATCAGCAGCCAGCGCTTTGAACGCCCTTGCAAAGTGCGTGACGCCCAGCTTTTTTTCCGCTTTTGCCAAAAGCTTTCCGACCTCCGGCAGATTGAAGCTGTTCGCCGTGATCCGCGGGCTTTTCGTCTTCCAGTCCGGGTCGAGGTTGCGGTCTTTAACCGCGTGCAGCAGCTCGAGAAAAATGTGCAGCAGGCTTTCATATTTCTCATAATCAAGCAGCACTTCGATGTCTGCCATCATGCTGTTGGTTAACTCCGCGTCAAACGGGCCGTTAAACGCGAGGTGCACGTCAAGCGAACGAATGTCATTGTACTTGTCGCACATGTACGCGATATTCGCCCTGATATCATCAACGGAAGCGCAGTTGCTCGGATGCTCCTGATGGACGCTCATGATATCGCGCCGCAGCTGAAATCTCATTCCCGACTGATGAAGCCTGATGCCGAGATCATAATCTTCAAAGCCGTATCTGACAATGCCTTCATCAAACAGCCCGAGATCTGCCACGTGCTGTCTCTTGACTGACGAATTGTTCGTAATGAAAAAACGCCACGGCAGACGGTAGCCTTTCAAATCATCTCCGTATTTTTCCAAAATGCTTTTCAGCACACGGATAAAGTCGGTATCTAAATCAAAGCATTGGTCAAGAAAACTTCCGTCTCTGATGTCACTTTCATCAAGGAGCGGCTCTTTATCGCCCGGCAGCTCTTCATACAGTTCGGCGAGTTTCTCTTTATGCTCTTTTTCAAAACGGTCATAATAAAAGCTGTAAATCCGCTTCCAGAACATACCGCATACGACTAAATCGTCCCGGTTCTCATGAGCCTTGATATGCTTCGCCACCAAATCCTTTTCGGCAAGCATGTCGCTGTCATGGAAGATCAAAATATCGCCTCTGGCATTGCGGACCGCCTGATTCCGTCCGTAAGCGATCCCTCTGTTTTCTTTAATTCTCACAAAAATCAGCGGAAAATTCGCGCTGAATGATTCAAGCATGGATAAGGTTCCGTCTTCCGAACCGTTGTCAGCCACAATCACTTCGAACGGCTCTGTGCATTCCTGTTCATTCAGGGACAGCAGGCTGTTATAAAGCCGCTCCTTGGAATTATATGCGGGAACAATGACGCTTGCCTTCACTTTTCGTTCACTTCCTGTATATGATCATTTATTTGTTATCATCCTCAGATGCAAAGCCGCTGAACTCCGGGCAGACGGCGCTGACCGTCCCGATCACCCGCTTCAGAATGTCCTGATAAAGCTGATGGACAAACGGCAGGTCGGTCCGGTCCGTCTCATGAATCTGCCGAATGTCGCCGGCTGTAACGATCCGGTATCCGCTGAAATGATAGAAAATCAGCGGACTTCCGTCTTCGAGCACAAGACGCCCGTCCTTCCATGAAAACGTGTGGCGGCCGTAATTCCAATGGCCGATATTCACGCCGGGCGTGGTGATGTCACACACATTCGGGAACAGGCCGGACATGTAATCCAAGTAGCCTTGATCTCCGAATTTTCCTTCGCCCGGCGCATTTTTGCATTCTTCCAGGCAGCGTTCTTTCCACCATCTGAGACAATCTGTACCGGCACTGTCGGTTTTGAAGCTGAGAAAACCGGAATTATACCGGCCTAAAAGACGCTGCAGCATGTCGATTTCCTGTTTTCCAAATGAGGGAATGACGATATCGCCCCGTGACAGAAGCACCGAACAATCCGGCTGATTGTCAAAAATCGCGCGCGGATCAGCGAAGAAAAACAAATCGGCATCAATGTACGTGACACGCTCTAATTCCGGATGTCCGTCCAGCACGAATTCGAGAAATACCGGCTTCACCGTCCAGCAGTATTCGCTCTGATCCCTCGTCCGCTTCAGTTCAAGGAGCTCCTCATTTTCCAGTGCGGACACCTGAATCAAGGTGACATTATCCTGCCGCATTGCCTGAAGCACGTCATAGGTGTCTTGGTCCATACACAAAGTAAAAATGGGGGCGTCCGCCTGAACCGCTTTCAATGAGCCGAACAAAGCGATAGCCTGATACAGCCTTCCTTTTGATAAAACTGTGCAATATGCGCTTGTCACGTCTTTCTCTCACCTCTGTTTCTGTTACTTTTGAAAAAAGGCTTTATACCATTCGATCGTTTTTTCCAATCCTTCATCAATGGTATGTGCGGGTGTCCAATTCAGAAGCATCCTCGCCTTTTCCGCCGATAAATATTGGTGCTTGATTTCATGGCTTCCCTGGTTGAGCACTTTCGGCTTGAGGTCACTGTCCATGGCCTTAAGAATTTTTTCTACAAGCTCCAGCACCGTCAGCTGAATCTCATTGCTGAAGTTGAACGCTTCTCCCGCAAGATTGAGCTCCTCCATCTTTTCCGCCAGCAAAAGGTATGCCTCGACCGCATCCTCGATGTAAAAATAATCACGGATAAATGTGCCGTCGCTGCGGATTTCCGGCGCTTCACCGTTCAGCACGAGCTGAATCGTCTGCGGAATAATCCGGTTAAAGTTCAAATCTCCGCCGCCGTACAAGTTGCCGCAGCGCGTAATACAGACCGGAAGTCCGTACGTATTAAAATATGTGTGGCTTAACAAATCGGCACAGCTTTTTGATACGTCATACGGATGTTTGCCCTGAAGAGGCATGTTTTCATCGTACGGCAGTGTCGGCTGGTCGCCGTACGCTTTATCACTGGACGCGACGATCACCCGCTTGATGAGCGGATGCCTGCGGCACGCTTCAAGGATGTTCCATGTGCCGAGAATATTGGCTTCAAATGTGGAAATCGGATTGCGGTTTGCGACGCCGACGATCGCCTGAGCGGCTAAATGAAAGACCGTGTCAATTTCATATTCGCCCAGCGCCCGCTCAATCACATCCAGATCTTCAAGCGCACCCTGCACGATATTCATTTGCTTCACTTGTTCTCCCTGATACAGGTTCGACTTGGGCACAGTGTCACGGACAAGTCCCGTCACATTGGCCCCCTGATCGATCAGTTCCTTCACCAAGCAGCTTCCTAAAAGACCTGTACATCCCGTCACAAACACATTTTTATTTTTCCAGAAACTCAAACTTGATCACCATACCTTCCATACATGTTGTCCCCGGTCCCACATCTTGTTGATTTCCAGCAGGTTTTTATACGTATCGATCGCCGTCCAGAAACCGTAATGCCGGTATACCGCCAATTCGCCGTCTTTCGCCAGCTCTTTCAGCGGTTCTTCTTCAAACATGACATCCCTGTCTTTCGGCAGATAATCAAATACCTTCGGGCTGAGTACGAAAAATCCGCCGTTGATGATGCCGTCACTCGAGGTTTTTTCAGAAAAGCTTTTCGCCATGCCGTCTTCAACCGTCAGCGTTCCGAATTGCGAGGACTTTTCTATACCGGTGACGGTCACCGCTGCCCCTTTTGATTGATGATAGCTGATCAGATGAAACAGGTTGATGTTGGCCAGTCCGTCCCCGTACGTCATAAGAAAGGTTTCATCACCGATGATGTCCTTTGCCTGTAAAAGCCGCCCCGCTGTCTGCGTGTGTTCCCCCGTGTCTAAAAAAGTGATTTTCCACGGCTCGGATTTTCCCAATATCCGTACTTCTCCGGTAGAGCTGTCCAGCGTCATGCTGTGATTCTTCCAGTCATAATCTAAGAAATATTCCTTAATCATCTCTCCTTTGAAACCAAGAAGCAGGATAAATTCGTTCACGCCATAGTATTGATAGAGTTTCATAATATGCCATAGAATCGGTTTGCCGCCTATCATGGCGAGCGGTTTGGGACGTTCATTGGTGATTTCGCTCATTCTCGTTCCTTTTCCGCCGCAGAGAATGACTGCTTTCATCTCTACCCCTCTTCTCTGTGAATATTGGATTCGAAACCGCCCGTATAAGAGAAACCAACCCGATAATTTGTCCGATTCTCTATCACCGGTTTCAAAATCTACTGTAAGATATGAGAGATTGGCGCCCTTTGTGACCAAAAGCTCTCTCTTTTTTCAGATTGGTGAAGATACACACAAAAAAAAGAGCCTCACGGAAATTCCGTAAGGCTCTTTCTATTATTTATTATCCTGATTCAGCTTTTCTTTGCCGTAATGATATTTAGACGGATCAACCGGCGTAAAGTCGCTCAATTTGTGGAATCTGAGCAAGTCTTTGTACATCACGCTGTCAGACAGCTTCAGCTGCTCTGTGACTCTGGCTTTCAGGTTTTTCGTTTCCTGATTGCCTTTCAGTTCTTTTCCTGTCTTCGTATCGTATACGACATTGGAGATGGAAGTATATTTCGGCGTGACGTAATCTCCGTTACGGAACGTCACCGTATCATCATGGTCTTTCGAGAAGAGATCGGTGCCGAAATTAATATATTTCTTAGAATCGATGCCTTCCAAGTGAAGGATCGTCGGCACAACGTCCATTTCACCGCCGTACGTATGGTTCACCCCGCCTTTTTTGCCAGGGATGCGAAGCATAAGCGGCACACGCTGATTCTGCGCGTTTTGATAAGGCGTAATTTCTTTGCCGAGAATTTCTTTCATCGCGCGGTTATGGTTTTCAGAGATTCCGTAGTGGTCTCCGTAAAGCATAATCACCGAGTTGTCATATAAACCGGATGACTTCAGATCTTTAAAGAACTGTTCAAGCGCCTCGTCGAGATAACGCGCCGTCTGGAAATAGTCATCCACAGTCGCGTCGCCCGTTTTCGCTTTTTCGATCGTTGCGTCTTTTTCATCAAGCGTAAACGGATAATGGTTCGTCAGCGTGAGCAAATGCGCGTAGAACGGCTGTTTCAGCGATTGAAGCTTCGGAATGGATTCTTTGAAGAATGGTTTATCCTTCAGTCCCATATTGACAAGGTTGTCATCAGACATATCGTATGTGCTGGCGTCAAAGAATTTATCGTAGCCGATATGTTTGTAAATCTGGTCACGGTTCCAGAATGATTTGTAGTCACCGTGTAAAACGGCGCTTGTATAGCCCTCACTTTGATCAAGGATGGCAGGAAGCGATTGATACGTGTTTTCCCCTTTTGTCACGAAGGCTGACCCTTCAGGCAGTCCGAACAGGCTGTTATCCATCATCAGCTCGGCGTCAGATGTTTTACCTTGGCCCGTTTGGTGGAAAAAGTTATCAAAGTACGTCATGTCCTCTCCGCCGCGGGCGAGTTTATTCAGGAACGGCGTGACTTCTTTTCCGTCAAGTTTGTAGTTGATCAAAAACGATTGGAAACTTTCCAAGTGAATCTTAATAATGTTTTTGCCTTTGGCCTTGCCGAAATACTCGGCGTTCGGCTTCGCATAATGCGACGATGTGTAGTTTTCAACGCTCGTCAGGTCATCGCTGCTGGCATATGCCCGCTGGGATTCCGTCTGCGCCGTCTGTACGCCGTCATAAATCGTGTAATTATAAAGGCCTAAGTATTTTACAATGTAATTGCGGTCAAACGTTCTTGTCAGCAGCTCCGGGCGGTCCTCTTCGGCAATCGCCAGGTTCACGAAGAACAAAACAATACCCGTCACGATAATTAATGACGTATACCGTTTTTTCAGCTTGAATTCCTTCAGCTCACGTCTCCACACCAGAAGCGCGATTAAAATAATAATATCAACAAAGTATAAAATATCATGGCCGGACATAATGCTGAAGATGCCGTCTCCCATATTTCCCACATTACCGGATTGCTTTAAGTTCGGGAATGTCAAGAAATCATCGAAGAATCGATAGAATAGGATATTTGCATACAAAATAAACGTCATGATGAAATCAATAATCACCATGATAATCGCTGATTTGCGGCCTTTCGCAAACAATGCCAGTCCTAAAAAGAAAATGGCGCTTGAGAACGGATTGATCACAAGCAGAAACTGCTGCGTCGGACCCTTCACCCCAAGGTTGAATTCAGCATGATAGGCTAAATACGTTTTGGCCCAAAACAAAATAATAGCCAGTACAAAAAAACTAAGTCTGTAAGAAAATAATTTCTTCATGGCAACCTCTACTTTCCTAAACACTTTAAATCTGTATTCTTACTTTTTGCTTCAATTCCTGCTTTCCGAGCAAAACGAAAGCATCACACAGCCCCATAAACACACCATTTAAAAAAAACGATATATTTATCATTCGTGTCATGCCCATTGAACATCTTATCCCGCCAGCCATTAGACGCAGGATATCCGTTCTTCGTTTCACATTTTTTTTCTGGCATTAAAAGGTACCGTATCAGACCCGGTCTGAAAATAGGAGATACCAAATATAAGAATAACACAAACTTCTAAAAACGAAAAATGAATATCAAAGACAGCCGCCCAACAGGCGGGCTGAAGTTATTGTATGCAAAGGGGCTGAAAAACTTGAAGGTTTTTTTTGCTGATGTAAAAAAAGGACTGGAGTCATCCAGTCCTTTACCTGTCAAATTATCGCTTAGACCCTAAAGATATACAAAAATGCTTTCTTCACGTTTACCTTTTGTTTTTTATAATCCAACCATGCAGCAGAGCTGGCATTTGTGACTGCTTAAACTGTTCTCCAACACTGGTCCTTAACGCGTCTTGCAAATTTCTGTTTTTCATTAGCGAAAAAAATTGTGAACTGGTTTCATCAAACCCGCCAATAAAGGAATTAGCTCCGTTTTTTTCTGCTCAGTAACGAATTTCTTTCGTACTTTTTAAATAGACCCTCGACATACAGTTTTAGTTTTTCACTTATCTTTTCCCGCTCTCCTTTTAGTCCCAGCTGCGTTTTAATGACCCATTCTTCAGCGGTCTAGTTTCTTGCCATTTTAATGTAATGCCGATATCCAATTAGAGAAACTATAAATCCCAGTATTATATAGCTCAGTACAACAAGGGTTACCCATATTAGACTTTCTCCTCCCGATATCGTCGAGACCGATTGAATTAACCCTTGATGCGCCCAGTACTGAGGAAAGAGCATTCCAATAGTTTGAAGATAGCTTGGTAATTGATCATAAGGGGTCCATAAACCGCATACAACAGCGGTACCTAATGCAATCACATTTGTCATGACCAAACCGGTATTTTCAGTCTTTGCAAAGACTGAAATGGCAACTCCCCAGGATGTAACCAGTAAAGATATCAACACAACAACCCACAGATACGCCGGAAAATTATTAATTTCAATATCATACAGAAATATTCCTAAAACAGAAAGGAGAAGAATTTGCATAAAAGTTATGACTAAAAAAGGGGTACTTTTTCCTAAGAAGAAGTTATAAGGCTTTAAAGGGGTACTTGCCAGTCTTGATACAATTCCTTTTTCCCGATCCTTTACAAAACTTATAACGATGGAGATAATAATGAATGTAGAAAAGAATACGCTCATACCGGTTACAGATTGTGAAGCTACTAAAGTTTTGTTTGTACTGTCTGTCGTAAATAGCTCAATCAGCAATATGATGGACACAATGGGTAATATAATAGTCCAAAAAAACAGAGACTTATCCTTTAACTGTTTTAGCGTTTCAATTTGAGCGAGCGGTAACATGATAAATTCCCCCTTTATTCTTCATCACGCAAATCAGTGCCGGTAAGTTTAAAGAATACATCTTCTAATTTTGGCTTATATAAAAACAACTGATGAGGCACAATATTGTTTTCCTTACTGACGCTAATTAAGCGCTCCATGGTTTCTAAAGGTTTTTTGGTTTTTATTATCAGCCCTGAATTAACGACTGAAAACTCAAAACCATGGCTCTTTATTAATTCATGAGACAATGAGGAGTTAAACATAATAGATGATTCTTCATGTCGTTTAAGCAGTTCATTTATTTCTCCTTCATCGATAATCTGCCCTCTGTCGATAAAAGCTACATAGTCACAAAGAGTTTCAATCTCTTCCATGTAATGGCTCACATAAATAATGGTTTTACCGGCTTTTTTGAGTCGATTTACGATGTTAAAAATGTAGCGGCGTGATTGCGGATCCACGCCTACCGTCGGCTCATCTAGAATAATTAAGTCTGGATCGTGCATTAGTGCACACCCGATATTTAAACGGCGCTTCATTCCTCCGGAAAAGTTCTCCACAACGTCGTTTGTCCTTTCTGACAACCCGATATCTTCTAACAGTTTTTTTGTTGTTTGCTTTAGTTTTAAGCCATTCAGTCCATGCACCTTTCCGAAAAATTCCATGTTGGTCTTTGCGGTTAATTTTTCTTCAAGGCTGATATCCTGTGGAACATAACCCAGTCTGCCATTTTCATTACCGACAAATTCAACCTTACCGTCATATTCCCGGATGATGCGCGAGATGATCTTAATTAAGGTAGATTTGCCGGATCCGTTCGGTCCAACAAGTCCATAACAGACTCCTTTCGGAATTGTTAAAGCCACATTGTCCAAAGCCAGAGTCGTGCCATAGCGCTTACTTATATGTTCAACTTGCAGCATTTACACCATTCCCCCGCTGTTATTCATCTTAAATATGGATTCAATTGTATTAATGTACTCCTTGTAGGCTGCTTTCCCTTCTTTCGTAATCTGAACAATAGTCTTCGGCTTTTTGGATACGAACTTCTTGGTTAGTTCTATATAAGCTGCATCTTCTAACTTTTTCAGATGCGAACCTAAATTCCCATCTGTGATGTCTAATGACTTTTTCAGGAAAGTAAAATCACATTGATCATAAGTCATCAATAAACTCATAATTCCCAACCGTACTTTGGCATGTATTAAATCATTGATATTGTTAACATTACTCATTTCCTTGCCCTTTTCTTTTCAAAATCATTCCTGTAAGTAATAGGCTGCCTCCGCCAATAAATGCAAAAACAATATTCATTGCCTCAGGAAATAAACAGAATGTAAGCATACCGAGTATGCTCAGCCAAAATCCCATAATAAAAATCTCTTTTGTTAACACGATGCCTAAGAATATGTACATAATAGACACCATTAAAACGATCAAAAACGATAGAAATTCTCCTGTTCGCGGCAATAACCCCATTAAAATCAGAAAAACAAAAATGCATATCACTAATATGAATCCAATCCATGCATATTTTAATTGATTCTTTAAGAAAGTGGGCATGGGATCAAATTGTTTCTGCTTAAGATATGTCTTCAAAGTCAGTATCCATCCTAGTACTGCCAGTATTAACCAGACACAAGCAAGGACTACAGAAGGTACCTTACATAAAGAAACGGAGTACGCAATAATCCATATACAGCCCCAAATAATGAAATATGGACTGGTTTGCCTTGAGTACTCAGTCTTGTAGTTCGTCAAGACCTTGATATGAGATAAGTTTTCAGCTATCTCTGATTCTCGAAAATTCTGATTTGACATAAGACAGGCTCCTCTTTTTACAAAGTACTTTGTGAAACAGAGTATATTCTAATTCCATATATTTGTAAAGAGGTTTTATCCAAAATAGGCGCAACTATTTAGTCTTGGAAACAGCAGATGGGACTCTTGGCGCTGATATCCTTCCACCACTGTGAGACATCCTTATCTTGTTATAAGATCTCACAACAAAGCCTTCAGATTGCTGACAAACCGAATGTATATCGATTGGAAAGCAATTCATTTTCTTGAAGGAAAAAGGACTGGAGTCATCCAGTCCTTTTCATCAAATCGGTCAAATCCCCGCCCAAACATCTTTTGCGTAAATGCCTTTTGTCTGGAGGTCCAAAAGCCATTCTTGCGCTTGCCGTTCGTCTGTTTCGTGGACCGACTGATACGCTTTTTGCAGCGTTGCCTCTACATCGGGCGCCATTTTGCTGCCGTCGCCGCATACGTAGAGGTGCCCTCCCCGGCCGAGGATGGAAATTAAAGCACCGGCGTCTTTCGCCATTAAGTGCTGCACATACGTTTTCGGTACGCCTTCTTTGCGGGAGAAAGCCGTATGAAGCGTCACGATTCCGTCTTTTTCATAAGCTTCAAGCTCATCACGGTAAATAAAATCATAATCGTTTCTGCATCCGAAATACAGATGAGCCTCCCCCAGCTCTTTTCCTTCTTTTTTTAACGCTGCCCGAGCTTGCAGAAATCCGCGGAACGGGGCGACTCCTGTGCCGGGACCGACCATAATAATCGGTTTTTCCGGATCTTCCGGCAGCCGGAATCGTGTTTCCGGAGTGCGGACAAACATCACGATTCCATCTTCAGGGCCGCGGTCCGCTAAATAATTCGAAGCGACACCGCGATACTCCCCCAAACCGCTCCGGGCGGGGTCGCGAACGACGCCGACGGTAATTGAAGCCTGCCCGGGATGTTTCCGGGGCGAACTTGAAATCGAATAATACCGCGGCTTCAACGGGCGCAAAAGCTCCAGAAATCGCTCAAACGGAAGTTCACACGCTTCATATTTTTCAAGGAGATCGAGCATCGAGACGCGCGATGTTAAGATTTGCTCCTGATAGAACCCCTCCTCAAGAAAATCTTCCAATTCCCGTTTGTGCGGCGGGCAGACCGTATAAGCAGCCATTTCCCGGATTTGAGCCCTTGATGCCGCTTCCTGCAATTCGACACAGCTGCTCAGAAGATCATGCAGCCTGACCGGCCGATCGAGCGGGAGATGAGCCGCGCTCTGTCCGCTGGCCGTCAGCAGCACTTGATCGTTCCCGTTCAGATTGTACCGGCGGAGAACACGGCTGACCTGCTCTTTGCTGTTTACCGGCAGCACGCCGAGATGATCCCCTTCATGATAGGCAGCCTCTTTCGGCAGAGTGATTTCGATATGCCTTGTGCTCCGGCCGCTTTCCGGCGCCTGAAGTTCCCTGTTTTCCGCAACGGATGCGTAAACCGCTTCATACGTCTGTGCCAAAGGAGACCCGCCAAGCCCGCTGACAAATTGAAGGCCCAGCGCACTTCGCTCTTTTTCGGCATTTTCATTCAGCTTGAGACCGAATGCCTTCATGGCGTCCGTCCACATGCTTTTTTTCCATTCATCAAGCTTTCCTTCAAAATCGCCGCTGACGTCCCCCTCGCCTCGGGAGGAAAAGCGTTCCGCCCCTTTTTCGGCAAGCTTCTCATCAATCAGTCTCGGCACAGCCTGATATGTCGCCGCCCAGTTATGATCACCGCAGCCGAAGACGGCATATCGGACGCCTTCCAGCTCCCCGGGTTTGACTTCTTCAAGCCATTGAACGAATTGTCCCGCGTTGCTCGGAGGCTTTCCGTTATAAGAGGACGTAATGATCAAGAGAGCTCCTTCTTTCGGCAGTTTTCCGATCCGGTCATTCAAAGGCGCCGTTTCAGTCCGGACGCCGTGCATCCCGGCAGTATCGGCAAGCTCCCGCGCCACGCCTTCTGCGGTTCCCGTATCTGAGCCGTACAGAATCAGAAGCGGTCGGTTATCAAGCCCGATAATGGATGCGCCTTTTGTTTCCCGTTTTTCTTTTTCGACGTCTCCCGCCGTTTTTTCAGCCGCCGGGAGAGCTGCCGCAACGGCTTCTTTATTTCTCGGCCGCACCCGGATATGAAAGTCGCCGGGCTTGATCGTCAGTGTCTGTTTAATATCGAGCTCATAATCGGTGTGATCGATAAAGGTAAAATGCTGCAGAATCATCCCCAGAACAAGAGTTGCTTCATGCAGGGCGAACTGCATACCGATACACGCCCTCTGACCGTTTCCGAAGGGCTTATACGCATGGTGAGGCACTTGATCAGGATGTTCAAACCGCTCCGGATAAAATTCCTCCGCATTGTCTCCCCACGCGTCTTTATCACGGTGAAGCTGGGGAATTAAGACGGAAATTCTGTCTTTCGGCGTGATCGGATATTTCCCGCCGATCACCGTATCCTCTTTCGCATAAAGGCTGAACGCAGGCGCGGTCGGCCATAAGCGCAATGACTCCTGCAAAATCATTCGGATATAAGTAAGATCCAGCACTTGTTTATATGAAGGAACGGGATCGGTCAAAACCCGATCGGCTTCTTCATAGGCTTTTTCCAAAACACGGGGATGTTTCAGCAAAAAGTAGATGGCAAAGGAAAGCAGGCCGCTTGTCGTTTCATGGCCGGCAATTAAAAACGTGATGATTTGAAACCGGATATTTTCATCATCAAGTTTTTCGCCCGTTTCCGGGTCTTCCACATTCAGCATTCTGGCCAGCAGATCCTTTTCATCCCGGCCGCCTGACCGGCGCTCTGCGATAATACTGTCTACTAACGAAAACATCGCCTGAATGTCATGATGAAATTGGCGCTTCGTCCTGATCATAAGCTTATCCTGAACATCAAGGCGCTGCATTTGGTGCATCGCTTCATCAAGGGCGCGCACCATGCTGTTGATAAACGGATGAGGCGTTTCCCTGTAATAGCTGTTAAACCGATAGTTAAAGCCGCAAAGCCCGATCGTATCGAGCGTCAGGCGGGTCATATCAGCAGGCACATCAACGGCCTCATCCGGGTTCAGCCTAGCCCATTTTTGAATCAGCTGCACCGCGATATCAGTCATCATCGAATGATAATCTTTCATCGCGCGCTGGCTGAAGGTCGGCATCAGAATATGATGCGCCTTTCGCCAGTTAGGCTCATGCGTCCAGCTTGTAAACAGCCCGTCACCGGAAAACGCCCGGACTTTCTCCAAAGCTCCTTCAATGCTTTTATCGAACCGTTCTTCATCACAAACCTCTTTCACCAGTTCATGGCCGGACACGACGATAATGGCGCCCGCCGGGGTATGCAGCTGAAAAATAGGCCCCTGCTCGTTTGCCAGTTTGATTAGCGACATTGTAGGCTTGTCTTTATCAAGCAAAGGAAGATTGCCGAGCGGGCCGAATGTCTTCGGCTGCGGAATCGGACCTGTTTCCTTCATGAATAACACCCTTTCTAACACGTTGATGCGTTCCTTCCAACTACATTGCCCTTTTCACCGGCCGATTATCCGCCGTCACGGATCAATCATCGGATTGACGATCGATAACGGTTTTTTCTATACTGGAGAGGCTTGTTAAATACAGAAATAAGGTGAGTTCACATATGGATTTTGAAATCAAGTTTTTATCGTTTTATGTCATTCAAGTGGAAGGAAAAGATGAACAGGCAAACAAACAGTTCAAACATTTCCAGACCCTTGACACGGAAGAATTTGAAGAAAGCGAGCTGAAGGATTTTCTTGACGGGGAATTGAAGAAAATCGTCAAACGGAAAGCCGAACGGCATCCGCAATCCGAGCAAGTCCCAACAAAAATCGGCCATTTTATCACGGAGCCGGGCCATGAGCTTGATTCAAATCCGAATTACAACCTTTTCAACCGTGCCAGACTTGCGGATACGAAGGAAGCATTTATCGAAGCAAGCGAGCAGTTCGTCCGCACTTACCTTGACACGAGCGCCGTGCGCGGCGGTGTTTTTATCGTGGCATCGGCCGTTCCGCGCAAGTATTTTGAAGACAAATTCGTCTTTATGATGAAATGCGATTTCGAGCCGAAGGTCGCCCGCATCTCAGACGCCTCGTCTCTCATTAAAAAGGTCGAAATGGCCATCACGACAAAAAACATGAAAAGCATTCAATATCCGTATATGCCGGAAGAAGGCATGACGGAAGAGCATGAGCTGAAAATCCATCAGGCCTCGCACGCCCGTTATTTTGAAGATTTTCTCAAATTTGTCGAATACGGCGAATCGATGCCGGAAATCATGAAAAGCCAAGTCATGAACATGGTGCAGGAACACGTGTATGAAACTTTTGAAGAAAACAGCGAAGAGCTTCAGCAGTTTGAGCACGACATTGAAATTTGGGAAGCGAGTGAAAAGCGGGAAATTCAGGAGCGCCTCGACACCCATCAAGTCATCGAGGCATCCGCGCAGATCATTGAACACACGCCGGAAGCCGAGCTGAAAATGAAAGTCGGAGAAACAGAGATTAAAGGATTACTGGCTGATTTCGGCGAATCCATCCATCTCGCAAAAGTGAACGGGCGCTATGTCGCGCTCATTGAGGCGGAGACGATCTCGTTTGAAAAAGGCAGTTCGCCGGTGGAGTTTCACAAGCCTGAGGGGCTGCATGAGGTGATTGAACGGATACGGAATAAATCTGAACAAGACTGACAAAAGTCCAGACGCCATGGGGACTGACCCCCGTTTTTGAGACAGGGATCAAAACACCTTTAAGCAGCCAGCTGTCGGTATGTGACCGGCGGCTGGTTGTTTAGTTTCGTTTGAATACGAATGTTGTTATAATAGTATATATAGGTTTCGACAGTTTGCTCTACGATGGTCGTCGTAGTGCTTTCCAACCTGTCGAGGTAGAACGTTTCAGACTTTAGTGAGGAATGAAACGATTCGATGGAGGCATTATCAGCGGGTGTCCCTTTACGGGACATGCTCATGGTAATGCCTTTTGTTTTAACAGCTTTCTGATACTCATAAGATGTATAAACAGAACCTTGGTCACTATGTAACACGCAGTTCTCTGGGAGTACGGGCAGCTGATCAAGTGTGTGTAAGACAAAATCTGTGTCCTGTCTATCGCCAATCGTAAAAGCAATCACTTCTCCATTGTATAAATCCAATATACTGGAAAGATACAATTGTTTCTGCCCATAAGGCAAATATGTGATATCCGTTACTAGCTTTTCCAGAGGGCGATCAGACTGAAAGTTCCGATCTAATATATTCTCGGCCACGGCATATGGCTGCCCATTCTTCTTGCGCTTTTTCACCTTAACCCGGCATTGCCACTGATTTTTCTGCATAATGCGCTGAACCGTTTTATGATTAATACGCATTCCCTTTTTTAATATGGCTGTGATTTTCCGATAGCCATATCGATACTTGTGTTCTCGGCACAACGTGCCGATTTGTTTTTCTAAATGGTATTTAGGGTTATCTTTCATCAGATTCTTCTTCCAACGATAATAAGATGCTCGTGAGATACCTAAATGAATACAGATATCCTGTATGGTCATTGTGCCGCGCAATGCTTCTACAAGCTCGACTGGCGTTTCGCTATCAGCTTCCTTTCCAATTCGTTGTACTTTTTTAACACTTCATTCTGTTGTCTCAGATAACGATTTTCTGCCTGCAGTTTCTCTAATTCGGAAGAATACTCTGGACCTTTTCCATAAGAATATTGCTTTCCGACAGGTTGTTCGAATCGATGTGTGTCCCCAGCTTTATACCACCTGACCCATGTCTGCACCTGCGTCTTATTCTTTATATTCAATTCCTGCATGATCTCCTTCACAGGCACGCCCGCCAATCTCATTTCTACAGCCTTCTGTTTGACTTCAACCGGATAACTCACTCTTGCCCTCATAGAAAAACACCTCCAAGTCTAATTTCGGATAACAACGATCCGTTTTCAAACTTGAAGGTGTTTTTTGTTTGTCTCATATTATGGGGTCAGTCCCCATGTTCTGGACTTTCTTTATTTAATAAGGCTCTTTGAGCAATCGATAGCATGCACCGATGATGTCTTGGACGCCGGGCGTTCCCTTTATCTCGCGGCGGACGATTTCAGATGAGAGATTCTGCACCTGTAATGCCCGCTCCGCCCGTCTTTCGAAGTATGCTTGACATGCAGTTTCATGGTTTTCGTGCTTTTGCAGTTCTTCACTAAGCACAATCGCGTCTTCAACCGCCATCGCCGCTCCTTGCGCCAATGTCGGCGCTCCTGCATGGACGGCATCCCCGCCCAGAACGACGCGGCCTCTGTGCCACGGTTCTTTGACCGCCATCTGCTCAATCTTATGAAACAAAACGGGATATTCCTTTGACATATTCTCTGTCACAAACTTTACTCCCGGAATTCCGCGCAGCAAGTCTTTCACCCGTTCAAAACGCGTGTCCTCGTCATCCCTGAAGTCAGCGTCATACGGCCGGATGATAAATACGTATCCTGTTTTTTCAGAGAGCGGCACGACTCCGACCTGCGTCTGCCCTTTTTTATACATCAGTGTCGAATCATGAAAAACCGGCTCGGGAAAAGAAATGTAAAATCTGTGCGCTCCCATGCCGAGATACTCTGTTTTCACTTCTCTTTGCAGCATTTGATTGCGGACAGCGGAGCGGATGCCGTCAAAGCCGGCGAGAATGTCAGCCGTCATCATGGTTCCGTCTGCACAATGCACCGTTATTTCATCTGCCGTTTCTTCGTAAGACACGACTTTTTTACCGAGCAGAATCTTGACCCCCGCCGCTTCAGCATGCTTTTTGAGGATATCGTTTAACGTTTGCCGCAATATATTATTCCGCCCCGGCAATGAATCATCTAAAAACGCCTCACTCACTTTAAACTGCAGCGTTCCGTTTTCATCATGGTGCTTCAGCCATTCCGTTTGAAAGCCGTGTTGGCAGCATTCATCATACACACCGATTTCCCGCAGCACCCGCAGCGCATTTTGAGGCTGGAGAATGCCCGCTCCGCTTTTTCGCATGCCGGACGCCGCCTCGCAAAGGGTCACTTCAAAACCCGCTCTGCCGAGAGAAATCGCTGCGGACAGGCCGCCGATCCCTCCGCCCGCTATGATGATCTTTTTCACTTCATGGTTCATCACGATACCGCCTTCTCTATTTATTTATTATTCATTAACTATTAGCCACCTTACTATATAGGCTGAAAAACTGTCAATCTTTATAGGTTGCCTTTTGAATCCGGCAAGCTTATACTTTGAATCACTAAAATGGTACGGAGGCTTACAAAAATGGAGTTGAGACATTTGCCGGATTACTCGCAGATTGCCGAACGCGCTGAGATTTACGCCGATATGGATGCTGAATCATTGAAAACATTTTTGACGTTATTTGATATGTCTAAAAAAATGAATCAGGTCATGGAGCATTATTTCTCAAGTCACGGATTGTCCGAAGGGAAATTCAAAATTTTAATGTTTCTGTTTGACGCACCCGGCCACAGCCTGAGTCCGACGGAGATGGCGAAAAAATCCAATGTCACCAAAGCGACCATCACCGGATTGATCGACGGACTCGCACGGGATGGCTTTGTAAACCGCAGCCGGCATACCGGCGACAGACGAAAAATCAGCATCGAACTCACAAAAGAAGGAAAAGAAAAGCTGATGCTGTTTCTTCCCGGCCACTTCTCCAATATTTCAGGAGTCATGGAAAGCTTCACCGCTGAACAAAAAGCGGAATTGACAAAAATGCTTGAAGTATTATTTGATAAGCTTCTGCTGTTTTCCGGCGGCAGAACATAAAAAGGCGCCCCTCTCAGCAGGGCGCCTTTTTCGCGCGGTTAATCATCACTGTTTAAAATTCCGAAAAACCGTAGCAGGTTGATAAACAGGTTAATAAAGTCGATATAAAGCGTCAATGCCATCAAAGGAATCAGGTCAGCCGTGATGTCCCGGTGCTTGATCTGGTTCAGATCGTATAAGATGTACATTGAAAACACAATCGTTCCGATGACGGAATACGCCATCATGGCGGCGGAATTCAGCGGGCTGAAAATATTAAAGATCCCCACTGCGAGAAGCGCGATGACAGCGACAAGCAAGAAGGACCATAAAAACGACAAGTCCTTTTTCGTCTTAGCGCCGATCGTGCCGAGCACCGCAAAAATCACAAACGATGAACCGAATGCCTCCAATACGACATAGGCCCCCGCTGCGGACGCATAATGGCTGATAATCGGAAACAGCGTCATTCCGGAAATGAAAGCGAATGAAAAGACAAACACATATCCGACGGCTTTTTTTCGGCGCAGCCAAAACGCGGCGATGATCATGACAACCTCTAAGATCGACAGCGGCAGCATCAATGCCGGCGGAATGAACTGACCCGTATACAGGCCGATTGTCGCAACTAACAGTGTAAACACAAATACCGTTATAATGCGCTGCATAATAGATTGTTTGCTCTCATAAGCAGCAGTTTGCATGTCAAAAGTCCTCCCAAAAAAATGATCTTGATAGGTCTATTATAAATAAAATGGGAGAAATTTGTATGATTTTAAGAAGATTTTAAGGATGTCAGGCCTGACGTTTTGCTGCGCATTCCTGCATATCCATGAAATCATGCAGTTTTTTCGTCAAGCCGCCGTGCCCGAATCGGATCTTCCCCTTCTGCCCCGGCGTTTTCGCGAAATCGAGAAATGCCAGCACATAAAGACGCCTGACGGGAATCGGAATGACGCCCGCATCATAAAACCAGCCGTCAATTGTATTGAGCACGCCTTTGTTAATGCCGTATTGCTTCGTGCACCAATGCAGAAAGCGCACTTCGGGCAGGTGCAGATACCGGCTCTCCCGGAAAGGAACAGTTGAATGCTTCATATGTACCGCCTCCTGTCATTGGCTGTTTTTTAAGATTGTTTTACTTCTTTGCTCTTCAGGGAAAATCGATATTTCTCCACCTTATCAATTTGTGTCACTTGGGAATTATGAACCGTAATCTGAACTGTCCCGAAATCGAGCGTTTCCAGCGCGCTGATAATCTTTTCGATCACATGCGGATCTACGTTTCCTTTGGACGTCATCATGCTCCCCCTTTATGTCTGGCCGTTCGTCTTTTGACAATGAGCGTTTTAATTCATACTATTCTGATAAGAAATATATAATTATACTATTATGTTTTCATTCAGAAATCAATAACATTTACACAATTTTTGGATATGTTTTCTTTGCGAAAACTTTCACTTCCTTCGCTTTGATATAAACCGTGTCATCCCGAAATCGACTCCCAAGGCGTCATATAGCTGTTTTTAAGAACGCAATCTTCACGTTCCGACATATTTACATTGTTTTCCGCTGACAAAAAAAGCGCCCCGCCTCTGGACGGAGCACCCTTTTTTCTATGCTTTTGCTTCCTCGATCACACATGTGACACCCATGCTGGCGAGCGCCTGCTCCAGGGAGCCGTAAGTTTGATACTCTGAAAAATCAAGCCCCAATTGGATAGAAGTCTGTGCCACATCAGGCCGAATGCCGGAAAACACGGTTCTGATGCCGAGGAGAAATAACGTTTTCGACAGCATATACAATTGTTGCGCCACCATCGTATCGACAATGGGCACACCGGACAGATCAATCACAAGGTTTGTGATCCGTTTGGCGACACAGTTTTCCGGCACCGACTCCAAAATCACGCGCGCCCGTCTCGTATCAATCGCGCCGATGAGCGGCAGAGTGCCGATCGTATCTGCGATTAAAATAACGGGACAGCTCAATTCGGAAATAAGCTCCTGCTGAGATGACAGCCTCGCGATCATTAATTTCTGAAACTGTTCAGTAAAATCCGTCATCAGCTGATCAAACGAGCCGTTGACAAGGTGATTCCAGCGGCGGACATCCTCGTTTGTTACGATGTCCTGATGCTCATCCATAAAACGGGTGACCGCCTCCCAAAAGACGGTTCTTGAATTGCCGATCGCCTCAACGACCTCATGAACCTCCGCGTCTTGCTCCACTCTGCTTTTCGCTACCTGTGCGGCCCATTTTTCTTTGTTATGCTGAAAAACGGCCGGATCCTCCAAAAAAGCGCTTGCGATGACCGTGTTTGTAAAGGTATGCTGCTCGATCAGCAGCCGTTTCATTTCCTCACTTAATTGATCCGCAGAATAAAAACGCCCTCTCAGCTTCCGTCTCAGCTTGAGCCATTTTTCCGTCAGCTCTGCCGAATGTGTAATAATATAATCATGAAGTAATTGGTCTTTGTTCACTGCCGTCTCCTCTTTCAAGAATATGTACTTTTGTCTAAATTATAAATCGGAATCGCCGATCGCACTAGAGAAATTAAAAAAACCTGCACATTAAAGCTGTTGATTGCTTTTTTCGGCAGGAGGATACACTATAAAAGAAATGAAACAGGAGGTCAGTATGATGATCAAAAAAATCGCAACAGTCGCCGTATACACTGATGATCAGCAAAAAGCGAAAACATTCTGGACGGAAAAAGCGGGGTTTGAAACTGTCGCCGAGCATCCGATGGGCCCGGGCGCCTTCTGGCTTGAGGTAGCGCCCAAAGGGGCCGCCACTCATTTGGTGATTTATCCGAAATCAATGATGAAAGGAGCCGAGCATATGAAGGCTTCTATCGTATTTGAGTGTGAAGATGTCTTTGCCGCATACGAACAGATGAAAAAGAACGGTATCACCTTTTTAGATGAACCGAAACAAATGGAATGGGGCAGCTTCGTGCAATTTAAAGATGAGGATGGTCATGTCTTTCTCCTGAAATCGTAATCCGTCAGGCATCTTAATTGACTTTGAGAATCATTTTCATTTAAAATGTTGGATAAAGCGTGAAAAGGATTGGAGAGTTGCCAGATGTTCGTGCAAATCAGAAAAATGACCGTAAAAGAAGGACATGCCGACAAAGTAATCGAACGCTTCAGTTCAGAAGGCGTGATTGAAAAGCAGGAAGGTTTGATAGACGTAACGGTCCTGGAAAAAAAAGTCCGCCGCGGTGATGAAGAAGTCGTCGTGTTAATCCGCTGGGAGTCAGAAGACCATTGGAAACAATGGGAAAAAAGCGAAGACCACATCGCGGCCCACAAAGCAAACCAAGGCAAGCCGAAACCTGATTATATGCTTGGGACGGATGTCGGTATGTATCATGTCAGAGCCGTTAAAACAGGCGTACACGAAAAATAATAAAGAGCATTTGCCCCAGGGCAATGCTCTTTTTATTTTTTCTCCTCATACGGCAGGACAAACAGCGGTTTATCGGGCTTCCATTCCGCATACAGCACGTCCTCCGTTTTTTTGATGTTCAGCTTTTTCAGCTCCTGATTCAGCTGCTTTTCTTCCAGCCCGGCTTCTTTCAGATTTTCATACAGCACTTCGCCGTCAATAATCAGCGTGACCGGCAAAGAGACCTGCTTCGGCTTTATTTGCATGTCGCCGTTTTTCGTCGTGTCATATTGAAATTTCGGCAGGACGCTGACCATCCCGTTTGTTTCTAAAATCGCGTACTCCGCTTCCTGTATGGAAAAGCAATTCGCCTGTCTGAGAAGGCTTTGCAATTGATTAATGTCCAGCTTATTCTTTTTCAGCACACCATATTTCAGTTTTCCTTTATGGATGATAATACTCGGCTCGCCTTCCAACAGCTTTCTGGAGCTTTTTACTTTCTGCGTAATCAGTTCGATGAGATAAATTAAACCCCCCCATAACAGAGAGGCAAAAATGATTTCAAAAATCCTGACGCCTTTATCATACACCGCATTTCCGACCAGTTCGCCGAGGATGAGCGCGGAAATAAAATCAAACGGCGTAATTTGCGAGAATTGAGTTTTTCCAAGCAATTTTAAAATCACAAATAAAATACCCAAACCGCATACTAACTCCCAAGCCACTGTAAGTAAATGTCCCATATTCGCACCTTCTTCTTAAAAGTCATTACCATTATGGACATTCGCCTGTTTTCTATACAGCGGCCGGCAACACACAAAAAAACGCAGCCGTGGCCGCGTTTTTTCACTTCTGCTTACTGTTTTTGATTCGATCTGACGACCCGTAAGCACACCTCAGCGGCATAACCGGCGGCCGCTCCGGAACCCGCAAACATCGCGGCAAGCCCCAAGCCCATTCCTTCCCAGCCGCCGACACCGAAAATGCTGTAAACAACCGTACCGAAAGCAGTCAGGCCCAGCACCGCCAAAAGGCACTCAGGCCACATCTTTTTCGGCCATTTCTTGCGGAGCACAGCCGATACGGCAAAGTTAAGACAAAATGCGGCCAGACAGATCAGAAAAAAAAACCCCATGTCTTTTGCACCTCCGTCATGAGTAGCTTTTTATTTGCTCACCTTTTTTTCAAACAAATGATAACCCGGCGCGGGTCCTTTTGATTCGTACCCCATTCCGCTGTAAAACGACTGAAGCGCCTTGTTTTCGGACACGCAATCGAGCCGGATTTTCGTTTTTCCCGGACAAGACACACCCGTCTCCGCCCAAGTCATGATTGTCCGGCCGAGCCCCGCCCCTGCAAACCGCCTGTTAATCGCCAGCCGGTGGAGATATACGGACTCCTCATGTCCCTCATCGCCCCAAAGACGTCTGTCCCACCCGCTTGCTTCGGGAAGCAGCATGACGACGCCGGCCAGCTCTTCATTCTGCCTGAATAAAAAAACATACCCTTGGGCGATCGCCTCCCGCATATTGTGGGTATCTTCCCCTTGCAGAAGGCCGCTCCACTGGTTCGACCCTTTATCTCGAAGCCATTCTGCCGCTTGCACGAGCAGATCCATGACCTCTTTTGCATCATCTTTCCGGGCGGAGGTGACCCGGAATGCCCCCGCCTTCTCCTCCGTGATCGTAAATGGTGTCATAAAAGCCTCCTGTAATCAGAATATTCGACACCTTCATTATAGACCAAACGCAGAAAGGAAAAAAACAGCCGTCATGTTTGAGGGCCGTTTAAAAAATTTTCTTCTTATCACGTTCTTCTTTTAAAATCTCAACCGCTTCCCTGAAACGCATAGAGTGGACGATTTCACGCTCACGCAGAAAACGGAGTGAATCATTCAGGTCAGGATCATCGGAAATATCAATAATCCATTGATACGTCGCTCTCGCCTTTTCTTCAGCCGCAATATCCTCATATAAATCAGCGATCGGATCTCCCTTCGCCTGTATGTAAGACGCTGTGAACGGAACTCCGGCCGCATTGTGATAAAACAGCGCGCTGTCATGGTTGACGTAATGATCACTGAGCCCTGCATCACGCAGCTGCTCCGGGGTCGCATCTTTTGTCAGCTTATAAATCATCGTCGCAATCATTTCTAAATGCGCAAACTCCTCCGTGCCGATATCCGTCAGCAGGCCGATCACCTTGTCAGGAATCGTGTAGCGCTGGTTTAAGTACCGGAGCGCTGCGGCCAATTCGCCGTCCGCCCCGCCGTATTGTTCAATGAGAAACTTAGCCAGCATCGGGTTGCATGTACTGACTTTAACCGGATACTGCAGCTTTTTTTCATATACCCACATTTACAGATCCCTCCTTATACTTGCCATGGCCAAGGACCGCGGCCCCAGTCCCATTGAGCGCCGACCTGACTCACGCCGAATTGCAGAAGCGGTCCGTACTCAGGCTCAAACCGCTTTCTCAGCTGTCTTGAGTACCGGGAATATTCATGAAACTGCTGAAGCGCGAGACGGTCATGGGGATGCGTATCCAGATAAAGCGTCAGCTCCACCAAGACAAAGTCCGCCGCCTGGATTTGCTCCAGCAGCCGATAATATTCATCATCAATCTTTTTCGCCATAATCGATTCCCCCCCGATAAGGATTATCATAGAAATCGTAAAGATCCTTCCAAAGGGTCCCTTTTCTCAATGCCTCCATCGGAGAAAACTGCTCCAAGTGATACGGCTGAAACCGCATATAAAGATGCGGCGGCGTTCTGTAGTATTTTCTCCCGATCGGCGGGCAGGGATCAAACCGGCTGTGGAAGGGTTTATAGGATTTGACCGGTGTAAACGGCTGATTTTCTTTCATTACGATCCTCCTTTCCTAAACACATGACCTTAATAGGTATGAATCCGTATCGGCATTTATGCCCTGTAAGATAATAAAAAAGCCAGCGCTTAGAAACGGTCACAAAAAAACACTCTTGCTGTTCCAAGAGTGCTTTTTCCCGAATGGTCAGATATATTGGCTGTCCCGATGATGATGATGGAACGGGTAGCCGCCGTAGCCTCCGCCATAGCCGCCAAAACCGTATCCCGGATATCCCCCGAAGCCTCCGTAGCCGCCAAAACCGCCGTAACCGCCAAAACCGTATCCCGGGTAGCCGTAGCCTCCGCCGAAACCGTATCCCGGATATCCTCCGTAGCCTCCGTAGCCGCCAAAACCGTACCCCGGGTAGCCTCCGTAGCCTCCGTAGCCGCCAAAACCGTACCCCGGGTAGCCTCCGTAGCCGCCATAGCCGCCGCCGTAAATCGGTCTTCTTTCATTCATGATTTATCGCTCCTTCACATAGGTTACAGTCCAGTTTATGACATCCGGAAGGAAACGTATGGGCATCCGCCCAGTTTTGGCGAAATAATCAATAATTGCTTACGGAGAAAAATACGATACAGGCCGACCGCTTAAGCAAAATAAAAAGGCCGGAACTTATGCCGCCCCGGCCTTTTTGTCTTTATTCGCCTAAATCTACATTGTGATAAACCTGCTGTACGTCTTCGAGGTCTTCCAGCACATCGATCAGCTTTTCAAATTGAGCTTTCGCATCTTCCGGAAGCTCGACTTCATTTTGCGCAAGCATCGTCAGCTCCGCAACCGTGAACTCTTCAACGCCGGCATTTTTGAATGCCTCCTGCACGGCATGGAATTGGTCAGGCTCGGCATACACGATCACACTGTCATCCTCTTCTAAAATATCGCGCACGTCCACATCAGCTTCCATCAGCAATTCCAGCGCTTCATCCGCCGTCTTGCCTTCAACGCCGATAACGGCAGTCGCATCGAACATGTAAGCGACAGACCCGCTCACACCCATATTTCCGCCGTTTTTCCCGAATGCGGCGCGCACTTCAGGCGCCGTGCGGTTTACATTATTCGTTAACGCATCAACGATGATCATTGAACCGTTCGGCCCGAAACCTTCGTAACGCAGCTCGTCAAAGTTCTCCTCCGCGCCGCCTTTCGCCTTTTCAATCGCACGCTCAATAATATTTTTCGGCACGCTGTACGTCTTCGCGCGCTCAAGCACCACTTTTAACGCCTGGTTCGATTCCGGATCTGGCTCGCCTTGTTTTGCCGCCACATAAATCTCACGGCCGAACTTCGCGTAAATCCGGCTCGTATTTGCGTCCTTTGATGCTTTCTTTTCTTTAATATTGTTCCACTTACGGCCCATTTTGTTCCACTCTCTTTCACGAATTGAATCTGTATGATAAATACTCTGCTTCTATTATACCTCAGCGGTTGGGTTGTTTCGAGTGTAAGACATTAGAAAAAACAGGCACGCTTAAAACAGTAAGCCGAATGTGAGGGTTATTATACAAAACATAAAAAGCCTCCCTTCATACAGGAAGGAAGTCGCAAGCCAAAAGATTCATTTTATTCTTATTACCTATTTCCTACACTGTATATCCTGACTCACGTGGTAAAATTTTGATATCGAACAAAAGAAAGGATATGGTCATGAAAGTTTTCGAAGCAAACAGCCTACCCAAGAGGTGAGGTCAATGATTGAAACAAATATTTCTGAACCTGTATTTCAATTTTTAGGAGGTATTTTCCACCAAGATATAGACACTCCTGAGTCAGCACTTGAAGAATACTTAGAAGAAATACCTAAAAAAGAACAAGAAAACGATGTAGTAGCACTCAAAGCGTTTATAAAAAGCGATTACTCAGATGAACAAAAAAATGATTTTATAGAAGAGACTGCAGATGGTGTAGATATCAATAGTTACGGACTATCCCCAATACTATGGCTCGGACAAATCATTCAAAAAATCGAAAAGAATATTGAGGCTTTATAGATTCAGGGAAACCCTATTCCTATGTTTGCACAGTCTCTGATAAGTTTCTTAATCTTTCCCTCTATAAACTGAAAAAATAACCCCGAATGAAAGGATATGGTCATGAAAGTTTTCGAAGCAAACAGCTTGTTGACAGCTGCCAAACAGCGTGCGAGTGAATACAAAGAACTGCGCGGCCAGATGGTCAACCTAAAAAAAGCGTTTCAAGGTATGGCTGATCTTGGTGACAATGATTTCTCAGGCCGGGGCGCAAATAACATCAAAGCTTTTTTTAAGGACCACGCCGGCGTCACAGACAGCTGGCTTGATCTGATCGATATGAAAATCGCATTTCTCACAAGCCTTTCCGGCAAAGTCGAAGACGCAGGTCTTTCCGAATCTCATGTAGAAGAATCTTTTCTGGAGCACGAGCTCACCCATGCCCTCAGTAAATCAAAGGCGATTATGGAAGAGCAGAAAAAGGACATGCGCTCCATCCTCAGAGAGATCGAAGACATCATCTCGCTCGAATTGTTTTCAACCGAAAGCACAGAACAAAAGCTTTCTTCAGCTGACAAAAAAAGAAGCGAAACGATACATAAACTCGGCAAACTTGATCACGATCTAACGAAAGAATACGCAGAAACCGAAGCGAACGAACAGTTCATTCAAGCTGACTTCCAACAGCTTCAAAACGCCACGGGCAAAGGGAAAAACGCCACTCCGCTTCACTACAATGCCAAGGCGTACCGTGAAAGCGACATCCATAAGAAGAAAGGCGATATCGCAAGACATTCGGATGCTTATTTGACGATTAAAAAGGAAGAAGCGAAAGAGCGGGAGATTGAAAAACTGAAAGAAAGACTGAAAAACTACGATTATGCGAATGCCGATGAATTCTACTCAATGGCCAAAACAATCGGCTATAAAAACCTGACAAAAGAACAGCAGCGCTACTTCACTCAAATTGAAAACACGCGTGAACTTACAGACGGTTTCAAAGGCGTTGCCGTCGGCCTTTATGATTCCGGAAAAGACGCGGTCACAGGCCTGTGGGATATGGTCACAGATCCGGGCGGAACGGTTGAAGCCATTACAGGAGCGGTGGCTCACCCGATCAAAACGTATGAAGCCATTTCAGCGGCAATCGAAGAATCGTACCAAAAAGACATGGTGAATGGCGACACCTACTCCAGAGCAAGATGGGTGTCATATGCAGTGGGCACCGTTGTGACATCAGTCGTTGGCACAAAAGGCGTCGGCGCCGTCTCAAAAACAGGCACAGCCGCCAAAGTGACGACCAAAGTCAAAACAGCAGCAAGCAAATCCGCCACAGCACAAAAAGCGATAACGGTCTCAAAACAAACCGTTGATCACATCAAACAAAAAGTAAACACAGGCATCGAAGTATCAAAAAAACGCGCCAAAACCAAGTTAAATCAAATGGGAGATCTCACCCTGGCTGATATTCTCCCGTATCATCCGCGTTACGACTTAGTGCCGGCGGGCGTTCCTTATAACGCATTCAATGGGGTCACACTTAAAGAAGGACTTCAGAAATTCGCCAAGGTCATCCTGCCGAAACCGTACGGAACCTCCGCAAGCGGCAGACGGACACCGGCACCGCATGTACCGCCGGTAACGGTCAAATACGGCGAGCATTTTGCGAAATGGACCAGAAAGAAAGTATTGAAGCCGAATGTCATCTACAAAACAAAAGAAGGCTACACATACACCACTGATAACTATGGTAGAATTACAAGTGTCAAAGCAGACTTGCAGCTGGGAGAAGCAAAACGCAACCAATATGCACAGTCAAAAGCAGGTAAACCAGACCGTCTGACAGATGACGACGGAGGCCACCTAATCGCCACCCAATTCAAAGGCTCAGGCCAATTCGACAACATCGTGCCGATGAATTCTCAGATTAATAGGAGCGGCGGGAAATGGTATAAGTTAGAACAAGCATGGTCGCAGGCGCTTAAAGAAGAACCTCCAAAAAAGGTTACGGTCACAATTGAAAATGTGTATGAGAGCGATTCGTTAAGACCCACTTTATTTGATATAACATATAAAATTGGAGAAGAAAGAACAAAGAGCATAACAATTAGAAACCAAATTGGAGGCTGAAAAATGGAAACTACTAAAATGGAACAACTATATCAAAAGATTGCTGAAAAAATAAATGATATGATTCCCTCCGAATGGATGAGGGTTACTCTATACGCCGAAATTTTAGATGACTCCAGAGAAGTTTATTTTTTCTTTAACACACATGAAGACGAAGAATATATTTATTCACACGATATTCCAGAACATTTTCAAGTAAGTAATCGAATTTACAAAAATATGCTACTAGACCTTCAAGATTTATTTGATGAATTAAGGGATGAATTTAAAAAGCAATCCTCAGATATTTGGACTAACCTCACACTAAATTTAGATAGAAACGGTGAATTCTCAATTGATTATGATTATGAAGATGTACTCGCTTCAAAATATACTGATACTGAGCGACAAGTCATTTGGGAATATAAGCACTTGGGAATTACGCCAATAAGCGAGAGTAGCAGAAAGTTCCTTGAACAATATCTAAATGAACAATGAAAAAATGGGTGAACTATCAAAAGATTGCTGAACATCTAAATGAAATGATTCCATCTCAATGGGAAAAGATCGTTTTATATGCTGCAATACTTGATGACTCAGCGGATATATACTTTTATTTTACAACACCAAATAACAGTAATTATTTATTTTCTCATTATATACCTAAACACTTTGATGTAAGCGAAGAGATTTACGATCAACTGCTGATTGAACTTCAAGAGCTATTTGAAGAACTAAAAGAAGAATTTAAACTAGGCAATCAAGATATTTGGACAAATCTCACTTTAAAATTAGAAAACACCGGAAAGTTTTCAATTGATTATAATTATGATGATGTTTTATCCTCTGAACTTGATGACCTTCAAAGACGCGATGTTTGGAAATATCAAAATCTCGGCATACTGCCAGCTGATGAGGAAGATAGAAAATTCATAGAAGAGTATCTAAACATATAATAAGCTTTCAAACGGCTAAAAAAATTAAAAAGGATTCTGATATTGTGGAAACTGAAAAGATGGGAGTACTATATCAAAAAATCGCTGAGCAAATAAATGAAATCATACCGTCTGAGTGGGAGGAGGTTGCTCTTTATGCCGAAGTTTTAGATGACTCTACAGAGGTTTACTTTTTCTTCTCTACCCCTCAAGATCAAGAATATATATATTCACATGATATTCCAGAACACTTTAACGTTGATGAAGATATTTATGACGAACTTCTATATGAATTGCATGATGACTTTGAAGAGTTACGGGATGAATTTAAAACAAACAACGAGGACTTATGGACAAACCTCACTTTACATCTCGAACGAAGCGGTAAATTCTCAATTGACTACGATTACACCGATGTCATCGCCTCAGACTTAAACGGAACACAACGACAAGTGATATGGGAATATCAAAATTTAGGGATATTGCCTGAAGATGAGAGCGATAAAGAATTTGTAATAAACTACTTCGGTCTATAAATCAATAATGGCTCAGCACTTCTTTGCTGGGCTATTTTTTATAACTAGGATTTCTCGACGATTGAAGGTGAAAAGGTTGGAAAATAAGAAAATGCAAGATCTGTACCAGTTTATTTGTGATAAATTAAATGACATCATACCTTGTGAATGGACAAAAATGCCCGATACAGTGTAAGTAAAGATATCTTCAACACTTTTTCAAGAGAAATCCGAGAACTCTTTGAGGAATTAAGAATTGAGCCCACAAAAAGAATAATGATAAACAAAACAGGCAGCATCCAGTAAACGGATGCTGCCTGTTACATCGTTATGTATCGTCTGAAGAAGTCATTTATTTTGTTTTTTAAATATGAAAATAGATATGACGGTAAATATGATGGCTGTAAGAACAATGATCCACAAGCTTGCTGCCGTACTGATAAAATGGCCGTTTAACTTGTAGACGATCCCGTAATGCTTTTCATATTCCTGTATTTGGTCCGCAGAGGCATGTTTAAATACTTTATCAACTGAGTCTGTCATAAACGCTTTTCTGAACAGAACGGCGGTGTGGCTGATAGGGAAGTACATAATAATCTTCTGCACAAACACCGGTACGCCGCCGATCGGCACATATACTCCGCATAAAAAACCGATGGCTGTTCCGACAATCGTACTTAACGTCGAAAATGCATTTTGTGTATGAATAAACAGCGTTAAAAATAAATTTATGGAACTTGACAGTGCAACTGAAAGAATAATGATCCCCAATACTTCAAGTATATCTGTTCCGCTTAAAAGTTTGCTGCCTGTTGAAACGAGAAAAATTTCACAGCCTAAAAAGGCGATGAATGAAAAGATCAAGCCGATGACAAATGAATGAATGACATAGCTCAATTGGATGGTCGCCCTTGATAAAGGAGCTGTTAAAAAGTCATACGTTCTCTTGCTTTCTTTATCTTTCACCATAATTCCGAAAGCGCCTAAAGTCGTTGTCACAGCTGTAATGGACAGCAATCCCGCCACCATCCATTCGTTCACCATTGCTTTGGAATCATCTGTCGAACCGACCAAGGCCTTAATGGCGTCCAGCTGTGTCTGCTGTAAGAACACGGCATATAACAGAATGACGATAAATACTGACAGCAAAGAAAGAAGCAAAAGTGTTCGATCACGGAAGTATATTTTTATATTTCTGCTGATTAAACTGGATAAAGACTTCATTTATGCAATGCTCCCCTTTACTGGCAAACTGCTTCCTTGTTCTTCGATAATATGGATAAACACATCATCCATATTCCCTTTAATCACCTCGAAAGATTCGATTTTTCCTTCAAGACCTTTCAAAATGTCAAACGCTTGGAGAGTGGACTCTACACGAAGGGAATAAATAGAGTTTTTAACCGTAAAATCCAGTTGTTTATTTTCAAACCACGCAGTCGGATCAACGCCTTGCTTAAACATCATATGCAGACTGTCAAACGCATATTGATCTTTCAGCTGACTCGGTGTACCCTCTGCGATCAGACGTCCTTCTTTGATGACCACAACGTTATCAGCCACAGCGGCCTCCTCCATGTAATGGGTCGTTAAAAAGATCGTCATGTTTGTTTCTTCCTGCAGCCTTTTAATCGCATTCCAAACAAAAACTCTCGTTTGCGGATCAAGACCTGTAGTAGGCTCATCTAAAAATAATATAGTCGGTTTATGGATGAGGGCACGGGCAATATCCGCTCTTCTTCTTTGACCGCCTGACAAATCGCTGTATTTTTTCTCCTTAATATCATCCAATTTTAAATAGTCTGTTACAAACTGATAGTTCTCTTGCACTTGTGCCTTGCTTAAATGATAATATTGTCCGCGGTTCATGATATTTTCATAAACGGTCAATCGTTCATCCAAAATGCTCTCTTGAAAGACAACCCCAATCTTTTTGCGGATATGATTATTCTCTTTCCCCTCACCAAGCGTATAACCGTCTATTACCACTTTTCCGGATGTCTTTTTAATCAGCGTACAGAGAATATCGATAGTGGTCGATTTCCCTGCACCGTTCGTTCCCAGAAATGCAAACAGCTCGCCGCGTTTGACAGAAAAGGATACCCCTTTCACTGCTTCAAAGGATCCATATTTTTTGCGCAGATCCGTTACTGTTATAATGTCTTGTTCTTCTCCCATTCTGTTCACCTCGAAAAGTAAGATTCTATACCGTTGTTCACTAACTTTATATCGTCATTCCCGCCAGGATTTTCTCGTTTTTATCCAACTTTATTATCTTTTTATAAATAATTATAATGATATAATTTATTATTTTCGCGTTTTGTTATTGGGTTTAGGCTCGGTGGATTTTCTATACATAGGGATCACTTATTGATTTTGCATGAAACTTATACATGCTGTAATCAATAAACCCTTTATCATAAAAAGGGTTTTGTTAAGAATCTCTAATACTATTTAAAATTCTTGTTTGTAACCGAAATACATATTATCTTAGAATATTCAGAAAGGAGAACGTAATGGAAACATGCCCTTATTGTGCAACTTCAATTCAAAAGGATAATCAGTATTACTGTAGTTTTTGCTTAATGTACATACATAATGTTCAGAGAGATGGCAAACGTGAAATCATAGAATATCGTGAGCATACTTCTGAATTAGATTTGGATAAGTCGACACCAGAACTAATGACTCTGCCAACAATTGAATTATTTCATTTACTGCGGCTCTCAAGAAAAATACGCAAACAGAAGTATGATCAGCTATATAAATCTCGACTTGAATCAGAAAAGGGAAATGAATCAGAAAGTGTTCAAATCGCAACGGATAGTTACCAATATTACACAAAGAAAATGTATATCATAGAGAATATACTAAATAAACGTCTGGGTTACATTCCGGATAGGATAGATAATGTATTTCTTAAGAGTTATTTAGAAAAAGTAATGATTAGTAAGGAGAAAAAACAAGATATGAAAGTGTATTAAAAAAGCTGCCCCTCTAGAGTGAATATTAATAAAGGGTTCCTAAAAAGGTACCCTTTATTACATAAAGAGATGTATAGAAAGCTATATTATAGGCGTTAGCCAAACATCTTCTGGTACTCCTCTCATGTCACGAGTTCGTCCTGAATGCAAAAAAAATGCGGATTAAAAAAAGGCAACCATCCCTAAGGGTTAGTTGCCTTCTCTTAATTCCAGCACAGCCACACACTCCACATGATTCGTATGCGGGAACATATCCACCGGCTGCACTTCGAGCGTCTGATACCCGCCATCCTCAAGCACCCGCAGGTCTCTTGCAAGCGTGCCTGGATTGCAGGATACGTACACCACCCGCTTCGGTTTCATGTCGATGATTGTCCGCAGGAGGGCTTCGTCGCAGCCTTTTCTTGGCGGGTCGACGACGAGGGTGTCGGCTGTAATGCCTTCTTCATACCATTTCGGAATGACGGTTTCCGCTTCTCCGACTGCGAATTCTGCGTTCGTGATGCCGTTCAGCTCAGCGTTGCGTTTTGCATCCTCAATGGCTTCCGGCACGATTTCGACGCCGTATACTTTCTTCGCCTGCTTCGCTAAGAAGAGAGAAATCGTTCCGATGCCGCAGTAGGCGTCGATGACGGTTTCTTCTCCTTGCAGCTCCGCGTACTCAAGCGCTTTGTCGTAGAGCACTTTTGTTTGCTCCGGGTTAACCTGATAGAACGATCTGGCGGAGATGGCGAATTTGACGTCTCCGATGAGGTCGTAGATGTACTCTTCGCCCCAGATGACGTTTGTTTCGTTCCCAAAGATGACGTTTGTTTTATTTGGGTTGATGTTCTGCACGATGGATTTGACGTGCGGGAATTGCTCCGTGATGTCTTCGATGATTTTCGCTTTGTGCGGAAAATCGCTTGTTCTTGTGATGAAGACGATCATCATTTCGCCCGTGACGACGCCGTATCTCACCATGATGTGACGGAGCCAGCCTTTGTGGCGTTCTTCGTTGTAGGCTTTGACGCCGTATGAGGCGCAAATATCTTTGACGGCTTGAACGGCTTCGTCGTTTTTGGATTGCTGGATCATGCAGGCGCTCATGTCAATGATGTCATGGCTTCTTTGCTGATAGAATCCGGCGACGAGTCCGCCTTCTCTTTCTCCTACCGGCACCTGCGCTTTGTTTCTGTAGTTCCAAGGGTCTTCCATGCCGAGTGTCGGGTGCACGGTGACGTTGGACAGGGCCAGCTTGCCGATCCGTTCTAAGACGTCTTTGACTTGTTTCTGTTTAAACAAGAGCTGGCCTTCATAGGTCATGTGCTGAAGCTGGCAGCCGCCGCATTGTTTGTAGATTGGGCACGGGGCATCCGTTCTGTGCGGGCTTTCTTCCTTCAGTTCAATCAAGCGGCCGAAAGCGAAGCCTTTTTTGACGCGTGTCACTTTGATTTGCGCTTTTTCCTCAGGCAGGGCGTTCGGCACGAAGATCGGGAATCCCTGAACCTTTGCGACGCCCGCTCCTTCGTGCGTCAAATCCTCAAATGTCACATCATAGTATTCATTTTTTTCTACCGGGGGTTTCATTTTCATCTATAATCACCTCTAGTTTTACCAATAGCCTTGTTTCAGCGTGCTGGCAAACCTTCAAATTCAATGTCAGCCTTCAAAGGTTTCCGATCACGCTGAAAAGATGACAAAATCCTAAAACGAATACTGTTTTAGGATTTTGTCCGCGTATTAATCATCCAGCTGTTCCGCTTTCTCCTTCGGCATGATGACGTGAATATGCCGGTACAGGTTCACGAATTCGCCCGGCAGCATGCCGCCGTACTCGCCGTCCAGGTTCAGCTGCATCTTTTCTGATACATTGACTTTCACACGGTTCGCTTTTGTGTAAATAATGTGCTGATCGTTAATATGATCGCCTCTGAGCGCCATGCTCGCGACTCTGATAAACTCCGCGAGATTGGCTTTTTTCAAAATAATCAAATCAAACATGCCGTCATTCAGGCTGGAATCAGGGGCCAGTTTCTCGAATCCGCCGACCGAGTTGGTCAGCGTCACTAAAAACAGCATAATTTCGCCTTTAAACAGCTTGCCGTCATATTCAATCTCGACTTCTGTCGGTCGAAGTGAAGGCAGCATTTCCATTCCCTTTAAATAATAAGCAAGCTGGCCGAGCATCGTTTTCAGTTTGCTTGGCACATCATACGTCAGCTCCGTCAGACGGCCTCCGCCGGCGATGTTGATAAAATACTGACCGTTCACCTGTCCGATGTCGATCGGGCGGGCTACGCCGTTAATGACGGTATCAGCGGCATTCAGTACATTCTCTCTCGGAATGCCCAGCGCTCTGGCGAAGTCATTTGTCGTGCCGACCGGAATGATACCGAGTGTCGGGCGTTTGTCTAACGGTGCAAGGCCGTTGACGACTTCATTAATCGTTCCGTCTCCGCCGGCTGCGATAATCAGGTCAAACTCCCGCAAAGCGGCTTCTTTTGCGGCGTTGGTGGCATCCCCCGCGCATGTGGTGGCATGGGTGGAGGTTTCATAACCGGCTTGTTCAAATTTTTGCAGGACCTGGGCAAGATTTTTCTTAAAAAGCTCCCGTCCTGAAGTCGGATTGTATATTATGCGTGCACGTTTCATTATCTCATCATCCTACTTAAGAGTATCCGATCCATTATTAACACTAACAACCTTTAATTATACTATGACTTGAGAAAATCGCAACAATATGTACAGGAATTGCCAGAAGAAAAAAGGCCCCGGCTCCGTTTAAGGAGCCAAGGCCCGCTGTCTTACTCTTCTTCCGTTCCAGGTTTTTTCTTACGGAATTTCGCTAATACTTCATATACGATCGGCACAATCAGAAGGGTAAGCAGAGTCGAACTGATTAAACCGCCGATAACAGTGACACCGAGTCCTTTAGAAATGACCTGGCTTCCGCCTTCGAAGCCCAATGCCAATGGAAGCAGGGCGCCGATTGTCGCGATCGCCGTCATCAGAATCGGACGCAATCTCGTAGAGCCGGCTTCCAGGAGCGCTTCTCTCGTCGATAAGCCTTCCGCTTCTTTATGGATGACGCGGTCAATTAAGACAATCGCATTTGTGACGACGATTCCGATCAGCATCAGCATACCGATCATGGCATTCAGACTGATCGTCTCTCCGGATACATACAGTCCGGCTAATGCGCCGATGACTGTAAACGGAAGCGAGAACAGAATCGCAAACGGCGCTAATGCTCCGCCGAACGTGATCACAAGAACGAGGTATACGATGGCGATTGCGGCAAGCATTGCTAAGCCGAGTTTCGTAAAGGAATCAGCAATATCCGCTGATACACCGCCGGTATCAATCGATACATTGTCCGGGTGATCCAGTTTGTCAACTTTCTTTTGAACGGCTGATGACACCTTCGTGACGTTGTCAGAAGTGACGGTTGCCGTTACGTCAGCGTACACTTTGCCGTCGCGTTTGGAAATGGTATCGGATGTCGTGCCGTTTTTCACTTTCGCCACATCGCCGATTTTTACTTCTTGGCCTGCAGGCGATGTGATGGTTTTATCCTCTAATTCTTTTACACTCTTATACTGGTCTTTTTCTGTTTTGATGTTCACATCAAGCTCTTTGCCGTCCTTTTTCACCGTTGTCAAAGGAGACTGTGACGTTTGGGACATCAGGGCTTGGGAGATTTGCGAAGCCGTCAGGCCCTGCTTGCTGAGTTTCTCCTGGTCAGCGACGAACGTGTACTCATCATATGTGCTGGAAAGGCCTGAGTTGACGTCTTTCAGATCCTTCTGCTTTTTCATGATGCCTTCGATGTCTTTGACCGTGCCTTTAATATCAGACTCTGAATCTCCGTACACATAGTACGTTAATTCGTTGTTGTTGCCTGACGAACTGAAATTTTGTGATTTCCATTCGCCGCGGCTGGATGTTTTTTTGATTTCTTTTAAGACATTGTCTTTTTCTTTATCAAAATCAGGCGTGTCATCCTCGTATTTCACGTAGAACAATGCGCCGTTTGAGCTTCCGCCGAGCGGACTTTGCGAGCCTAATGAATACTGAACGGTATCGACATGTTTGCGTTTAAGCAGCATGTCTTCCGCTTTTTGCGCAGCTTTTTCAGCTTCGCTTTTCGTTTCGCCCGGTTCAGGCGTGTATGTGAGCTGCATCGTTTTGTCCGCTTGCGCAGGCAGGTAGCTCGCGCCGATCAGAGGTACGAGGAACAAACTGCCGACAAGCATCAGAACCGCGATGATAGATGTAATCCATTTATGTCTTAATGACCAATGCAGCACTTTTTTATAGAAATTGGCCAATCTGCCCGGCTTATGCTCTTTCGCTTTAACAGGCGCGCCTGTGAGCGATTTTTTGAATAAGCTGTGCGCAAGCATCGGCACCAGTGTGATCGAAATCAACAGCGATGCGGCAAGCGCGAAGACGATTGTTAATGCAAACGGCATAAACAGTTCGCCGATCTGTCCGCCGACCATGGCAAGCGGCAGGAATACGGCAATGGTTACGATCGTTGATGACATGATCGGTTTAAACATTTCTTTCGTCGCTTCACGCACCAATTGCTTCCCGCGTAAAGGTTCATCTTTCAGCCTCATGCGGCGGTAAATGTTTTCGATTACGACAATCGAATCATCGACTACCCGTCCGATGGCGACCGTCATCGCACCGAGCGTCATTATGTTCAATGTGACATCAAGCTGATTCAGCACAAGAAGCGCAATCAGCAGTGACAGCGGGATGGAAACGATAGAAATCATCGTTGATTTAATATCTCTTAAGAATAAGAGAATGATCACGACCGCAAAAATCGCGCCGAAAATCGCTTTGCTTAACATCGTATCCACCGACTCTGTAATCGGCTCTGCCATATCAAGAGTCGAGCTGTACTTGAACCCTTTATGGTCTTTTTTGTATTGATTCAGTTCATCTTTAATCGCATCGGCCACTTCTACCGTGTTGGCGTCATTGGCTTTTACGATATTAATTCCGATGCTGTCCTTTCCGTTCGTGCGGGAAATGGATTCAGCTTTTTTCACATCTTTAATGTCGGCAATGTCAGAAAGCTTGACTGTCGGCACCCCTGCTGCCGCGCTTTGCTGTGCCTGCTGCATAGCCTGAGCGTCCGCCGCAGATGCCGCACCGGCTCCGCCCGTTTGACCTTGAGCGGCAGAAGAAGATGTGACCGGAATTCTCATATCTTTCAGATCTTTAATTGACGTAATATCTCCGTTAACGACAACTGATTTTTCTTTGTTGCCGAACGTGTACAATCCAAGCGGCGTATTGACGTCAGAGCCTTGGATCACTTTCTTGACGGTATCTTCATCAAGTCCGTACTCTTTCATTTTTTTGTCTTTGAAAGAGAATTCCACCTGCTCTTCCTGCTGTCCGGAAACTTGCACGGACGCAACGCCCTGAATGCCTTCAAGCTTAGGAACGAGAGTGTTTTCCACATTTTTGGTCAGATCTTCAAGCGAGGTTTTGCCGCTTGTCACACTGAGCGTCAAAATCGGGAAAGAGTTGAGGCTGTAACGGGAAATGTCAGGTTTTTTCGCGTCGTCAGGAAGGCTGACACTGTCCAGCGCTTCAGCGACTTCGGTTTTCGCCTTGTCCATATCCTTGTTGTAATCATATTCAATCATAACCGATGAGACGTTTTCAGAGGATGTGGACGTTACAACGCTCACTCCTTCTAAATTCTGCACCGCCTGCTCGATCGGTTTTGTCACGTCATCCGCAACTTGACTCGGAGCAGCTCCGGGATAAGTCGTATTTACTGAGAGATAAGGCATGTTGACGTCCGGTATGGATTCCTGCTTCATATTCAGACCGGCATACAGCCCTGCTACAGTAACGATAATCGTCATCAGCCAAACTGCGAATTTGTTCTTCAGTACAAAGTTAATAATGTGGTTCATCATGTCCTCCGTTAATTTTTATTGACTGACTGGTCATTCTATATAATACTAAACGGTATAACTCAACATCGTCAACTAATAAGGCAGTAAATTTTTCTAAATTTTTCAGGATTAAGGGGAAGCACGTCATGAACGAAAAAAAAGAGAAAATCATAAAAACAGGCATCCATTTATTTGCCAAAAAAGGGTTTTCTTCAACAACCATTCAGGAAATCGCCGGCGAATGCGGAATTTCAAAAGGAGCCTTCTATCTCCATTTCAAATCAAAAGAAGACCTTTTGCTGTCAGCATGTGAGTATTACATCGGCATGTCTATGGAAGAAATAAAGAAAATCAAAACAGAACATCAACATAAACCGCCTAAGGACGTATTCCGAAAACAAATCGCATATCAATTCCAGGAATTTATGGAACACAAGGACTTTATCATCCTCTTGCTGAGCGAAAAGGTCATTCCTGAAAATCAAAAGGTCAAACAGTATTTTCATGAGGCCAATATTCAATTTAACATGCTGTATCGGGATGCGTTGCTCTCCGTTTACGGAGATGCCGTCACACCGTTTTTAGCGGATGCGTCCGTTATGGCGCAAGGAATTGTGAGCTCCTATATTCATTTCTTGATTTTTAATGAACATACGGCATTCCGGACGGAAAACGTGGCGGCCTTTCTGATTGCCAGAATCGATGATCTGATTACGGGGCTGATAAGAGACAATCCCGATCCGCTGCTGCCTGAGGATATCTTCACTCAGCCCGCGGCGGACAGAGAAAGACTGCTTGCGGATATTCAAAAGATAAAAGCACAGCAGGAGCTGCCTGAGGACGTCCTCGTATCGCTTGAAGTCATTGAAGAGGAATGCGCAAAGGAAGAGCCGCGAAAACCGATTATTAAAGGAATGCTGTCCAACTTGGCAGGCAGCGGAAATGAGCAGATTGAAATGCTGCGGGCTTCCATTGAAACCTATTTCAGCTTATAAAAAAAAGAGACCGGCGCTTACCGGTCTCCATGTCAGCAGCGCCCTTACAGGCGGCTGCTTTTTTTTATCGTTTTTTGATTTCTTCAAGTAAGATCTTGTTGACCATCGGCGGGTTGGCCTGTCCTTTTGAGGCTTTCATAATCTGCCCGACAAGGAAGCCGATCGCGCGGTCTTTTCCGTTTTTGAAGTCTTCAATTGACTGCGGGTTGCTGTCAAGCGCATCTGTTACCAGCTTCAGAAGCACGCTTTCGTCAGAAATCTGCACAAGGCCTTTTTCTTTGACGATTTTTTCTGCGTCGCCGCCTTTTTCAATTAATTCTTTAAAGACTTTCTTCGCGATTTTGGACGAGATGGTTCCTTTTTCAATCAGCTTAATCATGCCGGCAAGGCCTTCAGGAGTCAGTGCGACATCCTCAAGCTCTTTTTGTTCGGCGTTCAGGTAAGCTGAGACTTCACCCATCAGCCAGTTTGATGCCTGCTTGGCTTCTGCGCCTTTATTGACCGTTTCTTCGAAGAAGTCAGCCATTTCTTTCGTCAGCGTCAGAACCATTGCGTCATAAGCCGGCAGGCCGAGCTCTTCGATATAACGCTTGCGGCGCTCATCCGGAAGCTCAGGAATGGTTGCTCTTACGCGTTCTTTCCATTCGTCATCAATGTAGAGCTCGACAAGGTCAGGCTCAGGGAAATAACGATAGTCGTCCGAACCTTCTTTGACACGCATCAAAATGGTTTTTTTCGTCGCTTCATCGTAGCGGCGCGTCTCCTGCTGAATGACTCCGCCTGACAGAAGCACCTGCTCTTGGCGTTTTTCTTCATGCTCAAGGCCTTTTTGCACGAATGCGAAAGAGTTGAGGTTTTTCAGCTCCGTTTTTGTGCCGAATTTCTCCTGGCCGATCGGACGGAGGGAAATGTTGGCGTCACAGCGCAGTGAACCTTCTTCCATTTTACAGTCGGAAACACCTGTGTATTGGATAATTGATTTCAGCTTTTCGAGATATGCGTAAGCTTCCTCCGGTGTGCGGATATCCGGCTCAGATACAATCTCGACAAGCGGCGTGCCCTGGCGGTTGAAGTCAACGAGGGAATAGCCGTCGCCCGTATGCGTCAGTTTTCCCGCATCTTCTTCAAGGTGAAGACGGGTGATGCCGATTTTTTTCGTTTTTCCGCCGACTTCGATTTCGATCCAGCCGTTTTCGCCGATTGGCTTGTCAAATTGAGAAATTTGATATGCCTTCGGGTTGTCCGGATAGAAATAGTTTTTCCGGTCAAACTTCGTATCCGTTGCGATTTCGCAGTTCAAAGCCATTGCGGCTTTCATCGCGAATTCGACCGCTTCTTTGTTCAAAACGGGCAGCACGCCGGGATAGCCGAGGTCGATGACGCTCGTTTGGGTATTCGCTTCCGCGCCGAATGGCGTCGGTGAGCTTGAGAAAATTTTAGATTTTGTTTTTAATTCCACATGGACTTCAAGTCCGATTACCGTTTCAAAGTTCACTTCATTTCACCCCTTACAGTTCAGGTTTCGCTTTATGATGATCTGTTGCCTGTTCAAAAGCATGAGCGACGCGGTATACAGTGCCTTCATCGAAGTGTTTTCCGATGATTTGCAGTCCGAGCGGCAGTCCGTCCGCAAATCCGCACGGCACGCTGATTCCCGGCACACCCGCGAGGTTGACAGGGATCGTTAAAATATCGTTGGCGTACATTGTGAGCGGATCGCTGGTTTTTTCGCCGATTTTGAATGCCGGTGTCGGCGTTGTCGGTCCGACGATGACATCGTATTTCTCAAATACGTCTTCAAAATCTTTTTTAATAAGCGTGCGCACTTTTTGCGCTTTTTTGTAATACGCGTCATAGTAGCCGGAGCTGAGCGCGAAGGTGCCGAGCATGATGCGGCGCTTCACTTCGTTGCCGAAGCCTTCAGAGCGTGTCTGTTTATAAAGGTCGATCAGGTTGTCCGCATTGTCTGAGCGGTAGCCGTAGCGGATGCCGTCAAAGCGCGCAAGGTTTGCAGACGCTTCGGAAGAAGACAGCAGATAATACGTCGCAAGCGCGTATTTGCTGTGCGGCAGAGATACTTCTTCCCATGTCGCTCCGAGGTCTTCAAGCACTTTTAAAGCGGCTAAAACCGATTCTTTCGCTTCTTTGCCGACGCCTTCTCCGAGATATTCTTTCGGTACGGCGATTTTCAAGCCTTTAATATCGCCAGTTAATGAAGAAAGAAAGTCCGGCACTTCGACATTGGCGCTCGTAGAGTCCATTTTGTCCGGGCCTGAAATCGCCTGAAGAAGGAATGCGTTATCTTCTACGGTTCTTGTGATCGGCCCGATCTGGTCCAGTGAAGACGCAAAAGCGACCAAACCGTAACGCGACACACGTCCGTATGTAGGCTTTAATCCGACGACGCCGCAGAAAGAAGCCGGCTGGCGGATGGAGCCGCCCGTATCAGATCCGAGTGAAAACGGGACTTCGCCCGCGGCAACCGCAGCTGCGGAACCGCCGCTTGATCCGCCGGGAACCGTATCGAGATTCCAAGGGTTTTTCGTCGCTTTGTACGCGGAGTTTTCAGTAGAAGAACCCATCGCGAACTCGTCCATATTCAGCTTTCCGATCGTTACGGCTTCAGCGGCTTGAAGGCGCTCCACAACCGTCGCATCGTAAATCGGATCGAAGTTTTCGAGGATTTTGCTTGAGCATGTGGTGCGAAGCCCTTTGGTCACGATGTTGTCTTTGACGCCGATCGGCATTCCGAAGAGAAGACCGTGTTCAGACCGTCCGTCAACCGCTTCGTCAAGTTCTTTCGCGTAAGCGCGGGCTCTTTCTTCATCAAGCTGTAAAAACGCCTGCACCTTATCATCCACGGATGCGATCCGTTTGTAAGATTCATCAACAAGATCGGAAATCTTGATTTCTTTTTTATGTATCATTTGTTTCAGTTCTGTGATTTTGTGATCAAATAATGACATACTGTCTCCCTCCTTTAATCCAGAATAGATGGCACACGGACATAGCCGTCTTTATGATCGGGAGCATTTTTCATGACATCCTCGACCGGAAGGCCTTTACCCGCTTCATCTTCTCTCATTACGTTTTTCATTTTCAGCACGTGTGTTGTCGGTTCCACGTTATCCGTGTCCACTTCATTAAGCTCCTCGGCAAACGAGATGATACTGTCAAGCTGTTCTGTAAACATTTCAGCTTCTTCATCCGTAATGGCGAGTCTCGCCAAATGAGCGACATGCTTTACTTCTTCTATAGAAATTCGTGACATAAGATCCACCTCCGCATAATTCTCCGTTTCGTCATATAATACTGATCATATCAAAAACGAGCCCTCTAAAGCAACAAAACGCCGCCTTCTGAGGCATGATGAAACCCTCTCTATTTTATCCTAAATCGGGGAGAAAGAGAAACGAATTATATGTCAGAAAATTTTTACTTTTATAATTTATTGGTAGCGTTTTCATCTCTAAGCTGTTCTATGTTGGCGGGGATTTTTTCCTTGAGCGGGCCAGGTTTCGAGAGTTGATTGATCGGGGATACTTTGTTAGGTTTAGTAACCATAGCCAGCACTAAATCATGCGATCCGCATGGAATGATGACTAAAGGCTGGATCGCCGGCACATATTCCGGCACTACTAATCTGCAGAGGTGATGCAACATTTACATGAAAGAAGAGAGGGTCCAAAAACGTGAGTATTGAATTAATTATATCTCTTGGCATTTACTTTGCTGCCATGCTGTTAATCGGCTGGTACGCATTCAGGAAGACAACGAATATTAATGATTACATGCTGGGCGGAAGAGGACTCGGCCCGTTCGTAACGGCGCTGTCCGCAGGTGCGGCCGATATGAGCGCATGGATGCTGATGGGAGTTCCCGGCGCAATGTTCGCAACGGGGTTATCGACCTTATGGCTGGCGCTCGGTTTGACGATCGGCGCGTATTCAAATTATCTGCTGCTTGCTCCGAGGCTGCGCGCTTACACGGAAGTTGCGGATGATGCGATTACGATTCCCGATTTTTTCGATAAACGGTTCCGCCACTCGTCATCATTGCTGAAAATTGTTTCCGCCGTGATTATTATGATCTTTTTCACACTGTACACATCGTCCGGGATGGTATCCGGAGGCAGGTTATTTGAATCGGCATTCGGCGCCGACTACAAATTCGGTTTGTTTTTAACGGCCGGTGTTGTTGTGCTTTACACGCTGTTTGGCGGTTTTCTCGCTGTCAGTCTGACTGACTTTGTACAGGGAGCGATCATGTTTGCGGCATTAGTGCTTGTGCCGATCGTTGCTTTTACCCAGCTCGGGAGCGTTTCAACGACGATTGATTCGATCAACGCCGTTAACCCGAAACTATTGGATATCTTTAAAGGCGCGAGCGTCATTAGCATTATTTCTTATTTGGCATGGGGACTCGGCTATTACGGCCAGCCTCATATCATCGTACGATTTATGGCGATTAAAGAAGTGAAAGATTTAAAACCCGCCCGCAGAATCGGGATGAGCTGGATGTTTATTTCAGTTGTCGGCTCATTGCTGACCGGGATTATCGGCGTTGCGTATTCTCATCACTTCGGAGTCTCCGTAAAAGATCCGGAAACGATTTTCATTATTTTTTCTAAAATCTTGTTCCATCCGCTGATTACGGGCTTCTTGCTGTCCGCGATTTTAGCGGCGATCATGAGTTCCATTTCCTCACAGCTTCTCGTAACGGCAAGCGCCATTACGGAAGATTTATACCGCGCCTTTTTCAGACGGGAAGCGAGCGATAAAGAATTGGTCATGACCGGACGCCTGTCGGTATTGATCGTGGCCGTTATCGCCATTTTGCTTTCCATGAATCCGAACAGCACCATTCTTGATCTGGTCGGATATGCGTGGGCAGGCTTCGGTTCGGCTATCGGCCCGGCGCTCTTGCTCAGTCTGTACTGGAAACGGATGAATGAATGGGGAGCGCTTGCGGCGATGATTACCGGGGCCGCGGCCGTTTTAATCTGGATCACGACAGGGCTTGCCGCTTCAACCGGCGTATACGAAATCATTCCGGGGTTCTTCCTCAGTCTGATTGCCGGTATTGCCGTCAGCCTGCTGACCAAAAAACCGGCCGATGCTTCTTATCAGCTGTTCAGCCGGATGGAAGCTCTTTTGAAAAACAAGAAATAGACAAAAAGCCGTCAGATTTTATCCCTGACGGCTTTTTTCTTCCGCACTTGTCCTGCTATAAATACTGTGAGAAAATCATATCAATTTATTATAAGAAAAATTGCGGAGGTGCTGTGCAAATTGAGCTGGCCTATCGAACCAGACATTTTATTAAAGCTGGGCATTGCCACGCTGATCGGCATGATCATCGGTCTTGAACGCGAGCTGAAAAACAAACCGCTCGGACTGAAAACCTGTATCGTCATCGCCGTCAGCTCCTGTATGCTGACGATCGTCAGCATTAATGCGGCATATCATTTCCCAAAATATTACCGTATCATGATGGATCCGCTCCGCCTTCCCGCCCAAATCATTTCCGGCGTCGGTTTTATCGGCGCGGGCGTGATCCTGCGTAAAAGCAATGACGTCATATCCGGCCTGACGACATCGGCTATCATCTGGGGCGCAGCCGGGCTCGGTCTGGCTACAGGCGCCGGCTTTTATAAAGAGGCGTTCGCAAGCCTCTTGTTTATCCTGATCAGTGTCGAATTTCTTCCGTGGCTGATCAGAAAAATCGGTCCCAACCGCTTGAAGGAAAAAGATATCCGCGTGAGAATGTCTCTTTCCGATAAAGACAAAATGACCGAGATTTTAAAGGAAATGAAAAGCAAACAGCTCCGCATTCACTCCGTCCGGATTGATGATCTGCGCGAAAAAGAATTTCCGATTATGGAAGTGAAAGTCAGTGTTCATAAAAACCGCTACACCACTGACGTCTATTATGATATTAAAGAAATTCAGGGTGTCGTCGGAGTGAAGTGTGATACGCTATAAAAAAAAACGCCGGGCTGGATTCAGCCGGCGTTTTTCTATTTATATGAATGCAGAAAAGTTATACTCCGTAATCGGGGTTTCATTTTCGATATCACGCCTGAAGGTTTTCAGCATCTCAAGTTCCTCGTCCCCGAGTGAATTGAGGTCAAACGCCTGATGCAATAATCCGTAGATCAGCATATGGCGCAGCCGGAGAAAATCCGGGATGTGTTCAAGCCAGGCGGGGTCAAGGTCATTTTCTTCCCTGTAGCCTTTCATAAAGTGAGTCATGAATTCACCCGTAAACGCGGCCTTGTCTTCATACGGGATGACCGGATACCACAACATGTTGTACAGCAGAATACTGATATCATTCACAAACCAATTGTAGCCGATATCATCAAAATCAAATGCAGTGATTTTTCCGTTGTCCCAATTGAAATTGCCGTGGTGCAGATCGGCGTGCACAAGGCCGTAGTTTTCAGGGTTCTTCGGCAAACGGCGCAGTTTTTCCATTAGAGCATCCGCCCGCTCAAATACGAGATGCTGATCTGCGGGTACGTATTTTCTCAGCTTCAGCTGCTCCTCTTCATCCCATTCCTGCCTTTTATATGTCGGATCGCTCAGACGGTAGCTTTTCGTCAGCCGGTGCATGTTCCCCGTGTACTTTCCAAGCTCGTAAAACAGGGTTCCGTTCCAGTCTGGTTCCTCCACTTTGCGTCCGGGCGCTTTTTCATAGACTCTTACTAAAAACGCTCCGCCTTTTCCATCCGGGACTTCTTCGACATCTTTGCCACTTAATGAAGGAATCGGCTTTGCTGCTGAAAGCCCTCCCCTTGCCAGATGATGAAGCCATTCCATTTCTCCGAGAATATATTCCGGTGTTCTTCTGATCGTATGCGTAATTTTTAAGATATACGGTTCGTTATCTTTCACAATTTCATATACGTAGTTCTCTGCGTCCGCAATAAATTGAAACTTGGTAAATCCATATATTTCACCGGCCTCAGCCAGCACCTTATCTTCCTCAAAAATCGCTTTAATATCTTTATGCATGCTGATTCACCCTTTTCATAACGTTTGTAGGCGGTGTGTGTACTCAGCAAATGTCATTCATCAACATTCCTGCCCTTCTTTTTTCACAGCAGATTAGTAACATCCGCTTAGAAATGAAATGTGTTTTCCTGTTAATTCCTGATTATACAAATATCTTAACATACCTCATTCCTCGCTCCAACGATATTCACAATAAAAAAACCCTTGCTCATACAGAAATGAACAAGGGCATCTTGGTTAATCGTAAATATGGACGGTCGGTTCTTTGTCACCCGCATTGCGGACGATCAGCGCTTCCTGCCCGTCAGACGAGGTAATGTTAATTTCGACATCAACTGAGCCTTTTGAATAATAATCCATCAGCTCACCTGTTAAGTATTGGGTGAAGGCGATGACTTCGCTTTTCCCGTAAAATTGCATCGGGATTTCAATCTTCATTTTTCTCATTTCATCGTTTTCGTACATTGCCGTTCCGACGACTCCGGTGTAATTCGGGAAGTAGCTGTCGATGGCGTTTTTGAAGCGTTTAAATACTTCGGAATCATCAGGGTATTTTTTTGCCGTGTCTGTATCCGCCGGATAGAAGACGTACTTTTCTTTGACATCATCCCAGTTTGAAATGGTGGATGAGCCGGCCTTGACTTCTGTTTTTGCAATGTAATTCCCCGGTACGATTGATGTTTTCGGCGCTTGTTTATAAAGGGCGACGGTAATCGGCACATTTTTCAGGTTATCCATTTTCCGAAGGCGGTTAACGACTTCCTGGGCGATTTCTTCACCGTGGCTGCGGATCGTTTTGTCACTGAGCTCCACTTCCTGCTGCGGATCACCTGTGTTTTCACGGTAATAGTATACAGAGTTGAGAGCGAGACCGATCATGATACCGCCAAGCTGGATGGAATTTTTATCTTTTCTTACTAAGTAATCCTGCTCAAGCATGGACGCTAAGTAAATCGGGCTGTTTTCATTTTTCTCTTTTGCCGATCCCGAGCTTGGCAGCACGGGATTTAAGCCGAGATTCTGGAAATTGGCGTCTGCCTTTTTCGCCTTTTTCAGATCACTGCCCTCTTTTTTGCGGTCAAGCCAGCTGAGTACCGTGTCCTCATCTAAATACTGGCCTTCCTGATACAAATAGTCATCCGTCGGGAACGTGTCTTGAGCGAGCCGCATCAGACCCGTCTCGAATTCATCGATGTCCAGCCTCGTGTTCAGCCGGTCCGCGGTCAGGCCGCGCGCTTTTCCGGCCTTAAACGGAAGCACCATTTTATAGTAGGAATCAGAGATATTATATTTCGGTATGATCGCTTTTTCAGAAGACTTTGCCGTTTTCTGCGTGATCTCTTCCTCTTTGTTCCCCCCGAAACTCGGCGAACAGGCCGACAGCATGAGTACTGCCGCCGTTGCCGTCGCCGCCAATGCCAACATCTTTTTCAATAGAAAACACTCCTCTTATTTCTTTAGCTCTCCCAATAGCTGTGCTTCATTCCATACTTCAATGTTTAATTCCTGCGCTTTTGTCAGCTTGCTTCCGGCTGCTTCTCCGGCAATCAGCAAGTCTGTTTTTTTGCTGACAGATCCCGTCAGCTTTCCGCCGAGCGCTTCAATCTGCGCCTTGGCTTCATTTCTGGACAGCTCTTCAAGCTTTCCGGTTAACACGATGGTTTTGCCGGCAAAATAAGAGTCGCTGTCCTCCGCTTTTACTTTTTTCGGGCCTTTGTAGAGTGTGTTCACACCGAGTTTCTCAAGTTCATTCAATAGCTCAAGCATTTCTTCTTTGCGGAAATAGGTGATAACGGCATCGGCCATCTTTTCGCCGATTTCATCCACCGCAAGCAGCTCTTCTTCCGTAGCTTGTTTCAGATTTTCCAGGCTTTCAAAATGCATGGCGAGTGTTTTGGCCGCTTTTGAGCCGATAAAACGGATGCCGAGACCGAACAGCAGGCGTTCCAGCGAATTCTCTTTCGACTTTTGGATGGAGCTGATCAGATTGTCAGTTGATTTTTCCCCCATCCGCTCAAGCCGGATGACCTGCTCTTTCGTCAGCTTATACAAATCAGCGACATTACGGACGAGATGTTCACGGAAAAGCTGTGTGATGACACGTTCTCCGAGTCCGTCAATATTCATCGCGTTGCGTGAGACAAAGTGAATCAGGCCTTCTCTGATCTGCGCCGGACATTCCGGATTGATGCAGCGCAGCGCGACTTCTCCTTCAATGCGCACTAGCTCGCTTTCGCACTCAGGGCAGCTGGTCGGCATATTGAATTCTTTTTCTTCCCCGGTCCGCTGTTCGATTAAGACATTGACGACCTCAGGGATGATGTCGCCCGCTTTTTTGACGACCACTTTATCGAGAATGCGGATATCCTTCTCTTTAATTAAATCTTCGTTATGAAGGGATGCTCTTGAGACCGTCGTTCCCGCGACTTTTACCGGTTCCAGAACGGCGGTCGGCGTAATGACGCCCGTTCTTCCGACATTCAGTTCGATATCGAGCAGTTTTGTCACGACCTCTTCCGCCGGGAATTTATAAGCAATCGCCCAGCGCGGGCTTTTTGCCGTATACCCGAGCTCTTCCTGCTGGTCGAGCGAATCGACTTTGATGACGATTCCGTCAATTTCATACGGGAGATCGGCCCGCTTCGCCTGCAGCTCTTCGATCATTTCAATGACTTCATCTATCGTGGCGCATTTTTTTCGTTCCTGGTTTGTTTTAAAACCGAGCTCATCCAGAAAATTCAGGCCCTGACTCTGTGTTTCCACACCCATCTCGTCAAGCTCCGCTATACTGTAGACGAAGATGTCAAGATTTCGTTTCGCTGCAATTTTCGGATCGAGCTGTCTGAGTGAGCCCGCAGCCGCGTTCCGGGGATTGGCGAACGGCTCCTCTTCATGTTTCAGCCTTTCTTCATTGAGCGCTTCAAATGACTGTTTCGGCATGTACGCCTCTCCGCGCACTTCTATGGAAAGATTCCGTTTCATTTTCAGCGGAATGTTGCGGATCGTTTTTAAGTTTTCCGTGATATCTTCGCCCGTCGTTCCGTCTCCTCTTGTCGCGCCTCTGACGAAATAGCCGTCTTCATAACGGAGAGAAACAGCAAGACCGTCTATTTTCAGCTCCACATTATAAGCGACGCCGTCACCGACAGCCTGACGGACCCGGCGGTCAAAATCGCGGAGATCATCATCGTTAAATGCGTTGCCGAGACTGAGCATCGGCGTGCCGTGCTGCACCTTTTGAAACGATTCAAGCACCGCTCCCCCGACCCGCTGTGTGGGCGAATCAGGCGTTCTGAGTTCCGGGTGCTCTTCCTCTATGGCAATCAGCTCCTGAATCAGTCTGTCGTACTCGGAATCCGGCACGCTCGGTTCATCTAAGGTGTAATATTCATAACTGTACTGATTGATGGTGCGGCGCAATTCTTCTGCCCGGTGTTTCGCTGTTTCTTTGTCCATCATGTTCTTCCTTTCCTCTTCAGGTTACTGCTTTTCAATCGGCGCAAAAGCGGCAAGCAGACGCTTCACGCCGACTGGGCTCGGGAATGCGATATCAAGCTCGGTGCTTTCGCCTTCTCCTTTTACGCTGACAACCGTTCCGGTGCCCCATTTTTTATGGCCCGCTTTATCGCCGACCGCCCAGCTGAGCGAGTCGCCGCCTGTTTTGTTCGCATAAGAAACGGGACGGGATACGGGCCCGCGTTTCGGCTGCACTTTTCTTCCCGGCTGCATGCGAGGTGTTTTCTTCTCATTTAGGTTCTCCAATAAATCGCCAGGTATTTCCCTGATAAAGCGGGATTCCGGATTCATATTGGTGCGGCCGAATAAGGTGCGCATTTTGGCATTCGTTAGATACAGTTCTTCTTCCGCCCTCGTAATGCCTACATATGCGAGCCTGCGTTCTTCTTCCATCTCGGCTTCTTCCATCAGGGAGCGGCTGTGCGGGAACACGCCTTCTTCCATGCCCATTAAGAACACGACAGGAAATTCAAGCCCCTTAGCGGCGTGCAGTGTCATTAAAGTGACGGCATCCTTTCCGCCTGATTCTTCTTCCTTCTGGTCGAGCTGGTCAATATCAGCAATCAGCGCCAAATCAGTCAGAAACGCGACGAGAGACTTGTCTTCGCTTTTTTGTTCGAAGTTTTTCGTCACGGAAAGAAACTCGTCGATATTTTCAAGACGGCTTTGGGCTTCGATTGATTTTTCGGCCTTCAGCATTTCTCTGTATTCCGTTTTCTCGAGAATTTCTTCCGTGAGTTCCGTAATGGACAGGTAATCCTGCATGTTCGTCAGATTTTCAATCATCGCGCCAAAGCCGTCAAGCGCGTTTGCCGCTTTCGCGCTGACGCCGATGAAATCAACCTGTTTGATCGCCTGGAACATTGACATTCCGTTCATCGCCGCATATGAAGCGATTTTTTCTAGCGAAGTTGCGCCGACGCCCCGCTTCGGCACATTGACGATCCGCGTAAAACTGATGTCGTCGTCCGGGTTTGACACAAGGCGCAGGTATGCGAGAATGTCTTTAATTTCTTTCCTGTCGTAGAACTTGGTTCCGCCGACGATATTGTAGTTCAGTCCGGATTTTAAAAGGGTTTCCTCAATGACGCGCGACTGGGCGTTTGTCCGGTATAAAATCGCGATATCGGAAAGCTTCCGCCGGCCCGAGCTGTGCAGCTCATAAATTTTGCCCGCGACGAATTGGCCTTCGCCGAATTCATTGTCGCCGCTGTAATAAGAAAGCTTGATGCCTTCGTCATTTTCCGTCCACAGGTTTTTCGGCTTGCGGTTTGAATTGTTTTTGATCACTTCGTTAGCCGCCTGCAGAATCCGCTTTGTTGAGCGGTAGTTTTGCTCGAGCAAAATCACGTTTGCGCTCGGATAATCTTTTTCAAAGGAAAGGATATTCGCGATATCCGCCCCGCGCCATCTGTAAATGGACTGGTCGGAGTCACCGACGACGCAGATATTTTCAAGGCGGGCCGCAAGCTGCTTCACAAGGAGGTATTGCGCCCTGTTCGTATCCTGATACTCGTCTACGTGAATGTACTGGAATTTGCGCTGATAAAACTCAAGCACTTCCGGCACACGCTCGAAAAGCTTAATCGTCGTCATGATTAAATCATCAAAATCGAGCGATTGGTTTTTCAGCAGTTTTTTCTGATAATCGGTATACACGTCACTCGTGACCTGATCGTAGTAGCCGCCGGCCGATTTTGCGAATTCCTCAGGTTCGATCAGCTCGTTTTTTGCGCTGCTGATGGAGCCTAAAATACTTCTCGGATCAAACTTTTTCGGATCGATATTCCGCTCTTTCAGAATCCCTTTAATAACGGAAAGCTGATCAGCCGTATCAAGAATGGAGAAATTTCGGTTGATGCCGATTCTGTCAATATCCCTGCGCAGAATCCGCACGCACATGCTGTGGAAAGTGGAAATCCAGATTTCATCCGCGCCAGGTCCGAGAATGCTCTCTACCCTCTCCTTCATTTCTCTGGCGGCTTTATTTGTAAATGTAATCGCCAGAATGTTCCATGGCGCCACGTGTTTTTCCGCCATTAAGTATGCGATTCTGTGCGTCAGCACACGTGTTTTTCCGCTTCCCGCGCCCGCCATCAGAAGCAGCGGACCGTCCGTCGTCTTGACCGCTTCCTGCTGAACGGGATTTAATCCGCTTAATAATTGATTGCTAATGTAATTCATATCCGTTCACCGCCTATCAAACATATGTTCTATCATAAATCAATTTCGTCCGCTTGGCTACTTTGTCTTTACAGCCGCCACCGTTTTAAGCGCCTGATCAAAATCTTCATATACGGCATTTCCGACAACGATGACATCGGCATGACGGCCGAACCGTTCCGCCGTTTCCGCGTCTTTAATGCCGCCTCCGTAAAACAGGACGGACTTGTCCAGCACAGCCTTCGTTTTCTCCACCGTTTCTATGTCCGCCAGCATCCCGCTGTATTCCAGATAAAAAATCGGGAGATGAAGCAAATGTTCCGCGACCCGCGCATAGGCGAGAATATCTTCTGTTTCTATATGTGTATCCGCCTCCGTCAAAGCGGCCGCCTTACAATCAGGGTTGACGATGCAGTAGCCCTCCGTCACGATTTCCTCCATTGACATGAGCTCTCCGTATTCTTTCATCGCCTGATGATGCATGCCGACAATCCAGTCCGCCTTTTTGCTGTTGAGCACACTCGGAATGAAATAAAGATCAAACCCGGGCACAATGGAATCAATCGTCGACACCTCAAGTACGCACGGCACTAAAAACCGCCGCACCTTTGACATCAGTCTCAGCACATTGTCCTCGGTGATATTGTCGCTTCCTCCGATCACAATGGCGTCAGTCCCTGATTCACAAAGCCGTTCCAGCTGTTCATCCGGTAAATCTTTATTCGGATCGAGTTTAAAAACATGCTTCCACTCGTTAACATCGTACATGCGTTTTCGTTCCTCCATTCGTTTCTTGCCATTTAAACATTATAACAAATTCGTTTGGCCCGGAAAAACGGAAAAAGACGTCATTCACCTGATTCACAAAAAAAGATTGCGCTCCGCCGGACGGGAAACGGCTATGTTTGAAAACAGACAATATGTGGAATGTCAAAGAGAAAAAAGACAAGGAGTCTGATCTCAATGGAACAAGCCATTATCGTACTGATTTGTATATTGATTTTTATTATTTTAGTTCCCGCCGCATTGTTTCTCTGGATATACATAAGAGACGAAAAGCAGGAAGAACATTCAGTGCTGCGCAATTATCCCGTAGCGGGAAAACTGCGCTATATATTTGAAAAAATCGGACCTGAGCTGCGGCAGTATTTATTCAGCAATGATAACGAAGAACAGCCGTTTTCCCGGAGAGAATATGAACAGACGGTCATGTCCGGAAAGTATAAGAGCAGAATGATGGGCTTCGGCTCAGAACGGGATTTCGATCAGCCGGGCTATTATATCCGTAACGCCCTCTTCCCGAAACAAAGGGAGGAGCTGCGCGCAGATCAGACGCCGAAGATCGACACGATGGTATACAAGATTGACAAAGACAACCTGCTGAAACGCAGCGAACACCGCGAAAAAGCAAAAGCGGACCCTTATTACCTGCATCCGGACGATGTGCAAGTGATCGGCCGCGACACATGCAAGAAGCCGTTTTATGTGAAAGGGTTAATCGGACAATCAGCGATGAGCTACGGCTCACTTGGCGACCGTGCAATCACCGCCCTGTCAAAAGGGCTGCACCAGGCCGGCGGCACATGGATGAATACAGGCGAAGGCGGCCTGTCTGAGTATCACTTGAAAGGCGGCGCGGATATTATCTGCCAAATCGGCCCCGGGCTGTTCGGCGTGCGCACTGAAGATGGAGAATTTTCATGGGAAGAATTTAAGAAAAAAAGCCGCCTCGAGCAGATTAAAGCCTTTGAATTAAAGCTTGCGCAAGGGGCAAAAGCAAGAGGCGGGCATATTGACGGTTCAAAGGTGACCGAAGAAATTGCCGCCATCAGAAATGTGCAGCCCGGACAATCCATTGACAGCCCAAACCGCTTCAACGAGTTCTCAAATGTTCCGGACATGCTTGATTTCATTGAGAAATTAAGGACTGTCGGTGAAAAACCGGTCGGCATCAAAATTGTCCCGGGCAGCCGCAAAGACCTTGAAGACCTTATTTCCTGTATGAGTTCATCAGGCAAACTTCCCGACTTTATTACGATTGACGGCAGTGAAGGGGGAACGGGAGCTTCTTTCCATGAGCTGGCGGATTCCGTCGGCCTGCCGATTCTGACCGGCCTTCCCCTTGTTGACGGCCTTTTGAAGACATACGGGATAAGAGATAAGCTGAAAATTTTCGCATCCGGAAAGCTGCTCACTCCGGATAAGATTGCCGTTGCCCTCGCGTTAGGCGCGGATTTTGTCAATATTGCCCGGGGAATGATGTTTTCAGTCGGCTGTATCCGCGCTCAAGTATGCCACACCAATCATTGTCCTGTCGGAGTGGCGACAACCGATCCAAAACTTCAGCGCGCGCTCAGTATCGAAGATAAACAGCACCGCGTCTGCAACTACGTGCTCTCGTTGCGTGAAGGGCTGTTTCACCTTGCCGCGGCGGCGGGCATCAGCTCGCCGATTCATTTCTCAGCTGAACACATCGTATACAGGGAGGAAGACGGAAGCCTGAGGGAACTTCCCGGCCTTTTGAATCAGCACGCATAAAAAAACCGCCTGCCGTCATCGGCAGAGCGGTTTTTTACGTAGCTGAGGAGGATTCTCCTTTGTTTACGCGGTCAAGCGCCATTTCATAGGCGTCGTTACCGTAATTTAAGCATCTCTTCACCCGGGAAATCGTCGCTGTGGAAGCACCCGTTTCGCTTTCTATTTTGTGATACGTATTTCCTTCGCGGAGCATTCTCGCCACTTCCAAACGCTGCGCCAGCGATTGGATTTCATTAATCGTACAAAGATCGTCAAAGAAACGATAGCATTCCTCCAGATCTTTCAGCGATAAAATAGATAAAAATAACTGGTCCAGTTCTTTTCCGCGTAATTTATCGATTTGCATCGTCAAACACCTTCTCCTTTACTAATGGAAGCTGCATCGAGATCAGGCACGATATTAATCCATGTCTTTCCTGGCACAAACGGAAGAATCTCACCGCCTTTTACGGGCAGAATACGGCCGTCTTTATATTCCCAGTCTGACTCCATAACATCGCCGTGCTGAAGCAGGAGGCCCTTCCCCCCTGACTGAATATCGATGGCCCGCCTTCCATCTTTGTCTGTCATGCGATGGCCGGCTTCAACAATAAAAATGTTGTGCATGGCTAAAGGCTTTCCGGTCTCCCGGTCTGTCGCTTTCACACCATCAGAGCTTCTTGTATAAGCATCAGCTTTTTTATCATAATCGTATTCGACAAGATTTGTAATGTTTTGTGTTCCATAATCTATCCGAATATTGTAGGTTTCATTTCCTGGTTTTGCATCTGATGTCTGAAATGGGAGCGGTTCTGTTTTTCCGTTCAGCTTGTATCCTTTTTGTTCCGCCGCCTTCCTGATATTGTCATACGACGTGTAGGAATTGTGGGGCGGCTTGCTGAAATCGGCTCTCCAAAACAGGCTTCCGTCAAAATCCAAACCGTTTATATAATCGTAAGCTCCGGACTCCAGCTGCTTTTTTGCGCCGGGACTCCAGCCATGATGGACAAATATGCTGTTAAACCCGCTGCTGAGCGTGACAAAATATTCCCTCGCGCTCCGCACAGGCCCGACCGTTTCCGGCATCTCACTTTGAAAAATCGCGAGAAACCGCGTAATCCGGCCCTCCGCGAGCGCTTCGATGACAACGTCCGCCTTTGACAGCCCGGATTGGGGCCTCGCCTTCGGATGATTGTTCACTGCGACTGCAATCGGACGGCGTTCTGCAAGCTTCTGCTCAGTTTTCAGCCCCGTTAAAGGAGCTTCCGCTTCTTTCGGCTGCACCTGATCGGCATTGTTCTGCCGGCAGGCGGCAAGCAGCAAAAACGCAAAACAAAGCATACAAACGGTTTTCCATCTTTTCATATGTCGGCTCCCTGCTTTTATATTTTAACGCATTATCGATGGAAAGAGTACAGTTTTTTTCATCACGTCAAATATTCCTCTCGGCGTAATGCGGATATAAGGCAGGTGTGTGCTCTGCAAAAAGAGCAGCGTATAGATCGGATCGCAGAATCGGTAGCCCCGCTCCTCCAGCAACATCCTCAGTTTTTGTTCTTTCTCAAGCACTTCTTCATACTTCTCCGCAGATGCAGAACCGTTTAAGGCGAGGGGAATCTCATGCAGAATCTTCCCGTTTTCGGCAAGCACGATTCCGCCGCCGATTTCTTTCATCCGTGAGAAAGCGAGCAGGATATCTTCTTTATTTTTTCCGGCAGCGATAATATCTCCGGTTGTCGTGTAGGAACTGACAAAGCCCTGCACCCGATCGGCAAAACCTTTCAGCATTGTATTGACCCGCCATTTTCCATGCTTATCGAGAAGCGTGAGATAGCATTCATCATGATCAAAAGAAAGCTGGTCAACAGAATTATCAATTGCAATCATATACGGCTCCATAATGACCGCGTTGCGCATGGTCACACCCATCGGCATTGAAAACTGTAAATCATCCATCGTCATATCATATGAAAGCTCAAGAGGGACAAGACCGCCCTTTTTCCAATCCGTTTCTGTAAACGCATTCATATTTCGGCCGTCTTCCCTCAGCAGGATTCCTTTGGAGATCACCGTGACCGGGTCCGGATTCATCGGGTCATCGAGAATGTTCAATGAAGCAAGCCGTCCCGGACCGACCACACCGAGAAAGTCGTCCATCTGATAATACTTCGCGATATTAAAGGAGGCCATATTATAGGCATCGATCGCCGGAACTCCTTCCTCCAAAGCGATTTTGATTAATTCATTCGTCATGCCGCCTTTATAAAAATGCGGCGTCGCTCCATCCGTCGTGTAGAAGAAATGATCATAATGCCGGAAGCCTTTTTGATGGAGATCCTGCAAAATCGTTCTCAAATCAGGGCGGATGGATGAATGTCTGAGCGAAACATAGTAGCCCAATTCAAGCCGTCTCATCACCTCGCCGCCATTCATCGCCTCGTGGTCAGAATCAGCCCCGAACAGTTTCATCTTCGTCAATGTTTTTTCAGAGGCTCCGGGAAAATGCCCTTCTATCCGCTTGCGCAGTTTCTTTGTCGCCTGCATGCAATGAAGCATCAGGTCATCGCCGTCCATGAGGCGCGGCCATCCGGTCAATTCTCCGCCTTGAATGACATCCGGGTGCTCCATCCATTGCTTGCGGACATCAAAAGAAAGAAGCTGATCCTCATTCAGCACTTCAGTCTGCAGATCATATCTGGACCACCAGAAGTATTGCACCGGCTGTTTTTTCAGTTCCTCCAATATAGTAAGCGCTTTCTTTTTACCGCTGTGCAAAAGAAAAAACAAGTTATCATTAACAAACGTCGTTGTTCCGAATTGAGACACATATTCGGCGAGCGTTTGGGGATTATATATTTGAAAAGGATGTGTATGCGGTTCAATGTAACCTGGCACAATGTATTTTCCTTCACAATTTATGGTATGAATGTGCTCTGCTGCATCAGGAAGCTCATGACCAACATATACAATTCGGTCTCCATAAATCCAGACATTCTTTTTCAGCCATTGTTTTAAAAAAGGATTTAATACGAGAGCATCCCGTAAAAGTAGCGTTGGAAGCAGCTTTGAGTCTACAACATCCGCCTGTGATCTGATGTCTTTATTTTTCCAGTTAAAGGTACGTTCGGACATTCACATACTCTCCTTCGCTTATATTAGACCCATCGTATCACATCCGCACAATTATCGCACGGCTAAAACGTTACAAATTATTGAAGATGAATAAAAAACTTTTTCTAAGGGAGCTGAAATGATGAAACCGAATATCAGTTTATTAAATGCCGTTATGCGCATCACTTGCGGCCTCACCATTTTGTCTGCTGCTTCAGCGAAATACACGAGAAAACCTTGGTGCAAGATGCATCTCTTCTGTATGATGATGGGCGCGATGAAAGCGGCGTCCGGCATCCTCCGCTTCTGTCCGGTGACATATATGTTCCAAACCGGAATGAATCAGGATGACAGCCATCAGCAAGAAAAATAACAAGCCGTTTCGGCTTGTTATTTAATTTCTCCTGTCCCGCGAGTCTGAGAAGAATCCGTCTATACGCCGGAGGACTTCATCGATGACTGCGTGTCACACGGCAAGCCGACAGTCTTAGTCGTCTTTTCAGAAGAAAACCCGCATCTTATATAACGCGGGGTTTTCCTCTTTATCGCTGCGATGCTTTCAGCGCACGGGCGCCGATGTCGCTTCTGTAAAACAGTCCGGGTTTTGTCAGCCCTGAAACGGCGCTGTACACTTTATCTCTTGCCGCTTCAAATGTCTCAGCAAATGCCGTGACATTGGCGACCCGGCCGCCGTTTGTAACAAATTGTCCGCCGTCTTTTTTCGTTCCGGCATGAAAAACGGCGATCCCGTCTTCAGCGGACGTCAAACTGCCGATCGGCGTCCCTTTCGCATAGCCTTCCGGATAGCCTTCAGAAGCCAGCACAACGCTGACGGCGGCCGTATCCTTCCACCTTAGGTCAACATCCTTCTCATGCAGAAGATCTAAGAGCACCTGAATGAGGTCAGATTCCATTCTCGGCACGACGACCTGTGTTTCCGGATCTCCGAAGCGCGCGTTGAATTCAATGACTTTTGATCCGTTTTCCGTCAGAATCAGCCCCGCGTACAGCACGCCCGTGAAGGAACGCCCCTCTTTGACCATTGCTTTTGCCGCCGGCTTCACAATCGTTTCGACTGCGCTTCTGACGATATCATCGGAAATGTGCGGCACTGGTGAGTAGGCTCCCATTCCGCCCGTATTCGGCCCTTTATCCCCATCGAAGGCGCGTTTATGATCTTGAGCGATTACCATCGGATAGACGGTCTCCCCTTTTACAAACGCCATTAAAGAAAATTCTTCGCCGGCGAGGAACTCTTCAATGACCACAGATGCGCTCGCCTCCCCGAATTTCTCATCCTCAAGAAAATCATGCAGGCATTCAATCGCTTCTTCTTCCGTCATCGCGACCGTGACACCTTTTCCGGCGGCAAGCCCGTCCGCTTTAATGACAATCGGCGCACCTTTTTGCTGCACATATGCTTTCGCCTCTTCAAATGAAGTAAACGTCTCATACTCCGCCGTCGGAATGCCGTATTTTTTCATTAAATCCTTGGCAAACTGTTTGCTTCCTTCAATGATAGCCGCTTTTTCAGACGGTCCGAAAACAAGCAGTCCGGCTTTTTCAAACTCGTCCGCTATCCCTTCAATCAGAGGAACTTCGGGGCCGATAATCGTCAGCCCGACATGATGTTCTTTCGCAAACGCAATGAGTGCGGCATGATCGCTTTCTTCAATGTTGACCAGCGTCGCGCAGTCTGCCATACCGTCATTTCCGGGCGCGGCGTACACCGTGTCAACAAGCGGGCTTTGCGCCGCTTTCCAAGCCAATGTATGCTCTCTGCCGCCTTTTCCGATAATCAATACATTCACGCTTCGTTCCCCCTCTTAATGTTTGAAATGTCTGATGCCGGTGAATACCATGGCGATCCCGTATTCATCCGCTTTTTTAATCGAATCTTCATCGCGGACCGATCCGCCGGGCTGGATAATCGCCGTGACACCGGCTTTTGCTGCTTCTTCGACTGTATCCGGCATCGGGAAAAACGCGTCTGATCCGAGCGCGCTGCCTTTTGCTTTTTCTCCGGCCTGCTCAATGGCGATTTTCGCTGAACCGACGCGATTCATCTGCCCCGCTCCCACACCGACCGTCATATGGTCTTTTGCAAGAACGATCGCGTTGGATTTCACGTGTTTGACGACTTTCCAGGCCAGCTTCAGATCTTCCCATTCCTGCTCGCTCGGCTCTCTTTTTGTCGGAATGCTGATGTCGGCGTCATCAAATCCATGGACGTCTAAATCTTGAATCAAAAGGCCGCCCTGTACGGATGTCAGCTGTTTTTCTTTCTTCCCTGATGCGGACACGTCAAGCGTGAGCAGACGAAGGTTTTTCTTCGCCGTCAGTACGTTCAGCGCTTCTTCACTGAAAGAAGGGGCGATAATGATTTCTAAAAAGATGCCGTGAAGGGCTTCAGCCGTTGCCTGATCAACTTCACGGTTCAGCGCGATGATGCCGCCGAAAATGGAGGTTTTATCAGCTTCATACGCTTTATTGAATGCTTCCTCAATTGAAGCTCCCGTACCGACTCCGCACGGGTTCATATGTTTAACGGCAACAGCTGCGGGTTCTGTAAATTCCCGGACGATTTGAACGGCCGCATCTGCGTCCTTAATATTGTTGTAAGAAAGCTCTTTGCCGTGAAGCTGTTTTGCCGCCGCGATGGAACCGGAGACGGGAAGTGCGCTTTGATAGAAAACAGCCTCTTGGTGAGGGTTTTCACCATAGCGGAGCGATTGTTTTTTCTCAAATGTAACGGTGAATTGCTCAGGGTCTTTCTCACCGGCCTCGCGTGTTAAGTAATCAGCGATTAATGCGTCGTATGCCGCGGTATGGCGGAATACTTTGGCCGCAAGCTCGCGTTTTCTTTTAAGCGAAACGCCGCCGTGTTCTTTAATCTCATTGAGCACGGAGCTGTAATCGGCCGGATCTGTGATGACCGTCACATCCTGATGGTTTTTCGATGCGGCGCGCAGCATGCCGGGACCGCCGATATCAATGTTTTCTATCGCTTCATCGTATGTTACGTCTTCTTTCGAAATCGTTTCTTTAAACGGGTAAAGGTTGACGACCACAAGGTCAATGGGGGCAATGCCATGCTCATTGATCTGCGCCATATGCTCTTCATTGTCTCTTACGGCAAGCAGTCCGCCGTGAATATTAGGATGGAGCGTTTTTAACCGTCCGTCCATAATTTCAGGAAATCCGGTCACTTCTGAAATGCCGATGACATCCACACCGTTTTCCTGAAGAAGTTTTTTTGTTCCTCCGGTCGAAATGACTTCGACGCCGAGCTCTGTCAGTTCCTTTACGAAAGGTACGAGATTTGTTTTATCAGAAACACTGATTAGTGCGCGTTTGATTGTCATGCCTTTTCACCTCTGTTATTTAGTCCCAGCAGCTGTTTCACAACGCTCGGATACCATTTGTGCTCAAGCTCGTGTATTGTATGCTCTATGTTTTCAAGCGTATCGTTTTCCTGTATTTCGAATGCTTTTTGCGCGATAATCGGTCCGGTGTCCATGCCTTCGTCGACGTAATGAACGGTAATGCCCGCCACTTTCACACCGGCCCGATACGCCTGTCCGACAGCGTCAATCCCGGGGAATGCCGGAAGAAGCGAGGGATGTATATTAATAATGCGGCCCCCGTATGCTTCAAGCAGCGTATCTCCAATCAGTCTCATATAGCCGGCGAGAACGATTAATTCCGCCCCGTGCAGGCGCAGCTGTTCAATAACGGCCCGTTCAAAGGCCGCTTTGTTTTCAAAAGATGACGGTTCAAAGGCGAATGACGGAATGTGTAAAGCCTCCGCCCTTTCCACCGCCTTTGCCTGAGGCTTATCCGTCACGAGAAGCGAGAGCTCCGCATCCCACTTCTCTTCTCTCATGCGTTTGGCAATGGCCTCGAAGTTCGATCCGTTTCCTGAAGCAAATACCGCAAACTTTTTCATGAAAGAGCCGCACCGCCGAAAGAAATGCCTTCGCCCCGCTTGACCCGGCCGATCAAATAAGCCTTCTCGCCCTGAGCTTCAAGCGTGTCGATAACGTCTGTCAAGTCCTCTTCTTTAACAGCAAGGACAAAACCGATGCCCATATTAAAGACATTGAACATTTCTTCTTCTTTCAGCTTGCCGTGCTCCTGCAGAAACGGAAAAATCGGCGGGATCGGCCATGATCCGTGATCAATTTCCGCGCTCAATCCGTCCGGCAGCATCCGCGGGATGTTCTCGATGAATCCTCCGCCTGTCACATGCGCCATGCCGTCCACCTTACCGCTTTTCACCGCCTTGAGCACCGGCTTCACATATATTCTCGTCGGTTCCAGCAATTCTTCTCCGAGAGGACGCGCAAACGGTTCATAGACCGTATCCAAATCAAGTCCGCCGTCATCAAGAAGCACTTTTCTCACTAGGGAAAACCCGTTGCTGTGAAGGCCGCTTGAAGTAAGTCCGATTAAGAGATGCCCCTCTTCGATATGTTCACCGGTGACGATTTCGTCTTTTTCCGCGACGCCGACTGAAAAGCCCGCAATATCGTATTCATCAGCCGTATACAGCCCCGGCATTTCCGCCGTCTCACCGCCGATAAGCGCTGATCCTGACTGCTCGCATCCGTCCGCCACGCCCTGAACGATCTGCTCAATTTTTACCGGATCGGCCTTGCCGACCGCTAAATAATCAAGGAAAAACAGCGGCTCCGCTCCTTGGGCAAGCACATCATTTACACACATCGCGACCGCATCGACGCCGATCGTGTCATGCTTATCCATTGAAAATGCGAGTTTCAGCTTGGTGCCGACACCGTCTGTTCCGGAAATTAAAACAGGCTTTTGATACGGAAGCTCTGACAGATCAAACATTCCGCCAAAACCGCCCAGGCTTCCCATAACGCCGAGCCTTTTCGTGCGCTCCACGTGTTTTTTCATTCGTTTGACGGCTTCATACCCGGCTTCGATGTCAACTCCGGCATTTTTATAAGCATCAGACATCCCTATCACTCCTTATCAATTCGTTTCTCCTTAAAAGGCAGAAAGAGAAAGGCAGCCTGAATTCCCGCTGCCTTTATGTCATTTTCAGATTTTATTTTGTCAGCACCGCTTCTTTTACGTGAGGAAGCACTGTATCCTGATAAATTTCCGTCGGATATTTGCCCGTAAAACAAGCGAGGCATTGTCCGCAATTGGTGTCTTCAAATTTTCGGCCGACTCCTTTTAACAATCCGTCTACACTTAAGAAAGAAAGCGTGTCAGCACCGATGATCTGGCGGATTTCTTCCACGGAATGAGAGGAAGCGATCAGCTCCTCATGGGTTGATGTGTCGATGCCGTAGAAGCACGGATGAGCGATCGGCGGTGAACTGATCTTGACGTGCACCTCTGTCGCTCCCGCTTCTCTGAGCATTGTGACAATCCGGCGGCTTGTCGTCCCGCGCACGATGGAATCATCAACCATGACGACCCGTTTTCCTTCGACAACACCGCGGACGGCGGACAGCTTCATTCTGACGCCTTGCTCACGGAGAGCCTGTGACGGCTGGATAAACGTTCTGCCGACATAACGGTTTTTAATGAGACCGAGTTCGTACGGGATGCCCGTTGCCTCGGCATAGCCGATGGCCGCAGAAATACTGGAATCAGGCACGCCTGTGACGACATCCGCTTCAACCGCGGACTCCTGGGCAAGCATTTTTCCGAGGTTTTTCCGGGCGCTGTGCACGTTAATGCCGTCGATATTGCTGTCAGGTCTTGAGAAATAAATGTACTCCATGCTGCATATGGAACGGTTGATATTCATGGAGAAACGCTCTGATTTCATGCCTTCATCATTGATGATCAGCATTTCGCCCGGCTCTACCTCGCGAAGGTATGTCGCGCCGACCACATCGAATGCGCATGTTTCTGATGCGACGACGTAAGCATCGCCCATCATGCCGATTGACAGCGGTCTGAGTCCGTTCGGGTCAAGCGCTACGATCATTTCTGTTTCAGTCATGATTAAAAAGGCATAAGCGCCTTTCAGCATAGATAGCGAATTTTTGATTTGATCCTTCAGCGAAAAGTGTCCGCTGCGTTTAATCAGATGAGCCAGCACTTCCGTATCGGAGGAAGTCTGAAAGATGCTCCCTTGGTTTTCAAGCTGCTGCTTCAACTGTGTGGCGTTGACCAAGTTGCCGTTATGGGCGAGCGCGAGGCTGCCGTTGTTTTGCGAACGGAATAGGAGCGGCTGGACATTTTCATATCCGCCTCCGCCTGCCGTCGCATAACGGACGTGCCCGATCGCGCCTTTTCCCTTCACTTTGCTCAGTTCGCCGTTTTGAAAAACCTCGGTAATAAGCCCCTGTCCTTTATGCGCCGTCAGTTTTTCACCGTCAGTTGCGACAATTCCCGCGCCTTCCTGTCCTCTGTGCTGGAGGCTGTGCAGGCCGTAATATGTGATCTGCGGAGCTTCTTCATGTCCCCAGATGCCAAACACACCGCATTCTTCATTCAGGCCTTTGATTTCAGCAAGCATGGAATAGCTCCTTTCCACGCGCGCTCAAGTTCTTTCGTTTGCGCGTGAACCAATTGTTGTCCGTCCTGGTTTTGAATCGCCAGAAGTCCGTCAGCCGTTACCTCACCGATATGAACCGCATCGGCCACAGCCGCTTCAAACGCCTCATGGTGTTCTTTTTTCACCGAAACGACGAAGCGGGATTGAGATTCAGAGAATAATAATGCCGCTTCTCCTGCTACAGTCACGTTGGCGCCAAGGTTTTCCGTCGTCATGACGCTTTCTGCAATCGCTACGCCTAAGCCGCCTTCAGACACATCATGCGCTGATTGAACGAAGCCTTTTTTAATCGCGTCAAGCAATGCTTTTTGACGTGACAGCTCTATATCAAGATCGATTTGCGGCGCTTTGCCGTAAATGCGGCCTTCTGTCATTTTTTGCAGTTCGCTTCCGGCAAACTCAGGTTTTGTTTCGCCGATCACGTATACAAGATCCCCCGCTTGTTTGAAATGCTGTGTCGTAATATGAGCGGTATCTTCAATTAAGCCGACCATGCCGATAACAGGCGTCGGGTAGATCGCCGTTCCGTTCGATTCATTATAAAGTGATACGTTACCGCCGATGACGGGAGTGCTGAGAACATTGCACGCCTCGCTGATGCCGTCGGCCGCTTTTTCGATCTGCCAGAAAATTTCAGGTTTTTCCGGGTTTCCGAAATTCAGATTATCCGTGACCGCAAGCGGTTCGGCGCCGGAGCATACGATGTTGCGCGCCGCTTCGGCAACTGCGATTTTCCCGCCTTCTTCTGGATCTAGATATAAATAACGGGCGTTACAATCCGTCGTCATCGCCAGCGCTTTTTTCGTGCCGCGGATTCTGAGCACTCCCGCGTCAGAGCCCGGAGCGACCACCGTATTTGTGCGCACCATGTAGTCATATTGATCGTACACCCACTCTTTGCTGGCGATTGTCGGCTGCTGCAGCAGGGCAAAAAGCGTCTCTGTCGCATCTTTTACTTCAGGCGCGGGAACTTCCGTTTCCTGAAACTCGCGGTAGTACGCGGGTTCTGCTGACGGCTTGTGGTATACAGGCGCTTCTTCCGCCAGCGCGTCGACCGGAAGCTCGCAAACAACCTCTCCGTTATGGCGGAGGCGGAGCATTTTATCATCCGTAACATGACCTACGGAAACCGCTTCAAGATCATATTTATCAAAAATATCGACAATTTCCTGTTCACGTCCGCGTTCAATGACGAGAAGCATGCGTTCCTGAGACTCGGAAAGCATCATTTCGTAAGCGGTCATACCTGTTTCCCGCTGCGGAATGAGATCAAGGTTCATTTCAATGCCTGAGCCGGCTTTGCTTGCCATTTCAGCACTCGAACTTGTCAGACCGGCCGCCCCCATATCCTGAATGCCGACTAAGGCGTCGCATTGGATGACTTCTAGGCATGCTTCCAGGAGAAGTTTTTCCATGAAAGGATCGCCGACCTGCACCGCGGAACGTTTTTCTTCAGATGAATCTGACATTTCTTCCGATGCGAAAGTAGCGCCGTGTATGCCGTCGCGGCCCGTTTTAGCGCCGACGTACATGACCGTGTTGCCGACACCTTTCGCCTGGCCTTTTTTAATATCTTTATGATCAATTAAGCCGACGCACATTGCATTGACAAGCGGATTGCCCTCATAGCTTGCGTCAAACTGCACTTCTCCGCCGACCGTCGGAATTCCGATACAGTTTCCGTATCCCGCGATTCCCGCCACTACTTCTTCAAACAAGTACTTCACACGAGGTGAAGTGAGCTCACCAAATCGAAGAGAGTTTAATACAGCTATCGGACGGGCGCCCATTGAGAAAACGTCACGGATGATGCCGCCCACTCCCGTCGCAGCACCTTGGTATGGCTCAATCGCTGACGGATGGTTATGAGATTCAATTTTGAACACGACCGCCTGATTGTCACCGATGTCAACGATTCCCGCGCCTTCTCCGGGACCCTGCAGCACGCGTTCGCCGCTAGTCGGGAATTTGCGTAAAACCGGTTTTGAGTTTTTATAGCTGCAGTGCTCTGACCACATGACGGAAAAAATCCCGATTTCCGTGTAGTTCGGCAATCTTCCGATAATAGATTCAATGAGTGCGAACTCGTCATCACTGACACCCATTTGCTGATAGAGTTTCTCTTCTTTTATTTGTTCTTTACTTGGTTCAAGCAGTAGCGACATGAGTTTCCCTCCAATTTTTCACGATAGACCGGAACAATGTAAGACCGTCTGCGCTACCGAGCAGTTCATCGACTGCGCGCTCAGGGTGAGGCATCATGCCTAATACGTTGCCTTTCTCATTCACGACGCCGGCAATGCCGCTGACGCTTCCGTTAATATCGCCGCCGTATGTGAAGGCGATTTGATTGTTTTCTTTTAATCTTTCAAGCGTTTCGTCATCACAGTAGAAATTGCCTTCGCCGTGGGCAACCGGAATCGTAATCGATTGTCCTTTTTCATAGGAAGATGTGAATAACGTGCCGCCGTTCTGCACGATTAATTCAACCGGTCGGCAGATGAACTTTAAATCTTTGTTGCGTCTCATCGCGCCGGGCAGAAGTCCGAGCTCCTGCAGAATCTGGAATCCGTTGCAAACGCCGAGAACCGGTTTTCCTTCGGCAGCTGCTTTTTTCACGGCCGGCATGATGTTTGCGAATCTGGCGATGGCGCCGCATCTCAAGTAGTCGCCGTATGAAAACCCGCCGGGGATGAGCACGCCGTCAAATCCGTCAAGGCTTGTTTCCTCGTGCCAGACATACTCGACTTCTTCGCCGAGTTCGTCCTTTACGGCGTGGAACATATCAATATCACAGTTGGAGCCGGGTAACACAATCACCGCAAATTTCACTGTGCGACAACCTCCTCAACTTCATATCGGTAGTCTTCAATGACTGTATTGGCAAGGAGCTTTTCACACATTTCTTTCACGAGCGCGTCAAGATCGCGGCCAGATTTTTCAATCGTCAGCTCCATGTATTTTCCGATGCGCACATCCTGCACTTCATTGTAGGTCATGCTGTGCAATGCATGCTGCACCGCGCTTCCTTGAGGATCGAGCACACTTTCTTTTAAGCTGACATAAACTTTCACTTTATACATTATGAAATGCCTCCCAGTCTTTTGAAAATCTCTTCATATGCGTCGGTTAAGCTTCCCAAGTTCCGTCTGAACAAATCTTTATCGAGCTTTTCGTTTGTGTCTTTGTCCCACAGACGGCACGTGTCAGGAGAAATTTCATCCGCTAAAAGCACCCGTCCCTCTGCGTCTAAGCCGAATTCCAGCTTAAAATCTATTAATCTGACGCCGCAGTCTTCAAAAATATGCTGCAGCTCTTGATTCACCTGTTTTGTAATCGATTTGATCGTTTCCACCTGCTCAGGAGCCGCCGCTTTTAAAAGCCAGATATGATCTTCTGTGATGAGCGGATCACCGAGTGCGTCATCTTTATAGTAAAATTCGATAATCGGCTGCGGAAGCTCAGTTCCTTCCGGGATGCCGAGACGTTTCGACATGCTTCCGGCGGCAATGTTTCTGACCACGACTTCAAGGGGAATGATGGTCACTTTTTTGATAAGCTGCTCTGATTCTGAAACACGCTCCACAAAGTGGTTGTCAATTCCTTTGGCGTGCAGATGTTTGAAAATCAGGCTTGAAATTTCATTGTTCAGACGGCCCTTTCCGCTGATCTCCGCTTTTTTCTCACCGTTAAAGGCTGTTGCGGAATCCTTGTAGACCACGCGGAGAATCTGTTCGTCTTCAGTTTGATAAATTCGTTTCGCTTTTCCTTCATAAAGAAGATTATTGTTCACAATATTCACGGAAGGCCTCCTAACCCGAATGTTGGGAATATTCAATCTATGGCGGCTGAAGAAGCCGCCTCCGGCTGGCTTCTTCTATAAACCTAAACGCTCAAAGATCAAGTCGACGTTTTTCAAATGATAATTGTAGTCAAAGCAATCGGCAATCTGTTCCGGTGTGAGACGGGACGTGATTTTTTCCTCCGCTTCGACAAGCTGGCGGAACGGCACTTGTTTTTCCCACGCTTCCATCGCTTTCGGTTGAACCGTGTCATATGCTTCTTCACGAGGCAGACCCGTGTCGATTAAAGCAAGCAGCACGCGTTGAGAATAGATCAAACCGAGTGTGCGGTCCATGTTGCGTTTCATATTTTCCGGGAATACCGTTAAGTTTTTGACGATATTGCTGAATCGGTTCAGCATGTAATTCAGCGCGATTGTCGCGTCAGGAAGAATGATGCGCTCAGCTGATGAATGAGAAATATCACGCTCATGCCATAACGGTACATTTTCGTATGCCGTCAGCATGTACCCGCGGATCACGCGCGCCATGCCCGTCATATTTTCCGACCCGATCGGGTTCCGTTTATGAGGCATAGCCGATGAGCCTTTTTGTCCTTTTGCAAAAAACTCTTCCACTTCACGTGTTTCACTCTTTTGCAGACCGCGGATTTCCACTGCGAATTTTTCAATGCTCGTCGCGATCAAAGCCAGTGCTGCCATGTAATCCGCATGACGGTCGCGCTGTAATGTCTGAGTGGAAATCGGCGCCGCTTTCAGGCCGAGTTTTTCACAGACATACTGCTCTACGAACGGATCAATATTTGCATATGTGCCGACCGCGCCGGAAAGCTTCCCGACTTCGATCCCTTCTTTTGCCTGCTTGAAACGTTCAAGGTTGCGTTTCATTTCTTCGTGCCAAAGCGCGAGTTTCAGGCCGAATGTCGTCGGTTCCGCGTGTACGCCGTGCGTGCGGCCCATCATGACCGTGTATTTATGTTCTTTCGCTTTTTCTTTTATAATGTCAACAAATCTCTCAATGTCCTTGAGCAAGATCTCATTCGCCTGTTTTAATAGATAGGAAAGAGCGGTATCCACGACATCTGTTGACGTCAGGCCGTAGTGAACCCATTTTCTTTCTTCGCCTAATGATTCTGAAACCGCGCGGGTGAATGCAACGACGTCATGACGCGTATCCTGCTCGATTTCCAAAATGCGGTTGATGTCGAAAGACGCGTTTTCGCGCATGACTTTGACGTCTTCTTTCGGAATGACGCCAAGCTCAGCCCAGGCTTCACAGGCTAAAATCTCGACTTCCAGCCATGCCTGGTATCTGTTTTCGTCCGTCCAGATCGCGGACATTTCAGGTCTTGAATAACGTTCGATCATTATGCTCGTCCTCCGTCTCTTTTCATCCATATGTTCGTGATGTCCTGAATCCATGTTTCATCAGGCTTCCGCAAAAATGTCATATGCCCCATTTTGCGGCCTTTTTTTATCTCATGTTTTCCGTACAGGTACAGTTTGGCTTCCTTTAAAAGCTCCGTATGCTCCTCCGCAAGCTTCACTTCATCACCGAGCAGATTCACCATCATTCCCGGTTTGAGAAGATCGGTTCTGCCGAGAGGAAGTCCGCAGACCGCTCTGATGTGCTGTTCGAATTGGCTCGTTTCACAAAGGTCGAGCGTATAATGCCCGGAGTTGTGAGGACGCGGCGCCAGTTCATTAATCAAAAGGTCTCCGTCTTCCGTGACGAACATTTCCACCGCAAGCGGCCCGACAAGTTCCAATTTCTCCGCGAGCTGAACGGCAAGCGCCTCTGCCCGCTTCTGAACCGTTTCCTCCGCTCTCGCGGGCACGATGCTTTGGAACAGAATATTATTTTTGTGGATATTTTCAGCAGCCGGAAAGGTTGAAATCTCACCGTGCACCGATCTCGTCACGATAACGGAAAGCTCCATCCGGAACGATACCCAGCTTTCCAGTATGCACGTGCCGTTTTCTAACAGCGCAGCCGCTTCATCTGTCTGTCCTTCTTCTTTAATGACAAATTGGCCTTTGCCGTCATATCCGCCGCGGCATGTTTTCAGCACCGCCGGGAGCCCCAGTGCCTGAACGGCTTCCTCAAGCTCCCATCCGCTGTTTACGATCCGATAAGGCGCGACTTGACAGCCTGCTGACTGGATCGCCTTTTTTTCCGTTTCCCTGTTTTGGGTGATGAGCAGCAACTCGCTTCCCTGGGGAAGATATGCATGTTCTTTGAGCCAGTTGAGCGCCTCGTAATCGATATTTTCAAATTCGTACGTAATGATGTCACTGACTCCGGCCAATTTTTGAATCGCTTCACGGTCATTGTACTGGGCGGTAATCTCAATATCGGCGATCTGTCCGCATGGCGAGTCTTTCACGGGATCGACGACAGCGACTTTATAGCCCATCTGTTTTGCGGCGACAGCCATCATTTTTCCGAGCTGTCCGCCTCCAATAATGCCGATGACGGCGCCGGGGTAAATCGTTTTTTTATCAGACAAGCTGATCACTGCTTTCCAGCACCGTTTGTTTTGTCGCATTTCTTCTCGCCTCTAGTTTATCCGCAATGTCATCGTCAAATGCCGACAAAATTTGCGCGGCTAACAGACCCGCGTTCACTGCGCCCGCTTTCCCGATCGCCGTCGTCGCGACCGGCACGCCTCCGGGCATCTGTACGATAGACAGAAGAGAATCAAGCCCGTTAAGCGATTTTGTCTGAACCGGTACGCCGATCACCGGCAGTGTCGTTTTGGCCGCCGTCATACCCGGCAGATGCGCCGCTCCCCCGGCTCCGGCAATAATGACTTTTAAGCCCCTGTCTCTGGCGCTTTCTGCATATTCAAACATCAAATCAGGCGTCCGGTGCGCGGATACCACCTGTTTTTCATAAGGAATGTGAAGTTCGTCAAGTATGTCGCATGCATGTTTCATTGTCTCCCAATCGGAAGTGCTTCCCATGATGATTCCTGCTAGCGGCTGCATTCTGTTCCCACCTTCTCATGCTTTGTTTTTCAGAAAAAAAAGCCCGGCTTATATTGCAACTATGAGGAAGCAATACAAACCGGGCATGGCGCGCGTATCGTCAGTCGTTCGCTTCTGCGATATCCATGTCAGCTGTTTATCACTTTCCTGCATAGTCCGGCCGTTTACGGCAGCCGGGTAGAAACTTATGGGCCATATTCCCAAGATTATATGAGGTCGTGTTTTGATTTCATGTTTATCTTAACAACGGACTTAGATAATGTCAACGACATTATCGAACGATATAAAAATTCTTTCTTTTAATGTTCGTGTTTAGATCAATTTCCCTTCAAATACGATTTTTTTCCCGCAAGGAACGACTTGAATTGATCCATTTTCTTTCTTTTCTGTAAAGATCGGCTCTTCCATCCGCCGGACGGGCATATAGCCCTCTTCCTTCATTAAAGTGAGAATGGTGTCAATCGTTTCATGTTCCGTTACTTCAAACCGTTTCTTCTTTGGCTTTGTCATTCCTTAATTCTCCTCTTCTTCACTGCTTTCACCCAGAATCCGCCGTGGATCGCTTTCGGCTCAAAAGCGATGATAAACGCTTTTTCATCGAGCGTTTTAATCGTATCATACAGCTGAAGCTCATATTTGCGCGGCGTCAGAATCTGCATGGCGGTCCGGTCCCCTTCAAGGCCGCCCGCGACCCAGCTTGTGACTCCGTATCCTTTTTCCCGGAGCTGTTTCGGCAGGTCCAGATCAAGCTCTTTCGTAATGACGTTGACTGTTATGTAGCCGAGCGCCAGTTTTTCTTCAATTTTCATTCCCACTATGACGCCGAGGCCGTAGCCGAGCGCATAGGCAATGACGTTTTGAATTTGATTCAGATTGCCGAGCACGAGACTCAGGCCGGTTACATACACAAGGATTTCAATCGTACTGATGCCTGCGGCGAAATAGCGCTGTCCCTTTAATGTCAGAATCATCCTGATCGTAAAGAAAGAGACATATATAATGTTAATGATGAGAATAATGAGAACCATACCTATACTGTTGGATAAAATCGTCTGCATCATTGATTCCCCCTCCTCTGATAATTTGAAAAGCCAATCTTTCAATTAAGGATAGTTTACCCTCTTTTGATCATTTTCAAAAGAAAAAAAAGCCCGCCCCGCAAGGCAGACTTTCAAGCTCTTATCAGTGAATATCGGCTTTTTTCAATCGTTTGACGGCTTCATATTCCTTCTCAAGTTCACTCAGCGTGTATCCGGACAGTTCCTGAACATGGTCTTGATAAAACCCTGAGCGGATCAGTTTTGTCCTCAGGTGCTGTTTTTTCCGATTAATGGCTTCTCGCAACAACGGGGCCATCTTCATCATCCTTTCCGAATCATAAAGATTAATGCCGCTTTCCAATTTCTGTTGCTCCCATCATATATCGGACGGCTTTTCAAAACAACACGCTTTATTAGAAATATTTGTAAACATTGTGAAAGACAAATTTCGACTTATAAAGGAATCAGCGAAGCAGTAAAGTACTCGGAAATGAGCGGCCATGTCACAGCCGTAAAAACGAGCATGATGATGACCGCCGCGGAAATACAGTACATCACGTCAGCCGCAGGCTTTTCAGCCGATTTGTAAAGAATCTGCACAAATTGCACCATCGCCGAGACGGCCAGAAACAAGGTCAGCGCCGTAAACACCACGGTGACGACCGGCAGATTCAATATCGCGAAAATCATCCACACGATAGAGCAGGCGACAGCCGGAACCAAAAGCGATCCAACCCCCGCGGCCGCATCCCGCATCGTAATTTTCTGTTTCATCATATAACGTGATACAAGCCAGACCGCCCCGGCCGCAGCGGCAAAAAAGACGAGCGTATACACGAGAACGACGGTAAAACCGTCAAAAAACGTATGATGCCGCTCTCCGTATCCGAGAGGCCTTTGCTGGCTAGCCCTCAGCTGAAACCAATTTCCGATTGAGAAAAAGATACTGAATACAAGCATTGAAATAAGAGCATATTTAAAGCGGGAAAAGCCGTCTTCCCCAACGACCTTCACCGGTGATGTCAAAATGCGCAGCGCGAAACGGCAATAACGTTTGACCGCGGCCCATGCAGAAGCGAGTTTTTCCGTAAAAGCCGGAGCCGGGCGCCGTTCCTTTTCTTTTTTCTTTTGCTTTTGATAACGTCCAGCATTTCTGGACATTCTCGACAGCGGTTCTTCATCAGTCCCCTGATGCTGTTTTTCTTCTTCCAACGTTTCTTTTCTTTCTTCCGTCATGTCAGCAACTCCTATCAAAAAAATACGGCGGAATTTGTTAAACAAGAAAATAAAACACTTATATAAGGTACCGAAGCGTCCTTAAACAGTCAAGCGGTTTTCTTCACCCGGACACCCACATGACGTTTTATAGTATGTATTGGTTTTACGGAATAGGACAAAAACAAAAAACCGGCTTTCCTCAGCCGGTTTTTCCGTTATTTTAAGAAGATGAAATACAGGATAAAGATGACGAACAGCCCGTACATAATCGGGTGAACGCTTTTTCCTTTTCCTTTGCAGATCATTGTAATCGGGTAGAATATAAAACCGATCGCAATCCCCGTCGCAATGCTGTACGTCAGCGGCATCATAATCATCGTTAAGAATGCCGGCACAGCCACCTCGAATTTATCCCAGGCGATCTTCCCGAGCGGCGCCACCATCAGCGCGCCGACAATAATTAAAGCCGGAGCCGTCACATTCGTGGTGACAACTGACAGAAGCGGCGAGAAAAACATCGCCAGCAAAAAGAGAATGCCCGTCACAACAGCCGCGAAGCCGGAGCGCGCGCCCGCCGCAACGCCTGAGCTGGATTCAACATAAGAAGTCGTTGTAGACGTACCGAGTACGGCTCCGATAACGATTGATGTTGAATCCGCCAGAAGCGCTCTTCCCGCACGCGGAAGTTTGTTTTCCTTCATCAGCCCGGCCTGTGTCGCTACAGCCACCAGCGTTCCGGCCGTATCGAAAAACCCGACGAACAAGAAAGTTAAAATGACAATCAGCATTTGTACGGAGAAGATATCCGGAAGATGCATCCACGCCTGTCCGAAAGTCGGCGCAAGACTCGGCACGCTGCCGACAATGTGCGTCGGAACCGGAATCAGTCCGCAGACCATGCCGGCAACCGCCGTCAGAAGCATTCCGATAAATACGCCGCCGTTTACGCGAAGCACCATCAAAATGACCGTCACAATAACACCGAAAACCGTCAGCAGCACAGGGCCGCTGTGAATATTGCCGATAGACACCAAAGTCGATGAGTTTGCTTCAATAATGCCCGAACCCTGCAAACCGACAAATGTGATAAACAAACCGATACCCGCGCCGACCGCTAATTTCAGCTCAGGCGGAATCGCATTAATGATTTTTTCCCGCAATCCCGTCAGCGAAAGCGCCACGAAGATAATTCCGGAAATCAAGACGCCGGAAAGCGCAGCCTGCCATGAAATCCCCATGCCGAGGACGACAGAGAAAGCAAAAAACGCATTTAATCCCATACCCGGCGCAATCGCGATCGGATACTTTGCAATGAGCCCCATTAAAATACAGCCGGCCGCAGACGCCAAGGCTGTAGCGGTGAACACCGCGCCCTGATCAATTTTTAATGCTTCGGGAAATCCTTTCACACCGTTTAAAGACAATGTCAGCGGATTGACGAACAGAATGTACGCCATTGACAAAAAGGTCGTTAAACCGCCGATGATTTCATTACGATAGCTTGTCCCCAGCTCATCAAACTGAAAAAATTGCTTCAAGCCAATTGCCTCCTTCATTCTCTCCCATTTATTCTGCCCGTTATCCGCCAAATAAAAAACGCCCCAAATACATTTGGGACGCTTGACTACATACGTTCAGTCTGAATAAATAAGAATGGATTATTTATATCAAACGATTGAGATTGATCCGTAGTCAAGCCATTTACGGTAGCTTGGTAGAAACTTGCGGGCCATATCCCCGCCATTATACGATATCTGCATATTTGATTTCTGAGTCTATTGTATCAATTCAATTTTGAAAACTCAATAAAAAAACGAACAATCCCGTTAAAAAAAATTGGTTTATTCGTTAATTGACCAAAAATGGAAGACGGCAAAAGCCGCCTTCCAGACATCATTTTCCGTCCGCAGGCCGAACCGGCACCGCGAATGTGATTCCGCTGTCATCCGCCAGCAAGTTCATAACCGTTTGATTGACGTACAAAGCATATGAATCGAATGAAAAATCGCGCAACGAATAGTCTTTATCGGATGAATCATCCAATTCAAAAACGGATTCCATTTCACCCGTTTTAAGATTCATGACTTTCGCCTTATTTCCTTTCAGATAATAGCCTTTTTCATACTCATCAACTGATGGCCAGGTTTTCATTTTTTTCGTATTGCCGAGACCGATTGACTCACCGACATTGATCAGCTGATCTTTTTCCGCTTTGCTGTAATTAATTCCTGTGAATTGATAATCGACGATCACCCGTCTGCCTTGCTGTTTGATCTTTTTGACGGTAATGCCGACATGATGATGTTTCGTTTCATAACTGACAGGCAGTTTTGTTTTCAGAGGCACGATTTCTCCCGGCTCTGATTCTGATTTTAAATTACCCGTTATGAAAAGTGTTTTCGCTTTCGGGTCTATCGGTTTGCTGAATTGAGTTTGGCCGCGTATTCTTTTCCCGCCTCCGGGAAGATTCTTTCTGCCGCCAAGTTCAATATTCGACATCGTCATTTCATAATGGTTTCCTGCATCATCCGTTGCTTCGTCAATCGAGATGGCATCATTTTTAGCTGCATCTTGAAAGTCGATAGAATACAGGAGAGCCGATCCCATCGTTCCGTTTTCCGCCCGGATATCGAAAAAGCGGTATAATCCGTGATTTACATTCACAGCTTTCGTTCCTTCAAGAGAAACGGACTTTTGTTTTTTGATCGGAAGTGTAAAGCGCCAATTTCCGGGGATATCCTTGATTTGTGTAATGACAAGCGGAAGCTTATCACCGTCTTTCAGCTTTGAGCCGTCCGTGAACAGGCGAAGCTGCCCCGCGTACCGCCCGTCTTTCATTTTTTTCATATCACTGCTGTCATAATCCTCTGCTAACATATTCCGTGGATCTTTATAATCAACTTGAAAAGAGATGCTCTCCTCATCTGATTTCAAATTGTCAACGGTAAAATTGTAAACGAGCTGTCCGCTGTCGTAATACACACTTTTCACTGTCACCGTAATCCCGCGTGATTCCGCTTTCTCATTCAGTTTTGTCACCAAATTGCTTTTAAACAGCGCAGAACCTGCCTTATCCTGAAACAGACTGTAAATTTGTCCGGCAACAGGAATGTTTCCCATAGCCGTGTTAACGGAGGGCATGAATAAGCCTGAGGACAGATACAGAATAAACAAAGCAGCAGCAACCGCGAGGCCGTTTATCACTTTTCGTCCCCATCTCCGTCTGACGGCGCCTTCTTTTCCGGCACGGACTGCGGCGCTGTGTATCACGTTTTTCAATTCAGCTTTTGGCACGTCAATGTCCTGATACAATTGCTTCATTTGATGCTTTTCCATATATGTTTATCCTCCTTTTCCAGCTCCTGCTTCAATGCTTTTCTCGCCCTGTGCAGATGCGTTTTTACAGTGCCTTCCGCCATACCGGTCTGTTCAGCGATCATAGCAATCGAGAAATCTTGAAAATAATAAAGCTGAATGGTCAGCTGTATATGTTCGTCAAGCGTTTCCAGGGCATTCCGAAGATCTATGTATTCTTCAATGTTCTTATTCTCCGCGCGTGTATCATGTTGCGGCTCAAACGGGATGACGTCTCCGTGCTTTTTCCTCATCGCAAAAATCGTATGAAGCAAAATCCGGATCAGCCACGTTTGAAAATATTTCGGCTCCTTCAACTGCGCGATATGCAGAAAAGCCTTGTAAACCGTTTCCTGTACTGCGTCCAGCGTATCTTCCTTGTGATGCAAATAGAGATAAGCTGTTTTATATAAAGTCTCCTGATGAGCAGTGATCAGTTTTTCAAAGGCTGCGGCATCACCTTTTTTCGCCTTTTTGATCAATCGTTCTTCCTTCACCTTATCCACCTCCTATGCTGTTAGATATGAATCAGGGCAAAACGGTTTCAAAAAGATGAAAAAAAACGCCTCTTTTTTAAAAGAGACGTTTTTTTATCTTGGTTTATTCCCATTCAATGCTTTCTAAACATTATAAGAATTAATTTATTGAATATCAAGCCTTTTGGGGTTTGTAGTTCCTTGATTTAGAAGTTACCATTAAAAATATTGCTCCCCCGTGTTCTGAATATTATGGGAGGGGGTAAATACTGTGATTTAGTGTTTTAGTTGACCTTATAATAAAAAAAGCGCACTAAATCGAATTGAAAGGTGCAAAAACATGATTACAAATCAACAATTAGTCATAAACAATTTGGAAGAAAAATTAAAATCATTTACCCATACAGTTAGCGGAGAGCTTACAAAGGAAGAAGATTTCATCATAGCAAATACAAAAATCCCCACTGATACATTCAATGTAATATTACCGAAATCTCCAAATATCAAAAATACAGTTAAGATCAGACATGGAATCGATAATTTTTCATATAAAAAATATCCCTTTAGTATATGGATTGATGCTCAGTATTTAACTGAGGATTGGACAAAACTTATACAAGAATATGATCTAAAAGAAGCGGAACGTAATGTAATGATGAAACTTGAAAATACTCTTAATGTTGGGCAAAGAATTTCCCATCAGCTTATGATTACTGCTGTGAAAAATGATGAAGAACTTTTAAAATATATAGACATATTCATGAGCTTATTTGAGGGTACACCAGAAAAAGATGCACTAGAAAGTTATTTTAATACGTTTTCACAAGTAAAATTAGGTTCAGAAGTTCAGATGTTTATTGGATGCATAGATGAAATGCCTGTAACTACCGGTTTATTAATAGAAACCAAAGATAGCTATGGTATTTATGATGTGATGACAAAAGAAACATTTAGAGGTAAAGGAATTGGCAGTGAAATGTTTCAATTTCTTCTAAAGCAAACAAAGGATAAACAAAAACCAGTTGTATTACAGGCTTCAGAGGATGGAAAAAATATCTATAAGCGATTTGGATTTATAGATGTCGGAGAAATGGTTGTATTTGAATAGAGGGTTTCTTTAATTTGCTTAATTTGAACAAACTTTATTCTAAAACAACATTAATTATTATCCCATTGTGGAATACTTTTTCTTTAAAATTCACGGTTCAATTAATAATATTGGATCAATTGTTGCTATAAAAGAAAAAAGAGCTTAGAACCCTTATAAACCAAGGATTCTAAGCTTCTTTTGACTATTCCCACTCAATCGTTGCAGGCGGCTTGCTCGTAATGTCATACACGACGCGGTTGATGTGTTTCACTTCATTGACGATCCGTGTCGAAATCACTTCGAGCACATCCCAAGGGATACGCGCCCAGTCAGATGTCATGCCGTCAATTGATGTTACGGCACGGATACCGATTGTGTAATCATACGTTCTCGCATCTCCCATGACGCCGACGCTGCGGATGTCAGGAAGAACCGTGAAGTACTGCCAGATGTCGCGCTCAAGGCCGTGGTTCGCCACTTCTTCACGCAGAATCGCGTCTGATTCACGAACGATCTCAAGTTTTTCTTCCGTTACTTCGCCGAGTACGCGGATGCCAAGTCCAGGGCCCGGGAACGGCTGACGCCATACGATATCATCCGGAAGGCCGAGCTCTGTGCCGAGCGCGCGCACTTCGTCTTTGAAAAGGGTGTTCAGCGGCTCGATCAATTCAAACTGCATATCTTCAGGAAGTCCGCCGACATTGTGATGCGATTTGATCGTTTGCGCCGTAGCAGTACCGCTCTCGATAATATCCGTGTAAAGCGTTCCTTGCGCAAGGTAATCGATGCCTTTCAGCTTGTCCGCTTCATCATCAAACACGTAAATGAATTCGTTGCCGATGATTTTGCGTTTTTGCTCAGGATCAGAAACACCTTTCAGCTTGTTTAAGAATCTGTCTTTCGCATCAACTTTAATGACATTCATATTAAAGCCTTCGCTGAACGTTTTCATGACGCCTTCCGCTTCGCCTTTACGAAGCAGGCCGTGATCGACGAAAATACAAGTCAGCTGGTCGCCGATCGCTTTATGAATTAAAGCAGCCACAACAGAGGAATCAACACCGCCGCTTAGCGCGCAAAGAACCTGCTTGTCTCCGACTGTTTCACGGATTTTTTGCATTTCGATTTCGATAAAGTTTTCCATTGACCATTTGCCTTCACAATCGCAAACGCCGAATACAAAGTTTTTCAGAAGATCATTGCCGTATTCAGAGTGGCGCACTTCCGGGTGGAACTGAACGCCGTACCAATTCTTGTCCGCTTTGCTCATCGCTGAATTCGGACAGTGATGGCTTGTTGCGTCAACAGTGAAGCCTTCTGGAACTTCTACAACCAAATCGCCGTGGCTCATCCACACAACCTGTTCTTCCGGAAGATCTTTGAACAAGTCAGGGGTTCCTTGAATCTGAATGTTCGCTTTTCCGTATTCGCGCTGGCTTGCCGCCTCGACTTTCCCTCCGAGGTAATGAGTCATCAGCTGCATGCCGTAGCAGATGCCTAATACAGGAATATCGAGTTCAAAGATTTTTTCATCACAGCGGAAAGATCCTTCATCATATACACTGTTTGGTCCGCCTGAAAGGATAATTCCTTTTGGATTCATTTCTTTGATTTCCTCAGCTGTCAACGTATGGGGATGCAGCTCGCTATATACGCCAAATTCACGGATCCGGCGGGTAATCAGCTGGTTATACTGACTGCCGAAATCAAGAACAAGAATCATTTCATTCACTAACTTCGTCATGGTTGTCACCTAATCTCCTCTAAGTTTTTGACACAGAAAAAACGGAGGACAAACGTTCAGCCCTCTGTCGCGCAAGACTTGTCCGGAAGCCCGGCTTTTTAACGCTCCCGGGCTCCCATTTAACATTCATTTATTCTAACAACAGGACGGTATGCGGTCAAGACTATCTTCTTTTAATTATATTTTCCCACAACTGTCCCGATTCATTCCAAAGCTTTGCGGCATTATCGCTGCGGTATAACGCACGCTCATAGCGCAGCGTCAGCTCGGACATGTCGTTTGTATGGTGCGCCTCGTCAACCCTCGCGGCAAAATCGCGCAGCGTTTCTCCGTCTCCCCTGCTGAATCCTTTTCGTTTCAGCTGGCGGAGCAGCGCGGCATATGCGTCGAAAAAGACGTCTTCATCCGTACGCCGCTTCAATCTGGCTGCTGTAACGTGCGGAATCCAGCGCGCCCGGAACAGCCAGGCGAGTGCCGCCGCGGCTGAAATCACGATGACGATGGCTGCATACGGCCACAGCTGTGCCGCGGTTTTGTTGCGGATCACAGGCTGCGGTGCCGCGCTGTGATCCCGCTTTTTCGGCTTTTCCTCTTTTTCCGGCTTTGTTTCCTGACGCTGCTTGTCAGACGGTTCATCCGAATTTCCCGCTGAGCCTCCGCTGTCTTTTGCCGCGGTATGATTTTGCTCTGACGTAAACTCCGTCGGATTGGTGAAGCCTTTTGTCGGCTCAAACGTCACCCAGCCCTGATCGGGAAAATACACTTCCACCCACGAATGGGCGTTGTTGTTTGTGACTTCATAAATGTGGCCGTTATGGTCGCCTGCCCCTTTATATTCGCCGGATGTATAGCCCTTCACCCAACGGGCGGGGATTCCCGCAGAGCGGAGCAGCACAGCCATTGCCGATGAAAAGTTATCACAATATCCTCTTTTCGTTTCAAACAGAAATTGATCGACATAATCCTGATTGTGCTCCGGAACCGCGACATCCTGCGTATTATACGAAAATGCGGAAGATCCGAGATAATCCTCGATCGCCTTCGCTTTATCGAACATATTATGATGATCCCGCGTCAGTCTGTCCGCAAGCTGTCTCACTCTTTTCGGAAGGCTGTCGGGGACCTGTAAATACCGGTCATTGAATTGATTCTGCTCACGGTATCGTTTCACTTTCACTTTTCTGAGATCATTCAGCTTAAAGACGGGCGCCTGAAAAGTCACCGTGTACCGTCCCATATTGCGGATGTTGCCCACTTGTTCACTGACCGGCGTAATTTGCTCGGTGTTTCCGTTCATTTCAAGCTGAATCGAGTGCTTCGGTTTAATATTGGAGACGCCGATCGGATACATGACGTGATTATAGAGATAATTTTCATCAATGGACACCTGTGCCGTATACCGTCTCGTCTGCACACTCCGGTCAAACCATATATCTTCCACGTTGCCGCCGTTCAGTTTATAGGACATGCCCTGATCGGTCTCCACCCAGCCTTTTCCCGTGTATGTATCCTTCGTTTCCACCCGGAAGTACGCCCGTTCTTTTCCCTTCCATGTGAAAACCGGCGTATCATCCTGCTGAAAAGGGCCGCCCAATGTTTCATCATGATTGCCGTAGCCGATTTTGCTTTCGGCGGCGGGCACTTCCTTGTGGTTTGTTATTTTTTTAAGAAACGGCACGGGGTCCGGCCAGTTCGGGTCTGATTTCGGAGCCGCCAGACCGAACACGACGGAAGCGCAGATAAACAGCATCAGCGGCAGAAACCATTTGAGTATCAATCTTTTTTTAAACGCTATGTGTTCCGTAAGCCGGATGCGCTCCATATACAAAAGCCCCATCATCAAAAAGCCGATAAAGACGATCCGGATGACGGCGTACGCGGCATCATAAGGAGTAAACGTATCAAGCACGGTGATATACGCCACCGTCATGATAAAAAAGAATAATATTTTCCGCTGATAGATCACCCAGTAATGCAGCAAATACACGAGCAGCCATAAAAGCACAAAAAACAGCAATGTGCGGAATGACGGATTCATGTCATTCCATCTTCCGGACCCGATGTGGCGGGCATTTTGCATCACGTCCCGCAAAAAAGAAACGAGCCATTCCGGCTGAAAAACCGAACCTTTATAAAACAGGATGTGAATACTGATCAACGTAAACAGAATGCAGGACGGCACGGTGACGTACCACCTCATCCGGAAGAATGACAGCAGAAATGCCAAACCGATAAAAACGATGAAAAAACCAGTATGTTTTGTATCTGTAAAATTGTGCAGCGGCCTGAGCCATTCCCATAACAATAAAAAAGCGAGAAAATAAAACAGCAGCAGACTCAGCCTGCTTCCCTGGTTCTCGTCATGCGGCATGGCGCGCCACCTCTCTTTCTAAACAACATGGGACACCCGTTTGTCCCTGATCATTTGCACCTTAATATTTTTTTGAGCGAAGATGAGAGCGAGTTTCCGTTCTTTCTCCGAAAGCGCGGCATTCGTTTCTTTCGCCAAAAACACCGTCATGTCAGCACGGCCGGGCTCAGCCTGTTTGAGAAGGTCTTCTGTAAGACTGCCCGTCACGACGGCAATGGAAGCTTTGCGGACGCGCGGATCCGCCAGCTCTTTTCCTAAACGCCCGCCTGCATCGGCTTCTTCCGATTCTGAAGCTGATGCCAGGTAACGCAGCATCTTTCTGAAATGCCGGTCTCCCTCCCGGACGGGAAATACGGTCCGGTCGCTCCCCAATGAAATAAATCCTGCGGGAGAGCCCTTCACAAGCGCCGTGTAAAGCAGGGATGCCGAAGCTGATACCGCGGCTTCAAACGATGGGGACGGCCTGCAGTCCAAAAGGAGAGTCATATTCACACTCTGCAGCGGGTCAAATTCCTTCGTCATCAGCTCATTTCGCCGCGCTGATGTTTTCCAGTCAAGTGCGGAAAACCGGTCGCCCGGCTGATAATTTCTGACGCTCGCAGCCATTGCGGAGCGGTGTACCTGAAACGGAGCGCCGGCAGCCGCCCCCTCTTCTCCGGATGCGGCCTGCGGCTTATAGTGAACAGACCCGTACGCCGGGAAAACCAGAACCGTATCCGTAACGGAAAACGACGCCGTCTTGTCCAAAAGCCCGAGAACATCTCCCGTCCGCACTCTTATCGTATGTAAATGATGCTCTCCGCGCGGCACCTGCGGCAGCTCATATTGTAACGTCAGCTTCCTTTGAAACCACGGAAACACGAGCTGTTTCGCACTGCGCCTCTCGCCAAGCGTTTCCGGCATCACATCTTCAATGACCATATATGTCAGCGGAAACGGCAGGCGCCTCGTCAGCCTGATGGTGACAGACAGCCTGTCGCCTGAGGTTAACTGGGCGGAGGACACGTCACGCGTCACCTGAAACGCCCGCAGCGGGTACACAGCGACCAGCCCGGCGTAAACGGTAAACGGCAAAAACGCATAAAATAAAAACCAGCTCACAAATCCGCCCTGAAACATGGCATAAGAAAAGACAGCCGCTGTCAGTACGGCCAACATAAGCAGCTTCCAGCCATATAGAAGCCAATGCATCTTCCTTCTCATTAGCGGACCGACATCCTTTGGACGGGCACTTTTTCCGTTTGCATGATGTCTTCTATAACCGCTTCCGGGGTCACATCGTTAAATTTCGCCTCGGCGGTCAAGATCATTCTGTGCGGCAGCGTATACGGAGCCAAATACTGGACGTCATCAGGAATGACGTAATCGCGGTCATGAAGCAGCGCGTACGCCTGCGCGGCTTTCATTAATGAGATTGAACCGCGCGGACTTACGCCCAGATGTACGGACGGATGCCGGCGGGTATGCTGAGTAATGCCGACGATATACGCTTTAATTCCATCATCCACCCGCACCTGCTCCAATTTTTGCTGAAGGCTGATAAACTGTTCTTTAGAAATGACGGGCTCGATTGTTTCAAGCGGATTGCGCCCTTCCTGCAAAGACAGAACTTGAAGCTCTTCCTCGGCAGTCGGATAGCCCATGCGCAGCTTAAATAAAAACCGGTCAAGCTGGGCTTCGGGAAGCGGATACGTTCCTTCATATTCAACCGGATTTTGTGTGGCCATGACGAAAAACGGCTCAGCCAGCCGCATTGTCTTTCCGTCAATCGTAACATTCCCTTCCTCCATTGCCTCAAGCAGGGAAGACTGCGTTTTCGGAGAAGTTCTGTTAATTTCATCAGCCAGCACGATATTCCCCATGATCGGTCCAGGGCGGTATTCAAATTCCATCGTTTTCGTATTATAAATAGAGACACCCGTCACATCTGACGGCAGAAGATCCGGCGTGAACTGAATCCTCTTAAAGTCAGCTCCGATCAGCTTGGCCAAAGCGCGGACCATCATCGTTTTTCCGACTCCCGGCACGTCTTCCAGCAGCACATGCCCTTTTGCGAGAATGGCGGCCAGACTGAGTATGGCGATATCCCGTTTTCCTATGATGATGTTTTCAATATGCTCAACGGCTTTCTCCAGCAGCGGATGCAGCTCTTCTTTATAAGCCATTCTTCTCCTCCTAGTCATCTCTCAAATTTCAATTATCGTAACCTAACTTTACCACAAAATATAAACAGTATAAAAAAACGTTTCCAGCGAATTGTTTCCAGTCTGAAAAAGGAAAAAGCTCCCTTTAGAAAGGAAGCTTTATTTCAGCTGGAGAGGCTCCATATGAACGTGTGAATGGTCAATGGCATGTTCCTCTTTCATCTTGCGTTCTACCTCATTTGCGATCTCATGACTCTCTTTAATGTTCAGATCTGACGGCACTTCAATGACGACATCAATATGAACGGAGCTGCCCAGATATCTCGCTTTAATATCTTTTAAACGGCTGACGCCCGCAATCTGTTCAATCGTCTTTTTATAATCAGAAATATGTTTGACATCAAAACCGTCAGTCAGCGAATGAGAGGATTCCTTAAAAATATCCCACGCGGTTTTGCAGATGATCAACCCGATGATAAACGCGGTAACCGTATCCACCCAAGCCAAATGGAACTGTGAAGCAAAAATTCCGATAAACGTGCCGATACTGACGAGCGCATCTGATTTATTATCAGCGGCCGCAGCTGAAAGGGCCTGGCTGTTTACCTTTTTCGCAAGCCCTTTCGTATAGCGGCAGACCATCAGCATCACCACGGCGCTCCCCGCGGCCGTCCAGGCGGCTATCATATCCGGTGTTTCCTCTTTAACGGAAAAAATAGATTGCGCGGCGCTGAACAGCACTTGCATTCCGACAAGCATCATAATAATGGAAGCAATGAGTGACGCGACGGTCTCCGCCCGAAAATGGCCGTAAGGATGATCTTCGTCAGGAGGTTTCTGAGAGATGCGCAAACCGATGAAAACAGCCGCAAATGCCGCGATATCAGTCGCATTATTTAAACCGTCGGCCCGAAGCGCTTCTGAGTGAAACAAATAACCGATCACAAGCTTCACAGCCGACAATGCCGCATATGCGCCAATACTGACAATCGCTCCGGTTTCGCCTTTTTTCAATTCATGATATCTCTCCACTGAAAATCCTCCTTCCCGTTCAATTTTTCCTTCATTATCATACAAAGCGAGGACACAGTGGGTCTATAGAAACATGATTCACTTTCCACAGAAAAATAGTAAGCATAGAACATTTATGCACTCAGGAAACTTATTTTCATTCACAAAACCCCTCTCATCCCAATCGTATCAAGGTTTCTCGCCAACCCACGTTCATGGAATTATTTTCAAAACCATTAAAACACAGAAATAACAGAAAATTATTTCTTTTCCTTCCGGCACTTTCTGCTGTACGGACGAGAAAAAATGTCATATTTTCTTACATCATTTTCAACTGCCTGTGGCATTTATGATAGAATAATACTTGTCGGAATATTCAGCATAAACAAACCAAAAGGAGGCAAAGAATGAATCAGCCTAACTCTTTATCAAAGGGATTAAAAACCCGGCATATGACTATGATTTCAATTGCCGGCGTGATCGGCGCCGGATTATTTGTCGGAAGCGGATCCGTCATTCATTCCACCGGACCCGGAGCGATTGTCTCCTACGCTTTAGCAGGATTATTAGTGATTTTTATTATGAGAATGCTGGGGGAAATGTCCTCCGTCAACCCGACAAGCGGTTCGTTTTCACAGTACGCGCATGACGCCATCGGTCCTTGGGCCGGTTTTACGATCGGATGGCTGTATTGGTTTTTCTGGGTCATCGTCATTGCCATTGAAGCCATTGCAGGCGCCGGAATCATACAGTACTGGTTCCCGGGCATTCCGTTATGGCTGACGAGTCTGCTTCTGACCGTGCTGTTAACACTGACGAATATTTATTCAGTTAAATCGTTCGGCGAATTTGAATACTGGCTTTCCTTAGTGAAGGTAGCGACGATCGTTGTCTTCTTAATCGCGGGATTTGCGTTCATTTTCGGAATCGTCCCCGGCAGCAAACCGGTCGGGCTGGAAAATCTGGCGGGCAGCGGCGGATTTTTCCCTAAAGGTCCAAGTTCCGTTCTGCTCGGCATTGTCGTTGTCATTTTTTCTTTCATGGGATCTGAAATCGTCGCAATCGCAGCGGGAGAAACGTCAAATCCGGTCGAATCCGTCACGAAGGCGACCCGCTCAGTCGTTTGGCGGATCATTATTTTTTACGTCGGCTCCATTGCGGTTGTGGTCACACTGCTGCCGTGGGATTCAGCCAATATTTTGGAAAGCCCCTTCGTTGCCGTTTTGAGCCATATCGGGGTTCCCGCAGCCGCTCAAATCATGAATTTCATCGTCCTGACAGCCGTTCTGTCCTGCCTGAACTCCGGGCTTTATACGACGTCACGGATGCTGTATTCACTGGCAGAGCGAAATGAAGCGCCGCGGCGTTTTATGAAACTGAGCAAAAGAGGCGTACCGGTTCAAGCCATTATCGCCGGCACCTTTTTCTCCTATATTGCCGTTGTTATGAACTACTTTTCTCCCGACTCCGTATTTTTGTTCCTGGTCAATTCATCAGGGGCGATCGCACTGCTCGTCTATCTCGTCATCGCCGTCTCACATCTGAGAATGAGAAAGAAAATCGAACGGACAAACCCTGAATCTCTTAAAATCAAAATGTGGTTTTATCCGTACTTAACCTACCTGACGATCATCGCCATTTGCGCCATCTTGTTATCTATGCTGTTTATCAGTTCAATGCGGTCTGAATTTCTGCTGACAGGATTTATTACTCTGCTGGTACTTGCCTCATATGTATTCCGCAAAAAACAAAAACCGAAAGAGAGCGCTTCCGAAAGCCGGATTGCGCAATAACCGCAAACACCCCCCTCAAAAAAGGGCGGGTGTTTTTTTAACCAACCTGTTCAAGGCAGCATTAACTGTAGTACAGGATTTCAATAAATGATAAGGACAGGATGAAAAATGGCTCTAGAAAAATTTGCAGATGAACTGCCGATTATCGAAACACTCCAGCCGCAGAAGAAATCAGACGGCAGCACGTATTATGAAGTCACCATGAAGGAATGCTTTCACAAGCTGCACCGCGATCTCCCGCCGACCCGGCTGTGGGGGTATAACGGTTTATTTCCGGGCCCCACGATCGACGTGAACCAAGATGAAAACGTCTATATTAAATGGATGAATGACCTTCCGGATAAGCATTTTCTGCCCGTGGATCATACCATTCACCATTCAGAAAGCGGCCATCAGGAACCCGATGTCAAAACCGTCGTCCATTTACACGGAGGAGCAACGCCGCCGGACAGCGACGGCTACCCGGAAGCATGGTTCACAAAGGATTTTAAGGAAACGGGTCCTTATTTTGAGAGAGAGGTATACCATTATCCAAACAAACAGCGCGGGGCTCTGTTATGGTATCACGATCACGCCATGGCGATTACGAGGCTCAATGTGTACGCCGGGCTTGCCGGGATGTATATCATTCGCGAGCGAAAAGAAAAGCAGCTGAAGCTTCCCTCCGGAGAGTATGACGTACCGCTTATGATTTTGGACCGCACATTAAATGACGACGGTTCCTTGTCTTACCCGAGCGGACCTGCTAACCCTTCCAAAACGCTGCCCGACCCTTCCATCGTCCCGTTTTTTTGCGGAAATACCATTCTCGTCAATGGTAAAGCGTGGCCGTATATGGAAGTTGAACCGCGGACATATCGTTTCCGCATCCTTAATGCCTCCAATACGAGAACATTTTCTCTCTCGCTCAATAACGGCGGGAAGTTTATTCAAATCGGTTCTGACGGCGGATTGCTTCCCCGCTCTGTCAAAACACAATCTATCAGCTTAGCCCCGGCAGAGCGGTATGATGTGCTCATCGATTTCTCCGCCTTTGACGGAGAACATATCATTTTAACGAACGGCACCGGCTGCGGGGGCGACGCCGATCCGGATACAGACGCCAATGTGATGCAATTCCGCGTCACAAAACCGCTGAAGGGAGCAGACACAAGCCGGAAGCCTAAATATCTTTCAACAATGCCTAATGTGACATCAAAGAGAATACACAATATCAGGACGCTTAAACTCACAAATACGCAAGACAAATACGGCCGGCCCGTTTTGACGCTGAATAACAAGCGATGGCATGATCCTGTGACAGAAGCGCCGAAGCTCGGCACAACGGAAATCTGGTCGATTATCAATCCGATGGGAGGAACCCATCCGATACACCTGCACCTTGTTTCCTTCCAAATCCTTGATCGGCGTCCTTTTGACTTAGAGCGTTATAATAAATTCGGCGACATTGTGTATACAGGGCCAGCCGTCCCGCCTCCTCCAAGTGAAAAAGGCTGGAAAGACACCGTGCAGGCGCACTCGGGAGAGGTCATCAGAATCGCGGCGACCTTCGCTCCTTACAGCGGACGCTACGTATGGCACTGTCATATTCTAGAACATGAAGATTACGACATGATGAGACCGATGGACGTCACGAATAAGCAGTAAACAAATATCCCCCCTTTTAGAGAAGGGGATTTTTTATTTATCCAAAAAGAAAAAATAAGAAGACACTTATTTGCATATACTGTAATAACAGGAAGACGATGCACCCTCATTGGAAATCTGGATAGAAAAAGGAATTAGGAGATTAGGGAAAAGTATGAGACAATGAAGGAGTGCACGAAAATTCATAAGGGAAGAAGTGACTTTATGTCTTACTACAACAAACGTAATCAGGAACCGCTGCCTAAAGAAGATGTCAGTACGTGGGAATGCACAAAAGAGGACTGTATCGGCTGGAGCAGAAAGAATTTTGCCGGCAGTGATACCCCGACTTGCCCCCTTTGCGGCAGTAAAATGATCGACGGCGTCCGTTCGTTGGTAAATCTCCAAAACAATAACCAAACGGCATCAAGTTAGACCTCCCTTTTACGAGTCTCAACATAGAGAAGGCCTCCATGTCTCATGAGAGGCCTTTGCGTTATCATTTCCTTTTATGATGCAAAGGAGCAATGAACATGAAAAACGATCGGCAGCAGAAAGATCTGAAGGAAATGGCAAAACGGCGGAAAATGAACCTTGCCGCACAGTCATTCATCGAAACGCTTCATTTTGCCGTTCCGATTCTCCGTTTTTTCAAATGGCTCGCCTCAGCCGCAGCCAGCTTTGTTCATTAAAAAACACCCAGCGGGCGCTGAGTGTTTTTTTTCATGATTGGATGACGGAAAAACTGTTGATAATGCCGTTGTCATTTTCCCAGACTTTTTCGCATTTTTTCGTATCCAAATGATAAGCATAAATGGTCCGGACCTTCGCATTCCGCCCCGTTTCATCCTTCAGACGCTTAGCGCCTTTTGCTTCCGCCATGAAATAAATGATGCTGCCGTCTTTAGAAAACTGAGGCTGGGCATCAATCAGCGGAGCGAAGTCCTTCCCGTTTGAGATAATCGTTTCATCTTTTTTCGTTTTGACATTCATCAGACGGATGGACGCTTTTTGTTCCGTCCCTTTTTGTGTATAAGATGTAAAGACAAGGTTCTTTCCGTCCGGTGACACCGCCACGTCGCTGATAAACTGTTCAAGGTTTGTCAAATCCTGAAGGTGTTCGCCCGCTCCTGCTGCAAACCGGATATTCGTCGGTTCAGGGTCAATCCCCTTCTCATTTGCCTCATCCGTTTTTTGATAATCCTCTTTTACGGAATAATGCAGAAGCGCAAAATCGTTTTGGCTGCGGTTATAAAAGAAGCTGCTCACACTGTCGTCTTTCTCATCGGCGGCGGGATACAGATTTTCATAACGTTTCGTTTTCAAATCAAAAGATGCGAGACGGAAAATATCTTCATCCGCTTTTCCGAGACGGAAATAAATGTGCGTCAGATCCTTTGATAAAAACAGACTGTCAGCGCTTGCCGTTCCTTTATAAAGCACCGTCTTCTTTTTCGTCTTCAGATCAAGCTTATAGAGACGCATCTCATTTTGGTCATTATTCCCGACAAAATAGAGCACCTGATGGGCGTCATCCAGCGCAAACGCCGGATATGCCGAAAGCTTTTCCTCGTACAGCACGCGGCCGTCCTCGTAATATTTCGTCATCAGATCTTTGTCTGTAATGGAAACAAGCAGCTTGTCATGGCCGCCGGAGACAACGGCTTTCCCGCCGCCGTCGCTTTTTCCTTTAATCAGTAAAACGGACGCGATGACCGCCGCCGCCAAAACGGCAGCCAGCAACATCCAGATCCATCGTTTCTTCTTCATTATCAATCTCTCCGTCAATCAGAAAAAGCAAGAATCAGTGTCCTTGCTTTTTAAGATGGTCTATTTTAATAGCTGTAGTGTCCGGATACTCTTCCTTTGCTTAATGGATATCCGAGCGCTTTGAACGCTTTCGGGCTGACATCCAATACGGCATTCGGCAGACGGCCTACATCATTTTTGTATACGGTGATAACCTTTTTCGGTTTTGCTTTCGCATAAGCTCTGATTTTCGTTCCGTTTCTCGGAACGTCAAATCCTAATTTTGTCGCGCAATCCCAGTGTCCCAGTTTTTTACCGGAAGATCCTTTTTTACCGACTCCATTATACCATGTAATATTTCCGTTCACTTTTTTAGCACTTGCATCAGAAGAGTAACTGATCGCTCCCAGCGTGCTTCCTGCTAAAATCAATAAGGCTAAGAATAACTTCTTCAAGCTTTCGTCCTCCTGATTCTTTATTCTAGGCAAAATTATACACCAAGAAGACGATTATAATATTTCAATCACTTTACATGTTCATTACAACGTGATGAGACATGCACACAACGAAGACACAATTTCCTGTTCTATATAATTCCATGGTAAATTATACTACAAAATTTAATTCATTAGCGTTATAATATTCATAGAGTATTTCTGCATTCAATATGGACTTTTTATAAGGCCTATTGATAGTTGCATAATATGATATATTTTGAGAAAAATCAGGCTTTAGGAAGCAGGCACTTTATTCCTTTTAACCGTGGTTCATATTGATCATGTACCTATACTCGTTTCAATCAGACTAGGAGTGATAATCAATGAAAGCGGCAAGATGGCACAATCAAAAAGACATTCGAATCGAAAACATTGATGAACCTAAAGCAGAACCGGGTAAAGTCAAAATTAAAGTCAAATGGTGCGGGATTTGCGGAAGCGACCTTCATGAATATTTGGGAGGCCCGATCTTTATTCCGGTCGGCAAACCTCATCCGTTAACAAACGAAATGGCGCCCGTCACGATGGGTCACGAATTCTCAGGAGAAGTCGTTGAAGTGGGCGAAGGCGTCAAAAATTACAGCGTCGGCGACCGTGTCGTCGTGGAACCGATTTTTGCCACACACGGACATCAGGGAGCCTATAACCTTGATGAACAAATGGGATTCTTAGGCTTAGCCGGAGGCGGCGGCGGATTTTCTGAATATGTATCCGTTGACGAAGAATTGCTGTTTAAGCTTCCTGAAGAGCTTTCTTACGAACAGGGCGCGCTTGTTGAGCCGTCAGCGGTAGCGCTTTACGCCGTCCGCCAAAGCAAATTAAAAGCGGGCGACAAGGCGGCAGTTTTTGGCTGCGGACCGATCGGGCTGCTTGTGATTGAAGCCCTGAAAGCGGCCGGCGCCACAGATATTTACGCGGTTGAACTTTCACCGGAACGTCAGGAAAAAGCGAAAGAACTCGGCGCTATCATCATTGATCCGTCAAAAACGGACGATGTCGTTGAAGAAATCGCTAAACGCACAAACGGCGGCGTTGATGTTTCTTATGAAGTAACAGGCGTTCCTGTCGTTCTCCGCCAGGCGATCCAGTCAACAAACATTGCCGGTGAAACGGTTATCGTCAGCATCTGGGAAAAAGGAGCGGAAATTCATCCGAACGATATCGTCATCAAAGAACGGACCGTAAAAGGCATTATCGGATACCGTGACATCTTCCCTTCCGTTCTTGCACTGATGAAAGAGGGGTACTTCTCAGCAGATAAGCTCGTCACGAAAAAAATCGTGCTCGACGATCTGATTGAAGAAGGCTTCGGCGCTTTAATCAAAGAGAAAAACCAAGTGAAAATCTTAGTCAAACCGAACTAAACCGTTCAGCTGAATATCAACACATCCGAAAAAGAGCCGTTCCGGCTCTTTTTTTTATCTCATCGTCTTTCCTTCCTTTTCCTTTTAAAAATGATCCCCTCTGCGCAAACTATTTTTCACCCTGTCCCGTCTATCCTTAGGCAGCAGCCTATGATACGTATTTTAAAAAAAGGAGCCCTTTGAAGCAATGAAGAACGAAACAGCCAAAGCGTCGCTTGTGACGTGCATAACTGAGCGCAAGGAAGACTTTTACCGGCTGGCGTACAGTTACGTAAAGAACAAGGATGACGCGTTAGATATTGTTCAAGAATCAATTCAAAAAGCGCTGACATCGGTCGAATCCGTCAAAAACCCCGATGTGATCAAAAGCTGGTTTTATAAAATTTTAGTGCGCACGGCCATTGATTTTCTCCGCAAACAGAAAAAACTGAAAGTGATGGACGATGAAACGATCGAGTTTTTAAGCCGCGGAAAGGAAGATCACTACAAAGACACAGACCTTCACGAAGCGCTTGATGACCTGCCGCATCAATATAAAACCATTATCATTCTGCGTTTCTTTGAAGACCTGAAATTAGAAGAAATCGCGGACATCACGGGGGAAAACATCAACACCGTCAAAACACGCCTTTACAGGGGGCTGAAGCTCATGCGCATTCAGCTGACGAAGGAGGATCTTTCTTAATGGAAAAGAGATTAGAACAATTAAGAGAAGAGTATAAAAGCGTACCCATTCCTAAGGAACTGGACAGCATTGTCGAAAAAGCCCTTCAGCAAAAACCGAAGAAAAAACGAATCGTGATGTGGCCGACATCCGCGGCAGTCGCTGCGGCCGTCTTATTTACCGCCGTTGTCAATATCAACCCGGATGCCGCACAAGCCATGTCTAAAATCCCCGTCATCGGCAAAGTCGTCCAAGCCATCACATTCACGGAGATGAAGGAAGAAAAGAACCAATCAAGCATTGATGTGAAAACGCCCGCTCTGTCCGGCCTTTCCGATCATAAACTCGAAGACAGCATCAACCGGCATTATATGAAAGAAAGCAAAGAGCTGTATCAGGAATTTATGAAGGCGACCTCAAAAAGCAAAAAAGGCCACCTCAGTATTTACAGCGATTATGAAACCGTTACTGACACAGCGGATCTGATCTCAATCCGCCGTGATATCGAAAAAACACAAGCTTCATCTTATACGCAAAGCCGTTACATCACGATTGATAAAAAGAATGAGGCCGTGCTTACGTTAAAGAGTTTATTTAAAGATGACCGTTATATTAAAGTCATCAGCGAAAATATTAAAGAACAAATGAAAAAACAGATGAAAGAAGATCCGAATAAAATATACTGGGTCGAAGATAATGATATGTCGGAGCCTTTTAAAGCCATCCGCGCCGACCAGAATTTTTATATTACAGATAAGCACAAACTTGTCATCTCATTTGATGAATACGAAGCGGCACCCGGATATATGGGCGTTACAGAGTTTACAATACCGACCTCCGTCATCTCCAAGCTGCTTGTCGGAGACCGCTACATCAGATAAAGAAAGAAAAAAATCCATGATATCCGCAGATCATGGATTTTTTCTTTCGTCCCGCAACAGCCAAGATGCACAAGGGACCCTTTTCATATAACAGACGCCGGACGGGGGCTGAAAAGTTTAAGAAAATCACAGCATTTCATTCATTTTTTCTGAAACAAAATCCCCTTCCGAATGCGTCTAATTAACGGAACAAATGGAAGACTGTACAGAAATCTGCCATAGCCATCCGCAAAACAGCGAGAATTTCCGCACACATTATTGGAGGAATACCATGTCAGACAAGTCACTGCATCACCGCTATATTCCCGGACTGGATGGACTTCGCGCCTTTGCCGTCCTCGCAGTTATCGCATATCATCTGAATTTTAACTGGGCCGACGGCGGTTTCATTGGTGTTGATATCTTTTTTGTTTTATCGGGGTATTTAATTACATCTATTATATTGCCTGCCCAAGGCAATGCCATCACTCTTGATTTGCGTGATTTTTGGGTGCGCCGGATCAGGCGGCTTCTGCCGGCGGCTTATCTCATGATTATCACGACGGTCATTTGGGTCGTATTGTTTAACAGCGAGCTCCTGCATACCGCACGCGGGGATGCGGTCTCCTCACTTTTTTACATAAGCAATTGGTGGTTTATCTTTCATCAGCTTTCTTATTTCGACAGCTTCGGCTCCCCTTCGCCATTAAAAAACCTTTGGTCGCTGGCGATTGAAGAACAGTTTTATATCATATGGCCCTTCCTGCTGCTTGCGGGAATGTACATATGTAAAACACGGGCCCGGCTTGCGGCCGCGGTCATGTTCCTCGCGTTATGTTCGGCAGTCGTAATGAGTATGATGTATGTGCCCGGCGGAGATCCGAGCCGCGTTTATTACGGGACGGATACCCGCTCATTTGAATTGCTGATCGGCTGCGCTTTAGCTTTAGTGTGGCCGATGAAACGATTATCTTCCAAACGGCTGCCGAGCAGCATGAAACACCTGCTTCACGGGACGGAGCTTGCGGCTTTTGCCGCGCTGCTGCTTTGCGTCTTTTACACGGATGAATATGAACCCTTCTTGTACAAGGGCGGCATGCTTTTGATCAGTATCACCGCAGCGGTTCTTGTCGCATGTTTATGCCATCCGAGCAGCTTTTTGGGACATGTTCTTTCATGGAAGCCGCTTCGCTGGATCGGAACGAGATCATACGGAATCTATCTTTGGCATTACCCGGTTATCGTACTGAGCACACCCGTGCAGGAAATCGGAAATCCGGTTTATTGGCACTGCGCCGTCAGAATCGGCGCCACTTTCATTCTTGCCGAGCTATCTTACCATTTCATTGAACAGCCGATCCGCACTGCGGGCTTCCGGCCATTTTTACGCCGCGTGTTTCTGAACCGCTTTTTGGAATGGAAGACGTCCTCTGTCATCAGCAGAATGTCGCTCGGCCTCATTCTTGCCGCCATTCTCGTATTTGCGGGCGGGCTGTCAGGAATAGCCGAAGAGAAAAAACAGCCGCAATGGACGTACGCGCAAAATGATCAGCAAGAAACGGCCGATCACGATCAGCCTGCAAAAGAAGATGACAGCAAGAAAAAACACAGCGGCGAAAAAACAGACACCGCGTCAGACACAAACAAGAAAGAACCAACAGACAAATCAAATACAAAGAAAAACGAAGAGAAAAAGGAACGGTCATCTCAAAAAACGGCTGATTCAAAACAAACACAGCCTCAGCAAGACGTGCTGGCTATCGGTGACTCGGTGATGCTGGACATTGCGTCATACCTGCGGCAGTCCCTCCCTCATGTCACCATCGACGGAAAGGTAGGAAGACAAGTCTCTCAAGCACTCCAGCTCACTTCGGAATATGCGTCATTTAATCAGCCGAACAAAGCGGTCATCATCGAGTTAGGGACGAACGGCTATTTCACAAACAGCCAAATTGAATCACTGATCAGCTCCTTTTCAAAAGCCGATATCTATCTTGTCAACACACGTGTGCCGCGGCAGTGGGAAAGCAAAGTAAACGAGTCATTGCGCCGGCAGGCCGAGTCACGGAAAAATGTGACGCTTGTCGATTGGCACGCAAAAGCATTGCAGCACCCTGAATACTTCACACCGGACGGCGTCCATCTCATACCTGAGGGATCAAAAGCGCTGACATCCCTCATCGTTCAAACAATGAAATCATGACAAAAAAAAGAGGCCCAAAAAAGGCCTCTTTTTCGTATATCGTCACGCAAGCTTCTGTCCGCAATTCGGGCAAAAATTCGCGCCTTCCGTTTTCGTTCCGCAGTTCGGACAGAATTTCGGCTTAGCCGCTCCTTCCGAGCCGTTCGCCGGTGCCGTCCCCTGATTCTGCTGACTTTGATTTTGCTGCGGCTGGTTCTGCTGATTTTGGTTCATTTGGTTCATCATTTGATTTGCCGCATTCATTCCCATCATCATGCCTGCCATGTCTGAGGCGGCGCCGCTTCCGCTCATTTTGCCGGATGACATTCCGTCCGTCATGGAAATCTGCTGATAGCGGTTCACATCGCCCACCATGCCGTAAGAAGCGTTTTTCGTAATCATATCCTGAACTTCCTGCGGATAGTTAAAGCTCATAATATTGAAGCCCGTAATCGACATGCCGTCTCCGATCAGCTGCATATCAAGATCTTCTTGAATCCCTTTTCCGATTTCAAAGGAATTCGACTGCAGATTGAACATGTCTTTTCCTTCTCTGGTGATCCATTTCATCAAAAGCTGATCGAGAATAGACGTAATCCGGATTTTAATGTCCTCCACTAAATAGCTGTCTTTGACACCCGCAATCTTATCAATCAATCCGATGTAGTCAATGACCTTGAAGTTAAATGTGCCGTTTGCGCGGATCGGCATACCGCCCGGCATACCTGCCGCCGGAATGTTGATAGCGTTTTTTGTGCCCCACTTCACGGTGAACTCCTTCGTATTCACAAACAGCACTTCAGCCCGCATGCCGCTGTTAAAGCCAAACTTAAACCCTTTTAGTGTAGATAGAAACGGAATGATTTCTGATTCGATATCATAATCGCCGTCATCACGGAAAATCCCTTCAATCTTCCCGTTGTATAAAAAGATGGCATCCTGTCCCGGCCGGATGATCAGACGGCTGCCTTTTTTAATTTCACGGTTGTTCCATTTATAGAAAACCATGTCATCTCTGAATTCTTCCCATTCCACCACATTTGCTAACTGATTTCTGAAAAAACCCATGTATGCTCAAATCCTTTACATATAATTTAAAAACTTCCCTTGCTTCCGCTGTAACTCGTGCCGCCCCTCGTGACTCCGCCGTCATTGTCATTATCTTTATCAGGCTTTTTTTCTCTTGTAACGTCGGTTCGGATATATGTGTCGTGCTGGCTCAGCACTTCAGACGTATCGTGATCCATATACGTGCTGCCGGTGACGGTGACCTTGCCGCCGGAATTGTACACCATCACAGTGACGGCGATGCCGGCCGCGGCTGCGGCAATAATGAGCTGAAACCACCATGTGAGCAGCAGATTGTCAGACTTGTCGTCCGGGCTTTTCCCCATATCTTTATAAGCCAACTTGATGTAGGTCTGAAACGCCTTTTCATAATGGCCTGCGGAAATATCTGACGAGATCGTATTTCTGATCGTATTCAGCCGGCTGTTATTCAAATACGTCTCCGCCTTTTTATATCCGGAGATAAATACTTCCCGCTTTTTCATATCAATGGTCAAAATCGCCGTGCTTCCGCTAAAATGACTGTCATAAAAATCACCGGCGTACTGCTCGATGTCCTTACCGCCCGTTCCGTTTGCGGTAAGAATGATAAAATCGGTATGGCGCTTTGCCCCGAGCTTCCCGGCCAATTCCTCAAGTTTCTTCGTTTCATCCTTCGTTAATAAATGAGCATTGTCATAAACATATTGCTTCTGTTCCGCGGCAGACGCCGATGTATGTAAACCAAAAGACAGCATCAGAAAAAGGACGAAGCAGAAGAGACACGCTTTTTTTATCGATACTTTCATCAAAAACCGCCTCCTATCATAAGTGAGACGATTCTTAATGCTAAAAACGCACCGGCGGTTATGCCGCCGAACCACGCGGCCACTTTTCCGGCACTGATCGGCGGTTTGCCGACAACCTTGCCCGTCTGCCCGTTCATCGCAAAAATGTGCTCAGCCCGCTCATAGTCGTAGCTGACCATCCAGACCGGAAGCAGTACGTAAAAGCTGCTGATTTTATCGGTCTGAATCTGCTCATCCGTAATGTCAGCCGTCGTATATCCGGAGAAGGTGGATCTGATATAAGAATCAATATAATGGCTGATTTTATCCTTCGCCCGCGGAAAGAGATCGTCATCGGTATAATTGTACTTTTCCGCTATATATCCCGCTAAATAGGCCGTATTAAACTCCTTCAGCTCACTGTATGAGTAAGGCTCCAATTTGTCCATTAATTCATCACTCATTTTTTCTGAAGCGTCGACCGGAATTTTGAGATAATCAAGATTGATATCGCGGTACGCGTTGTAATACTCGGTCTCCGTCACCCGGTATTCTCCATCATCATAGTGATGCACTCTCGTACAAACGGCATTGACCTGAACCTTGCTGTTTAAATCAAACATCCAAAACGGCACGTACATGCCCGTTATGCTCTTCACCCGATCAGCAGACATAAATCCTTTCGGTGTCAGACGGCCGTTTCGGCACCACTTTTTAAAAGCGCTCATGGCTTCTTCTTTACTGATCGTAAAAGGAATCACCATCGAAGGCGCGAGATTTCCCGATAATCGGTCGGCGAGAACGGCGGCTCCTCCGCAAAACCCGCACGTCGTGGCCGTCGTTTCCGCCTCAGTCATTAATACCGCACCGCAATTCTCACACCGGTACTCGTTCGCCTCATTTTCAGAAAATCTCGTCGTTATATACTCTTTTGGCAGGCTCTCAATCTGATCCTGCCGCCCGCAGCTGTGACATGTCAGCATGCCGGATGAACTGTCAAAGACCATATCATCGCCGCAGTTCGGGCATTTATAAGAAATGATCATTCTGTTTCTCTCACTTTCTCTTTATATCGGACAAAGCTGCAGCCCGCTGTCTATTGATCTTTACTGAAAAGCATTTTCTGCTTAAGCGCCGCCAATTCATCATCGACACTGCTTTGATTGCTGTCATATTTAGCCGTCAGATCGTCAATATCGTCTTTCGGAGACGCGTTCAGCTCAGCCATCGCATTGGCATGATCAAGCGCTTGGTTGACCTTGTCTTCCATTCTGCCGAAAGCTGTCATCGATTGGCCCGCATTTGACACAGAGGACCCCAATTTGTTCATTCTCTCCTGCGTTTTTGCCACAGACCACTTCGCTTTGATGGCATTTCGGCGCGACTCAAGCTCTCCGATATCAGCGACAAGCTTGTCATGCATTTTGCGCATTTGAGACGCGTTGGAAGAAGCGAGCTGATAAGCCGTCTGCAGCTCAGTCAGTCTTGATTCAACAGCCGCTTTCCTTTCCAAAAATGTCCGCGCATCGGCTTCATTGCCGGCCTGCAACGCTTTCATCGCATAACTTTCCATCTTTTCGGCATCAGCCTGGCATTCTGTTAACGCTCTTTTCGCCCGCTGTTCCTCAGCCATGACAGAAGCCGTCTCCGCTTTCACTTTTCCTAAATCACTGTTCAGATTCCGCAAATATTGATCAACCATTTTTTCAGGGTTTTCAGCTTTATCCAGCAGCGCATTGATATTGCTTGACATGATGTCTTTAAATCTTCCTAAAATACTCATTTTTCATTTTCCTCCCAAAATTAAATAGTAACAAGTTCATAGTTATCTATACTGTTTTTTTCGAAAAAAGTTTCATTTTCTCATGAATTTATGTATTTTTATATGAAAATAGTCTCATCCAGCCCATTTGTGCCGGCGGAAATTCTTTATGACCAGATACAGTGAGAACAAAAAATAAACAAACAGCCCGATCATCAACCCGCTCATTAACGGATAATGTTTCGCAGCATACACAAAGAAATCAAGCTGCGAAATCTGTTCAGGACTTGTAATCGTATCCGTCCCATTCAAAAGCTTTGAAAATTTCGCCGTATCATTCCAATCAAACGAATCAGAAACAAGCTCACTCCCCTGATACCAATTCACAGCGGCGAGACAGAGAAAACAAAAAACAGAAAACGCGCATTGCACAATAAGAAAAACATGTTTCATGAAAAACATTCCTCCGCGGTTCAATATCATGGGCCGTCACACTATACATGACGGCAGCAGCAGAAACTTGGTTTTACTCAGAACTGATAAAAACGTGATTGTATGTACTTCACATCGGTTCAATTTACTGGATGCTTTTCTAAAGTATACCGTATATCGAAAAGGGTTTCAGACCTAAATAAAGAGGATGCTTCCCGAAGTCCGATGACTTTCAAGAAGCATCCTCGATATTTTACAGAGTCACTCCAACCTCTTTTAAGCTCGGCAAAGCATCAATCGCACCGATTTTAGTGCACACGAGCGCCCCCACCTTATTGGCAAATGAGACAATATCACGCAGCTTCGCAAAATCTTCGGCTGCCGTCTGAATCTCATCCGTGCGCGCCAGCTGATACAGCGCCGCGCCGACAAACGCATCTCCCGCTCCCGTTGAGTCTATTGATGTCACCGGAATGCTCGGAATGATGTCAATATCCTTCCCATTTGAAAGAAGGGTACCGCTTTTTCCGAGTGTCACCGCAACAATGCCGGCCCCGAGCTCATGAAGAACCGCAACACCTTCTTTATGATCCTTCGCACCGCTGATGATCTCAAGCTCTTCGTCACTGACTTTCACAAAATCACTTACGGCAACGGCTTTTTTTGCGGTGTTTATAAACTCTGAAACTCTTCCTTTCCATAAATCCTCACGGTAGTTAGGATCGAAGGAAATAAACTGTCCATTGTCTTTCGCAATCGACATCAGCCGTAAATAGGCTGAGCAAAACGGATCAGATAACAATGCCGTCGCTGATCCGAAATGAAGGATTTTGGCATCGTTTACCTTTTCCAGATCAATATCATTCAGCGTAAACAAAGCGTCCGCTCCTCTGTTAAACACAAAGTCGCGCTCCCCGTTTTGTTTTAATGAAACAAACGCAAGCGTTGTAGGCGCTTTCTCATCCATGACGAGCATAGAGGTATCGACATGTACGGCGTCCAATGTCTGCTTCAGAAAATACCCGAACGGATCTTTGCCTGTTTTTCCGCTGAAAGCCGCGTCTCCGCCCAGCTTAGCAATGGCAGCCGACACATTCGCCGGTGCGCCGCCGGCACTTTTTAAGAAATTGCGCCCTTCCGTCAAATCAACATCCACATCGGTACAAAAGAAATCAATTAACAATTCTCCAATACAAATAACAGATTGGCTTCCCACATTATCACACTCATTTATCAATTCTCGATTATAGTTTCAGTATAGTGCTTTCTGTTATAAATACAACCGTTTACATAGAATATTTTAAATTTTACGTATACTTATCTGGCAGCCTTTTGCTCCAGATCAGACATCATTTGCTGATATTTTTTTTCAGTTAAAGGATAAAAAGAAATAAGAATAATAGACAGCAGAATGAACAATCCCGGAATGAGCGCATTCATATTTTTAATCGCATTCAATGACGAGGCCGTCTGATCGGTATTCGCGGCATATCCGGCGATTCCGAGATAAACGGCCGAAAATGACCCGGCTAACGCAACTCCGAGCTTATTGATGAAACTCATGCTCGAAATCACCACGCCATCAGCCCGGACTCCGGTTTTCCATTCCGCATAATCGACACAATCGGCAACCATTCCCCAAGCAAGCGTATTTAAAGGCGTCGTAAAAAATCCCGAAACGAAAAGCCAAAAGAAAATAAGCGGCAGCGAAGAATACGATGTAAACTGAAGGCCCGCATAAGAAATCAGCGATAGCGCCGCCGTGATGATCATAACCTGCTTCCGGCCCCGCTTCTCAGAAAAGAAAGGAATAAACAGATTGCTGATCAGCGCTGCGCCGAAAAACAACACGGTTCCTAAAAATACAAATTCCTTATGGCTGACGTTATACGTAAAATAGTACACCATCGTGCTGAGCTTAATGTTAAACCCAATCGCAAACGCCAAAAATGCAGAAACCAAAATGAGCAAAGGCTTGTTTCGGAACAAAACGGACAACGTTTTTTTCATTCCTTGTTTTTTTCTTTTTTCAGGCTGAATCCGTTCCCGCACAGTAAAGAAACTGAACAGATTCAACGCGATGCTCACCGCCGCATAGATAAGCGCCGTCATCTGAAATCCGAACGCCTGATCTTTCCCGCCGATGGCGTCCGCAAGCGGTGTCGCACAGGAAATCGATAACAGAATTCCGATATAAACCAAAATCATCCGGGTCGTCGTCAGAACCGTCCGTTCCTCCACGGAATTCGTCATCCGACCCGTTAAGCTGTTGACCGGAATCGTCTGCATGCTGAAGGACATCCCAAGCAGAATATAAGTGATGTACGCATAAACCATGTTCCCCGTCTCGCCGAAATGAGGGGTCGTAAAGCATAAAAACGTAAATAGCGCAAAAGGAAACGCCACCCACAAAAGATACGGCCTTGCCTTTCCCCACTTTGTATTCGTCTTGTCTAGAATCACGCCCATAATCGGGTCAAAAATAGCGTCCAGCACCCTTACGATAAGAAACAAAGCTGCGATGACCGCAGGCTTAATGCCGCCGACGTCTGTATAGTAGAATAATAAGTATGCGTTTACAAACTGAAAGATAATATTGTACGACATATCGCCGAATCCGTAGCCGATCCGTTCCATCCAGGACAGGCCGCGATGTGTCTTTACTGCCGCTGCTTTTTCTGTTTCAATCATCATTTCCCACCCCAAGAATCCGTTTTCATTTTTGATAAGCAAGAGGGAGAATGCAAAGATCCTCCCCGTTCACTCAGCGATTTGGATACACCATCACTTTTAAGCATTCATTTTTGTATTGAAAGGCCCGTTCCATCGCCTCTTGCGTCTGCTCCAGCGGATATTGGTCCGTTACAAGATGCTTCGTGTCCACAATGCCGGAAGCGAGAAATTCAATTCCCTTCGGATACGTATTCGCATAACGGAAGATTCCGTATATATCAATCTCGTTATCTGCAATAAACGGCACATTGAGCGGGATCTCGTTCTGAGAAGGCAAGCCGACAATCGCCAGTTTTCCGCCCCGGCGCACGGAAGCCAGTGCGGATTGCAATGCCGCCGGATTCCCCGCTGTTTCCCAGGCAGCATCAACGCCCTTGCCATTCGTGATCGTTTTGATTTCTTCACCGGCGTCCTGTTCCCGGACATTAATGACATGCGTCGCTCCCATTTTCTTCGCGGCATCTAACCGCAGCGGCTCCAAGTCGGTCACAATAATTGTGCCTGCCCCGTATGCTTTCGCTGCCGCAACGGCCATCAGCCCCACAGGACCCATTCCCATGATCGCAACTGTTGAACCGGGCTGAAGCTTCGTTCTCGCGGCCGCATGAATGCCGACAGAAAACGGTTCAATCAAAGCCGCATCTTCATAGGATAGTGAATCCGGAATCGAGAAAACAAAGTCCTGGCGCATTTTGATATATTGGACAAACGCGCCGTCAACCGGCGGTGTCGCCAAAAACTGTACATCCGGGCAAAGGTTATAACGCCCTTCCTTACACGCCTCACAGCGTCCGCATGTGACACCGGGTTCGACGGCGACACGGTCTCCCACCTTGAATTGATCGACAGACGATCCGACGGCGGCAATTTCTCCCGCGCATTCATGACCGAGGATAAATGGTTTTTCCACTACATAATTGCCTATTCTGCCATTTGTATAGTAATGCAGATCAGATCCGCAAATTCCGACAGCCATCACCTTAATTAACACTTCATCATGATTGATGTCAGGCACGGGCAATGTTTCGATTTTGATTTCTCTCGTGTTGTGCATAACCGCCGCTTTCATGTTTTGAGGCACTGTGTGAGTCATTTGGCAAAATCCTTTCTCTGCTCTGAAATGTAAGTGCATACATTTTTGTTTTCTCTGTTACTGCCCCTATTTTATCTGCTTTTCCATACGTTCAACAGCCTTTCCTGCTGTATAAAAGGACAGCCGCACTGTACTTTTTATTTTTTCATATACAAAAAACACTGAATTGATAAAATAGTACTAATAGGAGGTGCAGGCTAATGGCTGAACTTGAAAACCGGACACATTTTGCAGAACTGCTGGCACCTGCCGTCAAATCGCTGAAACTTCATCCTGATTATAAAGTCAGAAGGAAAAAGAACGAAAAAACAGGACAGTCTTATATAGATCAAATCGCACTCCGATTAGGCGTTTCCTCTAACACGATCAAAAGCTGGATCGGACAGATGGGCGCAAACTACATTCCCGGACGAATTGACGACGGAAAGCTGTTCGGCATGATCTGGATCATTATAGAAAAGACTGATATGGATTCTGAATGGCTGACCGATCTTCTGGAAACCACCACCATTCCCGTCATCAAACCCGCATTGCCCGTTTGGACGGCGTCTTGTCTAAAAAAAGCAAAAATACTCCGGAAAGACGGATCATTCGGAGCGCCGAGTGATGAAGATGTTGAAAAAGCAGTAAAGCGGCTGTTTCATGACAGACCAAGCCACGAAACGAATGCGCTTACAGAACAGTCCGGCACGCATAACTTACCGTCACGCCGGACCGGGAACTTTATCGGCCGCGGCTTTGATATAGAGGCGATTCGACAATGGATGCTGTCTCCGTCACCGGTCTGTTTAATCACAGGGTGGGCCGGCATGGGAAAAACAACGATCGCTCTTGAAGCAGCCTACCTTTGTGCCGGCGGTTCACCAGATTGGCCGGCATTCAACAGCATCATCTGGATCAGCGCGGACTGGAAAGGATTGAGCTTCAGCGATTTTTTAAACACGATCGCCTATCAGCTCGGACGCACAGAACAAATCGACAAATCCATCAACGAAAAACGGTTCGTCGTCCGCAATGCATTAGCCGCTCATTCAAACGAAAAACCGGTATTGCTGATCGTTGACAGCATTGATACAGCGGAACGTGACATTCACGAATTTATTATCGGCCTTCCGCAAGGCGTAAAAGTCCTCCTTACGGCACGGGAAAACGTAAAACAGACTTACCGGGACGGCCTCGGGGAACTGGCGGCCATCCAGCTGAGCGGCCTTGAACAAACAGATGCCCTTGAATTTTTTCAGCAAGAAGTGCACCGCTGTCTGCAAACATGCAACCTCCCGCATAAACGGGAAAAGCTGGAGCAGCTGCTGCAGCTATCGCCTGACCTTAAGAATGAATTCATCTCGGCAGCCGCCGGCAACCCGAAGGCCATGGCACTGAGCATCGCTTACATGTCAGACGACGACATCCCCGCTCCGCAGCTCATTCAAGAACTTAAACAAGCAGGCTACTCATTATTGGAATTGTTTGAGGTTCTCTTTGGCCGCACATGGGACAGATGTCATGAAGACACACGAAAACTATGGCAGACGCTTTGCTTTTTCGCTAAGCCTCCTGATGAAAAAAGCTTGGCTCAAGCGGCCGGATTAGACGTCCGGCGGTTTCATTACGCGATTGAGCAAATGCGGTCATATGCTTTAATACAGCCGGAACGAAGCGAAGGAAGTATTCAATATGCAGCCCATCAAACCGTTGTCGCTTACGGAGAACAGCACTTATCCGAAAATCACGAATTTGCAAAAGAAGCCCGCAGCCGCTGGGCGCATTATTATATTGATTATGCGGAAACCCATATAAAGCGGGAACAGCCCAATTCCGTCTATTGGAGCTACTTGCTGGGACGGAATTTAGAGCAAATGAAAAAGGAATGGCCGAACATCCTAAAGGTCATCGAATGGTCGGGCGAAACCGGACAACATGACATCCTGATTAAACTCATCATCCGCATCAGCCATTTTCTTAGCAGAATCAACCTGCCCCTGCGAATCGAATACGGATTAAAAGCCGCCGATGCCGCCCGTCAATCAGGCGAACACACGCGGGAAGCTTACTTTCGGATCGACACGGCAGGGTGGGCGCTGATGGAAGTCAACGATTCAGACGGAGCTCTCAGGCAAATAGAAGCCGGCCTGAAAATACTCGAACAATCAGGCGCACCGGATCACGACGACTTGAAAGTATGGGGAACCGCCCTGCAATCGAGGCTGCTGTTAAAAATCGGAGAACCGGACAAAGCGGCAGCAATGCTGGACGGAATCAAAGATCAGCCCGTCTCCCCCATTATCCGCCACAGAGTTCTTCTGGTTCGCGGCGACCTGAGTTTCGCCCGCTCTCACTACGAAGAAGCCATCATATTATACGAAGCGGCAAACACAACCAGCGCCGCATACGGCGGCGAAAAAACGATAGAAGCCTATTTCAACCTCGGCATGGCTTACGTGAAGTGTGATCAGCTCAAAAAAGCGGAAAAAGCCTTTGAACAATTGCTCTATGACAAACATAACGCCAATCAAGTTGAGTTGATCTATTACTATTACGGAATGGCACAGCTCTTGTATCGTAAAGGAGAAAATAAGAAAGCGATGGAATCGAATCAGAAGGCGATGCGTTTGATTGATTCGTGGGAGCCTGGGATTGGGATTCGGGGTGAGGTGGAGCTGCTGAGAATGGTGCTTGAAGGAAATGATGAAGTCACATTGTAGTTAGGAAAGTGTGAGTTCCGTCTTAGATAACCCCCTCACACCTTATTTATAAATAAGGCCTTATCAGTTTACTCAACTGATAAGGTCTTTTTTGCTAGAATGCATGAGCAATTTAGATGGAAATCAAATATCCTCCCCTTGATATAACAAGGGTTTTTGCTGTTTATTGGCATTATTCCTCCTAACATCATGAAAAATTAGTTTTTAATAAATATTTTTGAATCAATGTTTAGCAGTGATGGGATAACAAATCCGTCAAAATGATAAAACCAGTACTAGGGCTACACTAGAACTTAATAGGATGTCAAACTGTATGTGGCCTTTAATGTTTAAAGCTAGCAGTAAGTTGAATGATTTCCAACTTTGATATTTCAAGTGATATTTTATAGCTTAATTTCTTCCGCTAAGAATTTTTTAGAAAAAGTGGTAATATCCCCTTGAAATTTAATTGATTATAGCCGATTATATATAGGTATTATATTATATAAACTGGGGGTTTTAGGTGAAAAAGCAACTCTTTTTATTCATGTCTTTAGTACTACCCTTAGTTTTTAGTGGCTTGTAGTAGCTCGACAAATGATGTCTCACAGGGATAGTGATTCAAAAAATAAAAAAGCTTGAGAGACTAAGATGACTGTTCTAAAAAAGTCGTTACAAGCAAACAATATGCTGAAGCACTGGGCATGAGTTAAGCTGGGCGATATAAAGATCATGAGAGACAAGGTAAACGTCGGAATATACATCAAAAATACAACTGACAAAAACCTGACCTTTTATCCTGACCAAGGAAATGCCGTTATTGGCAATTAGCTGCAAACATGTTCTTAACTGATGGAGAAGTCCAAGGCGGAATAAAACAAAAAGGCGTATTTGAATTCTCTGTTCAGATGAAAAAAATGATGTTGATAAAGACAAAAGAAATTAAATTGAACCTTGGATATGTTGTCACATAGACTTCATGAAAAATAAAGCTGTATCAATTACAGTACCAGTTAAGTAAGGGAGAGTTTAATAATGAAAAGAACAACTGAATTTGTTTTAGGATTATTGGGTGGAATTTTTGGTTTTATTGGAGCGATCATGGCATTGATTATTGGTGGACTTGATGCCTCTTTTAATTCAAGCGGTACAAGCGAAATCATTGGTTTAGGCTGGGGAGCTGTTGTCTTATCAATTTTGGGTATTGTCGCTTCGGTAGTAGTTAAGAAGAAACCTAAAGTCGGAGGAGTATTGCTTCTTATCTCAGGAATTGGCGGAGTAATTTGTATATCAATGTTCTATTTACTGCCTGCTGTTCTTCTTATTATTCCAGGTATCATGGGACTTGTCAGAAAAGATAAAACGACAACAACAGCAGCTTAAAGAAAGGCCCTTAACAGGGCCTTTCTTTTTTAGCCAATAAAAAACAAAAGTTCCCGATATATTAAATTTGAATTATGAAAGAGGATGCCTCACACAAAGTCCCAGCAGACTTTTGGAAGCATCCTCAATGAATGTTATCTTTTTGCTATTTTTTCGGCTGATTGGGGTGATGAAAAACGGTCAAACCCTTGTTATATCAAGGGTTTTCGCCGTTTAATTACATCATGCCGCCCATACCGCCCATGCCGCCCATGTCAGGCATTCCTGCGCCGCCGGCGTTTTCTTCCGGTTTGTCAGCGACAACCGCTTCAGTTGTTAAGAGCATTGCTGCTACAGAAGCTGCGTTTTGCAGAGCAGAACGTGTCACTTTTGTCGGGTCAACGATACCTTTTTCGATCATGTTTACCCATTCGCCGGTTGCAGCGTTGAAGCCTACGCCGATTTTTTCGTTTTTCAGGCGCTCAACGATGACAGATCCTTCAAGGCCTGCATTGTGCGCGATTTGACGGATCGGCTCTTCAAGCGCGCGAAGCACAATGTTGATACCTGTTTGCGCATCGCCTTCAGCTTCCACTGCAGCGACTTTGTTGTATACGTTGACAAGCGCTGTACCACCGCCGGATACGATGCCTTCTTCAACAGCTGCGCGAGTTGAGTTGAGGGCGTCTTCGATGCGAAGTTTACGCTCTTTCAGCTCAGTTTCAGTCGCAGCGCCGACTTTGATGACAGCTACGCCGCCGGCAAGTTTCGCAAGACGCTCTTGTAATTTTTCTCTGTCGAATTCAGAAGTTGTTTCTTCCACTTGAGCGCGGATTTGGTTGACGCGTGCAGCGATTTTTTCAGTGTCGCCGGCGCCTTCTACGATTGTTGTGTTTTCTTTCGTTACCACAACTTTAGAAGCGCGTCCCAATTGTCCGATTTCAGTAGATTTCAGGTCAAGGCCTAAGTCTTCTGTGATCACTTCTCCGCCTGTAAGAACAGAGATGTCTTCAAGCATTGCTTTACGGCGGTCACCGAAGCCAGGAGCTTTAACGGCAACAGCGTTGAATGTGCCGCGAAGTTTGTTGACAACGAGTGTAGCAAGAGCTTCACCTTCAACATCTTCAGCGATCAGAAGCAATGGTTTGCCTTGCTGTACAACTTGCTCAAGCACAGGAAGGATTTCTTGGATGTTTGTGATTTTTTTGTCTGTGATTAAGATGTAAGGATTGTCAAGAACCGCTTCCATCTTATCAGAGTCAGTCACCATGTAAGGAGACGCATATCCGCGGTCGAATTGCATACCTTCCACAACTTCAAGCTCAGTCGTGAATCCTTTAGACTCTTCGATTGTAATGACGCCGTCGTTTCCTACGCGCTCCATTGCTTCAGCGATAAGGCTTCCGACTTCCTCATCAGCAGCAGAGATCGCAGCAACCTGAGCGATAGACTCTTTGCCTTCGATCGGCTTAGAAATTTCTTTTAAGTTTTCGATTGCTACAGTCACGGCTTGTTCCATACCTTTACGCACGCCGACAGGGTTAGCCCCCGCAGTTACGTTTTTAAGGCCTTCGCGGATCATAGCCTGCGCAAGTACAGTCGCAGTCGTCGTACCGTCACCGGCAACGTCGTTTGTTTTGCTGGCTACTTCAGCTACAAGCTTCGCACCCATGTTTTCAAACGCATCTTCAAGTTCAATTTCTTTTGCGATTGTCACACCGTCATTTGTAATTAACGGAGAACCGAATTTTTTCTCCAGAACCACGTTGCGTCCTTTTGGCCCTAAAGTTACTTTTACAGCGTCAGCAAGCGCATCGACACCGCGAAGCATAGCGCGGCGTGCTTCTTCACTAAACTTAATATCTTTTGCCATGTTAACGAAACCTCCTCGAATTTTTAAAAATATTTATTTGCTTAGCCGATTACAGCTAAAATGTCGCTTTCACGTAAGATTAAGTATTCAGTACCTTCGTATTTCACTTCAGTACCGGCGTATTTTGAGAAGATAATGCGGTCGCCCTCTTTTACTTCTAAAGCAACGCGCTCTCCGCTTTCCAACACGCGACCTGAACCGGCTGCCACGATTTTGCCTTCTTGCGGCTTTTCTTTTGCAGAATCCGGTAATACGATTCCGCTGGCAGTTTTTTCTTCAGATTCTACGAGTTCAATGACAACGCGATCACCTAATGGCTTTAACAATGTAATAACCTCCTCAATAGTATGAATATGTAATTTTAGCACTCAGCTCTAAAGAGTGCTAACACAGTTATTATAATAAAGAATCTCACTTCCAATTTCAAGTCATAAGAATAAAAAATTTTCACGCTTACATGATTCTCTCTCACACTGATTTTCTCCTTTTTTCACGTCAAGTTCACTTGTGTTACAATAAGAACAAATAAGTTGATTTTATAGGATAAAGGAGTACATATCATTTGAGAAAACAGTATTGGTATATCATTTTGACATATGTTATCATGCAGCTTTCCGCATTGATCGGCATTCCTTTAATGTACAAATTCGGCTATGCGGGCGGGCACCCTACGAATGCGAATCTCACCATGGCTCAGGGGATTTATTCCGTCGTAAGCTTTTTCATCTGCCTGATTATCGTTCTCTTGATTTTGAGAACCGCGCCGAAGCAGACATTAAGAAACGGGAAGAAAGCATCCGCCGGCATGTCCGTTCTCTGGGCGGTCGCGGGAATATGGCTCGCTTTATTTTCTCAGGGAATCGCCGGGATGATTGAGCAGTATGTCTTTCATGTGGGCAGCGGTTCCGAAAACACGAAAGCCATTCTTAACATTATTAAAGCCATGCCGCTCATGATTATCGTTTCTTCTATCGTCGGGCCGATTCTTGAAGAAATCATTTTCCGGAAGATCATTTTCGGTGTATTATATGAAAAAACGAATTTCTTTATCGCCGGACTGATCAGTTCCGTCATTTTCGGCATTGTGCACCAAGACCTCACGCACCTGCTGCTGTATACGGCCATGGGCTTTACCTTTGCGTTCTTGTATGTGCAGACGAAACGGATTATTGTGCCGATATTCGCCCATGTCATGATGAATACCATTGTCGTGGTCATGCAGCTCGGCCCCGCCCAAAAATATATTGAACAGCATAGTGAGCAAATGCAATTAATTATTGGAGGATTGTTTGTATGAGGAACCCAATGACTTGGGGCTTGATTTATTTCGCAGTCGGCTGTATCTTTACGTATTTGGCCGCAAGCTCTCCGGGAAGCATGTGGTCTTTTTATTCCATACTGCTGATGGTTTTCGCCGCTTATAATATCAGCATCTCGTTTAAAATGTTCGCTTTCTCATTTAAAGTGAAGAAAAATCAAAAATAAAAGAAAAGCCATTTCTCATCATTGAGAAATGGCTTTTTTTATGCTGATACGTCCTGATCGGATTCGCTGCTGCCGGTCTGCCTTTTCCGATACGCCGCTTTTGAGATAAGAATGCTGATCTCATATAAAATGCAAAGCGGAATGGTAATCATCAAGTGAGACAGCAGCTCAGGCGGCGCAATCATCGCGGCGATCACAAGCAGCACAAAATACGCGTACTTCCTGATCTTCGATAAAAACATCGGCGTGATAACACCGAGTCTCGTTAAAAACATGATCAGCACCGGCATCTGAAACAGCAGCCCGAACGGAATCGTCAGCTGGAGCAGAAAATGAAAGTACTCGGTGATCCCGATCACCTGGTTGACATCGAGGTCATTCGAGACCCGCTTCATAAAATCAACGACCAGCGGAAATAAAATATAATAAGAAAACGACACACCGCCGACAAACAGCACGATCGAAATCGGAATATAGCTGAGTGTTACTTTGCGCTCCTTCTCATACAGGCCCGGGCTGACAAACGCCCAAATCTGATAGAGAATAATCGGCGAAGTCAAAATGATGCCGATGATAAACGCGAACTGCAAAAAGATAAACAGCGGATCCGTCAGGTTAAAAGCATTAAGGGTGAGCTCTTTTACTTCATCGGCTTTTTGAAGATACACAATGATAGGTTTTGCCAGAAAAAAGCCGGCAATAAAGAAAACCGTAAAGGATAACGCCACAATCAGCAATCGTTTCCGAAGTTCGGCAATATGCTCCACAAGCGTCATTTGATTCACTCTCATACGCGTCATCCTATCTTACTGTTCTTCTTTCTTTTTTTCCTCTTCTTCACCGGCTAATCCCTTAGTAGCGTTCTTAAATTCACGAAGCGTGTCCCCCGCGGCTTTTCCTAACTCGGGAAGCTTCTTCGGACCGAAAATAATCACCGCCACCACACCGATAACCGCCAGGCTTCCAGGACCGATCATGTGCAGCTCCTCCTTTCGCTATTCAATTTCTTCCAAAACAGAATAATGCTTCAAGAAATAAACCAATGATTGAAGCTCTACAGCTAAATCTATATGATGAATTCGAATGTGATCCGGCACATTCAAACGGGCCGGCGTAAAGTTAAGGATTCCCTTGATTCCGAGCGACACGAGCCGGTCGGTGATTGACTGGGCGGCAACCGCCGGAACGGTAAGAATCGCCACGGGTTCATCCTTAATGTGAAGCTCTAAATCATTAAGATCAAAGACAGGCACACCGCCTACCTCAGTTCCTATTTTACTCTGATTCACATCAAAAGCCATAGATATTTTTGTGTTATTATTTTTTGTGAAATTATAGTGAAGAAACGCCGTCCCTAAATTCCCGACACCGATCAAAATGACGTTCGTCGTTTCATCCTGATCCAGTGTTTTTCTAAAAAATGACAGCAGGTAATCCACATTATAGCCGTATCCTTTTTTGCCGAGCGCCCCGAAATAGGAAAAATCCCGGCGGATCGTGGCCGAATCGACTTTTACCGCGTCGCTCAGTTCAGCTGATGAAACGCGCTGTTTTCCTGACGCGTGTAAATTCTTTAAAAAGCGATAATAAAGCGGCAGCCGTTTTGCCGTCGCCTGTGGAATTTTTGATTGATCCTTGTTCATGATTGGTCCTCCACTTTATACTCAGATGCATCTCTTTTAAAATCACCGTTTTTGCCTCCTGTTTTTTCCATGAGGCAGGTCGGGCCGATGACCATTCCTTTATCCAGCGCCTTGCACATGTCATAAACGGTCAAAGCGCAGACTGAAGCGGAAGTTAGCGCTTCCATTTCCACACCTGTACTCCCTTTCGTTTTTACGCTTGCCTGTATATGAAGAACGGCTTCGGAATCCTTTTCCTCCCAGCCGAATGAAATGTCGACGCTGCTTAAAGAAAGCGGGTGGCACATCGGGATAATCGCTGACGTCTGCTTTGCGGCCATAATTCCTGCCACCTGTGCGACAGCCAGCACGTCTCCTTTTCCGATCTCGCGGTTTTTGATTCTACTGTACACGTCATGCTTCATGTGTACGCTGGATATCGCAGCGGCAGTACGGACTGTTGAAGATTTATCGCTTATATCCACCATGCGGGCACGGCCTTCTTCATTAAAATGAGAAAATCCATTCATATTTAAACTCTCCTTACTTCTGATCATACACTATTTTCTCCCTGATGTCTTATCCTATAATGTTCCAATTATGATGTATTGTTTGCTGACAGCAGGTTGATAAGCTACACTTAACTTATTATAACAGAGGTGAAATAATATGATGATCTTACAAATTAATCAGCTATCCAAATCTTTTGGCGCTGATCCTATTTTAAACAATATAAAGCTTGAAGTCAGATCTCGGGATCGCATCGCCATAGTAGGCAGAAACGGAGCCGGCAAATCAACTCTCCTTAAAATTATCGCAGGTCACCTTTCATATGAAAAGGGTGAATTAATCAAACCGAAAGAATTAACGATGGGATATCTTGCCCAGCACACAGGCTTGGAATCCCAGCTTACCATAAAAGAAGAACTGCTGAGTGTTTTTGATTTCCTGAAAGCAATGGAAAAAGAAATGCGCTCTATTGAAGAAAAGATGGCCACGGCCGCCCCCGCGGAGCTTGAGACGCTGATGAAAACCTATGACAGGCTTCAGCAGGATTTCAAGGATAAAGGCGGCTATCAATATGAAGCGGACGTCCGATCTATCCTTCACGGACTCGGCTTCGGAAAATTTGACGATTCCGTGAAAGTGCAAAGCCTGAGCGGCGGCCAGAAAACAAGGCTTGCGCTCGGAAAACTGCTGCTGACCCAGCCTGATCTGCTTATTCTGGATGAACCGACGAACCATCTCGACATCGATACGCTTACATGGCTTGAGCATTATTTACAGGGATATTCAGGCGCCATTCTGATCGTCTCCCACGACAGATACTTTCTTGATAAAGTCGTCAGTCAAGTGTATGAGGTCTCACGGACAGAAAGTAAAAAATATCTCGGCAACTACAGCGCCTATTTAGAACAAAAAGCTGAGCAGTATGAGAAAGACCTGAAGCTGTATGAAAAACAGCAGGACGAAATCGCCAAGCTTCAAGATTTTGTCGACCGCAATCTGGCCAGAGCTTCTACAACGAAAAGAGCTCAAAGCAGACGAAAACAGCTTGAACGGATGGACGTCATGGCAAAGCCGCTCGGGGATGAAAAATCAGCCGCCTTCCGTTTTGACATTACAAAACAGAGCGGAAACGACGTCCTGCGCGTACAGGATGTTTCCATCAGCTATGACGGCCAGCCGCCGCTCTTGAAAAACCTGACCTTCGGCATTACAAGAGGCGAAAGCGCCGCCCTCGTCGGACCGAACGGAATCGGCAAATCAACCTTGCTGAAAACCATTATGAACACGATCAGCCCGGAATCCGGGTCGATCACGTACGGTTCCAATGTCACAATCGGCTATTACGATCAGGAGCAGGCTGAACTGACCTCGTCCAAACGCGTGCTGGACGAGCTGTGGGATGAATATCCGGACATGCCGGAAAAAGAGATCAGAACATGCCTCGGCAACTTCCTGTTCAGCGGAGACGATGTCCTGAAACCGGTCCGCTCGTTAAGCGGCGGGGAGAAAGCAAGAGTCGCGCTTGCCAAGCTGATGCTGCAAAAAGCAAACTTTCTCATCCTTGATGAACCGACAAATCACCTTGATCTGGACAGTAAAGAAGTGCTGGAAAACGCCCTGATCGACTATCCGGGAACACTGTTATTTGTATCGCATGACCGCTACTTTATTAACAGGATCGCCACAAGGGTGCTGGAGCTGTCACCTGATCATGCAGAAGAATATTTGGGAGACTATGACTATTACACCGAGAAAAAAGCCCAGCAGCTGGAACTGGAAGAAATGAAGCGGCAGGAAAAAGAGCAGGCTCAGCCTGCCGGCAAGGTCAAACAGGATACGAAAAGAACTTACGAGGAAGAAAAAGAATGGAAGAAGAAAGAACGGCAGCGCCTGAGACGCATTGAAGAAATTGAAACAGCCGTCTCATCCGCCGAAGAGAAAATCAGCGCCAATGAGGAGCTTCTGTGCGATCCTGACGTGTATCAGGATCATGAAAAGGTACAGACTATTCACGCGGAGAATGAAGCTCTGAATCAAGAGCTCGAAAACTTATTAGCAGAATGGGAGGAACTCTCCTCAGAAGAATAGAAAACGTCAAGCACCTCTTTAAGGGGTGCTTTTTTATCCACAGCTATCCTCCTTGTCAGCCATGTAAGTAAGCGTTTTATACACACTATCCACAAAATTTTCTGACTTTATCCACTTTACTAACAACTTACAGCCCCTTATCCAGCCTGGATTTCTGGATATATTCACAATCCTGTGGATATGTTAGAATTATCTGTTAATAAGTAAAAAAAGCCTCACGTTTTACAACGTGAGACGATCAAAGGATGTTAATTCCAAACCGGGCTGTCCGTTCATATCATATGAGCCCCGAATTCCCTTTTCAAAAGCAACGGTTCCGGCAGCCGCAATCATCGCTGCATTGTCCGTGCATAAAGAAAGCGGCGGGATGACAAGCTCGGGATCTCCCGAATGGCTGAATTCCTGCTGCAGTGCGGCTCTCAGCCCTTTGTTAGCGGCTACGCCCCCTGCCAGCAGCACTTGTTTAACCCCATATTCTTTCGCGGCCTTAGAGGTTTTTGCCGTCAGTACATCAATGACACTCTGCTGAAAGCTTGCTGCAAGATCCTCCGGAGGAATCACCTCATTTTTTTGCGAGGCGTTATGAAGCGTGTTAATCACGGCTGACTTCAGGCCGCTGAAGCTGAAGTTGTAAGACCCTTCTTCCAGCCACGCACGCGGAAGCGGAATGGAATCCGTTCCCACAGCAGCCAGCTTATCAATCTGCGGCCCTCCCGGATAAGGAAGCCCCATCGTTCTTGCCACTTTATCGTAAGCTTCGCCTGCGGCATCATCCAGCGTTTCACCGATAACCTCGAATGAACCGTGCTCTTTCATATAAACCAATTCCGTATGTCCGCCTGACACAACCAAAGCAAGCGCCGGGAATTGAAGCTCTCCTATCAGCCTGTTTGCATAAATATGGCCCGCGATGTGATGGACGCCGACTAGCGGTATTTGATGGGCAAAGCTTAACGCCTTTGCCGCATTGACTCCGATTAACAGGGCTCCGACAAGTCCGGGTCCTTCCGTTACGGCAATCGCATCAAGATCATCAAAGCCCATCTCCGCTTTTGAAAGAGCTTCCTCAATTACAAGGGTAATCTGCTCCACATGATGTCTGGACGCTATTTCAGGCACGACCCCGCCGAAACGTTTATGGCTTTCAATTTGAGAAGCGACAACGTTTGAAATAATTTCATTCCCGTTTTTTACGACTGAGGCCGCTGTTTCATCACAGCTTGTTTCGATTCCTAATACATAAATATCTTGTTTTTCACTCATGTAATGTCACCCACATTAATAACGCATCTTCTCCGTTATCTGTATAGTATTGTTTTCTGATTCCTCCGGCCTGAAGACCGAATTTTTTATATAAGGATTGGGCGGGATGATTTGAGACCCTGACTTCGAGAGAGAGCCTTCTTGCCTTTTTTTCTCTGCACAATTCTATCGCAGAGCGAAACAACGCTTCTCCCAATGATTGGCCCCGATATTCCGGCTTAATGGCTATGTTCGTAATCTGCGCGTCATCTATAATAATCCAGATTCCGCAATACCCCGCCAGACAGCCGTCCTTTTCAATGACAAGGTAGTGGGCATACGGATTTTCCAAAAGCTCATGATAAAATGAATCCTTCGTCCACGGAGAAGTAAAGGATGCTGTTTCAATTTCATAAATTTGATCAATATCTTCCGGACGCATGCTTCGAATCGCCGTTTTCGTTTTCATCCCTATCACCCTATTTTTGAGATTCCATCCATTTCGCTTCAGCCTCTGCCAGACGCAAATAATCCGGAACAAGGCTGTGGACATCCGCTTCCTCTTTTTCCAAGCCTAAAAACGCCAGCTCTGACGGCCGCGGATTATGCTGTGCAGCCGTTCCAATCACTGCTTGAGATGTCAATTCATGAAGAATGGTTTCTTCATGAATGGCTGTATCGTGCCCTAAAAATAAAACCGGAGACGCTTTTTCTTTCAGCATGCCGAGCCAATCAGTCAAAAGGACATTCTGATCAGGAATAACGGATCGTAATCGGCCGTCCTGATATTCATAAAGCCCCGTATATACCTGTCCGCGCCGGGCATCAAATAACGGGCAGATCAGTCCTTGAAAGTGCCGTCCGTTAGCCGCCAGCACCTCCAGACTCGAGACAGCGGAAACCGGAAGCTTCAGCGACCATGCCAATGTTTTTGCCAGCGTCACACCGATTCTGACACCTGTGTACGAACCCGGTCCTTTCGCCACCGCTATTTTCGTAAGGTCCTGCGGTGTTAGGCCGCAATCCTTCAGCAATGAATTGACAGCAGGCATGGCCCGCACGGAATGATTCTTTTTTAAATATGTAATATACTCCGCCATCACCGTTTTGTCACGAACGAGCGCGGCACCCAGTGTGTAATTTGACGTATCAATTGCCAGTATTGTCATGTTTATTTATCTCCTCACAAAGCGTTTCATACCGTGTTCCGCAAGCCGTAAAGGTAATGTCCCTTGCCTCATCACCGGCTCTTGTGATGACGATCTGCAGCCGTTCAGCAGGCAGCTGATCCTGAATTAAATGAGCCCATTCAATTAAACAGACGCCTTGTCCCTCAAAATATTCTTCAAGCCCTAAGTCTTCGCTTTCATCCTCCATACGATACACATCCATATGATATAGAGGAAGCGAACCGTCATGGTATTCTTTTATAATTGTAAAAGTCGGGCTGTTTACCACTCTCGTGATTCCCAGTCCTTCGGCAAAACCCTTTGTAAAAGTCGTTTTTCCCGCACCTAAGTCGCCTTCCAGTGTCAAAATGTCTCCCGGCTTTGCCAAAGAAGCGGCAAGCTTGGCTACGGCTTTCGTTTCTTCGGGGTTTTTCGTTCTCCATTGTAATGTCTTCAAAGTGAGTCACCCGTCTTATTTAAAATGATTGTATCCTTTTTTCTCAAGGACGATTTGTCTCTGATCATTGGCTGTCAAAAGAACACATGCTTCCTTCCGTTCAGATACCGCTCCT
>NZ_CP152036.1:172500-617500 GCF_040311405.1 Bacillus sp. FSL K6-2865 | reverse complement strand
GGTTGCGCTCGTTGCGGGACTTAACCCAACATCTCACGACACGAGCTGACGACAACCATGCACCACCTGTCACTCTGCCCCCGAAGGGGACGTCCTATCTCTAGGATTGTCAGAGGATGTCAAGACCTGGTAAGGTTCTTCGCGTTGCTTCGAATTAAACCACATGCTCCACCGCTTGTGCGGGCCCCCGTCAATTCCTTTGAGTTTCAGTCTTGCGACCGTACTCCCCAGGCGGAGTGCTTAATGCGTTAGCTGCAGCACTAAGGGGCGGAAACCCCCTAACACTTAGCACTCATCGTTTACGGCGTGGACTACCAGGGTATCTAATCCTGTTCGCTCCCCACGCTTTCGCTCCTCAGCGTCAGTTACAGACCAGAGAGTCGCCTTCGCCACTGGTGTTCCTCCACATCTCTACGCATTTCACCGCTACACGTGGAATTCCACTCTCCTCTTCTGCACTCAAGTTCCCCAGTTTCCAATGACCCTCCCCGGTTGAGCCGGGGGCTTTCACATCAGACTTAAGAAACCGCCTGCGAGCCCTTTACGCCCAATAATTCCGGACAACGCTTGCCACCTACGTATTACCGCGGCTGCTGGCACGTAGTTAGCCGTGGCTTTCTGGTTAGGTACCGTCAAGGTGCCGCCCTATTTGAACGGCACTTGTTCTTCCCTAACAACAGAGCTTTACGATCCGAAAACCTTCATCACTCACGCGGCGTTGCTCCGTCAGACTTTCGTCCATTGCGGAAGATTCCCTACTGCTGCCTCCCGTAGGAGTCTGGGCCGTGTCTCAGTCCCAGTGTGGCCGATCACCCTCTCAGGTCGGCTACGCATCGTCGCCTTGGTGAGCCGTTACCTCACCAACTAGCTAATGCGCCGCGGGTCCATCTGTAAGTGGTAGCCGAAGCCACCTTTTATGTCTGAACCATGCGGTTCAGACAACCATCCGGTATTAGCCCCGGTTTCCCGGAGTTATCCCAGTCTTACAGGCAGGTTACCCACGTGTTACTCACCCGTCCGCCGCTAACATCAGGGAGCAAGCTCCCATCTGTCCGCTCGACTTGCATGTATTAGGCACGCCGCCAGCGTTCGTCCTGAGCCAGGATCAAACTCTCCGATAAAGTAGTTTGACTGACTACGCACATCGCTGTGCGATTTATTTAAAACTTTGAATTAACAGGTACGTTTTGTCTTGTTTAGTTTTCAAAGATCATTATAATGGAGCGGGTGATGAGAATCGAACTCACGACATCAGCTTGGAAGGCTGAGGTTTTACCACTAAACTACACCCGCGTTTGAATTGGCGCGCCCGAGAGGAGTCGAACCCCTAACCTTTTGATCCGTAGTCAAACGCTCTATCCAATTGAGCTACGGGCGCTTATCAGGCGACTTAACTATCATACTACCAATCAGTTATGATGTCAAGTGTTTTTTTATTTCTTTTCGAAGTCTTTTTCTCGACCTCATTCATTATACACGCTTTTGAGAATTTGTAAAGTCTTTTTTTAAAAGATCATTTTCTCATTTGTCGTTTTCGCTTTGTTCATCAGCGACGTTTAATAATATACCACGCACTTTAAATTAGGTCAACACTTTTACGAAACTTTTTTCTCACTTGTTATTCCCTTCTATATAATAAATAAAAAAGCAGGATTCCTAGGAACCCCGCGTCTATTCAGATTACCCGCTCACCTTGGCTTCCGCGCTATTACGATCTGTTTTTTCATAAGCACGGAAGTTTTGTTCAAGCTGTTCGAGTGACAGACCTTTCGTTTCCGGAAGGAACCTTTTCACAAATATAACGGACGCTATCCCTAACAAGACAAAAATGAAGAAGGTTGCAGACAATCCGATGTTTGCGAGCAGGACCGGAAAAGTGAAACCCACAAGGAAGTTCACGATCCAGAGGCAGAAGACAGTGACCCCCATACCAAGTCCCCGCAATCGAAGCGGGAATATCTCCGACAGCATCAGCCAGGTCACCGGAGAGACAGCCCCCTGCTGAAACGCAAGGAAAGTGACTGTTAATGAAAGAACCACATAAGGAAGAGCGGGCGATCCTTTCAGCACGACAGACAGAACTCCGATCAAAAGCAGCACCGCAGTCGTTCCGATCAGCCCCGTCATCAGCATCGGGCGGCGGCCGACTTTGCCGAGAAGCCATATTCCTACAAAAGTTGCGAGCACCGAAATCACACCGTTAGCGATATTGCCGATTAATGCGGCTTTTGTCTCGAAACCGGCATCTTTTAAAATTTGAGTTCCATAATACATAATTGAATTCACGCCGGTGAGCTGCTGCACTACCGCAATTCCGATCCCGACAAACACAATGCGGCGCACCCACGGAACGGCAAGATCCTTAAAGGCGGCCTGCTCCATCTCAGCTTCCTTATGAAAGGCAGATTCAATCTCAGCGAGCTCAGACTTCGCTTTCTCTTCATTCCTTATTCGCCGGAGAACGTGCAGAGCATCTTCTTTTCTTCCTTTAGAAACCAGCCAGCGCGGACTTTCAGGAACTTTCAGCATACCGAAAAACAAGAATACCGCAGGAAGAGCCGCGATAACGAGCATATAACGCCAGGCGTGAGAGGTATCACCAAGCACATTGCCGATAATAGCATTACACGTAAAGGCAAGCAGCTGGCCCGTTACAATCATCAATTCATTTTGGGTAACCATTCTCCCTCGGCTTTCCGCCGGCGACATTTCAGCCAAATACGCCGGAACGGTTACGGATGCTCCCCCGACGGCAAGCCCCAGCAGAAAACGGGAGATGACCATAACAGATACGTTAGGCGCCAGTGTACATCCAAGCGTCGCTGCAAAGAACAAAACGGCAAGGATAAGGATATTTTTACGTCTGCCGTTATAGTCCGACAATCTCCCTCCGAAAACTGCTCCGATCGCAGCCCCCAAGAGCAGGGAGCTCGCCACCATCCCTTCAGTCAAAGCGGTAAGATTAAGCTGGTCAGCTTCCGCCATAAACGGCAGCGCCCCATTAATTACACCTGTATCGTAGCCGAAAAGTAGACCCCCGAACGTCGATATTAAAATGATGGTTCTCAAAAATGAATGCTGGCTGCTATTTTTATTCATCTTCAAATCCTCCTAGTTTTTACATAGAGATAATATCAGAATATTCAGTTATCAATATTTGCACCCATAACGTCTGCATACAAGTTCTGACCGTACAAAACAGTTATATAAGAAGAAAATAATCCGAAAGCGTTATCATTTATAGTGATTATCCACTCTCCCCTCTCGTCAAATTGTTATTTTATAGTTACTTTGTAGTGAAGTTATAATGATATTATTGGCATTTATGTTATTATCATAATTTTAAAAGCGCTTTCAGTCAATGAATATTTCAGAAAATTTTATAACTTACCTTTATATTACCTATATGTAACCAATTTATGTTTTTAATCAACTCATTTTCACTATACGATCAATAGTTAATCTCTTTTTGATAATTAATTGATCATATATTGAAAACCCCCAATCAGCAGTTGGGGGTTTTTGATTTATTCTTCGTTTATTGTAACGATCGTTCTTCCTCTCGCTTCTCCTTTTAAAAGAGCAGGAAGCGTATCCGGCAGCTCTTCAAGTGTAATTTCCTTTTGAATAAAGGCCTCCAGATCTGCAGGCTTGAAGTCATCAGCTAAACGCTGCCATGTTTTCTTTCTTGTCTCCATCGGACAGAATACGGAATCGATTCCCAAGAGACTGACGCCGCGCAATATAAACGGAAAGACTGTAGCCGGGAGTTTCGTTCCCGCTGTCAGTCCGCTCACAGCAACTGATCCGCCGTACTGAATCTGGCTGAGAACTGAAGCAAGCGGCTCACCTCCGACCGGATCGACGGCCGCTGCCCATTTTTGTTTTTGCATCGGTTTTAACGTGCCGTTATACACTTCGTCACGGTGAATGACCGTCTTTGCTCCGAGGCTCTTCAAATAGCCGCTTTCGTCTTCTTTTCCCGTACTGGCCTCGACCTCGTAACCTAAGGTTGAAAGAATGGAGACGGCAAAGCTTCCGACGCCGCCTGTCGCTCCTGTCACCAGCACCTTCCCTTTTTCAGGAGCGGCATGGTTCTCTTCAAGACGCTGGACGGACAATGCGGCAGTGAAGCCGGCGGTTCCGATCGTCATGGCTTCTTTAAGTGTCAGACCTTCAGGCAGCGGCACGATCCAATCTGCCGGAATGCGGGCCATCCCGCTATAACCGCCAAAGCGGGAAACACCTATGCCGTAGCTTGTCGCAATGACTTTATCCCCCTCTTTGAAACGGGCGTCATCTGAGGAAACGACGATTCCTGCTAAATCAATTCCCGGCACGAAAGGGTACGACGTTACGATCTTGCCGTCAGGAATGGCAGCCAAGCTGTCTTTATAATTCACCCCTGAGTAGCAAACCTTAATCAGCACTTCACCCTCGGGAAGGTCCTGAACCGCCAGCTCCCGTACGCTGACTGAAAACCGGTCTTCACGTTGATCGACTACTAACGCTTTAAATTGATCTGTCATCACTACGTCTCCTTAAAATGAATTGAATGGCTTTGGAAAAGCATAAAATAAGTTTGATTTGTTTTCAAATGTCCTGCCCCGTGTAGTATGATCAAAAGTAAAAACAGCGAAAGAGTGGTTACGCATCATGTCTGATAAACAAAACAAAGATAACAAAAACAACAACAGCAGCAATCAGCCATTACCGGACATTATTCATACCGCCGTTTTCAAGGCGCCGATACAAGTTGTCTGGGATACGGTCTCCACTGCGGACGGCCTGTCTCTCTGGTTTATGCCGAATGATTTCACACCTCAAGAAGACAGTGAGTTTCAGCTGGAATCTCCGTTCGGTCCGTCTCCGTGCAAGCTGCTGGATATTGAAGCGCCGTACCGCCTTTCTTTTTCGTGGGATACGGAAGGCTGGATCGTTTCTTTTGTCTTAAAGGAAACGGAAAGCGGAGATACGGAATTCACTCTCATTCACGGCGGATGGAAAGAGCCGGAAGCCGTCATCAATAAAGTCAATCGGAAAAGCTCCGAGATTCACAGTACGATGGATCAAGGATGGAACGGGCTAGTCAACACGAAACTTCGCGGAGCGGTTGAGGCTTAACACAAAAGGACGGACACGCTTTCCGTCCTTTTTTTGATGCCGATACATAAAAACTGACTTTGCAAAGACACTAACAGAAGAACCGAAAACTTCTTTCAGGGGGCGCTGTTTATGTATTATTACAAAGAAGAGCTGATCAATATCATTAAACCGGACAAGCCGGACCCGGCCGCGGCCAAGGTGCTTCAGGAAATTTTAGGCGGGCACTACGGAGAAATGCGGACGATGATGCAATACTTTTTCCAAAGCTCTAATTTCAGAGGAAAAGAAAAACAGTTCCGTGACCTGCTTCGCGGTGTATTTTTAGAAGAGATCGCACACGTTGAGCTTGTCCAGCATACGATCAATGCGCTGCTCGACGAAAGCGGCGCTGAGGGCCCCGGAAATCAGGCGGCAGATCAGGCGCCGCTTGACGAAGCAGTTAAACACGCCAATCCGCACCATTTTATCATCGGAGCGCAAAGTTCTCTTCCTGTAGACGCCGGCGGCAATCCATGGAACGGGTCTTGGGTATACAACCACGGGAATCTGATTTCCGATTTATTGGACAATGTCGTGCTGGAATCAACCGGCGTGCTGCAAAAGACACGCATTTATGAAATGAGTTCAAATCAGACGTTCAGAGAAACACTCGGTTTTCTGATCGTCCGTGACAACGCCCATCAAAATGCATTTACAAAAGCGTTGGAAACACTGGGTGTCGAATGGGGCAAATTATTTCCCGTGCCGAATTATGATATTGAAAAATACCCGGAATGCCGGAAATTCGTTGAGATGGGTTATCATAATACCCAATTTAATTTCAGACTGGATCCGACACGGATCGGAGAAATTCTACAGGGAACGACGCCGAGCCGAAACGGCGGCGAATTAAGTGTGTCCGAGCCTCCTAAAGGTTTCCCCGTGCCGGAACTTCCTGAGCTTCCGAATGAGCACAGCCCCGGACTGAAAGATATGAACTTGTAACAAAAAACGCCTGTTTCGGGCGTTTTTTGTTTTTCTGAATATGAGGTTTGAATGTGTTTAAAACGGGGAATATAAGCCGGGAGATCTTGCCATACGGCCGTTATTATAATGTGAGCACATTGCTGTACATACTTCGTTTCGAAAGTTGTCCTAATTTTCCAGCCGGCCGGCTGGGTATGTTTGAATGATAATGGGAATTATGTAAAGAGAACAATGTCTTTTCTAAGGAGGCAGCGAATGTCTAAGCAAGGAAACTTCCAGAAAACTATGTCACTTTTTGATCTTATTTTAATCGGCATGGGAGCCATATTCGGTTCGGCATGGCTGTTTGCCGTCAGTAACGTCGCCTCTAAAGCGGGCCCATCAGGCGTTTTTTCCTGGCTGATCGGCGGGGGAATCATCTTATTGATCGGCTTGGTTTATGCGGAACTGGGCGCCGCGCTGCCGCGGACCGGGGGAATTATCCGTTATCCCGTATATTCACACGGACACCTCGTCGGATATTTAATTTCCTTTGTCACCATTGTGGCATACACGAGTCTTATTTCTATAGAAGTCACGGCAGTCCGCCAATACGTGGCGTATTGGTTTCCCGGTTTGACCGTAAAAGGCTCCGATTCTCCGACAATTGCCGGGTGGATATTGCAATTTGCGCTGCTCTGCCTGTTCTTCCTCCTCAATTACTGGAGTGTCAAAACCTTTGCGAAAGCAAACTTCATTATTTCGATTTTTAAATATGTCGTACCGATTACGGTAATTGTGGTACTGATTTTTCATTTTCACCCGGGCAATATGACCGTTCACGGATTCTCGCCTTTTGGTTTCACCGGAATTCAGGCCGCGATTTCCACAGGCGGCGTCATGTTTGCATATCTTGGGCTGCATCCGATTGTGGCTGTCGCGAGTGAAGTGCAGAACCCCAAGCGGAACATTCCGATCGCATTGATTGTCTGTATTATCGTGTCTACTATTATTTACACCGTGCTGCAGCTCACTTTTATCGGGGCGATCCCAGCGGATACCCTGAAGCACGGATGGCCGGCTATCGGGACTGAATTCTCCCTTCCGTTCAAAGATATCGCCGTTTTGCTAGGTTTGGGGTGGCTGGCGACATTGGTCATTTTAGATGCGATTTTATCACCGGGCGGTAACGGAAATATCTTTATGAATACGACTTCACGTCTCGTCTATGCCTGGGCCAGAAACGGAACATTATTCAGCATTTTTTCTAAAGTCAATAAAGAAACCGGGACACCGCGCGCCTCCCTTTGGCTTTCGTTCGGTCTGGCTGTTTTTTGGACGCTTCCGTTCCCTTCTTGGAACGCTCTTGTCAACGTATGCTCCGTCGCATTGATTCTGTCTTATGCGATTGCGCCGATTTCTTCTGCGGCGCTGAGAGTCAACGCGAAGAATATTAACAGACCGTTTTATTTAAAAGGGATGAGCATCATCGGGCCGCTGTCGTTTATTTTTACCTCTTATATTGTATATTGGTCCGGATGGCGCACCGTATCCTGGCTTCTCGGTTCTCAAATTGTCATGTTTCTGATCTATCTCTGTTTCAGTAAATATGCTCCCAAAGATGATGTCAGCATACGGCAGCAGCTGAAATCAGCATGGTGGATCGTCGGCTTTTATGTCATGATGCTGATTTTCTCCTATCTCGGCTCGTTCGGCCACGGATTGGGCATTATCAGCAATCCGCTTGACCTGATTCTGATCGCCATCGGTTCGCTCGGTATTTATTACTGGGCAAAATATACGGGACTGCCGAAGGCTATGATCGACAGTGATAAATGACGAATACCGGAAAGAAGTATGGTTTTCTTTCCGGTATTTTTATTTTAAGGGATGACAAAAAAGAGAACATGCGATAAAATGAATGACAGTCATTCATAAAAGGAGGAACCCCTCTATTGGCAAAACAAAGCTCGGGAAAATACGAAAAGATCCTGCAAGCCGCGATTGAAGTCATTTCTGAAAAAGGATTAGACAAAGCATCCATTTCAGAAATCGTCAAAAAAGCCGGAACGGCCCAAGGGACGTTTTACTTATATTTTTCTTCTAAAAACGCACTGATATCCGCGATTGCAGAAAACCTGCTCGACACTACGCTGGACAGAATAAAAGGGAAAACGGACGGTTCTGAAGATTTTTGGACGTTGCTGGACATTTTGGTAGATGAGACATTTCACATCACCCGGCTTCATAAAGATATTATCGTTCTCTGTTATTCCGGTCTTGCCATCGATCATTCAATGGAGAAATGGGAAGCCATTTATCAGCCTTATTATTCCTGGCTGGAAGGCGTGATCAATACGGCCATTGAACAGGGTGAGGTCCACAGCGGCATTCATGTCAGATGGACGGCCAGAACGATTATCAACGTTGTCGAGAACGCGGCTGAACGGTTTTATATCGGCTGTGAACAGGATGTCGATCTCGAAGTATATAAAAAAGAAATATTCAGCTTTCTCAAAAGAAGCTTGCAGAAATGATTGGCGGAGACCGATCATTTTTGACCGCCGTAAAAATGACTGACATTCATTCATAACTGAGGTGACTGTATCATGTATTGGCTGCTTGTATTGATAGCCGGACTGTTAGAAGTAGTTTGGGCGTCCGCCCTGAAGCATGCGGATTCGCTCTTTGATTGGATTGGTATTTTCCTTCTGATTGCCGTCAGCTTTCTGATGCTGATCCGCTCTTATAAAAAAATTCCAATGGCTGCCGCATATACCGTTTTTGTCGGAATAGGCACCGTCGGCACATATGTAACGGGCGTCATTTTAGGCGAATCGTTTTCAATCGGGCAAATATTCTTTTTGGCTTTGCTGTTGTCCGGCATTTTAGGAATGAAGGTATTTACGAAAGAAACTGAAACAAGGGGTGAACATTAATGGCATGGCTGCTGTTATTTATTGCCGGAGCGGAGGAAGTTGTAGCGGCCGTTGCCATGAAACATATTGACGGTTTTAAAAAAAAGTGGCCGCTGATTGTCATGGTAACAGGCTTTATGCTTTCATTCTTTTGCCTTTCCGGAGCGATGCAGGTTCTTCCCACAGGTGTCGCGTATGCCGCTTGGACCGGCATGGGAAGCATCGGCGTTTCGGCCGTGGGCATACTTTGGTTTAAAGAAAAATTCAACCTGTCACAATTGGTGTCTCTGGGGCTTATCCTCATCGGTGTCATCGGCTTAAAACTGACAGCGTGACGGCCTGAGACAGCTTTTCAAATAAAAAACAAAGGACCCTAAACGGGCCCTTTGTTTTTTTATGCTGTTTTGATCTGTTCTGCTTTTCCCGCTCCGACTCCGAAAATAAAAATCAGAACGGAGACTGCGATCAGCATGAATAACGGAACCGTCCAGCCGTGCGTGATGTCATGCAGCAAACCGAATACGAGCGGCCCGAACGCGGCAAGCAGGTATCCGAATGACTGAGCCATGCCGGAAAGCGCCGCGGCTTCATGAACATGCCGTGTCCGCAGGCTGAAGAACATCATCGCCAAGCTGAACGCACATCCTCCCGCAATTCCGATCAAAATGACCCATAGCGGAGTGAGAGCCGGGCTTCCGAAAAGAACGCCGGCAATGCCGATAAGGAAAAATAAAGCTGTCAGTCCGGCGAGTGCGCGCTGATTTTTCATTTTAGCGGCAGCGATCGGCACGATAAAAGTAATCGGCAGGACTGAGAATTGCATTAATGAAAGCATCCATCCCGCCTTACTTGAGCTGAGACCATTCTGCTGAAGAATTTCCGGCAGCCAAGCGATGACGGTGTAAAAAATAAGGGATTGCAGCCCCATGAACATCGTCACCTTCCAAGCCAGCGGAGACCGCAGCAGACTGCTTTTCTTCTCTCCGTTTGTCCCAGTCGTGCGGATAGGCAGTTCGCGTCCTCGCATTTGCGGAATCCACATGACAAACGCAATGAAAGAAAGGATAGCCCAGCAGCCGAGCGCGCCTTTCCAGCCTAACCCCGCTGAAGAGGCGATCGGCACGCTGATGCCGGATGCAATCGCGCCGCACAGATTCATAGAAACCGAGTAGACGCCGGTCATGATGCCTAAATTTCCAGGAAACTTATGTTTAATGAGACTCGGCAGCAGGACGTTGCATACGGCGATCGACAATCCCAACAGAATCGTTCCGAAAAAGAGAGTGCCGATTCCGGCGATGGAGCGCAGCAGAGTTCCGGCTGTCAGGACAATTAATGATGACAGTAACACAATCTCGGTCCCGAAGCGCCGCGACAATAAAGGAACAAACGGCGACAGACATGCAAAGGCCAAAAGCGGCACTGTCGTAATGGTGCCGGCAGCCGCATTGGTCATGCCGAGGCTGTCCCGAATTGAGGAAACGAGCGGCCCGACCGATGTCAGAGGCGCTCTGAGGTTGGCCCCTATCAATATGACTCCGATGACCAGCAATATCAGTTTTTTACGCTGATTTGCTTGCAGAATTTGATGTTCGTCTTTAATTTTCATGTTCATCCTCCATGTGTATTGTATCTTTAAATACTGTGATGTATTGGTTGACGGCCTCCATGGCCTGATCCGGCTTCTGTCCAATAATCGCGGCGGCAAGCTGGGTGTGGATCCGTATAGCAGGGGTGATTTCCAACAGGTTATGGACTGACGCACAAAGCGCCTCCGTCATATGCTCGTAAAGATCAGAAAGCATGTTGTTATGGGCTGCCTGTACAATGGTTTTGTGCAGTTTAATGTCAGCCTCGGCATATCGTTTTCGATCTTCATTTTGCAAGGCCGCTTCACATTCATCCAAGCATGCCTTCAGTGCTTTCAGGTCTTCGTCATTACGCCTTTCCGCCGCCAATCGCGCAGCTTCTCTTTCGAGTGCGTATCTGACTTCTAATGTTTCAAGCAAATTTGATTTTTTAATATGGCGGTAAAATGCCGCGCCGAGAACACTGGATGAGCTGACATACGTACCGCTCCCCTGCCTTGTCTGAAGCAGGCCGGCATGTACGAGCGCCCGAATGGCCTCACGCAATGTGTTTCGGCTCACATCAAATTGCTTCATTAAATCCAGCTCAGGGGGAATGCGCGTCCCGACCGGCCATTTATCCGATTGAATTAACCATTCAATTTGCGCCACCACTTGTTCTACGAGCGACAGTCTGCTTGTTTTGGATATCTCCATCAAAACACCTCTGAAATTTGTAGGATGATTCTATCATTGGGTAATATAATAACATAAAAGAAGCGAAGATGTAAATCAGCGGCAACAAAAAAAGAGTGAGTTTTTCTCTCACTCTTCGGCGTTTTTATGAACGTTTTATATTGACTGAGGTCACGACAAACTTGTCATGACGGTGGCGGGAAAATGAATATTCAAAGGGAGTGCCGTTGTCCAAAAAGCCTACATGCTCGACTTCAAGTATCGGGGCATCCGACCGGCAGCCGAGATATTGCTGATCCATATCATCCGACTTGCACGCTCTGATTTTTCTGTGTGAGCCTGCGATTTTGAGCTGGAGTTCCCGCGTAATATGATCGTAGATGGAATGGTTGAGCACCTCGTCATTAATGCCGGGTATAAGGCTCGCCGGCATGTACGTTTTTTCAAGAACGTACGGTTCGCCTTCAACAATTCTGAGCCTCACTACATAATAGACGGGAGTCTTTTCATCGATGGCCAAATGCGCGGCGACATCTTGAGACGGAAACTGCACTTCAAACCGGATGACCTTGCTCTTGATATCTTTGTCTTTTAACAAATTGCTCAGGCCGAGAATTTCGTTGCTGACTACGTGAACGTGCTCATCCTGCATGGCTGATTGAATGATAAACGTGCCGTGCCCTCTTTTTCTGAAAAGCATTCCTTCAGCCGCAAGTGTATCAAGCGCCCGCTTCATCGTCATCCGGCTGCACCCGAACTCCGCAGCGAGCGTCTTTTCATCCGGGATCGGCTGATCTATGTCATATACACTGCTTTTAATCCTCTTTCTCATTTCGTTGGCGATTTTTTCGTACTTATTCATCGGTTTCCTCCGGCTGTATAATGTTTGATCTGTATAGACTCCTTACGGTTATCATAAATTTTTTTCCCTGCTTCATCAATGACGTTACAGCCGCCGAAATTGAAATTGAAAGGATTTCCTCGAATTTTCTATGGAATCTCCCTCACTATTATGGTAGAATTTTTTGCAGAAACGGACACAACCGAATATTGCATACATTGTATAACCTCAATGATATGGTTTGAGGGTGTCTACCAGGAACCGTAAAATCCTGATTACAAAAATTGTCCCGTACACTTTTTGTAATCAGGATTTTTTATTTTCTAAAAAATAAAAAAAGGAGTATCTGCACATGAATTTCAAAGTATTTCTGCTTGCAGCATCTACCATCGCAGTCGGATTAGTTGAATTAATTGTGGGCGGTATTCTTCCGCAAATCGCTTCCGACTTAGATATATCCATCGTCAGCGCGGGGCAGCTGATCAGCGTGTTTGCGCTCGGTTACGCGGTATCCGGCCCGCTGCTTTTGGCAGTGACGGCAAAGGCTGAACGAAAGCGGCTTTATTTAATCGCACTGTTTATTTTCTTCCTAAGTAATCTGGTGGCTTATTTCAGTCCCAATTTCGCCGTACTTATGGTGTCACGGGTTCTCGCTTCCATGAGCACAGGGCTGATTGTCGTCCTTTCTTTAACGATTGCTCCTAAAATCGTGGCGCCTGAATACAGAGCGCGGGCGATCGGCATCATTTTCATGGGGTTCAGCTCCGCAATCGCTTTAGGCGTGCCTGTCGGTATTATCATCAGCAATGCCTTCGGGTGGCGCGTTCTGTTCTTGGGAATCGGCGTATTATCTCTCGTTTCCATGCTGATTATCAGCGTCTTTTTTGAAAAAATACCTGCCGAAAAAATGATTCCGTTTCGTGAGCAGATCAAGACGATCGGGACCGCCAAAATTGCCAGCGCACATCTTGTCACCTTGTTTACATTGGCGGGGCATTACACACTCTATGCCTACTTTGCGCCTTTTTTGGAAAGAACGCTTCATTTGAGTTCCGTTTGGGTCAGTGTATGCTACTTTTTGTTCGGTCTGTCAGCGGTATGCGGCGGCCCGTTCGGAGGCTGGCTGTATGACCGTTTAGGAGCATTTAAAAGCATCATGCTTGTGACCGTTTCTTTCGCTCTGATCCTGTTTATTCTTCCGCTGACAACGGTTTCTTTAATCATTTTCCTGCCTGCGATGGTGATCTGGGGATTGCTCAGCTGGAGCCTTGCGCCGGCGCAGCAAAGTTATTTAATCAAAATTGCGCCTGAGTCTTCCGATATTCAGCAAAGCTTCAACACGTCCGCTTTGCAGATCGGCATCGCGCTCGGGTCAGCCATCGGCGGCGGCGTGATCGGACAAACCGGTTCAGTCACAGCAACAGCCTGGTGCGGCGGTTTGATTGTCATTATCGCTGTCGCGTTAGCTGTATTCTCTTTAACGAGACCCGCTTTGAAAAGAAAATCCGCATAAATGTGAGACCGCAAAAAAGCCAAAGGAGTTCCTTCGGCTTTTGCGGTCTTTTTATTTTGCGGCAGCGAGCTCGTCTTCTGTCACCCATTTATGATTGGTTACTTTTTGGCCGCCGTCAGTCGGTGTATAGTCGACCATATAAACGGTTGTCTTTTTGGCTGAATCAATAACGGCTTCGGCGCCCTTCATGCCTTTCATATGGGATGCCTCGATCACGGCCTTGTCACCCGGTTTTAACGTTTTATCCCCGGCGCCCTTCAGCTCTTCCTGAATGACCCATTTATGATCTTCGACGCGCTTTCCTCCCGTTTCCGGAGTGTAAGATACACTGTAAACCGTTGTATCATAAGCACCTTTTACGGTTCCTTGCGCATTTTTCATGCCTTTCATATGAGAAGCTAAAATCATGACGTCACTGCCGACTTTATAAGTCGGATTTTCGGCCTTCTTTAAACCTTTCGGCACCTCGGATGAACCTGAGTGATTCATGTCTTCGTGAGAGTGCGTTTCTTTGTCTTTCGCTTTTTCGCTTCCTCCTGAAGATTGGCTGTTGCATCCGGCAAGCGCCAGAACGGGGATCAGGAGAAACATGCTGAATAAAAATAGTCTCGCTTTCATTTCAAGAACTCCTTTGCCTTTTTGATTTTTCACTTCCCTTTCGTTTCTTCAGTAAAACAAAAAGATTGCCTGTCATTTCTCCTAATTCTTCAACTCTCTCTTTATTGCCTTTCATCAGGTGAAATTGTTCACAAAATGTACACATTAATGGAGATGCAGTATAATTCAATTATCAGATAATAGGGGGAACTCATCATGAAAACGAAGGTTTTTGCGGTGGTATTGGGCGCTGTTTTAATGATTGCGGGGTTGGTTTTGGCAGAAGTTTCGCTTTATATGGAATACATCACAATGCTCGGAGCTATGATTTTTTCTTCTATATTTATGTCAGAGCCGAAAAGAAAATTTCGCGTCATCAAAGGGGTTTGACTTTTCTATTACCGCCGTCTTCTCAGGACGGCGGTTTTGTTTTGCATGTCACTCAGTCTATCCGCACAGCCGTTTCTTCTGTGCCGTCCTGATATAAAACGAAATGCGGGGCTGTTTGTGCTTTATCACCTGCAAATTCAATTTCAAGCGGCAGCGCCCTGACAAAATAACGGGTTTCCGTCATTGGGAATAATTCGAATGGAGTCTGCCCGTCTATTGTAAGATACAATCGGTTTTCTTTTACCGCCACCGATGCATGTGTGTCATCCTGAAATGAGTAATTGCCGGTAAATCTGCTGTAAATCGCAGGATCGATATCTGCTTTTTTCTGATCTGCCGGACGTTTCGGAATCACGTATGGCTGATCAAATAAGATGTTTACAGCCGCGGCAATCACAGCTTGTTCAAATTGATACGATTGTTCCATATTGCTGAGATAAATCAATGTTTTATTCTGGTCAATATACCGGATCATCAGAGTTGAATAGCCCGGCCAGCCTCCGTCGTGACTGATAACCTTCCCTTTTTGGGGGCTGTTTTGAATCATCCAGCCAAATCCGTATCCGAATTGCTCTTCTTCATTCCAATAGCCCGGTGTAAACGCTTGATCTTTAGACTCTTTGCCGATGATTTCTTCCGTATAAAGAGCCTGATCAAACAGATATAAATCTCTAATAGCGGAGTTAACGGTTCCGTCACCTTGAATTCCGTCAAGAAAGACGACATAATCAGTTTCCTCAAGTTCATCCGGCAGCACATATTCTCCGGAATGAACATCATACACATAGCCATATGCATAGTTCGGAATGTTTTCTTTACTCAGCCTTCTGTTATAAATCCGCGTATCGTGCATACGAAGCGGATGAAATACGGCTTGTTTCATAAATTCAGCAAAACTCATGCCTGATACAATTTCTATAATAACCGCTAACACCACATACCCCGTATTACTGTAAAGCCACTCCTTGCCCGGCGGGAAATAAGCATCCGGCTTATGCTGCTTGAGCATATTGATCACATCTTGATGAACGGCAATTCTCTCCCGGTCCCAATGTGTTAAGAACAACTCCATATAGTCCGGCAATCCTGACGTATGATGGAGTAAATGCCGAATGGTAATGCCCGGATAAGGAAAATCAGGAAGCCACCGCTCTATCATATCGTCATAACGCAGCTTCCCTTGCTGCTCTAAAATGATAACGCCTAAAGCTGTAAACGGCTTCGATACTGAGGCCAATTCAAAGACCGATTGGTCATTCAGCATCCTCTTTGTTTTCAGTTCTGCAGCGCCGAATGAACCTTGGTATAAGATGCGGCCGTTTTCCGCTGCCAATACAGCGCCGTTTATTTCATGTCTTTCGTCTAAAGTGCTGAAAAGCTGTTCAAACGCTTGTTTTTTCTTATCGTTCATTTCACGAACCTCCATATACAAGCTGATTTACTCTTTTATACGAACGGCCGCTTTAGAAGTTTCAATATTTTCCCTTCTCGAAACACAGTCAGTATACTGCCGTTCAGGCAGCCGCGGAGGTTTGATAAATGTCTTTTATTCACACAATACTGTGCAGGCTTCGAATTCAACATGCTTCTCGTCTTTATTTGCACCGGCAATTTCCATGGTCGAAAACATCGCGCAGACGACGGCTTTGTATTCGTTCATGACGGTTTGAATTTCAATCAGGAACCGTTCGGATGAAGCCGCGTATTCCGTTACGTACTCTTTCATTTTGCCGATAATATCATCTGCCTGACGGCTGAAGCCGGCCGCCTCCAAGTCACTCTCAAACTGGTTTTTGTTGATCATATGAATATGCATTTTTTAAAGGCTCCTTTCAGCAGCATTTTGTGGTTATATCTACTGTAAAGGACAGACTTGGATAAACTTTTAATAAAATATGAACAAAATATGAATTGGCTCATCGGTCTGACCGGCGGGCTTTCGGCTGTGCTCCGTTTCATTTGGACTACATGAAATAATGACTTCTTTACTCTGTTAAAAACAGCTCATATATGATCTAATACCAGTAAAATGTTTAGGAGGCGGCCTATGTCAGCAGCAGGAAATCGGCAAAAATTTTGGGTCATGGCGATGCTTATAGCGGTCTTCACCGTGTTCGTTTTCTCTTTTTCTGAGAATCATTCACAAAAGGACTGGCACACGGCGGTTGACCAGGCGTCTGTGAATGTCTTCGGCCAGCAGATCTTTGAAAAAAACCGTCTGGCAAAAACACTCGACGCACGTGAGGCAGAATCTCTTTTGACTCTTGTGAAACTTGCAAATGAAGAACATCACATCATCTAAAAGCCATTATAAAAAGCCTGTTTCCCTTTGGCAGAGGAAACAGGCTTTTTCCATGTATTATTGAGCATGTTTTTGTTCAATAAACCGGTCGATCCGGGCGAGAACATCCTTCATGTTCGTACATTCTTTAAAGCTTTCATTAATGGCTTGAATGCCTTGTTTGTATTTTCCGTTATGCAGCACTTCTTCCGCGGCAAGCTTTACCTTTTCAGCGCTTACTTCATCTTTTTGCACGGTATAGCCTGCATCCAATTCAGTCAGGCGACGCGCAACCATCGGCTGGTCTTTATCGTGCGGGATGACGACCAGCGGCACTTGATAATGAATGCCTTCATTTACACTGTTCATTCCGCCATGCGTGACAAACACGTCGGCCTGCTCCAGCACTTCAAGCTGCGGCACGTACGGGGCGATGATAAAGTTTTCCGGCGCCTGTTTGATTTTCGACAGATCGGCTTTTTCCCCGGCGGCAATGACTACTTTTCCTTCAAAATCTGAGAACGCGTCTATGCACAGATTGAAAAACGCTTCCGTGTCCCCGAGCACCGTTCCCATTGAGATATAAATGACTTTTTCATTCTTTAATGCGTCAATCGGGAAGTCGACGCGCCCTTTTCTCTTCGGAAAACTCGGACCGATAAATAAATACTCATCTCCGAATGTCTCACTTTCGGGCTGAAAATATCTGCTTGTATAGACGACGTTCAATTCACCTGTGTTGTTCATAAATTGAACCATGCTGTCAGGGGCGACACCGTATTTGTCTTTCATCTCGGCCAACAGCTCTTCACATTCCCTGTCCGGCTGAAACGGCACGCCCGATTCCGGGTGGAGCGGCAGTATTTTCAGACGGTCTTCATTGAACAGGAAGGACGCTGAAGAAGAGATGCCGGGAATGTTGAGATAATCCCGCACCAGCTCTCCCGCACCGAATTTATCATAATAGACGGCGTCGAATTGAATGTCCTCTGCCAGCCGCTGCACAATATGTAAAATCTCCAGTGACGTTTTGATATGAACCTTTAAAAATGCAAGTATGCCGGACGGACTGCCGGGATCAATGGGTGTCATTCTGAGCAGATCGCTGTGAAGATGAACTTTCGCCCCTACTCCTTCCAGTCTGCTTTTGTATTTTTCCGTTGAGATATAATGAACGTGATCGCCCCGTTCGCTGAAGGCCTTTGTCATACCCAATGTCGGGTTTACGTGTCCTTCTGCGGGAAAATTGATCATCAGAATATGTTTCGCCATTTTTCAATCTCCTTTGCCTTTTTTGCGTCTCTTCCATATCCATCATAAATGACGCGGAAAAAATCATGCAAGGAACATCCGTCGGGTCTTTATGACGGTTCGATGACATCGGCAAAAAAAGACAAGGCATTTCACCTTGTCTATCGTGATGATTCGTCTGTTTCTTCCGCTCTCAGCACGCCTTTCAGATGTTCTTCATCATGCTTGAGATGCTCCGTCATATATTGCACGGCTTTTGTTTTGTCGCCCTTTTTTATTTCTTCAAAGACTTTCCGGTGCTCATGCAGGATAACCTCCGCACGGTCATCGCCTTTAAAATTAAGAACTCTGCAAAAATGAATCAGCACATTGACATGCTCAAGCAGCATGGCCAGCCGGCTGTTATGGCTGAAATCCACAAGGAGCTGATGAAACGTCTCGTTCAAGGAAATAATCTCAGTCTCTTTGACGCCTTTATTGATGGCTTCTTCCGTCTCGCGCAGCTGTTTTTCAATGAGGTCAATTTCACTCTCAGCCGCTTCATCAATAACCAGTTCGACTGCCAGTGATTCAAGTGACATTCTGATTTTATAAATCTCTTCAACATCCTTAACGGACAAAGAATAAATGACAAAGCCGTTTCGATCGTCTGCCGTCAGAAGCCCGTCCTTTTCAAGGAGCCGCATGGCTTCTCTGACCGGCGACCGGCTGACTCCGAAATCCTTGGCCAGCTGAGTCTCATTCAGCCGTTCACCCGGTTTAAAAATCCCGTCAAATATCATTTTTTTCAATTGGGAATAAAATTGCAGATAATACGGGATTGGCTTATCTAATTTAAAATTATCCATCTTTCCTACCTCTTCATACAATTTAGGCCTTATTGTTACCAAGATCATATAACAGTTTATCTATGGAAGCAACATTCCCGAGCTTGTCAGCATATCGGAGGTGGCGTAATATGGAATTATAATGAACGACGGTCGACGGTCTGCCGTAAACCGAAAACAATTCATTCAGAGGTGACGGAAACATGAAAACATACAAGATTGCCAGCATACCGGGGGACGGTGTGGGGAAAGAAACAGTCCCTCAAGCGGAGCGGGTGTTGAATGCGATTGCCGAATTACATGGAGGCATTGCCTTTGATTTCACTTCTTTTCCGTGGAGCTGCGAGTATTATTTGGAGCACGGGACTATGATGCCGGATGATGGATTAGAAAGGTTACAGCACTTTGATGCTTTGTTTTTGGGGGCGGTGGGGAATCAAAAACTCGTCCCCGATCATGTTTCGCTGTGGGGGCTGCTCATCAAGATACGCCGGGAATTTGAACAGGTGATTAATGTGCGGCCGGCAAAGCTCCTGCCGGGAATCACTTCCCCCCTCGTTAACCCGAAGGATTTTGATCTGATAGTCGTCCGCGAAAACAGTGAGGGCGAGTACAGCTCTGTCGGCGGCAGAATCTATCAGGGTGAGGACGAAATCGCCATACAAAACGCGGTCTTTTCCCGCCGGGGTACGGAAAGAGTGATGCGGTATGCTTTCGAACTGGCGGAAAGTCGGCGGAAACACGTCACAAGCGCGACGAAATCAAACGGTATTGTTCACTCGATGCCGTTCTGGGATGACATCTTTAAAGAGGTCAGCCGTGAGTACGCCGGGATTGAGACGGATTCCCAGCACATCGATGCACTGGCGGCCTTCTTTGTCACGCAGCCGGAACGCTTCGATGTCATTGTCGCTTCGAATCTGTTCGGAGATGTGCTGACAGATATCGGCGCGGCGATTATGGGAAGCATCGGAATCGCTCCCGCAGCCAACATCAATGTAAACGGCAAATATCCTTCCATGTTTGAGCCTGTTCACGGCTCCGCCCCGGATATTGTCGGAAAAGGAATTGCCAATCCTATAGGCCAAATATGGACGGCGAAATTAATGCTCGATTCATTCGGAGAAGAGGAACTGGGCCATCTCCTCTTACAATCTATTGAAACGGTCACAAACAGCGGCATTCTGACTCCTGATGTCGGCGGAAAACATTCAACGGAAGATGTCACTTCCGCTATTATTTCTCAAATCAAGAACAGATAATACGAAAAAAACCGCGGGCAGGAAAACTGCACAGCGGTTTTTTTCGTCTCAGACGGGACGGATCGCGCAGAAACAGGCCGATTCACCTGTGAAGCCCGCAATACGGCCTGATTGATCCTTTTCTACAGAAAAAAACCGCTGTATATCACGAGGAGCATCCAGCATCTGTTTTTCCAGTAATGCGGCTTTCTCTTCAGTCAGGCCTGCCCGTTCACACCAGACGGTAAATTGAAATGGTTTCAAAAAGCAGACAGCGGATTCAATCCGGAAGCCGGCTGTCTCCAGAAAACGGAGCCATTCTGTTTTTTTCCACGCCCGAAAGTGGCTCTGATCCCGTCTCTTCTCAATGTCATTATAAAAATGGTCATATTCATCCTTTTCAGGTGCGGTATTGTCAATGAGAAGCAGTCTGCCGCCCGGTTTGACAACCCGAAACGCTTCATGAACAAAGGCTCTGACATCGGGAAAATGATGCGCCGCGATTCTGCATGTGACGATATCGAAAGCAGCATCGGAAAACGGCATCTTCTCAGCATCGCCTTTTTCGAATGACACGTTCGTCCATCCGTTTCCGGTTATAAATGCTTCAGCGGCTGCTAACATTTCTTCCGTGAGGTCATAGGCGATAACAGAGCGTACGAGAGGAGCGAGAGCGTTAGCCGTATGTCCGCCTCCCGTCGCGATATCCAGCACGTCCATATGCTTTTCGGCACCGGAAGCTGAAACGAGATACGCCAAATCCTCTCCTGCGGCGTGTCCTGGACTAGTCACATATTTCGCGGCGTTTTTGGCAAATTGCCGCTGCGCCTGCTGTTTAATTGAATCCTCCATTATACTCGGGCCCCCTTTTCTTTCTGATTGCTGCCTTAATCAAAATAAACGGGTTCGTCCGGATGTTTGAGATACGCAAACATCTTTTCAATCTGACTATCTGTATTGCGGGCTTCAGATAGCGGCGGCAGTTCCGTTTCCGCAAAAAAGCCGGCGGCGCTTGTTTCTGTTCCCTCCCTGATCCGGCCGCCGATGATCTCGCATTTGATAAACACTTTGTAAACGTGGGCGGCGGACGGCGGATGGGAATGACATTTCTTATCCATTACAGCTAACAGTTTAACGGGCTTTACTTCGATTCCCGATTCCTCTTTTACTTCTTTGACAGCGGTCTCGCCCGGAGAAATCCCGATATCAGCCCATCCGCCCGGCAGCGCCCATCTGCCGTCGCTTTTCTCTCTTACCATTAATATGCTCTGATCTTTAAAAACTGCCGCTCTGATATCAACTTTCGGAGTGGGATAGCCCGTGTCACCGGCGAATACGTCTTTGATGACCCTTTTATCGATGCCGGTATGATGCGCCATGATATCCACGCTTATTTTTCTTATTTCTTCAAATCTCTCAATATCATATATGTCTTTGGAATAAGCCAGCCCCGCTTGCGCCGCGGATTGAAGCTGTTTTGCCCATTCAAGCCATTTTGGCTCCATTTTTTCACCGCCCGTTATGTTAATTGACGAAACCCTGAGGGTCCGAGTATTGCACCTTGAGAGTACCGGTGCCCATGATCCGTTTCTGCTCCTTGTTTTCTGTGTATGACGGAGCGAATCCTGCCGGAAAATCAGAAAAAAGCCATTCATTTGGGGACTGACCCCCGTTTTTGAGACAGGGATCAAAACACCTTTAAGCAGCCAGCTGTCGGTATGTGACCGGCGGCTGGTTGTTTAGTTTCGTTTGAATACGAATGTTGTTATAATAGTATATATAGGTTTCGACAGTTTGCTCTACGATGGTCGTCGTAGTGCTTTCCAACCTGTCGAGGTAGAACGTTTCAGACTTTAGTGAGGAATGAAACGATTCGATGGAGGCATTATCAGCGGGTGTCCCTTTACGGGACATGCTCATGGTAATGCCTTTTGTTTTAACAGCTTTCTGATACTCATAAGATGTATAAACAGAACCTTGGTCACTATGTAACACGCAGTTCTCTGGGAGTACGGGCAGCTGATCAAGTGTGTGTAAGACAAAATCTGTGTCCTGTCTATCGCCAATCGTAAAAGCAATCACTTCTCCATTGTATAAATCCAATATACTGGAAAGATACAATTGTTTCTGCCCATAAGGCAAATATGTGATATCCGTTACTAGCTTTTCCAGAGGGCGATCAGACTGAAAGTTCCGATCTAATATATTCTCGGCCACGGCATATGGCTGCCCATTCTTCTTGCGCTTTTTCACCTTAACCCGGCATTGCCACTGATTTTTCTGCATAATGCGCTGAACCGTTTTATGATTAATACGCATTCCCTTTTTTAATATGGCTGTGATTTTCCGATAGCCATATCGATACTTGTGTTCTCGGCACAACGTGCCGATTTGTTTTTCTAAATGGTATTTAGGGTTATCTTTCATCAGATTCTTCTTCCAACGATAATAAGATGCTCGTGAGATACCTAAATGAATACAGATATCCTGTATGGTCATTGTGCCGCGCAATGCTTCTACAAGCTCGACTGGCGTTTCGCTATCAGCTTCCTTTCCAATTCGTTGTACTTTTTTAACACTTCATTCTGTTGTCTCAGATAACGATTTTCTGCCTGCAGTTTCTCTAATTCGGAAGAATACTCTGGACCTTTTCCATAAGAATATTGCTTTCCGACAGGTTGTTCGAATCGATGTGTGTCCCCAGCTTTATACCACCTGACCCATGTCTGCACCTGCGTCTTATTCTTTATATTCAATTCCTGCATGATCTCCTTCACAGGCACGCCCGCCAATCTCATTTCTACAGCCTTCTGTTTGACTTCAACCGGATAACTCACTCTTGCCCTCATAGAAAAACACCTCCAAGTCTAATTTCGGATAACAACGATCCGTTTTCAAACTTGAAGGTGTTTTTTGTTTGTCTCATATTATGGGGTCAGTCCCTTTGCTGAATGGCTTTTTTTCATTTTCTATTTTTCTTTCATGACGAGAACGACGCCTGAAACAATAAGAGCCGCCCCGATCCAGAAGGTTCCTCCGATCGTCTCTCCCAGCAGCAGCCAGCCGAGCAAAGTCCCGGAAAGCGGCTGAAAGAAGAAAAACAGACCGCCGCTTGCCGCATTCAGCAATTGCAATCCGCGATTCCAAAGCATGAACGCGCAGGCGGTTGAGATCACACCCAGATATAAAAGTCCGCCCCATATCTCAGGCCGGGCAAGCTGAGACAAAGGAATCTCCCGAAGCGGGCCCGCTGTAAACGGGGTCAGGATGACAAATGCGACGCAAATGGAATACGTTGTGACGACAAGCGGTGAGTAATGGCCGGGTACCCGTTTCATCAGCACGGACATCAAAGCCCATGTCAGCGCCGCAGCCAGAAGCGAGAGACCGCCGAGCTGGCTCGACATATTGAGATCTCCGTTCCCCACAATGAGCAATACTCCGATCGTCGCCAGCCCTGTCGATATTCCTTTTTTCAGCGTTAACCGTTCTTTCAACATCAGCCGGGCAAATACAACCATAAATGCGGGAGTGGATGCCGTAATAATCGCACCCATCTGCGCGGTTGATAATTTCGTGCCGATTTCCTGCGTGACGATCGAAACCGTGTTGCCGATCAATCCGATCGCAGCGATCAGTAATAAATCACGTTTATGAACTTTCCAGGATTGGCGTGTAAATAAACTGAGAATCAAAAGCGACAGAAGCGCCACCGCATATCTCAGCCATACCAGTTCAAGCGGCGGAATGACCGCTACCACAACTTTTACAACGACATACATACCGCCCCAGATACTGGCGGCCAATGCCAAATAAATCGAACCGAACAATGTATTTTTCAATTTGATGCACCCTCCGTTATCATATTAGGTCACGTCATATGCCCTAACGGAGAGAAGCGCAGTCACTTTCCTCCATTAAGGGCGGAGAAGTGCTGCCGGTACATCATGTTCAAATAAGGGGGCTAGAAACATATCGTTTTTCACCTCAATTGCAATCTGATTTTTCTCATTATACAAGGTTTGTTAGAAGACGTAAATGAACGGCGGCATCGGCTTTATCGATTGCGGACTTGCAGCTGGATTCTTGTGATCTGATTGTCAAACCCGTCCGCCACAACTTCATCAAGCATATATTCTTCATATGCATAATCGCCCATTTCCAGCCCATACTCTTCAATAAACTGCATGATGCTGCGGTAAGCCGCTTCCGCTTCATCCCCTATTTGGTACCCGACGGCATAAAGCCCTTTCGGCTTGATATGGAGGTCTCTATTCTCTATGCCTTCTTCTGTCTTCATATAAAAATGGGTGTAGTTGTAGAATTCTTTTTTCAGAATCTGCTCCCGCGCAAACAGTCCGCCGACCGGATGCCCCTGATCGAGCTCATGTACCCGCATATAGCGGATCAATTCGGAAATGGCGGCAGTATATTGCCGTTCTGGCAAATGGAGTACGGGCCGTCCTATCATAAGTGTCTCTTCATCTAATCGCTGCAATGAGACGGAGGAAAAGTCTGTCTCCAAGGCTTGTTCGGTCAGCTTCACCTTTGTCCGAATCATCCTTTGCAGGTGCTCCAGCTTTTTGATTTTGCTTTCGATTTCTGAAGATTTCTCTTTTAAAAGCGTGATGATACCCTCAGGGGTTTTGTTTGTTAAGAGCGGTTTGATCTGCTTCAAGGGCACGCCGACCTCCTTAAACAGACCGATGACCTGGAACAGTTCGAATTGATGATAGGAATAGTATCTGTATCCGTTCGCTTTTTTGATTTCCGGAGAAAGCAGGCCGATCTCGTCATAATGGAACAGGGTTTGTTTTTTTACGTGGCACAGTTTTGCAAATTCACCCGTTGTGAAGTATTTTCTGACGTCTTCGCTCATAATGCCTCCTTGACTATACGGTAACCATATCCTTTATGATGATCATTGTATCCGAGAGAAGGCTGATTCACAAATGGCTTACGTAATGAAAGCTTTACCGTCTCAAAAAAAGCGGAAGAGGAGTATCAAGTATGACGATTGAAATCAGAACAGTCACGGAAGAAAACCGTGCCGATATACTGGCGCTTCATGTAAGGGAAAGCCAGATTTCATTTATTGAAACCGCGGAAGAGTGCTTACAAGATGCTGAGGATTGCCGGCATTATCAGCCGGCCGGTCTTTATGTTAACGGGGAATTGGTCGGCTTTGCCATGTACGGATGGTTTCCGGAATATGATGAGGAAAATGAAAACGGCAGAGTGTGGCTTGACCGTTTTTTTATTGATGAACGCTATCAGGGACGGGGATTTGGCAAGCTGTTGCTTGATGCCCTAATCCGTCATCTCGTTCGAATATATGATTGCAGACGGATTTATTTAAGCCTGTTTGAAGATAATGTGCACGCATTGCGGCTTTATCAAAGATTCGGCTTTTCATTCAATGGAGAGCTGGACTTCAATGGTGAAAAAGTGATGGTGAAAGAGCTGTAAACCCTCTGTATAAAAGCAATTCGGCTTCTTGCCAATACCTTAAATTTGAGGTAACATAAAGATATCAGACGACGGTCGACGGACTACGGTCGATTATTAAAACCTGATACAGCGGAGCGGAACATGGTGATCAGGCATCTAAATGGAGGAGAAGATTGTGCTTATTATACTCGTTATGTTTCTTCTCGGGATTATTCTCGGGTTTATCGGCGCCGGGGGAGCCGGTTTTGTCATTGCACTTTTAACTATACTGTTTCACGTACCGATTCATACGGCTTTAGGCACCTCCCTTGCCGGAATGGCTTTCACAAGTTTGTCGGGGGCATTCAGCCACTACCGTGAAGGCAATATTCAGATGAAGATCGGTCTCATCGTCGGCGTTTTTGCGGCATTCGGTTCGTTTTTCGGGGCAAGGCTTACTTCCCTTATCCCCGCAGATTTGCTGCATTACTTGACGGCGGGCATGCTGTTTTTATCTGCTCTGCTTATTTTAGTCCGGTTATTTATTGTAAAAGAAACACAAGAAGATTCGGGACAGCAAAGCAATCTAAACATATGGGTGAAAGCCGTTGTACTCGGTGTCATCGCAGGAATCTTGTCCGGAACGTTCGGAATCGGCTCTGCCCCTTTCATCCAAATCGGCTTAATGATTCTTTTGCGCTTATCCATCCGCCAGTCGGTCGGCACCACCATGCTTGTCATTATCCCGCTTGCGGTCGGCGGAGGACTCGGTTATGTGACGGAAGGATTTGTCGATTATATGCTGTTGGTCAAAGTGCTGATCGGAACGATGTGCGGCGCATATGTCGGAGCGAAATTCACCAACCTCGTGCCGAAAGTCATTCTGAAATCAGCCATCTTTTTAACCCCGGCCATCGCCGGTCTCATGCTTTTATTTTAAACTGAAACGGGAGGCGGCCGCCTCCCGTTTTGTTCTGTTCTTCATCTGTTTTCGAAGAGCTTTTTCAGCTTTGCTTCCGTTTCGGTATGATCTACCGGCGTATACACACTGCAGCGCAGATCACTGTTGCCCTGAACCTGAAATGAAGTCAGGTTAAAGACCATTTTTCCCGCCTTCGCGTGGCGGAACTCAATTAATACTTCGGGTGCCGAGCTGACTTCGCTCTCATTCCACAGCGTATGAAATTCCGAATACGTTTTCTCCATTTCTTCTATAAACTGAGAATACCACGTATCAGCTACATACTGGCCGTAATACGTTCTGAAAATGGCGATGAATCCTTTCACAAAGTGCTCCCAGTTCACGGCTAAACTTCTTAATTCTTTTCTGGAAAACAATAGCTCTATGAGATTCCGTTTTTCAGGAGGAATTTGTTCAAAATCTAAAAATACGTGAGCCGCGGCCTGGTTCCATCCCACGATATGACACCGCCTGTCCGAGATAATGGTGGGACAATAACGGAGCTCCTGCAGAATTTTTGAAAGCGACGGGCTGATAACCGCTTCTTCCTCCGCGGTAAACGGCTGCTTCACGCCCTCCTCAATGGCAAGCGCGTATAAATAATTTCTCTCATCTTTGTTCAGCTGCAGCGCATCGGAAACGGCGTCCAATACGGCTGCGGACACTTTAATGTCTCTGCCCTGCTCCAGCCACGTATACCACGTGGTGCTTACGCCGGCTAATTGCGCGACCTCTTCTCTTCGGAGTCCGGGCGTTCTTCTCCGTGTGCCCATCGGCAGCCCGGCCATCTGCGGAGAAATTTTGGCCCGCTGCGTTTTTAAAAACTCTGAGAGCGCCTGCAATCTTCCTTCTGGTATCATACCGAATCTCTCCTCTCTTACCCTGGTATTTATTATACTAGGATAAACAACAACTTGTAATAGGATAATTGCGAGTTACAATAAATACATACCGAAGGAGGAATGACCATGAAAAGAGTTGTGATCACCGGAATGGGAGTGATTTCACCTCTCGGCAATGATGTGCATACATTTTGGAAACACCTGACGGAAGGAAAATCGGGAATCTCTTTCATCGATTCGTTTGATGTCTCCGGCTCCAAGACAAAAATAGCCGGCACCGTCCTTGATTTTGACGCAGAAGAAAGATGGGGCAGAAAAGAAGCGAGACGGCTTGACCGTTTCAGCCAGTTTGCTTTAGCGGCAGCGGAACAGGCGCTTGAAAGCTCCGGGATTCAGCTCGATCAGATTGACCGTGAACGCCTCGGCGTGTACGTCGGCTCGGGAATCGGCGGCATCACGACTTTGATTGATAACGTTCATACTTTAAATGAACGGGGAGCGCGAAAAGTGAGCCCAAGCCTTGTCCCCATGATGATCTCAAATGCGGCCGCCGCTCAAATCAGCATCAGATTAGGCGCGCTCGGCCCCTCACTTTCTCCCGTCACCGCGTGTTCCATCGGCAATACGTCGATCGGGGAAGCATTCAACGCCATCCGGAATGATGACGCAGATATCATGTTTGCCGGGGGAGCGGAAGCGGCGATTACGAATTTGTCATTAGCCAGCTTCGGCAATGCCCACGCGCTGTCAGCGAGAAACGAAGACCCCGCCGCTGCAAGCCGTCCGTTTGACGCGGATCGTGATGGATTTGTCATGAGTGAAGGCGCGGGCATCTTAGTATTGGAATCATTGGATAGTGCAATCGGCAGAAATGCCCCGATCCTTTGTGAGGTGCTCGGCTACGGTGCGAGCTCTGACGCCTATCATATGGTGGCCTCCCATCCGGAAGGAACGGGCGCATACCTGGCGATGAAAAACGCTTTGAAAAAGGCGAACGTTTCAGCGGAAGACATTGATGTCGTAAGCGCTCATGCGACAAGCACAAAAGCCGGAGATCTTTCTGAAACATTGGCCATCAAGACATTATTCGGGGAGCTTGCGTATGATATTCCGGTTACGGCCAACAAATCAATGCTCGGCCACATGCTTGGCGCGGCAGGCGGCGTTGAAGCCATCGCTCTGACAGAAAGCCTGAGACACGGCATCATCCCGCCGACGATCAATCTGCAGCACCCTGATTCGGCATGTGATTTGGACTATGTAGCAGACGGGCCCCGCCATCAATCGTTAACGATCGGCCTTTCCAACTCATTCGGCTTTGGCGGGCATAATTCGGCGATCGTGCTGAAGAAATATGAATAACGGGCATCAAAAAAAGGAGTGAATCATTTCACTCCTTTTTTGCTTTCTCCGGTTTTGTTGTTAAGGCGAAAAAAGCGATGGAACCGATAACGGATGTCGTGAACATAATTGCCCCCATCGGGACGGCCGTCGCTTCATTCATCCCCACAAGCGGCGACACGATGGAACCGAGAAGAAGCGGAAGCATGCCAAGCAGTGCGCTTGCGCTTCCCGCGCGGTGTCCCTGCTTTTCCATCGCCAATGTAAAGGTGCTTGTCAGCGTCATGCCGATCGTAATCATATAAATAAAAATTGAAATCACCAGTGCCGCCAGCGGTCCGTGAATGATCGTCATGACGAGCAGAACGGCAGTCGCCGTCATCGCTGTAATCACGCCGATTCTCAACAGGCTTTTTTCGTGAATGATTCCGCCGAAACGCCCGATGATAAAGCTTCCGGTAATGATCGCCAGACCGTTTATGCCGAATAAAACACTGAATACCTGAGGCGAGACTCCGTAAATATCCTGATACACGAAAGGCGTTCCGGAGACATACGCAAAGCTCCCGCCGTGAATAAAACCGACCGTCAGCGCATAGCCGATAAATGACCGATCCTTCAGCAGGCTTCCCATTGTCCGCACGGAATTTCCGATGGAGCTCGGAATCCGCTTTTCCGGCGGCAGGGTTTCTGTCAGCTTGAGCGCAATGATAAGAACAAGCAAAAACCCGATAAAGGTTAAAAAGAGAAAAATCGTATGCCATGATGCAAACGGAAGCAGTAAAATCGCGCCTCCCGTCATCGGCGCCACCATCGGCGCGACGGCGGTAATGACCATCAGCAGCGAGAAAAATTTAGAAAGCTCTCTTCCCGAAAACACATCTCTGACGATTGCACGGGATAAAACGAGTCCTGCCGAAGCGGTGAATCCTTGAAGAAAACGGGCAATCACTAATGTAGTAATGTTCGGTGCAAGTGCGCAAAACAGAGAAAACAACGCAAATAAAAAAATACATAGTAATAACGGTTTTCTTCTTCCCTTCGCGTCACTTAACGGGCCGACAACAACCTGTCCGATTGTCAGTCCGATCAGACATGCGGTTAAACTGAGCTGGACAAGCGATGCTCGGGCGCTTAAATCTTCAGCGATTTCAGGGAAACTCGGCAGATACATATCTATATTGAGCGGCCCCAGTATCGCAAGCATTCCGAGAAGAAAAGCCAGCGCAAGCCGCTCCTTACCGGTCGGATTATGCAGCATATCGTTCCCACCTTTCCTTTGTCAATCTCTCAAAACATTTGTATATTGTATCATAATTTTTTCTTTATTTTTAAAAGTTTTCAAAGGGCGCAAAAAAACCAAGGGCTGTAACAGCCCTTGGGTCCGGGTCACGCGGTAAAAGGTTTTACGCGTGTTTTTCTTTAAATGCTTTTGCGTATTGATCAGCCGCTATAATGGCATCCGCCACGTCGTCAGCCGTCACGTCAAAAGCGGCATGAATTGTTTCTTCTTCAATCGTCGCGGCTTCTGCCACTTTCATAATGTCCTCTTTAGATGCGTCTTTCAATTTGATGTCTTCAAGTGTGACAGGCAGCCCCAAGCTGATATAAAACGCGATATACCGCTCAATTTCCTCAAGCGAACGTTTTTCCAGCGCCAATTGAACGAGCGTGCCGAATGCCACTTTTTCACCGTGGGTCAAGTGATGGATTTCACCTTCAAGCGCGGTAAATCCGTTATGAATGGCATGTGCCGCAGCTAAGCCGCCACTTTCAAATCCCAGTCCGCTCAGAAGTGTATTGGCTTCAACCACCGCTTCCAATGCGGGCGTAACGGCTTTCGCTTTCACAGACTCATAAGCGAGATGGCCGTATTTGAATAATACCGCTTCACATTTTTCCGCGATAGCCTCTCCGGCGATTGTCGGAATTCCGCCTGCCATCGTTTTACCGCCATTGGCGATGACACTGCGCGCCTCTATCCACGTCGCCATTGCATCGGCAATCCCTGATGCTAAAAAGCGCGGCGGAGCTTCCGCGACGATTTTCGTATCGACCAGAACCAGGTCAGGATTCTTATGATAGAAACGATAGTTTTCGAACGCGCCTTGTTCAGAATACACGACAGACAGCCCGCTTGTCGGAGCATCCGTTGAAGCGGCCGTCGGCACGATAACGGTATAGCCGTTTATTTCATCTGATACGGCTTTGGCCGTATCAAGCGTTTTACCGCCGCCGACTCCGATGACAATAGTCGCGCCTGCTTTTTCTGCGATGCCGGCAATTCTTTTCATTTCTTCCTGGGAGGCTTCGCCGTTGAAAACCGCCTCTTCAGAAGAGATATTGCTTTTCTTTAATTCAGCCGTCACCTTGTGGCCCGCGATATCCCATACGGTTTTGTCCGCGATGACGACGGCTTTTTCACCAACGCCCTCCAGATGTCCGCCGATCGTTTTAATGGCGTTTTTTCCCTGCACGTATTTGGCCGGACTGATAAAAATTCGTTCCAATGTCATCATCCCTTCTTCGTTGTCTCTCATTACATTTCTCTTATTGATAGAGCAGAAATGAAAACTCTTCTGATATCATTCCTCGTTTTAACTTGATTTAAACCTCATATACACTGCAGAAAAATCAATTTTCACGACATTGACAAGATGTGAAGGTGTCTATATAATCTTCGATATTGAAGCTGATCATTCTTTACTGAATGAACAAACGAGATTGTGAATGATTCGTCTTAAAAATTATTTAGTTCTGCTGGATAATTTTTGAGGCGTTTTTGTTTTTTATATATTTTTGACTGCGGAGGAGGTTTGCACATGAAGAACATTTGCAAGGATATACTGATGATTATGGCCGGAGCCTTTCTTATTGCGGCGTCCGTGGAATTTTTCGTCATCCCGAATCATTTAGGGGACGGCAGCACCGTGGGAATCGCTCTCGTGTTATATTATCTTTTCCATATACCTGCAAGTATTACGACTCTGGTTGTAAATTTGATTTTTATCGGGCTGGCTTATAAATTTTTAACGAAAAAAACGATTTTATACACGATACTCGGTACGGGAATGACTTCTGTTTTTCTCAGCATCGTCAGCTTTATTCCGTTCGGCGTGCACGATATGGTGCTCGGGATTGTATTCGGCGCTCTGCTGATGGGAGCGGGGCTGGCATTGATCTTTATCGCTGACGGATCTACCGGCGGGACCACGCTGTTGGCGTATTTATTAAATTACACAAAGGGCTTTAACATCTCCAAAAGCATGTTTTATATGGATTGTGTCATCATTTTCGCATCCGTTTTAGCGATCGGTATCAATCATATGCTGTATACGTTTATATTCGTATATCTGTGCGCCAAAATCGTCGATATTGTCATTGAGGGTTTCCATAATAAAAAAGCTCTCACCATTATGTCTGACCAATACGAAGAAATCGCCAAAGCCATCACCTCCGAGTACGGCAACGCGGCGACGATTTTTTACGGATACGGGTATTACGGCAGCAAAGACAAGCGCATTATCTATGTTGTCATTAAAAAGAACGAATTGCTGAAAATCAAAAAACATGTTCAAAAAATTGATCCGAAATCATTTATCGTTATTCATGAAGTAAAAGAAGCTGTCGGAGGGCAATTCGGGTTTACAAACCTGCCCGCCGCCGGAAATGAAAAATAACCGCCTGCAGTGTATAGCTGCAGGCTTTTTTTATTCGGCTCTTCCCCGCTTAAAGGTTTTTACATCTTTCAATCGAAGTAGTAAATGAAACCTTTTTTGATGGAGGAACATAAAAAATGAATATCAAAACTGACAGGCTCGTAATCCGGACATTTGAACCGGAAGATTGGCAGGATGTCTATGCGTACACCTCAAATCCGAATGTCATGAAATATATACCAGAGGGTGTCTTTACCGAAGAAGATGCCAGGAAATTCGTTACTGAAAACAGCGGTGAACATGCCGGGAAGTTTCCCGTTTTATTGAAGGATGAGAAAACGGTCATTGGCCACATTGCTTTTTTTCAGTATTTTGGCGATCATACGTATGAAATCGGCTGGGTGTTTCACCCGGAATACCAGGGCAAAGGATATGCTTCAGAGGCGGCGCGCGCCGTGCTGGCATTCGGGTTTAACAAGATGAAATTACACCGGATCATTGCGACATGTCAGCCGGAAAACATGGCTTCGCACCGGGTGATGGAAAAGATCGGGATGAGACGGGAAGGCTTTTTTAAAAAATGCATCCCCCATGATAATGAATGGTGGGACGAATATTATTATGCCGTTTTAGAAGAAGAATGGGAAGTCTCCAATCTGGAATAAAAAGGCTTATACCCTTTGCTTTTACAGATAAGTGTGTGCTACACTGTTTGTAACAAATACGAAGGGATGATGGGTGGACAATGATTAACTAATCTTATTTTGACCGTTTGAAATCAAATATTTCAAATCAGAAAAAATAGGATTAGTCTGCCCATTTTCTATACGATACGAAAGCTATGTAAAAATAGCTTATTTGATCATGCACAGGTACGGCTAATCCTTCCAAATCAATTGGGAGGATTTTTTTGGTCCTCCCTTTAAAGCGAGGGATTGACATATGAAAGAAATGTTAAAAATAAGCGGCATCAGTTATGAAATCAACAGCGTTCCCCTTTTTGAACAAATCAGCGCGAGCGTTCAGCAAGGTGACATCATCGGCGTTATCGGTAAAAACGGCGCCGGCAAATCGTTATTGCTGCAATTGATCTGCAATCAAAAAGCGCCGTCACAAGGACAGATCCAGATGATGCAAGATGTGAACATATATATGGTGGAACAAGAAACAGAAGCTTATGATTCCGGCCATCCGGAGCCTGCGGAGGCAGCCTTGTTAGAAAAGTGGAACGTACCCGCACGCGCCTTTTCGCAATTAAGCGGCGGAGAAAAATTGAAAGCCCGTCTTGCCAAAGGTTTCTCCTCCTCAAGCAGCCTTTTGTTATTAGATGAGCCGACGAACCACCTCGATCAGCACAGTTTGGAAATACTGCTAAATCAGATCAAGAATTACAAAGGCACCATTATTTTTGTTTCGCATGATCGTGCTTTTATAGATGCAGCGGCGACAAAAATCTGGGCCATCGAAGGAAAGAAACTCATTGAACATAAAGGGAATTATTCAAGCTATATGGAGGTCCGCAAACAGAGAAGGCTGACACAGCAGCGCGAATATGAGAATCAGCAGAATATGGTCAAAAGGATTGAAGCTCAAATGAACGAGCTGAGCGCCTGGTCAAAAAAAGCCCACGCCCAATCAACGAAAATAGAAGGCTTTAAAGAATACCATCGCGTAAAAGCAAAACGCACGGACGCCCAGATTAAATCAAAGCAGAAGCGTCTTGAAAAAGAGCTTGAAAAAGCGAAAGCAGAACCGGTTGAAGCGGAGTATGAAGTCCGTTTTTCCATTGAGCACCGCAAAAAAGCGGGAAAGCGTTTTTTAGAAGTAAGGGATGTCACAAAGTCATATGACGGACGAACGCTTTTCAAAAACGTGAATTTCACTGTGATGCACGGTGAAAAGATCGCGATTACAGGCCCGAACGGCAGCGGGAAAACAACATTATTGAAGGTCATCCTCGGTCAGGAAAAAGCGCAGGGCGGCATATGGATTTCTCCCTCTGCAAACGTCGGATATTTAACGCAGGAAGTATTCGACCTTCCGCTTGATAAAACCCCCGAACAGCTTTTTTACAAAGAAACGTTCGAAGCTAGGGGAAATGTCCAATCCCTCATGAAGCATTTAGGATTTACCGCAGCGCAATGGACGGAACCCATCGGCAAGATGAGCATGGGAGAGCGGGTCAAATGCAAACTGATGGCGTTTATTTTAGAGGAGAAAGATGTGCTGATTCTGGATGAGCCGACAAACCACCTTGATCTGCCGTCACGCGAGCAGCTTGAAGACACTTTGGCCCGATACGACGGAACGCTCATCATCGTATCTCATGATCGTTACTTTGTCGAAAAGACGACGGACATCCGGCTTGATATCTCAAACGGCAGCGTCCGAAAACAATGGAAAGAATCTCCCTCCGTCAGAGACGATGCTGAAGAACTGCGATTAAAGCTTGAGACCGAACGGCAGGAAGTCCTCGGAAAACTCAGCTTCATGACTCCGGCTGATAAACAATATCGTGAGCTTGATCAAAAATTCAAAGAGCTGACGGAAGAAATCAAGAAATTGAAATGAATGTAAAAACCCGTGATTGTCACGGGTTTTGTTTTGGAAAGCTCACGTATCATGAAGAATAATTTCAAACTGATTTGTACAACCTACGTTCAGATTAATTATGAGCATGGTTCAGGGGGGCGAAGAATGGCCAAACGCATCGGAATTACGGGAAACATTATGGCTGATCAATCCGGCCCTTTCCCGGGTTATAATAGGGCATATGTCAATAATGATTATATTCAGTCTGTTTCTGAGGCCGGCGGTGTGCCGTTTATATTGCCGGTGATTCAAGAGACGGCGCTTTTAAAGGAACAGGTCTCTCATGTTGACGGGATCATTCTGTCCGGCGGCCAGGATATAGACCCGCTGTTTTACGGCGAAGAACCTTTACAGGCTTTAAGAAAGACCTTTCCTGATCGAGACGCCTACGAGAAGGAGCTGATTCTCACGGCGGTTGCTTTAGAAAAGCCGATTCTGGCCATCTGCCGGGGGATGCATATGTTAAACGTCACTTACGGGGGAACTTTATATCAAGACCTGACACACGCTTCGTTTGCTGACATTAAGCATGATCAAGAAAAAGATCCGCCGTTAAAAACCCATCATGTTTCTTTTGAAAAAGGGACACGTCTTCATTCCTTGTTTGGCGATTCAGCGCGGGTGAATTCATTCCATCACCAGATCATAAAAGAGACGGCGCCTTTGTTTAAAGTGGCGGCTTATGCGAAAGACGGGGCCATTGAAGCGATTGAACGGACGGGTGAATTATTTGTCGTCGGCGTGCAATGGCATCCTGAAATGCTGACAAAAAAACATGAAGACATGAAAAAGCTTTTTTCTCTTTTCATGGATGCGGTCAGCACATAAAAAAAGCAGATCATAACGATCTGCTTTTTCATTTTATTCTTCCGGTTTCTCCGGTGTTTTGCCTTGTGTCAGCTTATGGCCTTCGATATCCACGTTCGGAATGATTTTATCCAGCCACTTCGGCAAGTACCAGGCCGCATGTCCCATCAGCTTCATGGCACTCGGAATAATGGTCATTCTTACAATGAACGCATCAAAAAGAACACCGAAGGTCATTGCCAAGCCCATGGATTTGATCGTAGCTTCTCCCGCAAAGATGAATCCCGCAAAGACAAAAATCATGATCAGTCCCGCCGCTGTTACGACAGGTCCGCTATGTTTCAATCCGGCATGAATGGCTTGTACCGGATTTTTTGTTTTGACATATTCTTCTCTCATTCTGCTGACTAGGAATACTTGATAGTCCATCGCCAGCCCGAAAAGAATACCGATTGCTAAAATAGGCAGGAAGGCGAGAATCGGGCCTTTTTCCGGAATGCTGAGCAAGCCGGTGAAATTCCCATCCTGCAGGACGAATACCGATAAGCCGAGTGTAGCGGTCATCGTCAGCAAAAAGCCGACGACGGCGGCAAGCGGCACGAGAAGCGAGCGGAAAACAACGGTCAGCAATACAAACGCAAACCCGACAATGAGAATGGCGAATTCCGGAATCGCATCGTTTAACCGGTCTGAAATATCAATGTTCACCGCGGTTGACCCGGTGACGAGCAGGCGGATGCCGTTTTTGTCTGACAGTTTCCGTATATCCTGCACTAACTCTTTCGTTGCCTTATCATTCGGTCCGGTTTCAGGCACTGCCGTAATAATGGCATAGTCCCCTTTTTCGTTCGGCATGGCCGGTGTGACGCTCGCCACATTGTGCAAGTCCTTCATTTCTTTCACGGCGTCTTGAAATGCTTCACTTTTGTTCCCCTTGACCCCTTTTGCATCGGCAACAATTGTCAGCTTGCCGTTAAAGCCTTCTCCGAATCCTTTAGACAACAGATCATAGGCGCGGCGATCCGGGCTGTCTTTCGCTTTCATTCCCGCATCAGGCAGCCCCAGCTCTAAATGCATGGCCGGCAGACTGATGACGGCTAAAAGAATGATGCTGAAAATGCTTAACAGAATAGGCTTCTTTGTAACGAAGCGCCCCCAGGCATTCGTGTCGGCGCTTTTCTTTTCTTTCTTCTTGTATGATTTCGGAATCATTCGTTTTCCTGCGATTGACAACACCGCAGGCACCAGCGTTACTGATGCCAATACAGCCATCAGCACACTGAGTGCCGCAGTCAATCCCATGGCAGACATGAACGGAATGCCGACAACAGTCAATCCGCAAAGCGCGACGATCACGGTCAGTCCCGCAAAAACGACGGCGCTGCCTGCCGTTCCCGCGGCTTTCGCGATCGATTCATTTTTTTGTACACCTTCGCCCAAAAACTGACGATGCTTTGTAAAGATGAACAGCGCATAATCAATTCCGACGGCCAGTCCGATCATTCCGGATAATGAGAGACTGACCGAGGCTATCGTAAAGAACTGTGTCCCAATTAACGTCAGCGCGACGCTTACACCTAACCCAATCAGGGCGGTGACAATCGGAAGCCCCGCGATGACTAATGAACCAAACGTAATGGCCAGAACAACGAATGCCAGCACAACGCCGACAATTTCAGATACACCGCCGATTTCAACACCGGCCCCCGGCACATCGCCGCTGAGCTCCGTCTGCAGACCCTTGTCTCCTGCGGCGGACAGACTGTGTTTAATATGTGAAACAGACGCATCCGTAATGTCATCCGCCGCTTTTTTGTACGTAATATCGGCATATGCCACTGATCCGTCTTTAGAAATGGTTCCTGTCTCAAAAGGACTTGCAATCGAAGCGACTGAATGATCTGTTTTGATCTTCTTTAATGTCTCTTCAATCGCTTGTTTTTCCGGTTTTGACGTCAATTTCTTCCCGTCTTCAGCTCCGAAAATAACCCGTATACTTCCTTTATCGGGACCCTTTGAAAATTCTTTTTGAATGATATCCATCGCCTTTTCAGAAGGTGTGTCGGGAATTGACATATCCTCAGAAAAAGCAGGTTTTAACGAGATGGCGATCACAATCGAAGCGATCAGTATCACGAGCCACGCACTGATCATTTTTAATCGGTTGCGGGCAGACCATCCCCCTAATTTATATAAAAAACCAGACATCGAATACTCCTCTCCAATCATTACTTTCTGCCTAATTGTAGTTCACATTCACATAAAAAAAACGTACATAGGGGCATGTACGTTTGGGCAGTTTTTCATTATATATTCAGTTTCAGAATGCCTTTTTGCATGGCAATAGTGACGGCTTCCGTCCGCGAATCAGCGCCTAATTTGTTATAAATCGATGTTAATCTCGCTTTTACCGTCCGCTCTGAGATTCCTAAATCGAAGGCGATCGCTTTGCTTTTATGTCCTTGCGCAACGGCTTCTAGAACTATGATTTCCTTGTCCGTCAGCTGTGTTTCATTGGCATTTGCCCGTTCCATTTTCATTTCCCGGAAACGCCGCAAGATATCCGGCTGCAGAAGCACTTCTCCCCTGACCGCCGCATCCATCGTATGAAATAAGGTTTCTGAGCTTGTATCTTTCAGCAGATAACCGTTCGCGCCTGATTCAATGCCTTCTATCATCAGATGATCTTCATTATAGGTCGTCAAAATAATGATCGGCACATCAGAATGCTCTTTTATCTGTTTAATGGCTTCCAGCCCGCTCATTTCCGGCATGTACAGATCCATGAGAATGACATCTGGCTTTAATTCCTTTGCGAGGCGGACGGCGGTTTTCCCGTTTTCCGCTTCTCCCGTTATGGTGTAATGGTCATTTGTTTCTATCAAAAGCTTCAGACCTTCTCTGACGACAAGATGGTCATCTGCTATTAACACTTTATACATGTTCCGCCTCTCCTTGAATTGGTATGATGATCTCAATTTGAGTTCCCGCTGATCTGGCGCTTGTTATACGGAAAGTGCCGTTCATCATATTGACGCGTTCTTGTATCCCAAGCAGCCCGTAATGTCCGCTTTTTCTCATTTTTGTCCCGGCATCAAAACCTTTCCCGTCATCTTTGACGGTTATGCGGATCTGTCCCTTTTCTTCTTGAACGGATACCCAGACATTCTTTGCTTCTGCATGCTTGGCGGCGTTTGTCAGGCCTTCTCCGATCATGTAATGGCAATTCTCCGCCGTATGAACGTCAAGCACATGATGCACGCTGTAATCTAAAAAACAAGACAGCCCGGAGGCTTCTGTAAAATGGTTGATTTGTTCAGTGATGCTTTCTTTTAAGAACCCGATCTTTTCTGATGTGCTGCGAAGGTTGTCAATGGCCGAGCGCGCATCAGCCAATGTGCCTTTCACTCTGTCCATTGACTGGCGGATGATGTCTTTCGCTCTGTCAGTGTTGTCTTTTGAAAGATGAACATGCACCGCTTCAAGCTGCATATGCAAGCTGACCAATCCCTGCGCAAGCGTATCGTGCAAGTCTCTCGCCATCCGCTGTCTTTCATTCTGAAGCGTCAGCTGTTTCACTTGCCGGTGAGCGAGCTCTAATTTTTCAAGCGTCATCTGTGTTTTTATTTTTTCATCAACTTGCGCGAAAAATGTGGCCGCATACGTGATAATCACGATCATGATGGGAGCGGCGATAACGATGAAACGCAGCAGATGATGCGGATGCTCCTGGTGCAGGGCTGTTATGGACATTAAAATGAAAAGATAGAGTATGAGCAGCGTTTTTCCCTTATCCGCCATTCCGATAATCTGCCCGATTAAAAAGGCATAGAGACCGACGACAACCGCGATATAGCCCCCGGTCATCAAGTTAGCCGATGTATATATGATAAATCCCTGTATGATGAAATAAAGAAACGTTTTTTTCTTCACCCAGCGATGGGAATGCCAGTGCAGCACGGTAAAAATGACGATCAATATCGTGAATAACAGCAGCAAAAAAACCGTCCAGCTTTCATAAATGTACTGCAAAGAGACTGATGCGGCATATACCATTAAAATAAACGCCAGACCGGGCACCCGAAGCGCAAGCATATGCAATGAACGTCTGTCACGGGAGACGTAGTCTTCTTGATGTTTTGTACGAAACAATCTCTGTCCACTTCCTTTTAGCCGACCGGCCTCACGAGGTTTTATTCTATTTGTCATCATACCATAAGTGCCTGCTTCTCACCTTCCCCTTCTTTCCTGCATGACGGGTGAAAGAAAAAACAGCCTGCGGGATTGTTCGCAAGCTGCTTTTTTGTTCATATCTTTTTTATGACCTTTCCCGGGTTTCAGCGGTCTCGTCTCCCGCGCGGCAAAACCGCCCGCGCATCAGAAAAATGTTCATGACACCAACAGCCGTTCCATGTGAACAAGAGGAAGCGATTGTGCCTCCTCTTTTTTTGACTCTCCGCTTTTTCTGATAAACAAAATTTGTAAGACTAGACCTCTTTTCTCAGGGGAAATTAACTACGTATTTCTACAAGGGAGGTTTCAGACGATTATGGATAAGCGTGAATTAGCGGCTCACGAGTCGCTGGACTTACATGAAATCATTAACTTCAAGACGCTTTGTGTCGCGAAATCCAAGCTCATGCAAGGGCTTGTGTTTGATCAGGATCTGAAAACGTTAATGGAAAAAGACGTTCAGCAAGCCTCTCAAGACCTTGCTGATCTGCAGGCGGTTTATGAACGGGCAACGTTTCAGGCCCCCGTTCCTCAAAACCGGCCGACTTCGATCATCAATTGAAAGGAAGGTAAGCATCATTGAATCATGACCATTTAGATCCGATCAATTCATTACATGTCCCTGAACTTGCGGATATGACATTCGCAATGGATTTTCTCATACGCGCCAAAGAAGGCGTCAGAAATACCGCCGTCGCTTTAACAGAAACCGCTTCACCTGATGTAAGAGCTTTGCTGCGCAAACAGCTCATGCAGGGAATCGCGATGCATCAGGAGATAACAGACTTGATGGTCAGCAAAAAGTGGTTTCACCCGCATGATCTGAGCGAACAGTATAAATTGGATCAGCTCTCTGCGAAAAATACCCTCATGGTCGGAAATATGAACCTGTTTCCCGTTGAAACAAACAGAAAAGGGATGTTTGACCGCACACCTGATGAACACTAACACTGGAGGTATTACAGCATGAAGGCCGTAACGTATCAAGGAGTGAAAAACGTCGTTGTCAAAGACGTGCCTGATCCGAAGATTGAAAAACACGATGACATGATTATAAAAGTCACAAGTACGGCAATTTGCGGATCAGATTTACATTTAATCCACGGACTCATCCCGAACTTGCAGGAAGACTACATCATCGGCCATGAACCGATGGGCATCGTGGAAGAAACCGGTCCCGGCGTGACGAAAGTCAAAAAAGGCGACCGCGTCATTATTCCTTTTAATATCGCCTGCGGAGAATGCGTTTATTGTAAAAATCACCTGGAAAGCCAATGTGATCAATCAAATGAGAACGGCGATATAGGCGCTTATTTCGGCTATTCAGGAAATGCCGGCGGCTATCCGGGAGGACAGGCGGAGTATTTGCGCGTTCCATTTGCGAACTTTACCCATTTTAAAGTTCCCGAAACATGCGAAGAACCGGATGAGAAACTGAGTGTTATTTCCGATGCGATGACAACCGGCTTTTGGAGCGTTGACAATGCCGGCGTAAAAGAAGGCGATACAGTTATCGTTCTCGGCTGCGGGCCCGTGGGCCTTTTCGCTCAAAAATTCTGCTGGTTAAAGGGAGCAAAACGCGTAATAGCCGTAGACTATGTCAACTACCGTCTCCAGCATGCGAAACGGACGAATAAAGTGGAAATCGTGAACTTCGAAGACCACGAAAATACGGGCAGCTACCTGAAGGAAATCACCAAAGGCGGCGCCGACGTTGTCATTGACGCCGTCGGCATGGACGGGAAAATGACAGACCTTGAGTTCCTCGCCAGCGGATTAAAACTTCAGGGCGGGGCGATGAGTGCATTGGTCATCGCGTCCCAAGCGGTGCGAAAAGGCGGAACGATCCAGATTACGGGCGTGTACGGCGGCAGATACAACGGGTTTCCCCTTGGCGATATCATGCAGCGAAACGTCAATATCCGATCAGGACAAGCTCCCGTCATCCACTATATGCCGTATATGTTTGAACTGGTGTCAACCGGCAAAATTGATCCGGGCGATGTTGTAAGCCATGTCATTCCGCTCAGCGAAGCGAAGCACGGCTATGAGATGTTTGACACGAAAACAGATGATTGCATAAAAGTTGTACTCAAACCTTAGAGAACGGAGGCTACAGAAATGACCAGCGCCTTACATGAATTACTTGAAATTCAGGAGATGGCTTCTTTTAAGTCACTTTGTCTGACGAAATCTAAAACCATGAAAGCGCTCGTATCCGATCCGCAGCTGAAAGAAATCATGCAGCAGGATGCGGATACATCAACAAGGCAATTGCAGGAATTTGCCTCAATTTTATCTGATGCACAGCATGAATGAGGAGATGAATGACGAATGAATCCGATTATTGAATACTTGACGGGAATGAATGCACTGACAGACCAAATTGTCGCAATGGATTTATTGAATTCGGCAAAAAGCGGTGTCAGAAACTATGCGATGGCGGCGACGGAAGCCGGAACGCCTGAAGTGAAAGCGATCCTCACCCGGCACTTAGAAGAAGCCCTTGACATGCACGAGCAAATCTCACGCTATATGATGGAAAAAGGCTGGTATCACCCGTGGAACACAAATGAACAAGTCCGACTCAATTTGCAAAATATTGATACTGCGCTCCGCCTGCCCGTCCTATAAATCGTTTTGCTGCTGAGACTGCACCCCTGACTCAAGCTTCAGTATTTCAAACTGTGAGCTGCCTTTTACAGCGCCCAGGCGGCTCTCAGTTTTTTTATGCCTTCTTGTATATCGGTTTCAGAAACCCCCGCGAAACCGAGAGAAACTGTTTTTTCAGGGACCTGTTTTTGATAGGTAAGAGACACGGGATAGATTTTGACGCCTTGTTCCTCCGCCTTTTCAATCAGCTCTTTTTCGCTGAAAGGCAGATGAACGTCAAGTAAAATCCGCAGCCCGGAATTTTCTCCGCGAATCCTGACGTATTGTCCCAGCTCGCGCCGCACGGCCTCTAATAATACCGCTCTTTTTTTCCGGTACAGCTTTCTCATTCTGTTAATATGTTTCTGCCACTCTCCGCTTTTGATAAATTGAGCCAGCGTCAGCTGACTGTGGCAGGAGACGGTCTGTTTATATAAAGAAGCGATTTCCCTGCCTTTTTCGATAAGCGGCAAAGGAAGAATCATATAGCTGATGCGCAGCGAAGGAAGCAGAGATTGGGAAAACGTTCCCATATAAATGACACGGTGATGCTGATCAAGCCCCTGCAATGATGGGATCGGCTGGCCGTTGTATCTGAATTCTCCGTCATAATCATCTTCTATAATGAACGATTGATGTTCCTCCGCCCATTTCAGCAGCTGAATCCTTCTGTTTACCGGCATAATCGTTCCTAACGTAAATTGATGAGAAGGCGTGACATATACAAGACGCGGCCGCTCTTCATTCAGCTTCCGGATACAGACTCCTTCATCATCGACGGGTATCGGAATGATCTTCATGTGATTGACTTTAAAAATCTCCCTCGCTCTCGGATAACCCGGATCTTCATATCCGATGGATAGATTTACTTCAAATATTTTGCACAGCATTTGCAAAAGAGCAGGGTTCCCGGCGCCGACTATCACTTGTTCAGGAAGACAATTCACGCCGCGCGACTGATATAAGTACTCCGAAATGAGCGTTCTCAATTCAAGCTCGCCCAAATCATCCCCGGGCCGATACAGCTCATGCCCGTATTGATCTAAGCTTGCAACCATGCTTTTGCGCCATGCCGAAAAGGGAAAATGAGCGGCATCCACAGTGCCGTAGTGAAAATCAATCCATTGGCAGTCTTCCTTCGCCTTTGTTTGAACAGGCGAAGCGCCCGGCTTTTTCACATAGACGGCGTCCGAGTCATAATCGGCAAACCATCCGCTTCTCGGCTTACTGACAATATAGCCTTCGGCGGCAAGCTGTTCATAGGCCCGCTCCACAGTCGTCTGACTGATGGAAAGCTGACTTGACAAAAGCCTTTTTGAAGGAAGCTTCAGTCCTTTAGGAAGACGGCCCTGATGCATATTTTCCTTAAAATGCCGATAAAGCTGCTGATAAATCGGAATATTCAGATCTCTATTTAAAAATGGCGTGATATCCATTTTTACTCCCTCCAAACTGGCATTCTTCTTTTTATAAAAACTGGCCATTTGTATAAGGCCAATTTCAGTTTATAGTCATTATAAACTTTGAAAATGGGTTTAGAAATATATATTGGAGTGATTGGAATGAAGAAAGCCGCAAACGGCTGGATTAACGGATTTATCGGCGTGCTCATTTTCAGCGGCTCGCTTCCTGCGACCCGCTTGGCTGTAGCGGACTTTGACCCGGTTTTTCTCACCGTATGCCGCGCCGCGATAGCCGGTATATTGGCAGGCGCTCTGCTCCTCATTTTTCAGGAGAAACGCCCTGCTAAAAGCGACATCATTTCACTAATAACAGTAGCGCTCGGCGTCGTGATCGGTTTCCCGCTGCTTACAGCCTTAGCGCTTCAGCATGTCACATCCGCTCATGCCATTGTCTACATCGGGCTTCTCCCGCTTGCGACGGCGATCTTCGGCGTACTGCGAGGAGGCGAACGGCCCAGGCCGGTCTTTTGGATTTTCTCGGCTGCCGGCAGCATCCTCGTAGCCGGATATGCTCTGCTGCAAGGAGGAGAATCCTCTCCGCTCGGTGATACGTACATGATCGCTTCGATTATCGTGTGCGGTCTCGGTTATGCTGAAGGCGCCCGCCTCTCCCGGCGGCTTGGCAACTGGCAGGTGATCTCTTGGGCACTCGTTTTATCGCTTCCCCTTATGTTCATCCTGTCTTTCTGCTTCATGCCGGACTCATGGTCAAACATCGGCGCGCCCGCACTGCTCAGTCTTGCATATGTCTCAATATTCAGCATGCTGATCGGCTTCGTATTCTGGTATCGCGGACTCGCCCAGGGAGGCATCGCCGCGGTCGGACAGCTGCAGCTTCTGCAGCCTTTCTTCGGACTGTTACTGGCCGCCATGATTCTCCATGAAAAAGCAGGATGGGAACTTGCGGCGGTGAATGCCGGCGTTATCGCTTGCGTGGCGGCCGCCCGGCGGTTCGCAAATCAATCAGAAAAGGCCGAACAATGAACTTGTTCGGCCTTTTCATTATATTCCGCCCATAGGGAGCAGAAGTCTGTATCTCTTTCACATGATCCGGGTATTTTTCAGGCAGGCTGAACTCCCTTAAACGCACTCATCACCAGATCATGCACATAGGAATCATTCACCTCATCACCTGTGATCAACAGACGATAGAAAATCGGTCCGTAAATGAGATCGATGCTTACGTCAATATCAAGATTCTCTCTTAATTCACCTTTTTGAATTCCCTTTTCCAGAAGGCCTTTCGCTTGGAGGCGGCGGGGCTGGAAAAATCGCGTGCGATATTCTTCCGCCAATTTTGCATCCAGCTGCCCCGCACCGATTAATTCCTTAATAACGGTTCCTTCCCGGCTCGTCAAAAACCTTGCTAAATTCGTGGCGTGGGTCAATATATCTTGCACTGTTGATCCTGTATCGGGCACAGGCAGTCTGTCCGTAGCGGTCGAAAGAAAGCTGTCCATGATAACGGCAGCCTTGTTTGACCACCATTTATAAATCGTTGCCTTACTTACTTTGGCACGCTCAGCAATTTTATCGACTGTCACCGCGTCAAAGCCATTTTCCAACAATAGATCATAGGCTGCAGAAAGAATCGCCTTATGTGTTCCTTCATCGCGCGGCCGTCCTCGTTTACTCTGCACATGAATCATTCCTTCCCGAATTATAAACGATACGTTCAGTATACTTAACCTGTATAAAAAAAGAAAACAGAAACCCATTTACAAAACTGAACGTTTAGTATATTATTTGTTTATAATAAAACTAAACGTTTAGTTTACAAAGTAACCTGAGGGAAGTCATGATGAAATGCAGACTCCTAAAGCCTCTGCGTAAAGGAGATGAATCAGCAAATCATTTATCAAGCATCATAAAAACCACTTAAAAAGGAGTTCATTCATATGGCTAAAGAAAACAAACAGACAGCAGATCAGGGAATTTCAGCTGGTTTAACCCTTCTACTCGCAACTGCATGCGGAATCATTGTCGCTAATCTTTATTATGCACAGCCCTTGGCAGGAATCATTAGTGCGGCAATCGGGCTTTCTCCAAGCAGCGCCGGACTGATTGTCACACTGACTCAAATCGGATACGTTGCCGGCTTACTGTTTCTCGTCCCTTTGGGAGACATTATCGAAAACAAAAAACTTGTCGTTGTATCGCTCCTTCTAAGCGCAGCCGCTTTGACACTGACAGCATTTGCGAAGCATGGAACACTGTTTTTAGCCGCTGCGTTTTTCATCGGACTGGGATCCATCGCAGCCCAAGTGCTAGTTCCGTTCGCATCATACCTTGCACCGGACGCCGCACGCGGCCGGGTTGTCGGCAATGTCATGAGCGGCCTGCTGCTCGGTATTATGCTTTCCCGTCCGATATCCAGTCTGGTCGCTGATATATGGGGGTGGAATGCCATATTTGCTTTATCCGCCGCGTTAAGTGTTGTCCTGGCAATCGTCTTATCAAAAGTGCTTCCTGTCAGAAAACCAACAGCAAACACAAGCTATACCGTCTTACTCGGCTCAATGTGGAAGCTGCTGCGCACGACTCCGGTCTTACGCCGCCGTGCCATTTATCATGCGTTTGTATTTGGCGCTTTCAGCCTGTTCTGGACGACTGTACCTTTATTATTGTCCGGTCCTGCTTTTCATTTTTCTCAAAAGGCAATCGCGCTGTACGCATTAGCGGGCATTGCAGGTGCAGCGGCTGCACCGATAGGCGGCCGTCTGGCTGATCGCGGCCTGACCCGGCTTGCCACCGGAATCGCTCTCGGTGCTGTCATCGTTTCTTTATTACTCCCGCTCATGATTCAAAGCAGCTCCCACGTCGGCATAGCAGTTCTGGTGGCCGCAGCTATCCTGTTGGATATGGGTGTATCTGCCAATCTGGTACTCAGTCAGCGTGCTATTTTTTCGTTGGCACCTGAATTTCGCAGCCGATTAAACGGATTATTTATGGCCATCTTCTTTCTGGGCGGCGCTGTAGGATCATCAATCGGAGGATGGGCATACGCCTCAGGCGGGTGGAGTATCACCTTATGGATTGGAATCGCTTTTCCGGTCATCGCATTGCTTTATTTCACCACGGAGAAATAAGCCATTCACCAAAAATAAGCCGTCAGAACCAAGCTGACAGCTTTTTTTGATGTATTCTTCTTTACATCCATCCGAACAAAAAATCCGGATTCATAAAAAGATGATATTGATTCTTTACGCCCCGCTCACATAGCAGAAACGGTAAAACCATGTCATAATATGTTAAGAAATAATTGCGCCATAGGCAGGTGAAACACATGAAGAAGTATTTATATAAACACCTTTTGTTAGCTCTCGTTTCGTCCGTTTGCTTTTTATTGGTCTTTTATGTGGGTTTAAAATTGACACAGGAAGACACACCGCCGTTGTCTTCTTACCCGTTTTACCTTTTTATTTATCTTTACATCGCAGCCGGATATTTGACGGTCGGCCTTGTTTTAGCTTGTATGACTGATATCTTGAAGAACCGCTGGACATTCAATAAACCGTCTACCATTCTATTGAAACTTATCGTTTACTTACTCATACCGTATGCTATTTTTCATTCTTTCTTCATTTTAATGGCGCCATTGATTTATGTGCTGTTTGAGTCGTTATTCATCCTGAGAAAAGCTTCATAACCTGCGCATGCTGCCGGTATGTTTTTAACATGCTTGTCAGTTGTTCGCAGTGATCCGTTTGATGTTTTCTTCCATCAAGCCGGAAATGAGCTGTTCGTTTGTATGAGGAATCTGTTTGAGCTGTTGTACGACCAGCCCTTGTCTTGCAGCTGAATGATTTTGACTCAGCTTTGCTTTCCCCTCTATTTTGCTGATTTTGATTTTAAAGCCTTTTACCCCTTTGTTCATGCCTGCCAGCAATTTCGCATCGACATCCTCTAATTTGTACGGGCTGTCGGGGCTTTCGTATTTCAATACGAGATCACTCATCGACTGCACGGTTTCTTCCTCATCCAAAAGCTCCGCCTCTCCGTAAACATGAACCGCCACATAATTCCATGTGGGAACAGCCTGATTCGTCTCATACCATTTAGGCGAGATATAACAATGAGGCCCTTGAAAAACGGCTAACACGTTTTGGCCATCAATCTCTTTCCATTGGGGGTTCGGCAATGCAAAATGACCGTATAAGCATTCGTTATCCTTACTCATCATCAATGGCAGGTGGGTTGCATACGGCATGCCTCCCGCCGTTGAAAACAATGCTGCGAAACCATACTCTTTGATGACATCGCACGCTTCAGCTTCACTCAGCTGAAATGGAGCCGGAATATACATACAAAACTCTCCTCTCTGAAATGGATTGATAAAGCGCTTTCCGCTATAATAAGATATCAACTGACATTTAAAAAGATACAGTTTCAAATAAATACACATGTCAGAGGAGAACATCTGATGAAAAATATGATTTTCGCTTTCGAAAGCGACACCCCGAAATACAAACAAATTTACGAACAATTTAAAACATTGATTGAGCAGGGAAATATTCAGGCAGATGAGCGGCTGCCTTCGATTCGGGAGCTGGCAGATTCCCTGCGGGTAAGCCGTAATACAACGCTGATGGCTTATGATCTTCTTTTAGCGGAGGGATACATTCGCGGAGAAACACGCAAAGGTTATTTTGTAAATGAAGTAGAACCTTCTTTATTTCAAAAAGAAAACGATGTTGTCCACGCTGAAAAAACCGAATCAACTCAGCCGGTCCTGATTGACTTTCGCGCCGGAGCCGTCGATCAAAAGCATTTTCCTCTGAAAACATGGAGAAAATTATACAATCAAGTTTTGACATCAGAGAAAAGCTTCCTGTACGGTGAACCGTTCGGCGAGAGAGACCTGCGTGAACAAATTGCCGCTTATCTCTTGGAATCCCGCGGAGTGAAAACAGATGCGGATTCCATTATCATCGGCAGCAGCACGCAGCAGATGCTGATATATCTCAGCCGGATTCTGAAAGAAGATTTTTCGGGAATGATCGTTGAAGACCCCGGATTTGAGGGTGCCAGAGCGGCTTTTCAATTTCACGGGCTTTCTCTGGAAACGATGCCTGTCTATGAAAACGGAGCTGATTTTTCTCAATTACATGCAATGAAAGAAAAATTAATCTATGTGACCCCATCCCATCACAGCCCTTACGGCGTAAGCATGTCCATTCAGCAGCGCCAAACGCTGATCAATTGGGTGAATCATAGAGAGGGTTATATTCTTGAGGATGATTATGACAGTGAATTCCGTTATACACAGCAGCCGTTTCCCGCTCTTGCTTCCATTCAATCAGACCGGGTGATTTATTTAGGGAATTTCTCAAAATCCTTTCTTCCGGGCATCCGCATAAGCTATATGGTTTTGCCGCAGCGCCTTTTGCGCCGGTATAAAGAACGGTTTATTCATTTCGAAAGCACCGCTTCTTCGCTTAACCAGCTGACCATGGCTGAATTGATGAAGGCCGGTGAATGGACCCGCCATATTAAGCGCATGCGCATTGTTTACAGGCGAAAAATGCAGCACTTGATTTCACATGTAAAGCAGCAGTTCGGCGATCATGTGACGATCATCGGCGAGCAGTCGGGATTGTATATATTGGTGAGAGTTCACCTGAACTATACAGAAGAAACATTAATCGAACGCGCTTTTCAGTACGGAGTGAAGGTATATCCTACCGCCGTTTATTTCGTTGCCGAAAAACCCGAACCGCCGATCATAAAGCTAGGTTTCGCTCATCTCGATACTGATCAGATCACACAGGGCGTACAGCTTTTGAGAAATGCTTGGCTGTCATGAAAGAAAAAAGGCGCCGAACGGCGCCTTTTTTTATTTCGTATTTCTTGTGAATTTCGGCAGTCCAAATATGATGGCGGCGATGCCACAGATTCCGATTAAAACGGGATAGAAAGAGTATGGCAGGATGCTGACTGGTGAAATATTCCCGAATTTTCCGGCTGATAACAGCTGCGCGCCGTAAGGAATCAATCCTTGTATCATACACGAAAAGATATCCAGAATACTTGCCGATTTTCTGTTGTCGATGTTGAATTTATCAGCGATATTCTTTGCAATCGGCCCGGCTGCGATAATGGAGATCGTATTATTGGCCGCAGCCAGATTCGTCACGCTGACCAGTCCGGCAATGCCGGCTTCGGCGCCTTTTTTCGAACGGATTCGTTTCGTGATGAACTCCAGTAAAAAGTCGATCCCGCCGTTTTGTTTCATCACGCCGACCATCCCGCCGATCAGCATGGACAGGATGATCAGATCGCTCATTCCGGCAATTCCATCCGTAATCGCCTTAAAATAAGAGTCAAGCGTCAGGCTGCCGCCCGCTAATCCGATGATTCCCGTCAAAACCAATCCGCCGAATATGACAGCCATCACATTAATACCGATTAACGCAAAAACCAACACGGCGACATAAGGAAGCACCTTAATCCAGTTGTAAGATTCAGCACCCGTATGGCCGGCGTGGCCTGCCGGAATAAAAAATAAGATAATAACAGTCACAATGGCAGCAGGCAAAACAATCAGAAAGTTCGTTTTGAATTTATCCATCATTTGTGTTTTTTGCGTCCGGACTGACGCGATGGTCGTATCAGAAATAAAAGAAAGATTATCTCCGAACATAGCTCCGCCGACCACAGCCGCCATCGTAATCGCGCCGGAGATGCCAAGCTCTCCGCTCAAACCCGCGCTGATCGGCGCAACCGCCGCAATCGTGCCCATTGATGTTCCCATCGATATAGAAATAAAACAAGCAATGATAAACAGCCCCGGCAGCAAAAACTGCTGCGGAATAACGCTCAAAGCAAGATTGACAGTTGAATGCACCGCCCCCATCGCTTCAGCCGCCGAAGCAAAGGCACCTGCCAATATAAAAATCAAAACCATAATGATAATATCAGGATGTCCCGCACCGGAAGCGAACCATTCTATTTTTTGATTGAGCGATTTCTTCCGGTTAAATAACAGCGCAAAAGCTGACGCAATGATCGCGGCAATCAAGATCGGCAATTTATAAAAATCTCCGGTCACCAGACCAGAGCCGACAAAAAGCCCTACGAATAAGACTAAAGGCAATAACGCCCAAGGGTTCTTTTTATTGTTCATCTGGGTAAACCACCTCTTTTCAGCATTAAAGTCGCTAATCACAGTCTAAGCAACATTTCACACTTTAAAAGTCTGCAGTAAAAAAGTCAAGCTGAAAAAAGGATAAGTAATGATTGATAAGATAGAAAAGGCTGTTTTGTTTCCACTCTTTAGAAAATAAAAAAACCAAGGCTCGTTTCCCTTGGTACATTTCATGCGGCCCCGCGTCCGGGACACCTTCTCTTCATTCAGAAATACATTCAGCTTTCAATCTGTTTTTAAGTTTCGCTTCATTTTCAAGGATATCTTCGTAATCCTCAATCTTCCTGTTTAATCGTTTTATGGTTTCATCAATTTCCCTCTGTTTCTCCGTCAGCCTTTTCCTTTCATTTATCAGGATGTTTTTTCGGGGTTCGATCGTATGATCGGCTCCTTCAATAAATAAAGCGGTATATTCAATCAGCGCCTCCTCAATCGACAGCCCGGCACTTCTCATGCATTTTATAAATTGAATCCAATTCACATCATCTTCGTCATAATTGCGGATGCCGCTTTCATCGCGTTTTACCGGAGGAATCAGTCCTATACTTTCATAATACCTAAGCGTTGCGGCTGATAACTCAACCTGCTTTGCAGCCTGCGCAATCTTCATATTTTTACCACCCGTCCTTCATACCTTTCATAAGCGTGCCATTATAGAATATCATTTCATAAAAAAATAAACCAAACTCCTTGACTTAAAGTCCGCTTTAACATTTAAAGTAAAATCGAACAGAGGATTCATCACTTTATCTTGGAAAGGAAGATAACCATGTGCAATAATCATCCGACTCGTGTATTAAGCGCTCCGCATGCAAAAGCTAAATTTGAGCGGACAACGATTGAGAGAAGAGCATTACGGCCGCACGATATCCTGATTGATATTAAGTACAGCGGGATTTGTCACTCAGACATCCACAGTGCATTCGATGAATGGGGCGGCGGAATCTTTCCGATGGTTCCCGGACACGAAATTGCCGGAGTTGTGGAAGCCGTGGGTGAAGAAGTCACCACATTTGCCGTCGGCGACCGTGTGGGTGTCGGCTGTTTTGTAGACTCCTGCGGGGAATGTGAATACTGCCTGAACGGAGACGAACAATATTGCACAAAAGGCGTTGTTCAGACTTATAATAACCTGGACTACGACGGAAACCCTACGTATGGCGGCTACAGCCAGAAAATAGTTGTCACTGACAGATTCGTTGTCCGGATTCCGGATCAGCTGGATTTGGATGCTGCCAGCCCGCTATTGTGCGCGGGCATTACCACCTATTCTCCGCTGAAACACTGGAATGCCGGCCCCGGCAAAAAAGTGGCAATTGTCGGAATGGGCGGGCTCGGACATTTAGCCGTTCAATTTGCGCACGCTTTAGGCGCAGAGGTCACCGTCCTCAGCCGCTCAATGAACAAAAAAGACGAAGCGCTTGAATTTGGAGCCGATCATTACTTTGCAACAAGCGATCCGGATACATTTACTGAGCTGGCCGGACGATTTGATCTTATTTTAAATACAGTATCCGCGAACCTTGACGTAGATGCCTACTTATCCCTGATTCGCATTGACGGTACATTGGTAAATGTGGGAGCGCCCGCTAAGCCGGACTCATACAGTGTGTTCTCCTTAATCACGGGCCGCCGCAGCATTGCGGGTTCACTCGTCGGCGGTATTCCGCAGACTCAGGAGATGCTTGATTTCGCCGCCGAGCACGGCATTGCTCCTAAAATTGAGGTGATACCGGCCAATCAAGTTGACGAAGCGTACGAACGGGTTCTCCAAAGCGATGTCCGCTACCGTTTCGTCATTGATATTTCAACTTTATAATCGACATAAAAAACATACCAATATTTGTTGGTATGTTTTTTTCAGTTCAAATTATTTTTTATTTCAGCAGCCATCCGGGCACCGCTTTTATGTAAACCAATTCGCCTATCAATTCAACGATCGTCTGTGTGACGATAACAGCGGCGGCTAATGAGGCCCAAGCATCCGGCAGAGCCAGCGCCAACGGAAGGACTGCGAGAGAATTTCTTGTGCCCGTGCTGAAGATCAATGCTCTTCCTTCACCTGTATCCAGACGGAACGCATATGCAATAAACCGGGAGACAAACGGCATAATGAGCAGGAATAACAGATAGATCGGAATCACACGTATAATGATGCCAGCATCACTGATGACCTTTCCGATTTGTGTGGCGACGACCGCCAGTAAGAGCAGAGCCATAAAAGGAACAGGCAGCCACGCCGTCCACTCTAACATCTTTTCTCCCGCCGGCTTCTTATCAGCCCATAATTGAGTCATCACCGCCGCCAGCAGCGGCACTGCTATTAACAATAAGAATGCTTCCAGAAACGGTCCCGCATGAACAGCCCCTATCACTTCTTTCCCGATAAACAGCCACAGGTATAACGGAAGCAATACCATCTGAACGGCGAACAAAACCGGCGTGGAAGCCAGTATTAATCTCTCATTTCCTTTGCCGAGCTGAGTAAAGACGATGACGTAATCAATACAAGGTGTAAGCAATACCAAACAAACCCCTAATAATATAGGAGGAGATTGAGGAAAAATGGCGGTTAACACCCATACAACGACAGGTACAGCTAAGAAATTACCGATCAATAAAGCCGCCATAAATTTGAGGTTTGACATGGCTTCCTTCAGCTTCAAGAATGGGATTTGGGCAAACATGGCATACATGAGAACAGCGATAAGCGGTGATATCGTCCATCCCCAGCGAAGTCCTGAATCTTTTCCGGCGATCCCCGCTATTCCGCCGATTACAAGAGTCACACCATATATCCAAATTTGCTGTTTTTCTAATGTCTCTCTGGTTATTTTCATTGGCTGACACCTCTTCCCCGCCCATTATACCTTCTTTTCTGCCGCTCTTGCATTATGGTTCTGCCGGAATTAAAAAACACCAAGGGTCTGTGACACTTGGTGTTTTTGGAACGCGGCCGAGAAAAACAGGTTGAAAACCGTTAATCCTTGTAAATAACCCCCAAAAAGTATTTTTGACATACTGTTCCTTATCGAATAAAAGCATTCTCTTTCATTTCCAAAGCATCATCCAGCCATCTCGGGTGCATCGGCAAGAGATGTTCAGGTAATTCATGGATATCAAAATATCTGATTTCCATAGCTTCCTCTGTGGACTTTTTCAAAGTGCCGCCGATGACGTCACATTGAAAACAATTGGTAATAAAATGGCTGACTCTGCCGTCAGGGTATATAAAGGTTTGTGAACTCGGATCAGAATAAACGCCTATCATTTTAGAGACTTTCACCACTAATCCAGTTTCCTCTTCTATTTCTCTTATAATTGCTTGTTCAACTGTTTCACCAGGTTCCACATGTCCTGAAGGAATGCCCCATAAACCATTATCAGCACGCTTCATTAATAAAACGGAACTTGATTCTTTAATTATAATTCCAGCGACTCCGGCTTTCACTTGTTCTGTCCATTGGAAATCCGGTTTTTTCCGTACTTCTGCCTTTATTTCATTATCGAACAAGTCTTTCAGATCGCGGATCACAACATCCGGATTTCTAAAATCATGTTTTGCAGGAAATAAAGTATTTTGTTCAGAAACTAATACGGAAGTGATGCCTATTTGGTTTGCTCCGACAATATCTGTTTCAGGCGTATCCCCAATCATAACGCATCTCTCTTTATCTTCAAAAGACTCGAGTACTTTTTCAAATATTGAAGACGCCGGTTTTCCAATTATAATCGGCTCTTTAGCAGCTGCTGTTTTAACAGCCGCGACTATAGCGCCTGTCGCGGGAGCTGGTCCGTTAGCGGCAGGAAATGTTTTATCCCCGTTTGCAGCGATAAATGAAGCCCCGCAGCGGATGAGGTTTACTGCCTTATGCACATCCTGAAATGTAATATTTTGATCCCATCCAATGACAACAGCCTCCGCCTGATCTTCCGTAAGATCAATACCGGCCTTTTGAATTTCACTTTTAAGTTGGTCATTTCCCAATATATATGCCTTCTTTATTCCTTCACTGACAAGGTAATCAGCTGTTGCCCACCCCGCAGTAAACACTTCATCAATACTTGCTGAAATCCCCAGTTTATGAAGGCGTTTCACAATCGTTTCTCTTGTAACACAAGGATCATTCGTTAAAAAGCGAATGGCTTTCTTTTCTTCACGGAGTCGTTTTAAAGAGGCCACAGCTCCTGGTAAAGCTTTATCTCCTATATATATCACTCCGTCTAAATCAAATAAAAATACATCATAATTCTCGGAGATCATCATAACACTCCTTAAGCGGTTGTCTCTTGGTTAATAGTTGAGCGATACGCAAAATGATTTGTAGGGCCTTGTCCTTTCCCGATTCCTAAGGGATGTTTAATGGCTGCTGAAATGAATTCCTTTCCAGTTGCCACTGATTCCGGTATGCTGTGCTGCTTTGCCAGCTCTGCAGTTATCACAGCTGAAAACGTACAGCCTGTTCCATGAGTATGCTTTGTGTCAAAGCGGGGAGAAACAAATTCCCCGAAGTCCTCGTCAAAGTACAAAATATCACGGGCTTCTCCGTTCAGGTGCCCCCCTTTTACGACAGCACTTTTTGCCCCGTATACCTCCACTATTTCTTTCGCCGCATCACGCATCTGCTGTACAGTCTCGATTGATTTGCCGATGATTACTTCCGCTTCCGGAATGTTCGGTGTAATAACAGTTGTTTGGGGTATTAATAATTTCTTCAAATGATCAATGGCGTCCTTATGGAGCAGATGATGTCCGCTTTTAGCAATCATAACCGGATCCATCACATACGATTGAATATTTGCCTCTTTTAACTTTTCTGCCAGCAATTCAATAATTCCTATACTTGCAAGCATACCGGTTTTGACAGCATCCGGTTTTATATCATCCATGACACAGTCTATTTGCTGAGATATATTCTGAAGAGACATCTCCTCAAAACTTTTCACACCAAGTGTGTTTTGTGCAACAACTGATGTAATAACTGCCATTCCATATACCTTTTGTTCCTGAAATGTTTTTAAATCTGCGTGAATTCCCGCCCCTCCGGAAGGATCAGTCCCAGCAATCGAAAGCGCTTTATAAATATCCGTCAACTTACACTCCTCCTTCAGGCAGGTTTCACTGCTTTAAAAATGACAAAAGGCGGATATTCCTTTTCACATTTCCAATTATTAAATTGAAACTCTTTCTCTATGGCTTTTACATGCTCTTGGTCAATATCGTTTAACGTTGGTTCTGATAAAGTTACATTTTCAAAACCTGCATGAGTTAATAGTTTATAATACATTGATTTCGGCCAATGAAAATCATTTAAAATTAAATCTGCTTGTCCGGGAACATGGAGCCATTCATTTCTTTCTTCTCCGTAAGAATATTCTTTCCCCGGTATTCCATTGCGGAAGGTTGAAAATTCAATTCCGGTTGAATCAGGATTCGTATCGAGTATGACAAATGAAGCTCCTGGTTTTAACACACGAAAAATTTCATCTATGATACCTTTGATACGCTGGTCACTATCCGTATTAATAAAAACATAACAGGCCATTGCAGCATCAACTGAGTGATCTGGTAAGAAGGAAAGATTATCGTGTTCAATTAAATGATAGTCCACATGAGGATGTTGTCTTTTTGCCTTTGCTATATCTAACATCTTCCTTGATTCATCGACTGCGATCACATTGCAGCCTATTCTGTCAGCCAGCCTATAAGCTACCTTTCCTGGACCGCATCCGAAATCGAGCACCTTTTTAATCTCCGCTTTATCAAAAGTACGAAAAACAAACTCAAAACCTAACGTTTGTTCTAAAACGTCGTTATAAGCATCGAATTTACCAGCAACACTGTCTTCTTTCCATGAAGTTTTCATTGAATTTCCTCCTTTTGCTCAGTTGAGAAATAATGAAGCCACTTATTCCTGACGAAAAATTGATATACAGGAAGTAAACTTTGAAATAGAGAATGATCCATATCCCGTTTATATGCAATATGCTGGTATATACTGAAAAGGAAAAGAATCTGTTTCCAGTAATCAGGTAAATCAAGCATTTCAATATCGTTTTTTGTCATAGAAATTTGATCTTTCCTAAGTAATTCTTCGTACTTTAAGACTGTTTCAATGGACGGCCAGTTATTTCCCTCAGGCATTTTCGGAAATTCAAATTCCGGAATATCATGGTGATTTTCAGCTTCTTCAAGCACCGTTTTCGCCCATTCATGATCTGAATCATAAATATGGATTGATCCCGCATTATGAAAATATTCTCCGACTTCTACACGCAGTTCTCTGGCCATTAATTCCTGCATGAAGGTAAATGAGAAAAGATCACTGATCATTCCGCGAAAAGCATCATTTGCACGCATGACAGAAGACATGTATAATTCGCCTTCCCTCACAAAAAACTGCAAACCGATTGTGCAGGAAACATCTATATTTTCTGAAACAAAGAGTTCCGAAGCATCGAATATTTGAATAAATGCCCTTTTTGAATCAATATCTTCTTTTGTCAAAAGATTTTTTATTCTATTCCATTGATTTAGTTTTGCATTTCCGAATTCAAATATTTTAGGCCCATACGCAGTGCCTGTTAATGTTTTTTTATTCATTGAATATAAAGGCATTTTTTTATTGTAATAACTGATAAAATCTAAGTCGTTACTCCCTGATAAATACCATAACACTTCAGCAAAATTAAACACGATATTGGTTTTTCTTGAGGATAAATACGTGACACGTTCTATTGGATTTTCGAGAGTCAGATGGTAGTTTAATTGTTCTCTGCTTTTTTGTCCGCGCGGTGAATTGAAAAATTCAGGGTTGTGATAGATGTCATACAGCGTTTCCGTATATGCTTCATGAAAAGTTCTCTTTCTCATTGAGATTCCGCCTTATATGCTGCAAAGATATTTTTAATGTTCTCTAATAAATCATCTGTATCTTTATAGCTGATGTACTCAACATCCGCCACTGCATGTAACCCTTGAATTAAGAAAGCATAATCCTTGTCCTTTTCTAGAAATAGCACGATCTTTTTTTTCAAGGCGGAAGCCCATCCAATCTCTATATGTGTTCCAGGAGAAGCGGGTGATCCGGGAAATGCTGCAAAAAGGTCGCAAGTACTTATTTCATCAAAATCAATTTTAGTGCATTGAAGGGGTGTCATGAAATCTTTCCCCCACCCTTCCCGCTTGTGAGCATTATGAACCAGCCATCCTTCATTCTCAAAAAAGGAAATTAATGATTCCAGCTTTCCCCTCTCATACGTACTCATCAATCCAGTTTTCTCATCTACTAAACTTTTAAAAGGCCCTGCCAGAAAAACTTTTTTAGTCGCCACTTCATATCACCCTTTCAAAATAAATAAAGCCACTTTCCTCTATGGAAAGTGGCTTAAATATAGATAAGATAAAGAATCTCTCTAATTTTTCACTTCCCTACGCTGGTATTAACCAAATCAGGTTCAAAGGGTCAGGACGTATTGTCTCTTCTCAGCTATTAAAGCTCCCCTAGTGACTTTTTATAAATATTTACTTTAATTCTATGCTATTCCATATAAATAGTCAAACAATGACTTTCCCTTCAATATTGCAGCTTACCCACTAGTTTTAAAACCTTCCGGCCTCTTTTTTCCTGCCAACGAATAAGGTGACCACAACACTGGCTAAACTGACCAAAGTCCCCAGTACGGCAGCAAGAATTGTCAAAAAGCCATTGGGGATCAGAAATCCAATCGGAATGAGCCCCGCAAACGTGAGGACGATAAAACATTGATAGACTCCGGATATGATTCTCACAACCAAACTGCCAAAAAAGGACATGACGAATGGAGGAATGAACAAACATAAGATGATTCCGAGTGAGATCAATAAAATCATAGGCTCGTCAAAAGAAATGACACGATCGCCGGGAGACTCTTCAGCAGCCGCGAATACAGCAAATATAGACATTATCAGCGTAAGAAAAACAAGAAAAAGCCTTTTCAGCAACGTTATGACTCCTTTTTATAAAAACGGGTATCCTTTTTTTTAAGACGATAACCATTTTATGTTATCAAATGAAATAATATGAAGTCAATTGATGAATGAATAACGTAATAAACGGCTTGCTGCTGTGTCGGTCTTATATCAGGAGGAAAACCAATCCGTACAGAATCAATATTGGTTTTCTCGATGGGTTTCATCAGTTTGACGGCATCACTGGTTCTTACGGCTGAAACACCGAACATCAGTTCAACATCTTCAAATTTTCGCTGATTAACATACTCAATGATCTGAAGACGCTCATCTATGCTGAGTGAATGCTGTTCACCAGTCGTGCCGCATATGAGTAACGAATGGATACCGCTGTTTTTCAAATGTTCGACAATAAGATCAAATCCTGCTGAATATAAACGTTCATCTTCATGAAAAGGCGTAGGGATAGCAATAAAATTTGCATGAGAATGACCACCAAGTACTATTCTTGAATATCTGCAGAGTATCATATAACACTGTCTGACATTTAAAAAAGTACAGTTTCAGATAACTCAACATGTCAGATGTAAAGGCTGACACACAAAAAAGGAAAGAGAGCCTGCTTCATCGCTTCGTCCTATAGCGATTCATTCTCTGGATTGCTTGACAAATAAGAGTAATAAGGCAAACTAAATATAAAAATTGTACTAATGAGGTGGGATTTATGATTTTAGATTTAAAAGGTGAACCGCACATGGATCATCTTGTGGGAATGCTGTATTCTGCCGTTAATGAAAATTACAGCCGCTTAATATCCATTGTGTCAGACATGTCACAGCAGGAGGTCGATTATAAAGGACCAAATCAAACATACAATAGTACAGCTCAGCTAATAAGACACTTAGCATATGTTGATCTCAACTGGATATTCAGAATAAAGGGTGAACCGATACCAAAGCAGCTTGAAGAGAAGTATGGACCAATGTTAGATCAGAACAATAAGATCCCTTTCATTTCCGGTGTTTCATTAAAACAAATTCTCACTGATTATGAAAAAGTATTCAGCATGTTTAAGTCTGTTTGTTATCAGTTAACTGACGATCAACTGAATCACACAGTAGATTATGAAGCTGAAAAACAAGCAACCATTCAATGGGGAATATGGCATATGGCAGACCATAATAGATATCATCAAGCTCATATTAATCAGCTTCGCAAATGGTTTGAAGAGAAACAGAAACTTGGCTGTTAAAGCCGATTATAGGAGGAGCAAGGATAAATTTATTACAAATTCATGTTCACTGACTGCCAATCAATTAAAATGGTCAGACAAAAAATCGCTATTACATTTGCAACGTATCTTAATCCGGCCGGCGCAGTTGTTTTCAGCATAATAAAAAAAAGACCGCTTTCCCCTCTTCTTCAACGTAACTGACATCATCATCTTCATTTTTCTTAACATAAGGTTCAGCAAATCGTTCCTCGGTATATTCCACACATTGTTTTCAAATGCAGGTGCAATTCTCCCTGAAACAGCAAATGGTTGTTTGGTTTATTGAATTCTTTCATATTAAATGGAGTCATTTTAATGATCATATCAGTCTCCTTCCAAACGAGATTGCATTTACCCATTATTTGTTATTCTGCAACTGAATCATTATCTTTTATATCAGGAATTCTTACAAAAAAGTAAGGTGAGTGTAAGGTATCCGCATTTATTCGATATGCAGTGTTCACTAGAATAAGAAATATAAAAGGAGTGATGAAGAATGAAAAATATGAGCATTTTCATTATTATATTAGGCTGCCTATCGGTTTTCATATTAGGAGGCTGCGCTGATCAAGGCGCCGTGCTGGAAAGCGATTATTACGTACAAATTCACGGAAAAGCGGAAAAAAACAAAAATAATAGCAACTACGTTTACAATTTAGAAGGGTATAACGAGAAAGGTAAGAAAAAGATGGTTTCTTTCTTTGTTGAAAAGCCTTATCAAGAAGGTGACATTGTACGCGTTCCGAGGAGCTATGAGGGTTATACCGGAGAACCTGAAGCTATTAAGGCCGAGAAACTGCCTGAAAAGATCAAAGACCGATTCAACATTGAGAAATAACAGCGAGTTGAGCAGATATTTAAGTCTGCTCTCAATTTTTTACGACAGGTTCATTCGAATGCAAAATGCAGGATGGCTCCTTGGGCCACTTCTACATAAAAGATTGTGCAAATTAAGCACACCCTCCCCATTTTCTTTTTTTGGCTGGTTACAACTATCGGAAGTGACATTGACAATTCTTCTATGGTCCCAAGTAATTAATGAACTCTATAGTGGGCGGATACGTATACGGCGGGGTTTGCAGTTTTTTAACTTCTTGTTATTTGAGCTATTTCGACTTTTACTTGAAAGAATTAAATTAGAGAGTCTGAACGAGGAGTGAAGCACGCGCTCCATGTGAATCCATTTAGTTCAAACTGAATATGCGCGGACTAAAATAGTTGCACTGATGGACTTATTCAACACAAAAAAGAGCAGGAAACCCGTAAGTTACTGCTCTCCTCAGTCTATCCACCGTTCATTTGTTTTACAATGTATTCAGCATCATTTCCTACACCTTGAAGCAGCGCCGAACCTCGCCTATGCTGCCAAGGCAAACCAATAAAATACAATCCTTCCGCAGCTGAAACACCCCGGTGATGTATAATTCGGCCTTCCTTATCCAAAACACCTTCTATTTTCATCCAACAAAGCGGATTCTTAAAACCAGTTGCCCAAATGATATTGTTTACTTCTAATGAAGATGAATCTTTAAAAATGATTTCATTTTGCTTTCCGGCTATGACTCTTTGTTTTAAGATGATCTTCTTCTGTCTTATTGCATGTTTTAATTCATACCCAAATATGGGGTCGCCTTTCTTCTGAATGAACTTGCCTAATATGGATGTATGACTTGCATGTAAAACTCCTAATTTATCAAACCACCAAAAGATACTTCTTTTTCCAATCCATAAAGGGAAATAAACCGGTTTATTACTGCAAGCCAAATATGTAACTCTTTCTTTGGATAATTCAACAGCTATCTGAGCCCCGCTATTCCCGCCGCCGACTACCAGTACATTCCCAGGCGCCAGTTGTTTTGAATGTTTATATTGTGAAGAATGTAATTGATGAATATGATCGGCTACATCCCTTGATATTGATGGAATGTTAGGGGTATGAAAAGGACCTGCGGCCATCACAAGATTCTTCGTTTGATATTCTTCCCGGTTTGTTTTTATTAAGAAGATAGTTGTTTAATTTTTGGACACTTATTACTTCTGTCCGTAATTGGATCGGGATTTCAAATCTTTCAACGTATTTTTTCAGATAAGCAGCAATTTCATTTTTTGAAGGGAGTCCATGCTTGTCTCCTTCAAGCTGCATTCCAGGCAAAGAGCTGTACATTCGAGAAGTAAATAAAACCAATGAGTCATACCGGTTGTTCCAGCTTTCTCCCACTTCATGACTTTTATCCAAAATGATAAACTTTTGTTTCGACTTCTTTAGATAATATCCTACTGAGATTCCTGCCTGACCGGCTCCGCTTACTATCGTGTCGTACATATGAATCCCCCCTCCGGTTTTATCTTAATTGTCAGCAGACAAAGTGAGTCCCTATTTCCTCCTTTAATGATGATGATGGTCACGCGGATTCTCAGATTGGGCCTGACAAAGAATCGTATTGTCGTGATTATGCGCTGCTGTTTCCATTTGAATGGTTACATGTGTAATGCCTTTATCAGCAAGTTCATGTTCCATTTTGCGTAAAATACTTTCACTTTCAGAAATGGTCAGTTGATCGTTAACAACTGCGTGGCAGGAAAGAGCATTCAATCCGCTTGTGATAGACCATATGTGCAAATCATGAATGCTTTGAATTCCTTCTGTCTCTTCAATTGTATGAATGATGTCAGTGACATCGATATTTTCCGGAGTTCCTTCCATTAATACGTGAATGGAGTCTTTCGTCACATGATAACCGCTTCTCAGAACAAGAATAGCTACAATGACACTGGCCACTGGATCTGCCCAGCTCCACCCGAAAAAGATGATTAGGATCGCAGCCAGTATGGCACCTACAGATCCGAGCATGTCACTTATCACATGTAAGTAAGCCCCTCTTATGTTCAGGTTATTCTTTGTATCTCCGCCGTTCAGCATAATCCAAGCGGCCATTATATTTACAGCTAACCCGATGATACTAATCGTCAGCATGCCGGTTGTTGCTACCTCCGGCGGATGAGAGAAACGTTTGATTGCTTCATAAATGATGTAAAGGGAAATCAATATTAATGCAACACCGTTTATCACAGCTGCGAGAATCTCAAATCGTTTGTAGCCGAATGTCTTATGATGACTTGCCTTTTTTTCGGCCAATTTAAAAGCAATCAGAGCAACCATTAATGAGATCGAGTCACTCAGCATATGACCTGCATCTGACAAAAGCGCTAAACTATTGGTTAAAAAACCGCCTATCGCTTCTATTATCATATAACCTGTAATCATGATAAAAGAGATCAATAAAACCTTCTTATTGGATCCGCCAGCGTGATTGTGATTGTGACCCATAAAAATCTCCTCCTTATCTCATACACTGCATTTATTATTTCTTTTCTGTTATGAAGCATTCTAACATGGACAAAAAATAACCTTATATGATTATATGCTCATATATGAATATATAGGTTCTTTACTGAAATGTCAAAATCTTTTCAATGAAAATGTCCAATACTTTATATTGCTCTTGATCAATAATTGCTATGAAGCCGCGGATTACAGTAATTACTTTAGGCGCAGACAATTTAGAAAAATCGCTTCACTTCTATCGAGATGGCTTGGATCTGCCTACAGAGGGAATAGCCGGTACAGAATTTGAACATGGCGCAGTTGCCTTTTTTGACTTACAAACAGGACTGAAACTTGCCATTTGGAACCGCAAAGACATCGCACATGAAACAAACGTTACGTTAAATGCGCCAAGCCCTGCAGAATTTACATGAGGACATAATGTCAGCAGTAAAGCTGAAGCCGATAAAGTCATGGAACAGGCAAAACAGGCAGGAGCAACGATAACTGATCCCGCTCATGATACTTTTTGGGGCGGATACTCCGGTCACTTCCAAGACCCCGATGGACACTTATGGGAAATCGTTTGGAATCCGCACTGGGATGCAATTGAATAACCAAATTTAGCAACAATAAAAACACACCTGAAAGTTCTGGTGTGTTTTTTATTTGTTTCCCAAAACGATCAAACTATTTATACGATGGCGGGATGCTTTGCGGAAAACGGAATACATTTTCGGGATCGTATTTCGCCTTTATTCTTTGAAGCCTTGCAAAGTTTGAGCCATAATATGCTTTTCCGAAGTTCTCGATATTTTGATCCGGAACATTCACATATGAACCTGTTACATATGGTTTCATCAGCTGACGCACTCTTTCAACTGATGCAAGATTCGAAGCTTCTTGTGATTTATTTTTCCAACTAGCCGTCCATTCCGTATAAAACAACGGACGGCGCCAATAGAAGGCTGTTTCACTGCTTGGTACTCTGCTTATCGCGCCGCCCCAATTGATAAAAAAGAAATTGGTTTCTGTCCCAGTCGCTTTTTCTAAAAATTGTCTCATTACTGCAATAGGTTCTTCCGGCCAAAGATTGAGCGCCCACGCCGAGGAGAATTTAACACTCTGATCAGATCTGCCGGGAATCGGTTCGTCAGGATCTAAGAAATCTATACAATCCGGGTAGTATAATGTTTTGATTACTGTTTGTGCCGGCGTTCCGGCATTTAATAAAGGTTTTAATAATTGAATCAGCTCTGGTTTTGAACCGAGGAACAATCCTTCCGCATGGCACAAGCCATTTACTTTGCTGTAAATCTCAAGGTAGCATCCTAATCGTTCGTCTGTAAACGGCGCCCATTTTTGCCACGCTTTAAATACCGTTTCTAACTGTTCCCACGGCCAAATAATATTAAAGACGGTTGCGGTTTTAGGGGCACGGTGAACTTTGAACGTATATTGGGTGTTATATCCGAAATTGCCTCCCCCGCCGCCTCTGGAAGCCCACAGTAAATCTTCATTGCGGGATTGATTTGCTTGAATAATCCTGCCTTTGGCATCTACCATTTTCAGTGCGAGAAGGTTATCGCTTATCAGGCCGATCGATCGTGAAAGCACTCCAAATCCGCCTCCCATCGTGATTCCTCCGATTCCGACGGTTGGACTGTCTCCGAACGGGGCCATAAAACCTTCCCGAGCTAAACCTTTTACAAGCGGGCCGACGTGAATGCCGGTTTGAACGGTTGCTACCGCGTTTTTTTCATCTAAGAAAACTTTATTCATGTCACTCACATCAATAACAATCCCATCACTTACCGTGGAAAGATTTTTATCCAGAGCATGGCGGCCGCTTCTGACACGCATAGGCACATTCTTCTCACGAGCCCATTTAATAGCATTACTTACATCGTATGAATTTTGTGCAAAAACAAAGACAAGCGGACAGACATCAACATAAGGGTTCCAATTCTTAACCGCCTGTGTATAGCCGGGGTCCCCTTTGAAGATGACGCGTCCTGTTAACTGTGCTGATCCCATCTATTTCACTCCCAATAAGCATTTGATTCCGATACCAGTATATGTAGGAATGGGACAAATTCTTAGACAGATGTTCTGCAAACTTAAAAATAGATACATATACGCGAAGATGATATAAAAACAAAAAAAAGACAAGAGCGGCAAGCTGCCGAAACTCTTGTCTCTCCTGCCTTTTTTATCATGATAGGCACTTACATTTATTGGCGTGATATCCCGACCAAACTATGGAAGTCCATAGAAAATTATGTTTGCCCTGCCATGCGTGGTTCTGCTGAGACACCGGCTGAGCAATCTTTCTGCTTGATCCCCCGACAAGAATCTTATTCTTTATCGTTTTTGCATCCCTGTATTGATTTTCTCAGTCAAAAATCTTATCTTTTACGTTATGAAAAGATCTTATTTTTTCTTCTTGTGCTTACGTTTGCAATCATGTTTTTTCTCTTTCTTATGACGTTTTTTACATTTCGCTTTGGCTGCTAATTTTGCCGCTTCTACCTTTGCTTCTGCTGCTCTGGCTCTTGCTTCTTCCGCTCTTGCTATCGCCTCTTCCGCTCTGGCTCTCGCTTCTGCTTCTCTTGCTGCTTCTGCTCTTGCTTCGTCTTCCGCCATATCAAAATCATGGCCAAGGTCACAGGCTTCGTTGTATGGCTTTTTCTTCTGAACGTACTGTTGATCTTCACCTTCGTTATAATACATTACGCCACTCCTTCTCTCATCTTTTAATCTTTACATACTATGTAAAGAAATAACTGCAGCTTGGACTGGTATTATGATGAACCGGCACATTTTAGGGCAATTTTCATTTATCGATACAACAGATTCTGGATGCTTGATGAAACTTAAATGTTTATGATAAGCAGCGTAAAAAGGGAGACTACGAAAAAGGATGCTGCACGCTGCAGCATCCTTCTGTACAACTTTTTATTGAACGATTGGAAAGTGTTTTTTGGCTTTTAGTTTGCTTGCTGTGTTTGTTTTACTGGTTCTTTGCTAAAAAGTCCGACAACGTTCCACAAGATAATTGCAGCAGCTATGATTAAACGAGTCGTACTGACTTCTTGGTTAGTAAATAATTTATAGCCATATATTGACCCCAATGCTGCTATACAAAAAATATTGAACCATTTACTCCAACGCAATTAGAAAACTCCTTATAAAATGATTACATTTCAAAACAATGTATTATAATATTAACAAAATTTTTCAATAATTTACCTTAAATCATTCTTAATTGGTTTTCCTGATCATTTTCTCTAATCGTCTTCGATCTTTCGGATTTTTGATCATTTTTTTGTTACAGGCTAGACCCAGACATCATTTTCAGCTGTTTGATCAGTTATTTCCTGCCCGGTATTCACAACACCTTTAGGTTCTACAAGCAAAATGTTACACTCTGATTCTGCATAAGGTTTATGTTCAACATTTTTCGGAATGACAAACATTTCACCTTCATTTAATGTTACTTCTCCATCACGAAATTCAATGATTAAATTACCCTTAATGACAATGAAGACTTCATCTGTTTCGTCATGCTTATGCCAAACAAAATCCCCTTGTACCTTAACAAGTTTAAATTGATAATCATTCATTTCAGCGATTACTTTTGGAGACCATTGATCTTGGAACGCAGCTAATTTCTCTTGAAAATTAATCGGTCTATATTCCATTCTTTCCGCTTTCCTTGTAAAACTCAAATATTTAACTAGTCCCAAATTAAAGGCCTGTCCACTTCAGCAGTTCTGAGATAGTCTAAAAGCTGACCGGTATGTACTGACTCATGGTAAGCGATTCTTAATAACATGTCTCCTAGTTCGCGAATATATCCAACATCAGACCTGTCAATCTTTATATTTGTTAAATCTGTTTCGTTTAACGATTTGATGAATGTCAAAAACTCGGCCCGATACGGTTTTGCAAATTCTAATTCTTCGATTACTGTGGTAAACGTTTTTGATTCATACGGATTTTTAGATTCCTCTGAAGACTCATTCATTTGTTTTAGTAAAATGTGATGATAAAGAAATTCCGCTTCTAATACATGTCTTATCATTTCCTTACACGACATTGCTTCGGAATCCGGGCGCCAGTCCATTTTTTCCTCAGGTATAGCTGCCCATAACTTGATGCTTCGCCGTCTTACTTCTTCAAAATGTAAAACAATAAGGTCAATTGTATTCAAGTGTTTTCCCCCTTTTATTTTTAAATAATTCTCCTTCTTCCCGGAAAAAACCTCTTCAAATAAAAAACATATTCTTTCCCAACTCGCTGGATTGATAATCAAACCATTTTTAAGATAAGGAGATATTCATTCATCCATACAATAGACTCTGGTTGAACATATACTAAATGATAGTTTTCATTAGAAAGGAGAAATCAGCTTTGGCAAAGTATCGGATCATGACCTTTGACGGGGGCGGTACCTTAGGTGCTTTAAGTTTACAACTATTGAACAGACTAGCTGAAGAAAATCCAGCATTAATAAGCCGAACCCATGTATTTGCGGGAAATTCAATCGGTTCATTTACTGCCCTTGCATTAGCAAGCGGAAGATCTCCGAAGGAAACACTTCAGTATTTTGAGGATGAAATCCTGCCCGCATTCAGCACTTCCCGGCCGGGAGGACCTGTTTTCAATCAACAATTGCCATATTCCGGTTTTATTAAAGCGGTACGAAACTTTTTCCCGCCAGGCCTTCGCCTTAAAGATCTAAGAAAACGAATTGTTGTCCCTTCATTCAAATTATACTCCCCGGCACTGGATCGTTGGACGCCCGTATTATTTCACAACTTTCCCGGCTCTCCCTATTTAAATGAGAAAGTGAGTGATGTCATACTGCGGAGCAGCGGTGCTCCCGCAACGCAGCGCGCCTATCAAAACTACGTGGACGGATATGTAGTGGCAACGAACCCCAGTACGGCCAGTATCGCGTTTGCGGTTGGTAAAGCCAACGTGCCATTGGATCAAATTGCGGCGCTATCCATCGGTACAGGCGAAGCCCCGACTCGGTTAAGAAGAGATACGAGGGGGTGGGGAATGGTAAGTGCGGATAACATACGTCCCGAAAATCTGAAGAACCTTCCTCCAAATTGGGGAGTCCTTTTGGACAGGTCGCCTAATGAACCATTACTGCCATTTCTTCAGATGATCTCCGGCGGAAATGGCTACTATGAATCCATGGTCAGTGCGAATCTGCTGGGAGATCGCTTTTTCCGGTTAGATCCGCGGATTCCTAACTTCTCCAAAACAGACCCTTCCGTGGTTCCCGCTGTCATTGAAATTGCGAACAAAACCAACTTACAGCCTGTGAATACATTTATAGAGAAAAACTGGAACGACAGCCACTAAGGAAATTCACATCTTAAAACAATGAACAAAAAATACCAAGGGACTCAAAACCCTTGGTATTTTTAATGCGGCTGAGAGGATTTGGACCTTTACGGGGTATTTATACGCTGGGCATTCGATAAAGTGAAATCTTATTACCGCCCGGCATTTCAAACACTGAAGTTAAGCATTACAACCAACAATCGGGCCATTTAATTGAATAGGACTACTCAGAAGTCGCTTCCATTACGTAAGAAAAGCGACTTTTTAGATTTGATTTTCAAGTTCCTTTGACAAATTTTGAAAAGACCATTGACTATTCAGTTGAACTGTATTAAGTTTAACTATATAGTCAGACTGAATAGAGGATGAGGATATGAAACATAAATTATTACCGCTGTCTGAAACCATGCATTATATTTTATTAGCTCTGCGGGAGCCGCTTCATGGCTATGCTGCCATGCAGAAGATCGAAAAGATGAGTAACGGAACTGTTATTTTAGCAGCCGGCACATTATACGGCGCGATTGAAAACTTGAATAAGCATGGCTGGATTGAACCTGTCGGAGAATCGGGCCGGAGAAAAGTTTATATGATAACTGCGGAAGGAAGCGCCATTTTGAAAATGGAACAAAACAGATTACTTCATATTTTATCCCTGCACGAAGGAAGTGAATCGAATGAAGAAATGTAAGATGTTTTTTGATATTGAAAAAGAGGAGCAATGGCTGAACGAGCACCTACAAAAAGGCTATCACTGTACAAATATCAGCGGATTAGGAATATACACTTTCGAAAAAACCGACAAAAAATATGTAATGCGACTGGATTATCAAGATTATTTATCAAAGAAAAAGTTCAAAGACTACAAAGAGATCTATGAAGACTTCGGCTGGAGTTATATAAACAGCCCATGGCTTAGCGGAACTCGATATTGGCAAAAAGAAGATGATGATCAAAATGAAATCTTCTCGGATCGCCAATCAAAGAGTAATTATTATAAAAGACTAATGAGTTTTTCATCTTGTTTTGGGTTACTGTGCTTGTTTTATTCTTATTTGATTTACAAGGATTCAGGTTTGTATTTAACTGAAGGTCTGTGGAGTATGGAAAGCGCAATGTTTTGGAAAGCATTTTTATTTGAAACTCCATTTGCCCTTTTGAGGTCGCTTCCCGCCCTTATGGCTGTTCTATTTGGCTGCAGTTTCTATAAAGCGTATCGAAAGTATTCAATGTTAAAAGAACAATAACGCGGGGGAAGTTACATTCAAAGAAGTAATCGAGGATCATGTATTTGCCGAATCCGGGCGCTTTAACGGAAAAAAAGCGCCCTGAATTTGCTGATAAATCAGACGGCTTATTTTGTTAATAATACATACTTATTTACAATGGCTTGAGCGAGACAAGCTGATGAATCAACAAAGGTAAGTTCGCTGCTTTTTTGATCCGTGACCATATTTAAATCCGTACATGCAATGATAACCGTATCAACCTTTTCTGCTAAGTCACGGTGTAATTCATCATATAATGTACGAGCCTCATTGATTTGACCTTGTTTAATCTTTTCTATTATGTGATCGACATAGATTTGCCAACTATCTTGATGTAAAAAATCATAACCTTCTCTGTTTAACGCTTCTTGAAATATTCCAGATTGAACCGTAGGAACAGTGGCTAAAAGAGCTGCTTTTTTGGAGCCTTTAGGTATTTTTTTATGGTTTCATCAATCATGTTTAGTAAAGGGACTGAAATCGATTTTTTTATTTGGTTAAAATAGATATGTGCGGTATTACATGGGATTGCAATAAAATCAACACCCGTTTTTTCAAGCTTTACAGCCCCCTCAATAATTGCCTTTTCCATGTCCGTATGATTGAGAGGTTTATTCATATAGAAAGGAGTCGGACAGGAATAAATCATCATATGAGGAAAATCCATGTCATGTATTGCTCCATATATTTTTTGGCACTCGTCTACTACCTTATCTACAAATGGCCCAGTAGATTTTGGCCCCATTCCTGCCAGTATTCCAATCATAATTGTCCTCCTCTGTAAAAATGTGTACGAATACGATCACGATGAGTTATTCTTGTGTTTCTCATCTGAATCTGCTCTCATTTCTTTTTGGCTGTCTTCTCCTATTTTATCATTTCATTAATCGAATTATCATATCTAATTCCGCCGCACGCAGAAGAATGGCAGATACATTAAGGTTATGAAAGCTTGTTTTCATTACACTCTCTATCCTCCACTTTCATCACTTCTATATGTTTTCATGAATTATGGTTAAAAATCGGTGATTAAATTGTGCCCATATAGATTAGTAAAGTGTCATTGATGTCAAGTCATGAACTCCTAAAGGAGATTTAATAACTCATTTTCAACGAAAAACTGATTTCTGTTAATTAGTCGAGATTCAAAGATATACACGGACCAATTGATCTTTCCTTTTTTAGGACCCCGACAGGTTCCCTCTTGTTTTTTTAAAAAAGTTATTGACACCAATAAATGACCATGTTATCATTAAAAATTTGATATCTCACTCCATATATGGTAACCTTAAGTTAAGTTCCCATATATGGAGGTGGATTATATGTTTCAAATTGGCGATAACATTGTTTATCCAATGCACGGAGCAGGTACAATTGAAGCCATAGAAGAAAAACAATTCTTAGAGGAAAAACAACAGTATTATGTCATAAGAATGTCAATCAGTAATATGACAGTTATGATTCCAACGCGTAAAATATTGAGTTCAAATATACGGCCAGTTACTGATATACGTGCATTAAAACACATTTTACACATTTTTCAGCATGGAGAATCAGATAGGTTACTGCCATGGAAGCAAAGGTATGTAGTAAACACGAACAAAATAAAAACGGGTGAAATACAAGAAGGCGTTGAAGTTGTACGTGATTTAATGCGAATGAAGAAAGAAAAAGCACTTAATTCAAGCGAAAAAAAAATGTTGGATAATGCCTATGAATTTTTGATTAGTGAACTGGAAGTCATTAAAGGAATCACTGAAAAACAAATAAAAAGTTTCTGCTAAGGTTAATTTTAAATAATGTTTTGCATTCCAAAAAGCACCCGCGAGTTTTCGGAATATTACGATTAAAATATTTCAAAGACGCTTAACTTCTTCAACTTACTTTTAGAACATTAACCTCTTTTATTATTCCTACAATCTAATCTGTTTTATTTTTTTCTTCAACGAACATTTGAATTCTCGATGAAATAGTCACTTGATTTTTGTAATCCTGATTCACACTGGCACGGACATGGAGCCGTAAGGATGGAAGAGAGGCAGGGCTTTCATTGTTTTAGGTCTAAGTGATTATTTCCAGAAGAAAAAACAACCACTCTCCTCTTTATCTTTAAGAATTTCTTACATCTGCTCCCACAGTGAATAGCAGTTGTTTATCTTCTTTTCATAAAAGAGATATGCGAAATGTAACAAAGAATAACATACAGTTATATTGAGAACATAAAAACAAATCATTTATATATATTCCACATATCGTCAATCCGGTATGTTATACTGTAAACAATCCTTTGAGGTTTTAAACCTTTTTCTTACCTTGTAGCAACTGTCCCTACTCGAACGTTGAGTAGGGTTTTTTTATTCAGTATGATACAGAGAACATAAAAAAACAGGCCCTATATAAAGAGCCTGTTTGTATAAACGATTGAAGATTAAGCAGTTTTTTGAACGTTAGCAGCTTGAGCTCCACGAGCACCTTGCTCAACGTCAAACGTTACTTTTTGACCTTCGTCTAAAGATTTGAATCCGTCACTTTGGATTGCAGAAAAGTGTACGAATACATCGTCTCCATTTTCACGTTCGATAAATCCAAAACCTTTTTCTGCATTAAACCATTTAACTGTACCTTGTTCCATTTTTGTTGCCTCCTAGTGTGTTACACATTGTATTACTATCCTTGCCCAAAGTATCATCAAGACGAAAAGTCGATATTCATACTATCCTTTACACGAACAAAAATAATTCTCCTTTATCATAGCACGAAACGGAAATAACTGCAAATTAATAATATGTTCATTCATGTTTTATTTGTTAAACCTGTCGATACCAGTGCAAAATAAGATGCTTATTAATAACTATGGTGTGAAAACACCGTGAAAATGGATCACGAGTGTCTTCAAACCCAGTACTTCATATTGATTGTTAAAGATTTCTTTAAAAAGCTCAGCTGTTTCTTGTTCAAGTACAAGATATTCTTGGCTGTTCACTGGTATAGCTTTGTTTCTGCAGATGTTTCCAAACGATCACTCAGGTATACCTCTATTTTAACGGTATTAACTTGTCATGTTTGTTCCTCAAACAATCAAAGTTTACGGTCTAAATAAACCGATTCACATTGGGGAGCATGGAGAGAGTTTGGCCCGATAAAGAGCCGGGTATAATCTTCATACACCTTTTGTATTCCGGCTGGTTCTGCTAATAAAGATTTAATCAGTCTGGAAAAAAGTATCTCATTTCCAATAATTTCACAGGCGGATGGGAAAGATACTTATCATCTATGGTGTATGACGCTGTGACTTCAAAGACAAACGTTTTCGATACTTAGAAGAACATCAGGGAAGGGGAAATCTTTAAAAAATGAATGAACAAAACCTAAGGACTTTGAGAAAACTGGTTACACCTTATGAAAAGTCCGATTTACAAAAAAGTATATGTCAAATCATTAACACATTGGTACCATTTTTCCTGCTATGGTATTTGGCATATAAGAGCTTGTCCATTTCTTATTTCCTTACATTAGCCATTTCTGTCGTTGCAGCAGGTTTTTTAGTAAGAACCTTCATCATCTTTCATGATTGCTGCCACTATTCCTTTTTTAAGAACAGAAAGGCGAATCGAATCCTTGGAACAATAACAGGAATTCTGACTCTGCATCCGTTTGATCATTGGGCACACGATCATTCTGTCCATCATGCGACAAGCAGCAACCTGGACAAACGCGGTACGGGCGATATTTGGGTACTGACTGTTGAGGAATATAAGGAAGCCTCAACTAAGACAAAAATAATGTACCGTTTGTACAGAAATCCGTTTGTTATGTTTATTATCGGACCGATTTACGTCTTCGGGATTACCAATCGTTTTAATCGTAAAGGGGCAAAACGCACAGAACGGATGAATACATATGTAACGAACCTGGGGATCGTCGCTTTGGCAGCACTTTTATGTTGGGCTATCGGCTGGCAAAACTTTCTGCTGGTCCAGACACCAATTTTTATGATATCGGGATCCCTCGGAATTTGGATGTTTTATATTCAGCATACGTTTGAGGATTCATATTTCGAAGAAGATGAGCATTGGGAATATGTAAAAGCAGCCGTTGAAGGAAGCTCTTTTTATAAGCTTCCAAAAGTCATGCAATGGTTAACAGGCAATATCGGTTTCCATCATGTTCATCATTTAAGCCCAAGAGTCCCAAACTATAAGCTTGAAATCGTGCATAACAACACTGAACCATTGCAAAACGTTCCGACCATCACACTGGCAACAAGTATTAAGTCGTTAAAGTTCCGCCTATGGGATGAAGAAGGCAAAAAATTTGTTGGTTTTACCCACTTAAAAAAAACTTCTAAAAGCCAGGTATCAGCTCGGCTAAGAACGGATTAAATAAACTACTCCCATAATCGATGATAATGGGCAGTGTATCTTGCATAATAAAAGTGCAGACTCGCGCAAAGATTTTGTGCAGAGGTCAGCACTTTTTTAATTGCCAAATGCACTTACAACAAAAAAATACCAAAGGTGTCAAAACCTTTGGTATCATTAGGATGCGGCCGAGAGGACTTGAACCTCCACGGGTTATTCACCCGCTGGGCCCTCAATAAAGTGAAACTGTGTTTTCTGTTATAAAACCATTGTTCTAAACACATTTGCCGCACTAATCGTTATTTATGTCTTGATCTATTCAATCAAGTTTAATCGATATTATTCGAAAGTGACATTATGATTAAACTATCATGAAAATAAACTTCTGTAATTTAGAAGTTTTGACGGACCCTTACCGTACTTAATAATAAATATCATGTTGATAGGTGTATTTTAAAAAAGCCCACTCACGAAAACGAGTGGGTTTACAAAAGCTCTAAACGTGATAAATCCCCTTTTTCAAAAAATAATCAGCTGCTCTGATTGCAAAGTTTTCAATGTCTCCGTCCATTCTTAGAAGGAAGATACCATTAGCGATGACACTAATGGTACCCTTTGTTTCTACTCAATCACTTATTCAGCTTCTCCAACAACTGTAAAGCGTTCATTTATATGTTTTGGATTTTCAATTTCATCCAATACTGCAATTGCATAGTCTGCATAGCTAATATAACTTTCACCTTTCGAATTCACAAGAAGATGATCTTTTCCTGACTGATAAAATCCAGTTCTTTTCCCGTCTGGGTCAAATACCGCTGAAGGACTGATAAATGTCCAGTTAATATCAGAAGTTTCCTTTAGTTCTTGCAAGTTACGACCTTGCCCTTTAGCTGTCGGAATAAAAATCTCCGGGAAATCAGGTGTATCCATTACACTGACAGTTTTATTTTCGTCTACATAAAGACTCCCTGCTCCACCTACAATTACGGCTCTTGTACCCGTTCCTTTTAATGCCCTAATTAATGCCCGGCCAGCATCTACATGTGCCTGTTCTTCTCCTAATGGAGCACCGAAGGCATTAACTGCTACATCTAACTTTTTTAGATCATCCGATGTAAGATCAATTATATTTTTTTCAATGATTGCAATCTTTTCCTCTTTAAGTTTTGCAGCATCTCTTACAATTGCAGTTACTTCATGTCCCCTGCTTACCGCTTCTTTCAAGATAAGACTTCCAGCTTTTCCGGTTGCACCAATGATTCCAATTTTCAATTTAAAGTCCTCCTAATCATTCAAAATTTTAAATGTAACCATATCAATTACATGTAATAAGTTTAGTTACACCTTATTTATTTGTCAATACTTTTATCATCTTGTTAATTGAGCATATTAGAGTAAAAGAACTTGTAATACATTCAGTTACAAGTGTACTATAAAGAGTGTAAAGTAATGAGGATGGTGAAGAAATCATGTCTATTAGCAGCCGTTTTGCTGTAGGAATTCATATATTGGCTCTTATTGAAATAAATGAAGACGGAATTAGCACTTCTGAATTTTTAGCTGGAAGTGTAAATACAAATCCCGCCTTCATAAGAAAAATTATGGGGATGCTGAAAAAAGCAGGTTTAGTAAATGTTCGGCCAGGTATTGCAGGGGCTGAATTAGCGAAGGATCTAACTGAAATCACCTTACTTGATGTTTATAGAGCAGTTAATGTTGTTCAAGATAAAGAATTGTTTAGTATACATGAAAATCCCAATCCTCAATGTCCTGTAGGCCGGAACATTCAAAGTACAATTGGTCCAATATTTGAAATCGCCCAATCTGCCTTGGAAAAAGCTCTTGGGCATATCACAATTGAGGATGTGGTAAAGGATATTATTGAAAAAGAAAATTTGACCAATAATTGTTAAATGATTTCACAGAAAATCTTTTATCATATTGAATCCAGCCCCGAATTGATATTGATTTTTTGATTAAAAAAATGGCTTTTTCATGAACAAAAAAAGAGCAGACATAAAGTCTGCTCCTTTTGATGAAAGATTTAGATTACGGTAAGGGATATAAATATGCTCATGATAAAAAGGAAAAATTAACGACAATGCAGACGATGCCAGATTCTTTAATAGGACGTGAGTATTACTATCCAACAACTCAAGGTTCAGAAGCTAAGTTCAAACAAAGACTTGAGGAAATCTCGGATTGGTATAAAAGAAACCGCAAATCTTAGTTTGAACGAATATGTTCTGTATATAAAAATAATGAGGTATGGAGTGAATTGATAATGAATTATGGTGAAATAAAAGATTACTGCCTAACCTTTCCAAACTCTTATGAAGACCATCCTTTTGGAGATGGTTGGACTGCAATTCGGCACAAAGGGAATAAGAAAATATTTGCACTTATCTTCACTCGCGACGAACACTTATGTGTCAACCTTAAATGCGAACCTGAAAGGGCTGATTTTCTACGTGGTCTTTTTGAAGAAATCAAGCCCGGATACCATATGAACAAGGAGCATTGGAATACTCTTACCTTAGATGAGGGACTCCCAGAGCACCAAATCCATGACATGGTAAAGTACAGCTTTGAACTGACAAAACCAAAAAGTAAAAAGGAAACATAACATCGAAGGATAGAACGCTCATTATAGATATTCACCCGGCTCAATGATACAGAGGAATATGCAAAAAACCTCAAGGCAGCAATTTTTAAATTCGTATTTACGAGATGATTTTTTCGTTATTGTGAGTCCTTTGTTTCTCGACATAGGTTGAACAAATAAAAAAAGAGCAGACTCAAAGTCCACTCAATTAATTTAGATGATTGCTTATTTCATCCAGACACCTATAAAAATTGAAAGGTGACGATGATATGCCGCAAAGGTCATTTAGCGTTTCATTAATACTGATAACTCACCTTCAAACACTTTTTCCTCTTTCTGATTATAGGTAGATAACAATACAGTAAGTATCCCCGTCTGGCTTTTATTTGGTTTTTTATCAATAACCTTAACAATAGTGTTCAGTTTATCATTAGGGTAAACGGGTGCTAGGAATTTTATATTATTCATTCCTGTCCCAGCAATAATATCGTCTTCATGACACCCTTCTTCAATCCAAAGCTTAAAAGTAATAGATAACGTTTGTATTCCAGAAGCAATAATTCCATTAAATCTGCCCATTTTTGCTTTTTCTTCATTTAAATGCATGTATTGTGGGTCATACACTTCTGCAAAATTCATTATATTCTCTTTTGTTAATTCAAAAGATTTAGTTTGAAAAACCTGCCCGATGGTGAATTCATCCAACTTCATAAATAAATCTCCTAGAATCTAAACTTTATTATTAAATCTACGTAGCATTTTAACATACTGGCTCTCACACAACAACTTAACGGTAAAACAATTGTTCCCCTATCAGGTATGAACAAGCACATTGTTTTTGTTTCCTTGCCTTTAACCTCTTTATAATCAGGTGTTTTCTTATAAAGACCAAGGCGGTCGCCATCACCATCACCCGGCATATGTGCCATTTCCTCATAAGAATCTCTAAGCTTCTCATAATAAGAATAAGCAGTCAGCCTACGAGAACTTTCTTCTGGCTGATAAAACGCAAGTTGAATATATTTCCCGTCATCATATACACGAATTATGGCGTTATCTCTTTTGTACTCATCTGAATCTGCTCGCATTTCTTTTCTGACTTTCTTCTCCTGCTTCATCACTTCATTAATCATTATCATATTTACTACCGTGCACGCAGTCAGCAGAAGGATGAAGGTGACTGACAAATCATACGACCTACTATAAGTAAGTGGACAGTAACAGATGAATTTTTTTAAACAAAAAATACCAAGGGTGTCAAAACCCTTGGTATCATTGATGCGGCCGAAAGGACTTGAACCTTCACGGGTTATTCACCGCTGGGCCCACCATCTATATTCATAAAACTATTGCTCAGTTTTCAGCATGTTAAGTAAATTACGAATTTCCTTGTTATAACTTTTAATTTCTTCTTCATTACAACCGGTTTTATCAAATACTGCATTAGGTATCATTGTGACTTTTTCTTTAAACTCATTCCCTTCAGTTGTTAACGTAATAATTACACTCGTTCATCCTCTTTTGAACGCTCTCTTATAATAAGACCTCGCTCCTCAAGTCGTTTTAAAACTGGAGTTAATGTTCCGGAGTCTAGATATAATTCTTCGCCTAAACCTTTAACAGATATTTTTTCCTTCTCCCATAAAACAAGAAGAACCAAATACTGTGATTAGCGTACAAGTTCTCGTTTTCTGCTTTGGACCCCATAAGAAAATAAAAAGCCAGCTCTCCTTCGGGAGAAGAACTGGCATAACAAAGCTTCTTGCTTCTTATTTTGCTGTATTGCTCGGACCTTTTAATTTCTCTTCGTTCTTGCGTCAACGTTTTATTATTAGGACACAACCAATAAAATAATGACGATCGAGAATAGCAACGCTGCTTTTGCAAAGCAGTAAGCCCTCCAGAATATAAAAGAGCTGCAGTCATTGCTGCTCGGATAATCCCAGCTTATTCTGAGTCTGTATGTCGAGTAGCCGGTCAATTAAATGGATGTTTTTTTCATTCCTTTTCTGTTTGTTCCATTTTCCACCACAGTGAATCTTTTGGATTTTCAACAGCTTCTTGAAACTCAGCTTTAGAAGCAACTGTTGGGTAAGAACCTTTTAAAGATTTACCTGAAGTATCTTTAAATAAGGTTAACACAACTATTAAGCCAATTAAACTAACTGCCAATAAATAGAAACCCGGCGCCAAATTGTTTCTTGTCACATGGGTTAACCAAGAAGCAACTAAAGGTGTTGTTCCACCAAAAATAGAAACTGATAAGTTGAATGTCCAGGATAATGTACGATATCTAATGTCAGTATGGAACAACGTAGGTAAAGATCCTGGCATAGTACCTTCGTATACAGATAATACAATCCCTAACATTAAAAGTCCTATAAATAAGAATGTTATATTCCCCATATTAAGAAATTGAAAAGAGATAATCGAAAATACAATTCCTAATACTAATCCAATTGTTATAACTTTTTTATTTCCTAATTTATCTCCCAATTTACCAAAAGTTAAAGCGAACGGTACCATAATAATCAATACAATTGCTGTAACCGGTGTACTTATATTATCACTTATACCAAGGTTCTCATCTAAATAAGAAGGCATATAACCTAACAATAGGTAATTGGTTATATTGAAAAATGCCACAAATACGATACATAAAAAGATATCTTTTTTATATGTTTTAATGACTTCTAATAAACCTGGTTGTTGTTCTTGGCTTTCAGAGATGTCATTTTCAAAAATTGGTGATTCATCTAAATGACTTCTCAAATATAAACCAAATAATCCTATTGGAATACTTAAGAAGAAAGGAATTCTCCATCCCCAACTATTCATTTGAACATCAGATAAAGTCCAGAAAAGTACTGTAACTAAAACAGAAGCTACTATATAACCAGATAATGTGCCGATTTCTAAACCGCTGCCTAACCTTATACGCTTATTATCTGGAGAAGATTCTGCGATATATACCATTGCACCAGCGTACTCTCCACCCACAGAAAAACCTTGCAGAATACGAGCTAAGAGTAATAATATAGGGGCCCATACACCAATCTGTTCATAGGTAGGAAGCACACCAATTATTAAAGTAGATAAAGCCATCATTAAAATAGTAATTGTTAATACTATTTTCCGACCAAATTTATCACCCATTTTACCAAAAATAATTCCACCTACCGGTCTAAGTAAGAAGGCAATTGCAAATGTAGCAAAAGTAAATATTAACTTTAATTCATCGTTTTGAACTGGACTGAAAAAGTTTTTACTAATAATAACTGCCAAATAAGAATATAAAGCAAAATCAAACCATTCCATCGCGTTTCCTATCCCTGTAGCAAACACGCTTTTCTTCGCTTTTTGAATGTCTACAACGTTAATTTTTTTCTTGTTAAACTTCATTTAATAATATCGACTCCTTAATTATCAAATCCACATTATACAAGCGTATAAACGGTCCAAGCATGCAGTCCCAGAATGTATAGCGTAATGCTTCTCTAAAAGTCTGGGGGTTTCTGTTTCACCTGATGGAGAGCTAACGGCATAGTGGATGATTGGTTCAACTGTACCTTAAAAGACTAGACTAATATCCATATCAGCGCCAAATAACATTGTAAACCAGGAAAGAAGGATGAAATTCAGTTTTTTCGCTGGTTTCCTTAACTTATTTTTGCCGATTGGACTAAAAATAATACAAAAAGCAACAAAAAGAGAAACATCCAACAGATAATACCAGCCAAAGCGGTTAGTGATATACCCTTGGGCTGTGGTTGGTATTTTCTGCAGACTATTTCGAGAAATGATTCCCCTTCATACAGCTCTATTGTGAATATTGTCACATTCGAAAACAAACTTTTATTTTCTCCAAAGTATCCTAAACCTTTATTTTAGTTCTTCCATTACGGCTTCCAATATGTTTATTATAAGATTGAGGTCGTTCCTAAGAATTATTTACTGATTCTATCTTTATTACCCCACAATCAGGTGAAACAAAACACTATAAACGTAGCATATCTTTTTAAAATCTGACAAGCCCAACAGGGTGATAGAAACCCGGCTAAAGCCAAGCTAGTCAATGGATAGAAGAAATTTTTTTGTTTTTCCCAAGGAATAACCGTCTGCGTTTAATCCAGCCCAATTAGAAAGAAAAAGAGCAGGAGTAATCCTGCTCTTTCATTCAAAACTTTAATTTGTATGAAGAATTTCGTATACCTTTTCGACTTTCTTTACCTATTAATCAGGATACAGACTACAACAGAAATAAGTAGCACCGGGTATGAAATAATGGATGCATTTAAACAGGCCAATCACCGACAATTGAATTTAGGAAAAAGCGTTAAATTCTCTCTTATGATGTTGTTACGTATTGTTGACGGTAAAATTATTGAACATAGATCTCATGTGGATGTGCATGATATTCTCCGTCAGCTTGGCGTTAATTAACAGTAAAAAGTTGAAATAGTGAGAGACCAGGTGAATAGCTTGTCTCTTTTTTATAATTAAGTCCTCGCTCTATGCCCTCCTGCATTCAGTCGATGTAACTTTGAAATAAAGTTTAATTAACATCTATCACAAATCCTTATTTTCACAACACATCATTTATTTCAGCTTCCCTCGCGAATACCGGATCAATGCTCAGCTTTAAGATAGTTAACCAATTTCTCCGCACTGTTCTTAACATCTTCTTTTGAAAGGTGAAGTGTCCCATATTGTGTAAAGGCAGGAAGAAAACGCATTCCTATATAGTTAGCAGTGACTTGAAACGGTCTGATAAGCTCGCTGATCGTGATATTATATTCTCCGCCTGCTTGATAATCAGATTCCTGTGCGCCTAAGGAGATAGCTAAGAGCAGTTCTTTTCCATGCAATTTAGTACCTCCAGTTCCATAAGCCCAGCCATGTGTTAACACATCATCTTCCCATTGTTTGAGTAACGCGGGACTGCTGTACCAATACATTGGGAACTGAAAAACGATACGCTCATGATCTAACAGGAGCTGCTGCTCTTTTTCTACATCAATGATAAAATTAGGGTATTCACCGTACAGGTCATGAACCGTAATGTCATTCTCTTGCTTTAAACGATTCATCCAGGTTTTGTTGACAACAGACGTTTCCAAATTAGGGTGTATAACGATAACTAATGTTTTCATTTGACTGTTATCCTTTCTTCGCCGATTAGTTATTATTGCTTTTGTGATAAGGATTTGATTCTAATTTTAAAATAACAACTTATTTACACCTATTTTATCCTTTTTCATGAATTCAGGGCAACTAATTGGGCACCGATTACATTTATAGCCAAAAAAAGACTTAACCTTTTAAAAAAGATTAAGCCTTTTCAGTACCCTTATGCCCCTACCCTATTATCTCGTGTCTAAATTCTAATAGCTGATCATATAACAAGGTCCTCCATGCTTAGCAATACTTTCTCTGCTTTTGCAAATTGGAGCTTAAGGCATTAGTAACTACCTATAATGATGAAAATATTTGTGCGATGTCGACTGCAGATGACTTACTTTAGGTAAGTGGGCAGTTTGTGGGCAGTAGATCATTTAAAAATAAGCACAAAAAAATACCAAGGATCTCTATAATCCTTGGTATCATTGATGCGGCCGAGAGGACTTGAACCTCCACGGGTTATTCACCCACTAGGCCCTCAACCTAGCGCGTCTGCCATTCCGCCACGACCGCGTGCTATGAAGCTGTCTTTCCACTAAGCATATAAGCTAGTGATGATGATCAGCACTTTGAAAAGAAAGTGCGGGTGAAGGGACTCGAACCCCCACGTCGTAAGACACTAGATCCTAAGTCTAGCGCGTCTGCCAATTCCGCCACACCCGCGTGACAAGTGGTGAGCCATGAAGGACTCGAACCTTCGACCCTCTGATTAAAAGTCAGATGCTCTACCAACTGAGCTAATGGCTCGCTCTAAAAGTGATTCAAAAATTTTAAATAAAATGGCTGGGCTAGCTGGATTCGAACCAACGCATGACGGAGTCAAAGTCCGTTGCCTTACCGCTTGGCTATAGCCCAACGAAGGTAAATGGTGACCCGTACGGGATTCGAACCCGTGTTACCGCCGTGAAAGGGCGGTGTCTTAACCGCTTGACCAACGGGCCGTCTGGTTGAGAACTTATCTGGCGGAGAAGGAGGGATTTGAACCCTCGCGCCGCTTACGCGACCTACACCCTTAGCAGGGGCGCCTCTTCAGCCACTTGAGTACTTCTCCATATGGCTCCACAGGCAGGATTCGAACCTGCGACCGATCGGTTAACAGCCGATAGCTCTACCACTGAGCTACTGTGGAATAATCAGACTTTCTTCATTATAAATGATGCGACATATTGTGTCAAGAAGCAACATTTATTTTTTTGAGAAAGTGTCGTTGTCTCTCAACGACTTTTATAATTTAACATAGAACATTAAAATGAGTCAAGCCTTTTTAAAAAATTCTTTTGATTTTTCCTCTGCACTTTCCGCAGGCATATCTTTCCGGATTCATTGCCCGCTTCTTTATATACTGTTGGCCGCAAGCCGCGCATCTATACATATATGTTTTCTTTTGTGTCTTTTTGGTTTGGAGCGGCTTGCAGAATCTCGGCGCTCCGACTTTCTGAAGCAGTTCTCTGAAGTCTTTGTCTCTGTGCTTGTACCCTTTTCCTTCAAGGTGAAGATGGTAATGGCACAGCTCGTGTTTGATGATGCCTACCAGCTCGCTCCGTCCGTGTTCAAGCAGATATTTTCGGTTTAATTCAATGTTATGGGAAGACAGCATGTACCGGCCGCCTGTCGTTTTCAGCCGGTCATTGAAGAAGGCTCTGTGACGGAACGGCTTTCCGAAATCTTGTTCAGAGATGTCTTCCGTCAGCTTTTGAAGTTGTTCGTTATCCATAAGTGCACCCCGCTTTAAAAACATTGAACGGGACAATTCACCGTTCGCATACAATGAGTTAAAACCGACCTCTAACTAAAAGCTGAGGAGGAATGAGCCATGCCGAATTGGCTGATGAAACAAATGCAAAAAGCGTTTTTAGAAAAGGACAATTACCAAATCAAACTGCTGAATCAGTGCTGGTATTTCTACAGAAAAAAACACTGCTCGTAAGCAGTGCTTTTATTTTACCATAGACAGCGACACTCTGCCTTTTTGCACGTCCACCCCTTCAACCCATACGGTGACGATGTCTCCGACCGATACGACGTCGAGAGGATGTTTGACGAATTGATTGCTCAGTTTTGAAATGTGCACAAGCCCGTCCTGCTTGACGCCGATATCGACGAAAGCGCCGAAGTCTACAACGTTGCGGACGGTGCCCTGCAATTCCATTCCTTCCTTTAAATCCTCAAGCTGCAGAACGTCTTTTTTCAGCAAAGGCTTCGGCACTTCGTCACGGGGATCGCGCTCCGGCCTTGTCAGCTGCCCGCAAATATCCGCAAGCGTAATTTCCCCTATACCGAGCTCTTCAGCCGTTTCAGACAGCGGCAATACGCTTATTTTCTCTTTTACGTCCGCGCTTCCGATCTGATCCGCAGTGAGCTGCAGTTTTTTGAGCAGCGCCTTTGTCTCTTTATAGCTTTCCGGGTGTATCCCGGTGCGGTCGAGCGGTTCCTGTCCTCCGGGCACTCTCAAAAAGCCGATGCACTGTTCATATGTTTTTGCGCCGAGACGCGGAATTTCTTTCAGTTCTTTGCGATTTGTAAATTTGCCTAGTTCATCTCTTTTTTTGACGATATTGCCGGCAACGGTTTTGGATAACCCGGCTACATATTGGAGCAGCGCGGCTGAAGCTGTATTGACATTCACCCCGACTTGGTTGACGACGGTCTCTACGACAAAACGGAGAGATTCGTTTAATTGCTTTTGGCTGACATCGTGCTGGTATTGCCCGACGCCGACGGATTTAGGATCAATTTTTACAAGCTCGGCCAGCGGGTCCTGCAACCTCCGCGCGATGGAGACGGCGCTGCGCTCTTCGACCTGAAAATCCGGAAATTCTTCACGGGCGATTTCTGACGCGGAATACACGCTTGCTCCGGCCTCGTTGACGATGACATAATAAATGTCACGCTCTGTTTCTTTCAGCACATCAACGACGAATTGCTCTGTCTCCCGTGATGCCGTGCCGTTTCCGATCGCCACAACCTCGACTTCGTACCGATCCAGCAATTGTTTGATTTTTTCCCGGGCTTCCGCTGTCTTTTTTACGGGAGCGTGCGGGTAAATGACATCGATTTTCAGCACTTTTCCCGTCTCATCAACAACTGCCAGTTTGCACCCCGTACGGAAGGCCGGATCGACGCCGAGCACAACTTTCCCCTTCATCGGCGGCTGCAGCAGGAGCTTACGCAGGTTTTCAGCGAAAATATGAATCGCCTGCGCGTCTGCTTTTTCTGACAGCTCTTTGCGGATATCGCGCTCAATAGCCGGCTGGATCAGACGTTTGTAACTGTCCTCAATGGCTTCTTTCAGCGTTTCTATCACAGGCGTTTCACGGTGTTTGATAATTTGCTTTTCTAAATAAGCTTTTATCTGATCGGCTGGCGGTTCGATCGCAATCTTTAAAATGCCTTCTTTTTCACCGCGATTCATCGCAAGTACTCTGTGAGGAACGACCTTTTGGATCGGCTCTTCGTACTCGTAGTACATTTCATAGACGTTTTTCTCGTCATCTGCGGCTGACTTGCCTGCCGCGGAAGTGAGAATTCCTTTTTTATACGTTTCCTGGCGAATCCACTTTCTGAAATGAGGATCATCCGAGATTTGCTCGGCTATGATGTGCTTCGCGCCTTCAATGGCTTCCTCTCTTGAAGCGACTTCTTTTTCTGCACTGATATATTGATCAGCGATGTCGTGAAGGCGGTTTTCTTTCGGGAGAGAAAGAATATAGTCCGCAAGCGGTTCAAGACCTTTGTTTTTGGCGACGGTGGCTTTTGTTTTCCGTTTTTGTTTGAAGGGACGGTATAAATCCTCGACTTCCTGAAGCTTGACCGCTTGTTCGATTTTTTGCTTCAGCCCTTCCGTCAGCTTGTCCTGCTCAGAGATCAATCTGATGACTTCTTCTTTCCGCTGCGTCAGGTTTTGTATGTATTGCCACCGCTCGGAAATTGCCTGAATCTGCACCTCGTCCATTGAGCCGGTCTGCTCTTTTCGGTACCGCGCAATAAACGGGACGGTATTGCCGTCTTCCAGCAGGCGGATGACACTTTCGACATGTTTTTGGGATAACGCTGTTTCTTCAGCAATTTGTTTTTTCAAAAGGGCTAACGTTTCCATATCACAAAAGCCTCCATCTCTTCATTCTTTCTCTAGTGTATCAAAAAACGGCGGAACATAAAAAAAGCAGCCTTACGATAAAAGCTGCCCTAGAATATAGGTCAAATCATCACGTCTGGATGTTGTGTACGGATGAAGTGATTTTGATATATCTTCTATTGAGTGTCCCTGCTTTAAGCAGGTGCGGATATGTGGAGCCTCAAGCCCATCCGTGTAGATGATGAACCTCGCCCCTTTTTCGTATGATGACGTATACGTTTTGTATCTTTGCGGTTTGCCTGAGAGGTAACCCGAAATCGGCAGCGGATGAAAGACTTCGCCTGATGGGGAGTGCAGGAAGAAACGGACATTGCCGATCGAGCAGTATGTCAATTCCCTTTTGATGAAATTGATTTTTAAGATGGAGGCAGTCGCCCCTCTTTTGTTTTTCATCGCTTGATTGCAGCGCTCAATGATGCTTTCCACATCCTCATCCGCATACGTTTCCACGATGTCTTTAATGGCTGACGAGGATTCGTTGGCAAGAGATCCGCTGCCGAGACCGTCCGCTACCGCGCAAACTAATTCTTCTTCATTCGCCTTCATAAAAAAGCTGTCGCCGCATATGGACTTGCCTTCTTTATTTAATTGGTATACAAGAGTTTGAACATGTTCATTTTCTTCAACCTGAATCATTACATTAGCTCCATGGAGGGATCTCCAATCAAGGCCTCTCTCAGTTTTTTCACCGCTTTCCGCTGCAGGCGCGAGACGTGCATTTGAGATATTCCGAGAATGTCCCCTGTTTCTTTTTGGCTTTTATTTTGCACAAATGTTAGATCGATAATCTGTTTTTCGCGGTCGGACAGCACATGAAGCACGCTTTTGATCATCATCTGCTGGTTGACGCGTTCGTATCCTTCCTCCTGCGAACCGACGATATCTAAAATCGTGACGGTGCTTCCGTCCGCATCCGCTTCGATGCTGTGATCGACAGACAGCGCCTGATAGCTTTTTCCCATCTCCATCGTTTCAAGCACTTCCTCTTCTGACACATCGAGAAAGGCTGCGATTTCTTCGACTTTCGGCGACCGCTGCGTCTCTGTCGTCAGCTGATCCACCGCCATTTTAATGCGCGGCCCGAGTTCTTTAATCCGTCGCGGGACGTGTACGCTCCATGTTTTATCTCTGAGGAAGCGTTTGATCTCGCCGATGATGGTCGGAATCGCAAATGCTTCAAAGGATTTGCCGACCTCGGGATCATACCGTTTAATGGCTCCGAGAAGTCCGATCATCCCGACCTGGCGGAGGTCTTCATGAAAACTTTTTCCTTTTGAATATTTCTTTGCCAGCATTTCGACGAGATTGGTATACACCTCAACGAGTGTTTCCTGGGCTTCTTTATTATCATGTGTTTGAAAGTCGCGTATGAGCCGATCAACTTCATCTTTAGTTAGTTTCGTAGTTTTTGATGGTTGTGCCATGATCAACTCGCTCCCCATTTAAATACTTTGTCATCGCCACGGTTACGCCAGAGTTGCTTTGAACTTTGACTTCATCCATGAGCGTTTCCATTAAATACAGACCGAGCCCTCCTTCTGACAATTGATCGACTGTGTGCGAAGGAGTGTACGGCCCGAGATCCTGCTGCTTCTGATCAAAATCAAAGCTGTCTCCCTGATCGGCGACAATGACCTCCAGCCGATCCTCAAACACACCGAACCGCACGGATACTTCTCCCTTATTTTCATCGTTGTATGCATGCTGGACAGCGTTTGTACAAGCTTCGCTGACAGCGATTTTTAAATCTTCAATGTCATCATAGGTATAGCCCATTCTGCTTGCGACCCCTGATAACGTAAGCCTGACGATTCCTACATATTCCGGTTCGGCCGGAATTTTCATCTCTATATAATCAACTGATGTACTCATTGCACGCCACCTTCTGACTTTGCCGAAATGTCGATGATGTCCTTAAGCCCCGTAATTTCAAACAGACGGACGAGCCGGTCGGAAAGATTCTCAAGCTTCAGAGAGCCGCCTTCCTTGCTCACCGTTTTAAACACGCCTACAAAAACGCCTAAACCCGTACTGTCCATATAATTTACATCTTTTAAGCAGATTCTCATGTCTTTCCCCTCGTTTGCCAGGGGCATCAGCTTTTCACGAACCACCGGAGCTGAGTATACATCGATTTCTCCAGCGATTTTGATTTGTATATCTGAAAGATTCTCCTTCATATCTACCGTTAAATTCATCGTATCACCTCTGAAAGTTATCCTTACTCGTGCTAATGGCTTTTTACCCGTGCTGCTGTTTTTTTAAACCTTTCTTTTTAAAACAATTAACGTAAAATCGTCATGAAGCTGAAAGTCCTGGAGTCTCAGCAGGCTGTCGTAAATGTTTTTGACCATATCCTGCGCGGAGCAGTCCATATGTTCTTCCAGCATGCGCTGAATGTCGCTGCGTTCTAAGAAACCGTTTTCGGTACGGCATTCGGTGACGCCGTCAGAAAAAAGAACGATCATGTCTCCTTCGTCCATGTGCTGTTCATATTGGCTGTAATCAAAATCCTGAGAAATTCCCAGCACCAATCCTTTTGCCTCCAGATCATAAAACTTTTTTTCTTTTTCAGAGTAGTAGAAGCCCGGTTCATGCCCCGCAGAGGCATATGTAAATTGGTGATTTTCCGTATTGTAGTTTGCGTAAAACATGGTGATAAACATGCTTGAATCCACGTTCTGTTCTACAACGCGGTTAAGATTTTTCAGCACTTGGGAGGGGTGAATGCCGATCTCCGGAAGAGAGTCCATGGCATACTTGATCATCGACATGCACAATGCGGCGGGTATTCCTTTTCCGATGACATCGGCTATCGCGATGTTAATCGATTCCTTGTCTTTGACAAAGTGATAATAATCCCCGCTCATCTGTTTGGCGGGGACGCTGATCGCCCCGATATCCAGATCTTCTTCTTCAGGAATTTTTGTGCCAAGCAGCGTCTGCTGAACATTTGCGGCAATTTCAATTTCTGAACGAAGCTCCTGCTGGATATCTCTCAGACTTTGATGTTCCTGATAAGCCATCCCGTAGCCAATCATGACTTCTATTAAAAAATCCAGCGAATGAAAAACATCTTCCGGCAGATCCGGATACAGTTCCTTTACTACTTTTCGGTGGATACTGATAATCTCCTCCGGAGGAACCTGATGTTCAATCGTTTTTCGGCTGAATTTTTGGGCTTGATATAAAGATGTTTCTGTTAATTCGGCTATATATCGGCTAAGCAGCTGATGATACCGCTGCTCTATAACCTCCCTGAAATCCACGTTCTAACCTCCTACCGAAGCCATTTCACGGCTTGAATCTCTGTTCCTTCCTCTGCAACAGATTGCAGGCTGAATTCGTCCATCAGCCTTTTGACGCCCGGAAGTCCCGCTCCCAGTCCGCCTGACGTTGAAAAGCCGTCTTCCATCACTTTACGGATGTCGGGGATTCCGGGTCCTTTGTCTTCTGCTATAATTTTAAGGCCTTTTTTCCCTCTGTCGTTTACTTGTTCTATGCTGACCTGGCCTTTGCCTGCATATAAGTAAATGTTTCTGGCCAATTCTGAGATAGCCGTCGTGATTCTGGCCTGGTCCACCGTACCGAAGCCTAATTCCTTCGCAACGTTGCGGCCAAGCTGTCTGGCGGCTACGATATCCCATTCTGTCATGATTTTCACACAGGATTGGTCGTTCATCGCTATTCCCCCAATTCCCGCTTCAATGTCTCAAGCCCTTGCTCTAAATCGAGCGCCGTTTCAATTTCCTCAAGTGAGATTCCGAGTTCAATCAATGTGACCGCCACAGCCGGCTGAATTCCCGTCAATACGACCTTTGCGCCCATCAATTTAGACATGGTGATGACATCGCCGAGCACTTTCGCGATAAATGAATCGATCATGTCAACGGATGTCAGGTCAATGACGACCCCGTTTGCGCCGGTTTCATAGATTTTGTTCAGCAGATCTTCTTGAAAATGCAAAGCTGTCTGGTCGTCAAGTTCCCATTGGATGGATACCAATAAGCAGTTATACAGTTTCAGGATCGGGATTTTTGGATGTCTCACAATGTTATTCCCCCAATGAAACGATTTTTCGATTTGTCATTTCAAGCGCTGTTTGAATTCCTTTTTGAAGGGTATTCTTCGTAATAACCTGCGACAAATCAATTCCCAGATTAACGATCGTCTGCGCAATCTCCGGACGGATTCCGACGAGCAGGCATTTCGCGCCGACAAGCCGCACCGCTTCTGATGCCTGAATAATATGGTGCGCCACCATCGTATCAACGACCGGCACGCCCGTGATATCAATTAATACAACCTGTGAACGGTGCTTTACGACGCCGTTTAACAGATTTTCCATAATATGCTTTGCACGCTCCGTATCAATCGTCCCGACAAGCGGCATGACCGTTACATGCTCAAATACCGGGATCAGCGGAGCCGACAATTCCTGAAGCGCGATTTTTTGCAAAGTAACCGTTTTTTCCCAGGAGATAGAATACTGATTTAAGATTTCCGTGTTGATCGGATTGAAAAAGCTGTCTATTTCCAAAATCAAATCTGCTCTGTCCTGATCGGCCATATTAAGGTCGACCATCGTTTCGTAAAGCAGTTTCCAAAACTCTGACAGGGTGGCTGAAAGAAGTTTCAGTGACAGGCCGAGCTGAACGGCACGCAGTGCGAGTTCACTGATCTGCTCTTCCGTAGCCTCGTCATTTTTAGTCGATAATAAAAGAATGTCTATATAGTCTTTACAAATATTTTCACATATGTGATTCGTAAGCTGATAGTCTTCCTGATTGCCTACTTCTTTTAGTTTGGCTGTCCAAGTATCAAGCAGTTCATCATGCTGATCAATGATGAACTGATACACTTTCTGATTCGACATGGGTTTCACTGACCTCCCGACACAAAACAACAAATTTTGTTTGATTATCTCTTTATTATAGCGCTTATGTTTTTCGAAAACAAAAAAAGTTGCTCTATATGAGCAACCAAAATATGACTAAAAATCAATGAGTGCCAAACTGATTTGCAGGGCTTCATCAACCTTATCCATCATTTCATCATCCAGATGAGTTATTTTATCCGTTAATCTTTGCTTGTCAATCGTCCGAATTTGCTCCAGCAAAATAACGGAATCTCTTTCAAAACCGTAGCGTTTTGCATCAATTTCGACGTGGGTTGGTAATTTCGCTTTCTGTATTTGGGCTGTTATGGCTGCAACAATAGCAGTCGGGCTAAAGCGATTTCCGATATCATTCTGGATCACTAAAACCGGGCGTACGCCGCCTTGCTCTGAGCCAACAACAGGAGATAAATCAGCAAAATAAACATCGCCGCGCTTTACAATCAAAATGATTATCCTCCGCTGACTAAGCGCTCAACGGTCGTTTCTGCTTCGCACTCAGCATAGTGAGCCTCAGAAGAGATATTCAAGTTGATTTTCGCCATTTCCATATACCCGCGTCTCATCAAATCACGGTTATGGCGAGTTGTCCGTTCGCTGACATACGCTCTCACTGCTTGTGATATCAGTTCGTTTCTGCTTCGTTTCTCCCGCATCGCTACACCATCCAATTCAGCTACTAAGTTTTCGGGCAAGCTGATTTTCATTTCGGTTCTTGCGCTGGATTCAGACAAAAAACATACACCTCCACCAAACTTACGGATACGACCAATTCATCCATCCAGACATAATGATACCATTATTCAAACGTCAAGCAAAGCTGTTTTATAAATTCTCTTTTTCCGGATGACGGCTACTTGCTTGTATTATCTTGCAGTAAAGGATTTCTTACTTCCATTATACTCTCATTTTCCAAAAACATACGGGGAACGCGGGAACTAATGGTACAAGGGACCTCGTAATTAATCGTTCCAAGCCGCCCGGCGATTTCATCCATCGTGATCGTTTCTTCCTTCTGGCTGCCGATCAGGGTGACTTTGGTGCCCGGCGGATAAGATTGATCTAATTCGACCATCAATTGATCCATGCAGATTCTTCCCGCGATATTCATCCGTTTGCCGCCGATCAGCACAGACGTGCCGCTCAGCTTGCGGAGCCACCCGTCTGCATAGCCGATGGGAACCGTTCCGATCCATTGATCCTTCTCTGCCGTATATGTTGCGCCGTAGCTGACGCTTTCCCCTTTGCGGATCTTTTTCACATGGGATAAAACAGAGTGCAGCGCAAAAGCCGGCTTTAATTGAAACGGAATTTCGCTTTGGATGTCAGCAGAAGGACGAAGCCCGTACATACTGATGCCGAAACGAACCGCGTTAAAGAAGCCCTTTTTAAGACGAAGTCCGGCAGCGCTGTTCGCGCAGTGCACCATCAATTCTTTTAAAGGAAGCGGAGCGATCAATGTTTTAAAGCGGTCAAACTGGCAGAGGAAATAATCTCTGTTTTTCTCATCCGCGGTAGCAAAGTGGGTGAATACGCCTTTACAGACTAAACCGGGATTTTGGCTGAGGATTTTTAACACGCTTTGGATTTCTTCCTCCGTTTTGACTCCGAGTCTGTTCATGCCGGTGTCGACTTTCAGATGAAACGGCACTGTCGCACTCCCGAGGTGGCGCGCAGCTTCCTGAAGCCATTCAACAGAATACCCCGTGAGTGTTACGTCATACTCGGCAGCTGCTTGTACATATTCGGGCGGCACGGCGCCAAGCACGAGAATCGGCGCTGTAATGCCCCGCTTTCTCAATGAAATCGCTTCATCCAGTATGGCTACGGCAAGACAAGAGGCACCCGCTTCAAGCGCGGCTTTACCGGCTTCCAAATCTCCGTGTCCGTAAGCGTTCGCCTTTACAACCGCCATGAGATGGACGTTTTGCCCGATGTGTTTTTTCATATGCGTGACATTTTCTTTAATCGCGGACAGATTGATTTCCGCCCACGTTTCTCTGTAAAAGGATGCTGTGGTCATTCGATACACTTCCTAGCATTATTTTCAATTCATATTGTTATTATCATACTAAAATTATTCTGCAAAGTGAAATGGAATCAAAAAAGAGACCGACAGCGGCGGCCTCTTTTTTGACGTTATTTTGACGACTGTCCCTGCATGCTTTTGGCGGCGGCCACCATTTCATCTTTTGTCAGATCCTGTGATGACAGAAGATAATCCACTCCGTCATATGTCCACGTTAAAGACGTATCAGATAATGCCGCAACCGTGAAGCCGAGATTAACCGGTTCGCCTTTCAGCGTGACGGCAGAGGCGGCTTTTGCGATATGGGCTTTTTCTTGAATAAGGGTGAAAGATTTTTCTCCGCCGTAAGTCATGACGATCCGTTTGCCGTCCGCCGTTGAAATATCTTTCTCTTCAAGTTTTTTGACGCCGGCCGGCACTTGAAGCGGTGTTTTGACCGCAAATGAATCAGACGGCTTGGCACTTGTGGCGACGTCCATCTGGGAAAGCGTCATATTTTTCTTCTCGTCAAAAGAGTCTTTATCAAACGGCTTGTTGAATTCAAAGCTTTTGAATTCGACTTTTACCATCACTTTCCGGTCTGTATCCATGACTTTGACGAGCGACGGGCTCATGTCCTTTTTGTTGAAAGTGATTTCCTGAGTCGGCAGCATTTTGTTGTGCTGATAGTTTGTTTTTGTTTCAAACGTGTACTTTTTATCTTTGGCGGAATAGACGGCGTCTTTGTCATGCTGCACGTCCTTTACAAGTGACTCAAACAAATATACTTGGCTGCTGTTATTCGGCCAGTCGCTTTGGAATCTGAAGCTCTTATTTAACGACGGCGTGAGGACAAAGACTCCGTTGGCGTTCCGTAAAATGACTTGGTTTTGGTCTTTTTTCGGATTTTCCAGATAGACCCGGTACAGGGAAGGTTTTTTATGCCAGATTTCCACATTGTATACTTGCGGATCACTCCCCGTTTCGATGGTCATTTTGGCTTTCGCTTTGTACGAGGTGTATTCCTTCGCCTTCTTATCTAAACCGTTCACGATATCTTCCTGTGATTTTTGGCCGCAGGCCGAAAGAATAAGGACGGCAAGCAGTCCCGTTAAAAGCAAAACAAAGCTTTTTCTCACCTTTTTTCAACCCCTTCTTCTCAATTGATGTAAAGGGAAGAAATCGCTTGTTTGACTTTAACGGTACGCCCTGAACGGACGGACGCGTACCATAAAAGCCTCAAACAACTTGTCTCCCTTAATGCACTATCAAATATATGAAGGGGTTCCGGCTAATATGCAGACTAGCGTGACAACCTTTCAATCACGACCTGTGCCGCGGCGTATTCTTTTGTATGGGTAATGGAGACGTGAACCGCCGCGCCGTCAAGCTTGGCGCAGGCCAGCACAGGCTTTCCCGCTTTGTCGTTTCCAGTTTCAATATCCTGAAAGCTGAGCTCTTTGCCGATACCTGTGCCGTATGCTTTCGAAAAGGCTTCTTTTGCCGCAAATCTTCCCGCGAGAAATTCAATTTTCCTTTTGTCCGACAGCAATGTAAAACGGGCGTATTCAGCCTCCGTCAATATTCTTTGCGGAAATCTTGCCTGCCGGCTGAGCATGTTTTCAATTCTGTGCAGTTCAACGATGTCGATTCCGATTCCGAAAATCATGTGAATTCCTCCTAAAAGTCCGTACTAAAAAACGGTTTATGTCATAAACGTGTTACTATATATGTAACAAATCAGATGCAAAGGGGCTTGCGATGTTTATACGAACGGAAAATTTCCAGACTTTTATCAGACGTTATCCGGCCGTCAGCTGTATCTTGGCGCTGCAGGCGTTCTTGTGGCTGTTTTTCAGTATGCCGCTTCATTCCGTCATGATGTGGTCAGATGCTGTGACCGGCTATAATTACGGCGTTTCCTCGGGAGAATGGTGGCGGCTGGTGACACCGATGTTTTTACACGCGAATTTCACTCACCTTTTGTTTAACTCCATGTCTCTCTTTTTATTCGCGCCCCCGCTTGAGCAGATGCTCGGAAAAGTCCGTTTTCTGATTGTGTACATCGCATCGGGCATCATCGGCAATATCGGCACGTATCTTGCCGAACCGCTTGATTATGTGCATGTCGGCGCATCCGGCGCGATCTTCGGACTTTTCGGCGTGTATGTGTTTCTGACTGTTTTCCGCAAGGAGCTGATCGGCCGGGATCAGTCGAAAATGATTATGACCCTGCTTATCATCGCGGTGCTGTCGACGTTTATCAACTCTAATATTAACATTATGGCGCATTTGTTCGGACTGGCAGGCGGATTTTTGCTTTCCTTTTTATGCGTGCAGCAAAAAAAGCGGCGGTATTAACCGTCCGCTTTTTCATATGAATACCAGCGCCCGATGCGTTCGGCATCTTCCTCGCTGACATCCTTCAGCATGACATGCTCCATGTGGTGAGCTGATTTCACTGCGGTAGCCACAGATGCGAGCCGCCTTCTTTTTTGCAGAAAGGAGCGGCTGACTTCAAACATCTGCATTCTTCTTCTCAGCATAATCGTGGTCGTCTTCCCGACCAGCCTCGTGGTAATCTGAAGCCTGCCGCCGTTTATGCACCATGACGCTGTCCTAAACGAGGCATATCCAAGCACCAGTTCGACGGGAAGCACAAGGAGCGATGCATATCCCCACGGCTTAAACAGAATACAAAGCGGGATGATCACGAAAACCGAGAAGATTATGGATCGGAATAAATACCGGCGCAGCGCCCTTTTCGGCAAATGATTCCGGTTTTCTTCCAGCACGTAATCCGGTGTGAAACCGTTCAGCATCACTCCGAGCTTTGATTTGCGGATGATCGGAAACAGAATCGTCTGTGCTCCTTCTTTCTCATTCCCCGCACTGCCTGCGCTGACAATCGCCACCGTCGCGTATCCGAATAATTGCCTGATCACATTTTCTTTCATTTTAATGGCTTGGATTTTACGGAGCGGGATTGTCACTTGATGTTTTTCAATAATTCCTCTGGTAATGACCAATTCGTGTTCCTTTTTTTCTATTTTAAAGTTGGCATGCTTGATCATCATACCGGCGATGCTTAACAGCCAGGCGATGAACAATCCTATGAAAATGATCACGGCGTATATACCGATGCTCGCATGCTTGAGAAAAGAAAACCTGTCATAGAGCCAGTCCATCGGAAGTACTTCATCAATCTGAGAAAAGAGGGCGAATACCGCTGAGATGATGACACCGATTCCCCCGGATGTTGAGGCGGCCATAAGCAGCTCACCTACAGACAATCGGTAAACGGATTGCACATCTTCCCCGCGCATCGGCTCCTGCTCCGCTGCGGTCTCCCCTCGTTCTTCTTGTTCCGCTTTTTGCTGAAAAACAGCCGCTCTGATCCGTTCCGCCTCTTCCACAGTAATGGCGGATAAGACGGCCTCGGCGTTTTTCCCGTCGCCAGCCGTTTCGATTTGAAGCTTAACAAGCTTAAAAAGCTGCTGAATGATGCCGGCACTCGTATTCATTGATTGAATCCGGTCAATGGAGATGTATCTCTTTTTCGTAAAAAACAAGCCTTCTTCAATTCTGAATTCTCCGTCCTCAATCCGGTATGTGAATTTTCTCCACTCGATCACACTAGCCGTAATCAGCCAGATAAGCAGGACGGCGAGCGCAATGCCTCCGTAAAAGCGGATGAAGTGGTTGGAGTTTACAATATAGACGAGAAAAAATGGCAGAATAATGTTTTTAATGGTTTCGATAATAATATGGAATAAGTTCAAAATCACGGCCGCCGGGTGCAGACGTTTCGGCTCAGACATCATCTTCCGTCACCCTTGCCAGACGGGAAATGGAATCCCTCAGCCGGTCAGCTTCCTCCATATCAAGCGCCGGAATGGAATGAACGGTTGCCGCCGTGGAAATTTTGACTGAGGCCAGACGGTACCTTCTGAGGAGCGGGCCTTGTGAAGTATCTACGTGCTGCACCCTCACCATCGGCACAATGACCCGTTTGACAATAAAAATGCCGGATTGAATATCAATTTCATTTTCATGGACTTCATAGCGCCAGATCCTGTGCCTGATTTTCGGTATGGCATAGACGGATATCACTGAACCGAATATCCAAATGATGCCGAGGACTCCGGTGATCCAATACGGCCAATGGAAGAAATGGCTTAAAACAGCTGCTGCTATAACGGCCAGAAGACAGAAGGCGGACAGGATGATTTCCTGAAGACGCCAGACTTTTAAGCCGCTTGGACTGATTCGATTTTTTGGCTGTGCTCTCAACATACCTACCTCCCATTTTTTATCATACATACAAATACGGCTGATTTGCAAAAAAGATTCACTTTCCGGCATATCAAAAAAAAGCGGACCCCGTAAAAGGGTCCGCTTCCTGTGTTTTAGTATGATTTTTTCTGGCGTCTGTCACCTGAAGAACGGCGGTCGCTTGAGCGTTTTTTATCGTAGGAAGAACGGTTGTTGTTTTTCCCTTTGCCGCCGCGGTAGCCGCCGCCTTGGCCGTCTCTGCGCTTAGAAGTACGCTGGTTTTTATAGCGTTTGCTGACCATCGGCGCTTCATCAGTGAGGCGTACAGGCGTGCTGTCCGGCTCTTTTGTCGCCATTTTAATGGCTGCAGCCACAACTGTCACTGCATCATGATCTTCTAACAATTCCGCAGCTGCCGTCATGTAGAAGTTCAAGTTGTTTTCGCTGATCGCCGTGCGCAGACGGTCAACCGTCACCTGCTGCTGTCCTTCTAATGCTTCGTCAAGCGTCGGCTCTTTCATGCGGTCCATTTTGCGTTTTGTCGTTTGTTCAATCGCGCGAAGCATGCTTTTCTCACGCGGTGTGATAAACGTCATCGCCATACCCGTTTTTCCTGCACGGCCCGTTCTTCCGATACGGTGAACGTAGCTTTCAGGATCTTGAGGCACGTCAAAGTTATAAACGTGGGTAACGCCTGAGATATCAAGTCCGCGGGCGGCAACATCAGTCGCTACAAGCACTTCGATCGCACCTTCTTTAAATTTACGAAGCGCAACCATACGTTTCGCCTGCGTTAAGTCGCCGTGAATTCCTTCAGCCGCATATCCGCGAAGGTTCAGGGCTTCAGCAAGCTCATCGACACGGCGTTTCGTACGTCCGAATACGATCGCAAGTTCCGGAGACTGAATGTCAAGAAGACGAGTCAGCGTATCGAATTTTTTGCGCTCCTGCACTTCCAAGTAGAACTGCTGAATGTTTGATACAGTCATTTCTTTCGCTTTTACTTTTACGTGTTCCGGCTCAGTCATGAAACGCTCTGCGATCCGTTTGATCGGCGCAGGCATTGTTGCTGAGAATAAGAGCGTTTGGTGGTCGCTCGGCACGTTTGAGAGAATGGATTCAATGTCATCAATGAATCCCATGTTCAGCATTTCATCAGCCTCATCCATGACAACCGTGTTCACGTTGTTTAAACGGATCGTGCGGCGGTTGATATGGTCAAGAAGACGCCCCGGCGTACCTACGATGATATGCGGGTTTTTCTTCAATGCGCGGATCTGACGTCCGATATCCTGGCCGCCGTAAATAGGCAGTACTTTCGCACTCTTATCTTGTCCGATTTTATATAACTCTTCAGATACTTGAATGGCTAATTCACGGGTTGGCGCGATTACGATTGCTTGAATATTAGGAGACTCGGGGTTCATTTTTTCAACAAGGGGTATACCGAACGCAGCTGTTTTACCTGTACCTGTTTGCGCTTGTCCGATGACATCTTTATTTAAAAGTCCGAGCGGAATCGTTTGTGCCTGGATCGGTGTTGCTTCTTCAAATCCCATACGATTGATTGATTTCATGAGATCAGAACTTAATTGGAAATCTTGAAACGTTATAGTCAAATTATTCAAACTCCTTCTGATTGCTGTTTCAGTAATGTCGTGATTTACCACTAAAAACCGCCCTTTCATCCAAAGGACAGGATCATACGTATACAAAGCCCGAATTACTTTACGTTTAATCTTACCATTACACTATGTGTTTTTCAATAAGGCGAGATGGTCAGGCGGCCGGAAGCGGCCTGACCGGATTCTTCCCGCGAACGAGGCCGGACCCCGCGCCGGACGGGATTTCCCAGCCGGCGGTCTTTCTTTTTCATACGGACAGAATTATTTCACCCTGAATTAGTTTCTTCATTTTTGTATATTTTTATGATGCTGATCAGTATTTTTTCAGTTCTTCTCTAATAAATCTTTAACGATTTCTTCGAGCTTCATACCTCTCGATGCTTTAAACAGAAGGAGATCGCCGGAAGCGGCCATTTCCTGTATGGCGTGAAGCAGTTCTTTTTTGTCAAGATAATGGCTGACGCGCCCTTCTTCAAAATGCCGGCGCGCTCCGTCAGCGATGAATGCGCCGAGTGTGCCGTAAGTAAATACATGGTCGATTTCCGCCGGATTGACCGCAGCTCCGCATTCTTCGTGGAATGCTTTTTCTTCATCACCAAGTTCAAGCATATCACCGAGAACGAGCATTTTCTTCCGATAGCCTTTCATCGTTTCGATTAATTCGACCGCCGCTTTCATTGACGTCGGGCTCGCATTATACGCGTCGTTTACGATCGAGATGCCGTTTTCCGTTTTGACCAGTTCCAATCTCATCCCCGTCACCTTCAGGCGGCTCAGTCCCAGAGCGGCATTTTCCGGCGTAATGCCGAAATAGATGCCGGCGGCGTATGCGGCCATGGCATTCATCACATTATGTCTGCCGAGAACCGGAATAAAGAAAGAACGGTCGATTCCGTCGATATTGAAGTACGTGCCTTCTTCCGCTTGTTTTATTTCTTTCAGGCGGAGATCATTGTCCGCGCCTGCGCCGTATGTCGTTGTCCGGCAAGTGTACGTCTTTTGGCGGAGCAGCGGCTCATCCCCGAAATAAAACAGAACGCCGTCTTCCCGAAGTCCGTTTATAATTTCAAGTTTCGCCTCCGCAATTCCTTCTCTTGAGCCTAAATCCTGCATGTGGGATTCGCCGATATTGGTAATGACGGCCGCTTCCGGTTCAGCAAGACGGCTCAGAAAATCAATTTCGCCTCTCGCGCTCATCCCCATTTCTAAAACGGCGATTTCTGTATCTTCAGGCATGGCAAGCACGGTCAGCGGCAGGCCGATATGATTGTTGAAATTGCCGGCGGTTTTGTGAACGCGGTACTGCGTGCCGAGAACGGCGTGAAGCATGTCTTTCGTTGTCGTTTTTCCGTTGCTCCCGGTCACCCCGATAACCCGTGTGCCGAGCTCTTCCAAATAAGCTTTTGCCAATGTTTGCAGCGCCTCCAGCGTGTCATTGACCAGGATGACAGCACGCCCTTCCGGCGGATTCGGTTCAGAGCGGTCCCACAATACCGCGGAAACGCCTTTTTCGAATGCTTGCGGCACAAAGGTATGGCCGTTAAAATGCTCGCCTTTTAAAGGAATGAACAGCTGATTTTTTTCCAAAGTCCGCGTATCGGTTGCGGCGCCCTCAATCATTGTTTGTTCAAATTCGGGATTTGTCAGTGTGCCTTTGACCATGTCTGCGATTCGTTTTACAGTTCGCTTTATCAAAGGTGGCACCTCGCTTTCTGAAAATGTTGTCTGTTACGGGAAAAGACACTGCCCCTTCAGGCAGTGTCCGTCTTCATTAAAATGTATGTTTAATCAGCTGTTTTTCGGCATGGCGTTCTTTTGCCAGCTCAACCAGCTGTTCGATCAGATCACTGTAATCTACGCCTGCTTCTTTCCAAAGCAGCGGGAACATGCTGAATGGCGTAAAGCCCGGCATTGTGTTCACTTCGTTAATGAGCACTTGACCGTCATTGGTCAGGAAGAAATCGGCGCGGACAAGGCCTGATCCGTCAATCGCTTTGAAGGCTTTAATCGCCATTTCGCTGATTTCCGCATATTGTTCATCCGTCACTTGCGCGGGAATCATTAAATCCGTGTCGCCGTCTTCATATTTCGCTTTGTAATCGTAAAAGTCGGTTTTCGGCGCGATTTCACCGACGGCGGAGCATTTCGGTTCGTCATTTCCGAGTACGCCGATTTCGATTTCTCTGCCGGCGATTCCTTCTTCCACCACAATTTTCCGGTCATACTCAAAAGCCAGTTCGAAGGCTTTTTCAAGCTCTTCACGGTTTCGGCATTTGCTGATTCCGACGCTTGATCCGAGGTTCGCCGGTTTGACGAAGCACGGATATCCCAGTTCTTCTTCAACCTGCTGTAAGCAGCTGTCCGGCGTCTGTTTCCAGTCCTTTTTTAAGAAAGCGGCGTACTTCGCCTGCGGAAGCCCCGCTTGAGCGAACAAATGCTTCATGATGACTTTATCCATGCCGGCTGATGATGCAAGCACCCCGTTGCCGACATAAGGAACGTTCAGCAATTCCAGCAGACCCTGAATGGTGCCGTCTTCACCGTTCGGTCCGTGGAGAAGCGGAAATACGACATCGATCGGCGCCTTTTCGTCAGGCGACGCTTCAGGAAACATTTCCCGGTTCAATGCTGATAGAGCGAAACTTTCACCGTTTTGTTCCAGCTGAAGCATTTTCACGTTGGAAACCGGCTCAGTCAGCAGCGGGCCTCTTTGCCATTCTCCTTTTTCAGTGATGTAAATCGGATGTATATCAAACTTCTCAGTATTAAGCGCTTTTGTTACAGCTAATGCTGTCTGCAGCGATACATTGTGTTCGGCTGACTTTCCGCCGTACACCAATCCTAGACTTGTTTTCAATGGATATTCCCCCCACAACAATTCATCTTTACTATCTTATCACTTTCCTCAGAAAATGATCTAATTATTTTTGGGCATTCTGAATATGAAAGCATTTGTATGTAATTCCTTTTTATTTTATATTAAAATGGCATGGAAAAGGAGATGTGTCATATGAAAAAAATCAGTACAACAGAACAATTTAATGAACTTATTCAATCCGACAAGGAAATCATCGTGAAATTTTTCGCTGACTGGTGCCCTGACTGCACGCGCATGAATATGTTCATCGGCGATATTTTGGAAGAATATAATCAAAATGATTGGTATGAACTGAACAGAGACGAGCTCCCTGAGCTTGCCGACAAATATCAGGTAATGGGCATACCGAGCCTTCTGATCTTTAAAAACGGCGAAAAGAAAGCGCATCTTCACAGCGCAAACGCGAAAACGCCCGAAGAAGTCACAGAGTTTTTATCACAGCATATTTAATTCGTTTCACGATCTTTGTTTATGACTTCAGGCTCTACATGAACATGGACATGAGTCACATCATGTTCATGTTTTATTGCATATTCGACCTCATCGGCTACTTCATGGCCTTCTTTCACAGACAGTCCCGGATCTACCGTAATGACCATTTCCACATGAACCGTGCTCCCTAAATACCTTGCTTTCACATCCTTCAGCCTGCTGACCTCTTTTATTTCTTTCACCGTGTGTTTATACGGCTCCAAATCTTTCAGATCAAACCCGTCCGTCAATGAGTGGGAAGCATCTTTGAAGATGTCCCATGCCGTCTTACAGATGATGATTCCGATCAGAAAAGCAATGACCGGATCAACCCACGGCAGATGAAGCCGGGCGGTTAAGACGCCTATAAACGCCCCAATACTGACATAGGCGTCAGAACGGCTGTCTTTCGCCGCCGCATGAAGCGCAGAACTTTTAACCCGATCCGCAAGACGGCTGTTATATACATACATGCCGTACATTACAATCGCGCTTCCGAGCGCCGTCCATGCCGCAATGAAGCTCGGCTCGGCCTCCGTTCCGCTGACAATCGCCTTTGCTCCTCCGATCAGCACTTCAATACCGACCGCCATCATAATAAAAGACGCAATTAATGAAGAAATTGTTTCAGCCCGATAATGTCCGTAGGCATGATCACTGTCCGCGGGGCGCTGGGAAATCCGGAGCCCGATCAGCACAGCCAGTGATGCGACAATATCCGTGGCATTATTTAACCCGTCCGCTCTAAGCGCTTCGGAATGATAAATAAGACTGATCACCAGTTTGACGGCGGCAAGGATGAGGTACGCGGCGATATTAAGAATCCCGTTTTAAGTTTGCCGTTTGATCATTCATGTAAGGACTCCTCCATTCTCATTCATAGTATGGATGGAAAAGCGGAAAAATAGCAGCTTTGATCTGAGCAAGTGCAATATTCGACAGCATTATTCCCCGGGAAACTTTTTGTCGAAAAATTGGCGGTATTTTCCCTTTACATATGAATATGCCCATTGTATACTTTCATTAAATGATAATGATTCTCAATATCATTTGATTAGGAGGGTAATCATGAGGTCTTCTCCTCAGCTCAGATCATCAGTTGAAGGACGAAAAAAACATCTGATCCATTTGCTGATCAATAACGGAATATACAAAAAGTCGGAACGGCATTTATATGAATTATCGCTCGGAGAATTAGAAAGCGAATACAAATATGTAAGGAAGGTGCGGGCTCATGGCGAAACGTAAAATAAAAACATACGAACAGCTGATAAAAGAAAACAAGGCGGCCATTATGAATAATCAAAAGCTGATGAATGTGATCTATGACAGAATTGACCGCAAGCATCAAAAACTGCTCCGGCCCAACAGCCATACATAAAAAGAGCCTTTTTCAGGCTCTTTTTTTATTGCTTGAAGGCTTCCGCCGCTAATTTGCCGATGACTGCATCGTCCATCGGCGGATTGTGAAGGCCGGCCCGGGCATCCCGATAATACCGCTGAAGCGGATTGTTTCGCTCCAGGCTTTTTGCGCCGGTGATTCTCATTGCTTTATCAACAACAGAAAGGACGGCATTTGTCACAATATGTTTTGCCGCGCCGAGCTCGCTTTTGATGAAAGGGCGGCGTTTCGGGTCATCATACATTTGCGCCGCCGTGAAGAGAAACTGTCTCGCTTTTAACAATTCAAGCTCCATTTCCCCGACACGCTGCCCAACGGCCGGCACGTCTTTAATCGGTCCGTTCAGGCTGTTCGGCGAATATTCGGATGCAAACCGGACGGCATAGTCCCTTGCCGCTTGAGCGATGCCCAGATAAGCAGCGGGAATGTGAAGCAGCCAGCCATTCACTTTCGCCGCTCTCGGCCCGCTGATAAGCTCCACAAGCCGCTCGTCACGGACCGTGACATGATCTAAAAGGAGATCATGGCTTCCGGTCGCCTTCATGGCAATCATATCCCATGTTTCTTCGACTGAAACGCCTGACTGATCTTTATGAATGAGAAAAACACCGGTCGTTTGTTTTTCTTCAATCCATGCCGTCACAAGCATATAATCCAAAGTCAGCGAAAGGGTTGTAAAGGTTTTTCGGCCGTTCAGCACCCATTTTCCGTCTTTTTTGACAGCGGAGGTGCCGGGTCTTCCTCCCCTCGTCGGACTGCCGGTCTGCCGTTCCGTCGCTGCCCTGTTCAGGACAGCTCCCTTTTTCACCTCTTCTGTGATAAATGAAAAGACATCTTCATCCCAGCTGTTTCCTTCTCCGAGCTCACCCATGACGGATAAATGCCAGCCGATTCCGAGAGCAACGGCCGCGTCTCCCCGCGCCAGCCGTTCCTGAAACAGCACCATATCATAAACGGAAATGCCTGCACCGCCGAATACCTCAGGTACCGTTAACGCCGTATATCCCGCGTCGCGCAGTCTTTGAATTTTCTCCGCGGGAAAACGGCCCGCCTCATCATCAAGCGCGGCTGTTTTTTGAAATTCGTCTGCAAGCAGGCCGATTTTTTCCATCCATTCCCTCTGCCGTTCATTCTGTATCCATAAAGACACTGGAATCCCCCCATTATAATTCCGATAAAGTTAATAAGTATTATAGAGATTCAAGTCTCGTTTCGCAACTGTGAGGCTGTACAAAAAAAACACGCTATTCCATGGAATAGCGCGTTCAGACTGCTTCCGGGCCGCGGTCCTGCTTAAGCCCGAGATAAATCAGCATATATGTGAGATAACCCATCGTCATCACAAGCCCGCCAAAGAAAAAGCTTGAAAAAATCGGCTCTTCAAACGCGGTAACTGCCGCAAGCACGATCCAGCTTGCATACAGGTAGATGATGAAATAACGGAATCCCGACTTCATTTTATATAAGAGAAACAGCCCCACTGTAGAAAACAAACCCAGCGCAAGCCTGAAATAAACAAGATGTTCGAATTGGAACATGAATGACACAAAGGAAAAACCAAGCAATAACACAATCGGTAATGCGGTAATAAAATTTCTCAAGTGAGCACCTCCGTCATTACCTTTATTATAAATCAAAATAGCATAAATTATTGATTTATCGTGATCTTTTTCACAAAAATGTCATTCCTTTACTTTATACCCGAACATCGCGTTTGCAAAAGCTCCACCAAGCGACGGCTAAGAAGAATACGATATGGATAATGATAATGCCTGCGGAAAATAACGGCGTCATTCCCGCAAACAGCGGTTTCGCCCCGCTCATATATTGCGTCAGGTCAGTATTTGCGAACAGCAGAAAACTTCCCCATTTGTTTTGGAAGAGCGACATAATCGTCACGAGTGATTTTGCGCCGTACAGCACGATAAATGACAAAATGACGGCCGTTGCGCTGTTTCGGAATACAGAAGAACACAACAAGCCAAAGCATGCCATCGCAAACGCCTCGACCCAGTTCGTGCCGATTACTTTCAGGGTGTTCATAAGAAGCGTCCCTGATTCAGATGTCACCGACACGCCGAAGAAAGCCATACCGAACAGCAGAGACAGAATATAGTACGCCGCATACAGGTACAAGCTGACCAAAAATACGGTAATGAGTTTAGATACAAAAATCCGCTCCCGCTTTACCGGGCGGATTAACAAAAATTTGATCGTTTTCTTATCAAATTCAGCGGAAATGATTGTTGCCGCGATCACGATCGTTAATGCCTCAAGCAGAATATTCAGCCCGGGCGCGTACGCCATATAGCCGATGAAATTCTCATCCGTTCCGGAACTGATGACAAGCCGTTTAATGACAAGCGCCATAATAAATTGGAGAACGGCCATCAGAATCAGCGCCACTAATGAGACTTTTCGGTTAAAGAGTTTCATATGCTCATTCGCTGTCAATTTAAACATTCGTCTCCCCCTCCTCTTGAAGCGCCGTCGTCACTTTCATGAATTCATCCTCCAGCGATTCCGCATACGGCATGATGGAATACACGAGAAAGTCTTGTCCGACGAGCGCACGGTTTAATGCCGGGATGTCTTTCTTCGCTACGGTGACGGTAATGTCCCCGCCGTTTTTCTCCGGAGCAAATTGCTGTTGGGACAGCCATTCGAATGCTTCGTCAGCCGGCTGAATGTCGAGGACGGCTTTTTCTTCTTTTTCCTCAGCGCCGCGCAGAACAACCTCTGTTTTGATCTCACCTTTTTGAATGATGATGACACGGTCGCAAAGGTCCTCCACTTCACGCAATAAATGCGTCGCAAAAAGGATGCTCGTCCCTTCAAGCTCCGCGAGTTCCTTTAAGTGATCGCGGAAATCCTTCATTCCGCCGGGATCAAGCCCGTTTGTCGGTTCATCTAAAATGAGCAGATTCGGACGGTGAAGAATGGCCTGCGCAATTCCGAGACGCTGACGCATGCCAAGGGAATACGTTTTAACTTTGTCATGAACGGCATTGGTGAGCCCGACCCGCTCGATGACTTCCTGAAGCCTGTCCTCTTTGATGTTTTTGTGCATGTTGGCAAAGTGCTTCAGATTTTCCCACCCCGTCAGGTACGGGTAGAATTCAGGATTTTCCACGATCGCTCCGACAGATTCAAGCGCTTTTTCGAAATCAGCATCGTGCTGAAAGCCGTTAATTGTAATCGTGCCGCTGTTTTTCTTTAAAAGACCGACGATGATTCGGATAAGTGTGGTTTTTCCCGACCCGTTCGGACCGAGCAAACCGATGATCTCGCCCTGCCTGACATCCATGCTGATGTTTTTTAAAATGTGCTTTTTGCCTATTGTTTTGTCAAGGCCTTCAATATGTAAAATCGGCTCAGTCATACAGCCTTCCTCCTTTTTCACAAAAAATAAACAGTGCCCGTACATAGGCACTGTCTGCATTATAACATTAGTCATATATTCGTGAAGAGCCGGAGCCGACGTTATGTCTTATCCGGGACCGGTCCGTTTTTTTCCTTCTCTTCATTATTGACGACATCCAGAATATCAAGCAGGAACACAAAAATCGGAATTCCGATAATCAAGCCCCAAATGCCGAAGAAATGTTCCGAGAAAATCAGAACTGTAAAGGTAAAAAAGATCGGCAGTTCCGTTTTCGCTGACATCAGTTTCGGATTAAGGAAGTACGTCTCAATCGCATGGATGACGAAAATGACCAGCACGATGTAGATGACATACGCTGCGCCGCCCGTCGTATATGCGATGATGCTGAGCGGAATGAGCGAAATCACCACACCCGCAACGGGAATGAGCCCGAGGAAAAAGACCATGATTGACAGGCCGAACAGCTGCGGAAAATGCAGAATCGCCAATGCGATAAAAGTGAGGATACAGTTCACCAGCGCGATAATAAATTGGGCTTCAAGCACTTTGCCGAATGTTCTCGCAAACTTGCTGCCGAAATAAGCAAGTTCGTAGTAAAAAACAGACAGCTTGCTGTGCTGAAATTTTTTCATAAACTCCGTGAGCCGCTTTTTCTCGAACAGGAAAAACATGCTGAGAATCAGTGACATCACGACCTGCAAACCGAAAGTGCTGATATCGGCCAAGTATGTATACAGTACATTAAAACCTTCTTTTACATAGGAACCGATATTGATATCGCCGAACACGCTCGATATCTCATCATAAAACGGAATGACATCGGGATGATACGCGATGTGCTTGATCTGCTTAATCAGCTGTTCAATCTGCTTGGCAACAATCGGGTAAAAGACAAAGCCTCCGACAGTCGCCCCGACAGCCAGCGCAATATATAAAACGGTGATGACCACCCTCTGGCTGATCCGGAAAAAATGGTTCAACACGTGCCGGATGACAGTCTCCAGCCGATCCATCAGAAAAGTAAAAATAAACGTAAGCAAAATCAAATTAATCATACTTCGGAATACAACTAACACCCCAGTCAAAACAAGAAAAACGGAAAAACGTCTGACACCCGGATGCTGAAAAAATTTAAAAATAGCCGCCATTTATACACTCCTGCTAGGACAAAAAGCCCTTAGATTTCATCTTTCACTCTCTAATTGTAAATTATATAACAAAATGACGCTAAGGTCTTTGTCCACCTCCTAATAAATTTAAACAAATTTATCTTTTTTACTCATGGCGGCCGAAAAAAAGAACGGCATGCCCGATGCATACCGTTCCTTTCCTTTTATACCGCCGTTTTCATTTCTTTTACGGCCTGTGTGCTTTTCGCTTCGTCAAACTCATTTTCGCTCTTGGCTACGATGATGGTGGCGATTCCGTTTCCGATCAGGTTGACGATCGCCCTTCCTTCACTCATAAAGCGGTCGACGCCGAGGAGCAGCGCCAGCCCCTCCAGCGGAATAACCTGAAGCGCCGATAAAGTGGAGGCGAGCACGATAAATCCGCTTCCGGTTACGCCCGCCGCGCCTTTTGATGTCAGCATCAGCACGAGAATGATCGTAACCTGCTGGCCGATGGTAAGGTCAACGCCGAACACCTGCGCCAGAAAAACCGTCGCCATGGACAGATAAATCGAGGTGCCGTCCAGGTTAAAAGAATATCCCGTCGGAATGACAAGGCCGACAACCGATTTGGAACAGCCGTAGCGCTCCATTTTATCCATCATCCGCGGAAGGACGGACTCAGAAGAGCTTGTGCCGAGAACGATGAGCAGTTCATCTTTAATAAAACGGAGATAGTTCCACAAGCTGAAACCGAATAGTTTGCAAATGATATTCAAAGCGACAAATACAAACAGGAACATCGTAACGTATACAGACAGCATCAGACTCGCCAGCGGCTTGATGGAATCAAGGCCGAAGTGCCCGATCGTATAGGCCATGGCCCCGAATGCGCCGATCGGCGCCGCGCGCATGATGTAGCCGATGATTTTGAAAAAAACGTGCGACAGTTTATCGAAGAAATCAATAATGCTTTTGCCTCTTTCACCGAGCGCCGCCAGGCCGACACCGAATAAAACAGAAAAGAATAAGACCTGAAGAATGTCGCCTTTTGCGAAAGCGTCAACCATATTTGACGGAACGATGTGAGTGATAAATTCAATCCAGTCAATCCCCTGTCCCCCGTTTTGCGTGTACTGAGAGACATCCCCTTTTTCAAGCTTGCTGTAATCAAGCCCCTCACCGGGTTTCATGATATTGACGACCAGAAGTCCGATAATAAGGGCGATGGTGGTCACGACTTCAAAATAAATAAATGCTTTTCCCCCGACTTTGCCGACTTTTTTCATGTCTCCCATCTTGGCGATGCCAAGCACGATCGTCAGGAATATGATCGGTGCGATAATCATTTTTACCGCATTGATAAATGTATCGCCGAGCGGCTTCATCTGCTTCCCGGCCTCAGGCCATACAAGTCCGACAATGACGCCGATGATAACCGCCGTGATGACCTGCACCGTAAGATTTTTGAAAATTTTCATCCCTACTCCCCCTTGCCTCTCGCTGCGTCTATACAAAAATGATAGCGTTTTCAAACAAAGAGGGGAAGCTTATGATCATAACGGACATTTTGGTCTTTTTGGTCTCGGCTAGCGGACGAATTTGTAGCGATTAACCGGCCGGCCCACTCCCCCGTATTGAATGTCGAGCTTAATCTGGCCGTCTTTTTCAAGAAAATCAAGATAACGCCGCGCTGTCACCCTGGCGATTCCGAGCGCTTTGGCGGCTTCTTCAGCTGAAAGCGGCTCCGTCTGCTGTTTCATATAGGTCAAAATTTCATTCATCGTAAAATGATTTAACCCCTTCGGCAGATCCCGGGACGGATTTTGCGGAATTTTAAGCAGCATGTCAAGCTGCTCTTGCGACATGGTGTCATGCTCTTCAATTTTCCGTTTATATTGTTTATAGTTTTCGAGCGCCTGTCTCATCCGCTCCAGCTTAAACGGCTTCAAAATATAGTCGGCCGCACCGTTTTGCAGCATAAGCTGGATTGTTTCTTTGTCTTTTGCGGCCGAGACGATGATGACGTCCACTTCGAGCTTTTGTTTTCTGATTTCCTGGAGTGTTTTAATTCCGTCTTTTTTCGGCATGTATACGTCTAATACCACGAGCCCGGGCCTCAGATCTTTTATAAGCCTGATTCCCTCGTCTCCGTCAGCGGCTGTGGCGATGACGCTGAACCCCGAAACACCGGTGATAAATTCTTTATTCACCTCCTGCACCATCGGATCATCTTCAATAAGCAGCACCTTGATGTCCATCGAATGATTCCTCCCCCTTCATCGGAAATAAAATAGAAAATGCCGTTCCCTGTCCCTGCCGTGTGTCGACTTCAATAATGCCCATCCCTTTGTCGACGATTTGTTTGACGAGGTACAAGCCGTATCCCGTTCCTCCCGTTTTATTGACGGTAAACCCTTTGTCATAAAGGTGCGGGATGTGCTGATCGGAAATCCCGCTTCCGTTGTCTTCTATTAATATAGCAAGCACTTCATCATTTTGCTCGATACTGATGTCAATATGTTTGTCCTCCGTATCCGCTGTTTCGAATGCGCCGAACGCATTTTCAATTAAATTGCCGAGCAGGACGACGATGTCATGCTGGTCGACATGCTCCGGAAATGCCGAGAAACTGCTGTTTTCATCAATTTTCACAGAAATGCCAAGCTCTTTTCCTCTTTTGATTTTGCTTAACAGCAGCCCCGCCGCAGCGTCATTCTGAATGGCCTGATGAAGAAAATCGGTGACGCTTTCTTGTTCTGATGATTCCTTAAAAGCAAGCTGGAGCGCTTTTTCTGATTTTCCGAGCTGAATCAGTCCCGCGATGGTGTGAAGCTTGTTCATATGTTCATGATTTTGAACTCTGAGCGCATCGACAAAATTTTTCACACCTGTCAGTTCTTCCGCCATTTTCGCCGCTTCCGTCCTGTCCTGAAAAATGGCGACGGCTCCGATGACCTTCTTTTTCATGACGATCGGAATTCTGCTGCTCATGATCACCTTTCCGCTGACTTGGATTTCTTCATTATATACGGCTCGGTTCCGCTCGACGATCTCAGGGAGGCGGGAATCTTTTAACACGTCCCAGATCAGCCTGCCATCGGTCTCTTGTCTGACATTGAATATCTGCTTCGCTTTTTCATTAAAAATGGTGATGTGATGCTGATTATCAATCGCGATGACGCCCTCATTCATTGAATGAAACGTAGCGGTCCGTTCCTCATACATTCTCACGATCTCATGGGGCTCCAGCCAAAACATTTGTTTTTTGATGTGGCGGGCCAGCAAAAAGGAGCCGGCCAGTCCGAACCCGAGCGCCAGCAGAACGATAAACAGTATTTCATGTTTCAGCTGAAGAAGAATTTCACCGAATCCGGGCAGCGTTTTACCGGCCAGAACGACGCCGATCTGATTCAAACCCCGGTCTTTGATGGGATAAAAAGCGCGGACGGCGGTGCCGATTTCTCCCTTTGCTTCGGAAAAATAAATGTGCTCGGCGAACGCCGCGGCTTCGTCCTCACCCCTTGAACGCTTTCCGACCATTGTGCTGACGGGATGTGAATAGCGGATATGATCCATATCCATGACGACGATGTAGTCCGCTTCATTGATGATCCTTATTTCTTCGACCGCATGGCGCACGTCTTCCCTTTGTTTTTTCTGCTCCAGGGCGCGTTTGACATCGGTCATCTCAGATACCGTCCGCGCGGTATTCATCAGCCGTTTTTTCAGCTCGCGCTCCTCTGTATGCTGAATATTGCCGATCAGCACGATGCCGACGATCAAAAAGGTAAAAAGCACGACGATATACGAAAGTATGGTGATTTTCCAGCGGATGGTGAGCTTTTTTTTCGTCATTGGCCTCTTCCTTTCCGTCTCTTTACGAAAACGGCCCGCCCGATTATGCTTGTTATAGAAAATGGCGGAGGGGGTTTTCGATGAAAAGCTTGCTGACTTGTCTCAGCCTGATGGTACTCGGTATCGGAACCGCTTTATTCATCGGCTTTCATGATCGTTTCTCAACGGAAGAACCGTATTATGATGACGAACAGGAAGGCCTGAAAGATCAAATCGTTTTCAAATTCAGCCATGTCGTTGCTGAAAACACGCCAAAAGGGCGGGCGGCGAATAAGTTTGCCGAACTTGTCTATCAAAAATCCGGCGGCACCATTAAAGTAGAGGTGTTTCCAAACGGGAGCCTCTATTCGGATAATGAAGAAATAAACGCCCTCCAAAACGGGGACGTGCAATTCATCGCTCCCTCCACCTCAAAGCTCGGATCACTGTCTCCCGAATGGGGTGTTTTGGATCTGCCGTACGCGTTTACAAACTATAAAGCCGTGCAAGAAGGCCTCAACGGCAAAATCGGCACACGCCTGTTCGCTTCTTTAGAAAAGCATCATTTGAAAGGTCTGGCGTACTGGACGAACGGGTTTAAGCAGCTTACGTCAAATAAAGGACCGATCTTCACTCCGGACGATTTGAAAGGACAGGCGCTCAGGATCATGCCGAGTAGCGTGATCGAAGACCAGTACCGTCTGCTCGGCGCGCGCCCGCGGCAGGATTCCTTTAATTCCACGTTTCAGCTATTGGAAAGCAATCTCGTAGACGGAGAAGAAAATACGATTTCAAATATCTATTCTAAAAAATTTTATAATGTTCAAGATTATTTGACAATCAGCAATCACGGGTACCTCGGTTATGCCGTGATGACCGACGAGCATTTCTGGAATTCGCAGACAGAAAAAACGAGAACCATCTTAACGGAGGCGATGAGAGAAACGACGGAATGGAACGAAGCCTCCGCTGAGAAAATGAATAAAGACCAGCTTGAAGAGATAAAGAAGAATTCATCCATTCATATTCATGTGCTGAGCAAAGCGGAAAAGAACACATGGATGAAACGCCTCGACCCGATTTACGGACAATATGAACAGGTAATCGGCCGCGGGCTTGTGCAGGATTTGTTATCCTTGCGCCGCGAGCCTTAGCAGGACCAATACGCCCATCTCCGTTTCATCCCTTTTCCCGCCGGGGAAGTAAATAGGGACAGAGCAAAAAAAGGAGATGGAGACATGTTTACACATACGAAAAAACTGCAGCATCCGGCTAAACCGGATCGTCCTGACCCGCTGTTCGCAAAAAAGATGCAGGAAATTTTAGGGGGACAATACGGGGAAATATCCGTCGCCATGCAATATTTGTTCCAAGGATGGAATACACGGGGCAATGAAAAATATAAGGATCTTCTGATGGATACCGCGACGGAAGAAATCGGCCATGTCGAAATGATCGCGACGATGATTGCGAGACTGTTAGAAGACGCCCCGCTGGCAGAGCAGGAAAAAGCGGCTGATGATCCGGTCATCGGGTCCATTTTAGGCGGGATGAATCCGCATCATGCAATTGTCTCAGGACTCGGCGCAATGCCGGAGAGCAGCACGGGCGTTCCGTGGAGCGCAGGCTATATCGTCGCAAGCGGAAACCTTCTGGCAGACTTCCGCGCCAATCTGAACGCCGAATCACAAGGAAGACTTCAAGTCGCACGCCTGTATGAAATGACCGATGATAAAGGCGTGAAAGATATGCTCAGCTTTTTATTGGCCCGCGATACCATGCATCAAAACCAATGGCTTGCGGCCATTAAAGAATTAGAAGAACAGGAAGGCCCGATCGTTCCTTCCACATTCCCGAAGGCACTGGAAAAACAGTCATTCTCCCATAAGCTTATTCATTTCTCAGATGGCGGAGAAAGCGCTGAACAAAATTGGCTGAAGGAAACAGCGCCGGACGGAGAACCATTTGAATACGAAAAGGAACCGAAAGCGCACGGCGAAATAGCTAAGCTGGATCCTGTCCCGCCGTATGTCCACAACACGCTTCCCGGACGCGAGTAAAGACACAAGCCCAAAACAAACTGTTTTGGGCTTTCATTATGCCTTCTGAACCGTCCAGTCCGGTTCGTATCGGATGTCCGGGTGATGTAACAGCTCGTGAATGACAGGTTCATCCTCTTCATACAGCATCACTTCTATTGAAAGAATCGCTGCCTTCTGCTCGTTTTCTTCGTATATGCGGTCATGTTCGTTCTCCATAAAATCATCATAGGCCTGTCTGTTCTCCCAAACGCTGATGATCTCTGCGATGAACAGGCCGTCTGCGTTTTTCCGCCACCCGCCGGCCTGTTTGACGAAGCCATTTACACATGATAATGCTCCCCGCCTTGACTGTGCTTGCGCAAATGCTTCAGCGTTTGCAGCGTCTGTTTCACATACTATCTTTTTGATCAGCATGACGTTCCTCTGTGATGACTGTTTTCGCACGCGTATGCTCAACACACAGATTCACGGTTCTGACGTAAGAGCGGGTGCGGTGAATCGTGCCTTTCGGGATGAGCAGGCTGTCATTTGCCTTGAGCACTGCGGTTTCTTTGTCCTTAAAATCGATCAGCAGCTCCCCTTCCAGAACGATGAACCATTCATGAGTCAGGGTGATGGTGCCAGTCATATTCTCCCGTAAACACTGCGAGGCGCACACAGTGGTCATTGATCTCCGCGATTGAAAAATTGTCGTGTTTTTCTTTAACTTTATTGGCGATAGCGAGCAAATTCAGCATGTCAGACACGAGTGAAAAACCCCTTTTTCATCTTATTGTATCGCAACGGCGGCTCAGATTAAGATTTTCCCAAAATAAAAAGCGATCCAGCTGATGCGCCGGATCGCTTTTGATCTGCAGGTTGTCTGCCTTTTATGCTTTTATTAGCTGCTTCGTCTGTTTCCGCCTTTTTGGCCAATTTCCTTATAAAAATCTTTGTCATGATTTTTGCTTGTGGCTTCTCCGCCTTTTTGGCCGATTTCTTGATAGAATTCCTTGTCATGGTTATTGCTAGTGGCTTCTCCGCCTTTTTCACCGATTTCCTGATAGAATTCTTTGTCATGATTTTTGCTAGTGGCTTCTCCGCCTTTTTCACCGATTTCCTGATAGAATTCTTTGTCGTGATTTTTGCTAGTGGCTTCTCCGCCTTTTTGACCAATTTCCTGATAGAATTCTTTGTCATGGTTATTGCTTGTCGCTTCTCCGCCTTTTTGACCTGCTTCTTCTCTGCTCATTTTGTTATTATCTTGTGCCATTTTTGAATTCCTCCTTTAATTGGTGTTGGTTGTTGGTTTCCCGATTTCAGAACTGCTAAACAAAGAAAACACATTGAATGTGTTTTCGGGTGGTTTTTTATCATTCTGTATCCTTCATGCGTTTTAGAATCCGGCGTTTTTTATAGAGCATGATGCCTGTTTCCGCGATGCTTTCTAAAGCTGAACGGTTGGCGGACGCGCCGAAGATGATGCCTGCGGCCGGAACCATTTGCAGCAGTTTTTTCGCGGCGAACGTATCGCGATAGCTGTAAACGACTTCCCGCCAGCCTTGGATTTGCGAGGCGACGCGCTGATAGGCGCGGTCGTTTTGATCATATTGCCGTAAATCTTGCAGGATCGCTTTTTTTCCGATGACGTCACTGGATGCAAGCTGGAGCAATTTGACGATAAACACGCGTTCTTTTTTGTCTTTCGGATCAAAGCCGTAAGCAACCGCGATATCCTGCAGCGTCTTTAAGGACAGGCCGAGCATCGCCGGGATGTCTGCCGCCAGCGTGAATACGCCGCCGACTCCCGTTGCGGCTCCCTGCACCGTCGCGGCCTTTACGCTTGTACGCGCTATGGCTTCTGCGATTTCGTCCATGACGGCAAGCGGCGCAATGCGGATGTCGTGAAGCGTTTGACATGTACCGTGCGGCAGCCGTTTTTGAAACTTTTTCGTGATGCGCTTTTCTGATGTCAGGTACTGTCCGCCTGACTGAATAAACGTTCCCGTTTCATCGAGAATGAGTCCGATTTTCCTCTGAATAAATTGCGGTGTCAGCTTGTCCAAAAGCTGAAACGGCAAGCGGGTGAATGTTTGCCAGAACATCACCCTCTGCTGCGCCTTTTCCCATTTTTGAATGTCTCTCAGTTGTCTTTCCAGGTCTGTCCGCTCTTCTGTCACCCGTCCTGCACGTCCTTTCTGATTTCTTTGTTCATAGTATACCTTTATGGCGTTTTCTTTTTACACCCGGCCGAATTTTTTATCCGGAAAACATTCCATTGTTTAATTTTCTTCAAATTCTGTATATTGTATAATTTTGAATAATACGATTGAAGGAGAATGTTGAATGCAATGGATTTATTTAAGTTTAGCGATCATTTTTGAAGTATTGGGTACGGTCAGCATGAAATTATCAAATGGATTTACAAAACTTGTCCCAAGTATTTTATTATTATTGTTTTATATCGGCAGCCTTTGTTTTCTTACTTTGACTTTGAAATATATAAGTGTCTCCATCGCGTATGCGGTCTGGTCGGGAATGGGGATCGTGCTGATTTCCATGATCGGAATTTTTTTCTTTCATGAACAGTTCTCTGTCATAAAAGCTGTCTCTGTTCTTTTGATCATCATCGGTGTTGTTTCCTTAAACTTTATTTCTGAAAGTGAAACGTCATTAAACGGCAGCAGCGTTCATACGGACAGAAACAGATGATGAAAGGGTTAAAGGTTCTCTTCCTCATTACAGATATTGGATTTATCGTTTATTGGATTGTTACTTTTTTTGAGTGGATTCCAAAAAACATGGTGTTTAAAGATTATGATAACGCCATGATCATGGCCTGGAACTGGTCATTCTTTCCCTTAGATATTTTCATTTCGATAACCGGGCTGTACAGCTTGTTTCTTTATAAACGGAAACATGCGTTATGGCGCTCTTTCGCATTAATATCACTTGTGCTGACCTTTTGTTCAGGCCTGCAAGCGATTGCCTTTTGGGTATTTATCGGTGATTTTGATTTTATGTGGTGGGCATTCAATCTGTACTTGCTTCTTTATCCTTTATATTTTATTCGGAAATTGCTGGTCTCTCGTAAAACTAGCTGTCATTCTTTTTGATAAGGCGGTTTTCTTTTTCTTCAGGCGGGAAACACTTTTCATAAAGGAGTGATAGACATGCCTTGGTCTATGAAGGATTATCCGCAATCATTGAAGAATCTCGAGGAACCTGTGAAGAAAAAAGCGATCGAAATCGCGAATGCGATGGTAGATGAGGGTTATGAAGAAGGACGGGCCATTCCCATTGCGACAAGTCAGGCGAAAGAGTGGAAAAAAAACGCTTCTAAGGAAGAAATCGATCAGCTGATGAAACACGATGATGAAACGAAACGCGGAAATTGAATCGGAATAAAGGAAAAACCCCGCTCTCAAGAGAACGAGGTTTTTCTGATTATAAACCGTAATAATAAGATAGTGTGGTGACTGAAACGTAGCCTGTCGCTCCTGCATACGTGACTTTCAGCCATTTATTAGAATTGGTGTAGTGGCCTTGAACATATTCTCCGGTTACCCAAGAACCTGTAATTTTTTTACCGCTTGAGAATGTTGTGATCGTTGAACAGCTGACCTTAGAGCATGAGCGCATATTAGCACCGTAAATACCGACTGTGCCCCCGCTGGCTAAAATGGAAACGTCCGGTTCAGCTTTAGGTTTGAAAGCTGCTGCTGATGCAGAGCCGCCAAAAGCGAATAAAGAAACAGCAAAAATCATGGCTAAAGAAATGATCGACAAACGACGTACCAAGAAAATTCCCCCTCTTTTATCATATGGCCGGAAAGCTTTCCTGACGTTATTATACTTTTTCGCCCGGGAGACTGAAATAAGTCTAATGCTCCAACTTCTTTTCTTCGCAAGTGACCATGCCGATTCTTTTTTTTGATAGATAACAGCGGTTTATTGGACTGGAATCACTGATATATCGTTGATTCAAACGTTTATTCAGAGCGGCCGGAGTTTTTCCGGAGGTCATTTGAATGGTACAGAAAGGTTTTATCTTCCAATGGAAAGAAACATTATTATTCTATTTACCCGGGAAAACGGAGGAAATACAGCGTCTTTTTCTCAAATCAGCTGGGCGGACAGAAAGTTGTGAAGTGATATGGGCAAGTGTCCTCTGTTCACCTTTTTAAAAGAACGCTCCACGCATCCGCGCATGATCGGACGCGGAAACACGCTTTGCGAACGGCATCGCTTCTTTCCCGGAACGATGCCGTTTTCATTTTCGGACCTTTCTTCGGCGGGATACATATCATAGATAAAACAGGGCATCAATGTGCCGGTTTATTGAACATAAAGAACTTGACATCTTATAATAGCGGATTTATGATGTAGATAAAATAATTTGCATCTAGGAAACTTTTTGTTATTTAGCTAAAAATCTATCGGAATTTAGGTGAGACATAATGAGCAAAGACATCTCAGCACAATCACTGCAAGCAAAAGCCGTGCAGGATGCACTTGACGGCAAAAGCAAGGGATTCAAGCGGCTTCTGCCTTTCTTAGGCCCAGCCTTTATCGCGGCGATTGCCTACATTGATCCGGGAAACTTCGCTACGAATATCTCAGCTGGTTCGAAATTTGGGTATATGCTGCTGTGGGTCATCCTCTTTTCAAACTTGATGGCTTTTTTAATCCAAGTTCTTTCCGCGAAGCTCGGCATTGCCACGGGTAAAAACCTTCCGGAAATCGCCAGAGACCGGTATCCGAAATGGGTATCAGCCGGGCTGTGGATACAGGGTGAACTGGTGATTATGGCAACTGATCTGGCAGAATTTATCGGGGCGGCGCTCGGACTCAACCTGCTGTTCGGCATACCGATGGTTGAAGCGGCCATTATCGCGGCGATCGGATCATTCGCGATTTTAGAGCTGCAGCGCCGGGGTTACCGGGCGCTGGAAGCGGGCATCGCCGGACTTCTGTTCGTCGTGGTGATCGCCTTCGCTCTGCAAACCTTCTTTGCCAAACCTGACGCCGCCTCCGTTCTCGAGGGGCTGTTTATCCCGAAAATTGACGGAATGGACAGTGTGCTCTTGGCAACCGGGATACTCGGCGCAACCGTGATGCCGCATGCCATTTACTTACATTCCGCACTGACACAGCGCCGTGTCGTCGGAAAAACGGATAGTGAGCGGAAAAAGATTTTTAGATTCGAGACGATTGACATTCTCATCGCGATGGTGATCGCCGGGGCGATTAACGCAAGCATGCTCATCGTCGCTGCTGCGCTTTTCTTCAAGAACGGGCTGTATGTAGAAGATTTAGACGTGGCTTATCAGCAATTCGGCCACTATATCGGACCGGCTTCAGCCATTCTCTTCGGGATCGGGCTGCTGGCCGCAGGACTTTCAAGCTCTTCTGTCGGCACATTGTCAGGCGATATTATCATGCAGGGCTTCATCCGTTACCGTATCCCGCTTTATTTGCGGCGTTTCATTACCATCATTCCGCCGATGATCATCATTATCTCGGGGGTCAACGCCACAGAAGCGCTCGTATGGAGCCAGGTCGTTCTTTCATTCGGCATCTCCTTTGCGCTCGTGCCGCTGATTATGTTTACAAGCAACAAACGCCTGATGGGCGCCCTGACGAACCGAAAATGGGTGACGGCTCTCGCCTGGCTGATTGCGGTTTTGGTGATCGCGCTTAATCTGTTTGTGATCTACGATTCATTCCGTTAGAAAAAACCGGCCATTGCGGCCGGTTTTTCTTTTGACGCCGGGTGCCGTTCGTATCTTTTTCCGGGCGTTTTTGGTATGATAGAAGAAAAATCGGAGTTTTGCTTATGTCAGTATTTATCCTTTTTTATCTGTGGATTGTGCCGATTGTCATCGGCATCTTCTGTTCTCTTATCGCTTATCGGACAACGGGTAAGAAACGTCTGATTCCCGGCTTTTTCATGATCGCATTAAGCATCGTTTCCTTAATCACGGGGCTTTGGATCGGCGGGGTGAACTATCATGTGTTCATCGGGGGCATGTTTTTATTCGGTACGTTATTGGCCGGCTCCGCCTTCCCGTTTTTCTTCGCTCTTTCACGCAAACGAAAATAAACAGGCATGCCGCCTGTTTATTTTTATTCATTAACCCTAAATTATAAAACCGCTCCGATAATGTGATTCCGCCTCAATCAGCCTGTACATGTGTTATATAGGCTCCAGCCCATGTCCCATCTCGTCGAAACTGCAGCCAAAATGAATCCTGCTAAAGAAGATTTTGAATTATAAGAAAAATACTGTATTAAAATCCTATTTACCCCAAAAATACCTATTGATAGAATGGTATCTGAGAGGGGAAAATGTTCAAAGCGGATCATATCGGTCCCGCCTAAATACATAGTCTTTCATTTCTCTCTACACTACATTTCTAAAGGAGGATTTCCCATTAGACACGCAGCTAAAGGCATTCTGTTTGCCGCATCTTTAGCCCTTGTAACTACTGCTTTTGTCCCCGCATCCTTAGCTAAAGAAAATCATAATAATACTGCCAATGCCACTGGAACGACCAAATCATTTTTTTATCAGACTGATACGCAATTTTCCTACGGACTTAAAGCACAAAGCGATGCGTCTGTGTCAAAACCAGTCAAAGATGTAATCAGAGAAGTGCTGAAAAATAAAACAAAATTATTCAATCTTGTTGAAAAATTAGCAGGAAAGAAAATAAGAAATGAACTCGAATCCGTTTTCAATGAACACATAGAACCGGTTTTAAAGAAAATGCTGAACGAGTATGTCGCCTTAAGCTGGACTGACGTGGAAAAGAATCTTTATCTTTCACTTAAAAAGTCCGGACTTTCTGACAGCCAGGCTAAAAACCTCGCTCATTTGACAACTTTAGCAATGAAAGCATTTTAAAATCATTCATAAATGATCATCAGGAAAATACGTATAAAGTAATGCAAAGTGCTGTTAGATTCACTCTAATAGCACTTTTTCACTGGAGATGTCAAAATGACTGTCTTTTTTACTGTTTTGCTCACTTTCTTATGCTGCCTTGTGATTTCATCTCTTATTTTTATGATTCTATTAAAAAAAGAGATCGTGGATACACCGCCAAACCGCTTAGCTCATGCAGCATTCATAGGGCTTATTGGATTCTCCCTGTTCTTCGCTATAACTGTACCTAGCCTGTTTATTTATTTTGCAGCTGTAACTGTAAATCATTTTTTCGGAGAATATATCATCTATGGTTCACTTTCAGACTTATACATATTTTCTGTCGTCGTCAGTATTTTAGCTTTAGTTTATATGCTTATCCTTACAGCAATTGTAAAAGGAATGACTCATGTTTTGACATTGCCTGCTTGGTCAGCCTATATCCTTGAATTCATTTTTGCATGGGCTGCTGTTTACTTCTCAATCCAATACGTTTCCAATCATATCATTGAGAACATATCTATATTTCAAGGTGGAGAAATTCTTCTTTCATTGTTCATTACTTTCTTATTTTCGGGATTGGATATCCTTTTCACTAATTTGGATAAGATCACAAAAGAGAAATTAGGCTAAGGGGGTAACAAATATGAGAATCATGACATATATATCCTATTTTTCTATTTCTTTAGTTTTGCAGGTGGTATGGCTGCTATTAATAAAAAGAACCTCTAATATATTTCTGATAGATATGATTACGGTGTCCTTCTTATTCACCCTCTTTATGTTCATCTTGGATCAAATGTTCAAAAATAAGCGGACAAATTAGGGACTGTTTTTTAATAATCCTCGGGCTTCTCTTTCGTTTTGAAATGATTCCGGATCTAGAGATGTTACGGTGAGCCATTCATTAATGAATAACACCAGCCTCTTTAAAATACTTCTTCTTTTATATAACATCCTGACTTTTCCGTCATATATTCATACGAAAAAACTGCAATAGGGAGTAATGAAACATGATATTGTTTATTGGCAAGTTCATGTTGCTCTTTTTACTCTGTTCGCTGGCGTATCATTTGTTTAAAATTGTTTATTACAATATAGGGAAGAACATTGCGCTTAAAACCCCGAAAGGGACAAAGACAAACCGGACGGCACTTGTGTTTGTCAAAAATGGAACTACACTGAATGAGGGAGATTACTTTATGATCGCTGTTGTGACCGCTCTCTGGCTGTTCTTGAGATGAATTGCACTGGTCCTTCATAAGTTTTTTGATCAGCCATCGCTCGCCAGCTGCCGATTTTCACAATCATCGTTTTCGTTTAGGACGGCTATATGCAAGCAAGCCGCTCAACAAACAAAGGAGCTGTCGAGATCTTCTCGATAGCTCTTTTGTTTGTCCTTGAATGATTGAAGATAGGCTTAAAAATGGACGGCGTCTTTCTCATGCATGCATCGTTCAAGAAAACACTTCACAGCAAAACGGAAAGGTGAACGCAATATAAGTAACGGTTAAGAACCTTATGAGGCAGCGTATGTTGATTACTGGATAAGAAAAAGAAATCCCCCAGTCTTAAAAGGTGGAGGTCAAAAATTGGAGAACACTTAAATATTTATAGCTTTTTCAGCGATATAAAAAGTTCCAGAGTCACTCATTTCAGCAGTATAAACATTTGTCACACTTAATAATCCAGTAAAAAGAATACCGATTAAAGCGGAGCTGATTATAAGTTTCTTCATTATATAGCCTCCGTAACCTTAAGTATTTGTGTTTGGGCATGTATGGTTTTCTTTAAAAAGTTTCTTCCCTCTACATAGTTTCTCTTCTCAAAATGAAAGTCACCTAATTTTTCGGTTAGCTCTGCGAAATCAGACCAAAGGCGTTTCTTTTCCAAGTAACCTAAGCTTTGTTTCACTTCTGTTTCATTATATTCTTCGTATAATGAATTAATGATTTTTAATTTAGCCAAATATTCTTCTTCATTAGAAGTCCGAGCACGATTTAGAGCCGTTTCATAAAAGAAACGTGCTTCCTTGGCTTTATCACATTGGTACAGGACATTCGCCATCATATATAATGATCTCACTCCATACACTGTATCAATATGTTCTTTCACGTCTATTGCCTTTTTGAAATTCTCTTCAGCAGCAATCAAATTTTTCCCTCTTAAATAAACTAAGCCTAAGTTATGAAAGATCACTCCGATAATTCTTTTCACTTTTTCCTCATCCAAGCCACGGGCGATACTTAATGCTTCCCGATAATATGATTCTGCCTCCGTCAGCCTGTACATATCGTACATGTTAGCACCGACCATCATATTACAGCCAATCACTTTCACTTTGTATAGTTGACTTTTTTCAAACAATTGCTTGGCTTTTTTTAAATGATTGAGGGAAACAAAATGCTGATCAATTTGATAATAGGCATCAGCTATTTTGTAATGAAATTCAGCTTGCTCCATTTCATCTGATACAGCATTCAACTCTCTCTCTGCTTTGCGATAATAGCTTATCGCTTCAACATACTCTTTATGATCAAATTCATACATTCCACGAAAAAACAATGAGTAATATTTCAAGAGGCCTGTAAGTCTTTTTTGTGGTTTTTCTATTTTTTCAAGCAGTTCGTCGACTGTAGGGCGATCTCTATATCTGTCTTCCGGCTCCAAGGAATCTAACATCAATTGGTGACGAAAGCACATCAATGAATAAAAGACAAGCAAATCCTGATCCTCTTCCATCTCCTCTATTTCCTGTTCTACTTCAGCCTTTAAAATCTCAGCATCAGGCACACTGAACTGGCGAATCATTTTGTACCATTCATTGATCTTGACACCAACTTGGGACGACGGTAAAACTTGGTCCACACTTATCCCTCCCTCTAATCACTATTTTTGTAATATTATAACTTTTCCTACAATAAACACAAACGAAAAAATCCCGCAATTTTCGTCGCGGGATTTTTGGGATTATGGTTTTGATGTACACTCTTGATTATTCCATTTAATATTTTCGCTTTGTAAAATTCATTATAGTCTTAGTGATTGAACCGGAGATAAGGCAGGCTCCCGTCATGATAAACACCCAAATTAAAAATGTTGGCTCTGCCCCTATCACAACAAACATAAATATCAATGACAGGATCAATACGACGACAACCATAGTCCATACTTTTTTAAAGATGAAATACCCTATTATCCCCAGCATAAAAGAAGCTGCCGGAAGAATAATGAGTATGATATATGCAGGGCTCAAAAACGGGCTAATATAAACACCTCCTACTTATTTTAAAATTTCGAACCGGGCAATTTCCCACTCTTTTTTTGCTTTTAGCGGGATTGTTTTTACCTTTTTGCCTGATTTCAAATCATAAGACGTGATATCTCCAAGCTTGTTATCACGCTGGATATCAAAGTTTTTGAGTAAAACATACATCTCTCTGTCATTGAATTGAACATCATTCATTAATTTGTTATCATCCCCAGCATAAAAATCAAAAGATTTTTTCTTAACCATTTTTTTATCAAACACCTGCAGCTTCCCCTCAAAAGAAACAGCTAAGATGCTATCTTTTAATATTTTCAATTTTGCAGGATGAAACCCTTTCTCCATCTCGACTTCTTTTTTTACCTTAAGAGTCTCTCTGTCTATTAATATGAGCTTAGAATTCTCTTTCTCATTCACGTTATCATTAACTGCCAGTACAAATGTATTTTCATCTAGAGCTTGGAATGCATCCTTTTCATCCATGAAGTATATCCCTTTATTCGGTATGGATGCCTTGTTCTCTTGCTTATTTGTCTCTGGGTTAATTGAAAGGATGGACATACTTTCTTCATCACTTGAAATGACATAAATTTTATTTTTAGCGACGATTGCTGATCCAAGTTCTCCGTCAAGCTTTATTTGTTTCTTGTTTTTTCGGCTGTTTCCCTTCCAATATACCAGTTCACTTTCCAGCCCTTTGTCTGTATATCCAACGTTAATGTCATGGATGATATAACCGTCAGAACTATTTATAAAGAAAGCACCTTCATCCTCAGTTGTTTTTGACAAACTCTTTTCATTTATTTTGTTTATTTTTCCGGTTTTATTGTCTATCATCAAGTGATTATTGCTTCTATTTGATGAGAAGAACGTATTATTTTTGTTATGTGAAGACATCGTGAAATTTATACCATCTTTCAATTCCAAGCTATCCATTTTAATACCATCTTCACCGTAAACCCCAATCTCACTTCCCCTATCTAAAGTGTTAGAAAAACCAACAATAAATTTTGCATTGTCAATATCCTTTAATACAGTCTTTTGATTGCTGCTTCTTTCCTCTTTTTCATTCCCAGTTGGGATGAGACCGCAAGAGGTTGTGACTATCAGTATGCAAATGAAAATTAACAGGGTCTTAAGTCTATTCATATTTTCCTCCCTTTGAAATGACAAAACAACCGGTGCAGCACCGATTGTTTTTGTCAATTTGTTTAACCCTTGTGATAAAAGATTGTTGTGTTATTGGATTTTACAAGCTCCATTGGTGTTACAACGGTGTCCCATTTGACATTGTCAATATCAATACCTTGGTTTTTCCAAGAACGCCAAGCTAATTGAGAACAATAAAATTTAGCAGTTGTCTTTTTATTTAAAAAGTTGAAATTATATTTCTTTTTATTATCTGCTTGCTTTTCCGCATATTTTGCAGCGTTTATATACTTATTGTTATTTGATCCTTTAACCCATAGACCATAAACTTTCTTTTTACTTCCCCAGTTATTATTATATCTGCGAACTCCATCTTGGTTTATAGGGCTCCAGCTTTTCGCCCATGCTTCAACTGTTTTTGATTTGTTAGTTGAAACAATCGCAGCATGTCCTACACCAATAGACCAACTTCCAGAATTAATTTCATAGCTTGTAAGAACATCACCTTTTGTACCTAACGCTTTTGCTGCAATTTGGTTCTTGGGCTGATATTCAGGCTCCTTGTATTTAGGAAGAACTTCATCAATTTGACCAGAGGCTTTCAATTCTTTGATTTCTTTTTGGGAATCCTTATACAAGTCTTCTGCATGTTCTTGTACATATGCATACTCTTCTTTACTCATTTCATAGAATTTCTGTACTTCCTCACTTGTCATGCCGGCATCTTTCATTTCCTGTATTTCCGTTTGGACTTTTTCATTAGTAAGTTGCGGAAATCCTTCAGCATGTGCACTTTTCCCAAATCCCAAGCCTAAACCGGAAATCAACATAGTTGTAGAGAACATGGTGGTAAGTAAAAATTTACTCTTTTTCACGTCAGTATCCCCTTATTGAATATTTTTCCTTCTTTCCTAAGATATAGGATACAAATAAGGTTGTAAACACCTTTTTTGAATTATTTAGGATATTTTAATCATTTCTATCTAGTGCATAATGACACAAAATCGGGATATGCAGTGCCAACTGAACTATAGGATTTGGGTTTTGCACAATGTTTATCAGGCAATGTGTTGTTTCACTATTTCTTCGTAAGGTTATTCTTCAAATTTTATACAAATTTACAAGTATTTGAAATACTTTTTTCCAACAAACACATTCTACCATTGATGCGAACCACAATTCTATATACTTCTTTATTTTTATGAAATATATAGATTTGTGGTACAGCCCTATTAAAGGGCTGTTTCATTTATTTCAGAAGAGACAACATTTTTGCTTTCGTTTTCGGTCCGTAAATTCCATCAGCAGTTAACCCGTACATAGATTGGAATCGTTTGACTGCGTTTGCTGTTTTCGGACCGTAATAGCCATCTATTCCGTTGTTCTTTGCTCTTTTGTCCGGATAGTAATAAAGAGCCGCCAAAGCTGTCTGGATCTGTTTCACGGCCGTTCCCTTAGTTAAGGGGCTTGTCACTTTAAAAACGCCTGATGGCAGCGTGTAAGATGATTTTTTGCCTTTTGTTGGAGAGCTGGCCGAGTCCGTCTGCTTTAATACTTGGCCGACTTTGATAAAATTCGGGTCCTTGATACTGTTCAACCTTTGCAGGGTCGCCATGCTCACGCCAGTTTCCTGTGCAATGACAGAAAGAGCATCGCCTTTCTTGACGGTGTACGTCGCCCCGCCTGTCTTGGTTTCTGTTTTTGCTGATAAGGGCTGGGCGATGCTGATGTGCGAACCACGTTTGTTATGAACTGTCCTGGTCCTTCATAAGTTTTTTGATCAGCCATCGCTCGCCAGCTGTGGCTTTTCACAATCTCCGTTTTCGTTTAGGACGGCTATATGCAAGCAAGCCGCCCAACAAAAAAATAAACAGGCATGCTGCCTGTTTATTTTTTAAAAGCGCCGCCTTCTTAAAACAGCCGTTTTAAGCTTTTCTTGAGTGACGGCATTTCGATTTTTTGGTTTTCAAAGAAGTTTTTCAGCATGTATTTGCTGAAGCCCTTCGCTTGGCCGTAAGTGATTTTTCCCGGAAGCGGCGGCTCGTCGCCGATGACGGCGTCGATGACGACCGGCTCATTTGAGTTAAGCGCTTCATGAAAAGCAGGAGCCAATTCCTCGTGTTTCGTCACTTTGATGCCTTTTGCTCCGCAGCTTTCTGCAAAGGCGGCGTAATCCATATTTTGCAGCTGGGTGACGTAGTCAATGTTGCCTTTGACCCGCTGTTCATATTCAATCATGCCTAAATTTTCGTTGTTTAATATGACAACCGTAATCGGCAGTTTATATTTAACAGCCGTCGGCAGATCCTGCATCACCATTGAAAATCCGCCGTCTCCGCAAATAGCGATGGACTGCCGCTCAGGTTCGGCAAGGCTTGCGGCAATCGCTCCCGGAAGCCCGCATCCCATCGTGGCGAGCCAGCTTGAGACGATAAAGTCCTGCTTCTTCATTTTAAAATGGCGGGCCATCCACACCGTAACCGTTCCGACATCCACTGACAGGACGGCGTCCTCTGCGGCCGCATCCTGAAGCCGGGCAATGACCTGCTGCGGCTTGAGCGGATGAGTCGCTTCGGTTTCATCCTTTTCGATTTCCTTCCACCAATGCTTCATGTGCTCGGTGCAGGCGTCCAAAAATCTTCTGTCTTCTTTATATTCAATGTATTCCGTCAGCTCTTTCAGCCCCAGAGCCGCATCACTGACGATTCCCGCATTGACGGGATAGCGCTTGCCGATTTTCGCCGGATCTGAATCAAGCTGAATGGCGGGCGTATCATCCGGGAGATAATCTCTGTATGGGAACGATGTGCCGAGCATGATCAGCAGATCGCATTCCTCCATTGCTTCGTAGGCGGGCTTTGTGCCGATTTGCCCGAGATTCCCGAGAAAGTGGGGATGGCTGTCAGGCACGACGCCTTTTGCCGGAAGGGTGATCACAATCGGAGCGGCCGCTTTATCGGCGAATGCGAGCAGCTCCTCTTTTGCTGATTTTAACCCTTGGCCGGCGAGAATGACCGGTTTTTTTGCGTTGTTAATATATTGCGCGCATGTCACGAGATGTTCTTTTTTCGGCTCTATATCAGCTTTGAGGTATATCGGCGATGTGTAAACCGGCTCCCGTTTGATTTTTTGCGCGAATAAATCATCAGAAACGGTTAAAACGGCAACGCCTTTTTTGCTGTAAGCCGTGCGGATCGCCTGATTCAGAAGATCGGGCAGCGCTTCTGCCGTATGTACTTGCTGGTTGAATACCGCCACGTCCTCAAACATTTGCTCTAATTTGATTTCCTGAAAGCTGTCACGGCCGATTTCATCGGAAGCCACCTGTCCCGCAATCGCCAGCACCGGAACGCCGTCCGCTTTGGCGTCGTATAAACCGTTCAGCAGATGAACGGCCCCCGGTCCTGCGATTGAAAGGCAGACACCGATCTGCCCGGTCAGTTTTGCCTCAGCCGCGGCAGCTAGGGCTGCGACTTCCTCATGCCGGGTTTGGATGAATGTCAGGTTATTTCGTTCTTGTCTCAATTCTTCGATAAATTCATTAATGCTGTCTCCGGGAATGCCGTATATATGACCGACTCCCCATTGTTCAAGCAGCTCCGTCATTACGTGTCCTGCTGTTTTACTTGGCATACTGCATCCTCCTTTTACCTGTATTCATCCCCTTTTTCATACGGGTTGAAACACGGGCTATACTCTCAGCTTTTTTCTTAGCAGATCAAGGATGGATAACAGATTTCGGTCTTTAAGGACTGCCTTACGGATTTGCCGCCCCATTGAGTCCGTCTTTTATTTGCCATTTTCTGTTCGGCACCATGAACAGCGGCAGCCGATTAGGACAAAACCAGCGTAATGCGGCGGTTTCCGGCCCGTTCATCAGCGATGTTCCTCCGGTAATGGTTCCAATGAAAACGTGCTGTGTATCTTCAAATGCCGGCCTTTCATACTCACCGGATTTTTGCAGGATGGTCACGTTATACCCGGTTTCTTCGAAGGCCTCTCTGACGGCTGCGGCTTCAGGTGTTTCACCTTCTTCAATCCCGCCCCCGGGCAAATCCCATAGTGGAACGTCTTTTCGTTTTACGAGCAATATGTCCCGCCCGTCATTTTGTATGATGACAAAAGCGCCTTGTGCCATGTCGTCCTCCTTTACAAAAAAGACCGCGGCATTTTAGCCTGCGGTCTTTGCCGTTACTTTTTAAAATGATACGGCAGGGTGGCGACGATGATGTCCTTCTTCCAAAACAGCCGGACGCGGAGCAAGAAGGCTGATTGGTTGTGAAGGATGGTCTGCCAGCGTTTTTTCGTAATAAATTGCGGAAACAGCACCATCACGGAGAACTGTTCTTTTTTCGCTTTCTGTTCGACCGTTTCTAAAAACTTATCAAACGGATGAACCAGACTGCGATATGAGGAATGCAGGGTGACGAGGCGGACGCCGTTATGAAGTTCTTCCCAGCGTTTTTCCACCTTTTTTTCGTTTTCTCTGTCAAAGGAAACATGAACCGCAATGACCTGATCCGATAATGATTTCGCATACTGAATCGATTTTTGGACGACGGTGGTGACACCGGCGACAGGCACGATGACGACGGTTCCCCTGATTTCCTCAGGCTGCTGATCAACGACCCGCAGCTGTTCACTGACCGCGGTGTAGTGATTTTTAATGACGAAAAACAGCATCACGACAGCAGGCATGAATAACAGCACCGGCCAGACAAGATTGAACTTCGTTGCGAATAAAATACACAGCACCATAAATGAAATGGCGGCGCCGCATGAGTTAATCAGCATTTTTACCGCCCAGCCCTTCGGCTTCTGCCTGATCCACTTGATGCACATTCCCGTCTGCGACAGCGTAAACGGAATGAACACGCCGACGGCATAAAGCGGAATTAAATGTTCCGTGCGGCCGCCGAATAAAAGAATGAGCAGGATGGACGCGATACCGAGGAAGATGATGCCGTTTGAAAAGCCTAACCGGTCGCCTCGTACCGTAAACATTCTCGGCATATACTGATCGCGCGCTAAATTAAACGCCAGCTGCGGAAATGCGGAAAAGCCCGTATTCGCCGCAAGCACGAGAATCAATGATGTAACGCCTTGAATGAAATAATACACCGTATGGCGGCCGAAGGTTTCCGCGGCGATTTGTGAAATAACGGTCTCGTCAGGCTTCGGACCCGTGCCGTAGCCGTACGCCAGCACCGTAATCCCCGTAAATAAGATCGCCAGCAGAATCCCCATCATGGCCAAAGTGCGGGCCGCGTTTTTTGCCGGAGGATTTTTAAAGGCCGGGATCGCGTTTGAAATGGCTTCAACACCGGTCAGTGCCGAACAGCCCGAAGAAAAGGCCTTCAGCAATAAAAACAGCGTGATGCCCGCCACAGGTGTGCCGATCGGCGTGTGTTCGGCCGGATGAACCTGGCCCGTCATGAGTTTAAACAGCCCGACGACGATCAAAAGGACAAGCGCCGCCACAAACAGATAGACGGGATACGCCAAAATGGACGCCGACTCTGACAGTCCTCTCAAATTTAAAATCATAATCAGAATCACAAGCAAAACAGCAATGAGCAAATGATACGGGTGCAGGGCCGGAAATGCCGATGTAATCGCGTCAGTTCCGGCAGAAATGCTTACCGCCACCGTCAGAATATAATCAACAAGCAATGAGCCGCCCGCAATCAGGCCGGGCTTCTCACCAAGATTCTCTTTAGAAACCATATAAGCGCCTCCGCCTTGCGGATAAGCGTAAATAATCTGTCTATAGGACAGAATCAAAGCAAGCAGCAAAATGAGAACACCGGCTGCGATCGGAATGGAATACCAAAACGCGGCCGCGCTTACCGCAGCCAAAATGATCAGAATCTGTTCCGTTCCGTAAGCAACTGATGACAGCGCGTCTGAAGAAAGCATGGCGAGCGCCTTGAGTTTCGTGAGTTTTTGCTCTCCGGCCGCCTGTGATTTCAGCGGTTTCCCAATCAAAAATCTTTTGATTGAATGGTACATTTGTTGTCTTCCCCTTTTTTTCATTTTCCGTTTGATTTACAAACCCTTACTGCTATGATGTCTCCGAATGCTGATTGCATGCCATATTTCAGCACAGCAAAAAGACACAGAGGCAAACGGATGCCCCTGCGCCATAATCGTGCACAGGTTTCATTCATCTCCTCTCATGAACGCTTACGAGGTTAGCTGTCGGATTCGGGCTGATGAGAGTTGGCCCTACCTGAAAAAGGATTCACCCCAAGCGGCATTACGCGCCGCAAATTGGTTCCCCCGCTCTGATTACAGATTAAGCGATATAGATTATAAAAGAGATCATACTCCCGTCCCGTTCAGTTGTAAAGGGGCTTTTATGCTGTTTCAAAAATAAAAAAATCACCGCCAAAAATGGAAATAAAAATACAAAAAAAGAGGCCTGTGAACGGCCTCTTTTTCCTTCATTACTCTTCGCTTTTTTCATGATCCGCTTTTCTTTTTTTCCTTCTTGCCGTCAGCCAGATCAGACCGGCCGCAATGATCATAAGTGCCGCGAAAACAGCAATATACGTAACGTTCAGTGCTGCGGACGGGCTCTTCGTATCAGCCGCTGGACTGCTGTCATCGGACTTGATTTGCTGATGATTCGAAAACAGCTGCCGGCCGGCTGTTTCGTTAATGACGGTTGCGGCATCGCTTGTGCTGTCTAAAAAGCTGATCAGCTCTTTTGTGACAGACGCGCCGCTTCCTGATAACGGAGCAAAAACAGCGATGCTCCGGCCGGAGTCCCAAGGTGATTCCTGGGTAAACGCGACTTGTTTCGTCGTCTCATTCAGCATCTGAAACGAAGAAACATCGTACGCGCCGCTGCGGTCTGACGGCACGAGAAGCTTAGAGGCGTTTGACTTTAAAAGCGGGATTTGCGGCAGGCCTCCGATAAACACAACATTCCGGCCTTTGGCATCCGCTTCCTTCATGTCTGATGCCGTCTTTACGGTAAAGCCGTTTCCGAATGAATCCGCCACCAGAGAAAGCTCTTTCAGTGTCTGCATGTTTACGCCATCCGGGATGACGATCACTGTTTTCTCTTTCCCGCCGCCCGCAAACGGGAGCGGCCATTGCCCGAAATCAGCTTTCTGCGCCGCATCGCTTACCGGATACGTCAGCGTGCTGCTTTTATCAATATAGACCCATTTGTTTTCGTCACGGTCGATACACGGATTGTTATGTTTCAAACCTGATGTGACAAATTGCAGATCAATGTACCTGCTGCTTCGCAAAAGCTTGGGATCAATCGGGATTGAGACGTGGTAAAAGCCGTCTTTATCTTGATTGCCGAGATCATCAAGACGCACCGCATTCGGCTGTCCGTTGACCATGACGTTCAGCTCCGCTCTCTCGGCGTCATTTGCTGAATCCGCCTTCGTCCGGATCGATTCCGACGTTTTTAACGTAAGTGAAAGCTTGACCTTACCGTCTTTATCAACAGCGGCCGCCGCAGGGTAAAAGAAGTGCTCTGACGCCGTTTTGTTTGATCCAACCGTTACATTTCCCGCGCCGAAGTCCTCTAGTGTCAGTTTATTGCCTGTCTTTTCCGCAGCGGGCTGAAGGCGGCCGATTGTCAAAGTATCTCCGCCCAGCTGGCTTGAATAAGCGCTGTCTGTGATGACGCGGATTTTATCCGCCAGCGTTTTGTCTGATTGCGCCGTGACAAACAGGACGGGCTGCCGTTTGTCCCCTGATGTCAGAACCCGTTCAGCGAGAAGAAGTCTGTTTCCTTTCGCTTTGATGTTCCCGCGTTCGAAAAGCTCTTTTATTTTCCCGTTCCAATGCTGATCAGCGCCGATGACAATTGACGGATTGCTGATTTTGCCGGCGTCGGATTCTTTTACATAGGATACCTTCAGCCTGCTGTCTGCCGTTTTCAGAAATGCTTCTGTTTTTACTGCGGCTTCAGCTTCCGCCGAGGTCGGTTTGTCAGGAAGAATAATATCGGTTTCTTCACCCGTATTGCCTGATTGGGCAAACGGATACGGGAAATGGCCGAGATCCGCTCCCTTTGACTTGCTTGCTTCTGAAAGCACAAGGCGGCTGTCCGGATAAATTTTTATCCAGTTGCCTGACGTATCCTGCCTGACGCAGACGCCCTCTTTTAATACGCCGTAAAATCGTAATGATACATTGTGAAAGCCTTGGGCGGATTGGCTTTTGCTGAGATTGAGCTTCACCGTTTTCCGCTTGGAACTGCCGTCAAGCTTAATGGATTTGACGGGTTCATCATCAATGGCGATGGTTAAAGAAGACGGGGCAATTAATAAGTTTGACGCCTCGTAATCAATCAGAAGCGACTGATCGGCATTCGAAGCTCCCGCAGGAATCTGATAGGTCAGCTCTGCACTGTCTTTCGCCCCGTACAGTGTCATCAGATCGCCAGTCAGCGCCTGCTGCTCTTTTGCGCCGGCGCTTGTTCCGAGGGCGGAACCGTCCGTTTTCAGTTCCCGGGCCGCGGCCGCCTGCCCGTTAGACATCAATAGCAAAAGGCCAGTTATCAATATGATCGCTTTTTTCAAAAAGGTCACCCGCTTTTATTTTGATTGTATCGCTCCGTTTTGTACCACTTGACTTCCTGCTTGAACAAGCGGTGCTTGATCTCTGTGAATAATGACCAGATGACGAGCACGATCCAAGCCTGGGAGTATGTAAAGTACATCAGAAATACGATAAAGAAGTTTTGTTTGTTCATTTCTGTTTTTTCAATGCTTAAAGTAATCATGACCTCAGTCATAAACAGGAAAAAGGCCAGTATCCACAAAATCATCGCCAAAAACCCGACTGCCAGATGCAGGTCGTAAAAAAGATTGATGATAAAAATCGTGTTTGACATGATCACACCGAAGAAAAACAAAAAATACGTAAAAAAGAAATAAAACAGATCGAAGATGATCCGCTTGCGTTTCAGCTTAAAAAATTGGGATAAAAACTTGAGAACAACGTATTGGTTGCCGCGCGCCCATCTTGTCCGCTGACGCCACCACACCTTCCATGTCTCAGGCTCCTGCTCCCATGTCACAGCCGCCGGGAAAAAGCGGATATGATAGCCGAGATTATACACGCGGATGGTCAGCTCGGTATCCTCCGCCAGCGCCTTATCATCCCAGCCGCCGAGCTGTTCGATAATGCTCCGCCTGATCGCGAAGTTCGTTCCCGGGATGGTGGCGATTTTGAACCATTTCCATCTGCCGCCCTGCGCCATCCACTGAAAGCAGATGGTTTCAATATTGATAAACTTCGTCAGGATCGTTTTGGCCGCGTTGATGACACGGAATTTCCCGACAACCGCTCCCGCTTTCTCATCATTCATCAGACCGAGAACCAGGTAGTACACCGCCATTTTTTCCGGCGTGTTGTCCGCATCATACACGCAGATCACGTCTCCGTTCGATTCCGCGAACCCTGAGTTCAGCGCCGAAGATTTTCCTTTTCCGGCGTTCGGGGGCTTTGTAATGACCATTTTAATGAAGTCATACTGACGGGAAAATTCATTGACGATGTCTCCCGTCCGGTCGGAGGAGTTATCATTAACGACGATGATCTCAAGCCTGTCTTTCGGATAATACAGATTCACCATCGCCTTCAGCGTCTGCCTGATGACGACCTCTTCGTTATGCGCGGGAATGAGCACGCTGACCTTCGGGAGCTCCCCCATCTTTGCGCGCCATTTCGGAATGTTCCGTTCGAAGGTCATATAATGCCTGAATCCGCCCTGCATCAGAAACATGTGATAGAGAAGCATCACCCATATTAAACTTAATGAGATAAAAAACAGAATGTTACTCAAGGCTCCTTCTCTCCTTAAAAATTCGTTTTTTTAATGTGGCGCGCAAATAAAGGACGTAGCAGGCGAACATGATGATAAACAATAACACCACGCCGGAGAGAATCCAAAGCGCTTTTTCCAGAGGCGTCTGCTGATGGTGATTGAAAAAGGCCGTTATCGGATGAATCTTGTTTTCCACATGAATGGTTCCGTCTCCGTCCGTTTTGATCCTGACGCTGTCCGACGTTACCGTTTGCTTCGTTTTCTTCAGATCGAGCCACTCGCCGCCGGGAATCCGCTCCATCTGATTGACGAGCTCGGGGAGGTATTTCATGCCGAGATACGGATGGTAGAAACCGCCCGCCGTTCCGCCGCCGAAATCAATCATCTGCGAAATATGATTCTCCATATCTCCGAGCCGATTTTCCTTTGAGTTATCGGCATAACCGATTGTTTCAGGGTACAGCGTCATCCCGTCAAGCATAGCCGGCTTTGAGACGAACGGAGGGGCGCCCGAGGTTTTCCACGTCGTGCCGCTGAGCTGCACTTGTCCGAAAATGCTGGAGAAATAAGAAGATGCGATTTTGTAGCCTTCTTCAGACATCGTATAGTGCGGCGCTTCGAATGACAGCGGGTAAAGGCCGAGCTCTGTCAGATCGTCAATCGCCTGCTCCAGCTTCGTTCTCGTGTAGATTTTTTCTTTTTCACGGAAAGGCTTCACATACGCCCGGTACGCTTTTTCATTCGGAAAATCCTGTTCCTTTTCAAGCTTGACCGGAGTATCATCCGCATTTTCTGACGTAATCGGCTGATCCGCTTTGGCATCCCAAAATTCAAAGCCTTCTCCCGTTTCGCTGTATCGGTATGCGTGCGTGTAGCCGTGAATAATGATGCTGCCGCCCATTTGCTGAAGTTTTTTCAGGACGCTGACCATTTTCGGCTTGTCCGCCAGGTATACTTTTTCTCCGTTTTCCGGATTGAGATAGACCGGAATGACCGCCAGAATAAACGGAATGTGTCTTTTATGCAGGTAAGCGCCCGCTTCGTAAAGCAATGTTTCATCTGACATCGGACTGATGTCTTCAAGCCGTAAATAAAGGAGGGTGCCGCCCGCTGATTCTCCGAATGCGTTGCGCAGCGCTTTCGCCGTCAGAAACGAATCATTTAACAGGCTCGTCACACCGAAATAATAGTCAGAGCGCGCCGTTTTCCACATAAAAGGGCGGGTGCTGCCGTCACCGGACCGGTATGTATAAAGGGACTTTCCTTTTACTCCCGATACGCCGAGCACGGACATCCCTTTTTCAAGCGGCATGTCTGTTTTTTCTTCTTTGCCGTAAATGCGGTATACCGTTTCTTTCTCTGTCAGGGACAAACCCGCAAATTGGCGGAACTGTCCGGCGTTATAGCCGATGGTGATAAGCTGCTGCGGCATGCTGCTGATCAGAGACACAAATGATGTGCTGAGCTTTTTTTTCGTGACGCCGTAATAGATGACCCGCCGATTCTTTTTGAGGTCCGCGGCTGTGATGTCTCCGTCGCTTTTCACGGTGACGGCGGATGAGAAATGGCCCGCGGTCAGATCAAGCATTTTGACCTCAGCGGTTTCTTTGCCGTCCGTGCTTGTATAAATAATGAGAATGCCGTCCTTTTTGTCTTTTGCTTCCGCCGTAAGGGGAACATAAACCGCCGAAATCATGAAGAGCGCCGAGAGTAAGAGACGTATCCATTTAGAGTTCATTCATCATCATCTCGTTTTCCAGTTCATTTAAAAATTGCTCGGCCGTTTGTAAATCCTTTCGGTACGCCAAGTAACATACACGGAAGGTGATGGAGACGTATTTACCGTTTTGCAGCCGGTACGTATCCAATTCCTTTTTCAGCTTCGACAGAACGGCCGGGATGTGTTCTTCAGGCGTATGGGTCAGCACGATGCCGAACCGTTCGGCGGACGGCCTGAATTTTTTGTCTGTTTCCCGAACGCTTGACCGGATTTGGCGGCTGATAAATGCCAGCAGGCGGTCGGTCTCTTTTTCTCCGTAGAGGGATTTGAATTCCTTGAAATAATGCATGTGCAGCAGCAAAAAGACGAAGGAATTACCGTAGCGTTCCGCCCGCTTGATTTCCTCAGAAAGCTCCAGCTTCATCCGCAGATGGTTGTCAAAGCCGGTCACCCTGTCGACGGCGACAAAGCTCGTAATCTCTTCACGCAGCTGTTTCACTGAGCGCTCAAGCCCCTTCGCCAACTCGTGAATCCTTCCCGCTATGTAAGAAAAGAGCAGCAGCGCAATCCCCCAAATGACCAGCACCTGCAGACTTTCGGCACCGGCAGACGCCATAAAGCTCCCGGTCTGAAACCACAGGAGCAGGCTGCCGAGAACAAATAAGACGAGTAAGGTAATGACGAGCGCGTAGATTGCCCCGAACCATATGCCGGCTCCCGTGACAAGCAATGTGATGCAGGTTATCAGAAGCCCTGCGGATTGCTGAGACGCATAGTAAATAAAAAAAGACAGCAGCACCAGCATAACTGCTGTGTAGCTGCACAGTTTTTGTGATTCATTGAATGATATTTTCATTAAACAATTTCCTTTCAGCCAGAAGCGGCAGCAGGTTATCGAAAGAATGTGTATCGCCCCCGCTCATATAGCCGCCGTAATCAGGTTTCAGCGTGTCCAGTGTTTCAAATGAAGTCATTCTTTCATAAAGCGGCTTGATGACAGCCGGATCAGCTTTTTGTTCTGCTAAAAAAAGAACGGCCAGGGCGTAAACGGACGGTGATTCGTATTGAACCGCCGGCTCCTTCGTGTCTGCGCTGTATCGTCCGTACAGCTGTCCGCGCGACTTAAATTCCTTTATAATCCATTTCGACAGCACAGCGGCTTTGCCATCGCCCCGCTTCAGATTCACGGCGGCATACAGCTGGTCGATAACATTGACTTCGCTGTCATATTTGTATTCCCTAGTTTCGGTATTGAACGATTTCGGCAAAAAACCATTTTTCAGGGGCGCAAGATTGAGAACATCGAGGTTCCGGTTTTCCGTTTTCTCATCGATAATCCCCTTTTCTCTGAGCATCTGTAAGGCGCCGGGATCGACATAGGACAACGTCACGGTCTTTGACGCGGCATTTGAAGCGGCATCATAATAATCCGTAAAATACCCGTCATTCGTATTGTATTTTTCCAGCGCCTTCCCGATCTGCACCGCTGTTTTCCCGTATTCACTGTTTCCCCATAGGGTTCCGGCCTCATTCAGACAGTTCATGATTCTGAAATCGTCAATTAAGGCATTGGTGCCGCTCGCTTTATTCCCGTCAATCTTCCACGACACGAGCTCGTTTTTCGTCAGAAACGAATCGGTGAGAAGCTGATATTGCGCTTGAAACTGCCGTTCATCTTTCCTGTTCAGCAAAAATGCCATCCATAGTCCGAGAGACTCTGATAAATATTCCGGCTCACCGGTTATGTTCGTCCGGATCATCCCCCGCCCGTTCATCAATTTATGATAAATAAAATGCTCTGCGGGCTGAAGCGGCACGGACGGTTCGGCTGCCGCCTGTTTTTTAGTGCCGGCCTCCGCGCACCCCGCCGTCAGAACGATCGAAATCAAAAGGATCATCAGACGAAAAACGAATTGCTTCACAGTCCATCCTCCTATTTTATAAATCCTTTTTTAGACCCTTATCTTATTTTTTCACAAAGTATTTTTACTATATAGGAAACGATAAAAGAATACTAGCATTTTTTCACATTGGGAAATTTTAAATGGGAGCGCCGTCTGCTCACCTTTTCCCTCTTCGTCTGGATCGTATTCCCATTACAGTTAAAAACACAACAAAAGGCAGCATTTCTTTACAAATGCTGCCTTTCTCTGATCTATTTATCCAGGCCGAGTTTTTTCAGCTGTTCTGCCAGCGCGTTGTTCATCGGCTCCTCTTTGTTTTGGCTTTTCATATAAGAGTTGATGTCCCGCTTGGATGCGCGTCCGGATTTATCTTTCGCCTTGCGCTTTTCAAAGACGGACAGTTTCTCCCGGTGGCCGCATACACATGCGAAGGTTTGGCCTTCGCCCTGGCCGCGAAGCTCCATTTTCTTATGACAGTTCGGACAGCGGGCGTTTGTTTTTCTTGCCAGCGTTTTCCGGCTGCCGCACTCACGATCCTGACATACGAGCATCGTGCCGCGTTTGCCGTTGACTTTAAGCATCATTTTGCCGCAATCAGGGCAGGCGGTGCCTGAAATGTTGTCATGTCTGAAGGTTTGGCTGCTGTTTTTGATTTCCTTCACCGTTTTGCCCGCATATGTTTTCATGTCTTTAATGAACACGGCGGATTTCAGTTTGCCCGCTGCGATGGCGGAGAGCTTTTGCTCCCACTCAGCGGTTAAGGCCGGTGATTTTAAATCTTCCGGGACGAGCTGTAAGAGCTGCTTCCCTTTTGACGTAATAAAAATATCTTTTTCTTTTTTCTCGATCAAGAAACTGTTGAACAGTTTTTCAATGATATCAGCGCGGGTGGCGACTGTTCCGAGTCCGCCGGTTTCACCCAATGTTTTCACAAGGTTCTTCTCTTCTCCCTGCATAAAGGCGCTTGGGTTCTCCATCGCAGATAACAGCGTGCCTTCATTAAAGCGCGCCGGCGGTTTCGTCTGTCCGCTCGTTTCTTTCAGTGATGAGACAGTGAGGCGCTGACCCTGCTGAAGATCCGGGAGCGTCTGGTCTTTGTCTTCCTCATGATCGTCGTCATCCTCGTACATATCATACACGGCTTTCCAGCCAGGCGATTGAACCGTTTTCCCTTTTGCGGTAAATGTTTCGCCGCCGATATCGGCTGTGACCTTTGTTTCTTCGTATTCGAACGCCGGCATTAACACGGCGAGAAAACGTTTGGCAATCAGGTCGTAAAGCTTTCGTTCTTTGTCGCTGAGGCTTGAAAGGATCAGCGGCTCCTCTGTCGGAATGATGGCATGGTGATCCGATACTTTCGCATCATTGACAAATCCTTTATGCGCTTTGACGCCCCGCTTCAGTATTTGATTGACGTACTGTGCGTACGGCTTAACTTCCATGCCGTTTAAACGGTCTTTTAAAGTCGGCACGAGGTCTGCGGAAAGGAATCTGGAATCCGTCCGCGGGTAAGTGACAAGTTTATGCTGTTCATACAGCTTTTGAAGCACGGACAGCGTCTCTTTTGCGGAGAAACCGAAGCGCTTATGAGCGTCCCGCTGCAATTCCGTCAAGTCGTAAAGACCGGGAGCGAAGCTTTTCTTCGCCGTTTTTTTCAATTCTGAAATGACCGCCGGCTTTCCTTGGAGATCTGTTGCCAAACGGCCGGTCACCGTCTGATCGAATGTTCTTGTCTGCTTTGTTTTTTTATCCTGCCATGTCAGCGTCATCTGATCAGCCGCCGCGCGGAGACCGTAATAAGGAACGGGTTTGAACGCCTGAATGTCCGCTTCACGCTTGGCGATCATCGCCAATGTCGGAGTCTGGACGCGTCCGCATGACAGCTGTGCGTTAAATTTCGTCGTCAGGGCGCGGGTCGCGTTGATGCCGACGATCCAATCCGCTTCCGCTCTGGCAACGGCGGAATGATACAGGTTTTCGTACTCTTTGCCGCTGCGGAGCTTTTGAAATCCTTCTTTAATCGCCTTATCCGTCACAGAGGAAATCCACAGCCGCTTAATCGGTTTGCGGACGTTTGCCTTTTCGATAATCCAGCGGGCCACAAGCTCCCCTTCCCGTCCTGCGTCTGTAGCGATTACGATCTGGGTGACGTCTTTCCGGACAAGCTGAGCTTTGACCGCATTGAACTGTTTTCCTGTTTTTTTTATGACGACGAGCTTTAAAGGCTCCGGAATAATCGGCAGATCCTCAAGCCGCCATGATTGAAATTCTTTGCCGTATCCTTCAGGGTCAGCGAGCGTTACCAGATGCCCGAGCGCCCATGTGACGATGTAGCGGTCGCCTTCAAGATATCCGTTTCCTTTTTTATGACACTTCAGAACGCGGGCCAAGTCCCGGCCGACTGAAGGTTTTTCAGCTAATACAACTGTTTTTGACATGCTTTTCACTTCTCTTTCTTTCACAATCATCCTGTTATTATAACAGACTTCCTCACGCTCCCTCTAATCGAGGACGTTTTTTGTGTCAATTTCTGAGAAAATGACGTGGGTCACGGTTTGGGCATACGGAGAGGTGCGGTTGATGAAGTGTTCGATCGTTTCCAGGCTGTCCGCGTTCATCTTCAGCATATAACACGCCGCCCCGGCGACCCGAAAACAAAATTCAATGTTGGGAATGGATTGAATGTAGGTTTTGAATTGATCGTATTTTCCGTTTTTCACTGTCGCTTCGACAATGCAGGAAACAGGAAGCCCGATCTTTTTTTGATCAATGTCCAATGTATAGCGCTTAATGACGCCGAAGGATTCAAGCTGTCTGACACGCTCTGTGACGGACGGGGCTGACAATTTGATTTTTCTGCCCAGTTCCCGCATGGACAGGCGGCTGTCCCGCTGCAGCTCTTTAATGATGCTCAGATCCACATTATCTAGTTTCATGACTGTAGTCCTTCCTTACCCTTTTGGCTATATTATCAAGAGAAATCCGAAAAATGACAAGAACAACAGGCTGAATTAATAAAGGTTTTTTAGGAACTGACGCGAAATGGTCATATTAGGACTGCCCTTTGCTTATAGTATAGAGGAAAAAAGATGTCCGACAGGAGGGAGCTGTATGTTACACACGCCTATCGGCAGACTTCGCACGATGGGGTTTATTGAAGGAATGTCGCTTTTGGTGCTGCTGTTTATCGCGATGCCGCTGAAGTATTGGGCTCATCATCCGCTCGCCGTCACCATTGCCGGTTCCATTCACGGCGGTTTGTTTATCATTTATCTGGCGGTGCTGGCGTATGTGGCGTTTACTGTCAAATGGCATGTGAAATGGTCAGCCGCCGGTTTTATCGCGGCCTTTATTCCGTTCGGTAATTTTATTTATGATCGCGGCCTGAGACATTATCAATAAAAAAGCTCCTCTTCTGCAGAGGAGCTTTTTTCATGCGTTACATCCATTTCGTCACCCAGGCGATATAATAAGCGCCGGGGATGAATACGAGCTGGGCGAGAAGCGTGCCCGCCACCCTTGATGTCACCATCGTCAACGATGTCCATTTTAAGGAGACGTAGCTGCGCTTGCCCTTCGCCACATCGTCTGCCAGTACGGATACTTTCGGGTCAACAAACACAGCCAACAGCATAGTCGCAACTCCGTTGATTAAGCCTGATGCCATCACGGCGGTCGTGCTGTGCTCAGGCGCCAGAAGGCCGGCGTACAGAGCGGACAGAACACCGATCGTGTAAATAGACGTAATGACCATATTAATGACAAACAAGCGTTTCGGAATCATTCGGAATTGAAGCCCCTTTAAATAGGAGACTGACGGCAGTCTGATATAAGAACGCGCATGCTTCAGCCCGTTCAGTGAAAATCCTTTTTTAAATACCTGCATGACGGAGCCTCCTCCGTCCGCCAAGTGTATAATCGCCCTGGAGAATAACGCGACGAATGTCGGCAAAAGACAGATGCCGAGCATCGTTCCGATCGTGGAGCCGAATATTAAAAATCGAAACTGAGCATCCACAACAGACAGGGCGTTTGATCCGGCGGCATCAATCAGATGTCCGGTAAACGGCTGCTGAACCATGTTTGACATGCGAGACACGATGACCATGACATTAAATAATGACAGCGCGGACGCGATAAAACCGACTCTCGCGCCGGAAAGCCGTGTTGCATAGGCAAGCGTTTCAATCGAATGTATCAGCAGCAGAAAACAGAAGATAAACAGTACTTGTGAAGTAATAACGTGCAATGTATGATTCCTCCAAATCTTTTCTACTGATTAGACTCTGCAGACTGCGGCGAGGTTTCGGCCGGTTACATAAAAAAACCGCCCGGATGTCCGGAGCGGTTTTGTCTTATTCTTTTCTTACGCAAATAAATAATATATGGTTGCCCGCCTTAGCCCGCGGGTGATTCGTGTATTAACAGTTCCGACAGAATCATTCTTCGAAAGTAAACACCATGGAAGTTCTTGAACACAAGACAACGAAAGCCCTACCTCTCAATCGTCACTGCGGCTCCGAAGCCGCGCCGGTGTGAATTGTAAAACAAAAAGTCTTTTTTCCATCTCTTCGTTAGGGGCGAATATCAGAAGGAAAAGAATAAGCTCAGCTTTTTTTCAAGCTGTCCGTTGAAGCCTGAAGCTTCTATATCAAAACAGAAAAAAGAAGTTTACTTTCTTTTTTATTTGCATGTTGTCACTTAGCAGTTAATTATAACAGATTGCCCCTGAATAATCAAATGATTTATTAAAGTTCCAGCTCGGCCGGCTTTTTTTCACCCGCGTTCATGAGCTTGATCTGCTTCGGTTCAATTTCCAGAATCACCAGATTCGGATCGTCTTTTCCGTCAAACCAGCGTTCCAGTTTCGGATCCCACAGCTTTTCTTTTAAATCGGCTGAGTTGTTCAGTTTGGCGGTTCCGGCCACTTCCACATAAGCGTCTCCGAATCCTTCACAGTCATACCCTAACAGAATATGAACATTCGGATTGTTTTCAATTTCTTCCGCTTTATGAGTGTCTTTGCTCGTCGGCGTGTAAATCGTTAAGCCGTCATGGAAAAATGTCATGTAGCGTGAATGCGGTTTGCCTTGCTCTACCGTCGCAAGCGAACCGACTTTATGATGATCCAGTACTTCTAGCACTTTTTCTTTGATTTCATTTTGATTCATGAAGAATCACTCCTTTTTAACGTCTCCGCTTTTACTTTTCCACATTGGGGAGACATTTAAACCAAGAAATGTGCTCTTCTGCCGATCTTCGCTCCATTCCCGCTTCAGCATGCTGTATTTCACTGCGTCATGATAGGCGCCCTGTACGAAAATGCCTTCTCTCGTCAGTCCTTCTCTCTGAAATCCGAGCCGTTCCGCCACCGCCCTGCTTTTCGTGTTTTTTTCAGCCGCGCTGATCATGATGCGGTTCAGGCCGAGATCCTGAAATGCATGGGTGATGACCGCCCGGCAGCTTGCGGTGATAATGCCGAATCCTTCATGCTCTCGATCCAGCCAGTAGCCGATCTCTGCTTTTTGATTGGCTGTATCGACATTATGGATGCTGATCATGCCGCAAAACCGGCCCTTCACAAAAATTCCGGCGTCAAACCCATTTTCTTCCGCGTATTTATAGCGCCATTCGGGGATGATCACATCGCGGTACGTATCGATATCAGCCAGTTCTTCTGCCCAACTGAGCCATTCGCTGAGATGGTTTTGATTTCGCTTCATAACAGAATACAATTCGTCCGTATCTTCTTTGGCAAGCAATCTGATCGTCAGATGTTCCCGGATTTGACAGGAAAACACGACCGCACCTTCTTTCCTTTATTAGCCATTATACAGGTAAATTCATTTTTTTCCATACAAAAAAAGATGAGGCGTGCAGCCTCATCCTTAAATGCGCGGGTCGGTGAAAATGTCGTGATCATCCGTGCTTGTCGATGACATTTCCGTGACGACCGCCCCTTCTTCTCCCGCTTGAAACCAATGCTTCGTATCCGGCGGAATGGTGTATTGTCCGCCCGGCTCAAGCACAACCTCATGCCAGACGGTGTAGTATTCCTTGTCTTCTTCCGGCGGGAGGACGCTTGGGTTCTCTGTCTTTTCGCCTTCCACGTAGAGATACACCTTCCCCCAGCGGCAGCGGAATGTCTCTTGTTTTCCCTTCTCGCCCCCGACCGGCGGATGGCGGTGTTCCGGACACGTCTGGCGCGGGAAGAGCACCAATTCTTTCGAACAGTAGCGGTCGGTATTCACGTAAATAAACAGCTGAAGCCCGGTTTTCTCAAGCTTGCCTAAGCCGTAATCCATGATTTGAATGTCTTCGACTTCATTATCAGTCAGAACGATTCCCGCTTTTTGATAGTATGCATTCACATCATGTTTCGATATCGTCATGCTTCAGCCCCCTTATGTGGTTACAAATTTGCCGCCGTTGACATGCAGCGTCTGTCCGGTCATATAAGATGATTCGTCTGAGGCCAAGAGCACATAGCAGCCGACATGTTCAACAGGCTGGCCTGCCCGGCCCATCGGCGTAGTCTGCCCGAAGGAAGCGACTGTTTCTTCTGAGAATGTCGCCGGAATAAGCGGTGTCCAGATCGGCCCCGGCGCCACGGCGTTGACACGGATACCGTCGTTGACGAGCGCTTGCGCCATGGATCTCGTAAAACCGTTAATCGCGCCTTTCGTAGCCGTGTAGTCAATCAGCTGCGGATTGCCTGTGTAAGGATTAATGGATGTCGTATTGATGATCGCGCTGCCCGGCTTCATGTAATCAATCGCTTTTTTAGTCAAATAAAATTGTGAGTAAAAGTTTGTTTTAAAGGTTCTGTGAAGCTGCTCGCTTGTGATGTCTTTAATGCTTTCTTTCGGATGCTGTTCCGCGGCGTTATTCACGAGAATATCAAGACGCCCGAATTCTTCAACCGTTTTTTCAACCGCTTCATTGCAAAAGTCTTCCTCACCGACATCGCCGGGGATTAACAGACATTTTACGCCTTCTTCTTCCACTCGTTTTTTTGTATCTTCCGCATCACTGTGTTCATCAAAATAGACGATCGCGACATTTGCGCCTTCCTTCGCGTAAGCAACCGCTACGGCGCGTCCGATACCGCTGTCGCCCCCTGTGATAAGTGCGGTTTTCCCTTTTAATTTATCAGCGCCTTTATATTCTTTGTATTCATAAACAGGCGCCGGATTCATTTCGCTTTCAATGCCCGGCTGGCGGTTTTGTGATTCCGCCGGGAATTCCTTCGGATAGTTTTCCATGTCAAGTTCCTCCTTCTAGTTCGATGTCATATTTCTTGTCTACCTCGGCTGTCTTTTGGATAAACATGAATGAGACAGTTCAAAACGTTTTCGGAGAAAAATGTTTCACATGGAACGCAAGAAAAAAACCCGGCTGGCAGCCGGGTTTTTGTTTTCAATTATGAACGGACCGCTTGTTTGCGGAGCACGTCTTTTCTCACTTTTCCAAGGTTGTTTTTCGGAAGTTCGCTGACGAACTCAATTTCCGGAATTTTAAAGGCGGCAAGACGTTCTTGAAGGAATCGGGTCACTTCTTCTTCTGTCAGGCCTTCTCTGCCGTTTGTCACGATGAACGCTTTCGGCTTTTCGCCGTAGAGCGGATCAGGGATACCGACAACCGCCGTTTCGAGAATGCCCGGCACTTGCTGAATGACCTCTTCAATCTGGTCGGGATAAATATTGTCGCCGCCGTAGATGATGACATCTTTGTAACGTCCGGTGATAAAGATAAATCCGTCTTCATCCACATATCCGGAATCGCCGGTATGGAACCAGCCGTCTTTCAGCACTTTTCGTGTCGCTTCTTCGTTACCTTCGTAGCCTTTGAATAAAAACGGACTTGTCACAACGACTTCTCCGATTGAGCCTTGCGGAAGGAATTCACCTGTTTCCGGATCTACAACGCGGACGTCCACTTCTTCCATCGGTTTACCCGCGGAAGCGGCTTTATCCATTCCCATTTGCGGATTCCAAGAGCTGATGCCCCACGCTTCCGTGCTTCCGTATCCGTGCATGAGCGGAATGCCGATATCGAGATACTGCTGGATCAGGCTGCTTGGCACCTTTGTGCCTCCCGTCATCATATAAACGATAGAAGACATGTCAGTCTGATGCGTTTCCCATGCTTTCAGCAGGTATGTGAAATAGACTGGCAGCGCCATGATGGTTTGAATTTTTTCTTTTTCGATGAGCTTCAGGTTTTCCACAGGGTCCTGATTGTCTGTCATAATGAATGTCGTTCCGCTCATCGTGCCGACCATCTGGCAGATAATCGCGCTCGTATGGTAATTCGGATGGCATGCTAAGAAGCGGACATGCTGCATTCTCCCCGTGTATGCCAATGTCGCGTTTACGTAGTTGTATATACCGCCGTGAGTGATCATGCAGCGTTTCGGATTGCCGGTTGTACCTGAGGTAAACATCAGCAATGCCGTATCGTTTTCAGACACCGTTTCGACATCCGGTGTATCACCGGAGCCTGTCAATAAAGCGTCAAACTGAGGCGTTGTCTCCGCAGCTGTTCCGGTCTCGACCTTCAGTTTAAGAGAAGATACCAGCGCAGGAAGCACTTCTTCCATGATCTCTTTAAATTCAGTGCCGTAAAAAACAGCTTTCGGTTCACAGGCTGCTAAAATGCCTTTCATTTCGTAAGGTGTTAATTGCCAGCTGACGGGCACAACCACCGCGCCGATTTCGAGTGCCGCAAACATGACAATGGATGCCGCGTGGCCGTTTTTGCAAAGCATCGCCACTCTGTCGCCTTTTTTTATTCCTTTATCAAGAAGCGCTTGTGCAAGCTGGTTGATTCGTTTTCGATATTCCGCGTAGGTCAGGGTATACGCACCGCTTTTTACAGCTTCGATCTCTTCGCTATTTGAAATGTCATGCAGAATCAGATGCTGTAATGTCTCCATATTTTCATCTCCCATAATGATAAATCACAAAAAAACTCTGTCAGATTTTCTTTCTCACGCAACCCATTTTAAACCAAAAAATATAACTTGTAAAACTATTTTGTTTTAGAACTATTCCATCAGTGAATGATACAATAGTCCCGTGTTTTTAGTTTCTTCCCTTCCCCTTACCCTCATACATGCACAAAAAAACACACCCCACATGAGGTGTGCGCTTCCTGTTTACCGCTGTCCTTTCTCCTGAATGAAATGATAAAACAGCTTGTTTAAACGTTTGTATAAATCGGCCTCATCCTCAGTCTGGAAGGCTTTTATACTGTCTTCGGACTCGATGATGGCCGAGCTGACCGCACTTAGTATTTCCGATCCTTCAGCGGGCATATCAGCCGGCGCCATCATCACCAAACCGCGGTCGACGGTCAGGGAATTTCCGTCCATGCCTTTGACACTGCATGGAGCTGTCAAATCATAAATTTTGAAAAAAGGCGTGACAATTTCTTCATTTTTGAGATGGTACAGCGCCATCGCCGTTCCCGGAATGCCGAGTCCGCCCTGTCGTTCACGCTCAGCAAGGCGCTGTGCGGTTTTTTGGGCATTATGAACCAATCCTTCTTGCTCCAGCATGTCAAACATACGGTTCAAAAACAGCTCATACGCCGTGTTTGAATCAATGGATTTGATCGAAAAGTTCCGCAGCACGCTTTGGATAACCGCCGCGTAATGCGCCATACGGCCGGCCGCTTCCAGCATATCAGGCGTCTCCGGCTGCTTCTCCTCTCTTTTACCGTTTCTTTTTTTGTCAAGAATCAGCGGAATTTTTCTTTTGATGTACTGCTTGACCTGATCAGCGTCTTCTTCGTTTAAAAGCGGACTGACCATGACGTAATCAATGTTTTCATACGGGATCGGAACGGTGGATACGATCATGTCATACGCGGTGATGTCTCGATCCTTCAGTTCGATGAGGGAAGACATATCAAAGGAACGGATTTCCGAAAGCTCTTTTTTCAGCCTGGATGCGAGCATTTTGGACGACCCGATGCCGCTTGAACAGACGATCAGCGCTTTGATCTTCGCTTCTTCCCGTTTGATTTCCAAAGCAGAGCCGAAGTGAAGAACGATGAAAGCGATCTCATTATCAGAGAAAAGAAGCCCCGGAAAGAATTTTTCCATTCCTTCTTCTACGGCCATGTACAGCAGGAAGTAGTCGCGTTTAATTTGCTCGGTCATCGGGTTGTACATGTCGATATTTTCTTTTACCCGGTTGATCGCAGGCTCCAGATGGGCGATTAAACCGTCGTATAAAGAACCGTTTTCCGTCAGATCAATTTTAATTTTTTCAGAAATGAAGCCGATCAGCTGCTTCGTTTGCAAGGCCGTTTCAACCTCTATGTCTTCCGGTTTGAATTCCGTTTTGTATTTGCGGTTGGCGCTCCGCAAATGAATGGTGATATATCCGATCTCAGCTTCCGGAATTGAAACACCGAACGCTTTTTCAAGCTCTTTTGCCATTTCCAGCGCAGAGCCGTACTCCTTCGTCTGCTGCAGCGCTTTTAGTTCCGAAGCCTCCATCGTGATGGTTTCTCCGAGCCTGATCCGGTCCATCGCAAAGGTTAAATGAACCGCAAGCGCCATGTATGAGCTGTCAGATAAGGCGATCGCGATTTTTTCCTTGAGCTGAATTAAGAGCCGGTCCATTTTCAAAAGTTCCGCTTTATTTACGACGCCGAACATTTTTTCAGCATCGTCCGGTTTTCCTTTAATATTCAATTCAACCGCTTCCAAAAAGCTTTGAATATCAAGGCGGTTGACGATGAGATTGCCGACGATTTTCCGTTTCGCATTTTCCGGCCCCGTCAGCTGAATGCCGAAGCCCCTTTTTCGGATCAGCGTCAAGCCGAAGGGCGCAATCCAAGTCTCCAGCTCATCCAGGTCATAGCTGATCGTCGCGTTTGTCACTTGCAGTTCGTTCGCCAGACTGTAGAGCTTGATCGGCTCTTGAGACTCTAATAGTGAACATAGAATTAAAAGTTTCCGCTCCTCAGCGCTGTATTCATGCTGTTCATAAGACAGGTCTGACAGGAGTTTTTGTTTGTCCTCCGGGTTTCCTACCGCTTTCAGTCCTTTGCCGGGCTGTTTATCAAGTGCCAGACCGAATGATTCCATTATCGGTTTGATTGTTTTTAACTCGCGGTGAACGGTTCTTGTGCTGACTTGTAAAGCTTCCGCCAGTTCATGCACTGTATCGTACCGGTTCTGCAGTAATAGATGTTTCATTAATTTTTGTTCTCTCGCTGTCATATACATGAAACGCGCCTCCAGATTTTCTAGTTGTGAGAAGTATGGCATATGGGGAGTGCTGCCGGGGAAAGTGGTGTAAGTTATAATATAAAACGCTTTCAATGATTATTCAACCATTTTCAAATGGCAATTTGGCACTGGGCCGTGTGACAGTATTGAAAAAGAAAAATGTGTCAGATAATATGCCATGACGCTTGTTACTCTTGATCCGCACGGCTATACTTCAAAGTGACCTTACTTGTTTTTAGACATTGCACACCACATAAACAAACGCCCGGAAGATAGCTTCCGGGCGTTTGTTCTGTTTATGGAATATCGCAGCCTTGGACACTGGTATAAATCCGGAACCACTGATCATGGCTGAGTTTGTACGCGGATGCACGCACCGCGGCGGAAATGCGGTTCTCTTTTCCGCTGCCGACAATCGGCATGATGTCTGCCGGGTGGGTGAACAGCCATGCGTACATGACTTCGTCAATGGAAGCGGCGCCGATTTCTTCCTGTACGGAACGAAGAGCGGCACGGATTCGGAGGTCCTTATCTGATTGTCCGGTAAAGACGCTCCCGCCCGCAAGCGGTGACCACGCCATCGGCGGAATGCGTTTTTCCTGACAGAAATCCAGCGTGCCGTCATGGATATTTTCCAGCTCGTACGCCGAGATTTCAATTTGGTTTGTGATGAGCGGATCATCCAAATAGGATTCGAGCATTTTGTACTGGTGCGCTTTAAAGTTCGATACTCCGAAATATCTGACCTTTCCCGAGCTTTTCAGCGCATGAAACGCTTCAGCCACAGCCTCCGGGTCCATAAGCGGGTCCGGTCTGTGAATGAGCAGCACATCCAGATAATCCGTATTCAGATTCAAGAGCGACTGCTCCGCCGACGCTAAAATGTGAGACTTCGACGTATTATAATGATGCGACTTGTTTCCGGGCCGTTCCGGTGATTCAATGACAATCCCGCATTTTGTGACGATTTCGATTCGCTCCCTTATTGAAGGCGAAAGGGACAAAGCGCCGCCGAACAGCTTTTCACACGTATAACCGCCATATATATCGGCATGGTCGAAGGTGGTGATGCCTTGGCTGATACACCATTCAATCAAATTCAGCAGCTCTCCGTCTGAAACATTCCATTCGTTCAGACGCCAAAGCCCGTGTATCACTCTTGAAAATTCCAGGTCTTCAGCCAATTGAATGCGCTGCATGTGAAATCCCCCTTTTTCTTAGAGCCTCTTGTATCTCTGTTTTCAGGAATTGCCCATGCTGTTTCATTCTGCTTCGGCGGCCGATTTTCCTTTCAGCCCGCGAAAATCGTCATTTAATGATTCTGAAACTGCTTTTTCGCTTTTTCAACGACGTAATGGCTTCCGCCGCGTTTTTTGACGTCTTGAATCATCATCGCGATCAAGAGGTCTTTCTTTTTATAATCGTAACCGACAAACCAGCCGTTTTCTTTGCCGTCTTTATCTTCTTTAGACGTTTTCAGCTCGGCTGTACCGGTTTTTCCGGCTACGGTAATGCCGCTTACGGCCGGCTGATATGCAGAGCCGCGCGGATCTTCAACGACGCCTCTCAGCCCTTTTGTGATTTCTTCGGCATTGGCTTTCGATACCACTTGCTTATGCCAGATTTGCGGTGTTTTTTCTCCGTCTTTGATCAATGTCGGTTTGACGAGATTTCCGTCTGTTACAAATGCGGTATAGTCAGCCGCTAAGTGCAGCGGAGACATCAGCATCTGCCCCTGGCCGTAGCCCGTATCTCCGAGAAGGATCTCGGAATCAAGCTTGCCGTTAGCGATTGAAGACTTTTCAATCGGAAATTGGTACGGAATCTCTTCATCAAACCCAAATGTTTTTAATCCTTTTGTAAACGCGTCCGCTCCGGCATCTATGGCATTTTGCGCAAAGTAGATGTTGTCAGATGTGATCAGCGCGTTTTCGAGATCCACTTCATTCAGGCGCTCTGATACGCGTGTGACATGGTAACCGCCCCAGCTTGAATCTTTCTGCCACTCTTTTCCGGTGATTTTTTTCTTTTCTGACGCTTTCAATGTGCCGTTTGTCAGGCCGACTGCCGCGGCAATCGGTTTAATCGTTGATCCCGGCGCATAAAGTTTGTTGAATTTCGCTGAAAACGGATTGTTTTTATCTTCATTTAGTTTTTTCCATTCTTTCCCGCCCCAGCCGAAAATAAAGCCGTTCGGGTCATAAGACGGTGCGCTGACGAGCGCGAGTGTCTCTCCCGTTTGCGGTTCGAGGGCGACTGCCGCTCCGCTGTCATCTTTCATAGAATCATACAGCTTCGTCTGCGTTTTCATGTCAATCGTTACATGAATATCCTGTCCGCTTTCGGCTTTCTTTTCAGCAATGACCTCACCTGTTTGCGGGACGTAAATTTTCCAGCCGGTCGTGCCGCGCAGCTTGTCTTCATATACATTCTCAAGGCCGGCGATGCCGATTTTGGAAGTATCGCTGTATTGGCCGTCTTTCGCTTTTTTCAGCTGCTCCGCTGTGATGGTTTTAATATAGCCGGTCAGATGGGCTGCTTTTTCGCCGTACGGATAGTAGCGGGAGCTGACTTTCGTTTTCGTCACGCCGTCTAATGCGAGCAGGCTTTTGACCTTGCTTTCATCATCCGGTCTGATTTTTTGAAGCGGGACATAGGAGTCGTCTTTTACCCAGCCCTGGTTCAGTTTGCTTTTGATATCGTCTTCAGAAAGGTCCAGTTTTTCAGACAGTTTTTTGATCACGCTGTCTTTATCCTTGCCGAGTTTTCCAGGGATAATGCCGATTTCCGGCACCTCGGTATTCACGGCGAGACCTTTTCCGTCTTTGTCGTAAATTTGTCCGCGCTTCGGTTCTTCATTTGCGATCTGCACGGTTTTGTCATCGGAAAGCTGTTTGAAAATAAAAGAAGGATTCCAGTCGATGTTCCATGATTCTCCATCGTCTGTTTTTTCTTTTTTCAGGACGGCCGTATTTTCAAAAGCGACCTTCCCTGCTTTTGTATCCATGCTGACTTTATAATCGATGTGCTGGAGGTCATCTTTTTTCTTGTCGTCTTCGTCCTGTTTTTCGGCAGTGACTTTCAGATTTTTGACCCCTGCTTGTTCATAAACGGTTTCATATCGCTTTACAAAATCCTTTTTGGATCGTTTTTTCTTTTCATCCTGGGTGAGGCTTTGGTACATCTTATCGTAGTGACCGCCGTTCCAGTCTTTTACGAAATCTTTCATTCTGTCTTCGGCCGATTCCGTTTTCGAGCAGCCGATCAAACCTATGATTCCTGCGAGTAAAAGTAATAGGTATAACCCTTTTTTCACTGTCTATTCCCCTGCCTTCCAACTGTTATTTTCTCCTAAACCAAATCAGGCTGGCAAGGATTTTTTTCTCATATTGTTTAAAATTTTTTTGTTTTTCCTGCCGTCACGGGCCATATTCTTATACAATGTATCTATTAAAAAAAGGGGGAATTTCAGATGATCAGAGAAGCAGCCATGCTGTATGTAAAAGAAGGTCTTGAGGGGGAATTCGAAGAGGCATTCCGCCGGGCGGAGCCGATTATCAAGGGCATGAAAGGTTATCTGTCCCATTCCTTGTCCAAATGTATGGAAAAGACGCATAAATATTTGCTGCTTGTGGAATGGGAGACATTAGAAGATCATACAAAAGGCTTTCGCGGATCGCCGGAATATCAGGAATGGAAAGCCTTACTGCACCGTTTTTATTCACCATTTCCCGTTGTGGAGCATTTTCAGGATCTATCAGACTCAGATCGCGTGAAGCGTAAAACCGATTAAGGAGATCGACCATACAAAAACGGCGGTATAGATATTGAATTTCCCGGAGCCGTCGTTTTCTTTCCGTTTTTCCTCCAGCCCCTGAATGAACATGACCGCACCGAGAAACACGAGCATAACCGGCTGTATGACAGAGGTATGTTCCGCATACGTAAATGCGGCGGCCGCAAGTATAATAATCAGCATCGCGAGTGACAGTTTTAAGGCGCGCAGCAAAGCAATCCATCCTTTCTGTTATCATTTTTTGAACACAATTCTATTTCTGTCTTTATCCCCCATTATTCTAGCGTATTTTTTGCGCGGATAGAACGAAAGTCGGACAATTTTAAGTTTGTTTTAAGGAGCACGAAAAGCGCGCTCCCGATGAAAAGGAGCGCGCGGTTATGAGCGGGCGAGGCTTCCGTATCCGAGCCCCCGCAGGACGCATGCCATGACTTCATATCCCTTGCTGTTGGGGTGTACGCGGTCATGAGAGAGATATTCATTCATTTTTCCTTTGAAAGCGCTGTGGACGTCGGCGATTTTGACGTACGGCGCCGATGCGAGTGTGCTGAGGTGCGCATTATAAGAGGATATCCATTTTTCTGCAATGGAGATTCCCGGGAAAGGATTGTATAAATTGAAGACGCGGATCTCATAAGGAGACGGGTGCGGCCCTTTTAAGGCGGCGATCTTGGCAATCATCTTTTCAAAGTTCTCATGGCAGTGACCGGACACGCCGGTGAACACCGAAGCGTCCGATGTTTGCTGATATGCCTGAACCGAATCGATCAAATCGTTGCCGCAGCCTGTAATCGTAATCATATCAGCAGCCTGAATCCGCCTCTGAATGTACGGCAAGGACATAAGCCCGAGAATTTCTCCCGTCTCAAGGCCTGATTTGGCAAAGATGGATACGTCGGTTCTTGTCTGTAAATCTTCTGCCATCATACGCCCGAACCGCTGGACAAAACCGGCGGAAAACGGCCCGGATCCCCTCCCCGTCGTCAAAGAATCCCCCAGCGCCGTATAAACAAGTCCCATTTACTTTCCTCCACTCGTTACTATCGATATTGTAATGTACGCGAGTGAAGAAAAATTGGCTCGGTCAATAACCCAATTTCTCAGAAATATGCTGTGCAGCAGTTTTGACCTTTTCGGTTAAATACGGCAGCCTGTCCTCTGAAAACCGGGCTTCGAAGCCGGCGATGCTGATTCCGGCAGCCACCTTACCTTCGTGGTTGAAAATCGGCGCCCCGATCGCCGCCGTGTAATCTTCTAATTCCGAATAGCTGATCGTATAACCTGATTGTAAGGATCTTTCAATGGAGTGAAGCAGTTCAGCCCGATCCGTCATCGTGCCTGAGGCGATTGCGGCAAGCTTTGTCTTCTGAATGTATGTGTCAATCTCCTCTTTTGGCAGAAACGATAGAATGCTTCTGGCGCACGCTCCCGCGTACAGCGGCGACCGGCGGCCGATTGCCGTATACAGGCGGACGGTTTGAGTGCCTTCAATTTTTTCGACGTAAATGGCTTCATCTCCGTCCCTCATGATCAGCTGAACGGCCTCATCCACTTCGCCGCACAGCTCTTCCATAATCGGTTTGGCTATTTTCCTGATGTCCAGACGTTCAGAGACGAGCTGGCCGAATTGTAAAAAGATCAGACCAAGCTGATAACGGCCGTCCGCTGCCCGGGTGAGAAATCCCGTTTCCTCCAGTGAGCTTGCCATCCGGTGAACCGAGGTCTTCGGCATTTCCGATAGAGAAACCAGCTCATTTAAGCTCAGGCTCGGTTCAGTCAGAAATAAATGAAGCAGTTCCATTGATTTGATGACGGTTTTGTTTTTGTTTTCCATGGTCTTTAGCCCCTTTGTCAGATCAGCCATTCCATTTTGAGCCTTGCTTTCAGCTCCTTCAGCTGCTGTTCCTTCTCTAAAAGCAGCATTTCCGCTTCCTCCAGCGAAACGGCCCGGAACGTGATATGTTCCCCCGGCATCGTTTGGGCGACGAGAGGAAGATCGGCGGATATGATATGCGCCATCCGCGGATAGCCCCCCGTCGTCTGTCTGTCAGCCAGCAGAATAATCGGATTGCCGTCCGGCGGCACCTGCACCGTTCCGAACGTCACGGCCTCAGATACCATCTCCAGCGGCTCCCGCAATTCAAGCGGAGCGCCCTTCAGCCGGTAGCCCATTCGGTCGGATTGAGGCGTGACCGTATATGACTCTTGGTAAAAACGTAATTTTGCTTCTTCTGTAAAAGCATGAAATTGAGCGCCTTCAAGCACTCGTATGACCGGATTTTTTTTCAGCGGCAGAAATCCTCTGCTACTGACAGACCAATCAGGCGCTGAGAAACCATGCTGTCCGAAAGAATCGCTCAGACGGTACGCGATTGATTCCGAACATGGCGTCATACGGCCGAGCGGCAGCTCATCATCTTTTTGCAGCGCTCTTCCGCAAAAACCGCCGATCCCCGCTCTGACATATGTGCTTTTGCTTTCCATGACGGCGGGCACGTCAAATCCCCCCGCGACGGCGAGATAAGCGCGGCTCCCCATCTTGCACGGCCCGAATGAGACGACGCTGTTTTCCTTTATCAAAACCGGTTTCCACAGAGGAGCGGGCTCCCCATTAATATGAAAGGCGAAATCAGCTCCCGTGACGGCAATAACCGCAGGTTCTGAAAATTCAAAGGAAGGCCCGGGCCCCATGAGCGTAATTTCCAGTCCCGCCTCTTTTTCTTGATTTCCGGCAAGAAGATTGGCGATGCGCAGTGAGATCGTATCCATTGCGCCGCTTCCCAGCACACCGTATTTCTGATATCCCGTCCGCCCCTTGTCCTGAACCGTCGTCAAGAGACCGGGCTTTACCACTTTCATACTCATTCGGCTCCCTCCTTGATGCGGCTGTACTCCTCTGCCGTGATCCGGACGAATTTCACCGTATCGCCCGCTCTCAATAGACTCGGCGGATGTTCTTCCGGCCTGAAAAGCCGGAGCGGGGTGCTGCCGATCAGCTGCCAGCCGCCGGGAGTGGATATCGGATACACACCGGTCTGCATTCCCGCGATTCCTACTGAACCGGCCGGGATGGACGGCCTTGGCGACGCCTTTCTCGGCGCTCTGATCCGCTCAGACATTCCTCCTAAAAACGGAAATCCCGGCGCAAATCCGAGCATATAAACGAGATATTCGCCTTCAGTATGAATGCGGATGACGTCTTCCGGGGTCAGATCGTTCATCTCAGCGACCTCTTCTAAATCGGGACCGAAATCACCGCCGTAGCAAACGGGGATTTCCATCACCCGGCGCTCTTCTTTGCGGCCGGTCATTATATGGCTGAGACGTTCTGTCACTTCTTTCTTGACCAGGGCAAAAGGAGAGACGCCTTTTTTTATGTTTGAGACGGCATACACATCATAAAAGATCGTTAAGCTTGTGAATGCCGGAATACATTCAACGAAGCCCGGAAACGGCCGTTCTTCCATACAGGCTGCCGCCGCATGCACCCGGCTGTTGACCTCTTCGCTGATGTGCCCGCCAAAGCGGATGATAACGGCGGAATCACCGTACGGCTGTATATCAAGCGCTGTATTTCCGCTATACTGCATCATTGTCATCACCTCGTTGTATTCTTTCTCACTTACAGGACAGCAAGCGATTCATTTCGTATATCGGTGATCAGCATGTGCCCCGGTGAATGTGTTATTACGATGTCAGGCTTTGCTTCCATGATCACCGCCTGGGGCGTAACGCCGCAAGCCCAGAATACGGGAACTTCGCCTTCCCGCACCGTTACGGCATCTCCGAAATCCGGCTGATGCAAATCGCTGATACCGATGCTTTGCGGATTTCCGATGCGGACGGGGGCGCCGTGCACGGCGGGAAAACGTGACGTGACCTGCGCCGCGCGGACTGCAAGCCTTTCCGGAATCGGTCTCATGCTGACGACCATCTTTCCAGAAAACGGGCCGGCGGGAACACAGTCAATGTCTGTTTTATACATGGGGACATTCACACCCTCATCGATGTGCCTGATTGGAATGTGCTGATTAATAAGGGCTTGCTCGAATGAAAAACTGCAGCCGATTAAAAACCCGACATAATCATCCTTCCAATACGGCGTAATATCCGTTACCTCTTCAGTAAGCACGCCATGCCGATAAACCCTGTATTTCGGAAAGTCCGTCCGGATATCAGCTCCCGGCGCAGCTATTGCCGGAACGGGTGAACCCGCATCCGTCACGTCAAGCACCGGACAAGGCTTTTGATTGCGCTGGCAGAATAAGAGAAAATCAAAGGCAAGATCCTTTTGCAAAACGACGAGATTGGCTTGTGCGTAAGAAGCGGCCATCCCCGCCGTCGGCCCGGTCATCTGCCCCTTCCTGATCAGCTGTCTGACTTCTTCGGGGCTCATGTCACTCATATGGTTTTTCATATCATCAGCTCCATAGCTGCGGCATCTGCGTGAATAATGTATAGATGCCCATAACCGCCATGACAACCACTACGATCGCCCCTGCAATCGTGAGCCAGATCGGATGCTTGTAATCGCCGACGATTTTTTTCTTATAAGCGCCCAACAGTATCATCGCTAATGCAAGCGGCAGAATTAAGCCGTTAAGCGAACCGACCGCGACCAGAATTTTGGCAGGCTGGCCGATCGTAACAAAAATAAGAGTGGATACGATGATAAAACCGATAATGACGCCATGTGAGTGCTTTTCGATTTTTGTTGAAAATGATTTGAAAAATGATACCGATGTATAGGCGGCGCCGATGACAGACGTGATAGCGGCAGACCACATGATGACGCCGAAAATTTTATAGCCTACATTTCCCGCCGCAAGCCGGAATACAGAAGCCGCCGGATTATCAGGATCAATGCTCAGGCCCTTTGAGACGACGCCGAGCACGGCGAGAAACAGGGCAATCCGCATAATCGATGTAATCAGAACGCCTGTGATGGAGCTTTTCGTAACCTGAGGGAGGACTTCCTTCCCTTGGATGCCTGAATCAAGCAAACGGTGGCCGCCGGCAAATGTAATGTATCCGCCGACCGTGCCGCCGACAAGCGTCACGATCGCCAGCACACTGATATGATCAGGCATAAAAGTTTTCACAACGGCGTGTCCGACCGGCGGAGCCGTCGTTACGGCAACATACACTGTCAATACGATCATGACGATTCCGGCGATCTGCATAAAACGGTCCATGACTTTTCCGGCTTCCTTTATGACAAAAATCAGCACCGCGACCGCTGCGCTGATTAAAGCGCCGATCTCCGGTTTGATCCCGAATAATACTTGAAGACCGAGACCCGCGCCGCCGATGTTTCCGATATTAAACGCAAGTCCGCCGAGCACGACCAGAAAAGCAATGGCATAACCGGCGCCCGGAAGCACCATATTGGCAATCTCTTGGCCGCGCTTTCCGGAAACCGCGATAATCCGCCATACATTGGTTTGCGCGAAAATGTCCAAAATAATAGAAATTAAAATGATAAAGCCGAAGCTTGCCGCCAATGTATTGGTAAACGTGGCCGTTTGCGTCAGAAAGCCGGGCCCGATTGATGATGTCGCCATCAAAAATGTCGCGCCTAAAAGAAGCGACCATTTGCCGGAAGCCTTTCCGGCTGTTTTTTTCTTTTGCTCCATGCTGTCTTCCTCCCTCTGCTGCTCAGTCTTTTGAAAGCGCGCTGATTTGAATGTCTGCCGCTTTTAATTCTTTTTTGATTGTTTTTGCGAATGTGAGGGCGTGGGCTCCGTCTCCGTGAATGCAGACCGTGTCCGCTTTCAGGCTTACAGCTTGTCCCTTACGTGATGTCACCGTGCTGTCTTTCACCATTTGAATCACTTGACCGACCGCTTTTTTGTCATCCTGAATCAGCGCATCCGGCTCTGAACGCGGCGTCAGCGTGCCGTCTTCCTGATAGGTGCGGTCCGCAAACACTTCGCTTGCCGTCCTCAGTCCGATTCGATCTCCCGCTTTAATCAGCTCGCTTCCGGAAAGCCCGAAAAGAATAAGCCCGGGATCAAAATGACAGACCGCCTGAGCGATGGCTTCTGACAGGCCGGGATTGACGGCGGCCATATTATATAAAGCGCCGTGCGGCTTCACATGCTGCATCTCGACACCTTCTGCTTTTAAAAACCCTGACAGCGCGCCGATTTGGTACAGCGTCAGATCATACGCTTCCTCGGGTGTAATCGCGATCTGCCGCCGCCCGAATCCCTGCAGATCGAACAGCCCGGGATGAGCGCCGATTTTCACGCCTTTTTCCGCCGCAAGCGCAACCGTTTTGCGCATCACGCTGGGATCACCCGCATGAAAGCCGCAGGCGATGTTTGCAGATGTCACGTAATCCAAAATCTCTTCATCCAGCCCGATTTTATAAGCACCGAAACTCTCTCCTAAATCACAATTGATGTCAATCTGAAACATAAGATCCCTCCTGTATTGTAAACGTTTTATATGATTATCATTCCGCTATTCGGAATGACTATTCCGAATTGTTGGATTTCTCTTCATTATATTTATTTCTGACAGGTTTGAACATCCTTTTGTCAGAAAACCTACCATGGACCTAGTCACAAATCTGACAAAACAAAAAAAAAAGAGAGTCTCATACTGAGACTCTCTCTTTTTTCTATTATAACACCCAGTGGCGGATCGCTTTGGCGACCCCGTTTTCCGTGTTGACATCAGTCACCCAGTCAGCTGTTTCTTTCACAATGTCCTGCGCATTCCCCATGGCGACGCCGACACCCGCTTTTTCAATCATGGCAATGTCATTCAGACTGTCACCCATGGCCATCACATTTTCCATCGTGAAGCCGAGTTTTTCCGATACCTTCGCCAGCGCAGCCGCTTTGTTGATACCGAGGGCATTGACTTCGATGTTGATCGGACTGGAGTTTGTGATCTCGAGCTCCTTGTATTCCTTGAGCTCTTTCAGCACCTCATTCCGCACTTCGTCATCCTCGATTTCGAACCCGAACTTGAGCCACTGATGATCCGTAATCGTTTCCGGGAATTCCCCTCTCCACACTCTATCGACGGTAGAGGCCCAGAAATTCGTGTTGTGCTTATTCCTTAGATCCCATAATTTTTGAATATGATCGGTATGAAGAAGCTTGCGCTCAACCAGCTCAAAGTTGGAATCCCAGATTTCGCTGCCGTTTGCCGTGATTAAAAAGGATGACAGCTCGAGAGACTCAGCCAGTTCGCGGCAGGTCATCAGCGTGCGTCCTGTGCTGATGACGACGTGAATTCCTTTCGCCTCCGCTTCCTTGATCGCCCGCCGGTTTTCCTCCGGGATGAGCTGCTCGTCATTGAGCAGGGTTCCGTCCATATCAATCGCGATCAGTTTAATATCTGCGTCTTCTCTTTGTATCGGCATATATGTACCTCACTTTTTATAATGTAGTCGTCTCTATTTTAATACATATGACCCACAGGAACAAAAAACCGCTTCATGCGTTTGGCGGGGAGAACGTTGAGGAAAAGAAATATTGAGGTGATGGAGGATGAAAGAAAGAAAACAAAAGAACAAACCGAATGAAAATCCTGAACATCATGATTTAACCGATCCGATTCCGCTGGAAGAGCTGAAGGAAAACGCCAATGACGAAAAACACAAACATGACCAGAGGGACAATTCACAAAGTGAAAGAGATTATGATACAAAATAACACGCTTGTCCGAAAGCCGCCGCTGGAGGCGGCCTTTTTTACGATCGCTGGATAAATATGCTGAGCTCAGCTTCCGCCACAGGCTTCCCGGCAACGGACGCTTTCGCCCGGCCGAACACAAAACCGCGTCTGATTCGCGTGACCTCAAAAAAAAGATCCAGACGGTCTCCCGGCAAAGCGGCACCTAACCTTTCCGCTTTCTTCACCGCGGATAAGAGACCGAGGCCGTCACCGCCGGTAATTCCCGCGCAAGCCGCCGTTTGGGCCATTGCTTCAACGACGAGCGAAAATGGCATCTCTCTTTGGGATTCAGTTATAAACCAGTCATTTTCACTGATGTTTTTGTAAGCAGCCGCCCATTTTCCGGCTTCACTGTTCGTCGTGCCGTCAATCAAAAGAAACGGAAAACGATGGGGCAATAGCTTCTGATTCATCACGCAGCCTCCCTTCTCTCTCATTATAACGCAAGAAAAAACCCGCGTCCCCCGACGCGGGTTCATTTTTATTGATTGAGCTTTTTGAGCACGATGCCGTGCAGCGGTTCATGCGGCTGAATACCGCAAATGTCTTGAAGAACGCCGCTCGTGCCTTTTTCCGCGATAAGCTTTTGCAGCTCAACCGCTTCCGGATCATCCTGATAGTCAAAACGCAGGGCGGCGGCGATGCCTTCTGCCAGCGCGTTCGGTTCTTTTATTTTTTTGGCCGGCCCTACTAATCTGTCATTCGCTCCGAGTTTTCTGAGCGGTGATCTGGCGACTCTTGTCACATCATCCGTGATGTATTCATTTTCAAAGCGGCCGATGATTTTCTTCATGTACTGCTCGTGTTCGGCTTGCTTAAAGCCGTACGCTTTCACCAAGTACTCGCCCGTTTCTGAAAGTGCATCGTACACGACACGCCGGATTTCCGGATGGCCGATAGCCTCTTTGACGGTTTTTAATCCGCGCTGATAGCCCACGTACGCCGTAACGGCATGACCGGTATTGACGGTAAACAGTTTCCGTTCAATGAACGGCGTAAGATCATCCGTAAACAACGCACCTTCCAGTACCGGCTGGCCGCCGGCAAAGCCGGTTCTGTCTATGACCCATTCAAAAAACGGTTCTACAGATACTTTCAGCGGATCTTCATGGTGCTGAATCGGCACGATCCGATCCACCGCAGAATCCGGGAAGCCGACCGTCCGGTTCACGAGTTCCCGTTCCGCTTCCGTCAAATGTCCGAAAACTTCTTTTTTCAGAAAACTGCTGCCGCCGATCATATTTTCACAGGCAATGATATTGAGAGGTTCAGAGGACGTTCTGCGCTTCAGCCCTTCCGCGATGGACGGGGCGATGAGTCTGAGAACGTTCGGGCCCACCGCCGTCGTAATGATCGCCGCTTCATTGATCAGCCTGTACAGCTCTTGTTCTTGCACCGCGCTGTTGATGGCTGAAACGGGGCCGATGATTTCGGTCTGCCGGCCGCCGTCGGCAAGCTCCACGGTATATTCCTTCTTTTCATTGAGAAGGCTGACCATCGTTTCATTCACATCAGCGAAAACTACGTCATAGCCGGAATGATGGAGCAAGGCGCCGATAAAGCCCCGCCCGATGTTTCCCGCTCCGAAATGAAGGGCAATCATGTCAGTTCACCTCGCTGAAAATAGCGGCCAGTTCTTCTTCCGTCTTTGCACTGATCAGCCGTTCAATGTTTTCTTCCTCTGAGCAGATGATGGCGATGTTTGACAGGATGTCTAAGTGTTCATTGTTTTTTCCGGCGATACCGAAAACGACCTTTGCCGTATTGCCTTCACCGTATTCCACACCGTCCGGAATCTGGATGACGGAAATGCCTGAATGAAGCACCTCATCCTTCGCATCTTCCGTGCCGTGCGGGATCGCGATGAAATTCCCCATAAACGTCGATGATGTTTCTTCACGTTCGAACATTTTTTCCACATAGCCGTTCTTCACGTAGCCGTTATCAATCAATGTCTGTCCCGCGAGGCGGATGGCATCCTCTTTTGAGTTCACCGTCTGGTTCAGTTTGATGTTCGCTTTAGCCAATACTTCCATGATGAAGATCCCTCTTTCTGTTTGATTAGTTTTTAAGCTTTTCAATCAGTTCATCGTATTTCGGGCTGTTCAAGAAATTATCAACCGAAATGTGCACCGCCTGCGGCAGCTTCGCTTTCGCGCGGTCAGTCAGGTCCTTATGCGTAATGACGATATCCGCGTCATTCGGCAGATTATTGATCGACGTATTTGTCACATTAATATCCAGGTCTGCTTTTTTCACTTTGTTTCTTAAAATGGAGGCGCCCATTGCGCTCGATCCCATACCCGCGTCACACGCGAAGATAATGCGGCTGACTTGGTCGGCGGAAATATCAGCGGCGCTGTTTTCCGATTCTTCCTCTTTGTCCGCCAACGCGGCCGCCGCTTCACTTTTCCTGCCTTTCATTTCCTGCATTTTTTCCGCCGCGGCTGTCAAATCTTCTTCGCCCGCTTTAGACGATTTCAGAATAAGCGCCGAAACGATAAACGATACGGCCGCGGCAACGATGACGCCCGCCAGCACGCCGAGGTAGCTTCCTTTCGGCGTCAGCGCTAAAATGGCGATGATGCTTCCCGGAGATGATGCGGCGACAAGACCCGCGTTAAAGATCGAGAATGTAAGCAGTCCGCTCGCTCCCCCGGCGATCGCCGCGAGGATCAGCATCGGTTTCATTAAAATGTAAGGGAAATAGATTTCATGAATCCCCCCGAAGAAATGAATGATCGCCGCTCCCGGAGCCGTCGATCTTGAAGAGCCTTTCCCAAAGAACATATATGCCAGTAAAATACCGAGTCCCGGTCCGGGGTTCGCTTCCACTAAGAACAGAATGGATTTACCCGCTTTGGCGGCCTGCTCGATTCCGATCGGACTTAAAATGCCGTGGTTGATCGCGTTATTCAGGAACAGGACTTTCGCCGGTTCTACGAAAACGCTTGCAATCGGCAGCAAATTCGCGTGGACAATGACTTCCACACCCGCCGCCAGCAATTTGTTAAGAGACAGGACGACCGGGCCGATCGCATAAAACGCGATAATCGTGAGCACAGCTCCGATAATTCCCGCCGTGAAGTTGTTGATCAGCATTTCAAAACCCTGTCTGACTTTATCTTTAAATACACGGTCTAATTGTTTAATGAGATAACCGCCCAAAGGCCCCATAATCATTGCCCCTAAGAACATCGGAATGTCCGCTCCGACAATGACTCCGATGGCCGCCGTCGCTCCGACGACTCCCCCGCGGTGATCGTAAATCATTTTTCCGCCCGTATATGCGATTAAAAGCGGCAGAAGATACGTAATCATCGGGGTTACCAATGTATTCAGCTGCGGATTCGGAAACCATCCCGCTGGAATAAACAGCGCGGTGATAATTCCCCATGCGATAAAAGCGCCGATATTCGGCATGATCATACCGCTTAAATAACTGCCGAACCGCTGTATCTTCACTTTCATGCCAGCTTGCTGTTCTTGCTGCATGTTCATTCCCTCCCTGTTTGCTTGCCTTCAGATGAAAATAAATAAGACACGGGGTTTCTCTCTCCCCTGTGTCTTCATCATAAAACGCTTACAATCCCCATTCAATGAAAAGTAAAGAGGAGTTTGGCACAGAGACTGTGACAACTCCTTAACAAAAAAAAGACACCTCATCAAAGGTGTCTTACCGCTTTCTGTATATAATGTGTCCTTTTGTGACGACGAGTTTGGCAATGAGCCGCTCACTGACAATAAACACCGGATACGCACATACGAGCGCGAAAATGGCGGCCGGCACATACCGCGCTGCCGGAAACATCGGCATGACGGCGGTTCTGGCCATCTGCACAAGATAAATCAAAAGCACCGTGATCGCAATGGCCGCAGCCATAATCGGAGCTGATACTTTATATTCACGCAATTTCACATGGCAATGCCCGCACTGAAACTGGCACGGGATCATGGATGATCTGACCATGTCGCCTGTAATCGGCTTGCCGCAGTTCGGGCAGGTCGTTTCTTTCATGTTTATTCCTCCATTCAACTCTTCTATTATAACAGAGTCTGACTACGTCTTTTACATTTGTGATTGTTCAACATTTTTTCACATATTTTATCATCAGGCTCTTGTGTGCATTTGTGAAAACATCTACTCTTAGAGGGAGGTTCATCACTCATTCGCATCATAAAAAGGAGGATGCAGAATTGCTTCCGATTCACAGACAGCAAACCTTGCTTGAATGGCTGAAAGAAGAGGGCGCGCTGAAAATCTCTGACATAAGCGAGAGATTCGGCGTCTCCGAGATGACCGTGTACAGAGACGTCAATCAGCTGGCGGATGCAAACCGGATTATCCGGACACCCGGCGGCATTACGCTCCCTCCCGCTTCAGAACGAAGCGCCAATCAATGCGGCTATTGCCTGCGGCCGATTCAGCATTCGTATTCTGTTCAGCTTATTACCGTTTCACAAGCCGTTGAGCAGATGTGCTGCATTCATTGCGCGATTTTGCGGTATGAGGATAAAAAGGAAGAAGTGTCCCACGTCATTTGTAAAGATTTTCTTCTCCAGACGACGCTGACGGCCGCTTCCGCATACTTTTTAGTCCATGCCGATATTGACCTTCACTGCTGCCGGCCTCAGGCGATTCCCTTCTCAACGCTTGATTACGCAGAACGGTTTCAAAAAGGATTCGGCGGGATCATTTGCACCTTTGACGAGGCGGCGGACATCATCTTACACGACAGGCAGAAGGGATGCACCTGCAGCAAGACATAACAACAACCAACCGGAAGGCGGTGTCATCATCCATGAGACAGAACAAACGCTGGCTCATCTTTTTGCTGTTCCTTGTTTTGATTCCGAAAACAAGCTTCGCCCACGCCTACATCACAAACTCAAATCCGGGTGAGAACAGTGAATTAAAACAAGCGCCGAAGCAGATTGAAATTGAGTTTAATGAACAGATTGAAGAAGGCTTCCACTCCATTAAGGTCTATAATTCATCCGGCGAACGGGTCGACGCGGGCAAAACAGTGATTCAAAAAAATGATGCCCGCATCATGACCGCGGCATTGAAAAAAAATCTGCCGCATGATATTTACAGAGCGGAATGGAACGCGGTATCGGCCGACGGACATCCGGTATCCGGCGTCATCCCTTTCAGTATCGGAAAAGCCGGCGGAGAACTTCAGGAGCAGACATCATCGCAAGCGGCGCTTCATCCCGAAGCGGCCATCGACCGCGGTATTTTGTACACCGCTCTCTCCCTGTTTATCGGCACGGCTTTTTTCCATCTGTTTTGGTACAGAAATAATAAAGATTCATCAAAAGCAAAACGAACTGTAAAGCTGCTCGTGATTTCTTTATGTGTAACGGGGCTCGCGCTTATCTGCCAGCTCCCGATCCAGACGAAAGAAAACGCGGGCGGCGCTTGGAGCGCCGCGTTCCAGCCGGACTATGTAAAAGAAACGCTTCTGAAAACGGCAGGCGGGTACGTCTGGATGATCCAGATCAGCTTATTTATCCTGCTCGCCCTGTCCATGATCCCGCTGTTGAAGAAGAAAGCATTCCGGTCATTTGCGTACTGGACGGCGCCGCTGTTGTTCTTCTTCGCTTCGCTTTTGGCAAAAGCATTCGCCGGGCATGCGGCGGTTATCGACGAAAAAGCGGTCGGCATCGCGATGGACTTTCTCCATTTATCGGCCGCGTCTGTATGGATGGGCGGTATCGCCGCGCTTGTGCTGCTTCTTTCATCAGAGTGGAGAAAACCCGATAAAACCATCGCTTGGGAAACGGTCAGACGGTTTTCTCCTTGGGCGTTCGCCTCTGTCGGTGTGCTGTTATTTTCAGGTGTGCTGAACGGATTTTTCATTATCCGCACGTTTGATTCACTCTTTCACACCGCTTACGGTAAGACGCTCCTTTTGAAAATCGGACTGTTTGTCATCATGCTTGTGCTCGGCGCCGTTCACGTATGGATGACGAAGTTCAGCAGAAAAAGGAGCATCAGCGCAACGATAAAGGCCGAATGGGCACTAGGCATTGCGGTGTTATTTACAACCGCCGTCTTCACAAGCCTGCCCAGCCCGCCGCCGCCTGCGCCATTGCCTTTTAACGGCTCAGAAACGATCGGAAACGGGGAAACCCTGTCCTTGCACATTACGCCGAACCAGCCGGGTAAAAATGAATTTCAAGTCATTGTCACCGATCATAACGGCAGCTTGGTAAAAGACATTCAGCAATTTACGGTCACTGTTTACCAGACGGGCTTCAGCGGCAAACAGCATGAAAGCACCTTTGATTTGAAGAAGACGAAGGAAGGCACATTCGAAGCCGCCAACCTGTCCATCACCGAAAAGGGAAACTGGAAGATCAAAGTCCACGGGCTGACAAACGATTTTAATGAAATCAACCAAATATTCTCAACGACAAACTAAGGAGTGTATCTCATGTTGAAAAAAAAGGCTTTATTATTCATATCCGCCGTGACCCTGTCACTCGTCGGTTTTACGGCGGCAGCAAGCGCCCACGTCTCAGTCAAACCGGCGGAATCCGCGGCCGGTTCTTGGGAAACGTACACGATGAAAGTGCCTGTGGAAAAGAATGAGCCCACAACGAAAGTCGTGCTGAAAATGCCCGCCGGCGTTGAATTTCAGCAGTATCAGCCGATTCCGGGCTGGAAAACATCCGTATCCAAACATGATGACAAAGCGGTCTCCGTCACTTGGGAAGCAAAAGACGGCGGCATTCAGCCCGGCCAATTCCAGCAGTTCACGTTCGTTGCGAAAAATCCTGAAAAGAGCGGAGATGCCGCTTGGGACGCTTACCAATATTACAAAGACGGCAGCATTGTAGAATGGACGGGTGATGAGAAAGCCGACACGCCTCACTCGATTACGAAAATCACGAAATCGGCCAGCGTGACGGATGCGCACGGAGCTGAACAGCCAAATGAAGAAAGCAAATCCGGCGTATCAGCGCTTGATATTGCAGCCATCGTTCTGTCAGCTGCGGCGATTATCCTTTCCATCGCGGCGCTTGTAAAGAAAAAACGCGCGTAAGCAAAAAGCGATCCGGCTCTAAAGAGCCTGCGATCGCTTTTTTTCTTATCCGCGGCCTGCCTGGAATGACGGATATTTGGTCATTCCCCCGTCAGCAAACAGCGTAATGCCGGTTACGTAGCTTGATTCCTTTGAAGCAAGCCAGACGGCGACAGCCGCGATTTCTTCCGGCTCACCGATATATCCCATCGGAATCATGCTTTCCACATCTTTTTTCTGAACGGGATCCGCAAATTTTTCCGCGTTGATCGGCGTATTGATGGCTCCCGGCCCGATGTTGTTGACACGGATGCGCTTCGGCGCGTACTCAAGCGCCAGCGTTTCCGTCATCAATTTGATGCCGCCTTTACTCGCCGCGTAGTGAACAAACAGAGGCCATGGAATCATTTCATGTACGCTTGACATGTTAATGACGTTTCCTTGAATATCATTCTCTACGTAATATTTAATGGCTTCGCGGCTTCCTAAGAAAGCGCCGGTCAGATTGGTATTGATGACTTTGTTCCAGTCTTTGAGCGGCATTTCGTGCGACTGAACCGGATTTTCCATACCGGCGTTATTGATCATGACATCCAATGTGCCGAATTCCTTCACCGCGGTCTGCACGATGTTTTTGACATCTTCTTCTTTTGTGACGTCGCCTTGAATGATGACCGCTTCTCCTCCCGCTTTTTGAATCTCTTCTTTAACGGTTTGGGCGTCTTTTTCATTACTATAGTAGTTAACCACGACTTTCGCCTGCTCCTGTCCGAAGCGGATCGCCATCGCTTTTCCTAATCCTGATGAAGCTCCCGTAATGGCAACGACTTTTCCTTTTAAATCCGTGTACATGTTCAAACCTCCTGCATTTGTTATGAATTTGATTTCGCAACGCCTAAGAATACCGCGGCCACAATGATCAGGATAATCCCGATGGCAATGGCGACCAGCTGACGCTTCGTTTTGCTCTCACGGAGAATGAAGATTCCGCCGAGCGTGCTGATGACGATCCCCATTTGAGAGAGGGAAAAACTTGTCGCAACTCCGACGCGCGGCTGTGAGATGAACAGAAACATATTCCCGAGCGCCCAGATGATTCCCGGCAGAATGTTCTTGAGGGCGTACTTATTAAACGGTTTATGCTTGTACGTCAGGAGCAGTCCGCCGATGACCATCCCGATCGCCTGCGGCAGGAGCGCTGACCATCCGGATACGCCGAACAGCCGGGCCACAACGACATAGACCAAATAACCGAGCGTGGAGATCAGCAGGATGACAATGCCTTTTTTTAAGTTTCCCGGTTCTCCGTCCGCCCGCCCCTTTTTATCTTCTAAAGATGTGAGCACAATCCCGATGATGATAAAAATAAGGGCGAGAATACCCAGCGTAATCGCGATCGGGGTTGACCATTCTTTGAATACGATCACACCGAACAAAGAAGTCGAGACGAGCTGCATTCCCGTTGATATCGGCATCGTTTTTGAAACGCCCATCAGCTGTATGCTTTTAAGCTGATTGCTTTGGCCGAGCGACCAAAACAGCCCCGAGATGATGCCGACAATAAAAATGCGCCCAGACAGCACCGGGTGGACAAACAGATACAACACAAACGAAACGATGAGCGCCCCGATTGTCGTTCCCAGCGTCTGGCTGTAAGGCCCGCCGCCTAATTTGACGTTAAATAACACGATGCTCCCCCAAAATAAAGCCGGAAGAAGAGCCAGTAATATATCCATGATGGCGACCTTCTTTCAATCGTATTTGCTGTTATTTTGTCTGGAATCGAACCGATTATTCCCGCAAGATCAAAAAAGCCTGCCGGCGATATTCACCGGCAGACTGCTCAATAAAAACAGCCCCGCTTAGAAGCGGGGCTTACTTTTCGGCTCATTAAAGTCCGATAGACATGTATTTGGTTTCCAGGTACGGCTCAATGCCTTCCGTACCGCCTTCACGGCCGATGCCGCTTTCTTTCATTCCTCCGAACGGCGCTTGAACCGCGGACGGACCGCCGTCATTCCAGCCGATGATGCCGTATTCAAGCTGTTCAGAAATATAGATGCCGCGGCGGTAGTTTTCTGTGAAGAAATAAGCCGCAAGCCCGAACGGCGTATCGTTCGCAAGCTTGATCGCTTCATCAATATCTGAGAACGTAACGATCGGCGCAACCGGGCCGAATGTTTCTTCATGCATGATGTTCATGGATGTATCTACATTTGACAGCACGGTCGGTGTCACGAAATAGCATCCTTTTTCATCGTTTTGGTCATACGTTCCGCCCGTCAGCACTTTTGCGCCTTTTTCCACGGCGTCATTAATTTGGCCGACGATTTTATCGAAGCCTTTTTTGTTGATGACAGGGCCGACGTTTACGCCTTTTTCAAGACCGTTTCCGACTTTGAGTTTCGCAGCTTCTTCACTCAGTTTTTTCGCAAACTCGTCTTTTACGGATTCGTGTACGATCAGCCGGTTCGCACAGACGCAGGTTTGGCCGGCATTTCTGAATTTAGAGGCCATTGTTTGGGCTACCGCCAGATCAAGATCAGCGTCTTCATCCACGATCAGCGGCGCATGTCCGCCAAGCTCCATTGACATATGTTTTACGGTGTCGGCGCTGTTTTTCATCAGGATTTTGCCGACAGGCGTTGAGCCGGTAAAGGTAATTTTGCGGATTTTCGGGCTGCTGGTGAAGACGTTTCCGATTTCCGCTCCGTCACCGATCACCACTTGCAGCACGTCCTTCGGAATTCCCGCTTCATATGCGAGACGCGCAAGGGCGTAAGCGGAAAGCGGCGTATCCTCCGCCGGTTTGATGATGAACGTACAGCCTGCCGCCAAAGCGGGCGCGGCTTTTCTTGTAATCATCGCATTCGGGAAATTCCACGGCGTGATCGCGGCTACCGGGCCGACCGCCTGACGGGTGACGACAATCCGTTTGCCCGTTGTCGGCGCAGGTACTGTTCTGCCGTAAATCCGTTTTGCTTCTTCGGCGAACCATTCAATATAGCCGGCGCCGTATAAAACTTCTCCGACCGCTTCTTCGTACGGTTTGCCGTTTTCTTTCGTAATTAATTCCGCAAGTTCTTCTTTATTTTCAACAATCAGCTCATACCATTTTCTCAAAAGTGAGGCACGTTCTCCCGCTGATGTTTTGGACCATGATTGAAACGCTTGATGTGAACGTTCAATCGCTTTTTCAACATCGTCGGCCGTCTGCTGGGGGATGCTTTCGATCGCCTCTCCCGTTGCCGGGTTGTACACTGTTAATTGTTCTGGCATATTGAACATTCCTTTCTCTGCTATAGTAAAGCCATTGAATGCTAGTTGATGTATCTCACACTTTCATGATAGCAGACACATCCGTCGGCATTCCAATAATTGAACTCACAGAGCTGCTTCGATAATGGAAAGGCCTTCTTTGAGCTGCTCATCCGTCACGACAAGCGGCGTCAGGAATCTGATGATGTTGCCGTTAATGCCGGCCGTCAGCAGCAGCAGTCCGTTCTCGTTCGCCGTTTTGGCGATCGCCGCGGCTTTCGCTTTGTCCGGTTCCCGCGTGTCCGAATCTTTGACAATTTCGATGGCCGCCATCGCGCCGAGTCTGCGCACTTCTCCGATGCAGGCATGCTCTTTTTTCCACTCGAGCGCTTGATGCTCGATGATCCGGCCGATCTCCTCGGAACGCTGATTCAGCCCTTCTTCTTCAATAATATCCAAGACCGCAAGCGCAGCCGCACAGCCGAGCGGGCTTCCCGCATATGTGCCCCCGAGTTCACCCGGCGCGGCGGCATCAAGCATTTCCGCCCGGCCGATGACGCCGCTCAGCGGCAATCCGGCCGCAAGTGATTTGGATACGGTGATCAAATCAGGAACGGCTCCGAAATGCTCAATCGCAAAATACGTTCCCGTTCTGGCAAAACCGGTCTGAATCTCATCCGCTACAAAAACGATGCCGTGTTTTTTACAAAAAGCGGCGACGTGCTGCACGAAACGTTTTGACGGAATGATGAAGCCGCCTTCTCCCTGAACCGGCTCCATTACGACACAGGCGACGGTTTCCGGTGCAACTGCGGCGATAAAGAAATCCTCAAAAGCGCTGATGATAAACTCGTCATACTGCTCGTCGCTCATGCCGGCCGGCTTTTGATAATAGTAAGGAAACGGCGCCTGATACACCTCTGAGGCAAATGGGCCGAAACCGAATTTATAAGGCTTCACCTTGCTCGTCATGCTCATCGTCATGTTCGTGCGGCCGTGGAACCCTCTTGTAAATGATACGACAGCCTGGCGCTTCGTATATTTTCTGGCGATTTTCACGGCGTTTTCCACCGCTTCCGCCCCCGAATTGAGAAAAATCGCTTTTTTCGCATGATCTCCCGGCGCAAGGGCGCAAAGTTTTTCGGCCAGCTCAATATAAGACGGATACATCATGACGTTAAAACCCGGGTGAATCAGATCCTCCGCCTGTTTCTTCACAGCCTCCACCACTTTTGGATGGGAATGGCCGACATTCAGCGTTCCGATCGCTCCGGCAAAATCAATGAATCGTCTGCCGTCCAAATCGTACAAAAGCGCCCCTTCCCCTTTTACCGCCATGCTGCGGTTTCCGTTGCCGACCCCCTTGGAAACGAATTGATCCCGTTTTTGCTGCCACTGGGCAGTTGTCACTTCCGATGATGCTGTTCGACTCATAGATTCCATCCCCCTGCATTGTTTTCTTATCATTCTGACTTCTTTTTGGTATGATGAAAAGTACCAAAATCAATTTATCCATGGTATCAGAAAGGGGCAGGGTCTGGATGCTGACGATTTCCATTGACCATTCGGAAACGGCGGATTATATCTATCAGCAGATCTATCAGCACATAAAAGCGGCCGTTTTAAAGCGCAGCCTGATGCCTCATACAAAGGTGCCGTCTAAACGGGAGCTTGCCGAGACGCTGAAGGTCAGCGTGAATTCAGTGAATTCAGCTTATCAGCAGCTGCTTTCGGAAGGTTATTTATATGCGGTCGAAAGAAAAGGCTTTTTCGTGGAGGAAATTGATACGGTTTATCATGAAGAAACGCCTTCGCTCCTATTGCCTGATGATTTGAAAGAGCGGGAGACGGATAAGAGCGGCTGGATTTCGTTTTCTCATATGAGTGTGGATACGGCGCATTTCCCCCTGAAAAGCTGGTTCCGCTGTGAGCAGAAAGCAGCCGCCCGTTCATTTCATATACTCGGAGAACTCGTCCATCCGCAAGGCTTATATGAAGTCCGTGAAACAATTTCGCGGCTTATTTCCCTGACAAGGGGCGTTACATGCCGCCCGGAACAAATCGTGCTCGGAGCGGGCACGCAAATGCTGATGCAGCTGCTGACGGAACTGCTGCCAAAAGACGCGCTCTACGCCATGGAGAACCCGGGATATATGAGGATGTACCGGCTGCTGCAAAACCTCGGGAAAAAGGTTGCGACGATCAGCCTTGATGAAAAAGGCATGTCCATGGACGAAATCGAAAAACGCCGGCCCTCTGTATTGATCACCACGCCTTCCCATCAATTCCCCTCAGGCGTGATCATGCCCGCTTCCCGGCGGATTCAGCTTTTAAACTGGGCCGCCGAACAGAACGGCCGCTTCATCATTGAAGATGATTATGACAGTGAATTTAAATATGACGCCGATACGATACCGGCGCTTCAAAGCCTTGACCGGTTTCAAAATGTCATCTACATGGGGACCTTTTCAAAATCCCTTTTCCCAGGTCTGCGCATCAGCTATATGGTTCTGCCGCCCGGGCTTTTGCGGACGTTCAAAGAGAGAACGTATGACCTGCATACGTGCAGCACGCTTGCCCAGCTCGCGCTGAAAGAATTTATCGACTCAGGTGAATATCAGAAACATATTAAAAAGATGAAGCAGCATTATAAGAACATGCGGGAATGCCTCATTTCGGCTTTGGAAGAAACATTCGGAGAAAGAATCAGTGTAAAGGGCGCCAATGCGGGGCTTCATTTTGTCACTGAGTTTGAATGCGCCCGTTCAGAAAAAGAGATATTGGCACGGGCGGATGCAGAACAGCTGGATCTGTTTGCGATGAGCCGGTTCCGTCTGAAAGCGGGAGGCGATTCAAATAAGCCGCAGCTTATCCTGGGGTTCGCACGCCTGAAGGAGAGCGATATTCAAGAAGGCGTCTACAGGCTTTACCGGGCGGTTTTCGGCGCATAAAAAAACCCCCGGAATTCGGGGACTTATTTACCAGCGGTCCGGTTCTGTCTGCAAAATCGCCTCCAACAGGCCGGGAAACGCCGCTTGTAAATCATCTTTGCGCAGGGAATAATAACGGTGCTTCCCGTCTATGCGCACTTGGGCGATCCCCGCTTCCCGCAGCACTTTGAAGTGATGGGACAGCGTTGATTTAGCGACCCGGACATCAGCGCAGGTTCCGCACGTTTTTTCTGTTGTTTCCGCCAATTGTTTAACCAGCTCTAAGCGGAGCGGATCACTCAGAGCATGAAGAACCTTTGTCAGCTGTAAGCGTTCGGTTTCAGGATGGTTTGGAATGTTCATGAGTCAAATGTAACACAGATCATCGGCGGGTGACAATTTAGGCGGTGAGGGTTTTTCCTTTACCATTCGCAGCGAAACATGTTACAGTTAGTTCGATAATATTCGAACTATAACAAATAAACCCAATCAGGAGGAATAACAATGATCGTCTTACAGGCTTACATGAAAGTAAAAGCGGATAAACGCGAGGAATTTTTAGGAGAAGCGCAATCACTTGTTCAGCATTCACGCGCGGAAGAAGGAAATGTGCAATACGATCTTTTCGAAAAAGTCGGTGAGGAAAATACATTCGTTATGCTTGAGCAATGGAAAGATGAAGAAGCGATGAAATTCCACAACGCAACTGACCATTTCCAAGGATTCGTGGCAAAAGCAAAAGAAGTGCTGAGTGCGCCGCTTGACGTCGTCCGCACAGAACTGTCAGAGTAACGAAAGGATGAATGACATGAACGAAGTCCTTCAAATATTAACAGACCACCGTTCCATCCGCAGCTACACAGATGAACCCGTATCGGATGAGCAGCTGGACCTTATCATCCAAGCAACTCAGGCAGCGCCGACTTCCATTAACGGCCAGCAATTTACCGTTATTGCGGTGAAAGATAAGGAGCGGAAGAAAAAAATATCCGAATTGGCCGGCGGCCAGCCGTGGATTGACCAAGCGCCGGTTTTCCTTTTATTCTGCGCTGATTTTAACCGCGCCAAAATTGCGCTTGAAGAATATAATGATACACCGCTTGAGATCACGAACGGTTTAGAGTCCGTTCTAGTCGGAGCCGTAGATGTGGGGATTGCGCTGGGTACGGCAACGGCTGCGGCTGAATCAATGGGACTCGGCACTGTGCCGATCGGCGCCGTGCGCGGCAAGCCTGACGAACTCATTGAATTGCTGAAACTTCCGAAATACGTTTTCCCGGTTTCCGGTCTCGTCATCGGCCATCCGGCAGACCGCTCCGCGAAAAAACCGCGTCTGCCGCAAGCAGCCGTTCTGCATCATGAAACGTATCAAGAAGAAGATGTAAGAACCCATATCGAGGCCTATGACAAGCAGATGTCCGAATACATGAAAAAACGCACCGACGGACAGGAAACAAGAAACTGGTCACAAGGCATCACTTCCTACTATAAGCAGGTTTATTATCCTCACATTCGTGAAATGCTTGAAAAACAAGGATTTAAGACGGATAAATAAACGTATCAGCCTGCCGGAACACTCCGGCAGGTTTTTTCTATTTCTCAAACAAAAGCGTTGACACTATGTAAAAATTTTTGTTAATATTTTCATCATATACTCATTGGTTTTCTGTGAACCGATGGGTTTTCTATTGTGACGAAAGAAGGAATCTGGGCTTATGAATGATAAGAAAACGGATATTCTGCTGGCGGCAAGAAAGCTTTTTTCCGGGAAAAGCTTTTCGTCAGTTTCGATGCAGGCGATCGCAGAGGAGTGCAAAGTCTCCAAAGCATCTTTATATAAGCTGTTTGAATCAAAGGAAGACCTGCTGTTGGAGCTGCTCGACTTTAACCAGAAACAGATGGTAGCCGCCGCTTCATTATTGAATGAAGAAACAAGCCTCTCCCCTGAGGAACGGTTTGCCAAAAAACTGATGGCTGAGCTTGAAGGCTTCAGGCGCAATCAGCAGTTTTTTAATATGCTGATGTACGGAAGCCCCTCTTCCATTAATGAACGGGTAAAACGGCATATTCACAGGGCCCGCTCCACCTTTATCTGCTGGCATCGCGATTCACTGATTCAGACGTACGGCGAAGACATTATTCCTTATGTATGGGAGCTGGTGATCGTCCTGCAGGGGCTCCTGAGAGAATGCATCACGCTGATTAAGCTGGAAAAAGAACCGCTCGCCCTGGAGCCGCTCACGGAGTTTATCATCCGCCATCTCAATCTCATCGTCGAAAACAGGACAACCGAAACCGCTTTGCCTCAGGAGATGATTGACCTTTATATCGCCTCCGCTTCCTCATTTGAGCCGAAAGACAAAACCGTATTGCTGGCTGAAAGCCTGAAGGAACTGAAAGAAGCCGTCTCAGCCCTTCCGGAGGAAAAATATGACGCCGCAGGACTCGCTTCCGCTGCGGCTATGCTGGAGAAAGAATCAGCGGACAAACAGCCGCGGGATTTTCTCATCAAAGCGCTCATCGGTTATTTGGAGCAGGCCGGACCGCTGCACCAGCCGCTTGCAGCCGTTAAAACATTGCTCAAACTATAAAGAAAGAAGGAATCAGCTTGAATAAGAGTATTAAAACTGCACCATACAACCGCTCTGTCATTGTCGGGATTCTTTTGGCGGGTGCGTTCGTCGCCATTTTGAACCAGACACTGCTTATTACGGCGCTGCCGCACATTATGAATGACTTCAATATAGACGCCAACAAAGCGCAATGGCTGACAACATCGTTTATGCTGACGAACGGGATTTTGATTCCGATTACCGCGTTTTTAATAGAGAAATTCACAAGCCGCACCCTCTTGATTTCCGCCATGAGTATTTTCACGGCGGGCACCATTGTCGGCGCATTCGCCCCGAACTTTCCGGTGCTCTTAACGGCCCGGATTATTCAGGCGGCCGGCGCCGGAATTATGCTGCCGCTCATGCAGACGGTATTTCTCACGATTTTCCCGATGGAAAAGCGCGGCCGCGCCATGGGTATGGTCGGCTTGGTTATTTCGTTCGCGCCGGCGATCGGCCCGACGCTTTCCGGATGGGCGGTCGAAGCATTCTCTTGGCGGTCTTTGTTTTATATTATCTTCCCGATCGCAGTCATCGATTTGCTTTTAGCGATTATTCTGATGAAAAACGTCACGACATTACGAGAAACACAGATTGATATTTTATCTGTGATCTTATCGACCCTCGGATTCGGCGGTCTGCTTTACGGCTTCTCAAGCGCCGGTTCATCAGGGTGGACCAGTACTGAAGTGCTGACTTCGCTGCTTGTCGGAGCGGTCGCGCTGATTTTCTTTATCGCAAGACAGATGAAGCTCAAAAAACCGATGCTGGAATTCCGTGTGTTTTCTTTCGGGATTTTCAGCCTGACCACCCTGCTCGGAACGCTTGTTTTCGCGCTGCTGATCGGAACGGAAACCATTCTCCCGCTTTACACGCAAAAAGTCCGGGGCGTATCCGCGTTTGATACCGGATTAATGCTTTTGCCGGGCGCGATTGTGATGGGGATGATGTCTCCGTTTATCGGCCGGGTGTTTGACAAAATCGGCGGAAAGGGCCTTGCGATGACCGGATTCTTCATCATCCTGCTCACGTCCCTGCCGTTTATGAATCTGACGGACTCGACGTCTCTCATTTGGATTGTCGTCGTTTATACCGCGCGGCTTTTGGGAACAGCCATGATTATGATGCCGGTGACGACAGCGGGTATCAACGCCCTGCCGCGCCACTTAATTCCGCACGGCACAGCCATGAACAATACCGTCCGACAAGTCGGCGGTTCTATCGGTACGGCGCTGCTAGTTTCCGTGATGAGCAGCCAGGCCGCGCACGCAAATGCGACAACTCCGGCAAACGCCGCCCTGCACGGCATGAATGCGGCATTTGTCGTAGCCGCCTGCATCGCGCTGGCCGGCTTCCTCCTATCTTTTATATTGAAGAAAAAACCGCGTCAGCCCGAGCAGCAGCAGGCCGTTACGCGGTAAACCAAAAAGAACCCGATCACGTATGTGACCGGGTTCTTTTTTTACTTCTCGATTCCGTCTTTAACTTCTTTCACCATTTGCGCCATGGATTCCAGGCCGCCTCCTGATAAATACCATGTAGCTGAATCAAGGTAGACAACATGGTTGTTTTTCACCGCTTTCACCGATTTTACATAATCATTTTCAACCACTTGTTTTGTTGAAGATTTTGTGCCGATCGCTGTTCCGCGGTCAACGACAAACATATAATCAGGGTTTGTTTTGGCGATATATTCATAAGAAATGCTTTGTCCGTGCAATGAGGCTTCGATGTTTTTGTCAGCCGGTTTGACGCCGAACACATCATGAATGAAGCCGTATCTTGATTTAGATCCGAACGCGCTGATTTTGCCGTCGTTCGCCATCACCACTAACCCGTTTTTATCCGTGCTGCTTGTCTTTTTCTTCAGATCCGCAATGGATTTGTCAATTTTCGCAAGCTTATCTTTCACTTCATTTTCTTTGTTAAAGATTTTGCCGATCACTTCGGTGTTGTGCTTGAATCTGTCAACGTAGTTTGTATAGTCATCATCAAGGTAAATCGTCGGCGCGATTTTTGAGAACTCTTTATAAGAATCAGATTGTCTGTGAGCGATAATGATTAAATCCGGGTCAATATCCGCGACTTTTTCAAAATCCGGTTCTTTTAAACCGCCTGTATTGGTGTATTTATCACTTTTATATGAAGATAAGTATTTTGGAATGTTTTGTTTCGGAAGCCCCGCCACATGATCCTGTAAACCCAGTTCATCCATCGTGTCCAGCATTCCGAAGTTGAATACGACGACTTTTTTCGGATTCTTCGGCACTTTGACGCCTTCTTTGTTCAGGTCATCTTTGATTGTGATTGTTTCTTTTGATTTGCCTGATGTTTTGTTCCCGTTTCCGCATGCAGAAACAACAAAAATCGTAACGAGCGCAATGAATAGCAATGCGAATTTTTTCATGATTTTCACCTCATCTGGTTTTTAAGAAAAGTACACACCGATCCGCTGACTGTCAATCTCTTGAATCGGGATGGTCATATCATAAATATCTTCAAGCACGGAGGTTTCAATGATCTCCTCCGCCGGCCCTTCTTTGACGATCCGGCCGTTTTTCAGTGCAACGATATGGTCTGAATATACGGATGCGAAGTTGATATCGTGAATCACTACGACGACCGTTTTTCCGAAGTCTTCCACAAGCCGCTTCAACAGCTTCATCATTTCAACGGAATGCTTCATATCTAAATTGTTCAGCGGCTCATCGAGAAAAATATAGTCCGTATCCTGAGCGATGATCATCGCGATAAACGCCCTCTGACACTGGCCCCCGCTGAGCTGATCGAGATATTTATCCTTTAAGTCATCCAGCTTCATATAACTGAGTGCCTGGTTGATATGCACCCAATCTTCATCCGTCAGTTTCCCCTGGGAATACGGAAATCTGCCGAAGCTGACCAGGTCTTTAATCGTCAGCCTGATATTGATTTGGTTCGTCTGCTTCAGGATGCTGATTTTTTTTGCCAGATCGTTGCTTTTACAGGCCCCGATCTCTTGCCCGTCGACCGTGATTTCCCCGGAATCCGTCTTAATCAGCCGGCTCATGATAGACAGCAGCGTGCTTTTTCCCGCGCCGTTCGGACCGATAAATGAGGTGAGCCTGCCCTTTTGAATGGATAGAGACGTTTTCTCAAGGACGGTTTTCCCTCCGTATTGTTTGCTTACATTTTTGACCTCTACCATGATTTATTCTCCTTTAACAGCAGATAGATAAAATAAATCCCGCCGGCAAAATTAATGATGACGCTCAGCGTCGTGGAAAACGTGAACACTTTCTCCACGACGAACTGGCCCCCGACGAGCGCGACGATGCTGATCAGGACAGAACCTGCGATTAAATACGTGTGCCTGTAGGTTTTTAAAAACTCTCTCGCCAGATTGACGACAAGCAGTCCTAAAAACATAATCGGTCCGACAAGAGCCGTAGAGACAGACACAAGAATGGCGACGACAATGAGCATCTGTTTCACAAGCTTATCGTAATCAATCCCCAGGTTGACGGCGTGCTCCCTGCCGAGCGACAGCACGTCAAAAAACCGCGTGAACCGCCAGACATAAATGCCCGTCAGAAGAAAGACAGCACCGGCAAACCCTAAAAGATCGGTATTGATATTGTTAAAACTGGCAAACATTTTGTCCTGAACAACCTGGAACTCATTCGGATCAATCAGCATCTGCATAAAGGATGACAGACTGTTGAACAGCGTGCCGAACACGACGCCGACAAGCAGAAGGAAAAACACGTTCCGCCCCTCGCCTTTAAACATGAGCTGATACAAAACGAGTGACAAGAGCACCATCAGCCCGACGGAGATGACGAAATTAAGATTTTTGTTCATCATGACGATATTCATTGAACCGAACAGGAACACGATGACGGTCTGAATGAGCATATACAGGGAATCGAGGCCTAAAATGCCCGGTGTCAGTATGCGGTTATTTGTAATCGTCTGGAAGATGACCGTCGAAAACGCGATCGCTCCTCCGGTGAGCATCATGGCAAGCACTTTGAAGCATCGTCTCGGCAGGGAGTATTCCCAATTGCCCAGTCCGTAGAACAGGAAGAATCCGATACATATCATGGCGAGCGCCGCCAGCAGCGTAATTTTTTTATTATGACTCATATGCTTTTCTCCTTAACAGCATATACAGGAAGATGCCGCTGCCGATAACACCGACCATCAGGCCGATGGAAATTTCGTACGGGAAGATGATCACCCTTCCCAAAATGTCGCAAAACAGCACAAAAACAGCGCCCAGCAGAGCGGTGTGAGGCAGGCTGCTCCTCAGGTTGTCCCCTTTGTAAATCGACACCATATTGGGAATGATCAAACCGAGAAACGGCAGCATCCCGACGGTCAGGATCACCAGTGAAGCGATGAGCGACACGATAATCAGACCGATATTGACGACGCGTTTGTATTTCAGGCCGAGATTGACGGAAAAGCTCTCTCCCATTCCCGCCACCGTAAATTTATCCGCATACACATAAGCGATGATCAAAAGCGGGATACTCAGATATAAAAGCTCATACCGGCCTTTGACGACCAGTGAGAAATCTCCCTGCAGCCAAGACGACAGGTTTTGGATCAGGTCATATTTATATGCGATAAACGTGGCGATTGAGCTGACGATGTTCCCAAGCATTAAACCGACGAGAGGAATAAAAATCGCATCATTGAACTTGATTCTCTCGAGAATTTTCATGAAAAGGAAATTTCCCGCCAACGCGAAAACGAAAGCGATAGACATTTTCACAAGCGGACTCGCTGACGTAAAAAGCATTAATGAAATCAAGATTCCGAGCCTTGCCCAATCCATCGTTCCCGCAGTCGTCGGCGATACAAATTTATTCCGGCTGATCTGCTGCATGATTAATCCGCAGATGCTCAGGCTCATGCCGGCGATGATAATGCTCACCAAACGCGGCAGCCGGCTGTCAAACAATGTACCCGCCTGTTCTTTATTTAAATGAAAAATATCCAGCGGCGACAAATCTTCTACACCGATAAATATAGAAGTACACGCCAAAACCGCCAGTAGCAAAAGTAAGTAACGTAGCTTCATGCTGCCTCCCTGCACCCATCACAAACGGTATGACTGATTGCCAAACAACTCCCATATATCCCACTCGTAATGATTATCATTATCAACGACAATTATAATCTTATCATCTTTCCAAGCGCAGTCAATACAGTTTTGCTTTCAAAAGCGGTCATCCGCGGGCCGTACACTAAATTGTCTTACAATCAGTCTATCAAGAATTTGCAGGATTTTCTATAACCTACATTTGGCTGCTTATCATTTTTTGCACATGATGACACGCTTGAGGGAAACAAATCTGACAAACAGCGGCAAAATTCCTCCACGAAAATACAAATGTTCTCCTCACGTAGAAAAAATCCTTGATTTACATGTTTGAAAGAGAGATAATAAAAATTAAATTTGTGAGAAAATTTAAATATTAGGGGATGTAAATCATGAAAGTTGTAAAATTCGGAGGCAGCTCTCTTGCGTCAGGAGCCCAGCTTGAGAAAGTGTTTCAAATCGTGACGGCTGATCCCGCGCGGAAAGCCGTCGTCGTATCGGCGCCGGGAAAACGCTTCTCGGACGATACAAAGGTGACGGATCTGTTAATCCGCTGTGCGGAGCATTATTTGCAAAAAGGTGCAGCGCCCGAGCTTGCCGAAACGGTCATTGAACGGTACGCCGCCATCGCGCGTGAGCTGAACCTGGATTTCTCTATTATAGAAAGAATCCGCAGTGACCTATTCGATCTCTTAAACAGCTGTAAAACCAATTCCGAACAATATATGGATGCGGTGAAGGCGAGCGGCGAGGACAACAACGCGAAGCTGATCGCAGCCTACTTCCGACGGCAGGGCGTGAAAGCGGAATACGTAAGTCCGAAAGAAGCGGGGCTGTTTGTGACGAATGAACCCGGAAGCGCGCAGGTGCTCCCTGAGTCTTATGATCATTTGTACCGTCTGAGAAACCGGGAAGGCTTGATCATTTTTCCGGGATTTTTCGGTTACACGAAGGAGCATGAGATTGTGACGTTTTCCCGGAGCGGTTCTGATATTACCGGCTCCATTCTCGCCAGCGGCTTAAAAGCCGACCTGTACGAAAACTTTACTGATGTGGACGCCGTCTATTCCGTCAACCCGTCAATCGTGCGGCATCCGAAAGAAATTAACGAACTGACGTATCGGGAAATGCGTGAGCTCTCCTATGCCGGATTTTCCGTTTTTCATGATGAAGCGCTGATTCCCGCATTTCGGGCCGGCATCCCCGTTCAGATTAAGAATACGAATAATCCGGATGCGAAAGGAACACGCGTCGTCAGCAGCCGTGACAATACGAACGGGCCAGTCATCGGCATCGCAAGCGACACGGGCTTTTGCAGCATTTACATAAGCAAATATTTAATGAACCGGGAAATCGGTTTCGGCCGCAAAGCCCTTCACATTTTGGAGGAAGAAGGATTGACGTATGAACACGTTCCATCCGGCATTGACGACATCACGATCATCCTTCGGCACAATCAGATGGACTCAGAACTGGAACACAGGCTCGTCACCCGCCTGAAGCAGGAACTTCAAGCAGATGAAGTCACAGTCAGGCACAATCTGGCGCTGATTATGGTCGTCGGGGAAGCGATGCGCCATAATGTCGGCACAACCGCCAGGGCATCCAAAGCCCTGTCGGAAGCCGGTGTCAACATCGAGATGATCAATCAAGGGTCATCGGAAGTCAGCATGATGTTCGGAGTGAAAGAAGAACAGGAAAAACACGCGGTGCGTGCGCTGTATGACGAATTTTTCGCCGGAGTCTTACTCTCATAGGACACCGCCTCTTTTTTCTCTTGTCCACTAATATCCCTTACAAAGCAGCTTCTTTTACATATTGTATGGTATAGACAATATGGAGGTGAAGCTCATGTCAGGATATTCTGGAGTCAGCTCTTTCGCTTTGATCGTTGTTTTATTTATCCTGTTGATTATTGTAGGTACTGCCTTCGTTGGCGGTTTCTAAACATCACTCCGTCTATATGAGGACGCTGCGGGTTTTGACCTGCGGCGTTTTCTTTTGTTTTCCGCCGCTGTCCAAGTCCGGCCGCGCAAAAAAGACTGCCGAGAACATTCTCGGGCAGTCTTTTCCTTTGTTCAGGTTATTTTCTTCTCACGTCATTCCTCTTTCAGTTACATGGAAGTCAGCCTGATCTGTCTGGCCTGCACCTGTCACTGTAAAAATCGCGGCGGCTGCTAAACAAATAACAAACCATTTAGATTTCAATTTCATACAAACCCTCACTCCTTTGTATTTGTTTCCTTGCCTCTTCGACTTTCAGAAAATAGTCAGAAGAAATTTTAAAGCAATTTTGTTCATAGTAATATTTAGCTGCTTCTAGTGCTAAATCCTCTATATCGGCGTATAAATTTTTATCTTCCAGGTAACGGAAACATGCGCTGATTGTTTCCTCATCCGGTTTCGCCTGATACAGAGCCTGCAGCCATTCGAATTTTACCGTATAAACGGGATCGTCTGTTTCTTTAGCATATTCATATCCCCGCTTGTGATATTCCGACGCTTTTTCTTTTTTTCCGAGTTTAAAGTAAATGAGTGTGATTAGAAAATATGCTTGAGGAAGAGAATTGACGATTCTTTGTGATTCAAATGTATCGACCGCCCGTTCAAAGTACGGAATCGCTTCGCCGATGCGGTCCTGATTGTAGTAGCACAGTCCGAGGTTATACAGCGCCCTCCCGACAAGCTGCGCTTTTTGTTCTTTTTCGGCCATTTGCAGAGCGTGCTGAAAATGTTTGGCCGCCTGTTCAAAGCGCCTTTCATCCATTAAATTGACGCCGAATACAAAATGGCATTGAATGATCCGGACGTTATATGTGTCCTGCTCTACGTAAATTTCATAAGCGTTTTTTATATGTATCAAAGAAAAATACGTTTGTTTCATATGATAATAAGCTTCGGCCACTTTAAAATAAAACTCCGCCCGTTCCACGTGGTCCGATACGAAGGCCAGTTTTTTCTCAGCTTGTTTATAATATGTAATCGCTGAGATAAATTCTCTTTTATCAAATTCAAACATGCCTTTGAAAAAGTTGACGTAATAATCGAGAAGCCCTTTGAGGCCGGCCTGGCTGTTATCAATGTTATCAAGAATTTCCGACAGGGTCGGCTGGTCTTCTATCTTCAGTTTTTCCAACGGCTCCAAGTAGTCCAGCATCAGCTGATGGCGAAATTCCATGAGGGAATAATAAAGCACTAAGTTCGAATCAGGCTCCATATGGTCAAGCTCTTGTTTGATCTCGGCCTTCAAGATCTCCGCATCCGGCACGCTGAATGTTCTGATGTATCGATACCACTCGTTAATTTTCTGCCCGACTGCTGAAGAAGGAATTAACCCGCTCTTCATTCCTTCACCCTCCCCATCCAAGACCTGTTTACCAGTTATTTTATCACGTTTCCGTCTCTTTCCATCCCGAAAAACACGCAAACTTTGTTTCGGCAGAGCGCAATTTTCCGAGTGGAGATAAAACAGACGGCGACCAGACGGGGCCGCCGGTTTCAAGATGATTCATTTTTCGTATTCAGCGGAAGGCGGATTGTAAAGGTCGTGCCTTTTCCTTTTTCGCTGTCAATATCTATCGTGCCCTTGTGCATTTCGACGAGCTGCCTGACGATGGAAAGGCCGAGTCCGTATTCGCCGTATGCCGTATTCGTCCGGGACACGTCCGCCTTATAAAACCGCTCCCATATATGTTCAATTTCCTCTTTGGAGATGCCGATCCCGGTGTCTTCGATTTCAATCACCGTTTCTTTATAGCCTTCATACCCGCGCAGCGTGATGTCTCCCTTTTGCGTAAATTGAATGCTGTTTTTCGTGATGTTGACGAGAATCTGGATCAGCCTGTCATAATCGGCGAATACTTTGACGCCATCCTCCACTTGAATCCGCAGCTGATTTTGTTTTTCCTCCGCCTGCTGATTGAGATGCTCTTTAATAATTTCAAACACCTCGATGAGCGGCAGACTGAGCTTGTCCAGTTTGATTTGCTGGGATCTGATTTTTTCATAATCCAGGTTTTCTTTCACGAGCCTGAGCATCCGCTTCGTTTCTTCGCTGATTAGCGAGAAGCATTTCTCTTTATCTTTTTCCGGGATGGTGTTGCTGTTAAGCCCCTCCACAAGTCCGTTAATGGTCGTCAAAGGCGTTCTCAGCTCATGGGAGACATCGGCGATAAATTGGCGCCTCCGTTTTTCAAGGCGGTCAATCTGCTCTCTCGATTGCTTCAGATTTTTGGCCATGGTGTTGAAATCAGACGCCAGCATGCCGATTTCATCGCCGCCGCTGTTCTTGAGCGAAATATCGTAATCACCGGATGCCACTTTTCCGGTCGCATCCCGCAATGTCTGAATCCGCTTGACGTGAAATTTAGATAAAAGCCAGCTCAGCAGAATCGTGATGATAAGGGTGCTGATGATCGCGTAAATCATATAGCGGTTGACCTGGCTGATCATCTGCTCGACCCCTCTGACGGGAGACACGAGCAGCACCGCGCCTTTAAATTGATCGTTGATAAAAAGCGGTTTTGCGACAAGCGATACTTCCAAGCCTTCCGTATTAAAACGGTTCATCTCCGCTCTGATCTGAACGGTTTTCCCTTGCTTCAGCATGTGCCACTCTTTACTTTTCAGCTTCTCGCGCGGCGGCATATCGTCAGGAAAAAAGTAAGGGCGCTGATGTTCATCAAAAATAATAAACCTGGTCTCGCGCGTTTTTAACATGTCCTGATACGGATACAGGCGGCGCAGATCAAGATCGCGGCCGTTCAGCTCACTAGTGATCTGCTGCGCGTAAGAAGACAGCTCATCCACTTTATTTTGATACGCAAAATCTTTCACAAAGTGCGAAAACAGGGAAATGATGATGAAAAAGGCCAAAATCAAAATGCTGACATGGCTTAACAGCAGCTGATATAAGTATTTAATCCTCATCAAATTTGTATCCTACCCCCCACACCGTGTATAAAAACGGTTTTTCCTCACTGGACAGTTTTTTGCGCAGCCGTTTAATATGAACATCAACCGTACGTTCATCGCCGTAAAATTGATAGCCCCACACCTGCTCAAGCAGCTGCTCTCTCGAAAAAACCTGGCGCGGGTTTTGTGCGAGATAAAAGAGCAGATCGAATTCCTTCGGCGTCAGATTCTCGACAGGTTTTCCGTGCAGAAACACTTCCCGCGTCTTCTTATTGATTGAAAAACACGCCGTTTCGATCAAGTCGTCGCTTTTTACGGCCTGCCCCGTCGCCCGGTATCTTCTGATCACCGCTTTAATCCGCGCTACTAGCGTCAGCGGGCTGAACGGCTTGGTGACATAGTCGTCCGCCCCCATTTCAAACCCGATCACCTGATCAGACTCCGTGTCCTTTGCGGTCAGCATAATAATCGGCACACTGCTCGTCTCTCTTATTTTCCGGCAGATCGTCACTCCGTCCATGGATGGAAGCATAATGTCCAGAATGACCAAATCCCAGTCCTCTTCCGTGAACCGCTGATAGCCTTCCACTCCGTCATGGACAAATTCGGCTTCAAATCCTTCTTTAAAAAAGAACATTTCCGTCATGGTGCATACGCTTATATTGTCTTCTATCATTAATATCTTCATTGGTTCCTCCGCTTATCTTCACGCTTTTTCTTATAATAGCACCATTTTATCCGGATGTTTTCGGGTTTCACAATTGTTAGTTTTTATTTCATCATCCGGAAATAGTTTGTTCATATTTTTTTCATACATTTCTCCTACTATATACATATCGGATGGCTGGTGCTAAAGAAGTCCGGTTTTACAAGATCTGACACCCACACGGAGGAACAGACATGAACTTTATAAAAAGAGCCTTTTGGAGCATGAAGGCAAAAAAGGGAAAAACATTTTTGCAGCTGGTTGTGTTTTCAGTGATTTGCATTTTTGTCCTGTCCGGTCTTACGATCCAGTCAGCGGCAAAGAAATCAAGCGAACTGGCAAGGCAGCAGCTCGGCGGGAGCGTCACACTCCAGGCTGACCGCCAAAAGCAAATGGCGCAGCAGCAAAAAGACGGTGAAAAGAGGACGTTTGAATCAACGCCGATTTCCGTCTCAGATGCCAAGAAGCTTACATCTTTACAGCATGTTAAAAATTACAACTTCCTCACGACAGCGTCAGCAAATGCAGAAAGCTTTGATGCGATAAAAAGCTCAGGCGAATCAGCCGATAACAGTTCCGGCGACGGCCGTTTTCAAGGCGGCGGAAGACAGATAATTTCAGCGGATATTTCGATCGAAGGCGTGCTCTCTACGGCATTGCTTGATGATTTCACAGGCGGGAGCTCAAAAATCACTGACGGACGCGCCATCACAAAGACAGATGCGGACGCAAAAGTCGCCGTGATTAATGAAACGCTGGCAGATCAAAACAAGCTGAAGGTCGGCGGCTCCATTACCGTATCCTCAGCAGCGGATGATTCTGTGAAAACGAAGCTTAAAATTGTGGGAATCTATAAAACAACATCATCAGGAGACGATCAGGCACAGCATTTTTCATTCTTAAATCCTGACAATAAAATCTATACGCCTTACACCGCCGCGGCGGCGTTAAAAGGGTCTGATTACAAAAACAAAATCAGCTCAGCCGTTTATTATATGGATGATGCAAAATATATTGACTCATTCGTTGCGGCTGCGAAAAAAACATCCATAGTTGATAAAACCTACACGCTGACGACAAATGATCAGGTGTATCAGCAAATGGCCGGCCCGATTGAAAATGTCGCGTCATTTTCTAAAAACGTGGTATACCTTGTATCCATCGCGGGCGCGGTCATTCTCGGGTTGATCGTGATGATGTCGATCAGGGAACGCAAGTATGAAATGGGTGTCTTGATGGCGATCGGCGAAAAGCGCTGGAAGCTCATCGGACAATTCTTAACGGAAATTCTGGTTGTCGCCGTTATTGCCATCGGGATCGCATCCGTCACGGGCAGCCTTGTGGCGAATCAGCTCGGAAATCAGCTTCTTTCCCAGCAGGTCAGCTCAGCCGATGATTCACAGCAGCAAACAAGCGGCTGGGGCGGAGGAGAAATGCCGCGGGGAGGCGGCTTGTTCGGTCAGCATTCATCCGGCGCGGATGTCATCAGTACAATGCAGGTAAACGTCTCACTGAATGACCTTCTGATTCTTGGCGGGATCGGCGTCGCAATTGCCGTCATCGCCACATTACTGCCGTCTGTATCAGTCATGCGGCTTCACCCTAAAACGATCCTGACCAAGCAGGAGTAAGAGGAGGCAGCATAATGAGCCTATTAACCTTTCAACAGACCGGCTACTGGTACCAAGATAAATCACAGCCGCTGTTTCAGGATATAACGATCAGCTTTGAAAAAGGGAAGTTTTATACAATTGTCGGCGCCTCCGGAACGGGAAAAACAACGTTTCTGTCTCTGGCTGGCGGCCTTGACACACCTAAAGAGGGAAGCATCCTTTATAACGGAAAAGACATCTCCAAAATCGGATTAACCAAATTCAGAAATCAATATGTCTCTATCGTCTTTCAATCTTATCATCTGATCCCGTATATGACGGCGCTCCAGAATGTCACAACGGCGATGGAGATCACCGGCTCTAAGGAGAACAACAAAGATGCGTTCGCGCTCAGCATGCTAAAAAAAGTCGGCATCACCGAACAGCAGGCCCGTCAGCGGGTGCTGACATTAAGCGGCGGACAGCAGCAGCGCGTTTCAATTGCGCGGGCTTTCAGCTGTGACACGGATTTGATTTGCGCGGACGAGCCGACGGGAAATCTCGACGAGGATACGTCAAAGGAAATCGTCCGGCTCTTTCAGGATCTGGCGCATAAAGACGGCAAATGCGTCATCATGGTTACGCACGACGAACAAATTGCCAAAGTGTCTGATATCAACATCCGCTTATCAAGAGGAAGTTTCACGGTTAAAGAAAACGGCACGGCCGTTTCCTGATACCGCGCTCCTGCCAGCGCAGACAGGGGCGCACCCTATATCCCCCTATTCAATAGAAGTGAACGTAAAAAGAGCGAGGGCTGCATCCCCTCGCTCTTTTTATTTATATCAGCTGTAAATAACGGTCCATATTTGATTGTCCGGCTGCTTTGATCAATTCTTCCGCCTTTTCCTCTTCCCCAGGCAAAGCGAGCCGGAGTTTGTCTTCAATGTCTTTTTCAGAAAGGCCGTTTCCCGGCGCTCCCTTCGGACAGTCGATACGTGTTTCATAGACATGACCGCCGGAAGCCGTGACCCGCACAATTGTAAAACGGCCCTTCGGAACGGCGTTGTCAGCCGGCTGAATTTGGTCATCGCAGCTGCGGTGAATCAGCTCAAATCCTTTTTGAAGGGATTCCGGAATCGGCTCGGATGTGAAATGTTCAACTGAAAAATCCTTACCGTGCAAAGCCAAGGTGATCACATATTCCACGCTGAATCTTCCCGCTTCGCCTGTTTTCGGACGCCGTTCTGTCAATGCGGCGTCACCGCCCGGCGGATAAATCACGTCGATCCGTTCCGTTTGGCCGAAAGTGAGACCATGTTCGGCCTTCAGCTTGAGAATGGCGTCCGCCGCATGATGAGCCGCCGAGCAAAACGGATAAACCTTAAACCAAAGTCCCGGGCTCACAATCCGCCAAGGTTTTCCCCACCCGCTTACAAGGAGGGTTTCTGCCCGTTCAAGATCGCCATACAGTCCGAAAAAACCTTTCTCCCCGTCGAGCGCATGAGCTGAGCCGCCGAAACCGGCCTTTGCAAGCTGCACGGCGAACAATCCGGCTTGAGCGGCCAGTCCGGCGTGAAGCGGCTTCATTTCTGTCCCGAATTGCACTCTCATGCCTCCGGAACGGGCAGCCGCAAACCCGATTGCTTTCTGCAATTGGATTTGATTCAGATTCTCCGCGAATCCGACGGCGCATGCGGCCGCAATGGCACCTAACGTTCCTGTATTGTGCCAGCCTTTCTCGTAATGATGCCTTCCAGCTGACTCGCCGAGCCGCGCCATCACTTCGATTCCCGTCACATAAGCACCGAGAAAGCGGCTCTTGTCTATCCGGCCGGCTGATGCGGCTGCAATCAAAGCCGGAAGGATGACTGCGCTCGGATGTCCTCTTACATCAGAATGAACGTCGTCAAAATCAAGCGCATGTGCGATGAATCCGTTAATGAGCGCGGATTGGGACGGCGTGGTTTTTTGATTTCTGCCGATAAGCGGCGCTATCGGCACCCCGCCTTCTTCTTCGGCCAGTTTTACCAGCTTTTCAACTCCTTTATCCCGTCTCCCCGCAAAAGCTGCCGCTGTAAAATCAAGCAGTCCTTTGCGCGCTTCTTTCATCGCTTCAGCGGATGTTTCCGGCACAGACGACATGACGGCCTGAGCAAGTCCGGCCGTCAGATTTTCCGTATTCATTCCGTCTGCTCCAATACATTGACGGCAAGCCGGGCGAAAAACTCAGCCGCTGCCGGGAGCGCTTTTTCGTCGAGTGTGAAGGCGGGATGGTGCCATTCTTCTGTTCCGTTTGTTCCCATCCAGACGAAGAAGCCGGGGATTTTTTCTTGATATAATGCAAAGTCTTCACCGCCGGGCGACTGTTCTGCCCGAACGGTCTGAAGCCCGAGGCTTTCAGCCGTTTGTTCCGCCGCCTGTATGAAACGGGCGTCGTTCATCACTGACGGAAGGTAAGGATACCAGCGGAAATCAGCCTCTGCCCCGAATCCGGCTGCGATTCCTTCGGCAACCCGCTTCATATGTTTCGGAACAGCGTCACGCGCTTCTTTTTGAAACGTCCGGACGGTGCCTTCCATTTCAACATGGTCCGGGATGACATTCCAAGAGCTGCCGCCTTGAACTCTTGTGATGCTGACGACGGCATTATGAAGCGAGCTGATATTTCTGCTGACAACCGATTGCAGGCCGCCGATGATCTGTCCTGCCGCCTGAATCGGATCAATGCTGTTATCAGGGATTCCGGCGTGGCCGCCTTTTCCTTTAACAGTGATTTCAAAGCGGTCGACACTCGCCATCAGCGGGCCTTCTTTCAGACCGACCGTGCCGACGGGGAGGTCAGGTTTGTTATGCATGCCGAATATCGCCGATACACCGTCAAGCGCGCCGGCTTCAATGACCTGTCTTGCTCCGGCGGCGATTTCTTCCGCGGGCTGAAAAATAAACCGCACCGTTCCTTTCAGCTCATGCTTTCTCTCATTTAATAAAAAAGCCGTGCCGAGAATAGATGCCGTATGGAAATCATGGCCGCAGGCGTGCATCACGCCGCTGTTGCGCGAAGCAAACGGAAGGTTTGTTTTCTCTTCGATCGGCAATGCGTCGATGTCCGCTCTGACGGCGATGACGGGGCCGCTTTTGTCTCCTTTGATTTCAGCGATCACTCCGGTTTGAAGTTTCGGCATATCAAGAACCGTAATTCCTTCTTCCTCCAGCCAGCGGCGGATTTTATTCGTCGTTTCGTATTCCTCGCCTGACAGCTCAGGGTGTTCATGAAGGTCGCGGCGGATATTGATTAAACGTTTGTTTAATGATTCATACGTTTCATTTGCCATTTCTTCTTCTTCCCTTCTTAGACAAGTTCGGCGGGCTCTCCCACTTGCTTAATGAATTTTTTCGTCCGTTCGTTCTGCGGATTGTCAAACAGCTCTTCCGGCGTTCCCTGTTCGATGATGCGTCCGTCCGCCATAAATATGACCTTGTCGGCCACTTCACGCGCAAAAGCCATCTCATGCGTGACGATGATCATGGTTGTCTGTTTTTCGGCAATTGATTTGATGACTTGGAGCACCCCGGCTACAAGCTCAGGGTCAAGGGCCGAAGTCGGTTCATCCAGTAAAATCGCGTGAGGATCAACGGCCAAGGCACGCGCAATCCCGATCCGCTGCTGCTGCCCGCCTGACATCGTAATCGGGTAGCTGTCAGCTTTGTGTTCTAAACCGACTTGCCGCAGCAGATCCATACCGATCTGTTCCGCTTCTTTTCTCGGTTTCTTTTGCGCGGTGATCAGCGCCTCTGTCACATTTTGCAGGGCGGTTTTGTTTTTGAACAGGTTGTAATTCTGAAACACCATCGCCGTCTGCTGGCGAAGCTTATGAACGTCTTTGCGCGAATAGGACGCTGCATTCAGCTTTGCATCACCGATTTCAATGATGCCGTCATCCGGGCGCTCCAGCAGATTCAAACAACGGAGGAGCGTTGATTTTCCCGAGCCTGACGGGCCGATGATGGCCGTGACTTCGCCGCTTTTGATCTCAAGATCGATCCCGTCAAGTACGGTAAGGTCTTTAAATGCTTTTCGAATATGTCTGACTTGTATCATCCTGAGCCTCCTCCTATGTGCGATAAGGCTTGCTGATCGCCCGTTCGAGCAGATCCTGCAGCACACTGTAAATAATCGTAAGAATCCAGTACATGACCGCGACGGCTAAATACGTCTCAAAATATTTGAGGTTGCCTGATGCGTACATTTTTCCTTGGGCGAACATCTCCATCACTCCTAATGTAAAGGCGAGCGATGTTTCTTTTAACAGGCCGATAAACGTATTTCCCGTCGCAGGAAGCGCGTTTCTGACGGCTTGCGGGAAAATGATCCGCCTGTACGCCTGGGATTTTGTCATTCCGACAGACAGACAGGCTTCAAGCTGCCCCTCATCGACTGAATTGAGCGCCGCGCGGAAGATTTCAGCCAAGTAGGCGGCATTCTTCAGGCTTAACCCGATAATCGCCGCAGTTAACGCCGTCATCTTGCTCATTCCGGGAAACAGCTGAGGCAGGCCGTAATAAATTAAGAAAAGCTGGACAAGCGTCGGCACGCCCCGGAAAAATGAAATATACACCTTTGACAGCTGGTGAAGCACAGGAACACGATTTTTTGTGATAAGCGCTAATATAAGGCCGCCGATCACGGCAAATACCATGGCCGCAACGGCCATTAGTAATGTGATCGGCAAGGCTTCGATTAACGCGGGAAAAGCTGAAAACATAAATCCCCAATCAATGCTGTTCATTCTCGATTTTCACCGCCGTTTCTTAATGCTTTGCTTCTGTTGTGATATCTTCTTTAAAGTACTTTTCAGACAGCTTTTTCAGCGTGCCGTCTTTTCGCAGGTCTTCAATGGCTTTGTTTACTTTTTTGCGGATTTTATCGTGAGCCGCATCTTTCGCAAACGGGAAAGCGACTTTTTCATAGACAATCGGGTCTCCTGCTAATTTCAGAGGCAGACCGGTCTTTTTGATCTGGGCGATCAGGACGCTGCGGCTGTTTACATAAGCGTCAACCCGTCCGTAAGCCACGTCTTTCAGCGTGCCTTCTTGTGTTTCATATGTTTTCATGTTGATTTTTTTATCCGGGTCCTTGCTCTCAAGGTTTTTCGCGTGGTTTGAGCCCAGAACGGCCGCCACTGTTTTTCCTTTTAGATCGTTGACTGATTTGATGTCTTTGTTATCGTTTTTGACGACGATTTGAGTGCCCGCATACGAATACGGTTCTGTGAAGTTATACGTTTTCTTGCGTTCGTCCGTGACAGCGACCTGGTTAGAGATGGTGTCGAGTTTGCCGGTCTGGAGCTCTCCCATCAGACCGCTGAATTCAAGCAGCTTCCAGTCCAGTTTCATGTTGATTTTTTTCGCAACGGCTTCCATGACATCCACGTCAAAGCCGGTCAGCTTGCCGTTTTCTTTATATGCGAACGGATAGCTTTGTCCCGTGGCGCCGACATGCAGTACGTTATCGCCGCCTTCGCTTTCTTTTCCGTTTCCGCATGCTGATAAGACCGCCAAAAGCGCGGCAGACAGCAGCAAAGCCCATGTTTTCTTCTTCATTAAAATCCCGCCTTTTCCTATTAATATGTTAATCCTGCAATTGTTTTTTTAAATAGATGGTGATGTGCCCTTTTCCTAGATCCTTTTCGCCTGCACGGACGTAGCCTTTTCGCTCGTACATGCCGATCAGCCACGGATGCTTGTCCGCTGTGCCCAGTGACACGAAAGGCGCTTTTAATGTGTCGCGGAGCACTGTATTCTCCAGCCACTCCAGCATGTCTGAGCCCGTCCCTTTTTTTCCGGTTTCAGGATCGACGGCAAACCACCAAATATGTGGAACACCGTACGGCCCGGGATTCGGCCCCCACGGCATCCGCAGAGAAATCGTCGCCAGAATCCGGCCGTCTTCCTCCAAAACGTAACAGGCGTTTTTTTGTATGTTATTCAAAACGAGTTCTTTATCCGCCGTGGCAGCGGCAAAGTTGATGCCGAGCTTGCGGATCGGTTCATACGCCCGCAGTGTCAGTGAAAGCAGCTCATCAGCGTCTGCCTCCGTTGCGAGCCGGTATTGTCTTGACATGATGAGCCCTCCTTTAGTCGGCATATCGGTTTGCCGGTTTTTCCAGTCCGAAATGTTCTCTGAGCGTCGTTCCTTCATACTCTTTTCTGAACACGCCCCGTTCTTGTAAAATCGGAATCACTTTGTCTACAAAAAGAGTGAGACCTTCAGGCAAAAGCGGCGGCATGATGTTGAAACCGTCACAAGCTTGTTTTCCGACCCATTCTTCCATCTTATCGGCAAGCTGTTCTGGCGTTCCGACAAAGATATGATGGCCTCTTGAACCCGCCACATATTTGTACAGCTCGCGGATGGTCATGTTATCGCGTTTGGCCATCTCCTGAACGAGCTTGAAGCGGCTTTTAACGGCATTCGACGCATCCGCATCCAATTCAGGCAGCGGGCCGTCAAGCGGGCAGGCGGAAAGATCGACGCCGCCCAGATAGTTTTGCAGAATGTTCAGGCCGACAGACGGAATGATGAGGTCTTGGAGCTCTTCATATTTTGCCTGCGCTTCTTCTTCGGTATCGGCGATAACGGGAAAAATTCCCGGCATGATCGCGATTTTTTCAGGATCACGGCCGAAAGAAGCCGCTTGTTCTTTAATAGATTGATAGAATTCCTGCGCGGACTCCAAATGATTTTGCGCGGTAAAAATGACCTCCGCCGTTTTGGCGGCCAGCGCTTTTCCGTCTCCTGATGATCCGGCCTGAATAATGACCGGGCGCCCTTGAGGTGTGCGGGCGACATTTAACGGCCCTCTCACGGAGAAATATGTTCCTTTATGGTTCAATTCATGCATTTTGTCTTTATCGAAAAATGCTCCTGATTCTTTGTCACGGATAAAGGCGTCTTCCTCCCACGAATCCCATAATCCTTTGACGACTTCAACGAATTCTTCCGCGCGCTGATATCTGAGATGGTGCTCAAGATGCTTTTCGCCGCTGAAATTAAGCGCGGTCGATTCAATCGAAGATGTGACGACATTCCAGCCCGCGCGGCCGTTGGAAAGATGATCAAGTGATGCAAATTGTCTCGCGATATGGAACGGTTCGCTGTATGTGGTAGACGCGGTCGCCGTCAGACCGATGCGGGATGTGACCTGAGCGAGCGCCGACAGAAGCGTAAACGGCTCAAAGCGCGTCAGCACATTCGGATGTGATTTGCCGTCTATTGATAAACTGTCCGCCAAGAACAGCATGTCCAATTTCCCCCGCTCCGCTGTTTTCGCCAGTTCTTTGAAATAATCCAAATTCATGCTCGCGTCCGCCGGTGCCTGAGGATGTCTCCAAGAAGCGACATGATGGCCGGTGCCCGCGAGAAACACACCGAGTTTGATTTCTTTTTTCTTTGTCATGATGGATCTCCTTCTATTCTGAAATACGGTTCGGAACATATTAACACCACTAAACCTATATTTCCTAGTAATTTTATAAGAATAAATCAAAATGTACAATTGTCAGGCAAGTTTGTCAATGCATTAAGACAAAAATCATGATTTTAAAATAACCCGGCGCACAGGCCGGGTTATTTCTTCGAAACTGTATAGACGGTCCCTTTGACCTTTTTCTTAATAACGGCAATGATAAGCAGCAAAACGGGGAACAGCACTTGAAACGGAAGATGAATATAGATTGGCACAATGTTTAAGCCTTCATTCATATGTTCCGAAAAATTGCTTGCGATGCTGATGGAGAGAATCAGCACCCCCAATCCGACCGGGAAGGCCAGCTGGGACGGATTTTTTTCTTTAAACAGCGTGGACACGCCCACGACAACCGCATATGTAAAAAGGCTGACTTTGAAAAAACCGCCGATGACGAGCACGAGCATGAAAAAGACATCCAGCCGGTCTAAAAACTCTTCCACTTTAATTGTCTGTATGGTGCTCAGCAGCGGAAATTGAGAGCGGAGCATTAAGTTGACGTCCAGCACACAAATATTAATCGCCACTGACATCGCCAAAAACAGGCCGCTGATGATAATCGCCAGAAATCCGGTTTTCTTCACCTTTTTCCGATCTTTTAAATAAGGGAAAATCATCACAAACACGATTAATTCACCGAACGGGATGAACATCGTCTGTTTAAACACGGAATAAATGACCGTTCCTGCACCCTCCGCTAAAACGGGCTGGAGAAATCTGAGGTTTATCGTGCCTGAGCTGATAATGAGGATCAGCCCGACGGCTGTCAGGAAATACATAATGCCAAACAGCAGCTCGCCGGCTCTCGCTATCACTTCAATTCCCTTTCTGACCGCGAATATCGCGGCGATCATCAGCATGGCATTCACAATTAAAATCGGCGTGTCCTGATAGGCGAAGGTGACAAGCATTTCGCCGAAATCCCGCAATACGCGGGCGGCGATATAAGCAAAATAGAGAATATAAAGAAGGGAGACCGCCCAGCTCAGATGTCTGCCGATCAGTTCGTTCATGTAATCTCTCGGAGAAGACTCAGGAAAAAATTGATACAGCGCCTGATAAACGTAGAAAAGTCCGAGACCGATAACGCACCCGAGAAGCACGGACAGCCACGCATCCCGCCCGGCCATCGTGCCCGGCGGGATCAATAACGAACTGCCCAATTCAAACAAAATGATCATAATAAACAGCTGACGCGTGCCGATTTTCGCATTTTCCATACGCTTCGCTCCTTTCTCCTCAAATCAATCATGCTCAAGCTTGTCTGAGAGAGGATTATTCCGCAAGCCCGTTCTTCTGATAATGACTTCCGTTTTGACATCTACGGGGAGATTGGGGAAATATTCTTCATCCCACTTCCCTTTGAACTTTTTCCATTTGTCCGGATGCTTCCGATAGATCAGGTCTCCGAAGCCGACGAAGTCATTCTTATGGGCTTTTATATCTTCAATCGATTTGGTGATATCTTTCTCAAGCTGCACGCTGAGCGCCTTTTGCATCGTCATCAGCACTTGCGGATCAGACAGATGGAAAGGGTATCTGACAGCGTCCACCAGCCCCTCGACCTGAGCATGCACGTGAATATGCGGTTTTCCGTTCGGAAAAGTGGCCGTCACCTTTGTATTCTGACGGGTGACCTGCAGACTGATTGCATGCTTCACGTTCTTCCAATCCGCATTGATGAACGTATGCTTGATCCTATTGAGCAGCCATACAGCCCCCACACTGTCGTCATCCTCAATCCAGTAATCCAGCCTCCCATCCTTTTTGAACACCGCCAGTCCGTCCGCTGACAGCACTGCTTTCGGTTCAGTTGTCTGCGTATTTTCCATCGTAGGACCGGCTTTATCGTCTCCGTGCATTTCATAACCAGGAATAAACGGCGACCCGGCCGGAGAAGCGAGATCAATCAGAACGTCCTGAAGGCTGGTTTTAATGACTCTGCCGTATTGTTCCTGCGTGAAGCTGAGCGTCTTGTTCACTTTATTGGAAGGGATTTTATCAATCGGCGTCAGCACTTTAATAATGTCTTCAGCCTTGCAATTATGCGCGATCACAACGGTTGCGGTCGTCCTGAATTCGGTGTCGCGGTCAAGATTGTCCAGAATAAAACTGAGCCCTTCCTCTTTCGCCAGTTTTTCACTGAACACCACGAGATTCGTATGCGCAAAATAGAGCCTTCTGGACACTTTCATCGAGCCTTTTCTCAAAGCTTCCGTCATATTGTCTCCGGACACCGAATAGACGGAAACCGGAGGCCGGTCTCCCGCTCCGCCGCCCTGCAGACCGCCGGCCACGTTTCCCGGATTGATAATTTGCAAGTGAAGGACGTATTTTCCCGTTTCGGTTCGGTCAATACCGATGGCGGAGATCACCGCTAGATCGGTCAGCTCCCTTTTATCCCAGCATCCGGATACAAACATAAGGGAAACCATCGTACAAAGGATAAGCATCCATTTACGTCTTTTCATTACCGTCGCCCTCTTCTACATCTTTATTAACCATTCCTCTGGATGTCTCCGGTTTCGGTCTTTGATGTTCCCCTTGGCGCCTGTTGTTTTCCTGCACGAGCAGTCCCGGCCTTTTTTCATCCGCCCATAACGGAGCTCGGAGAAGGGAATCCTTCAGCCCGCCCGGGGTTAAAGGAGCGAGCGGGGACATATACGGAAATCCGAATGAACGCAGGCCGCACAGATGGACAAACATCATGATAATGCCCAGAATCAGCCCGTAAAATCCCATGACCGCCGCCGACAGAATAAAGAGAAACCGGATCAGGCGCGCAGATATCGCCATGTCAAAAGCCGGGGTCGCAAAGCTGGCAATCGCCGTCAGGGCGACGACGATAACCATGGCCGGGGAGACGATGCCGGCCTGTACGGCGGCCTGGCCGATGACAAGCGCTCCGACTATGGAAACGGCGGAGCCGACAACTCTCGGAAGCCGGACACCCGCCTCCCTGAGAATCTCAAAGGCCACTTCCATCGTCAGCGCTTCAATCACGGCCGGGAACGGCACCGTCTCCCGCTGAGCCGCGATGACAATCAGCAGCTGCGTCGGAATCATTTCCTGGTGAAAGGTCGTCGCCGCCACATAAATCCCCGGCGCCACCAGTGAAATGAAGAAGATCAAAACCCGCAGCACCCTGATGCTGGTGGCGATATCAAATCGTGAATAATAATCCTCAACGGATTGAAAAAATTGAATAAATAAGGCCGGCGCGATGAGAACGAACGGCGTTCCGTCCACGATAATCGCAAATCGTCCTTCCAGCAGATTCCCCGCCACGACGTCCGGCCGCTCCGTATGATATACGGTGGGAAACACAGAAAACGGCGCGTCTTCAATGAGCTGTTCAATGTATCCGGATTCCAGAATGCTGTCGATGTCAATGTGCTTCAGCCGCTTGCGGACTTCCTTAATCAGCTTTTTATCGCAAATTCCGTTAATATACATCAGCGCGACATCCGTATTCGTTTCGTGTCCGATCTCCATTTTTTCAACCCATACATCAGGCGTTTTTACATACCTGCGGATCATGGAAATATTGGTTTGCAGAGATTCAGTGAATCCCTGCCGCGGGCCGCGGAAAGAGACCTGAGTGCTCGGTTCTTGAATGGACCGGTGCTCTCCCCCTTCCGTGCTGGCGATCAGCGCCTTGTCAGCCCCGTCGACAAAAATGAGCGTGCTGCCCGCCACCAGCCCGGCATAAAGACTTTTCCATTTTTCTTCCTCTTTCACCCCGCCGATCGCAAGCGTTTTATCGTATATCAGGCAGACCGCTTGTTCCGGCTGAACGGACGGGATGTCGATTAAATCCTCCAGAAGGGATTGGCTGACGAGCTGTTCGTCTACCAAACCGGCGATATACACAATTGCGGACGGAAGCTCTTCTTTTCCGATTTTCAGCCGGCGGATGACGACATCGGCACTGTTGCCGAACCTCTCAGACAGCTTCTTCATATTTTGCTTTAAGCTGAGGGAGATCGGCTCATCCCGCTCTTTGTCCGGCTGGCTGTCCGCTTCTTTTCTGCCTTCATTGTCACGGTCGTTTTGATCGGCTTTTTTTTGTTTCTTCTGCTTAAAAAATGGCGGCATATCGCAAAAAACCTTTCCTCGTTTTTTTCATATTCTTCCTGTACGGCAAAAGATTATGCACGGCGGAAAGTCTGTATAAGTTCTGCGTAATCGAAAAGGATAAAAAGGGAGAGTGATGCGCATGAAAATATTGGGGGTTTCATTTTTTTTGCTGGCTGCCTGTCTGATCATTTCAGTAACGATAGATATGCTGCAAGGTTTCAGTTTCTATGGAGCGGTCCAAAACAACCTGTCCGCTTTTAAATTGACCACCTTCTCAGAATGGCTGATGCTGTTTTTATTCGCCCTCTTTTTAATCAGAGAAATGATCGTTTTATATAAATCAGGTAAAAAAGATGCCTGACAGGCGCACGGCTGTATTGTGTCAAAAAAGAACACATCCCTCCTTCTTTCGGAGTTCATGTGTTCTTTTTATTTTTCCGATGCAGATTGTTTTCAGATGACGATATTTCCGCTGTCCGTATCTGTCGCGTGTTTCACAATGACGCCTTTGATAATGCGGTTGCCGATGATTTTAGTACTTGCGGAGGAATTGGTTTGGATGGCGGAAGCAGAAGCGGCGGAAAGGTTGTTGATGGTATTTCCCGACACGAGGGAATTTGAGGATCCGTTCAGATAGATGCCGATCGGGCTGCCCGCCGTTCGGTTGATCGTGAGCGTATTGTCTATGACTTCATGCGTGCCTGAATTCAGATACACGGTAACGATAAGCGGTGATGATTCAAAACGGTTGCTGATGACAGAGGTTCCCGAGGATGTTGAACTGAAAATGGGATAGTTTTTGTAGCTTTTGAAGAGATTTCCCTTGATGACAGCCCTGGCGTCATTTGTCACAGATACGGCATAGGACTCCGCGACGCCCTGATACGCATTCGGAATCAGCGTATTTCCTTCAATAACGGCATTTCCGCCTGTGACCCATATGCCCCGGCTGAACGATTTCAGCACATTTTGTTTTACGGTGATATTGCCGGCCGACATGCTGATTCCGTCCGTTACCTGATTCAGAGTATTATTCATAAAGACGGCGTTTTCCGACAGCGTCGCCCGCATCCCCGTGCTTCGTCTCGTTTCGGAACGTCCGTTTTCAATGATATTGCCGTCAACGGTCACATCTTCGGCCTGATAGACGGAAATGCCCGTATTTTCAAATTGACTGATTTTGTTATGGGTGACGAGGACGCTTTTTCCCCTTACATCTATTCCGGTGGAAAAACCGGTAATCAGATTGTTGGAAATAACGGCATTGCTGCTGTCCTGTCCCTGTGACACACCTTGTCCGGCGACTGCGGTCCTTGAGCCGCCGTCTGACCGAAAGAAGACATTCCCCGAAATGACGGTATGTGCCCCATACCCGTAGCTGATTGTGTTATCGGAATGATTTCCTTCAATTAACACATGATATCCGTTAAAATTGGTGACTGAGCTTGCGGCGTTTCCGGAAAAGAAGTTGTTGCGTACCGTAATATGAAGAGCTTCTTCATAATCAATATCGCCTTCTCCGTACGATTCAATATCGATTCCGAATTTCGGAGCCGTTCCGTTCCCTTGCCCGGCGTCTTCAATCACGCATTCTTCCACCGTAACGGTATTGCAGCCGGTGATTGAAATGTTGTTTCGCCTTGACTGCCTGATCTCACAGCGGCGGATGGTCACCTGTTCTGAAGTTTCGTAATCACTGTTTGTTTTTAACCCGAGCGGGCTGACAATAATGCCGTCTCCCGTAAAATCCGAAATCTTCACATTTTCGATCAGCACATTGCTGCTGCCTTCAATACAGATTCCAAACCCCCATTCATGGGTCGAACGCAAAGGGACATTGGTATACGTGTGTTCATCCCGTTCGCCGATGATCCGGCCGCCGGTGATGGTGACATTTTCCCGCCTGCCTATATAGAAAGCCGAGTAGCCCCAAGAGCTGTTCGGCGCCACTTTAATCGTGCATTCCGGATCTAAAACGATGGTGAGATGGCTCGGCACGTTAATCCCGGCGTTCCGAAACGGCTGGCTGCTGTCCCCGCCAAGCGTGCCGTTGATTTTATACGTTCCCGGCGGAAAAAACACCGTATGACAGCCTTCGCTGACGGCCTTGGCCAAGCATTGGTTGATGGCGCCCGTCACATCGGTTTTTCCGTCTGCCGCCACACCGCAATCCGTAATATCCAATATACGATTCGGCAAGTGATAATCTCCTCCTTCCTCTCTTATTGTCATCTTATTCCGCCATATCCCGCTCCGCCTGTACATACTTTAAATTTTATTAAAAAAGTTTATAAAGATAGTTTAGTCAGATAATATAACAAAATAAGTCAATGGAATTAGGAAAATTCGTCTATATTCAACGTTTTAATATCTTTTCATTCTGGAATTTTTTGAATTCAGTATAAATTATATTGACACAAGTATTATATAAGAATATGATTTTTGTAATACACTTTTTTAAGAAAGGGTTGGCTCAGGTGGCATCTATTGATAAGGACTCTATAACAGAAACTGTGCCGCAACGAGGCTTTTTCGGTCATCCCCGCGGCTTGTTCACACTGTTTTTCACCGAATTTTGGGAGCGTTTCTCCTACTATGGTATGAGAGCCATATTGCTTTACTATTTATATACGGAAGTCGCTCATGGCGGTCTCGGCTTTGATAAAACGACCGCAGTTGCCATCATGTCCATATACGGGTCTCTCGTATACATGTCGAGCGTCATCGGCGGATGGCTGGCCGACCGGGTATTCGGCACGGCAAACACCGTATTTTACGGCGGAATTTTAATTATGTTCGGGCACATCGCTCTTGCCTTCCCTGGCAGCACGGCGGCGTTTTTTACCAGCATGGCTCTGATCATTATCGGAACCGGCCTGCTTAAACCAAACGTATCCAGCGTTGTCGGAGATTTATATACGAAGGAAGACGAGCGCCGCGACTCAGGTTTCAGCATCTTTTACATGGGGATCAACCTCGGCGGATTGCTTGCGCCGCTAATTGTCGGAACACTCGGACAGAAGTACAACTACCACTTAGGCTTCGGATGCGCCGCGGCCGGTATGTTCCTCGGACTGATTGTTTTCGCTCTTACGAGAAAGAAATACCTCGGCAAAGCAGGCTCCAATGTACCGAATCCGATTTCTAAATCATCAGTGATCGGCACGGGAATCGGAGTGGTCATCGCAGCAGCAGTTATCATCGTTCTGATTCAAACCGGCTGGCTGACGATCCAGCGTGTGATTGATACCGTCAGTATCCTCGGCATTGTCATTCCGGTTATTTACTTTATCGTGATGTTCACGAGCAAAAAAGCGACGAAAACGGAAAAATCACGGCTTGCGGCTTATGTTCCGCTGTTTGTTGCAGCGGCAATGTTCTGGGCGATTCAGGAGCAGGGCGCGACGATTCTTGCTTTATATGCGGATCAGCGCACGAGACTTTCCTTTGCGGGCATGCATCTTGAGTCTTCATGGTTCCAGTCTCTGAACCCATTATTCATCGTTATTTTCGCGCCGGTGTTCGCCTGGATCTGGATGAAGCTCGGCAAACGCCAGCCTTCAACACCGATTAAATTCGCGATCGGCATTATCCTTGCCGGATTATCATTTTTAGTCATGGTGCTTCCGGTTATGGGCGGGAGCGGCGAGCTTGTGAGCCCGCTTTGGCTTGTGCTCAGCTTCCTTTTGGTTGTGCTTGGTGAGCTTTGCCTTTCACCGGTCGGTTTATCCGTCACAACAAAACTTGCGCCTGCCGCTTTCTCAGCGCAGACGATGAGCATGTGGTTTTTAACAAACGCCTGCGGTCAAGCCCTGAACGCAAAAGTAGTCGGTTTGTTTGATAAGATTTCTGAAGCGGCCTACTTCGGCTCAATCGGTCTTGTTTCGATCATTCTCGGTATTATTTTGATTCTTCTGTCTCCCGTCATTAAACGGGCGATGAAAGGCGTACAATAACAGATAAAGAAAAGCCTGCGGATCGTCCGCAGGCTTTTTTGATGCGTCTATCGTTTTAACTCCTCAAGTGTTGCTCTCCATCTCTTCAAGACATCTTCCGGTTCGTGGAGCTGGATGGCCGGTCCGGATGTCAGATCCGCGTATTTCGCCCGATCTTCCTTGACGGTGATTACGCGGCAGCTGAACCGTTCCCGCTCGTGTTTCGCCTCTTTCAGCGGCGGAAGCGCCTCACATTCCAATGTGACGTAATATGCGGCTCCTCCGTGCCAGGCGATGAAAAGAGCTTGTCCCGAATGCAGAAGGCTGCTCACGGTCGTCGTGTTTTTCCATAAGGCGAGCCGGAGATTTGTTCTGCTCACGGCCACGATTTCACCGGCGCTGATCATGGCCGCGTGCGGACGGCCTTCTTTTGTCACAGATTGTAGCACAAACGCGTCGTGCTGCTTTTTTTCAAGCTCCGTCCCGTCTAAAAGCGTGTAAAGCGCCTCCGGCAAGTGCTCCGTCATCATTACGCTTTTCTTTCCGGAACAGCGGGAACATGTGCGGCCGTCTCCGTTTCTTTCGGATCAATTTTAAATGCCGGGTTGAATGCCGCCGGATTCGTGATGCTTTCCGGTTCACAGGATCTCCATGTAAAAAAGCAGGTTTGGCATTGGTAAATTTCCCAAGCGCCTTTGACCGGCGATTGGCTTACGGTTTCTCCTTTTTTCGATTCACAGCGCGGGCATGTTTTCATTGCATCCTCATCCTTTCTTATTGATTCATTAAGTCCATCAGTTTTTGTTCCCATTCTTTCGTTGTCAGCGGAGAATCAAGCGGCTGAGAATAATGGCCTCTTGTTTCCGGCGCGACAGGCGTCGTGGCGTCAAGAATCATTTTGTGTGTCATCCCTGCCGGATCAGACCCCGGGTCAAGCGGAAGGACGGACAGGTCAGGAATGATGACTGCATCGTGTTTCGGATGCATTTTCGTTGAGAGCGCCCACATGACTTGCGGCAGGTTAAACGGATCGACATCCTCATCCACGACAATGACCATTTTGCAGTAGCCGAGTCCGTGCGGCGTGGTCAGGGCGCGCATGCCGACCGCCTTGGCAAATCCGCCGTAGCGCGTTTTCGTTGAAATGATGGCGATCAGGCCGTGCGTATACATCGCGTTCACGGCGACAATCTCGTTCGGATAAGCTTCCTTGAGCTGCTGGTAAAGCGGCACGCACGTATTAATGCCGATCATATAATCGCACTCCGTCCACGGCATGCCTAAGTATAAATGTTCAAAAATCGGATTGTTTCTATGATATACCCGTTTGATTTTGATCACCGGCATGCTGCGGCCGCCTGAATAATGGCCCGTGAACTCACCGAAAGGTCCTTCGTATTCCCGTTCTCCCGCAAGGATCTCTCCTTCCAGAACGACTTCAGCGCCCCAAGGGATGTCTAAATCAGACAGTTTAGATTTGACGATTCTGTAGGGCTCCCCTTGAATCGCGCCGGCCATTTCATACTCGGATTGATCGTATAACAGCGGAGTTGAAGCAGCTGTCGTAATCACCGGCTCACAGCCGAGCGCGATCGTAACGGGAAGATTCACGCCGCGTTCTTCAGCTTGGCGAAGATGAATCGCAATATCATGCTGAGGCACGGGCTGAATGCCGAGGCGGTCTTTTCCCTTTACCTGCATTCTGTAAATGCCGACATTCTGCTTGCCGAAATTGTCCGGATCTTCAAGATCGCGGGAAATGACGCACGCTTTATCCAAATAATAGCCGCCGTCCCCCTGGTTGATTCTGAATAGCGGAAGGATGTCAAATAGATTGATATCTTCCGTTATTTCATTTTCATGAAACGGCGCGGTTTCTTCCCGTTTGACCGGCACCGGAAATGCATCGTACCGTTTGGCGAACTCAAAGAATTGTTCTTTAACAGGCGTATCTTTCGGCATGCCGAGCATCATTGCGTGATTCGGCCACGAGCCGATGACATTCAGAGCCACCTGCGCATGGTGATGTCCGTAAATATTGTTAAACAAAAGCGCAGGGGTTTTATCCCCGAGATTGCTGGCTGCACGCGCAGCGGCGCCCAGATCCGGCTCCGGTTTTACCTCTTCGTTGACTGTTAAGAGCTGCCCTTCTTTTTCAAGAGCGGCGAGAAATTCCCTAAAATCCTGATAGGCCATTATCAGATTCCTCCTTTTTGTTTTTCAATTCCGTACCACCGTTTCGCTTCCGGCAGACGGATGCCGAACTGATCGAGCGTCCGGAACACAATATGGTCGATCAATTCATCCATGTCAGCCGGCTTGTTATAAAATGCAGGCATCGGCGGAAGAATGACGGAACCCATTTTTGTAAGCGCTAGCATATTTTCTAAATGGATTTGGCTGAGCGGCGTTTCTCTAGTCAGCAGCACAAGTTTTTTCCGCTCCTTCAGGATGACGTCAGCCGCCCTTGTCAGCAGATTGTCAGCCATTCCGGTGCGGATGCTTGCCAGTGATTTCATGCTGCACGGAGCGATGATCATCCCGTCCGTTTCAAACGAACCGCTTGAAATCGCCGCGGCTTGGTCTTTGTGAGAATACGTATAGGATGCGAGTTTCTCGACATCTTTTAACGTATAATCGGTTTCATGTGTAATGGTGACATTTGCCCAAGGAGACACGACAAGATGGGTTTCGATCTCCGCGGCTTTTAAATATTCTAAAAGCCTGATCCCGAATATGGCTCCCGTTGCCCCGGTCATTCCGATGACGAGCTTCATATCGACCCCTCCTTTACGCTTGAAATGTGGTGTCAAAACCATCATACTCCTGATATATCCATATGAAAAATATTCGTTAAATCTATGTATCATACCTTAAAGGTATAACAGAAAGGAGCGCGTTCTCATGGATATCCGGCAATTGCGTTATTTCATCACCATTGCCCAAGAGCAGAAAATCACGACGGCCGCCAAAAAGCTTCATATGGCACAGCCGCCTTTAAGCAGACAGCTGAAACAGCTCGAAGAAGAATTGGGCGTCATTCTGTTTGACCGCAATAAAAAGAAACACATGACCCTTACATATGAAGGAAATGTCTTTTTGAAAAGAGCGAAAGAGATTCTTCATAAGTTTGAGGATGCCATTATCGAGGTACAAGAGCTGAAGGAGGAGGTGGCCGGCACACTTGCCGTCGGGTCAACCATTTACTGCGCAGCCCTCATGCTTGAGAAAGTGTCACAGATGAAAGAGCGGTTTCCCCATCTCACCTTTAACATTTGGGAAGATGAGCCCGTCTCACTGCTCGAGCTTCTGGAAACCCGGCAGATTGACGCCGCCGTGACCACCACCTTGATTAAAAACGACGGCATTGAATCGAAGGAGCTTGAAGACATTCCGTGTGTATTGGTGCTGTCCGAGCATTCAAAACGACTGTGCGGAGAAACGATTAAACTGAATGACATCGCCTCTTTGCCTTTGATCCTTTTGCGCACCGTCAATGGAAGAGGTGTGTATGACCAAGTCCTCCAAGTTTGTGAACAGTACGGTCTCGACCTTCAGGTTGTCTGTGAATGCCATGACTCCGCGACGCTCTTGAGCCTCGTATCATCAGGATTCGGCGCCACAATTCTGCCTTTGACGATGATTCCCGTCCATATGCGCTCGCATGTCAAAACGGTTATCATCGAAGACAACCCGTTTGTCATGACACCGGCCGTCATCTGGAGAAAAGACAGCTATCTGCCGAAGCCGGTCAGACAGTTTTTGGAATTATTTTGATCTGGAACACGAAGAATTCCCGCTTATGAAAACCAATTACTTGACTCATACTAAAAAAAAGTTATCCTTTACAATTGGGAGCTATTTTTTCTCAATAAAACTACTCAGAAAAGTGGGGAATAAAGAAGATGAAAAAAGCATTATTCGCTTTGTTCATGATGGTCAGCATCGCAATGCTTGCAGCCTGCGGAAACTCACAGGACAGCGGATCTAAGTCAAAAGACGGCGATCTTTGGGCTTCTGTCAAGAAAAAAGGCGTACTGACCGTCGGCACAGAAGGAACGTACGAACCGTTTACCTTCCATGATAAAAAGAGTGACAAACTGACCGGATATGATGTTGAAGTGATTCAAGAAGTCGCGAAACGCCTCGATCTGAAAGCTGACTTCAAAGAAACGCAATGGGACAGCATGTTTGCCGGATTAAACGCGAAACGGTTTGACGTCGTTGCCAACCAAGTCGGCAAAACGGGCCGTGAGAACCAATATGATTTTTCGGATAAATACACAACGTCAAATGCAGTCGTCGTGACGAAAAAAGACAGCACGATTGCGAAAGAGGCTGATGTCAAAGGAAAAACAGCGGCTCAGTCATTAACAAGCAATTACAATAAATTAGCGAAAGAAGCCGGCGCGAAAATTGAAGGCGTTGAAGGCATGGCGCAATCCCTTCAGCTCATTCAGCAGGGCCGCGCTGATCTGACTTACAACGATAAGCTTGCCGTACTGAACTACTTAAAAACGTCCGGCAATAAAAACGTGAAAATCGCGTTTGAAGCAGGCCAGCCGCAGCAGACGTATTTCGCATTCCGAAAAGGAAGCGGCGAACTTGTGACTCACGTCAACAAGGCGTTAAAAGAAATGAAAGAGGACGGGACTCTTTCTAAAATAGCGAAAAAATGGTTCGGCGAAGATGTTTCTAAGTAACATGCCGGAACCCGTGATTGCAACAGCCATTCCTTGGGATCTGGTGCAGCAGTCATTCTGGCCGATTCTTTCCGGGGGAATCTATTACTCGATTCCCCTTACCATTCTTTCCTTTATTTTCGGGATGATCATCGCGCTGATTACGGCGCTCGCCAGAATGTCAAATATGAAACCATTGAGATGGGTGTTCAGCGTATACGTATCAGCGGTGCGCGGCACTCCTCTTCTCGTTCAATTGTTCATCATTTTTTATCTGTTCCCGACATTTAATATTACGCTGGACCCTTTCCCAAGCGCAGTCATCGCGTTTTCATTAAACGTGGGCGCCTACGCTTCTGAAATCATCCGGGCATCTATTTCATCCGTGCCGAAAGGGCAATGGGAAGCCGGTTATACGATCGGCATGACCTATCGCAAGACATTGTTCCGCGTGATCCTGCCGCAGGCGTTTCGCGTGTCCATTCCGCCATTATCAAATACATTTATCAGCCTGATCAAGGATACATCTCTCGCGTCACAGATTCTCGTCGCGGAGTTGTTCAGAAAAGCGCAGGAAATCGGCGCGCAAAACCTTGATCAAATCTTGGTCATCTATATTGAAGCCGCCTTTATTTATTGGATCATCTGCTTCTTGCTGTCAATCGTACAACACGTGATCGAACGGCGTCTCGACCGTTATGTGGCCAAATAAGGAGGTTTCGATATGCTTTCCGTCAAAGGATTAAATAAATCATTCGGACAGAATGAAATTTTAAAAAAGATAGATATGGAGATAGAAAAAGGGAAAGTCATCGCCATTCTGGGGCCGTCCGGTTCAGGAAAAACGACGCTTCTGCGCTGTCTGAACGCGCTTGAGATTCCCAATCGCGGCGAGCTGGCATTCTCCGATTTTTCAATAGATTTCTCCAAAAAAGTGAAGCAGGCTGATATTCTTCGCCTCCGCCGCAAATCAGGCATGGTCTTTCAGGCGTATCATCTGTTTCCTCACCGCACGGCGCTTGAAAACGTCATGGAAGGACCCGTTCAAGTGCAAAAACGCGACAAGGAGCAAGTCAGAAAAGAAGCGATGGAGCTTCTGGAAAAAGTCGGACTGAAAGACAAAATGGATTTATATCCGTTCCAGCTTTCCGGCGGTCAGCAGCAGCGTGTCGGCATCGCCCGCGCGCTTGCGATTCAGCCCGAGCTGATGCTGTTTGACGAACCGACGTCAGCGCTTGATCCGGAGCTGGTCGGCGAGGTGCTCAAAGTGATTAAGGATCTGGCGAACGAAGGCTGGACGATGGTCGTCGTCACCCATGAAATCAAATTCGCGCAGGAAGTGGCCGATGAAGTCATCTTCATTGACGGCGGCGTCATTGTGGAACAAGGACCGCCGGAGCAAATTTTCTCCGCGCCGAAAGAAGAACGCACGCAGCGGTTTTTAAATCGTATACTGAATCCTTTGTAGGAGCGGGAGAAGAAGCGAAACACTGATTTCGCTTCTTCTTTTTTTTGGCGGTTATGCTACAATGACAATTAATGAAATTTTATGAAAGAAGGGGCCTCTTTGAAGCGGGAATTCTTGATGCGCTGGACGTTTTATTTTGCCGGTCTGTTAATTTTGTCTTTCGGGGTATCGTTAACCATTAAAGGAAAAGCTCTCGGCATCAGCCCTTGGGATGCCTTTCATTATGGGCTTTTTCAGCATTTCGGGTTTTCTGTCGGCCAATGGTCCATCGTGGTCGGCGCAGTCATCGTGGCTTTAACCTGCCTGTTCACAAGGACACTCCCGAAAATCGGCGCTATCTTAAACATGGTGCTGATGGGAATGTTTATTGATTTCTTTTCGTTTCTGCTTCCTGAGACGCACGCTTTTTCCTTAGCGGCCGTGTTTTTTTCTATCGGATTGCTGCTGATCGGCTGCGGCGTCGGTATTTACGTATCAGCAGGGCTCGGCGCGGGCCCCCGGGACTCTCTGATGATGCTGATATCTGAAAAAACGGGCTGGAACGTGCAATGGGTGCGGAACGGCATTGAGCTGACGATTCTTGCCGCAGCCTGGATGATGGGCGGACCTATCGGTGCCGGAACCATTATTACGGCTGTTTTGACGGGGCTGATTCTGCGTTTTTCTTTGCCGCAGTCCTCTAAACTGTTAACATACGCGATCTCCGGGCGGGCAACGTCCGTTCATTAAAAACAAAGCCGAAACGGTTTTGTTTTTTTATTTTCGGACAGCTTTCGTCTGATATGATAGGATGGTTTTGACAATATTTTCAGACGGAGGATCGGACATGAAGATTTACGGAGTATATATGGACCGCCCGCTTTCTGCAGGGGAAGAGGATCGGATGATGGCGGCCGTGTCCGCCGAAAAGCGGGAAAAATGCCGGCGCTTTTACCATAAGGAGGATGCTCACCGCACCTTGATCGGCGACATGCTGATCCGCACCGCTGCGGCGAAGGCTTACGGACTTGATCCGGCCGGGATTTCATTCAGCGTTCAGGAATACGGAAAGCCGTACATCCCCGCGCTTCCGGACATGCACTTTAATATTTCCCACTCCGGTCGCTGGATCGTGTGCGCCGTTGATTCAAAACCGATCGGCATTGATATTGAAAAAATGAAGCCCGGCACGGTTGATATCGCCAAACGGTTTTTTTCGCCGACGGAATACAGTGATCTGCAAGCGAAACACCCCGATCAGCAGACCGATTATTTTTACCACCTGTGGTCGATGAAAGAAAGCTTTATCAAACAGGCCGGAAAAGGGCTTTCCCTGCCGCTTGATTCATTCAGCGTCCGCCTCAAAGACGACGGCCATGTGTCCATTGAACTTCCGGACGGACATGAACCTTGTTTCATCCGCACATATGAGGCGGACGAGGAGTATAAGCTGGCCGTTTGTGCGGCGCATCCCGATTTTTGTGACGGTATTGAGATGAAAACGTATGAAGAGCTGTTATAAGCAATCCGTCAGCATTTTGATGCCTCGCGTGATATCCCCTGTCTTGACGTTGGACACGTTGAGTTTGATGATATTTTCTTTCGGAAAATTCGATAGGTAATGGCTCTCAATCGGCTCCACCAGCACGCCTTGCGCTTTCAGACGCTGCACAACTCTTGAAGCGGAAAGGCTTTTCTCCAGCACGAGATGGGTATGGATCGACGTTTGCTTTACAGAAAAACCGCCGTACTCCTGCAGCGCGTTTTGGAGCAGCTCGGAACGTGCTCTGTAAGAGGCCCGGATTTTTTCTTTATGCCTTTTGAACATGCCGCTTTTGATATACACTTCAAGGGCCGCTTGGGATATCATCGAACAGTCGATATCGCTCAGCTTTTTATACGTATGGAAAACCGGGGCCAGCGAATCCGGGAGCACAGCCGCTCCAACACGCAGCCCCGGAAAAATCATTTTCGAAAAGCTTTTCAAATAAATCACGCGGGAAGACAGATCGTAGGCGTACAGCGGGTCTGCCTTCTGATTGTCCTCTAAATCTCCTAGGAAATCATCCTCAACCAAATAAACGTCATACGCCTCCGCTAATCGGACAAGCTCTCGTTTTTGCCATTCTGTCAGAGAGCTGCCGAGCGGATTATGAAATCGGGGCATCGTGTAAAAAAACTTAATTTCCTCCGTTTGAAACAGCCGCTCGACTTCCGCCATATCAAGCCCCTCAGCCGTCCGTTTAATGCCGCAGGCGGGAAGGCGCAGCGCTTCAAGCTGCTCCACCATCAGATGATAGCCCGGCTGTTCGATTAAAATCTTCTTTTTTCCGTTCGGAAACGGCATCAGAGACAGCAGGGATAACGCCTGCTGCACACCCGAGGTGATAAAAATGTTCCGCTCTTTTGCAAATACCTGATAATCGGATAACAGCCTCTGAAGCACCCGGATTAAAGACGGAAGCCCCTGCGGCGTGCCGTAAATGAACAAATCATTTTTATACATATCAATGGCTTTGTTGATGCAATGCTGAAAGTCGCGGTACGGAAAAATATCAGGGTCCGGCGCCGAGGCTGCAAAATCAATGATACCTGTTTGTTCTCGCTCCCGCTTTTTTTCATTTTTAATAAGATAGTAGCCGCTTTTCGGCACGGCATAAATAATGTGCCGTTTTTCAAGCTCCTGAAGCGCACGGATGACGGTGCTTTTACTGACGTGAAAACGCTCGGCCAGCTGCCTGATAGAAGGCAGCCGCGCCCCTTCCTGAAAAGTGCCGCCTTCAATGAGACTCTCCACTTCTATCATCACGTTCATATACTTTTCCATGCTGAACCTCCATCTGTACCGGTACAGTTTATCATTATTCTCATTGTACTGCTTCTTCCCTTCCCATACAATAAAAGGGAGCGGCCGGCGCTCGATCTCATTAAAGGAGTTCGTAAAGATGATTAATCAAAACCGTTTGGCTGCTGCTTACCTCGCTGCCATTTTAAATGCGCTGATTATCGGTTTTTCCTTTATATTTGTCAAGATTGCGCTTCAATCCGCCAATCCGTTTGATATATTGGCTCATCGGTTCACAGCGGCCTTCATCTGTGCAATGCTTCCTGTTTTATTCGGCTGGATCAAACTGTCCGTCAGCTGGAAGAATGTGCTGGCGATCTTGCCTTTGGCCCTTTTATATCCGGCTTTGTTTTTCAGTTTTCAGGCGTTCGGCCTTTTGTATTCTTCATCATCGGAAGCCGGTATCATTCAAGCCGCCATCCCGATTTTTACGATGCTGTTTTCGTCTTACTTTTTAAAGGAACGTCCGACATGGGCGCAAAAGGGATTCACATGCCTGTCAGTGGCCGGGGTGGTATTTATTTTCACAATGAAAGGGGTGTCCGCGGAATCGGCGAGTTTTAAAGGTGCTTTCCTGATCCTGTTGTCCGCGCTGTCCTCCGCCCTTTACAATACGGCAGCGAGACGCATGACCCAGCGTTTTTCATTGGGTGAGCTGACCTGGTGCATGTCTGCGATCGGCTTTGCTTCCTTCAACTGCATCGCTCTCTTCCGGCACGGAGCGGAAGGAACGATCGGGCAGTATTTTCTGCCCTTCCGCGATCCCGGTTTTATCGCAGCGATTCTGTATTTAGGCATTTTGTCTTCTCTCATTACATCATTGATGTCAAACTACGCGCTGTCCAAGATTGAAGCGTTTAAGATGAGCGCCTTTAACAATTTGTCCGTCATCGTGACGATGCTTGCGGGTGTCCTCGTTCTCCATGAGTCACTCCGCTGGTATCATATCGCCGGCGCCGTCTGTATCGTCATCGGAGTCTTGGGAAGCAATGCTTCAGGACGGCGGAAAAAAAGCATATTACGACATAGGGAAAAAATGAAAGGAAACGAAGACGGAATATGATCAACACACGAAATGAAAATATCTATCTCGCGGGCTGCTTAACATTTGCCGATGTAAGAAAACACTTTGCTTATCATCAAGGAAAATCCGCGGCTGTCTGTTTTTTGATTATGCTGCTGGCTTCTGCCATCTGTTTTGAATGAACGGCCCGGTTACAGGCGGCACATGGGGCGTCAGAGCTCTCCTGAATTTCCTTGCAGCTGTGATTCTCTCTTTGGCAGTCACGGTGATCGCAACGGCAATCTCATTCTTCCGTCTTTACAGAACATACAAAACGAATCAGCGGCTGAAATCTGCCAGAAGTATTACGATTCATCAGCTCGGAATCAGCCAAAAACAAAAAAACGCAAGCATTCTTTTTGAATGGGATGAACTGCTCTCGGCTAGGGAGCACAAAGATATGTTTCGATTACAAACATCGGGTTACGGAACACTTCTGCTGCCGAAACGACTTTTCTATTCGCAAAAAGATATCGCCGTTTTCAGGCAAATGCTCCGGGAAAATGTGAATGAGAAAGTAAATGTAACAGAATAAAAGACAAAAAGGAGGGTGCCCCCCTCCTTTTTTGTCAGCCTGATATTTCCGCCTGTTTCTGCAGCTGCTTTGCTTCTTGATAAATTTCTTCGAACAGATCCGCGATGTGTTCTTCTTCAACACATGAAAATGCGATTCGCAAATCGGTTTCATTAATGGATATCGTCCCGATTCCTCTCTTTTCAAGCAACGATACTCTCAATTCGCCGGCGTTTATGTCTTTCAGCCGGACACACATGAAATAACCCGAGTTAAACGGATAAGGCGTCCATACGTCTTCATAGTGCTTGTTTTCTGCAAGAACGGCTTTCACTTTGTCAGCCCGTTTTTTCATGATGTTATATTTCAGCGATTTTTCTTTCTCGTATTCCGGTGACTGCATCGCCCGCAGCATAAACGTTTGGGACGGGTGCGGGGCGCTTGAAATCGTTCCCCTGATAATTCCTTTTGTTTTTTCCTCGAGCACGCGCAGCGCTTTTTCGCTTTTTGTGCTGTACGTAATAAAACCGACGCGGAAGCCCCACGCGTAATTTTCCTTCGTCGCGCCGTCTATTTTCACGCAAAGCACCCGGTCGTGCACTTGGGCGAGTTTGCTGAAGATGGATTCCTGAATGGCCGTTTCATCGTAAAACAGATTGTAATACGCATCGTCTACGAGCACGACAATCTCTTTGCCGGCCTCCGCCGCCTCCAGGATCACGCTGACGATTTCTGCCGCTTCCTCTTCTCCCGGCGTGTAGCCTGTCGGATTATTCGGGAAATTCAGCACGACAATCGCCTTTTCTTCCTGCTTTTTCAGCAGCTCGGACAGCCCCGCCGCATTAAAACGCCCATCCTGCTGAAAAAGCGGGTACGTCTCAATGGATGCCTTGCGCCGGACACCGAAAATGAAATTGTAATTTCCCCAATATTTATCAGGCAGAAGCAGCGTATCCCCTTCATTGACGAACAAGTCGGCGACAATGCTCAGCCCGTGTGTTAAAGCGTTTGTCACGATCGGCGTGCTGATGTCTTTGCCGGCTAATGAAGGATTTTCGAGACGCATTTTTTTCAGCCATTCCTGTCTGAGCGGCTCTTTTCCCTGCGGCGGAGCATAATCGTAGATATCATCGGGGTTATAGGCGGACAGTGTCTCTTGAATATGGGAAAAGTGCATGGACTCGCCCTGTGAGGTGGCGATTCCGATCGTGGCATTATACTTTCCGGCCTTGGCTTTCGCTTCCGCCGATTGTGTCAGCACCCCTTTCGGATAAAACAACTCTCTGCCCAAATCAGAAAGCATATGAAGCACGTGCGGGTTTTCTTCAGATAATGTTCTGTTCAGCTCTTTTGCTGCATCATTCATGTACGACAATCCCTTCAAAATTATATTCCATCAAATCATAACATAAAATTTTTGATAAATGAGAAAACTCGCGGGCAGATTTTGTTACAAAAAACAGACAGCGAATGCTGTCTGTCATATCCTATAACAATTGGCCTGCAGTGCTCCTGTTAATAATCTCATAGATTCGTTCCGCCACTTTTTCAGTTTCACTTAATATGAACATGTGGCCGTCCGAAAACTCATGAAATACGGGATTGTCGGCCCATTTTTTCCATCCGTCCGCATCTTTGATACATTTTTTATCCTTCCGCCCGTTAAAAATATGGACGGGTGATTGAATGATGTGAGAATCAGACGGACGGAAGCTTTCAAGCGCGCGGTAGTCGGATCTGAAAGAAGGCAGGAAAAATGACATGACCTCCTTATTCTCCACTAACTCCTGCGGCATTCCGCCAAGCTCGATAATATGGGCGAGAAATTTTTCATCATCAAGATGAGACACTTTTTTCCTTTCAACATGCGGCGGCTGAATGGCTGAGATGATCACGGCCTGCGGGTAAATGCCCTCCCGCTCCAGCTTTTGCGCCAGCCTGAAAGCGACCATGCCTCCCATACTGTGGCCGAACAGCACAAACGGGCGGTCGGGATGGAGATTCAACTCCTGCTTGTATAAACTGACAAGCTGTTCAAAATCCTCAACGGCGGACATTTGATTTGTTCCGTGTCCCGGCGGTTCCGCGGCAAGCATCTCACACTCACCTTGAAGGTAGGTGTGGAGCGGGCGGAATGATGCGGAATAGCCTCCTGCGAACGGAAAACAGATGAGCTGCGTTTTTTCTGTGGTATCGAACGATTTAAAGAGCTGGACCATTGGCGGGCTTCCTCCTTTTCTATCGTGAAGTTGTCAGCTTCAGATGTTCCTTCTTTAGGAATTCGAGCAAATATGCCGCATTCCTTTCGAGACATTCTCCCTGAAGCATTTCTGCGTGCGTGCCGCAGCCTTTTTTCACACGGTATTCACCTGTCGTGGCTTCTTCCCACGAAGCGAGCCACGGCGGCATCGCAAAGTCCGGTTCTGACGTTAAAAGATCTATATCCGCATTGACCGTGCCGGTGCTGACGGTATGCACGAAATAAGAATAAAACGCGTTTGTTTTTTTGGCGAGACCTTCTTTGACAGCTTCGTCATTCAGCGCTTCATTGTCCCGGTTTACCTTCATCAGCGCCTGGACATCACTTTCTACGGTGCGGCCTTCCAAGTCGCTGACGCCTTGTTTTTTATAGGAATCAACCATGATCAGCCGCTCCACTTTACGGCCCCCTGCTTCAAGGCGTTTGGCCGTTTCAAAGGCGAGCGTGCAGCCTGCCGAGTATCCGAACAGCTTGACCGGTCCTTCCGGCTGGAGCTGATTGATCAGCTCTGTGTAGCGTTCGATGCGGTTGTCTTCCTCGATAAAATCAAACGCACAGATTTTATAGCCGGACAGCTGTTTTGCCAGCGGCTGGTACATCAGCCCGTAACCGAGAACCGGCGGGAACCCAAACAGTGTGTCAGACTGATTTTTATTCATGATGGTGAGATCTTTCATTCCTTTTTCTTCACCGTGAAGCAGATAACCGGCAATGTCTGCAATTGTCGTCGCTTCGAATAACAGCTGCACCGGAATGTCCGTACCGAGCTCTTTTTTAATGCGCGACGCTGCCGTCATCGCTTTTAAGGAATGGCCTCCGAGCGCGAAGAAATCATCATGAATCCCGATCTGCTGTCTGCCGAGGATGTCGGACCAGATGTGTGCAATCGTTTCTTCCGTCGCGTTTCGAGGCCCGATCCATTCTTTCGCCGCCTGAGCCTGATCCGGTTTCGGCAGCTGCCGTTTATTGACCTTCCCGTTTGTCGTTAACGGAAGCTCCTCTAAGAAAGTAAAGGTTTGCGGCACCATGTAAGCAGGAAGCTGTTTTTTCAGGTGCCTCTTTACGTCTTCAGCTGAAAGCGGCGTCCGGTTCACGAGGTAGGCGTTGATTGATGCATCTCCAGACTCATGGCGGTCTGCAACAACGACCGCATCTTTCACACCCGGGTATTCCTGCAGCTGCTTTTCGATTTCTTCAAGCTCAATCCGGTGTCCGCGTATTTTGACCTGGTCGTCAATACGCCCGGCGTATTCAATTGTTCCATCCGGCAGCCAGCGTGCTAAATCCCCTGTGCGGTAAAGCGTTTCTCCCGGCTTGAACGGATTTGGGATAAACGTTTGCTTCGTCAGGTCATGACGGTTCAGATACCCTTTTGATACACCCATTCCGCTGATGCACAGTTCACCGACAGCTCCAAACGGCTGAAGCTGATTTTGCCCGTTAAGAATATAAACACTGGCATTGCTGATCGGCTTTCCGATCGGCAATGAGGAAAGGGAATCCGGTATATCATGCACGACGTGAGCTGTCGCAAACACCGTTCCCTCAGTCGGCCCGTAGCAATTAATCAGCTTGCCGGGCCCCATGATCTCAAGCGCCTTTCTGACGTGAGGCACTGACGCGCGCTCACCCCCGAATAACACACAGCGAAGCCCCTTCAGCCACTCCTCTCCCGCATCGGTGAGAAGATTAAAAAGTGCGGTTGTCGCAAACATGACATTGACATTCTCCTGCCGGATCAGATCAGTGAGCCGTTCTGTATCAAGCAGTGTATGTTCATCTGCGATAATGAGCCGTGCCGCATTCAGTATTGATGCGTAGAAATCAAAGGTAAATGCGTCAAAGGCGTAATTGGAAACAGATAAGAACGTATCTTTTTCAGAAAATGCCATGTAGTCTACATGCTTGACCAATCCTTGAATATTGGCATGAGTGGTGATATTGCCCTTCGGCTTTCCGGTTGTGCCGGACGTATACATAATATACGCCGGATCATCGGGATCAATTGCGGCTGCAGGATCGCTTGCCTGTTCCTCAAACCGTGCTTGATCATCGATGATGAGCGTTGTTCCTGTATACGGCAGCTGAACCGCTTTTTCTTTCATCTCCTGATGTGTCAGCAGACAGGCTGCCGCACTGTCAGCCAGCATGTACGAGATTCGGTCCTCCGGCAGCTTCGGATCAACCGGCAGATAAGCCGCTCCCGCTTTTAATACGCCGAGAATGCCGATCACCAGCTCAAGCGAGCGCTTCGTGTACAACGCGACAACAGTGTCCTTACCCGCACCTTGCTTTTGCAAACGGCGCGCAAGACGGTTCGCTTCCTCATCTAATTCACGATAGGAAAGAGTCTGGCCGGAATACGTAAGCGCCGGTGCATCTGGATTTACATTCACCGCTTCCTTGAACCAATCTGTCAGAGGCTTCGCCTGATGAGTCTGAGCCGGCGGGTTTAAGCCGGTAAGCAGAAGCTCTCTTTCCTTTTCATCAACAAGTCTGATCGTATTGACAGGCTGATCCGGCTTCTGGATGAGCTGCTGAATCGCTGTGAGAAGCTGAGATTTTAAGCGCAGGATAAACGCCTCATCAAACACATTCCCGTTATAGGCAAGCTTAATCAGCATCTCATCACCTGGAGAAGCCATCAGGTTGAGATCATAATTCGATTTCTCAAAAACATGGACGTCCTCCATATCAAAGCCGTTTTCACTGTTCTCTTCATTTTTTGCATCCTGAAGCGGATAATTTTCAAACACAATGATGTGGTCAATCAGCTTTGGCTGATCGGCCTGGCTTTGGATGTCATAGAGCGGTACATATTGATGCGGCTCAGACTGCAGCGATTGTTCCTGCAGCTGCTTGAGCAAGCCGTTAAATGTGGTATCCTCAGACAGCTTGACCCGCCTCGGGACAGCATTGATAAACAGCCCGACCATATGTTCAACGCCTTTGATTTCTGCGGGACGCCCGGAAACGACTGTACCGAAGATCAAATCGCCAGACTGCTGATAGCGGCTGATTAATACACTCCAAACCGCCTGAAGCGCCGTACTCAAAGTGGTATGCTGCGATTTTGCAAGCTCGGTAAATGCTTTTGTTTCCGCCTCCGGCAGTGAGAAGAGCAGCTCTTTCGGCTCATAGCCGTCCTTTTGTTTCTTTTTTTGCTCCGCAAATGTCGTTTGTCCTTCAAAACCTTCTAAGTACCCGCGCCAGTAATGCAGTGATGCTTGTTTATCCTGCTTTTCAAGCCACTTGATATAGTCTTTATACGGTTTGACCGGCGGCAGGCTGTACGGCTTTTGTTCACGCAGGGCATTGTATACCTTAAACAGATCCTGCACGACGATGCCGAAGCACCAGCCGTCCAAAATGATGTGGTGGTAGCTCCACACCCATTCAAAGCTTTCTTCCGATTTTTTAAAAATGGCTGCCCGCATCGGAATATCCCGCGTCAAATCAAAGCCCTTGATCTTATCCTGTTCTTTGTATTCATTGATTTTGGCTGTTTGCTCGCTGTCCGTTACATGTGTCAGATCGATTTCTTCTATCTGAAATTGCCGTTTTTTCAATACGACTTGGACCGGCCTTTTTACTTTTTCGTGAATGAACACGGTACGAAATACATCGTACCGGTCCATGATCACATTCATGCTTTCTTCAAGGCTTTTGATATTCAAGCTGCCTTTTACTTTCATTGTCATTTGTTCGATGTAAAAACTTTGGCCGGGATTCAGGAGAGTATGAAACAGCATTCCCTCCTGCATCGGCGACAAATAATACATGTCCTGAACCTGATCTTTGCTGAATTGGCTCATCTGCTCCGCTCCCCCCTTCTGTTATCTGTTTTTGTCACGTTAAATTCTCCTCAAGCATGTCAAAGATGTCTCCCATTTCATCCATCTCAAGATCCTGCGCGCTGAAATCGCTCGGCGTAAATTCTTTCTCCTCTTTGGCCGTGCAATGGCGGATGATCATTAAGAGATTGTCTTTAAACCGCTGCATCTGTGTTTCGACGGTGCTTCTTTCATATTCTTCCTGATTGTATGAGCAGGAAATGACGAAGCGGCCGCCTGTAACCATCCCGCTGAAGCTCAGTGCGTATAACGCCTCTGACTCTTCGCTGACTTGACGTCCCATATCATATGGAGACGGCTCAAACCATTCCGTTTTCACTTCATTGTCAAACTGCCCCAAGTAGTTAAAACTGATTTCAGGCGTGACGCCTTTTTCTGCTTCATCGGATGACAGATACCGGAGAATCCCGTATCCTACACCTTTATCAGGAACGCGCCGCACCGTCTCTTTTACCGTTTTAATGACGGAAGAGATGCCGTCTTCCTTGCTGATCTGCAGAATCAAAGGATATTGGGCCGTAAACCAGCCGACCGTCCGTGAAATATTGACATTCGGTATGATTTCCTCCCGGCCGTGTCCTTCTAAGTTGATGCCGACTTTGCCGTTTTCCGTCCATTCACCGATCGTTAAGCCGAGCGCGCTGAGCAGAATGTCGTTGATTTCCGTTCCGTACGGATGATGAACATCTGTGAGCAGCTGTGCCGTTTCTTCCTCAGTCAATTCACATTTCACGGCCGCCGTATGTTTGACGAGCCGCTTGTTCGGATCATGGTCTTTGGGCAGCGGCCGGAGTTCTTCCGCATCTGCCTGCGCCCAATAATCCGTCTGCTTTTTCAGCTCTTCTGATTGCGCAAACGTGTTCAGCGCCTCCGCCCAATCTTTAAAGGAGTGGGTTTTTTGCGGGAGGACGATGCTGTTTTGCTGCTGCGCCTGTTTATAACCTGAAGCGAAATCCTCAAGCAGAATTCTCCATGAAACCCCGTCCACGACGAGATGGTGAATCGCGATTAACAGATGATCGCCTTGTTCTGTCCGGTATTGCTCCGCTTTTAACAGCGGGCCGTTCTCCAGATCCAGACTTCCCTGAAGATGATCGGCAAGCCGCTGAATCTGGCTTTTCAGCATATCCTCGTCAGTTCCGTACAGATCAACGATTTCAAAGCTTGCCTTGCATTCTGTGACAGGGAGGTATGTCTGAATGATGCCTTCCCTTTCTTCACGGTAAACCATGCGGAGCGCGTCATGGTGTTCAATCAATGCTTGCAGGGTTTTTTCCACCAGGTCCGGATCAAAGCCGTCTTTCGCGTGAAGCATGACGGATTGGTTCCAGTGGTGTTTGTCCGTGAAGTTTCGTTCAAAGAACCAGCGCTGGATCGGCGTTAAGGCCGCTTCGCCTTCGACAGGTCCCTGGTCGGCCTGCTTGCCTTCCGTCCGCTCCACATAGGAGACGAGCTCTTCGATGGTCGGATGCTGGAAGAGATCTTTCATTTCCAGCTTGTAGCCGTGCTGGTTCAGACGGCTCGCCATTTGGATGCCTTTGATCGAGTCGCCGCCGAGCGTGAAGAAATTATCGCTTACGCCGATCTGATCAAGACCGAGTACTTCCTGCCAAATGTCGGAAAGCAGCGTCTCCATCTCCGTTTCCGGCGCTTTGTATGCCGCGCTTCCCGCTTCAATATCCGGTTCCGGCAGGGCTTTTTTGTCAATCTTTCCGTTCGCGGTGACCGGAAGCTCGTCCATCTCCACCCAGAACGCCGGCACCATGTAGTCAGGCAGCGTGTCTTTCAGCGCGGATTTGAGCGCTTCAATATCGTCCTGCTGAGGCGCGACATAGGCGCAAAGCGCGGTATTGCCCGCTTTGTCTTCCACGGCCGTCACCGCTGCGTCATGAACGTCCGCAAGCTGGGCGAGGCGGACTTCGATTTCTGAAAGCTCGATCCGGTAGCCCCGCACTTTGACCTGCTGGTCAATACGGCCGATGTATTCGATGCCGCACTGCGCGTTCCATTTGACGAGGTCGCCGGTCCGGTACATGCGCTCGCCGGGCACGAACGGATCTGCGGTAAACCGCTTCGCCGTTTCTTCTTCACGGTTCAGGTATCCGCGCGCCAGACCGCGGCCGGCCACGCACAATTCACCGGCAATGCCTTCCGGCTGCACCTGATCGCCGTCGCCGAGAATATAAACTCTCGTATTGGCAATCGCCCGTCCGATCGAAAGCGATCCTTCCTCCGGATTGATGACGCCGCTTGTCGCGACGACGGTGTTTTCCGTCGGGCCGTAGTTGTTGACGATCGTGTACGGCTGTTTCACCGCCCGCTTCAGCTTGTCGCCGCCGACGAGAAGCATGCGGAGAGAGGTATTTTCCAGCTCCATAAATTGTTCGGCCAGCTGCGTCGGCAGGAAAGTGATGGTCACGCCGTGCTCTTCGAAATAGTGATTTAAGCGGGTGATATCCAGCCGGATCGCTTCGTCAATGACGTGAAGCTCCGCGCCGATGGTCCATGTCGGGAACATTTCCCAGATAGAGGCGTCAAAACCGAAGCCCGCGTATTTGGCGCTTTTATCATCCGCCGTCATGGCGAATGCGTCGTGATGCCAGAAACACAGGTTCACCAGCGCATGGTGTTCGACCATGACACCCTTCGGCTGTCCGGTCGTTCCTGACGTGTAAATCATATAAGCGAGATGATCCGCCGTTGTTTCCGTCTGCGGGTTCGCTTCATCGTTTTCATCAAGCGGCAGGCTCAAAATGGAGCGGCTGCCGTCAAGCAGAATCGTTTCTCCGTTGTAGCTTTCCGGCACGTCGAGCGCTTCCTGTGTAAGAAGAAGCTTGGCGCCGCTGTCCTGCAGAATGTAGCTGATCCGCTCTTCCGGGTAGTCGGGATCAATCGGCACAAATGCCGCGCCTGCTTTCAGGACGCCGAGTACGCCCGCGGCCATTTCCAAGGACGGTTTCGTCAAAATGCCGACACGTTCGTCAGCCGTGACGCCGCAGTCCATGAGAATGCGCGCGATCCGGTTCGCCCTTGCGTTCAGCTCGCCGTACGTCCATTTCGCGCCGTTGTATGCCGCGGCCGGCCGGTTCGCGTAGCGGGCGGCCGTTTCTTCAAAGAGACGGTGAACCGTTTTATCCCGCGGCACAGAAAGTGTTTTTCCCTTCCATGCGTTGAGGAGAGCTTGTTTTTCAGCATCGCTGATCAGTGAAATCTCAGGCAGCTTTCTGTCCGGACTTTCTGCCGCTTGCTTCAGAATCCGCAGGAACCCGGCGCTCCACTTTTCAATTGTTTCTTTTTTAAACAGATCAGTCGCATATTCAAACTGAAGGCCGAAACCTTCTTGATCCGTAAAGCCGCCGAGTGTCAGATCGAATTTCGCCGTGCCTTGGTTTGACTCATACGGAGTGATGCGCAGGTTCTCCAGTTCCAGTGTTTCTTTATCCGGATCTTCTGTCGTCACCATCACCTGGAACAACGGGTTGCGGCTCATATCTCTCGGCAGGTCAAGCTTTCCGATCAGATCTTCAAACGGATAATCCTGATGCGCCAGCGCGTCGAGATTGGTTTGTTTCACCCGTTCGAGCAACCCGGCAAAGGTCTGCTCTTTTTGCGTTTCATTGCGAAGCGCAAGCGTATTGACAAACATCCCCGGCATTTCCTGAACTTCGGCGCTCGTTCTTCCGGCGGTCACCGAGCCGATAATGATATCGCGCTGCCCCGTGATTTTGCTCAAAAAGACATGGAACGCGGCGTGAAGCACCATATGAAGAGTCGCTCCCGATGATTCCATTAATTCACGCACCGCTTTTTCCGTTTCACGCCCCGCTCTGAAACGGACGAATTGTCCTTTAAAACTTTGAACCGGCGGACGAGGGAAATCGGTCGGCAGATTCAATTCAGGAAGCTCGCCGGAAAATGCGGAGAGCCAATAACGCTCATGGTCTTTCATCCGTTCGGCCTGCTCGAGTTCATTCTGCCAGACGGCGAAGTCTTTATAGTGCAGGTTCGGCGACGGCAGGCTTCCGCCTTTGTAAAGATGAGCGAGCTCTTTGACCAGCATGCTTCTGGACACGCCGTCGGCAATAATATGATGCATATCCAGCAGCAGCAGGTGTTTCTTTTCATTCAGTCTGACAAGAGCGGCCCGAATGAGCGGAGCCGCACTCAGATCGAACGGCTTAATGAATGCCTGAATGATAAGATCCGCTTTCTCCTCGTCTGCTGCTTCAAAGATGTGCAGGTCGATGTCAGCCTGTTCTGCGATCTGCTGCATCGGGCGGCCGTTTTGATCGATAAAGGACGTCCGCAAAGACTCGTGGCGATTGATCATCTGATTGAGCGCTTCCTGAAGCCTTGAAATATTGACTTCTCCTTCCATCAGAAGAACGGACGGCATATTATAACTGATTGTCTCCCGGTCAAGCTGGTTCAGGACGTACATCCGTTTTTGGGCGGATGATAACGGGTACGCGTCTGCACTGTCGGCCGGTGAGATCATCCGATATCCCTCAGATACCGCTGATTTTTCGATATATGCGGCAAGCAGGCGGACAGTCGGCTGTTCGAACAGCGCTTTTAACGGAACCGTTTTGTCCAGTTCAGCCTGAATATTGGCGAGGAGCATCATGCCTTTTAAAGAGTGCCCGCCGTAATCGAAGAAATTATCGTCAATGCCGAGCGTATCCGTACCGAGTGTCTGTTTCCAAATGCGGCACAGCTTTTCCTCCAATTCCGTTTCCGGCAAGGCTGAAGCTGTTTGCGCCGTTTGGCTGACGCCCGGTTTCGGAAGGGCGTTTTTATCGGCTTTTCCGTTGGCTGTGAGCGGAATGCGGTCTACTTGCATGAAATAAGCCGGAAGCATATGAGACGGCAGTGTTTCGGAAAGCCGTTTGCGAAGCTCAGAGCCTTTCAGCCCGCTGTCGGCTTTATAGTACGCGCACAGTTCCGGCAGCCCGCCTTCGCTGACTGCGAGAACGACCGCCTCCTGAATGCCGTTTACGCTTAACAGCACAGTTTCAACCTCTTTTAATTCAATGCGGTAGCCCCGGATTTTCACCTGATCATCCGCACGGCCGATAAATTCAATCGTCCCGTCAGGAAGCCTGCGGACGACATCTCCCGTTTTGTACATGAGGCTGTCCGGTGAAAAAGGATTTGAGAGAAATTTCTCCGCCGTCAGCTGCGGACGGTGAAGATATCCTCTGGCAAGCCCCTTCCCGGCAATATAAAGCTCGCCGCTTGCGCCCGGAGGAACGAGCTGCATTGCTCCGTCCAATACAAGCGCGCCGGTATTCGCGATCGGGCGGCCGATGACGGGACGCTGTTCATATTGATCAAGGCGCTCCATATTGATCCGTCCGGCAATGGCGCCGATCGTCGTTTCCGTCGGCCCGTAGTGATTGATGAAGTCGGTATGGGCGTATACGTCATGATACTTGCGGACATCGGACGTGATGATCTTTTCTCCGCCGAGCACCACTAAACGAAGCGGGCTGAAACGGCGTTCTGACGTAAAACGGGCTGTATTGACGATCATATGGAACAATGACGGCGTCAGTTTCATATACGTAATGCCGTTTTTCTGTATATACTCACCAAGCTGATCAGGCGCGGTGTACATCTCTTTCGGCACAATGTGCAGCTCTCCGCCCGCCTGAAGAATCGGGAATATAGCCGTATAGCCGAGATCAAATGCGTAAGAAGACAGCAGCACAGATTTGTCAGCTTCGGTCAAACCGGCTTCACGGCTGAACCATGTGACATAATTGATTAGATTGCGGTGCTCCAGCTGGACGCCTTTCGGTTTGCCCGTTGTTCCCGAGGTATAAATGATATATGCAAGCTGGTCGGCGCCGGGCTCCGTTTCAAGCCGGTCGGCGCTTTCGTTCTGCCATTCTCCGTCTTCCATTACGACCGTTTTTCCTTTATAAACGGCGGCCGCGGTCATGTTTCTCTCATTGACGACCAGAAGCTTCGTTCCGCTGTCTTCGAGAGAGTAGCGGATTCTCTCTTCAGGAGTCTCCGGATCAATCGGGAGAAATGCCGCTCCGGCTTTCATGACGCCGAGAATCGCGGTAATCAAGTCGGCCGAACGATCCATCATAATGGCCACGATGTCCTCACTGCCCGTTCCGCAAGCCTGAAGGTGGCGGGCAAACCGGTTCGAGCGTTCATCAAGCTCACGATATGTCAGACTTATTCCGCCCGCAACCGCCGTGAGATCAGGCGTTTTTTGCGCTTGCCGTTCAAACAGCGAAACAAAAGTGCCCTCAGGCAGATCCGCTTCCGTACGTTTTTCATCAGAAAGGAGCGCTTCCCGTTCAGGAGCGGACAGCAGGCTTGCGTCGGCCAGCTGAATATCCGGATTTTCAGCGCAGGCTTTAATCAGATTGACAAAATGAGCGCTCCAGCGGCGGATGGTTTCGTCCGCAAATAAGGCTTTCGCGTAATCAAAGCTCAATCCGACCTCTTCTCCGCGTTCAGCCGCTTCTAAGGAAAGATCAAATTTAGCGACATGATGATGCATGGAGTAAGAAGAAATCTCCAAATCTCCGAGCCGCAGGGCCGGGATCTCCATGTTCTGCATATTAAATAACACGCTGAACAGCGGACTCCGGCTTGTGTCCCTCGTTAACGGCAGTTTTTCAATTAATTCTTCAAGCGGATAGCTTTGATGCTCAAAAGCTTGAAGGCTCGCCGTTTTCACTTCATCCAGAAATTGCTTGAACGTTTTTTTGCCGGCAGGATGCGACCGAAGCGCCACTGTGTTGACAAACATGCCCGGCACGTCTTGGAGATCAGGATGCTGTCTTCCGGCCGCCGGAGACCCGACTATGATGTCTTCCTGCCCAGAATATTTGGACAGCAGCACTTGAAAAGCGGCTAACAAGAACATGTACATCGTCGTATCCGTATCAGCCAGCAGCTTCTTAATCTGCGCCGTCACCTGTTTATCAAGCCCGAAGATGACGCGTTCCCCTTCAAAACTGCGCTCGGCAGGACGCGGGAAATCAAGCGGCAGATCCAGCACCGGCAGATCGCCTTTGAACGTATCAAGCCAGTAGGCTTCGTGCTGATCGAGTTTTGCTTTTTCACGCTGCCAGACTGAAAAATCCTTATAATGAATCTTTGGCAGCGCAAGCTCCGTGCCTTGATAAAGCTTCGCAAGATCACCGATGAAAATGCCCATTGAGCTTCCGTCCGTAATAATGTGGTGCATGTCAATCAGCAGAAGATACCGGTCTTCTTCAAGCCGGATCAGCTTCGAACGGACAAGCGGCGCGCGGTTGAGCGCAAACGGCCTGATAAAGGCTTTTGTCAGCTCTTCTGCATCTTCTTCCCGGCCCTCGGCGGTTTCAAGCTCAAACGACACATTTTTATGAATGGTCTGCACGACTTCTCCCTCTGCCATGTCAAACGACGTACGCAGTGTCTCATGACGGTTGATTAATGCCTGCATGGCCTCCTCAAGACGCTTTTTGTCTACTGACCCTTCCAGCAAAAGTACAGCAGGGACGTTGTAGCTCGTGCTGGCCTGTCCGAGCTGATTAAGGATATACATCCTGCGCTGTGCTGAGGAAACAGGATAATGCTTCTGATAAGGCGCTTGTCGGATCGGTTCAAACTGCTGCTCCTCCTCGCTCTCATGCTGCAAATAATGCGCAAGCTCCTGAATGGTCGGCTTTTCAAATAACACTTTAATCGGCACTTCTTTTTGAAAGTGCTCCTGGATTTTAGCGGTCATCATCATGGCTTTTAAAGAATGTCCGCCAATCGTGAAGAAATTGTCAGTCACACCCGCTTTTACACCGAGAATGCCTTCCCAAATGTCCGCGAGTTTCTGCTCCGCTTCCGTTTTCGGCGCTACGTATTCTTTTTGAACGGCTTCAGCCTGAGGCTCAGGCAGCGCTTTTTTATCAATTTTTCCGTTCGCCGTCAGCGGAAACTGATTCATCTGGATGAAGTGCGCGGGAATCATATATTCCGGAAGTGATTCCGAAAGCGTTTTGCGCAGGTCTTCCGGCGAAAGGGCTTGGTCTGCCGTAAAGTAAGCGCAGATTTCATTTTCATCCGCTTTATTTTTCCGGATCACAGCCGCAGATTCCGTCACATTCTCCGCCTGGCTGATTTTCGCCTCGATTTCGCCGAGCTCGATTCTGAAACCGCGGACCTTTACTTGGTTGTCAATTCTGCCGAGAAACTCGATCGTGCCGTCCGGAAGCCACTTCGCCAAGTCCCCCGTCCGGTATATCATTTCATCCGGTCTGAACGGATCGCGGACAAACTGCTTCTCCGTTAATTCAGGCAGGTTCACATAGCCTCTTGCCACTCCGCTTCCGCCGACGCACAGCTCACCGGGCGCGCCGATCGGCTGGAGATTGCGGTTTTCATCCATAATGTACGCAGTGGAATTTCCGATCGGCTTCCCGATCGGGACCGAACCGTCATAATCCTGATCAATGAGAAAACTCGTCGAAAACGTCGTATTCTCCGTCGGCCCGTATCCGTTCCAAAGCGACAGCTCCGGTGATGCCTTTCTCACTTTGCTGACGATATGCGGCACAAGTGCATCACCGCCGATGATGAGGTGCCGGAGCGTGTTAAACATGCCGGCATCCTTTTGGGCAAGCTGATTAAACAGCGGAGACGTCAGCCACATGGTCGTGATCCGCTGCTCTTTCAGAAATTGGGCGAATTGTCCGGCGTCAAGCAGCGTCTCTTTTTTCACCGGGTGCAATGACGCTCCGTTCAGCAATGCGCCGAAGACTTCGAAGGTTCCGGCATCAAAGCTGACGGCTCCCGTTTGCGCCATCCGGTCTTCTTCATGAACCGGCACGTAATTCGAATGTTTGACGAGCCTGATGATATTTCTGTGTTCAATCATGACGCCTTTCGGTTTGCCGGTCGATCCGGATGTATACATGATATACGCCAAGTCGTTGCTGCCGGTCGGAAGATTCAAGTCTGTTCCGCTTACCGTTTCATCCGCGCTTTCATCCAGCATGACGACCGGGACTTGCAATGTGCCCGCTTGTTCTTGATAGTCCTGAACTGTCAGCACGAGCCGAATCGAGCTGTCTTCCGCCATAAAGCGGAGACGGTCCTCCGGAAAAGCCGGATCAATCGGCACATATGCGCCGCCTGCTTTTAGGACGGCAAGCATTCCGACAACGGTTTCCGCAGACCGGTCGTTCATAATAGCGGCGGTCCGGCCTTTTTCCAGCCCGCTCTTCACAAGGTGTCTCGCCAGACGGTTGGCCGCTTCGTTCACTTCACGGTAGGTCCATTCGCGTCCCGCTTCTTTTATCGCGATGCTTGCAGGCGTCCGGTTTGCCTGTGCTTCAAACAAACGGTGAACGGCCTCCTCTTCCGGAAGCGCCGTTTTCGTATCATTGAATATCTCAACAATCTGCCGCTCTTCTTCGCCTGAAACAAGGCCGAGTTCCCGCACGGGCGCGTCAGGCGTTCCGACCGCGGCTTTCATCATGCGGGTCAGATGGTGCGCCGTTCGTTCGATGGCATCATGAGCGAAAGCCGCTCCATTGTATTTGATTTTGACAGTCCACGTTTTTCCCGGATACACGATGAGATTGAAATCAAAGCTCGTCTGCTCAAAAGCATGTTCAACTTTAATGGAAAAGCCGAGTCTTTCCTCCATGCCCCCGTTTTCCAGCTCTTTGTCCAGCGGATAGTTTTCAAACGCGACCAAATGATTTAAGAGGCTGCCGTCTAGGGCGGAGCGCTTTTGAATGTCATAGAGCGGCACATAATCATAGCGCTCGGCTTCCACGGCGTTTTTCTGAACTGCCGCCATCACGTCCGAAAAGGCTGCATCTTTGTCAATCTTGATTCTGACGGGAATTGTATTGATGAACAGCCCCGCCATCGTTTCTATGCCGTTGATTTCTGAAGGACGGCCTGATACGACGGTGCCGAACACCACATCGTCTGTATAGTTGTATTTGCTGAGCACCGCACCCCAAACGGCCTGAAACAGGTTAGGCCCCGTGACTTGATGTCGGTTGGCGGTCTGCTGAATCTGCGCGACCAGCTCTTCATCCCAGACAAAAGAATATTCTTCATTTTGGTAGTCTTTCTTTTCTGATGCCAGACGGCCCGGGAGCAGGCTCGGCTGTTCGAAATCCGCCAGTCGGCTGCTCCAATATTGTTCCGCCTCCTCATAATCCCGGCCTCCGAGCCATTTGATATAGTCAGAGTAAGGTTTGCCTTGGCTTCCCCCGGCAGGCCGGCCGGCACGAAGCGCTTCATAGTTTTGGAACAGGCTTTTCATCAAAACGCCCATACTCCAGCCGTCCATGACGATATGATGATTGCTCCAGACGAGATACAGCTCCTTCTCACTGAGTCTGAACACCGCCGCTTTAAAGAGAATATCTTTCGCCAGATGAAAGCCCTGCTGCTGCACGCCGCGTTTATAGCGTTCAATATATTCGGTTTGGCGCGATTCATCTAATTGACTGATATCTTCATAGTGCACCTTCGTCTTCCGCTCCGCCAATACGACTTGGCGCGGTTTTTGAAGCTGCTGGTGCACGAATACCGTACGCAAAATGTCATATGTCCGGATCAGCTCATTGACGCTTTTTTCAAAAAGCTCCAGCTGAAAGCTTCCGTGAATCCTAAGCTCTAATTGTGTGAAGTAGGAGGAAGAATGCGGATCAAGCAGCGCATGATACAGCATTCCCTCCTGCATCGGTGTGAGTGCATACACCTTTTGAATCGATTTTTTGCTCATATGTCACCTCTGTCTTTTCTGTTAGAGAATTTCCATTAATTTATCAAGTTCATCAAGCGTCAGATCATCATCGCCAAGATCGCTAGGCGTAAGCTCAGGTCCGTCTTGGGCCAGGCAGTGATCTATGATTTTCAAGAGGTGCCCTTTAAAACTGTCACTGAACGATTGAATGGTTTTTTCATGAAATTCGAGAGAATGATAGGCAAACGTCATCGTCATCTGCCCATTTTCTATAAATCCGACAATATCAAGCGCATTCGGCTTCTCTGTGTCAGGGCTCAGCGATTGTCCTGACGGCATCCCGGATCTTGTAAATAAGCCGGAATCCGACATCTCATTAAACTGGCCTAAGTAGTTAAAGCTGATATCCGGATCAATCTCAAATGAAAGATTCTCTTTATGCTCAGGCGCCGTTACATAACGCAGAATGCCGTAGCCGACTCCTTTGTTCGGGATGTGTCTGATGTCTTCTTTCATTTGTTTCAGCTGATATGAAAGATCGTCGGCGTGCTTCATCTCAAGGATCATCGGATACATGCTCGTAAACCATCCGACCGTCCGGGTGATATTCAGGCCGTCAAGAATGTCTTCGCGCCCGTGGCCTTCCAAATGAACGCCGATCGTGTCTTCACCCGTCCACTCTTTCAGCGCCAGTCCGAGCGCCGTGAGCAGGATGTCGTTCATTTCGGTGTGATAGGCTTCATGTACGTTTGTCGTCAGCTGTTCAGTTTGTTCAGGCGTCAGAGAGAAGCTGACCGTTCTCGTATGTCTCATGCGCTGATCACCAGACTGCCTGTCTTTCGGAAGCTGAGTGCATACCTCTTTTTCCTCAAGCTCTCTCCAGTAATCCGCTTCTTTCAGAAACGCCTTCGTATTTGCGTATTCTTTGATTCTCTCGGCAAATTCGGCGAATGAATGTGTTTTCGGCGGCAGCGCGGGTTCATTGCCTTGCTTCAGCTGCGTATAAACGGACGTAAAGTCCTCCAGTAAAATCCGCCAAGATACACCATCCACGACTAAGTGATGGATTGCGAGAAGAAGGTGGTCTCCATCTTCAGCCCGGAAGAGCCCGGCTTTCAAGAGATGTCCTGTTTCCAGTGAAATACTGCTTTGAAGACGGTCTGCTTCCCTTTCGATACGGTCCTCATGGTCTTCAGCAGGTCCGTTCAGCTCAAAGACGTTCAGTTCAACAGACGCATCCTCAAGCCCTCTGTAATACGGTTTTTGTTCACGATAAATCATCCGGAGCGCATCATGGTGAACCGTCAGGACATGTAATGTTTTTTCTGTTATCTCCGGATCAAAGCCGTCTTTCGCGTGAAGCATGACGGATTGGTTCCAGTGGTGTTTGTCCGTGAAGTTTCGTTCAAAGAACCAGCGCTGGATCGGCGTTAAAGCCGCTTCGCCTTCGACAGGGCCCTGGTCGGCCTGCTTGCCTTCCGTCCGCTCCACGTAGGAGACGAGCTCTTCGATGGTCGGATGCTGGAAGAGATCTTTCATCTCCAATTTATAGCCGTGCTGGTTCAGGCGGCTCGCCATTTGGATGCCTTTGATCGAGTCCCCGCCGAGCGTGAAGAAATTATCGCTTACGCCGATCTGGTCAAGACCGAGCACTTCCTGCCAAATGTCGGAAAGCAGCGTCTCCATCTCCGTTTCCGGCGCTTTGTATGCCGCGCTTCCCGCTTCAATGTCAGGCGCCGGCAGGGCTTTTTTGTCAATCTTTCCGTTTGCGGTGACCGGAAGCTCGTCCATCTCCACCCAGAACGCCGGCACCATGTAGTCAGGCAGCGTGTCTTTCAGCGCGGATTTGAGCGCTTCAATATCGTCCTGCTGAGGCGCGACATAGGCGCAAAGCGCGGTATTGCCCGCTTTGTCTTCCACGGCCGTCACCGCTGCGTCATGAACGTCCGCAAGCTGGGCGAGGCGGACTTCGATTTCTGAAAGCTCGATCCGGTAGCCCCGCACTTTGACCTGCTGGTCAATACGGCCGATGTATTCGATGCCGCACTGCGCGTTCCATTTGACGAGGTCGCCGGTCCGGTACATGCGCTCGCCGGGCACGAACGGATCTGCGGTAAACCGCTTCGCCGTTTCTTCTTCACGGTTCAGGTATCCGCGCGCCAGACCGCGGCCGGCCACGCACAATTCACCGGCAATGCCTTCCGGCTGCACCTGATCGCCGTCGCCGAGAATATAAACTCTCGTATTGGCAATCGCCCGTCCGATCGAAAGCGATCCTTCCTCCGGATTGATGACGCCGCTTGTCGCGACGACGGTGTTTTCCGTCGGGCCGTAGTTGTTGACGATCGTGTACGGCTGTTTCACCGCCCGCTTCAGCTTGTCGCCGCCGACGAGAAGCATGCGGAGAGAGGTATTTTCCAGCTCCATAAATTGTTCGGCCAGCTGCGTCGGCAGGAAAGTGATGGTCACGCCGTGCTCTTCGAAATAGTGATTTAAGCGGGTGATATCCAGCCGGATCGCTTCGTCAATGACGTGAAGCTCCGCGCCGATGGTCCATGTCGGGAACATTTCCCAGATAGAGGCGTCAAAACCGAAGCCCGCGTATTTGGCGCTTTTATCATCCGCCGTCATGGCGAATGCGTCGTGATGCCAGAAACACAGGTTCACCAGCGCATGGTGTTCGACCATGACACCCTTCGGCTGTCCGGTCGTTCCTGACGTGTAAATCATATAAGCGAGATGATCCGCCGTTGTTTCCGTCTGCGGGTTCGCTTCATCGTTTTCATCAAGCGGCAGGCTCAAAATGGAGCGGCTGCCGTCAAGCAGAATCGTTTCTCCGTTGTAGCTTTCCGGCACGTCGAGCGCTTCCTGTGTAAGAAGAAGCTTGGCGCCGCTGTCCTGCAGAATGTAGCTGATCCGCTCTTCCGGGTAGTCGGGATCAATCGGCACAAATGCCGCGCCTGCTTTCAGGACGCCGAGTACGCCCGCGGCCATTTCCAAGGACGGTTTCGTCAAAATGCCGACACGTTCGTCAGCCGTGACGCCGCAGTCCATGAGAATGCGCGCGATCCGGTTCGCCCTTGCGTTCAGCTCGCCGTACGTCCATTTCGCGCCGTTGTATGCCGCGGCCGGCCGGTTCGCGTAGCGGGCGGCCGTTTCTTCAAAGAGACGGTGAACCGTTTTATCCCGCGGCACAGAAAGTGTTTTTCCCTTCCATGCGTTGAGGAGAGCTTGTTTTTCTGTTTTATTCACCAATGAAAGCTCAGAAAGCTTCGCAGCCGGATTTTCCGCTGCGGCTTCTAACAGTTGAAGCCAGTAATGCTTCCATGTCTCTGCCGTTTCCGGTTTAAACAGCGCGGTGTTATATTCAAGCACAAACGTTAAACCTTCGTCTGTGTCCTCAGCCGTCATTGTCAGGTCAAACTTGGCTGTTTTTCTGTCAAACGGATGGTGCTTCAGCTCAATTCCTTCCATGACCAGATCTTCCGCATTTGCATTTTGCATTGAGAATACCGCATCAAACAGCGGATTTCTGCTCGTATCACGCTGCACCTCAACCTTTTGCAGAAGGTCTTCAAGCGGATAATCCTGCGCGTCAAATGCATGTAAAGCGGTTTGTTTTACTTCTTTAAGATAGTCCGTGAACGTTTTGTCCGCTTCCGGATACGTACGAAGCGCGAGTGTATTCACAAAAACACCGATGACGTTTGCGAGATCCGCATGTGACCGTCCCGCAACCGGCGAGCCGACAATGATGTCATGCTGTCCGCTCAGTTTTGATAGAAAGGCGCTGTATGTCGCCAGCAGCACCATGTACATGGTAGAATCCGTTTGTTTCGCAAGACTGCGAAGAGCCGACGTCTGTTCCTCAGTCAGAGAAAAGACCAGCTTGTCTCCTTCAAAGGTTTGCACGGCCGGACGGCTGTAATCAGCCGGCAGCGTCAATACCGGAAGCTCGCCGTCAAGCTCCCGAAGCCAATGCTCCTCCTGCTTGCGGTACTGCTCTGATTGAATAAATTTCTGCTGCCATACCGCATAGTCTTTATAATGAATCCGCAGCGGCTCAAGCGTTTCGCCGCCATACAAGCGGGACAGTTCATCTATCAGCACGCCGACTGAAGCGCCGTCCGAAATGATATGGTGCATGTCAAACAGCAGCAGGTGGTCATGTTCAGCCAGCTTGACCAGTCCCGTTCTGACGAGAGGAAGCTGATCCAGGCGGAACGGCCGGATAAAGCTCTGAATAATCCGTTCAGCATCTTCTTCAGAGGCTTCATAATATTCCATGTCGATATCAGCTTCCGTCCATATGCGCTGAACCGTTTCCCCATCCTTTATGTCAAATGTCGTTCTGAAGGCTTCATGGCGTTCTGTCAGCTGTTTCATGACGGATTTCAGCTTTTCCGCATCAAGCTTTCCTTTTAAGCGGAGCACAGACGGCATGTTATAGCTTGTTTCAGCGCCTTCCAGCTGCTGAAGCACGAACATCCGCTTCTGCGGTGAAGAAACCGGATACGTTTCCCGCTCGGCCGCCGGTGCGATGCTCTCAGCCGCCTTCCGCTCAGCCCCTTCAATCAGCTGCGCCAGCCCCGCAACCGTCGGAGAAGTGAACAGATCCTTTAAGGTAAGCTGCACGCCGAATGTCTTCTGGATAAGGGCCAGCAGTTTCATCCCCGCTAACGAGTGGCCCCCGATCTCAAAGAACTGGTCATGGACGCCGACCCGCTCCATTTGCAGCACCTCAGCCCAAATATCCGCCAGTTTTTGTTCTGTTTCATTGCGCGGCGCCGTATATGACACGGCATTCGCTGCGGTCACATCCGGCATCGGCAGCGCCCGCCTGTCGATTTTTCCGTTCCCTGTAAGAGGCAGTTCATCCAATTGAATAAAGACGGACGGAATCATATAAGCCGGAAGATCCTTCGCCGTATGCTCCCTCAGCTCCCGGGAAGAGATTTCCCTGAGGCCGACAACATACGCGCAAAGAAGTTTGTCACCCGCACCCTGATCCACAGCGAGCACAATACATTCCTGAATCTGGTCATGACTTTGGAGCTGATGCTCAATTTCGCCAAGCTCAATCCGCTGACCGCGGATTTTCACCTGATGGTCGATACGTCCGATAAACTCGATATCGCCATTCGGAAGCCATCTGGCCAAGTCGCCCGTTTTATACATCCGTTCACCTTCCTTAAACGGATGCTTTACAAATTTTTCTTCCGTCAGTTCAGGACGGTTGTAGTAGCCTTCTACGAGTCCTTCCCCGCTGACGCACAGCTCTCCCGCGATACCCGCCGGCTGAATGCGTCCGGCTGAGTTCATGATAAAGACTTCCGTATTGCTGACCGGTTTCCCGATCGGAACGGAGAGCGTATCCTCTTCAATGACATCCACCGGATGGTATGTCGCAAACACCGTGCTTTCCGACGGGCCGTACATATGAAGCAGTCTTCCTTTTCCGACTGCCGCAAGCGCCTTTTTGACATGTTCTACAGACGCTCTTTCGCCCCCGAACATGATTTTCCGAAGCGTCGTCAGACAGGACGGCTCCATATCAACAAGCAGGTGGAACAGGGCCGTCGTAATCATCAGAATGCTGACGTTCTCCCGTTTGATCACACGGGACAGGCGTGACATATCCAGCACCGTATCTTTCGGGACGATTACAAGCTTTGCACCGTTTAACAGCGAACCGAACATATCAAACATAAAAGCGTCAAAAACGTAGTTTGACAGACCGAGCACTGTGTCCTCTTCAGAAACAGTCAAATAGTTCGTGTTTTTTACCGTCCGCAAAATGTTGGCATGTGTGACGATGTTTCCTTTCGGCGTTCCCGTCGTGCCTGATGTATAAGTGAGATTGGCAATCGTTTTGGAATCAAACGGCAATGCTGGATTGCGAGAGTCCTTTTCATAGCTCGCCTCATCATCAGCAAGCACAATGACGCCTTGAAAACCGGCCTTTTCCGCAAGCGGCTTGAGGCTTTGCTGAGTCAGGAGCACATTCGCCCCGCTGTCGCGGAAGAAATGCTGAATCCGCTGAACCGGATGCTCAGGATCAATCGGCACATAGGCGGACCCCGCTTTTAACACAGCCATAATGGAAACAATCATATCCATTGACCGTTCACACAGAACAGCCGCGGTTTTTCCGCCGCCTCCGACCGAAAGAATATGCCGCGCAAGCCTGTTGGCGCGTTCATTCAGCTGCTGATACGACAGGGTTTCCCCTTCGAACTGTAGAGCCGTCCGGTCAGGGTTCTTTCGGACTTGTTCTTCAAAGATCTGCACGATCGTTTGATCTTTCGGGTATACCGTGCGTCCCGGGTTGAACCGCTGTAATTGATTCAAAGCCTCCCGTTCAGAAAGCAGATCATATTCGCTGATTTTCGCATCCGGCTGAGCTGCCGCGCTTTCCAGCAGACGGACATAGTGCGCAAGCATGCGATCCGCAGTTGAGCGCTTAAACAGCTTCGTGCAATAATCCAAATCAAGCGCAATGCCTTCCGCTGTTTCCCGAGCCTGCATGGTCAGGTCGAATTTGGCGATATTGAAGTTTGTTTCATGAAGAGACAGCGTCAGATTACCGATCTCCGGAATTCCGTCCGAGGCGTTTTGCAGACTGAACATCGTATCAAATATCGGATGCCTGCTCATGTCCCGGGGCACGTTCAGTTCCTCTGTCAGCCACTCAAACGGATAATCCTGATGAGAAAACGCATCCAGCACCTGCTTGCGCACATGACCTAACAAGCCGGCAAATGTCTGATCCTGCTTCACGGAGCTTCGCAGCGCAAGCGTGTTGACAAACATCCCGATAAGCCCCTCGGTATCGGAGTGATTTCTTCCCGCTGACGGTGTTCCCACGATGATGTCTTCCTGTCCCGAATACTTAGAAAGCAGCGTATAGTATGCTGATAACAGCACCATGTAAAGGGTGGCTCCGTTTTTCTCGGCAAGCTTCTGCAGCCGTTCCCGCAGCATTTTCGGCAGCTTGGCGGACACGCGGTCACCTTCAAAGCTTTGCACCTGCGGCCGCGGATAATCAGGGAGCAGCTGAAGCACCGGCAGTTCGCCGCTGAAGACTTCTTTCCAGTACGCCCGCTCCTTCTTGTAGCCTGCTTTCGCCCGTTCCGCCTGCCATACGGCATAATCTTTATATTGAATGCGCAATTCAGGCAGCTGATTTCCGCCGTAGATGTCAGCCAGTTCCTTCAGCATGATGGAAATAGACACCCCGTCAGAAATCAGGTGATGCATATCAAACAGCAGCATATGGCGATTGTGACCGAACGTTTGCAGGCCGATTCTGAACAGCGGCGCCTCAGATAAATCAAAACGGCGCACAAAGTCCTTCATGACCTGTTCATTCGTTCTTCCGCGCGCTTCGATCATTTCAATATGAAACGGAACATGCTCGCCAATCACTTGTCTCGGCGTGCCGTCCTCTGATTGAAACGATGTTCTGAGCGCTTCATGCCTGCTGATTAAGGCAGAAAATGCACGCTCAAGCTTTTCACGGTCTAAAGCGCCCTCAATCATGGCCGCAGCCGGCATGTTATATCCGACTCCCGCGTCTTCAAATTGGCTTGCGATATAAGTCCGCTGCTGAGCGAGCGAAAGCGGATAGCTCGCCTGCTTCTCAGCCGGCTCAATTGCCCTGAATGCCGATCCTTCGTTTCGGTTTTCCGCATAATCGGCAAGCGCCGCAATCGTCGGATGCTCAAACAAGTATTGCAGCGGAATTTCAACGCCCATTTGCTTATGAATTTTCGTCAGAAGCGTCATTGCCTTTAATGAATGACCGCCTGACTCGAAGAAATGATCATAAATGCCCGCCTTGTCCATTCCGAGAACTTCCTGCCAGATGACGGCAAGTGTTTCCTCCGTTTCATTTCTCGGCGCGGCATATTCAGATGAGCTGACAGCCTGCACATCAAGCGCAAACAGCTTTTTGCGGTCCGCCTTCCCGCTCGGCGTGAGCGGAATTTCGTCCGTTTTTGTAAAGTAAGCGGGCACCATGTAATCAGGAAGGTGCTTGGACACATACTCCCTGTACTCGGCAGGGTGAAACTCGGTTCCTTTTTCCTGAACGATATATGCGCAGACATCTAAGCTGCCCTGCTGATCCGGCCGTGCCAGCACGACGGCCTGCGCCGCGCCCGGAGCTTTTCTGAGCACCGTTTCAATTTCTCCCAGCTCAATGCGGTAGCCGCGGACTTTCACCTGATCATCTTCACGGCCGATATATTCGATCGTCCCGTCCGGCAGCCAGCGCGCCATATCACCCGTGCGGTACATGCGGCCGTTTCCGTTAAACGGATCCTGCAAAAACTTCTCTGCGGTCAAATCCGGCAGATTTAAATAGCCGCGGCCTACACCGTCACCCGCGATATACAGCTCACCGGCCGTGCCGTCGGGCTGAAGCCGCTGGTGCTTATCCAATATATACAGACGGGCGTTGCCGAGCGGTTTTCCGATCGGAACGTACGCCGCCTGTTGATTCATTCCGTTATCGGCTGACACCTGATGCACGGACGCATCTACGCACGTTTCTGTCGGCCCGTAGACATTCGTCAGACGCGGCGCCCTGCCCGATTGATGAAAGAGCGTCATCAGCTGCTCGGCAACAGCCGCGGACAGGCCCTCTCCCCCAATGAGCATGTGGCGCAATTCAATTCCGCTGACATCTCCCGCCGCAACCATCATCTGCAGATGCGCAGGCGTTCCGTCAGTGGCTTCAATCCGGTTTTGACGATAATAGTCCAGCAGTGCCGAGCCATTCGTTACAGTCGTTTTCGGCACGATATAAAGCGTCTGTCCCAAAAGAAGCGAGGCAAATATCTGTTTGACGGACGCATCAAAATGAAACGGAGCCAAAAGCGCCATTCTTAACGTCTGCTCACCGCATTGATAAATCTCCTGCTGCAGTGATTGCACCAGATGATGAACTTGCCGGTGCTCAATCATCACGCCTTTCGGCCGCCCCGTTGTACCTGACGTGTAGATGATGTAAGCCAGCCGGTCTGATTGTGTGATGACAACGTCCGCAGCCGTTTCAAACTGAACAGCCTCGTCAAAATCAATCCGTTCGGCATCCGCTGCAGGCACCTGTATTCCGGCCTCCGTCAGAACAGCCTTCGCTCCGCTGTCCTCTAAAATGTACTGAATCCGATCCGCCGGAAAGTCAGGATCTATCGGCACATAGGCGCCGCCCGCTTTCAAAATTCCCAATATTGCCGCAATGACACGCTCAGAACGGCCAAGCAGCACCGCGACAGGAGAATCGGCTGATATCCCGGCTTGAAGAAGGCGTCCGGCAATACGGCCTGACTGTTCATGCAATGTGCGATAGGACAATGTTCGGCCTTCATACACAACCGCGGGTTTGTCAGACAGTGACTTCACTTTCTCTTCAAACAGCCCCGGTATCGTCATCTCCTTGCGGTAATTCACCGGATTGCCGGAGGCCCGTTTCAGCAGCCGCTCTTTCTCGGATTCAGAAAGAAGAGTAAGTTCATCAATTATGCGATCAGGAGATGAAATCGCATCTTCAATCAGCGTGATCAAACGTTCAGAAACAGATTCAATCTCTTCCCCCTTGAAAATGTCGCTGCGATAGTCAAAATCAATTGTCAATTTCCCGGTGTCCCATCGTTCCTTCACATGAATTGAAATATCATTTGTACCGCTTCCGCTGAAAATAGGGTCTGTCAGGAAGGACAGATTCTCTTTTTTCTGCCACTGCATCACCTGGTACTCCAGAGCCACCGTAAACAATCTGCTCAGCGAACTTTTCGAAGCGCGCAAATCATTGACAAGCAGGTTATACGGATACTTTTGGTGGCGGAGAATTTTCATCAGATCCTTCATCCGGCCTTTAACGAATTCCAAGAACGACTGTCCTCCGTCAACGCTTGTCCGCACAGGCACCGTAGATACGAACATCCCGAGCATCTGCTTTTCTTTCGCATTCGTCCGGTTTCCCATAAACGTACCCGTGACAACGTCATCCCGGCCGGTCACTTTGTAGAGATAAGTGATCAGAGCTGACTGGAACAGAGATAGTACGCTGACTTTATGCTCCTCGCAGAATGAATGAATGCGGCCATATAAGTCGTGAGGAATTTCTTGAGAAAACCGTTTCGCATCAAGACCCGCATCTGCCTGGCTCCGTTTCAGGGACACAAGCTCCGGCACGGTCTCAAACTGCCCGTTCCAAAAATCCCGATCCTTTTTAAACCGCTTCGACTGCACATATTCCTGCTCTGTCAGCACGTGCTCGATAAAAGAAGGAATCTCCGTCTGTTCCTCACTTGTCCCGCCTGAAAGCTCCAAATAAATATCAGTAATCGCATTGCCCAGAATCGTCATGGAAATCCCGTCTGAAATAATGTGATGCACATTAGCGTAAAACCAGACCTCATTTTCACTGATCGTGTGCACGGAAAAACGGAATAAATCCTGATCATATAACGCCAGAGGCTTGCCAGCTTCTTCACGCCCCCATTTGGACAGCTCGTCCGCAGAGCAGCCGGCTTGCCTGATATCTGTGTGCCCGATAGAGAGCGGACGGTATTCGCTCACATATTGAACGGGCTCCCCCTCATCATCAAGCCGCAGACGGATTCTCATCGACTCATACCGCCGGACGAATTCCTGTATCGCTTTCTCAACGTAATGAGCCTGTACGCCGTCTTCAGAAATGAGTTTCCCGAACCCGGCAAGATTTGAAATACTTGTGTTCGGATAGAATTTTTCTGTATACCAGATACGTTTTTGAGCATTTGTTAAAGGATAAAAAGTTATTTCCATATGTGTGCGCCTCCCCTTTTTAAGATAAAGATGTCAATTCTCCCTTAGAAACAGCCTCCCTCTATGTCCCTAACTCATTCTCAAGCCAAAAGAACCACTTACCTCCAAAAACGATCCCGATTCAATCACCGCCGAAATCCGTCATCCGTTCACCCGCGCAGTCCGAAATGCGGCATCAAATTTATGAGAAATCAAGACAAAAAGCCATTGATTGTAAGCACGAAAGGTTTACCTATTTCTGCATGTATTTCTATATATCTACTTACGTTCACTTTATATGAAAATATTGTTTTTATCACCGAAAAATGGGTGAAAAGTTTCATGCGGCACACCGAAAAAAATTCCGACAAATCCAGAGGGTATTTTGCGGCATCCCGCAATTTATTTTCAAAAATATTATTTACGTAAAATTAAAAATCTTTAAACTATAATGAAAATCTGTCGAATATCCAGTTATGGCAGAATGAAAAAAATTTACGTACGTAAGCTGACCCGGAAAAAACAGCGCAAGAACCGAAACAGACGGTCCGAATGTTCGCAATATGATTTCATTAAACCGCAAAAAAAGCACTCTATTTTACATAGAGCACTTCAAAAAGATTCCTTTATTGCAGTTTTATCAATGTTGATTAATTCCATATAATCTTTTCCCCACTTATACATGGCGTCCAGAATCGGCATAAGGCTTTCTCCTTGCGCCGTTAAAGAATACTCCACTTTCGGAGGGACGACAGGGTAAACTTCCCTGTGAACGATCAGATCCTGCTCCAGCTCCCTGAGCTGATTCACAAGAATTTTGTGCGTAATATCCGGAATTAAAGCTTTCAGCTCATTAAACCGCTTCGTCCCTTCTTTTCCCAAGTGCCACATAATCAGCATTTTCCACTTCCCGCCTATCACGGCAAGCGTCAATTCCTTTTCGCAATTAAACGTTTTCTTATCCATTCGGCTCACGGGCCATTCTCCTTCCTCTTACTTTTTGTACGTTGATCATCTATTCATACACGCTTACTTTTTTACACAACTTTCATCAGTTTATACTACCACGCAGTTTTGCTGAAACAAAGCGCATTGCCTGCTTGGGACAGTATCCTCAAAGTAACTATTAGACTTCAAAGTGCGTACTTCTCAACATGCGGGGCACTCTATAGAATGAAAATACATAAAAAAGAGGAGTGGATATAAAGTGGAATTACAGCTGGCATTAGACTTAGTGAATATCCCGGAAGCAATTGAACTTGTGAAAGAGGTCGAACCATATATAGATGTTGTAGAAATCGGCACTCCCGTTGTCATTAATGAAGGCCTGAAAGCCGTACAGGAAATGAAATCAGCCTTTCCTCACTTGAAAGTGCTTGCCGATCTTAAAATCATGGATGCAGGCGGCTACGAGATCATGAAAGCGGCAGAAGCGGGAGCCGACATCATCACCGTTTTAGGAGCGACAGACGACTCAACAATCAAAGGGGCGGTTGCCGAAGCAAAAAAACAGCAGAAAAAAATTCTCGTCGACATGATTAACGTAAAAAACCTTGAAACACGGGCAAAAGAAATTGACCAGCTCGGTGTTGATTATATTTGTGTTCACACAGGTTATGATCTTCAAGCAGAAGGAAAAAATTCATTCGAGGAACTGACGGCGATTAAAAAAGCGGTCAAGAGCGCTAAAACCGCAATTGCCGGAGGCATTAAACTTGATACGCTTCCTGAAGCCATCAAACAAAACCCAGATTTAATCATTGTCGGCGGAGGCATTACGGGAGCTGACAATAAAGCGGATGCTGCTGCTAAAATGAAACAGCTGATCACACAAGGATCATGAAAACGACTGAATACTTACATGAAATACTAAATGAAATATCCCGCACCGCAGCATTAATATCCGACAGTGAAGCTGACAAGCTTGCGGATCAGATTTTATCGGCAGATCAAATCTTCACGTCCGGAGCGGGACGTTCCGGCTTTATGGCTAAAGCGTTCGCCATGAGGATGATGCACATCGGTCTGAACGCTTACATCGTCGGTGAGACGCTTACCCCTCCCCTCCAAGAAGGCGGTCTCGTCATCATCGGCTCAGGCTCAGGCGAAACAAAAAGTCTGCTTCATACGGCTGAAAAAGCCAAAAGCCTTAACGGCATCATCACTGCATTAACGATTAACCCCGACTCAAGTCTCGGCAAACTTGCGGATCTTACAATAACGATTCCCGGCTCTCCTAAGGAAGAGACCGGCGGAGACAGAAAGACGATTCAGCCGATGGGTTCTTTATTCGAACAAACTCTTCTGCTGTTTTACGATGCGGTTATTCTAAAAATCATGGAGAAAAAAGAATTGAATTCAGCAGACATGTTTACAAAGCATGCGAATCTGGAATGATTTGCTGACGGCCTTCTTATCAGATGGCCGTCTTTTTATCGTCTTGTTGCGCCCGGTCATGCAGGCCAAGGTTTTCGGGTCGGACACTCGCAGACAAAGATATCCTGCGGTGAGCTTATCGCTATAATAAGTCAATTGACGATACACCCGCAACTATTCATTTCTGAATAGGGAAACGGCAAAAAACACTTTCTGATCGAATTTTTAATGAATAAAGTTGATTTGTGCGGATGGTTTTACAGATATTCAGCTGAATTGCGGCTGAGAAATATATTTTAACAGCTTTACAGCAACCCGATTCTGCTTTATTCTTGGACCAGCTTTACAGCAATTAAAACTGGAGGTGATTGATACTCTTGAAAACATTAAAAGCACTGCTGCTTGTTCTTATCATCATTGCCGGAGCAGTCGCGGCCCTGATCAAGGGTGATCTTTTCTCAGATAACGAGCAGACCGTTCAGAAGAGTGATTACGACAAAGTAATCTTATTTCCGTCCGATCGATATCCGGAAACAGCAAAGCATATTAAGGACGCGATAAAAGAAGGACATTCCAGCATATGCACCATTGACAGAGACGGAGTACATAAGCGGCGTGAGCAATCTCTTAAACATGTGCCCGTCAAAACGGGATACGATAGAGATGAATGGCCGATGGCGGTTTGTAAACAGGGCGGAAACAACGCCTCCGTAGAATATATTTCTCCGGCAGACAACCGCGGAGCCGGCTCATGGGTCGGACACCAGCTTACCAATGATCCCGACGGAACGAGAGTATTATTTAAAATCAAGTAAAAAACAGGAGGAACAGCGCATTGATTAAATCATGGAAACCGCAAGAACTGGCCATTTCTTATCATCAATTTACAATCTTCCAAAAAGATTCAGAACCGCCTGTTATCGATTGGACCGATGAAGCCATTGAAAAAGGATATGCGGAAGCTGACGGAGCTGTTTCATTTGAGGCAAGGAGAAATACGAGGGCATTTATCGTTCTCAGGCTTAACACAAGTGAACCGGTACCATCCTATGAGAAAAAAGCGACTGTTCCCTTTGAGGCTGTAAAAGATGGAATTGAGATTGAAAGCGTGATGTCAAAGCGGCTTTCTTTTAATATTCCGAAAGGCCGATACAGCCTTACCTGTTATTCAGTGCCTGCCGAAATATCCGATCTTCATGCGGATACGTATATTATTGATGCAGCCGCAATGTAAAAGAAATCCCTGAGAGAATCTTATTTCTCTCAGGGAACTTTTATAAACTTTTACCGTTTGTTTCAATTACATTCTGGTACCAATAAAAACTTTTTTTCCTGATCCGTTTCAAATCCTTTTCATCTTCTTCATCTCGATTGATATAGACAAAACCGTAGCGTTTTTGATAGCCGTTCAGCCAGCTTAACAGATCCGTGAATGACCAGCTGCAGTAGCCGATGAGATGAACTCCGTCACTAATGGCCTCTCTGCACTGTTCAAGATGGGAGCGTAAATAGTCAATTCTGTAGTCATCCTGAATTGAGCCGTCTTCTTCTATTTTATCGAATTCCCCCAGCCCGTTTTCTGTTATAAAAACCGGCAGCTCATAGCGGCTCGTTATACGCCGGAGGCCGATGCGCAGACCTATCGGGTCAATCGTCCAATCCCAATTACTCGTCACGAGGTTAGGATTCTTTTTCGTTTTAAACAGCCCCGGTATACCGGTATCCTGGTTTGTCCCTTTCTGACCAGTCGTGTTCATTTTCCCCTCCGATACACCGTCAAGAGGATTTCTTTCGTACGTAATCGTCTGATAATAATTAACACCGATAAAATCCGGCTTGCCTTTTGCAAGCAATTCCATATCCCCGGCTTCAATGGCGGGCGCCCAGCCCTTTTCCTTTAAATAATTGAAAGGAATTTGCGGATAAGTCCCCCGGCAATACATATCAAGCCACCAATGATTCATAAATTCCTCTGCGTTTTCAAATGCAGTTATGTCTTCAGGATGACTTGTAAGCGGATAAGCCGGTGAATAAGCGAAGCTCGGGCCGATCATGCCGTCAGGAACATATTGTCTGAAGGATTCAATCGCTTTGGCATTAGCTAAAAATGCGATATGATTCGCTTCATAAAATCGTTTTCTGTCCTTTACGCCGGGCGGATGTGCAGCTGTAATAAACCCGTTATGAAAATTATAATTCTGCTCGTTTAACGTGACCCAGTATTTCACCTTGCCGGCAAATCTTTTGTATAACGCAATGCAGTAATCATTAAAATCATCAATAATTTTTCTTGATTCAAAGCCGCCGTATTCATCCATCAGCGCCTGAGGCAAGTCCCAATGATAAAGAGTCAGCACCGGCTCAATATCGTTAGAAATCAATTCATCGATCAGGTCTTCGTAAAATGCGATCCCTGATTCGTTGATTTCCTCTCTGCCATTCGGAAAAATTCTCGGCCAGCTGACAGAAAAGCGGTAAGCTTTCAAACCCATTTCTGCCATCAAGGCGATATCTTCTTTATAACGCTCATAATGGCCGACTGCTGTATCGCCATTTGAGCCTTTAAACGTTTTACCCGGTATTTTCGTGAATAAGTCCCATACTGAAGGTCCTTTACCGTCTTTATTCCAGGCTCCTTCAACCTGATAGGCAGCCGAGGCTGACCCCCATAGAAATGTATCAGGGAACAGGCCCTGTTTTTTATGTATCATGTGTTTCATCCTCCTGATGCGTATGATATTGATATCATACGTTATGAAACGCGTTTCAGAGCAATCCCGATAAAAACAAAAAAGCATCCGGCTTGCCGGATGCTTAAGAATGATGATGCCGCTTTTCCAATTTATGAGGCGGAGGCTTCGGGACAAACCCATTTTGTTTCATCATGTTAAAGCGCCTGTCCATATGCTGTTTAATATGTTCTGCTTTTTCTTTCGGCAGGACCCCGTACTCAACATATTTGGATATAACATGTTTTCGTTTTTCGAGCACTTCTTTTTCAAGTGATTCAATTTCTTTTTTCTGCTGTTCCGTGAGTGACATTGTTGAAGGCATTTTTGTTCCGGCGGCGTGTGCCGGCATTGTGAAAACCATTGCTGTAATGAAAAACACAGCTAAAGACAATGCAGCTTTTTTCATGACTCTTTCCTCCTTTAACGTTTGTTATATGTTGCTCCCTCATCCATTTTTTATGCAAAAAAAAGAGCGAAATTATTCGCTCTTTTCAATCGATTCGTCCGGCAGCGCGTATGTGACATACGTTCCCGCTACAAAATCGTGGATTGACCGTCTGTCTTCTCTCATTCCGACCATGAATGCGCTCACGATCACACCGATTCCAAACGTCACGCCATATATCAGGCCGCCCACAAGCACTCTCAAAATCATAGTGAAAAAGCCTACCTGAGTGCCGTCTTTTTTGACGATGCGGATACCGCAGATCTTTTTGCCGATAACATAACCGTTCCAGTATACAGGGAGCAAAATAGCATAAAGAGTCAAAATGATGCTGATCATTGTGCTCTCATTCGGATCTTTTCCTGTTGCCAGCATAAAAATAATCGCCAAAGGCACTGAAGTAATTAAATAGTCGAGTACCACGGCTCCCAATCTGATCCAAAATCCCGCCGGTCTGTAAATATTCATCGTGTTTCTCCTCGCTATGGCTTTAAAATCACTTTAATGTTGCCATCTTCTTTTTTGTCAAATATATCATATGCAGCAGGAGCTTCCGCAAGACTCATTTTGTGTGTAATGATATCCGTCGGATCAATTTCATTTTGTTCGATCATTTGATACAGCATCGGCATCAGATGAATAACGGGTGCCTGGCCCATTTTCAAAGAAACGTTGCGTGTGAAAAAATCACCGAGCGGAAAGCCGTCCGCTTCAGAAATGTATGCGCCCGTGAGCTGCACGGTTCCGAACTTCTTAACGGCTTCTGATGCTGTAAGAATCGGACTGATCGTTCCGAACTGATTCGGTTTTTGCTCTGTTTTTTCTTTTGAAAGCGGCGTGCCGTCCATTCCGACACAATCAATCACTACATCCGCGCCCCCTGACGTTTGTTCATGCAGCTGTTTCCCGATCTCATCATGTTCTGAAAAATTGAAGGTCTCTGCTCCGTTTATGCGTCTCGCATGTTCAAGGCGATGCGGGACTTGATCAACTGCAATAACCCGTTTAGCTCCTTTTTTCCACGCGAATTTTTGCGCCATTAAACCGATCGGACCTGATCCCAGAATCACGACTGTATCTCCTTTTTTCACTCCGCTGTGCTGGACGCTCCAAAAGGCGGTCGGCATGACATCTGACAGAAGCAGCACCTGCTCATCTTCAAGCTCACTGTCTGCCGGAACCAGAAAAGAAGAGAAATCAGCATAAGGAACACGTAAATATTCAGCCTGCCCGCCGGGATAATTACCGTTAAACTCCGAAAAACCGAATAAGCCGCCGGCATCTGTATGAGGATTTGGATTAGATTCATCACACTGGCTTTCCATCTGGTGCTTGCAATAATGACATTCTCCGCAGCCGATGTTAAAAGGAATCACGACCCGGTCGCCTTTTTTCAGCTTTTTGACTTGACTGCCCGTTTCTTCAACGATTCCCATCGGCTCATGCCCGACGATATAACCCGGATCGGCGGGTATTCCGTTTTTATATAAATGAAGGTCTGAACCGCATACCCCGGTTGCGGTGATTCGAACGATGACATCTCTCTCATCTTGAATGGCGGGTGCCGGGACTTCTTTCACTTCCATATGTTCTTTTCCTTGGTATGTCAGTGCTTTCACACTTGGTCAGCTCCTTTTTCATCACTCCTTCCCTTTTCACCTGCTTCTAAACTTGGCCGGTATGTTATTCGGCCCGCTGAATATCCCATTGAAAAGGATCTTCAAGCTGCGACCAATCGGAATCGAACTCAGACGGCGTGAGCAGGCACTGATCCAATTCCTTTGTAATGGCTGCTTCATCTAAATCTGTTCCGATAAACACCAGGTTCGTATGACGGTCTCCGAATTGGTCGTCCCAATCTTCCAGAATCTCCGGTTCCTGCTGTTTGATCTGCTCCTGCTCAAGTTTCGGCATTGCCGCCACCCAATAAGAAACAGGCTCAATCGAAACCGCCGGACCCGCCTGAGACATCAGCAGCGCAAGGCTGTTGCGGGTTGCGCACCAAGCAATTCCTTTTGCGCGCACAATGCTGTCAGGCATTGATTGATGCAGCCAGCTGTCAAAACGAACGGTATGAAACGGCAAACGCCGCGAGTACACAAACGAAGTGATACCGTACTCTTCCGTTTCGGGAGTGTGCGCTTCATGACCTGCCGTCAGCTCCTTTATCCATCCTGCTGATGAACTCGCTTCCTCAAACTCAAATAAACCGGTATTCAATATGTATTCGGCGGGCACTTCTCCGCGGACGGACCGGATCAGTCTGGCACGGGGCTGTAATGCGCGAAGAACCGTTTCCAGCTGTTCAAGCTCTTTTTCGCCGACCATGTCGCATTTATTTAAAATGAGCACATCACAAAACTCGATTTGGTCAATTAATAAATCGGCAATCACCCGTTCATCCTCTTCTCCCGCTGCTTCCTTCCGGTCAAGAAGGCTGTCACCGGACTGGAAATCATGCCAGAAGCGGCTTGCATCCACCACGGTCACCATTGTGTCCAGCCTGCAGAAAGTTGTCAGATCAATGCCCATTTCTTCATCTATATAAGAAAATGTCTGGGCAACGGGAATCGGTTCGCTGATCCCGGTTGATTCAATCACTATATAATCAAATCTGCCGTCTTTCGCGAGTTTCTCAACTTCGACTAATAAATCTTCACGCAGCGTGCAGCAGATACAGCCGTTGGATAATTCTACGAGTTTCTCATCCGTCCTTGACAAGCCGCCTCCCTGCTTCACCAAGCCCGCGTCTATATTTACTTCGCTCATGTCATTGACGATGACGGCAATTTTTAAACCGTTGCGGTTTTGTAAAATATGATTCAAAACGGTCGTCTTTCCGGCACCAAGATAGCCGCTCAATACTGTAACCGGAATTTTTTTCATAAAATAGCCTCCTGACAAAATAGAATGATTACGATTTATACCCTGCACCTGCCTTATTATCATCATGATGTACATTATTATAAATCGTAATCGTTACTATTTATTCTGATGTATTCTCCGTTTAAAATCAAGTGAAAAATAATCAATCATAAAAAAGACACGCTGTCATACGTGTCTTCCGCCCAAACTTAAACATCCGCAGGACTGTTTTCAGTGCTACAGCTTTTTCTCCAAAAATAGCCTGCGGCCAGAACAAGCACAAATGCGAGCAATGTGATACATGAGAAAGAGATAAAACCGATCGCATAAGTTCCCGTCATCTGCTTCAATGATCCTAAAATATTCGGAAGGAAAAAACCCCCTATGCCGCCGGCTGCTCCGACGATTCCCGTCACCATTCCGATTTCTTTTGCAAAGTGCTGAGGGACAAGCTGAAATACCGCTCCGTTGCCCATACCGAGCGCCATCATTCCGATAAACAGCAGAACGATCACCGTTGAAAGCGGAGGCAGACTGCTGACTCCCGCCATACACAGAGCCGCGATGACAAACAGTACAGCCAGAACTTTCGCACCTCCCGCCCGGTCTGAAATCCAGCCTCCTGCAGGGCGAAAAAAACTGCCCGCTGCGACACATATTGTGACGAAATCACCGGCATGGATTTTTGACAATTGATATTGATCAACGAAAAAAATCGCCAAAAAACTTGATAATCCCACAAAACCTCCGAAAGTGACGCCGTACAGAAGACAGAAACACCATGTTTCCTTCTGCCTGAAAACGTGAAGGTAGTTTTTAAGCGGCTGCGGTGCGGGCTGTGCAGGAGAGTCCTTCGCCATGACGATAAACAGTATAAAAACGATCATCAACGGAAGAAGCGCAATTCCCATTACACTGTGCCACCCAAACTGTTCCGCAAGGCGGGGACCGAACAATGTCGCAAACAAAGTGCCGCTGTTGCCGGCACCTGCTATCCCCATCGCAAGCCCCTGCAAGTGAGGCGGATACCACCGGCTCGCCATCGGAAGCGCAACAGCAAAACTTGCGCCCGCTACGCCCAGCAGAATGCCGATCGCATACAGCTCAGTCAAAGAACGGCCGCCGAATGCCCCCCAAAGCAGCGGGATCATCGTGATCAGCATCCCGATCACAGCTGTTTTCTTCGGCCCGATCCTGTCCGTTAACACACCTAAAATGATCCGAAACACAGATCCTGATAAGATCGGCAGAGCCACGACAAACCCTTTTTCAAAAGAAGATAACCCGAAATCCTGAGAAATATAAACGCCGAGCGCCCCCAGCATTACCCAAATCATAAAACTCACATCAAAATATAAGAAGGAACAGAGCAGAGTGAGCGGATGACCGCTTGTTTTTAATTCCGACAGCTTCATAACATTCTCCTTTCCGGTCTTCTATCATTTCAAATTGCTGAATCAAGAATATATGACCGGCATTCACCGGAAAAGACATGTGTAAGATAATGCGACACATTTAATGCGTTAATCAGGCAATGTGCCATAATTTCTCATAGAGAAGCAATCTTACAGGCAGCTGCAAAGGAGGTTTGGCGAATGAAGAAACAACGATTAATTGCAGCAGGGAACGGAATGGCCGGAATCCGCTGTATTGAGCACATTTTAAAGATGAACCGTGACATGTTTGAGATTGTCATTTTCGGAAGCGAACCTCATCCCAATTACAATCGCATTCTCTTATCCTCCGTTTTACAAGGTGAGGTTTCGCTTGATGACATTACGCTGAATAGCCGCGAATGGTACGAAAAAAACGGAATTACGCTTTACACGGGAGAAACGGTTGTACACATTGATACAGAACGGCAGGTTGTCACAACGGATCGGAAGCGCAGCATGACTTACGATCAAATCATCCTTGCAACGGGCTCCTCTCCTTATATTCTCCCCATACCCGGAGCAGATAAAGAAGGTGTGTACGGCTTTCGGACAATAGAAGACTGCCAATCCCTTATCAATGCGGCCGGCCGGTATCAAAAGGCGGCGGTCATCGGCGCCGGTTTATTAGGTCTTGAAGCGGCCGTCGGCTTACGGCAGCTCGGCATGGACGTCAGCGTCATTCACCACTCTTCCGCCATTATGCAAAAACAGCTTGATCAAACGGCATCCCGCCTGCTGCAGAAAGAGCTGGAACGAAAAGGCTTAGTCTTTCTTTTAGAGAAAGGCACGGCATCCATTACAGGGAACTCACGGGCGGAAGCCATTCGTTTCAAAGACGGTTCTTCCATAGAAGCAGACCTGATTGTCATGGCCGCCGGTGTGAGGCCCAATATCCGATTGGCTCCATCTGCCGGACTTTCAGTGAACAGAGGAATCATCGTCAATCAATTCATGCAGACGAACAAACCGAATGTGTATGCCGTCGGTGAATGCGCGGAGCATGACGGGATTGTATACGGATTGGCGCCGCCGCTTTATGAACAGGGAAAAGTGCTCGCGCAGCATCTATGCGGCGTCCCGTGCGAAGGGTTTCAAGGCTTTGCACAATCTGCAGCCTTAAAAATAGCCGGTATTGATGTATGGTCGGCAGGAAAGGTGCACGAGGATGAGCACACAGCCGGCATATTGTTCCATGATGAGCATGCAGGCATCTACAAAAAAGCGCTCTTTGAGGACGATAAACCGGCCGGCTTTATTTTATTCGGGGACACGCGCGGTAAACAGCGGCTTCTCGACAGTCTTGTGAAGCAAAGAGATATTTCCATCGTGAAAAAACAGCTCATGGAACCGGATCAGGGCGGTATATCCTTTGAATCCATGCCTCCCCATGAAACCATTTGCCAATGCAGCTCAGTGACCAAGGGCTCCATTGAAGAAGCGGTGAACAAATATGGCTTAAAAACCGCGGAGGAAGTGAAGCACATGACAAAAGCGTCCGGATCTTGCGGAGGATGCAGGCCGCTCGTTGAAGACTTGCTGAAGTATATGGCGAGCGATGATTACACAAAACCCTCCCGCCAGCCTTCGTTTTGCGGCTGCACCGATTTGACGGAAGAAGAAGTCATCGCCGAAATTCGGCGCCGTCCGTTCACTGATGCCGCCGAGGTAATGAGAGAGAGCGGCTGGAAAACAGAAAACGGCTGCCGCATTTGTATTCCGGCGCTTCACTATTACTTGGAAAGGACGCGGCCTGATTTTATGCAGTTCAATGAAATATCGGCAGAAGAGACATGCACCCTGATTCCGCAAATGTACGGCGGACTGACAAGTGCGGCAGAGCTCAAAAACATCGCAGACGTCATCGAAGCATACGGCATCCCCGAGGTTTCGATGACTGACAGTCACCGGCTGAGGCTTTCCGGAATAAGGCCAAATGACCTTGCAAGCATCAGAAAAGCACTGAACATGCCGGTTTTCTCCCCCCGGCACCGCTGGACGATGCAAATCAAAGCATGTACGTGCGGACAGCATCGCTCCTTTCAAGAGCTGGCAAGCAGGATTGAACGAGATACCGACACGCTTGCCGTACCCGCTTATGTATCCGTCAGCTTGTCATGTGAAAACAATTGCACCGATGCTTACATTCAGGATATCGGCGCGCTTCAGACACAAACTGGCTGGGAGATTTATATCGGGGGCGTCCGCGGAAAACAAGCCCGCGCCGGCAGCCTTTTTTGTGTGACGGATAACGAAGACAGTACCGCCGCTATGATGAAAGGCCTTATTCAATATTATCGCGAAACAGCTCACTACAACGAAGCGATTTATCAATGGGTTGACAGACTCGGCCTCGTCCATATCAGAGAAATGCTTTTTGAAGAAGATATGCGGACACAGCTTCTGAAAAATCTCCGTTCAGACATATCCCTGCTGCAAAACCTGTCTGCCGGGAAAACGCCATACGAAAGGATGAAGCTTTTTGACTGAACCGATGCTCCGTTATTTCCGTGACAAACTGCAAGATGTCCAATCGGAAAAAACATATGAGACGCAATGCCCGTTCTGCAGCATGCAATGCAAGATGCAGCTTACGGAACAAACCTTCGCGGCACGGAAGAAATACACTGCAATCGGCATTGATAATCCGACGACACATGGCCGTTTATGTACAAAAGGCATGAATGCCCATCAGCATGCCGTGCACTCTTCCCGCATTACACGCCCCCTGCTTAAAAAAAACGGTGAATTTGTGCCTGTCTCTTGGGCTGAAGCACTGAATCGCATTAAGGAACAAATCAATCTGATCCAAACCGAACACGGCAATGATGCGATGGCTGTCTACGGGAGCGCCTCAATTACAAATGAAGAAGCCTATCTGCTTGGAAAGTTCGCACGGGTCGGCTTACAGACGAAATACATCGATTACAACGGGCGGCTCTGTATGTCTGCCGCAGCAACGGCGGCCGGCCAGACATTCGGCGCGGACAGGGGCCTGACGAATCCATTATCGGACATCCCGCATACACGTGTCATCATCCTGGCAGGCACCAATATCGCCGAATGCCAGCCGACGATCATGCCGTATTTTGATAAAGCGAAAGAAAACGGGGCTTACATTATCGCCATTGATCCCCGGGAAACGGCGACGACCAAAATAGCCGATCTTCACCTGAAAATCAAGCCCGGCACAGACGCAGCCCTGGCAAACGGACTCGTCAAAATCTGCATTGACGAACAGCTTACAGACAAAGACTTTATCCGCACACGCACAAACGGATTCAATAAGCTCAAACGGCATACCGACGCTTTGGATCTGAAAGAGATCTCCGAGCAGACAAGTGTTCCTTTGGAGCATATACGAAAGGCATCCGTGAAGTTTGCCAAGGAAACATCCGGCATGCTGTTTACAGCGCGGGGGATCGAACAGCAGACTGACGGTACCGCGGCAGTGAAAGCTTTCTTAAATATGGTGCTGATCACGGGAAAAATCGGCAAGCCCTTCTCAGGTTACGGGGCGATTACCGGTCAAGGCAACGGACAAGGCGCGAGAGAACACGGCCAAAAAGCGGATCAGCTTCCGGGCTACCGTTCTATCGAAATTGAAGAACACCGGGCGCACATTGCGAAGGTGTGGGGGATTCATCAGGATGAGCTGCCGCGCAAAGGCGTCTCAGCCTATGAAATGATAGCAAAAATAGATAGCGGCGACATCAAAGGACTGTTTCTCATGTGTTCCAATCCGGCTGTTTCCGGCCCAAATGCGAATTTCGTCAAGCAGGCAATCAAGAAACTGAGATTCTTTGTCGCAGTTGACTTATTTATTTCTGAGACCGAGGCATTCGCGGATGTGATTTTACCCGCCTCCTCTTATTTGGAAGACGAAGGCACGATGACAAATGTAGAAGGCCGCGTGACATTAAGAGAAGCGAGCCGCACCTGTCCCGGAGAAGCGAAACATGATTGGCAGATCATCTGTGACATTGCCTCGGCTCTTGGTAAAGGGCATTATTTTCCCTATACCTCGTCGGAGGAAATCTTTAACGAACTGAGAGAAGCGAGCCGCGGCGGAATTGCTGATTACGCAGGCATCACCTATGACAGGCTCAGGCGGGAAGGCGGCATTCAGTGGCCATGTCCTGAAGCGGATCACCCCGGAACCGGGCGATTGTTTGAGCACTCATTTGCCCATCCCGATCACAGAGCTGAATTAAGCGTGATTCCAAATGAACCGGCCGTCCCGAAAGAGAAACCGAGCGCCGGCTATCCGCTTTATTTAACCACAGGAAGGGTGATGTCTCATTACTTAACGGGTGTCCAAACGAGAAAAAGCTCTGCCCTGACTGCAAGACATTTCGAATCCTTTGTGGAAATCCACCCAAAAACGGCGGCCGACTATCATATCGAAGACCGTGTTCTCGTGAAAGTAGAATCCCCCCGGGGCAGCATCACGGTCCGGAGCAGATGGTCGGAGAAAGTACGAAAAGACACGTTGTTTGTTCCCATCCATTGGTCTGACACGCAAAACGTCAACGATTTAATTGGTGAAGCCTTGGACCCGGACTGTAAAATGCCCGGTTTTAAGATGTGTGCGGTACGAATCAGCCCTATATAATTTTTCATAAAATTTTTAGATTTTTTAGTATTTTTTGTTACATTTCATAACATGCATCTTAAATATTTGTTTTTGCTGTGCTACGCTAAAAAAAACAAAGATAAGGAGCGGATCATCTGATGGGAAAAAAACAGCTAGTCCTTGTTGGAAATGGAATGGCCGGGGTAAGAGCGATTGAAGAAATACTGCGTGTTTCAAAAGACGAATTCGAGATTACAATATTCGGGGCCGAACCTCATCCCAACTATAACCGAATCCTTCTGTCAAAAGTGCTGCAAGGCGATACCGACATTCAAGACATTACGTTAAACGATTGGAACTGGTACAAAGAAAACAACATTCAGCTGTATACCGGTGAAACAGTCATCAAAGTCGACACGGAAAACAAAACCGTCATCACCGATGCAGACAGAATCCAGCCTTACGATGAACTCATCCTGGCGACAGGCTCTGTCCCTTTTATCCTTCCGATTCCGGGCGCAGACAAACAAGGCGTCACGGCATTCCGGGATATAAAAGATACAGACACGATGCTCGCCGCGTCAAAACAATATAAAAAAGCAGCCGTCATCGGCGGAGGACTGCTTGGTTTGGAAGCCGCACGCGGACTGCTGAATCTCGGAATGGACGTGTCTGTCATCCACCTCGCCCCATTCCTGATGGAGCGCCAGCTTGACGCAGCGGCGGGACGCCTGCTGCAAAACGAATTAGAAAAACAAGGCATGACCTTTTTCCTTGAAAAGCAAACCGAAGAAATTCTCGGTACTGACCGTGTCGAAGGCGTACGCTTCAAAGACGGCACAAGCATCGAAGCTGACCTGGTCGTCATGGCGGTCGGCATCCGCCCGAATACACAGCTTGGCACAGAAAGCGGCATTCCGGTAAACCGCGGAATCATTGTCAACGATTATATGCAGACTGACATTCCGCACATTTACGCGGTCGGTGAATGTGCCGAGCACCGCGGAATCGCATACGGTCTTGTGGCGCCGCTCTATGAACAGGCAAAAGTGCTGGCCAAACATATTTGCGGCATTGAAACAAAACCGTATGAAGGCTCCGTTCTCTCCACTCAATTAAAGGTATCAGGCGTCGAAGTCTTCTCTGCCGGTGACTTTAACGAATCAGAGGACAAAAAAGCGATTAAAGTGTTCGATGAGCAGGACGGCATTTATAAAAAAATCGTCCTGAGGGGCAATCAAATTGTCGGCGCTGTTTTGTTCGGAGACAGCAGCGAGGGCAGCCGCCTGTTTTCTATGATTCAAAAAGAAGCCGATATCTCCGAAACTTCCAAAATATCAATCTTACAGCCTCTTGATCAGGAAGCAGGCGCAAGCATGACCGCGGCGATGAGCGACGATGAAATCATCTGCGGATGCAACGGCGTTTCAAAAGGCGCGATTATTCAAGCCATTCAGGAAAAAGGCTGCACATCTACGGACGAAATCAAAGCATGCACCGGGGCATCCCGTTCCTGCGGAGGCTGTAAACCGCTCGTGGAAGACATTCTTCAATATACACTGGGCTCAGAATTTGACGCGTCCGCGCAAAAAGAAGCGATTTGCGGCTGCACATCACTGTCGAGAGATGAAGTCGTAGAAGAAATCAAAGCCAAAGGGCTGTCCCATACAAGAGAAATCATGAACGTGCTCGGCTGGAAAACGCCGGAGGGCTGCTCCAAATGCCGTCCTGCCCTCAACTACTACTTAGGCATGATTAATCCGGCTACATACGAGGATGACAGAACATCCCGTTTTGTAAACGAACGGATGCACGCCAATATTCAAAAAGACGGAACATACTCAGTCGTTCCCCGGATGTACGGCGGCGTGACCAACTCTCAAGATCTCCGCAAGATCGCCGATGTCGTCGACAAATATGAGATCCCCCTCGTTAAAATGACAGGCGGCCAGCGAATTGATCTCATCGGCGTCAAAAAAGAAGACCTGCCGAAAGTATGGGCCGAGCTTGATATGCCGTCAGGCTACGCGTACGGAAAAACACTCCGCACGGTAAAAACGTGCGTAGGCGAACAATTCTGCCGCTTCGGCACGCAAGACTCCATGGCACTGGGCATTGCGCTTGAGAAAAAATTCGAAGGGCTCAATACGCCTCATAAGGTCAAAATGGCCGTGTCCGCCTGCCCGCGGAACTGTGCGGAATCAGGCATTAAGGACCTTGGCGTTGTCGGCATCGACGGAGGCTGGGAGCTTTATGTCGGCGGAAACGGCGGAACCCATTTGCGCGCCGGTGATTTGCTGATGAAAGTAAAAACGAATGAAGAAGTCTTAGAATATGCGGGGGCTTACCTTCAGTACTACAGAGAAACGGCAAACTATCTGGAGCGGACATCCGCATGGCTTGAGCGCGTCGGTTTATCTCATGTCCAATCCGTATTAAACGATCCGGAAAAACGGCAGGAGCTCAACGACAGAATGAATGAGACACTCTCTGTCCACAAAGATCCGTGGCAATACTTCCTTAAAGATAAAAAAGCATCTAAAGATCTATTCGAAAATGTCGTCACGACTTCATAAAACAGTAAGGGGGAACGGACATGGTGAATAAAGATATGACAAAGGTTTGCATAGGCAAAGTAAACGAATTACCCGAGGAGTTAGGAAAAACCGTATATATAGAAGATAAAGAGCTTGCCGTATTTAAGCTTTCTGACGGGAGCGTCCGCGCCGTCGAAAATCGCTGTCCCCATAAAGGGGGCGTCCTGGCTGAAGGCATCGTCAGCGGAGAATACGTCTTCTGCCCGATGCATGACTGGAAAATCTCCTTAGAAGACGGAAAAGTCCAAGAGCCGGATCATGGCTGTGTCAAAACATACGAAACACTGATTGAAGGAGAGAATGTATACCTCCTGTATTGAGCAAAGACCGGATCACTTTTTCAAGTGGTCCTTCATTTTTTAAACTGCTGAAGGGATGACGCCATCATGAAAAACGGAATCGTATATTTTGTCGGTGCCGGACCAGGAGACCCGGGGCTGATCACCCTAAAAGGAAAACAGGCTCTGGAGAAAGCGGATATTATTTTGTATGACCGGCTCGCAAACCCAAAGTTTCTTGAGTATGCCTCACCGGACTGCCGCTTCATTTATTGCGGAAAGCTGCCCGACCGCCATTTTATGAAACAGTCTGAGATAAATGCCCTGCTGATTGAAAAAGCGGCGGAGGGCTGCACCGTAGTCCGCTTGAAAGGCGGAGACCCAAGTGTGTTCGGCAGAGTCGGCGAAGAAGCAGAGGCGCTTCATCAGCACGGCATCCGCTACGAAATGGTGCCCGGCATCACCTCGGGAATCGCAGCGCCGCTGTATGCGGGAGTCCCCGTCACCCATCGTGATTTAGCTTCGTCCTTCGCGATGATCACCGCTCATGATACATCATTGCACGGCAGGCCGAATCTCGACTGGGAAGGGCTTGCCCGAAGCGTTCAAACGCTTGTGTTTTATATGGGCGTTAAAAATCTGTCATTTATATGCCGTAAGCTTACGGAGTACGGAAAATCCCCTTCCGTTCCCGTACTCGTCATTCAATGGGGGACGTGGGGGCGGCAGCGGAGCGTTAAAGGAACGCTTCAGGATATCCATGAAAAAGTTCAAAGCCAAAACATCACCAACCCTGCCATTATCGTCATCGGTGATATTGTCAATTTTCAAACACACAGCTGGTTTGAAAGCAAGCCGTTCATCGGGCGGCATATCATGGTTGTCACTCATGGCGATGAAGAACATACATTGACAGACAAGCTGCGCGAGTATGGCGCCGATGTTATTGAATGGCCGAAGCGGATCGTTAAAAAAATGCCCGCAAACGAAAACATCCTGAAACAGATCAGCACCTTTGAACAACTATTTTTCACATCACGCCTTGCGGTATGCGAATTCTTTGACACACTGGCTTTCAAGCAGATCGACATCCGCCGGGTGACCGCAAGCCTGAATGCAGCGACTGAGGCCGCAAAGACGGAACTGACAAAACGGGGCTTTCTCCTATCCGAATGTCAAATTGATTCTCCGCATTCACTCATTGTAGGAAGCCGTCAAGCAGCAGAAAACTTGTCAGACTCAAAATCATGCCCGTTTTATATCACCCATGAGCATATCGCAGATGAGCGGTTCACTTCCATGATCGAACGCACGATCAGCGAGTCTCCTCTGCAAATGATTATCTGTACGGGCAAAGAATCCGCTCAGCATTTGATCAGCGCCGGAAAACAAATCGGCATATCACCGGATCCGTCAGCAAACCGCCCTCCCGTCATCTGCATGGGCGAAGACGTCCCCGCCGGCTGCGGGTTTACCGCCGTGAAAAATCAGGAACAGTTATTTGCGTTTATACGAAATGAAATGAAAGACATGCTCGTTCACAGCTGATACGCCGGAATGCTTTTCTGACCCCCCAGACTCAACATCGGGGGTCAGCCCTTTTTTATTGTGTCACCAATTTTTTATGGTGAGTCGAATACATCGCCATCTGATCCGCCTGCGGGTCCAAATAGGCTTTGGCGCTGTTCACGGCGGTCGGCCCCTCCGTGAAACCGCCTGCAATCAATCTGAGCTTACTTTCATAATGGGCGGCGTCACCGGCGACAAACACGCCCGGAAGATTCGTCCGCATATGTCTGTCAGCTTTAATCCTGCCTTCTTCTATCTCAAGCCCCCAGTCCTTCATCGGACCGAGATCAATTTTAAACCCGTGGTTGATAATGAGCTCATCAAGCTTGATGACTTCAGAAAGTCCGGACTCGGTTTGGCAAATGGTGACGCTCTCGATCCGTTCTCCGGTGCCGTTGAGATGCTTCAGACGATATGGCGCAAGCACCCGCACGGAAGACCGCTTCATTTTCGCCACGCTGCTTTCCAAACCGCCGAACTCCTCCCTGCGGTGCAAGACGGTAACAGACGCCGCAATCGGTTCCAGCTCATTCGCCCAGTCAACCGCGGTATCTCCCCCTCCGGAAATCACGACATGCTTATCTCGAAACGCATCAAGCTTCTCCACCTTATAATGAAGGTTCTTTCCCGAATAACGGCTCGCATCCGCGCTGTCAAGTTCATTGACCTCAAGCGTCCCCATGCCGACGGCCAAAATCACCGTGCGTGTATAGTGCTTTTCCCCTTCGGAACTTTCCAGCACAATGGTTCCGTCTTCCAGCCGTTCAAATCCGGTCACCCGCTGATTCAACACGATATCCGGCTTAAATGTCGCAGCCTGTTCCTTCAGCTGCTTAATCAGCTGTTCTCCGGCAATCCCGGGTATTCCGCCGATATCACGGATGATTTTTTCAGGGAAAAACATAGACACTTTCCCTCCGAGCCGCGGCAAAAACTCGATCACTTTCGTTTTCAGCTCGCGCATCCCGCAATAAAAAGCCGCAAACAGGCCGATCGGGCCTCCGCCTATAATCGTGACGTCATACACCTCATGATTTTCCGCCATCGTTCTGCCTCCCGTTTATATCTATACTTCAACATTTTTAATTGAGAATCAATATCAATAAAAGTATAACACACATCGAGCAGCAGTGTTTATTCATTTCTCTCTTGCGGGAAAGGAGTGATTCAGAAGTGAGGTTCTGAGATTGATAAGCGGGAAGGTATTAAAACTGAAACCAGTACGGCGACTGGTTTCTTTTTTATCTCTTTTTCATCAGCATGATATCGAGATACAGCTGGCACCTTGTCCTGAAGTCGTTTAAATTAATTGATGTCATGTCAAGAATCTGTTTGATACGGTAGTTCAATGTGTTTTGATGAATAAAAAGCTGTTCTGCGGCTGGTTTTGTTTTGCAGTTATTGAGGAGATAGATTTCTAACGTTTTCAGCAGTTCGGTACTGCTTTCTCTGTCTTTGGCTTTTAATAACGCTAAATCATCGTTTACATATTCCAGTGAGGCGTTTTTTTCTTCGATGCTTTCAAGATAGCGGTAAATCCCGAGCTTACTGTATTCGTACGGGATATTTTCCTGGTTTCCGGTAATTTCGGCGGCCTTTATGACTTCAAGGGCCTCTATATAACTTTTGCCGAGCTTCAGGATGCTGCTGTATTCATTGCCGATTCCGATATAGATGGGAGTGGGGATCTTCTGAAAGTGAAAATGAGTCAGCAGTTTGTGGATGAATTCAGATGCTGCCGAAGTGCCGGAGCTTTTTTGCGAGAAGCTTGCGACGACGATGACAATATTGGAATCAATGGTTAAGACGTGACTGACTTTATCCCGCAAATTCAAGTACGATTTGATGTTTTCCTTCACATCTTCGACTGCCTCCCCATCCCCATTTGCGGCGTGCAGGACGACTACCGAAAAAACCGACGGCAGCACGGCGTTCATCTTTTCCGCTTCCCGCCTGAACTCCTTTTCAGAGGAGAATTGCTGAAAGATCGCCCGTTTCACCAGGTCTTCCGCTCTCTCTTCTTTTTCCTGTTTCAGCCGGTTCGTTTTATAGATGATTTTTCCGACATGGAATGAAGTTTCATATAAAAAATCGAGCTCCTCGTCCGTCAAGTTTCGGTCGAGCTCCTGAATCCAGATGTAGCCCATCACTTCCCCTTTATGTTTTGCGCTTACAACCACTCTCTGATTCAGTCCGATACTGTCTATTTTTTCGACACGGAACGGTTCAGGAACGGTTTTCAGCTTTTCGATCACCCCGTCCTTCAGAAACCTTTCAAAAATCTGCACGGGGCATTTTTTTGAAAATATCGTCTGCTGGTTGGCGGAGTCGAAGTGATTAATGTAATAAGAATTATAGGCAAGCAAAAAGAAATCCGCGCTTTCCAGAATAACGGGCTTCTGCAATTCATAACTGATGAAATCAATTAATTTATCAATGTCCGTAAATGAAAAAACTCTCTCTAAAAGCTCTTCCATACCTATTTCTCCTATGCTCTTTTTATCTTTATCATACTCTGCGGGGTGACTTTTTGTATAGAAAAAAATTCATATATTCCTAAAACGGCATGATCCGAAAGCCTGTATCGTGAAAAGAGGAAAAAGGGCGGTCCCTTCTTCCTCTCGTTCCTTGCTTTTATTGAGAAAGTGTATCACGGTACTCATGAAACTGATCTGTGACATCTTTTGACGGAGCCTGTGTCAATAAGCTGACGACAAATACAGCGGCAAGGCTTACAGCAAAGCCCGGAATGATTTCGTACAAAAAGTCTGAAAGACCGGCATTCGCCCAAATGATTACGGTAATCGCTCCCGCAATCATGCCGGCGAGTGCCCCCCATTTCGTCATCCGTTTCCAAAATAAACTGAGCAGTACGACCGGCCCGAATGAAGCGCCGAATCCCGCCCATGCATAGCTGACAAGACCAAGTATCGTGTTATTTTTCTCCCAGGCGAGCACCAAAGCGATGATTGACACCGCAAGCACTGCCATTCTCCCCAGAAATACGAGTTCCTTATCAGAAGCCGAACGCCTGAACATGGACTTATACAAATCCTCTACTAAAGAACTGGACGTGACGAGCAGCTGAGACGAAATCGTACTCATAATGGCCGCTAAAATCGCAGAAATGAGAAATCCCGTAATAATCGGGTGGAACAGAATGTTGCCGAGCTGAATAAAAATGGTTTCCGGATCAGCCAGCTTCAGTCCGTTCTGGTGGTAATACGCGATTCCCGCAAGACCCGTAAACAGCGCGCCTAGTGCAGACAAAATCATCCATCCCATTCCGATCCGTCTGGCGCGTTTGATTTCTTTCACAGACGTGATCGCCATAAAACGCACAATAATATGCGGCTGCCCGAAATAGCCGAGCCCCCACGCAAATAAAGAAATAATGCCAAGGACGGTCGTCCCTTTGAACATGTTAAACAGTTCCGGGTTGACGGAACGGATATCGGCAACGGTTTCCCCCGGGCCGCCCGTATGGAAAATCGTCACAATCGGCACAAGAATAAGCGCCGCAAACATAATGATCCCTTGAACAAAGTCCGTCCAGCTTACCGCCAAAAAGCCTCCGAACAAGGTGTAGGCGACAACGACGCCTGTCACGACCCACAGCCCCGTGTGGTACTTCAACCCTAAAATGCTGTTGAATAAGACACCTCCGGATACCATGCCGGATGATACGTAAAATGTGAAAAAGACGAGAATGACAAGACCCGAAAACAGTCTGAGAAGCTTCGTATGATCACCGAAACGGTTTTCAAGGAAACCCGGAATGGTGATGGAATTCCCCGCTTTTTCGGTATACGTTCTCAGTCTCGGCGCCACGAAAAGCCAGTTCGCCCATGCTCCGAGCACAAGCCCGATCACAATCCAAGCGCCGCTTAATCCTGTCGAGAACATGGCGCCCGGAAGCCCCATTAAGAGCCATCCGCTCATATCCGCCGCTCCCGCGCTGAGCGCTGTGACGGCAGGGCCTAAAGAACGCCCCCCGAGCATGTAATCCGTCAGATTTGACGTCCGTCTGTAGGCGAAATAACCGATAAACAGCATACCCGCCATATAAATACAAATGGAAATAATCAACTGAATGTTTGCTATGGCATTTCCTCCTCCGCTTTATATGTTTATGGTGAAATGGACACCCCCCGCGAGGAGGATGCCCATTCAGTCCCTCTTAAAACATTTCACTGATTGTTTTCGCCTGCATGTGGAGGGCCAAATAATCCGGGCCGCCCGCTTTTGAATCAGTGCCGGACATTTTGAAGCCTCCGAACGGATGGTAGCCGACAATCGCTCCCGTACAATTGCGGTTGAAGTACAGGTTGCCGACATGGAATTCCTGTTTCGCCCGTTCAATATGTTTGCGGTTATTTGTAATGACCGCGCCTGTCAAACCGTATTCAGTATTGTTGGCCACTTCTAAAGCTTCATCAAAGTTTGACACTTTAGAAAACGCCACGACAGGCCCGAAAATTTCTTCCTGCATGAGTCTTGCTTTCGGATCAAGGTCAGCGAAGATCGTCGGCTTGATAAAGTAGCCTTTTGAATCATCTCCGGTGCCGCCGCTTACTAAACGGCCTTCTTCTTTTCCGATTTCAATGTAGCTCATGATCTTGTCGTAAGAACCTTGGTCGATGACAGGCCCCATATAAACATCTGCACTGTCAGGTTTAGCAGTTACTTTTGATTCAGTGATTTCGATGACACGCTCTAATACTTGATCATACACTTTTTCATGGACAACTGCACGTGAACCTGCAGAACATTTTTGTCCCGCGAAGCCGAATGCTGATGTAAAGATGGATTGAGCCGCCAATTCAATGTCCGCATCTTCGTCAACGACAACCGTATCTTTACCGCCCATTTCTGCAATGACACGTTTTAAATGCTGCTGGCCCGGCTGCACTTTTGCCGCGCGTTCGAAAATTCTCGTACCGACTTCACGTGATCCTGTAAATGTGATAAGGCTTGTTTTCGGATGGTCAACAAGATAATCGCCTACTTCTGCTCCGCTTCCCGGCACAAAGTTGACTACGCCTTTTGGCAATCCGGACTCTTCAAGCACCTCAACAAATTTTGCTGCAATAACAGGTGTAGCACTCGCAGGTTTTAGAACCACTGTGTTTCCAGTAACGATCGGCGCCACTGTTGTTCCTGCCATGATCGCAAACAAGAAGTTCCACGGCGGAATAACAACTGTCACTCCGGTCGGCGTGTACACATATTGGTTTTTCTCGCCCTCACGGCTGTTGACCGGTTTGCCTTTTGCCAATTCAACCATCTGGCGCGCGTAGTATTCCATAAAGTCGATGGCTTCCGCCGTATCCGCATCAGCTTCGTTCCAAGGTTTTCCCGCTTCCTTGACGAGCAGGGCGGAGAATTCGTGCTTTCTGCGGCGGACTTTGGCAGCTGCGCGGAACAAAACGGCCGCTCTTTCTTCAGGGGATGTGTATCTCCACTCTTCGAACGCTTTCGCAGCTGCTTCAATCGCTTGCTCAGCGTGCTCCTGGGACGCCTTTGACACTTTTCCGACGACTTCTTCTTTATCAGCCGGATTGATTGAAACGATTTTCGCTTCCGTCTCTACCTTTTCACCGTTGATGACGAGCGGATAATCTTTTCCCAGATACTCATTTACCGTCGCAAGCGCTTTCTTAAATTCTTCAACGTTCGATTGATCTTGGAAATTCGTGAATGGTTCGTGTTTATAAGGTGTAGTCATTGTCATCTCTCCCTTTTTTACTTCTTAGTCATTCCTTTAAAGGCGAATGCGATGTTTGAGGGGCGTTCGGCGAGCCGTCTCATGAAATAGCCGTACCAGTCATCCCCGTAAGGCAGGTAGACTCTCATGCGGTATCCTTCTTCCACCAGGCTGAGCTGGGTTTGCGAGCGCATGCCGTACAGCATCTGAAACTCAAAACGGTCGTTTGGAATGCCGTGCTCTTTGGCAAGCTGTTTTGTAAACTCGATCATTTTGTCATCATGCGTGGCAACTGCCGTATAATGTCCTTTTAAAAGCTGTTTGCGGATGAGTCTTTTATAATTTTCATCGACGTCGCTTTTTTCAGGATAGGCCACCTTTTCCGATTCTTTATAGGCCCCTTTGACAAGCCGCAGAAACGGATTCAGCGGGCTGAGGTCATCAAGATCCTTCTCCGTTCTGTACAGATAGGCCTGCACCACGGTGCTTACATATTCATACCGGCTCCGGAAGTCTTTAAAGATATCCAGCGTCTTCTGGCATCTCGTTTCATCTTCCATGTCAATCGTCACCATGACTTTATGTTTTTCAGCCGTCTGGAGGATTTTCGTCATATTTTCATAGACAAGATCGAGATCTATATCAAGACCTAAAGACGTCATTTTTAATGACACTTGGGAATTCAGCTGTTCATCAGCGATTAAGGCGATGGTCTGCATGCACTCCTCGGTGCGTTCTTTCGCGACATCACCGCTGTTGACAAATTCCCCCAAATGATCAACAGTAACTGACAGCCCCTGGCTGTTCAAATGTCGGATTGTCGGGATAGAACTGCGGAAATCCATTCCTCCGATGATTTTGCCGGCTGCCACACGGCTTCCCCAGCTTCGCGCCATCTTATTGAGAAAGCTGCTCTTGGATAAAAATAAGAAAAAATCTCTTGTAATCACTTCCAACCTTAACACCCCGCAATCTAAGAAGTATTTGTATGAGTCTATTGTAAATGGACAAAACATCCTCTCACAATATTCTAAAAATACAAAGATTCTGATAAATTTTTGTGGTTTTACCACAATCAGCTTCTTAGATAGCAGGCGGATTATGCCGAAAAAAGGCGGACGGAAATGACGGCAATCGTCAATTTCCGCCTTTTTCCCCCCACGCCTCTTCGACGGTCTGAATCAATAGCCGATTCAGTTCCTCCGTTATGTCAGGTTTCGGCGTTTTGATCGTTTTGACATAGTGCCCGATGCGTTCTATTTCTTCTTCTATAAATGCATGAATGATCGTATTTCTCGGTTCCGGAGCCAGCTCCTGACCGCTTTTTTTCCTTGTAAGCAGTGTATTGATTTCAGAAATGAGCGCTTCATCCGTCAATAAGGCATCGGCCAGTACGGGAAATGACATCGGCGGTACGGAGCCGAACGTTTCAATCCATCTGCAGGCAAGGAGAGGACGCAGAACATAAAAATACTTTTTAATCTTCACTTCACTGCCCCGCAATTCCGTTTTTTCATTCCGTTTTGCCATATTGAGATAATGATAGATGCCGGCTTCAGGCGAAAAGGCGCGGATTTTCAGTTTTCGAAGCTTTTCAGCCGCTGAGAAAGCTTCATAATAGATCATCTCAGAAGAGAGCCATTCCAAAAGAGGCGGATTTGATTTTTTAAAAAGCCGCAGCGCTTTTCTCAGTTCCCAGCCGCTGATGTCAAGCATGTCATGAATCGGCTCTTCTATGACATCCCTATGCGGTTCGATCGAAAAGTACCATTCTTTTTTCGGCACATAGAGAAACCGTACATCGTAGTCGCTGTCGCTTGACGGAAATCCCCATGCGCGGCTCCCTGATTCTACGGCGTAAAGCACCTTGACGCCGTGCTGTGCTTCAATTCGTTTTAATTCTTCGATGATCCTTTGTTCCATCTGTATCCGTCCTTTTCCGTGATCATTCCTGAAAAAAGCCCAAGTACTTGGGCTTTTCGCTATCGTCAGCCTTTCAGATGCGCTTTCAGAAAGGCCAGCTTTTCCGTATGGAAAGAAGGTATGTATTCATGTCCGAAATACCGGTAAACCTTCAATTCTTTTTCCGTTTCCAGATGATTGTACGCGGCAAACACCGTCGACGGCGGGGTCACGCGGTCAATCAGCCCGATGGACATGAGCACCGGAACTTTTACGCGGTCCGCCAGATTCATGATATCAAAATAGGCCAGTGTATTCATCGCGGCCTTCTCCGTTTCAGGGCTGCCGTTCTTTCTGAAAAAGGAGTTAATCTCAAGATACGGCTCATCAAGAGCGACATCAATGGCCCGCTCAAAATTGCTTAAATAAGGATAATCGGCCGCAACCGCTCTCGGAATGTCAGATAGTGCCGCCGCGGCGATTGAAAGTCCGCCTCCCTGGCTCCCGCCGATGACGGCGATCCTCGTTTCATCCACTTCATCAAAGCCGCTGATGACTTCCAAAGCCCGGACGGCGTCTAAGTACACGCCGCGGTAATAATATGTATCTTTATCTAAAATCCCTTTCGTCATCCAGCCGGGAACGTGTCCGTGCGGTGAGACGCTTGTATCTGTGCTGCTGTGCTGACCGCGGACAAGCATGCCGAATGCGGCATATCCGTGTAGCGCCCAATTTACGATGTCATGTATATCCCCGTCATAGCTCGCGTTATAACCGTGATATTTCACGATGGCCGGATGCGGTCCTTGCCGGTCGGGAACGGCGTACCATCCCTCAATTTCCGCCTTGCCGAAGCTTCGGTATTTCAGCCGGAATACTTTCACGCCGTCAGCCGGGTAGCTTTCAGCCTTCAATTCAGGCTTTGCCTCTTCCTTTGCAAGCTCATGTAATGATGATGCCCAAAAATCCGAAAAGTCATGAGGAGCGGTTTTATTTGGTTTATAGGTTTGCAGTTGGTCGAGCGGCAAGTCGTATAATTGCATATCCGATTATTCTCCTTTGTTTTGTAAGATTTAATTTTCTGACTCTATCTTAACACGATTTTACACTCATTTTCTAAACTTTTTAATAAACGTTTGTTTAAAAACAAAAAGCCGTGCGCTCACAGCGTCACGGCTCTTTTTACATCGGCTGATACAGGTCCCAGCCGATTTTTAACGTTTCTACGATATAATCGGCGATTTCTTCTGGTTCCAGATTATCCGTCGCCACTTTTGAATTATGTTTATCATAGATGCTTTGGCGCTCGTTAAAGAGCTGCTGCATTTCATCCATGGAACGGTTATGCAGAACGGGACGGCTTTCAATCAGCAGGTCAGCCCGCTGCTTCCAATTCTCCCATGATAAATCAAGATGGAGCACGAGGCAGTTTTCAAGGCAGCACTGTCTGATTTCCTCTTGTTTAAACGAACCGCCCCCAAGCGACACGATCTTGAATTTCGTATTGCGGCAGATATCTAATATATAGTCCTTTTCAGTCTGACGGAAAAAGGCTTCACCTTTTTTCTCAAACATTTCAGGGATGGACATATTGAAATCTTTCTCAATCTGCAGATCAATATCAATGAAGTCTCTGTATAGTTTCTTAGCGACCAGCTGGCCGATTGTTGTCTTTCCGACACCCATGAATCCGATCAGTACGATATTTCTTTCTCTTACGGGAATGGCACGTTTTGCGTTCATCTTCGGCGAAATCCTCCTAAGAAATGAAAAAGTTATGTTTATTATATGATAACTCAATATTGAAATATAGAGATAATGCAATGAAAGAAAACCCATCCTTTATAAGAAGAGATGAGTTTTTCTTTCTATCGGAGCGTAATGCGTTCCACCTTTCCGACAATGAAAATATAAGAAAATGCCCCGATAAATGCGACAGCGCCGACAAACAGAATCGCTCCGTTATATGAACCGGTCGCAGAAACGATAAACCCGATGAGAAGCGGGGTGATAATGCCGGCCATATTGGCGAAAAAGCTAAAGACGCCCCCTGCCAATCCGATTGTTTCGCTTGGCGCGACCTCACTCAGCATCGTCCAGGATATATTGGACATGCCCTGCGCAAAAGAAGCAATGGATAAGATCGTCAAAACCGCAGGAGCAGAATCCGTAACATTCGCAAGCACGATGGAGCCTGTCAGCAGAAGACCGAGGATGACGGGCGTTTTCCGGGCAACGTTCACCGACACCCCCCGTTTCATCATGCCGTCAGACCAAAATCCGCCGAACAATACGCCGAAAAAAGCGGCGATATACGGGATTGATGCAGCGAAGCCGACTTTTAAGAAAGCCATGTGCTTTGCCTCCGCCAGATAAGTCGGAAACCATGTCAAAAAGAAGAACAGCGTGGAGGCTACGGCGAATTGGCCGATATACAATCCGACAAGCTTGCGGTATTTTAGAAGCTGGACGAAATCCGCCCACGATATCCTGCCGGCTGAATCAGACACCTCAGTCAGTCCGCCGCCTTCTTTAATATAATCAAGCTCCTCACGATTCACTTTCCGATACCCGTTCGGCTCGTGATACATTTTAAACCAGAAAATGGAGAAAACAATTCCGAGCACCCCTGAGGAAATAAATACGGCGCGCCAGTCAAATGCCGTTAACACCCAGAATAAAACCGGTGTGGCAAACGCCAGCCCGACATATTCCCCCGCCGTATAAACACCCGTCGCAAAGGCGCGTTCCCGCCTTGGAAACCATGTCGTGACAATCCGGTTGTTTGCCGGAAACGCCGGCGATTCAGCTATCCCGATGAGCAGGCGGCAGCCGAATAGGAACCCGAAACTTGTCGCAAAAGCTTGTACTCCGGTAAAAACCGACCACACAAATAAAGAAATTCCGTATGTCCGTTTTGACCCGAATTTATCCAAAATGAGCCCGCCTGGAATCTGCATCCCCGTATAGGTCCAGCTGAACGCAGAAAAAACGATGCCCAAAAGCGCGGGGCTTAGGTTCAGCGAATGTTGAATGGATGGGCCGACAATAGATACACTGGCTCGGTCTATATAATTAATCGCAGTGATAAAAAACAAAAGAACCAATATCACATAACGAGCGCGAGTCGGTTTATTGCGGACGGGACTGAAGGCCCTCAGCTCCGTTTCTTTTTTCAATGGCTTCTCCCCCCTTACTCGAATGAAATTAATTGTACAACACTTCGGTTAATTATTTAATACTTTGACGCAAAAAAGCGTTAAACAATTTGTGTGCCGCACTGACCTGATGCAGACACACCCCGCTTATAAAAAAGTGTCTGCCCTTTTCACCTGTTTATCCGTATCGCACCCGGGGAAAAAGTACACATATGATAGACAGTTACGGGAGGATTATCGATGAAACTGAGTTTTTGCACGACAGGATTTAAAAAAAAGCATATTTTCGACATCATTTCTTTCGCGAAGGAGCACTCCTTTGAGGGAATCGAACTGTGGTACGGACACGCTAAACAATATATAGAGGAAATCGGCCCGCTCGACAGGCTTTATCAGCAGCTTCAGGAGGAAGGCATCGGGGTGCCTGCCGTCAGTTTGTACACTGACTTCGCCACTCAGGATGAAAGGCAGGCGTTAAAGGATGTTCAAAGGGCATTAAGCGCGGCACGACAGCTGCACAGTCCCTTGATCAGAGTCTTTGCCGGCAATCTTCCTTCGCACCGGACGTCACCGGAAAAGTGGCAACGTGCGGTTGATCAATTTCAGCAGGCGGCACGGCTCGCAGATGACTATGAAGTCGATATCGGGCTTGAGATTCATTACGATACGTACGCGGATACACCGGAGGCGGCGCTGGCATTTTTGGACGATGTCGGACATCCGCGGGTCCGCACCATTTTTGACGGCTCCAACCTACACGTCAATCACGTTGACCAAATGTCCGCTTTGGAAAAACTGTATCATACCGTCAGCCACATTCATCTGAAAAACTATCACTGGGATTTTGCCAACTGGTATCTCAGCAAGCCAACTCCGATTTTTCAAGGAGATCTCGATCAAAAAGCATTTTTAAAAGAGCTGATGAACAGACAATATGACGGTTTTGTTTCTCTTGAGTATTTTGGAGAACATGCCTTTACGCATATAAAGGAATCGCTCCGCGAATATACGTCTGTTTTTTCCCGCTGACTCTTCGATCGAAGGGTCTTTTTTTGTATCATATAAAAAAAGGGGGATATCATGATGATCATTTGGATAAATGGGGCTTTCGGTTCCGGAAAAACACAAACAGCGTTTGAACTGCACAGAAGACTGAAACCGTCTTACATATATGATCCTGAAAAGATGGGGTTTGCGATGCGTTCGATGATACCGCCGGATATCGCTGAAGATGACTTTCAAAGCTACCCTCTGTGGCGGGAATTCAATTACAGCATGCTTTCCTATTTGTCAGATACATATCAGGGCATCATCATTGTGCCCATGACCATTACGAACGTTCAATACTTCCATGACATTATCAGCAGGCTGAGACAGGATGGCCGGACCATTCACCACTTTACCCTGCTGGCTTCAAAGGAAACATTGCTGAAACGCCTGCGCACCAGAGCGTAAGGAAAAAACTCCTGGGCCGCAAAACAAATCGACCGCTGCATCAACAGCCTGTCTGATAGCCTCTTCACAGAACATCTCCATACAGACCAAATGTCTATTCAGCAGGTCGCAGAAACGATCGCTGCCCAAGCAAATCTGCCTCTTAAGCCTGATTCGAGAGGCAGCCTTCGAAGATTCACCGACAGATTGATGGTGAAGCTGAATCATATCCGTATCAAATAAAAAAACGTTTTGAAAAACATGTCCCTGATCCATGCAAATGGATCAATAAATAAAAAGCCCCTCTGAAGGGATGTTTTTTCAAATTAAGAAAAAAATTTTAGAAATAAAGAAGGAATTTTATGGATAATCATTTAATTATTAACACTGTAACACATTTCATTTGAAAAGGGAGTGCTCGAAATGAAATTCAAAAAAGTGTTAACCGGTTCTGCGCTGTCTCTTGCCTTACTGATGTCTGCCGCTCCTGCCTTTGCCGCATCACCAACAGCATCCGCATCCGCGGAAAATAGCCCAATCTCAACGAAAGCAGATGCCGGCATTAATGCCATCAAACTCGTTCAAAGCCCTAACGGCAACTTCGCTGCTTCTTTCGTTTTAGATGGAACAAAATGGATTTTCAAAAGCAAATACTATGACAGCAGCAAAGGGTATTGGGTAGGGATTTATGAAAGTGTAGATAAATAAAAATGAAATAAACAAAAAACCTCCCTTTCAAAAGGGAGGTTTTTTTCATTCTATTTCCACCAATCATCAAACATCGATGCCGGCACCTGGCGCTTATGCTCCGTACTGAGGTAGCGTTTTTCCAGCGCTTCAATCACTTCGGAAGAAACATCCTTGCCTTCTAAATAATCATCAATGTCATTGTATGTGATGCCGAGTTCGGTCTCATCAGTCTGCTGCGGTTTTTCATCAAGCAGATCGGCCGTCGGTAATTTCAAATACAGGCGTTCCGGCGCGCCGAGCTCTTCTAATAAACGTCTGCCCTGGCGTTTCGTTAATCCGGTCAGCGGCAGCAGATCAGCTCCGCCGTCACCGTATTTCGTGAAGAAACCGGTCACCGCCTCGGCCGCATGGTCGGTTCCGATGACAAGCAGCCCCTCTTGTCCGCCGATGGCATATTGAGCGATCATTCTCATTCTGGCTTTTACATTTCCTTTGTTAAAGTCAGACAGCTGATCGCCCGTGTCTTTTTTATACTGATCAGCGAACGCGCTGACAGCGGACTTAATATCAAATGTCCATGATTTATCAGGTTTAATGAATTTGAGCGCCAATTGGGCGTCATCCTCATCTTGCTGTGTGCCGTGCGGAAGGCGGACGGCGATAAATTCAGCGTTTCCGCCTTCTTCTCTGATGCTTTCAGCCGCCAACTGGGCGAGGCGTCCCGCAAGCGTGGAATCCTGCCCCCCGCTGATGCCGAGCACAAAGCCTTTGGCACCTGTTTTTTTCAAATATTGTTTCAGAAAGTTCACTCTGTCCTCAATTTCTTGTTTCGGATCAATTGAGGGCTTTACATGGAGATCATTCATAATTTGTTTCTGGATGCTCATCCCAATCACTCCTCCTGCATTGTTTCTTTATGATCCATTTCCCGTTCATGCTGAAAATGAATCATGCCACTATGTACGACTCTCTGTTAAATATAGCACAGGTGCAGATTTTAAGTGAATCAAATACACCGGGATCAGCTGATTTCCACCCGCAGCGCCGTGATGCTGTCTCCGTTGCATTTTCCTTTTTCAATCGGACAGGATGAAAACGCGACGACGAGATCCATTTCCGCACGGAGCCGTACATAATCACCCGCGTCAGAAAGAGGCGTTTCGACTGATAAGTTCCCCTTCTCATCGAGCACCGTGTTCATAAAGATGGCAAATGGGTAATGCATATGCGGCCGCGGCACCCCGAACGGTTCAAGCGCCCCGCTCATATTGTCATAGCACGTATCCTGGAGCTCGTCTTTATGCTTTCCGTATAAAAGCCTGTTCATATCCGGACGGCAGGCGGGAAGCAGCAGGTCATGCTTGCCGACTGTATCCTCAATCAGCGTCAGCATCGGCTTGTATAAATTCGAATAAATATGATCACCCGTTTTTACATGAATGGACTGGTTGGCATCAATCGTCGCGCCCTGATCAAGATGTTCATAAAAGTCCTTGGCATGATACGCCGTGAAGTCAGCCACCTGCTGCCCTTCCACATCGACTACTTTTATAATCTGCCCTTTGTGAACCTTCAGGCCGAGCCCTTTTTTCGGCGGTACGATAAATTGCTGTGTCATCAGACTGCTCCTTTTTTTCTTCTATTATGAACTCCGGCCGTTTGTTTCATGTAAAGCAATTTATTGGATGTATATTCCCCTTCTGACGGCTGCAATCTAAGCTTTGATAAAGGGGTTGAACTTCATGGGTAAATCACAGGACCAGCCTAAAGGAAATCTCGCTTGGTGGCAGCTCTCCTTAATCGGCGTCGGCTGCACAATCGGGACGGGCTTTTTTCTCGGGTCCAGCATCGCTATTGTCAAAAGCGGATATTCCGCGCTGATCTCATTTCTTATTGCCGGGCTTGGCACCTATTTTGTCTTTGAGCAGCTCGCGAAGCTTTCGGCTAAACAGCCCGAAAAGGGGTCTTTTTGCGCTTATGCGAGAAAGGCTTTCGGCACTTGGGCCGGTTTCAGCAACGGATGGGTGTACTGGTCGTCCGAGATGCTGATCACTGGAAGCCAGCTGACAGCGATCTCGCTTTTTACGAAGCATTGGTTTCCGAATGTGCCGCTGTGGATTTTCGCCTCCATCTATGCGGTGCTCGGTCTCTTGATTATATTTACGGGGCTGTCCGTTTTTCAAAAAACGGAAAATGTGCTCGCTGTTGTCAAGACGGCGGCGATTGTTATGTTTATCGTCATCGCCATATTGGCGCTGTGCGGTATATTTTCTCATAAACCGGATGTACAGGTGCCGAACGAATCAAAGGATTTGTTCCCGCACGGAGCGATGGGGTTATGGACCGGATTGATTTATGCGTTTTACGCCTTCGGAGGAATTGAAGTCTTGGGGCTGATGACCGTGCATTTGAAAAATCCGGAGGAAGCCTCAAAATCAGGCCGGCTGATGCTTGCCGTTCTTGCGGTGATTTACGTCATTTCTCTCGGCCTGGCGCTGCTGTTAGTGCCGCTGGGCAAATTCACCGAACAGGACAGCCCGTTTATTACATCGCTGAAGGGTTTTCATTTAGATATCATTCTTGATATTTTTAACGGGATTTTTATTATTGCGGGATTTTCCACGCTCGTCGCCTCGCTGTTTGCCGTGACGACATTGCTTTGTACGATGGCAGATGACGGAGATGCGCCGAAATGCTTCAGATTAAAGGAAAACAAAAAAATCTGCTGGCCTGCGCTCGGATTGACGTTTGCCGGACTCATCGTCTCCATCATCCTGTCATTGGTGCTGCCGAAAAATATATATGAACACATGACAACCGCGGCGGGACTGATGCTTCTTTATACGTGGCTGTTCATTTTGTTCTCGGGCAAGAAACTGCTCGAAACGACAAAGATGGGAACCGTACAGATTGTTATCGCCCTTGTGCTGATTGTCGCGGCCGTCTCCGGGACGCTGTTTGAGAAATCGAGCCGGCCCGGTTTTCTGGTCAGCCTTTGTTTTCTCGCCGTCATTGCGATCGTGACATGGATCGTACAAAAAAAGCAGGGACACAGCCCTGCCGGATCATAGCTTATTTCGTCGGTTTAAACAGTCTCTTCAAATAAGAAAAGGGACACTTTGACACTTGCGTCTCATCATCACGGAGGAAATATTGCTTCCATTCTAAATTGTCTTTTCCTCCGTACCACCCCAATCGGGGATGAAGAGGGGCTTCATCATACGCCTCTAAGCGTTTTCTGATCAGCCGGCTCATGTTTCGTCCGAACGCGGTTGAATCATTTAATCCTTCGAAAACCCATCTCGGCTGAAACGCCAGCATAAAAAACGGGAAGCTTCTGCTTTGTCTCGCTTCATGCGCAGGCGTCGCGCACAGAATAAAATACGGCTCGCCGTCAAAGCAGAACTCCCATTTATAATGTTCAGGGTCTTCCGGTATGTCTTCCGGCCAGTCTTTCGGGTCGCAGCCGCTCAGCCGGTTTAAAAAAGACCAGAACAGCTCTTCATACGCCTCAACGGAATAATGCTCAGCTAAATCCTCAGGCGTATCAAAAATCACAAGCAGCGACGCGTATTTTCCGGTATTCCTTGAGATCTTTCCGTACTCGGACAGCAGTAGTCCCACTTCCTCCGGGGTTCCCTCTTCGCGGGGATCACCCGCAAAGGATATCCGGAGCTGATCTGTCAAAAATCCCTGACGTCCCGGAATGCACGGAAACGCGTCCGCTTTATCGCCTACTTTTTCTGATAGAAGCTCAAAAGCGACTCTCTGCCAATTTGGCAGATCCAATAACTTTTCCTCAAGGCAACTTTTTGTGTACAGCTCGCTTGCCATCAGCCCACCTCCAGTATCGTCAGGATACGTTATGATGGAGACAGGCGATGGGTGACAGTCCTTCTATTTATGAGATGAGCATTTGAATCCCCTGCCAGCCGAAATAAAATCCGAAAACGATCAAAGACACACCCGCCGCTCCCGTCAGCCAGCGAAGCGCTGTTTCATGAAGAAGATTTCTGAAAGTGCTCGCAGCGATCGCCATGCAGAAATCCCAGATCAAAATGCCGAGAAGAATGCCGGAGCTGTAAATCAAAAGCTGATTTGCATCGAAGGATTCAGCGGTTTTAGCGAGGATGCTGCCGTATATGCCGAGCCAGAATAAAATGCTCAGCGGATTGGAAAGAGAAATAAAAAATCCCGCGCCGAATGTTTTGTAAAAAGCCGGTTTTCCTTTTCCGCTTCTGACATTCATGGCTTCCCTGATATTTTTTAGCGTTTCGACTCCCGTATAGGTCAGCACGAAAAAACCGAAGAGCCACAAAAACGTTTTTACAAAAGGAGCGGTCAAAAATTGAGACAGCCCGAAATAGATCAGAATCATATACAGCCCGTCCGCGGCCATGGCGCCAAGACCGAAAATCCATGCATGCCAAAAGCCGTTTTTGATGCCTTTGTCAATTTGCGCCGCATTGACCGGTCCGACAGGTGCTGACAATGACAGCCCGAGAACGATGTAGCTTAAAAAGATGTTCATTGGCTTCCCCCTCATTCATGCAACTTGTACAAGTTATTCATGAATGGGCCGTGATATGATACATTATTTTAATTTCTCAAGCTCGTCTTCCATCATGTCCGTCGCCTTTCCTAAAAAATCGAATATCAGCTGCAGTTCTTCTTCTTTATATTGCCGGCAAAGGCTGATCGTGGACTGGGATAAGGAGCTGAACAATTTCTTCACATTCGCTTTTCCGGCCGTCAGGGGCACGATGATCACCCGACGTTTGTCTTCGGGGTCTTTTTTCCTCATGACATATCCCGCTTTTTCGAGCCGGTCAATGAGCGCCGTTACCGAACCTGTGCTGAGGCCGGTTTTTTTCCCAAGCTCGCCTGCGGTCATCGGGCCTGCTTCATTTAAGATATCAGCTGATTTTAAATCGGTCGGAAACAGACCGAGAGATTGAGCGGCCGCCTGATGAAAAAGGATCGTCCTTGTGGCCATCTTCCGGAATAACTGTATCGCGGTTTCCTCCGTCTCGCTTCTGGTATTTCTTGTTGACAACTGACAGGCCTCCCTATAAAATCAATTTATCTTGACGATCAAGATAATTTTCGGCAAATCTAATATGATCATAGCAAATTTAATGATCAAAAGTAAGTATGGGAGGAAAAAGCATGGAACAAACAGCCGCTAAGGACGCCTCGACGAAGTTTGTCGTCATCGGTCTTTTACTGGGCATTTTAATGTCGGCTATGGATAATACAATCGTTGCCACTGCGATGGGAAATATCGTGGCGGACCTCGGAAGTTTCGACAAGTTCGCGTGGGTGACGGCATCATACATGGTAGCCGTTATGGCCGGTATGCCGATTTACGGAAAACTGTCCGATATGTACGGACGCAAGCGTTTCTTTTTATTCGGTCTTATTCTTTTCTTAATCGGATCTGCATTATGCGGAATCGCCCAAACAATGGATCAGCTCATTATTTACCGCGTCATTCAGGGAATCGGCGGAGGCGCGCTGATGCCGATCGCCTTCACGATCATTTTTGATTTATTTCCGCCCGAAAAACGCGGAAAAATGTCGGGCATGTTCGGTGCCGTTTTCGGCCTGTCCAGCGTTCTCGGGCCGCTTTTAGGCGCGCTCATTACCGACTCCATCAGCTGGCACTGGGTGTTTTACATCAACGTGCCGATCGGTATTTTATCATTGTTTTTCATTCTTCGTTATTATAAAGAATCCCTTGAACACAAGAAACAGAAAATCGACTGGGCCGGCGCAATCACGCTGGTGGTTTCCATTGTCGGTCTGATGTTCGCTCTTGAGCTCGGCGGAAAAACGTATGATTGGAACTCCGTGCAGATCATCGGTCTGTTCGCTGTGTTCGCCGTGTTCTTTATCGCCTTTTTTATTGTGGAAAGAAAAGCGGAAGAACCGATTATCTCATTTTGGATGTTTAAAAACCGTTTATTTGCCACGGCACAGATTCTGGCGTTCCTTTACGGAGCCACGTTCGTCATTTTAGCGGTGTTTATCCCGATCTTCGTTCAGGCTGTGTACGGAAGCACAGCGACAAGCGCGGGCTTTATTTTGACGCCGATGATGATCGGTTCTGTTATCGGAAGTATGATCGGCGGAATTTTCCAGACGAAAGTGCGGTTCCGCAATTTAATGCTGATTTCCGTGGTCGCTTTCTTTATCGGAATGCTGCTGCTTTCCAATATGACACCGGATACGGCGCGTACGATGCTGACGGTATTCATGCTGATCTCAGGATTCGGCGTCGGCTTCAACTTCTCACTGCTGCCGGCCGCGTCCATGAACGATCTGGAGCCGCGTTACCGCGGAAGCGCCAACTCAACAAACTCGTTTTTGAGATCATTCGGTATGACGCTCGGTGTGACGATTTTCGGAACCATCCAGACGAATGTGTTTACCAATAAGCTCACAGATTCATTCAGCGGCATGAAAGGAGCGGGCGGCGCGATGCAGAACATCGGAAATCCGCAGGAGATTTTCCAGGCCGGCACGCGCGCTCATATTCCGCCGCACATTCTGGATCGCATTATTGACGCCATGTCGCAAAGCATCACATATGTATTTACGCTTGCGCTGGCGCCGATCGTCATTGCGGCCGTTACCATTTTGTTTATGGGAAAAGCGAGAGTAAAAACCTCTCAGGAAATGGCGAAAAAAGCGAATTAAAAAAAGCAGTACATGGCGTTTGTCATGTACTGCTTTTTTGTTTACTCTGCGAAATGCGGAGCGAGAATATCTTTCAGCACGTTTGCGCTGCGGCTGAATTGAGCCTGTTCCGTTTCATTCAGCTCAAGTTCCGTCACACCTGCGATGCCGTTCCGATTGACGACGGCCGGAACGCCGATAAAGACGTCGTTTACACCGTATTGGCCGTCCAGATATGTGCTGACGGTTAAAATGCTGTTTTCATTACGCAAAATCGCTTTTGTGATACGGGCAAGGCTCATCGCCACTCCGTAATATGTCGCGCCTTTTTTCTCGATAATATGGTAGGCCGCGTTTTTCACATCGTCAACGATCTGATCCAGCTCGTCCTGTTTGTAAGCTGCATTTTTCTCCAGCAATTGCTGCACCGGCACTCCGCCGATATTGGCGTGACTCCATACAGGAAGCTCGGTATCGCCGTGCTCGCCGATAATGTGGGCGTGTACGTTTTGCGGAGCGGCTCCGAAGTATTCACTCAGCATATAACGGAATCGCGCAGAATCCAGTGTCGTGCCGCTGCCGATGACGCGTTCTTTCGGCAGCCCGCTGAATGTCCAAGTCGCATAAGTGAGAATGTCGACCGGGTTTGTGGCAACGAGGAAGATGCCGTCAAATCCGCTTGCCATTACTTCACCGACAATGCTTTTAAAAATGGCGAGATTTTTTTCGACCAGCTCAAGTCTCGTTTCGCCCGGTTTTTGATTGGCTCCGGCACAGATGCACACGATATCGGCATCCTTGCAATCCTCATATGTGCCGTAAGACGTTTTGACCGGATGAGGCGCAAATGCCTTTCCGTGATTTAAATCCATGACATCTCCCATGGCTTTTTCTCTATTTACATCAATGATCACAAGCTCATCTGTGATCCCTTGGTTAATTAACGCAAATGCATAACTGCTTCCAACAAAACCTGCTCCGATTAATGCTACTTTGTTCACTCGTTCGTTCATCATGTATGCTCATCCTCCAGTGTTTCGTGGTGTCTGTTTTTATCTTGTGAAGTATTTCACATTTATATTGTGCAACACTTCACAAACTTTTGCAAGAGAAAAGTTTGATTTTTGAACAAAAAAATATCGGTGATGGTTTCCAGATTTTTGACAACATCCTAAAACGGTTCCGTTTTAGGATGCTGTCATCTTTTCAGCGTGATTGAAGACGCGCTGTCCCTTTCCCAGAAGCGGGGGTTTGCCCGCACGCTGATGTGATGATGGCCCTATCCATTAATGCGGAAGATAACCGTTTAAACCGGAGTTGTTATACAAACCATTCTGCACATAATCAAAGCCGGGCTGGTTCTGTCCGGGCACTTGGGCGCTGCCATTGTTAAAAATCACTTTGGCATTGGCCGTATCCGCATTCGCAGGCAGCGTCAGCGTGTACATTCCATTTGCATTCTTAGTCATTGCTTTCCCGGGCCACGATCCGGTTAATTCTATGGCCCTGCCTCCATCATGTTTGTAAATATATACATTTACCTGGCCCCAATGATCCGGATTTTGATAGCCAATGATGTTGGTTTGGGCCGGGTCTTTTTTGACAAACGTGTATTCTTGGGTTCTCGCTGCACCCTCGACGTTCGTTCCGGTTAACTTGATGTTGTATGTCGTGCCGATTGGATCTCCTTTCCCGATCGTTAGTCGGTCTCCATCCTTAAATGCTGTCTGCTGCCCATTATTGATTTGGTAAACGGCTTTTGTTGTTTTCGCATTTGCACGCAGGGTGACCGTCAGCTGATCATTGAAAGAATGGACTGCCCCCGTTTGGTAATTCTCAAGAAAGACATGAGGCGCATTTCCAATGTTGTCAGGATAAAGAACAGCCGCGGATCTGGCATTGATCGTACCTGTCAGTTTGCCGTTCGTTACTTGAAATGAACCGGCGCCGGCCCTATTATCATACCTGCCGTCAGGTAATTTCGTTGAAGTATTGATGGTGACAGAAGACGATCCTGCATTTGCCAGCACAACGCCTTTTGAGCCGCGCTGATTCATAAAGATTTGGTTGTTCCCATTCGGATTCGAGAGTTCCTCAGGCTGCCCGGCCATTACATTGTGAAATTGATTGACCGCAGTGATCGCCTGATCTTTAAATAAGGCGCTCCCGCGATCTCCTATTTGACTTTTTCCGGGAAATCTTACACCATTTCCTCCGCCCTCAGGTCTGGAAAAGAAAAGAGGCGTGCTTCCTGAGCGGGAACCAATCACTGCCCAGCCTAAACGAATATCGTCATCACTCATCCATGTGGACTCTTCATCATCATTGGCATACGTATCATGTGATTCCACCCATGTGACTAACTTATCCGCAGACACGTCAGATGCATAACGGGAGATATTCGACACACTCAGATTACGGTTCTTTAAAGCGGATCTGATGGAATGCCCGTAGTTAGAAGCCGTCACATTCATATAATTCGCATAAGCTGTATCTCTGGACGCGCTGTCTTGCAGGATTTCTCCGTATTGGAACTCCGCTGATGTATTTGTGATATTCGGCCAAAATTGGCTGCCGTAATTCCCATCATCCGGAAGCTCTATATGCTTGGCGGCATCATAGCGGAACCCGTCTGCTCCGTCATTCAATGCTCTTTCCAAGAAACGTTTCAGATAGGCCTGCACCTCAGTATTCTGTGTATTCCAATCATACAGCCCAAGCAATGAATTTTGAGTGACGTCCCATCGATCCGACCAATTTTTAATTTGTGTGTTTCCATGGGTCCAGTTTGGAATACGCTTAATCTCGTCAGAAATCGCGCCATAATCGCTGGTAGTATGATTGATAACCGCATCGACAATGACTTTTACGCCATATTTTTCCGCGGCTGCACACATGTCCTTAAATTCTTGTTCAGTGCCTAAGTAACGGTTGCCGATTTGGTACGATGTCGGCTGATACAGCCAGTACCAGTTCCTCATGCTTTTATCTCCTTGGTTCCCTTCCTTTACTTGGTTAATCGGAGACGTCTGAATGGCTGCATAGCCCGCATCACGAATATCTTTCATATTTTGTGTTAACGTATTGAACGACCAATTCCATGTATGAAGGATGGTCCCGTTTTTGACCGATGACGCGGTCACCTTATTCGATTTGTTTGCAGTTTCAGCGTTTGCAGCCGCCGGGCCTGACAAAACCAAATAAAACAGCAATAAAAATCCGGCGAATAACGGCAGTAAAGAGGTTTTGAATCGTTTTTCAAACATTTTTGACACTCCTTATTTGATTTTTGAAGACTGACTGCGGAGTCAAAAATTCCTCTTACTCTTTCTTCAGCTCCTTTCAACTGTTGTGAAGACTGGAGAATTCTGTTAACGCTTACATTTCAACTTATCACACACTCTCTATCAAAGCAACGTGGCAGAGTGAATTCAAATCTATATTCCTATCAATTAAAAAGACTTCCCGCTTTCAAACAAAAAAAGAAACCACCTGTCAAGATGATTTCTTTTTTATTTCTTTTATCGCTCTTCTGTAAGACAGCTTCACAATGACATACCGAAGCAGAAACAGAATGCCTCCGCAGACGATAAAAAGAAAGATCATTTTCAGCCAAGCAAAGAATGTATGGGGAAACCCCCTGTCGTACATCGTAATCGCCGCTACCGCAAAAGTGACCGCAATTGAATCTATCCGCTGCTGCTTCACCCGCTTTTGCAGTTCTTCTTTGGTGTCTATTCTCGGCATGAGCATTCCCGACGCCCCCGCCCTGATGCAATAATAAACAATTATAATGAAGAAAACCGCCAAGCTTCCGGCCCATTCCCTAAACGGACAGTTCAGAACAAGTCCGCGTACGATGATGTCAAGCAAAGACAGTGTGCCCACAAGCATTCCGACTTCTGACCAAATCATTCGTTCTTTCTCTTTCACACTCTCACTCTTTCCATTCACGTTTGAAAGTCTGTTCCGACGCTGATTCATGACTTCCTCCCGTACTATTAAGAATGGCTTACAACTCCCATTATATCTTGCCGATTCATAATGATAAACCGAAATATCATTGACAAAAATGTTAATAAGGGCCCCAATTGATCAGGACGCCTATGCAGATAAACACGAGACCGATGACAAACCAAATCAGCGCCAGCGGAATCATGAAGCGAAGCCACTTTACGTACGGAATGCCGCTGGCAGCCAGTACGGCCATCAGCACGCCGGAAGTCGGATTGACACAGTTTACGACGCCTTCTCCGAGCATGACCGCTTCAACCGCGACCTGTCTCGTGATGCCCATCAGATCGGCAAGCGGCGCCAAGATCGGAATAAATACGACCGCCTCCCCTGAGCCCGATGAAATCAGAAAATGAAGCAGGGCGCTGGAAATATACATTCCGATGGCGCCTGCCATCGGGCTGAAACCGTGCAGCAGTGACGCAAGTCCATTGACTACCGTATCAAGCAGCTTTCCATGTTCCAGGATAACGGAAATGCTTCTCGCCATTCCGACGATCAGCGCACCGTAAACGAGCCCCTGACAGCCTGTAATAAACGTTTTTGCGATATCATTTGCCGCCATTCCTGCAATCAGGCCGGACACGATTGAGATAAAAATGAACACGGCGGCCATCTCTGAATCAGACCAGCCAAGAGTAAGCGCGCCGTATAAAAAGCCGGCAAGCGACAAAGCCGCAACAGCCAGAATCAATTTATGGCGGACGGTAAACGGGACATGCTTGTCCTCCGGCTCAGAAACCTGCGGGACTGAACCTGCCGCCGGAAACCAATCGTTCCCCAGCAGACTGGCATCCTTTGCTTTTCTGAGTTTTCTCGTATACCGATAAATATATAAAATAGATGATAACAGAAAACAAATGTAGACGGCAATCCGCAGGCCGATACCGGAAAACAGCGGCAGCTCCGCGATGCTTTGTGATAATCCGAGCGGTGAAGGTGATAAAATCGTCGCGTTAAACCCGGCATAGCAGCCGATATAAATGACGGCCGCTCCGGCCACGGCGTCCCATTTCAGCGAGCGGGCGACGATCAGGCCGATCGGAATAAAACCGATCACGGAATTAACGACGATGCCGGTTGTGCCGAGGATCGAAAATAGAGATCCGACAATCGCAATAAACAGCAGCTGTTTTGTGCGGAACGTACTGATGACATTACTGATCAATCCATTGATGGCGCCCGTTTTCTCCAAAATCGCAATGGTGCCGCCCGTAAACAGGATTAAAAAAATAATCGGCGCGGAACTTGTCATCCCTTCCTGAATCGCGGTAAAAAAAGCGATCGGGCTGACAGGAGACCGGTCTAAAGAATGATAACTCCCCGGGACGGCGGACGTCACACTGCCCTTTGTCACCCTGTCAAATTCCCCCGCGGGAACGATGTACGACGCTATCGCGCATAGTAAAGCGACAATGAACAGCAGCACATAAGCATCAGGCATCACAAACAATTTCTTCTTTTTCAATACAGGTTCGGCCTTCGGCACAGCCATAACATCACCATCCCGCTTTAAATTTATAAACTATTCAGAAAATACAGATATGTGCTATATTATATACAGACCGATTGCCTGTTTTCAATATCAAAAATAAAAAACAGACAGCTTTTGAAGGAGGACTTACGGCATGAACAGACTCACAGCGCATGAAAAGCAAGTCATTATGGATATTTTTGACCACCTGCACGCCAATCCCGAAGTAAGCTGGAAAGAATATCAAACAACTGAATATCTGACTGAAAAACTGAAAGAGGCCGGCTGCCGAACCCGCACGTTTGATGATTGTACCGGTGTTGTCGGCGAAATCGGAGAAGGCTCGCCCGTTGTGGCTGTCCGGGCGGATATTGACGCGCTGTGGCAGGAAGTGGACGGTGTCTTTCAGGCGAACCATTCATGCGGACATGATTCACATATGACGATGGCGCTCGGCACGATGATGCTTTTAAAGAGTCAGCCGAAACTTCCGAAGGGCACCATCCGCTTAATTTTTCAGCCGGCGGAAGAAAAAGGCGGCGGAGCGCTGAAAATGATTGAAAAAGGCGTACTGGATGATGTTGATTTCTTATACGGCGTGCACGTGCGCCCCGTACAGGAAACGGCAAACGGCCGATGCGCACCGTCCATTCTGCATGGCTCAAGCCAGCATATAGAAGGCCTGATTATCGGAGAAGAAGCCCACGGCGCGAGACCGCATCTCGGCCTTAACAGTATCGAAATCGCCGCCCTTCTCGTCCAAAAACTCAGCTTCATTCATCTTGATCCCGGCATCCCGCATTCCGTGAAGATGACAAAGCTTCAGGCAGGCGGTGAGAGTTCCAATATCATTCCGGGAAAAGCATCGTTCAGCCTTGATCTCCGCGCACAAACCAATGCCGCCATGGAGAAATTAACCGCCGAAACCGAAAGAGCCTGTGAGGCGGCGGCTGCCGCATTCGGCGCAAAAATCGAACTGCAAAAAGAACACAGCCTCCCGGCAGCCGAGCGAAACAAGGAGGCGGAAGCCATCATGGCATCTGCGATAAGCGGCATTCTCGGAGAAGAACATGTGGATGAACCTCTTGTGACAACCGGAGGAGAGGATTTTCACTTTTACGGGTTAAAGGTGCCGAACTTAAAAACGACGATGCTCGGCCTAGGATGCGGTCTGCAGCCGGGGCTTCACCATCCCCAAATGACATTTGACCGAAGCGCCATCTTTACAGGCGTTGAGATATTAACGGCTGCCGTCCTCAAATCGTTTGAAGCATAAAAAAAGCAGCCCGTTACAGGGCTGCTTTTCTTCGTTATTTCTTCAAATCTTCAATTGAATTGACGTTTTTCATATACTGAGGAACGACCAGACCCATCTTGACGCCTGTCAGACTCGTTCCTACATCTTCATATTTGCCTTTATATTTAGACGCATATGCCTTATGGGTATTCGGAAGCCAAGCAGACAATGACGCATCCGCGCTGCCTGTCGCAATCGCAGTCCACATCGGTCCTGCCTCCACTTGCGTCAGCTTCACGTCATAGCCGAGGTCTTGAAATACTTTTCCGATTACATTCGTACTTGCGATTTCACTGTCCCATGCCACATAAGCCAGGTTGATTTTATCACCTTTGACTTTATGGGCGCCTTTTGTCCATTGAGCCACTTGGTCTTTGTGTTTTTTCACATATTCAGCTGCGGCTTTGGCCGGCTTTTCGCCTTCCTCAACGGCAATCATGACTTCTCCCATATCGTCCTGCGTCCATTTGAACTGGCTGAGAACTTTGGCCGCGTTAGGCTGTTCCTTACTGAAGCCGGTTCTTGTAATTGTATGAATTTGCTCGGCAGTTCCATACGTTTTTTTCGGATCATCAAGGAACTTCAGCTTGTATCTGGAGAACATCCAGTGCGGCGTCCAGCCCGTTACGATGATCGGCTTTTTCCTGTCATATGATTTCTTCAATGTCGCCGTCATGGCAGCACTTGACGCCGTGACGACATTCCAGTCTTTCAACCCGTAATCCTTCACAGCCTCATCCGTCAGGGCCATGATCCCCGATCCCGGATCAATACCGATAATGGTTTTGTTCACCTGGTCCGCAGCCGTTGCCTTACCATCAGTCTGCGAACCGCAGGCAGCCAAAGAAAGAGCCAGCGCAGCGGTAACGCCGACACCGATGATTTTCTTAAGCATCAGGCATTCCCCCTGCTCTTCTTCTTCACTTTAATGTTTTGCGTGATACGGTCGAGTGTAATCGCTACGATGACGATCGCGATACCCGCTTCCACTCCGACACCGGTTTTCAACTGTGTCACGGCGCTGTATACTTCAGAACCGAGACCCGGCGCACCGACCATGGCCGCGATAACGACCATTGACAAAGCAAGCATGATGCTTTGGTTAATACCGGCAAGAATTGTTTTTGTGGCAAGCGGAAGCTGAACCTTGAACAGACGCTGAGACGTCGTTGAACCGAATGCTTCCGTCGCTTCAATCAGATCAGCCGGAACCTGTTTAATACCGAGAACCGTCATGCGAATCGTCGGAGGCATCGCGAAAATAACAGATGCCACGACGCCTGGCACAACCCCGATATTAAAGAAGAAAATTGCAGGCAGCAGATATACGAAAGCCGGCATGGTCTGCATTAAATCCAGAATCGGTGTAACAATGCGGCGGACCGTTTCTTTCTGAGACGCCCATATGCCGATCGGAACCCCGATAATAATGGAAATCAAAACAGATGTGACGACAAGCGCCAACGTTTGCAGCATCGGCGACCAATAGCCCAAATAATCAATAACAAGGAATCCGATTAACGTAAAGAGTGCAATTCCTCTCGTACTGATCCACCAAGCGAGAGCTGCAAAAATAACAGTCAATAAAATAGACGGGATGAAACCCAAACCGCTCACAATCGCGTTTACGAAAGCGGCCAAACCGTTTGAGATTCCGTCAAAGAAACCTCCGAACGTCATGGTAAGCCAGTCAACAAACCGGTCAACGATATCTGCTAACGGAATTCTAGGCAATCTGTCCATTTACTTCACCCCCTGAACAGAAGAATCCTGAGCTTGTTCAGCAGAATCTTCAACATTTATATAATCGTTATTTCCTGAAAGCGCGCCGATTAATGCGCCTTTTACGACAATGCCTTTCATGCGGTCCTTATCGTCCGTGACGGCGATCGGAATATTCGCATCAGACACGACATCGAAAATTTCCGTCAAGTACGTGCTTTCGTTTACAGTCGTAAATTCAGTATTTAGAATATCCTGAAGCGATAAGTCGGATTCCACCGCTTTTTTCGCATCCGCCGCGTGAATGACGCCGAGAAGCTGTTTCTGTTTATCAACGGCGTAAATAGAAGAAATACCGAGATTCTTCATGAGCTGCAGCGCTACACGAGGCCCTTTGTCAATCCGCACGGTTTCAGCGCGCTTCATGATGTGGCCCGCTGTCAGAACTTTGGATAAATCAACGTCCTCAACGAATTTCTCAACGTATTCATTGGACGGGCTCATCAGAATTTCTTCAGGCGTCCCGATCTGAACGATGTTACCGTCTTTCATCAGCACGATTCTGTCGCCGATGCGCAATGCTTCATCAAGATCATGCGTGATGAAGATGATCGTCTTGCCGACAGAGTCATGAAGGTCTAAAAGCTCATCCTGCATGTCTTTGCGGATCAGCGGATCAAGCGCACTGAAAGCTTCATCCATCAGAAGAATGTCAGGATCATTCGTCAATGCGCGGGCAAGTCCGACACGCTGCTGCATTCCACCGCTGAGCTGATCAGGAAATTGGTGTTCAAAGCCTTCAAGACCGACAAGTTTAAGCGAATCAAGCGCTTTTTGCTCACGCTCTTTTTTGTCGACGCCTTGAAGCTCCAGGCCGTATTCCGTATTTTCAAGAATCGTTCTGTGCGGAAACAGTGCAAATTTTTGAAAGACCATGCTGATTTTTTTCCGGCGCACTTCCCGGAGCTGGTCTTTTGACATATTTGTTATCATGTCACCATCAATATAAATATTCCCGGCAGTCGGTTCAATAAGCCGGTTTAACAGCCGAACTAAAGTTGATTTACCGCTCCCCGATAGACCCATGATGACAAATATCTCCCCATCATATACATCAAAGTTTGCTTGATTGACACCAACGGTTGATCCGGTCGCTTTCAGGATCTCTTTTTTGTTTTTTCCGCTGGACAGCATCTGAATGGCTTTTTTTGTCTGTTTTCCGAAAACCTTAGATACATTTTCGACTTTTATCTTAATTGGTTTCTCATCCAAATTCATATTTTCCCTCCATAATAAGCAATCTTTAATACCGTAACACGTTTGTAATAAGTCAAACAAACATCATAATCCCGTTTATTTTGTATCATTACTTTAAAAACATCCCTGTGTCTTATTTTCCTCTGGTATGCTTCTAAATACTCTCTAATCCTCCTTATTGAGGATAAATTATAAAGTAAATCGGGATTTTATCAGGCTTGAGAACGTTTCCATCGAATGTGCTGCAAACTGATTTCCTATCCTTTTTTTACAAAAACAAGAATTTTTTCGCGACATTGTCCTGAAAAAAGAAGTTTTCCCCTCCTAAAAATAAGGAATATTAAGGAAAAATATAGGTCTGTCAACAGACAGCTCACTAAAAAAAGCACCCCAAAAGGGTGCTCATTGCACAAGCTCTGTCTGTTTCGTTTCTTTTCCGAGAATAATAATGGTGATGACGGCAATCAGGATGGCCGCACAAAAGACGGCGAAAATCACTGTAAACGAAACGTTCCGGGCTGCAAGCGATCCGACGAGAAGCGGACCGAAAATGCCGCCGATTCTGCCGACGGCCGCCGTTGTGCCGGAACCGGTCGCACGGATCGCCGCAGGATACTGCTCTGGTGTATAGGCGTAAAGCACGCCCCATGCGCCGAGATTGAAGAAGGACAGCAGCATGCCCGCTGTGAGCAGCATGGCCAATGAATCCGCGGCACCGAAGAAATAAGCGCTGCCCGCCGTTCCGAGCAAATAGAAGACTAAGATGGTCTTCCGCCCCGCTTTTTCGATCAGCCACGCCGCAGAGAAATATCCGGGAAGCTGGGCAAGTGTCATCAGAAGGACGTATTCGAAGCTCTCAATCATGCTGTAGCCTTTCATCAGCATCACGCTCGGCAGCCATAAAAACATGCCGTAATAAGAAAAGACGACGCAGAACCAAACGACAGACAGCAGCACCGTCGGCCGGATATACGGTTTCGTCCAGACACTTCCCGCCTGCCCGCGTATGCTTTTTTTCTGCGGCAATGCCTGATGCGCCGGTGATTCCGGAAGGCTTCTCCGCAAGTACAGCGCATAAAATGCGGCCAGCGCCGTTAAGAGCAGCGCGGCCTGCCAGCCGAATGACGGTATGACAAAATAGGAAATCACCGCCGCAAGAAGCCACCCCGCGGCCCAAAAGCTCTCAAGCAGCACGATGATCCGTCCCCGCTTTTCGGGAGGGGACGCTTCTGACACGAGCGTCGAGGCGACAGGCAGTTCCCCGCCAAGCCCCATTCCGATCAGAAAACGCAATATGAGAAAAACCGTCAATCCCGTTGCGAAAGCGGATATGCCGCTTCCGACAGAAAAGAATAACAGCGTGATCATAAACACTTTTTTCCGGCCGATCCTGTCGGCCAGCATTCCGAATACAAAGGCGCCCGCTGCCATACCGATGGAATTGACGCTTCCGATCCATTTCATTTGATCAGGTGTTAAATTCCAATCAGTGTGAAGCGCGGCAATAATAAACGATAAAATTCCGACATCCATCGCATCAAACAGCCAGCCCATTCCGGCAATCGCCAGAAGTTTTCGCGGAGTGACGGCAGGTTGTTTGTTCATAAGCAGCACCTCAAATCGAAAATGATTACCGTATAAGTTTACACCTGTCTTTACACATTGTCATTATCTTTTTCACAAAAAAATCCCGCTTGCCGTAAGCAAGCGGGGTGTGTGTTAATTCTTTAAGACTGCGTTTTTAATATTATCCTGAAGCTGTTGAATCCGTTTCGCGCCGTCTTCTCTGATACGTCTGTTCTCTTCCTCGATCTGTTTCGTTTCCTGCATACCGCTGACAATCGTATTCCAAGACGTTTCAATCGTCTCAATGTCAATGCTCGGACGGCCTGCCATACGGGCAATCTCCACGCTTTGGTTTGAGATATTTTCAGCGTTTCGCTTCAGCATTTCATTCGTGCGGCGGTCCAGCTCGCTCATTGAATCAGCCACAAGCTTTTGCCGTTTGACTGTGACAGCCTGAATAATGCCATTTTTGAAAATCGGAATCGTAATGACGAAAGCGGAATTGATTTTCCCGATGAGCTTCGTATTCCCGCGCTGAAGGAGGCGGATCTGCGGTGCCGTTTGCAGCGCCACCATCCGCGCCATATCTAAATCATACACACGTTCCTCAAGCGCCTGAAGCCCGTCACGCAGCGTATCAAGCTGCATTTGCGCAAGCTGGTTTCCGCCGGCCGCTTTTTCTTCATAAGAAGGAATGAGCGCCTGCATTTCCTCAAGCTTCATCTGCCCGGCAACGACATACTTTTCAAGCTCCATGTAGTAGTTAATGTTGTTTTCATACATCTCTTCAAGCGTATGGTTCGTCTTTGCCATTTCATCTTTGTATTTTGAAATTTCGACGTGGATTTTTTCAATTTCTCCGCCCAGGGTGCGGTACTTTTGAAAGATCTTTTCAATCATGCTGTTGCCGCGTTTGAACATTTTAGCGAGAAATCCTTTTGGTTCATCGAAATCATTTTTGTCGAAACGGTCCATGATTTTTCCGAGCTGCGTCAGCATTGTGCCTGAATCCGTGACACTTGTTGTTTTCATCATATTTAAGATGCGGTCGGAGAACTTCGAGATTTCAACTGCCGGTTCTTTTCCGTACTCAAGCAGCTCCATTTGGTTTTTCACGTCAATCTGCTGCGAAATGCGCTGCACCTCAGGGTCTTGGCGCAACTGCACCCTGATGTCATCTGCTTTTTGTTCAGAAATCTCTTCATTTTTATCAAGAACAAGCGGATTTTGATTTTCTGTCATGTTTATTTACTCTCCCTGCTTTTGCGTAATGGTTCTAAACAGCTTTCTTACGAGTGACGGCTCCTTATATTCCTGCCGAAACACCATGTCCTCCAGCCAATGGACATCAAATTGGCTTTCTTCTATATAATGCTCAATATCTTGATGCCCCGGCGGATTATACAAGATGATATCGACGCCGAATTTATTTAAAAACAACAGAGCGGCGGCGTCAGAACGTGTGAGTTCACCATTTTGTTCCGTATGATATAAAACGAGTTTCGGAACGGTTTGGGCGTAATCAAACGTCTGAATCAATTGCAGCAGCGAAGCGGGCAGGTTCGTCGCCTGGCGGAACAAATAGATTGCGGCATCCCTTGCCTGCTCGCCGGGCAAAGCCTTCAGTCCGGGGTTTCTGCACATGTCAGAAATCACATTGGCGATGGCGTTCTGCACGCCTGACGGGAGGTGCTTGTACTGCCAGATGTTGCTTTTTTTCAGCCTATCCGCGTCAATCACTCCTTCTTCGTTCAAAACCTGACTGTAGTGATACTGGTAGTTGGCTTTCAGCTCTTCCGTAAACGGGAAACTGCGGATCATGTGTGTCTCCTGATAGTCCGCGGCGGTATGGAGTCTGTTCCAATATTCTTTCGTATCTTTGGAAACCCCCATCACTTTTGCAAAAAGGTTCGGAACGGCCACCCGCTCCCTGTCCGCTTTAAATTGCGGCCGGATAAACGCCCGCTCCTTCGCAATGAGAAATAACTCATCATACGTCGTTTTTAAGGTCACGGACTGCGGGGTATGATCCCTGAACTGCCAAGGTTTATACATCATGGATTCCTCATGGTTCAGCACATGCTCAATTTCTTTCGTTGACCGGTAGGCCGTCGTGGACGTTCTGTCCGGCTTTTCTTTCGGGAATGGCTCAAGGCCGCCTGTTGCGGGGAGCTTTATCACAAAGCTGAGTTCCTCATCCGGATCAATCAAGCTGAACGGATCTTCCGCAGCCGGATGAAACAATAGGACGTCACAGCCGATCAGCATTATATAATAGAGAAAATAGAGCTGGCTTTTGGTAGCGTCTCCATACCACACCACCTTCGGCATCTCACGCTCTATATCGGCTTGTTCGAGCCATGGATTCAGGTGGTTCAGCGAAAACTTTGACACATCCAAGAGCACACGCCGGAAATCGGGATGATTCAGCCCGTTTTCATGCCGGTCCGCAAAGGTTTCCAAAAGCGTCATAAACGCGGTTCTCAGCCGGCGATGCATAAGCGGATCAGCGTGTTTGGCAAGCAGCCTGCCCCCATCGAGAAACGCGACAAACCTGGAAACCGAAAGCCCTTTCTCTTTTTGATTGACCGAATGGATGTGCTGCAGCGCCTGAAACGTTTCAGGCGCGATGGTCTTATCCAGCGTCTCGCTTAACACATGGATGTTTTCGTGAGAAGACAGCTCGAAAAGCTTATTGTAATACTCCGTCTCATCATAAGGAGTGCCCAAAATCCGGACGGCAAGACGGGTAAACGCCAGCCCGTTTTCCCGCTCGTAACCGGGACGTTCCGGCAGCGGCCGCATCAGAAACGTTTCCCAGTCATCGTTTTCCGGCTCGGCCTTTCGGATCACCAATTCTTCCTGCCTCATCATTTTCCTCCTTTCTCTTCATGATGATCGGTACAAAAAAGGAAGGAAATGAACTCTCCCTCCTTTTTTGTTTTATTCTTCTTTAGATGCAGCCGTTTGCTCCTGAACCTGCTTTTGTTTGTTGAAATAGTGGATAATAAACGTTACCACAAACGCAGCGATGATGATTCCGAAGAACACCACGTGCGGCATTTCATAATCAAAGGCGCTCGCCGCCATTTTCACGGCGATAATCCCGATCAGCACAAAAGCCGTATTTTCAAGCTCAGGGATTTTATCAATTAAAACAAGGAATACTTTTGCGACTGTACGCATCATGAGAATGCCAAGCATACCGCCGATCAAGAGCACCCACACTTTTTCCGATACCGCAAACGCGGCCAGAATGCTGTCAACAGAGAAGGCCAAATCCATTAACTCAACTGAAACGACAGTGGCCCAGAAAATTCCGAACGTACGGACCATCCATGAATTTTTCTTCATGCCTTCCGTATCGTCATCACCTTCTCCGATCCAGAAATGCTTAATGACGAGCCAAGCCAGGTACAGCGCGCCAAGCACTTTAATCCACCAGAACTTAATGAGCAGCATTCCGATCCCGATAAAGATAAAACGGAAAATATATGCCCCGAACAATCCGTATGTTAATGCTTTCTTCCGCTGTTTTTCAGGCAGATGCCTTACCATCACCGCAAGCACTAACGCATTGTCGGCCGACAGCAGCCCTTCCAGCAGAACCAAGGAACCGATCAGCCCCCATGATACAGGGTCAGTCAGCACCTCACCCCACATTTTCCAATCAAAAAAGGAAGCGTAGGTCGACATAATATGATGTAGAAAATCCAAGTTTTTTCCTCCTATTTAGTAAAACGATAATTTCCTGCTTACACCTGCAAGCCGTAATTCCGGCAAAGTGATGCCAGACCGCCGGAAAACCCGCTGCCGATGGCGTTAAACTTCCACTCAGCCCCATGGCGGTAAAGCTCACAAACGACAACCGCCGTTTCAATCGAGAAGTCTTCCCCTAAATCGAAACGAAGCAGTTCATTCTGGCTGTTTTCATCGACGACGCGCACGAACGCGTTCGAAACTTGTCCGAAATTTTGGCCGCGCGCTTCCGCATCATGAATCGTGACGGTGATGCCGATCTTTTCAATATTTGCGGGTATTTTTGAGAAGTCGACGATAATTTGTTCATCGTCTCCCTCGCCCTCGCCCGTCCGGTTGTCTCCCGTATGGATGACGCCCCCGCTCGGGTGTTCCAGGTTATTGTAGAAAACAAAATCAAGATCATTTACACAGTTGTCATGGGCATCGACAAGAAAAGCCGACGCATCAAGGTCAAAGTCATGCCCTCCGGAGTACTTGTTCGTATCCCAGCCTAAACCGATCACCGCTTTTGTAAGACCGGGGTTCGTTTTTGTCAGATCAACACGCTGTCCTTTCGCCAATTGAATAGCCATGTGCCGTCTCTCCCTTCTGTGTTTGATATGGTTCAGCCGATTTGCAGGCCGTAATCTGTCGCAATACGGGCCAGTCCGCCTTGGTAGCCTGAACCGATCGCGGAAAATTTCCATTCGCCGTTATGTCTGTAAAGCTCCCCTGCGATAATGGCTGTTTCAATTGAGAAATCTTCAGCCAGATCGTAGCGGATCAGCTCTTCATTTGTCTCTTCATTGACAATGCGCACGAACGCGTTGGAAACTTGTCCGAAGTTTTGGCCGCGCGCTTCCGCTTCATGAATCGTGATGACGAATGAAATTTTGTCAATAGCCGCGGGCACCGCGCTCAGGTTGACTCTTACGCTTTCGTCATCGCCCTCGCCCTGGCCTGTCAGGTTGTCGCCTGAATGTGCGACAGAGCCGTTTCCTCCTTCAAGCTGATTATAGAAAATGAAATCATCAGGCGACGCGCATTTTCCCGCTTCATTTAATAGAAAGACGCTGGAATCTAAATCAAAATCATGTCCGCCGTCGTATTTGTTTGTATCCCAGCCAAGGCCGACAACGACTTTAGAAAGACCCGGATTTGTTTTAGTCAAATCTACTTTTTGTCCTTTTGCCAATGAAATTGCCATGTGTGCACTCTCCTTTTTATCGTTTAGGCGTATCGGTTAACGATATCGCCGATTTTTGTATCGTTTGTGCCTTCTCCTACTGCGGCGAATTTCCACTCGCCGTCCTGGCGGTAGATTTCAGCCGCGATCAGGCTCGTTCTGCCTGAATAGTTATCTCTTAAATTGTAAGTCACCAGTTCTTCGCGATTAGCCTGATCAACGACGCGGATGAACGCGTTTTGAATCATGCCGAAGTCCTGTTTTCGTCTGACGCAGTCGTAAATATTGACGACAAACACAAGTTTATTAATCTGAGCGGGCACCTTCGCCAAATCGATGAGAATTTGTTCATCATCGCCGTCGCCTTCACCCGTCAGGTTGTCACCCGTATGTACGACACCGCCGCACCGGCTTTTCAGATTGCCGAAATAGATGACGTTTTTGCTGTCTGTCATTTTATCATTTTCAAGCATCAGTACGGAAGCGTCACAGTCGATATTGGCACCGCCTCCGCCGAACAGCTTTCCGAAAAAGCCCCCGGATGATACAGGGTCCCAGCCGAGTCCGACCAGCAGTTTTGACAGGCCGGCTTTTCCTTTTGTTAAATCAATCCGCTGTCCTTTTTGTAAAGAGATCGCCATATGATTCACTCCTATTCTGTAAGGGTGCCGCTAAGCACGCCGCAAGTGCGCATTTTTACTAAATTCCGGGACAAGAATCCCGGTGTTTATTAAGATATACGTCTTTTATTATATCAAAGTTTCATAAAACATAAGAATTTTTGGCGAAAAACGGCGAAAAATTACTTCCTATATTCTCCTTCGTTCCGGAGAGAATAGAGAAAACAAAGAAATTGACGAAGACTGAACATTTTTCCTATCCTTGTATCAATACATGTCAGGAAAGGGGCAGACGAGTGATTAATTTAAGCATACTTGATCAGGCGCCCGTATCCAAAGGAAACGGGCCGCACGAGACGCTCCGCCGTTCAGCGGAGCTCGCCCGTCTCAGTGAAGGATGGGGCTATAAGCGGTACTGGTTTGCCGAGCATCACGGCACAAGAGGGCTCGCAAGCGTTTCGCCGGAAATTATGATCGCTCATACCGCCGCAGCCACAACGTCCATCCGTGTCGGATCTGGCGGCGTGCTGCTGCCGCAGTACAGCCCTTATAAAGTCGCGGAAACTTTCCGTCAGCTTGAGGCGCTGCACCCGAACCGGATTGACCTTGGGGTCGGACGCTCACCGGGCGGCACGACGAAAATCCGGCTCGCCCTCACAGACGGGGTAAAGAAAAGCATGACCGAGTTCAACAGGCAGCTTCAGGATTTATCATCCTTTCTGACAGATTCGGTTCCCTCGGACCATGCTTATGCAGGAATAAAAACAGCGCCTTTGATTGAAACAGCCCCGCAGCTTTGGGTGCTCGGCCTCGGGGAAAACAGCGCCAGACGCGCCGCTCTTCAAGGTGCGGGCTATGTCTTCGGCCATTTCATTAATCCGGAACGCGGGGAAAAAGCTTTTCAGATCTATCGGGACCATTTCCGGGCCTCCGCCCATTTTTCCGCTCCCGCCTCGCTCTGTGCCATTTTCGTCATATGCGCGGCTACGGATGAGAAAGCGGAAGAACTCGCCTTAAGCCAGGATTTATGGCTTCTTCGTGTCGGAAAAGGCGCCGACAGCCGCGTGCCGAGTGTGGAGGAAGCGAAAGCTTATCCGTATTCGCCGGAGGACCGTAAACAGATAGAAGAAAACAGGAAGCGGATGGTGATCGGCTCTCCTGCCGCAGTGAAACGCCGTCTGCTTGAACTTTCCGAGCGGTATCAGACAAAAGAGATGATGGTGCTGTGCAACGTCTTTGATTTCGAAGCAAAAAAAGAGTCATATGAGCGTCTTGCTGATATATTTCTGTGAAAAAAAGCCGTCAAACGGAGCAGCAGATGAGACTGCTGCACCGCTTAACGGCGGTTTTTTCGTTCTTTTCCTTTTTTAAACGCATTCCAAATCCCCTGCAGCATAAAGCCGAGCAGAAGCAGAATGATTAACAGTAAAGTGATTGACGGCCCCGGGGGCGTTCCGAGCTGGTACGAAGACGTCAGCCCCATGAACACACTGAAAAGAGAAATAATAATGGCCGCCGCAAACACCCATTTAAACCCTTTGGCGATACGGATTGCAAAAGCCGCGGGCAGTACGAGGAGCGCGGAAACGAGCAGCACGCCGATAATCGGAATAATGACCGAAATCGCCAGCCCCGTCACGATGCTGAATGACATTGACAGCAGGTTTGTGTTAATGCCTGATGTCTTCGCCGTCGCCTCGTCAAAAGTAAGCAGATAGAGCGGTCTGTTTAATATAATGAAATAAAGCAGAATCAGCAGGGTAATGCCTCCGATAATATAGACCTGCTGCTGGCTGACCGTGACAAGCGATCCAAATAAATATTGATCGATGCTCATCGACGCGCCGCCTTTTGACAGGCTGATCAGAAACATCGCAAACGACAGCCCGGCCGCCATTAAGATTGCGATAGATACCTCGGAATATGTACGGTACGCCCGCCGCATGTATTCAATGCCGATCGCTCCGATCGTGACGACAACGATGCTCGCCGCCGTAATATTGGTACTGAGAAAAAAACCGATGGCCACGCCCGACAATGAAATATGAGACAGCGTATCCGCCATCAGCGCCTGTCTTCTCAGCACGAGATATACGCCTAATATCGGCGCCATAATTCCGATCATGCTTCCCGCTAGAAAAGCTCGTCGCATGAATTCCAAGTCAAACATTTCCATCCGCCTTTTTCCCCCCTTTCAAGCCGTATGACTTTATCCAGATACTGCTGTACTTCGTTTTGTTCGTGTGTCACCATGACGACGGTGCGGTTGTGATTTTTCACCTGATGGTGCATAAATTCGTAGAAACCCTGTCTGCTTTCATAATCAACCGCGGTTGTCGGCTCATCAAGCATCAGCAGATCCGGATTGCTCGCAAGCATTCTCGCAATGCAGATTTTCTGCTTCTGTCCGCCGGATAAATCGCCGATTTTCCGGTGACGGAAATCCCACATTTCCACCATCTTCAGTGCGTTTTCCACCTCGTGGTGATCCGTTTCGTTCAATCGTTTAAACCATTTTCCCTTCGTATAACGGCCTGATTGCACAAGCTCCAGAACCGTGCTTGGGAATCCTGCGTTAAATGAAGAAATCTGCTGCGGAACATAGCCGATTGTCAGGCGTTTTCCGGCTGCGTTTTTTTTACTGATCTCGGCCGTTCCTTCCCAAGGTCTGAGCATGCCGAGCATGACTTTCATCAGCGTCGATTTTGACGCGCCGTTCGGCCCTGTAATGCCGACGAATTCGCCGCTTTTGATTTCCAGCGACACGCCGTCAAGCACGGGTGTATGCGAATAACCAAAAACGATATCCTGTAATGTAACGAGATTCATGCTGACCTTCCTTTCCCGCATAGAAATAGTGTGCACCCCGCGGCGCACACTATGTTATTTAACCAATAGCGAATCTTTCAGTGCATCAAGGTTTTTCTCCATAATGTCGATATAACCGATGCCTTTATCCCGTTCTTTTTGGCTTAAACCTTCCAGTGTATTGAGCACTTCCGTTTTCGCGCCGATTTCACCGGCAAGCGTATCTGCAACTTTAGGCGATGCAACTTCTTCAAAGTAGATGATCTTCACATCATGCTGTTTGGCAAACGTTTTGAGATCCGCCAGTTTGGCCGCACTCGGCTCTTCTTCAGGAGAAAGGCCTGCAATTGCGACTTGTTTTAAGCCGTATTCTTTGGCGAGATAGCTGAATGCCGCGTGCTGTGTGATCAATTCTTTTTTCGCCGCTTTATTTAATGTTGTACGGTATAGTTTATCAAGATCCTGCAGTTTTGCAATATATTCTTTACTATTTTTCTCATAGTATGCTTTATTCTTCGGGTCCTGTTTTACAATCTGCGCCGTAATGGTTTTGACCTCTTTTTGCGCAAGAACCGGGCTGAGCCACACGTGAGGGTCCATGCTGTGGCTGTGGTCATGACCGCCGTGTCCATGTTCCTCTTCCTCTTCATCCGAACCTTCGAGTAAGTCAATTCCTTTCGACGCCTTTACAAACTTCGCATGATCAGAGCCCATGCTTTTTTCCGCTGAAGGAACCCATGTCTCCATATATTCGCTGTTGTATACGAAAAGATCGGCGTTTTGAATGCCGGCGATATCCTTCGGCGTCGGCTCCCAATCATGGGGTTCGACCGAAGACGGGATGAGAATGTCTACATCGCCTTTGTCTTTGACAATTTGTTTCGTGAATTCGTACATAGGATAAAAGGTCGTCACGACGTGCAGTTTGCCGCTTTTTGAAGAACCTGACGAACCTTTTGAAGGTGAATTGCCGCAGCCCGCCGCGATTAAAAAGCATGCCGCAATGACAATGATTCCGCTCCATTTTTTAAACAAGCCGTTTCCCCCTGTTCTGTAAATCAGAATGATGACGATTTCCAAAGCGTTCTTTCTCGTTCATTTGTTACCTATACCATAATAAAACGAAGTAATTACGTTTTGCAAGATATTTTTTTCTAAATTAGTATCCAATTTACCTAAAAAGCCCCCGCCATGTATGGACGGGGGAGTCCTATCACATATCAGGCAAGCAGATAAACTCTTGTTTCGTATGGGCGGAATGTGATGCGGGATTCCGTGCCGCTGTCATTATCATAGTTGCTGAGAAGCAGCTCGGCCCTTTCAGGTTCGGAACCGTCCGGCCAATAAAAAGCGGCTTCTTCTTTCGATACGTTGCTGATGGACATGAGTTTTTGTCCGTTTGCCTGTCTTTCATACACGAACAGCTGCGGGTCATCAGGAAGCAGCAGCGTGTAGCTGCCTTTTATGATATCAGCATACTGTTTTCGCATGCGGATCAGTTTTTTGTAAAAGTTCAATATAGAATCGGGATCATCCTGAGCCTCGGCCGCATTGACGGTTTTGTAATTGGGATTGACCGTGAGCCACGGTTCGCCCTCCGTAAATCCGGCATTCTTGCTGCCGTCCCACTGCATCGGTGTACGGGCATGGTCCCGGCTTTTCGCCATAATGGACGCCATGACTTCTTCCCTGTTCCGACCCATTTCAAATACCCTTTTATGATACATATTGACGGTCTGAATATCTTGATAATCCTCTATTCTGTCAAACGGAGCGTTTGTCATGCCGATTTCTTCCCCCTGGTAAATGTACGGCGTGCCTTTCATGAAATAAAGCAGGGCGGCAAGCATTTTGGCGGATGCTTTGCGGTATGTGCCTTCGTCTCCGAAACGGGATACGATCCGAGGCTGGTCATGATTGCACCAATACAGCGTATTCCAGCCTTGATGTTCCAGTTTTTCCTGCCAATCTGTGAGCACTTTCTTCAAATCGGACAGCTCAAGCGGTTTTACATCCCAATGCTCTTGGCCCGGCTTTTGATCAAGCTCCATATGCTGAAAATGAAAAATCATATTCAGTTCATGCTCATCGGTTCCCGTGTAGACCAGCCCTTCCTCAGGCGTCACTGATCCGGCCTCGCCGACCGACATCACGTCATATTTGGAAAATACCTCTTTCGTCATTTCTTTTAAGTAATCATGTATCCGTGCTCCGTTTGGCCGGAAAGGCTTCGGATCGGCCCGGCGGGCGATGTAATCTTCATATGGCGGCAAGTATTCTTTTTTTGACAGAAGATGGAGCTGGTCTATTCGCAATCCGTCCACGCCTTTATCGAGCCAAAATCTCATCATCTCGTATACTGATTGCCGAACTTCGGGGTTTTCCCAATTCAGATCGGCTTGTTTGACGGCGTTCATATGCAGGTAATATTCGCCCGTATGTTCTTCGTACTGCCAGACGGATTGTCCGTAATCCGACACCCAATCGGTCGGCGGGCCGTCCGCGGTGCCCGGCCGCCAAATATAATAATCGCGGTATTTGCTGTCCGGATTCATTTCCGCCTCTTTGAACCAAGGATGCTCTGTGGATGTATGATTTAAGACAAAGTCCATCACAAGCTTTAATCCGCGGCTGTGGCATTCTGTAAGCAGATCGTGAAAGTCCTCCATCCTTCCGTAAGATTCCATAATCGCTTGATGATCCGTCACATCGTAGCCGTTATCGACGTTTGGCGACGGGTAAATCGGGCAGATCCATATCACATCAGCGCCAAGTTCTTTTATATAATCGAGACGCGCGATAATCCCCCGCAGGTCGCCAATGCCGTCGCCGTTCGTATCTTGAAAGCTTCGCGGATAGATTTGATAGACAACGGCGTCTTTCCACCAGTCATTCTCCATCTTGCGGCCCCTCCTGTTTTTTAGAGAACCATTTCCTTTATAATCCTTTCCTAAACAAAAAAGAGAAGGTTTCCCCTCCTCTTTTAACTTTCCAGCTGAGACGGATAAAGCGTCATGCCTCCGTCGACGAAAAGTGTCGTTCCGGTTACGTAACTCGCTTCTTCCGACACCATCCATGCGGCGGCCGCGGCGACTTCTTCCGGTTTTCCGAAGGCGTTCATCGGAATTTTTTTCAGCTGGGCCTGTTTATGTGTTTCATCTTCCAGATCCTTATTGGACTCCGTGGCGATCGTGCCGGGAGCGATGGCATTCACCCGGATGCCTTTGTCTGCGTAATTGAGCGCCATCGTTTCCGTCATCATTTTGATTCCGCCTTTGGATGCCGAGTACTGCACGTTTTCAGGACGCGGTATTTGCTGATGAACGCTCGATATGTTTAAGACCGTTCCTTTTTTGCCGCGATCGAGCATATGTTTCAGTGCCGCTTTCGCCCCCAAAAAGGTGCCGGTCACGTTGACGTCGATGACCCTTTGCCAATCCTCCAAGCTCATTTCATGGGGCATCGCTTCGGCCCCGTTAAAGCCGGAATTGTTGACCATCACGTCCACACCCCCGAAATGCTCCTGGGCGGCATCAAGCAGCGCCTGAATCCCTTCTTCTGAGGATACATCGGCTTTTACGGTGACGGCTCGGCCTCCCGCTTTCTCAACGATGTCCGCCGCTTCTTCCGCTCCGGCGGAATCACCGAGGTAGTTCACAACCACATTCATCCGCTCCTTGCCGAAGCGTTCGGCAATGGCTTTTCCGATTCCTTTCGAAGAACCTGTTACGATCGCTGTTTTTCCCTGTAAATCCTGATACATTGTCTCTTTTCCTCCCTGATGTTAATACAGAGCATGTACCCGGTTTTAATCGGCTGAAAACAAAAGGAATCATAAAAAGAACGATGAAGCCGAAGCTCCCTCGTTCTTTTTTTCATTATGCGTAGTTGTTCATTTGCAGCCTTTTTTGCACGCCGACAAGCCTGCTGAAAAAATAAGATGCCGCTTTGTAGTTCTCCCGTTTATGAAAGAAATGAGCCGCGTCCTGAAGCAGTTCCTCTGTGTCAGCCAACAGCTCTTTTGATTCCAGAATGTCAAAATACTCTTTGAGCGAATTCTGTCCGCCTTCCCCCTGATAAAGCTCTTTAATCAGACGGAATTTCGTCATATAGATCTCATCTTCCCACTCCGCCGCGCTTCTCATGCCCCGCGCGCAGCTGGCGGCGGCTTCACTGTATTTTTCCGTTTTAAAGTAGATATGTGTGAGTGAAAAAACAGCCTGGATGACCTGCCGGAAGCTGTGTGCTTCAAATCCGGCAGCCGCCCGTTCAAAATCCTCCGCCGCCTTGCAAAAATCACCCAGACTGTACATACAGTGCCCGATATTATAATAGGCCGCAGCAATCATATATTGATCATCAAGCCGCTCCGCGTGTTCCAAGGCGCATTTGAGGTATTCCAGCGCTTTTTTATGCTGCTGGGCGTCCATCAGATTTCCGGCAATGATAAATTTGCACTGCACCCTTCTCATTCCGTATAATTCATATTTCTTGTAAATATCAAGCGCCTGCCCCGCGTAATTCATCGAAAAGAAAGTCTGCTTGATATGATAGTACACCTCAGAAATTTTATACAGAAACTCGGCTTTCTCTATGTCATCTTCCACATATTCAAGCTTTTCCTCAGCCCGCTTATAATGAGAAATCGCTGAGATGAAGTTTTTCTGCTTAAATTCATACATTCCCCTGAAATAGTAAAAATAATATTCCAGTAAGCCGGTCAGCTTTTGCTGGTTCATCTCAATCTCAGTGAGCATTTCAGAGAACGGAGGCTGGCAGTCGCCGTCTTTCATGGGTTTTAATTTATCCAGCATGATGCGGTGCCGAAATTCCATCAATGAAAAATACAACAATAAATCCTGGTTCTCTTCCATATCTTCGAGTTCATATTGAATCTCCCGCTTCAGCGCTTCAGCTTGATCGGCTTCAAACGCGCGGATCAGCTTATACCATTCATTCATCTTTACGGCCACTTCTTCAGATGGAATCTTGGATTTCATAGATTTGCCTCCTTCCTCCGGCTACTAATTATGTTATATTTTATCATAGCAAATTTATGGCAGTGAGCAAACAAAGATTTTAATCAATTAAAGAAAGAGAGAATTCACCATGAAACTACCAGTCAGAATTGCGCTGCTTTTGATCCTCTTCTTTTCCGCAGACCTATGTTTTTCCTATGTGCAGAAAGAATTGAGGCCGCAGACGGCATTACAAGATAGAGCCATTCCAAGCGCTCTTCATCCGCTCGTGAAACAGAATGCGGAGCTATTGCAGACGGCCGCTCTGAAAAAAGGCATCACCGTCGTTATCACAGAGGGTTTCAGATCAATTGAGGAACAAAACGAATTGTACCGTCAAGGACGTTCAAAAAAAGGAAATATCGTCACCTACGCAAAAGGCGGGGAATCTTACCACAATTACGGCCTTGCGATCGACTTCGCCCTGCAAAAAAAGGATGGAAGCCTGATTTGGGATATGACGTACGACGGAAACCGAAACGGCACGCCCGATTGGCTTGAGGTCGTATCGATTGCCAAAACGCTCGGTTTTGATTGGGGAGGCGATTGGAGAGGCTTTAAAGATTATCCTCATTTACAAATGATCCCTGGCTAATAAAACCTTTTCTTTTTTCGCTTTTGCGCATCAATGTACGGAGGATAGACAGGCCTGTACACAAGCTTATATCCTTCATTGCCGGACGGCGTAAAATCGCGCTGCCACTCCAGCCGCAGATGGAAATCGGATAAAAAAGCGGCCTTTGCTTCTTCGGGAGTAACGGCCGGGACCGGATTGATCTTCTCCAGCTGCTCCGGGTCAATGTCAGGCGCCATGTAAGCTTCCACAAGCCCCGTTACGGGACTGACAAGTATTCTCGCAGCGCCGAACCGCAGCGGAATATCCTGATGCCATATGGAAAAATGGAAGCGGAACCTGCCCCTTCCGTCCGTTTTCACCGGGTTCATTTTAAAAAACTCGTCCGCTCTCGGATAAAGTTTGTATAAAAATTGAAGCGCGACGGCCTCACACTCTTCCGCAGAATAAAAGGCCGGGCCCTGATGCTCAATAAAAGATTTAAAGGCTGTCATTTTCCCTGTCTTTTTGTCCGTTTTCATCTTCATTGTATTTTTGTTGCTGCTTTCAAAATAGCTTTCGATACTCAAATCTTTCCGTTCCGGAACCGACCCTTTCCGCCATGTCGTTCCGATCTCATCCCCGAGATCGCGCCGGCGCGTCTGAACCATATCCGAGGTAAACCCCATTAATTCATCCAGGCTGATTTCCCGTTTATGTTCAAACGCGGGAAGCGGTTTTGCCGGCTCATTCCTGTCTTCGCAAAGCTGCTGATCCGGCACGATATCATCTTCACCGGCCGGATAGCTGTAAGCCGGCAGAATCGGTTCATAGACGAGACGCGGTATTTTCTCAAAATTGACCACATCATAGACGAGACTGAATGTCAGCACACTCATGTAATGCGAGACGACTTTTTCCCGATCGACGAATGTTTCCGGGACGGGCGCTTCACCCTTATCCCCGTAATAGATAAACTGCACGACGAAGCCGCTCCTGGTTACATCAACGAAAAAACCTGAATCGGGAAGCGGCCGGCCGAGCACTTTTTTTGTATAGATAAATCGGATGCACCCATTGCGTTCTTCCCTCGCCTGAAAGATGAAATTCATAAAAGTAAGCGGGCGGTGTCTCGCCGCAAACCGAAGAGCCGTCAGCTTTAATTCGGCGTCTGACAGCTTCATGTCTGAACCCGGGCAGTCGTTGCGTGAATAGGTAAGCAAAGATCCGTCGTCGCCCAGCTCAATCGTGACCGTTTTATCCGGATGGTTACGATCTTTCCATATATAATAGGCTCTCATTTTTTGTTTTTCATCATAATCTTCTATTTCAAGCTCATAGTGCGGCGGTATGTTCCCGATATCCAGCGCTTTTTTTCTTAGATGTTCTTTCAGCAATGGGGTCATCCTTTCAGAAGAGTGTATAAAAAAGAACTGTTTTTTATTATATAAAAACGTCCTTATCCTTTTAAAGGGAAGAAAGTGCCTTTTATGTGTCTATTTTTAGCAAAGAGGGAAAAGAGCCGTATTCTGAGCGGCACTTTTTCATACAAATGTCACATTCCCCGTGAAAGCCCCGGGACGGACGCCCATGACCTTCAGCCTATTAAACTCGTGATCGCTTCTCCCGTATGAGCCTCAATAAACTGCGGGAAAACCGGCTTGTATACGAGCCTGTACACTTTTCCGCAGCTGCCGTCATCGTAACAATGGTCCCAAGCGAGCTCTGCTTTGATGGCCCGGCGGATCGCGTCCTTCGCCTCTTCCATTGTCAATGAAGGAACGGGATCGATTTCCTCGAGCTCTTTCGGATCAATTTCCGGCGGCATATAAAAAGTGACAAGACCCGTCTTTTTGCTGACACAGATTCTTCCCTCTCCGAATCGCAAATCAACGCCGCCCGAACAAGCCTTATATGTAAGTCCCACGTTTTCTCCTTCATCATCCGGTTCATCATATTGAACCCGGAAATACTGATCCGCTTCCGGAAACATGGCGAATAAAAAGCGGATGGCCATGTGATGGCATTCTTCCTCGGAAAACACCGATTCACCTTCAACTTTTATAAATGACATCACCCCGGTGAGCCGGCCCGATTCTTTATCATATCTTGTTTTCAATACGTGTTCATTCCGTTCTTTAAACAGACTTTCAAAGCTTTTATCTTCCCGCACGGATTTTGTTTTTTCAGGACGCCAGGCAATGCCGATACAGCCCTCTCCAAGATCGCTTTCCCTCTCTTTATAAAAACCGTCGTGCAGCCCGATCATGTCATTGATGCTCATCTTTTCCGCTTCAGGTGCAGGGCGTGAAATCGGGACATACGGCCGCGTGCCGTCTTCCAGCTCTTCATATTCGTCTAATTCTGCATTCTCTTCCTTCAGGTCGGCCGATATCGGCCGCGTCGGAGACACGATTTCATAGACGAGATGGGGCTTGTCATCCCCCTGCACATAGACGGACTGATGCAGGACGGTGAACAACAGCTCTGCTTCAATATGTTTGACAAAGTGAGCCAATGCTTCCCGCTTGTCCGCAATTGTCTCCGGTCTTAACAGATCATCGGCCTTCCCATGGTAAGAAAAGCCGGTTACTTCCCCTGTCACAGCCAGGTCGATGTAAAACCCGGTCAGCGGAAGCGGCAGACCGTCAGCCATCTGAACATAGGAATATCTCACATCGCCATCATTTGCGGGTCCGTTTTTTTCCGGTTCAAACTCAGCCAATGCCCCCGGACGATGGGTTTCTAAAAACGCCCGCATCCGTTCTTCTATGTCCGATTCCGAAAGAGCCGGCAGATCAGTCTGGAAAGCCGGACGGGATAAGTATTTCAGTTTTCCTTCCCGGTCTAATTCGACCATGATGCCGGCTTCCGGATCATTCTTATCTTCCCACCAAAACAGAACCTCATCTTCCTGGTATTCTTCCACATTACTCTCGTAGCGGGCAGGTACGTTTCCGATTCGGAGAGCCAGCTGTTTCAATTCTTCTTTATTCATCATAACACTTCCTTTTCTTCCAAAAAGATTGATGATTACCAAGACTCTTTTATACAAAACTAGTATAATTAACCTGTCTGTCTTCATGACTATCGAATTAATCATTAACAACAGGGGGTAAACCAGATGTCCATCAAAAAAATGAGCGCCGTGTTTTTCATTCTGCTTCTCACGGCATTTACCGCCGCATGCAGCAGCGAAACGAGCGGCGGCCAGGAAAGCAGCACGGCGAAAGTGAAAATAAAAGAGACGGCATGGGCCGCTTCAGACGATACTGAACATCCGGCCGCGCTGAAAGTAACGGTCACCGTCAAAAATACGGGCAAAGACCCGCTTACCGTCAAAAGCAGCGACTTCTCACTTTATCAGGATGACGCGAAAACAGCCAAGGCCGATAAGGAAGACTTGATGCAGAGCGGCACGCTTCATGCCGGTAAGACAGTGACGGGCAATCTGTACTTCACGGCTGACGAAGGCAAATCCTATGAATTGGTATATCAGCCGCAGGCAAAAGACGCGAAGCCTTTATCTTATAAACTGAAAGTCAAAGGCACAGCCTCAAATGCAAAACCTGACCCGGCGGACGCATTATCCGCATACATTGATGTGATGCTGTACGGCAAGCACAATAAAGATTTCACCCGCCTGACCGGTGTAAATGAAAAAATGACGGCCGCCGCATATCAGGAATCGGCGAAAGCCAGCTTTATCGCTTCTGCAGGCATTTCACAAGAACAGGCGGATTCAAAAGCCATTTCCGCTATTATTGACGCCATGTCATCAGCGCTTCGGGATAACACAGAGCTCAAGGTGCATACCAAATCCATGTCAGGCAAAAAAGCCGTCCTTGAAGCAAAAGTGACGCCGCTTGATATGTCTCCGCTTGCGGGCCAGCTGCAAGACCGCGTGCAAGACTATGCCGGAAAGCACCCTGATGCTGATGAAAACGAAATTGTCAGCCACCTGCTTTCTGTCTATCCGGAAGAGTTTATGCGCCTGAAACCGGCTTCTTCTTCCGTTACAAGAGAAATCGAGATGAAGAAAAACGCCCGCGGCCAGTGGTATCTGGATACAGACGCCGATCTGGAAGGATTGACAGAAGCGTTTTTGAAAACGTCCTGACAACAAGAAAGGAAATAGCCCAGGCTATTTCCTTTTTTTATTTTCACTTAAAGATGTCACTGATATATTGAACCTCATCCTCGGTTAACTGCACATGAAGCGCGTCCAGATTGTGTTTCAGCTGGTCGGGGCGTTTGGCTCCGGGAATGATCGCATCCACCGCCGGCTGCGACAGAAGCCATGCGAGTGCGATATGCGCTGTCTGCGCCCCTTTTTCCTCCGCAACGGCCCGAAGCTTATCCACTCTCTCCAGATTTTGGTGAAAAGCTTCTCCCTGAAACGGCGGCCTGTTCTTTCGGCTGTCCTCAAAGACTGTGTCTTTTGTAAACTTTCCCGTCAGCAAGCCGGAAGCAAGCGGAAAATAAGGAATAAAGGAAATGCCGTTCTTTTCACAATAAGGCAGCAGATCATGCTCCGCCTCACGCTGAATCAGTGAATATTCCGATTGAAAAACCTCTAAATAGCCGTCGGCGTTAAACTCCTGCAATTGCCGGAAGCTGAGATTGGACGCGCCGATTGCTCTGATTTTCCCTTCGTCCTTCAGTTCTTTTAGCGTGCCCGCCACTTCGGAGAGCGGTGTTTTGCCGTCAGGGAAGTGGACGTAATACAAATCAATCACGTCTGTTTTCAGCCGCTTCAGGCTGTTTTCCGCCTCACTCCGGAGAAATTCACGGCTGTTGTCCAGCTCGATTTGTCCGTTGACTTCTTTATGCGCGCCTTTTGACGCAATCACGAGGCTGTCCCGCACGCCGCGCTCTGCGACAACTTCACCGATTAACTCTTCGGAACGCCCCAAACCGTATATAAACGCCGTATCAATAAAATTGACGCCGCCGTCCAATGCTGTGCGGATGAGTTCTTTTCCCGTTTCATCATTAAGATTCGGAAACAGATTATGTCCTCCGACCGCATTTGCGCCAAAACCGATACGCTTTACCCGTAAATCCGTCCTGCCCAGCGTACGTGTCTCATCCATGGCTCAGGCTCCCTTCTTTTTATCGCTCTGTTTAGTATTAGATAGACGGTAAGAATTATCCTGCCTGAGAGCCTATCTACAGAAAAAACCTTGAAAAGCGTTTGCCCTTCAAGGTTTTTTTGGCTGTGTATTAAGATGTCAGAGCTGCGGCGAAGCGTTCGGCTTCATCCGTGAGAGCACCCTCGATTTCCTTATAGCGGCTGGAAATCGTTGAGGCGCTGACGCCGTACTTCTTCGCCAGCTTCGCTTGAGAAACGGACGCGCCGTTCAGAGAAATGCTGTTTACGTAATATTCGACCGCCGCCGCGAAAGCTTCAGGCTTTCTGATCGTCGGTGTTTTTTTGACACAGAACGTTTTCCACAGATCAATAACGGCCGGAACCAGCTCAGCCGGGTATTCATCCCCGCTCAGGCCTTTTTCAATGGCGTCTGCCGTTTCCTTCTCCATGTCGTTGGCCCACTCTGTCTGTTTTTCTTCAGCAGCCTGCTCAGGCTCTTCCGCCGTTCCTAAAAGAGCGGCCAGCACAATGTCGAAGTTGTCCTGCATAAAGCGCTCAGGCGATTTTCCTTCCGCAAGAGCCGGGGCAGCCGCCTTTTTCACTTTGCTGATTAGAGCTTCGGTCCGCTTCACAGGGAAGATCGTAAATTGCATGAAGAACTCCGCTTTTTCCGCTTCGTGGATCGGATAGCCGAGAATCAGGCTTCCCGCCGGCGGAAGATCCTGCTGGCTGACGTCCATTTCCACTTTGAATTGTTTTTTCGTCATCACATCTTCAAAGTGAATCATTCCTTCTTTCACATCTTCAAGCACCATAACGGCAGGTGTCATGCTTTTCCATGATTCAACGATTTCCCGTGTTTTCGGGCGGTTGATGCCGCCGGCTTTTTTCTGAAGATATTCTTCAAAAATCGTCTTGCCGCCTGCCAGCGGACGGAAGAAAATTCCCCAGATGCCGAGGTTGAAGACTCCGATGTCTTTTGTCTGTCTGTCCAGCTCCGTAATGAACGCGTGCTGGTTAATAAATGATGATATGCCGTCTCTATGTGCTGTAAAGGCGTACTCCATTAGGCTTTCCTGAATCTGTTTCGCTTCTTTTGCCGCGATGTCTGCCGGAATGGCAGCTTCTTTGCTTCCGCAGCATTTTTTATATTTCTTCCCGCTGCCGCATGGGCAAGGGGCATTTCTTTTCACTTTTCCCACAATAAACCCTCCGAATTCTGATATAACTTTATTATTTTAACAAAAATAACTTCAGAGGGCTTGGTTTACGGCGAAAAAAGAATATGGAAGAAAAAAAGACCCCGGGATATTCTCATTCTCCGGGGCTTTGAAACTGTTAATTTGTATTTTGTCCGCCGCCGTTCAGACCTTCTTTAATCAGCCCGTTTACTTGGCTGTTCATCAAAAGTCCGATGTGTCCGACACCGTGAATCTGCACGTTTTTCCCGCCGATCAGCCGTGACAGCGGGTTCAGGACGATTAAGTCCGCTGAGCTGTAAATCGATGTATATAAAATCTTTTGGTTCGGATCAGTCCCCGGAAGCGCCCGGTTGGTCACAAGGCCGTTCGCTCCGCCGAGTGTGACGACGTTTGCGATTTTGTCTCCGCCGTCAAGATTTTTAATGTAATAGAGCGTGTTGGCGCCGCCCATGCTGTGCGCGACGATATCGACTTTTTTCGCACCTGTTTCGCTGAGCACTTTTTTCACGTAATTGGACAGTCTCGGTGCATTGTGTCTGTTGTTTCCGGTTTTGTCCAGAAAATCAATGGCGTACATCTCATTTCTTGACCAGCCTTGGGATGCCAAGTACGTTTTGATTCCCGCGAAGTTAAAGGACGCCCCGCCGATTCCGTGGACCATGACAACCGGGTTATGCTCTGAGGAGGCTTTCGATACGGTCGGCTGGAAGGCAAATACGGAAATGACGGAGAGCATGCAGACTGTAAGGATCGCTAGGATTTTGCTTTTGATTTGTTTCATGAACTTTCCTCCTGTTATGTAATTTTTTGCAATTTTCATTTTATTAGAGAAGAAAAGGAAAAAATAGAGTATTTTTTACTGTTTTCAACAATTGAAAAAGAGGCGGAAAAATGAGAAAGACGCCCCTTTCCCGAAAGCACACTTATACTTTAATACGGCAAACAAAAAAAGGAGAGAACACCCGGTTCTCTTCTCCTAGTACTCATTGAAATAGGTTTGAATCCGCTTAGGGTCATGCGTTTTTGTCAGCGCGAGCATCAGCAGAATCCGCGCTTTTTGAGGGTTGAGAGAGTTTGAAGCTGTCAAATGGTCTTTTTCATACTCTCGATTAGGTGTTACCGTTCCGTTTCCCGTCCTTGTGGAGCGGACGACCGCCAGCCCGCTTTTGACCGACTTTACGGCGCCTTTTTGCGCCGCATCAGACATTGAGCCGTTTCCCGAGCCTGCAAAAATAATGCCTTGCGCCCCTGATTTTACGGCAGCTTCAAAGAGATAGCTTCCGTCATTTTGATAGCCGTATATAATATCGACTTGCGGCAGTTTATCAAGTTTATCTATCTTGAAATCTGTATCCTTCGTATGCTTTCGGGTCATGATGTTATTAAAATAGATGTCATCAGCAATTGTTCCGATATAACCCATCTCTTCCGATTTGAATGTGTCTGCCGCGGTTGTATTGGTTTTTGTCACATAGCGCGCCGAAGCGATTCTGTCATTTAATACGACAAGCGTCCCCTTACCTTTCGCATCAGGCGCAGCCGCTGTTTTTACAGCGTTATATAAGTTGGACGGCCCGTCTGCTCCGATCGCCGTGGACGGCCTCATTGACCCGGCGACAACAACGGGCTTGTCACTTTTGACCGTCAGATTGAGAAAGTAGGCGGTTTCCTCAAGTGTGTCTGTTCCATGTGTAATGACAATGCCGTCTGTATCATCAGACTTGAGCAGCTTGTTTACCCGTTTTGCAAGTTTCAGCAGTGTCTCGTTATTCATATTCTGGCTGCCGATATTCACAACCTGTTCTCCGCTCACATGCGCGACCTCTTTTATCTCCGGAACGGCCTGAATCAGGGCGTCAACTCCGATTGCCCCCGCCGTGTACTCCGTAGCTGACGTCTTTGAAGGAGCAGCGCCTGCAATTGTGCCGCCGGCGGCAAGAATTTTAACATTCGGAAGTCCGTCTTTTTTCGCTGAGGCTGCGGCTGCCATCCGGGGCGGTGTTTCTTTCGCTTGAGGAGATTGGGAGCAGCCGGCCGCGATGAAGAGCAGAGCCGTGATAAATGTAATAAAGGGCATGAATTGTTTTTTCATTCTTTTCTCTCCTTTTCTTTATTTATGAAGATTTTCCTCTCACCGGTCAACGCGCTTGTCAGGCAACCTCCCGAAGAAAATAACCGTTAAAAAACCTTGACACCGTCATGTGAAATCAAGATAATAGACCAGTCACTATATTTTAAATTTGTCAAAAATCAGTAAGGTGGGAACATTATGAGCTATGGAGATTCTCGTGAAAAAATCCTCGCCGCGGCAACCAGGCTGTTTCAGCTTCAGGGGTATTACGGCACGGGGCTGAATCAGATTATTAAAGAAAGCGGTGCGCCGAAAGGTTCTCTTTACTATCATTTTCCGGACGGCAAAGAGCAGCTCGCCATTGAGGCTGTCAATGAAATGAGCCATTATATCCGTATGAAAATAAAAGAAAGCCTTGATGCCCATCCTGATCCTGCGGAAAGCATTCAAGCGTTTTTACAGGACTTATCAAGCCAATTCACATGTCCGGAAAACTTTGAAGGGTTTCCTGTCGGTTTACTGGCTGCCGAGACTGCTTTAAAGAGCGAAAAGCTCCGGCAGGCCTGTCAAAGCGCTTATCAGGAATGGGAGAATCTGTTCGCGGGCAAATTGAGATCAGCCGGTTTTTCTGATGAGAAAGCGGCGGAAATCAGCACTGTTTTAAATGCCATGATAGAAGGCGGCATCATTGTGTCCTTAGCCAAAAAAGACAAAATGCCGATCCTCCATATTTCTAAACAAATCCCGAACCTGCTGAAGACATAAAATACGAGAGACATGTACGTATAGAAAGAGAGGAGAATGATTTTGGAAAACGCTCAGCCTTCCAAACAATATAAAGTCATGCCGATCATGATTTCTTTACTGACGGCAGGGTTTATCGGCATGTTCAGTGAAACGGCGCTGAATATCGCCCTGACTGACCTGATGAAGGAGTTACATATCACTCCTGCGACCGTCCAGTGGCTGACGACGGGCTATCTGCTCGTTCTCGGTATTCTTGTCCCGGTATCGGGTCTGCTTTTGCAATGGTTTACGACGAGACAGCTGTTTATCGTTTCACTCGCTTTTTCCATTATCGGCACGCTGATTGCAGCGCTTGCGCCGAGCTTTCCGTTTCTTTTGGCGGCGAGAATCGTGCAGGCTTTAGGAACCGGGCTGCTGCTGCCGCTGATGTTTAATACAATCCTCGTCATCTTTCCGCCGCATAAGCGCGGAGCGGCGATGGGGACGATCGGGCTTGTCATCATGTTCGCTCCTGCGATCGGTCCGACGTTTTCAGGGCTTGTGTTAGAGCATTTGAACTGGCATTGGATTTTCTGGATTTCTCTGCCGTTTCTTGTGTTGGCTCTTTTATTCGGCATCGCCTACATGCAGAACGTGTCTGACATTACAAAACCGAAAATTGACGTGCTTTCCATTATTCTGTCTACGATCGGGTTTGGCGGCATCGTATTCGGATTCAGCAATGCGGGCGAAGGATCAGACGGCTGGTCAAGCCCGACGGTTATCGGTTCGCTCACTGTCGGTGCGATCGCGCTCATCTTATTTTCCATCAGGCAGCTGACAATGAAGCAACCGATGATGAATCTGCGCGCTTTCCGCTATCCGATGTTTGTTCTCGGTGTCGTGATTGTATTTATCTGTATGATGGTTATCTTATCAACAATGCTTCTATTGCCTATGTATTTACAAAGCGGACTGATGCTGACGGCGTTTACGTCCGGACTCATCCTGCTGCCGGGCGGTATTTTAAACGGCTTTATGTCTCCGGTGACGGGGCGCCTGTTTGACAAATACGGACCGAAGTGGCTTGTCATTCCCGGGTTTGTCATCACGGCCGCCGTACTTTGGTTTTTCTCAAACATTACCGGCACTTCAACGGCCATTCTCATCGTCGTGCTCCACACATGCCTGATGATCGGCATTTCCATGATCATGATGCCGGCGCAAACGAACGGCTTAAACCAGCTGCCGCCGGAATTTTATCCGGACGGAACGGCCATTATGAATACGCTCCAGCAGATGGCCGGCGCAATCGGCACTGCGGTGGCGGTCAGCATCATGGCAGCCGGGCAGAAGAATTATATGAGCACCGTGAAAAACCCGAATGATCCTTCCGCATACTCTCACGCGCTGATTGCGGGCGTCCAGCACGCCTTTATCTTCGCGATGATTGTCGCCGTTATCGGCTTGATCAGCGCTTTCTTTATGAAACGGGTCAAAGTGAATCACTCATAAGAAAACAGCAGGCTCCCCGTGAGTCTGCTGTTTTTTTATATACCGCGCGCTTCAGCCAGTTCATCAATCGCATACATCAGATCATCGGCCGTGTTATAGAAATGAGGCGCCAGCCGGATGATATGTCCGCTGGGTGCGCATACGATGTTTTTCCGCCTCAACAGCGCAGCCGTTTCCGCCGCTTTTTCATCCCGTATGGAAATCATGCCGGGTCTGTCATCGGCAGACGGCGGCCCTGTGAGGTGCAACCCTTTTTCAAAAGCGTATTCATACGCAAATGTGCTGAGTTTTTTTACTTCCCGGTGAATGCGGTCTGTGCCGGCATCGTTTACTAGAGATAAAGCCGCCTGTGCCGCATATATGCTGATAAAAGCCGGGGTTCCGGTCTCAAAGCGTTTGGCTCCGTCCGCATAAGAAAAACGGGTTAAATCCAGCATCGACGCCCGCTGCTGCCCGAACCACCCGGTGACTTTCGGCTTCAGCCGTTCGGCGAGTTCCTTTCTGACATAAAGAAACGCCGTTCCCGGTATGCCGAGCATATACTTTCTCGCACCCGCGGCCAGCATATCAACTCCCCATTCTTTTACATCAATCGGGATGTGCCCCGCTGATTGATAAGCATCGACAAAAAGAAGCGATCCCTTCTTTGCGGATATCTCGGCAATGCGCTTCATATCCTGGACAAAACCGGACGTATATGACACATGGGGCACACAGGTGAAAAGCGTCTGTTCCGATATGTACGTCTCATACCGCTCTAACGGGATCATTCCATCTTCAGACGGCACGACTGAAAGCTCCATCTCAGTCTGTGCCTTCAAAATGTGGGCGATCGCCGGAAAATCCAATTCCGTATACACCGCCTGTTTCTTTCGGCAATCCGGTAAAGCAGAAACGACGGCAGAGACAGCAGCCGTTACTGAAGGTAAAACGGCGATTTCTTCAGGATGGGCGCCGATCAATTTCGCAAATTCACACCTTGCCTGCTCCGTTCGTCCAATGGCTTCTTCCCAGTTTCCGCCATGCTGAAGCAGGCTTTCCTGATAGTCATTGATCGCTTTTGAAACCGGCAGGGCAAGAGCGCTTTGAGAGCAGCTGGCGAGCATCGTATGTGTGCGGAGCGCCGGAAATAAAGATCGGTATTGCACCAGAGGCGAATTCAAGACATGTTTCCCCCTTCGGCAGGAATATATGTCCATTATAGAGTATGGTAAAAAGAAAAGGAGGGTTTTATATGGAGAAAAAAGTATTGCTGACAGGCTTTGACCCCTTCGGCGGGGAAACGGTCAATCCTTCATGGGAAGCGGTCAAACGGCTGAATGGTGCCGCTGAGGGCCCCGCCTCTATCGTATCTGAACAAGTGCCGACCGTTTTTTATAAGTCTCTTGCCGTGCTGCGCGAGGCGATCAAAAAGCATCAGCCTGACATTATCATCTGTGTCGGACAGGCAGGCGGCAGAATGCAGATCACGCCGGAACGGGTCGCGATCAATCTCAATGAGGCGCGCATACCGGATAACGAAGGAAACCAGCCTGTCGGGGAAAACATTTCTCAAGACGGTCCCGCGGCTTATTGGACCGGCCTTCCGATCAAACGGATCGTTGAGGAAATCAAAAAGGAAGGCATTCCCGCGGCTGTATCCTACACGGCGGGGACATTTGTATGCAATCACCTCTTTTACGGGCTGATGGATGAAATCAGCCGCCATCATCCGCACATCCGCGGCGGGTTTATACACATCCCGTACATTCCGGAGCAAACCTTGCAAAAGTCTGCGCCGAGCCTCAGCCTGGATCTCGTGACAAAAGCGCTCAAAATCGCCGCGGTGACCGCCGCGGCGCATGAGGACGATATTGAGACCGGCGGAGGCGAACTTCACTAAGCTGCAGACGCCGCCTCGGCCCATTTCTTCCGGTAAACGATGCGGGACAGCGTCACACTGATTTCATAGAGGACGAGCAGCGGAATCATGACGAGAAAGTCAGACATAAAATCCGGAGGCGTAATCAGCACCGAGACAACGATCAGCACAAAATACGAAAGCTTCCGCGCCTTTGCCAGCCGGGTTGGATTCACGATTCCGAGCCGTGTCAAAAACATGACGGCCAGAGGCATTTCAAACAAAAATCCGAACGGTAATGTAAGATTCAGCATAAAGGTAAAATACTTGTCCGCCGTAAATACCATGTCAAAATGGCCGGCGGATAATTGTGTTAAAAATCCGAGCACAATCGGAAACAGCACAAAATACCCGAAGGAAATTCCGATAATAAACAAAACCGAAAGCCCCGGGATGTAAAGCAAAGCGGCGCGGCGTTCAAACGGGGTCAAAGCCGGCGCCGTAAAACGCCAGAGCTGAAAGGCCGCAACCGGAATCGTTGCCGTAAGGGCACATATTCCCGCAATCATCATATACACCCATAAAATCTCACTCGGCCCTAAAACGGCCAGCCTGCCATCCAAATCCTTGATCAGCCAGTCATAAATATCCTGCACAAACCAGCAGGCGCCGATAAAAAACACGAGAAAGGCGATAACGGTTTTAATGAGACGCTGCCGGATTTCCTCTAAATGCCCGATCAAGTGGGTTTCTTTTTTATCCAATCGTACATCCTCCTTATAGAGAAAGAGGCAGAAGCGGATTCGTCTGCCCCCATGTCAGGATTCAGCCTGCCGTTTTGTCTTTCTCAGCCGTCTGCTTGTCCGGCTCTTCATTTGAGACCAGTGTTTTTGCGGCGCTTTTAAATTCAAGCAGCGTGCGGCCGGCGGCACGGCCGATTTCCGGAAGCTTTGAAGGCCCGAAAATGATGAGAGCGATGACGAAGATCAGGATCAACCCGGGAATGCCGATATTTGAAAACATGAGTGTGCCTCCTTATTGTGAGATTTTGGCCCGTTTCTTTCTCATTTGCTTTTCATGCGCATTGTTATGGGCGAAGAAACGATCCTCTTCCACCTCGTTTGACTGCTTTACACCGCCTGCAACCGCAGCTTGAGAGACCTTCCGAATCCCCGTCTGGTCTTTCTGATAAATGAATGAAGCCCGCGTGGATACCTCAGCCCCCGGCTCCGTCACGTACGGCACCACTCTGTAATCCGCTCTCCATTGGGCAGGGGTCACCGTACAGCGGACATAGCCGCGGTAATCGTTGAAAAACTTAATATGCGGGTTTTGTTTTAAGATCTGATCCGTATCGGCCCGTTTATCCGCTCCGTTTCCTCCAGATGTAATGGAAGTTCCGACGAATTCGGCTCCGAAAATCTTTGAATTCGTTTGATTAAAATCGGTATGCAGGTTTGACGCCCAGCTTGCGTGAACATCACCCGTCAGCACGATGACATTGTTCAGGTTTTTGCTTTTTATAAAATTGATGACCCGCTCCCGCTGAGCCGGGTAGCCGTCCCATGAATCCATGCTGTATATCGGATTGGCGGTTGTTCCGAAATTCCATTGCGCGAAAAAGATTTGCTGCGCCAGCACATTCCACTTCGCTTTCGAGGCGGCTAAATTTCCGAAGAGCCATTGCTCCTGTTCTGTCCCCATCAATGTACGCTTCGGATCTCTCCACTCATCAGAAGGCGGCTTATTCCCGTCGCCGTTGGCCTGATCATCTCTGTACTGTCTTGTATCAAGCACATTGAACGATGCTAAATTGCCATAAGAAAATTGCCTGTACAGCCGCATATCAGGACCGTTCGGCAATGACATGCGCCTGAGCGGCATGTGTTCATAATAAGCCTGATAAGCTGCGGCCCTCCTGAGCACAAACGCTTCAACGGATTGGCCTTTTTCAGGGATAATATTGGCATAATTGTTTTCCACCTCATGATCGTCCCACGTCACGACCCACGGAAATGCGGCGTGGGCGGCTTTCAGATTGGCATCAGAGCGGTATTGGGCATGACGGTTGCGGTAATCTGACAGTGTATACACTTCAGCGCTGCTGTGCGTCCTGACATTTCCCGTTTTTGACACATATTCGTTCGGTCCGTATTCATAAATGTAATCTCCGAGATGGAACACGAGATCAAGCTTTTCCTTCGCCATATGTTTATACGCCGTATAATAGCCGTGTTCATACTGCTGGCATGAAGCAAATGCAAACGTCATGGCGGATACGTCAGCACCGGGAGCGGGCAGCGTTTTCGTCCGGCCGACGGGACTGAGCTCATGCCCGCTTTTAAACCGGTAATAGTACACTTTATTGGGCTTGAGCCCGTCCGCCTCGACATGGACGGAGTGTCCGAGATTCGGCTTGGCCATTTCCGTTCCGCGTTTGACGATGTGACGAAAATGTTCATCAGCGGCGATTTCCCATTTTACCGGCACGGCCTGCTTCGGCATGCCGCCCCCATTCAGCGGGTCAGGGGCAAGACGCGTCCAGAGAATGACGCTGTCAGACAGCGGGTCGCCGGAAGCTACGCCGAGGGTGAACGGATAGTTTGAAAATTTCGGAGCGGCATTCACTTCAAACGCGCCGATGGATTGCGCGATCGCTAACCCGAGGGAAAGACCGGCGATTTTCCCGGCGCCCTGTATAAATGCGCGGCGGTCAAACGTATTGTTCTGAAAGCTTTTGTTCTCCAATTCCTTGATCCATTCATCTAAACGGCCGTCATGTGTCATGTCAGTTCCCCTTTCGTCTCATTGATCGCCCTTATTATAAAAAAGAAATGTTAAACCGCTATGAAGAAGTGTGAAGGGTTTGTAAGGCTGAAAAATGGACGGCGGGAGACATTTTTCACATTGTTTCGACAAACCTTGCCCCGCCGGGAGAAAACCCCCTCTGTTTCTTTTTGGCTTGTCATCCGTCAAGCGAACTTTTTTCCTATTTTTCTTCACAAGAAATTAAAAAAACACCGTTCATTCTCAGAACGGTGCGCCCGGGATTAAAATGTATTGTACACGTTTTCGCACGTTTCACCTGTCGGCTGATAGAAGCAGTGGGATTTGAATCTCGCGACAAACGGCTGATCATACCAAGTCGGCGGGCAGTTTCCCGGCGGCTTAAAATACCACAGACTGAACTTAGCCGGCCAAAACCGTTCTCCGTTAATCGTCCGGCGGGCAAGCCTCCGCTCGGATTCACGCGGTCTCTGGTAAAAGTATCCGTGAGTCACCGCTTCAAACGCGTGCGGCTGAAACACCATCTGCCTGATGGTGCGCAGGCCTTTAAAATCAGAACAATTCGCCCGCACCCGATTGATTCCCACATTGCCGACCAAAAGCATTCCCTGCTTCCCTTCGCCTTCCGCTTCCGCCCTGAGCAGCCTTGCCATTAGATCCAGATCGGCGCTCGACGCTTTTACGACTGCCATCATGACACCTCCCGTATTTTCTCCCTTCATCATATTCAGCCGCGGCCCAGTGATGACAGACAAAAGCCAGAAAACAAATGTTCACGAAAAAAGGGTTTATATTTCACGTTATGAGGAAACATACTAACATGATTTCCATAAGGAGGAATTCGCATGGAACACATTAAAGCGCTTGCCATCAAAGGCATTATGACCATCATTATTCTGTATCTGATACTCGGCTTAGGTTTTCGCTTTACATTCGGCGACGTGCTGCTGATGACCATTGTGCTGGGAGCCGTTTCTTACTTTACGGGCGACCTGTACGTGCTGCCGAGATGGAATAACATCACGGCGGCGTCCGCTGATTTCGGAATCGCGTTTCTTGTTGTCTGGCTGATGGGAATGCCGCTGTCCATGGGCATTTCCGGAGGAAGACTGGCGTTTGCCGCTCTTATTTCCGCCGTCATCATCGCCGTCGGAGAATATTTTTTCCATATCTATCTGATGAGAAAAGACTTGGGCGGGTCCCGTTTTTTAGAACCCCGGTCCGAATAACGTAAAAAAGGCCGGATAAAAGCCCCTTTAAAGGGGGCTTTTTATTTGTAAAGTATAAACGCTTTATACATCTTGATATAACTGATAAACCCTTTTCAGCCTTTCTTCGAGCTGTTCAAAACGAACAAAGCGGGCTTCTCTCAGAAACTCAGTCCCATCAATGAACAAAAGAAGCACGGGAACAGTGAAGACTGAAAATCTGCCGGCCACCTCTTCTACCTCGTCAGCATTGATATGCCCCAATTTGATATTCGGAAACTGATCCAATACGTTTCTGAGCTGCGGCAGAACAGCGTGACATACTGTACAGGCGGGTCTTGAAATGTAGATAAAACTGAATTGATGCTGTTTAATAAAATTCTCGATAGAATCTAATGAATGTAATTCTGCCATCTCTTTCATCAAAACCCTCCTCCAAATCGGCTCGTCTTTCATGACCAAGCTCATCAATACGCGTACATCCACTATACACATTTATTTTGAACATATCCGCTTTTTTGCTATTCAGAGCACCTGAACGTTGTGCTTGAAAAATAAAAGAACAGTTACCGCTTTTCAGTTACTGTTCTTAGATACTTATATTAAAAATGCAGAGCGTACGCCCCTGAACCGATGAGTGCAACTCCGATGGAGACTGCAATCAGCACCAAGTTATATTCAAAACCGCCGGCACCGTTGGCAAATCCTTTCGCTCCATGGACTTTTACGATGGCACCTAACATAATAATCGTTATAATAGCAGCTCCGAGCGGGAGGAAAACACCTAAAATAAATAGAATTCCGCTTGCGAGTTCCCCGAGACCTGATAAAGCGGCCGCGGCATTGCCTGGTTTAACTCCAATTGACTCGAACCATTGTCCGGTTCCTTTAATTCCGTATCCGCCAAACCAGCCGAATAATTTTTGTGATCCATAAAACAGAAACACCACACCAATTATGATTCGAATAAGTAATAGTCCTGCATCTTCCATTTTTATCTCTCCTTATTTTTCATATTATATGATGTGCTGCAAGGCAGCTGTTTACCAACAGTCACTTCCAGCAAACATCTGTTAAATGTATGTCTTTTTATTTTTCTTCATGCTTCACGTTCATCTATCAATCAATCTAATTCTCTCACTTCAAACGGCAGCAGCCCTTGTTCAATTTGTGCCCGGTGCGGTTCATACTGCTCAGGGAGCATCAGTTTTCCGCCCATTGTTTCTTGTGACTCATCATGGGCAAAGCCCGGCGGATCAGTTGCGATCTCAAATAAGATTTCCCCGTGTTCTCTGAAGTAAACCGCATTAAAATAGTTTCTATCCTGAACAGGAGTCACACCATATCCGTGCGCAGCAATGAACCTCTGCCAATCTAATTGATCTTCGTCATCCTGAGCCCGCCAAGCGATGTGATGGACCGTGCCGACCCCCATTTGCCCGCGGCCGATAGGCGTTAACTTAAGGTCAATCACATTTCCGATATCACCGGCAGAACGATAACGAACGAAGTCTCCTTCTTTACCGACTCGCTCAAGCCCCATGATGTTTTCTAGCAGTTTACCTGTTTTTTCAGGCTGTGCTGATAACAGGGTCGCACCGCCAAAGCCTTTAATGGCAACATCCGGGGTTACATCTCCGAACGTCCATGTATTGGCTTCTCCTTCTTCTCTTTCCACGATTTCCAAGTGCAGACCGTGCGGGTCATCAAATTCTATATATTGTTCTCCAAAACGCTCGATTTTTGTGTATGGAATGTTGAACTTTTCAAGTCTCTTTTCCCAAAACGCCACGGCACCCTTCGGCACGGCGTAAGATGTCACGCCAACCTGTCCGTCTCCAATGATGCCTTGGCGGGCGCCCGCCCACGGAAAGAATGTGATGATTGTTCCCGGCTTCCCGCCTTCATCCCCAAAATAAAGGTGATACGTACCCGGATCATCAAAATTGACCGTTTGCTTAACCAATCGCAGCCCCAGCACTCCAGCGTAGAAATCAGCATTCTCTTGAGGGTGACCGACAATTGCCGTAATATGATGGATGCCCATCGTTTTTTTCGCCATTTTTATTTGCTCCTTTACAAATAGTTAAATATACTCCACAAACTCATTCACAGGCTTTCGGTAGCCGCGCGGCCTTCTGCTTTCTATTTTTTCTTTCCCGATTGTAATCATCATGACGACCTCAAATTGATCATCTATCTTCAAAATCTGTTTCACGGCTTCAGCATCAAACCCTATCATCGGACAGGTGTCCCAGCCTTTTTCCTTAGCACTCAGCATAAACATCATCGCAGAAAGTGAAGCATTTCTTATCGCCTCATCTCTCTTAAATGGTTCTCCCCTGTTTTCATAAAACGAAACGGTGTCTTGAACCATGTGATCATACTCTTGTTTATTTAATACCCCCAGCGTCTTCAATCCTTCATAGATGTCAGCCGCTTGCTGATATGCCTGCTTATCCCCTAAAACCAAAAGAACAGCTGATGAGCTAAACACTTTATATTGTCCGTTTGCGGCCTGTTTCAGCTTTTCTTTTACATTCGGGTCAAGAACCGCCACATATTTTGTATGCTGCAAATTAAAAGCTGATGGAGCCAACCCAACCAATTCAAACATTTCGTTGAGTTCATCTCTTGTGATTGGATGTTCTGGAAGAAAGTTGCTTGCAGATCTTCTTTCATTCACTAGCTGTACAAATTCAGCCATTTCTCTCGCACCCCTTTTATCTCGAATCCGAGATATTATCGTATAAAAAATCAAATAACGTATGATTAAAAAACGAAACGTTCTCTTAACTGATCTTTTCGTGATTCAAACGATCGGCAGGTTCTTATCCTGCACTCTAATTAAATTATCTTGAATTAAAAAATCTTGAATTCGAGATAATAATAAAAGATAAATACTCAAATGTCAACAGTTCTTTTTTTAATTCAGCCCCAATTTGTCTGTGTACTGTTTAGCCCTGCTCCAACTTTTTTTCTGTCACCTTATTTATTAGTAAACAGGAAAAAACCTTGCTATAGACCCACTCGAAACTGAATTGGTACGATAAGCAAAGTGATTACACAAGAAAGGATACGGAGAGCGAATCAAAAGCGCCTCTATTTTTTTGTGCAGTTTTATAGGAGGAAAAAATGACAAGTGAAAGAGAACAAATAAGCAAAAAAGTTGCTTTGATTGCATTGATAGCCAATCTGATCTTAATGGCAGGAAAGATCTTTTTTGGACTGATAGGCGATAGTGAAGCAGTTTTTGCCGACGGTATACATTCTGCAGCGGATGTCGCGGCTTCAATTGCTGTCCTGGCCGTCATCGGCATTTCTAATAAGCCGCCCGATCAAGACCATCCTTTCGGGCATGGCAAAGCTGAGGTCATCAGCGAAGCGATTGTAGGAATCATATTAGTGCTCGTTTCCGTGTATATTCTGATAGAAGCGATTTCGTCCTTTGTTGAAGGTCCAAGCATCCCGCAATACAGCGCATTGTTTGCGGCTCTGATATCCTACGCGGCTAAGCAGATCTTATATCGTTATTCGATCAAACAAGGGGAAAAATGGAACAGTAAAGCGATTATAGCGATTGCATACGATCATAAAGGCGATATCGTTGCCTCTCTTGCCGCTTTTATCGGCGTCCTATTGGCGATTATCGGGAACACACGCGGGTGGTCCTATCTGTTGTACGCCGATGCAATTGCCAGTGTCATCGTGGCGTACCTCATTTTTAAGATTTCAATGGAATTAATCAGGCCGTCTGTTGACGTTCTCATGGAAAAAAGTGTTGATCCCGAACTGATAGAGGAATATAAAGCCGTTATTTTGCATTGCCCTCAAGTCAAACGGCTCGATAAAATCCGAGCAAGAGAACACGGCCACTATAAATTGCTTGATGTCCGGTTATCTTTGGATCATGATTTGACGATTAAGCAGGGACACGATATTGCCCGCGAAATCCGAAATGAAATCCAAAGACACTTTTCAGATGTTGAAGAAGTGCTCATCCATGTGAATCCTTATTTTGAAGAATGAAAAAGCAGCTTGTAGAGAAAATGATGTTTTTCTACAAGCTTTTTTGTTTTGTGCTGTTTCTTTACATATTCATTTGATTTCAGGTGCAGAAAAAGCACTCCCACATGCCTAGCTTTGCTTGGCTGGGTATGTGGCAATCTTCCACATCATTTTGAATAAGATCAGCGGATCAAGTGTTCGCTGCAGTAAGGTTTGACCTTTTCAACAATGAAAGAGAAGTCTATGTATTTATCAATTTTTCGAAGAAGGTGATCCTCTTCGACGAGTTGGTTAAACAGAACGAATTCGGCTGTGTTTCGAGAAAAATTTCTTGTGTGGAACATGAGAAAGAAACCGTTTTTTTCAGTCTTTCTTTTATTTTATGACAAGGGAAACATAAAGGCTGTCGAGGTTTTCTCGACAGCCTGAAGGCCGGATAACGGCCTTTTTCGTTTGATTTCACTGATCAATATGCTTTCTGATAAAATGCAGCAGCGTGTTTCCTTGAGCGGTCAATATGACGCCCTTCGCGCCGCACTTCGGACAGGGCGTCCCTTCCTTCTCCTCGCCGGTTCCTTCACAATGCGGACACGTGAGCTCAAGATCGTCGGTTGCGATCACCATGAATATCCCTCCTTTTTTGATTGTCAGTCCGTCTCCAGTCACTTTCCATGGCCATCACCTCCTTAACAATACAAAAAAACCCCGTCCATCAAAGGACGAGGTTTTCGCGGTGCCACCTTTATTAACGGCTGAAAAGCCATTCTCTCAAAAAGTACAGAAACACACGGTTTCAATACTCCTTTCTTGATAACGGGGAAAGAATCCCGGCACCGCCTACTGTCATTTCAGCGCAGCAATTCAGAAGCCCATTCGGCACCGGAAGGGGATCGGTTCACAGCGGCCACCGACTCTCTGAACCCCGCGCGCTGATGCGTACTTACTCTTCCTCAGCATTGTTCATCCGTTCTTTTATTTTAAAATGTATCATACGCTGTCATCCGGCGGAAGTCAATAACCTTTCGGATCGGACAGGCCGAGCATGTCCCGCGCCATTTGCATATGCTCCTCTTGCCCCGTCTGAAGCGCGAACTTCGCCGTTTCCGCAGGGTAAGCGGCCTGCCATTCTGTCACATGCTCCTGGATTTTCGGCCAGACGCGCCCGCCTTCAGCTTCGCAGCTCTTCATCAGCCGTTTTGTTTCTTTTTCTCCTAATATCACTTGATAAAGGACAAAATCCTTGGGCGGATCGGCAACCTTTGCCTCCGTCCAATCGAGGAGACCCGTCACACGCTGATTTTCGCCGATCAAAATATGCGGAGGATGCAAGTCGCCATGGATCAGCACGGAAAAATCAGGCCAGTACGAGCTGTCATTTATCCACGTTTGCCATCTTTTCCAAAGCCAGCTTACCGGCTGCCTCCGCTGACAAATTTTGATCCTTCGCGTAAATCTTTCGCCTCCAAAAAGAAGACGTGAATGAATTTTTTCATATTCACTTTAACCGGAGAAAGCGGCACGGTTTCCTTAGCCTGCATTTCTTTCATTCTCTTGCTGACAGCGGGGAAATCAAAGAATTTCGAGGCGTAATATTCAAATTTGGGGTTTGAAAAATCAGTTGTGCCCAATGAAGCGAAATGGTTTAACGAATGAATGACGGCCCTTCTGATCCGCTGTTCCGAGGCTTTGATTTCCCTGTTAACCTCGGCTTGTGCCGCCGCAGGCCCCAGCTTCCGGATGGCGACGTTTGTAAACATCTGCTTTAAAGACGGGATGTTTCTTTCCGCCTGTTCATCCTCAAATAAATAGTGAAGGACGGCCATGAGGTCATGCGCCCCGCTTTCTCCCACGATGCCTAATTCCGATAAAAGAAATTTTCCTGTTTCTTTGATTGATTTCTCGTGCATCCCCCCCGGCCCGCTTTTTTTCGGCTCATTCCGCTGAATAAGACGGCTTAACGAGTGTTGGATGTCGCCGATCGAGGTTTCCAGTTCAATCCGCTCTTTTACTTTTCCCAAAACGGTGACGATCTCGATTTTGTTGATCGGTTTGTGGATAAAGTATTCGATGCCGAGAGAATAAGCTTCTCCCACCATTTCCTTTGCCTCCACCTGCGATATCATCACCGCTTTTCCGTTGTACGATCCCTGAAGATGCCGGATCGTCTCAATCCCGTCCCGACCCGGCATCAGCAGATCAATTAATAAAATATCGACTTGTTTAAAATGGAGATAATGCCCTTCAATCTGGCTTCCGTCCTCTGCCTCACCGACGACTTCTCCTAAGTCCTCGTCCTCGATCATCTGTTTTAAAATGGAACGGATCGCCCGGTCATCATCAGCTATAAAAAAACGCATATTATGAGTTCATCCTTTCTGCAATCAAATGCTTCACCGGCAGTTTAATCGTAAATATGACGCCTTTTGGCTTGTTATGAAAGGAAATGTCTCCTTCAAGTTCAGTTACAATTTCCTTCACGTAAGTAAGCCCGATGCCCGTTGAAGGTGTGCCGAATTCATCGTATTTGGATGTAAACCCGGGATCATAAACGACCTCTCCGATTTTTTCCGGAATGCCGGGACCGTCATCTTCCGCCTGAAATTCAGCCTTTTCTCCTTCCGCCCTGCGCAGCGCGAGGCGGATCTCACCCCTGTCACCCATGGCTTCGACGGCATTGGCGGTCAGGTTATTTAAGATCGACAGGACGGTAAAGACGTGATAATCGGGATGCTCTCCTTCAATCACGCTCCGGAATTGAATGTCCTTGCCTAAAGATTCGGCGTATTTTTCATTGATTCGGATGACGATGCCGACCAGAGCGGCGGCATTCATGTAATCCCGGAATCTCTCATTGGAAATCAGCTTCGACAAACCGGCGAATATTCGCTGATTGTCTTTTTTCACTTCATGAATTTCTCCCGCAAGGCGCAGCATTCGGCTCCCGAGCTCCCGGTCGTTCCCGCTCATTTCCCGATATAGCTGATAGGATTCTTTCGTCACATGCTCCGTCGTTTTCAGCGTTTTTTTCAAATGAATCGTTTCTTCATATAAGTTGGACACAATCATCAGCATGTGCTCATGCTGCTTTCTCGTTTGTTTTTCCCTGACCTGAGATTCGTGCAGCTTCATCACGTTGAAAAAACTCAGCACAATAAATGTGTGAGAAACAGCGATAACCGCAATATCCGCCAGCTTGTCCGGCATCATAATCTGCCGGCCGCCGGAAAACTGAACCGTCATTTCAACGGCATCGGACGCAATTTCAATGAGAAAACCGAGAAAACCGATCATAAGCGGCCGATCCCAAAAAAGCCTGACCTTCAGCACATAAAACAAGCAGGCATATGTAAAGTAAAAAAAGAAACTGGGATATTGGCTGAAAAAAACCTCCGTAAAGCCGGCATGCTCTCCTCCCCAGCACGCCAGGCCGATCCGGAATGCCACAACGGCTGCACCTGTCAACAGCCCTGACAATACTGCCGGCACATGCCGAAGCAGCAGCAGAAAAAAGAAAAAAGCCGGGGCGCCGAAGCTGATCCGATATACCTCATTCAGGGGGTAAAATTTCAGTTCCCCCGCCAACGGCACGGTGATCAGCATAAGGGCGAAAAGATAGCCGTCTTTTTTCAGTAAATAGTCGAGCCTGATCATAATCACTTCCTTCTTCTGTCTATTTTGAACAAGACCGATACAGTCCGCAAATTTCTTTAGACCCGAATGGCGGGACACTCCGGCTGATTTATAAATCTATCGGCTTATTTTAAGAATGATTTTGTCGTATTTTGTATGATTCTGTAGATGTCATTATACATTAACATGGAACACGCTATTTTTGAAAACGTTTTCCAAGACCGGTTTCCGCTTCGGACAGGCTTGCAATAGAGGAGGAATGTTATGAAAGATATGGTCAGAGAGCGCCTTGAAAAAGAGGAACTGGCTTCACTTTTACAAGATTGGGTCGAGCATTACCGACCGTTTTCCGTCAATGGAAAAAGCGCAAATTATATACCCGCCCTCGGAGAAATCAACGACTCTCAGCTGGGCATTTGCATATTAGAGCCGGATGGCTCAATGATTCATGCCGGTGAATGGAATGTCCCGTTCACATTGCAGAGCATCTCAAAAGTCATCAGCTTTATTGCCGCCTGCATGAACAGAGGCATTTCTTACGTGCTGGATCGTGTGGACGTGGAACCGACGGGTGATGCGTTTAATTCTATCATCCGGCTTGAAATCCATAAACCCGGGAAGCCCTTCAACCCGATGATCAATGCCGGCGCCATTACCGTCGCCTCGCTGCTTCCGGGTGAAACGGCGCATGATAAATTAGAATATCTCTTTTCCGTTTTTGAAAAATTAATAGGAAAACGGCCTCACATTCACGAGGAGGTCTTCCGTTCTGAATGGCAGACCGCGCATCGGAACAGAGCGCTCGCCTACTATTTAAAAGAAACGAACTTTCTAGAGGCGGATGTGGAAGAAACGCTTGAAGTGTATTTAAAGCAGTGCGCCATGGAGGGTACAACCGAGGACATCGCTTTAATCGGATTGATACTTGCGCATGACGGCTACCATCCGATCCGACGGGAACAGGTCATTCCGAAAGATGTCGCGAAACTCGCCAAAGCCCTGATGCTGACGTGCGGAATGTACAATGCGTCAGGCAAATATGCGGCTTTCGTCGGCGTCCCGGCCAAAAGCGGGGTATCCGGCGGCATTATGGCATTGGTTCCCCCAAGCGCCAGAAGAGAACAGCCTTTTCATAACGGCTGCGGCATCGGCATTTACGGTCCGGCCATTGATGAATACGGCAACAGCCTGACCGGCGGCATGCTGCTGAAACATATCGCACAGGAGTGGGAGCTCAGTATTTTTTAATCAAACGAACCAAGAGGTGATTGGATGCAGGAATTCCTTGAAAATGTAATCGGCTCGGCAAATGATTTTTTATGGTCAAAACTGTTAATCGTACTGCTTCTTTCTCTGGGACTGTTTTTTACGTTCAGATCAAAGGGTCTGCAAGTCCGCATGCTGAAGGAAATGATCCGGGTTTTGAAGGAAGGCGCGGCCGCCCGGACAAAAAACACCATTTCCCCGTTTCAGGCATTTTGCATCAGTATGGCGGCGCGTGTCGGAACCGGGAATATTACCGGAATCGCCATTGCGATCGCACTCGGCGGTCCGGGCGCTATTTTCTGGATGTGGATTATCGCAGTCATCGGTTCGGCTTCAAGCTTTGTTGAAAGCACGCTGGCCCAAATCTATAAAGTAAAAGATCAAAACGGATTTCGCGGAGGCCCGGCCTATTACATGGAAAAGGGCCTGAAGAAACGCTGGATGGGCGCGCTGTTCGCCGTATTAATCACACTGTCATTCGGGGTAGTTTTTAATTCCGTTCAATCCAATACGATCAGCGTCGCCTTTCAAAACGCATTCGGCACCAGCCGGCTTACATTGGGCATTATTTTAATCGTGGTTTTCGGCGGCGTAATCTTCGGCGGCGTCAAACGAATTGCGAAAATGGCGGAATACATCGTAGTCGTCTTGGCCGTTTTATATATCGGTGTCGCTTTCTTTGTCATTCTGACGAACATCACCCAATTGCCCGGCGTTCTGTCGCTAATCGTAAAAAATGCGTTCGGCATTGATCAGGCAGCGGGCGGCGCTTTAGGTGCGGCCTTGATGCAAGGTGTAAGGCGCGGGATTTTCTCAAATGAAGCGGGTATGGGAAGCGCTCCGAACGCGGCGGCGACAGCTACGACGAGCCACCCGGTGAAACAGGGGCTCATTCAGGCATTCGGCGTCCTGACGGATACGCTCGTCATTTGTACAAGCACGGCGCTTATCATTTTATTTTCAGACGCTTATCACCAGCCGGGACTGAGCGGCATCGCGCTTTCTCAGGCCGCCTTGAGCGACCATGTCGGCGCGTGGGCGTCAGGTTTCCTTGCCGTCTTAATGCTTTTGTTCGGCTTCAGCGCTCTGATGGGCAACTATTATTACGGAGAAACCAATATCGGATTTTTAAGCCAGAACAAAAAATGGCTGTTCATTTACCGCATCTGCGTGCTCGGAATGGTACTGTTCGGCTGTATTTCCAAAGTCCAGCTTGTGTGGGATATGGCTGACTTATTCATGGGCTTAATGGTGGTCGTGAACTTAATCGCGATTTTCCTTCTGTCGAAAAAAGCGTTTGCCGCTTTGAGCGATTATGCCCGGCAAAAGAAAGCCGGAAAGGACCCCGTCTTTTACAGAGATGTACTCCCTGATGATGACGGGATCGACTGCTGGGAGTATTCAGACATCGCGAAAAGTGCGAAAGGCAAACACATTTCCTAAACAAAAGGTGTTCGGGCAGCGTCCTGAACACCTTTTTTCTGCCGGTTCATTGACAAAGAGAATAGCGTCCATTACCCTTTTTATATATTTTCAATAAAGTCAGAAAGGAAGGCCTATGAATCCCATTACACAAATATTAAATGAATACCCGGTTATGATCATAGACGGCGCGATGGCAACCGAGCTTGAGCGGATGGGCTGTGATTTACATGATGATCTGTGGTCGGCCAAAATTCTTTTGGAGAGACCAGAACTGATCAAACAGGTGCATGCAGAATATTTTGCCGCCGGCGCTGATTGCGCGATCACCGCCAGTTATCAATCGACAATCGAAGGATTTGCAGCGCGCGGCATCCCGGAAACCGATGCGATACGTCTCATTCAGACATCTGTTGAACTTGCCGCACAAGCACGCGATGAATTTTGGGCGCATGAAGAAAACCGTTTACACCGGCCCAAACCTTTGGTCGCCGCTTCTATCGGGCCTTACGGCGCGAGCCTCGCTGACGGCTCAGAATATCGCGGGCATTACGGACTGACGGAGGATGAGCTGATCAGCTTTCACCGCACCCGGATGAAAGCCCTCATAGAATCCGGCGCCGATCTTTTGGCCTGTGAGACCATTCCGTGCCTGTCAGAAGCAAAAGCGATCACAAGGCTGCTGGAGGAATTCCCCGGCACTTATGCATGGATGAGCTTCAGCGCCAAAGACGGACGGCATATCAGCGAAGGCACGCCTATTTCCGAATGCGCGGCCCTGCTTGACTCCTGCAGCCAAATCGCAGCGATCGGCATCAACTGCACACCGATTGAACATATTCCGCCGCTGATAGAAGAAATCAAACGGGCAGCATCCAAACCGATTATCGCCTATCCGAACTCCGGCGAACAATATGACCCAGTGACAAAAACCTGGAAAGGCGCATTGTGCGAAAACCATTTCGGAAAAAGCGCGCAAGGCTGGTACGAAAACGGCGTGAGCCTGATCGGCGGCTGCTGTCGGACGAAACCCGCGGACATTCAGGCCATTGCCGATTGGGCCAAGACCTTAAAAACAACTTGACTAATCGGAATAGTTTGTATATTCTATTCAAAAAGCCGGTTCGCCGGAATCTCGTGCCGTTCGCCGGCATGAGATTTTTTATTAGAACGGCCTTCGCAGAAAGTTGGAAAACAATGAACAACAAGAACGAGACGAATTTTCAGAGAAGTATGAAAAGCAGACATCTCTTTATGCTATCACTCGGAGGTGTGATCGGAACGGGGCTGTTTTTAAGCTCTGGGTATACCATTCATCAGGCGGGTCCGGCGGGCACCATTTTCGCTTACCTTTTGGGCGCGGGCATCGTCTATCTTGTCATGCTTTGCCTCGGTGAACTGTCAGTGGCCATGCCGGTGACGGGCGCATTCCACACCTATGCGAAGACCTATATCGGGCCGGCGACGGGCTTTACGGTCGCATGGCTGTACTGGCTGACGTGGGCGGTGGCGCTGGGCTCTGAATTCACGGCGGCCGGGCTTTTCATGCAGCGTTGGTTCCCGCATACTTCAGTTTGGATGTGGAGTGCGGTATTCGCTCTTTTCATCTTTTTATTAAACGCCTTCTCCGTGAAATTTTTTGCTGAATCGGAGTTTTGGTTCTCAAGCATTAAAGTCTTAGCCATCTTACTGTTTATTTTATTGGGCGGAGCGGCGATGTTCGGCATCGTCCCGATGAAAAGCGGTGAGGCCGCACCTATGCTGTCGAACTTTACGGCTGGCGGCAGCCTTTTTCCAAATGGCTTTTTCCCGATACTGATGACGATGCTTTCAGTAAACTTCGCTTTTTCAGGGACGGAATTGATCGGAATCGCCGCAGGGGAAAGCGCCGATCCGGAAAAAACCGTTCCGCGCGCCATTAAGACTACAGTCTGGCGGCTGGCGCTTTTCTTTATCGGAACGATTTTTGTGCTGTCAGGGATGATCTCCAGCAAGGAAGCCGGTGTGATTGAAAGCCCGTTCGTCACGGTATTTGACAGAGTCGGCGTGCCTTATGCGGCCGATCTGATGAATTTCGTCATTTTAACGGCGCTACTGTCTGCGGCCAATTCAGGGCTGTACGCGTCATCACGCATGCTGTGGTCCCTGTCTAAAGAAGGGGAGCTTCATCCCGCCTTTGCCAGGCTGACCTCTAAAGGCATTCCTTTTAACGCTCTGATCTTCAGTATGATCGGCGGCATTCTGTCGTTGTTGTCAAGCGTATTTGCAGCGGATACAGTCTATCTTGTTCTCGTCTCCGTCTCAGGATTTGCGGTAGTGGCTGTGTGGATGAGCATCGCCGCATCGCAATTTTTGTTCCGAAGACGGTTTCTTACAGAAGGGCACCAGCTTTCAGACTTGAAATACAGGACGCCGGGATATCCGGCCGTACCGATAGCGGCCTTTCTCCTATGCCTCGCCTCCTGTATCGGCATCGCTTTTGATCCGAACCAGGCCATCGCCCTTTATTGCGGAATTGCATTTATGGCCGTTTGTTACACCGCTTATTACTTGAAAAACCGGAAAAGCAGAGCCCGCGTGCAAGCCGTAAAATCCCAATAACCAAAAAAAGAACCCTGCAGCGCAAGGGTTCTTTTTTCATTTATACTTCAACCACCCACCTGAACGAATCCCGCACCTTCCCGACTTGGATGCCGGCAATCGTTTCATAGAGCCTTTCTGACACTTCACCGATCAAACCGTTATTCAGTTCAATCGTTTCTCCGTGAATGTGCAGCGCGCCGACCGGCGAGATGACGGCCGCGGTTCCCGTACCGAATACCTCTGACACCTCGCCTCTCATCGCAGCCTCATAGATGTCATCAATGGCGACCTGTTCTTCCCTGACGCGGATGCCCCAGCTTTTTAACAGCTCTATCACAGATGCGCGTGTGATGCCCCCGAGAATGCTTCCGTTTAACGCCGGCGTTACGGCCTCTCCGTTTATGATGAAAAAGATATTCATACTCCCTACCTCTTCGGCATATTTCTTTTCCACCCCGTCGAGCCAAAGCACCTGATCATACCCCAGTTCTTCGGCTTTCCGCTGAGCCTGTAAGCTGGCCGCATAATTTCCGGACGTTTTGACGTCGCCCACTCCGCCGGTGACGGCACGCACATACTCATCCTCCACATAAATTCGGATCGGTTTCAGCTGATCGCCGTAATACGAACCGACAGGCGTCAGAACAACCATGAACTTGTAACGCTTTGACGGCCGGACGCCTAAAGAAGGCTCAGTCGCAATTACAAACGGACGGATATATAAAGAGGTTCCTTTTTCTATCGGTATCCATTCCTGTTCCAGCTCCACCAATTGTATCAATGCCTCCAGCGCCAGCTTCTCGTCAAGAGGCGGCATGCTCATCCGCCGTAACGATTTATTCAGCCGTTTTATATTTTGGTCAGGACGGAACATCAATACCCGGCCGTCTTCTGACCTGTAAGCCTTCAGCCCTTCAAATACGGCCTGCCCGTAATGGAAAACCGATGCGGAAGGATCCAGATGGACCGGTTCATAAGGGGTGATTCTCGGATCATGCCACCCTCTCTCCTCTTCGTAATCCATGACAAACATGTAATCTGTGAAGTACTTGCCAAACCCCAATGAAGCGGAGTCCGGTTTTTCTTTTCTTGCTGTGACCTTACGTCTTTCAATCAGTTGATTCAACAAAAGCACACCTTTCTTGTAATTGTTAAAATTTTCAGTCTTTTATAAGCTGCCTGTTTTCTCTGCCTGAATCGTGTATGCACAGATATATGAGGATGCAGTTGACCGTATCATATCAAATATACCACTTATAAGAGGATAATTATCAAAATTTTTGATATTTTCAAGCGAAAATCTAACTTTATTTTATTCTGCTTGATTTTTTTCAATGAGGACTTTCTGTCATATTAAATGATTGCGCTTACATAATGTAAAGCAATCCTTTCTTTCGCACAGTCAATCATGTGACAAATTTATGGCGGATAGGAAGGTGGTTGCCGCCTGCTTCACGAATTACGTATGAAATGCGCAAGTAAAAGGGGGATTCGCTTGAAAAAATTTATCGCATTCCAGATTTTGATCGCTTTAGCCATCGGAGCATTGATCGGCCATTTCTTCCCGGATTTCGGGATGGCGCTGCGGCCCGTCGGAGACGGATTTATCCGCCTGATTAAAATGATTGTCGTGCCGATCGTGTTTTCGACCATTGTTATCGGAGCCGCCGGCAGCGGCAGTATGAAAAAGATGGGCAGTCTCGGCATCAAAACGATTATTTGGTTTGAAGTGATTACGACGCTTGTTCTGGCGCTCGGTCTGTTGTTGGCGAACGTGCTGAAGCCGGGAGTCGGCCTTAACCTCTCTCATCTTGCTAAAAAAGATATTCACGAGCTTTCCGGCTATACGGAAAAAGTAGTCGACCTGAAACAAATGCTTCTTGATATTATCCCCGTTAACATCATTGACGTCATGGCGAAAAACGATCTTCTCGCCGTCATTTTTTTCGCGATTTTATTCGGTGTTGCCGCAGCCGGCATCGGCAAAGCCTCCGCACCTGTCATGAGTTTCTTCGAATCCACGGCAAATATTATGTTCAAGCTGACGCAAATGGTAATGGTCACCGCTCCGATCGGCGTTCTCGCCCTGATGGCCGCCTCTGTCGGGCAATTCGGAATCGCGCTTTTGCTTCCGATGCTGAAGCTGATCGGCACTGTGTTCCTCGGGCTGTTCCTGATACTCTTCGTTCTGTTTCCGATCGTGGGGCTTATTTTTAAAATCAAGTACTTTGAAGTGCTGAAAATGATTTGGGATCTGTTTTTGATCGCTTTCTCCACGACAAGCACAGAAACCATTCTGCCTCAGCTGATGGATCGGATGGAGAAATACGGCTGTCCGAAGCGGGTCGTCTCCTTTGTGGTTCCGTCAGGTTTATCGCTGAACTGTGACGGCTCAAGCCTCTATTTATCGGTGTCCTGTATTTTTCTGGCGCAGGCGTTTCATGTGGAGATGCCGCTTTCTCAGCAGCTTCTGATGATGCTTGTCCTCGTCATGACAAGCAAAGGTATTGCCGCCGTCCCGTCAGGCTCACTCGTCGTGCTTCTGGCGACAGCGAATGCCGTCGGTCTCCCCGCGGAAGGCGTCGCCATCATTGCCGGTGTCGACCGCGTCATGGACATGGCGAGAACCGGCGTCAACGTGCCCGGCCATGCGGTCGCCTGCATCGTCGTGTCCAAGTGGGAAAAAGCATTCAAATATAAAGGACCCGTCACGGCAGACCAGACCGCCCGGACAGAAAGTATGTAAACACAAAAAAGACCACCTTATTGGTGGTCTTTTCTATTAATCAATCGCCGCATGATCCTCTTTCTCAATCAAAGCAAGGCGTTCATTGATTTCTTCCTGAGTCATTTCGTGCTCTTTCACATACATGTTGCGTTCGTTCGTACGGCATTCGTGACTGCAGCTGCGCATGTATTTGTATTCATTCTCAGGTGTGCAGATCATTTTTTTATTACATGCCGGATTTGCGCAGTTCACATAACGCTCGCACGGCTCGCCCGTGAAATAGTCTTTTCCGATGATAACGTGCTCTACGCGGTTGACCGGTACGCTGATTCTTTCGTCAAACACGTAGCACTGTCCGTCCCACAGTTGCCCTTTCACTTCAGGATCTTTACCGTAAGTGACGATACCGCCGTCAAGCTGGGACACGTCTTCAAAGCCCTTCTTCAGCAGCCAGCCGGAAAATTTTTCACAGCGTACGCCGCCTGTGCAGTACGTGAGGATTTTTTTGCCTTCAAGCATGTCTTTGTGCTCTTCAATCCAGTCCGGCAGCTCACGGAACGCCTCAATATCAGGTCTGACCGCTCCGCGGAAATGACCGAGGTCATACTCATAGTCGTTTCTGGCGTCGATCACGATCGTGTCAGGATCCTGCATTTGCTCATAAAAGTCTTTCGGTTTCAAATGCTTGCCCGTCGTGACATTCGGATCAACATCATCTTCGAGACGAAGCGTCACCAATTCTTTTTTATGGCGCACAAACATTTTGCGGAATGCATGTCCGTCAGCCTCGTCAATTTTGATCGGCATGTCGGCAAAGCGCGGATCAGCTTTCAGCGCATTCATGTATTGTTCCGTCTGTTCAACCGTTCCGGACACCGTACCGTTAATGCCTTCCTCAGAAATCAAAATACGGCCTAACAGACCGAGCTCCTTACAAAACTTCAAATGCTGAGCCGTGAACTCCTCAGGCTCATCAATCTTTACATATTTATAATAAAGTAAAACTCTATATTGTTTTTCCATGATTTATACACCCTGTTCAATTATATTAATGATCGCACACTCTACTATATCATACAGGAAAACGGGCGAAAGATGAACATTTCCGTCCGCACTCTTTCTTCCAGTCACGCTTCGCCTTTTAAAACCTGCTGAAAATAAAACCGATACGTGTTGCGCAAAAAGGTCTCAAGCGAAAGGCCGGCTGCGGTCTGATACTTGCCGATAATAAACGGAAAACGGTCACGGCCTTTTGCCCGCAGAAGATCGGCGCTGTCTTCAGCCAGTTCTGAGATGAGCGCCTCAACGACAGGCCGGCATGCGTCCCGCACGGCTTCAAGAATTTGCTGATCCCCTGTATGCTGGTACTGCTCTATCAGCTTTGCCAAGTCCTTTTCTTCCATAATGTTCACTTCCTTACACCATATAAAAAAGAGGAGCAGCTTTTATAAAGCGGACGCCTCCTCCTGTGACTCCGCATAACCGATGATCTGGCCGACCTGTAATTCACGGCCTTCAGTCAGGTTATCCGAAGGGGTAAACATATCTTTCTCGAATACTAAAATAACGGTCGATCCAAATGAAAAATAGCCCAGCTCTTCCCCCGTCTCAAGCCTGTTTCCGGTGTTTGTCTGAACGATCGAGTTAATATTCATCGCACCTACCGGAATCATGAGCATCTGCTGATCAGCACGGGTCAGCTCGTACACATAACGGTAATTTTTTGAGAGCACATCTTTCCCGTACTTTAACCCCATCGTATTAACGGGATAGGAGCGTTTCCCCAACTCGGCCAGCTTCTGATACGTGCAGCTGACGGGAGAATGGAAGCGGTGGTAATGTCTCGGGCTCAGATAAAGCACGGCAAAACACCCGCCGTTATACTTGTGATCGGCGCTTTTAAACCCCGTCAGTTCGGCGAACGAATAATCCTTCCCTTTTACCATGAAAGTTTGATTGGGTTTAATCATGCCAACCGTCTGAACGACACCGTCCACCGGGCTGACGATGGCGTTCTTCTCTTTTGCCACGGGGCGGAGATTCAAATTAATATCACGAATGAAAAATGACGCCAATGAATCAAAGTCAGAAGCCGTGCGTTCCGTTTCATTCCAGTTGATGCGATAGTGTTTGGAAAACAGCGGAATCATCGGCTTGCTCAGTTTCGATTCACAGAAGTTTTTAATGAGATAAGACGTCAATCGATTATTAGTCAGTTCAATCAATGAACGGTAAAGAACTTTAGCGGCAGTATTAAACATTGATTACTCCTATGAATTTTCCTATAGTAATAAAAATAAAACACCATAAAAACGCTCCGATGGCGGCGAAGCATAAGTAGGTTTTGAATTCCATTCTGCCGATTCCGGAAAAGTAGCAGGTCACGTGTCTGATGCCGGGGATGAAATAACCTAAAATAATGGTGTACGGCCCGTACTTCTTCATCCACCTGTCTACTTTCTCCATCCTCTTTTCCTTCAGGCCGACCCATTTCCCGAACTTATTAATAAACGGCCGGCCGGCTTTTCTGCCGATGAAGTAGCTGATAATCATCCCCAGGAGCGCTCCGATAAAGCTGATCAGAATGGAGAGCCCGTAATTCAGCACGTTTAAATGAGCGAAGTAGCCCACAAGCGTCATCATGACTTCATCCGGAATAGGCAATCCGATAATACCGAGTGTCAGCATAAGAAAAATCGCGATATATCCGTAATCGGATATTAATTGCTGAACTAATTCCATCTTCTGCTCTCCAGGTTTTCAGGCGCCTGTTTTTTAAAGTGCGGAAATTTAATGTTGCTGACCATTAAATAACCGAGCGCGATCGTTCCTGCCCCCAGAAGAAAAGCGTTATTGATAAAGCTCAAAATGACAAGACACATACCCGCAAACGGAATCGGCATCCCGATAAACGTCGGCAGCTTGCTTTGTTCAATATTAAATCTGGAAAGACGGATCATCCCGCAGATGCTGTAGGAAAGCGCGATTAAAATTCCGATGAACGGAAGCGTATATAGTGAAACACTGTAAGCGAGCATGGACGGCGCTACGCCGAACGTCACGAGATCAGCAAAAGAGTCAAGCTCCCTTCCCATCTCCGATACCGCGTTCAGCTTACGGGCGGCCAAACCGTCAAAGAAATCAAGAAACATCCCGGTGAAAATAAAGATCACCGCAGAGTGTATATTATGATACAAAAGGGAATGAATCGATAAGAGCCCGCAAATAAAATTTCCAATTGTAATCATACTAGGTATATAATTCACAGTTTACACAAACCCCCAATTAAAACCATATCAAATCGGACTGCGTATGCATAAAGGCTCCATTTTACGGAAACATAAAATGAAATTCTTTCAATGCTATCATTCAAATTCTTTTATTATACAGCATTTGGTGTTATTTGAACAATCTAATCTGGTGATTTTTGTTTTTTCGCCGTTCATATTAAGGTAAGCAATCATGGATGCCTTTATTCCGGATTACCCTGCTTCAATATTCCATGCCGCGATCCGGATTGTCCGTTCTTGATGAATGAAAAGCCGTATGATGTATTGTTATTTCCTTCTCCGTGAAATGAGAACATTACATATAACGATTGCGGACATAAAAAGTTTCATGAATTAAAAAGCCGGCACAAAACGGCCTCATACATTATCTCACAACCCCGTTTTCCAGTATATAGTCTGCCAAACAAAAAAGGCGCCTTACCATTACGGTAAAAACGCCTTTTAAGATCATTTTATGTAATTGATAAATGACTGAGTGCTTCGGCCGCTATTTCTCTGGCTTCTTCAACGGTCTCAGCTGCAGAAAGCGCAACCGCCATACGGCGTCCTACTTTCGTGACGGGTTTACCGAATACGCGGACCTGAGTGCTTTTTACTGCCAAAGCCTTCTCCAAACCTTCAACCGCATAATCAGCAAGCTCTTTTGGCGCCTTCAGCGGACGGCTTGCCCCCGGCGACAGCTGAGTGATTTCGGGAATCGGGAATCCCAATACCGCGCGGACATGAAGCGCAAACTCCGACAAATTCTGCGTTACAAGCGTAACGAGCCCCGTATCATGCGGACGGGGAGACACCTCGCTGAAATATACTTTATCTTCAGTAAGGAAAAGCTCCACCCCGAACAAACCGTATCCGCCGAGCTCGTCCGTTATGCTTTTCGCAATGTGTTTCGCCTCTTTGATCTGCTGTTCCGTCATATGATGAGGCTGCCATGATTCAATATAGTCACCGTCTTTTTGTTCATGTCCGATCGGCGCGCAAAAGGACGTACCGTTCGCCGCGCGCACTGTCAGAAGAGTGATTTCTGATTCAAACGGAATGAATTCCTCAACGATGACCCGGCCGTTTTTCACCCGGCCGCCTTCCATCGCCATGTCCCAGCAGCTTTTCAGCCCGGAAGCCGAGCGGCACACGCTTTGCCCTTTTCCGGAAGAGCTCATCAGCGGTTTTACCACGCACGGAAAGCCGATTGTTTCCGCCGCTTCTTTAAATTCTTCATATGTATTCGCGAATTCATAGCCGGCAGTCGGAAGATGAAGCGTCTCTGCCGCAAGCCGTCTGATGCCTTCACGGTCCATCGTCAGCTTTGCCGCACGCGCATTCGGAATGACGTGAAAACCTTCTTCCTCAAGCTTCAGCAGCTCATCCGTCGCAATGGCTTCCACTTCCGGCACGATCAAGTCCGGTTTTTCTTTCTCAATGACTTCTCTGACCTGCGCTTTATCAAGCATATCAATCACATAGCTTTTGTGCGCGGCCTGCATGGCGGGAGCATGCTCATAGCTGTCAACGGCTACAGTGACAACCCCGAGCCGCTGCGCTTCAATGACGACTTCTTTCCCCAGCTCGCCTGATCCTAATAACAACATCTTCTTCGCCTGATACATGTCCTTTGGCCCCTCCCTTTCTATACCCCACTCATTATAACGGAAATATTCAAAAAATAAAGACAAGATAGATGACAAGCTCTATCCTGTCTTTTGCGCTGATTCGAGCGATTCAATCGCCGCTGACACGTCCTTCTCGCAATATTGCCCCATTAAACATAACGATTCTTCCGCCCGGCAGGCGTGAGAAGCAATGCGGCGCTTGGCTTCCTCATGGTTGTCAAGGATGCCGAGATCACAGAGGCTGACGGGGAAACCGAGCCGGCGGTAAAACGGAAGCAGCTCTTCAATCTCAGGTCTCCGATTCTCAAGCGCGAGCTGCACCAATATGCCGTAAGCAACCTTCTGGCCATGCAGCACCTGATGTGTCTCCTGAAGAAAACTGAGTCCGTTGTGGACCGCATGCGCCCCTGCCATCCTGCACAAACGGCCGCCATACCCGCCGACCGTTCCCGCAAGCATAATGATCGTTTCCGCCGTATGGATGAACGGCACGGACAGCTCGCCTTTCTCCATGCTTCCGACGGCCGCTTCACTGTAACGCAATAACAGATTACGGATATATTCCGCCTGTCTCAGCCCCGCCTGCGCCATCAGCGGCGCCGCCTCCTCCGTATTTCTGATGACCGCCTCAGCCTCATACCATTTCGCCAGCGTATCACCGATCCCGCTTTTCATATATTCAATGGGAGAGGAAAGCAAAAACAGCGGATCAACAAGCGTCAAATAGCTTGAACGCTTATGATAATCAACTCTGATAAAATTGCCGCTCTCATCATATATGACACTCAACGGCGTACTTGCCGCACACGTCCCCGCAATGGAAGGAACCATCACAGCTTCTATATCAAGCCGGTCTGCCGCCGCTTTTGCCAAATCCAAAATCGTGCCGCCTCCGATACCGATGATCACATCCGCGTCTTCCGCCTGCTCACAGACCTTACGCACCGCCTCAGGTGAACAGTATCCTTTATGCTGAATCACATCCCAGGAAGAACCGCCGCCGTAATCGGAGAACGCCTGATAGGATTTGATTCCGGTCACAATAACGGGTTTTCTGAATGTCTCCAGCAGCCCCGGAAGTTCTTTTGCGATTCCTTCCTTGCATATGTACTGATTCGGGCCGCTTCGGACGATATCTTCAGGCTTCATTCGAATCTCTCCTTTGGCTGGAATTTATATATATTTTCCCACTTGTCAGAAAATACATCAACCGGAGGTGCTTAGCGCTTCGCTTCTTCCGCCTCCAAAAACAGCTCATCAAGCCGCTCCAAAGCCTCTGCCTTTTCAAAACTGCTGAACCACAGATCATCATAAGAATCAAGGATGCGGTAATGGTGGGAAATCAAATGCTGCTGCAAGCGGAACTCGCCTTTTTTCTCGATGGCTTTCCACCACACCTTGCCGCCCATCGTCTTCCCCTTCGGCCTGTCAATTGTGCGGTGAGCAACCGTTTCAATGACCTCCAGCGGATCATCTCCTAATACGGATTGCAGTGTTTCACTTGATCTGAAAAGCGCGCAAACCGCCACAACATGCGGCCATTCCGCAAGCGCCCGCCCTTTCTCAATCTGCACCAGCGACTTTTTAGAAAGGCCGATCACATCCGCCATTTTCTCCTGTGTGTAGCCTCTCTCCGACCGGATTTTCTTCAGCTGGACTGAGACAAGCTCAGTCATATAATCTTGATCCATCTCAACCTCCATATTTATCAATATAGCCATTTTACACCGCGGCACGCCTTTTTTATATCAGAACATTTTCAAACGAAGCAAAAGAACCCGGGATTGGCTTATCATTGAAGCGATGTACCTTTCCGCATAATCCAGAATGATGCGGTGAAATACAAACGTACGCCCGAAGAGACAGGTGCGGGCTCCCTGGCGGTTGAGCTCCGGACAAAATAAAAAGCTGCCGCAGTTGCAGCAGCTAAAACTTTATAGACCGGAAGATCAGCATTATGAAGCGAATACAATCCATCTTGCACTATAATTGACACGTTTTTTCGAACCCTGATTGACCATTTTAAATCTGTATGAATCCCCTTTTTTTAACGAAGGTGTTTCAAAATAAGTCGTACCATTTTTCTTTGCATTGGCGGTTTTGATTGTTTTCCAGGCACCTTTGCCGTTGACTTGCTTTTGGACGTATATTTTATACGTGCCCTTCCCTTTACTGTTGGATTTAAAAGTCACGGCTCTCAAGGTGTACTTTTTTGTCGTTTTAGTGAATTTAGGGTGATATGTATTGATCACATAGTTAGTGAAATACCCGCTTTTATAAGTATGAAGCCAGTCTTTAGCCTCTGCTTTTTGCGGAGAAGAAAAACCCATAAAACCAATTCCGCTGATTAAAAGAGTAAAAATAATGATGAGCGACTTAAAAATCTTTTTGCTTTTCATCGAGAAAATCCTTCCTTCCTGTAACTATTTACCCTATTTATGTTAATGACAATATAGCCAATCATAAATCCGTCCAACTAACCATTTTGACCGCAGGAAGAGATGTGAACAGCCCTTAAAATGACTATATGACTACTACTTATGATTCTTGTCATTTTTGATTAAGTGATAAAGTTACTTTAAACCGCTATTCATTTTGTTGTTTTTGTATCAATTGTCATAGCGAGGTCTTTTCCTATCAATGCCTCTCTTTCGGCGTTTGTTCTGCTGCCGTGATGGGGCGCTCCTTGGATAAACCCCTGCACCCATGACAAACTGTCATACGTTTGCCACCTATGAATGAACGCACAATACACATAATGGAGGGATTGCAATGGACGAAATGGTCCTGGAAACACAACAATGGCTGAATGAGACGTACAAAGGCAGACACGGGTACAACAAAGTGCCAGAAAACGGAAAAACGGGCTGGGATACCATTTACGGTCTGACACGGGCGCTTCAAATTGAGCTTGGTATTTCAGAACCTGCCGATAACTTCGGACCGACGACACAAAGATTGTTTAAGCCGTTGAAAAAGCAGGCTCCCGATTCTAAGCCGACAAACATGAATTACATTCTGCAGGGGGCGCTGTGGTGTAAAGGTTTTAACCCCGGCGGATTTTCAGGCGTTTTCTATGAAAATACCGAAAGCGCTGTAAAAGAGTTTCAAAAAGCGGCCGGGCTCACTAAGCAAGACGGCATCGTCACGGCACTCATTATGAAAGCCTTGCTGGATATGAGCGCTTTTCGGTTAGTAGCGGGAGGCGACAAAAAAATCCGCCAAATCCAGCAGAACCTGAACCGGGATTACAATGACTACATCGGCTTGATGCCTTGTGACGGCTTATATGCCCGCGATACAAACAAGGCTCTCATTTATGCCCTGCAAAAAGAAGAAGGCATGAGCACAAGCGTCGCCAATGGATTTTTCGGAAACGGAACGACCAGCTTATGTCCTACCTTGACTCCCGGCGATTCACGGACAGGCTTTGTTTTGATTGTTCAATACGCGCTTTACTGTAATGGGAAATCATTTGACCCCGGTGAATTCGACGGAAAATACGGCGTCGGCGTTGTATCGGCAGTGAAAGCTTTCCAAAAGTTTATGTGCCTGCCGCAGACCGGTTATGCGGACATGCCGACGATTAAAGCTTTATTATCAAGCTCAGGCGACACAACACGGGCTGCTTCAGCTTGTGACACCGCTGCCATTTTGACGGCAGATACAGCTAAAACTTTGCGTGAGAATGGCTATAAGATCGTGGGAAGATATCTGACCGGGAATGTGCGGACAAGCAGCGGACTGACATCGAAAGCGTTGACGTCAAAAGAACTTTCCGCGATTTTCAATGCCGGCTTAAGCGTGTTTCCGATTTATCAGGACGGCGGCTATGAATCTTCTTATTTTGTAAAAGACCAAGGAACGAGAGATGCGTACAGCGCTGCAGCAGCCGCCCGAAGATTAGGTTTTCCGTCAGGAACGACCATTTACTTTGCGGTCGATTTCGATGCGTATGATTATGAAGTCACGGATAAAATCATCCCTTACTTTCAAGAAATCAAGTCAGCTTTTATGAAAATGCAGGCGTTCTCAACTGCGCCGAAATATGAAATCGGCGTATACGGACCGAGAAACATTTGTATCCGGACGTCAGAAGCAGGTCTGACCAAATATAGCTTTACGGCTAACATGTCGACCGGATTCAGCGGCAACCTCGGATACCCGATGCCGAAAAACTGGGCTTTTGATCAATTTTATGAAGGATCAATCGGAAGCGGAGCGGGAAAAGTCGCCATTGACAAAGACGGATACTCCGGGAAAGACTCGGGTGCAAGCAGCGTCCATCCGCCTTCTGATCCTGTGTATGATGCAAGACTGCGCACACTGACGGATATTTTAACAACCATTCCTGCTTTAGAAAATATATCGAATCTTGCGAATGCCATGTTTGAATTCGACAAGACAGAAACCATTTATGCATCACCTGAAATGGATATTCTTTTATCTACTTCACTTTTGGCAACAGTGCCAAGCGAAGGTTCTCCCAACACAGTTACCATTACAAATGGCAAACCGGGAGCCTATATTACCGGTCTGATGGGAGATTCACAAGTCTCTTTTACAGCATCACAAATTGATTCCTATCAAAACCTGCTTAACAGTCTGAGCTTGTCAGTCCGCAACGGTTATTTAGAAGTGTATGTCAATCCGGCTGCAGGATCGCTGAATATTCAATTTAAAATTTATACACCTGATATTCCGGTCGGTGACAGTGCTACAACTGGACTAACAACTACCATTACATTTAAAATAAAACAAAAGAGCTTCAGGTTGCCGGATTCCGAAGAGGTGTACTCCCCGGATTGGGATTCTGTCGTGAATACCATGGCTATTGCAGGCGCAGGAATTATTGTTATTGTAGGGATCGGTGCTTTAGTCGTTTTAGCACCTGAATTAGGAGGAGCTGCAGCCTTGTTCAGCACGGTTTTATCACTATTTCTATAATTGAACAGGCAGCTCCTTGCTCCAGGAATGCTCAATGAGTATTCTTGGAGTTATTTCTAAAGGAGGATTCGCATGAAGATTGATATGCAGACATACAAGGACACCGTTCAAAAAATAGAAACCGATTTGATTCCGCGAAGTCAAAATGACGAAGAACTGCTTACATACTTAATGAAACAAGATTCGCTCACACTGAATCAAATGAAAATGTGTTTCACTGAACCGCCCCTCACCTTCCAACATACTGTCAAAATCGTATGTACAGTCACATTCATCACGTTATATATCTTTTTTTTCAGCACTCATTTTAATGATTTGATTGAAATGGCTCTGCAGATGGTTTTCGGCCTGGCCGGCCTTGTTTGGGTTATTGCTGTATTTCCGTTTTCAAGAAAAATCCAAGTGTCTGACCGTTTCAGACAAAAATCTGAAAACACCCGTATCACCGGAATGATAGACTTCGTCCTCGAACAACGATACAAAGACATGATCAGTTAAAAACCCCTCTGCTTAAGGGGTTTTTTTATTATGCAATCCCTTCACCCCCCTTATCAAAAAAGGCTCTTCTCCTTTGGAAATAACCGGAACACCCAATTTCGTTTTCAATATAATGAGGTAGTGGATCCGCAAAGAAAGAAGGGCGACATGATGGGTATCATTAATGGCAAAATGTTCATTGACCGATTAAATCAGCTTGGAAATGAGATTTGGCTTGATGGTGAAAAGATCGAGGGACAGATTTCTGAGCATCCCGCATTTAAGGGCCTTCTGGAAACGAAGCGCTCTCTTTATGATTTGCAAACGAAACCGGATATGAAAGATCAAATGACTTACAGTCTTCCCGGTAAAAAAGAACGGGCCGGGCTTTCATACCTGCAGCCGAAAACGAAAGAAGACGTAAAAAGAAGAAGAAACATGTTCGAACATTGGGCCAGACACACGCACGGAATGATGGGACGAAGCCCGGATTATATGAATACCGTGCTGATGAGCTTCGCCTCCTCCGCCGCGCTTTTGAAAGACCGCGAGCATTGTTTTCCGGAACATGTTCAAGCGCTGTACGAACGCGCTGCTGCACAGGATCTTTCTTTTACGCACACGTTTATCACCCCTCAGGTGAATCGTTCACAAATGGGTGTAAACGTATCGCCGACACCTATCTCGGCAAAAGTCGTCGATAAAAATGAAAAAGGCCTCATCATACACGGCGCCCGGATTTTAGCCACACAAGGCGGCCTGACGGATGAAGTGCTCGTGGTTTCTCTGCCTAAAATGTATTTTGAATCGGATGAAGCGTTCGCTTTTTCAATCCCTTCCAATACAAAGGGAGTAAAATTCATCTGCAGGGAATCTTTCGTACTCGGCAAATCATCGTTTGATTATCCGCTCAGCTCAAGATATGAAGAAATGGATTCTATCGTTGTATTTGATCACGTTTTGGTCCCTTGGGAACGCGTATTTTTTTATAATAATTACGAGGCGGCTTTTGATTTTAATATGAAAAGCTCTTTTAACGCCTTCGCATTTCATCAAGTCATCACGAGACAAATTGTAAAGACGGAGTTTCTCCTGGGCCTCGCCCAAACGCTTGTCGAAGCGATAGATGTGGGCGAATATCAGCATATTCAGGCTAAGATGGCTGAAATCATCACCGGTCTGGAAACGATGAAAGCCCTTTTGGAAAAGTCGGAGAATGATGCGGAAACAGATGAATGGGGTTATATGCGTCCGAGTGTCACTCCGCTTCGTGTGGTCAGCGCGATTTTTCCCGACATCTACCCGCGCTTCACGGAAATCATTCAGCTGATCGGGGCAAGCGGAATGGTGACTTTGCCGACTGAAAAAGCGTTCCGTTCTGACATCAGAGGAGACCTTGACCAATATTTGCAGGCGGCCGAATTGAACGCTGAGGACCGGGTAAAAGTGTTCCGCCTCGCATGGGATTTGACCATGAGCCCCTTCGGAACAAGACAGACACAATATGAGCGGTACTTCTTCGGTGACCCCGTCCGCTTAACCAGCCATCTGTACAGAAGCTATCCAAAAGAAGAACAGACCGCGGTCATCAAGGAATTCCTGCACATTCATAAATAAAACAAAGCAGAGAGCGCATCTCTGCTTATGATAGCTGGATCGGCTGCCGCCGATCCTATTTTTTATTTTGGCTGATCACCACCATCGTAATATGCGATAACGCGAAAGAGACAAGCGTATACACGACGGCCCACCCGATAAACGAGAAATTCAATACGGTAAAGGTGCATATAAGGCAAACGGCCAAAGCGGCAGCCGGCATAATGAACGCGTTTTTAAACAGGTACGTTCCGGCGACTGACAAGATGATGATACAAAGCGGCAGAACACCGAACGCAAAATCCAATTCATCAATCAACAGATGCACTCCCTTCGCTTTTCTTAGTCCGGCCTAACACATCTTATGCCTGAGTACAAAATCGAGTACTTCAAATCTTTCGCGCTCCGGCTGATTTTCCCTCCGGTTATTTATTCAAAAAAATGAAAACTTTCCTTAAAGCGTTTACATTCACGTCAGACTGTGATAATTTAAGAAAGCGCTATCATACACAAGTTAATGATTTTTGGATGGAGATGAGGAGAACCAGGAAACCCCGCCCTTTCACAAGGGTGATTTCTGGTTCTTTTTGTCATTTTCAAGGAAAGGAGTCATACATACATCATGATAGACGTTCAGCAAAGGGGAGGATATGATGTTTCAATTGTTTAAGCCGGCTCCGCATATTGAGAGATTGGATGATTCAAAGACGGATGCGGCCTATAAACGGCTCAGGCTGCAAGTATTTTTGGGGATTTTCATCGGGTATGCCGGGTATTATTTGCTTCGCAAAAACTTTGCCTTCGCTATTCCTTATTTTCAGGAACAAGGGTTTTCAAAAGGGGAACTTGGCTTGGTGCTTGCGGCCGTATCAATCGCTTACGGCTTCAGTAAATTTATTATGGGGATGGTGTCTGACCGCTGCAACCCGAGGTATTTCCTTGCGACGGGTCTGTTTTTGTCAGGTGTCGTAAACATTTTATTTGTTTCCATGCCGTGGGTCACGTCAAGCGTGACGATTATGTTTATTTTTATGTTTATTAACGGATGGTTTCAAGGAATGGGCTGGCCGCCTTGCGGACGGACGATGGCTCATTGGTTTTCCATCAGTGAACGCGGCACGAAAATGTCGATATGGAATGTCGCCCATAACATAGGCGGAGGTATTCTCGCCCCGCTCGTGACTCTCGGCATCGCCATGTTTGTTACTTGGAAAAGCGTGTTTTTCTTTCCGGCGATTATCGCCATCGTCATTTCATTTGTGATTGTTCTTCTCGTACGGGACACGCCGCAATCCTGCGGGCTTCCGCCGATTGAAGAATACCGGAATGACTATCCGAAGCATGCGTTCAAAGACCAGGAAAAAGAGATGACGACCAAAGAAATTCTTTTCAAATACGTGCTGAATAATAAATTTCTGTGGTATATCGCATTTGCCAATGTCTTTGTTTATTTCGTACGGTACGGTGTCGTTGACTGGGCGCCGACTTATTTGACGGAAGCGAAAGGGTTCTCTCCTGAAGATTCCAGATGGTCTTATTTCCTTTATGAATATGCGGGAATTCCGGGAACGATTTTGTGCGGCTGGATCAGCGACCGGTTTTTCAAAAGCCGCCGCGCGCCGGCAGGCGTACTGTTCATGGCCGGCGTATTTATCGCTGTATTGGTCTACTGGCTTAACCCTGCCGGTCATCCGCTCATCGATAATATCGCGCTGATCAGCATCGGCTTCTTAATCTATGGACCTGTCATGCTGATCGGGCTTCAGGCCATTGACCTTGCGCCTAAAAAAGCGGCGGGAACGGCAGCCGGCTTAACCGGGTTTTTCGGCTACATCGGAGGCTCTGCTTTCGCCAACGCCATCATGGGTTATGTCGTAGACCGCTTTGACTGGAACGGCGGCTTTATCATGCTTATCTCCTCATGCGTGCTGTCCATCGTCTTCTTGGCTATGACGTGGAATACGGGCAAGCGGGCGGAGCATGTGTAAGAAAACAACATAAAAGATTAATATTTTTGCAGTACAGCATTTACAACGATTTTCTACGCTAGAGACAGATATTGATTTTTAAGGGGGAAGAAAACATGCGGAAACATAAATTGTTTGCTCTGGTATTGCTTTCATTCGGTTTATTGTCATTCATCGTCACGCCTGTATCGGCGGCGGGAAAAGGAAACCTCTTGTCTCCTGACAGAATTTTGACCATTGCCCACCGCGGTGCTTCGGGATATGTCCCGGAGCACACGATCCTTTCTTATGAAACTGCGCAAAAAATGAAGGCTGACTATATTGAGCTGGATTTACAAATGACAAAAGACGGCAAGCTGATCGTCATGCATGATGAAAAACTGGACCGTACCACAAACGGACAAGGCTGGGTGAAGGATCATACATTAGCCGAGATTCAAAAGCTCGACGCCGGCTCTTGGTTCAATAAGGCCTATCCGGAAAAAGCAAAACCGAATTACGTCGGACTTCGCGTTCCCACACTTGATGACGTGTTAAAACGGTTCGGCAGACATGCAAACTATTATATTGAAACAAAGGCGCCCGAAACATATCCGGGTATGGAAGAAAAACTGATCGCTTCACTGAAAAAATACAAATTGGCAGGTAAGCATGCGAAACTTGGACAAGTTATCATTCAGTCTTTCAGCAGGGACAGCCTTCTGAAAATCAAACAGCTCGATCCGAAACTTCCCGCTGTCCAATTGCTTGAAGCGGAACAGATGACGTCAATGACTGACGCAGATTTAACGGACATTAAAACATATGCCGTCGGAATCGGACCGGATTACAAAGCGCTGAACGCTCAAAATGTCCGAAACATTCGCAGCCACGGCCTTCTGCTTCATCCTTACACCGTAAACAGCGAGGCGGACATGCGCCGTCTGCTGAATTGGGGCGTAACCGGTGTGTTTACCAACTATGCGGATATATTTAATTTTGTTAAATCTAATAGGGATCAATAGGTTTACGAATCTAAAGATTTCAAAACAAAAACTGCACGTATATCGCGTGCAGTTTTATAATATTAATTTTAAATATTTCTCCCTTTAAATAACGGTCTTAGTATATTCTTAACTTTTGCTTTAATAGATTTGCCCTTATAAATAACAGGAACACTTTGTTGCAAATGACCAATAATCACTTCTGCATTCTTTTTTAGCTTAATTTGTTTTAACTCCTGCTTAGTTACTTCAAAACTAAAATCATATGACATTTTTTTTCGAGTAGAATCTTTAAGTACCACATCAGGTTTAAACATAAGAAACCTTCCAAAATTAACCTGGAAAGAATTCTGTTCTCCAAAACTTAAATCTGTTTCACAATCAAAATGTCCTTTAATCCTAGGACCGCTGCAGGTTAACACAAAGTTTTTAAAATGTAACATTTGATGTTTAACAACAAGAGAAAGATTACCCCATTTAGTTAGATACGAGTTTATAACGATAGGTTCTTTACATCCTTTTGCAATATAAGAAGCATTTTTTAAATAAACGCTTTCTTTCGATTTTAATCTCAATGATTTCGTATAATCTTCTATCTTACTAATTAATCTTAAATCTAATATACCATCTTCGCTATTTAAGTGGAGCAAAGATTCTATAGGTATATACGCGTGAAAATAAGTGATTTTTTCTTTTGTTATAATTTGCGTATCTATTTCAAAAGGATATTTTTTTTCAAAAAGGCTTCTATAAGCTGGAAATGAAATTGTTTTATCTTTTTGTTCTCTCAAAGAGACTTCGATAAATAAACGCTCATTTGAGGAGTCAACATGTGAATGATAACAAAAACCCTCTAACAAAACGGCATTCTCTAATTTCTCTATTTTTGTTATTTCTCCTTCAAATTTATTATTACGATGAAAGGAAATAGACTCATGCAAGGCCAAATTGTATGCTAATTCTGGTTTTGGATAGACCTTTCCATGTTGTACTACCATGTTACCAGGTTGTTTTTCAGCGTACCAGAAAGAAATTAAATCCTCCAATTGTCCTTTCTCAATTAAACGTAATAAGAGTTTATGGCGGGAAGAAAACTGCTGGTAGTAATCTAAGTATTGATACTTGTCAAGCATTTTCTTTAATTTATTAAAAATAAAGATTTTATCTTCAATTAGAAAAGACTTTGAAATCAGTGCGCTTAACTCCACTTCCATAATCCTTTCCCAGTAATGAAAGAAAATCAGCCGTTTTTTATCTGTTTCAAGGTTCAGTAATTCAATAGATGCCAATGTTTCTTCGATTCTGAACATAAAACTTTCACCTGATAATGGTTTCTTAGTAAGTTGAACCCTTCCTATTGTTTGATGATTGGTCAAATAATAACATGGGTAATCTTTAACAAGGGCTATGGAATTTGAATATGCATACGCTTGAATCATAAACGGTTGATCTTCTCCTAGAGAGAAGTGTTCCGGAAAACGAATATTATGTTTAATTAATAACTCCCGTTTAAATAGTTTTTGAGCACTCATCGTAAAAAGAGCATTGGAACCAGGGAAGGAAAAACAATCTGGATTCTTTTTAAATACAGCCACAGGAACACCTCTATTAATTCCTTCATAACGGCCGATAATTATATCACTTTGATACTGAACTATTTTTTCTTCCATCTTTTCTAAAGCTTCAGGTCCTAAATAATCATCTCCGTCTAGAAAATAAATATAATCACCTGTTGCTGCTTCTATAGCTTTGTTCCTCGGTCTGCCAGGTGCGCCGCTATTCTGCTGATGAATTACTTTAATAAACTTGTACTTGCTCATGTATTCATCTAAAATATTACCGCTTTTATCAGTTGAACCATCATTTACACAGATAATTTCAAGTTTGTCCTCTCCAACTGTTTGGTTCACCACGCTATCAAGACAATCTCTAATTGTGTTTTGATCATTATAAACCGGAATAGCTACAGTAAATATCATCTTTTTTCTCCTTAATTATTTTTTCCTATATAAAAACAAGTCCAGAATTATTCGTTTCCAATTTTAAAAGTTTACCATAATTTCTTTCTTTTATAAATATGGTTAAAAATTTTAATGTGTTTTTAAACCTAGCCACCGTAATCTAGATAATAAGATGGAATATTTCCAGTAATTAAATCGGATTCCATAAGGCCCCTAACAAATGTTCAAAATAAAAATACATTAGTACAGGCTTTGATTCATTTTCTCTTTGAATTTGGAAAGCTCACTTCATTTAATCCTAATTACGATACTTTGCGGATTTTTAATTTCACCCATGAAAAAACACCTCTAAGTCGTTTTCAGGTATTATACCTGCTTTTCAACTTAAAGGTGCCTTTGTCCTGCGCTTACAGGCTCAGACTCTCAAAAACTTCAACTTTTTATAACTTATTCTTTTCCGGCAGCGGCTTCCGCCTGTCCGCCTTTTAATTGATCGTTGATTGCTTTGGCGTCTTTCAAATACTCAGTCTTGAATCCGCTCTTCAGGGCCCACGCATAGAAGGCAAGGGCAACGATTGCGATCAGCCCCATATCCCAGCCGTACGGAATGATGTTCAGACCGCCGAATTTTTCACTTCCGAGCCATGAAATGACCATCATGCTGAGCAGATAGACAACCATCCAGACGCCGCCTTTAAAGTTTCTGCGGAATCCTTTCCACTTCGCTTTCGCTTGGTAGTAGAAATAAATCGGAAGGCCGATCAAAATGATAAACAGCACCTGCCCTGTTAACGGCCAGCGCGCCCAATACAGCACGAGAGACGCGAACACGAAGCCGAGCGGTGCCACCACGCTGAGACCTTTCAGACGGAGAGGCCTGTACAAATCCGCCGCCGTCCGCCGCAGCGTCATCACCGTCACGGGACCCGTGATATAAGAAATCAGCGTCGCAACGGAAATGATTTCAGCAAGCACGCCCCATCCTCTGAATAAAAACAGAAAGATAAACGATACGATCAGGTTGAAAATCATCGCTTGGCGCGGCACGCCGTACAGCGGATGAAGCTTTCCGAAAATGCTCGGCATATATTTATTTTTTTCCATGCCGTAAATCATGCGTGACGTCGTGGCGGTATATGTGATACCCGTTCCTGACGGAGATACGAACGCATCCGCATAAAGAATAATGACAAGCCAGTTGATATTCAATGCGATCGCCAAATCGGCAAATGGAGAGTTGAAGTTCAGGTGACTCCAGCCGTGAACAATCATGGAAGGTTCAACCGCACCGATAAATGCGATTTGCAATAGGACGTAAATGACGGTTGCGACCAACAGCGAACCGACAACCGCAATCGGAATCGATTTGCCGGGATTTTTTGCTTCTCCGGCCATGTTAATCGGGCTTTGAAACCCGTTAAACGCAAATACGATACCTGATGTGGCCACCGCCGTCAGCACGCTCGCCCAGCCGTTCGGCGCAATGCTTGAACCGGATGTGAAGTTTCCGCCGTGAAAACCGGTAAACAGCAGCGCTCCGATTGTCAGCCCCGGAATAATAATTTTAAAGATGGTAATCAATGAATTCGCTTTTGAAAATAAGTTAACTGTCCAATAATTCAGTAAAAAGTAAATAATCAGTAATACGGATGCGAAGCCGAGCCCCTCTCCCGTAAGAGTGCCGTTGTGAACGAGATTGCTTGTCCATTTTGCCCATTCCCACGGCCATGAGCTCATGTATTGAACAGACGCAACCGCTTCCACCGGAATAACGGAAACAATCGCAATCCAGTTTGCCCATCCTGCGATAAATCCAATAAATGATCCATGAGAATATTGAGTATATTTTACCATTCCCCCGGCTTCCGGGAACATTGAACCCAATTCACTGTAAGAAAGTGCGATAAACAAAATAACGATCATACCGATAATCCAGGAAATAATTGCGGCAGGTCCCGCAATCTGAGCCGCCCGCCACGCCCCGAATAACCAGCCGGAGCCAATCATCGACCCAAGTCCGACCATCATGAGTGCAAACGTTCCCATTCTGCGATGTAATTGATTCATAAAGTTAACACCTTTCAATTAAAATATGACTCCAGCGCTATCATATATTTATAATATTATTCTGAAAATAGTTTTGTCAATCTTTATCGCATTAAAGCAGAAAGCCAAAATTACCCTTCCGATGTTTAAACAGCCGTTAAGCGGGAATAACTACTGCAAGCCAGAAATAGAAAGGAGTTTTTATCGTGAAACAAAAACTGCTCATTTCAGGACTTGCCGTGTCGACTGTCGGAGTGACTTCCTACCTGCTCAAAGATAAATCAAACCGCCAAAAGGTGATGAACTTTATCCGCAATATGAAAACATCGCTCTCCGGGAAGCAGGATATTGAATCATTCCCCGTCAACAAAGCAGGCAACCCGCATCCCGAAGATATTGAAGATAACAAAATGGTATCCGAAGGCTCCATGTACCCGGTTCAATATTATGATGACAAGAAGAAATAATCTGTTCCCGGGCTGCCCGGCCGTATCAACGGCGGCAGCTTTTTTTATGGTGACGGCGTTTGATAGAACCGCCAATATTGGCGCGGGCCTTTATCCCGCACGGTAATGCCCAGTTTGGATATTTCCGCTTTCAGCTCTTTCGCATCAGCCTTTTCCTCCTCTTTCAGCGCCTTTTCTCTCGCTTTTAAAAGAGCATTTGCCCCAGGCTCCAAATCCGGCGTGTCCGGCACCCACCGTTTGTATTCTTCTTTAAAAGGATCTTCCGTCCCCAGCCAGACATACCCATGCGCGCGAAACGCATCAGCCGCTTTTTCAACCGCCGGCTCAAGCTTCTCCCGAAAAAGCTCCTGCCCTTCAGTCCCCAATAAGACAAGATGCTTTTCATCCGTAAACACACCGGAAATGCTGTCTTTCGAAAACACGCTTTCTTCATTATATATGGTTAAGGACACCTCGCTGTCCGTCACGACTGCCACAAGAGTTTCTTTAAAAGCTGCCCGCGTCAGCCACACTCCTCCGATTAAGCCGATAACGGCGGTTGCAGCCGCAGCCTTCCATCCGTGAAAAGAAGCGATAATTTCCAGCGGCCCGTGAAAAGGCAGCCAATCCAATGTTACGGCCCACTTCGCAATGACCGGCAGAAACCATCCGATGACCAGCCCCAATAATGGCGGCACCAGAAAAACCAAAGCTTTTTCAACCGATGACAACTCAAGAACCGTCTGTTTTTTTATTTCGTTCATGTTTCTCCTCCGTCTGTGTTTTTCACAACTATCCATTATACAAAGGGTTGGATGATTCTGTAAACTGTTTCTAAAACAATAAAAAGCCTCCCGACCGCCGGGAGGCTTTTTAAAACAGGAGCTCATATACTTCATTCAATTCCATCGTGCGCTTCTCATCCTGCTCGTTCTCAGCATATTTGATTTCCTTTTCAAGCACCTGATTCAGCGCATCCATTTCCAAATCATTTAGGTCTTTCACAAACTCGCCCTCATTTTCATAATGCTTCACCTGAAGCTTTTTATAAATCCCTCGGCACACATCATGCTCCAAGTGGTTCGAAAGCGACTCGCGCAAATATCTGAGTGTCCTGTCCATCATGTAAGCCCTCCCTTTTCTATAGGAATAGCTTCCCGGAAAGAGAGAAAAACTATACATGAAAGCACCAGGCTACCGTCTTAACTCTGTACCTGAATGGAGAAAAATCCGCTGCTTAACGGCGTGTACGGCCCGTTCAGCCCCGTTGCGGAGAAAGAGAACGTTCCTGAACTGACATAAGAAAGAGGAACACTGTAATATTTAATATAGCCTGTAACGATATTGCCGTTTTTTGTATATTCATCTTCAAGCGCTTTTGACGTAAGATTTGTAATATTCGTTCCGTTGTTAAACGCCTGGATCGTGTTATTGTTCGGATACCCTTGGAAATATACGGCTAAATAACCCGTTGTACCCTTCATCGGTTTTGATGCGCTGATTTGGTTCGGCCCGATATTTTCCCATTGGTAACTCTGACCGTCAGACGTCACACCGATAATACGGATTTGTGTTAAAGCAGGAGCCGGCGCCGCAGACGCTGATGGAGCCCACAACCCGCTCACAAGCAACAAAACAGCGGCGGCCGCCGCGAATAGCATAACGAGTCTCTTTTTCATGTTTCTTCCTCCCTGATGGTTCAAATTTATAATTATGTTAAATATTATAAGTTTTATTTTATCAGAAAAATCAATAGATAGACAGAATCAATCAGTCAAATTGGTGAACTTTTTATATAAAAAAAGCTATCTCCTAAAGAGATAGCTTATATAACATTATTTCTTTCCACACTCCAAAATTGTGTATTTACTCGGGGTCTGAATTACATTTAATAGTGTTAATCCGGCTTTCTCAATCAATTGTTCAAACTCGGTTTTCTTTCTGACTCTGCCGCCTGCAGAGCATACTAAAAATAATAAATCACGAAAAGCTTCTTCAGGGGACAGCTTGTCTGCTTCAGGCACATTTTCAACTATAATCAGCTTGGAATGATCAGACATGGCACCGGCTATATTTTCAAGAATAGCAACCACATGCTCATCATCCCAATCATTTAACACTTTGCTTATCACATACAAGTCTCCTCCGGAAGGAATTTCCTCAAACATACTCCCTTCCGTAAACTGACAGCGTTCGCTCATCTCTGAAGATGCTAAATGCTTTTTTGCACTTTGTATCGTTTTTGGAAGATCAAACAATATCCCCTTTGATTTAGGAGCAGCACCTAAAATGCCTGTTATTAACTGGCCCATTCCTCCCGCGACGTCTACGATAACATCAAACTTTTCAAATGAGTAAGCTTTCAATATGGATGGCAGACTCATTTTTGAATAAATCTCCATCGCCTTATCCATTGTTTTTAAGTAATCTTGATCAAGACTATTATTCTCATACCATTTATCGCCATAAATGGCTTCAAAAGCGGATTTGCCGGTTTTGATACTATAATCCATTTTAAACATAGACTGCACTACTGTTTCATGCAGCAGATATTCTACCAAAGGCTCAATGGATTTTGCTTTCCCAGGCATCAAAGTGGCACCATACTCTGTTACATCATAATAGCCATTTTGAGCTTGGGCGACCAAACCGACGGATTCCAGCGCTCTTAAGAGCCTGAATAAGGCAGAGGGGTTCAATTCAAGGGCTTCAGCTATCGCTTCCGCTGAAGCTGGTCCATTTTGAAAAGCGGAAAATACATCTAATTCTACCGCTGTTTTAACTGCCAGGGAAAACCCCAGCCCTGAAACCATTTGCATGACTGCGGCCTGAGGATATTTCTTCGGTACTTGTTTATCTTGCTGAACTGAATTGGTCATTTACGTTAACCTCCGATTAATTAAATGGTTTCTGCTGCTTTTTTGATATAATGCATATACTGATTAAGCAGATTTTCTACAGTACTCTTATGGTACTGATTTTGATTATATTCAATTCCAATGCTCAATTTTTTCTCTCTTACCAACACAATAAACTTAAACTTGTAATTCCAAATTTCATCTTCACTTATATCATTCCCGGTTGAAAGCGGAGATACCGTAAAGCTTTCTGTGTGCAGTTCATTATCAAATTCGCCCATATAATTAAATGAAATGTCTGGTTTTGATTTCTCTTTTATATCTTGTTTTAAATATCTTAAAATACCATATCCTATCCCTTGATCAGGAATATTTGCTAAGGTCGAGTTAACATTATCTAAACTCGAACCGATATGATCTGAATCGGAGACCTCCAAAGCCACTGGATAGATTGCAGAAAATCTGCCTACTGTTCTGTAGATATTAAGCTTCTCACTCTGATGAGTGCGGCCATGGTTGCCTAAGTGCACGAGAGATGTATTACTGCCTGTTTGATGTTTTATTGTCAAACCTAACGCTGTGAGCAAAACAGTCTCAATAGTGAAATGATCTTGTCCTTGAATCGCATTCATTATATTTTCAGTTTCCCGAACATTAAACTGCCTGTACACTTGTCTGTTATCTTTGACTTTGGCAATTTGCTCCTGAATATCAACCGGAATAGACGGAGCATAAACATTTTCGAGTTTCGTCCAATACTCTTTCTCAAACAACAGCCGTTCACTTTCAGCATATTTATAGAGATAATCAGACCATTTTAAATACGAATCGGTTTTATTTGGTAATACAATGTCTTCGTTACTTTTAACTTGCTGATATGCTGTATTAAAATCTTCAAGCAGTATTCTCCAAGACATATGATCAATTATCATTTGGTGAATGACGATTAACAGATGTTCCCCATCTGCTTCCTTAATAAGTGCCAATTTAACAAGCGGTCCGTGAGTCAGATCCATACTGGCTTGTATTTGATTTATTTTCATTTTTAAAACTGATTGCGGCATGTTTATTGCATTGATCAGATGAAAGTCAAACAAGTCGCCGTCCGTCAGGCCTCTTATTACCTGTACCATTCTATCGCCTTTACGTTTGAATACTGTTCTCAGACTGTCATGATGCTGAATAATCCGGGTGAAAATGTCTTTTACAATATCTTCGCCAAACCCGGCTTCCCTGTATAGCATAAAAGAAAGATTCCGATGGTGCAGAGTATCATTATGGCGTTCAGCCAGCCAGCATTGAATTGGCACAAGACCGGCTTCCCCCGTTATCACACTGTTATCAGATGCCGCTGTTATATAACTGACTTTATTCGAAACTCCTTCGATTGTCTGGTAATGAAAAATGTCTTTCACTTCCAGCCTAAGATTGAATTTTTCCATTCTGACCGCTGCTTGTATGGCTTTAATTGAGTCTCCGCCTAAAACGAAAAAATTATCTTTTATACTGATTTTAGAAACTTCAAGAATGTCGGACCAGACCTCACTGACGATTCGTTCAATCTCGTTTCTCGGAGCAATAAAGTGATGCAGCTCGGCATTATTTTCAGCTGGTAGCGGCAAACGTTTTACATCAGTCTTCCCATTGTTCGTCAACGGAATTTTATCTATGCCCATAATGACTGTCGGGACCATATATTCCGGCAGATATTCCAATAAGTATTCTTTTAGCTGAGAAGGCGGCTGCGTATCTTTACATACTGTATAGGCATATATCTGATCATTGTGAGCAATCGCAACCGCTTCTTGAACATTTTGGTGAGACAGCAGTCTGTTTACAATCTCATCCAGTTCAATTCTAAATCCTCTGATTTTTACTTGACGATCGATTCTTCCGGCAAATTCTATATTCCCATCCTCATTCCACTTGCCTAAATCTCCGGTTTTATACATTTTCTCACCAGAATGAACAAGATCCGGGATAAACTTAGCCTCGGTTAGTTCTTCACGATTGCAATAACCCCGTCCAACTCCTTCCCCTCCGATGTATAACTCTCCGATAACTCCCGGCGGCACAGGCTTCTGCTGTTTATCTAGTATGTAGATAGAACAGTTTTTTATCGGCGTGCCGATAGGGATCCTCTTTATATTGGAAATATTATCTGGGTTTATCGTATAAGATGCAGCATCAACACAGCATTCCGTCGGTCCATATACATTTGTTATATAAGGACGGTCATTCTTCTTAAATACTTTATAAAAACGCTTTACTTCTTCAGGTTTAAGCACTTCGCCGCCTATAATAAAATGTTTTACACCTATACGGCCACACTGCGGAGACTCAGAGAGCAGGCTGAGATAGGCTGGTGTTCCATCAGAAATATTTATTTTATTTTGGATATAGAACTCAGCAAGTTTCGTGATATCATGCCTGGCTTCTTCAGAGATGATGTAAAGAGAGTGTCCCAAAAGCAGCGCAGAAAAAATCTGTTTGACAGAAGCGTCAAAGGAAAAGGGTGCCAACAACGCTACATTCTGCCGCCCGCCATGTTTGCAGTAGATACGTTCATGCAGGGCTTCTGTTAAATTCACTATACTTTTATGTTCGATCATCACACCTTTTGGGTGTCCCGTTGATCCAGAAGTGTAGATGATATAGGCAAGGCTGTGCCGTTCCGCTCCTCCTTTAACATTTCTCCCGTCGTCTGGAACTGTTTCCAATTCATTCAGACAAACACTTTCTACTCCGTACCTTTGACAATGATTGTTACGATCCGTCAGTAACAAGCGGGCCCCGCTGTCTTTGAGCATATACTCAACTCTTTCTTGCGGATATGATGGATCAATTGGCAGATAAGCTGCTCCCGCTTTTAAAATTCCCATTACTCCGATGATAAAATCAGTGGTTCGGTCTGCAGCTATGCCCACTGCTTCATTCTTTTTGATACCTTTTTGAATGAGTGCTCTTCCAAGCCGGTTTGCATTTTTGTTCAGCTCACTATAAGTTAAGCTTCCGTCTTGTGCAGACACAGCTATTTGATTCGGCGTTGCTTCCGCCTGCTTCTCAAAAAGCTCACAGATAGATGCATCTGTGCCTCTGCTTCTCAGTGATTTTCCACTGTAACTCAACATATCGCGTCGTTCATTTTCTTCTAAAATGTTAATCTCACCGATTAGTCCATTTTGACTTTCAACAATATGATTGAGAATCATTAAGAATCGCTGTGAGAATTTTTCTACAGTTGTGCGCTTAAACAAGTTTGATGAATAAGTGAACTCAAACTTGATGTCCTCTTTTGAAGGAAATGCTTGAAGCAAAAGATCAAATTTGGCTGTTTTGTTTTCGTAAGGATACGGCTTATATTTCAGCCCATTTACTTCAATTGCCGGATTATCCATCAGCTGAAGGACAAACATAACGTTGAAAAGAGCATTCTGGTTTATATCCCTCTCAAGGTTCAAATGGTCTACAAGCTCTTCAAAAGGATAATCTTGATTTTCATAAGCCAGAAGCGCATTATCCCTAACGGCTTCAAGCAGTTCTTTGAATGTTTTGTCGGCAGATGGTTTATTTCTCAGTGCCAGCGTATTTACAAACATTCCTATCATGTTTTCTAATTCTTTATGCTTTCTTCCGGCTACAGGTGTGCCGATAACAATATCTTCTTGACCAGTAAGTTTATGGAGCAGCACATTAAATGAAGCCATTAAAGTCATGAAAAGGGTGACTTTTTGTTTTGCGTTTAATTCTTTTAACTTGGCGGTCAGCTCTCTTCCTGCATAAAAATAGATTCGTTCACCTTGATCATCTCGTTTGGCTTCTCTTGAAAAATCTGCGGGCAGATTGAGAGCGGGAATTTCTCCTTTAAACTCATTTAACCAAAAGTCTTTTTGTTTTTTCATTTCTTCAGTATGAAATAATTCATTTTGCCAATTCGCAAAATCCTTAAATTGAACGTTCAATGGCGGCAGTTCGTTGCCTTCGTATAAATTTATCAATTCCCTTTGGAGGATCGGGATAGACGCCCCATCCGCTATAATATGCTGTAAATCTATCATTAAAAGATGTTTTTGATGACTAATCTCGGCTAATCCTGCACGCAGTAAAGGAGCCTTTTCTACATCAAACGGGCGGACAAAATTAGCCATAAGGCTCTCTAATTCTTCGTCGGAGGTCTTGATTCTATCCATTTTAAATCGAACGTCTTTTTCTATGTTTTGCACAAGCTGCCCGTCTCTTAAAACTATGGACGTTCTTAAAACCTCATGCCTGATTATTAATTTTTTAAACGCATCTTCTAAACGTTTATCGTCCAACTCTCCTTCAATCATTAAAAAGAACGGGATATTATAAGAAGTGCTGTTTTTATTTAATTGATCTAGAATAAAAATTCTTTTCTGTGCAGATGATGCCTCATACCACTCAAAATCGCCCGCTTTGGGAATCACATTCACATCATTTGTCTTCCTCAGAGAATATTCATCCAAATAAGCTGAGAAGAGTTTTATATTCGAATGCTTTAGCAAGTCTGAAACTGAAAGCTCCGTTCCTTGCTGTTTATTGATAAAGTTGATGATTTCTATTGCTATGATTGAATCTCCGCCCATTTCATAAAAATCGGATGTAACATCGATCGGATTGATTCCAAGGGCATTTCCCCAAATTTGTCCTGCCATTAGCTCTGTTTCTGAATAACAGCCGTCTTCCCTGCCACTCAGTCTTATTATTTGAGGCTTGTTGACTGAAGGGTTATCTAGTGCATTGCTTATCGGTAATTTTTCAGGCAGTTTCACCCAATGTCTCTCCCGCAAAAATGCGTAACCCGGCAAGCTGATTTTTCTTCTTTTTTCTCCTTCGTATATCATTTCCCAATCGATCTCTGCACCTTTTTCATAGAGCTTGCTTATATCAATCAGAAGACTCTCATCTGTTCTCCCGCCTGCATTATAAGCCTTAAGTTTTTTTCCAGCAGCGGTACTTAGATCTCTATCGGTCTTAAAAGAAAATGCAGCTTCTTCTTGCTGAACCGGCGCTTCGAGCAGACTTTCAAGTTTTTCCTTCAGATCTTCGATGTCTTTTACGAGAAAACACACTCTATTCTCCAGATGTTTTCTTCCCGTATTCGCTGTATAACAAAGATCAGAGAGATTCAAATTGTTTTCTTCCGAGATAAAATGAAGATACTTTGATGCAATATCATTCAGGACGGACTTATTTTTTGCAGACAGAGTGAATACCTCTTTTACCTGTCTCTGTTCAGTCTCACCTATTATTCCAGGTGCTTCTTCCAATACAATATGACAGTTGGTTCCGCTGAAGCCAAACGAACTTACACCGGCTCTTCTTGGCGTCTCTCCTTTTTCCCAATTTCTTATCATGTCATTCACATAAACAGGTGAATTCGAAAAATTAATTAAAGGATTCGGTTCATTAAAGTTGATACTTGGGGGGATGACCTTCTCTTTTAAAGCCATGCATGCTTTAATGAGAGACGCCATGCCTGATGCCCCGACTGTATGGCCGATATTGGGTTTGACTGAACCTATACCGCAAAACTGCTTTTTATCGGTATATTTCTTAAACGCATTCGTTATCCCTTTGATCTCAATCGGGTCTCCCAAAATCGTGCCTGTTCCATGCGTTTCAATATAAGAAATAGTTTCCGGACTAATATTCGCATTCTTCCAGGCACGCGTAATCAATTTCTCTTGTGATTCAGCATTAGGAGCGGTGATTCCGTTAGAAGCCCCGTCATTATTCGTAGCGCTCCCTTTAATGACAGCATATATGTGGTCTCTGTCTTCTATAGCCCTATGTAAAGGTTTTAATACAATAGCAGAAATCCCCTCACCCCATGCTGTCCCCTTTGCATTTTTATCAAAAATGCTGATTTTAGCGTTTTCCGCTTCTATTTCGCTCATCGTACCTATATTTTCAGGTCTCAGAAATAAATTAACGCCTCCCGCAATAGCCATGCTGCATTCTTCATTTTTAAGTGCCTCACAAGCAAGATGAACCGAAACGAGTCCGGAAGAGCAGGCTGTATCAACAACCAAGCTTGGCCCTTTCAGATTAAAAATGTAGGAGGTCCTGCTTGCCAATATGCCGGGATAAGTACCTGTCATTGCAATCATATCCGCATCATTTACTAGGGAAGCATAGGAAAACTTCAAGTCACCGCTATGATCATGTCCAACGAAAATACCTGTATTCGAACCTTGTAACTTGTTCCCAGCATAACCGGAGTCCTCAATAGCGTGATAAACTGTCTCCAAAAACAATCTTTGTTTCGGATCCATAAGCATGGCTTCTCTTGGCGAAATTCTGAAAAATGATGAATCAAACTTATCAATTTCATCTAAGAAACCCGCTTTAAAATAAGAATTCTCATTCGCACTGGGCAGCAATGGATCAATATCTTTCCGCCGCTTCTTCGGTAAGTCCCGGATGCATGAGGCACGGTTCATAATGTTTTGCCAGTATTCTTTTGCATTATTGGCTTTTGAGAAACGGCAGGATATGCCGATAATGGCAATATCACATTGATTTTTCTTAGACTTATCTGATAATCCTTTCAAAATGCGCAAAGCCATTTCCCTGTTCATTTTTTGCTCTTTTACTTGCTCCAATACATATTGTTTTATAATCGAAATATCATCCACGATTAATCACCCCTATCGATTTTGATTCTATATAAAATATGAGAAGCATCATGGATATATAGAATAGCTGCTTCAATTGAAGAAGCAGCTTATTGAATTAGTTAATTTTTGTCTCAAAAACCTTTCCATCTTCTTTACATAACACCTGCACTAGATTTCTTGCCTGTAAGACAACACTCGGAAGACCTCCTCCCACTTGACTCCAATGCCCAACCATATAAAAGTCTTTAAGTCCGGGAAGTGAACGTTTCAGTTTTTTCTCGTGTATGATGCCTTCCATCTGTTTTTCCCAGCCCTGCCAGCTTCCATTTCTATTATTTGTGTATCTTCTGATCGTATATGGGGTGGATACATCAGTCACGTCAATATTTGATTTAATTTCACCAAACCATTTGTCTAATTCATCAATCATTACATTCGCAATTGCTTTTTTCTCTTCTTCATATTTTTCGCGGTTGTTTTTTTGCAAAGTCTCCCAGTATTCAGCAGAAGTTTTCGCATACACGATAATACTCGTTTTGCCATCAGGTGCGAATGAAGGATTTTCGTTATATATTTTCACAAATATGTTTTTAACGTTGTCACAGCCATAGGCATTAAGAGGCTGTTCTAATTCCAGGCTCAAATAATGAGGATATTTTTCAAACGTTTTTGATACGCCCAATCCGACATAAATTTGCGGCGCACTTGTTTTAAGGTTGTCATAACAAAATGTCAGTTCATCATCTGTATATTTTCCATCCAGCATTTCAAAAATAGTTTTATAGCCATCCGCTGCTGAAATGACGATATCTCCATAATGACACTGTCCGTTTTTCAACTCTATTCCGATCGCTTTATCATTTTCTACTAAAACCTTAGAAACAGGTGATTTATATTGAATCTCACCGCCTAATTCAACATATCTGGCTTCAATAATTTTTGCGAATTGCAGAGAACCTTCTACAGGATGTCCTGAAGATTTGCTATTAGCCCAGCCTAAAGTAGCCATAAAGTAAGATATAGGGGTATCTACATTAAACCAAAACAGACGATTTACATTTTCTCTTACAAAACTGCTTTTAAAGCGCTGGGCGAATTCTTTGATCGTCACTTTTCCCCATTGCCCCATTACTTTCATGTAAGGGCCAGCCTTTGCTTTGAAGGCCTCAAAGTCTGCTAAATCGAACAGTTCGGGCGCTTTATCCAAATCCAGATCTACATCAGAAACAACTCGAATGCCATCAGTTAAAAGCTTAATTGTTTCCGCATCTTCAGGTGCAACTTTTAAAAACTCCTGTTCTAATTTATCTACATCAGCATACAGCGTAAATGTATCACCATTTCTAAAGTTAACAACCGCAAATTCTTCATCATTAATGAATTCCATATTTTGTATCACGTTCAGCTCTTTCCAAAATTTATGGAACGTGTTGTTAGGTCCTGAACCGACCAGCCAGCTGATACAACCGTCAAAAAAGTACCCTTTTCTCTTCCAGCCGGTACATAAACCACCCGGCAGCAAGCCCATTTCAAAAATTTTCGTGCTGTATCCGTTCATTTGCAAGTAACAGCCCGCGGCCATTCCTGCAATACCGCCTCCGATTATGATTGCAGTCTTGTTTTCTTCTGTATTCTTCATTAATTTTCCCCTTTTCCGAAACTAGTTTTCTAAAATTTTCAATCCTTCTTGTATATTGATTTTGCCGTTCTCCAGGTCGTCAAATAGATTGTTGAGTTCTTGCTCAAGCCGATTTTCAGCAGTATCTTCTTCCGTTTCTTGCTGTGGATCTTTATTCAGCTGCTTGTCAATATACTCTGATAGCTCCACTACAGAGGAATATGTAAATATATCGGATATATCCACAATGTCAGGATATTGTTGATTAATCAGTTTTAACAGTTGGGTTGCCATAATAGAATCGCCGCCCATGGCACTAAAGCTTTCATATAAATCTAGCTCTTGCATATCCAAAACCATAGAGTACATTTGCGCAATACTTTTTTCGGTATCGGAGTAAAGTTCTCCCTTTCCTTTGAGCACTATATCTTCAGTATCTGTTCTTCGACGTTTTTCTGCTTCGTTTTTTGTCCTGTTTTTATCTATTAATTTGTTTTTGATTTGCTCAGATAATTCAAAAGACAATTCATCCTTTGCAAAAGCGAGGAGCTTCATATTTAATGTACCTGGAATGATATTAGTAAGCTTATTCGATGCTATTTCTTCTAAAACGGAAATAGCCCTTTCTACCGTCAATAATCTGAAAATAGAACTCTCATCAGTAATTCCATAATCGACAGCTATGCCGACCTCATCCCAAGCCGGCCAGTTAATTGACAGCGTGTTTTTTCCCTGTTTGTTTTGCATATAAGCAAAGGAATCTAAATAAGCATTTGCAGCTGTATAATCTCCCTGTCCGGCACCTCCGAAAATAGAATTAATTGAGGAGAACAAAATCGTGAAATCTAAATCTACGTCTCTCGTTAAATGATTGATAACCCATGTTCCATTAATTTTAGGAGCGAGCACTTCTTTAAAAATATCAGCTTCTTTTCTAAAGAGGAAACCGTCCCCGGCAACTCCGGCACAATGGAACACGCCATTGATCGTACCGTATTTCTGTTTTATTTCTTCAATTACCGGCCCCATGCTGTTTAAGTCAGAAACTTCACAGCTGTAGCAATCAACTTTAGAACCCATTGACTCGATAGCTCTGATGGACTTCAGTTTTCTGCAAAGCTTTAAATCCGTTCCATCAGCAATGATGTCGTCCCATCGGCTTTGATCAGGCAGTTTAGAGCGATTGAGCAATACAGCATTGACGTTATGTTTTCCAGCCAGGTGCTTTGCGATCTCCAAACCGATTCCGCCGGTGCCGCCGGTAATCATATAGACACCGTTTTCTTTAATTTCCAAACCGCCGTGTTTCTTATTCTTTATTCGTTCAACCGTATCCAACCGACTGATATACCGCTTACCATCCCTAAAGGCGACTTGATAGTGTTTCCCTTTTGTTCTTAACTCCTCACTAATAATTTCCGGTGAAGTATGTTCATCAATATCAATTGCTTTACATGAAACATTTTGGAACTCCTGCGAAATAACACGTCCCAGACCAAACAGCGCGGCGCCCAATGGATTGATTGTATTTTCTTCTCCTGACACTTCTGTCACAAGATCAGAAATAAGATGCAAATTAATATTGCTTTTCATCTTATTCTTACTTAACCCCCGGACTAAGCGGAACAGGCTGTATACGCCTTTATTCTGCATGTCTTCTAAATCTGTTAATGATTCCGTTCCTTGGCGGCTGATAGAAGACATATGTATAATGCTGCTGATATTTTGATCGTTTATGCTATGCAATAATTGAACATAGTCTTCTTCTGATCCGCTAATTAGAAATTTCCGCCCATTTATCTTCTGAAATTCATCCCCAAACTCCACTTCAATAACATCATCGTCACGAATTTTCAACTGTTCCAGTATAGATTTATAAATTTCCATGTTGTCTTTAAATAACAGTACAGGACCTGTTACCTCTGTTTTTTCTTCTTCAAAAGCTTCTTGCGCCACCCATTTTAATTGATAAAGTGATTCAGAACTTTCTTCAAAAAGGGCATTAATCCGATTTACTTTTTTTAATACATAATCGGTGATTTCTGCAAAAACATGTCCTTCTGTATCTATTAACTGAATATCACACAGCTTTGTCTCTTTGCTGCTTGCGTTCTTTTTGACAAATGCATAAAAATGCTGCGGCATTCTTGAGTAAATCTTCACACTTTTATATGAAAAAGGAAGGAATGTACTATCGTCATCATCTTCTCCAATAAACACGTTCACCGCATTATCTAGCAAAGCGGGATGTAAAAAGACGTCTTTTAAATCTGCTGTAAATTCATCAGCCAATTTTAATTCGGCCAACTGTTCATCAGGGCCCAGTATGACTTCTTTGAAGTTCAGCCACCTCGGTCCGAAAGTAAAGACTTTGCTGATTAAACCATTTTTATTTTCATAATTGACTTTTATCTTCTCTCTGTTACTGTCATTCCTAACAGAGTGTAAATCAAACATTGATACAGAGTCTGTTAATGGAAACGCTTTTCCTTCTGCATGTGTAATCCAGGTTTCTCCTTCCTGACTGGCTATTATAAATTGAATACATTCTTTCTTTTTCTTAATGATTGTGTGTACAACCTTATTCTCATCCTCATTTACCGTTAACGGAGTGAAGAAGATAATATCTCGTAATTCTAATTGATTGCTTTTATAGTAAGCGGCACTTGCTCTTCTTCCCATTTCGATATAAGTCGTCCCCGGAATAACACAAGCCCCCATGATTTTATGGTCACTTAAAACCCAATCCTTATTCACATTAAATGTCGTTGAATAAATCGTCTCATTCATTGAATCAGCCAAACACTGGTCAATCAGCGGGTGACTGATATTTTTCTGATGCGGCGCTTCACCTCTTCTGTCCTTTACTTCTCCCCAGCATAATGTTCTTTCAAATTGGTATGTCGGAAGACTGACAATCTTTCTGTGCTCATCCTTGTACATTTTTGTCCATTCTACTTTTGCTCCTCTGATATACAGGTTGCAAATTTCCGTAAGGTTTAGCAGTAAATATTCATCCCCTTCAGTAAGAATGTCATGTATCAAATTGTCAGATTGAGCATTCATTTTTCGATGTTCAGATAAGGAAATTTCTCCTTCATCCATAATCTGTTTTCTATCAGAACCAACTTTATGGAAAGAAAAATATACGCCTTTTTCTGATATTTCATTCAGGTTTTGTCCTGCAAGCCTGCCGATTTTTCTCTTTAATTCTTCGTAACTTTTTACAATCAGAGCCAATCGGTAGCCGTAATGGCCCCGCCCTGTGTTTGCCGTATAGCAAATGTGTTTTACGTTTTTTTGAGTTCCTTTTTTAAAGAATTCATTATATTCCTTGATGAGTTTCATTAAAGAATTCTCTGTTTTAGCTGATAAAGTAAATATCTCAAATGTTTCATTTGCAGGAATGACCTCTTCAACCTCATCTCCAGCATCTTCAATCACTACATGTGAATTGGTCCCCACAAAGCCGAAAGAACTGATTCCCGCTCTCCTCGGTGAGTTATTTTTAGGCCATTCATGGGCTTTGTCTGTAACAAATACAGGTGACTTCACAAAGTTAATCAATGAATTCGGTTCTTTAAAATTAATACTCGGAGGGATGACTTGATGCTTCATAGACAGAACGATCTTGATAAGTGACGCCAAACCCGAAACGGCAACGGTATGGCCAATATTAGATTTAACAGATCCGATCCCGCAAAACTGCAGCTTGTCCGTATATTTTGAAAACGCATTGGAAATCCCCTTTATTTCAATTGGATCTCCAAGCTTTGTGCCTGTACCGTGCGCTTCGATATATTGAATGGTTTCGGGATCAATTTGAGCATTTTCCCATGCCTGAACCAGTACTTCTTCCTGGGCGATGGCATTTGGAGCTGTCAATCCGTTTGAGGCCCCGTCATTATTAACTGCACTCCCTTTGATAACAGCATAAATATGATCTCCGTCCTGCTTGGCTTTACTTAAAGGTTTTAAGATGACTGCCGCTACTCCGTCACTGAAAAATGTCCCGTCTGCGTCTTTATCAAATGAGTGTACTTTATCACTTACTGATTCCATCATTGATTTTTTGGACGTTTTGAAGCGCGGAAAGAATCCTAATGAAATTCCGCTGACAATAGACATATCGCATTCTTTATTTTTCAAAGCATTACAGGCAAGATGCACACCAAGCAGCCCCGAGCTGCAAGCAGAATCCAAAACCATAGAACTTCCTTTTAAATTTAATAAATAATTAATCCGCCCCGCCATCAAACCCGGCCAGTTGCCCGTCATACTTGTCGATTCTGATTCTGTAATGTAGCGGTACAACGTATTATTGACATGGTCTTTTCCAACAAAGAGCGATGTGTTGCTTCCATAAATTTTGTCCCCTGCATACCCTGCATCTTCAATCGCAGTCCATACCGTCTCCAGCAATACTCTATGAGACGGGTCAATGGCCTTTGCTTCTTTAGGAGAAATATTAAAAAATTCAGGATCGAACTTGTCTACGTCTTCTAAATATCCGCCAGGTTTCCAGTTATCTGCTTGTTCTTCCGTCAGATATCCTGAACCGAGAAAATCAGTAAACCCTTTATTGTTTACGATCGGTTTAATGTAATTGATCATATCTTTTGGATATTCCGCTTTGCAGTCTTCTCCATTCATCAGATTCTGCCAGTATTCATCTGTATTGTTTGCTTTCGGCAGTTTGCAGGAAATTCCAATGATAGCAATATCTTCATTGCTGCTTGCAGCCTTTAATTCTTTTAGCATTCGCTTTGCTTCTTTCTGGCTTAGCTTATGCTGTTTCACTTGTTCAAATATATAAGATTGAACGCTATTCATTACGGATCACTCCCGCTTTCTTTCTAAGAAAATTTTTGATAGGAAGGGTAATAAGATCTACAATTTTACCTTAAAATGGAATTCAGTTCCCATAATAATGTGATAGGCAGGCTGCTTTTTCTTCATTCCATTCGCAGCCTGCCAATATTTCATTTTGCGAATATATTTTTACAGGCCCAATTCAGTTATTTTCGGTCTGGATGAAATATTTGATTTGCTTCGCTGACTTCCATCTCTCCGGATGCCAGCTTATTCAAAATTGCATCCAGGTCATCTTCATTGTCTTCTTCAGGGATTCGGTCAGAAGACTTCTGATCACTGAAGTGGGATTCAAGGTAGGTTGACATCTCCTTAATGGAGGGATACGTAAAAATATCAGAAACATCAATGAGAGAAGGCCATTCTTTCTCTATTTCTTTTACCAGATATATCGCGGATATTGAATCTCCGCCCAAATCATAAAATTTATCAGTTATACTGATTTGTTCTAAGCCTAAAACTTTTATCCAAGCTTTCATTAGTTTATTTTCAATATCGCTGAAGCAAAATGTCTGATCAGTTTTCGACTCAACAGATTTTTTTACAATCGCCTGCTCCTTAAAAGTCAAAATATCCGGGGATAATCGGAACTGAATTTGATCTTGATTTAATTCCAGTACCCGATGATCAATTTCCCCGATGATCACATTCCGGATGTCCTTTTGCATGACTTCATCGAAGGCACGTATCGCTTCAGCTGAGGTAATCGTCTTAAAGCCGTTTTCATCTTTATGTTCGTTTCCGGCCTTTTGACGCTCTTCAATATATTCGGCAAGCATACCCACATCAGACCAGCCGCACCAATTAATCGTAACTGTTTTTTCATCCGGTCTTCTTCGCTGTCTGCGTTCTGCGAAGGAATCCAGGTAGGCATTAGCCGCAGTATAATCAGCCTGCCCCATACTCCCCGCAAGTGCTGTGATAGAAGAAAACATTATGAAGAAATCCAGATGCTCATGCTTTGTCAGCTCGTTTAATATCCATGTTCCATTAACTTTCGGTCTGAGCACGTTATCAAACACTTTTTTTTCCTTTCTGAAAATAAACCCATCTCCAGAAACACCAGCACTATGTATGACACCGTGGATTGTATTGTATTTACTCTTTATTTCCTCGAATACATGAATCATTTCACTTTCATTTGCGACATCGGCCTTATAGTAATCTACCTTAGAACCGCTTTCTTTTATTTCTTTTAGAGCATCGATTTTCTTTTTGTTTCCCTTCTCCATGTTGATCTGCTGCTCGGAGCGTCCAATGAGGATTAATTGGACATTTTCTTTTGATGATAAATACTTGGCCATTTCTAATCCCAGTCCGCCCATACCGCCGGTAATAACATATACACCGTTCTTTCTGATGCTTATTTTCCCTTCCCGAATTACGGATAAGTCTTCAGTCTGGAGCTCTTGAACGTATTTATGCCGGTCTCTGTAAGCGACAAGCTCTGACTGTTTTTTTGAGTTGATTTCAAACATGATGTTTTCCGCCATAAGATTTTGATCCAAATCTATGCATCTGACACTTACACGCGAATATTCCTTTTCAATTACTTTTCCAAAACCGAAAAATGCCGCGTTATGCGGGTTAATGTCTGGTTCTTCACCGCTTACTTGATGTGCAAGGTCTGCAAACAGCATCAGTTCTATGTTATTTTTTGTATTTTCTACAAGTGATTTTGTTAAATAAAATAAACTGTCTACCCCTGAGGATATTTTTTTCTGAAGCTGATATATGTTTTTGTCTTTCTCATCGCTGATAGACATCAAATGGACAATCTGAGAAACCTTTTCACTTTGAAGAGTTTTTACAAGACAGTCATAATCTTCTTGAGAATCACTGACTGTATAATGATGGCTTCCGATTTTAGAGAAATAGTCACCCTGTTCCGCGACAATCACAGTTTTCCCTTCCAGTTCTAAGCTTCGAATGATTTCCTCGGATAAACTGCAGCCATTATTCTTAAATAATAAAATAGGATGATGAATTTCTCGCATCTCGTGTGATTGATCGCTTTCTCTTATCCAAGATAGCTTATGATATATATTGTTCCTTTTAGTCTTTTCAGCTGCTTTATGCACCCTTTTTACGATGTAATTGTTTATTTCACCGAATACTTCTCCAGTCTCATTCAGCAGGACGATGCGAAACGTTCCTGTTTCTCCGTTGCTTCGGCTCTTTTTCTTGATATAACTGTAAAACTTTTTAGAAGCGGAGCCATAAATCTTAAATTCTTTATAAAAATAAGGGAGATAGGTTTCGTTATCTATCGTGAATGTCCCGGCATTAACGGCACAATCCATCATCGCAGGATGAAGCGAAAACTGAACGAAATCACTCTCATATTCTTTCGGCAATTCCAATTCACATAGAAGCCTGTCGTCGTCTCTGTAGATTGCATTGGTGCATTTCCATCTGCCTCCGACTTGAACGATGCTTTCCGGTCTATTGGTATCTTCTATATGATAAACCGACTTGTATTCATCGGTGTTTATTTCTGTCAATGGATGATTATTACGTTGAATGGCATAGACAGCATTGAAGCTTTTCTTTAAATCCTCAATGTCATATGTTTCCCGTACCGGTTCTTCTTTCGCAATGACCGCTTCCGCGTGCTTTATCCATTTATCGCCGGACTTACTTATCACACTAAACTCTAAAACGCTGTCCTTTTTCTTTATGATCGTATGAACTTCTTTAACTTCATTTGCTTTTACCTTTAACTGATTTGAAAACGTAACGTCTTTTAACAGAATGCCGAAAGGTGCGCCGAAGTATTTTCTTCCCGCTTCTCTAGCTGTTTCTATATAAACCGTTCCAGGGATAACGTAAGAATCATTCACTTTATGTTCATTTAAAAACCAATAATCAGTGACATTCAAATGGGATATATACACTTCCAGATTCAGTGACTGCACTGCAAGATTGCTCAATAAAGATTGTTTTTTCTCATCGGCTGAAGGGCCGTCTGCAGCCGGCTCAGCCCATAATCTTTTTCCGCTGAATTTGTATGTCGGCAAGCTGACCTTTTGAAAATTCATCTCGCTATAAAGATCTTCAAAGTTGATATTCGCCCCATCACAATACATTTCACATAAAATATGTGAGTCAGAGGTTGAAATATTAGAGACGTTTTGTCTGACTCTTTGAATCACATTTTTTATTGTTTGAGTATTCTGCACACTGTCTGTATGCGTTTTTCCTATAAACTTTGTTTGATTTGTTATCGATTGAAAGTATATATTTTTCTCCCGATACGTTTTCCATTCAGAGCATGATAAAAACTCCAGCTTTTTCAGCAGTTCCGCGACAGAGCTTATTACCATAGCGATTCTGTATTTGTTTGGCAATCTCCCAGTGTTTGCTGTATAACATATATCTCCCAGATTCACATCTGTTTCTCTCTTTAAATAATCAATATGATCTGTAAGCAAGTGCGCGAGTGATGTTTTAGTCCTAGCTGAAACAGTAAAAATATGTTCAGATAAAACGGATTGATCGACTTTTTCAACTGCGGGTGCCTCTTCTAAAATGACATGACAGTTTGTACCGCTCAGCCCAAAACTGCTGATGCCGCACCTGTATACTCCGCTGCTCTCCCATGCTGAAACGGAGTCATTGACGTAAACAGGCGATTCATGAAAATTGATATTTCGGTTCGGCACTTTAAAATGTAAACTTGGCGGAATTTTTTTATGCTTTAATGCCATTACCGCTTTAATTAAACCCGCTATTCCCGCCAAACTATCAAGATGCCCGATGTTTGTTTTGACTGAAGATACGGCACAGAACTGTTTTCGGTCTGTATATTTTCTGAAAGCCCGTTGCAACGCATTTATTTCAATCGGATCCCCTAATTTGGTCCCTGTCCCATGAGCTTCAATATATGTAATTGTTTTAGGATCTATTTTTGCATTTTTCCACGCATCTACTATTACTTGTTCTTGAGCTGCTGCGTTAGGAGCGGTAATTCCTACTGAGCTGCCGTCCTGGTTAACAGCGCTCCCCTTAATGACTGCATAGATCTGGTCATGATCACGAATCGCTTGGGCCAGCGGCTTCAGCAATACGGCAGCGACTCCTTCGCCGCTATTCGTGCCGTCAGCTGAATCATCGAAAGTCCTTACAGCAAAATCAGATGAAGAATTCCCGATATTTAACCTGCTCTCCTCTATTGTCTTTGGGAATACTTTTATATTCACTCCGCCGGCTAATGCCATATCGCAATCCTTATTTCTTATTGCCTGACAAGCCGTATGGAGGGCGACAAGTGATGAAGAGCATGCAGTATCGATTACCATTGCTGGCCCTTTAAAATCCAAGATATATGACAGTCTGCTTGCGATAACTGATTTAATGTTACCCGCGGTAGCCAGTCCGAGTAACGATTGATCTCCTTTTTCAAGCAATCTGAAGTATTCATTTGAGCCGTCACTGCTGAGTCCAATGTATACTCCCGTATTTGTCCCACATAATTTTCCGCCGCCGTAACCCCCGTCTTCCAATGCGTTCCAGGCCGTTTCAATAAATAATCTTTGTCTGGGATCAATCAACTTTGCTTCATTTGGAAGGATACTGAAAAAGTCACAATCAAATTTATCAATCTCATCCATATAGGCTATTTTTGTATAGGCTGCATCTTTACTGTACTTGGTTCCGCTGTTTTTTAATGACTGGTCAGCATCTTTTTTTCTGTTCAGCGGAATGTCTCTGATGAACTCTTTTCCTCGTAAAAGTAAATCCCAATATTCATTTACGTGATTGGCTTCGCCGATTCTGCATGATAAACCGACAATGGCAATGTCATCTCCGGAAATGTCTTTGGCCCCTACCTCGTTTTTTTGTTTCTTTACATTCAGAGTTTGATTTGTAAAAGCGGCCGCTTTTAAATTACTTAAACTTATAAAGTCTGTTTTCATTTTTTTACCTCGCTGAGAATCACTAGATAGGTAATCATACCTGTCAAACTTCAAAGTCTTCAAAGTGTTTTTTTGTGTTTGTTTCAGAAAATAATTGATTAAATCTTTTTTTCTGTTCATCTATAGGGGTTTTTTTGGTTCGAAACACTGACTTCAGCATTTCTACTGCCATATGCATTTGTTCTCTTGACGGCTGACGACCTGATGTTTCAAGTTCAGCCTGTATGGCAGCTACTTTTTCATATGGTTCGATTACACCTTTGGCGTATTCCTCATTGTTCCAGTTGTAATTTTTAGTAGCAACCGCGATCCCTAAACTTCTCGAGATAATAGAAAAACCGGCTTGCAGTGAAACAGATTCGTTCAAAAGAGTCTCTTTTATAATTTTCACGTCCTCTTCTTTGTCATAGCTGTACGATTTGATGTCAGCGATATTGTTTCTTACAAGATTCCTTAATACAGATTTCGGTCCAAATTCAATCACAGTATCAGTATGGTTTGCTTCTAAATACTTCATGATTCCCATCCAATTTACCGGTTTTACGATTTGAGTTCCCAGTATGTCAGCCATTTGCTGTTTATCCGAATATGGAAGAGCCGTCACATTAGATAAAACTTTGTATTTTGGAGTTCTGAGATCATACTTTTTTAGCTCATGGCTGAATTTTTCCGCAGCAAAACCCATGATCGGAGAATGAAAAGCAGCACTTACATTTAATTTAAAAATGTCTGCTCCTCTGGCTTTAAGAGTTTCACTAAGCTCTTCAACTGCTGCCGCTTCTCCGGATACCACAACATCTTTATATCCATTGTAGTTAGAAACAGCAATCGTTTTTCCTCTTGAAGAGAGAGATTCGCACTCTTCTTCTGCTATTCTTTCATCCAGGTTCCTGATAACAGCCATTGCTCCGGTCCCTTGTGCGGCAGCTTCTTTCATTAATAATCCTCTGGCTCTCACCAGCTTTACAGCGTCCTGAAAATCCAAAACGTCACTGCAAACCAAGGCAGAATATTCTCCTAAACTATGGCCGGCGATGTATTCAGGTTCTTTTCCGACCTCTTCCATGTAGATTCTGAATTGTGCAATACTTGTTGCCAGGATGGCCGGCTGAGTATTTTCTGTTTGAGATAGCTCAGCGGCACTTCCATCTATACATAATTTCTTCAGGTCAAATCCCAATGCATCACTGGCTTCGTCAAACGTTTTTTTAGCGATAATAAAATTGTCACATAAACGTTTGCCCATTCCTGCATATTGAGATCCTTGTCCTGAAAATAAAAAACCTATTTTCGACATTTAAATACCTCCAAAGTCTCTATAATGCCTGATTTGCCTTACATTCTGCCGATCAGCAAAATGTAAGGCAGAACCGGCCGCTTTATATTGAATTGTCTGCTTTGTCTGCTGTAATCACTTGAATCAAATTCATGTAGTTATAAAATAAATCTTTCATTTTGTGCTCATTTAGTTTCTGATGGTTATATATAAAAACGATTTCTGCTTCGGATGGCTTTTCATGAACTGCAAAAACCAGATCATATAATTCTGAGTACTCTTTTTTTGATTCATTACTAATATAAAAAAGAGGAAAAACATCTTGGGCCGAACTTGATTTCTTATAGTGAGTATTCAAATCGTATTGATCTGAATCCTCTTGATTCTCAATCTGCTCCTTCGCCATACGAATAATATCGTGAAAATTCTCGATATCAGACAGATCAAAAGACAGCTGACTCATCCGATCATCTCCATGACCCGAAAATTGGATATGAACCAAGTTTTGCTGGCTGACATCAGCTAATAAAAATACATAACCCGCTAATAAAACATGAGAAATATCATATTTGTAGGTATTGCATATTGTTTTTAAACCATCATAATAATTCGCATTTACCGCATATTCGTGCATGGCTGTATGACTTTGTCCAGTTGATTCCGAGATGTATTCAAGCGGTAAAGTAATAGGAATGATTTCTTTTTCCAAGGACACTGCTATCTCCGCAAAGGCTATAGCTGATTCTATATATTCGGACAATCTGTAAATAGTCGGATATGCAAACAAGTCAGCAATTTGAATTTGTTTTGGATACAGCTTCTGAAGCTCATTATAAACTGCAACGATTTTGATTGAATTACCGCCTGCTTCAAAGAAGTTATCATGTATTCCAAGCTCTTCTATTTTTAAAACATCGGTCCAAACACGGCTGATACTTTTTTGTACATCCGTTACCGCTTCCTCAAAAGGCCGGTCAAAACCTGTTCTATCTATCACAGGTTCAGGCAGTGCCAGGACATTTATTTTTCCGTTTGCTGTCAGCGGAATTTGGTCAATTTTCATAAAGATCTGCGGAATCATATACTCAGGAAGCACAGGTGATAATAATTTAATAAATTCTGAAGGATATACAGTGCTTTCTGCCACATAATACAGAACTAAATCTTGGACTCCTGCGGAATTTGTTTTTCCGGCAGCTACACATTCCTTAACTTTTTCGTGTTGGTTTACTATGCTTTCAATCTCTCCCAATTCTATCCGATACCCTCTGATCTTTACCTGATTGTCCATTCTTCCGATAACGTCCAGTTCACCATTAGGCAGCCACCTTGCTAAATCTCCTGTCTTATACATCTTGGTTCCTTTAACAAACGGATTGTCTACAAACTTTTGCGCAGTCAAATCTTCTTTTCCTAAATATCCTCTGGCCATTCCGGCTCCAGCAATGCATAATTCGCCAGTACTGCCGAGCGGTACAGTGTTTCCATCATGATCTACAATATATATCTGTGTATTCGCAATCGGCTTGCCTATATTTACACTATTTTCATTGGTTAAGTCTTTCACAGAAGACCAAATCGTCGTCTCAGTCGGACCGTACATATTATAGATCTTCAGATTTTTATATTTTTTTAGTTCAAATAACAATTCCCGTTGAAATACCTCGCCCCCAACCATGATGGTCTTCAATTTCTGAAGGCTCTCCGTGCTGTTTTCTGCACTTAGCATCAGCTTTAATCTGGATGGCGTAAGCTGAATAGTATTGACATCAGTCTCAACAACGATCTTGTTTAACAAGTACGGATCTCTTTGTTCCGCTTCACCGGCTATGACAACTTTCAGCCCTTGAGTTAAAGGCAGCAGCGACTCTAATCCGAATATGTCAAATGAACACGTGGTGACCGAAAGAAGGACATTGTCTTGTGAAAAGCTGACCCTGTCTGTTATTCCCTTGATAAAGTTATGAACGGCACGGTGCTCTACGGCGACCCCTTTCGGTTTTCCGGTTGATCCCGACGTATAAATGACATATGCTAAATCTTCGGCCCTGTTAATAACATCAATGTTCGTCTCCAAGTGATGTAATAAATCCTCTGAATCTATGTTAAATACAGTTCCGCTGTACGTTAATTCATTTGGAAGTCCTTCCTCAGTTAACAGCAGGCCGCTTTTACTGTCTTTCAGCATATAATTGATCCTGTCTGCCGGATAATCTGGATCAAGCGGTAAGTAACATCCCCCTGCCTTTAGTATTCCTAATATTCCTATAATCAATCGGAAAGACCTTCTTACCAAAATAGGAACCACAACATTCTCTTTGATGCCGTTTTCCCTGAGGGCTCGTGCCAATTGATTTGCCTTATTATTCAGCTCCTTATAGGTCAGGAAGTCTCCGTTCCATTCCAGAGCGATTGCATCAGGTGTCCTTACAGCTTGCTCTTCGAAAAGCTCTTGTAACGTCTTTTCTTTCTTATATGATAATTCCGTGCAGTTGAATTCTTTCACCAGCTTTTGTTTCTCTGTCTCATTTACCATATCGATCTGAGAAACCATTACTTCATGATCAGCCGCTGCCTGCTGTAAAACGCTAACCAGGTTATCCAAGATTGAACTTACCGTTTCTTTACTGTAAACACTGGCGTTATATGTGATTTTCATATGCAATTCGTCACCGGGAGCAATTAAAAGCTCTAAATCATAGTTGGTTTGTTCAAACCCATGTTCAGCAGTTATTTTCACACTCGAATGGGCTGAATCTTGGAAAAGATCCTCATTCAACGGGTAATTTTCATACACGACTACGTGATTGATTAATTTATTCTTCATACTTGTCAAAGACTGTATGTCTGCCAGAGAACAATAACTGTATTCGTTCGCTTCAATAAAGTCTTTATTTATTTGTTTAGCCAATGAAATAAATGATGTATCACATTCTCTTTTCACTCTGATTGGCACTGCATTTATAAATAAGCCGACCATATTTTCAATTCCGTTTATCTCACTCGGTCTGCCTGAAACAATGGAACCAAATACCACATCATTTGTATTGTTATATTTCTGCAGCAATATCCCCCATGCTGTTTGAACGATAGAATTTAATGTAATGCTGTTTGACTCAGCGATTTTTTTCAGCTTAGCGGCGGTTTCACCGTTAAGCGCTCCCAGTTTTTGATCATGCTGATACTCGTCAGATTTCAATTCCAGTTCCGGAAATGAGATCTCTTGTTCATATGCAGAAAGGTATTCCTTCCAATATTCAAATGCACGGTCCTTGTCCTGCTGATCAAGCCATTCAAGATAACGACTGTACGGTACAGGTGTTTCTTGAAGGAGTTTTTTCCCTTCAGCCACGTCACCGTATAGATCCATAAGCTCTTTTAACAGAATACCGACACTCCAGCCATCCAAAATAATGTGGTGGAAACTGTATATGACTTTAAATTTATTTCTTCCCAGCTTGATCACCGATACTCTGATCAGACAATCTTTGTTCAGATCAAACGGAGTATTCCTGTCTCTCACCTTGAATTGCCCTACAAAGGCATCCTTCTTCTGCTCCTCCCATTGGCTGATATCATGATATTGAATGTTTAGTTTTCTTTCTTTTAAAATGGCTTGTTTAAATACACGGAAACCGTTATAGAAAAATGACGTTCTTAATATTTCATATTTATCAATCAGTCTGTTTAATGCGTCACTGAGAACTTCTGTATTCAGATTTCCTTCAACTGTTATTTCACTTTGTTCGAAATAAGCGCTAGATTGATGGTCAATCACAGCGTTATACAGCATGCCTTCCTGCATCGGTGAAAGAGAATGAATTTTTTCTACTTCAGCACCGCTTGCAAGAATTTGATTTAACTCCTCTATTTGAAGATCGGGATCCCCATAATCCCATGGGGTTTTCTCAGATATTTTCTTATTCACACAATGTTCTATGATCTGATTTATTTTCAATTGATAGGCTTTCGTAAATTGCTCAATCGTCTCTCGTTTATATTGGTTTGCACTGTAATTGAACGAAAACATCAGCCTGCCATCCATGATATATCCATTTATTTCTATACTATGTGTCTTTTTATTTCTTCCAGATATGCTCGTTCCGGCGGACAAAGGTGATATTTGAAATAGGTTGCTGCGATCTTCTTGGCCAAATTCACCCAAGTAGTTAAAACTGATATCAGGTTTTAATTGAAGGTGAACCGAGTCCGACAAATATCTGAGTATTCCGTAACCAATCCCGTTTTGGGGGATATGTCTAAGCATTTCCTTTGTATACTTAATGGAGCTTGATAAACTATTACTTTCTGTCATATCGAGAACAATTGGGTATATTGTCGTAAACCAGCCTATTGTGCGATGGACCGGAATTTTTATAACACTTTCACGGCCGTGCCCTTCAAGATTCACAAGGATCTTCTCGTTGCCGGTCCACTCTTTGGCTGCAAGTCCCAGTGAGCAAAGCAATATATCATTAATTTGTGTATGATATGCTGCATTTGTATTTCTTAAAAGTGTTTTTGTTTGATCCTCTGTTAATTCAATTTTAATTTCTTTACTATCTTCATAAGAGCAGCTTTCGGCAATGAAATCCTTTGGAAGAGGTTCAATAATAGCCGTTTCTATGGTCTCCCAGTACCCAGCTTCCTTTTGAAGAGCCTTGCTGTTTGCATATTCTTTCAATTGACGCGCCCATTCTTTGAACGATGCTGTTTTAGTTTCCAGCTCCACCTTGTTCCCATTAACTGTTTGAAGATAAGCTGTTTCAAAATCTTCCAATAGGATTCTCCAAGATACTCCGTCAATGATCATATGATGAATGGTTAATAGAAGATGATCTCCGTTTTTGGTTTTAAATACCGCCAGTTTTATTAAAATCCCCTTTTCCAAGCTCAATTCGTTCTGCATACGGTCAGCCAGTGATTCAATTGCCATGGCTGGATCTTCTGTTTGTGTCATATCAAATACGTCTAAAGTAAATGTTTCTTTTGCCTGTTTAATGCCCCTATTCCATTGCTTAATTTCACCGTTTTCCTTTTTAAACTGCATCCTGAGGGCATCATGATGCCTCACCAGTTCCAAAAAGGCCGTTTCGATTGCTTTTTCTTCTATGCCGGACTTTTTGTAAAGCATAAAGGCTTGGTTATAGTGGTTTTCTTGTTCAAATCTCTGTTCTATAAACCATTTTTGAATCGGTGTCAGATCAACGTCTCCTTCTACAATCGACTGATCTGCTTGTATATCAGCTGATTTTACGTGAGCACTCAAGTCTTTTATGTGCGGATATTTCATTAAATCTCTGACTTCAAGTTTTAAGCCGTATTTTTGGAGTTCGGAAACTACTAAAATGGATTTAATTGAGTCTCCGCCGATCTCGTAATAGTTATAGTTAATCCCGATTGATTTCATCCCCAGAACTTTCTCCCATACGCATGCGAGAATTTGTTCCTTTTTATTTCGCGGTGCTTCATATGCAGACTCCAATACATCCGCAATATCTATAATCGGCAATGATTTCGTATCTATTTTTCCGTTTGAGCTTAACGGCATTTTTTCAATCTGGAAGATATAACTTGGCACCATAAATAACGGTAATTCTTTAGACAGATTTTCTTTTAAAGCATAAACATCTATTTTTTTGTCGGAAGTAACATAACCGCAGAGATATTTATCCCCATGTTGGTCATCTCTCGCTACAACAACAGCCTCTCTTATGTGACTCATTTTCAGAAGCCGGTTTTCTATTTCTCCCGTTTCAATACGATACCCTCTGATTTTGACTTGATCATCAATTCTTCCTAAATAATCAATTGTCCCGTCCGGCATCCATTTTGCCATATCCCCTGTTCTGTATAACTTAGCCCCGGGTTCAAAGGGGTTATCTACAAATTTTTCTGACGTCAAGCCCGCTTTATTTTTATATCCGTCCGCAAGCCCTTCTCCGCTGACACAAAGTTCCCCGGCTGCCCCTAAAGGAAGTAATTCCAATTGTTTTCCTAATATATAAAGCTTAGTATTATCCGCAGGTTTGCCTATTGATACTGCATTGCCATTGTCTCTTTCAATATGATATTGATGAATCATACACCCGACTGTAGCCTCTGTCGGGCCGTATTCATTGTAGATTCTGACATGACCGTTAAATGCACCGTGTATCTTTTTTGCAAGCCCGGTTTTCAGCTCTTCCCCGCCGACGATTATTTTTTTTATCTTTGACGTACTTAAATCTACATTCTCCAGCAATCTCAAATGCGTCGGCGTTAGCTTAATAATATCCGCTTTATTTTCTTCTATAATTCTTCTGATCAGAAGAGCCTTGTCCGGTCCCTCATAAATAATAATTTTATTTCCTGAAATAAGCGGTGTATAAATTGAAGTAACCGTTAAGTCAAAAGAAATAGAAGAATACAGAGGAAAATCAATATCTTCATCATTTACATATATCTTATTTGCCCAATGAATATAATTTACCACGCCTTTATGTTTTACCATGACGCCCTTCGGCAGCCCTGTAGTCCCTGAAGTATAAATCATGTAGGCAAGGTCTTCCGGGCAACTGACATTCGGCAGATTACTTCTGTTATGCATATATAGAGCAGGATCGCTTAATGATAAAATTTCTTTATTGAATGTAATACCACCTGACAATCCGTTTTGAATTAGGAGAATGTTTGCATCACTGTCTTTCAGCATGTAATTTACTCTTTCATCAGGATATTCAGGATCTATCGGCAAATACGCTCCCCCTGCTTTCAGCACCCCGATAATTCCGATGATCATCTCAAGAGATCTCTCTGTCATGATTCCGACAATGCTGTTTTCTCTAATTCCTTTTTGTCTCAAAAGATTAGCCAGGCTGTTTGATTTCTCGTTTAGTTCTTTATAGGTTAATAGCGTATCTTCTTGGACAGCCGCAATACGTTCAGGTGTTTTTTCTGCCTGCTCTTCAAATAATTGATGAATCGTTTTATTCCGCGGAAATTCAGCTGCCGTGTCATTGAATACATGGAGCAATGTGTGCTTCTCCTGTTCAGGAATCATATCCAGTTTCATTAAAGGTTGATCTAGGCCGGCAGCTGCACTTTGTAAAAGCTTCGTAAAATGGGTACCCATTCTCTCAGCTGTTTCTTTTACAAATAATTGACTGGAGTATTCCAAATGGAATTTGATTCCTTTATCAATTTCCGTCGCGGTTAGCGTTAAATCGAATTTTGAAATATTGATCTCGGTTTGAATATACTCTTCCGGATTTGGATCCAAGTGATTTTCAATACCGTAATCTGCATTTTCAAGTACAAACATGACATCAAACAGCGGGTTTCGGCTCGAATCTCTTTTTACCCCGAGTTTTTGAACAATATTTTCAAATTGGTAATCTGTATTCTCAAAATCTTTTAACGTATGATGTTTGACCTCTTCTAAAAACGCTCTGAATGTTTTATGTTCCTCAGGAAAATTTCTTATGGCGACGGTATTGACGAACATCCCCACCGTATTCTCCAGTTCGGTGTCTGACCTTCCGGACTCTGCTGTTCCGATGATCACATCCTGCTGACCGCTGTATTTTGAAAGCATGACATTATATACCGCCAGCAGCACCATGTACAAAGTTGTTCCTGTTTCTTTCGCCACCGACTTTAAGCTTGATGTTAACCTTTCATCGGCCGTAAAGCTGATTCGGCTTCCTTCAAAGCTTTTGACTCTCGGCCGCTCATAATCAGTCTGCAGATTGAGAATCGGCAGATCTCCGCTTAACCGCTTAAGCCAGTACTCCTCTTGTTCCTTTAACGCCTCTTTTGTTCCTGAGCTTACTTGCCATTCTGAATAATCTTTATATTGCAGCGGCGGCTGTTTTAGTCTATGACCCGCATACAGCGCATTGAATTCTTTGCGGATTATTCCAACCGATACACCGTCCGCAGCGATATGATGAACATCCAGCAGCAGCAGATTCCGGTCTTCATACGTTATGAGTCCGCCTCTGATTAACGGTGCTTTGTCCAAATGAAAGGGTCTGATAAACTGATTCACATATGGTCGTATCCCATCAGACGGCAGCTTCTGATAATCAAATTCGAGCTCCCATGTATCGTGAATAATCTGAACCACATCGCCGTTTACAACATCGAAACTTGTCCGTAACGCTTCGTGTCTGCCAATAATCTCTTGTAAAACTGATTCGGCTTTTTTTACATCTAATTTTCCATTTAGTTCGATCATAATCGGCAAGTTATAAACGATACTGTCTTTATCCGTCTCCCAAAGGGCAAACATTCTTTTCTGAGCAGATGATGCTTGATAATAAGACTGCTTCCTCGCTTTACTGATGACCGGATAATTCTGTTTATCCCGCTTTTGAATAAGACGGCTCAGCTGTTTAATGGTAGGCTGCTCAAAAAGCTCCTTCACCTTTATATCCGTGCCGAAAGTTTTTCTGATGCGGGAAATAGTGAACGCAGCTGTTAAAGAATGTCCGCCCAGTTCGAAGAAATCTTCATTTATACTGATCCGTTTATGCCCAAGCATTTCTTTCCAAATTTCAGCTAGTTTTTCTTCCGTTTCATTTGCCGGAGCTTCGTATTGAGGTACTGACAACCGTTGCAAGTCAGGAAGAGGCAGCTCTTTTCGATTGATTTTTCCGTTAGCTGTAAGAGGCAGCTCTTTCAGTTGTATTATGAAACTCGGAATCATATACTTCGGAAGAGCCTGTGCCAATTTCTCCTGTACGAACGAGCCTTCTATCTCAATGTCCCCAGTAATATATGCAGAAAGATATTTCTCCTCTATATAAACAACCGCCGCTTCTTTTATACCTTCCAGCTGTAATAGTTGGTTTTCGATCTCTCCGATTTCAACTCTAAAACCCCTGATTTTGATCTGGTTGTCAATCCGGCCTAAAAACTCTATATTTCCATCCGGCATCCATCTGCCAAGGTCTCCTGTTTTGTACATTTTTGTTCCGCGATGAAAAGGATTATCAATAAATTTTTTATTCGTTAATTCTTCATTATTGACATATCCCGATGCTAAACCTACCCCGCTGATACAAATCTCACCGGGTGCTCCCACAGGGACCAGTTGATCTGAACGGTCCACAATATAGATATTAATGCCGTGAATTGGTCTTCCTATTTTATTGTATATTTCACAGTTTTGAATATGATCTGGATCAATGCTATGTGCAATACAGCCAACAGTGCTTTCGGTCGGCCCGTAGTGGTTAATAAACTTCATCCATCTGCATTTTTCAGCGAGCTTTTTGACGTTGCCGATGTTTATGCTTTCGCCGCCCAGTATGATAACTTTTAAATCAGGACAAGACGCCAGCATGTCAACATCCTCCATCAATGTTGAAAATAAAGTGGGTGTCATTTTAAGATATGTAATACTATTTTTATAAATATATTCTATTAATGATAGAGAGTGAAGATACACTTCTTTATCAACAAAGTGGACTTGTCCGCCACCGGATAAAACTGGAAAGATGCTGGTATAGCATAAGTCAAAACTATATTTTGACGTCACTAACGACCTGCTGTCAGAATTTATGTTTATTTGATCACATACCCATAATGAATAATTAACTAATGATTTATTTTTCACCTTCACCCCCTTCGGTTTTCCCGAAGTACCCGAGGTATATATAACATATACCTCGTCCTCGAGATCATACTGAACATCAGGGTTTGATGTATTTCGGCTGGTATAAATCGATTTATCCGTAATATCCAAACATTCCGCCGCAATGTTTTTATCAGTTAAAAACCACAAATCTGTAATGAGGATATCAGCTTTGCTATCTTTTAAAATATGATTTATCCGACTGACCGGTGATTCATCATCAATAGGCAGAAACGCACTTCCGGTTTTTAAAATTCCCAGCATTCCAATCATTGAATATTCTGAAGGACGGATCATCATAGCCGTAATGCTGTTTTTTCCTGCCCCTTTTTCCATTAATAATGTTGCGACTTGATTTGCCTTTTCGTTTAGCTCTTTATAAGTGATATGCTTTCCTGCATAGACAGCCGCTGTTTGGTCAGGTGTCTTTTCCGCTCGTTCTTCAAAAAGGTCTTGTATCGTTTTATTCACCGTATAATTAGAGGACTGCTTATTAAACTCCTGGAGCATTCCGCGCTCTTCTTCATTTACAGCGCTGATGTCTTTCAGGACACGCGTAGGATCAGTTGCCACTTGCTTTAATACATGACAGAAATTAACACCTATACGATTAATGATATCTTCACGATAAACATTATTGTTATACGTCATCTCTGCTTTGATTTGGCTGCCTGGAATAATAACCAGCCCAAAGTCATAGTTCGTCTGTTCAAACACTTCCATATCTGTAATCCTTAAAGCATCAGTTGTATCATCGACCGCCTTGCCATAGTCATCAACAGGGTAATTTTCATAAACCAACATATGGTTGATCAGTTTCTCTTTCATCTTTGTAAGAGCTTGTATATCCGCTAAAGAACTGTAACCGTATGATGTATTCGCTTTGATAAAGTCACTGTTGAGCTTTTGGGCTAATGCTATAAATACCGTATCACCATCGCCTTTTACTCTCAGAGGAACCGCATTGATAAATAACCCCACCATTTTTTCTATGCCTTGCACTCTGCATTGTCTTCCGGAAATAACCGCACCAAACACAACATCATTCACGTTGTTATACTTCTGCAAAAGAACTCCCCATGCAGTCTGAATCAATGCACTTAAAGTAATGTGATATTGATCAGCTGCAGCTTTCAACATCGAAGTACATGTTTCATCAATAATGAATGTTTTCTTCCTATTTTTGAAACCACCCTCATCAGCAGAACTTTGGAATACCGGCTTGCTGCTCATATTCATTTAGATAATCCCCCCAATATTCTAATGCGGCACTTTTGTCCTGATTATCCAGCCATTCTAAGTAGGTGCTGTAAGGCTCGGTATGCTGAAGCACTGTCTCTCTTCCTTCTTTTAATGACGTATAAATAGTTTTTATATCATTCATTATTAAACTCATACACCAGCCATCCATAATAATATGGTGAAAACTGAACAGCAGTTTATATTCTTTCTCATCAGTTTTTAATACGGTTACTCTTATTAAGCAATCATTCGTCAAATCGAATCTCGTTCCCCTGTCTTTAAACTGAACATCTTTAAGCCGTACTTTCTTTTGATATTCCGAGAAAGTGCTGATATCTTCAAATTCAATTTTAACTTTTCTCTCTCTTAGAACAGCCTGTTTAAACTTACTTAGTCCTTCATGAAAAAAGCATGTTCTTAAAATTTCATACTTCTCGATCAGCATATTAAAAGCTGTATTTAATCTGCCAATATCAAGCTGACCGGATAAAGAAAATGTAAGCTGCTCAAAATAGGCTTGTGAAAACGGATCAAGCAATGCATGATAAAGCATCCCGCTCTGCATAGGAGTCAGGGAGTGGATTTTCTCTATCTCTTTTCCGCTTGATAAAATCAGCTCCAAATCTCCGATGGATAAATCCAGATCTCCATAGTCAAAGGGTGTTTTTTCAGGAATTTTTTTCATTCCGCAATGCTGAATAATATCGATTAACCGGTTTATATAGGATTCGGTTAATGTTTTAATTGTTTCTTCTTTAAACTCTTTCGTACTATAGTTAAATTCCAACTGCAGTTGACCGTCCATAATAAAGCTGTTGATTTCGATGGCATTCAATTTTTTATTAGATAAAGAAACACTTGTACCAGATGATATATCTGCATGCTGAAAAACAGCCCGCTTTTTTTGAGAGATTTCTCCCAGATAGTTAAACCCGATCTCGGGCTTTATCGTAAAACTGATGTCTTTTTTATGTTCCGGTGCCGTCAAGTATTTAATAATTCCGTAACCAATACCTTTATGAGGTATTCTTCTTAAATACTCTTTCGTATTTTTTATGCAATAAGGCAGATCATCACTGTGCTCCATATCCAACACGATCGGAAATAGTGAGGTGAACCAGCCGATGGTTCTTTCTATTGAAATGTTTTCTAATATGTTCTCTCTTCCGTGGCCTTCCAGACCGATTAAAACCTTGTCAAGTCCCGCCCATTCTTTTACTGCCATTCCCAGTGAACAAAGCAAGATGTCATTAATCTGTGTGTTATAAGCTGCATTTGTATTCCTCTGGAGCTTATCAGTTAACTGCTTTGTAAGACTGACAGTAATGGTGCGGCTTTCCTTAAATACACTGTCAGCTTTATTGAAATCTCTCGGAATTTCTTTAATCTTCATTTTTTCGATATTCTCCCAATACCGAAGTTCCTTTCTTATCTCACTTCCGTTTGCATATTCCGCCAATTTACGTGTCCATTCTTGAAAGGATGCCGTTTTCGGCGGAAGAACGGCCGGCTCTCCTTTTTGCAGATTGTTGTAGACCTGCTCCATATCTTCAAGCAGAATTCTCCAAGAGACTCCGTCAATCACCATATGATGTATAGCAATAAGTAGATAATCGCCCCTCATTGTTCGAAATAAACCAAGTTTCATTAAAAGCCCTTTTTCAAGATCCATTCCGCTTTGTAACTGATCGGCAAGTTTTTCTATTGTATTTTTGTAATCCGTATCAGCAAGCAGATCATATATGTCCAGAGTAAAAGTATCCCGGGCGGCTTGGACATCTCTGACTTCTTGTTTTATTTCGTCATTTTCGGCTGTATATATCAACCTCAAAGCATCATGATGCTTTACTAATAATTCAAATGTCTTTGCCAGAGCGTGTTCATTAATTTTTTCTTTCATTTGAAACATGAATGCCTGATTAAAGTGGTGAATGTCCGCAAAGTCATTCTCTATAAACCACTTTTGTATCGGTGCCAGTTCAGTTCTCCCGCTAACCGGGCTCTGATCTGTTTGAGCTTTATATAATTTCACGTGTTTACTGAGGTTTTTTATTTGCGGATACTGCAAAAGATCTTTTACCTCTAGACTGAGACTGTATTTTTGAAGCTTTGATACAATCAGTATAGATTTTATTGAGTCTCCGCCCAGCTCATAGTAATTATCATTAATACCAATATCATCAATTTTCAGAACTTCCGACCAAACATTTACCAGAATCTGTTCGACTTCGGAACGGGGTGCTTCAAGGTGCTCCTTTATATGTTTAGGCTCTTCTATTTCAGCAAGTGCTTTCCTGTCAATTTTCCCATTTGGTGTGAGAGGCAGCTGTTCAACCTGGATGATGACACCGGGAATCATATATTGCGGCAAAATGTCACCCAATTGCTCCCTCAAAGCTGCTCCGGATATTTTATATTCTGCGGTTACAAAAGCAGAAAGGTATTTGTCACCGTGAAGGTCGCACTTATCTATAACAACTGCTTCTTTTATCCCGCTTATTTTCAGAAGCTGGCTTTCTATTTCATCAGTTTCAATCCGGAAGCCTCTGATTTTGACTTGATTATCAATTCTCCCCAAAAATTCTATGTTTCCGTCAGGAAGCCACCTTGCCAAGTCTCCTGTTCGGTACATTTTAGTTCCGGACTCAAATGGATGATCAATAAACTTCTCACGCGTCATTTTCTCTTTATTGAGATATCCTCTTGCTAAGCTGTCACCCGACACACACAATTCTCCCGCTAAACCAATAGGCACAAGATTGTTGTTGTGATCAATTATGAAGGCTTTCAGATTTCTGATCGGCTTACCGATAGGAATGGTCTTTGCCATCGCCCTCTCAGCTTCTGAGTATCTCCACATTGTAGAGCAGATTGTCGTTTCAGTTGGACCGTAGGCATTAATATAGTCTATTTTATTCACGATCCGGTTCAAGGATTTTGTAGATATCTGAGAACCAGCAGTAATTAAGAGCCTTAAAGCTGATAATCCGTTTATATTTATATGGTTGATGTATACAGGCGGCAAAGTGGCTACAGTAATGTCATGCCGGTTAATATACTCTTCAAATAATGTATAATTATTGATGACTTGACTTGAAAGGATGTGTAGTTCCGCTCCGGTCAACAGTGCCATACTGATTTCCCACACTGATGCATCAAATGAAAAACTTGCAAATTGAATAATTTTATCCCGGTAATTGATATTCATATCATGTTCAAAGACACTTTTGAGATTACTGATTCCGATATGCCGGATCGTTACACCCTTTGGTTTTCCAGTCGTTCCAGAAGTATAAATGACATAAGCAAGATGTTCTGCGGAACTCATCATTGGCAGGTTATGCCGATCTCCGGAGTAAAGAGAACTATCTGTTAAATCAATAACCTTCCCCTCAAACAGGATATTATCAGCCTGACTATTCTGCACTAATAAAATGTCAGAACCGCTGTCTTCAATCATGTATTTGATTCTCTCAGAAGGATATCCCGGATCAATTGGCAAAAATGCGCCTCCCGCCTTCAGCACACCCAATATGCCTAACACCATCTCTAATGATTTGTCAGCAACAATACCTACTATTGACTCTTTTTTCACCCCCATTTTCATTAGTGTTCTCGCCAGACTATTTGATCTTTCGTTAAGTTCTTTATAAGTTACTTTATTATTTTCATACACTGCCGCTATTCTTTCCGGTGTCTTTTCCGCTTGTTCTTCAAACAATTGATGGATTGTCTTATTATGCGGGAAGTCGGCTGCTGTATCATTGAATACATAAAGCAGTTTATGTTTCTCATCATCCGTTATCATATTCAGTCTGCAGATTGCCGTGTCCGGTTCTGATACAACCTGTTGTAAAAGCCGGGTATAATGAGCACCCATTCTTTCGACTGTGTCTTTCCTGAATAAATGATTGCAATATTCCAATTGGAAGTTAACGCCTTTATCGGTTTCCATTGCAGTTAACGTTAAATCAAATCTTGATATATTGACCTCAGATACTAGTAAATTTGATTCTGCTGTCTCTTCATTTCCTCCGAATCCGTAATCCTTACTCTCAAAAGTAAACATGACATCAAACAGCGGGTTTCGGCTCGAATCTCTTTTTACCCCGAGTTTTTGAACAATATTTTCAAATTGGTAATCTGTATTCTCAAAATCTTTTAACGTATGATGTTTGACCTCTTCTAAAAACGCTCTGAATGTTTTATGTTCCTCAGGAAAATTTCTTATGGCGACGGTATTGACGAACATCCCCACCGTATTCTCCAGTTCGGTGTCTGACCTTCCGGACTCTGCTGTTCCGATGATCACATCCTGCTGACCGCTGTATTTTGAAAGCATGACATTATATACCGCCAGCAGCACCATGTACAAAGTTGTTCCTGTTTCTTTCGCCACCGACTTTAAGCTTGATGTTAACCTTTCATCGGCCGTAAAGCTGATTCGGCTTCCTTCAAAGCTTTTGACTCTCGGCCGCTCATAATCAGTCTGCAGATTGAGAATCGGCAGATCTCCGCTTAACCGCTTAAGCCAGTACTCCTCTTGTTCCTTTAACGCCTCTTTTGTTCCTGAGCTTACTTGCCATTCTGAATAATCTTTATATTGCAGCGGCGGCTGTTTTAGTCTATGACCCGCATACAGCGCATTGAATTCTTTGCGGATTATTCCAACCGATACACCGTCCGCAGCGATATGATGAACATCCAGCAGCAGCAGATTCCGGTCTTCATACGTTATGAGTCCGCCTCTGATTAACGGTGCTTTGTCCAAATGAAAGGGTCTGATAAACTGATTCACATATGGTCGTATCCCATCAGACGGCAGCTTCTGATAATCAAATTCGAGCTCCCATGTATCGTGAATAATCTGAACCACATCGCCGTTTACAACATCGAAACTTGTCCGTAACGCTTCGTGTCTGCCAATAATCTCTTGTAAAACTGATTCGGCTTTTTTTACATCTAATTTTCCATTTAGTTCGATCATAATCGGCAAGTTATAAACGATACTGTCTTTATCCGTCTCCCAAAGGGCAAACATTCTTTTCTGAGCAGATGATGCTTGATAATAAGACTGCTTCCTCGCTTTACTGATGACCGGATAATTCTGTTTATCCCGCTTTTGAATAAGACGGCTCAGCTGTTTAATGGTAGGCTGCTCAAAAAGCTCCTTCACCTTTATATCCGTGCCGAAAGTTTTTCTGATGCGGGAAATTAACATAGAAGCCTTTAGTGAATGACCGCCGGTTTCAAAGAAATTTTCATCTATACCGACGCGTTCCCTGCCAAGTACAGCTTCCCAAATCTCCGAAAGTTTTTTCTCCGTTTCATTTGTCGGCGCTTCATATTTTGTTTCGGACATTTGAGATATATCAGGTCTAGGAAGTGCCCGTCTGTCAATTTTCCCATTTACCGTCAAAGGCATGTTATCCATTTGTTTAAAGTACGATGGAATCATATATTCCGGAAGAAAGTCTCTCAGAAAGTGCTGCAATTCAATCTTTGCGATTTTATGATTTGAAGTGTAATAAGCACAGATATATAAATCTTCATCACCATTATGATTTACTGTTACTGCCGCTTCTTTAATTTCTGTATGATTGATCAATCGGGCTTCTATCTCCCCAAGCTCGATTCTAAAACCGCGGATTTTGACTTGCTCGTCCCGCCGTCCAATAAACTCCACATCGCCATTTTCTAAATAACGCACTAAGTCTCCTGTTTTATAAAGACGTGCTGAAGGATCATTATTGAAAGGGTGTGATATAAACCGTTCCTTCGTTAAATCAGGCCGTCGCCAATACTCACGCGCCAGCCCATCTCCGCCAATAAACAGCTCACCAGGAATTCCCGGCGCTACCGGTTTTAATTGCGAATCTAAAATGAATATTTCTGTACCAGAAATAGGCCTCCCTATAGGAAGCATACTGCCTTTCCAATCTTGAGGGACCGGGAAACAACAGGTAAAGGTCGTTCCCTCTGTCGGCCCATATCCGTTAATTACTTGTACCTTTCCAAGCGCTAATACTTTTTGAACATGCGGAACGGAAACCACATCTCCGCCTACTAATAATTGCTGAAGTCCTTTTAATGATTCTAACTGCTGATCAACTACTAGAGAAAATAAACCGGCCGTCAGCCAAAGAGTCGTAATGTTATATTTTTTCACAGCTTCTGCAATATCATCAGCCGTCGGTATTCCCGGAGGCATTATAGCCAGACATCCCCCATTCAATAAACAGCCCCAGATCTCGAAGGTAGAAGCGTCAAAAGCAGCAGAAGCTAATTGCAGAAACGTTTGATTCTCATCAAATACCGCATAATCAGTCTCCTTCACCAGCCGAATCACACCGCGGTTAACAATACTTACTCCTTTAGGCAGTCCCGTTGAGCCTGACGTATACATGACATAAGCCAGGTCATCCAAGGAACCTTTTATGCCAATATTAGATCCATCCATCTTTTCAATTTCTTCTTTCATACCATCCAAACAGATTATGCCGTCCCCGTGAGGCGGGAGTTGTGACTGAATGCTTTCGTTTGTAATCAGCAACTCTACACCTGAATCTTCGATTAAGAATGATAGTCTTTGCTTCGGATATTGAGGGTCTAACGGCACATAAGCACCGCCTGACTTTAATATTGCCAGAATACTAATATACAAATCAAAAGAGCGTTCTAAAGCAATTCCGACAAGGTCTCCCCGTTTTACTCCGCACTCCTGAAGATACCGTGCCAGCTGGTTCGCACGGTGATTAAGTTCTGCGTAACACATTGAAGAGTTTTCTAGTACCAAAGCAGTCTTATCCGAATATTCATCAGCCTGCTGCTCAAACACCTCCGAAATTGTTCCAATTTTCGAATAATTGTCTTCCCAGCCAAAGATTTTCTTTTGCTTATTTTTTTCTTTCAGGAATCTCATATCTTTCACTCTGATATTTTCAGGAGTTATCATAGCTTCAAGGATCATCTGAAATCGCAGTGACAAATCTTTTATCATATTTTGAGAATAGAGGCATTCGTTATAGCGTATGACTGTCTCTATGTATTGTTTCTGGTTCATAAACGAAAATAGGATATGAATAGCGGGATTTTCTTGATTAAGTATGTATTCTTGAATATTTTCAAGGACTATCATGACATCAAAAGGAAGGCCAGTCATTTTATCACTTGTTCGAGAATTATTTTGGGGGCTTTCCAATGCCTGTTCTACGGTGAATTCGACTTTATGTATGATCTCTTTTAATAGGTCTTCACCATGAACAGCATTTTTAAGAGTCAAAATTTCTTGCTCACAATCAATCGTTCTGTTCTTTTTGAAAACAGGAGTTTTGATTACAATATTTTGTCTTTCTGTATATTGATTTATTAACAAAGTCAGTGCCGCTGTTAATACGACATGCAGACGTTCATCCGATCCATTGCAGTATACATTCAGCTTATCGCTTAATTGCTGTGAAAATTTATATGTAAGATTTTTCATTCTTTTTTCTTTAGAAGGTTTACTTGCCACTAAAAAATGCTCTTCAGTTTTTAACTCACCAATACTGTCTTTATCTCCCTTTATACTTTTTGTCATAACAAAAACTCCTTCACTTGATATCAAAATTCAAATCATTCACTGAATTAAAACAGCAGAGGCTTTCGGTGGATTTTTATGTTAAACTGCATCACAGGCAATACCGCTCACCAATAATTGTCGTTGTAGTCTGACAGTTTATTTATCGGCAGCAAAAACCATTTTTTAATGATATAGACCCGTACAAACACTTTTTTTAAAAAAAGGATAATGAAGAAGAACTAGCCATCTTTAAGAAATATTATACAAATGTTTAAGAGTTGTCAATTAGGGGGGGGAAAAACACCTAAGCACATTAACCCAGTTTTTATTTTTCGTATTAACATAAAAAAAAACCGGGACAAAGTAACACTCCCGATTTTTTAATCAAAAATTCATCTCAAGGTTTTATTTATAATGTCCGTTATTTCATTCGAAAATTGATGAATAAAAAAGTGATTTCCTTCAAACGTATAAAAATTGCATTTCCCTAAAGTATAATGTCCCCAATTACATATTAAATCTGAGCTTATCGTCTTGTCATTATTACCATGCAACACTGTTATATCACAGTCCATAACAGTCTTATTTTCAGAAATAACATCCTCTTCCAACATTTTGAAATCACTTCTTAAAATAGGAAGATATAATTGTTGTAATTCCTTGTTATGTAACAGTTCTTCCGAAGTCCCGCCCATATCCATGATTCTTTGCAAAAATAAACTATCCGGCAAAGCATGAATCATCCCCTCTGCTTTCTTCGTTTTAGGAATGCCGCAGCCGGAGAAAAATATGTGATTTGGCTTCTTCTGCTGCATTTCAGCAATTTTACTATATAACTTATAAACTAATCGGCCTCCCATACTGTGGCCGAATAAAGCATAATCACACTCCCTGATTTGATCCTTTATCAGATCATATATATCATTAACAGCCTCATCTATATGTTCATAAAAATCTTCGTTAATTCTTGTACCTCTTCCTTTTAACTCAATAGGATGTATTGTTAAAGAGTCACTCATTAACCTTCTCCATTTATAGTATATTGCACTTGATCCCCCTGCATACGGAAGACAAAATATTTTTTTCATAATTCACCTCAGAAATTTTGTAATAACCCGATAAAAAAACACCCTGAAAAGGATGTTTTTTACTATCTCATTTTATATATGAAATGCTCTTGAAACTCCGTTGATGATGAGGAAGATTCCTATTACTCTTAAAATGATCCTTGTTGTTCTGTTATCTTTTCCAAAAGCAACTTGCCCGATTTTACCGATAAATACATTCATGAGTACACCTATAATTAATTCAGCCATTCCAAATAGTTCTTCCATACCCAATTCCCTCACGTCCTTTTTGATCTGTTAATTTTATCAGATTATTGTTGATTTAATTTTTCTTTTTTTTAATCTCCCTGCTTATTAAGATGAAAGATACAATAATACTTAATAAGCCGACACTTGCAAAAATTACGATCGGAAGCCATTCAGTTCCTAAGGTACTCTTACTAAAGATAATGTTGTTTAAAGACTGTATTGCCCATGCTTCGGGTGTAAATTTAGAAATAACCTGCATATATTTTGGAGCAATTTCCAATGAGAAAAAGGAACCGCCTATCATCCCGCTTACTGCAATTATGATCGATGCGGCAGAAGTAAACTGCTTTTGGCTTCTCATAAATGGAACCATAATCATCGTAATGCAGGTCAATGCAAATAAATAAACAGCGAGCATAACAGCGATGGCAAAGATGTTATGACCTATGCTGATCTTGAGTAAATATTTTCCCGCAAGTATAATAACGATTATATGAATGATTCCGGAAATATAAGTAGCAGCCATTTTGGATAAAACATATTTTGTATAGTTTATAGGCGTACTTAGTAATCTGCTGAAAGTATTATTCTCTTTTTCATCAATAAGTGTTCTTAACCCTTGAATAACAACAAACCAAATAAACATTACAAGAAAACCAATTAATCTCACGGTCGCATTATCCTGAGTATGTTCACCCTGACTTAATGTTTTGTCATTCACTTCTATTCCTGAATTGTTTTTCAATTTCTTGAAAATGTTCTTTTCTATATCTTTTGAGTCCGTATGCAACTGTGCAGACATATATTGCGAATCTTTAACTACCTTTTTAAGAGTTCCCGCCTCATTTGTGACCAGCTGCTCTAACAATGTTCCGCTGCCGTTCTCGTAGTTTTGGATGATTTTCATTTTTATCTTGTGATTGTCCGTCAAATCCTTTCCAAAACCTTTTTCAATAACGACCCCAAAAGGAATATCCTGATCATCGACTTTTTTCTTTAATTCATTTTCCGTTAGCTTTATAACTTTAATATTTTTATGCTCTTTTATCATTTCAATGAGCTTTGCAGCATAGTTACTTTTATCAGCATTGGCTATATACAAGTTCTCTTTGCTATCCGTATCTTGAGAAAAAGAGAACAAAAATGTAAGGATTAACGGCACCGAAATCGTTGCAAAAATTGCTAATCTATTTCGGAGCATCAGTTTCAGCTGATGTTTAATCATGGCAATCAATTGCACTACTACGCCACCTTCTTCCGGTTGAATACCATAATATTAATAAAGACAAAGATGAGACCAATACCAATTAGCTCAAGCAAATCAATATACATGCCGCTAAGACCAATATTCTGTTTGACTTTTAAATAAGAGTTTATTGCCTTACCGTTCGGTATGATCTCTTGAACAACCCTCAAGCTATCAGGCAGTCCGTTCTTAGAAATAAAACTGCCTCCCAAAAAACTAAAAATATAAAGAACCGGAGAAGCCATACTGGACACCGCCACGTGGTCCTTAGCGGTAAAACCCCAAAACAATACAATGCTGCCTATAGCAAATGCGTATACTACCGTAATAACAAAAATATCAAACAAGTTGCCCCAGTTCATTCGGAATACGACCCAGCTTATCAGAATAACAGCAGTCATCTGCATTAAGATCGCAAAAATAATACCTGTCAACTTTCCAAGCACATACTGAATATTTAAAGTCGGTGTAGATTTAATTCTGAACAGCGTATTATTCTGCCGCTCATCAACAATGCTGTGAACAAGCACAAAAGCCGTCATAATGGAAAACATGACAACCATTGCAATTGAATAATACTGCATGGAATCGACAGGAACCGCATTTTTATTTGTCGCTGCTTTTGGGATATCAGCGGAGATCCCGTCATTATCGGCCAAATCGTTCATCATTTTTTCTATTTTTTCTTGTGGTACGCTGCCGCCGGAGCTGATATGTTTTATTACTTCTTGTTGCTCAGCGCTCATTGTTTTCACGCTTTTCGTAAAGCCCTCCAAAACAGCCTGAACAATATTTTTATCTATGGTCTTGTTATTATCTCCAATTAAATCGATATTTGTTTTCCCGTTGTTCATAACGGCTTTCGTAAAGTGTTCCGGTACATAGATAAAAGCTGCAGCCTTTCCTTCTTTAACTAATTTTTCACCGTCATTGTAGCTCTCAGCTTCTTTTAAATGAATGATATCTTTGAGATCGCCTTTCTTAAAAACTTTATCCTTTAAGACATCACCTAAAGAAACACTCTCCCCTGAATCTGCTGAGTAAAAAGCTACATCAAATGCTTCGATTTTTGAATCTGAATTACTGAACACACTGCCCAATATGAGGATTAGCAGTGATGGAAACAGCATCAGCTTTAAATAAAATGACTTATTTTTTGTTAACAGCTTAAAATCAAGAAAAAATAAGTTGAATAATTTTCTCAAGATAGCCTCCTCCTACTAATCTCTTAGGTTTTTCCCTGTAATTTGAAGGAAAATGCTTTCCAAATTTACTTCCTCGTACTTAAAGCTAGTGAGGTCGATCCCCAGATTTTTGATATCATCTACAATTTCAATGATGTTTCTTTCCTTCGTCGATACAAGCATTGAAATTTGTTTATGATCTACCGTCACTTTATCAATTCCTGTAATGCTGTTTATCCGGCTGAGTGCCTCTTCATCAGCACCCTTAAAAGTAACGGTTAAAGTGTCACAAGCATTTAAGTTTTCCTTGAGTTCTTCTTTCGTTCCTAAAGCAATAAGAGATCCATGATCAACAATTGCCACCTTCTCGCAAAGATACTCTACTTCTTCCATGTAGTGGCTGGTATAAATAACAGTCATTCCTTTTTCTTTATTCAGCCTTTTTACTGTTTCAAGAATATGATTTCTTGATTGCGGATCAATTCCTACTGTAGGCTCATCAAGAATTAATAATTTAGGATTATTCATTAACGCCACACCTATGTTGACCCGGCGTTTCATTCCCCCGGAAAACTCTGATACATTTTGATTTTTTTTATCTGTCAGTTCAATAATCTCCAGAACCTCATCAGTTCTTTCTTTTAGCTTTTTCCCTTTCAGCCCGTAAAGGCTTCCGAAGAAGTTCAAGTTATCTTTGGCGCTTAACGTTTCATATAAAGCTAAATCCTGTGGAACAACCCCCATTATTTTTTTTATCTCAATAGGTTTTTCCTTAAGTGATTTATTATCTACTTTAATTGTCCCGCTGGTAGGTGCAAGAACAGTGCTAATCATAGAAACCATTGTTGATTTGCCGGCACCGTTAGGACCCAATAGTCCGAATACTTCTCCATCTTCTACAGTCAGCGAAATATTATTAACTGCCGTAAAGTCATCATATTTTTTGGTAAGTTTTTTTAATTCGAGCATAATTAAAACACCCCTCGTGGTATTTCGGTTCTTTTATTTTAACCTGAATGGAATATTTTTAGAATTTACTATAGTACTCATTTACCTTATTACTTTAGTTAGGAATCGCATTGTTACTTTAGTCATATACGGAAGGTGTAAGTCCGGATATTCAGAAGAAAATGGAGGAAAGGAATTTGATGAAATTCCTTTCTGATTGAAGGAAAAAAGTTGAATCACATATGCTTTTGTAAATATAAGCTAAGCTCCGTTCGATTGTTCATTTGAAGTTTTTCCAGTATTCTTGATACATAATTTTTGACTGTGCCTTCAGTAATAAAAAGTGCTTCGCTTATAGCTTTGTTGCTTTTCCCTTCCATAATCTGTTTAGCGACTTCTTTTTCTCTGGGAGTAAGCAATTGCACCAGCTGTTCCTTTTCATTATTTTCTTGAACAAGCTCTTTATTATGTTCTACCGAATTTAGAGCCTTTACAACTTTTAGCGTTACCTTAGGATTTAACAGAATATTGCCTTCACATGCTGTTTTGATGGAATCAATAATTTCTTGTGAATCAGAATCTTTCAGTATGTAACCATCAGCACCGCTTTTCAGTCCAGTAAAAATGTATTCACTATCATTAAAGGTTGTCAGGATAATCACTTTAATATCCGGATATCTCTCTTTAACTAGCTTTGTTGCTTCAATGCCGTCCATTATGGGCATTCTTATATCCATTAAAATGATTTCAGGCCTTATCTGTTTTAGCAAATCTAATAAATGTTCACCATTAGAAGCTTCGCCTACAATATTAATTTCCTCGTGCAGACTCAGAATCATTTTAAGCCCTTCCCTGACAATTTGCTGATCATCCACAATGATAATATCCATATCAATACCTCCTCACATTCGGATTAAAGATCTGCTATCTCGGGGATTACGGCTTCCACAGTAAATCCTGAATCTAGCCCTGAATGAAAATCAACCTCTCCTCCAAGTGCAGCAAATCTTTTCTCTATTCCTTTTATTCCATTTGACTTATTAATTTCAGAACATCCTGTTCCGTTATCAGTTATCGATATAGAGATTTTTTCAAAAGACTTACGTATTCTTATTGAAAAAAACGTAGCATTTCCATGTTTTATCCCGTTCGTTATAGACTCTTGTACTGTTTTATAGAGACAATTCTTGATATCAGGATCAGCTGACTCTACTTTATTGTCCATATCAAGCTCGAATTTTATTTCATTTGTTTGCTGAAAATTTTCAAAAATCTCATTGATCGATTTCAGAAGCCCTTTTTGAGGAGCAGGGTCATTGAGCAAAGCGACAGCTTCTCTCAGGTTAATAATACACTCCTTCGATAAATCATGTGACTTATTGATGACTTGTTTAGCCTCGCTGGGATTTTTACTGACTATTTTATCGGCGAATTCAAGATTCATTGTTAATGCGATCAAATAATGCCCTAGGGAATCATGAAGCTCTTGTGCAATTCTTGTCCGCTCTTTAGAAATAGTTAACTCTTGAATCTTTTGAGAATAATTCTTAAGTTTAGTGTTTACACTTTGTAATTCTTTATTTAATGTTTGTATTTTTGCTTTTTCGAGCAGTACGTTTCTAAACAGATAAATAATAGCCATGATCACTAAATAGGACATCAATATATCTTTCCCGCTGGTCCCTGCTGCTTTAAGAGCTGTAAAAAAAATAATAAAATGCAGGCTTACTACAGTCCAGGGCAGTTTACGAGTTGTTACAATAATCTCGATCAGTAAGAAAATATTATATATTTGAGAACCGAGACAGTTAATTTTAAACAATAAAATGCCTGATAAAAGGTTACTTACTAAAAAAGATGCATAATATCTAAAAGAATACTGACCGCTTAGGTATTTTAATCTGATATGATCGTTGACGACTAAAAAAATGGTGATTATCAGCAGGTAAGCGGATTCCGAAGCCGTGAAAGTTGGCGTTTTAAAAATAGAACTGATAATAGAATATAAGGAAAAACAAATAATGGTTTTTTCTATGAGCACTCTTGTACTAATTGAAGAAAGATTTTTCATAATAATCCTTCCTGAGACAACTTGATATAAATTATATTATACATATATTGAGAAATCATAAAGCGACAACCTCCACGTTCAGCACATCATACAGCTCATCAAGCGAATGAATCTCGTACGTCGGGATGATTCCGGACTCATTTGCTTTCTTTCCGGGATTAAACCAGCACGTATCCATTCCCGCCATCTGACCGCCTTTTATGTCCGCGCTCAGTGAATCGCCGATAATAAGTCCGCCCTCGGCAGAAAAATCGGGAATTCTCGCAAACACGTAATCAAAGTATTCCTTCATCGGCTTTTGAAAACCCGTGTCCTCAGATACAAACACATCTTTAAAGAACGGATACAGACCGGAGTCGCCCAGCCGCTTATATTGTGATCTTGAGACGCCGTTCGTCACGATGTATAAATCAAATAAAGGACTCAGCCGTTCAATCAGCTCATAAGCTCCGTCTATCATCTGGTGCCCTTCTTCTAAGTATTGGCGGTACGCCTGATTCATCAGCACGCCGTCGGCTTCGAGGCCGTATTCTTTAAACAAAAGGGCAAACCGTGTATTGACCACTTCATCGCGGGTCATTTCCCCCTCTTCAAACGCCTTCCACAGCCCTTGATTTAACGATTTATAACGGGCTTCCACCTCTGCCGTCAGCTCCAGCTTTGAACCTTGAAACAATTTTTGAAGAGCATCGGTTTCTGAAGCGGTAAAATCCAGCAGCGTATTGTCTATATCAAATAATACCGTACGGTAATGACTCATCGATGTTTCCCCCGGTTCTGCTTTTTTTAACCAGTATACCACTCGCGGACAAGCCGAAAAAGACACCCCTGTAAGAGAGGTGTCTTTTTTGAATTATACAGCGTCTTCTATTTTCGATTTTTCACCAGGCATGCGCTTGCCGATACCGAACGCATAATAGCTGACCGTCACAATCGCCAGGAAAATCACCCCGACAACCAACGAAATCCGCGTATCTTTGTTAAACCACATGCCGATCAATACCATGAGTAAGAAAGCGATCGTCAAATAGTTTGTAAACGGCGCAAAAGGCATCTTAAACGGATGCTTATCAAGCTCAGCGCCCTTCGCTCTTCTGAAACCGAGATGGCTGATTAAAATGACGAACCACGGAATCATTCCCGGCAGCACACTCGCGCTGTACACATAGACAAAAATTTTCGGAGGCGCGATGTAGTTCAGCACGACACCGATCACAAGTCCGATTAATACCGCAAGCGTACCGAATATCGGCACACCGCTCGAAGAAACTTTCTTAAAGAATTTCGGTGCCTGTCCGTTCACGCCCAATGTATAAAGCATGCGTCCCGCACTGAATATCCCGCTGTTGCATCCGGACATCGCAGCGGTAATCACAACAAAGTTAATCAAACCGGCCGCCGCCGTAATCCCGACTTTCGCAAATGTCGAAACAAACGGACTGCCGAGTGAGTGAAGCTCATTCCACGGATATACGGTAACGATGACGAAAATCGCACCGATGTAGAAAATTAAAATCCGCCAAATAATACTCTGAATCGCGCTTCGCAGCGTTTTTTGCGGGTCCTTCGCTTCCCCTGCCGTAATCCCGATCAGCTCGACCCCTTGATAGGCCGCAACAACCAAAGACAAGGCAAAGAAAAATCCTGAAAAACCATTCGTAAAGAAACCGCCGTGCGACCATAAATTAGATAATCCGATCGCATGCCCTCCGTTACCGAAACCGAAGAAAATAATTCCGATTCCGGCCACAATCATCAGAATAATGGTGACGATTTTGATCATGGCAAACCAAAATTCAAACTCACCGAAAGATTTTACCGAAATTAAATTCGCCGCACCGAGAATGGCCATGGCGATAATGCCGGGAATCCATGCCGGCAGATCAGGAAACCAATATTTCATATACGAACCGACGGCGATAATTTCAGACATCCCGACGATCACCCATTGAAACCAGTTGCTCCACGCCGTCATATAGCCGGCTAACGGATGTATATACTTATGGCCGAACGTCGCAAACGACCCTGTACTCGGCTCTACATAGAGCATTTCGCCCATCGCACGCATGATAAAAAAGATAAAGATACCCGAGATCGCATAAGCCAGCAGGACAGACGGCCCGGTCCATCCGATCGTGCTGGATGACCCCATGAATAAACCGACACCGATCGTGCCGCCCAGCGCAATCATCTGTATATGACGCGCGCCTAAGCCTCTCTTTAATTCTTTGTTTGCCACTTCGCTTCCTCCTCTTAACAGCTCTGATATATGTGAAATAATGAAGCAGAAGGTGCACCTGTTGAACCTAACTCACTCTTCATTTCCCGCAATATTAGAAATATTCTATCTTCCTATCGTTATATAATCTCCAATTTCCTTATTCCATCATAATAAATTTTCGTGAAAAATACAATTGTTTTTTTCAGGTAAACACCTTGCACCCTAAACCAACAAACTAAAAATAAAGCGCTTTCATTTTTATTGAATTATGAATATTGAGATAATAAATGCCGCAGCCTCCGAGAAACAGGATGTCCCCTGGAGAAACATGTTCCGCCCCCTATTCAATATTATTTTTGCTAAGCAGAATGGCGTAAAGCCTTACCCTCTTCCATTCTCCCTTGTATACGCCATAATCCTGCTTAACTCGGCAAAAATCATGCATTAATCGATAAATGCCTCATTCAGCCGCAGCAAAAGCCGGCCGAACATTTCTTTTTCATCGCCGGACCAATCGTCAAGCATACGATGATACCGCTCAAGACGCATCTTTTTATCAGCTTTTAACCTCTGTTTGCCAAGCTTCGTAATCGCAAACAGACTGACCCGCCCGTCAGAAGGATCGGAAAAACGCTGGATCAGCTCTTTCGACTCCAAGGCCGCGGCCTGGCGTGACAATGTGGAAATATCCAGCTTAAATGATTCGGCCAATTCCTTCACACGCGCCGGCCCGAATTCATCCAGCTGCCGTAATAACAAATACGCAGCCCTTTCCAGATGTCCGATTTTACGGTCGGAGTTATCAAGATAAACAGCTCTCCTGATAAAAGTGGTGAGCTCATATTCAATTAATTCAATCGGATCTTGTTTTGACAAACAGCCTCACTCCTTACATTGACAACAGCAATATTAGTTGTATAATACAAACATATGCACATTTACTCAGAAAACATATAGAAAGATTTTGCATACATATATTTGTATAGTACAAATATATACGCAAAAAGTAAAGAAACATATCGAAGCATCAAGAAAGGGGGAAGCTGCTCTTCTCCAAAGAACAGCATTGTCGTGAAAGTCATACGCATCATACTGCAAATCATTATTTTATTCGCATTTTCCTTTATCGGGGGAGCCGTTCAGCAGTTCTTTCACCTGCCCATTCCCGGAAGCATCATCGGTTTGATCCTGCTGATCATATGTTTATCGGTTAAGATCATTCCCGTCAAAATGATTGAAGACGGAGCCGGATTTTTGCTGTCTTTTCTTCCGCTGTTATTCATTCCGGCCATGACGGGCGTCATCAATTACCCGTCACTGTTTTCCGCCAGCGGGGCTGCTCTGTTTCTGATCATCGTGCTGAGCACCATCGTCACAATGATCGCCGCAGGGTACGCCAGCCAGCTGTTAGAGCACAAAGCCAATCAGAGAAAGGAGAAAAAGAAGTGCAGCAAGCATGTATCGCAATCCTTATAATTTTGTTCACGGCCGCCGCCTATCTGGCTATGGTGAAATTATATGTGCGCTTTCCATATCCCTTTCTCATACCGGTTTTGACGACTACGATTTTCATTATTGCCGTGCTGCTTGTTTTTCATATTTCGTATAAAGACTATATGATCGGCGGACAATGGATCAATTCACTGCTCGGACCCGCCGTGGTGGCTTTGGCATACCCGCTTTATAAGCAGCGCCGGGTGTTAATCAAGTATATGTTTCCGATCATCGGCGGCGTGTTGGCCGGTTTATTCTCCGGAATGGTCAGCGGCCTGCTATTTGCAGAGCTGTTCGGCATCAGCCGGAGTTTGATTTTGTCAATTATCCCAAAATCAATTACGACGCCTGTCGCCATACAGATTGCGTCCGGTATCGGCGGTGTCCCTTCCATGACAGTCGTGTTCGTCATGATCGCAGGGTTTTCCGGCGTTATCTTAGGACCGCTGCTTCTCAAGTGGATCCGCATTCGCAGCTCACTCGGGAAAGGAATTGCATTCGGGAGCGCTTCCCATGCGCTCGGCACCTCAAAAGCAATGGAGTACGGAGAATTAACGGTCTCCATGAGTTCTGTTTCCATGACGCTCTGCGCCGTGTTAGGGTCGGTCTTCGGCCCCGTCGTAGCATGGATGTTTCAAATTTAAAGCTGGCGGTTCTCCGTCAGCTTTTTTCATGTGCGGATCATCTCATTCCCTTCCATTATTATGTTTCATTTGTAAGAATAATGGTAAAGTAGAAAACAAGGAGGGATTTAATGATGACTGGAGCAATTCCGCAAAAGAAACTGCTGGATGGGACAAGCATTCCCGCGATCGGCTTCGGTACATACGCTCTTAACGGAAACAACGGCGTTCATGCCATTACCAGCGCCATTGATATCGGCTACCGTCTGATTGACACCGCTTATAACTATGAAAATGAAGGGACGGTCGGAGAAGCCATCAAGAGAAGCTCTGTTCCGAGAGAACAGCTATACGTGACGTCCAAGCTGCCCGGACGCTACCATGACTATGACAAAGCTGTACAAACCATACAAGAATCTTTATACCGCGCCGGTCTGGACTACTATGACCTGTATCTCGTCCATTGGCCGAACCCGAAACAAGACCGCTACACGGAAGCATGGCAGGCACTGATTGATGCGAAAAAATGGGGCCTGATCCGATCCATCGGCGTCTGCAATTTCCTGCCTGAGCATATCGAACGGCTCGAACGTGAAACCGGCGTAAAGCCTGGCATCAACCAAATTGAACTGCATCCCGCTTTTAATCAGCAGCAGCAGCGCCAATGGCACGAAGAACAGGGCATCGTGACAGAATCATGGAGTCCGTTATCCCGCGCCGGCGAAGTATTGAACGATCAAAAACTCGGACGGATTGCGGACAAATACGGCAAAACCATTTCTCAAGTCATTTTACGCTGGCATATCCAGCTGGGCGCCATCCCGATTCCAAAATCAGCATCGCCCGAGCGCCAGCTTGAAAACATCTCCGTTTTTGATTTCTCCCTTGATGAAAACGACATGAACATCATCGACTCGCTTACCCGCCCCGACGGACGCATAAACGGCCAAGATCCGGCGGAGTATGAGGAGTTTTAAGTAAACGCATAAAGAAAAGCTGACGGCATCATTTGTCAGCTTTTTTCTCATTTTATATACGCACACCCAGCTCCCGTTTCCATTCAGAAAGCCAATCTGTATCCCCAGATCCGTATTGCCTGCTTTGGCCGGCGTCACGCAGAGATCCGTTTTTATACTCAATGGACAGAACCAAATCAGGAATGGCGTCATAACCCGTTCTCGCAAGCTTCGTGAGCCCCTGTCCGTAATGGGCGGCCGCTTCTGCCGCCGTATGTCTCAACAAAGGATCTTGCTGCAGCGCTTCCTTATAGACGTCTAAAAGGTCGCGTCCGTCTTCTGTGACGTACTTTCCGTCCACGATCTGCAAGTCTTTCAGATGATAGCCGGTCACCTCGTACATTTCCCGAACGACTTGATATTTCTCATATGTTTCCGGCGTAAACTGCGAGGAGTCATCACTCCGGCTGCGAATGATGTGCGCAAACAGCTCTTTGCTGTTTTCCCCGGAGTTTAAGACAGCTTCAATCTGCTGAGTGAGCTCTTTATCGTCAGTCCCGCTCACTTTTAACAGATAATCAATCGGTGATATCGTAAATGTAAGATTCGCACCCTCCGGAATCTGAATATGATTCCGATGGAAAAGCATCTCAATCTGCTGATTCACCTGCCCGCGCTGAAACACCTTTTCATTTTCGACTTGAATCTCTCCGTTGAGCGTTTCACCCCGAAACGCCGCATCACGGAAATCATAGCTCTGGGCTTTCCCCTTAAACAGCCATTCCGTTTCATTATGATAAGCGGCCTGACGCTCCGATTCTGATAAATCACTTCTGAAATAAGGTGAATCGGCACGCTGGTATTTGTCCTTAATATAATGCAAAGGATCTGGTTTTCGTTTATTGATTTCATTGATACGGCTGTATTTCTCATCAAGAATCTTGCTCGCAATATCACTCTCAGACTCATATGGATTATTAGCGTCTATTACCGTCTCATTCCCATTATCCGTAATCGTTTTCTGATTTGCAGATTGATATAAACGGGACAGGCTGCTCCCTTTCTCAGTGACACCGCTCCTTGAATAATTCACCTGGCTCAGATCGCGGCTCCCGCCTGTCTGAATCAATAAGCTGTCCGATCCTTTTGCCGCATCTTTCACATTTGTTTTGGAAGAATACCGCTGAAGCACTTGCTGAGCCATTACTTGATTTTTTATATATCGAGCGTTTAGGCGCATGTTTTTAACCTCCGCTTGAGATGATGTTCTAGTGTTTGTATCGGCTGTTTCCCAGTTGATTTTAACCTTAAATAACAAATGTTTACATAGCTAATGTTTTTATGTATGATGTAGTCAAAAAGGGGGATTTTTCCATGAAGAAGTGTATATTGATTCTATTTGTCAGTGTCATCGTTTTATCAGGCGCATTGTTTGCATCTTCACCTTCAGCCTCTGCATCTCAAAAGAACTCGTTACAAATAAGCGCCATTACAGGAAATCATTCATTTGAAACTGCCAATCCGGTAGGCTACTGGAAATATAAAAATATTGATACTGCCATATTGCCAAAAGGGGAAAAAGATTCGTATTTCACTTTCACGGCAAATAAGGGAGAAAGACTTTATGTCAGGAGTTCAACAAGAAGTGAATACAAGGGAATGGACATTGAAATTTATAATAAAAATAAAGTACTGATCAGTAAAGGCACAGAAGTGATAAATCCTGATACGGCGCTACCTTTTATCTATGCGAATACAGATGCGAAAGAAAATAACGAGACGTTCTACGTGAAAGTGTCCCGCGGCTCCTACACTGACGATATGTACTTTACACTCTCTATTTACGACCGAATCAAATCCGGCAGTGAGACCTTCTCATTCAGCGGTACAGCTGAAAATAAAGGGAACACAAGCCTCAGTCCGAATGGATCAGATTCAACTGTTCTTAGACTCGACTTAACCAAACAGACAAGCATTCCAAGAGACGCCACAGTGAAAAGAATCAACACCACCGCAACCCAAACACCAAGCCAAGGAAATACAAGCCACTACATCATGTCGGAAGAAAATAAAGTGTGGCACCGTGCACTTGCAAACAGCTCCACTCAAGGAAATTACGGTATCACACTGGATGATAACCTCTCAGTCTCAAGCATCTGGAATTTTAAATACAACACACTCGCAACAGCAAAATCGACTATGAAAAATGTGAAATTGAAGATTGATTATGAGTACGATGTGACAACGCAGTTTTAATTAGAAGAACAGCCGCCCATTGTGCGGGCGGCTGTCTGCTTGGAGTTAAAGTGAATTTATGAGCCCGTGCCATGTCTTATCCTGTTGTAACTTGATCAGTTGCTAAAATTCTTTTTTATGATATATAGCTGCGGCAATGAAAAATGAAATGATATATAAGATAACGCCGATCATGAGATATATAATCGGGACATATAAAGAAGGATTTATGTGCAAAAATGACAGCGGTACTTGTTCTGCTGCATACCCAACGACACTTTGCAATCCAAACGTAGCAAAAAGTCCCCCCATTGCTCCTCCAATCACGATAGCATCGGATTTTTCCGGGCCTATCATGTAGAGAAGAGGATAAACGATTGCACCGGCAAAGAGAACGATGAACGTTCCAAAAGAGACAATATTAAATATGCCGTCAATTGGTTCATCAGAACCCAGGCTGTATACAAGGAAAATACCATAAGATATTACAGCTCCGATCACAACAATCAAAAGATAAAAGACATAGTGGCTTTGAACAATATTTGTTCTGCTGACCGGTAAAGTCAGGACATACCTGTCATAGCCAGACTTGCTCTCATACTTTATAACCTCAAGTGCGGGCATGACGACAAACAAAATAATCAGCATAGCAACAAAACGATGCATTGAAGCATCCCCAAAATAAAAAATGACTGCTGATACCAATATGGCCAACCCCGTGTATGCAAAGAAACTTCGATAAACCAGGTAATAGTTAGTCAGTAACAGACCTCTCAATGTTTTCACTCCTCGTTAAAAAGACGCTGATTTCTTCTATGGAAATGGTGTTGGCCGTTACGCCATTCGGCAATTTCTGTTGATCCGATACAAGCACACTCCAATAAGATCCACGATCCCTTTTTGCTAGAACGATATCTTCGTCAAGCTCAGCCAATCGGCCTTCATCAACGTCTATAACGGTATAGCTTTCAAGAACCTTATCTTTCTCTTCATTTAATAAAATTTCGCCATCTTTCATAATAACGATATGGCTGGCTATCTTCTCGACATCAGTCATAATGTGCGATGAAAGTAAAATACCGCCGTTGCTTTTACTCACAAAGCTTTTTAATTCATTTAACAGATCATCTCTTGAAGAGGGATCAAGCCCTCCCGTTGCTTCATCCAGGAGTAATAATTTTGCATTATGCGACAAAGCAACAGCTACGGATAACTTCATTGACATGCCGCGCGAGAATGTATTCACTTTTTTGTCCATAGGTAAAGAGAAAGAATGAACCAACCGGTAAAAATGATCTTGGTCCCAAGCACCGAATAGTTTCTTAAATACATGATTCAGCTGCTTTATCGTAAGGTGCGCAGGAAGATTCATCGCATCAAATACGACCCCAATATCTTCTTTGAACTTTATATGTTTATCCAGATTCTCTTTACCAAAGATTTTCACTTTACCTCTATCCTGAGAGATTAATCCTAATATCGTTTTAAATGTTGTTGACTTGCCTGCGCCGTTATCACCGATAAAACCGACAATTGATCCGGCAGGCACATTGAATGTAACATCCTTTAAAACAGCTTTATGGCCAAAAGATTTGCTGATGTTTCTGATTTCTAAAAGGTTTGACATCATTCCACTCCTATCATTGTTGTCAGGACTTTTTTAAGAATTGAACCGGATTATTGCAAAAATGTTGTTATTTTCATATCCAGTCGAGGTATTCATAATGGATCAGGAGTCGGCAAATACAAAAGGGATTTTAAAGTCTTTTTTAATCATAATTTGGATGTGTAATCGATTGATTACGTTTATATAATGGATATCATGATGAAAATTGCTGGAGGTGATTACTTTCTGATGAGGCATGCACAAAAATAATTTACTAATGATTACATTTATGGATTTTAACCGGAATGCATCTCGTATTATAAAGCAGGTGTTAATCCTTTTCAATATATAAAAGGGGATTTCTTTACAATCGCAAAGAGTATGTATTTCTCATTTCCGCATTAAAAAACCCCTCTGGCTAATAACCAAAGGGGTTAAATATATTATTCCACCGTAACACTCTTCGCAAGGTTGCGCGGTTTATCAACATCACAGCCGCGGTGCAGTGCCGCATAGTAAGCGATCAGCTGCAATGGCACAACAGAAACCAGCGGAGCAAGCGCAGGGTTGACTTCCGGCAGGATGAATCTGTCGTCTGCGTCTTCTAAGCCTTTCAGCGAGATGATGCAAGTGTTGGCGCCGCGGGCTGCGACTTCCTTCACGTTTCCGCGGATGCTCAGGTTGACGTGCTCTTGTGTCGCCAGCGCAAAGACTGGTGTTCCTTCTTCAATCAGAGCGATTGTTCCATGCTTCAGCTCGCCGCCGGCGAAGCCTTCCGCCTGGATGTAAGAAATCTCTTTCAGCTTCAGGGCGCCTTCGACACATACGAAGTAGTCGAGGCCGCGGCCGATGAAGAAAGCGTTTCTTGAAACAGTCAGGTACTCACGCGCGATCATTTCCATTTCGTCCTTCTGGTCGCAGAGGGCTTCCATGGCGTTTGCCGCGATACCTAATTCTTTGACTAAATCAAAACCGATATCAACACCGTTGCGTTCTGCTGCAACGGACGCAAGGATCGCGAGGACGGCAATCTGAGCCGTATACGCTTTTGTTGATGCCACCGCGATCTCAGGGCCTGCGTGCAGAAGCAATGTGTAATCCGCTTCACGGGAAAGCGTTGATCCCGGAACGTTTGTGATCGTCAGCGCTTTGTGACCCAGCGCTTTGACTTGAACAAGCACGGCGCGGCTGTCCGCTGTTTCTCCGCTTTGAGAAAGGAAGATAAAGAGCGGCTTCTTAGACAGAAGCGGCATGTTATAAGAGAATTCACTCGCTACATGCACTTCAACCGGTACGTTTGCCCACATTTCAATATATTGTTTCCCGACAAGACCGGCATGGTAGCTCGTTCCGCAAGCCACGATATAAATGCGGTCCGCTTCCGCCACAGCGTCAGCGACATCGCCGGCCACGGCCAGTCTGCCATTTTCGTCCTGATACGTTTGGATGATTTTGCGCATAACAAGCGGCTGCTCATCCGTTTCTTTTAACATGTAGTGAGGGTATGTGCCTTTTTCGATATCACTGGCATCAAGCTCAGCGATATAAGACGCACGTGTCATGACTTCACCGTCAAGGTTTTTAATCACGGCTTCGTCTTTTGTCACGATCACCATTTCTTTGTCCAAAAGCTCAACGTATTCATTCGTTACTTGAAGCATAGCCATCGCGTCAGACGCCACGACATTAAACGTATCTCCAAGGCCGATTAACAGAGGGCTTTTGTTTTTTGCAACGTAAATGGTGTCTGTGTTTTCACCGTCAAATAATGCAATTGCGTAAGAGCCTTTTAACAGAGTCAGTGTTTTGCGGAACGCTTCTTCTGTGTTAAGTCCTCCCGCCACAAATTGCTCGATCATTTGAACGACTACTTCAGTGTCCGTGTCGCTTTTCAGTTCAACGTTTTCAAGATATTCGCGCTTCAGCTGAACATAGTTCTCGATCACACCGTTGTGAACAAGTGTAAAGCGGCCGAGTGCGCTTTGATGCGGGTGAGCGTTCAGGAAGCTTGGTTCGCCGTGAGTCGCCCAGCGTGTATGGCCGATTCCCGCTTGAGATTCAACCGAGTGATCTACCACTTCACGAAGGTCGGCGATGCGGCCTTTTTCTTTGTACACATGCACGCCCTGCTCATTCGCCACAGCGATACCGGCAGAGTCATAACCGCGGTACTCAAGCTTCTCTAATCCTTTTAACAAAATCTCTTTCGCATCAAGCTGACCGATGTAACCTACAATTCCACACATATTTTCTTCCTCCTAAAGGTGCAAAAGGAGACGAAGAAAGTCAAATTACAAGGGGACTTTCAATCGTCCCCTCCCACATGTTTTTTTGGAAGATCATGTGATTTCTCTTTGTTCGGAGAGTCGCCCCTCCGGTTTGAAGAAATCCTTACGGCTGTGATCTAAATGAATCAGCCGGGAGGCATCCGCCGAAAATTCGATAACCTCCATCCTCGTCAACTAAGCCGTTTTTCGGGCGCTTAGTTCGGGCGCTGTAATTATAAAAGATGCAAACAATCCCGCCTTTCCTGCAAGTGAAAAACAAAGGCTGAACAAGCTTGATTTTACAGCATGTGCCAAGGACGGTCAATTATTTTTTGCCGCCCCGGCATCATGTTTACTATCATATTATGCTGATCGCACTTGTCTTGTTCGCTCTCTGCTTATAAACTTCGCTACTCCGCTCCCATTTCTGTCCGCACGACATCCACGATTTTTGTGACATATTCGTCACAAAGCTCTTTTGTTCTCGCTTCAGCCATCACGCGGACGAGCGGTTCGGTGCCTGACGGGCGCACTAAAATCCGGCCGTCTCCGTTCATTTCTTTTTCCACTTCAGAAATAACGGCCTTCACCTTAGCGTTTTCTTCTACCTTATATTTATCCGTCACTTTCACGTTCACTAAGAGCTGCGGGAATTTTTTCATTTCATCCGCAAGTTCTGAAAGGGTTTTGCCGGACGCCTTCAGCGTATTCACAAGCATGATCGCGGACAAAAGACCGTCGCCGGTAGTGTTGTAATCAAGGAAAATAAGGTGCCCTGACTGCTCGCCGCCGACATTATAGCCGTCTTTTTTCATCGCTTCTACGACATAGCGGTCGCCGACTGCCGTTTGAACGCTTTTGATTTCTTCTTTTTCAAGCGCTTTGTAGAAACCGAGGTTGCTCATCACAGTCGATACGACGGTATCATCCTTCAGACGGCCCTCTGATTTCAAATACTTCGCGCATATGTACATAATCTGATCACCGTCGACGATGTTTCCTTTTTCATCAACGGCAATGAGGCGGTCGCCGTCTCCGTCAAACGCAAGGCCGATATCGGCGTTTTTTTCTTTGACGAAAGCACTCAGCGCTTCCGGGTGTGTAGACCCGACGCCATCATTAATATTTAATCCGTTCGGAGACGTCCCCATTGTAGATACGTCAGCATCGAGATCGGCAAAAAGGTGCGTCGCAATGGATGATGTCGCACCATGGGCGCAGTCAAGCGCTACATGAATGCCTGTGAAATCTTCGTCCGCCGTCTGCTTTAAAAATTGCAGATACTTTTGAACGCCTTCAAAATAATCGTTTACAAGCCCGAGGTCCGCGCCTGTCGGTCTCGGCAGCTTATCTTCCGGTTCATCCATGAGACGTTCAATCTCGGCTTCCTGCTCATCAGAAAGCTTAAAGCCGTCCCCTCCGAAAAATTTAATTCCGTTATCCTGTACGGGGTTGTGAGAAGCGGAGATCATGACGCCCGCCTCAGCATCCATGGCTTTCGTTAAATAGGATACCCCCGGCGTAGAAATAACGCCGAGGCGCATCACTTCAGCTCCGATCGATAAAAGTCCGGCGACAAGGGCTCCCTCCAGCATATGTCCGGAGATACGTGTATCACGGCCGATCAGCACTTTCGGGCGCTGCTTATCTTTGGTCAGGACATAACCGCCAAAACGCCCAACTTTAAAGGCCAGCTCTGGCGTAAGCTCGCTGTTGGCAACACCTCTTACACCATCTGTTCCAAAATACTTGCCCATTTTGTATCGCTCCTTTTTCATTCTGTTGAAGAAGAATCAGTGCTTGATCCGTCTTCATCCTGGTCTTGATTTTGATCCTGGTTTTGACTTTTATTCTGATCGCTGTCAGTGTCGTCTTCCCGGTTCTTGTTCTTGTCTTTGTCTGCGTCTCCGCTTGTGCTGTTCTTATTGCCGGAATCAGCGGAACCGCCGTTATTTTTATTTGAACTTGTGTTTTTCTTAGAAGTCAGCTTGATCTTAACCGTGTCTTTTGACAGGGACCATGTGACGTTTTGCGGGCCGTTTACTTCAAGCTTTACAGAGTGCTCTCCGTCATCCAAGTCCGAGACATTGGCATACAGTTCAATGTCCGACTTTTTCAGCGCCTTAATGTTGGCGGGAGAGCCTTTGGCCGTAATATTTATCGCCTGCGATTCAGGATCGAGAAACTCAATCTGCTGTGAGCCTCCCAGTCCGACCGTCTTGATTCCGACATTGTCAAAATCCTTTTTGTCTTCACTGTCCACTTTAACATGAAGCGTGATTTTTTCCGGTGATACCTTAGTGACACCCTTAGGAAGCGGGATATCGGCATTGATATCGGTATCTTTATCAATTTTGCCTAGATCAAGAGATACGCCGTCAATAAATTCAAGTGAATCCAGCACATCCTGCGGGCCGTAAACCGTCACCTCACTCGGATTCGAGTCAATGCTCGCAACGCTCACTCCGTCCGGAAGACTTCCCTTCCTTTCGATTTTGAAAGGAAGCTTTTTGCTCGGACTGGCTACGGGAACCGTCACTTTAATGACTGACGGTTCAACATCAACAGGAAGTGCGTTGCCGTCTTTGTCATAGACGGTCACCTTCACTTCCTTTTCAATGGTCTCATTTGCATTTTCAAGGTTCACGGATGCTTTGACAAGTGAAATGTTATCAATCACATTTTTCGAACCTGTAATCTGCACGTTTTTCGGGCTGATAATCGGCTGCTGAGGGGTATATCCCTTTTTCATTTTGCTTTTATTGTAGTATTCAACTTCCACGGGAAAACTCTCAGCCGTTTTTTCCTGGATCGTAACCGTCGTGACTGACGGGTTAATGGAGACCGTCAGTCCGTCCGATACGTTTTTCGCCTTCAATTCGACCTTATGAGTCCCGGTCTTCAGCTTATTCATATCGGCGTATATCTCAAAATTCTTCGTCTGTCTCGCCTTTTTCACCGCGCTTGTCGAGCCTTTAATCGTGACATTTACGGTCTGGGGCACGCCGGTGACGACATAGTTCGCTTCATCATAGTATGCTTTTACAGGAATATCAGTAAGCGTAGCCTCGTCAGTCGTTGATGTCGGAAAAAAGGATTCCCCCGGCTTTTTCGGAGTCGGCGCCTGGTTGTTGTTAACCGCAACGTAAAGCAGCAGCGCAAAGAGCAATGCAATGATCTTTACAGCCCAGCGGTTGTTTAAGAATTTATCCATTTTTCTTGCCCCTCCAGTACCAGCGGTTAGAAGAAGTATCTCTGGCGTTTTTCTTAAACTCGGCTTCAAGCATTTCTTTCAGTGCTTCTTCCGTCAATTCTCTGTGAAGGTCTCCGTTTTTGGCCACACTGATGGCGCCCGTCTCTTCAGATACAATAATGGTTAAGCTGTCCGTCACTTCACTGATGCCGACAGCCGCTCTGTGACGCGTCCCCAGCTCCTTTGAAATAAACGGGCTTTCAGAAAGCGGCAGATAACAGGCAGCCGCCGCAATCTCGTTATTTTTCATAATGACCGCTCCATCATGCAGCGGTGTATTCGGGATGAAGATATTAATCAAAAGCTCCGAGCTGACCTGCGCATTAAGCGGGATGCCCGTCTCAATATAATCGCCCATTCCCGTATCGCGCTCAATGGCGATGAGTGCGCCGATGCGGCGTTTCGCCATGTAGCTGATCGATTTTGTAATCGCTTCAATTGTCTTATGCTGCGCTTCCTCCACGGGGGTTCCGCTCCTGGAAAAGAACCGGCCCCGTCCGAGCTGTTCAAGCGCCCGTCTCAGCTCAGGCTGGAATATAATGATGATCGCTAAAAATCCCCATGTTATCGCTTGGTCCATCAGCCACTGAAGCGTGCTGAGTCCCAAATATGAACTGGCCATCCGAACCAATACGATGACGACGATTCCTTTTAAAAGCTGAACCGCCTTCGTCCCGCGTATGACCATGATTAATTTATATATCACATACCAAACAAGGAGAATATCAACGGCATTGCCGAGGTATTGCAAAAATGGGATGTCCTCAAAAGCCATTTCCTCGTCCTCCAAGAATTCAGTCATTTCGTTTTTCTGTTATGAATTGTGCTGCATGAGCAATATGTACATCATATAGCGTGCTCATTATACCACATTTTGATTTCTCAAGTGAAATGAGCCAGAGCGGCGATGCACAAAAAAAGAGTAAAGCGATTATACGCTTTACTCATCTTCACTCGGGTCCAATGCGCTCACGACGCCCTGGCCCGCCGATTTCAGTTCGTACCAGACCCAGTCAAACAATTGGTTAATCTCTTCAATCTGCCCGGTGACTTGTCCGGCTGAGGCCATGTATTTTTCTCCGTTGACGACAGTCACATTGCCGTCGACTTTTCCTTCAATGAACAGCTTGCCGTTTTTTACTGTGACATCGCCCTTTACGGTCTCGCCTTCAGGGACGGTGACCGTGTGATTCTGCACGACAAGGTTCGGCTGTTTGGACACACTGAAATTGTGGTCATTATGCCAGCTGTTGAAAAAACCGCCGCCCATTAAAATCACAAAAACTGCTGCGGCTGCAATCATCGGATGAGTTTTGATCCATCGTTTTACAGAAGCGCGTTTTTTCTCTTTTGGAAGATTCGCCATAACTTTGGCAGTAAAATCAGCAGGGGCCGTGACATGCGATGTGCTTCGGACGAGTGCTACGGATTTCTCCATTTCATGAAAATGCCGTTTGCAATTCCCGCATGACTGCAAATGTTGTTTTAATACGTTTTCATCTTCAGGAAGGATATCTCCATCAAGATGCTTATGCATAAGCTGCACGATCTGTTCAGGACAGCTCATTTCATCACCCCACTTAAAGATCCCTCAATTGTTTTCTAAGAGCCTCTCTGCCTCTGTGTATCCTTGTCTTGACGGTGCCGACAGGGATATTCAGAATCTCCCCGATTTCAATTAAAGAGAGTTCGTCAATATACTTTAATACAATAACCGTTCTGTACTTGTCAGGCAGCTTTAAAATCTTTTTCTGAATTGTGTCCGACAGCTCCAATGACAATACGGCGTCTTCAGGGAGAACCCCGTCCGCGGCGATCTGCGAATACATCGTCAGCCCTTCTGCTCCCGCTACTTCTGCGTCCAGATAGTAATCAGGCTTTTTCTTGCGGATGCGGTCAATGGTCAGGTTGGTCGCAATTCTGTAAAGCCACGTTGAAAACTTTCTGTTGATATCGAAACTGTCGATATTGACATACGCTCTGATAAAAGCTTCCTGCGCAATATCTTCCGCTTCGTGAACATTGCCGAGCATGCGGTAGCAAAGCTGGTAAATCTTATCTTTATAAAGGTCAACGATTTCTGCAAACGCATTTTGATCGCCTTTTTTGACTTGCTTGATTCTTTTTTTAATCAGGTTTTCCATGTTTTATCTTACCTCTGCCCTTCACCGGTCTGTATCTATACGTTGATTGTTTTAAAAGGTTTCATTTTTTTATTACATTTATTTTACCAAATTTCAGGCAGGGTGTAGATGGAAAATACAGAATATACTGCCTTAACAGCAGCTTAAAAATAGTATATCTGATGAACAATCAGAAATCGAAACAAAATGCTGATAAAAAAAAGACACCTTTATGCCAAAGGTGTCTGAGACTGGGCTAGCTGGATTCGAACCAACGCATGACGGAGTCAAAGTCCGTTGCCTTACCGCTTGGCTATAGCCCAAAAATGGTGGAGGGGGGCAGATTCGAACTGCCGAACCCTGAGGGAGCGGATTTACAGTCCGCCGCGTTTAGCCACTTCGCTACCCCTCCGTATTTTTTTGAAAAACAGTGCCGGCCAGAGGACTTGAACCCCCAACCTACTGATTACAAGTCAGTTGCTCTACCAATTGAGCTAGGCCGGCAAATATGGTGGAGGATGACGGGCTCGAACCGCCGACCCTCTGCTTGTAAGGCAGATGCTCTCCCAGCTGAGCTAATCCTCCATATGACCCGTACGGGATTCGAACCCGTGTTACCGCCGTGAAAGGGCGGTGTCTTAACCGCTTGACCAACGGGCCGTTGTGTCCGCGTCGAGCTGACAAAAGTTATTATATACAGGTTGTACCCCATTTGTAAAGAGAAAAATTATTTTTTTTATTTTCAAACTTTTTTACCCGTTTTTTAACTGAAAAACTCATCCCTCCTCTCTTATTTCATTTATGATGAAAGTATCAAAATATTGAAGGGAATGGACACAGATGATCTTAGTCAACTCTTGTCTCGGCGGTATCGAATGCAGGTATAACGGCTCTCACGCCGCTTCGGAAAAAATCCGCAGACTCGTAGAAGAAAAGAAAGCTGTTATGGTCTGCCCCGAACTTTTGGGCGGCTTCACCACTCCCCGCGAACCGGCGGAAATCATCGGCGGCACGGGCGAAGACGTGCTGAACGGAACAGCAAGAATCGTAACGGCATCAGGCGAAGACGTTACGGCTTTATATATGGATGGCGCGGAAAAAACGTTAGCATACGCAAAAGAAATAGGCGCCGCAACGGTCATCCTTAAAGAAAACAGTCCGTCCTGCGGCAGCAGCTTTATCTATGACGGCACTTTCTCAGGGAAAAAAATAATCGGAGACGGCATCACTTCCGCTCTTTTAAAACGGGCAGGCTGCCGTGTTCTATCAGAAGATGAATTGGATCAATTATAAAAAAGGAGAGTAGATATCATGGATGTAGCCCTGTCCTTTTATAAACCGGAGCATGCAGACGGACTGAACGGGTTTGTGCTGAGTGAAGAAGATAAAAAGTTCACAGCTCTGCCGATAGATGTACTGCCGCAGGCTCTTGTCATCCGGGATCGCTACCCGACAGTCATTTTAAATGAAGACCGCCCCGTCGGTTTTTTTATTTTACATACCTCAAAAGAAACCATTGCCCCGTATTCGAATAATGTGTCTGCCATTTTGCTGAGTGCGCTGTCCTTACATGCGCCGCATCAGGGAAAAGGTTATGCCAAACAAGCGATGCTGCAGCTCCCCGCTTTTGTCGCAAATTACTTTCCTTGGTGTGATGAAATCGTGCTTGCTGTAAACCATCGCAATCATCGTGCAAAGAACCTGTACCGGTCTTCCGGTTTTATTGATAAAGGTCGTCGCAGGATCGGCCCCATCGGTGAACAGCACATTCTGCATCATTTTTTGTGAAAGCGCTTGATTATCCATCTCATCCCTGCCGATTTTTCTTGAAACATCTATTCAGAAGCCCATATACTTCAAGTATTAACGACTTGGGAGGGTACAATCATGACAGACCGGCTTAACATTCACAGATTGACCACAGAAACCAGAAATCCGCAGACCGCTTCAATCCATCAAGCAGACACGATGGAAATTCTCCGCATCATTAACGAAGAGGATTTCAAAGTGGCTGAAGCCGTTCAGCAGGTGCTGCCCGATATTCAGATTGCCGTTCAATTCGCCCATCAATCATTACGGCGAAACGGCAGGCTGATTTATGCGGGAGCGGGCACAAGCGGCAGACTCGGTGTACTGGATGCGGTTGAATGCCCGCCTACATACAGCGTAAGTCCCGACACCGTCATCGGTCTGATGGCCGGAGGAGCAGACGCCTTTTTGCAAGCGGCTGAAGGTATAGAAGACAGCGAGGAAACCGGCGCTCTCGATCTCAAAACGATCGGGCTTACCGCAGAAGACACCGTGATCGCCATCGCGGCAAGCGGGCGCACGCCGTATGCGGCCGGTGCGCTGAAATACGCAAAAACAATCGGCGCCAAAACCGTCGCGCTCACATGCAATAAACACTCATTGATCAGCACTTATGCCGATCACAGCATTGAAGTCGTCGTCGGCCCCGAAGTGATTACAGGGTCAACACGAATGAAAGCGGCGACGGCACATAAAATGATTCTGAACATGATTTCCACGGCCGTGATGATCAAAAGCGGCAAAGTGTACGAAAATTTAATGGTGGACGTTCATGTCAGCAACGAAAAATTGAAAGAACGCGCAATCGGCATTATCCAAAGCATCACGGGCGTTCCGTACGACAAGGCAAAAGAAACGCTTGAGGCCGCAGGCAGCCATGTCAAAACGGCAATCGTCATGCTGAAGACGAATTCAGACGAAACACACGCGAAGGCACTGCTCAAAGAAGCAGACGGCTTCATTGACAAAGCCATTGAACAGCACGTTTCAAAAGAAAAAGAACGCTGATCGTTCTTTGGTGAAAAATAATGTGCTTTTATGAGCCCGCGCCGTTTTCATGATCGGCGCAGGCGCTTTTAGGACGCGTTTCAGGCACTGCTCCCCGGGAAAAATCGCACGGAAAAAGGAGGATCTCCATGAGCAAAGAGGCATTTTATCAGTCACTGGCCAAAGATATCCTGGACAATTGCGGCGGTTCATCGAATATTTCAGGCTTTACCCACTGTATGACACGCCTGAGGATTACACCTTTAGATCAGGACAAAACGGATATTGAGGCGCTGAAACGGCTTGACGGGGTAATAGGCGTCGTCGAAGCCGAAACACTGCAGATCATTCTCGGCACGGGTGTCGTCAATCATGTCGCCGACGCTTTCGCAAAACTTATGTCATCCGGAAAAAACATTGATTTAAAAGAAGCCGCCTCACGGAAAAAAGCCGATCTCAACAGAAAAAACACCACACCCATCACACTGTTTCTGAGAAAAATATCAAGCATCTTCATTCCCCTTATTCCCGCACTCATTGCATCAGGTTTAATCACCGGTATTACGAAAGCCGTCATTCAGGCCGGCTGGCTCCCGAAAGAATCCCAAATCGCACTTATTTTAACGGTTATCGGTTCAGGCTTATTCGCTTACCTCGGCGTCCTTGTCGGCATCAATGCGGCGAAGGAATTCGGCGGGACACCTGCGATGGGCGGCCTTGCGGGCATATTGATCCTTAACCCTGAGATCGCCAATATCAGTTTGTTCGGAGAGAATCTGCTCCCTGGCAGGGGAGGATTAATCGGCGTTCTTTTCGCTGCGGTTTTTATCGCTTATACCGAACGGTTTATCAGAAAGTACGTCCATCAATCCATCGACATTATCGTCACGCCTACATTGTCTTTACTTATCACCGGGCTGGTGACATATGTCGTTTTTATCCCTGCAGGCGGTTTTATTTCTGATCTGATTACATCAGGTTTATTGTCGCTGCTGAATGTCGGGGGAGTGCTCTCAGGGTTTGTACTGGGAGCCGCCTTCCTGCCGCTTGTCGTCACCGGCCTGCATCAGGGCTTGACTCCCGTACATTTGGAATTAATCCGATCAATCGGAGATGACCCGCTTCTTCCGATTCTCGCGATGGGAGGCGCGGGTCAAGTAGGGGCGGCCTTCGCCATCTTTATGAAAACAAAAAAAGCCTCATTGAAAAGAGCGATCGGCGGAGGACTTCCATCCGGTCTGCTCGGAATCGGAGAGCCGCTCATCTTCGGCGTCACGCTCCCGCTCGGCCGGCCGTTTTTGACGGCGTGCTTAGGGGCGGGAATCGGCGGCGCCTTTCAAGCCCATTTTCAGGTGGCTACTTTTTCAATCGGTGTCTCCGGCCTTCCGCTCTCGTTTCTCGTACAGCCGGCTCAAATCGTTTTGTATATCATCGGTCTCTTCATCTCTTACGCGGCGGGCTTTGTCTTCACTTATGCGTTCGGATTTAAGGATGACATGGCTGCTGAATTTGAATAAACCGGGAGGGATCAGAATATGAAAACACTGACAGCCGCCATACTCACAATGGTCATCAGCCTCTCTTTTCTGCCGCAGCACAAAGCCGAAGCCCAATCCAAATTATACGACGCAGCAAAGCTCAGAAAGGTTGATCAAATGATTGAAAAAGACATTGCAGCAGGATTCCCCGGAGCCGTCCTCGTCGTCGTAAAGGACGGACGGGTGATCAAAAAGAAAGCATACGGCTACAGCAAAAAATATGACGGGAACACCCTTTTATCCCGTCCGAAAAAAATGAAAACATCAACCATGTTTGATCTAGCTTCCAATACAAAAATGTACGCGGCGAATTTTGCATTACAGCGACTCGTCAGCCAGGGAAAGCTTGATGTGTATCAAAAAGTCTCGGCTTACCTTCCTGATTTCAAAGACAGAAAAAGCGATCCGATTCAAGAAAAAGACCGCATTCGCGTCATCGATGTGCTCCAGCATCAATCCGGTCTGCCGGCAAGCTTTTATTTCTATCAGCCGGACACCGCAGGCCCTTTGTATTCACAAGAACGGGATAAAACGATCCGTTTTCTCACTCAAATCCCGCTTGCATACAAACCGGGAACAAAACACGTATACAGCGATATCGGTTACATGCTTCTCGGCTGCATCATTGAAAACATAACCGGAAAAACCCTTGATGCCTATGCGGAACAAGAACTGTACAAACCGCTGAAACTGACGCACACACTGTTCAATCCGCTGCAAAAAGGCTTTAAAGAAAAATCATTCGCAGCTACTGAACGTTTAGGCAACACACGTGACGGAGTCATCCATTTTCCTCACATCAGGACGTATACGCTGCAGGGGGAAGTTCACGATGAAAAAGCATTTTACTCAATGGGAGGGGTGTCCGGCCACGCCGGGCTGTTTTCCAGAGCTGATGACATGGCCGTCCTTCTTCAAGTCATGCTGAACGGCGGCAGTTATAAACACGTTTCTCTCTTCAATAAAAGAACGGCCGATTTGTTCACAACGGCGGCATCCTCTGATCCGACTTTCACTCTCGGCTGGCGGAAAAACGGCAGCCCGAATATGGAGTGGATGTTCGGCCCTTATGCAAGCAGGCAGGCATACGGCCATACGGGATGGACCGGCACAGTCACGATTATTGATCCCGCTTATAAGCTGGGGATCGCACTTTTGACCAATAAAAAGCATTCCCCCGTCGTCAGTCCCGGTGAAAACCCGAATGTTTTTGAAGGGGATCTTTTTCCGACCGGAAGCTACGGCAGCATCATAAAAACGATTTATGAAGCCATTGAATGACAACCCATGTCTTTTTTCCAAACTATGACGGCAGGAGGGCACCATCATGAAACTTGTTATCTCAGCTGTATTACTGTTGTTCATTGTTTTCGGCACGCATCATGTATCGACAAAACCGGACATTCCGTCACAGGCGGAACAAGCGGTATCCCGTATGACATTAGATGAAAAATTAGGGCAGATGCTCATGCCTGATTTTCGCAATTGGCAAAAAAAGGGGCAGTCATCACCTGAGGCTCTTACCCAAATGAATAAAGAAGTCGCAGGGCTTATTCAAAAGTACCGGTTCGGCGGCGTTATCTTATTTGCAGAAAATGTGAAAAACACTGAACAAACAGTACGCCTGACAGATGCCTTTCAAAAGGCGAGCCCTGACATTCCGCTATTATTAAGCATTGATCAGGAGGGCGGCATCGTAACTAGACTTGGTGAGGGCACTCATTTCCCAGGCAATATGGCGCTCGGAGCCGCTAGAAAAACAGCCTACGCGTCCCAGACCGGCGCCATTATCGGGAAAGAACTGAAAGCACTGGGCATTAATACGAACTTCGCTCCCGTTCTCGATATCAATAATAATCCCGGAAACCCTGTCATCGGCGTCAGGTCGTTCAGTTCAGACCGAGATCTGACAGCTTCACTCGGTCTTGCCTCAATGAAGGCTCAGCAAAAGCAGGATGTCGCTGCCGCCGTCAAACATTTCCCGGGACACGGCGACACGGATGTCGACAGCCACTACGGCCTTCCGCTTGTCACCCACAATCAAGAAAGGCTGCGTCAGATTGAACTTTATCCGTTCCGGAAGGCCATTCAGGCCGGAGCTGATATGATCATGACAGCCCATGTGCAATTTCCCGCGTTTGACGATACAACCTATAAAAGCAAGCTGGACGGTTCAGACATCCTCGTACCCGCCACGCTCTCGAAAAAAGTGATGACTCATCTTCTCCGTGAGGAAATGGGCTTTAACGGCGTCATCGTCACGGATGCATTAAATATGAAAGCCATTGCCGATCATTTCGGCCAGGAAGAGGCGGTCGTCATGGCCGTAAAAGCAGGCGTCGATATTGCCCTGATGCCGGCCCAAGTGACATCGCTGCAAACGGAAAACCGCTTTGCCCGGGTTCATTCCGCTTTAAAAAAGGCGGTACAAAAAGGGGATATTCCGCTGCAGCAAATTAACAAATCGGCGGAACGCATCATTTCCCTGAAAATAAAACGAGGGATATATCCCGCACCGAAAGAGACAAATCTGAAAAAGAAGATTGCAAAAGCAAAGAAAACCGTCGGCAGCAAAAATCACCTGAAAGCTGAAAAACAAATCGCGGAAAGGTCCGTCACCGTCTTACAAAACAAAAACCGCACGCTCCCATTCAAACCGAAAATGAACAGCCGCGTTCTCATTGCCGCTCCATATGAAGATCAAACAGCGTCAATGGAACAAACCATTCGCCAGCTCATCAAGAAGAAAAAAATCCGGCCGGTAACCATCAGTAAAATGAACTTCGCCGAACGCACATTTCATGATGAACACAAAAAGCAGATATCTGACGCTGATTACGTGATTACAGGCTCATATGTTGTGAAAAATGATCCTGTCGTAAACGACGGCGTGATTGACGATTCCGTCACAGATCCCGGCAAGTGGACGACTGCATTTCCGCGGGCCGTCATGAAAGCCGCACAATCGAACCAAAAACCCTTTGTGCTGATGAGCCTGCGTAATCCATATGACGCTGCGAACTTTGAAGAAGCTGAAGCCCTTATCGCAGTCTACGGCTTTAAAGGATATACAGACGGACAATTTCTCCAGCCAAACATTCCGGCAGGCGTTGAAGCGATATTCGGACAGACAACACCGCAAGGCAGGCTGCCCGCTGACATTCCTTCCGTCACGCATCCGGGAACGACACTGTATCCTTATGGTTTCGGTATCAATCTGAAGACCGGAAAACCGCTTTAAACAGGAGGACTGATCATGAAAACACAAACGGCTGCGCTTCTTGCCGGATTAGTCGTCATCAGTGCCATGACGGCAGTCTCGGCGGCTTCTGACAGAAACCTTCATACCGCCAAGAAACCAAGCATCCAAACAGGCATCGACCGCCTGCTGAAAGATTATAAACAGGAACTGAAGGGAAAAAGGGTCGGGCTGATCACCAACCCGACCGGTGTGAACAATTCATTGAAAAGCAGCGTTGACGTGCTGTATGAGGCACCAGACATCCATTTGACGGCATTATTCGGACCGGAGCACGGTGTCCGCGGCGATGCTCAGGCCGGAGACAAAGTCACATCGTATATAGACGAAAAAACAGGGCTTCCCGTCTACAGCCTGTACGGGGAAACGAGGAAACCGACGCCTGACATGCTGAAAGATACAGATGTACTGATTTTCGATATTCAGGATGTCGGAACGCGATACTACACCTACATTTATACAATGGCCTATGCAATGGAAGCGGCAAAAGAAAAAGGCATTCCTTTTTATGTCTTGGACCGGCCGAATCCGCAAGGCGGACGAAATCCGGACGGCCCGGTTCTTGAACCGGATTACGCTTCATTTGTCGGACTGTATCCGATCCCGCTGAAGCACGGCATGACGATCGGTGAGCTTGCTCTTTTATTCAATAAAGAGTTTCATATTGGCGCCGACCTCACCGTCGTAAAAATGAAGCGCTGGAAGCGGACGATGACGATTGAAGATACCGGTCTGCCGTTCGTCCTCCCTTCGCCTAATATCCCGACCCCGGACAGCATATTCGCATATTCGGCGACAGGACTAATCGAAGGCACAAACGTATCCGAAGGAAGGGGCACGACAAAGCCGTTTGAACTGATCGGCGCGCCTTATATGAAAAGCACCGAGCTCGAAGAACGCCTGAACAGTCTCAAGCTTCCGGGCGTCACCTTCAGAGCCGCATCATTTATCCCCAGCTTCTCCAAGCACCAGGGCAAGCTGTGCCACGGCGTACAAGTCTACGTAACAAACAGAAACACATTTGAAGCGACAAAAACAGGGCTTTCCATTCTGAAAACCATGCATGACTTATATCCGAATGACTTTTCATTCTTGATGACAGGCTCTTTTGACAAGCTGATCGGTAACGGCTGGGTACGCAAAAAAATAGAAAAAGGCACTTCCATTGAAGACATCACCGGCACATATCAACGCCGGCTGGAACAATTCAAAACTCTAAGAAAACAATACCTCATATACTGACAACATTCGTGTTACACGTGTAACATTTTGACGCATTTCACATTTCCGCTTTTTATAGGAAAACATTCATTTATTTGGTACAATTTAAATGATAACAGTTATCATTTAAATGAATGTTTCCTAAAAGGTGGTTTCTCATGAAAAACACATTATTCTTTCAGCCCATTGATATCATCTCCGTAAAAAAAACAGCCGACCTTCTGTCAGAGCATCAGCTCACTGATTCCCCCGTATTGATCTTTCATGTGAAAGGCGAGGGACAAATTGATATCGGAACAGACAGCTTTCCGCTGCAGAAGGAAACGCTCTACATCTGTCCTTGTGATGAGACATTCAATATTGCCCCTATACCGTCAGGCGGCATCCATTTGTATATCGTCAGACTCCGTGTTTTCTCCTATTCATCAGATGATGAAGCGATGCTTCCGGATAACGGGGAAGACATCTTCCACGGACTTCAGCAAATGAATTTACAAACGGTTGATCATTTGACAAGCCGGCTTCAGTCACTTTCTGAAAATGCGCGATCGGCGGATGGATTGCAGAAAATGAAATATACAGCCGACTTTCAGCAGCTGATGTACGACCTTTATGCCGCAAAAGTATGCCATCAAAATAATACGAAAGCGGCGATCGAACAGACAAAACAATTCATACATGCTCAGTCCGACACAAAAATCACGCTCACCCAGCTCGCTCATATGGCGGGAATCAGTCCCAAGCATTACAGTGAAACCTTTAAAAAACTATACGGGCAGAGCGTAACTGAATATATCACAGACATCCGCATAACCAATGCGAAAAAACTGATGGCCAAGGCAAACTGCAAACTGCGGGAAATCGCTCATCAAATCGGCTACCAAGATGAATTTTATTTCAGCCGCATCTTTAAAAAACATACCGGCAGCTCACCCACAAGCTATATGAAAAAAAGGCGCACAAAAATGGCCGCGTACGGAAAAGAAACGATGGGGCATCTGATTCCTCTGCATCACGTGCCTTATGCTGCGGCGCTGCACCCGAAATGGACGGCCTATTATTACAAACAATTCTCTTCCGATATTCCGGTTCACCTGAGTGCTTACCGCTATAATGCAAATTGGGAAGAGAACCTGCACACGCTTTCCCAAGCTGCCCCGGACATCATTTTCAGTCTTGATTCTGTCAGTGAAGAAGAAAAACAGCGCCTGAATGACATCACTGACGTTTTTTACCTTCCGGCTCAAAAGAATTGGAGAGACCAGTTTCTTCGCACAGCCGCATATTTGAATGAAGAGCAGGAAGCGCGGCACTGGCTTAAAGCTTATCAAAGTCTCGCCCATTCAGCGAAAGATGCTCTGAAACACGTGCGGCATCAGCGGTTCTTATTTGTCCGTGTATATAAAGAAAATATGTACATCGCCCATAACAACAGCATTGAGGATGTCTTCTTCGGTGATTTAGGCTTTGCCTCCGCAAAACCGGAATCTTTTGCTCCTGACGAAAAGATTTCCTTGGACATGCTGGCGGATTGCCAGGCTGACTGCATCATGCTTTTCACTTGTAAAGAACCGGAAACGCTTCGTTATTTTCAGCGGATTCAGCAGACCGGGATATGGCAGAACCTTAGAGCCGTCAGCAATAAACGCGTGTTTCCCATATCATCTGACCCGTGGATTGAATATTCTCCAAGCGGACATCAGCGGATGATCGAGCAAAGCATTTCCATTTTATCCGAAGATCGTCCATGGTAATGCCGGAAATTATCCATGGTCTTATCCCTGTTCATTCTCTATAATTCCAATTGATAATAGTTATCAATTGAACAGGAGGAACAATAGATGAAGAAATTGGCATTCGCTTTCATGATTTTGCTTTTGGCTTTCACGGCCGCGGCTTGCGGAAGCTCAGAAACATCTGATACAGCAAGTAAAGGAAAGGACGCTTCTTCAGATAAAAAGAAAATCGAATATCTCGGAAAAACATATGAAGTCAAAGCGCCGACTGACAAAATCGCCATTACAGGCAGCGTAGAATCAATGGAAGACGCCAAATTGCTTGACGTTCATCCGGCAGGGGCAATTTCTTTCTCCGGCAAATTCCCGGAACTGTTTAAAGATATTACAGATAAATCCGTATCTACGGGAGAAAAAATGCAGCCGAATATGGAAAAAATTCTTGAGCTGCAGCCGGACGTCATTCTGGCATCAACCAAATTCCCGGAAAAAACGTTGAAAAAATTGAGCGGCACCGCTGAAACGATCCCTGTCTCTCATATCTCATCATACTGGAAAGAAAACATGATGCTGCTCGCCCAGCTTACAGATAAAGAGAAAAAAGCGAAAAAAATCATCGCAGATTACGAACAGGACCTGAAAAAGACAAAAACAAAGATCAACAGCAAAGCGAAACAGTCAAACGCGCTGGTCATCAGAATCAGACAAGGCAATATTTATATTTATCCTGAACAAGTATATTTCAACTCCACGCTTTACGGTGATTTAGGCCTGAAGGCGCCGGACGAAGTCAAAGCGGCGAAAGCGCAGGAACTGATTTCTCTTGAAAAATTAAGCGAAATGAACCCTGACCATATCTTCGTACAATTCTCTGATGACGAAAACGCAGATAAGCCGGACGCTTTGAAAGACTTAGAGAAAAATCCGATCTGGAAGAGCCTGAAGGCAGTCAAAAAAGACCATGTATACGTCAATACGATTGATCCGTTAGCCCAAGGCGGAACCGCATGGAGTAAAATCAGCTTCTTACAGGTTGCGGCTGACAAATTGACTCAAGACTAATAAAGAGTAGGTTTTTCACATGTATGCAAAACGGCGGACACACATGATTATCATTGCTTCACCGATTGCCATTGTTCTGTCACTGCTGCTTTCCGTTTTATACGGCGCAAAGCAGCTTGACATCCATACCGTGTTCTCCGCATTGCTGCACTTTAATCCGGAGAATACCGACCATCAGATCATATGGCATTCAAGAATCCCGAGGGCTGCCGGCGCTATGTTTATCGGCGCAGCCCTTGCTGTTTCCGGAGCGCTCATGCAGGGAATCACACGGAACTATCTGGCCTCGCCTTCAATCATGGGTGTGTCGGACGGCTCCGCTTTTATCATCACCCTTTGCATGGTATTGCTCCCTCAATCGACATCCATTGAAATGATCATATACTCGTTTATCGGTTCCGCATTCGGCGCCGCTCTTGTTTTCGGGCTGGCCTCCATTCTTCCCGGCGGTTTTACCCCGGTGCAGCTTGCCATCATCGGAACGGTGACCAGTATGCTTCTCAGCAGTCTGTCGGCTGCGCTTTCGATTTATTTTCAAATTTCGCAGGATCTCAGTTTTTGGTACAGTGCGAGACTGCATCAAATGAACCCTGATTTTTTGAAACTGGCCGTCCCGTTTTTTGCGATCGGAATCATCACGGCCATGATTCTCAGCAAAAAGGTCACTGCCGTATCATTAGGAGACGACATTTCAAAAAGTCTGGGACAGCAGAAAAGAACCATCAAACTCATGGCGATGGCGGCCGTTGTCATATTGACCGGAAGCTCGGTGGCACTCGCCGGAAAAATTGCCTTTGTCGGTTTGGTCGTTCCGCACATCACACGTTTTCTCGTCGGATCGGACTACAGCAGGCTGATCCCATGCGCGTGCATCATCGGCGGCGTCTTCCTGACCCTTTGCGACCTTGCCAGCCGATTCATCAATTATCCGTTTGAGACGCCTATTGAAGTTGTCACTTCTATCATCGGTGTTCCTTTCTTTCTTTATTTGATTAAAAGAAAAGGAGGGGATCAGCGTGGTGCGTAAAATGGCCGGAATTTATATCATTCTGATTGCTCTCATATTGCTCGTAAGCTATTTCAGCATGACAAGCGGTTCTTTTTCCGCAAAGCCGGGTGAACTGCTCAGTACCCTTTTCCGCATCCATCCGAATCCGCAATATGACATTTTGCTGTTTCAGCTGAGGCTGCCGCGCATTGTCATGGCTGCTGCCATCGGGCTCGGATTGGGGATAGCCGGAGCCGTTATTCAGGCCATTACCAAAAACGGTCTTGCCGATCCCGGTATTTTGGGCATTAATGCAGGAGCCGGAGCCGGAATCGTCACGTTTATGCTTCTGTTTCAGGGACAATCTGAAGCGACGGCACTTGCCTCTGCGATGGGTATGCCTGTCTTCGGCCTCATCGGAGGATTGATGGCGGCCGTGCTGATCTATATTTTCGCCTGGCACCGGGGGCATCTGGAATCGGGCAGAATTATTCTCGTCGGGATCGCCATGAATTCCGGATTCAGCGCGCTGTCTTTATTTCTTTCATTAAAAATGGACCCGCAGGATTATGAGATGGCGATGGTTTGGAAAAACGGCAGCATCTGGTCGGCAAACTGGATGACCATTACGGCGATCCTTCCGTGGCTGATCGTGTTCATTCCTCTGCTTATGGCGAAAACGTCATTGCTGGATACCATTCGTTTCGATGAGGACACGGTGAAAAGCCTCGGTGTTTCAACCAATAAAGAAAAAACGATTTTACTCATTGCCTGCATCGCTTTGATCAGCGCATGTGTAACCGCAGCGGGCAGCATGGCATTTGTCGGACTGATCGCGCCCCATATTTCCCGCAGGCTCGCCGGGATTGAGCACAGATACTCATTACCGGTCAGCGGATTGGTCGGTATGCTCCTCGTCATATCCGCCGACTTTGCGGGCAAATTGTTCTTTCAGCCTTCAGAAGTGCCGGCGGGAATTATTCTTGCGATTCTCGGCGTTCCTTATTTCTTTTTTCTTCTGTTTAAGCAAAAGAAGGGGCTGGATGCATGAGAGGCACCCTTACAGAACACCGGATAAACGGAAAGGAATGCACTGTGTATCTTCCTCCCCCCTATTCGGTTCAAACAGGGGCTTTACCCTGTGTGTACGTACTGGATGGGGGTTCTTTGTTTTTAGAACAGAGGGATAAACTTGAATCCCAATTTGCGAACGGAACACTTCCCGAATTGATTTTCATCGGCATCAAACCGGCTGACAGGCTCGATGAGTACACGCCGTGGCCCGCGCCTTCCCTGACCCCTGCGTTTCATGATTTCGGCGGCAAAGGGAGGCTCTTTCTCGAGGAGCTGACAAATGTCATCATTCCTACTGTTGAAGATATGCATCACATTTCTGCACATCCGGAAACGAGAGGACTGATCGGCGCGTCATTAGGCGGACTGTTTTCGATATACGCGATGCTCCAAAAGCCTGAAATATACGGCAGAATCGGTTGTATTTCCGGTTCCTTCTGGTATGAAAAATCAGCAGATTATGTCCGCTCCGCATCTTTGCGTCCGGCACGGCGGCGTATCTTTATGTCTGTCGGCAGCCGCGAAGCTGAGCATAAAAACAACATCCAAAACAACATGATCCGACAAAATAAAGACGTGCATGAAAGCCTGAGGCAAAAAGGCTTTTCTCAATCTCAGCTCTTTTTCACTGTTGAAGAAGGCGCCGTGCACCATCAAGAAGCATTCAAACGACAATTCAATGCAGCACTAAGCTGGCTGTACGGAAAAAACCGCTCACGTAGCTGAGCGGTTTTTTTCATACTTCATCACGACCGGCTTAAGTTCAAAGCGTCTCAGCAAATAGCCGAACAAAGCAGCAAGGATTTGCTGAAAAAGCATCCCGATGACAACCGGAACCGCCACTTGAGACGGAAAAAAAGAAACGGCGAGAACGGCTCCGGCGCTGATATTGCGCATGCCCCCCGTATAAATCAGAGACACAATTTCATCCTGGCTCCGCTTCATCAGCCTTCCGATCAGCCATGCCACGGCATAACCCGTCATGGCAATAAAAAATACCATGCCTGCGATGCCCGCAAATTTGATATCCACGTGCGTGACATACGGCGCGATTTCCGAACTGTTAATGGCAATGACAATCATCAGACAGATTTTTGAAAAAGGAGACAGCGACCGGCTTATTGCCTGAGTCCTTACCGGCGGGGAAAACTGGTTGACTATCATCCCTGCGATGGATGGAATCACCACCATCTCCGCCAGCCCTTTCATCATTCCCCACACATCCATCTGAACATTCGCCCCGGCCAGGACAGACAGGCTTAACGGTACGATAAAAGGAGAAAGCACGGTATCAACCAGGATAATAGACAGCGTCAATCCGACATTCCCCTTATACATCGCAGCCCAAATCAAACTCGTAATTCCGGTCGGAATCACCACACCCATAATCAGCCCCGTCACAGTTAAAGGGTCACCGCTGAAAATCAGATGGCCGCTTCCCCATGCAAAAACAGGCATGAAAATATGCAGAACAAACAATGCCATGATCATCGGGAGCGGCTTCTCGATACTGCGCTTCAGCGAATGAAAATTGGCACTCAGACTGCCCGTAAATGTAATAAATGCAAATATCCACGGCACAGCGCCGGCCATCCAGCTGATATGCTGAGATAACAGCACACCCGCCGCCACACTTGACGGAGTCAAAAGCGGCATGATTCTCCCCAACACTTGGTTCAACTTCTGTAGCCACATCATATGCAAGTCTCCTATATACGGTTTTCAAATCTCATTCATTATAACAATGCAAACCCACAAATTTAACCGAAAAAAAGCCCGGATATATTCATCCGGACTTCACAAATTCTATGCCATTTGTTTCATTAAATCTCGGCTTTTCTGATTTAATCCCTTTAATTCAGCCTCAATTCCGTATTCTTTACATTTGGCGACAATTTTCTCAAGAGCCGCCGCTCCCGAATCATCCCACACGTGGGCATCGGTCAAATCAATGACAATCCGCTTCACGCCTTCATCATAAACGATGGCATTCATCAGTTCAGACACGGAAGCAAAAAAGATCTGTCCCGTTACCTTATAAGTTCTGACATCTTTCTGTTCGGAATGTGACACAATCTTCAGCTTAGAAATTTTCGCCGTAAAAAAGATCGCGCTTAGCAGCACACCCGCGAAGACACCCTTTGATAAATCATTTGTCAGGACGACCGTCACGACGGTAATAACCATAACGATCGAATCAGTAAGGGGCGCTTTCCGTAAACCTTTAATCGATGACCAGTCGAACGTGCCGATGGACACCATAACCATCACGGCCACCAGCGCAGCCATCGGAATTTTCACGACGATACCGCTTAATACGGCAATTAAAAACATTAAAAACGCTCCGGCCGTAAAAGCCGATAACCGGCCGCGTCCGCCGGCTTTCGTATTAATGACAGACTGGCCGATCATGGCGCATCCGGCCATGCCTCCGAAAAATCCGTTCACAATATTGGCGATGCCTTGTCCGCGGCTTTCTTTGTTCTTATCACTATCCGTATCCGTCATTTCATCAATGATCTGGGCTGTCAGCAATGACTCGAGCAATCCGACGAAAGCAAGCGCCAGAGAATACGGGAAAATAATCCGCAATGTCTCAAACGTCCACGGAACATCCGGTATCAAGAAATGCGGAAGTGAACTTGTAATCCCGCCCATATCACCGACCGTGCGGACATCCGCATGGAAGACCACCGCAATGATCGTCATGACAATAATCGCCACCAGCGGAGACGGCACAGCCGTCGTAACCTTCGGCAATAGATATATGATAGCCAGTGATCCGGCAAGCATGGCGTACATGACCCATGAGGCTCCTTTGAACTGGGGCAGCTGCGCAGAAAAAATCAAGATCGCCAAAGCATTCACAAATCCGATCATGACCGAACGCGGAATAAATTTCATCAATTTCGCTATCTTACTGACACCAAGAATAAATTGAATAATACCTGTCAAAATGGTTGCCGCAAACAAATACTGCAGCCCGTAATCAGCCACCAATGTCACCATGACAACCGCCATTGAACCCGTAGCGGCTGATATCATTCCCGGTCTGCCGCCGAAGATAGAAATAATAATCGCGATACAAAATGATGCATAAAGGCCGACCATCGGATCGACACCTGCAATAATTGAAAATCCGATCGCCTCGGGGATCAGAGCGAGGGCAACCAGAATACCGGCCAGAATATCTTTACGGACATTCCCGAACCATTGCTGCTGTAACGTATAATCTTTCAAATGATAACGACTCCTTTTCACTATAAAAATCCGCACCCTATCAGTTGGAAACATTGATTTTCATCTGGGGAATATGAGGCAATCTTACGGGGAAAAAGAGGACACGCTCAGAGTATAATGTCGTTGAGGAAAGGAATTGTTAACAAAGAGTATCATATTAAACTTTAATGAAATGTGCAAGACCGTATAAATAAGAAAAGAAAACGGCCCTCACTGGAGCCGTTTCCGCTTTTATAAAAGTTCCGGATCAGACACAAGAATCGTTTTTATTGCGCTGATATCCTTTCTTTCTTTTGTCACCGGGTCGATGCCCATGAGATGATCAATGGCTTCTTCATAATTCTTCAGTTCCGTCTTTTCCGTAATAAGATCATAGAGCTGCGGAAGGTCGGACGCGCATGCTAACGCGGCTTCCATGATCTGGCGGGCTTCACCTGTGCCTACAATCGTCACGCCGTTTGACAGCAGCTGGTACGGCCTGACCGTCATCTCATACGTATCATCAAAGCCCATCGGCACGATTCTGCCTCCCTTTTCAATAAAAGGATAAGCCCAATCAAGCTGATTGCCGATCGCGTCAAAAATCACATCAAATTTTCTTCCTTGATTAATCCGTTTCACTTCATCCACGGTTAATGCTTCAGGGTGGTAGACATAATCAGATATCCGGCTTGCCGCCTCGCTTCGAAAACTGCCTATTTCAGTCGCAACCGTCAATCGCGCCAGTTTTTTCACCATCATTTGCACAAGCAGTCCGATCGGTCCCGACCCCAAAACCAAGACCGAGTCCTCCGGTTGAATCGAAGCCTTGTCCACAACATTCAGCACACAGGAGAGAGGCTCAACCAATGTGGCCCGCTCCCATTCCATTGAATCCGGAATTTTGTACATGAACCTGTCTTCCCCCACGTAATATTCCGCAAACGTTCCGTGCGCCCCGATTCCGAGCTGCCAATCCTCGAAGGTTTCGCAATAACACGTCAGCCCTCTCCGGCAATAATGACATTTCCCGCAAAACTGCGTAGGATCTATCACGACGCGGTCTCCGACTTTTACATTTGTCACGTCCGGTCCGATTTCCACGACCGCTCCCACCGATTCATGCCCCATAATCATATGATGGGTTGCATTCATTTTTCCTTTCAGCACATTTAAGTCCGTTCCGCAGATACCGGTGCCGAAAATTTTCACTTTCACATCATTGGATTTCCGAATTTGAGGCTCGTCCACCTCTTGATATTCAAGCTTATCATTAGGAGTCCAGACCAACGCCTTCATATTTCTCTTCCTTTCTGCCCCAGCGGATTTGGTCTAACAATGTTTGATGAAGCTCCTTCGTTGATGCCGCAATACATGATTGCTGATTCTGATAACTTAAATCTGTCAGAAGCGTTTCGTCCAAAGACCGGCCGTACGCATCCGTAATGACCACTCCCGCCTTCTTCGCCAAAAAGACGCTTGCGGCAATATCATAAGGAAACAAATGCAGCACCTGCCCGTTCCCGACCTGCTGAAAATCTGAAAGCAGCTTCGGATCATCTTTCAGCAGACGATTGCCGATATCCACATAAGCATCCATCTGCCCCGTGATAATTCGTGAAATCGAATAAGAAGCGCTGTTGAAAACAAAAACCCCGCCATTATTGGCCGACTGGTCAATCAGATGGCCGTATGCGTCCGTCATCAGCTGCGCCGGATGCCCGTTAAATTCAAGGCTCCAAAACATATTTTTAATATCCCGCACTTCGCTCAAATTCGGCAATTCTCCATGATACCCTTCAAAATGAATGGCATCGCTGTATATATCACCGTACATATAAGCGCCTGATTTCAATTCAAGTAAAAAAGCAAACTCGATATCCTTAATCTTTGCGTTTGGCTTATACGAAGCAAGCGCAATCGAAATACACGACATTTCAAGTCCCGCGGCGGCCGGGCGCGTTCCGTCTATCGGATCTACAATTAAAATATATTGCGGATCTTCTCCAATCAGCTTCAGGCCGCCATCCTCCGTGTAAAAAGCAACCGGATGGCCCTTTTCTTGAATATAATCCAGCACCGCCTCCTCAGCAGCGGCGTCTATGTTAAATTGGGCGTCGCCTCCCGGAGAATAGCCGTTTACGAGCCGGTTTTTCAGCGTGCCTTTTTGATTTTTCACCTTTTGATAAACAAATTGTCCAAGCTCAATGATATAGTCTCTCACTTGATTTCCTCCAATAGCTTGCGAAGTCTGTAGCAGAGCACTTCGGCTTCACTAAGTGTTATGGTTAAAGGCGGACGGATTTTAAATACATTTCCGAATCCGTAACGGGATGTCCGGAGAATCAGCCCGTAATCCATTGCCCGTTTAGCAATATAATTGGTCAGCTCCACATCCGGTTCATTGTTCTCTTTAACAATCTCCACACCGATCATAAGACCGACGCCTCTTACCTCAGAAATAAAAGCGAAATCCTCTTTCATCGTTTCTAAGCGATCCATAATATAATGACCGACCGTCGTTACATTTTCCAAAAATCCCGGACGCTGCATGATATCTATGGTTTTACAAGCGGCAGCGGCGGCCATCACATTTGAGCCGTATGTGAAGGAGTGCGTATACCCCGGAAGCCCGGTATACTTGTCCTCCGTCAGAGTGGCGGCGACTTGAAAGCCTGTGCCCCCGAGCCCTTTTGCTACCGTCATCATATTAGGTTTCACATCGAAGTGGTCCGCGGCAAACATTTTACCCGTCCGTCCGAACCCGGTCTGAATTTCATCAAAAATCAGAGCGATATCATGTTCATCACAAAGCTTTCTCAGCTGTTTAAAATACTCTTTAGGCGGAACGACGTTTCCACCGTTTCCGGATATCGGTTCAATAATCATGGCGGCAATTTTCCCATTGCTCGCATACTCAATAAAATCATTAATTCTTTCTACGCACAGCATACCGCATGAATCAGATTTCTGATTATAAAAACAGCGGCTGCAATAGGGATCGGGGACTTGCAGGCCAAAAGAAATTTGCGGCGGGAAGGGTTCTTTTCTGAATGAGTTGCCGGACAAAGCGGAAGTCATATACGTTTGTCCGAGGTGGCTTCGAAATAAGGAGATGACATCGGTTTTTCCGGAGTAATACTGAGCCATTTTAATAGCTCCTTCATTTGCACCGGAACCGCTGCTGACTTTAGGGTGTACTTTTGTGAGATTATCGGGGGCGATTTCTACTAGTTTTTCTGCCAGTTTATTTACGGCGTCTGTTTGAAAAGATGATGTTACATGGATCAGCTTATCGGCTTGTTCTTTAACCGTATCAATGACCTCTTTGTTACCGTATCCTAAATTCAAGTTAAACGTGGCAGAGGCGCAATCAATGTACTCATTTCCCTCTTGATCGTACAGGTAAATCCCTTCCCCGCGCTCCATTACTACATCGTCAACACTGTAATACAAGCTGTCTGGATTCGTGATTTCCTTCGTTCCCACAAATACCACCCCTATGAAATTATTAGAATTTCGCTTTTTATCGTATAAATTATTGAAAATAATGTCAACGATCTTTCTTGTAAAAAATGTTAACAATTTGTTAACGTTACCATAAGGGATGTACGAGAAATAGTTATGTGATATAGTAACAATACTTGGATTTTTTGTAAAAATATCATGTCATACGAGTAGAGAGAAATATGATTTTACCAATAAGGAGATAAAATGATGAAAACTCGTCTGCTGTGGATAAGCTGTTTTTCTTATGGATCGATTGCTTTTACACTTGTTATTCTGGGAGCCGTACTGCCTGAGTTACTCACACATTATTCACAAAGCTACAGTAATGGCGGAGTATTGGTATTCTCTCAGTTCATGGGCTTTCTCATCGGTGTCATCGGAATGCCTTACATGGTGAAAAAGCTTGGGCGCAAAAACGTCGTTATCTTTGGCCTGGCACTCATCAGCTGTGAAATGTTCATCACCTTCCTGCCGCCCTGGCCGCTGCTCTTTCTTCTCGTCAGCATCGCGGGACTTGGCGCCGGATTGGTGGAATCCTGTGTAGGCACGATCATCCTCACCGCTATTAAAGAAAGACAGGCTGTGGCCATGAGCAAGATGGAAGTGGCCTACGGATTAGGTGCGCTGTTCATGCCTCTGCTCTCAGGCTTTCTTATCAACAACCACATGTGGACAATTGCTTTTTTAGTATTAGGGTTATCCAGTTTTGCACTCTTAATCGCATGGAGGCAGATGAGTTTCGGCAGTATTGATCAGCTTCTCATCCGCAAAGAGGTCTCTTCCGATGACACTAAAAAAGAAAGCACCGGTTATCGGTCACACGGATTGCTGTTTATTGCCTTGGCGGGTGCTTACTTCTTCTTTTACGGCGGCAGTGAAGTTTCCATTGTACATTTTATCCCCTCCATCTTCGCTGAGAAATGGGATATCCCCAACTCTTTGGCAACGATAACAGTTACAGTGTATTGGACGGGGATGATCATCGGTAGGTTATTAACAGGCCCGGTATCAGAAAAGCTGACATATCACCGTTATCTCCGTCTCATAAGTATTGGCGGTCTAGCTGCACTTACTGTATTAGCATTAAGCAAAAACGTATGGTTCGGTTTTGCCCTTTGCTTCTTTTTAGGGCTGTTCATGGCAGGCATGTTTGCAATAGCCCTAATCATCACAAATCATTTTTATCCCGGAAAGACAGAAACAACTACCAGTATTCTGCTCGCTTCAAACGGATTAGGAGGTTCACTCCTTCCGATCGCCGTCGGCTGGAGCTTAGATGAATATCCCGCACAAA
>NZ_CP152036.1:167500-170000 GCF_040311405.1 Bacillus sp. FSL K6-2865 | reverse complement strand
CACCTCATCCCCGCACTTTTCAACGTGCGTGGGTTCGGGCCTCCATTCAGTGTTACCTGAACTTCACCCTGGACATGGGTAGATCACCTGGTTTCGGGTCTACGACCACGTACTCAATTCGCCCTATTCAGACTCGCTTTCGCTGCGGCTCCGCATCTTCTGCTTAACCTTGCACGGGATCGTAACTCGCCGGTTCATTCTACAAAAGGCACGCCATCACCCGTTAACGGGCTCTGACTACTTGTAGGCACACGGTTTCAGGATCTCTTTCACTCCCCTTCCGGGGTGCTTTTCACCTTTCCCTCACGGTACTGGTTCACTATCGGTCACTAGGGAGTATTTAGCCTTGGGAGATGGTCCTCCCGGATTCCGACGGAATTTCACGTGTTCCGCCGTACTCAGGATCCACTCAGGAGAGAACGAAGTTTTGACTACAGGGCTGTTACCTCCTATGGCGGGCCTTTCCAGACCTCTTCATCTACCTCGTTCCTTTGTAACTCCGTACAGAGTGTCCTACAACCCCAAGAGGCAAGCCTCTTGGTTTGGGCTGATCCCGTTTCGCTCGCCGCTACTCAGGGAATCGCATTTGCTTTCTCTTCCTCCGGGTACTTAGATGTTTCAGTTCCCCGGGTCTGCCTTCTCATATCCTATGTATTCAGATATGGATACCACTCCATTACGAGTGGTGGGTTTCCCCATTCGGAAATCTCCGGATCAAAGCTTGCTTACAGCTCCCCGAAGCATATCGGTGTTCGTCCCGTCCTTCATCGGCTCCTAGTGCCAAGGCATCCACCGTGCGCCCTTTCTAACTTAACCGTTAAAAAGAATCACTACGTGATATCTTGCATTACTAATTGAATGTGAATTACTTCTGTTATCTAGTTTTCAAAGAACAACATCTCGAAGAATCGAATGATCCTTCAAAACTAAACAAGACAGGGAACGTTCTGTTTATAAGACCCAAGGTCTTATATTCCGTTAAAATCCTTAGAAAGGAGGTGATCCAGCCGCACCTTCCGATACGGCTACCTTGTTACGACTTCACCCCAATCATCTGTCCCACCTTCGGCGGCTGGCTCCATAAAGGTTACCTCACCGACTTCGGGTGTTACAAACTCTCGTGGTGTGACGGGCGGTGTGTACAAGGCCCGGGAACGTATTCACCGCGGCATGCTGATCCGCGATTACTAGCGATTCCAGCTTCACGCAGTCGAGTTGCAGACTGCGATCCGAACTGAGAACAGATTTGTGGGATTGGCTTAACCTCGCGGTTTCGCTGCCCTTTGTTCTGCCCATTGTAGCACGTGTGTAGCCCAGGTCATAAGGGGCATGATGATTTGACGTCATCCCCACCTTCCTCCGGTTTGTCACCGGCAGTCACCTTAGAGTGCCCAACTGAATGCTGGCAACTAAGATCAAGGGTTGCGCTCGTTGCGGGACTTAACCCAACATCTCACGACACGAGCTGACGACAACCATGCACCACCTGTCACTCTGCCCCCGAAGGGGACGTCCTATCTCTAGGATTGTCAGAGGATGTCAAGACCTGGTAAGGTTCTTCGCGTTGCTTCGAATTAAACCACATGCTCCACCGCTTGTGCGGGCCCCCGTCAATTCCTTTGAGTTTCAGTCTTGCGACCGTACTCCCCAGGCGGAGTGCTTAATGCGTTAGCTGCAGCACTAAGGGGCGGAAACCCCCTAACACTTAGCACTCATCGTTTACGGCGTGGACTACCAGGGTATCTAATCCTGTTCGCTCCCCACGCTTTCGCTCCTCAGCGTCAGTTACAGACCAGAGAGTCGCCTTCGCCACTGGTGTTCCTCCACATCTCTACGCATTTCACCGCTACACGTGGAATTCCACTCTCCTCTTCTGCACTCAAGTTCCCCAGTTTCCAATGACCCTCCCCGGTTGAGCCGGGGGCTTTCACATCAGACTTAAGAAACCGCCTGCGAGCCCTTTACGCCCAATAATTCCGGACAACGCTTGCCACCTACGTATTACCGCGGCTGCTGGCACGTAGTTAGCCGTGGCTTTCTGGTTAGGTACCGTCAAGGTGCCGCCCTATTTGAACGGCACTTGTTCTTCCCTAACAACAGAGCTTTACGATCCGAAAACCTTCATCACTCACGCGGCGTTGCTCCGTCAGACTTTCGTCCATTGCGGAAGATTCCCTACTGCTGCCTCCCGTAGGAGTCTGGGCCGTGTCTCAGTCCCAGTGTGGCCGATCACCCTCTCAGGTCGGCTACGCATCGTCGCCTTGGTGAGCCGTTACCTCACCAACTAGCTAATGCGCCGCGGGTCCATCTGTAAGTGGTAGCCGAAGCCACCTTTTATGTCTGAACCATGCGGTTCAGACAACCATCCGGTATTAGCCCCGGTTTCCCGGAGTTATCCCAGTCTTACAGGCAGGTTACCCACGTGTTACTCACCCGTCCGCCGCTAACATCAGGGAGCAAGCTCCCATCTGTCCGCTCGACTTGCATGTATTAGGCACGC
>NZ_CP152036.1:12500-162500 GCF_040311405.1 Bacillus sp. FSL K6-2865 | reverse complement strand
CGTTGCTTCGAATTAAACCACATGCTCCACCGCTTGTGCGGGCCCCCGTCAATTCCTTTGAGTTTCAGTCTTGCGACCGTACTCCCCAGGCGGAGTGCTTAATGCGTTAGCTGCAGCACTAAGGGGCGGAAACCCCCTAACACTTAGCACTCATCGTTTACGGCGTGGACTACCAGGGTATCTAATCCTGTTCGCTCCCCACGCTTTCGCTCCTCAGCGTCAGTTACAGACCAGAGAGTCGCCTTCGCCACTGGTGTTCCTCCACATCTCTACGCATTTCACCGCTACACGTGGAATTCCACTCTCCTCTTCTGCACTCAAGTTCCCCAGTTTCCAATGACCCTCCCCGGTTGAGCCGGGGGCTTTCACATCAGACTTAAGAAACCGCCTGCGAGCCCTTTACGCCCAATAATTCCGGACAACGCTTGCCACCTACGTATTACCGCGGCTGCTGGCACGTAGTTAGCCGTGGCTTTCTGGTTAGGTACCGTCAAGGTGCCGCCCTATTTGAACGGCACTTGTTCTTCCCTAACAACAGAGCTTTACGATCCGAAAACCTTCATCACTCACGCGGCGTTGCTCCGTCAGACTTTCGTCCATTGCGGAAGATTCCCTACTGCTGCCTCCCGTAGGAGTCTGGGCCGTGTCTCAGTCCCAGTGTGGCCGATCACCCTCTCAGGTCGGCTACGCATCGTCGCCTTGGTGAGCCGTTACCTCACCAACTAGCTAATGCGCCGCGGGTCCATCTGTAAGTGGTAGCCGAAGCCACCTTTTATGTCTGAACCATGCGGTTCAAACAACCATCCGGTATTAGCCCCGGTTTCCCGGAGTTATCCCAGTCTTACAGGCAGGTTACCCACGTGTTACTCACCCGTCCGCCGCTAACATCAGGGAGCAAGCTCCCATCTGTCCGCTCGACTTGCATGTATTAGGCACGCCGCCAGCGTTCGTCCTGAGCCAGGATCAAACTCTCCGATAAAGTAGTTTGACTGACTACGCACATCGCTGTGCGATTTATTTAAAACTTTGAATTAACAGGTACGTTTTGTCTTGTTTAGTTTTCAAAGATCATTACCGCTTGTTGAAGCAGCTTTATTAGCTTACCACTCAGCTTCTTTTATGTCAACAACTTTTTTTAAGTTGTTTCCGAAGCTTTTTGTTGTTGTCTGCTGTTCATCAGCGACGTTTAATAATATACCATGCATTCGCTGAATTTAGCAAGTGTTTTTTTCATTTTTTTAAAACGGATTTCGGTATGTTCATCTCCGACGCGGCATACGATGTAATCAAGCATGGACAAGATAAGGAGGCGTCATCAGTGAATCACTTCTACGTGTGGCACATCAGAAGGATAAAACAGCTGCTTATTATTATCATTGCCGCATTTGCAGCAGCCAGCTTTTTTTATATACAGAGAGCAGTCCCCCTTCCTGTATTTTTAACTGATAGCGGCCCGAAGGCTATTTCAAAAGGGGAGACGAAAGCGGGCGAAGTCGCATTAACATTCGATATCAGCTGGGGCGACGAAAAAGCAGTTCCTATTCTGAACGCGCTAAAAGCAAACGGTATTAAAAACGCCACTTTTTTTCTGTCAGCTTCTTGGGCGGAACGGCACCCGGACACAGTTGAACGTATGATAAAAGACGGACATCAAATCGGCAGCATGGGATATGCGTATAAGAATTATACCAACCTAGAGGACAATGAAATAAAAAAAGATATCCTCCGGGCCCAGACTGCATTTAAAAAGCTGGGTGTGAAGAATGTTCATTTACTCCGTCCGCCGACCGGACAATTTAATAAAAAGGTTCTTACCATTGCACAGCAGTACCACTATTCAGTGGTTCATTACAGCGTTAACTCGCAGGATTGGACAAATCCCGGCCCTGATAAAATCATTGAAAATGTAAACAGTCATATAAAAGGCGGCGACATTGTTCTGCTGCACGCCTCTGATTCAGCAACACAGACTGAAGAAGCGCTCCCCGCCATCATTCACAATTTAAAGCAAAAAGGACTGAAAAACGTGACCGTCGGCGACCTGATCGCAAATACTGACGTCAAGTCATCAGAAGTGAAATAATTACCTCTGGGCAAACTTCGGCAGCATTAGCAGCTGAAACGCATTGCAGCCCATCAGCGGAATCAGCATCAAATAAAGCCAGTCCTCATTATTCACTCGTAGCGCAGGAACCCATTCAAGCGCTGTAATAACGACCATTAAAAATAATGATGAAACGAACGTATTTTTTGAGGACTGCTTTTGTTTTATATATGCCGTCAACAGGCCGACGGCAAGCAAAGCCAGCGGCAGCCAGACAAACCCTGCAATCGAGTCATCCCGCTCTCCGAAAAACAAAAATCTGACGTACATTAAATCAAAAGCGACAAACAAAATGATAAACAGCTGAAGCAGATTCCAAAGCGAGCTTGATCTGAGAATTTCAAGGGCAAACCGGTGCACCGTCAGAAAAACGAAGAATCCCATCTGGCTGATCACACTGAAAATCATGCCTACCCCGATAAACCAGATCAGAACGGAGAAAATCTGACCGGCCTCAAAATTCAGAAAGAACCCCTTGTACTCCCCCCACTTCAGAGCAAATCCCACGACGCTTGTAATAAGAGCGCCCACAGCTAAAATCGAAAAGAAAAATCGAACAAGCCCGCGGCTTTTCATCTCTTATTCATCCCCCTGACAATCGCGTTCAGCGATATTTTGTTATGTATAAATCCATTCCGATGAATCATATTAAAAATAAGTACAAGTAAGGAAGGAGCTTATGCATGTCAAAAGCCAAAACGCTATTGATAAGCTGTTTTGTTTTATTATCTGTAACAGCTTGTGCTCCAAAAGACCAAGCAGCGGATATGGATTATGACCAGACTAAAAAAATGGTTGTTGATATATTAAAGACCGATGATGGAAAAAAGGCAATTAAGGAAATATTAAATGATGATGCGATGAATGAGGCATTGGTGATTGATCAAAATGCCATTAAAGGCACAATAGAGAAAACCCTCACCTCTAAAAAAGGGGCGGAGTTCTGGAAAACCATCTTTGAAGACTCAAAATTCGCCGAGAGCTTTGCAAAAACTCTTCAGCCCGAGCATGAAAAAATCATAAAAAAACTGATGAAAGACCCTGATTATCAGAAAAGTTTTATGCAGATCATGCAGGACCCCGGCATGGATAAAAAATACTATGAGCTGGTGAAAAGCCAAAAGTTCCGCAGTTACTTAGAAGATGTAATTACAGAGACACTTTCCAGCCCGCTTTTCAAAAAGCAATTCGAGGATGAATTGAAAAAAGCAGCTTCAAGCTCTGAAAAAGAAAGCCAATAAAAGGCCGGGCCGTGTTGATCCCGGCCCCTTTTTTATTCAGCTGTTTTTTCAATGACTTTCTGGGCGATCCCCATATAAATTTCCCCGATCGGATGACTTCTGTCATAGACAGAAGGCGCAAACTGATCCTTGTCCCAATCAGGCTGTTTTAAAGGAATTCTGCCAAGCAGCGGCACTTGCAATTCCTCTGCAAGCTTATCTCCCCCGCCTTGACCGAACACATATTCTCTCTCGCCGGTTTTTGCACTTTCATAGTAAGCCATATTTTCAATGACCCCTACAACTTCATGATCGGTCTTAATCGCCATAGAACCCGCTCTCGCCGCTACAAATGCAGCTGTAGGGTGCGGCGTTGATACGATAATCTCTTTGCAGCTCGGAAGCATCGTGTGTACATCGAGCGCCACATCACCCGTGCCGGGCGGCAGATCGAGAACGATATAGTCAACCTCTCCCCAGTCAACCTCATGGAAGAAGTTATTCAGCATCTTGCCCAGCATCGGCCCTCTCCACACAACCGGAGCGTTTTCTTCGACGAAAAAGCCCATCGACATAACCTTTACTCCAAATCTTTCGACAGGAAGCAGTTTTTCTCCTTCTACTGTCGGGCGGACTGTAATACCCATCATGTCCGGCACGCTGAACCCGTATATATCCGCGTCGATCAAGCCGACTTTTTTTCCGAGCCGCGCAAGAGAAATGGCCAGGTTGACGGAAACCGTTGATTTGCCGACACCGCCTTTTCCGCTTGCCACCGCAAGAAAGACCGGCGGATGTTTCCTATTCAGCAGGGTTTCGCTTTCAGCAGCCGGCCGGCTGAATTTCGCCAATGTTTCTTCCGGCAGCTCTTCAAACCGCAGTCCCACAGTTTCCGCACCCGCTTCTTTCAGAACGGATACGATTTCCTGCTGAATACCCATCTGTTCAGCCGTCCCCGTTTTTGCCAATGCAATTTTCACACTGACATGCCGTTTTTCCGGCTTGATCTTTACTTCTTTAATGGCATCCAATTCTCCCAGCGGTCTATGAAGAAAAGGTTCGCGCATGTTTCCGACTATATTTCTTACTTCATCTTCTCTTATCATCGAACCCTCACCCTTTGTGTATTCGTTTACAAATGGTATTATACCATATATTAAACATAGAATCGGCGAAAAACCCTCCTTACTCGGGAGGGTCTCCTTTCTCTGTGAAGTATCTCAATACGCCCTTATACACGGAAGAAGCGATTTTGTCCTGATATTTGGGCTGGCCGAGCCTTTTCGCTTCCGCGGGATTGGACAGAAATCCGATCTCCACCAGCGCGCCCGGTTTGGTTACATTCTGCATTAAGTAAATGCCGTGTATCCGTTTCGCCTTTCTCGTTGTATTCTCCAAATTGATTCTCAATTCGTCCTGTATATATTTTGCTACTTTTTCATTCTCTTCGTATTTTCCATAGTAGAAGCTTTGGGCGCCGCTCCATCTCGGTGACGGTATGGCGTTCAGATGAATGCTGATATAAAGCTCCGCCTCTGAACGGTTGATGATTTCCACGCGCTTTCTCAGATCTTCCGCTTTGCGTCTGCTGTAGCCTTTCGTCCCTTCAGGAGCTAAATCAGTATCCGTCTCCCGCGTCATAATGACCAAAGCTCCCTGCTCCTGCAAATAGTCTCTGACCCTGGAGGCCACTTCGAGAGTAATGTCCTTTTCAAGGTGACTGCCTCCCGTGGCGCCTCCGTCCGGTCCGCCGTGTCCCGGATCGAGATAGATGATTTTCCCGCTCAGCGGCAGACTCCACGGCCGCCAGGAATCATCATTATGGAATTGAAACCGGAATAAACACAATAATATGATAAAGCCAAGTAAAAAACCGAGCCATTTCAGCTTTTTTGTCATACCTTTCCCTCCCGCTTGTCCCCGTTATTAATAAATATGGGACAAGGGAAGAAATTATGATTACCTCATGCGGAGCTTACATTGTTTTTCTCTTTGCAGAAATCCTTCCGTCCACCAGCTGTTGATAAACCGGCAGGACGCTTCATAGATTTCTTTTTGTTCAACGGAAGAATATTGCTCATGCGTCCAATTGCAAAGATATTCAAAAAAATCGGCCGTCAGTTCTTCCTCTTCTTCTGCCGAACGGGCGTTTGCCCTCTGCAAGGACTCACCATAATAGCCAAAGACGCCGAACCGGCCGCCTAATAAATACGCTTCAATTGCAAAATCTATGCATCCTTCACTCAGAATGCCGTTTTCGTCTTGAAGAAAGGGAAACAAAGGGGTAAGACATGCTTTTACGGACTGAATGATCTGCGTCAGTGACAGCTCCTTTAGTAAACTCTTCTCAAGCTCAAAATCCTTCTGCCGTTTCACGTCTGAAAAAGATAATACTTCTGCCATTGTCAGCCACGCTCCTTTTTACTGTTATTTTGAAAGGAAAAGGGAAAAAGCATGCTTTGTTGATAGTGGAAATCCTCCCAAATGAAGGAGTTTTATGTTAACTGGAAGAATAAAGAGCTGAGGTGACGTTATGAAAAAGCTGTTTCAATACAATTGGACGGTGCGTGACGAGTGGTTTATGATATGTGAAAAGCTGAGCCGGGAGGAACTGACGAAAACCCGGACGGGCGGAATGAAGAGCATCTTGCGCACTTTATTTCATATCATTGATGTCGAGATCAGCTGGGCTCGTGCCATTTTAGGTAAAGATGATGTTTTACCTGCTGAGTCTGACTATACGAGCATTCAGGATCTCAGAAAGCTGTCTGAACAATATCGGAAGGATGTCATTCATGCGGTCTCCCGCAAAGGACCGGATTTTGTTAAGCCGGAATGGATGGACCAAACCTTTCCTAAAGAAGATATTCTCCGCCACATCCTTGCGCATGAGATTCACCATATGGGACAACTGTCGGTTTGGGCCAGAGAAATTGGAATAGAACCGGTTTCGGCTAATGTGATCAGCCGTCCGCAGGAAAAAGCCGCAAAAAAACAGCACCTCTGACGGGATGCCGTTTTTATATTTTAATGCTTCTTGTTACGGAGTATGTATTAATGTATTCATCCAGCACGAGGCCGCCTTTGTCTTCGTAAAAACCGGCAACCATGAAGCCTGCGTCAATCTGACCTTTAATTTGATCCTCCAGCGTATGGCCGAATTCAAGCGCTTCATGATTATCAATAAGTTCCTTTACCTTTTTCTTACTCAGATCCTTTTCATCCGAAAACGGAATGGAATACTTTACTTTCAGTACGCCTTCCTGCTCTAAATCCATATCAAATAAGAACACGACGGGATTTACAAAACCGGAGACTAAAGACCCGCCTTTTTTCAATACGCGATGAGCTTCTTTCCATACCGGAAGAACCGTATCAACAAAGCAATTCGATACCGGGTGCACGATAAAATCAAATGACTCATCATCAAAACAGCTCAGATCATTCATGCTGCCTTTGACAGTGCGAAGCGTAAGATCGTCCCGCTCGGCAACCATTCTGTCTTGCGCAAGCTGTTTTTCCGAATTGTCAAAGATGGTCACGTCCGCTCCTGCAGCAGCAAGGACCGGCCCTTGCTGTCCTCCTCCTGAAGCGAGACAAAGAACCTTCAGACCGTCTATGGGCGGAAACCAATCCGCCGGCACATCTTTTCCGGGGGTCATTCTGATGCTCCAATTGCCTTTTTTCGCTTCACCAATCGTATGAGAATCAACCGCAACCGTCCATTCATTGCCTGTTTCGACTTTTTTATCCCATGCCTTGCTGTTATGTATGACTAACTTATTCATTATAACTGCGCTCCTTATTGGTAATGAATAGAGTATAACAAACAATTCTAGAAAAACATCGGATAACCTCTTGAATATGAGAAAAAAATACAAAAAAACCACAACCAAGAAGTTGTGGTTTTTGCCATCCAAAACGATTAACGTTTTGAGAACTGAGGTGCACGACGAGCGCCTTTAAGACCGTATTTTTTACGTTCTTTCATACGAGCGTCACGAGTGAGAAGACCAGCACGTTTAAGTGTTGCACGGTATTCTGGATCTGCTTCAAGCAAAGCACGAGCGATACCATGACGGATTGCTCCAGCTTGACCAGATAAGCCGCCTCCATGTACGTTTACTAAAACATCATAAGTACCAGCTGTTTCAGTTAAAGTTAATGGTTGTTTGATATCTTCGATTAGAGCTGGAGATGGAATGTGCTCGCTGATTTCACGATTATTAACGACGATACGACCTTCACCTGGAACTAAGCGCACACGCGCTACAGAACTTTTACGACGGCCAGTACCGTAATATTGAACCTGTGCCAAATTGGTAACCTCCTTTTTAATTAACCGCGAAGTTCGTAAACTTCAGGTTTTTGTGCTTCATGTGGATGCTCAGAACCACGGTATACGTTCAATTTCTTGAACATTTGACGACCTAGAGAACCTTTTGGAAGCATGCCTTTGATAGCAAGCTCAAGCATTTTCTCAGGGTAGTTTGTACGCATTTCAAGAGCAGTTCTTGATTTTAATCCGCCTGGATGTTGAGTGTGACGGTAGTAGATTTTGTCAGTTAACTTTTTACCAGTTAACTCGATTTTTTCAGCGTTGATGATGATCACATGATCTCCAGTATCAACGTGCGGTGTGTAAGTCGGTTTGTGTTTCCCGCGAAGGATAGATGCAACTTCTGTAGAAAGACGTCCTAAAGTCTTGCCTGCTGCATCAACAACTAACCACTTGCGTTCAATAGTACTTGCGTTAGCCATAGGTGTTGTACGCATTGAATTTCCCTCCTAAATAATCTGTCATTTTCAATAATCTTCGATTACGTTCTATTTCACAACACAATAAGTTCCGGGGCTTATCGTGGGGTTGAAATACATACCATATGATATCTTATAACTTTATGCAGACTCTGTCAAGAAAATGTTACACCTGGTTTAGTTGTCATAGCAAACGCTCCATAAATACAGCCCGTGCCCCGGTGCGGTGCGCCCCGCGGCTTCGCGATCCTTCGCTTCGAGCATTGCTTTTACATCATCGGGAGAAAATTTTCCAGCTCCTGTATCCAATAACGTTCCGGCAATGATTCTGACCATATTATAGAGAAAACCGTTTCCGGTGATCCGCATCTGCAGGCCGTCTCCGGTCTCAGTCCAATCCAGCTCGTAAATCGTTCTGACTTTATCCTGAACCGCGGTATCAGCCGCGCAAAAGCTTGTGAAATCATGTGTCCCGACGAGGTGCCTTGAAGCTTCCCTCATTTTCTGCACATTAAGCGGATATGCAAAATGGTAAGCGTAATGTCGTTTAAATACGTCCGGGTGTTTCTCCGTATATACAAAGTAGCGATATTCCTTTTGGACCGCGCTAAATCGTGCATGGAACCCATCATCCGCAATCTCTGCTGTTTTGACGGCAATATCATCAGGCAGCAGGGCATTGAGCGCAAACGGCCATTTCTCAGCCGGGATGGACAGCGGTGTATCAAAATGAATGACCTGCCCGGCAGCATGAACATCGCTGTCCGTGCGGCCGGATGAGTACACAGGCACTCTGCCGTCCGTTTTATGGATGACGGCCAGCGCTTTTTCCAATTCACTTTGAACGGTCCGTTTTCCAGGCTGAACCTGATATCCGTTAAATAAATGCCCGTCATAAGCAATGGTACATTTCACTCTCATTCAGCAGCACCTCTAACTTCTTAAGAAAAACAATAACACGGCTAATACGATGATGAGCAGAATAGCTCCGGTATCCTTTCCGGTCCAGACGAGCTTTCTGTATTTCGTTCTCCCCTCACCGCCCCGGTAGCCTCTCGCCTCCATGGCGACCGCGAGCTCTTCCGCGCGTTTAAAGGCGCTGACAAACAGCGGGACAAGCAGCGGAACAACCGCTTTGATTCTGTCTTTCACCGGGCCGCTTGTAAAGTCCGCACCCCTCGCCATTTGCGCCTTCATGATTTTATCTGTCTCTTCCATCAATGTCGGGATAAATCGCAATGATATCGACATCATCAATGCGAGTTCGTGTACGGGCAGCTTCACCTTTTTAAAAGGATTCAGGAGCTGCTCCATTCCATCCGTTATTTCAATCGGCGTTGTTGTCAGCGTCAGCAGCGTCGTCATAAAGATAAGGTAAACGAAACGGAGGGAGATAAAAATCCCCTGTATAAGTCCGCCCTCATACACTTTAAACCAGCCAAGCTGAAAAATGACAGATCCTTCATGCGTCATGAAAATGTGTAATAAAAAGGTAAACGCCACAATCCAGATAATCGGCTTAAGCCCCTTCAGCAAAAAGCTGAACGGCACGCGAGTCAAGGCGATCACCCCGAATGTAAACAAACCGAGCAAAGCGTACGTCTGTACGTTGTTTGCCAAAAAAACGATACATACAAAAAGAAAGATGCTGACAAGTTTTGTTCGCGGGTCCAATCGGTGAATAAGCGATGATCCGGGAACATACTTTCCGATAATCATGCTGTCCATCATTGGTCCTTTTCCTCCTGAAAGAAAGCCTTGATTTCACTGGCGGCATCCTGCAGGGTCAGCATGGGTTTTTCATACTTGACTCCGAGAGCCTCCTCAAGCCGTCTCTGAAACTTCACCGATTCAGGAAGATCCAGGCCCATTTCGGACATCTCTTCACCTTTTACAAACAAGTCACGCGGACTCCCCGTCGACTTAATGGTTCCTTTGTGCATGACGATCATTTCGTCGGCATAACGGGCGGCGTCCTCCATGCTGTGGGTGACGAGAACGGTAGTCAGGTTTCCCCGCTGATGAAGCGCATAGAACATGTCCATAATGTCCTGGCGCCCTCTCGGATCAAGACCGGCCGTCGGTTCATCCAAAACCAGCACTTCCGGCTCCATCGCGAGAACGCCGGCAATCGCCACTCTGCGCATCTGGCCGCCGCTGAGCTCAAATGGTGAACGATCCAAAATGTCTTCCGGAAGGCCCACAAGCCCCAGCATTTCTTTTGCTTTCCGTTCAGCGTCTTCTTTTTTTACACCGAAATTCATCGGTCCGAATGCGATGTCCTTCAGCACAGTCTCTTCAAACAGCTGATGTTCGGGAAATTGGAAAACGATTCCGACTTTTTTTCGCAAAGTCTTAAGGTCTTTATTCTTTTTACTGGCTGCCAGAATCGTGCTCCCGAGTTCAAGCTGTCCTTTAGTCGGTTTCAGCAAACCGTTTAAATGCTGCAGGAGCGTCGATTTGCCCGACCCTGTATGCCCGATGACGGCAACGTAGCTGCCCTCTTTTATCACGGCATTGATATCATACAGAGCCAGCCGTTCAAACGGTGTCTTCATTTGATAGCGGTGTTCTACATCTTTGATTTTAATGTCCACAGCTCATTCACCAGCCCTTCCTGAGTCAGATGGTTTTTCGTTAACGCCAGTCCGCTTTCTTTCAAAAGCAGGCTGAGCTGGAATGAGAAAGGCAAATCAAGACCGATGCGAACCAAGTCTTCGTTTAATTTAAAAATCTCTTCAGGCGTGCCCTCTGCATATTTCCTGCCGCCGTTCATCACAATGATCCTGTCCGCCCTTGCGGCTTCTTCCAGGTCATGTGTTATCGAAATGACAGTGGCCATGCCCTGATCTTTTAAGCGTCTGACAGTATCAAGGACTTCTTCTCTCCCAATCGGGTCAAGCATGGATGTCGCTTCATCCAAAATCATAATATCAGGACGCGCGGCAATAATTCCCGCGATCGCCACTCTTTGTTTTTGACCTCCGGAGAGATGGTGCGGCTCTTGATCAAGAAAATCCTGCATATTGACTTGTGTGACAGCCCAATCTACTCTCTCAATCATTTCTTCGCGCGGAACACCATTGTTTTCTAAACCAAAAGCCACATCATCGCGAACAGTCGTTCCGACAAATTGGTTATCGGGATTCTGAAAGACCATCCCTATTTTTTTTCGCACATCCCACACGGTATCCTCAGTCAGTTTGATGCCGCCGACTTCAATTTCTCCGGCCTCGGGCAAAATCAGTCCGTTCAGCGCTCTGGCCAAAGTCGACTTCCCTGAACCGTTGTGACCTACGATAGCAAGCCATTCTCCTTCGTATACCTCCAGACTCACACCGTCCAGCGCCGGTCTTTCTGCATCTTTGCGGTATCGGAATAGGATGTCTTTTACGGATATAAGCTGTTTTTGATCCACGGGCGCCTGACCTCCTCTCAGCTATAGCTCTGCTTTTCTGTCTCATGATAAAAAGTTCTGATATCTAAAAAAAGGGCATAGATCCAGTTAGAAACTGTCCCGCCCTTCTTTAGATACACAAAAATATGTGATTAAACCAATTCGATGATTGCCATTGGTGCACCGTCACCACGGCGAGGACCAAGCTTCATAATACGTGTGTATCCGCCTTGGCGCTCCTCGTAACGAGTTGCAATGTCAGAGAATAATTTTTGAAGTGCATCTTGGTTATTTTCTTCATTAGCAACCTCGTTGCGAATGTATGCAGCAGCTTGACGACGAGCATGCAAGTCACCGCGCTTACCAAGAGTGATCATCTTTTCAACAACAGAGCGAAGTTCTTTCGCACGTGTTTCAGTTGTTTCAATTCTTTCGTTGATGATCAAATCTGTTGTAAGATCACGAAGCATAGCTTTACGCTGTGAACTCGTACGTCCTAGTTTTCTGTATGACATGTGATGTCCCCTCCTTTAATGGAATGCTGTTTCTAATTAAAAAACACACGAAAATCCTAGTTCACATGGAAACTAGATCAATCGTCTTTGCGAAGGCCGAGTCCAAGTTCTTCAAGTTTCGCTTTCACTTCTTCAAGTGATTTGCGTCCCAGGTTGCGAACTTTCATCATATCTTCTTCCGTCTTGTTCGCAAGTTCTTGAACCGTGTTAATGCCCGCACGCTTCAAGCAGTTGTAAGAACGGACAGAAAGATCAAGTTCCTCAATCGTCATTTCAAGAACTTTTTCTTTTTGATCCTCTTCTTTTTCAACCATGATTTCAGCATGCTGAGCTTCGTCAGTTAAACCGACGAATATATTAAGGTGTTCAGTTAAAATCTTTGAACCGAGAGCAATTGCTTCCTTCGGTCCAGTGCTTCCGTCAGTCCAAACATCAAGTGTAAGTTTGTCATAGTTTGCAACCTGGCCTACACGAGTGTTTTCCACCTGATAAGATAAACGAGAAACTGGCGTAAAGATTGAATCGATCGGAATCACGCCGATTGGCTGATCGTCTCTTTTGTTCGAATCAGCAGGTGTATACCCACGTCCTCTTTGTGCAGTAAGGCGAACTCGGAAACTCGCATTCTCACCAAGAGTCGCGATATGAAGATCCGGATTAAGGATTTCAACATCGCTGTCGTGTGTAATATCAGCTGCTGTGACAGTTCCTTCGCCCTGTACATCAATTTCAAGCGTCTTCTCTTCATCAGAGTAGATTTTCAATGCAAGCTTTTTAATGTGCAAGATTATCGTTGTAACATCTTCCACAACGCCTTCGATTGTCGAGAATTCGTGCAGTACACCATCTATCTGGATCGATGTTACAGCGGCACCAGGGAGTGAGGATAAGAGGATACGACGTAAGGAGTTACCCAGAGTTGTACCATATCCACGCTCAAGCGGCTCTACGACAAACTTACCAAATTTGGCATCGTCGCTGATTTCAACCGTTTCGATTTTTGGTTTTTCAATCTCGATCATTACTTAAAACCCTCCTTCAAAACGTCGAAACCTCGAATAGAATCATATGAGATTCCATCCGAAATTCCCCATTGTTTAGTCCCGTATGTGCTCAGGCAACGAGTCGGTGCATTCGTTTCATAAATAACTGTATCATAACCCATTATTGACAGGGACACAAAATCTATACAAACAAATTACACGCGGCGACGTTTTGGTGGACGGCATCCATTATGAGGAACAGGAGTTACGTCTCTGATAGCTGTAACTTCAAGTCCGGCAGCTTGTAAAGCACGGATTGCAGCTTCACGGCCAGAACCTGGTCCTTTAACAGTTACTTCAAGAGTTTTAAGTCCGTGTTCGATTGAACCTTTAGCAGCTGTTTCAGCAGCCATTTGCGCAGCAAAAGGAGTAGATTTACGAGAACCTCTGAATCCTAGAGCTCCGGCACTTGACCAAGAAAGAGCATTACCATGAGTATCAGTGATCGTAACGATCGTGTTGTTGAAAGTTGAACGAATATGAGCGATTCCTGACTCAATATTCTTTTTCACGCGACGTTTACGCGTGTTTTGTTTACGAGCAGCAGCCATTGTTTAGGTACCTCCCTTACTTATTTTTTCTTGTTAGCTACAGTACGACGCGGACCTTTACGAGTACGCGCATTGTTTTTAGAGTTTTGTCCGCGAACAGGCAAACCTCTGCGATGGCGGATTCCGCGGTAGCTTCCGATTTCGATCAGACGCTTGATGTTAAGAGAAACTTCACGGCGAAGGTCACCTTCTACTTTCAGTTTGTCAATAACATCACGGATTTTACCAAGTTCTTCTTCAGTAAGATCACGCACACGAGTATCTTCAGAAACACCAGCCTCTTTCAAGACTTGCTGAGCCGTTGTGCGGCCAATTCCGAAGACATATGTTAAAGAAATAACAACACGTTTGTCACGTGGGATATCTACACCAGCAATACGAGCCATTCTCTGGGCACCTCCTTATTAATTATCCTTGTTTTTGTTTATGCTTTGGATTTTCACAGATCACCATTACTTTTCCTTTTCTGCGAATAACTTTACATTTCTCGCAGATTGGTTTAACTGATGGTCTCACTTTCATGTGTTTCCAACCTCCTTCAGTTTCCGGAGTGCTTTATTTGTAACGGTACGTAATCCTGCCACGAGTTAAGTCATATGGAGATAATTCTACCGTAACTTTGTCTCCAGGTAAAATGCGAATGAAGTGCATGCGGATTTTACCAGATACGTGAGCCAAAACCGTATGGCCATTTTCGAGTTCAACTTTGAACATCGCGTTTGGCAGTGTTTCGACAATCGTACCTTCCACTTCAATTACATCGTCTTTCGCCATTCAAGTGTTCTCCCTTCTTCAAATCAGTAACTTGCTCTCTGACAAATTTCAAAAGAGAAAATCTCAGTTATCCGTTTGTCACACGCCCTGTTTCGTTTATACTGTTCTGAACTTCCGGAGATACGCAATCATAAAGGGTGAATGATTGATATTCTTTTTCTAAGGAGAATGAAATGTACGCTTTTCTCCGTCTGCTTTAGTACACGATGATGAATCTTCATTCCGATGACAGCAGCTAGCCTGTTTTTCTTCCGACCAATTGTAAACCTACAATCTGCCCAGGTGCGGAATGAAAAACATGTGTCAAGAAATTCATTTCATCATCTAGACTTTTGTCAGTATATCAAAACCCGTTTCCGTAATCGCAATCGTATGTTCAAAATGAGCACACTTTTTCCCATCTACCGTTACAACCGTCCAGTTATCAGCCAATGTTTTCACATATCGGCTGCCAGCGTTAACCATCGGTTCTATAGCGAGAACCATACCAGGCTTCAGCCTAGGTCCTTTGTTTGGCGGACCGTAATGAGGAATTTGCGGATCCTCATGCAAGTCTTGACCAACACCATGTCCGACATACTCCCTAACAACTGAAAACTGCTCATTTTCGACATACGTTTGTATTGCGTGGGAAATATTCGACAAACGTTCACCTGGTTTTGCTTCCTTCAAGCCTTTATATAAAGACTCCTCTGTTACTTCCAGCAGTCGTTTATCATCATCACTGATGTTTCCTACCGGATATGTCCAAGCAGAGTCACCATGATAACCATTTAATTTAGCACCGATATCAATGCTGATAATGTCACCGTCACGTAAAACCCTTTTACCGGGTATTCCGTGAACGAGTTCTTCATTAACTGATACACAGATGCTCCCGCGAAACCCATTATACCCCTTAAAAGATGGGATTGCACCCTGCTTCTCAATAAAACGTTCGGCAATTTGATCCAATTCTTTTGTCGAGATTCCTGGTTTAATGTGCTTTTTCATCTCTTCATGAGTCAAAGCCACGATTCGCCCTGCTTCCCGCATGATGCCAAGCTCACGAGGGGTCTTACAGATAATCATTTGCTCAATCCTCCAAGAAGCTCTTTCACATCTTTGTACACGTCGTTAATGTCCTGCTGGCCATTGACGTTGACAAGATACCCTTTCTCAGAATAAAAATCGAGTAAAGGCTGAGTCTGCTTCATGTTGACCTCAAGCCGTTTTGAGACGGTTTCCTCATTATCATCTGCCCGTTGATAAAGGTCTCCTCCGTCTTTATCACAAACACCCGGCGTTTTCGGCGGATTGAAAACCAAATGATAGGTTGTGCCGCAAACACTGCAAATTCTGCGTCCAGTCAAACGTTCCATTAAAGAGTCTTTGTCTACTTTAATGTTAATGACATAATCAATCGGCTTGCCGTATTCCTCAAGAATGTTTTCAAGAGCTTCAGCCTGAGCGACTGTTCGCGGAAATCCGTCCAGAAGAAAACCTCTTTCACAATCATCTTTGCCTAGTCTTTCTTTGACAATGCCGATTGTGACTTCGTCCGGTACGAGCTCGCCTTTATCAATATAAGACTTTGCTTCGAGTCCGAGTGGTGTTTCTTCTTTCATAGCAGCACGGAACATATCTCCCGTTGAGATATGAGGTATCCCATAATCCTCAACAATTCGTTCTCCCTGTGTGCCTTTACCGGCTCCAGGAAGTCCCATTAAGACTAAGTTCATTCGGATTTCCCCCGTCCTCTCTTATTTAGAGGAATGGTTAAAACCAGTCCTCTAATTTTTCATAAATCCTCGGTAATTACGTTTCACTAACTGGCTCTCCAGCTGCTTCATTGTCTCCAAGGCTACCCCGACGACAATTAACAATGATGTTCCGCCAATCTGTGCACTTTGAGGCAATCCAGCGAATTGAATGAAAAAGATAGGAAGAATGGAAATCACGGCTAAGAATATAGAACCCACAAACGTAAGTCGATACAAAATGCTCGTAATTCTATCTTGAGTCATTTTCCCTGGACGAACCCCCGGGATATAGCCACCCTGTTTTTTAAGGTTATCAGCCATTTGTTCAGGGTTTACCTGCACAAAAGCATAGAAGTACGTAAAGGCGATAATTAATGCGACATAAACCGCCATGCCCACCGGATGTGTATTGTCAAAGTTGGCTTGAATCCACTTTGTCACATCGTTCTCTCCGAAAAATGACGCGATAGTACGCGGCGTAATAAGAAACGCAACCGCAAAGATTACCGGAATAACCCCTGCCGGATTCACTTTAAGCGGAAGGTGAGTTGACTGGCCTCCGCCAACAGGTGAACGACCTTGCCCTTTTGCATATTGAATCGCGATTTTGCGTACGGCCTGCTGAATGAAAATAACACCAACAATAACGGCCAATATCGCAATCACCAGTAAAGCGATTTTTACAATATGAATAAACAGCTGATCGCTGCTGCCGACAAATTGAGTCTCATAAATCTGCCCAACAGTTTTCGGAATACTAGCCACAATCCCCGCGAAGATGATGATCGAAATTCCGTTACCTACTCCATTGGAAGTAATTTGTTCTCCCAGCCACATTAAAAAAGCAGTTCCTCCAGTGAGTACTAAAGCAATAATCAGATATGTCGATATGCCGGATTTTTCAATCAGCATACCGTTTGCCAGGTTGTTAAACCCGTAAGACATACCTAATGCCTGGATAAAACCAAGCACAATCGTAAAATATCTCGTGAACTGAGCTAATTTACGGCGGCCGACTTCACCTTGCTTAGACCACTCGGTAAACTTCGGCACAACATCCATCTGAAGCAGCTGAATGATGATTGAAGCAGTGATGTAAGGCGTAATTCCCATCGCAAAAATGGAGAACTGATAAAGCGCACCGCCGCCAAATGTGTTAAGGAGATCAAAAACCCCCATCGAACTTTGTGTCTGCAACGCCTGAGCATTTACATATGGCACAGGGATAAACGCACCTATGCGAAAGACGATAAGCATGAGTAATGTAAAAATGATTTTATTCCGAATATCACTCACACGCATAAAGTTGGAGATTGTCTTAAACAAGTTAGATCACCTCAGCTGTACCGCCAGCAGCTTCAACAGCTTCTTTCGCAGAAGCAGAGAATTTATTGGCTTTTACAGTTAATTTTTTCTCTAATTTACCGTTGCCAAGAATCTTTACTCCTGCATTAAGTTTGCTAATAACACCAGTCTCAAGAAGAAGTTCAGGAGTGACTTCCGTTCCTTCCGCAAAACCGTTCAATTTGTCTACGTTCACAATAGCGTAATCCTTACGGTTGATGTTTGTAAAACCGCGTTTAGGAAGACGTTGGAATAAAGGCATTTGTCCCCCCTCGAATCCAGGGCGTACACCGCCGCCAGAACGAGCGTTTTGACCTTTGTGACCTTTACCAGCTGTTTTACCGTTACCAGAACCAATACCACGACCTACGCGATTGCGTACTTTACGTGAACCTTCTGAAGGCTTTAATTCATGAAGTTTCATTAGGACACCTCCTTAGCCTATAATTTATTTTTATTGTTCTTTAACAGAAACTAGATGAGATACTTTATTAATCATACCGCGGATCGCAGCGTTATCTTCATGAACGACAGTTTGGTTTGTTTTCTTTAAACCAAGTGTTCTTACAGTAACGCGCTGATCTTCCGGGCGACCGATTACACTGCGTTTGAGGGTAATTTCTAATTTAGCCATTAATGTTCCCTCCTTATCCTAACAGTTCTTCTACAGATTTTCCACGAAGCTTCGCAACCTCTTCAGCACGTTTAAGCTCACTTAAACCTTGAAGTGTTGCACGGATCATGTTGATCGGTGTGTTAGAACCTAAAGACTTAGAAAGGATATCAGCAACGCCAGCAAGCTCAAGTACTGCACGTACAGGGCCTCCAGCGATAACTCCAGTACCTTCAGAAGCAGGTTTCAACAAGATATTGCCTGCACCGAAACGTCCGATGATTTCGTGTGGAATCGTAGTTCCAACCATTGGTACTTCAATCAAATTCTTTTTCGCATCTTCAACAGCTTTGCGGATTGCTTCAGGTACTTCTTGTGCTTTACCAGTACCGAAACCTACGTGACCGTTTTTGTCACCGACAACGACTAGAGCTGCGAAACGGAAACGACGACCACCTTTAACAACTTTCGCTACGCGGTTAACCGTAACTAAGCGTTCTTCTAACTCTAATTTGCTTGGGTCAATACGACGCATAATCATGTGTCCCTCCTTTTTTTATTAAAATTTCAGTCCGGCTTCACGAGCTGCATCGGCCAGAGCTTTTACACGTCCATGGTATAAGTATCCGCCGCGGTCAAATACTACGTCAGAAACACCTTTCTCAGAAGCGCGTTTCGCAACGAGTTCACCGACTTTAGCAGCAGCAGCGCTGTCACCAGTGCTTTCCACGTTCAAATCTTTATCGAGAGTAGAGGCACTAGCAAGTGTAACGCCATTTACATCATCGATGATTTGAGCATAAATGTGTTTGTTTGAACGGAACACATTCAGACGAGGTCTTTCAGCTGTGCCTGAAAGTTTAGCACGAACACGGGCATGTCTTTTTTGACGAGCAGCATTTTTGCTAGTTTTCGTAATCATCCTTAGGTCACTCCTTTCTTCACTTTAAGCGGTCTTACTTAGCAGATTTACCTTCTTTACGGCGAACAACTTCACCTTCGTAGCGGATTCCTTTACCTTTGTAAGGCTCTGGAGAACGTACAGCGCGGATGTTAGCAGCGATAGCTCCTACACGCTCTTTGTCTGTACCTTTTACAACTACTTTAGTTTGAGAAGGAACTTCGATTTCGATGCCCTCTTCAGGAACGATCTCAACAGGGTGAGAGTATCCAACGTTTAAAACAAGTTTGTTTCCGGATTTAGCCGCACGATAACCGACACCGACTAATTCCAAACCTCTTTCAAATCCTTTAGATACGCCTTCAACCATGTTTCCAAGCAGACTGCGAGTCGTACCATGCAGCGCACGGTGCTCTTTGTGATCAGAAGGACGAGTAACTGTAAGCACGTTGTCCTCAATTTTGATTTCCATATCAGGATGGAAAGTACGAGTTAATTCTCCTTTTGGTCCTTTTACAGCTACAGTGTTGCCTTCGTTCAGCGTTACTGTAACTCCAGAAGGGATCTCAAGCAGTTTTTTACCTACACGAGACATACTAAAACACCTCCATTCTTGTTAAACTTCTTACCAAACGTATGCTAGAACTTCTCCACCAGCTTGTTTTGCACGGGCTTCTTTGTCCGTTAAAACACCTTGTGATGTAGAAATAATCGCGATTCCAAGACCGTTAAGTACGCGAGGTACTTCATTTGATTTAGCGTATACACGCAAACCTGGTTTGCTGATTCTTTTAAGACCAGTGATAACGCGCTCGTTGTTTTGTCCGTATTTCAAGAAAACGCGGATGATACCTTGTTTGCTGTCTTCTACGAACTCAACGTCACGAATGAAACCTTCACGCTTTAAAATGTCAGCAATTTCTCTTTTCAATTTAGAAGCAGGAATTTCAAGCTTCTCATGACGTACCATGTTTGCATTGCGAATACGAGTCAGCATATCTGCAATTGGATCTGTCATAACCATTATATAATTACCTCCTTCCCATTCTTGGGGATTACCAGCTGGCTTTTTTCACGCCAGGAATTTGTCCTTTATATGCAAGCTCACGGAAACAAATACGGCAAAGTTTAAATTTACGAATGACTGAGTGCGGACGTCCGCAGCGTTCACAGCGAGTGTACTCTTGCACTTTAAACTTTGGTGTACGTTGTTGTTTCGCAATCATTGACTTTTTAGCCACGATTTCGCCTCCCTTTCATTGATTATTTCTGGAACGGCATACCTACTTGAGTTAATAGCTCACGAGCCTCTTCGTCAGAGTTAGCAGTCGTTACGATAACGATGTCCATTCCGCGAACCTTTGTTACTTTATCGTAGTCAATTTCAGGGAAGATTAACTGTTCTTTAATACCAAGAGTGTAGTTTCCGCGACCGTCGAAAGATTTCTTAGAAATCCCGCGGAAGTCACGTACACGCGGTAAAGATACAGAAATAAGTTTATCAAGGAAATCATACATGCGCTCTCCGCGAAGAGTTACTTTCGCACCGATAGGCATTCCCTCACGAAGACGGAATCCAGCAATTGATTTCTTCGCACGAGTAACGACAGGTTTTTGACCTGCGATAAACGTTAATTCTTCAACAGCACTGTCGATTGCTTTTGCGTTTTGAACAGCATCACCGACACCCATGTTGATTACGATTTTTTCGATTTTTGGCACCTGCATAACAGAGTCGTAGTTGAACTTCGTCATTAAAGCAGGTGAAATTTCTTTATTGTACTTTTCTTTAAGGCGGTTCATGAGATAGACCTCCCTTCCTTTAAATACTATTTATCTAAGACTTGCCCAGATTTTTTTGCAACACGAACTTTTTTGCCATCTTCCACTTTGTATCCTACGCGAGTCACTTCACCTGTTTTAGGATCGAGCGGCATAACGTTTGATACATGAATTGGCGCCTCTTGATTAGAAATACCGCCTTGAGGGTTTGCTTGAGTTGGTTTAGAGTGCTTCTTCACCATGTTTACGCCCTCAACTAGAACGCGGTCCTTTTTAGGGAAAGCAGCAAGGATCGTACCTTGTTTGCCTTTATCTTTACCAGAGATAACCATTACTTTATCGCCTTTTTTCACATGCATCCTGATCGCACCTCCTTGAGTAAGGCATTTATTTCATTAGATAACTTCTGGAGCCAGAGAAACAATTTTCATGAAGTTGTTTTCACGTAATTCACGGGCAACCGGTCCGAAGATACGAGTTCCACGCGGGCTCTTGTCGTCACGGATGATAACACATGCATTCTCATCGAAGCTGATGTATGATCCGTCAGTTCTGCGTGCTCCGCTTTTTGTGCGAACGATAACAGCTCTTACGACTTCACCTTTTTTGACAACGCCTCCTGGTGTTGCTTGTTTAACCGTGCAAACAATTACATCACCAATGTTAGCCGTTTTACGTCCAGAACCGCCAAGAACTTTAATAGTAAGTACCTCACGCGCACCGGAGTTGTCAGCAACTTTTAAACGAGTCTCTTGTTGAATCATTATTTGTTACCTCCCTTCGGAAAAAGAATTCCGAACTTTATTAGATAATAACAGCTTCTTCGACAACTTCTACTAGACGAAAACGCTTAGTTGCAGATAATGGACGAGTTTCCATGATCTTTACGATGTCTCCGATTTTAGCTTGGTTATTTTCATCATGTGCTTTGAATTTCTTTGAGTATTTTACGCGTTTACCGTAAATAGGATCCTTTTTGTATGTTTCAACAACAACAGTGATGGTTTTATCCATTTTGTCAGAAACAACACGGCCTTGGTAAACTTTGCGTTGGTTACGTTCGCTCATGCTCACGACCTCCCCTCAGTGATTATTTGTTGGCAGCAATTTCTCTTTCACGAATCACAGTTTTCATGCGCGCGATAGCTTTGCGCACTTCACGAATGCGAGCAGTATTTTCAAGTTGTCCTGTCGCTAATTGAAAGCGAAGATTGAAAAGTTCTTCTTTAAGAGACTTTACTTTTTGTTCAATTTCAGCAGTGGTAAGGTCACGAATTTCATTAGCTTTCATTTGATTCACCACCAATTTCTTCACGTTTTACGAACTTCGTTTTAATTGGCAATTTGTGAGATGCAAGACGAAGAGCTTCACGAGCTACCTCTTCAGACACACCAGAAATTTCAAATAAAACTTTGCCCGGTTTTACAACAGCTACCCAGCCTTCAGGAGCCCCTTTACCGGAACCCATCCGTACCTCAAGCGGTTTAGCAGTGTAAGGTTTTGAAGGGAAAATTTTAATCCAAACTTTACCGCCACGTTTCATGTAACGAGTCATCGCAATACGTGCAGCTTCGATTTGGCGGTTTGTGATCCAAGAAGCTTCAAGAGCCTGGATACCGTACTCACCAAAATGTACTTCAGTACCGCCTTTAGCGCGACCGCGCATTTTTCCGCGATGCTCTCTGCGATATTTAACGCGTTTTGGTAATAACATATTATTTTCCTCCTTCCTCAGTTTTCTTCTTAGTAGGAAGAACCTCTCCACGATAGATCCAGACTTTTACACCAAGCTTACCGTAAGTTGTGTCAGCTTCAGATGTTGCATAGTCGATGTCAGCACGTAAAGTGTGCAATGGAACAGTTCCTTCACTGTAGTATTCAGAACGAGCAATGTCAGCTCCGCCAAGACGGCCGGAAACCATTGTTTTCACACCTTGTGCTCCAGCACGCATAGTGCGTTGGATTTGTTGTTTCTGCGCACGGCGGAAAGAAATACGGTTTTCTAGTTGACGAGCGATGTTGTCAGCTACAAGCTGAGCATCAAGATCTGCTCTTTTGATTTCAAGAATGTTAATGTGTACACGCTTGCCAGTAAGGCTGTTAAGGGCTTTACGAAGTGCTTCAACTTCAGATCCGCCTTTACCGATTACCATACCAGGCTTAGCAGTGTGGATCGTAATGTTAACGCGGTTTGCTGCGCGCTCGATTTCTACTTTAGAAACAGAAGCGTCAGAAAGGCGTTTGCTAATGAATTCACGAATTTTTAAATCTTCGTGCAGGAAGTCAGCGTAATCTTTACCAGCGTACCACTTAGATTCCCAATCACGAATGACTCCGATACGAAGACCGACTGGATTTACCTTTTGACCCACTACTTATCCCTCCTTCTTTTCTGATACAACGATTGTAATGTGGCTCGTACGTTTGTTGATTTGGCTCGCACGTCCCATAGCACGCGGGCGGAATCTTTTTAACGTTGGGCCTTCGTCAACAAATGCCTGAGAAATAACCAGATTGTTAGCGTCCATCTCGTAGTTGTGCTCAGCATTTGCGATAGCAGATTTTAAAACTTTTTCGATGATCGGAGAAGCAGCTCTCGGAGTTAAGTTCAGGATAGATACTGCTTCGCCTACTTGCTTACCTCGAATCAGGTCCATTACTAGACGTGCTTTACGAGGAGCAATACGGACTGTTCTTGCAACAGCTTTAGCTTGCATTTAAAAGCCTCCTCTCTTAGCGTCTTGTTTTTTTATCGTCACTGGCGTGGCCTTTGTAAGTACGAGTCGGTGCGAATTCGCCCAACTTGTGGCCTACCATGTCTTCAGAAATGAATACAGGCACGTGTTTACGTCCGTCATATACTGCGATAGTGTGACCGATAAATTGTGGGAAAATAGTTGAACGGCGAGACCAAGTTTTTACAACTTGTTTCTTGTCCGTTTCATTTAATTTCTCGATTTTTGTCATCAAGTGTCCATCGACAAATGGTCCTTTTTTCAAGCTGCGAGCCATTTTGGAACCTCCCTTCGTGATTGCACTACGGTCCGAAATGAACCGTAGACAACCCCGTTATTTATTTTTACGACGACGTACGATAAATTTATCAGATTTGTTCTTTTTCTTACGTGTCTTGAATCCAAGAGTCGGTTTGCCCCAAGGAGACATTGGTGATTTGCGTCCGATTGGCGCGCGACCTTCACCACCACCGTGCGGGTGATCGTTAGGGTTCATTACAGAACCGCGTACTGTAGGGCGGATGCCTTTCCAGCGAGAGCGTCCTGCTTTACCAACGTTGATAAGTTCGTGCTGCTCGTTACCTACTTGACCGATAGAAGCGCGGCAAGCAGAAAGGATCATGCGAACTTCACCAGAGTTAAGACGTACAAGAACGTATTTGCCTTCTTTACCAAGAACCTGAGCAGATGTACCAGCTGAACGTACAAGCTGTCCGCCTTTACCAGGTTTTAATTCAATGTTATGCACAACTGTACCAACAGGGATGTTGATAAGCGGAAGTGCGTTACCTACTTTGATGTCAGCTTCAGGGCCGGACATGATTTCAGTACCTACTTGAATTCCTTTTGGTGCAAGAATGTAACGTTTTTCTCCGTCTACATAGTTGATTAGTGCAATGTTAGCTGAACGGTTTGGATCGTACTCAACTGTAGCAACGCGTCCAGGTATACCATCTTTATCGCGTTTGAAGTCGATAACACGGTATTGGCGTTTGTGTCCGCCACCTTGGTGACGTACAGTCAATTTACCTTGGTTGTTACGTCCGCCTTTTTTGTGAAGGGGCGCAAGCAAGGATTTTTCCGGCTGGTCAGTCGTGATTTCAGCAAAATCTGAAGTTGTCATGCCACGACGTCCGTTAGAGGTCGGTTTATACTTTTTAATCGCCATTTTGAATTTCCCTCCTTCTTTTTACAGATAATTAAGCTTCAAAAATTTCGATTTCTTTGCTGTCTGCAGTAAGTTTTACGATCGCTTTTCTGCGACGGCTAGTCATACCAGTGTAGCGGCCGACACGTTTTGATTTCCCTTTGTAGTTCATGATGTTGACTTTGTCAACTTTCACTCCAAAGATACTTTCAACTGCATCTTTCACTTCTGTTTTATTAGCTCTTACATCAACTTCAAAAGTATATTTCTTTTCAGTCATTAAATCAGCAGAACGTTCAGTAATGACGGGGCGCTTAAGAACATCACGAGGATCTTTCATTATGCAAGCACCTCCTCTACTTTTTCAACCGCAGCTTTTGTAATCAGAAGCTTCTCGTGGTTGACAACGTCTAACACGTTGATTCCGTTAGCTTGAACAACTGTAACTCCAGGGATGTTGCGTGCAGAAAGAGATACTGCTTCGTTTGCATCCGCAGTTACGATTAAAGCTTTTTTCTCAACAGATAATCCTTTAAGGATAGCTGCCATTTCTTTTGTTTTAACCGTATCAAGAGTAAGATCTTCAAGAACAATGATGTTGTTGTCGTTCACTTTAGAAGACAATACTGATTTGATTGCCAAGCGGCGAACTTTTTTAGGTAATTTGTAAGAATAGCTGCGTGGTGTTGGGCCGAATACGACACCACCTCCGCGCCATTGCGGTGAACGGATTGAACCTTGACGGGCACGACCTGTACCTTTTTGACGCCATGGTTTGCGACCTCCGCCGCGTACTTCAGAACGATTTTTTACTTTGTGAGATCCTTGACGTAAGGAAGCTCTTTGCATAAGAATAGCGTCGAATACTACGCTCTCATTTGGCTCAATTCCAAATACAGACGCGTTTAATTCGATATCACCAGCAGTAGAACCGTTTTGGTTGTATAATGCTACTTTTGGCATGATCAATTTCCTCCTTTCCTAAGAGACTTATTTAGATTTAACAGCACTTTTAACAGTGATTAAAGTTTTTCTCGCACCAGGTACGTTACCTTTAATCAAAAGAAGATTGCGCTCAGCATCTACTTTTACGATTTCAAGGTTTTGGACAGTGATTTGATCTCCGCCCATGCGTCCAGGTAATAGTTTACCTTTGAATACACGGTTAGGATCTACAGGTCCCATTGAACCAGGACGACGGTGGTAGCGTGAACCGTGAGACATAGGTCCGCGAGATTGTCCGTGGCGCTTGATTGCACCTTGGAAACCTTTACCTTTAGATACTCCTGTTACATCTACGATTTCTCCTGCAGAGAAAATTTCAACCTTGACTTCCTGACCAATTTCATACGCATCCATATCCACGCCGCGTAATTCTTTAACGAAGCGCTTAGGAGCAGTTTCCGCTTTTGCAACGTGTCCTTTTTCCGGTTTGTTTGAAAGCTTTTCACGCTTATCGTCAAAACCAAGCTGGATCGCTTCATAGCCATCATTTTCAGCTGTTTTCTTTTGAAGAACAACGTTTGGAGCTGCTTCAATAACAGTTACCGGGATAAGATCACCGTTCTCTGCGAATACTTGCGTCATACCAATTTTTCTTCCTAAGATTCCTTTGGTCATTCGTCACACCTCCTATTAAGATCATTCTATATTTTAGAATTAAAGTTTGATTTCGATATCGACACCAGATGGTAAGTCTAATCGCATGAGAGCATCAACAGTTTGTGGTGTTGGGTTCACAATGTCGATTAAACGTTTATGTGTACGCATTTCAAATTGCTCACGAGAATCTTTGTATTTGTGCACCGCACGAAGGATTGTGTAAACTGATTTTTCAGTTGGCAACGGAATCGGACCAGATACGCTGGCACCAGAACGTTTTGCCGTTTCAACAATCTTCTCTGCAGATTGATCAAGGATTCTATGATCATATGCTTTTAAACGAATACGAATTTTTTGTTTTGCCATTATTTTCCCTCCTTTTCGCCTACATCACGTTAGACAGTTCTCCGTGAGAAAAACCTGATCACCTTGCCATGGCAAAGCGGCCGGGTGTGTCAGCAACCTCTCACTTCATCGCAGTCAAAGACCAACATACACTATTATACAGAAAATAGACGCATGTTGCAAGGTTTATTTAAAGAACCTTGTGGTTTTCACACTTTGATTATTATACAGGTGATACCATGATTAATCAAGGATATGCCTGTTTTCTTTCAGAGATGGAACGATGCGAACCGGCTGACAACTTCGGCAAAGCGATCCGGTTCCTCCAAGTGAGGCGAATGGGCTGAGTTCTCAAACCAATGCCATTCTTTATACGGCGCATCAACCTTCTGATAATATTCATAAGACGTCGTCCCCGGGACCGTCAAATCGTATCTCCCTGACATAAAACAGCACGGTATTATAATAGAAGAAACTGATTCCCCGGCATCAAAGAAAATGAGATCCTCCCACAGGTGTTTCAGGCTGAACATTTGTCCCCGCGCGGCTAAGAAGCTCCCTCTCACACCGTACGGTTCACCAAACAGCATTCGCCCCCCTGCTTTAAGAGCACCGATCGGATGATGGGTAAAGCCCCCTCCCCTCATCTCGATACAAAGCAGAAACAACGTTCGCTGCAGCTGTTTCTCCCATGGAGGCGCTCCGATAAAGCTAAGCGTCTTTTCCAGCAGGAAATGTTTGCGTCGCCTGCTCCATTCCATCATCAGCCGGTAAGCTTCCGTTTCTTCCTTTTGAATATTAACCACCTGACTGATACCGATATACGCATAATACAAATCAGGTCTCTCTTGAAGAACATGAAGCGCCAGAACTGAACCCCACGAATAACCGGCGATATATATTTTTTGCCTGCTGAATTGCTTGCATAAGCGTTCGGTCAAATGAATGGTATCGGCTGTCAGCTGATCCAAGGTCATAGATGAACCCGGAATTTCCTTTGAATAAGAGAGACCCGCCCCTCTCTGATCCCAGTTCACAACGGTGAAATGCTTTTCCAGCTTATTCTGGTATTTTCTCGCATAGCCGATTTGGGGCGTGCCGGGACCGCCGTGCAAAAACAAAAGCAGCGGATTACTCCTGTCATCACCATTAATCATAATGGTTTGTTCACTGCCATTAATCAGCAATTGCTGAAGCATTGAAATACGATTGGTTTTCTTGAAGTTATCGTTCATCGCTCTGCTCCTAAAATTTGTATACGTTCTATTATACATGGAATCAGCGAGGAAACAAAAAAACGAGGCCCCATAAGGGACCCCGCATTAATGAACGAGTCGATTACTCAGTGATTGTAGAAACAACGCCTGAACCAACTGTACGTCCGCCTTCACGAATAGAGAAACGAGTTCCTTCTTCGATAGCGATTGTAGAGATAAGTTCAACGATCATTTCAGTGTTATCTCCAGGCATAACCATTTCTACGCCTTCTGGAAGATTGATGATACCAGTTACGTCAGTTGTACGGAAGTAGAACTGAGGACGGTAGTTAGAGAAGAATGGAGTATGACGTCCACCCTCTTCTTTAGAAAGAACGTAAACTTCAGCTTTGAATTTGCTGTGTGGAGTGATTGTACCTGGTTTAGCAAGTACTTGTCCACGTTGGATGTCTTCACGAGCTACACCGCGAAGAAGTGCACCGATGTTGTCTCCAGCTTCAGCGTAGTCAAGAAGCTTACGGAACATTTCAACACCTGTAACAGTTGTTTTGCTGTTTTCTTCTTGAAGACCGATGATTTCAACTTCGTCACCGACTTTAACTTGTCCGCGTTCTACACGGCCAGTAGCAACTGTACCACGACCAGTGATTGAGAATACGTCCTCAACTGGCATCATGAATGGTTTGTCAGTGTCGCGTTCTGGAGTTGGGATGTACTCGTCAACTGCAGCCATAAGTTCAAGAATTTTTTCTTCGTACTCAGCGTCACCTTCAAGAGCTTTAAGAGCAGAACCTTTAACAACTGGTACATCATCACCAGGGAAGTCGTATTCGCTAAGAAGATCGCGAACTTCCATTTCAACAAGCTCAAGAAGCTCTTCGTCGTCTACCATGTCACATTTGTTAAGGAATACTACGATGTATGGTACACCAACGTTTTTAGAAAGAAGGATGTGCTCACGAGTTTGTGGCATTGGGCCATCAGCAGCAGATACTACAAGGATAGCTCCGTCCATTTGCGCAGCACCAGTGATCATGTTTTTAACATAGTCAGCGTGTCCTGGGCAGTCAACGTGTGCATAGTGACGAGTGTCAGTTTCGTACTCAACGTGTGCAGTAGAGATTGTGATACCGCGCTCACGTTCTTCTGGAGCACCATCAATTTGATCGTACGCCATAGCTGTACCTTTACCAGATTTCTTATGAAGTACTGTTGAGATAGCAGCAGTTAATGTTGTTTTACCATGGTCAACGTGTCCAATTGTACCGATATTGGCATGTGATTTGGAACGGTCGAATTTTTCTTTAGCCATTCTAAAATCCTCCTTAAGAGCTTTTAATTAGTAATGTATAGAGTGATAGAAAGTGAAAGCAAGCTCTCACTTCCTCATCTTACAATAGTAGTTATACTTGAGTTAAGTGGCAAAATCAATTATTCGCCTTTATTTTTTTTGATAATTTCTTCAGCGATGCTCTTCGGCACTTCTTCGTAGTGATCCATGAACATTGTGAACGTACCGCGTCCTTGCGTGTTAGAACGAAGGGCAGTAGCGTAACCGAACATTTCAGCAAGAGGTACCATCGCACGCACAACTTGAGCGTTACCGCGAGCTTCCATACCTTCTACGCGTCCGCGACGAGAAGTAACATCACCCATGATGTCTCCCATGTATTCTTCAGGAATAACAACTTCAACTTTCATGATTGGTTCAAGAAGAACTGGGTTACATTTGCTGACTGCATTTTTCAATGCCATAGAAGCAGCGACTTTAAACGCCATTTCGTTTGAGTCAACATCATGGTAAGATCCATCAAAAAGTTTCGCCTTGATGTCGATTAGCGGGAATCCGGCTAGGACACCATTTTCAAGAGAGTCTTCAAGACCTGCTTGTACGGCTGGGATGTATTCACGAGGAACAACACCACCGACGATTGCGTTTTCGAATTCAAAGCCAGCGCCTTCTTCGTTCGGTTCAAATTCGATCCAAACGTGACCGAACTGACCGCGTCCGCCTGATTGACGTACGAATTTACCTTCAACTTTTGCACCGGTACGGAATGTCTCACGGTACGCAACTTGAGGAGCACCAACGTTAGCTTCAACTTTGAACTCACGCTTCATACGATCAACAATGATATCAAGGTGAAGCTCACCCATACCAGAGATGATTGTTTGACCCGTTTCAGGGTTTGTTTGTGTACGGAATGTAGGATCTTCTTCAGCAAGTTTCGCTAAAGCGATACCCATTTTATCTTGGTCAGCTTTTGATTTAGGCTCAATCGCTACGTCGATAACAGGCTCTGGGAATTCCATTGATTCAAGGATTACAAGATCCTTCTCATCACATAGAGTATCTCCAGTAGAAGTATCTTTTAGACCTACAGCAGCTGCGATGTCTCCAGCGTAAACAGTAGAGATCTCTTCACGGCTGTTAGCGTGCATTTGAAGGATACGTCCTACGCGCTCACGCTTGCCTTTTGTAGAGTTCTTTACATATGAACCGGAATCAAGTGTACCGGAATATACGCGGAAGAATGTCAGCTTACCGACATAAGGGTCAGTCATAACTTTAAATGCAAGTGCAGAGAATGGCTCTTCATCAGAAGAATGACGAACGATCTCTTCATCTGTGTCAGGACGTACACCTTTGATTGCAGCAACATCAGTTGGCGCAGGAAGGTAGTCAAGAACAGCATCAAGTACAAGCTGAACACCTTTGTTTTTGAAAGCAGATCCAACAAGTACAGGGTAGAATTCAACATTCAGTGTACCTTTACGGATAGCAGCTTTCAGTTCAGGGATAGTGATTTCTTCACCTTCAAGGTACTTTTCCATAAGCTCTTCATCAAGCTCAGCTACAGCTTCAATCAGGCTGCTGCGAAGCTCTTCAGCTTGCTCTTTGTACTCTTCAGGGATTTCTTTCGCATCTGAACGAGTTCCAAGGTCATCTTCGTAGAAATACGCAACGTTTTCTACTAAGTCGATGATACCTTCGAAGTTGTCTTCAGCGCCGATCGGCAATTGAATTGCGTGAGCGTTAGCTTGAAGACGGTCTCTTAAAGTGCCTACAGAGTAAAGGAAGTCTGCGCCGATTTTGTCCATTTTGTTGACAAATACAACGCGCGGCACTCCGTAAGTTGTTGCTTGGCGCCATACTGTTTCTGTCTGAGGCTCAACACCTGATTGAGCATCAAGTACGGCAACCGCACCATCAAGTACACGGAGTGAACGTTCAACTTCAACTGTGAAGTCTACGTGTCCCGGTGTATCGATGATGTTTACACGGTAACCTTTCCACTGTGCAGTCGTTGCTGCAGAAGTGATTGTGATACCGCGTTCTTGTTCCTGCTCCATCCAGTCCATTTGCGAAGCACCTTCGTGAGTTTCGCCAATTTTGTGGATACGGCCTGTGTAGAACAAGATCCGTTCTGTAGTAGTCGTTTTACCGGCATCGATGTGAGCCATGATCCCGATATTACGAGTTTTTTCTAAGGAGAACTCTCTTGCCATTGGGTAATTTCTCCTTCCTTATTAGGGAATTATTATTTTGATTATATGAATCCTACCAGCGGTAGTGAGCAAATGCTTTGTTCGCTTCTGCCATCTTGTGAGTGTCTTCACGTTTCTTAACGGCAGCACCAGTGTTGTTAGCTGCATCAAGAATTTCGTTAGCCAGGCGCTCTTCCATTGTTTTTTCTCCGCGAAGACGCGCATAGTTAACCAACCAGCGAAGACCAAGAGTTGTACGGCGTTCAGGACGAACTTCTACAGGCACTTGGTAGTTAGCTCCACCTACACGGCGTGCTTTTACTTCAAGTACAGGCATGATGTTTTTCAATGCTTGTTCGAAAACCTCCATTGCATCATTGCCAGTGCGTTCTTTAATGATATCGAATGACTTGTATAGGATTGTTTGAGATTTACCTTTTTTACCGTCGATCATCATTTTGTTGATCAGGCGGGATACCAGCTTAGAGTTGTAAAGCGGATCAGGTAAAACATCTCTTTTTGCTACAGGACCTTTACGTGGCATCTGAATATCCTCCCTTCATAGTTTTAATGATTTATTTGATTACTTTGCTTTAGGACGTTTCGTACCGTATTTAGAACGGCCTTGCGCACGGTTTTCAACTCCGGCAGTATCAAGTGCGCCACGAACGATGTGGTAGCGTACCCCCGGTAAGTCTTTTACACGTCCGCCGCGGATCAGTACAACGCTGTGCTCTTGCAGGTTGTGACCGATACCAGGAATGTAGGCAGTAACCTCGATTCCGTTAGTCAAACGAACACGAGCATATTTACGAAGTGCTGAGTTCGGTTTTTTCGGTGTCATTGTACCCACACGAGTACATACCCCGCGTTTTTGTGGAGAAGATACGTTAGTGTGCTCTTTTTTAAAGCTGTTGTATCCTTTGTTTAGTGCAGGTGACTTAGAGTTTTCAACTTTGCTCACGCGTCCCTTGCGAATTAGCTGATTAATTGTAGGCATGTTGTGTTCCTCCCTTCATTACGTTTTATAACCCACATACCCAGGTGGTTCATCATTAGGCAAAAAACAATGTCTTTACACAAGATTGATATCTTATATAAAAACAAAAAGTACGCTATAACATAATGGCAACAGCTGCTGCTCCCACTTCAATTCCGCAGGCTTTGCCGAGCTTTTTCATGGAATCCACCATACAGACAGCGGTATTTTGGTTCTTTGCAAGCTGGATAACGCCAGCTGTAAGAACTGAATCCGCGTCTTTTGCCACGACGACTTCCTTCACTGAACCTCGTTTTAGAGCTTTCACTGTTTGCTTCGTACCAATAATAATTGATTTGGCCTGTGATACTTTATCATAAGACATAAACATATCCTCCAAAGTAACAGGTTTTATTTCGAGCACCTTGGTTATATTATCACTCTGCGGGACGGATGTCAACAACGTATGACATTTTTTAGTGCAGTCCCCCGCCAGAATAATTGTAATACTGAGGAAAAGCTGTCGAAACAGCCTTTCCTGCAGCAGTTTCTATTAGTCAGCCGGAACCATATCTTCCGAAGGCTGAACGTTTGAAACAGGTTTTACTTTTCTGTAATTCATCATACCGGTACCGGCCGGAACCAGCTTACCGATGATAACATTCTCTTTCAGGCCGAGAAGTTCATCGCGCTTGCCTTTAATCGCAGCATCTGTAAGAACGCGTGTTGTTTCTTGGAATGATGCGGCAGACAAGAATGAATCCGTCTCGAGTGAAGCTTTTGTGATACCGAGAAGGACAGGACGGCCTGTAGCAGGTCGATTGCCTTCAAGCAGCACTTTTTTGTTCGCTTCTGTGAATTGGTGAATATCAAGCAATGTGCCAGGGAGAACATCAGTATCTCCGGCATCGATCACACGGACTTTGCGAAGCATCTGGCGAACCATTACTTCTACGTGTTTATCGCCGATTTCAACCCCCTGCATACGGTAAACCTTCTGAACCTCATGCAGAAGATATTCCTGAACCGTTGTCAGGTCAGTGACTTTAAGAAGTTCTTTCGGATCGATAGAACCTTCTGTCAGCACTTGACCGCGGGTAATCTGATCACCCTCAGCCACTTTCAGGCGTGAGTTGTAAGGTGCCGTGTATGAACGTGTCTCAACAGCGCCCTGAACAACAATCTCCTGCTGTTTGTCGCGGACTTCATTGATTTCGGCAATTGTACCGTCAATCTCAGAAATCGTCGCTTGACCTTTCGGATTACGCGCTTCGAAAAGCTCTTGGATACGCGGAAGACCTTGTGTGATATCGTCTCCGGCAACCCCGCCTGTGTGGAACGTACGCATTGTTAACTGTGTTCCAGGCTCACCGATAGATTGAGCGGCGATAATACCTACTGCTTCGCCGACTTCAACATCAGTTCCGGTTGCAAGGTTACGTCCGTAGCATCGTTTACATACACCATGAGGAGTGTTACATGTGAACGCAGAACGGATCCACACTTCTTCGATTCCGGCTTCAACGATTTCCAGTGCTTTATCTTCATCGATCAATTCATTTTCGTTAATGAGCACAGCACCCGTTTCAGGATGTTTGATCTGTTTTCTGGCGAAACGTCCGATCAGACGCTCTTCCAGACGCTCGATGATTTCCGTGCCTTCTTTGAGCGGTTTTGCAAGAATACCGCGGTCTGTTCCGCAATCAGTTTCACGAATGATAACATCCTGCGCAACATCAACAAGACGGCGTGTAAGGTAACCTGAGTCAGCTGTTTTCAGGGCGGTATCGGCAAGACCTTTACGCGCACCGTGAGTGGAGATAAAGTACTCCAATACTGTCAGACCTTCACGGAAACTTGATTTAATCGGCAATTCAATGATTCGTCCAGCCGGGTTGGCCATCAGACCGCGCATACCCGCAAGCTGTGTAAAGTTAGATGCGTTACCACGGGCTCCTGAGTCACTCATCATGTAGATTGGGTTGACTTCGTCTAATGATTTCATCAGTTTGCCTTGGATAACATCTTTCGCTGAACTCCAAATTGAAATGACTCTTTCATAACGTTCTTCTTCGGTGATTAAACCGCGTCTGAACTGTTTCAGGACATTATCAACTTTGCTTTGTGCTTCTTCAAGGATTTCCTGTTTGTCATCGAGAACGACGATATCAGAAACCCCTACTGTGATGCCGGCTTTCGTTGAATATCTGAAACCGAGGTTTTTCATGCGGTCAAGCATTTTAGACGTTTCCGTGATATGGAATCGTTTAAAGATTTCCGCGATGATTTTACCGAGAATGCCTTTTTTAAACGGTGCGTTGATCGGCTGCTCAGCAATCACAGCTTTTACGTCAGCACCTTTATCTAAGAAGAAACGGTCAGGTGTCTTCTCTTCAATGTTGCTCTTCGTTGGTTCATTCATGTAAGGGAATGATTCCGGAAGAATTTCATTGAAGACGAGCTTACCGACAGTTGTAATTAACAATTTTGAACGCTGTTCTTCAGTAAATGTCACATTCTTAAGGGAGTTCGCTGCAACAGCAACTCTCGTATGAAGGTGAACATAACCGTTTTGATAAGCAAGAAGCGCTTCGTCCGTATTTTTGAAAACCATACCCTCGCCGACTGCTCCGGCGCGCTCAAGCGTCAGGTAGTAGTTTCCTAATACCATATCCTGAGACGGCGTAACAACCGGTTTACCATCTTTAGGGTTCAAGATGTTTTGGGCCGCAAGCATCAGAATGCGCGCCTCAGCTTGAGCCTCAGCTGATAAAGGTACGTGAACCGCCATTTGGTCACCGTCAAAGTCAGCGTTATAAGCTGTACATACTAACGGGTGAAGACGGATGGCGCGTCCTTCAACAAGCGTCGGTTCGAAAGCCTGGATACCTAATCTGTGAAGAGTAGGGGCACGGTTCAGTAAGACCGGATGCTCCTTAATGACAGATTCAAGTACATCCCATACTTCAGGCTGCACGCGTTCGATTTTGCGTTTTGCGCTCTTGATATTGTGAGCAAGGCCTTTTTCAACAAGCTCTTTCATGACGAAAGGCTTGAAGAGCTCAAGCGCCATTTCCTTCGGCAAACCGCACTGATACATTTTCAGATGCGGACCTACGACGATAACGGAACGTCCTGAGTAGTCTACACGTTTACCGAGAAGGTTCTGACGGAAACGCCCTTGTTTCCCTTTCAGCATGTGAGAAAGAGATTTAAGCGGACGGTTACCCGGTCCGGTAACCGGACGGCCGCGGCGTCCGTTGTCAATCAGAGCATCGACTGCTTCCTGAAGCATACGTTTTTCGTTCTGAACGATGATGCTTGGCGCGCCGAGGTCTAACAGACGTTTTAAACGGTTATTACGGTTGATGACACGACGGTAAAGGTCGTTCAGGTCAGACGTTGCGAAACGTCCGCCGTCAAGCTGAACCATCGGTCTTAATTCAGGCGGAATAACCGGAAGCACGTCGAGGATCATCCAAGACGGCTTGTTTCCTGAATTACGGAAGGCTTCAAGCACTTCAAGGCGTTTGATCGCACGTGTACGGCGCTGTCCTTGAGAAGTCTTCAGCTCTTCTTTTAACATATCAACTTCTTTGACAAGGTCGATGTCCTGCAGAAGTTTATTAATGGCTTCCGCACCCATAGAGGCTTGGAATTTGTTTCCGTACTTATCCAGATACGCACGGTATTCCTTTTCAGATAAAAGCTGTTTCTTTTCGAGCGGTGTATTGGCCGGGTCAGTTACGACGTAAGAAGCAAAGTAAATAACTTCTTCCAGCGCACGCGGTGACATATCCAATACAAGACCCATACGGCTCGGAATACCTTTGAAATACCAAATGTGAGAAACCGGGGCAGCCAGTTCAATATGCCCCATTCTCTCACGACGGACCTTAGCCCGCGTTACTTCAACTCCGCAACGGTCACAAACTACGCCTTTATAACGAACCCGCTTGTACTTGCCGCAATGACATTCCCAGTCCTTAGTCGGTCCGAAAATGCGTTCGCAGAACAGGCCGTCCTTTTCAGGTTTCAATGTACGATAGTTTATCGTTTCAGGCTTTTTCACTTCACCAAAAGACCATGAACGGATTTTATCCGGTGAAGCAAGACCGATGTTCATATACTCAAAATTGTTCACATCTAGCAAGGGGCCTACCTCCCTTTTTATCTTCGGATTAACCGATGTCACTTGCCTTTATCAATCAGAGACTACTCTTTCGTTACTGCGTCACGTTCAACGTCTGGAGATGCTGTTTCTTCCGGCGCTTCATCACCTGATAATGCAAGGCCGTCAGCTTGTTTCGCATCTTCCTCGTCTTCTAGATCTCTCATTTCTATTTCTTCTTCATCGCCTGAAAGGATTTTTACGTCCATACCTAAGCTTTGAAGCTCTTTGATCAATACTTTGAATGATTCCGGAACACCAGGCTCTGGAACATTGTCGCCTTTGACGATGGCTTCATATGTTTTCACACGTCCGACCACGTCATCGGACTTCACAGTCAGGATTTCTTGAAGCGTGTAAGCTGCGCCGTAAGCTTCAAGCGCCCAAACCTCCATCTCACCGAAACGCTGTCCGCCGAATTGGGCTTTACCGCCGAGAGGCTGCTGCGTAACAAGTGAGTAAGGACCTGTAGAACGGGCATGAAGTTTATCATCAACCATGTGTGCCAGTTTGATCATGTACATGATTCCGACAGATACACGGTTGTCAAACGGTTCTCCCGTACGGCCGTCATAAAGAACTGTTTTAGCGTCTCTTGACATGCCTGCTTCTTCAAGTGTTTCCCACACATCTTCTTCACGCGCGCCGTCAAATACAGGTGACGCGATGTGAATGCCGAGGTAGCGGGCAGCCATACCCATGTGAAGTTCTAATACCTGACCGATATTCATACGTGATGGTACACCCAGCGGGTTAAGCATGATATCGATCGGCGTGCCGTCAGGAAGGTAAGGCATATCTTCTTCAGGAAGAATCTTCGAGATAACCCCTTTGTTTCCGTGACGTCCGGCCATTTTATCACCTTCAGAAATCTTACGTTTCTGAACGATATATACGCGTACAAGCTGGTTCACTCCCGGAGGAAGTTCGTCGCCGTCTTCACGGTTGAAGACTTTTACGTCGTGGATAATTCCGCCGCCGCCGTGAGGCACACGGAGAGAAGTATCACGGACTTCACGCGCTTTTTCTCCAAAGATCGCATGCAGAAGGCGTTCTTCAGCCGTAAGCTCAGTTACACCTTTAGGCGTTACTTTACCTACGAGAAGGTCTCCGTCGTTGACTTCCGCACCGATACGGATAATTCCGCGGTCATCAAGATTGCGAAGCGCGTCTTCCCCTACGTTTGGAATATCGCGGGTGATCTCTTCCGGCCCAAGCTTTGTATCACGTGCTTCTGATTCATATTCTTCAATGTGAATAGATGTGTATACATCATCTTTCACAAGGCGTTCACTCATGATGATGGCATCCTCATAGTTGTAACCATCCCATGTCATGAAGCCGACCATTACGTTGCGGCCGAGAGCAAGTTCACCAAGCTCCATTGAAGGTCCGTCAGCAAGGATTTCTCCTTTGACTACTTCATCGCCGACACTGACGATCGGACGCTGGTTGTAGCACGTACCTTGGTTGGAGCGGACAAATTTCAGCAAGCTGTACTTATCCAGGTTGCCTTTTACTTTTTGGCCGTCAATTTCTTCATAGCGGCGCACCCATACGTTTTTCGCTTCCACCCGTTCAACGATACCAGGGTGTTTACAAATAACGGCTGCACCGGAGTCTTTACCGGATACGTATTCCATACCCGTTCCGACGATCGGAGCTTCCGGCTGCATCAAAGGCACAGCCTGACGCTGCATGTTCGCTCCCATGAGGGCGCGGTTCGAGTCATCGTTTTCCAAGAACGGAATACATGCTGTCGCAGCAGATACAACCTGTTTAGGAGATACGTCCATGTAATCCACGCGGTTGCGGGCTACAACGGTGTTTTCCCCTCTGAAACGCGCTACGATGCTGTCATCCAAGAAAGAACCGTCATCGCTCAGCTTAGCATTCGCTTGGGCTACGACATAGTTATCCTCTTCATCAGCAGTCAGGTAGTCGATTCTAGGCGTTACTTTTCCTGTTTCAGGATCAACGCGGCGGTATGGCGTCTCAATGAAACCAAAGCGGTTTACTTTCGCAAATGATGACAATGAGTTGATCAAACCGATGTTCGGGCCCTCAGGCGTTTCAATCGGACACATACGGCCATAGTGAGAGTAGTGAACGTCACGTACTTCCATACCTGCGCGCTCACGTGTCAAACCGCCCGGTCCGAGAGCTGACAGACGGCGTTTGTGCGTCAATTCAGCAAGCGGGTTCGTCTGATCCATGAATTGAGAAAGCTGTGAGCTTCCGAAGAACTCTTTAATAGACGCAATAACAGGTCTGATGTTAATCAGCTGCTGCGGCGTAATTGTATTCGTGTCTTGAATAGACATTCTTTCACGTACGACACGTTCCATCCGGCTTAAACCGATACGGAATTGGTTTTGCAGGAGCTCACCTACAGAACGCAGACGGCGGTTTCCGAGATGGTCGATATCATCAGTGTCGCCCACTCCGTGCAGGAGGTTGAAGAAGTAGCTGATAGAAGAAATAATATCAGCAGGCGTAATGTTTTTAATCGCCTCTTCGATGTAAGCATTGCCGATCACATTGATCGTCTGCTCTCCTTCTGCATCGGTAGGAGCATAGATTTTAATGGATTGAAGCATCACTTCATCCTCGACAACGCCGCCGTTAGGATAAAGCTTTCTGAAGCCGATTCCATTTTCTAAGTATGGCAGTACTTTATCAAGTGTTCTTCTGTCAAGAATCTGCCCTTTTTCAGCGAGAATTTCACCGGTTTCCGGATCCACCAGTGTTTCTGCAAGGCGCTGGTTAAACAGGCGGTTCTTGATATGAAGCTTTTTATTAATTTTATAGCGTCCTACATTCGCAAGGTCGTATCGCTTCGGATCGAAGAAACGGGAATCCAGCAAGCTTTTTGCGTTTTCTACTGTAGGCGGCTCTCCGGGACGAAGGCGCTCATAGATTTCAAGAAGCGCTTTGTCACTGTTTTCAGTGTTGTCCTTATCCAGTGTATTGCGGAGATATTCGTTCTCACCAATGAGATCGAGAATCTCTTGGTCGGAACCGAAGCCGAGAGCACGCAAAAGAACCGTAACCGGCAACTTACGTGTGCGATCAATGCGGACATACACAACATCTTTCGCATCAGTTTCGTATTCTAACCATGCGCCACGGTTTGGAATGACAGTCGCGGTAAAACCTTTTTTACCGTTTTTGTCTACTTTACCACTGAAATATACACTTGGAGACCGAACAAGCTGAGATACGATAACACGTTCTGCACCGTTGATGATAAAAGTACCGGTATCTGTCATAATAGGGAAATCACCCATGAAGACATCCTGGTCTTTTACCTCTCCAGTTTCTTTGTTAATTAAACGAACCTTCACTCTCAGCGGAGCTGAGTAAGTCACATCACGTTCTTTTGACTCTTCAACGGGATACTTAGGATCTCCTAAACTGTAGTCAATGAACTCTAGAGAGAGGTTACCAGTGAAATCCTCAATTGGTGATATGTCTTGAAACATCTCTCTAAGACCCTCATCAAGAAACCACTGATAAGAAGAGGTTTGAATTTCAATGAGATTTGGTAATTCTAACACTTCGCTAATGCGAGCATAGCTTCTGCGCTGGCGGTGTCGTCCATACTGAACTAGTTGACCTGTCAACTGATTCACCCCTCAAATCATGCGTATTATATGTGTAATAAGCATCTCTTACGATAAAGAAATACTTTTACAAGACAAAAGAAAAAAGGGTTTCTAATTAAGAAAACCACATCCAAAAACAAATACCGATTTTATTAGCATTTCCATGTTTGTATAATTTATACATGCACTATGATTATTTCAGCATATCATGCAAAATATATACATTGGCATTTTACAATATTAACATAGCTGAAAATTCAAGTCAAACTTTTTTTGCTTTTATGATATAATAGCCTTTCTTTTTTTGAACCACAGAAACTTCGTCAAAAAGCTCCTTCAGTTTTTCAATGGCAGAAGGCCCGCCCTGTTTTTTCTGTATAACGATCCACAATTCACCTGAAGCCCTTAAATGCTCAGCGCTTTTTTCAAAAATGGCATGGACAACTTTTTTTCCGGCGCGGATTGGGGGGTTTGTAATAATAGAAGCAAATGTTTGAGCAGAATCAATATTTGAAAATAAATCACTCTGATAAATTCGAACGTTTTTTATTCCGTTTTTTTCTGCATTTTCATTTGACAGCTCTACGGCTCTTTCATTCACGTCAATCATGTGCACGGTCCGGTCTGTAAATTCACCGGCGAGTGACAGACCAATCGGGCCGTAACCGCAGCCTGCATCCAGGAAGTCGCCATCGATCTCCGGCTCTTCAAACGCTTCAATTAAGACACGCGAACCGAAATCAACTTCCTTTTTCGAGAAAACGCCGCTGTCACTTGTGAATGTATAAGATCTGTTCCGCAGTGTAAATGACCATGTCTGTTTATCGCTTTTAACTGAAGGTTTTTCTGAATAATAGTGATCACTCATTATTAGAACCTCCTTTTATAATGGCACTTAAAGAAAAGCAAAGAAAAAGCCCGCCTCATAAAAGCGAGCTTCCCCTACAGGCAAGTGAAGATTACTTAACTTCTACAGAAGCGCCAACTTCTTCAAGTTTAGCTTTAAGCTCTTCAGCTTCTTCTTTCGCAATACCTTCTTTAAGTGGTTTTGGAGTGTTGTCAACAAGTTCTTTAGCTTCTTTCAAGCCAAGACCAGTGATTTCACGAACAACTTTGATAACTTTGATTTTCTGAGAACCTGCACCAGCAAGGATAAGGTCGAATTCGCTTTGCTCTTCAGCAGCGCCGCCAGCAGCAGCTCCGCCAGCTACAGCTACAGGAGCAGCAGCAGTTACGCCAAATTCTTCTTCGATTGCTTTTACTAGGTCGTTCAATTCAAGTACAGTTGCTTCTTTAACGGAAGCAATGATTTCTTCGATATTTAAAGCCATTTGAAATTCCTCCATTTGTTTTATTTTAGGGTAAAATCAGATTAAGCGCCTTGTTCTTCCTTTTGGTCTGCAACTGCTTTAGCTGCAAGTGCAAGGTTGCGAACTGGAGCTTGAAGTACGCTAAGCAACATAGAAAGTAAGCCATCGCGTGAAGGAAGTTCAGCAAGAGCTTTCACTTCTTCAACAGAAGATACTTTTCCTTCGATAACGCCCGCTTTGATTTCCAGAGCTTCGTGATTTTTCGCGAACTCGTTAAGAACTTTTGCCGGAGCGATAACATCTTCAGTACTGAATGCGATCGCATTCGGTCCAGTTAAGACATCATTCAAACCATCAAGTTCAGCTTGTTCAACCGCACGGCGAGTCATTGTGTTTTTGTACACTTTGAACTCTACGTTAGCTTCGCGAAGCTGTTTACGGAGTTCAGTTACTTCAGAAACGTTAAGTCCGCGGTAGTCAACGATGATCGTTGATTTGCTTTCTTTCAGTTTAGAAGCAATCTCTTCAACAACAACTTTTTTTGTATCAATTGCGCTGCTCATGGTTACACCTCCTGTAGATTTTGTGTAACACTTATACCGCTAGGTGATCACGACTGTGACGACGATTTCATATAAAAAGCCTCCATGTGGACATGGAGGCTGTATATACAAGCATACGTAACGTAATAGCTGTGATATATATACACCTCGGCAGGATATTAAGCCTCAGCGGCCCCTGCTGTCTACGGTATAAATGACATATTATATTTTACAACATTTTGAATCATATCAGAATGCTGATCTAAAGTCAAATATTATTTTACGTTGAAAGTAGAAGCGTCTACTTTGACACCAGGGCCCATAGTAGAAGTAACGGCAACGTTTTTCACGTAAACACCTTTAGCCGCAGCCGGTTTTGCTTTCAGGATTGTATCATACATTGTTGTGAAGTTCTCAACAAGTTTTTCATCCTCGAAAGAAACTTTTCCGATCGGAACATGGATGTTACCAGCTTTGTCAACGCGGTATTCTACTTTACCAGCTTTGATTTCGCCGATTGCTTTTTCTACTTCGAATGTAACAGTTCCTGTTTTAGGGTTTGGCATAAGACCTTTTGGTCCAAGCACACGGCCGATTTTACCGACTTCACCCATCATGTCAGGAGTCGCAACGATTACATCGAATTCGAACCAGCCTTGCTGGATTTTCGCGATGTAATCAGAATCGCCAACGTAGTCTGCACCGGCAGCTTCAGCTTCTTTTGCTTTTTCGCCTTTAGCGAATACTAGCACGCGCTGAGTTTTACCAGTTCCGTTAGGAAGTACAACTGCACCGCGGATTTGCTGATCGTTTTTACGAGGGTCAACCCCTAAACGAAAAGCAACTTCAACTGTAGCGTCGAATTTAGCTGTGTTTGTTTTTTTAGTAAGCGCCACTGCTTCAGCGACGTCGTAAGCTTTCGCACGGTCTACAAGCTTCGCAGCTTCAACGTACTTTTTACCTTTTTTAGCCATTTTAAAATTTCCTCCTTATGTGGTTATAGCGGAATAACCTCCCACGAATAAGGGTTGCGAACTTGTGAAAACTCGCAACCCGACAAGAAACAAATTAATCCTCGATAACGATACCCATACTGCGGGCAGTACCTTCAACCATGCGCATTGCCGCTTCAACGTCTGCTGCGTTTAAGTCAGGCATTTTCGTTTCAGCGATTTCGCGAACCTTATCGCGCTTAACGGTTGCCACTTTATTACGGTTTGGTTCACCAGAACCAGACTCAATTCCAGCTGCTTTTTTAAGCAATACTGCAGCAGGCGGAGTTTTTGTAATAAATGTAAATGAACGGTCTTCGTAAACCGAAATTTCAACAGGAATGATTAAACCAGCTTGGTCAGCTGTACGAGCGTTAAACTCCTTACAGAATCCCATGATATTTACACCGGCTTGACCTAGTGCAGGTCCAACTGGCGGCGCTGGGTTAGCTTTTCCAGCAGGAATTTGCAATTTTACAACTTTTACTACTTTTTTAGCCACGAGACACACCTCCTTAAGTCCGTGATGTGGTAATAGGGTAAACCCTCCCACTCAAGGTTTCATTCTTTATATGAATGACGAAATATCAAGCTAGCTGCCTTGGATTAGTCCAAGACGTACCTTTGCTATATTATCATTAATATATAGCAATTTCAAGTTTTTTCACATTACAATTTGTCGATCTGGGTAAATTCCAGTTCAACCGGCGTTTCACGGCCGAACATGTTAACGAATACTTTCACTTTGCTCTTATCATAATCAATCTCTTCAATTGATCCTGTAAAGTTGGCGAAAGGTCCGTCTATGACTTTGACTGTCTCATTCAATTCAAAATCAATGTCGGTTTTCCGCTCATCCATGCCCATGCGTTTTAAGATGGTTTCCGCTTCGCCAGGAAGAAGCGGAGTAGGCTTTGAGCCTGAACCGGCTGATCCGACGAATCCGGTAACGCCCGGCGTGTTGCGGACCACATACCAGGAATCATCAGTCATGACGATTTCAACAAGCACATAACCCGGGAACACTTTCTTTTTGACTACTTTTTTCTTGCCGTTCTTAATATCAGTCTCTTCTTCTTCAGGGACGACAACGCGGAAAATTTTATCCTGCATTCCCATTGATTCCACACGTTTTTCAAGGTTCGCTTTTACTTTGTTTTCATAACCGGAATACGTATGAACAACATACCAATTCTTTTCCATTCTATCAGGACTCTGCAGTCCTTCCCTCCCCGCATTTAAAAATGAAGTGTAAAACAAAAAATAGGCTCAGGGCCTATGAATCCTTTTTTCAACAACACAATAAAAAACCCGCTGAACGGGTTTTGGCAAACGATATTATGATCTATTATAGCACGTATTGCTGATCATTATTCAACTATTAAACGAATTAATTGAGAAATTCCTGTATCAAGGAGGGCAAAAAAGATAACAAAAAAGATAACCGTTGAAATCACCGTGATCGTATAGCGCGTTAACTCTTTGCCTTTAGGCCAGCTAACCTTTTTCATTTCTTTCCCAACATCTTTAAAGAAACTCATCATGCGCATGTAAAAGACCTCCACAATTTAAAAAGCGAACACTATTTTGTTTCTAAATGAGCTGTATGTGAATTGCAAGTGCTGCAGTACTTCTTAACTTCTAACCGCTCAGCCGCTGATGCAGAGCTTTTCATTGTCGTATAATTACGATTTCCGCAAGTTTTGCATGCCAGCGTAATCTTTTTTCTCATGTCGTTACACCTTTTCCTAAACATTCATTTATCTTAATAAAATAGCACAGTCAGAAAAATTCTGTCAATATGACACAGAAACCTGCTACAGGCTGATCTCTCTTATTTCTAAATATTTTTCAAGCTTGCGCTTCACGCGCTGCAGGGCATTATCGATTGATTTTACGTGTCGGTTTAAGTCATCTGAAATCTCTTGGTAACTTCTTCCGTCCAAGTACAAAACAAGCACCTTTCTCTCCAGATCGCTCAGCAGTTCTCCCATTTTCATTTCGATATCATCAAATTCTTCCTGATTAATAATCATCTCTTCAGGATTTAACGTTTTAGCGCCTGAAATGACATCAAGCAGTGTTCTGTCAGATTCTTCATCAAAAATAGGTTTGTCTAAAGAAACATAGGAATTTAAAGGAATGTGTTTCTGACGGGTAGCTGTCTTTATTGCGGTAATAATCTGGCGGGTAATGCATAATTCTGCAAAAGCTTTAAATGAAGTAAGCTTGTCCTCTCTAAAGTCTCGGATAGACTTATATAAGCCTATCATCCCTTCCTGTACAATATCTTCTCTGTCGGCCCCTATTAAAAAATAAGACCTTGCTTTCGCCCGTACAAAATTACGGTACTTCGTAATCAAGTAATCTAACGCATCACTATCCCCAACATGAACCTTTTCAATGACCTGCTCGTCCTCCAACTGGCAAAATTGCACTTTGTTGAACTTTCCCTTGCTGTTCTGTAGATTCACTGCGATCCCCCCGGCGCACGTAGATAGAAATATTATACATTAATGGGCGAAAAAGCGTCAACCTAATCCAGACCGCCTCGGCGCCACTTTTCAAACGTTTTCAAAACCTCTTCGGACAGCTCTATTTTACCCGGTGGTTTTTCAGAAGTGATCTTTGAAACCCGCCTTTGAATCCGGCGTTCTATCGTATCCACTTCCCTCAGGAGCTCCCGGGCGGATTTACGGAGAGCCCCTTGTCCGAAAATCGCCCACTGCTCCGTATAATCGGAGGTTGCGACATGAATCTGTGTCGCAATATTATTCAGTGCCTGGGCAAGCTTCTCGATCCGCTCATCCGCCGTTTCATTCTCCCGTGTGAAAATCACTTCGACTCTGTGATTCGTTTGTTTTTTCTCTATGCCTTTTACCAGGTGTGCGTCAAACACCACAATGACTCTGATTCCCGTGTAGGACTGATATTCCGCCATCTTCTGGATCAGTACATCTCTCGCTTCTTCAAAACTGTTCGCTTTTAAATCCTTTAGCTGCGGCCAAGCTCCAATCATGTTGTATCCGTCTACTAACAGGATGTCCATCTGTCTTCATTCCCCTAAAGGATTGCGCTTCCGGTAGACTTCATACATGAGAAGGCCGGCCGCTACCGACGCATTCAGAGACGTGACTTTTCCGGCCATCGGAAGCTTAATGAGAAAATCACATTTCTCTTTCACAAGCCGGCCCATTCCTCTGCCTTCGCTTCCGATAACGAGCGCCAAAGGCATCTTGCCGTCCATAGAGCGGTAGTCTTCCCGGGCGGATGCATCCGTTCCGACGACCCAAATCCCCCGCTCCTTCATTTCATCAAGTGTCCGGGCAAGGTTGGTCACCTTCACGACGGGAATGTGTTCAATCGCACCGGTCGAAGCTTTTGCGACCGTCGAAGTCAGTCCGACCGCTCTGCGTTTCGGAATCACGATGCCGTGTGCACCGACAGCGTCAGCCGTTCTCATGATGGAACCGAGATTATGAGGGTCTTCCAGCTCGTCCAATATGAGAAAGAAAGGCTGTTCGTTTCTCTCTTCCGCTCTTTTATATAATTCGTCTAATTGTGCATATTCATATGCCGCCACCTGGGCGACAACACCCTGATGCTGCCCCTCCACCATCTGATCGAGTTTTTTCCTCGGTACAAATTGAATGGTGACGCCGCGCTTTTTAGCAAGCTCCATAACTTGCTGCGCCTGTCCTTTTACTGTGTTTTCCGCCATCCATAACTTATACAGCTTGCGATCTGACTTTAACGTCTCAATCACAGCGTTTTTTCCTATGACGTAATCATGTTGCTGACTCATTTGTTTTCCTCCCTGACGTCCCGACTTGTATAGCCTCAGCAATCAGCTGATTCAGTCTTTCTTCTCTTTTCTCAAGAAAAAGGTATCCGAGTAAAGCCTCAAAAGCTGTACTATGGCGGTACGTCTGTACATCTGTGTTTTTAGGCGTCGTCCCTGATTTCGCGTTTCTGCCTCTTCTCAGCACGGCTTCCTCTTCCTCCGTGAAAAAGGATTCGTCCTGAAGGCGGAACAATATGTCTGCCTGTGATTTTGCCGATACAATCCGGCTCGCCTTCTTATGAAGGTCATTCGGTTTCGTAAAGCCCTGCTTAAGCAGGTGATGCCGGACGTATATTTCAAAAATGGCATCACCCATATAAGCGAGCGCAAGACCGTTTAACTGCTTTGAATCTTTGATTTGTTCAAATTGAAGCATCCGCTTACTCTCCCCGCTTCCAGCGAGTTCCCTGGGCCGTATCTTCAAGAATGATATTCATGCTTTTCAGCTGATCGCGAATCTGGTCTGACAAAGCAAAATCGCGATTGCGGCGGGCTTCATTTCTCTTCTCAATCAACTCTTCAATCTCTTCGTCGACAAGCTCTTCTTCGCCGAGCGTAAGTCCGAGAACAGATCCGATTCTGTCAAACATGCTGATAAAGGCTTTAATGACGTGATCCGCCGTATTGTCTTCCTGCATGTAGTAATTGGCGAGCTTCGCCAGATCAAACCAAACGGAAATCGCATTCGCCGTATTAAAATCATCATCCATTGCTTCTTCAAACGCAGTGCGGTGCTCTTCGATTTTAGCGAGCCATTCCTCATCATTGTCAGTCAGATTCGTGCTGCTAATCAAACGATGGTTTAAATTACTGTAGGCCGTCTTCAGGCGGTTAAACGCGTTTTTTGTTTTCTCAAGCAGCTCTTCCGAATAGTTGATCGGGTGGCGGTAATGAACGGACAGCATGAAAAATCTCAAAAGCTGCGGGTCATATTGCTTAATGATATCGTGCACCAAAACAAAGTTGCCGAGCGATTTTGACATTTTCTCATTATCGATATTGATATATCCGTTGTGAAGCCAGTATTTTGCGAATGTCTTGCCTGTTAATGCTTCAGATTGGGCGATTTCGTTTTCATGGTGCGGGAATGTCAGGTCCTGACCGCCGGCATGAATATCGATTTCGTCACCCAAATACTTTTTCACCATTGCGGAGCATTCAATATGCCAGCCCGGGCGGCCTTTTCCCCAAGGGCTATCCCATGAAATTTCTCCGTCCTTAGCAGCTTTCCAAAGAGCAAAGTCCAGCGCATCCTCTTTCTTCTCGCCGACACGGATACGCGCGCCTGATCTGAGTTCATCAATTGATTGCTGAGATAGCTTTCCGTAGCCTTCGAAGGCTCTTGTTTTGAAATAGACGTCGCCTTCTGATTCATAAGCGTAGCCTTTTTTAATCAGCTCGCTGACAAATTCAATAATGGCGTCCATGTTTTCCATGACTCGGGGGTGAAGATCCGCTTTCCGGCATCCGAGGGCGCCCACATCTTCAAAATACGCTTTAATGAACCGTTCAGAAATGGTCGGGACGTCCTCGCCGAGCTCGTTGGCCGCCTTAATCAGTTTGTCGTCAACATCGGTGAAATTCGATACGTATTGGACATCGTATCCTTTATACTCTAAATAGTTGCGTACGGTATCATACACAATCGCCGGACGGGCGTTTCCGATATGAATATAGTTGTATACAGTCGGTCCGCACACGTACATTTTTACTTTGCCTTCCTCGAGAGGAACGAATGTTTCCTTTTTCCGTGTCAATGTATTATAAAGTGTAATGGTCATTTTTGGTTGATCCTTTCTTTTTTATCTTCCAGTTCAGCCTGCAGTTCAAAAATCTGCTGCTCCAATGCTCTTAACCTGTCAGCAACCGGATCGGGCAAGTCTTGGTGATTGAGATCGCGTTTGATTTTTCTTCCGTTCTGAATGACGACTTTCCCCGGTATGCCGACAACGGTTGAAAAGTCGGGAACATCACGAAGCACAACGGAGCCGGCCCCTACTTTAGAACCCTGCCCGACCGTAATAGAGCCGAGCACCTTCGCTCCGGTTGCAATTAAAGCATCATCTTTTATGGTCGGATGCCGCTTCCCCTTTTCTTTTCCCGTTCCCCCGAGAGTGACACCTTGGAATACCGTCACGTTATTGCCGATTTCACATGTTTCCCCTATGACGACCCCCATACCGTGGTCAATGAAAAACCTTCTCCCGATGGTCGCGCCGGGATGGATTTCAATTCCGGTAAAGAAACGGGCAATCTGTGATATCAGGCGCGCCAGGAAGAAAAATCTCCGTTTATATAAAGCATGTGCAATCCGATGCGCCCATATAGCATGTAAACCAGAATAAGTTAAAACAACTTCGAAATAGCTTCTTGCTGCCGGATCTTGATCGAACACTGTATCTATGTCTTCTTTTAGCATTTTAAAAAACACATGCTTCCCCCCATTCTCTCCCCGCTCCAGTCTGTTTTTCCGCCTATAAAAAAAGCGCCTCTGCATGTAAACATGACAGAGACGCTTTTACCGCGCGGTTCCACTCTGTTTGAAAAACAAGTCACTGTTTTCCCAACTTAAAAGCCGGTAACGGCGGCGGCCGCCTTTAAATACTGATTTCCGCAGAAATGTTCTTCAAAGGTCTTAAGGGCGCACTTCTAAAACATGACGCATGAATCTCTCTCAGCCGATGAAGATTCTTTCTGTAATGGTCATTGTTTTATACTCTTCCCTGTCAACAATCGTATATTTAAATGCTTTTCAGGCGTCTGACGGCTGTTTCACTGCCGATCAGCTCAATGGCCTGCGGAAGCTCAGGACCGTGTGTCTGACCGGTAACCGCTACGCGAATCGGCATGAACAGCTTTTTGCCTTTATGGCCTGTTTCTTTCTGAACAGCTTTGATTGAGGCTTTGATCAGCTCAGGCGTAAATTCTTCAAGCTCTTCAAGCTTCGCAGCAAATACGCTGAGCACTTCAGGCACCTGTTCCTCTTCCAGAACGGCTTTTGCCTCTTGATTATACTCGATCTCATCTTTAAAGAACAAATCAGTCAGCTCGACAATTTCAGCGCCGTAGCTCAATTGCTCATGGTAAAGAGAAATTAATTTACGAACCCATTCCTGCTCCTCGGCAGAAAGCTCAGTGCCGACTTTTCCTGCTTTTTGCAGGTGCGGCAGGGTCAGCTCAACCACTTGATCAAGATCCAGCGCTTTGACGTATTGGTTGTTGACCCATTTCAGTTTATGCATATCAAACAGAGCCGGTGACTTAGACAAACGATTCACATCAAAAATTTCAATGAATTGTTCTCTTGTGAAAAGCTCTTCTTCACCGACGGGAGACCAGCCGAGAAGTCCGATAAAGTTAAACAGCGCTTCAGGCAGGTAACCCAGCTCATCATACTGCTCAATAAACTGGATAATTGATTCATCACGTTTACTTAATTTTTTGCGGCTTTCGTTTACGATAAGCGTCATATGTCCGAAGACAGGAACATCCCAGCCGAATGCCTGGAAAATCATGATCTGTTTCGGTGTATTTGAAATGTGATCCTCACCGCGGAGCACGTGCGTCATTTTCATTAAGTAATCGTCAATCGCGACGGCAAAGTTATACGTCGGTGTTCCGTCTTTTTTGACGATGACAAAGTCGCCGATGCCGTCTGATTCAAAAGAAATCTCACCTTTTACGATATCGTTAAATGCGATGATTTTCCCTTCCGGCACGCGAAAACGGATGCTCGGCTGTCTGCCTTCGGCTAAAAACTGCTCCTGCTCTTCCTGAGTCAGGTTTCTGTGTTTGCCGGAATAGCGCGGCATTTCCCCGCGGGCGATTTGCTCTTCACGTTCTTTCTCAAGTTCTTCTTCCGTACAGAAACATTTATAAGCAAGCCCTTTTTCAAGAAGCTCTTCATAGTACTTTTTGTAAATGTCGTTACGCTCAGACTGGCGGTACGGGCCGTATTCTCCGCCGATATCCACACTTTCATCCCAGTCCATGCCGAGCCATTTCAAATAGTTGAGCTGGCTTTGCTCTCCGCCTTCAATATTTCGCTTTTTGTCCGTATCCTCAATCCGGATAATAAACTTTCCGCCTTGGCTGCGGGCAAATAAATAGTTAAAAAGCGCCGTTCTGGCGTTACCGATATGCAAATGTCCGGTCGGACTCGGTGCATAACGAACGCGTACTTCATTTCCCATGTTCAAATACTTCCTTTCATCTCGTCTGTAGCCTCTAGCCGAATATATGTATCTATTCTACCACCAAATAGACCGGGCATCAAAACAATGATCAGGCTTTTTGGATCAGAACGGTCGCCTGAGCGGCAATTCCTTCGGCTCTTCCGGTAAACCCGAGCTTTTCTGTCGTCGTCGCTTTTACGTTTACTTGAGAGACGTCCGCCTCAAGGCCTTCCGCTATCCGTTTTCTCATAGCATCAATATGCGGCGCCATTTTCGGCTTTTGCGCAATAATCGTGCAGTCTATATTTCCGAGTACGTATCCTTTTTCTTTTACAATGTTCCAGACATGCTGAAGCAGCTTAAAAGAATCCGCATCCTTGAATTCCGGATCAGTATCCGGGAAATGCTTGCCGATATCTCCTTCACCTGCCGCTCCGAGACACGCGTCTGCGACTGTATGCAGCAATACATCCGCATCTGAATGTCCGAGCAGCCCCTTTTCATAAGGAATTTCAATTCCGCCGATGATGAGAGGACGGCCTTCCGTTAATTGATGCACATCAAATCCTTGTCCGATTCTAAACATTATGATTCCCACTTTCCGCTTTCATGATTGCTTTCGCAAATATCAGGTCATCCGGCGTTGTCAGCTTAATATTGGTATAGCTGCCTTCAACGATACTCACCTGATATCCATCAAGACGCTCGACGAGGCTGGCGTCATCCGTCCCTAAGAAGCCTTTGTTTTCCGCTTCCATATGCGCCTTTTTCAATAAAGAAAGACGAAAAGCCTGCGGCGTTTGAACGGCCCACAAGCTTGAACGATCAAAGGTCTCCGCAACCCGGGAGCCTTCCGCCCGTTTTATCGTGTCTTTCACAGGAACAGCCAGGACAGCCGCTCCCGCCTCCTCTGCTGTTTCAACGAGCTTATCGATATGCTGATGTGTGACAAACGGTCGCGCTCCGTCATGAACAAGGACGACCGCTTCCTTATCAATCACTTTCAGTCCTTCGTATACACTGTGCTGACGCTCCGCACCTCCGGTAACAAGCTCAATTTCCGTCTGAATCGGAAATTGGGCCAGCAGCTGGCGAAAATCTTCCCGTTCACTCTCGTTTATCACCAGGATTATTTTCTGACAGGGTGCGTGGCTTTCAAAAACCCGCAGTGTGTGTATAATAACAGGCGCACCTTTTAAGCTGATGAACAGCTTATTTTTCCCGGCCTTCATCCGTTTTCCTTGTCCGGCAGCCGGAATAACGACAACATATTCCATATGAACTCCCTCTTAAAGAGCTTTCTCAAGCAGCTTGGGCTTGGCAAAAATCATTCGTCCCGCCGCTGTCTGCAGTACGCTGGTTACGAGCACATCAATATGTTTCCCTATATAATTGCGGCCTTCTTCCACAACAATCATCGTCCCGTCATCCAAGTAAGCCACACCTTGATTATGCTCTTTCCCGTCCTTAATCACCTGCACATTCATCTCTTCGCCCGGAAGCACAACCGGCTTCACCGCGTTTGCAAGGTCATTAATATTCAGTACCGCAACCTTCTGAAGCTCGCATACTTTATTTAAATTAAAATCATTCGTCACAACGACGCCGGATGTCAGCTTCGCAAGTTTGACAAGCTTGCTGTCAACCTCCTGAATGTCCTCGAAGTCGCCTTCATAAATTTCAACCGTAATATCCAGTTCCTTTTGAATGCGATTCAAGATATCCAGTCCGCGGCGTCCTCTGTTACGTTTTAAAACATCTGAAGAATCAGCGATATGCTGTAATTCCTCCAGCACAAATTGAGGAATGACAATGACGCCTTCTAAAAAGCCCGTCTGACAAATATCTGCAATTCTCCCATCAATAATAACACTTGTATCCAAGATTTTCAGCCTTTTATCCTGTTCCTCCTGCTCCTCATCAGCACTTCCCTTTTTCTTCTGCATTCTTGCAGAAATGGAGAAAAGACTGATCAGTTCATCCTTTTTCTTAAATCCGACTTGGAAGCCCAGATAACCGAGAAAGAAAGCCAGAAAGACCGGAATGATGGTGCTGAATATACGGTACGGAATATTGTCCAGCGGAATCACGTTTACAATGAGATATGCGATGATAAGTCCAAAAACCAATCCGAGACTCCCGAATAACAGATCCGGCACCGGAGCTCTCAGCAAAGAATCTTCAATCCATTTTACCCAATTAATCACATATTCTGTCGTCCATATACTGATGAGAAAAAAGATAATAGCACCAATTGCAGCAGACGTATATGCGTTTGTTATTAAAGGTATGTCCTGTATATTTGACAGCACAAACAATTCAGGTATTAAAAAGATACCGACAACGCCGCCCACAATAATGAAGAACGCCTGAACTATTCGTTTTAACATACCTCCACCTCCTTTTAAGTAACATTTTTTCAGCAGACTGTCAGAGCCTACAAATTCAGAATAAACAAAAACTAACAATAATATACCCGGATTCCGACAGGTTTAAGCGATTCTTAAAGCTGTCTATCTATATAGTGTTTTTCCTGAAGGCGTTTTAAGCCTTTTTTGATTTTTTTGGCGCGCACTTCGCCGATACCCTCAACATCATCAAGCTCTTCTACAGTGGCTTCCGTTATGCTTGGCAAAAATCCGAACGCCTCAACCACATTTTCAACAATCGGCATCGGCAGACGCGGAATTTTGTTCAGCAGCCTGTATCCTCTCGGGAGCACATAATCATCAAGATTGGTAGAAGCCGGATATCCAAGCAGCTTAAACAGAATGGAATCATCAAGCAGATCATAGCTGGACATATCCTGAAGCTCTTTTAACAGCACGAACGGATCTTTGATTTTTTCTTTGACATAGTCTTTGATGAAAAGTGCTGCCTCTTCTTCCATGTCCGTAATCAGTTCAATCACCTGCAGACGGATTAAGTGGCCTTCCGTTCCGAGTTCTTTAATATACATATTGATTTCATTTTTTATTCGGAGCACCATTTCATATCGATGCATGACGGACAGCACGTCACTGAATGTCACAAGCTCCTCAAACTCTAATGCGTTTAAAGCCGTAATCGTTTTGTCTAAAATGGTTTTATACTTCTCAAGCGTTTGAATGGCCTGATTTGCCTTTGTTAAAATAAATCCTATGTCCTTTAGTGTGTACTTCATGCTGTCCTGATATAACGTAATGACATTTCTGCGCTCAGAAATGGCGATGACGAGACAGCCGGTCTGCTTCGCCACCCGTTCCGCCGTACGGTGTCTCATTCCCGTTTCTGAAGAAGAAATGGTCGCCTCCGGCATAAGCTGCGTATTCGCATAAAGAATTTTCTGGCCGGAATCACTTAAAATAATGGCACCGTCCATTTTGGCCAGCTCGTATAAGTGAGCGGGCGCAAATGATGTATTAATATGAAAACCGCCATCCACGACTTGCTTTACCTTATCATTGTATCCGACAACAATCAGGCCGCCTGTATTTGCCCGAAGTACATTCTCTATCCCGGCTCTGAGCGGGGTGCCCGGTGCAACGAACTGCAGAATTGCAGACAGGTCAAGCTCTTGTTTCGCCCCTTTTTTCTCTTTTTCCATCTATTATGATCCTCCTAATGAAGTACGAAGCGCTTCTGCAACATTTGCTACTCCGACAACCTCAATCCCTTTTGGTATTGTCCACCCGTCTGCATTCGCCTCAGGTATGATCATGCGCTTGAAGCCGAGTTTCGCCGCTTCCTTTACGCGCTGTTCGATTCTTGACACCCTGCGGACTTCTCCTGTCAGACCCACTTCACCGATAAAGCAATCTGCGGGATTCGGCGGTGTATCTCTGAAGCTTGAGGCAATGCTGACGGCTACTGCCAAATCAATCGCCGGTTCATCCAGTTTGACCCCGCCGGCGACCTTTAAATACGCATCTTGATTTTGAAGCAAAAGACCCACCCGCTTCTCAAGCACAGCCATAATTAACGATACCCTGTTGTGGTCTATGCCTGTAGCCATGCGGCGCGGGTTTCCAAAACTGGTCGGTGAAATGAGCGCCTGGATTTCAACCAGAATCGGTCTCGTTCCTTCCATTGACGCAACGATACTCGAACCCGATGCCCCGGCAGAACGCTCTTCCAAGAAAATTTCAGAAGGGTTCAGCACTTCCGTAAGCCCCTCTTCCCGCATTTCAAAGATGCCCATTTCATTTGTGGAGCCGAAACGGTTTTTTACGGCCCGCAAAATACGGAATGTATGGTGCCGCTCTCCTTCAAAGTATAGAACGGTATCGACCATGTGCTCAAGCAATCTCGGCCCCGCGATCGATCCTTCTTTTGTGACGTGCCCGACGATAAAAATAGGTATGCCGTTTGTTTTCGCGATTTTCATCAATTCGGCCGTACACTCTCTTACTTGTGATACACTGCCGGGAGCCGAGGTGATATCACTTTGGTAAACGGTCTGAATGGAGTCTACGACAACAAATGCGGGTTTCATCTCTTGTATAGCAGACGAAATATACTCCATATCGGTTTCAGATAAAACATGTAACATTTGGCTGTGGATTCCAAGTCTGTCGGCGCGCAGCTTCGTTTGCTTCACGGATTCTTCCCCTGAAATGTAAAGCACGCTGCCGGCCGTATCTGCTAATTGTGCGGATACTTGGAGAAGGAGCGTTGATTTTCCGATCCCGGGATCGCCGCCGATTAATACTAACGAGCCTTTCACAACGCCGCCGCCAAGCACTCTGTTGAATTCTTCGAGCTTTGTTTGGACGCGGGGTTCTTCCGATGTTTCAATTGATGTAATGGGTGATGGTTTCTGGACGGTTTGAACGGAGTGGGAGAAAGCCGCCCGCCGATTCGCCGGCGCTTTTTTTATGGTTTCTTCCACCATTGTATTCCAAGCCCCGCAGCCCGGGCACTTTCCCATCCATTTTGCGGATTCATAACCGCATGAGTGGCAGATGAATTTTGTTTTTGATTTAGCCATATATGTTGTAAGACCTCTTCCTTATCGAATATTTCTCTATATAACAAAGTGAGGCATACACTCGCTTACGTATGCCTCATGTTTGTCACTATATTAGTTCGTTTTAGCAGTTGTTTTTACGACAAATTCGCCGTCCTCAACATCAAGAACAATGTGCTGGCCTTTATCAATATTGCCTCTGAGGAGTTCTTCTGATAACCGGTCCTCCACATGCTTTTGAATCGCTCTTCTTAACGGACGTGCGCCGTATTCCAAATCGACGCCCTCTTCTGCCACTTTTGCTTTTGCAGCATCCGTCAGCTCGATAGAGAGATCTTGTTCTTTCAGACGTTTTGTTAACTGATCAGACATAAGCGACACGATGTCTGTAAGATGTTTTTTCTCAAGGGAGTGGAAGACGATAATTTCGTCAATCCGGTTGATAAACTCAGGTCTGAAGGCACGCTTCAGCTCTCCCATGACTTTGTCTTTCATGTCTTTATGGTTTTGTGATTCATCCTGCACATTGAAGCCCACATATTTGTTGCGTTTCAGCTCGCTCGCTCCGACGTTTGACGTCATAATCAGGATCGTGTTGCGAAAATCCACAGTGCGTCCTTTTGAATCAGTCAAGCGTCCGTCTTCAAGCACTTGCAGGAGTATGTTAAACACATCAGGGTGCGCTTTTTCAATTTCATCAAGCAGTACGACAGAGTAAGGTTTTCTTCTCACTTTTTCTGTCAGCTGGCCGCCTTCATCATAGCCGACATATCCCGGAGGAGAACCGACAAGACGTGAAGTCGAGTGTTTCTCCATGTATTCGGACATATCCACTCTGATCATCGCTTCCTCATCACCGAAAATGGATTCCGCCAGCGCTCGTGCCAGCTCTGTCTTCCCAACGCCTGTAGGGCCTAGGAAGATGAATGAACCAATCGGGCGTTTCGGGTCCTTCAGACCGGCTCTTGCACGTCTGACAGCCTTTGCAACGGCTACAACAGCTTCATCCTGGCCGATGACGCGGGAGTGCAGAATGCTTTCCATATTGAGAAGCTTATCTGTTTCCGTTTGGGCAATTTTAGATACAGGCACCCCGGTCCAGCTGGATACAACCATCGCGATATCCTCTACAGAAACTTCGGAGTTCTCCTGTCCTTGTTTTTCTTTCCACGTTTTTTTCGTGTCTTCCACCTGTTCTCTCAGGCGCTGCTCCGTATCACGAAGGGAAGCCGCTTTTTCAAACTCCTGGCTCTGAACGGCAGCGTCTTTTTCCTTGCGAACTTCATCGAGTTTCTGCTCAAGCTCTTTTAAGTTCGGAGGCGTTGTGAACGAACGGAGACGCACTTTTGAACCGGCTTCATCAATTAAATCGATCGCTTTATCCGGAAGGAAGCGGTCAGAAATATAACGGTCGGACAATTTTACCGCCGCTTCAATCGCTTCATCGGTAATGGATACGCGGTGATGCGCTTCATAGCGGTCACGGAGTCCTTTTAAAATTTGAATGCTTTCATCGGCTGAGGGCTGATCCACCTGAATCGGCTGGAAACGGCGCTCGAGAGCGGCGTCTTTTTCGATATATTTACGGTATTCATCAAGCGTTGTCGCACCGATGCATTGGAGCTCTCCGCGGGCCAGTGAAGGTTTTAAGATATTCGATGCGTCAATCGCACCTTCTGCTCCCCCCGCTCCAATCAGTGTATGCAGTTCGTCAATGAATAAAATAATATTGCCGGCCTGACGTATTTCATCCATTACTTTTTTCAAGCGGTCTTCAAATTCTCCGCGGTATTTCGTACCGGCTACAACCGTACCCATGTCTAATGTCATTACGCGTTTATCACGTAAAATTTCCGGCACTTCATTATTGATGATCTGCTGTGCGAGGCCTTCAGCAATCGCAGTTTTACCTACACCCGGTTCTCCGATAAGAACGGGGTTATTCTTCGTTCTGCGGCTTAATACCTCAATAACACGCTGAATTTCTTTGCTTCGGCCGATAACCGGATCAAGACTGTCTTCCTTCGCAATCGCAGTTAAATCACGCGCCAGACTGTCCAGCGTCGGCGTGTTTGCATTGCTGTTCGTACCGGATGCAGAAGATCCCGTCTCATTGCTTCCCAGAAGCTGCAGCACTTGCTGTCTCGCCTTATTCAAGCTGACACCGAGATTATTCAGAACTCTCGCCGCTACGCCTTCTCCTTCACGAATCAGTCCGAGAAGTATGTGTTCTGTTCCCACATAAGAATGTCCTAGCTTTCTGGCTTCATCCATGCTGAGCTCAATGACTTTTTTTGCTCTTGGCGTATAATGAATCGTTTGAGACATTTCCTGTCCCCGTCCGATTAAGCTCTCCACTTCTTTCTGAATTTTATCCGAACCGAGTCCGAGTGCTTGGAGTGCTTTAGCCGCAATCCCTTCTCCTTCACGAACCAGACCTAATAAGATATGTTCAGTTCCAATATTGTTATGGCCTAAGCGCAGTGCTTCTTCCTGTGCCAGTGCCAATACCTTTTGAGCTCGCTCTGTAAACCTTCCAAACATCATATCGAATCATCCTCCTGTCTATTTGCACTCATTTCTAAATGCAGCCTTTCCCTGATAAGAGCCGCTCTTCTCGCGTCTCTTTCGTTCGGCCGTAATGCACCGCCCGAATATTGCTGGAGAAAACCCGGCTGTGTCAAAATCATCAGTTCATTAAGTATATTGCTTGATAGCCCTTTAATGATCCCCAGGTCTATCCCCAGCCGAACGTCAGAAAGGCATTTCGCCGTTTCCTTTGATTCAATCATACGGCAGTTGGATAAAACACCGTAAGACCTGAATACCCGGTCCTCCAATTCAATTTTCGAGGTTTGGTAAAGCGCTTCTCGGGCTGAACGTTCCTGCTCAATCAGCTGGGCAGCCACACTGTTTAAATCATCTACAATGTCCTGTTCTGATTTTCCGAGTGTGATTTGATTTGAAATTTGAAAGATATTTCCTAATGCTTCGCTGCCTTCACCGTAAATTCCTCTAACAACTAAACCTAATTGGTTAATTGCCGGTATAATTCGATTCATTTGCCTAGTTAATACAAGGCCCGGCAAATGCATCATGACTGAAGCCCTTAGTCCCGTCCCTACATTTGTAGGACAGCTTGTTAAGTACCCTCTCTTCTCTCCAAAGGCGTAATCCACTTTCTCCTCAATCCAGTCATCAACCTGGTTTGCCGCTTTTATGGCATTGAGAAGCTGGAAGCCGGGGAAGAGGCATTGAATTCTGATATGATCTTCTTCATTTAACATAATGCTGACTTCTTCATTTTCAGAAAGCAGACAGCCGCCAAAAGGGGATTCCGTTAAATTCGGGCTGATCAGATGTTTCTCCATCAGCACCCGTTTTTCCAAAGGCTGAGCTTCACTCATTCTGATTAAATGAAATTGACCGATATCAGGCAGTTCTTTTCCTGAAAAGTGATCTTCGAATTGCTGAATGATGGATGAGGCTTCTTCATTCGTATACCGGGCGGGAAACTTTATATTTTCAAAGTTTCGGGCCAACCGTATACGGCTGCTGAGTACAATGTCACTTTCAGGTCCCTTTTGCTTCATCCAATTGCTTAGTGCGTCCTGAATAAAATGCTTGAGCGACATTACCCTTGTTCCCCCTCACTGTCTTTACTTTTTAACTTCTGCTCTAACGATCGGATCTGATCCCTGACCTCCGCTGCTCTTTCAAACTCTTCGTGGTGTATTAAAGATTCAAGTTCTTTTTTTAACATTTCCATTTGCCGTCTTACATGCAGGTTTCCGCCTATTCGTTTTGGAATTTTCCCAGCATGCACCGTATTCCCGCTGTGAACTTTTCGCAAGATCGGCGTAATTTGGCTGTAGAACGTATCGTAACATTCCGCACAGCCGAAACGCCCTGTTTTTCTCAGCTGCTGAAACGTCATACCGCATTTCTTACAAGCTGTGCCTTGCTCTGAGTAGCCGAACATTTGAGAACCGGTGTTTTGAAATGAAGACTCCATATTCAGCAGCCCTGATAATAAATTATGGATCGAGAACCCTTGGTTTCCACTTATACTGTATGAATCGCTATTTTCTTTTGCACATTGTTCACAAATATGAACTTCTTGTTTTTCTCCATTAACAACTTTCGTAAAGTGAAAAGTGGCCGGTCTCTCATTGCATTCTTGACAAATCAATCTTTTCACCCGCTTACTTTAGTTTTAAAGATGTGAGCATTGCTTTCATCATTCTGGCTCTTAGTTCATCCCGTTCGGGCAAATCAATATATAGAACTGAACGATCCATTACACTCACCATCATTTTAGCTTCTCTTTCCGAAATAACTCCGTCCTCTAACAGTCTGAGAATAATGTCATCAGAGGCTGCCTGGGACAAGTGGGTATGAATCTGCGAAATAATATTATTGATGAGGACGACTTCGTTATTCATTTTAATTTTGATAATACGAATATAACCGCCGCCTCCCCGTTTACTTTCAACAATATATCCTCTTTCACTTGTAAATCTGGTGTTGATGACATAATTTATTTGGGAAGGAACACATTGAAATTTATCAGCGATTTCACTGCGTTTGATCTCTAAAATTTCTTTGCCATTTTGATCTAATACTTGTTTCAAGTACTGTTCAATGATGTCAGAAATATTATGTCCCACTCAACCCCCTCCTTTATTGACTTTGACTATATTTGACTTTAATCTTACTATAAGGTGTTTCGCAAAATTTTTCAACTGTATCGCTCTATCTCTATTATTTCCACTTTGTACAAGCATAAAACCTGCTTTTGCAAAAAGGCATATCGTTACGTTTCTCATATTATATAACGTATGCAGAAAAATACAAAAAAGGCAGCTCATAATGAGCTGCCTTTACCATAATATAGCTTGGCGGCGTCCTACTCTCACAGGGGGAAACCCCCGACTACCATCGGCGCTGAAGAGCTTAACTTCCGTGTTCGGCATGGGAACGGGTGTGACCTCTTCGCTATCGCCACCAAACCATTGAGAGTGTTCTCTCAAAACTAGATAACAGTAAGCATACATTCAAATTGGTTAAGTCCTCGATCGATTAGTATCTGTCAGCTCCATGTGTCGCCACACTTCCACCTCAGACCTATCAACCTGATCATCTTTCAGGGATCTTACTTCCTTGCGGAATGGGAAATCTCATCTTGAGGGGGGCTTCATGCTTAGATGCTTTCAGCACTTATCCCGTCCGCACATAGCTACCCAGCGATGCCCTTGGCAGAACAACTGGTACACCAGCGGTGCGTCCATCCCGGTCCTCTCGTACTAAGGACAGCTCCTCTCAAATTTCCTGCGCCCGCGACGGATAGGGACCGAACTGTCTCACGACGTTCTGAACCCAGCTCGCGTACCGCTTTAATGGGCGAACAGCCCAACCCTTGGGACCGACTACAGCCCCAGGATGCGATGAGCCGACATCGAGGTGCCAAACCTCCCCGTCGATGTGGACTCTTGGGGGAGATAAGCCTGTTATCCCCGGGGTAGCTTTTATCCGTTGAGCGATGGCCCTTCCATGCGGAACCACCGGATCACTAAGCCCGACTTTCGTCCCTGCTCGACTTGTAGGTCTCGCAGTCAAGCTCCCTTGTGCCTTTACACTCTGCGAATGATTTCCAACCATTCTGAGGGAACCTTTGGGCGCCTCCGTTACCTTTTAGGAGGCGACCGCCCCAGTCAAACTGCCCACCTGACACTGTCTCCCCGCCCGATAAGGGCGGCGGGTTAGAAGGTCAATACAGCCAGGGTAGTATCCCACCGATGCCTCCACCGAAGCTGGCGCTCCGGTTTCCAAGGCTCCTACCTATCCTGTACAAGCTGTACCAACATTCAATATCAGGCTGCAGTAAAGCTCCACGGGGTCTTTCCGTCCTGTCGCGGGTAACCTGCATCTTCACAGGTACTATAATTTCACCGAGTCTCTCGTTGAGACAGTGCCCAGATCGTTGCGCCTTTCGTGCGGGTCGGAACTTACCCGACAAGGAATTTCGCTACCTTAGGACCGTTATAGTTACGGCCGCCGTTTACTGGGGCTTCAATTCGCACCTTCGCTTACGCTAAGCGCTCCTCTTAACCTTCCAGCACCGGGCAGGCGTCAGCCCCTATACTTCGCCTTACGGCTTCGCAGAGACCTGTGTTTTTGCTAAACAGTCGCCTGGGCCTATTCACTGCGGCTCTCTCGGGCTTGCACCCTAACAGAGCACCCCTTCTCCCGAAGTTACGGGGTCATTTTGCCGAGTTCCTTAACGAGAGTTCTCTCGATCACCTTAGGATTCTCTCCTCGCCTACCTGTGTCGGTTTGCGGTACGGGCACCTCTCACCTCGCTAGAGGCTTTTCTTGGCAGTGTGGAATCAGGAACTTCGCTACTATAATTCGCTCGCCATCACAGCTCAGCCTTCACGGGAAACGGATTTGCCTATTTCCCAGCCTAACTGCTTGGACGCGGATATCCAATACCGCGCTTACCCTATCCTCCTGCGTCCCCCCATTGCTCAAATGGTGAGGAGGTGGTACAGGAATATCAACCTGTTATCCATCGCCTACGCCTTTCGGCCTCGGCTTAGGTCCCGACTAACCCTGAGCGGACGAGCCTTCCTCAGGAAACCTTAGGCATTCGGTGGAGGGGATTCTCACCCCTCTTTCGCTACTCATACCGGCATTCTCACTTCTAAGCGCTCCACAAGTCCTTCCGGTCTTGCTTCACAGCCCTTAGAACGCTCTCCTACCACTGTTCGAAGAACAGTCCGCAGCTTCGGTGATACGTTTAGCCCCGGTACATTTTCGGCGCAGAGTCACTCGACCAGTGAGCTATTACGCACTCTTTAAATGGTGGCTGCTTCTAAGCCAACATCCTGGTTGTCTAAGCAACTCCACATCCTTTTCCACTTAACGTATACTTTGGGACCTTAGCTGGCGGTCTGGGCTGTTTCCCTTTCGACTACGGATCTTATCACTCGCAGTCTGACTCCCAAGGATAAGTCATCGGCATTCGGAGTTTGACTGAATTCGGTAACCCGGTAGGGGCCCCTAGTCCAATCAGTGCTCTACCTCCGAGACTCTTACCTTGAGGCTAGCCCTAAAGCTATTTCGGAGAGAACCAGCTATCTCCAGGTTCGATTGGCATTTCACCCCTACCCACACCTCATCCCCGCACTTTTCAACGTGCGTGGGTTCGGGCCTCCATTCAGTGTTACCTGAACTTCACCCTGGACATGGGTAGATCACCTGGTTTCGGGTCTACGACCACGTACTCAATTCGCCCTATTCAGACTCGCTTTCGCTGCGGCTCCGCATCTTCTGCTTAACCTTGCACGGGATCGTAACTCGCCGGTTCATTCTACAAAAGGCACGCCATCACCCGTTAACGGGCTCTGACTACTTGTAGGCACACGGTTTCAGGATCTCTTTCACTCCCCTTCCGGGGTGCTTTTCACCTTTCCCTCACGGTACTGGTTCACTATCGGTCACTAGGGAGTATTTAGCCTTGGGAGATGGTCCTCCCGGATTCCGACGGAATTTCACGTGTTCCGCCGTACTCAGGATCCACTCAGGAGAGAACGAAGTTTTGACTACAGGGCTGTTACCTCCTATGGCGGGCCTTTCCAGACCTCTTCATCTACCTCGTTCCTTTGTAACTCCGTACAGAGTGTCCTACAACCCCAAGAGGCAAGCCTCTTGGTTTGGGCTGGTCCCGTTTCGCTCGCCGCTACTCAGGGAATCGCATTTGCTTTCTCTTCCTCCGGGTACTTAGATGTTTCAGTTCCCCGGGTCTGCCTTCTCATATCCTATGTATTCAGATATGGATACCACTCCATTACGAGTGGTGGGTTTCCCCATTCGGAAATCTCCGGATCAAAGCTTGCTTACAGCTCCCCGAAGCATATCGGTGTTCGTCCCGTCCTTCATCGGCTCCTAGTGCCAAGGCATCCACCGTGCGCCCTTTCTAACTTAACCGTTAAAAAGAATCACTACGTGATATCTTGCATTACTAATTGAATGTGAATTACTTCTGTTATCTAGTTTTCAAAGAACAACATCTCGAAGAATCGAATGATCCTTCAAAACTAAACAAGACAGGGAACGTTCTGTTTATAAGACCCAAGGTCTTATATTCCGTTAAAATCCTTAGAAAGGAGGTGATCCAGCCGCACCTTCCGATACGGCTACCTTGTTACGACTTCACCCCAATCATCTGTCCCACCTTCGGCGGCTGGCTCCATAAAGGTTACCTCACCGACTTCGGGTGTTACAAACTCTCGTGGTGTGACGGGCGGTGTGTACAAGGCCCGGGAACGTATTCACCGCGGCATGCTGATCCGCGATTACTAGCGATTCCAGCTTCACGCAGTCGAGTTGCAGACTGCGATCCGAACTGAGAACAGATTTGTGGGATTGGCTTAACCTCGCGGTTTCGCTGCCCTTTGTTCTGTCCATTGTAGCACGTGTGTAGCCCAGGTCATAAGGGGCATGATGATTTGACGTCATCCCCACCTTCCTCCGGTTTGTCACCGGCAGTCACCTTAGAGTGCCCAACTGAATGCTGGCAACTAAGATCAAGGGTTGCGCTCGTTGCGGGACTTAACCCAACATCTCACGACACGAGCTGACGACAACCATGCACCACCTGTCACTCTGCCCCCGAAGGGGACGTCCTATCTCTAGGATTGTCAGAGGATGTCAAGACCTGGTAAGGTTCTTCGCGTTGCTTCGAATTAAACCACATGCTCCACCGCTTGTGCGGGCCCCCGTCAATTCCTTTGAGTTTCAGTCTTGCGACCGTACTCCCCAGGCGGAGTGCTTAATGCGTTAGCTGCAGCACTAAGGGGCGGAAACCCCCTAACACTTAGCACTCATCGTTTACGGCGTGGACTACCAGGGTATCTAATCCTGTTCGCTCCCCACGCTTTCGCTCCTCAGCGTCAGTTACAGACCAGAGAGTCGCCTTCGCCACTGGTGTTCCTCCACATCTCTACGCATTTCACCGCTACACGTGGAATTCCACTCTCCTCTTCTGCACTCAAGTTCCCCAGTTTCCAATGACCCTCCCCGGTTGAGCCGGGGGCTTTCACATCAGACTTAAGAAACCGCCTGCGAGCCCTTTACGCCCAATAATTCCGGACAACGCTTGCCACCTACGTATTACCGCGGCTGCTGGCACGTAGTTAGCCGTGGCTTTCTGGTTAGGTACCGTCAAGGTGCCGCCCTATTTGAACGGCACTTGTTCTTCCCTAACAACAGAGCTTTACGATCCGAAAACCTTCATCACTCACGCGGCGTTGCTCCGTCAGACTTTCGTCCATTGCGGAAGATTCCCTACTGCTGCCTCCCGTAGGAGTCTGGGCCGTGTCTCAGTCCCAGTGTGGCCGATCACCCTCTCAGGTCGGCTACGCATCGTCGCCTTGGTGAGCCGTTACCTCACCAACTAGCTAATGCGCCGCGGGTCCATCTGTAAGTGGTAGCCGAAGCCACCTTTTATGTCTGAACCATGCGGTTCAAACAACCATCCGGTATTAGCCCCGGTTTCCCGGAGTTATCCCAGTCTTACAGGCAGGTTACCCACGTGTTACTCACCCGTCCGCCGCTAACATCAGGGAGCAAGCTCCCATCTGTCCGCTCGACTTGCATGTATTAGGCACGCCGCCAGCGTTCGTCCTGAGCCAGGATCAAACTCTCCGATAAAGTGTTTGACTGACTACGCACATCGCTGTGCGATTTATTTAAAACTTTGAATTAACAGGTACGTTTTGTCTTGTTTAGTTTTCAAAGATCATTTTGTTCACTTTCTCAAGCAACTTTTTAAGTATATAATAAGTTTCTTTTAAAGTCAACATATTTTTTATAAATGGTGGAGCCTAGCGGGATCGAACCGCTGACCTCCTGCGTGCAAAGCAGGCGCTCTCCCAGCTGAGCTAAGGCCCCGAAGTGGTCGGGAAGACAGGATTCGAACCTGCGACCCCATGGTCCCAAACCATGTGCTCTACCAAGCTGAGCTACTTCCCGATTTTTAAAAATATTATGGCGCGCCCGAGAGGAGTCGAACCCCTAACCTTTTGATCCGTAGTCAAACGCTCTATCCAATTGAGCTACGGGCGCATAACAATAATGCCGAGGGCCGGACTTGAACCGGCACGGTAGTCACCTACCGCAGGATTTTAAGTCCTGTGTGTCTGCCAATTCCACCACCCCGGCGTGGATGGTATAGTTGGAGCGGAAGACGGGATTCGAACCCGCGACCCCCACCTTGGCAAGGTGGTGTTCTACCACTGAACTACTTCCGCATACAGGATAACTATCCTGTATAATGCGGGTGAAGGGACTTGAACCCCCACGTCATAAGACACTAGATCCTAAGTCTAGCGCGTCTGCCAATTCCGCCACACCCGCGTAACATGGTGAGCCATGAAGGACTCGAACCTTCGACCCTCTGATTAAAAGTCAGATGCTCTACCAACTGAGCTAATGGCTCTTTTTAAAAGACTTATGTTATTATCTTGTCCAAAAATGGTGCCGGCCAGAGGACTTGAACCCCCAACCTACTGATTACAAGTCAGTTGCTCTACCAATTGAGCTAGGCCGGCAAATATGGTGGAGGATGACGGGCTCGAACCGCCGACCCTCTGCTTGTAAGGCAGATGCTCTCCCAGCTGAGCTAATCCTCCATATATTACACTTACGTGTAATAGCTTGGCGGCGTCCTACTCTCACAGGGGGAAACCCCCGACTACCATCGGCGCTGAAGAGCTTAACTTCCGTGTTCGGCATGGGAACGGGTGTGACCTCTTCGCTATCGCCACCAAACCATTGAGAGTGTTCTCTCAAAACTAGATAACAGTAAGCATACATTCAAATTGGTTAAGTCCTCGATCGATTAGTATCTGTCAGCTCCATGTGTCGCCACACTTCCACCTCAGACCTATCAACCTGATCATCTTTCAGGGATCTTACTTCCTTGCGGAATGGGAAATCTCATCTTGAGGGGGGCTTCATGCTTAGATGCTTTCAGCACTTATCCCGTCCGCACATAGCTACCCAGCGATGCCCTTGGCAGAACAACTGGTACACCAGCGGTGCGTCCATCCCGGTCCTCTCGTACTAAGGACAGCTCCTCTCAAATTTCCTGCGCCCGCGACGGATAGGGACCGAACTGTCTCACGACGTTCTGAACCCAGCTCGCGTACCGCTTTAATGGGCGAACAGCCCAACCCTTGGGACCGACTACAGCCCCAGGATGCGATGAGCCGACATCGAGGTGCCAAACCTCCCCGTCGATGTGGACTCTTGGGGGAGATAAGCCTGTTATCCCCGGGGTAGCTTTTATCCGTTGAGCGATGGCCCTTCCATGCGGAACCACCGGATCACTAAGCCCGACTTTCGTCCCTGCTCGACTTGTAGGTCTCGCAGTCAAGCTCCCTTGTGCCTTTACACTCTGCGAATGATTTCCAACCATTCTGAGGGAACCTTTGGGCGCCTCCGTTACCTTTTAGGAGGCGACCGCCCCAGTCAAACTGCCCACCTGACACTGTCTCCCCGCCCGATAAGGGCGGCGGGTTAGAAGGTCAATACAGCCAGGGTAGTATCCCACCGATGCCTCCACCGAAGCTGGCGCTCCGGTTTCCAAGGCTCCTACCTATCCTGTACAAGCTGTACCAACATTCAATATCAGGCTGCAGTAAAGCTCCACGGGGTCTTTCCGTCCTGTCGCGGGTAACCTGCATCTTCACAGGTACTATAATTTCACCGAGTCTCTCGTTGAGACAGTGCCCAGATCGTTGCGCCTTTCGTGCGGGTCGGAACTTACCCGACAAGGAATTTCGCTACCTTAGGACCGTTATAGTTACGGCCGCCGTTTACTGGGGCTTCAATTCGCACCTTCGCTTACGCTAAGCGCTCCTCTTAACCTTCCAGCACCGGGCAGGCGTCAGCCCCTATACTTCGCCTTACGGCTTCGCAGAGACCTGTGTTTTTGCTAAACAGTCGCCTGGGCCTATTCACTGCGGCTCTCTCGGGCTTGCACCCTAACAGAGCACCCCTTCTCCCGAAGTTACGGGGTCATTTTGCCGAGTTCCTTAACGAGAGTTCTCTCGATCACCTTAGGATTCTCTCCTCGCCTACCTGTGTCGGTTTGCGGTACGGGCACCTCTCACCTCGCTAGAGGCTTTTCTTGGCAGTGTGGAATCAGGAACTTCGCTACTATAATTCGCTCGCCATCACAGCTCAGCCTTCACGGGAAACGGATTTGCCTATTTCCCAGCCTAACTGCTTGGACGCGGATATCCAATACCGCGCTTACCCTATCCTCCTGCGTCCCCCCATTGCTCAAATGGTGAGGAGGTGGTACAGGAATATCAACCTGTTATCCATCGCCTACGCCTTTCGGCCTCGGCTTAGGTCCCGACTAACCCTGAGCGGACGAGCCTTCCTCAGGAAACCTTAGGCATTCGGTGGAGGGGATTCTCACCCCTCTTTCGCTACTCATACCGGCATTCTCACTTCTAAGCGCTCCACAAGTCCTTCCGGTCTTGCTTCACAGCCCTTAGAACGCTCTCCTACCACTGTTCGAAGAACAGTCCGCAGCTTCGGTGATACGTTTAGCCCCGGTACATTTTCGGCGCAGAGTCACTCGACCAGTGAGCTATTACGCACTCTTTAAATGGTGGCTGCTTCTAAGCCAACATCCTGGTTGTCTAAGCAACTCCACATCCTTTTCCACTTAACGTATACTTTGGGACCTTAGCTGGCGGTCTGGGCTGTTTCCCTTTCGACTACGGATCTTATCACTCGCAGTCTGACTCCCAAGGATAAGTCATCGGCATTCGGAGTTTGACTGAATTCGGTAACCCGGTAGGGGCCCCTAGTCCAATCAGTGCTCTACCTCCGAGACTCTTACCTTGAGGCTAGCCCTAAAGCTATTTCGGAGAGAACCAGCTATCTCCAGGTTCGATTGGCATTTCACCCCTACCCACACCTCATCCCCGCACTTTTCAACGTGCGTGGGTTCGGGCCTCCATTCAGTGTTACCTGAACTTCACCCTGGACATGGGTAGATCACCTGGTTTCGGGTCTACGACCACGTACTCAATTCGCCCTATTCAGACTCGCTTTCGCTGCGGCTCCGCATCTTCTGCTTAACCTTGCACGGGATCGTAACTCGCCGGTTCATTCTACAAAAGGCACGCCATCACCCGTTAACGGGCTCTGACTACTTGTAGGCACACGGTTTCAGGATCTCTTTCACTCCCCTTCCGGGGTGCTTTTCACCTTTCCCTCACGGTACTGGTTCACTATCGGTCACTAGGGAGTATTTAGCCTTGGGAGATGGTCCTCCCGGATTCCGACGGAATTTCACGTGTTCCGCCGTACTCAGGATCCACTCAGGAGAGAACGAAGTTTTGACTACAGGGCTGTTACCTCCTATGGCGGGCCTTTCCAGACCTCTTCATCTACCTCGTTCCTTTGTAACTCCGTACAGAGTGTCCTACAACCCCAAGAGGCAAGCCTCTTGGTTTGGGCTGATCCCGTTTCGCTCGCCGCTACTCAGGGAATCGCATTTGCTTTCTCTTCCTCCGGGTACTTAGATGTTTCAGTTCCCCGGGTCTGCCTTCTCATATCCTATGTATTCAGATATGGATACCACTCCATTACGAGTGGTGGGTTTCCCCATTCGGAAATCTCCGGATCAAAGCTTGCTTACAGCTCCCCGAAGCATATCGGTGTTCGTCCCGTCCTTCATCGGCTCCTAGTGCCAAGGCATCCACCGTGCGCCCTTTCTAACTTAACCGTTAAAAAGAATCACTACGTGATATCTTGCATTACTAATTGAATGTGAATTACTTCTGTTATCTAGTTTTCAAAGAACAACATCTCGAAGAATCGAATGATCCTTCAAAACTAAACAAGACAGGGAACGTTCTGTTTATAAGACCCAAGGTCTTATATTCCGTTAAAATCCTTAGAAAGGAGGTGATCCAGCCGCACCTTCCGATACGGCTACCTTGTTACGACTTCACCCCAATCATCTGTCCCACCTTCGGCGGCTGGCTCCATAAAGGTTACCTCACCGACTTCGGGTGTTACAAACTCTCGTGGTGTGACGGGCGGTGTGTACAAGGCCCGGGAACGTATTCACCGCGGCATGCTGATCCGCGATTACTAGCGATTCCAGCTTCACGCAGTCGAGTTGCAGACTGCGATCCGAACTGAGAACAGATTTGTGGGATTGGCTTAACCTCGCGGTTTCGCTGCCCTTTGTTCTGTCCATTGTAGCACGTGTGTAGCCCAGGTCATAAGGGGCATGATGATTTGACGTCATCCCCACCTTCCTCCGGTTTGTCACCGGCAGTCACCTTAGAGTGCCCAACTGAATGCTGGCAACTAAGATCAAGGGTTGCGCTCGTTGCGGGACTTAACCCAACATCTCACGACACGAGCTGACGACAACCATGCACCACCTGTCACTCTGCCCCCGAAGGGGACGTCCTATCTCTAGGATTGTCAGAGGATGTCAAGACCTGGTAAGGTTCTTCGCGTTGCTTCGAATTAAACCACATGCTCCACCGCTTGTGCGGGCCCCCGTCAATTCCTTTGAGTTTCAGTCTTGCGACCGTACTCCCCAGGCGGAGTGCTTAATGCGTTAGCTGCAGCACTAAGGGGCGGAAACCCCCTAACACTTAGCACTCATCGTTTACGGCGTGGACTACCAGGGTATCTAATCCTGTTCGCTCCCCACGCTTTCGCTCCTCAGCGTCAGTTACAGACCAGAGAGTCGCCTTCGCCACTGGTGTTCCTCCACATCTCTACGCATTTCACCGCTACACGTGGAATTCCACTCTCCTCTTCTGCACTCAAGTTCCCCAGTTTCCAATGACCCTCCCCGGTTGAGCCGGGGGCTTTCACATCAGACTTAAGAAACCGCCTGCGAGCCCTTTACGCCCAATAATTCCGGACAACGCTTGCCACCTACGTATTACCGCGGCTGCTGGCACGTAGTTAGCCGTGGCTTTCTGGTTAGGTACCGTCAAGGTGCCGCCCTATTTGAACGGCACTTGTTCTTCCCTAACAACAGAGCTTTACGATCCGAAAACCTTCATCACTCACGCGGCGTTGCTCCGTCAGACTTTCGTCCATTGCGGAAGATTCCCTACTGCTGCCTCCCGTAGGAGTCTGGGCCGTGTCTCAGTCCCAGTGTGGCCGATCACCCTCTCAGGTCGGCTACGCATCGTCGCCTTGGTGAGCCGTTACCTCACCAACTAGCTAATGCGCCGCGGGTCCATCTGTAAGTGGTAGCCGAAGCCACCTTTTATGTCTGAACCATGCGGTTCAAACAACCATCCGGTATTAGCCCCGGTTTCCCGGAGTTATCCCAGTCTTACAGGCAGGTTACCCACGTGTTACTCACCCGTCCGCCGCTAACATCAGGGAGCAAGCTCCCATCTGTCCGCTCGACTTGCATGTATTAGGCACGCCGCCAGCGTTCGTCCTGAGCCAGGATCAAACTCTCCGATAAAGTGTTTGACTGACTACGCACATCGCTGTGCGATTTATTTAAAACTTTGAATTAACAGGTACGTTTTGTCTTGTTTAGTTTTCAAAGATCATTTTGTCTTTCGTTCAAGCGACTTTATTATTATATCTTATCAATCTCTTGAAGTCAACAACTTTTTTAAATTTCTTTTTTCGTCAGCGCCTTGTTTAGCGGCAACGAATAATAATATACCACCTCACAAATAATAGTGCAATAGTTTTTTAAAAGAAAATCAAAAAAGTTTTACGAGCGGCTTGTTTCTAAAAAAGCGCCGTACTGCGATAAGCAGAAACGGCGCCTTCCCTTTTATTAGCGTTGTCTCATTTGAGGGAATAATAAAACGTCTCTGATAGACGGAGCATTTGTTAACAGCATGACAAGGCGGTCGATACCGATACCCAATCCCCCGGTCGGCGGCATGCCGTATTCAAGAGCTTCAACGAAGTCTTCATCCATCATATGCGCTTCATCGTTTCCTTCTTCTCTTTCTTTTAACTGCGCTTCAAAGCGTTCCCTCTGGTCAATAGGGTCATTCAGCTCCGTAAACGCATTAGCGTGCTCACGGCCGACGATAAACAGTTCAAAACGGTCTGTAAAGCGAGGGTCCTCCGGATTTTTCTTAGCAAGAGGAGAAATCTCTACAGGGTGGCCGTAAATAAATGTAGGCTGAATGAGTGTTTCTTCAATTTTTTGTTCGAAGAATTCATTGATGATATGACCCACCGTCATTGAGTTTGTGATCTCGACACCATGCTCTTTTGCATGACCGCGCGCTTCTTCAACAGTCATCTCATTCCAGAAATCTACACCTGTCGCTTCTTTGACCGCATCTACCATGTGGAGTCGTTTCCACTCAGGTTTCAAATCAATCTGCTCTTCGCCGTACTGGATTGTGGTGCTTCCAAGCACTTCCTGCGCAATATGTGCTACGAGGTTTTCCGTAAGACTCATAATATCTTTATAATCGGCGTACGCTTCATACAGCTCGATCATCGTGAATTCAGGGTTGTGGCGTGTAGAAACACCTTCGTTACGGAACACGCGGCCGATTTCGTAGACTTTTTCCAATCCGCCGACAATCAGGCGTTTCAGGTGCAGTTCAATCGCAATACGCATATAAAGAGGCATGTCGAGTGCGTTATGGTGCGTGATGAACGGGCGTGCAGACGCTCCTCCCGGTATGCTGTGCATCGTAGGTGTTTCAACTTCTAAGTATCCATGGTCATCTAAGTATCTTCTCATCGCTTGGATGATTTTGCTGCGTGTGATAAACGTTTGTTTGCTGTCAGGGTTTACGATGAGATCGAGATAGCGCTGGCGGTAACGCTGTTCAACGTCTTTTAACCCATGATATTTATCAGGAAGAGGACGCAGTGCTTTTGTCAGCAGTTCAAAAGATGTCGCTTTGACAGAAAGCTCGCCTACGTTTGTTTTGAAAACTTTCCCCGTGATGCCGATAACGTCTCCGAGGTCTGAAGATTTAAAGATTTCATATTGTTCTTCGCCGACACTGTCTTTTCTTACGTAAATTTGAATTTGACCTTCTAAGTCCTGCAGATGCGCAAAGCCGGCTTTCCCTTTTCCGCGCTTTGTCATCATACGGCCTGCAATGGTCACTTCGATCGCTTTTTCTTCCAGTTCTTCTTTAGAAAGCTCCTGGTAGGCGTCAATGATCTGTTGAGATTGATGCGTTCTCTCGAAACGTTCACCGAAAGGGTCAATGCCGTTTTCTCTCAGCTGGTTCATTTTATCTCGTCTGACTTGCAGCTGGTCGTTCAATTCCTCATGATTTTGCTCTTCTTGACTCATTGGTATCACTCCGTTACATTTTGATTTCACGAAAAAGCAGAAAAACTGCCAGCGGTAAGCTGGCAGTGAGCAGCAATAGAGGGTGTATATTAACCTACTTTTGCATCTTGAAGCTCTTTTGCCTCTGCTTCGGCGGTAAATGCATCTAAAAGCTGCACAACTTCTTCACGCGTCTCACATTGGTTAATTTCGTTGCGTACATTCGCATTGCCTCTGACACCTTTCAGATACCAGGCAGCGTGTTTTCTCATTTCTCTGACTGCCACATTTTCGCCTTTTAACTTAATCAGGCGGTCTAAGTGCAGTTTGCATACCGACATTTTTTCACGGACTTTCGGTTCGTCTTTTAACTCGCCGGTTTCAAGGTAGTGCACCGTACGGTAAATCATCCACGGGTTGCCGAGTGCGGCCCGGCCGATCATGACCCCGTCAACTCCTGTTTCCTCAAGCATGCGTTTCGCGTCCTGAGGCGTTTTGACATCACCGTTTCCGATGACGGGAATGGAGACGGATTGCTTCACTTCTTTAATGATATCCCAGTTCGCAGTGCCTTCATACATTTGCACTCTTGTGCGGCCGTGAAGGGCAACGGCTTTTCCGCCGGCACGTTCAACGGCTTGGGCGTTTTTCACCGCATAAATGTGCTCTTCATCCCAGCCCATTCTCATCTTCACTGTAACCGGCTTATCAACAGCATCTACTACTGCGGATACCATTTCATAAATCTTATCGGGATCGAGAAGCCATTTGGCGCCCGCGTCACATTTTGTAATCTTGGGTACGGGACATCCCATGTTAATATCAATAATATCAGCAGTCGTGTTTTGATCTACAAACTTCGCCGCTTCCACAAGGGTTTCCTTTTTCCCTCCAAAAATCTGAAGGCTGAGCGGTTTTTCACGTTCATCAATGTAAAGCATCCCCATTGTTCTTGCGTTGTTGTAAAGAATCGCTTTGTCACTGACCATTTCAGCGCATACCAATCCGGCTCCGAATTCCTTTACAGTCAATCTGAACGCTGAGTTGCAGACACCGGCCATAGGGGCAAGCACAACCCGGTTTTTCAATTGAATATCACCGATTTTAAACATTTTTCCCCTCCTTTCATTTGTCTATTTTTCAGGCGGGGCCAATTCGTCCGCACTTATATTTAAAACATCTGCCGCATCTTGAATGATGGCATCTGACGGCAATCGGTTTCCGCGTTCAATTTCACCGACAATAGAAACTGATATACCTAATGCTTTTGCAAATCCTTCTTGAGTATAACCTTTCAGCTTTCTGAATGCACGAATTCGCCTACCCCAGATTTCTGCTTCCATACTCTTACACCTTCTTGGTTTGTTTCAGCGCTTATCGTGATATGATCCGCCTGCGGGCATATTTCTTTTAACGGCGCAAGGACAAATAAGCGCTCATACATTCTCGGATGCGGAACAATCAGCCGCTCTGTTTCAATATTTTCACGATTATACAGCAAAATGTCAAGGTCTGCCGTCCGCGGTCCCCAGCGAATCTCTCTCGTTCTGCCTAATTCAGCTTCAATGCTCTGCGTTACATCAAGAAGTTCAAAAGGAGATAACGACGTTTTCACTTCAACCGCCATATTGAGAAACTGATCTTGATCCTCATAGCCGACGGGATCTGTTTCATATATGGAGGACACCTTTGACACCGTCACGCCATGATGCCGGCTGAGCATGGCCACTGCCTGACGCAAATAATGTTCACGGTCGCCCATATTGGAGCCGAGGCCGATATATGCCGTATTGTTCATGATTTCTTTCTCGTCATTTCTATGGCCACTGATTTATAATGGCCGGGAATCGGCGGGTCAGGCTTAACAACCTTTACCGTACATTGCTGCACCGGTTCAAATTTCTCAAGGACGGTGTCTGCGATCCGTTCCGCAAGGGTCTCGACCAAATTAACGGGCTCGCCCTCAACGATGCCGCGGCAGACACTGTACAATTCCGCATAGTTAATGGTATAAGAGAGGTCATCCGTTTTTCCCGCTTTGCTCAAATCCAGTTCGGCAGTCAGGTCTACTTTGAAGCGCTGGCCGAGTTTGTTTTCTTCTTCGAACACGCCGTGATATCCGTAAAACTCCATACCTTCCACATATACTTTATCCATAATGTACGCCTCCTTTGTTCAACATAGCATCCATCATCTTCGTCATTCTTGCGATCTCTTTGACATCGTGCACCCTCACAATGTCGCAGCCTTTTTGGACGCCAAGGCATACTGTCGCTCCCGTTCCCTCGGCACGTTCTTCAGGGGGAAGGTCAAGCACACGGCCGATGAACCTTTTTCTCGATGTCGCCAGGAGCAGCGGATAACCTAACCCGCTGAACACCTCCAGCTTGTTCATGACAGCCAGATTGTCCTCATAGTTTTTCGCAAAGCCGATCCCCGGATCCAGAATCATGTTTTCATCTGTGACGCCGGCTTCTGCGGCAATTTTTACGCTTTCCATCAAGTCTGCAAGCATATCAGGAATAAGATCGTTGTAGTTTCTTTCCATGCGATTATGCATTAAGATAATCGGAACCCCGTGTGCGGCGGCTACTGACGCCATGTCAGGATCACCTTTCGCCCCCCAGATGTCATTAAGGATAGAGGCTCCCGCTTTGACCGCTTCGTCTGCCACGGACGCTTTGTACGTATCGATTGAAAGCGGAATGTCCAGCTCGCTTGTGATCCGCTCTATGACGGGGATGACTCGTGACATTTCCTCATCAGCCGACACGAGTGATGCGCCGGGTCTTGTCGATTCGCCGCCGATATCTATGATATGCGCCCCTTCTTCAGCCATCTTCGCCGCATGCAGAAGCGCCCTTTCCGTACTGTCGTATTTACCGCCGTCAGAGAAGGAGTCTGGCGTTACATTTAATATCCCCATAACGAGCGTCTTCTCTTTATAGGACAGAGCGCCTTTTTTTGTATGAATCAGTTTAGGCTGTTCAATTGTTTGCTGCGCCATTTTGTTCCTCCTCCTGTACATTCATTTTGTTTATTTCCTGCTGATACTGATTACGGAGCAATTGCACCGTTTTTCCGCTCACTCCGGGCAGCGGCACTTCCTCTATTTTAGAAAACGGGATGATTTCAAGCACGGAGTTTGTCAACCATGCTTCATCCGCTTCAAGCATTGATTGAAAACGGAATCGGCCTTCGGTGACTTCTGTCCCCTGCCGTTTCAATTCATCAATAACAAACTGTCTCGTTACGCCGTCGAGAATTCCCGTATCCAAGGATGGTGTAAAGACCTTGTCTCCTTTTTTCCAAAACACGTTGGAGACGATGCCTTCCGCGACATCTCCTTCTCCGGTCAGGAAAATGCCTTCAAGATTGGGATCATTCCCGATCTCCCGTTTAGCATACATGTTGTTTAAATAGTGATGGGATTTTAACCGGAAATATCCTTCAGGCGTATTTCTCCTGATAGAGAGAAGCCTGCCTTCTTTTTGAACAGGCAGAGTTTCCGGATTGAGCCGGTTGACGAAACAAAGGACGGTCGGCTTTTCATAAGTCTGCGCGGCAAACCCTTTATCGCTGACGCCTGCCGAGATGTTAAGCCGGACACGCGCGCTGCCGTCCTTGATCTCATTGAGGAGCAACAGTCTCCGAAGCATATCAAGCAGCTCCTGTTTGTTCACCTCATATGCAATCTGCAGATCCCGAAGCGCCCTGTTGAGCCTGGCGACATGCGCATCCGGCAGAAACGGCCGACCGCTGTAAAGCCTGAACGTCTCGAACGCGCCGATCCCGTACAGATAACCATGGTCAAAAGGAGAAAGCGCCGCTTCTTTCTCCTCTATATATTGACCATTCAAATATATAATCACACCGTCACTTCCTTTTTGCGGTGTGTCTCTATAAAGTTTCTGAGCATCTCTTTGCCGAAGGAGGTCATGATGGATTCCGGATGGAACTGAACACCTTCAACAGGCAGCTCATTATGGCGGATTGCCATAATTTCTCCTTCTTTGGTTTGAGCGGATACCGTAAAACAATCCGGCAGCGTGTCCGCTTTGACAATAAGTGAATGGTACCGGGTGGCGACAAGCGGATTTTGCAGGCCTTTAAAAATCGTCTGTCCGTCATGCATAACTTCTGACGTTTTGCCGTGCATGAGCCGCTCCGCTCTGACGACGTCGCCGCCGAATACTTGCGCAATCGACTGATGTCCGAGACATACGCCGAAAATAGGAATACTGCCGGCAAAATGTTTGATGGCTTCGAGGCTGATCCCCGCTTCATCAGGACTGCACGGCCCGGGTGAAATCATTAAGAAGTCCGGACCCAGCTCTTCAATCTGCTCAATCGTAATCTCGTCATTCCGTCTGACGATCAGTTCCTCCCCGAGCTCACCCAAATATTGAACCAAGTTGTACGTAAATGAATCATAATTGTCAATCATTAAAATCATCTCTGCTCACCTCGTCTGATTTTTTGTCTCTTCTTCGCTCAGCTCTAACGCCTTTTTCATCGCAAAAGCTTTTTTGAACGATTCCTTGTATTCATGCTTCGGAACCGAATCAATGACCACTCCTGCTCCGGACTGCATGAAAGCATGTCCGCCGGCTGCATAGATCGTCCGGATCACAATGTTAAACTGCAAATCTCCGTTGAATCCGAACCAGCCTATAGATCCAGTATAAAGCCCCCGTCTTGTCGGCTCAAGCTCTTCTATAATTTCCATCGTTCTCACTTTGGGCGCTCCCGTGATGGTGCCCCCCGGGAAAACCGCATGAATAATGTCTGTCGCGTCATATCCGTCCTGCAGTTCCCCCTGTACGTTTGACACGATATGCATGACGTGGGAATACTTTTCGATTGCCATAAATTCGTTAACCCGCACGGAGCCGTAGCGCGATACGCGCCCGAGGTCATTGCGCTCAAGATCAACAAGCATGACATGTTCCGCACGTTCTTTTTCGTTGTGAATTAATTCATCAGCCAAAGCCTTGTCTTCAGCATCGTCTTTTCCTCTTGAACGCGTACCCGCGATCGGTCTCGTTTCAAGCTTCTTCCCCTTCTTTGTCACCAATAGCTCCGGCGACCCGCATATCACTTGAAACCCCGGTGTCTCGAGATAGGCCATGTAAGGAGACGGATTGACGTTTCTCAAGTGTTTATACACCTCATACGGATGAACGAATAAGGACTGAGACTGCCTGATGGACAAATTAACCTGGAACACATCGCCGCTCGCGATATATTGTTTAATTTGTTCTACAGCCTGTGAAAATCCTTCCTCGGTGAACGGAGCGGCGTACGATCCGTCCCCATTCCGATTCAGCGGTGAAAAAGGCTCGTCCGCCGTTTGGAGGGAACACCACATGTCCTCTAAGCCGGACAGCTTTTCTTCCGCAAGATCCGCTTCTTCCGCTTCAGTATGGGTAATGAGCCATAACGCCTCTTCCTCATGGTCATAAACAGCCACATCATCAAAAACCAGAAAGTAAATATCAGGTGTTTCCAGATCATCTAACGACAGCATCTTAAAATTCTCAATATATCGGGCGTAGTCGTAACTGATAAAACCAATCGCACCGCCCTGAAAGTCCGGAAACTCAACGTTTGTTTCCGTTCCGAGCGTTCCAAACCATTCATGAAAGGCCCGCAGCGGGTCTCCTTCTTTAAACAGTGTTTCCCCCTCATGCTTGATCGTTGTAATTCCGTCTTTTCCTCTGACGGACGCAATCGGATCTAGACCGGCTATACTGAATCTTCCCCCTCTCGCGCTTTCGAGCAGAACATGCCGTTTTCTCGATTTCGAAAGGTTTTCATATCGCTGTAAAAATGCTTGTTTCGTAAAAGGTATTTTTCTTCCTGCCGGTCTGCGTTGTGCCATCATATCAATCCTCTGCTTCGTTTTACTGTAGTTTTATTTTAAAGCAATCACACTGGTGAAAAAAGTGAATTTCACTTCCAACCATAAAATTCGAAACGTTTTTTGGATTTCCGATGCTTCAGGCACAAAAAAAACTCCCGGATACAGCCGGGAGCCGTGTGTATGTCTCTATTCAAACTGATAAAGCGGTGTGCTTAAGTAACGTTCTCCGTTACTAGGGATGATCGCAAGCACTTTCTTGCCTTTCCCCAATTTTTTCGCGATTTCCAGTGCCGCGTAAATGGCCGCTCCGGAAGAAATGCCGCCAAGAATCCCTTCTTCTTTTGCCGTTTTACGGGCATATTCAAATGCATCCTCGTTTTTGACGGGAATGATCTGATCATAGATGTCCGTATTCAATGTTTCAGGGACAAATCCCGCTCCGATACCCTGAATTTTATGCGGGCCCGGTTTTCCGCCGGAAAGAACTGGAGAATCCGCCGGCTCTACCGCATAGATTTTGATGGATGGATATGCTTCTTTCAGCACTTCGCCCGCTCCCGTGATGGTTCCGCCGGTACCGATTCCGGCCACGAACGCATCAAGCTGGTCGTCACCAAACTGTTCTACGATTTCTTTCCCTGTCGTTTGGCGGTGAATTTCCGGGTTTGCCGCATTGTTGAATTGCTGAGGCACAAAGTATCCGTGTTCCTCGGCAAGTTCTTCCGCCTTTTTAATGGCGCCCTTCATTCCTTCTGCGCCGGGAGTCAGCACAAGCTCCGCTCCGTATGCGCGCAGCAGATTGCGTCGCTCCATACTCATTGTATCAGGCATAACGAGAATGGCTCTGAGACCTTTAGCCGCTGCCACCATCGCAAGACCGATTCCTGTATTTCCGCTTGTCGGTTCAATGATTGTGTCGCCGGCTTTTAATTTTCCTTCTTTTTCAGCCGCTTCAATCATCGCCACTCCGATCCGGTCTTTTACGCTGCTGCCCGGATTCATGTATTCAAGCTTCAGATATACATCTGCACTGTTTTCATCCGTCAGGCGATTCAATTTCACAATAGGAGTATTTCCGATTAGTTCAGTAATAGAATTTGCAATACGCACCATGTTGGACACCTCAATTTCCGACTAAATTTATTGGTATTATAAATATAAGTTATCAATTTCAAAATTTTTTGTCAATCATTTAGTTCTTTTTTCCCCGTAGAACCAAGAGACCCCCGCCTCTTTCCACAGCGTTTTGACTGTCGCCTTGTCACCTAATTGATCCATCGCGATCTGGCGTCTGATTTGGCTCTTCACTTCATTGTATGAGAAAGTTCTCGATTTAAGCTTTTCTTTCAGCTGAATGACGGCGTATCCTGAAGAAACTTTAATCGGTTCAGCGGACCATTCATCTTCTTTAAGACTTTTAGCTTCTGTGATATATGCCTGCGGGATATTTTCCTGGTTTTCTGTCACAAAGCCGAGGTCTCCGCCATACTGAGACGTATATCTGTCCGTAGAACGTTCAGCGGCGACGGCTTCAAAGCTGGAACCGCCTTTCAAATCAGCAAGCACCCTGTCCGCCTCATCTTTGTTTTTGACGACAATGTGCCGGATTCTGTAGGAATCATCGAAATGGTACAATTCTTTATTTTTATTATAAAATGATTGCATTTCCTTATCCGATATATCGATGTCCTTCGTCAGCAGTTCTTCAAGAAGAATGTTGTAGCGGATCTGGTCTCTCCATTCTTTTTCGGTAATATGGCTGTCTTCATAAAATGAATTATCTACCGCTTTGATTAAAAGAAATTCCCGCTCCAATTCGCTGTTTGAAACTGTAAGTTTATTCTTTTTCGCAAGCTCTTCCACTACTTCTGCATTAATCATGTCTTCCAGAGTTGATTTTCCGTACTGGTCTTCCATCTTTTTCATCCAGTCTTGCCGTGTGATATGTTTATCACCGATTGTCGCGATGGATTCTTCAGATGACCCCGCGGCTTGGGATTTTGTTAACTTATACGCCACTGTCACACTGCATACTAACAGCGCCGCTACAATAATCGTCAAAAGTGTTCTCGATTTCAAAATCTACCCCATCCCTTTTATAAAATAGAACAACCCGCTAAAGAGCTAGCGGGTTGTTTCGTCACGAAGCTCTTCCAGTTCTTCTTTTGTAAATAAATATTTCTCATTACAAAAATGGCAAACCGCTTCGGCTTTTCCGTCTTCTTCTATCATATCTTGTATTTCTTTTTTGCCTAGTCCTAAAATGGCCGTTTCGAATCGATCTTTTGAACAAGAACAGTGAAATTTGACCGGCATTGTTTCGAGAACGTCCGGTTTTTGACCCAGAACTTCTTCTAAGATTTCTTCCGGTGTCAGGCCTTTTTGAATCAATTTTGAAATCGGTTCGATTTGAGATAATTGCTTTTCAATTGTTGAAATGGTTTCTTCATCAGTCCCCGGAAGAAGCTGAATGATGAACCCGCCCGCAGCGAGAATCGTGTTATCAGGATTTACTAGAACACCTACGCCGACAGATGAAGGGACTTGTTCAGAAGAAACAAGATAATATGTGAAGTCGTCACCGAGTTCACCCGAGACAATCTCTACTTGTCCCGTAAAATAATCACGCAAGCCCAAATCTTTTACGACACTGAGTGTTCCGTCAGTTCCGACCGCCCGTCTGACATCCAGTTTCCCTTGTTCATTGAGATCAAAATGAACGTGCGGGTTTGATACGTACGCTCTTACCTCACCCTTTGCGTTCGCATCTGCGACAATGGCTCCGATCGGGCCGCCGCCTTCTATTTTGACTGTCAGCTTATCTTCACCCTTAAGCATCGCTCCGAGCATCAGAGAAGCTGTCATCGTCCGGCCGATTGCGGCTGATGCCGTCGGCCACGTGTCATGCCTTCTTTGCGCTTCATTAACCATATCTGTCGTTCTGGCTGCATAAGCCCGCACTTTACCGTCATATGCAATTGCTTTAATTAAATAATCCATCGTTTACCTCCTATACGTGACCCACGCGATTTCGCTCATAAATGATTTCCAGCCCTTTCAGAGTGAGAAACGGGTCAACAATATCAATACAGTCTGATTCGTTTGCGATTAATGACGCAAGCCCGCCTGTCGCAATGACTTTCGGTTCCTGTGTTGCCTGCCATTTCATCCGCTTCACTATACCTTCAACTTGTCCGACATAGCCGAAAAGAATGCCGGACTGCATGGCGCTTACCGTGTTTTTGCCGATGATATTGTCCGGACGGGCAATTTCAATTCTTGGAAGCTTCGCCGCACGTGAGTACAGCGCTTCCGTTGAAATCGTAATGCCGGGAGCAATCGCGCCGCCCATGTATTGTTTGTTTTCATCAATGTAGCAATACGTCGTCGCCGTTCCGAAATCAACAACAATTAAGGGGCCGCCATACTGCTGGATCGCCGCAACGGCATTGACGATCCTGTCAGCTCCCACTTCTTTCGGATTGTCATACTTTATATTTAAACCTGTTTTCATTCCCGGGCCGACAACTTGCGGCTCGATGTGAAAGTATTTTGTGCACATTCTTTCTAAAGAAAACATAATCGGCGGCACCACGGATGAGATGATAATCCCTTCAATCTGTTCAAACATGAGTCCGGAATGTTTAAATAAGGAGCGGAGCAGCATGCCGAATTCGTCTTCTGTTTTGTGCCTGCTCGTTTCTATGCGCCAATGATATTCTAATTCCCCATCATGATATACACCAATCACGGTGTTGGTGTTCCCCACATCTATAACCAGTAACAACCTCTATCACCACTTTTGAATAGTTTCTAATCATAACATTTTCAACATTCTACAATACCATACACGATCTGCGGCTCTTTTGTAAACAAAACGGAACCAGCAAAAAAACCGCCGGTATATGCCGGCGGTTTTCATATCAGAAAGCGAACTATTCTTTCGGCTCGTCTTTCTTTTCGTCTTCTGTTTTAGACAGGATGTTTACTTTCACATCGTCTTTTTGAAGATGGTCATCTGAGAAATTGCGCTCAGGGAGTTTTCCGTGATCCACGAGATGCTTGATTTGTTCCGCATCTAATGTTTCCACATCAAGCAATGTCTGAGCAATCAATTCAAGCTTATCACGATTTTCAGTCAGGATGGTTTTCGCACGCTCATAACATTCTTTAATGATGCGCTGAATTTCCTGATCGATTTCGTAAGCGATTTGATCACTGTAGTTTTGCTCGTTGTTGAAATCCCGGCCCAGGAATACTTGACCGCCTTGAGATTGACCGAACTGAAGCGGTCCGAGTTTTTCAGACATACCGAACTCTGTCACCATTCTTCTGGCAATGTTCGTTGCCCGCTGGAAGTCATTGTGAGCGCCCGTGCTGACTTCGCCGAAGATAATTTCCTCGGCAACGCGTCCGCCCAGAAGACCGACAATTTTATCGAGAAGTTCAGGTTTTGTCTGGAAGTAACGGTCTTCTCTCGGAAGCATGACCGCGTATCCGCCAGCCTGCCCCCTCGGAACGATCGTTACTTTATGAACCATATCGGCTTCATCCAGCACAAGTCCGATAACGGTGTGACCGCCCTCGTGGTACGCCACGATATTGCGTTCTTTTTTCGAGATGACGCGGCTCTTCTTCGCAGGACCCGCAATGACACGGTCCGTTGCTTCATCAATGTCGCGCATATCAATTTTCTTCTTGTTTTGACGGGCAGCAACGAGTGCCGCTTCGTTAAGAAGGTTTTCTAAATCTGCGCCTGAGAAACCGGGTGTTCTTGAAGCGATTGCTTTTAAGTTCACCGTTTCATCAAGCGGTTTGTTTCTCGCATGCACCTGTAATACGGCTTCACGGCCGATGACATCCGGACGGTCTACCGTAATCTGACGGTCAAAACGTCCCGGACGGAGCAATGCAGGGTCAAGAATGTCCGCGCGGTTTGTCGCAGCGATAATAATGATTCCTTCATTCGCACTGAAACCGTCCATCTCAACAAGCAGCTGGTTCAGCGTCTGTTCGCGTTCATCATGCCCGCCGCCAAGACCTGCGCCGCGCTGACGTCCCACCGCGTCGATCTCATCAATGAAGATCAGACAAGGCGCATTCTTTTTCGCATTTTCGAATAAATCACGCACACGGGAAGCACCGACACCGACAAACATTTCAACGAAGTCAGATCCGCTGATGCTGAAGAAAGGAACGCCCGCTTCACCGGCTGAGGCTCTCGCAAGCAGCGTCTTACCGGTTCCCGGAGGTCCGACCAACAGCACGCCTTTAGGGATTCTGGCGCCAAGCTCGGCGAATTTGCGAGGATCTTTCAGAAACTCAACAACCTCAACAAGCTCCTGCTTCTCCTCATCCGCGCCGGCTACATCTTTAAACTTCACGCGTTTCTTTTCTTCCGTATACAGCTTCGCTTTGCTCTTTCCGAAGTTCATGACACGGCTGCCGCCGCCCTGAGCCTGATTGAGCAGGAAGAAAAACAGAATAAAGATGATGACAAACGGAATGATCGTCGTTAAGAACGTCACCCACCCGCTTGTTTCCTGTGCGGGATCAACTTTTACGTCCGTCTTTTTAATTGCATCAAATATCTGGTCTGCTCCTTTTCCTTCAGGAACATGTGTTAAAAAGTACTGGTCTTTGTCGTATTTTTTCAGCTGTCCTTTTACCTCATAAACACCTCTGACAGGCTGAACCGATACGCTATCAACTTTCCCTTCATCGAGGTTCTTGATAAACGTACTGTACGACATATTTTCTGTCTTCGGGTTTGAAGTCTGGAAGTAACTCACAACCCCGATTACTACTAATAAAATAAGTAAATAAAAAATGGTATTACGGAAGACCCGATTCATTCCTTACCTCCTCCCACAGTAAGCACAACTATGTTCAATAGTACCATAGAAAATCATTCCAATACAACCGATAACCATCTCGGAAGCAGGCAGCCGATCAGCTTTCATAAATCGCCGGTTTTAATACTCCGATGTAAGGCAGATTGCGATAGCGTTCGGCATAATCAAGTCCGTAACCCACAACAAACGCGTCAGGAACTTCAAAGCCTACGAAGTCTGCTTTAATGTCCGCTTTTCTTCCGCTTGGTTTATCCAACAGGGTAACAATCTTAATTGATTTCGCTTTACGATATCGGAAGAGTTCTACGAGATAGCTCAAGGTTAACCCACTGTCGATAATATCTTCAATGATTAAGATGTCCCGGCCTTCTACAGATGTATCCAAATCTTTGATGATTTTGACTTCTCCGGAAGAAACCGTGGAATTTCCGTAGCTTGATACATCCATGAAGTCCATTTCCAAATATGTATCAATATGCTTTATAAGATCAGCCATAAAAGGAAGCGCTCCCTTTAACACACCGATTGCCAACGGAAACGTGTCGCTGTACTCGCTTGTTAATTGTTCTCCAAGCTGTTTTACTTTCTGCTGGATCTCATCTTCTGAGATCAGCACTTTTTCGATATCCTGTTTCATGTTAATGCTTGCCCCCTACACTTTTCATGCTGTCTATATTGTAATACAATGCGGTCACTGTTTGAAATCACAAGATCGTCAAAGATGGATTTTTTCAAGCCAGGCAGCCAGATAATTTCACCGCTCGCATCCGTTACAATCGGCCATTCGTCCCGATCCCGCAGAGGCAGTTTATGATCAATAAATATATCTTTCACCTTTTTCGAGCCATTCATCCCTTTAAGTTTGATCCGGTCGCCGATTTTTCTCGTCCGGATTGTTAAAGGAAATTGCACCTTGTTTCTGCTTGTCATAAAAACAGCATTCCCATTTTTGATATGAGGGTCAGCCTGATCGGCCACCTCTATCATAAAGCCGTTGGGGAGAACAGCAGTCTCGCCTTCCGCTCCTTGCAGCTGCAGCTCAAAAGGAACTTTTTCACATTGCCATTGTTCAAATGTAAACAAACATGTCTGATATGATTTGACCACCTTCAGCCCTTTCGGAAAATCAAGCACTCCCGAGGCGCTTCCATTTTCCGCCCATTCGAGAAACTGCTGTATGTGGCGGGCGGAAAACGACGATGGAACGTTTTCATAAAGATAGTTTAATATTAGTTGAACTCCTCTTCTTTGTAAAGGTATCGGAAGGGCAAGCAATTGAGAGAAATTGACTTCAACCGATGTGTCAGACTTGCTTGTAATAACCTTATTCATTCGTTCTTTCGTTAATGACTGCAGGTATTGTTCGTCTTCTGTCAGTGCTTCACTCACCTTTTGAAACATTTTATGAACGTCAGGTGATTCATGTTTTAAAAAAGGAAGCACGGTCTTTCTGAATCTGTTTCTTGTATAATCGTCTTTTGCATTGCTCTCATCCGTTCTGTAGCTGAGCCCTTCTTGACGGCAGTATTCAAGGATTTCATCCTTTGCCGCATAGAGGAAAGGCCTGATCAGCCAGCCGGATGCAAATTCGCGGACGGGCTGCATTCCCGCAAGCCCTGCCCCGAGCGTACCTTTCGCAAGCCTCATGAGCATTGTCTCAACCTGGTCATCGCCGTGATGAGCCAGCGCCAAAAACTTCGCTTGGTGTTTTGTCATCAGATCTTCGAAAAACTGATATCTGCAATCACGCGCGGCAGCCTGCTTGTTCAGCTTATTCTTCTTTGCGTATGCAGAAACATCAATCTGTACCGTTTCGCAGAGGATATGTTCCGCTTCGCAATATGACTGCACAAACTTCATATCTTCTTCAGATTCAGGACCCCTGAACTGATGGTCGACATGCGCCGCTATGATAACGGAGGAATGCCCGAAGTGCTTATTCAGCATACTGAGAAGCGCCATTGAATCAGGGCCTCCGGAGACCCCGGCAATAATCGTTTCTCCCTCCGCCTGAAGATGATATGTTTTGAAAAAATCTTCCACGCTTTTCACAATGTCCCCCTCACAATGAGCAGGTTTTTTAAAGATATACATATCCTATCACTTTCATTCCCTCCAAGCAAAGAAGAAGCATGAGCGCAGGCGTCCGGCCGGCTTTAGATGAGAAAAAAGACGATGTAAGCGAAATAAAGGGCGAGAACGCTGATTAAAATAAGTGTTGTTTCAAACAAACCATTGTGCTTTGCGGGTTTTTGTTTAGGTTTATACCGCGTTTGAGATACAGTGCCCTGCCGCGGTTTTGATTGCGGCGGCTTAGGCTTGACGACGGCTTTCCTTTTGCTCCCGGCGCTCTGCCCCGCCGTCAGGATGTCATGCTTCATGGCTTCCGCAGACGGATATTGGCCGTTTAAAGCAGAAAACAGAACCTTCTTATACTTATTCAGAAACGGGTGGCCTTCAATGATAGAACGAAGCTGTTCTTTCGGCTGTCCTGACTTTTTGCACTCTTTCTTCTGGACACAGTGGATCATGATCATTGCGACAGCAAACAGGTCATAGGATGGTTCTGCTTTTCTTGTTCCATACCCCCAATAGCCCCTGTCGTAAAACTCCGTATACTCTTTAATCGCGCGGCCCTGTTTTGTCGTTCCCCCTACATCAATGCAGCGAATGGCAGCCGGTGGTCCGGTTACAATGAGATTGTCCGGTTTGAGGTCGCCAAAAACCCACCCTTGCTGATGAAGGACTGACAGGCTGGAAAGAAGCTGCACCATCAGCACCGGAATCCACTCCGCTCCCTTACTGCTGATATATTGCGGAAGAAGCGGCCCTTCTATGTACTCCATCACGTAAAAAGAGACATTTTTATTCAGCTGCGGAATAAACGCGTCGTCCGCATCAAAAAAAGAAGGCCCCATCGTTTGCGACCGGGCCTTTGAAAAGGATTTTAAGACATTCACTTCAGAGGTAACAGACATGCTGTCGCTGCTTATTTTCAAAGCGACCTGTCCGCCTGATGCTTCTGCCAGATATACAATACCGTTAGCCCCTTTTCCAAGCTGTTTGAGCAATCTGTAGGATTTGCCGTTCCATTTGCCCTGAATTGCCGTCCCCGGTGCCAGACTACATGCCAAACTCGTTAAAGCGTCGTTCATCATCAGCCAACATGCTCCTTCTTGAGCGGATTCTCTCAAACTGCTGCGTCGCTTCCCGGATAGCGGGGCCCGTAGGGGTGATACCGCCGGTCGACAGCTTCGCAAAGAGTGCAGAAAGGGATTCAAGCTTCGGCGTCCAATTCAGCACAAGCTCAACTTCCTGGCTTTTCCCGGGAAATATACACATTGCAAATTCATTTTGCCCGGCCCGGGAATTTAAACTGATGGAAAGATCGATCAGCGCTTCTTTCACCGTCGGCAGTTTCGGCGCCATACTCGCACTCGTATCAACCAGCACAAGCACTTGCAGATGAACCGTTTCGCCGAGTTCATCAACCACTTCCATCACTTCGCCGCGTTTTTCAGGAGAAAGCTCTTCCATTTCAACGTTTTTCCCTAAGATTTGTTTAAGCTCTTGATTGACGACACCTTGCAGCGTCTGGGTCATTGCTTTTTTCGTCACCATTTGAACCGTCTGAGACAATTGTGACGCATACACAACTTGATGGACGCCGCCTCCGGCCATGGCGATGCCTTCAACTTCCTTCATTGCCTCTTGGTCAATCGCGTTTTCTTCCATAATTCCTATAACATTCACCGTAATCCCCTGCTCCTTGGCGAAAGCCGCCATTGCGATCGGGTCTTCACCATGATTGGAGCAGCCATCTGTAATCAGCAGAACTTGATTTAAATGTCCCTTATTCACATACATTCCTCCCGGTGATACGATTAGTCCCATCTTCGCCAGAAGGAAAGTGATTTATACGAAATGATTAAGAAATCTCCTTTTTATTTTGGAAAACCGCCGGCACAGGTATGGAAGCCCATTTCGGCGTGTTGTGGTCAATCCGGACAACAACCACCGTCATATCGTCTTCGATTTGGCCGGAACGCGTTCTGATGACCTCTTCCATTAATATATCAGCGATTTCCTGCGGATCTTCGGTTTTCAGCCCTTTCATTTTCCGTTTCATCCACAGGTCGTGGTTTTCAACGTGCTTCGGTCCTTCAAAAATACCGTCACTCATCATGACGAGCAGATCTCCCGCTTTTAACTGTTCGCTTACAACCTCCACATCAAATTCATTGATGATGCCGATCGGCAGATTACTGGCCTGCACTTTCATGACTTGATCTCCCCGCTTGATAAAACTCGGCGTTGAACCGACCTTCAAGAATTTGCAGCTTGCATCCTGAAGATCAATGATAGAAAGATCGAGAGTTGAGTAAATTTCGTCTGTCGTCCGTAAAGACAGAATACTGTTGATCGTTTTGATCGCTATTTTTTCATCAATACCTGATTCGAGAATTTTTTCGAGCAGCTTAATCGTTTCGTTGCTCTCATAATGGGCCCTCGCCCCATTGCCCATGCCGTCACTGATCGCGGCCGCATACTTTCTCGCCCCCAGTTCCATCATGCTGTAGCTGTCGCCGGAGACAAGGCCGCCGCCTTTTGCCGCATGAGCCGCGCCTGTCGATACCCGGTACGACTTGGTCGAACCGAACGCGACATGGCTGTAGCCATTCGGATGAGTCGAGTGCTGTTCGCTTTTGACAAGTATCTGCTCCTCAAGAATGTCAGACAGCATCGGGGCGATAATTTTCTCACTCTCGCCGTGTCCTCCGCTGAACGGGATTGTCATTTCGATATCAATATTGCCCTGCTCCAAGCTGTATATCTCGACATGCTGAATCTCGATTCCGAAATGCTGAAGCGCCTCTATCATTTGTTCTTCCTGAATAAAATGCTGCTCCCTCTCCCGTTTTATTTCCCGAGAAAAGTCCGCCATGACCTCAGAAACCCCCAACAGCTGCTCGGCAACAAGCCTTCTGCTGTCCTGAACTTTTCTCTTCAGTGTCAGATGGGCGTGATGGTGGGCAAGTTCGTCCTCAATCAGCTCTTCCACCTGTCTGGATTTGGAACAGTGCTGTTGAAACTCCTTTTTTAATCTGCGGTTTGAAGCATACTGTTTTTCTTCTGTTTCATGCATAACTTGTTTCATTAAGTCATATGTTTTATCAAAGTTTTGAACCCAGCATTTGCTTTTCTTATAGCAGGATTGGCACGAATGCTCCGTGATTTTGCTTAAAAAGAGATCCACTTCCCCTTCTTCCGCCTGCTCATCAGAAGACGTCTGATGAAAGGTGGCGAAGCTCTCCGACAAGGCATGAAACACATTGGAGAACTGGTCTACTTTCTGGGCGGTGACATCTCTGATTTTCCTCGCGTACTGCTGCTGTTCCTGACTGTGCTCAGCAGTTCCCGGTATGTATCGCGCCACCTTTTTCGTAATCGATTGGGGCGTAATCAAAAACAAAACAACGGCAATCAAAGATTCATAAAGGGTGGTCATTAATCCGGCAGACCCTTCTCCATATAATGAAATCAGCAGTGAGCCGATCACTAACCCGACTGCGGCTCCGGCTTTCTTTCCTTCTTTCAGCAGCCCGCCAAGAAGCCCGGAAAACGCAAGCAGACTCATTTGATAGAGGTTCCCGATATTCGCAAGCCCGAGGATCAGTCCGGTCACCACACCGACCGTACAGCCGATGCTTGCCCCGCCGACAAAGGAAAAACTCAGCACGACATAGCGGGCCAGGATATGTTCAGCCTGCATTCCCTGAAATGAAACACCGGCAAGCCCGGTTAAAACGGATGCGATCAAGATCATAAAACAGATGATTTCTTCTATTTTTAACGATTGCTTCACTTTTTTGATCGTGAAGATCGGCAGGCTTTGCAAAAAGATCAGCGTCAAAATAAAGGCCAGGCCCGCCTCGACAACAGCCATCACATAATCATAGGTGGTAAAAGCGCCGCTCTCAAAATAAACAAATCCGATTCTCGCCGCAGCCATAGAGAAAAACACCACGATCGGCAGCATCTTCACCCGGTCCTGCACGATATATGTACCGATTTTTGAAAATAGAGTGAAGACGGCCAAAGCTGTGAGAATCAATAAAGAGTGTTTCGGCGAAATGGTTAAAGCGCCCGCAAGTAAAGACAGACAAGCATAGAAGGCTTTATCTCTTCTGATCAAAAGCATCGCTCCGAAAAACGGCAGCGCAAACGGAAGAACCTCAGATAATATGAAAGCCCGTCCAAGTAAAAAACCGATCACGACATAAATGAAACCCTTATAGAAAAAAAGTGAATGCGCTTGATGGACTGTAAGCTTTGCCGCCTTTTCAAAAAACGATTGCAGTTTTTCCAGAGCTTGTCCCGCCATCGGCCCGTTCACTCTTCTTTCCGCTTTTTCCATTGCTCTCATCCCCCACCTGTTTTATTCGTTGCTTGTCATTATAAATGAAAGCCCAGATAGGATTTTGTCAAAAGAAGGTAACAATTCCAAAGAACTCTTCGACGCTTTCTCCCTTGTTCCCCTTTCCTTTCGTATTTCCTCCGACATTTCTCAAAAAGTTGTCTAAATATGAAAAAATCGGCTTCTGCAACAGAAGCCGATTCGCTTGATGACCCGTACGGGATTCGAACCCGTGTTACCGCCGTGAAAGGGCGGTGTCTTAACCGCTTGACCAACGGGCCATATATATGGTAGCGGCGGAGGGGATCGAACCCCCGACCTCACGGGTATGAACCGTACGCTCTAGCCAGCTGAGCTACACCGCCATATAGGTGCTTATAAGCACAAGTTATATAATACAAAGGTTTCTTCATTCCGTCAACAGAAACTTTGAAGTTTTAATTTTCTGACTATAATGGCGCATACAAAAAAAGCACCCGCTGGGATAGACGGATGCTCCATGTATTTATAGAAAGCAGCAAGTTATCCTCTTCTTGCTCCGCGCCCTCCACGTTTTGATTCCGTGTTTCGTTTTAAAGATGATAAGCGGTCTTCGCTATCTTTAAGAAACTTGTTCATTTTCTGTTCAAAAGATTCTTTCGGACGGAAATCATTTCTAGGTCTGGCTTGCGGACGGTCTTTAGCTTTTTTAATTGATAAACCAATTTTCCCGTCTTTTTCAACGTTGATGACTTTCACTTCAACTTGATCGCCGACTTTTAAATGCTCGTTAATGTCTTTAACATAATTATCGGCTACCTCACTGATATGAACGAGACCGGTTGAGCCTCCAGGCAATTCAACAAATGCTCCGAAATTTGTAATACCTGTTATTTTCCCTTGCAACTTGCTGCCAACTTCAATCGACATAAAAAAAGTGCTCCTCCTTAGGCTTATAAAAAGATCGTTTGTTTAATTATACCTAAATAAAAATTTAAGTGTCAACAAGGCTACTTGCTCTTCTTTTCTACATTGAAGAGAATCTCACCATTTCCTGACATAAACAAGTCTCTTCTGGCAAGCTCTGTGACGTAATCCTCATCCTTTAATTTGGAAATTTCATCTTTTAAATCAGCCTGTTTCGCGTTCAATTCTTTCACTTGTTTTTCCAGCTGAGCTTTCTTTTCTTCGTTTGCGCTAAGGGAAGAGGTCTGTGACCACAGAGAACCCGCTAAGACAATAGCCGTCAACAACACAAGGGCGCCGAATACGATCAACCGTCTGAAAAGCCCTTTCCGCCTTCTTTTCATAAGCTGGGATTGCCGTTCAACCTGCTCTTTATAGTCGTTTTGGATTTCAGTTATTGTACGTTCTCTAGATAGATTCAAACCAGACGGTCCTCCTTTCACCTTTTCAAAATACGTATCATGGTCGATCTGATTGTTATGATTAGTTTCTTGCTCTTTTGTAAAAATCCTGCACTTTTTTGAAAATATCGTTTGAAAGTAAGACGCCACTTTTCAGGAAGAAGTTTCAATAATTGTTTCAACAGGAAAAACAGCGGATACAGCAAAAACGTTACGATCTTAAAAAGACACTTCGCAAAAAAGGCACTCACCTGATAGGAGTATAAAGAAACAACCGTGATCAGCCCGATGAGCAGCTTAAAGAGCAGAAGCACCGGACGGAACAGCACGTGTTGAATGAGCTTTTTTGCGAATTGGTAAAGAGACACCGCAAGATGAATGGCAAATTTCAGTATTTTTATATACATTCGTTTAAACAGGCTTTGGTACGTCGCAATCCCCAGTAAGACAGCCAAGAAAATGTATACCCTGAGTTCTCCTTCATTCACGTTGAGCAGCACATAGAAAAACAGCAGACCTTGTACAATCCAAAAGAGAATGTCATGAATGAATAACAGCCATCTGGCCGTTTTGGCGCGGCTGACAAACAGCCTGTATGTATCAAGCGACGCTCCGAGCCAGGCGCCCATACCGGTCATTGCCAGCATCGTATAAAATTGGGTGGTCAGCGTCATTTAAACAACTTGCTAAAAAACCCTTTAGCTTTATCCCCTTGCTGCTCGTCTAAATATACAAGGTCAAACACCCTGCCTTTTATAGATACAATCCCTTTTTCCACATCAAGATTTTTCATCTGCAGGTTCTCGCCTCTGACGGAAAGCATTCCCATAACCGTTTCCAGCAAAAACTCTTCGTTGTCAAAACTTTCCACATGCTTGACGCCCGAAATGTCTAAATGCTTTCTCCCTTTCATCGTTACATCATGCTGTTCCGGAACAGAAGAAGAACCTTTTTGCTCATAATATGAATTCATCTATTCAGCCCCCATATCCTCGATACTTTTAGCATTATTACTGCATTGTATGAGGCGGGAGCCTTGTTTAGAACAAGCCTATTCGCCGAGTTTTTCTTCTTTGACGATTGTATACATGCCCGCGGCTTCTTCTTTTTTCGTTGTTTCTTTCAATTCGTTTACCTTCACGGTGACAAGCTTCTGGCCGAAGCGGACCGTCAGTTCATCACCGGCTTTTACGTCTGAGCTGGCTTTCGCCTGATTCCCGTTAACGGTGATTCTCCCTTGATCGGCGACCTCTTTCGCCAATGTGCGGCGTTTAATTAATCTGGATACTTTTAAAAACTTATCAAGTCTCATATCAGAATCTCCTCTCCATTTCTTTTGCTTCATCCCACAATTTGTCCATTTCCTCAAGTGACATTGCGGTCAATTCAAGTCCCTTTGCTGCCGCTTCTTTCTCAATATAAGCAAAGCGTCTGCGGAATTTGTCATTTGTCATGGCGAGCGCTTCCTCAGGCTCAATTTTATAGTATCGGCCGATATTGACCAATGCAAATAAAACATCGCCGAATTCAGCTTTTAAGCTGATTTCATCTGCTGATTCGGCGGAAGCCTCTGCAGAAAATTCCTTCAGCTCTTCATTTACTTTATCCCATATATCCTGAACGTCATCCCAGTCAAAGCCGGTTTTTGCGGCTTTTTTCTGAAGCTTGGCCGCTTTTGCAAGAGAAGGCAGTGTTTTCGGCACGGCATCCAGCAATGAAGAGGATGTTGTTTGCTTTTCCGCCTTTTTGATTTCTTCCCAGTTGGCGACGACATCATGTTCATCCTGAACCTTAACATCCTTAAACACGTGCGGGTGCCGTCTGACCATCTTCGCACTGATGTCTCTGATGACATCATCAATTGAGAAATACCCCTCGTCTTCTCCGATCTGGGCGTGCAGCATAACCTGAAGCATGACGTCCCCGAGTTCTTCTATCATGTGACCCGTGTCCTCTTCGTCAATGGCCTCAAGCAGTTCGTAGCATTCCTCAATCATATATTTCTTTAATGACTGGTGTGTCTGCTTTTGATCCCACGGACAGCCGTTCGGCCCGCGAAGCTCGCGAATAATACTTCGGAATGCAGAAAATTCCTGGTAAAGGAGTTCTTCTTTTTTAATCGGCGGAACATACACGCTTGTTAAGTTATTTATTTCTACATTGCGGTCAAGCTCAAACAAAGGCACCTTGGTCATCTTTTCTCCCTTGCTTCCGGCTGCCGTGACGATGACCACTTCATAGTCGTCAGGCAATTTCTCCATAAGCGTCAGCTTGACCTCAGAGGCCGTCATTTGGTCATAAACCTGGCAAATGATCAGGTGATGGCGGAGTTCGAGCTCATCCGGCGTCATTGTTTGCGCATCCGTAAATTGAAACCCTTCAATCGGATCAATTCGCAATGCATTAAAAGTGGCATCCAAAAAGCTTTGCCCTCCGGCAGTATGAACAGCTGCCTGTTGTTCTTCCCGGCGTTCAAATAACAGCTGAACGGTTTTCTCAGCGACAAACGGATGCCCGGGCACAGCGTAGACGACATCCTCTTGCTTCGCTTTTTCAAACAGAATGTCCGCGATCTCTTCATAGACCGCTTCAAACTGATCATGTTTTTCATAAATATCATCAAAATACCAAATGTCCGCTTCCGTCTCTTGCTCTAATTCCGGAATCAAAGGGTGGTCTTTCGTTCTTATATATAAATGCTTCGCCTGAGTCAGCAGCTTATGTACGCCCACTGTCAACTGATCCATGTCTCCGGCGCCGAGGCCGACGACCGTAATGTTACCTGCCATGTTTTTCTCTCCTCTTTTTCAATTTGCTTAAAGCACTGCCGAAAGGAAGGCCGCTCAGCTCTTCGTCCGTGAAAATCTTCATTCTTATCATACAATAAATAAACAATAGCCCTCCGATGACTGACGCAGACAGACTCTCACATACAGCTCCGGCCCTGCTGACGGGAACAAATAACTGCCATAGCTTCATATATACGAGCAGAAAGAAGACCATCAGCAGACTGCACCAGCACAGACGGGCAATCACGCCGCCGATATTCGTCAGCCAGCCCTTCGACCAAATTCTCCGGAGATTCAGGCACGCAACTGCGGCAAATGCCAAGACGGTCGCCAGTGCCGCTCCTGTAATACCCCAGCCGGGGACCAGCCAAACATTCAGCACCCATTTCAGCGCCCCTCCCGCCAAAACGGATACGGCGGGGAAAACGGTATGTCCCGCTCCTTGCAGAATCGCGGCTGCCGTAAGCGCAATCGAGGCAAAAAAGATAGATAAGCTGAATATTTGTAAGGTCTGCGTCCCCTCACTGTTTTGGAAAAGCATGATATTCACCGGATCTAAAATGCAAAAAAGCCCGGCTGATGCACCGATCCCTACCGCAAGGCAGAGCTTGACGGCTGATGTCGCTTTCTCTTTTATGATAAACGGCTTATTCTCATGCACCGCTTTTGAAATTGAAGGAACCAATGACGCGGCGATACTGACGGCAAACACGGTTCCCAGCTGAAGGAGCGGCTGTCCGCGGTCATATATGCCTTTCAGCTGTTTCGCGGCATGGCTCTCCGTCCCGTCTGAAAGCAGTGAATATAAGTTTAAGGCGTCTACAAGCTGAATCAAAAGCATGAGTACACTGCTGATACAGATGGTGACTGAATAAAGCAGCAGCTTTTTTACAATGACGGCCGTTTCGATATGTCCGCCGTCTTTCTTGGTTTCTTCCCGCTTATACCAGAAAACAGCCAATACACAAAGGGCTGCCAAGCTTCCGGCAATTGATCCCGAGGCCGCCCCCGCACCAGCCGCGTATAATGAACGGCCGCTTTTCAAAAGCCAGAAGGATAAACCGAGAAGCACCGCCACGCGAAGAAGCTGTTCCGTAATCTGGGATAAGGCTGACGGCATCATATCATGCACGCCTTGGAAATACCCCCGGAAAACCGCCGTAAACGGAAACAGTATGAAAGCGAACGCCGCGACCCTTATCAGCATCACAAGGCGGGCGTCACCCATAAAACCGGCCAACGGCGCCGCGCCGGCATACATGAGCGCAAACAGAACAAGTCCGGCCGCCGCGACATAAAGGGCGGAAATTTTCAGTATTTTTTGTTTCTGATCGCTATAATCGTTCATTAATTTTGAGATGATAACCGGAAAACCGGATGTTGACAGCATGACCGCGATCCCTAAAAACGGATACACCTGCTGATAAATGTAAAATCCGACGTCACCGACAATATTCTGAAAAGGAACCCTGTACACGGCGCTTAATATCTTCGTTACGATACCCGCAACGACGAGCACAAAAGCACCTTTCCATGCCGATTGCCGCTTGGCGCCAACTGAATCGTTCATCCAAAAGCTCCTTCCAGCCGCTAGAAAATTACGTCTATAAAACGAGCTTATTATATCACAATCCTAACGGCCGAACCGATAGAGAGCACATATGAATATGAAAAAGAACAGCACTTGTATAAGAGCTGCTCTTTCTCCGTTTTCTTATTTCAATAATGGTAATAAGACCTACTGCTCCATTTGTCTCGCCAAAAAACTGGCTGCCGTTTCTACTGCTTTATGTTCTACTTCTCCAAGTGCCTGTTCCTTGGAAAAGATGACCACGGCACCGATAGGATCGCCATTTGCCACGATCGGAGCTATTGTATAGGAGCTCATATCTTCATCAATGTCATTAACAAGCTGCGCGGACTTCACGTCGTTTTCTACCACTGAGCTGCGCTGATCCATCGTTTTTTCGAGCAAATCGCTGATGGCTTTGTTCAGAAATTCTTTTTTCGAACTGCCTGAAACGGCAATATACGCGTCACGGTCGCAAATCAAGACGGAATGGCCGAGACTGTCATACAAAGCATCTGCATATTCCTTCGCAAAATCGCCAAGCTCACTGATAGGAGAATATTTTTTCAATATAACTTCTCCGTCGCGGTCAACGAATATTTCAAGCGGGTCTCCTTCCCTGATTCGCAGTGTTCTCCGAATTTCTTTAGGAATGACGACCCGTCCTAGATCATCAATACGACGTACGATACCTGTAGCTTTCATCTCTCTGGTGCCTCTCTTTCATGTGATGATATTTAAGGGAAAGTACTAAAGCTCTTTACTTTATGTAGCTTCCGCCACTCGCTTGAAATTAGTATCCGTCACATCAAATGTAATATACACCAGAGAGTAACAATTTTTATGAAGACGCGATTGTTTCTTTCTTCACATCCTGAAGGCCTTTCAGCATACCGAGCACGGTCTCCAGCCACTCTTCCGTTTTGCGGCCTTTCGTCTGTACTGAGATTTTCAGCTTTTTCCCTTCCATTCCCAGTCCGATCTGCCGGCCGTATTTATTGCCGAGTTCGAACAATTTCTGGCCGTCAATCTGTGCGCTGGCCTCTTCAGAAATGGTAAATCTGATCGCGTCTTTATCCTGCTTGATGAGTTCGACGCGTTCATATTTTCCGTATACCTTCATCTCAGCAACCGTAAACAGCCATTCAACCTCTTTAGGGTAGCTGCCGAACCTGTCGATGATTTCATCTTGAAGCTCATTTTTCTCCTCAATTGTGGCGATTGACCTGAACCGTTTGTACATGTCGATTTTTTGCTTGCCGTCTTGTATATAGTTCTCAGGAATATACGCGTCAAGCTCGATATCGATTTCTGTCTCAAACTGTTCGCTTTTCGGAATATCGCCTTTCCGCTCTTCAATCGCTTCCTTGAGCATTTGCGAGTACAGGTCAAAACCGACTGAGTCGATAAAGCCGTGCTGCTGCGCGCCGAGAAGGTTCCCCGCTCCCCTGATCGTCAAGTCACGCATGGCGATTTTAAAGCCTGATCCCAGCTCGGTAAATTCTTTAATCGCCTGCAGCCGTTTTTCCGCCACCTCAGTGAGCACTTTGTCTCTGCGGTACGTAAAATACGCATAAGCGACGCGGTTGGAACGGCCGACCCGTCCTCTCAGCTGATACAGCTGAGACAGCCCCATTTTGTCTCCGTCGAACACAATCAAGGTATTGACATTTGGTATATCTACGCCTGTCTCAATAATGGTCGTGCTGACAAGGACGTCTGATTCCCCTTCCAGAAAATTGAGCATGACGCTTTCCAATTCATTTTCGGTCATTTTTCCGTGGGCATAAGCCACTTTCGCATCGGGAACAAGCATGGAAATTTCATCAGCCTTCCGCTCGATGTCATCCACGCGGTTGTACAAGAAATATACCTGTCCTCCGCGCGCCAGTTCTCTTTCGATGGCTTCCCGCACAAGCGCGCCGTTGTATTCCACGACATATGTCTGAACAGGGAAACGGTTTTCCGGCGGCGTTTCAATAACAGATAAGTCCCGCACACCGAGCATGGACATATGAAGCGTGCGCGGTATCGGCGTCGCTGTAAGAGTCAGCACATCGACATTGGCTTTGATCTGTTTGATTTTTTCCTTATGCGTTACGCCAAAGCGCTGCTCTTCATCAATGATGAGCAAGCCGAGATCTTTATAGACGACGTCTTTAGATAAGAGCCTGTGGGTTCCGATTACGATGTCTACCGTTCCGTTTTTCAGGCCTTTAATCGTTTCATTGGATTCTTTTCTCGTTCTGAATCGGCTGAGAAGACCGATGTTAATCGGATAGTCCTGGAAACGCTCCATAATGGTTTCATAATGCTGCTGCGCGAGTATTGTCGTCGGCACAAGAAGCGCGACCTGCTTTCCGTCTGCGATCGCTTTAAAGGCCGCTCGGATGGCTACCTCCGTCTTCCCGTAACCCACATCACCGCAAAGCAAACGGTCCATCGGGCGCTCTCTTTCCATATCCTTTTTAATCTCCTGAATGGAACGGAGCTGGTCCTCTGTTTCCTGATAAGGGAAAGCAGATTCGAACTGCCGCTGCATTTCATGATCCGGCGAGAACGCATAGCCCTTGCTTGCTTCCCGTTCCGCATAAAGCTTAATCAGATCATCGGCAATATCCTGAACGGAGTTTTCAACTTTTTTCTTCACCCGTTTCCATTCACTGCCGCCCAGTTTATAAAGCTTCGGTTCTTTTCCTTCAGAGCCGACGTACTTCTGCACCTGGTCGATTTGTTCTACAGGGACGTACAGCTTATCGCTGCCCTGATAATGAATGTTGAGGTAATCTTTATGAATGCCTTTGATTTCTAGTGTTTCGATCCCCAAATACTTACCGATCCCGTGGTTGACGTGGACGACATAGTCACCGACCTGAAGCTCGGAATAGCTTTTGATCCGTTCGGCATTTGTCAGCTTCTGCTTTCTCGGCTTTTTCTTGATTCGGTTTTTGAACAGCTCTTCCTCCGTAATGACGGCCAGCTTCATCAGCGGCAGTTCAAAACCGGATTGCAGCTCGCCTTCCATGACATAGACCTGTCCTTGCACAAGCGCTTTGGAGCTGTCCGTTTTTGCGGCTTCAATTTCGTAATCAGCCAGCACGGATGCCAATCTGTCGGTTCTGTCCTTATTTGCGCCTAAAAAGACGACGGTGAAGTTTGATTTCTTAAAGCGCTCCATTTCACCTGCGAGCACATTCATCTGCCCGTGAAAACTCTGCATCTGCCGGCTTGTCACATTCACGATATTCTGAGGGCTTGTATGCTGGACATGACGCAAAAATAATGAATAATAAATAGCCGGGCGCCGCTTTTCGCTCATAAGCTCCTGAAAGCTGAAGGATAAATGAATGTCATGCAGAATTTTCCCTTCCTCGAGCAGACTTGTCGTAAATTCGGCCTCTTCTTTTTGCAGCTGATCCTCCATTTCATGAATGCGGCTGACCTCGTCTAACAGTAACAACGTGTCTGCCGGTGTATAATCTAGCAAACTAGCAGGTTTTTCGTAAAAGTACGAGAGATACTTCACAAGTTCCTGATCAGTCTGTCCCGTTGATAACCGTTCTTTATCATGTGAGATATTGATATGAAGCATTTCCTTTTGTTTGTCCTGCTTCAGCTTTTTCAGACTGTCGGCAAGCCCTTTATCGAGCCTTTCCATCGCCCGGGCTTTTTCTTCCGCCCTGATGATCAATTCCTTCGCCGGTCCGATCGCCACATGTTTGAGCGTCTCAATTGATCTCTGGTCATCAGAATTGAAGCTTCTGATGGAATCGACCTCCGTATCAAACAGTTCAATTCGCACCGGATGCTCCGACGTCAGCGGATAAATGTCGATAATTCCGCCGCGAATACTGAATTCACCGGGTGCAGAAACCATGTCGGAACGCTCATACCCCACCTCTACAAGGCGCGCGGACAGCTGATCCGGTTCTATTTCGTCTCCGAGTGAAATGACGAGCTGGCTGCTTTTCCACAGCTCCTTCGGCGGAAGCATTCTTCTCACTGCCGCCACGGGCGCCACAACGACCGGCGCTTCTCCGTTTGTTAATCTATTAATGACATCAAGCCGCTGAGCGCGCAGTTCAGGGCTCGCTACCGCAATTTCTGAAGAAATCAATTCATTCACGGGGTATAAAAAAACAGATTGATCCCCGAGTAGCGCCGTCAGATCTTCCGTCACTTTTTGGGCCTGATATAAATTATGGGTGATAAAGAAAATCGGCCTTTTCGTTTCCTGTGCAAGGGCGGAGGTAAAAACAGAACGCGCGGAACCTGACAGACCCGCAAGCAGCTGTTCCTTCAGCCCCTCATGTAAACCGTTGACAATGGATTTAAAATCATCGCTTTCTTTAATAAAGGTTTGAATGTTGTCCATATGGGCCCTCCTCTCTATTTTCTGCAAGAACAGAAAAACGCTTTGGTCTAGAATCTACACCAAAGCTTCTTATTGAATAAATGTGTTGTGTTCATGGTAGTGCGGATTGCGCTCCAGCGCCTCTTGGCAGTCTTCACAAATTGTAAGAACATGGACATCTCCATTGTCTTTATATGAAATCATATCGTTTCTTTCCTCATTTGTTAAGTGCTGAAATCCAAGTGACTGTGTCGGCACCGTCGAATATTCCAGGCTCCCTACCTTAAAGCCGCAGTGGCGGCAAAAATAATGCAAAGCCATACGTTGGACCTCCTGATGTGAAAAAATCATTTTTCCCTAGTATGGTCTCCCATTATTTATCTTATACATTTGCATTAAATTCGTTCATGACTTCTAAAAATGGTTTCGTTAAGGAAGCTTCGCAGGCCTTTACGGTTTTTGAGACGGCATCATTGATATGCGGCGCTTCTTCCTTCGTAAAAGCTCCCAGTACATAGTCAACGACTTTCATTCCGTTGACGGGGCGGCCGATTCCGATTCTGACCCGGTCAAATTCAGGGGTTCCGAGGTGCTGTATAAGCGATTTAATTCCGTTATGTCCGCCTGCGCTCCCCTTCGTCCGGAGCCTGATTTTCCCCGTCGGAAGATCAAGGTCATCGTATATGACTTTCAGATCTTCATGATCGGCATCATAATAATCCAGTAGCGGCCGCAAACATTCCCCTGATAAATTCATATATGTAAGCGGTTTAACAAGTAGAACTTTTTTTCCGGAAACAAACCCCATTCCGTAAAGTCCGTTGAATTTCGTTTTATTCAATTCAATATTCCATTCTTTAGAAAGCTCGTCAATGGCCATAAAGCCGACATTATGTCTCGTGTTCTCGTAGGTTTTCCCGGGGTTACCGAGACCGGCAATCACAAGCATCGTAAATCCTCCCTCAACATCGCTGTAATTCTTCTCATTCTAGCACAAAAGACGTAACCTCGGGCGGGTTACGTCTTAAAGCGCTTATTGATTTTCTCCTTCGGGCTCTTCCCCAGGAGACGGTTCTGCATCTTCTTCGAATGCTTCCTGCTTAGGAGGAAGGATGGAAGCCACGACTTCTTCCGGATCGTTTGTAAATGTATAATTGCCGTCAGCAGTCAGATCTGCGATGGTCAGCACATCATTCATCTCAAGTCCTGAAATATCAACATTGATTGTCTGAGGGATGTCCTTCGGTCTGGCCTTAATCGAAAGCTCATGCAGCGGCTGCTGGATGACGCCTCCGTCTTTGACTCCCTTCGCCTCTCCCGTCAGCTGAATCGGCACCTCGGCCTCCAGCTCCTCACTCATATTCACGACTTGAAAATCGGCGTGCGTCAATTCGTTTTTGAGCGGGTCTGTCTGAAGATCAGTCACCATAACCGATTGCTGATTTCCGTTGACATCAATTGTGATAATCGTGTTTTTTCCTTCGTCCCGCAATGTTTTAAGCAATTCGACACTGTCTAAAGAGACAGGCGTATTCGTTGTTTCTTTACCGTATATAATCCCTGGAACATGTCCTGAATGACGGATTTTCCGAAGCGTCGAACGTTTAAAATCGGTTCTTTCATTTGCTTTTAAAGTTGCCATATTCAGCACCATCCTAATTATCGTTTTATCGTCCTATTAGAACAATACCCACAATAACTGGGATTTAAACCTTAAAGTTTCGGTTTAGCTGAATAAATAGCTGACAGATTGTTTCTCGTGAACGCGGATAATCGCTTCAGCCAGAAGCGGTCCGACAGAAAGCTGCTTAAAGCGTTCGATTTTTTTCTCATCAGGAAGCTTAATGCTGTTCGTTACGACAAGCTCCTTGATTTTAGAGTTATTGATCCGCTCAACGGCAGGGCCTGACAGTACAGGGTGCGTACAGCATGCATACACTTCTGCAGCTCCGTTTTCAACCAGCGCGTTAGCGGCAAGTGTGATTGTGCCGGCCGTATCAATAATATCATCGATCAGAATCGCTGTTTTACCTTCCACGTTACCGACGATGTTCATCACTTCTACCTCATTCGGTCTAGGACGGCGTTTGTCGATAATCGCGATCGGCGCTTTCAGACGGTCCGCAAGTTTGCGGGCGCGCGTCACACCGCCGTGGTCAGGAGAAACAATAACGATATCTTTCAAGTCTTTACCTTCAAAGTAATGGCCTAAAATCGGAACACCCATTAAGTGGTCAATCGGAATATCAAAGAAACCTTGAATTTGCGGCGCGTGTAAATCAAGCGCGATCACGCGTGTCGCACCCGCTGTTTCAAGCAGGTTTGCAAAAAGTTTTGCCGTAATCGGTTCACGTGATCTTGCTTTTCTGTCCTGGCGCGCATAACCGTAGTACGGAATGACAATGTTGATTGTTTTCGCGGAAGCGCGCTTTAAAGCGTCAACCATAATCAGCAATTCCATGATGTGCTCGTTGACCGGCGCACTTGTAGACTGAATGATATAGCAATCACAGCCGCGAATACTTTCTTCTATGTTGATCTGGACCTCTCCGTCACTGAATCTTGTAACAGAGCACTTTCCTAATTGAACCCCTACATTATCCGCGATTTCTTTTGCAAGTTCTGGATTTGAATTCAAAGAAAAAATCTTTAAATTCTTATCTCCGTATTCGTTAGACATGGTAAACCTCCGATTTTAGGATTATTTTTTATGAATGTTTTTCACATAATCTTCTTTATTTACTTGTCTTGCTCTGGCAATGGCAAGCGCTTCGCCCGGCACATCTTCAGTTACGGTTGAACCCGCAGCGACGTACGCGCCTTCTCCCACTGTAACAGGAGCGACCAGATTGGAGTTGCAGCCAATAAAGGCGCCGTCTTCAATTTTGGTTAAATACTTTTTCTTCCCATCATAATTGACCGTGATGGAGCCGCAGCCCAGATTCACATCCGTGCCCACTTCGGCATCACCGATATAGCTTAGATGAGATGCTTTGCTTCGGTCGCCGAATTGTGTTTTCTTGATTTCAACAAAGTTTCCGATCTTCACTTCATTGCCGATTGCGGAATCGGGTCTGATGTGAGCAAAAGGACCGATATTTACATCATTCCCAACTTTGCTGCGATTGACAACGGATTGTTTAATCACAGTGCGGCTGCCGATTGAGCTGTCCTCTATCTCAGTGTGGGGGCCGATGACGCATTCATCGCCGATTTCAGCTTGTCCCTTTAACACAGTTCCGGGATAAATAACTGTATCTTGTCCGATACGTGCGTCAGGTGAGATGTACGTATTCATCGGATCGATTAAAGTGACTCCGTTCTGCATATGCCGTTTGTTAATACGCTCTTTCATATACATTTCAGCCTGAGAAAGAGCGACTCTATCATTCACTCCGAGCGTCTCTTGGAAGTTACCAGTCTGGTAAGCGGCAACAGTTTCGCCTTCGTCTTTGAGGATTTCGATCACATCCGGCAGATAATACTCGCCTTGGGCATTTTCATTCGAAACCTGTTCGATGACACGAAAAAGAGCCTCGTTATCAAAACAGTACGTTCCCGTGTTAATTTCTTTCACAAGACGTTCTTGCTCCGAAGCATCCTTGTGCTCCACGATTTTTTGAACGGCGCCGTCTTCACTGCGGATGATTCTTCCGTATCCGGCGGGATCGTCGGCAACGGCCGTTAACACCGTGGCTTTTGCACCTTTGTCTGTATGTTCATTCAGCATGGCTTCCATCGTCTCCGCCGTCAGAAGCGGTGTATCGCCGCAAATAACGATCGTGACACCCTTTTCTCCGTGAAGAAATGGTTTTGCCTGTTTGACCGCATGAGCCGTACCGAGCTGTTCTGCTTGGAGAGCGTAATCGCTTTTCTGTCCGAGCTGCTTCTTCACATCTTCGGCGCCGTGTCCTACGATGGTGACAAGCTTCGCTAAAGATAATTTCAGAGCTTCGTCTGCGACGTGCTCTACCATAGGCTTTCCGCATACCGGATGAAGGACCTTGTAAAGCTTCGATTTCATTCTCGTTCCTTTTCCGGCAGCTAAAATCACTGCAAACCGCTTATCCATTTAATGGCCTCCAATATCCCTTTTATCCATAGAAAAATATATCCTAAATAGCTGTTGATTTCAAGAAGACATCAAAAAGTGCAAGAATTTTCTATGTAATCGCTTTATTACTGAAAAATCAGATTTAAAAAAGGACTGCCGGAAAAGGCCTTGTGTCAGCCTTTATCAGCAGTCCTTACATTTTGTTATGTTTAAGAAGCCCCGGCTTCTTCATATTCTAATGCTTCAGAATCACCCAAACGATGATACTCATTTAAAACAGCATCCTGGATCTTGCCCCGCGTGCTGGAATTAATAGGATGAGCAATATCGCGGAATTCTCCATCAGGGGTGCGTTTACTCGGCATCGCAACGAAAAGACCATTGTTTCCATCAATCACACGAATATCATGTACGACAAATTCGTGATCCAGCGTGATGGATGCAATCGCTCTCATGCGACCATCGGTATTCACGCGGCGTAATCTTACGTCAGTAACTTCCACAGTAGTTCACCACCTTTTCCCTATATAAAAGCATTAGTCTAACAATTCCACGATTCTTTTTAAATTCCTGCACGTTTCAAAAAGTTTTTTTGAAAATATAGGATATACATACACAATTAGGTGATAAACCATATTTGGGGATCATATACTGCATAAAAAAAGTGATCCCGGAGACGGAACCACTTTTCTGAGATTTAAGATTTCACCAGCGCAATGACTTCAATTTCCACGAGAGCGTCTTTCGGCAGTCTCGCCACTTCCACACAAGACCTTGCCGGCTTATGTACATCAAAGTATTGTCCGTACACTTCATTCACTTCCGCAAACTGCTCCATATCAGCAATAAACACCGTTGCTTTGACAACCGTCTCGAGAGAAGCGCCCGCTTCTTTCAGCACAGCTTTTAAATTGCTGAACACCTGATGCGTTTGCTCTGTGATATCACCGTTTACCATTTCTCCTTCAGCAGTAAGAGGAATCTGGCCTGAGCTGTAAAACATGTTGTTTACGATGATTCCCTGTGAATATGGCCCGATCGCTGCCGGCGCGTGTTTTGTATGGATTGCTTTTGTCATTTTTCTGTCTCCCCATTCTTTAAATGCTGTTCTTTAAAAAATCGCAGAAAATTGCCGTTTTGAATCTCAATCGTTTTGTCTTTCATATTGATGGTTGAAAGCGTGAGCAGTGACATGTATTCATCGACAAGCCGTTCGTTCACTCCCTCGGCTTCAACCAAGACGCCTATTCCCGCAACGTTTGCATTAAACTCATCAAGCAGGCTGATCATGCCGTTAATGGTGCCGCCGGCTTTCATAAAATCGTCAATAATCAAAACGTTCGAACCCGTAGCCAAACTTCTTTTCGCAAGCGACATCGTTTGAATGCGGTTAGACGACCCTGATACATAATTGATGCTCACCGTGGAGCCTTCCGTCACCTTATTGTCTTTTCGCACGATGACAACCGGAACGTTCAGATAACTGGCCGCTGCGTAAGCAAGAGGGATTCCTTTTGTCGCAACGGTCATCACCACATCAATCTCCCGCTCCGCAAAAACGGAAGCAAAAAGCCTGCCTACATGAGAGAGGACAGATGGTTTTCCTAAGATATCCGTTAAATATACATAACCGCCCGGAAGGATACGCTCAGGATTTACTAAAGACTGTCCCAGCTCCTGTATAAACGCTTCTGCTTCAGCCTGTTTCACTTTCGGAATGTATTTGACGCCTCCGGCAGCTCCCGGCACTGTAAGCAGCGTCCCAATGCCTTGCTGTTCAAAGGTCTGTTTAATAATCGTTAAATCTTCACTGATTGATGACTTTGCTGATTGATACCGTTCTGAGAAAAACGTTAACGGTATTAATTCATGCGGATGGGTTAACAAATAATTTGTTAAGTCCACCAATCTGCCGCTGCGACGAAACTTCATGAACTTACCCCCAAAATCCGAATAATTTAAAAATAATATAACTTAACATACGGATTTAATCAAGAGCATTCTGTTCGCCGATCATCCGCACCGCGTACACTTGATCACAGAAACCTCTTAACCCGTTATAAATCCGCTGCACCTTCGATTCGTATTGAACCAAACCGAATACAGTCGGTCCGCTTCCGCTCATTAACACCGCATCAGCGCCGAAGCGTTTCATTTGATTTTTAATCATCGCCACCTCGGGATGGAGGCTGAGCGTAACCGACTCCAATACGTTTCCTAATTGTCCGCATACCTTTTGGAAGCTTTTTTCTTCAATCGCGTCAATCATCGCCTGCACATCAGGATGCCGAACCTGCTGTAAGTTCAGCCGGCGGTACACTTCGGCAGTCGATACCCCGATCGTCGGTTTGGCGAGCACGACCCAGCAATGAGGCGGAGCACTGATGTGCCTGATCTTCTCACCGCGTCCGGTTGCCAGAGCAGTGCCCCCGTATACACAGAAGGACACGTCTGAACCGATTTCAGCTCCAAGCTCCGCGAGCTCTTCGACAGAAAGCTTTAAATCCCAAAGCCTGTTCAGCCCTCTGAGCGTGGCTGCCGCATCGCTGCTTCCGCCGGCAAGCCCTGCCGCTACAGGAATCACTTTTGTAATCATAATGGAAACGCCTTTTTTGACTTGAAACCGTTCTTTAAGCAGTTTGGCTGCCTGATAAGCCAGATTCCTTTGATCATCCGGAACAAAGCGATTATGCGACGCCACTCTGATAACGTTTTCGGGTTGTTCTGTCAGTTCAATCCGATCTGCCAAATCAATTGTCGTCATGATCATCTCCACTTCGTGATAACCATCCGGGCGTTTACTCGTCACATCGAGGGACAGATTGATTTTGGCCGGCGCTTTTTCTAAAATACGCATAGCTTTCACCTACTTCTCCATCTAAACATAAGTATGAACATTGTATCACATTTGGAGACCCGGAGGTACTTATCCGAAATTGAAGCCGGTTTTGACCGCCGATAGAAAAAACCGGGGAACGGATTGTCCCCCGGGCCACTGCATTATCGGTTATTTTGGTTCTGAGCCGCCATCTGCTGTTCGGCAATCTCAATCGCGCGTTTTACCATATTCCCGGCGTCACGCGCCCGAATGCCTCCCCAGCCCTCGTTTTTCACCGTATCGTAAAAACCAAGGTCCTTCGCCAGCTCATATTTGAACTCATCTGACATAACTCCACGACGTCTGCCCAAACGAAACAACCCCTTTTATAGAATTGATCACCATTCGTGCACGCCACGATAAAACATGTGACACTTATAGCTTCCGTTTAATCGGCTGAAACTTTCGAGGGAATAATTAGAAGAGCTTTAGAAGGCAAAACAAAAAGCAGTAAACAAAAGGTTCACTGCCCATTAAAATGCTACTGAGCTTGCCGCATCGTCATTGAATGTCAATTCAACAGTCTCAGTCAGAATATCAGCATAACTGTATGAAACTCTTTCAAACGAATTCTCGTCTTGATCTAGTTGTATCACAAAAACAGAAGGGTACGTCTCAGCTAAAATGCCCGAACGCTCAATCGTTTTTCGGCGGCCGCCGTTTGCTTTTAACGTAAGCCGTTTACCTAAATTCCCATCAAGCGATCTTTTTATATCGGACAACGTCTTCGCCATTGCATCCACCTCACTACATTTATTGTACAACAAGAGCCCAATTTTGTCAAATAAAATTTAAATTATATCAACGTTAATAAGTCATTGTCAACAAAATTATTTTGACAAAATTCTATTGATTTCTGCGTTATTTTTCACAAGTTCCGGAAATTTATGTATCAATATGTAAAATAATTAACCCGCATAGCGAAATATATGCGGGTTTTATCACTCATCCATTTGATTTATACGGCATACCGACACGCAGCACACCCTTCGTTTCAATTCCTCCCAGCCCTTTCTCTCTCGTCAGCGTATTTCTCAGTACATCCCATACATTGATCCGCTCCATAAACGGAGTGAAGCTGATTTTCGCGACAATATATACCGGGTCAAGCGCGTGGATATTGACGCGTGACGGAGAACTTGCGAAATTCGCGCCCGCTCTGATTAAAGACTCGAAATGAGATTGGCACGCCCCCGCGAATATGACCAGCTGATCCAAATGAGGGACTTTACGCCTCGCTCTTTGAACGGTTTCGACAAAGTGTTTGGAATGCCTGTAGGCGCTTAAATCGTTCACGCCTCCCTTATGCTTGGAATATGCATCATGGCCGGTGATGACTAAAATATCCGGCCTGTATTTATCAAGCAGCTCGTCAATTGATGCCGGCATTTTTTTCTCATGGCAATGAATTCCGTATACCGGCACACCGATTTTTTCATAAAAGTTCAGGCACTTTTTCAAATAGGCCTCATCGCCGTCCAGATGCAATACCTTTCCGGGCATATGAAAGTAGTGCTCCTGATGCTGATATTGATTTGTCGCATAATATTCCTGTTTTTCCCGAAGCAGCTTATAATCCTGGCGGAGCAGCTCGAGAGATTCATTCATCCTGCTTTCATCTCTTTTCTTTCTCATGGCCTGTTCGTCTTTTCTGACAGGCTCCAAATCAGAAAAATCAGCATCCGCAATCAATCTGACTTCGTCACCATGCAGGATGGCAATTGAATTTCCGTTGTTTGTTTGTTCTATACCGATAATGCGAAATAAAACATCCATTTGATAGGATTTCCTGGCTACCATATCTCCTATTTGAAATTGCACGTTACCCACTCCACAAATAGACTAAGCCTCATCATGAAAGAAGTCTTGGCAAATACACCTCTTTCCGCTGCGGCGCTTGATGTTTCAAGCTTTTCTTGCAGTTGAATGAATAAGGTTCTCCTCTAGCCTATGTAGCGGCAGTCCAAGTGGTGACGCAAAACAAAAAGCCCTCTTAGAAAAGGGCTTTATGCAATCCGTTGGACAGGAGCGCGAATTCTTCTATGGACAGGGATTCACCGCGCCGCTTTCCGTCAATATTCGTTTCTTGAAGAACTTCTTCAATTTGAGCTTTTTTCTCTTTTCCGCCCGGAAGATTGTTCACAAGGTTGTTAAGCAAGGTTTTCCGGCGCTGTGCGAAGCTTGCTTTAATCAGCTGGAAGAAAAACGGTTCATTATCGACGTCAACCGCCGGGCCGTCACGAAGCAAGAGACGGATGACGGCAGAATCGACATTAGGCTGAGGCACAAACACCGTTTTCGGGACGGTCATGACGGTTTTGGCCTCCGTATAGAACTGAACCGCAATGGAAAGCGATCCGTACTCCTTAGAGGAAGGATCAGCGGCCATCCGCTCAGCGACCTCTTTTTGCAGCATCACGACAATTCCTTTTAACGGAAGATGTTCTTCCAAAAGCTTCATGATGATCGGCGTCGTCACATAATATGGGAGATTCGCCGTCACCATAATTTCATCACAATCCTGAAACTGCTCTTCAATGACAGATTTGACGTCTGCTTTCAGCACATCTTGATGAATGATCGTTACATTGTCATACGGAGACAGCGTATCATTGAGAATGGGCAGCAGGCGCTGATCAATTTCAAACGCGACGACCTTTTTTGCCCGTTTGGCAAGCTGCTCTGTCAGCGCGCCGATTCCGGGCCCGATTTCAATGACTCCGGTCCGATCCGTAATTTCCGCATGGTCCACAATTCTGTCCAATATATTTGTATCAATTAAGAAATTCTGCCCCAGACTCTTTTTAAAAGAGAAACCGTACTTTGTCAGAATTTCCTTCGTTCTGATAGGTGTCGCGATATCTTTATTGTTCATCCTGTTCCTCCTGCCTCATAGCATCGAGCGCATCAATAAAATCACTTCTTTTGATTTGAAACATTTGCAGCCGTTTTTGAAGCTGCTTGCCGTTTGTATAGCCGATCTTCAGCAGGTCGCCCAATCGTTCGCGGCGTCTTTTGGCAGCCGGTCCGCCGATCAGACCGGCCTGTATGACATCTTCAGCTGAAATCTCACTCGGCTTTGCCTCCATCTCTTCATGCACATTTTCCAGACATGCTCTGATGCTTTCAATGGATGCGTGCTCAACGCCAATGCCGCGCTTGTTTTTCGGTTTGGCAAGATGTTTGGGCAGAAATGCGTGTTTACAGCCGGGTACTGCTTCAGAAATGGTTTTCCGGATCTTTTCCCCCGGAAAATCCGGGTCCGTCAGTACGATGACCCCTCTCGTTTCCTGCGCCAGCCGAATCTGTCTGATGACTTCGTCTCCGATTGCGGAACCGTTTGTCTCGATCGTATCCGCATCAACGGCAAGTTTTATGCGCGCAGTGTCATCGCGTCCCTCGACTACAATAATTTCTTTAATTTTCATTACTTCCTCCAAAAAAACTTTTTATATCCAAAACGAAACCTTTGCTTACATGTCACGTCTAATATACTGAAAATACACTTTACCTATTATAACGAAAAAAACAGAGGGCGCAAAACCCTCTGAGTGAATCGGAATTAATTTAAGATTTTTATTTTGACCTGTTTCTTTCCCCAGCGGTAAGCTGAAGATTTTTCAGGGAAAAAGACATCAATCCGTCTTCCTTTAATGGCTGAGCCTGTATCAGCGGCCACGGCATCCCCGTATCCGTCTACGTGGACTCTTGTGCCGAGCGGAATGACGCTTGGGTCTACCGCAATGACTTTAGCATTCGGATTGCTTGTCAGGTTAACGCCTGTAGCCGTATGGCCGGAACAGCCGCTGCAGCTTGCGGTATAAGCCGTGGAAGACACGGTAATCACTTTACCGGAAGATCCGGTTTCGCCAGAAGATGCCTTCACAGGTGCACTGAGCTGCTCAATCTTGGGACTGTGCCGCTTTGTGCCGACCGCAATGATTTGATCTTTGCTTTTTTCAGATGTTTCTTCTTTAACAAGCTTTCTTGAAACTTCTTTTCCATTTTCTTTGACAACATGAAAATGCTTTTTAAGTTTGCCTTCTTTTCCTTTTTGAACGATCTTTTCTTTCCCGCTGTCGAGAGACGCATCTTCTTTTTCTTTCACTTGATACGCTATTTTTTCCTCAACTACATCGGTGACTTTTTCGATACGAGTGATTTGTATGCCGGCCTGATTTTTTGTGAGCTTTTCGTGTAATGCCGGTTTTACTTTATCTTCGTCTTTCATGTCCATCTTATGCTGCGTTAAAAAGTCAGCGACCGTAGTCGAAGTCGTCCATATTTTCTTTTTCTTTCCCGCATCATTTACAGTGACCCGAAAAGCCGGGTCGACCGTGACTTTCATGCCGTTTGTCACTTTCGTATCTGCTGCTGGATCTATTTTATCGTGCTGATTCACAGGTGTATGCTGTTCATTCAGAAATGCGCCGACTGTTTTTGCCGTTGACCATAAAGTCTTTTCTTCTCCGCCTCTTGTCACACGGATCTGCTTTGCAGCTTCATACACGACATTCATGTTGTCTGCCAATGCTGTCTGCTTAGACGGGGTAATCCGGTCTTCATTTCTCGTCTCTATATGTAAATCTTCCAGAAGTTCCCCAACCGTTTTTGCATGAGTGCGTATTTGCTTTTTCTTGCCGTTGATGGAAACAGAAACTGATTGTTTTGAGAGCTCATGTGCCCCGTATGCAGTCCCGGTTCCGCCCAGCAGAATAATAGCTGCAATAAGAATAACCTTGCTTTTACCAAGCTTTACGGAAAACAGTTTTTTCATTTTTTGTGTGATGAAAAACGCCTCCTTCTCCTCGGAGAGATTATATAGAGTATCTAAAATGCTGTCAACCCTCCCATCTCGAAGATGAAAAACCTTCAGCGTATCCCTCATTATGCAAAAACAAAGCAAAAAAAGGAAGAGAGACATATCGACAACCTATCTTATGAGGAGAAGGAAGCTTGTAGAACCGTTTTACATATCCACTGAATCGGACAAGCCTTTACACGTTACGACAGCGCATTCTGTCAGTTCATGCGGAAAAGTCTTTTTGCGTTTTCGGTTGTAATTGAGGCAATTTCTTCATATGTCAGCCCTTTTAATTCAGCGAGCTGTTCAGCAACATATTTTACGTAGCTTGGCTCATTTCGTTTACCGCGGAAAGGATGCGGTGTCAGGAAAGGACAGTCCGTTTCAATCAGCAAACGGTCATTCGGAATTTCCTTTGCTACTTCTTTTGGTTTCTTTGCATTTTTGAAGGTAACCGGTCCGCCGAATGAAATATAAAAATTCATATCCATACACTGCCGCGCAACCTCCGCGCTCCCCGTAAAGCAGTGCATAATACCGCCGACTTCTTCCGCCCCCTCTTCTTTCAAAATCGTGACAACATCTTCCGTTGCATCACGATTATGAATGATAATTGGAAGGTTCACTTCTTTGGCGAGAGCGATTTGTTTCCGGAATACTTCTTTCTGAACGTCTTTTGGGGATTTATCCCAGTGATAATCAAGGCCCATCTCTCCGATTGCCACGACTTTTTCGTGAGAGGACAGTTCCTTAATCCATGATAAATCTTCCTCTGTCATGTCAATTGCGTCTACCGGATGCCAGCCGATCGCAGCGTATATAAAGTCATATTCCTCAATCAGCTCCATCGCACGCGTGATAGTGGGTTTGTCGAAGCCGACAACGACGATTCGTTCAACTTCTTCAGCCTTTGCACGCGCAATGACTTCCTCTAAGTCTGTGTCAAATTGCTCGGCATTTAAGTGCGCATGTGTATCAAAAAGCATCATAAAAACTCCTTTCTTGTTGAAAAACAAAAGGTGTTCGACGGAATGTTACACGTGAAACACCTTTTGCATCTATTTATTTAATTCGAGTGCCTTTCGGTAATGACTGGTCGACAGCTACAACTTTGAGAACGCCGTCTGATTCTCCTGCCAGTATCATTCCTTGAGAAAGCTCGCCTCTCAGTTTTACCGGTTTTAAATTCGTTACACAAATGATCTTCATTCCCACAAGCTGATCAGGTGTGTAATGCTTCGCGATACCTGATACAACTTGGCGCTGTTCAAAGCCCAGATCAATTTGCAATTTCAGCAGCCGATCTGCTTTTTTCACCGGCTCTGCGGACAAGACTTCTGCGACGCGAAGTTCTGTATCCATAAATTGATCAAACGTAATTTCAGGAAGACGCTCTGCTTCTTGCGGCTCTTCCGCCTTTTCTTCTTTAGCAGGAGCAGTTCCTTGCATTTTTTGCTTGATGTAAGCTACTTCCTCTTCAGCTTCAAGACGAGGGAAAAGCGGTTCCCCTTTTTTCACTTTCGCGTTCTTCAATTGACCGAATGTCTGAATGCTGTCCCATGCTTTAAGGGACTGATCCTCAACTCCTAGCTGGGCAAACATTTTTTCAGGCGTTTGTGTCAAGAAAGGCTGGAGCAATACGGCTGAGATACGTAAAGATTCAGCTAAATGATACATGACGGAACGTAATTCTTTTTCTTTTTCCTGATCTTTAGCAAGCACCCACGGAGCAGTTTCATCAATATATTTGTTCGTACGGCTGATTAATTGCCATAGCGTTGATAAAGCGACTGAAAACTCCATGTTTTCCATTGCCTTTTCATAAGCTTTAACCGTTTCACCGGCTACAGAAGAAAGCTCTGAATCAAAATCGGTCACATTTCCTTCATATGAACCAATCTCACCGTCAAAATATTTTTGGATCATTGCAACTGTACGATTCAGAAGGTTTCCTAAGTCGTTCGCCAAGTCATAATTAATCCGTTCTACGAAACCTTCCGGCGTAAAGACACCGTCTGAACCGAACGGTACTTCGCGAAGCAGGTAATAGCGAAGTTCATCCAATCCGTAGCGTTCAATTAACGTTACCGGATCAACGACATTTCCTTTTGATTTCGACATTTTTCCGTCTTTCATCAATAACCAGCCATGCGCGAATACTTGCTTAGGCAGCGGGAGATCAAGCGCCATCAGCATAATCGGCCAGTAAATGGTATGAAAACGGACAATTTCTTTACCGACAAGGTGGACGTCAGCCGGCCAGTACTTTTTGTAAAGCTCATCATTTTCCGTATCATAACCGAGCGCTGTAATATAGTTGAACAGTGCGTCAATCCATACATACACGACATGCTTCGGATTTCCCGGCACTTTTACGCCCCAGTCGAACGTCGTTCTGGAAACGGCCAAGTCTTCAAGCCCCGGTTTAATGAAGTTGTTAATCATTTCATTTTTGCGTGATTCAGGCTGGATGAAAGAAGGATTTTCCTCATAAAACTTCAGCAGGCGGTCTGCGTATTTGCTCATGCGGAAGAAGTATGACTCCTCTTTGATTAATTCGACCGGATGGCCGCTGTCCGGGCTTTTTCCGCCGACAACCTCACCCTTCTCATTTCTTTCCACATCCACCAGCTGTGTTTCCGTATAGAATGTTTCATCAGGGATGCTGTACCAGCCCTCATACTCATCCAGGTAAATGTCACCATTATCAAGAAGTTTTTGAAACACTTTCTCGATAATTTCTTTGTGCCGGCTTTCCGTCGTCCGGATGAAATCATCGTGAGAAATGTCGAGCTGCTTCCATAGTTTTTGGATTTCAGCAACTGCACGATCCACATAAGCTTGAGGCGTGATATTCTCTTCCTCCGCTTTCTGCTGGATTTTCTGTCCGTGCTCATCCGTTCCGGTTAAGTAGCGTACGTCAAATCCTTTTAATCTTTTGTAACGCGCCATCGCATCGCCGGCCACGGTAGTATAAGCATGGCCGATATGTAATTTTCCGCTCGGATAATATATCGGGGTTGTAATATAAAAAGTATTATTGTCTTGCGGCATGTTGCAACCTCCCATTCAGAATGTCGAAAAGCTCACGCCCAAAGGACGAGAGCGGTTTTATTTGATATACAATATTGATATTTGTCCTCTATCTATGATACCATCTTAGCCTTTAAGATCAAGGATATATACGTACTGCGCGTAAAAGAGTAAATAAAATTAAAAATTTTTATTGAAATTAAAAAAAGTCTTAACATGTCGAATTTTGTCGTTTATAATCTACTAATATAAAACATCTTGGTTCGAAAGTCTTGATTTAAAAGGATTTTCAGTAGGATAATAGGTTCGAAAAAGCAGTCAAAAAGCCTGTTATTTCAGGATTTCCAAGGCTTTACTTACTATAAGAACTAATTCTTACAATCAATAGTAAACAAAAAGATTGACGATTATTGGAAACCTTGTTATGCTAGGAATGTAAGGAATTTTGTCGAATAATGACGAAGAAAAATATAAACTACAAAATAATTATCTCTCGGGAGGAGACTGTTAATGAAATCTACTGGTATCGTACGTAAAGTTGATGAACTTGGACGCGTCGTTATCCCTATCGAACTTCGCCGTACACTGGGCATCGCAGAAAAAGACGCTCTTGAAATTTATGTTGATGATGAAAAAATCATCCTTAAAAAATATAAACCAAACATGACTTGCCAAGTAACTGGTGAAGTTTCTGATGATAACCTTAAACTTGCCGGCGGCAAATTGGTACTCAGCAAAGAAGGCGCTGAGCAAATCATCTCTGAAATTCAAAACCAGCTTCAAAACCAAAAATAAGCTATTTCATACAAAAACCGTTCTTGTTACGATACAAGAACGGTTTTTTTTATGATTGAATGTGATAAGCGTCATAAATCTCTCGTTTCGGTACGCCCCGATCTACCGCTGTTTGTTTTATGGCCTGTTTGGAAGATGCTCCTTCGTTTATGTAATGCTCCACATGCTCTTTCTCAGAAAGCTCCGTCCACCAAGGCTTTTCCTCTTCATCCGGTTCAGCGGTTTGATTTCCTTCGACAACGAGACAGAACTCACCGCGGATTTGATCTTCATTTGCCCATTCCATCACCTCGGCGATGGTTCCTCTGATGAATTCCTCGTACTTTTTCGTTAATTCTCTCGTGACGGCGATGGTTCGATTACCCAAAACGTCATGCATTGCTATTAATGTTTCTTTTAATCTGTGCGGCGCTTCGTAAAATATCATCGTTTCCTGCCGTTTTTTCAGGATTTCGAGTTCTTTCTTCTTTTCTTTTTTCTGTCTGTTTAAAAATCCGTAGAAGAAAAACGGCTGCGGGGTGATGCCTGATGCGGTCAGCGCGGTTAATGCCGCATTAGCACCCGGGAGCGGAACGACATATCCGCCGATTTGGGTGAAATCTCTCACAATCTCAGCCCCCGGGTCGGAAATTGTCGGCATGCCGGCATCACTGACCAATGCCACATTCTTTCCGCTTTTCAGCCATTCAATGATTTTATGGCCGCTGCTTTCTTTATTATGTTCATGATAGCTGATGAGAGATGTTTCTATGTCATAAACATGGCACAGCTTTTTCGTCTGTCTCGTATCTTCGGCAGCTATGACATCGGCCGATTTCAGCGTCTCTACTGCACGAAAGGTCATGTCCTCCAAATTGCCGATCGGTGTAGGAACAAGGTACAGAGTTCCCATTTCAGATTTTCCGTTAAAACTCATCTGGCGTCTTAACATATACAGCCTCCTTGCTGCGTCGTTTTTCTTCTATATATTGCTCTTTTTTCTTTCGGGTCAGCTGCTTAAAACGGTATTCCGCCTGCATCGCTTCCCGTTTTGTTTCAAATGATTCCGCATGGCATAACGAAACCGGCCTACGCGCCCTTGTGTACTTCGCGCCCTTTCCCTCATTGTGGGTTTTCAGCCGTTTTTGCAGATCATTTGTATAACCGGCATACAGACTGTTGTCATTGCACAGCAGCACATAAAAGAAATGACTATTTGTCTCCATATAAAATCGTGCGGATCTCTTTCGTATATTCATTTTGTTCATTGTATACGAACAGCGGGGGAAGAATTTTGAGATCAGGGCGGCCGCCTTTAATTCCTTCAACCAAAATGGTATTCGCTTCTTTACCTTGTTTCGGATAAATAAACTGAACCCGTTTCGGTTCTATTCGGTACGCTTTCATTAATTCAAAGATTTCCAAAAGCCTCCCCGGCCGATGAACGAGAGCCGCTTTTCCGCCTTGCTTCAGCAGTTTGCTGCTGACGGAAATCACATCTTCAAGCGTGCAAAGAATTTCGTGCCTTGCGATTCTGAGATGCTCGTTCAGGTTCTGCTCCGCCTCTTTCGGTGTTTTAAAATAAGGCGGATTGCAGGTGACAATATCATATTTATTATGTCCGAGTCTTTCCGGCATATTTTTCAGATCATCATGAATGAGACTGATCTGACCGCCCAGCCCGTTGTATTCCACGCTTCGGAGCGCCATATCATACAAGCGTTCCTGAATTTCAACCCCGGTGATATCAGCTTTTGACCTTGTGCTGAGCAAAAGCGGCACAATGCCGTTCCCCGTGCATAAATCAACGATGTTCCCCTTTTGAATCGGAACGTATGCAAACTTAGACAGCAGCACGGCATCTAATGAAAAAGCGAAAACCGTCGGACTCTGTACTATTTTCATATCCTCTGCTAATAAGTAATCCAATCTTTCATCATCACGTAATGAAACCATAATCTTATTCCTTTCGGCACTCTTTGAAAAAGGCTTCCGACATCAGCGGAAGCCTTTTCCTTATTTTTTATTTAAGAAGGACAGACAAAAAAGGCAATCTCCCTTGCGGACGCTCCCATAATGGACGTTGCAAATATGAAAGCCTTCTTGATACAGCCGGGCCAGATTGTCGTACCCTTCTCCTATATCACTCTGCTCTGCCTTCTGTGTTTTTGTTTCTTTCTGATCGGCTTTGAATTTCTCAATTTGCTCTGTCGTATCATCAAGCCGCTTACGCAAATGCTTATTTTCAAGCTGAAGATGGTGATTCTCTTCAATCATTTCGCCGATATGCTGCTTTAAGTCACCCAGCTGACGGTACAGCGAACCGATTTGTTCCTCCAGGTTTATGACAGTATCAAATAACTCTTTTTTATCCAAGGTTCCACACCTCGTTAATCTGTGGTTTGTGCGGATACGACGCCCTCTTCCAAGAGCTCTTCCCAAGTATATTCTATCACTTTTTCACGATTCTTCAGTTCCACCTGAAGCACCCGTTCCAGAATATTAAGACCGACAACCTTTGCGGGGCCGTTTGCCGTCGTAATCATTTCGCCTAAATCCGGCAGCTGTTCTTTTGCCGTCTCATACTCATCATTTTCGTACTTCAAACAGCACATCAAACGGCCGCACAGACCGGAAATCTTCGTTGGGTTCAACGATAAATTTTGATCCTTCGCCATTTTGATGGACACCGGTTCAAAATCACCGAGGAACGTGGAGCAGCAAAGCATTCTCCCGCATGGTCCGATACCGCCGAGCATTTTCGCCTCGTCCCTCACCCCGATTTGGCGCAATTCGATTCTCGTTTTAAAGATAGAAGCCAAGTCTTTGACCAATTCCCTGAAATCAACCCGTCCGTCTGCTGTAAAGTAAAAAATGACTTTATTGCGGTCAAATGTAAACTCAACATCAACCAGCTTCATATCTAAGCCGTGGTCAGCCACTTTTTTCTGACACACTTCAAAAGCGGACAGGGCCTCCTGTTTGTTTTCTTCTACAATGAGAAGATCGCGTTCATCAGCAACGCGTATGACCTTTCGAAGCGGAAGCACAACATCATGCTCGTCCACTTGTTTATTTGCGATGACAACCTGCCCGTATTCGACACCTCTTACGGTTTCAACAATGACGCAGCTGTCTTGTTCTATATCAAATCCGTTCGGATCAAAATAATAAATTTTCCCCGCTTTTTTAAAGCGGACGCCTATTACGTTGTACAAGCTTATCCCTCCTGCAACGTTAACACCAAGTGCTCCATTAATCCCTGCACATTCACATTGGAATGAAGCCGTTTTTTTGCTTCTAAAACAGCGAGAATTTGGTTCGTAACGCTTTGTTGTGTAAATTGCAGCGCATGCTGTTTTATTGATTGGAATAAGTCTTGATAAATCAGTTTATCTTCATTTCCAATTTGGATGGATAATACATCACGGTATATCAATAAGAGCATATCAAGACCCATTTCTTGATGGGTTTTTTCTTTGAAAAAGGGCACCCACTGATCCTGAATGAAGAAAAAGGCATGTCCTTTCCGCTGATGTAAGACTTCATACAATTTTATCACTTTCGCTCTGGACTCTGCAAACTCATCATTTCGACTTAATTCGACTGCTTCCGCAATATTATTTGTCATATTTGCTAAGAGCCGGGCCATGTGAAGGCTCACTTCCTGTTCAATCAGTCTTTCCTCTATGGCTTTCGGCTGAAGCGGCTGGAACGGAAGAACCTGACATCTCGAAACGATGGTATCCAGTATTCGGTGAAGCTGCTCAGTAATAAGAATTGCGATGGTATCTTGACTCGGCTCCTCTAAAAATTTCAGCAGACTGTTTGCCGCATTTGTCGTCATTTGATCCGCATGGGATATAATGTACAGCTTTTTATGCGATTCCAGTCCTGTTTTAGAAAACTCTTCCTGAAGAGATTGGATCTGAGCCTTTTTAATGGATAATCCGTCGGGCTGAACCACATGGAGGTCGGGATGGTTTCCGGATTCAATACGCTTACAGTTCCGGCACTCCCCGCAAGGCTCAGTCCCGCCTTCAAGGCAAAAAAAGCTTTTTGCGAGAAGCAGTGCGGCATCCAATTTGCCCGTTCCTTTTTTGCCTTCAAACAGATATGCGTGAGAAAGCCTTTTCTTTTCAATGCTGTTATGCAAAAGCCGCATCACTCTGGGCTGCTGCCCGGTCATTTCCTTCCATGATATTGCCATTGTATCACTCTCTATGTGTAAAGGTTAATCAATAAACCTTTTATTTCTCCGATTCGATCCAGCAAATCAATTGCCGGTTTTTCCTGATCTAACATTTCTTCTGTCAGCTGAAGCAGTTTTTCATCTATTTCTTTCACAAGCCCCAGAGTCCGGCTGCTTCCGTACAGGTCAAAGCTTTTCTCCGTCTCATGCGATAATCCGCTGTCTACGGCCTCTTTTACAAAACGTTTTACCAATCCTTTGAATTTCGCTAAGTCTTTGAAGTTTCTCGACTTCGTCAGCCTTTTCCCGAACGTTTCTATATCCGTTAAGAACCTGCTCAGCTGATCAAATTTCAGCTTGCTGCTTTGGCTGTCCATTGAACTTTTAAATGTTCCGGAAAGCTCTGCCGCTTTATAAGCAGGCTGCTGCTTTTTCTCAATAAATGTACGTAAGTCAGAATTTATTTTCACGTCGTCAAATCCTTAAAATTGATGAAATTCATCGACCGGGAGGACAAAGACCGTCGCTCCGCCGACTTCCACTTCGACGGGATATGGAACGTAGGAATCCGCATTCCCGCCCATCGGGGATACCGGGGCAATCATCTGATCACGTTTACAGCCATTCTCTTTAATGAGGCTGAGCGCTTTATCAACACGGATATCTTCCACCCCGATCATAAACGTCGTATTGCCTGATTTAAGGAATCCGCCTGTTGTCGCAAGCTTCGTCACCCTGAAGTTGTGGTCGGTTAATACTTTCAAAAGCCTGTTGCTGTCCTGATCCTGCACCACTGCCACTATTAGTTTCATTCTCTAGGCCCCCTTTAGGTTGGAAAGAACATTATCGTTACATTCATTATAGCAACTTATGAGAAACAGGTCACAACTGAATTTTTTTCAATGCTTCATTTATCACTTGAAGTGCGTCCTGAATGACGAGTTCCTTCTTTTTCGATGCGTCGATTGTATGGAATCTTTCCGGAAAACGCTGCATTACCTTTTGGTATCCTTCCCGTACTTTCGTATGAAAGTGCAGGGCCTCAAGATCGAGACGATTCTTCTCTCTTGAATCATTCGACGTAATCCGTTTCAACCCTTCTTCCGGCTCAATAGAAAAATAGATGGTGACATCAGGCATCGTATCGCCGATTGCAAACTGGTTGATAGAAAGAACTTCATCAATGCCGAGCCCTCTCGCATAGCCTTGATAAGCCAGCGAGCTGTCGATGAAACGATCGCACAGCACAATGCGGCCTTCTTTCAATGCAGGCTGCACCTTTTCGACTAAATGCTGTCTTCTCGCCGCAGCGTAAAGCAGCGCCTCCGTTTTTGCATCCATCAGTGTATTGTTTTTATTTAAGATCACTTCTCTGATTTGTTCCGCAATGTCGATGCCCCCCGGTTCTCTTGTCGCTGTCACCGGGAGCCCCTCTGCCGACAAAATCTCTTTCATTTCCTGAAGCACAGTCGTTTTCCCTGCACCTTCAGGACCTTCAAATGTTATAAATAAACCGCTCATGATTTCTCCTCTTCTATATAGACAAGTAATTGTTCCCCGTTTAACAAGCCTTGAATATGCGCGTCCATGCCGATTAAACGGGAAAGCTTTTGTACGATCTCTTCTGTTATCCGTTCTCCGTCCATGATCAGCGGAATTCCCGGCGGATAAGGAATAATGTTGCCCGCATGCAAGCGCCCGGCCGCCTTATTTATATCTGCAGGCTCTTTTGTAAACTTCCGCATCTCATTTTGCGGGTATTCAAGTGTCGAAATGGACGGAAATGTCCAATTCACGGCATCCGGCAATTTATCGGGCGGTGTATTCTCCAGTTTCTGCTGTATGTTTCTTACGGTTGCCTGTTCTATCATCCGCCGGCCGCCTATCGGCAGTACGAGCAATACTTGGTACTCGTCAGCCAGCTCGGCAACAATGCCTTCACTCTCCAAAATCCGTTGTAATGAATAGCCGGAATGTCCGAGCTTTGACCGAAGAATTAATTTTAACGGGTCCGCCCGCAGCCCATATCCGGAAGGCTCGATTATTTCAATAGAAGAAATTGATGCGAACCTTCGTTTGATTTTCTCAATGCGCTCCATATGAACGGGAAGTGTCCCTTTTTCAGCAATATCCTGCACATAAGCGCGCGCCGTATCTAAAGATGCCATAATCGGGTATGACGGGCTGCTGCTTTGCAAACTGCTTACATAATAAGTTAATCGATCTCTGTCAATTCTGGTGCTGTTCAAATGAAAGTAAGACCCCATCGTCATAGCCGGAAGCGTTTTGTGAGCCGATTGAACAACGGCGTCTGCCCCCATAGCCAATGATGAAGGCGGGAAAGGCCGGCCTAACACAAAGTGAGCCCCATGTGCCTCATCCACCAGTACAGGAACGCCGTATGAATGGGCTTTGTTAACTGCCGCAGTCAAATCGGCAGCATGCCCGTAGTAAGTCGGATTGGTCAGAACAAGTCCTTTCGCGTTCGGATATGACGCCAGCGCTTTTTCGATGACTGAAAGGGATACATGTGCCGGCACATGCATGTTTTCATCGATTTCCGGCGCCAAATAAACCGGCTTGGCTCCGGCCAATGCCGCCGCATGGAAAACAGACTTGTGACAATTACGCTGGATCAGAATGGGTTCACCCGGTTCACACACAGCTAAAATCATCGCCAGATTGCCGGCGGTCGTTCCATTGACGAGAAAGAAACTTTCCTGAGAGCCGTAAAATCTGCTCACCAAATCCTGCGCTTCCTTAATGACCCCCGTCGGGTGATGCAAGTCATCAAGACCCGTGATCTCAGTCATATCAATAGATAAAAGAGATTGATATACAGATTTGGCTTCATCAAAAAAGACATCTCCATTGTGATGTCCCGGAACATGAAAAGAATACGTATTTCGGTGCGCATGCTTCATCAGCGCTGTATATAAAGGTGTGTCCATTTTTAAACAAATCCTTTGCCTGTCTTTCTTATTATATCGTGCCTGCGAGCCAACTTAAAGCTAAGACTTTTTGGCATCTAGCCGTTATCCCGGCCGGATCTCATATCAAGCAGCTTCTTTTTTAAATCGCCTTCCATGATAACAAGCTCCTCCTCGGCACGCCTGCGTTTCATCCTGCCTTCTTCTTGAATAGACATGATTTCTTCAAGTGTGCTGACTAAGCTTTCCTGCACTTTTTTGAGGGTTTCTGCCTCAACAAGTCCGCGCTCATTGGCTTTCGCGGTCTCGACTGTACTTGTTTTCAGAAGTTCAGCGTTTTTCAGCAGCAATTGATTTGTCGTATCCGCCGCCTTCTGCTGCACATCTGCCGCACTCCGCTGCCTCATAAGCGTCAGCGCGATGGCGACTTGATTCTTCCATAAAGGAATAGCCGTAACAATGGAGGACTGAATTTTCTCTGCCAGTGCCTGATTTGTGTTTTGAATCAGGCGGATTTGCGGCGCACTCTGAAGCGTAATCTGCCTGCTCAGCAGCAGATCATGCACCCTCTTATCCAGACGGTCGGCAAACTGGCGAAGATCATTCACTTCCTGCGCGGCCATTTGATTGGGTTCTTGTAATTCGGCTTTTCTTGCCGCTTCGGGTATCAGCTTTGTTTTCAGCTCATCTAATTTTAATTCCCCCGCTGCTATATACATAGTTAAATCAGTAAAGTACTGTTTATTTTGGGCGTACAGCTGATCTAACAATTTATTGTCACTCAACAGCACATTTTTAGAATGTTCCAGCCTTCTGCTGATACGGTCAATCTGCACACTTGTCTTTTGATATTTCGAAAGCACTTCCTGTACAGAACCGGACACCCTTTTAAACAGCCTGGCGAAAAACCCTTTGTTCTTCATCTGCAGATCATCAGGGTTGACCTGGTCAAGCTTCAGCATCAAATCAGCCAGTATCTGTCCCATCTCTCCTGCATCTTTTCTTTGAACGTGCTCTATCATCGTGTGGGAAAATTCCAGAAGATTCGCCTGCGCCTGTGAACCAAACAGTACAATGCTTTGCATGTTCTCAGGGTCCAGTTTTTCAGCGAGCCGAAGTGCCGCTTCTCTTTTTTCTTCCGGCAGCGTATCTGCAAGCTTTAGAGGAGTCTGGTCATTTTGGGCGCCCATGCTGTCGTCGGAACGGTCTTTGGCCATTTCCTTCTTCCTTTCTTATTTTCTCAGTGAATGCTTTGCCATATCTAATTCAAAGTGCAGGTCGTCGATGTCCTCCTTCATCAGTTCATGAAGATCCTCTTCCAGCCTTCTGGAAAGCCCTGCCAGAGTCATCCTCGTCTCACTCAAAGACATTGATAAATCTTTATTTTTTCGCGGCTGTGATGAGAGCAGAGCATACTTTTCCGTCAGTTCTACAACAGAATCAAGCGTTTGATAATAGAAACGCTCTGCCTGATAAAAACGCTTCGGCTCTTGCTTTGTGAGCAGATATATTCGCCGGGTTATCCGCAGTATCTCTGCATTCTGCTTCAGCATTTGTATACTTTTAGAGCGAAAAAGCGCCCTGCGTAATCGGATGATTTTACCCTTTGCTTCCTCAAGATTTTCCTTAATATAAGCATATTCTTTTCTTGTCAGCCGGTGTTTTTTTAAAAAGAGACGCTTCGCATTCCACAAGCCGGCCGCACTGACTGCGGCTCCGCCGGCTGCCCCGTATAAAAGCGAATACAGAAAAGGCTGATGCCCTATCGTAAAGAAGGTTATCCCCGCTAATACAAAAACTGTGCTGCCGCAAAACGTCCATTTCATATATTGAATAAACGGTTTCATACTTGATCGACTCCTATTTATTCACTTTTATCAGTATTATCTATTACATTCCATGTCTAAACAAGTTCCTCTTCTTATCGTATCAGTTCTTTTATAAAAAGTGTAAAAACTCCTCTGAATCAAGGCAAAAAAAAGACCCTTTTCAGGGTTAAGAATATAACGTCGGTGTATGAAGGCTTTTCAGTTTACGAACGAAAAATTCATAATTCGGATCAGAGGTCGGAGTGGAAACTACTTTCTTCTCACACTCTAAACATATAAATTTCGTATAAATATGGATTCCCCTGCTTTTTTTGGTTTCACAAACAATACATGTTTCTTCATGGCTGGACGTTTCATTCATTTTGCCCACCTCCGTATGAATAGCCTTCCCTTAAGCTGTTGATTGTATACACAATTTGAACCTTTTTGAAGTTTGCAATTAGTATATGGGCGTTCCCGTATTTCGGTGTTTGTTTTGTTTTTATTCTAAAACAAAAAAGGCAACTCATGATGAGCTGCCTTTACCGTAATAATAGCTTGGCGGCGTCCTACTCTCACAGGGGGAAACCCCCGACTACCATCGGCGCTGAAGAGCTTAACTTCCGTGTTCGGCATGGGAACGGGTGTGACCTCTTCGCTATCGCCACCAAACCATTGAGAGTGTTCTCTCAAAACTAGATAACAGTAAGCATACATTCAAATTGGTTAAGTCCTCGATCGATTAGTATCTGTCAGCTCCATGTGTCGCCACACTTCCACCTCAGACCTATCAACCTGATCATCTTTCAGGGATCTTACTTCCTTGCGGAATGGGAAATCTCATCTTGAGGGGGGCTTCATGCTTAGATGCTTTCAGCACTTATCCCGTCCGCACATAGCTACCCAGCGATGCCCTTGGCAGAACAACTGGTACACCAGCGGTGCGTCCATCCCGGTCCTCTCGTACTAAGGACAGCTCCTCTCAAATTTCCTGCGCCCGCGACGGATAGGGACCGAACTGTCTCACGACGTTCTGAACCCAGCTCGCGTACCGCTTTAATGGGCGAACAGCCCAACCCTTGGGACCGACTACAGCCCCAGGATGCGATGAGCCGACATCGAGGTGCCAAACCTCCCCGTCGATGTGGACTCTTGGGGGAGATAAGCCTGTTATCCCCGGGGTAGCTTTTATCCGTTGAGCGATGGCCCTTCCATGCGGAACCACCGGATCACTAAGCCCGACTTTCGTCCCTGCTCGACTTGTAGGTCTCGCAGTCAAGCTCCCTTGTGCCTTTACACTCTGCGAATGATTTCCAACCATTCTGAGGGAACCTTTGGGCGCCTCCGTTACCTTTTAGGAGGCGACCGCCCCAGTCAAACTGCCCACCTGACACTGTCTCCCCGCCCGATAAGGGCGGCGGGTTAGAAGGTCAATACAGCCAGGGTAGTATCCCACCGATGCCTCCACCGAAGCTGGCGCTCCGGTTTCCAAGGCTCCTACCTATCCTGTACAAGCTGTACCAACATTCAATATCAGGCTGCAGTAAAGCTCCACGGGGTCTTTCCGTCCTGTCGCGGGTAACCTGCATCTTCACAGGTACTATAATTTCACCGAGTCTCTCGTTGAGACAGTGCCCAGATCGTTGCGCCTTTCGTGCGGGTCGGAACTTACCCGACAAGGAATTTCGCTACCTTAGGACCGTTATAGTTACGGCCGCCGTTTACTGGGGCTTCAATTCGCACCTTCGCTTACGCTAAGCGCTCCTCTTAACCTTCCAGCACCGGGCAGGCGTCAGCCCCTATACTTCGCCTTACGGCTTCGCAGAGACCTGTGTTTTTGCTAAACAGTCGCCTGGGCCTATTCACTGCGGCTCTCTCGGGCTTGCACCCTAACAGAGCACCCCTTCTCCCGAAGTTACGGGGTCATTTTGCCGAGTTCCTTAACGAGAGTTCTCTCGATCACCTTAGGATTCTCTCCTCGCCTACCTGTGTCGGTTTGCGGTACGGGCACCTCTCACCTCGCTAGAGGCTTTTCTTGGCAGTGTGGAATCAGGAACTTCGCTACTATAATTCGCTCGCCATCACAGCTCAGCCTTCACGGGAAACGGATTTGCCTATTTCCCAGCCTAACTGCTTGGACGCGGATATCCAATACCGCGCTTACCCTATCCTCCTGCGTCCCCCCATTGCTCAAATGGTGAGGAGGTGGTACAGGAATATCAACCTGTTATCCATCGCCTACGCCTTTCGGCCTCGGCTTAGGTCCCGACTAACCCTGAGCGGACGAGCCTTCCTCAGGAAACCTTAGGCATTCGGTGGAGGGGATTCTCACCCCTCTTTCGCTACTCATACCGGCATTCTCACTTCTAAGCGCTCCACAAGTCCTTCCGGTCTTGCTTCACAGCCCTTAGAACGCTCTCCTACCACTGTTCGAAGAACAGTCCGCAGCTTCGGTGATACGTTTAGCCCCGGTACATTTTCGGCGCAGAGTCACTCGACCAGTGAGCTATTACGCACTCTTTAAATGGTGGCTGCTTCTAAGCCAACATCCTGGTTGTCTAAGCAACTCCACATCCTTTTCCACTTAACGTATACTTTGGGACCTTAGCTGGCGGTCTGGGCTGTTTCCCTTTCGACTACGGATCTTATCACTCGCAGTCTGACTCCCAAGGATAAGTCATCGGCATTCGGAGTTTGACTGAATTCGGTAACCCGGTAGGGGCCCCTAGTCCAATCAGTGCTCTACCTCCGAGACTCTTACCTTGAGGCTAGCCCTAAAGCTATTTCGGAGAGAACCAGCTATCTCCAGGTTCGATTGGCATTTCACCCCTACCCACACCTCATCCCCGCACTTTTCAACGTGCGTGGGTTCGGGCCTCCATTCAGTGTTACCTGAACTTCACCCTGGACATGGGTAGATCACCTGGTTTCGGGTCTACGACCACGTACTCAATTCGCCCTATTCAGACTCGCTTTCGCTGCGGCTCCGCATCTTCTGCTTAACCTTGCACGGGATCGTAACTCGCCGGTTCATTCTACAAAAGGCACGCCATCACCCGTTAACGGGCTCTGACTACTTGTAGGCACACGGTTTCAGGATCTCTTTCACTCCCCTTCCGGGGTGCTTTTCACCTTTCCCTCACGGTACTGGTTCACTATCGGTCACTAGGGAGTATTTAGCCTTGGGAGATGGTCCTCCCGGATTCCGACGGAATTTCACGTGTTCCGCCGTACTCAGGATCCACTCAGGAGAGAACGAAGTTTTGACTACAGGGCTGTTACCTCCTATGGCGGGCCTTTCCAGACCTCTTCATCTACCTCGTTCCTTTGTAACTCCGTACAGAGTGTCCTACAACCCCAAGAGGCAAGCCTCTTGGTTTGGGCTGGTCCCGTTTCGCTCGCCGCTACTCAGGGAATCGCATTTGCTTTCTCTTCCTCCGGGTACTTAGATGTTTCAGTTCCCCGGGTCTGCCTTCTCATATCCTATGTATTCAGATATGGATACCACTCCATTACGAGTGGTGGGTTTCCCCATTCGGAAATCTCCGGATCAAAGCTTGCTTACAGCTCCCCGAAGCATATCGGTGTTCGTCCCGTCCTTCATCGGCTCCTAGTGCCAAGGCATCCACCGTGCGCCCTTTCTAACTTAACCGTTAAAAAGAATCACTACGTGATATCTTGCATTACTAATTGAATGTGAATTACTTCTGTTATCTAGTTTTCAAAGAACACGTTGGTGGAGCCTAGCGGGATCGAACCGCTGACCTCCTGCGTGCAAAGCAGGCGCTCTCCCAGCTGAGCTAAGGCCCCTTATTGGGTAAAGATGGTGGGCCTGAGTGGACTCGAACCACCGACCTCACGCTTATCAGGCGTGCGCTCTAACCAGCTGAGCTACAGGCCCATCTACCATATGAAAGAATCAAAGTTCCTTCAAAACTAAACAAGACAGGGAACGTTCTGTTTATAAGACCCAAGGTCTTATATTCCGTTAAAATCCTTAGAAAGGAGGTGATCCAGCCGCACCTTCCGATACGGCTACCTTGTTACGACTTCACCCCAATCATCTGTCCCACCTTCGGCGGCTGGCTCCATAAAGGTTACCTCACCGACTTCGGGTGTTACAAACTCTCGTGGTGTGACGGGCGGTGTGTACAAGGCCCGGGAACGTATTCACCGCGGCATGCTGATCCGCGATTACTAGCGATTCCAGCTTCACGCAGTCGAGTTGCAGACTGCGATCCGAACTGAGAACAGATTTGTGGGATTGGCTTAACCTCGCGGTTTCGCTGCCCTTTGTTCTGCCCATTGTAGCACGTGTGTAGCCCAGGTCATAAGGGGCATGATGATTTGACGTCATCCCCACCTTCCTCCGGTTTGTCACCGGCAGTCACCTTAGAGTGCCCAACTGAATGCTGGCAACTAAGATCAAGGGTTGCGCTCGTTGCGGGACTTAACCCAACATCTCACGACACGAGCTGACGACAACCATGCACCACCTGTCACTCTGCCCCCGAAGGGGACGTCCTATCTCTAGGATTGTCAGAGGATGTCAAGACCTGGTAAGGTTCTTCGCGTTGCTTCGAATTAAACCACATGCTCCACCGCTTGTGCGGGCCCCCGTCAATTCCTTTGAGTTTCAGTCTTGCGACCGTACTCCCCAGGCGGAGTGCTTAATGCGTTAGCTGCAGCACTAAGGGGCGGAAACCCCCTAACACTTAGCACTCATCGTTTACGGCGTGGACTACCAGGGTATCTAATCCTGTTCGCTCCCCACGCTTTCGCTCCTCAGCGTCAGTTACAGACCAGAGAGTCGCCTTCGCCACTGGTGTTCCTCCACATCTCTACGCATTTCACCGCTACACGTGGAATTCCACTCTCCTCTTCTGCACTCAAGTTCCCCAGTTTCCAATGACCCTCCCCGGTTGAGCCGGGGGCTTTCACATCAGACTTAAGAAACCGCCTGCGAGCCCTTTACGCCCAATAATTCCGGACAACGCTTGCCACCTACGTATTACCGCGGCTGCTGGCACGTAGTTAGCCGTGGCTTTCTGGTTAGGTACCGTCAAGGTGCCGCCCTATTTGAACGGCACTTGTTCTTCCCTAACAACAGAGCTTTACGATCCGAAAACCTTCATCACTCACGCGGCGTTGCTCCGTCAGACTTTCGTCCATTGCGGAAGATTCCCTACTGCTGCCTCCCGTAGGAGTCTGGGCCGTGTCTCAGTCCCAGTGTGGCCGATCACCCTCTCAGGTCGGCTACGCATCGTCGCCTTGGTGAGCCGTTACCTCACCAACTAGCTAATGCGCCGCGGGTCCATCTGTAAGTGGTAGCCGAAGCCACCTTTTATGTCTGAACCATGCGGTTCAAACAACCATCCGGTATTAGCCCCGGTTTCCCGGAGTTATCCCAGTCTTACAGGCAGGTTACCCACGTGTTACTCACCCGTCCGCCGCTAACATCAGGGAGCAAGCTCCCATCTGTCCGCTCGACTTGCATGTATTAGGCACGCCGCCAGCGTTCGTCCTGAGCCAGGATCAAACTCTCCGATAAAGTAGTTTGACTGACTACGCACATCGCTGTGCGATTTATTTAAAACTTTGAATTAACAGGTACGTTTTGTCTTGTTTAGTTTTCAAAGAACTTTGTCCATCGCTCTTGAAGCGACTTAATTATTGTAACATATCAACTTCCACGTCGTCAATAACTTTTTAAAATTTCTTTTTTAAGAATTCGTTTCGTCATCAGCGACGTATATTAGAATACCACCGTTGATCCAACATGTCAACAATAATCGACAAATTAAATGATGAAGCGTTTAATGACTATCAAAGCCGCGATGCCGGGAATCCCCAGAATCCCGCTGATGCCCGTTGTAATCAGGTTAACAGGGATATGAATACCGAGACTGCCCCCGAACAGGTTCACACCCACCAGCAGAATCGCGCCGGCAATAAATTTAATGGCGGTCACACCAATCCATCTTAGCGGTTTTGAAGATACTCCCCATAAAAAAAGCAAAGCAACCAGACCGACAATCAAACCGATAATGAAAAAAGGCTCCATGAATCTTCCCCCTCGCTTGTTTAGTACAAGCTTATGAGAAGATCCCGGAGAATAGACCTCTTACTTCCATCTGCTCATTTTCAAATTCCGCTGCTTCGCTTCTTTCAAATAGAAAAAGTATTTAGATTCAGCGACTTTCAGCTCAAACAACACCTCAGCGGAGGGCTCGAGACTTTTCTCGACCAGACTCTTCTGTCTGTTCCATTCTTCTTTTTGTTTAAAGAGCTGTTCTATCAGCTTCTCATCAAACTCTTTTCTTAATGTATTTCTGCGAAGAAAACCCATGCCTTGCCTTTTCCTCCCTTACAATTCACGTCTTCCTTCAAGAGCTTTTGAAAGAGTGACCTCATCAGCATATTCCAAATCACCGCCGACGGGCAGACCGTGGGCAATACGGGAGAGCTTGATGCCTGAGGGCTTTAACAGCCTTGATATATACATCGCTGTTGCTTCCCCTTCAATATTAGGGTTGGTTGCGAGAATAACTTCTGTCACTTGATCATCCTGAAGACGTTTCAGCAGCTCCGGAATCTTAATATCCTCCGGGCCGATGCCGTCCATTGGTGAAATCGCGCCGTGAAGAACATGATACTGGCCGTTATATTCCTTCATTTTCTCCATTGCGATCACATCCTTAGGGTCCTGCACGACACAAATAACAGACTTATCCCTTCTTGTGTCCTCACATATATAACAAGGGTCCTGATCTGTTATATGTCCGCAAATCGAGCAATATGTCAGATTCCGCTTCGCATTGACAAGCGCCTTAGCAAAATCCAATACTGTGTCTTCTTTCATACCTAGAACAAAAAAAGCCAGACGAACCGCTGTTTTCGGTCCGATCCCTGGCAATTTCATAAAGCTGTCAATCAGCTTTGATATTGGTTCAGGATACTGCATGTTTATTTATCCCCCTAGAACAAACCCGGTATGTTCATTCCTTTTGTAAATTGTCCCATTGTTTCATTCGTCATGTCATCCACTTTTTTGAGGGCGTCGTTTGTCGCAGCAAGAACCAGGTCCTGAAGCATTTCGATATCTTCCGGATCAACGACTTCTTCTTTAATGGCAATGTCTACAACTTCTTTTTGGCCGTTGACTTTTACAGTCACCATACCGCCGCCTGCTGTGCCTTCAAGCACTTTTTCAGCAAGCTCCTCCTGAGCCTTCGCCATATCCTTTTGCATTTTTTGCATTTGTTTCATCATTTTTTGCATGTTTCCCATTCCGCCACGCATATTCAATCACTCTCTTTCATCTTATTAGTCTTTTATTTCGATTAAATCCGCTCCGACAAGTTTTTTCGCCTCTGCAATCAGCGGATCTTCTTCAGCCGGTTCGTTTGATCCTTCACTTTCCTGCTGGTGATCATTTAAAAATTCTTCTCTTATTTTACCCCATTGTGCTTCCGGAACGCCAATCAAATCCATTCTTTTCCCGAGCATTGATTCGAGAATCTGTTCAAGATTCGTACGGACTCCGTTATTGTCTTCTGCAACCATTTTACAATGGATTTCGTATTTAAATTTAAGTACAAATGCCTTTTGAGCAGCAGCCACCGGTTCACTGTCATTCAACAGAGCCGCATGAGACACCTTATTCTGCTGTTTCAGGTGTGCCAGCAGCTTGCCCCAGCTGCTTTTAAGCTGTTCAAGTTCAGGTCTTGTGGCTTCCTTCAATATCTCATGAATTCTTCCGACCGGAGCTTTGTAATGGCTTTTTCCGCCTTTTTGAGGACGCGGAGCTTCTTTCGGAGCGCTTTCCATCTGAACCTTCACACCGGAGGTTTTCAGCCTTTCTACTTCCTGCTCAAGCTGCTGGATCTTATTCATCAGCATGCCGACCTCAGGGATGTCTCCGGCGGATTGCTGTGCCGTCTGGCATATTTTCACGACAGCCACTTCAAAAAAGATTCTTGGGTGGTTCGTCCACTTCATTTCCTGATGGCTTTTATTCAGGATATCAATCATCTCATATAAAGCGGGGGCCGGTATTTCACCGCTCAGATTCCGAAACGTTTCATCGACCTTCACCTTTTCCAGGACTCCTTCTAAACCGGGAGCGGCCTGGTACAAGAGCATATCCCTGAAATAGAAAATCATATCTTCAATCAGTTTGGCCGCATCTTTCCCCTGCTGGAGCAATTCATTCAGTGTTTCCAATGCCTCGGAAACCTGTTTGCGGTGAAGAGCAGATGCCAGTTTTCCAATATAGTGCTGAGAAACGGCTCCGGTAATGAGCAATGCGTCATCCACCGACAGCTCCTCGCCGCTGAATGATACGGCTTGATCGAGCAGGCTCAGCGCGTCCCTCATTCCTCCGTCCGCAGCACTCGCTATGATATCAAGGGCTCCTTCTTCCACCTTCAGCTGCTCTGCATCGACGATTGTCTTCATTCGTCCGACAATTGCTTTGGATGTAATCCGTTTGAAGTCAAAACGCTGACATCTGGAGATAATGGTTAAAGGAATCTTATGAGGCTCAGTCGTAGCTAATATGAAAATGCAATGTGCCGGCGGTTCTTCCAGCGTTTTCAGAAGCGCATTAAATGCGCCGATAGAGAGCATATGCACCTCATCTATAATATATACTTTGTAGGTGACGGCCGACGGGGCGAATTTTACTTTGTCACGGATGTCGCGGATTTCGTCTACGCCGTTATTCGACGCCGCATCTATTTCAATCACATCTGATATAGAGCCGTTTGTGATCCCCTTGCACGCCGCACATTCATTGCACGGTTCTTCTACGGGGGCGTGCTCACAGTTGACTGCTTTCGCAAATATTTTAGCTGCACTGGTTTTTCCCGTTCCCCGAGGTCCAGAAAACAGATATGCATGAGAAAATTTCTTTTGCAAAAGGGCATTTTGCAGCGTTTTCGTAATGTGTTCCTGTCCGACCACATCTTCAAACTGCTGAGGCCTAAATACTCGATATAAAGCTTGGTAACCCACAGGATGCGCCCTCCTCTGTTATTCATCATGTTTATTATACATGAACGTGCTTTTAACGCCAAAACCCGTTTTTCATATACGAAAAAACTCACCTGCCATAAACAGGTGAGTCTGAAATTTGATGATTGATTTACCGTGCACCTTCTGTCGATTCGCTACCCTAAGCGTTACTTAAGCAGTTAGCTCAGCCCAGGCAACCCTGCGGCACATGAGAGGTTTCACTTAATGCTGCTTCCTTCCGGACCTGACATGGTTCATGAATTCCCATTGCGCAGGACCCAGACGTCAACGCCACTTACTTAAGGCAGACCTTACAGTAAACGAACCTCGAGAAGGGATTCGGCCCCGCTAGAGCGGATTGCGGGTACAGGGCACCGCTACCTCCCCGCTTAGCACGGCAAAATAAATATCAAATTTTTATATGCGCACCATTCATGATGCACACATAAGTATATCTGCTTCAGGCAGAAAATGCAACCGTACTACTCAGACAACTTTTTCCTCATGTCTTTCTTTTTCCGGCGCAGCTTTCTGAAAAAAGCGCTGAGCATTTCTCCGCACTCTTCTCCGAGCACGCCGCTCACCACTTCCGCTTGGTGGTTGAACCGCTCTTCCTGCAAGAGGTTCATCAGCGTTCCTGTACAGCCCCCCTTGGGATCAAATGCGCCGAATACGACCTTATCGACTCTCGAAAGCACAACAGCCCCAGCGCACATCGGACACGGCTCCAAAGTGACATAAAGAACGGCATCCTCAAGTCTCCATGTCCCCAGCTTACGGCACGCTTCGTCTATCGCCAGCATTTCGGCGTGGGCAAGCGACCTCTGTTCAGTCTCCCGCAGATTATGCGCCCGCGCCACGATCTCATCGTGCAGAACAAGAACTGCTCCGATCGGCACTTCACCTTTCGCTTCGGCTTTCTTCGCTTCTTTTATGGCTTCTCTCATATAATATTCATCATTCATAGGTTCGAGCTCTCTTCTTAAGTTTTTTCATGTCTCATAAAGGTTAAAATAGGAATACCCCAGCAGAAAGGAGTTGCCGGTATTGTCTGAACCTAACAACACAGCCCTCCTGATTGTCGATATGATTAACAATTTTCAATTTGATATGGGCGAACGTCTTGCTGAAAAAACCAAACAAATTGTCCCCCGTATTTTATCATTAAAGAAGCATGCAAAACAAAGCAACTGGCCGATTATTTATATTAATGATCATTACGGGCTCTGGAAGGCTGATATTGATGCCATCAGGGAGGAATGCAGCAACGACAGAAGCGCCCCCATTATAAAAGATATTTCGCCTCAGCCGGATGATTATTTTCTCATTAAACCGAAGCATTCCGCTTTTTACGAAACTGCGCTTCACACCCTTCTGACCGAATTACAAGTGAACCGATTAGTCATCACGGGGATTGCCGGGAACATTTGTGTGCTGTTCACGGCCAACGACGCCTATATGAGAGAATACAGCATTGCCATTCCGAAAGACTGCACCGCTTCCAATAACGACGAAGACAATGATTTCGCTTTGACCATGATGGAGAATGTTCTCTTCGCAGAAATAACCACGGAAAAACAAATTACCGCCGAAAAATAAACATGATCAGCCTCCTTTTTTCATATATTTGATAGCGGATATGAAAGGAGGCGTTTTTCATTCAGATCTATATAGTGAAACGGGGCGACACGCTTTCCGCTATTGCGGCGCGCTACCGGACTGCCGCAAATGTCATTGCGGAAGCAAATAAACTGCCTAATCCAAATACATTGGTTGTCGGACAAACCCTTGTCATCCCGATTGAGGGTCAATATTACGAAGTGAAACAAGGTGATACTCTTGCGGCAATCGCCGGCCGTTTCCATATATCGGCCGCGGAGCTTGCGAGGGTTAACGGAATTCAGCCTGGCACCACATTGAGAGCCGGAACCCGCCTTTACATTCCGCAGCAGGCGAATAAGCCCGATATCGAATCAAACGCATATATAGAACCGCGGGGAACGAGCGTAAGCGCTAATCTGCAGCAGGCGGCAAGGGAGGCCTCTCCTTATTTAACATACCTTGGCGCATTCAGTTTTCAAGTGCAGCGGAACGGGACTTTAAAGGAACCGCCTCTGACCAATTTAAAAAGCATCAGTGACAGGCACAACACCACCCTGATGATGATCATCACCAACCTTGAAAATGACGCATTCAGCGATGAACTCGGGCGGCTCATCTTGAATGACAATGCAGTGAAAACAAAACTCTTTCAGGAAATCGTCTCCACGGCTAAAAAGTACGGCTTTCGCGATATTCACTTTGATTTCGAATATTTACGTCCACAGGACAGAGAAGCCTACAATCGTTTTTTACGTGAAGCGAGGACGATTTTTCATCGGGAAGGCTGGAAAATTTCAACGGCGCTTGCTCCGAAAACGAGCGCGACCCAGGCCGGCAAATGGTACGAAGCACATGACTATAGGGCACATGGAGAAATCGTCGATTTTGTCGTAATTATGACATATGAGTGGGGGTACAGCGGAGGCCCGGCTCAGGCCGTATCACCTATCGGCCCTGTAAGAAATGTCATTGAGTACGCGCTGACGGAAATGCCTTCTTCAAAAATCGTCATGGGCCAGAATATGTACGGCTATGATTGGACACTGCCTTTTAAACAGGGAACGACAGCCAAAGCCGTCAGTCCTCAGCAGGCAATCGCTCTGGCAGCACGCCATAAAGTCGACATTCAATATGACGAAACCGCCCAGGCTCCATTCTTTCGTTACACGGATGAAAATCAGAGACGGCATGAAGTATGGTTTGAAGACGCACGATCCATTCAAGCGAAATTCAATTTAATTAAAGAACTTCATTTAAGAGGAATCAGCTATTGGAAACTCGGCCTCTCCTTCCCGCAAAACTGGCTTTTGCTCGGCGATCAATTTCATATTGTGAAAGAGACGTTTCGTTAATTGGAAGCGTCTTTTTTCATGGGCTTTTCTGAGAGTGTGATACAATATAAAGGCCGGCAGCTGACGGATGTTTACAGAATTAAGGAGGATTTTCAATGAACAGAGCCCCTTTTATCGCGGTAGAAGGTCCTATCGGGGCAGGAAAAACGACACTCGCTACGATGCTTTCTGAAGAGCTCGGTTTTCCTATGATTAATGAGATTGTGGAAGACAACCCTTATCTCGATAAGTTTTATGACAATATCGAGGAGTGGAGTTTCCAGCTTGAAATGTTTTTTCTATGTCACAGGTATAAACAGCTTGAAGACACCGATCGAGATTATTTAAAACAAGGACAGCCCGTTTTGTCCGATTATCATATTTATAAAAATGTTATTTTCGCAGAGCGTACATTGCACGGCCAAAAGCTTGAGAAGTATAAGCAGATTTATCATCTGCTCACTCACGACCTGCCGAAACCGAATATCATTGTATACATAAAGGCAAGCCTGCCGACATTGCTTCAACGCATTGAAAAACGCGGGCGCCCGTTTGAGAAAAATATCGAGCATCAATATCTGGAACGTCTCATTGCAGATTATGACACAGCCTTCAGACAGCTTCAGGAAGAAGATCCGGATCTATCTGTACTGACCATTGACGGTGATACCGAAGACTTTGTTTTGAATAAGACAGACTATGAAAGAATTGCCCGTCAGGTAAAGGAGCTTATTAAATGAAAGACATTCATATTCCAAACAACGCCATTATCACAGTAGCTGGAACGGTAGGAGTCGGAAAATCGACTTTGACCAAAGCTTTAGCAAAACGGCTCGGGTTTCATACCTCACTCGAGGAAGTGGATGAAAACCCTTATTTAGAGAAGTTTTATCACGATTTTGAACGCTGGAGCTTCCATTTGCAAATTTATTTTCTGGCTGAGCGGTTCAAAGAGCAGAAAAACATGTTTGAATCAGGCGGCGGATTCGTGCAGGACCGTTCGATTTATGAAGATACAGGCATATTCGCAAAAATGCATGCCGATAAAGGAACCATGTCGCTGACAGATTACACAACATACACAAGTCTATTTGAGGCGATGGTCATGACGCCGTACTTCCCGCATCCTGATGTTTTGATCTATTTAGAAGGCGACCTTGAAAACATTATAAACCGGATTGAAAAGCGGGGCCGCGAGATGGAGCTGCAGACAAACCGATCCTATTGGGAAGAGATGTATACACGGTACGAAGACTGGATCAGCGGTTTTAACGCCTGCCCTGTGCTGAAAGTACGCATTGAAGATTATGACCTTGAAGCTGATGAACAGTCACTGGAACCTTTGATCGAAAAAATCAGTCACGTGATCAACGAAAACAGAAATAAATAAAAATAACAAAGCGATTTTCCCCGAACAGAGAAAATCGCTTTTTTTGCATATAAAAAATCCGCTGCATCACATGCAGCGGACAAAACAATCTCCAATATATGCTCGAGTTTCATTAGGTTTAAAATCAATATGGCGGAGGAAGAGGGATTCGAACCCCCGCGGGCTTTGACACCCCTGTCGGTTTTCAAGACCGATCCCTTCAGCCAGACTTGGGTATTCCTCCGTATCGACATTTAATAATATACCACATGACCTAAATTTCAGTCAAGCGCTTTTTCATTTTTTTTATTTCATTTCTTAAACGGCTTGTCCGTCAGCTTTACTATCATACAAAAGTCTTGCGTCCAATTCAACCTCAGTATGCCATACGGGCAGGAACACACAGAAAAATCAAGAATAGATTCAAACAGATACCTGCTCATAAAGGTGGAGAACATAATGAAAATCATCATTGCACCGGATTCTTTCAAAGAAAGCATGACATCAAAAGAAGCCGCTGACAGCATAGAAAAAGGATTCAAAGCGGTCTTCCCTGACGCGGAATATTTCAAGATACCTGCGGCCGACGGCGGAGAAGGAACCGTTCAGGCTTTGACGGATGCCACTGGCGGAAGCATCATCAAAAAAACTGTGACCGGTCCGCTGGGAACGCCGGTAAACGCCGCATATGGACTTCTGGGAGACGGACGCACGGCAGTCATTGAAATGGCGGAAGCATCGGGACTCCATCTCGTTCCCCGCCATCTCAGAGATCCGTTGAACACAACAACAAGAGGAACTGGTGAACTGATAGCAGATGCAGCTTCCCGCGGGGCGGGTGAGATCATCATCGGGCTTGGCGGGAGCGCAACCAATGACGGCGGGACCGGAATGGCGAGCGCGCTCGGTGTGCGTTTCTTAAATGAGGAAGGTCAGGAGATACCTGACGGCGGAGGCTCGCTGCACACCCTGGCTTCTATTGATATAAGCGGCCTCTCCCCTGATCTGAAACATATTCGTATCCGTGCCGCATGTGATGTCGAAAATCCCCTGACTGGTGAAAACGGCGCTTCATATGTCTTCGGCACGCAAAAAGGGGCATCCGAGAAGACTAAAGTTGTATTGGATCGCAACTTACGCCATTTCGCTGACGTATTGAGACGTCAGCACGATATCGAAGCGGATACCGTAATAGGCGCGGGCGCCGCAGGGGGACTCGGCGCCGGACTGATCGCTTTCTTACAGGCAGAACTTCAAAGCGGGATTGACGTTGTATTAGATACACTGTCCTTCTCAGATCAGATAAGGGGCGCTGACCTTGTCATTACCGGAGAGGGGCAGATAGACGGACAAACGATATTCGGCAAAACCCCCGCCGGGATCGCCGCACGCGCAGCCGCTCAAGAAATTCCCGTTATCGCATTGGCGGGCTCCTTAGGCAAAAATTTCGAGCATGTTTACAGCGCAGGAATAACAGCTGTATTTTCTATCGTGCCCGGCGCTGTAAGTCTTGAAGACGCCTTAGCATCCGGCCGTTTTAACCTTGAAAGCACAGCCCGGAATGCCGCCGCTCTATACCGGGCAGCAAAAAAGGCGCGCCTCTAGGGCGCACCTTTTACGGTTTGATGACTTCTTTATTTCCCATATAAGGACGAAGCACTTTCGGAATGATGACACTTCCGTCTTCCTGCTGATAGTTTTCTAAGATGGCAGCTACTGTTCTGCCGACTGCAAGACCTGAACCGTTTAATGTATGCACATGCTCCGGCTTGCCTTTCGCTTCGCGTCTGAATCGAATGTTTGCGCGTCTCGCCTGGAAGGCCTCAAAGTTACTGCAAGAAGAAATTTCACGGTATGTGTCTTGGCTTGGAATCCATACCTCAATATCGTACTTTTTCGCGGCTGTAAAGCCGAGATCACCGGTACACATGCTCATGACACGATACGGCAGTTCAAGCAGCTGAAGCACCCGCTCAGCTTGATTCGTCAGTTTTTCAAGCTCCTCATAAGAATCTTCCGGCTTCACGAATTTCACAAGCTCAACCTTGTTGAACTGATGCTGGCGGATCAAACCGCGTGTATCACGGCCGGCAGATCCCGCTTCTGAACGGAAGCAAGCGCTGAATGCGGCATAATTGATCGGCAGGTTCTCACCGGATAAGATTTCATCGCGGTGCATATTTGTAATCGGCACTTCCGCCGTCGGAATTAAGAAATAATCCTCTTCTCTGATTTTAAAAGCATCCTCTTCAAATTTAGGAAGCTGTCCCGTGCCTGTCATGCTCGTACGGTTTACCATATAAGGAGGAATGACTTCCGTGTAATCATATTCATCAACGTGAAGATCCAGCATAAAGTTGTAGAGCGCGCGTTCGAGGCGGGCGCCTAATCCTTTATAAAACACAAACCGGCTGCCTGTTACTTTTGAAGCGCGTTCGAAATCAAGAATGTTTAAATGGTCTGCGATATCCCAATGCGGTTTCGGCTCATATGAAAACGCCGGCGCCTCTCCCCACTTGCGGATTTCAATGTTATCATCTTCCGTTTCCCCGACGGGCACTGAATCGTGCGGGATGTTCGGAATAGACAGAAGGATGGTTTCGAGCGTCGTTTCGACCGTACGAAGCTCTTCATCAAGCTTCTTAATTTCTTCGCCCACTTCGCGCATCTCTTTAATAATATGATCAGCGTCTTTTTTCTCCCGTTTCAAAACGGCGACCTGCTGAGATACTTCATTGCGTTTTCCCTTCAGTTCTTCTACTTTACCGATAAGCTCTCTTCTCTTTTCGTCCAGCTCTTCAAACTTGTCAAAGTCAGATAAGTCTTCGCCTTTTGGAATGAGCTTCGCTTTTACCTCTTGAAAATTGGCTCTCAGCACCTTCGTATCAATCATGCCTAACAACTCCTATCTGTTTTTATCGAAAATAAAAAAGAGCCCTCATCCCCTAAAAGGGACGAGAGCTCTCGCGTTGCCACCCTGATTGAAAACAAGCTCACACTTGCTTCCCGCTTTAACACATAACGGTTTTCCCGTAAATGCCTACTTGTTTTCAGCATTTCGCTCAAGGACGGATTCGGACAGCATCTTTCACCGATTCGCACCACCCATCGGCTCTCTTTGAAAGAGAGGCTTCCTACTGCTTCCTGTCAACGCTTTTCGATCTTTATTTGTGTTTATAATGTACTATAAGTATCAGCGGTTTTCAACTGTTTTATACAGCTGTTTCCTGCTTATGCTTTTCCGCCATCTTCACAAACAGCTCTGTCACCCGGTGATCATCCGTCAGTTCAGGATGGAACGAGCAGCCGAGGAAATTCCCCTGCTTTGCAGCCACGATGCGTCCGTTATGCTCACAAAGCACTTCAACATCTTCTCCGGCTTCTAAAATATGCGGCGCGCGAATAAATACACCCGTAAACGGCTCATCAAGGCCTTTAATCGTCAGATCAGCTTCAAAGCTGTCAACCTGACGGCCAAAGGAATTACGCTCGACGACAACGTTCAACAGCCCTAAATGAGCGTTATCCGTTCCCGCTATCTCTTTGGCTAAAATGATCAGACCGGCGCATGTGCCGAACATCGGCTTGCCTTGGGCGGCAAACTCGCGAAGCGGCTCCATAAAATGATACGTATCCATTAAACGCCGCATCGTCGTGCTTTCCCCGCCCGGCAGGATTAAGCCGTCGATGTCATTCAGCTGTTCAGGACGCTTAATGACGACACCTTTTGAACCACATGCTTCAATTGAACGAATATGTTCTCTTACTGCTCCTTGAAGTCCAAGTACACCAATTGTTAACATGCTTCCAGCTCTCCTATGGTTTTACCAGCCGCGTTCTTGCATACGCTGTTCCGGCAATAGATTTGAGATTTCGATTCCTTTCATCGCTGTGCCTAATTCTTTAGAAAGCTCAGCGATCAGTTTGTAGTCTGTGTAATGAGTCGTTGCTTCAACAATTGCTTTGGCGAATTTAGCAGGGTTGTCTGATTTGAAAATACCTGAACCGACAAATACGCCGTCAGCGCCAAGCTGCATCATCAATGCCGCGTCAGCAGGCGTCGCTACTCCGCCGGCAGCAAAGTTCACTACAGGCAGTTTGCCGTCACGCTTGATTTGAAGAAGCAGTTCATAAGGAGCGCCGAGGTTTTTAGCTTCAGTCATCAGCTCATCATCGCTCATCGCAACAACTTTGCGCACTTGCGCGTTTACTTTTCTCATATGGCGGACAGCTTCCACAATGTTTCCTGTTCCCGGTTCGCCTTTTGTACGAAGCATGGAAGCTCCTTCGGCGATACGGCGCGTTGCTTCGCCGAGATCACGGCAGCCGCATACGAACGGGACTGTATATTCGTTTTTATTTAAATGAAATTCTTCGTCAGCCGGAGTCAGAACTTCACTTTCATCGATGTAATCTACTCCCATTGCTTCAAGGACACGCGCTTCAACGATATGTCCGATACGCGCTTTTGCCATTACGGGAATGGATACAGCATTCATTACTTCTTCAACGATTGTCGGATCAGCCATGCGGGCAACACCGCCGGCAGCGCGAATATCAGCCGGAACGCGTTCTAACGCCATTACGGCAACAGCTCCCGCCTCTTCCGCAATCTTCGCTTGTTCAGCATTTACAACGTCCATGATGACGCCGCCTTTTTGCATTTCCGCCATGCCGCGTTTTACACGATCAGTACCTGTTTGAGCCATTATTTGGTCCCCCTAGTCAATGTATAGTTAGATAATTTCTATCTCTTATTGTATCCCAGAAATACAATATTTCATATGGGTATTCTTATTTTACAGCGAGATGAATAAGATAGATATCATTTTTTTACTAATAATTTGGTTTTCAGTATATTAAGCAAAAGAGCCCTAACTTTCATCAGAGCTCTTTCTTATTTCTTAAAACCAGCCTGTTACCGTGTCAACGGCGCTGTTCCAGATACCGGAGAAGAATCCGCCGATGCCGCGCATCATCTGAACAAACCAGTTTGCTTTATCTACATCATTTTTCGTAACAAGATTCACGCTGAACTCTTTGGATTTGAGGAAGCCATAGTCTTTGTCACTGCCTTTGTATGTAACTGTCAGCGTTCCGACTTTCGTTCCCTTTTTCACAGGAGCCGTGATTTCTTTTTTATCTAAAGTCACTTCGGCTTTATAGTTCTTTTCATCCCCGCTTTTCACAGGAATAGAAAGCGCCTTGTCAGTAACAATATCGACTTGCTTGTCTTTCCCTTTTTCAACGTCAATCGTTTTGTGCCCTTTTACTTGAGAGCCTTCAGGGTAAAGATCTTTCATTGAGAAATTGCCGTTAAATGCGTAATCGAGCATTTTTTTCGTTTCATCAAAACGTCCGGTATGCAGGTTGCCTTTTGCGTTTAATACAACGGTGATGACCCGCATTCCGTTCCGCTGTGCTGTGCTTGTAAAACAAGATCCCGCAGAATCAGTAGAACCCGTTTTTAAGCCGTCAACGCCAGGGTATTCAGAAACAAGACCTTTTAACATGAAGTTCCAGTTCGGCATGTCCATTTCATCATCAGTGCCGGCTCTGAATTTCGTTTTAGCGATGCTTGTTGTTTTGAGAACTTCCGGATAATCAGTGATCAGGCGGTCTGCAAGAAGCGCCATGTCTTTAGCAGAAACTTCACTCTCTTCTTTAACGCCTTCTCCTTGCGGCTGCTTGCCGTGAAGGTCTTCATTCACAAGCCCTGTGGCATTTTTAAAATCATAGTTTGTCATGCCTAATTCTTTGGCTTTCGCATTCATTTCAGCGACAAATTTCGTTTCAGTTCCGGCAAGAATTTCGGCAACTGCAATCGCGGCTCCGTTGGCAGAGTAAATCGCCATAGCCTGATACAGTTCTTTAACCGTGTATTTGCCGTCTTTTCGAAGGGGGACGTTTGATAAACTGTTGTCTTGAGAAATTTCATAGACATAATCATCAGGAGTATACGTTTGATCCCATTTCACTTTTCCTTCTTTAATGGCTTCCAGAAGCAGATATTCAGTCATCATTTTTGTCATGCTGGCAATCGGCAGTCTTTTGTCTGCATTTTTACTGTATAAAATTTTTCCCGATGAAGCCTCAATCATTATCGCAGCTGATGCGTTGACATCAATCGGGTCATTGCCGGCTGCCTCCGCTTTAGACATTGGAACAAAGCAAGTTGCGGCCAGTGCCAGTACCACTAATGACACCAACAGCTGTTTCCATTTCGTGATGTTCAATCTTACGACCTCCGTCATTCATTTTAAATCTATAATTAAGCCGTTAAGGACATATTCAAATTCAAAACACAACAGTATAAATTTTATCACACTCGATATAAAAAAAATAGACAGAGTCAGCGACCCTGTCAAATGTTTTTTATTTGTAACAATTATGAGATTGTATAGTTTGGTGATTCTTTCGTAATTTGGACATCATGCGGATGACTTTCGCGAAGTCCGGCACCTGTCATACGGATGAATTGAGCCTCTTCTCTTAAAGCGCGCAAGTCTTTTGAACCGCAATATCCCATCCCTGAACGAAGACCGCCGACAAGCTGATACACTGTTTCTTCTACAGGACCTTTGTACGGAGTCCGTCCTTCGATACCTTCAGGGACGAATTTCTTATTTTCTTCTTGGAAATATCGGTCTTTACTGCCTTTTTCCATGGCAGCGACAGAACCCATACCGCGATACACTTTAAATCTTCTGCCTTGATAGATTTCAGTCTCTCCCGGGCTTTCTGAAGTACCGGCAAGCAGGCTTCCGAGCATTACGGCATGTCCGCCTGAAGCCAACGCTTTCGTAATATCTCCGGAGAATTTAATACCGCCGTCTGCGATAATTGTCGCGCCGTGTTTTCTCGCTTCAGTGGCACAATCATAAATGGCAGTGATCTGCGGTACGCCTACACCTGCAACGACGCGTGTCGTACAGATAGAACCAGGTCCGATTCCCACTTTGACAATATTTGCTCCGGCTTCAATCAGAGCTTTTGTCGCTTCAGCCGTTGCAACATTTCCTGCGATAATGTTCAGTTCAGGATATGTTTCACGGATTTTCGCGACTGTGTTCAGTACGCCTCTGGAATGTCCGTGAGCCGTATCAACCACGATAACGTCGACATTCGCTTCAACAAGCTTGCTGACGCGTGTCATTGTATCGCCTGTCACGCCTACCGCAGCGCCGACAATAAGGCGTCCGTGTTCATCTTTAGATGAATTCGGGAATTCGATAACCTTTTCAATATCTTTGATCGTGATAAGACCTTTTAATTTGTTTTGGTCATCCACTAACGGAAGTTTTTCAATTTTATGTTTCTGTAAGATTTTTTCTGCTTCGTCTAATGTGGTTCCCACAGGAGCCGTAACCAGCTCTTCTTTTGTCATGACATCACTGATTTTCATTGAATAATCAGAGATAAAGCGAAGGTCACGGTTTGTAATGATACCGACAAGCTTTTGATCGTCTTTATTATCTACGATCGGAACACCGGAAATTCTGTATTTCCCCATCAAATGCTCCGCATCGAATACTTGATGATCAGGTGTTAAAAAGAAGGGATTTGTAATAACGCCCCGTTCAGAACGTTTGACTTTGTCAACATGTTCAGCCTGCTGCTCGATGGACATGTTTTTATGAATAATACCCAAGCCGCCCTGTCTGGCCATCGCAATCGCCATAGCTGATTCTGTTACTGTATCCATTCCCGCACTGATGACAGGAATGTTAAGCTTTAACGTCTTTGTCAGTTCAACAGATAAATCCACATCACGCGGAAGTACGTCTGATTGAGCCGGTACGAGCAGTACATCATCGAACGTTAAGCCTTCTTTTGAAAATTTACTTTCCCACATTAGTAAATCCCCCTCTTTTCGGCAAAATATTATATGTAGATTATCAACTAGAAAACAGCATGTCAAGGAAGCGAAAAAGAGTTGAAATATTTAGATAAAGGAAAGGGTTTAAAAATACATATGAGAGATCATGAGTGGAAAGAGTTATCATTATTTTATTCCGTAGAATCTTCCCAGAAATTTCTAAACAAAGTCTATACAGAAAGCGGCATGGAAGAACCAAAACGATATGCGTTTAAGAACAGTGAGCGCTTCATATTCTTTATCAAACACGCCGAGTCCTTCTACAAGCAGGCATCTTTTTCCCCTTTAGAAATTAAGCCTATTCTGTTGTTTTACGGGATGTCACAATTGCTGAAAGCCTGCCTTCTGACCACAGATCCAAGCTATCCAAGCCACGCCTCAGTACTCGCGCATGGCGTGACTGCCCGGAAACGCAAAAAGCAAAATTACTCCTTTAGGGTAGATGAAGTGAAGGTGCAGCGCAATGGCTTATGTATTCATGTAATGAAGCACTTATTCGGGATAGCTGGTCTTGAGGAAGAACGGTACACAATGAAGAAATTGCTGACAGCCATACCTGAATTGCATACTGTCTTTTACTTCCAAGAGAAAAAGAATTGGCTGACCCGAGTAGAGCTCAAAGATGACCTTATTTCAGTGCCTGAGCATGCGGTGATTCATTACAATATGTCTGATTCCCGATTTGCTGAATATATCAGCCATCATTTAAAGTGGTCTTTTCTGAGGAAAGACCATAACCACTTGGTTTTTGAGGCTGACCCGATAGACAGAGAATCTTGGTCTTCGCCAAATTTATTGTTTCACTTGGAGAAAAATCAATATTACATTCCCTCTCAGCGTGATCACTTCCTGCATCTTCCGGAAATGATTATTCATTATTTGGTCCTCTACAATATCGGGATGATTGCGAGATATGAAACGGAGTGGTGGTATGAACTGCTGACACAGCATGTCAGTGATGATTATGTGATGATCCGCCGGTTCTTAGATGTCACGGAACGCAAATTTCCGTATTACGTTTCTAATTTCCTGAAGCAATACTTATAAACAAAAAAGGCAGCTCATGATGAGCTGCCTTTACCATAATATAGCTTGGCGGCGTCCTACTCTCACAGGGGGAAACCCCCGACTACCATCGGCGCTGAAGAGCTTAACTTCCGTGTTCGGCATGGGAACGGGTGTGACCTCTTCGCTATCGCCACCAAACCATTGAGAGTGTTCTCTCAAAACTAGATAACAGTAAGCATACATTCAAATTGGTTAAGTCCTCGATCGATTAGTATCTGTCAGCTCCATGTGTCGCCACACTTCCACCTCAGACCTATCAACCTGATCATCTTTCAGGGATCTTACTTCCTTGCGGAATGGGAAATCTCATCTTGAGGGGGGCTTCATGCTTAGATGCTTTCAGCACTTATCCCGTCCGCACATAGCTACCCAGCGATGCCCTTGGCAGAACAACTGGTACACCAGCGGTGCGTCCATCCCGGTCCTCTCGTACTAAGGACAGCTCCTCTCAAATTTCCTGCGCCCGCGACGGATAGGGACCGAACTGTCTCACGACGTTCTGAACCCAGCTCGCGTACCGCTTTAATGGGCGAACAGCCCAACCCTTGGGACCGACTACAGCCCCAGGATGCGATGAGCCGACATCGAGGTGCCAAACCTCCCCGTCGATGTGGACTCTTGGGGGAGATAAGCCTGTTATCCCCGGGGTAGCTTTTATCCGTTGAGCGATGGCCCTTCCATGCGGAACCACCGGATCACTAAGCCCGACTTTCGTCCCTGCTCGACTTGTAGGTCTCGCAGTCAAGCTCCCTTGTGCCTTTACACTCTGCGAATGATTTCCAACCATTCTGAGGGAACCTTTGGGCGCCTCCGTTACCTTTTAGGAGGCGACCGCCCCAGTCAAACTGCCCACCTGACACTGTCTCCCCGCCCGATAAGGGCGGCGGGTTAGAAGGTCAATACAGCCAGGGTAGTATCCCACCGATGCCTCCACCGAAGCTGGCGCTCCGGTTTCCAAGGCTCCTACCTATCCTGTACAAGCTGTACCAACATTCAATATCAGGCTGCAGTAAAGCTCCACGGGGTCTTTCCGTCCTGTCGCGGGTAACCTGCATCTTCACAGGTACTATAATTTCACCGAGTCTCTCGTTGAGACAGTGCCCAGATCGTTGCGCCTTTCGTGCGGGTCGGAACTTACCCGACAAGGAATTTCGCTACCTTAGGACCGTTATAGTTACGGCCGCCGTTTACTGGGGCTTCAATTCGCACCTTCGCTTACGCTAAGCGCTCCTCTTAACCTTCCAGCACCGGGCAGGCGTCAGCCCCTATACTTCGCCTTACGGCTTCGCAGAGACCTGTGTTTTTGCTAAACAGTCGCCTGGGCCTATTCACTGCGGCTCTCTCGGGCTTGCACCCTAACAGAGCACCCCTTCTCCCGAAGTTACGGGGTCATTTTGCCGAGTTCCTTAACGAGAGTTCTCTCGATCACCTTAGGATTCTCTCCTCGCCTACCTGTGTCGGTTTGCGGTACGGGCACCTCTCACCTCGCTAGAGGCTTTTCTTGGCAGTGTGGAATCAGGAACTTCGCTACTATAATTCGCTCGCCATCACAGCTCAGCCTTCACGGGAAACGGATTTGCCTATTTCCCAGCCTAACTGCTTGGACGCGGATATCCAATACCGCGCTTACCCTATCCTCCTGCGTCCCCCCATTGCTCAAATGGTGAGGAGGTGGTACAGGAATATCAACCTGTTATCCATCGCCTACGCCTTTCGGCCTCGGCTTAGGTCCCGACTAACCCTGAGCGGACGAGCCTTCCTCAGGAAACCTTAGGCATTCGGTGGAGGGGATTCTCACCCCTCTTTCGCTACTCATACCGGCATTCTCACTTCTAAGCGCTCCACAAGTCCTTCCGGTCTTGCTTC
>NZ_CP152036.1:0-10000 GCF_040311405.1 Bacillus sp. FSL K6-2865 | reverse complement strand
AGTTTCCAATGACCCTCCCCGGTTGAGCCGGGGGCTTTCACATCAGACTTAAGAAACCGCCTGCGAGCCCTTTACGCCCAATAATTCCGGACAACGCTTGCCACCTACGTATTACCGCGGCTGCTGGCACGTAGTTAGCCGTGGCTTTCTGGTTAGGTACCGTCAAGGTGCCGCCCTATTTGAACGGCACTTGTTCTTCCCTAACAACAGAGCTTTACGATCCGAAAACCTTCATCACTCACGCGGCGTTGCTCCGTCAGACTTTCGTCCATTGCGGAAGATTCCCTACTGCTGCCTCCCGTAGGAGTCTGGGCCGTGTCTCAGTCCCAGTGTGGCCGATCACCCTCTCAGGTCGGCTACGCATCGTCGCCTTGGTGAGCCGTTACCTCACCAACTAGCTAATGCGCCGCGGGTCCATCTGTAAGTGGTAGCCGAAGCCACCTTTTATGTCTGAACCATGCGGTTCAAACAACCATCCGGTATTAGCCCCGGTTTCCCGGAGTTATCCCAGTCTTACAGGCAGGTTACCCACGTGTTACTCACCCGTCCGCCGCTAACATCAGGGAGCAAGCTCCCATCTGTCCGCTCGACTTGCATGTATTAGGCACGCCGCCAGCGTTCGTCCTGAGCCAGGATCAAACTCTCCGATAAAGTAGTTTGACTGACTACGCACATCGCTGTGCGATTTATTTAAAACTTTGAATTAACAGGTACGTTTTGTCTTGTTTAGTTTTCAAAGAACTTTGTTGCTTCTCTCGAAGCGACCTCTTAATCATAACATTTTCAGTTTGCTAGGTCAATACTTTTTTAAAAAATATTTTCACTAGGCTTGCCTTTCTATTAAAAAGACAACAAAAAGAATTATATCAGTATCATCGCTATGTGTCAAAGCTTTTTTTCACTTCTTTATATAGTAAAAGCGCAGCCTGTTGCAGCTGCGCTTTTTCGTTTATACTTCTTCCGTTTCTTCCGGCTCTTCTTCATTCTTTTCCACAAGCGCCACAGTGGCTACATGCTCTTGATCAGACATGCGGATCAGACGGACGCCTTGTGTTACGCGTCCCGTAGTGGAAATATCATTAATATCCATTCTGATTAACACGCCGCTTGCCGTAATAATCATTAAGTCCTCTTCGCCTTTTGTTGCTTTCACGGTTACTAACGGACCGTTGCTGTCAGTGATTTTACATGTTTTAAGGCCTTTTCCGCCCCGGCTTTGAACTCTGTATTCTGAAGCCGGTGTGCGTTTGCCGTAGCCGTTTTCTGTCACTATGAGGACATGGGAGTCTTCTTCAAGAATCTCCATGCCTACCACGACATCATCGTCTGTCAGCGTGATGCCTTTAACACCCGCAGCTGTGCGTCCCATTTGTCTTACATCTGCTTCAGGGAAACGGATCAGCAAACCGTTCTTCGTTCCGATGATGATTTGTTTCTTGCCGTCAGTCAGGCGGACGGCCATCAGTTCATCGTCTTCCCGGAGACCTAGGGCGATCAGCCCGTTATTCCGTATATTCGCAAACTGGGACAGTGCCGTACGTTTCGACACCCCTTGTTTGGTCGTAAAGAAGAGGTATTGCTCCTCATCAAACGTGCTGACCGGAATAATGGCATTAATCCATTCGCCTTTTTCAACCTCCAGAAGGTTAATAATCGGAATGCCTTTTGCCGTACGGCCGTATTCAGGGATTTCATATCCTTTAGAACGGTATACCTTCCCTTTATTAGAGAAGAACAGGATCGTATCGTGCGTTGATGTGGAAATTAAGTGTTCCACAAAGTCATCTTCATTCGTTCCCATTCCCTGTACGCCTTTTCCGCCCCGTTTTTGGCTGCGGTATGTGGACGCCGGGAGACGTTTAACATAGCCGTTATGGGTCAGTGTGATGACGATATTTTCTCTCTCGATAAGATCTTCATCTTCAATTGTTTCAAGACCGGACGTCACGATTTCAGTGCGTCTCTCATCATTGAAACGCTCTTTGATTTCATTGAGCTCTTCACGAATGATCTCAAGAACTCTTGCTTCATTGGCTAAAATATCTTTCAGCTCGGTGATAAGCGCAACAAGTGATTGATATTCCTCTTCAATCTTTTCGCGCTCCAGACCGGTTAATCGCTGAAGGCGCATATCCAGAATGGCTTGCGCTTGTTTTTCAGTCAGTGAGAATTGTTCGATCAAACCTGTTCTCGCAATTTCAGCCGTCTGGGAATTGCGGATAAGAGAAATAACGGCATCTAAATGATCGAGAGCAATTCTTAAACCTTCCAGAATGTGAGCTCTCGCTTCCGCTTTGCGGAGTTCGTAAGCCGTTCTGCGCCGGATCACAACCTTTTGGTGATCAAGATAATGCTCCAGACATTGTTTCAGGCTTAGTACCTTCGGCTGTCCGTCAACGAGCGCCAGCAGGTTGATTCCGAAAGACGTCTGCAGGGCCGTTTGTTTGTACAGGTTATTCAAAATGACGTGAGCATTGGCGTCACGGCGGATCTCAATGACGATTCTCATTCCGTTACGGTCGGATTCGTCACGCAGATCCGTAATTCCTTCGATTTTTTTGTCTCGGACAAGATCTGCGATTTTTTCAATTAATCTCGCTTTGTTCACCTGATAAGGAAGTTCCGTGACAATAATTCTTTCTTTTCCCGATGATGTCTCTTCGATTTCAGCCTTAGCCCGGATCGTAATGGATCCCCGTCCGGATTCATATGCCTTGCGGATGCCGCTCCGGCCTAAAATCTGACCTGCAGTCGGAAAATCCGGGCCCGGGATGTATTCCATCAGCTCCTGGTTTGTAATCTCAGGATTCTCACTTACGGCAAGCACGCCTTCAATGACTTCCCCAAGCTGATGCGGAGGAATATTTGTCGCCATTCCGACCGCAATACCGGCAGCTCCGTTGACGAGCAGATTCGGAAATCTCGAAGGCATGACGACAGGTTCTCTTTCTGCGCCGTCATAGTTATCTTGATAATCAATCGTATCTTTCGTAATGTCCCGGAGGATTTCCATTGCGATTTTTGACATTCTCGCTTCTGTGTAACGCATCGCGGCCGCTGAGTCGCCGTCAACCGAACCGAAGTTGCCGTGTCCGTCAACAAGCATGTAGCGGTAGTTAAAATCCTGCGCCATTCTGACCATTGATTCGTAAACCGCTGAGTCACCGTGCGGGTGGTACTTACCGATAACTTCACCGACGATACGGGCAGATTTTTTATATGGTTTGTCACTGGTCATGCCTAAATCATTCATCGCGTACAAAATCCGTCTGTGAACCGGCTTCAGACCGTCACGCACATCCGGAAGCGCCCGGGATACGATAACGCTCATTGCATAGTCCAGGAAGGATGTCCGCATTTCCTGACTGATATTGACTTCACGTACTTGTGGTGTGTTTTGTTCACTCATTAAAAAAACCTCCCTGAAGTATCACATGAAATAATGTGGGAGTAGATTGTCCATTATGATCTTCAATACGATTTCACTATTCTCCATTATATCAATAAACTTGTGTTTATACACATTAATTTAGTAGAATATACGGGTTTTGCGGGTTTTCAGGGGCTTTAGAAGCCGCTTTGAGAAAAAAGCCTTATTTCTTAACGAAAATAAGGCTTTCTTGGTTAAATATCAAGATTTTTCACGTATCTGGCGTTTGCTTCTATGAAGTTTCTCCGCGGTTCTACTTTGTCACCCATCAGCATTTCAAAAGTCTCGTCAGCGTCCATTGCATCTTCAAGATTGACTTGCAGAAGCGTTCTGGTCGCAGGGTCCATTGTCGTTTCCCAAAGCTGAGTCGCGTTCATTTCTCCAAGACCTTTATAACGCTGGAGGCCGGGCTTAGGTGATTGCGGAAGCTCTTTTAACAGCTCATCAAGCTGCTTATCGTTATAAGCGTATTCCACCCGTTTTCCCTGCTGCACTTTATAAAGCGGCGGCTGGGCAATGTAGACATAGCCGTTTTCGATGATTTCCCGCATGTATCTGTAGAAGAACGTTAATAAAAGCGTTCTGATGTGGGCGCCGTCAACATCGGCATCCGTCATGATGACCACTTTATGATAACGCGCTTTTTCAAGATTAAAATCTTCTCCGATTCCTGTTCCGAGAGCCGTGATCATTGATCTGACCTCATTGTTTGAGAGGATCTTATCAAGTCTGGCTTTCTCAACGTTCAGAATCTTACCGCGCAGCGGCAGAATAGCTTGGAAATGACGGTCACGTCCCTGTTTCGCTGATCCGCCCGCAGAGTCACCCTCTACGATATACAGCTCGGAAATGCTCGGATCTTTAGAAGAACAGTCCGCCAGTTTGCCCGGCAGATTGGAAATCTCAAGCGCACTTTTGCGCCGGGTCAATTCCCGTGCTTTTTTCGCTGCCATCCGCGCTCTTGCGGCCATTAAACCTTTTTCAACGATTTTGCGGGCTGAGTCCGGATTTTCAAGAAGGAATGTTTCCAGCGCAGAAGAAAACAGCGTATCAGTGATCGTTCTCGCTTCGGAGTTGCCGAGCTTCGTTTTCGTCTGCCCTTCGAATTGCGGATCAGGGTGCTTAATTGAAATAATGGCAGTCAGCCCTTCTCTCACATCATCCCCGCTTAAATTCGGATCATTTTCTTTGAAAATCCCTTTTCTTCTTGCATAGTCGTTTATGACACGGGTCAGACCGGTTTTAAATCCGGCCTCGTGCGTGCCGCCTTCGTATGTGTTGATATTATTCGTGAAAGAATAAATATTGCTTGTATAGCTGTCGTTGTATTGCAATGCAACTTCAACCGTTATGCCGTCTTTCTCGCCTTCGATATAAATCGGCTCTTCATGAACGACTTCTTTGGAACGGTTTAAGTACTCAACATAGCTTTTGATTCCGCCTTCGTAGTGGTACTCGTTTTTCCGTTCTTGTCCTTCACGTTTGTCTTCAATCGTGATGTTTACGCCTTTTGTCAGGAAGGCCAATTCCCGGACACGGTTTGAAAGCAGATCATAGTCGTATACGGTTGTTTCTTTGAAGATTTCCGGATCCGGAACGAAGTGCGTAATCGTTCCGGTCTTATCAGTATCACCGATCACTTCAAGATCGGCCACAGGTACACCGCGCTCGTACGCCTGATAGTGGATTTTTCCGTCACGATGAACCGTAACGTCAAGAGTAGTCGACAAGGCGTTTACGACAGACGCCCCTACACCGTGAAGACCGCCGGATACTTTATATCCGCTTCCGTCAAATTTACCGCCGGCGTGGAGAACGGTCATGATGACTTCAACCGCAGGGCGGCCCATCTTCTCCTGGATACCGACCGGAATTCCGCGCCCGTTGTCCTTAACGGTAATGCTGTTATCTTTTTCAATCTCGATGTTAATATCTGTACAATAACCGGCCAGGGCTTCGTCAATACTGTTGTCGACGATTTCCCACACCAAGTGGTGAAGGCCTTTGCTGTTAGTTGATCCGATGTACATCCCCGGTCTCTTTCGAACAGCTTCCAAACCTTCTAATACCTGTATCTGATTCTCATCATAACTATTTTGCTGCTGTTCCATAGCCATGCACATTCACCTACACTTTTCTTAAACGATATATTCATTGTAAAGATCCGCTAAGAATCTATTTCTAACATAAATTGCGCACGTTTCTTCAGTGTGCCGGAAGATAAGGGAGAGTAATATATATTCTCAGTCGTGACTACGATAGACTTTGGCGTGCCGTTTACGGACGGCACTACTTTTTCTTTCTGTCTGTCCAGAAATTCTTCAACGATCGGCGATACATTGACCTTGCAGTCAAAAATGCCGACGATATCGCGTGTTGAAACGACAAAGTCGTCACCTAAATGAATATACAATCGCTCACCTCATTTCTTCACTTCACTAACGTACCGTTTTCCACACGGAACATTCCTGCTTGATGTAAGGTATCGTGGTCAATGCCATCCACGCTTGTCGTGGTGACAAATGTCTGCACACGGCCTTGGATCGTATGAAGCAAATGGGACTGTCGGTAATCATCCAGCTCGCTTAGTACATCATCCAAAAGTAAAATGGGGTATTCTCCGATTTCTTCATGAATCAAATCTATTTCGGCCAGCTTCAAAGACAAAGCCGTCGTACGCTGCTGTCCCTGCGAACCGTACGTCTGCACATCGCGTCCGTTCACATAAAAAAGGACATCATCCCGATGCGGTCCGAATAATGTGACGCCTCGTTCTATTTCTTTTTCTTTTAATTTCGAAAAAGACTCCTGGTAGCTGTTACCTATTTTCGACAAATCTTTGGGATCTGATACATCAAGCGCCGTGTGGTACTTAAGCGTCAGTTCTTCAAGTCCCCGGGAAATGCCGGAATGGATCGGCTGCGCCCATTTTTCAAGCTGCGCCGTAAACTGCAGACGTTTGGCGACAACTTTTGCGGCTGCTTCAATCAGCTGATCAGTGAGAACGTCAAGCATGGTCCGGTCAGTCTGTTTCCGGCTTTGCAGCTGTTTCAGAAAATGATTCCGCTGTGAAAGGATTTTTTGATAAAGAGATAAATCATACAGATAAACGGCAGAAACCTGCCCGATCTCCATATCGAGAAATCTCCTCCTCACCTGGGGGCTTCCTTTGACGAGATTTAAATCCTCAGGGGCAAACATAATGGTGTTCAGCGCTCCGACATACTGACTGAGTTTTTGCTGCTCTATATGATTGACCTTGCCCTTTTTACCTTTTTTGGAGATGACAAGCTGCATCGGGATGTCCCCGTTTCGCTTCATCACTCTTCCTTCTATTTTAGCATAGTCTTCGTCCCACCGTATAAGTTCTTTGTCATTTGAGGTGCGGTGTGATTTTGCCATCGAAAGGACATAGATGGCTTCCATCAGATTGGTTTTGCCTTGGGCATTTTCCCCGATGATCACATTCACCTTGTTTTCGAATTGAAGCTCAGCGCGCTCATAATTACGGTAGGATGTTAATTCTAAATTTTGGATATACAACCGCTGTCACCCGCTTTAATTGACGACTTGAAATGAACCAAATCCTTCAATCGCGACCACGTCTCCAACGTAAAGCTTTCTGCCGCGGCGATTGTCAGGTTCATTGTTGACAGTCACCTCATGCTCGCTCAGAAACCACTTCGCCATGCCGCCGGACTGAATCACATCGGCTAATTTTAAAAACTGGCCAAGCGTAATCATTTCTGTATCAATCGAAATCGGATTTGCCATATTATCGACCTCTTTCAAATATCACTAATATCTAATTGTACTAAAAAATCCTGAAATAAGGAAAGGGAAAACTTGAGGGAGCGGCTGATGAATAGAAAAGCTGCCGAACTAAGCCGGCAGCACATTCTGTTTGATTAATACGTTCTGACCGGAAGGATGAGCTGAACGATGGTTTCATCATTCGGCGTACGGATAAGAAACGGTCTCATCGCTCCCGTAAAACTGATACGGATGTCCGCTCCTTCAAGTACTTTCAGTGCGTCCATCATATATTTTGGACTGAATGAAATATTTAATTCCTCGCCGTCAATCTGGTCAGCCAGCACAGCTTCGACCACTTTCCCGATTTCCGGAGAATTTGATGAAATCTCCAGCGAATCCGCCGGTTTGGCAGAAAGCTTTACAACGTTGTTGCGGCCTTCTCTCGCCAATAAAGAAGCACGGTCTATCGCCTGTAAAAATTCCTTCGTGTTCACGACGATTTCCGTTTTGCTTTCCTGCGGAATTAAGCTGGTCGTGTCCGGATAGTTTCCGTCAAGCAATCTTGAGAAGAACAATACGTTTTTCGCTTTGAACAGAACTTGGGTTTCTGTAATGACGATATCAACCAGTTCTTGGTTGTCATCAAGAATTTTGCTCAGCTCGGTTAAGCTTTTCCCAGGAATGACCACGTTATAAGAGCTGTCTTCCGGAATATCAAGCTTCGCCTTTCTTAAAGCGAGTCGGTGGCTATCCGTGGCAGTGCATAATAATTCACCGTTTTCGACTTTCCAGTTTACACCTGTCAAGATAGGGCGTGTTTCTGAGGCGGACACAGCGAACACGGTTTGGCGAATCAGGTTTTTCAAAAGATCCGTCGGAATCTGAATGGCGTGATGCTCTTCGATTTGCGGCAGATGCGGATATTCATCTGCATCAAGGCCGTTTAAATTAAATTCGGCTTTTCCGGAACGGATAATCGTTAAATATTGATTTTGAACTTCGATTTCAACAGTCGCCATCGGAAGTTTTTTAACGATTTCGCTGAAGAAACGGGCTTGCAGCACGATACTTCCCGGCTGATCGATCGTCACGATTTCTTTATCATCATCTTCTTTCGGAATGAATGACTCGATTGAAATATCAGAGTCACTTCCTGTGAAAGATACTCCTTCATCTGAGGCGACGATCTTAATACCGGTGAGAATGGGAATTGTGGTTCTGGATGAAACGGCTTTTAGAACGTCTTGTACACTTTCGACTAAACGATCTTTTTGAATTGTAAATTTCATGTTTATCCTCCTAACGGATAATATAATTAATATATTTTAAAAATAGCAGTAGTAATAGTAGGGCCTGTGGATTTGTGGATAAGTTGTGAAAAAGACAGGAAACACAGCCTATCCACATGTGGACAGACTGTGTATGGCTATGAAAAAGTTATTCACACTTTCCCCGATTCATCCGAGGGCACTATTATTTAAGCAGTTCTTTTATTTCTTTCACCTGCTGCTGAAGCTGCTCGTCATCAATCAGCAGTTTTGAAATCTTTTCATGGGCGTGAATGACGGTTGTATGGTCTCTGCCGCCAAATTCTTCCCCGATTTTAGGCAAAGAAGAATCCGTCATTTCTCTTGAAAGATACATCGCAATTTGTCTTGGGAACGCCACGGATTTCGTGCGCTTTTTCGCTTTGAAATCTTCAAGCTTAATGTTGAACTGCTGTCCGACAATCCGCTGAATCTCTTTTATCGTAATGACCTTCGGCTTAGAAGACGGAATGATATCTTTCAATGCTTCTGCAGCCAGGTCTGCGTTAATGTCTTTATTGATTAAGGATGAATAGGCGACAACCCGGATTAATGCCCCTTCCAGTTCGCGGATGTTGCTGTCAATCTGATTCGCGATGTAAAGCATGACCTCGTTCGGAATATCAAGGCCTTCCGCCTTCGCTTTCTTTCTCAGGATGGCAATCCGCGTTTCCAGATCCGGCGGTGTGATATCCGTAATCAATCCCCATTCGAACCGCGAACGAAGGCGGTCTTCAAGGGTCGGGATCTCTTTCGGCGGTCTGTCGCTGGAAATCACGATTTGTTTGCTTTCTTCATGAAGCGTGTTGAATGTATGGAAAAACTCTTCCTGTGTTTGTTCTTTTCCGGCTAAAAATTGAATATCATCTATCAAAAGTACATCAACGTTCCGATAGCGGTTGCGGAAATCAACGGCTTTATTATCGCGGATTGAGTTGATGAATTCATTTGTGAATTTTTCAGAAGACAGGTACACCACTTTGGCTGAAGGATTATGATCAATGACATAATGGCCGATCGCGTGCATTAAGTGGGTTTTTCCTAAGCCGACTCCCCCGTATATAAATAAAGGGTTGTACGCTTTAGCGGGTGCTTCCGCCACAGCCAGTGATGCTGCATGGGCGAATCGGTTTCCCGATCCGATGACGAATGTGTCGAATGTATATTTCGGGTTGAGCATGCTTTGGGGAAAATCAGACGGTTCCTCTTTTGCCGCTTTTTTCACTTGCGGTTTCGGTAAAAAGTTTTCTTCGTCCTGATTTTGAGGAATGACAAATTTGACGCTCAATTCTTCCCCGGTTAATTCGTATATGGTATCTGCAATGAGATGTAAGTACCTGGACTCCAGCCAGTCTCTGGCAAATTCATTGGGAGCGGTGATGGTTAAGGTATCCCCTTGCAGCGAATGGGCTTTCGTCGACTTCATCCAAGTTTCGAAACTCGGTTTGCTTAGCTTTTTCTCAATTTGAGCTAGAGCTTGATTCCAAAGATCCAATATATTCTCCAT